>NZ_CM166369.1:0-3678855 GCF_056838025.1 Bacillus sp. MC1252
ATGGAAAATATTTTGGATCTGTGGAATAAAGCACTTCAAAAAATAGAGACAAAATTGAGTAAACCCAGTTTTGAAACATGGATGAAGTCGACTAAAGCCCATTCTCTTCAAGGAGATACACTCACAATTACTGCACCTAATGAATTTGCTAGAGACTGGCTGGAGTCAAGATATCTCCACCTAATTGCAGATACCATCTATGAACTGACAGGTGAAGAGCTCAGCATCAAATTTATTATTCCTCAAAATCAGGACGAAGTGGAAGCCATGCCAAAATCTCCAATTAAAAAAATGTCTAAAGAAGAGCCTGTTGAAATTCCACAAAATATGCTGAATCCAAAATATACTTTTGATACTTTTGTTATTGGTTCAGGCAACCGTTTTGCTCATGCCGCTTCACTTGCAGTCGCAGAAGCACCAGCAAAAGCTTATAACCCGCTCTTTATTTATGGAGGCGTTGGTTTAGGAAAGACCCACTTGATGCATGCGATTGGTCATTACGTTATAGACCATAATCCATCAGCCAAAGTGGTCTATCTATCATCTGAAAAATTTACAAATGAATTTATCAACTCAATCCGAGACAACAAGGCTGTCGACTTCCGTAATCGCTATCGGAATGTAGATGTGCTTTTGATAGATGATATTCAATTTTTAGCAGGAAAAGAACAAACACAAGAAGAGTTTTTCCATACATTCAACACACTTCACGAAGAAAGTAAGCAAATCGTCATTTCTAGTGACCGGCCGCCGAAAGAAATTCCGACACTTGAAGACAGATTACGCTCCCGATTCGAATGGGGTCTAATTACAGACATTACCCCGCCAGATCTAGAAACGCGTATTGCGATCTTGCGAAAAAAAGCAAAGGCAGAAGGCTTAGATATACCAAATGAAGTCATGCTTTATATTGCCAACCAAATCGACAGTAACATTCGTGAGCTGGAGGGTGCTTTGATTCGTGTCGTTGCTTACTCTTCTCTAATTAATAAAGACATCAATGCGGATCTAGCAGCTGAGGCCCTAAAGGACATCATTCCTTCATCGAAGCCAAGGATCATTACGATTAAAGATATTCAAAGAATTGTAGGGCAGCAATTTAATATTCGATTAGAAGATTTCAAAGCGAAGAAACGGACGAAATCAGTTGCTTATCCAAGACAAATTGCCATGTACCTCTCTAGAGAAATGACCGATTCCTCTCTGCCTAAAATAGGAGAAGAATTTGGCGGACGTGATCATACGACAGTCATTCATGCTCACGAGAAAATCTCGAAATTAATCGTTGAAGATGAACAGCTTCAGCAGCATGTCAAAGAGATCAAAGAACAATTAAAATAAACAAGCTGATATGATTAGTACGGGAAAATGTGAATAACTTCAGCATGGTCATACACAGTCTGTCCACATGTGGATAGGCTGTCTTTCCTTTCTTTTTGCCGGCTTATCCACATATTCACAAGCCCTACTAGTACTTCTACGATTTTTATTAAATAAATATATATACATGTCATTAAGAAAATTTAGGAGGACCACTATGAAATTCACGATTCAAAAAGATCGTCTTGTTGAAGGTGTCCAAGATGTATTAAAGGCCGTATCCTCTAGAACAACGATTCCTATTTTGACAGGGATTAAAATTGTTGCATCTGATGAAGGGGTTTCCCTAACAGGAAGCGACTCTGATATCTCAATTGAATCTTTTATTCCTAAAAGAGATGGGGATTTAGAAGTCATTACAATTGATCGTCCGGGAAGTATTGTGCTGCAGGCCCGCTTTTTTAGCGAAATCGTTAAGAAACTGCCAATGTCTACTGTCGAAATAGAAGTAGAACAAAACCATTTGACCATCATCCGCTCTGGTTCAGCAGAATTTAATCTAAACGGCTTAGATGCTGAAGAATATCCGCATCTGCCACAAATTGAAGAGCACCATGCTTTTCAAATTCCAACAGATCTGCTTAAAAACTTAATTCGTCAAACCGTTTTCGCAGTGTCCACCTCAGAAACACGACCTATCTTGACAGGTGTAAACTGGAAGGTGGAAAAAGGTGAATTAATATGCACGGCAACGGATAGCCATCGTCTTGCTTTAAGAAAAGCGAAGTTAGATATTAACGAGGAAAGCTCGTACAATGTGGTCATTCCAGGGAAGAGTTTAACAGAGCTAAGCAAAATTCTTGATGATGGACAAGATCTTGTGAGCATCGTGATTACAGAAACGCAAGTTCTCTTTAAAGCACAAAACGTGCTGTTCTTCTCTAGATTGCTGGACGGTAATTATCCAGATACAGCTCGCCTCATCCCGCAAGAAAGTAAAACGGATGTCGTGGTGAACACGAAAGAATTCCTTCAAGCGATTGATCGCGCGTCACTTTTGGCAAGAGAGGGACGGAATAATGTCGTGAAACTGTCTGCTGATCCTGCGCAGAGTCTTGAAATCTCTTCTAACTCGCCTGAAATTGGTAAAGTGGTTGAAACGGTTCAAGCGGATGACATTAAAGGGGAGGACCTAAAGATCTCCTTCAGTCCGAAATATATGCTGGATGCGTTAAAAGTATTAGAGGGAACTGATATTCATGTAAGCTTCACTGGTGCGATGAGACCATTCCTTTTACGCACCCCGAATGATGATTCAATCTTGCAATTGATTCTTCCAGTAAGGACGTATTAAGTTCATCTAAAATGGCTGCTGTGTGAGTGCACAGCAGCTTTTCTTCTCGTTTACCATGCTTTCTTTCATCCCAGTTCGCTTTCCCCCTTTCCTTCTTGTCTTGTTTTTTAGTACAATTAGATATTAGTGATATTGAAAGAGGTCGATACAATGCCTAATCCTATAACCATTGAAACAGAAATGATTACATTAGGGCAGTTTTTGAAATTAGCCGAAGCCATCCAATCTGGCGGAATGGCGAAATGGTTTTTAAGTGAACATGAGGTGTTCATTAATCAAGAGCCAGATAATAGACGGGGACGTAAATTATACCCAGGAGATGTTGTCGAGATTGAAGGTTATGGCACATTTCAAGTTGTGAAGTAGAAACGGGTGACAATACATGTACATTCAAAGTCTGGCGTTAACCTCATACCGAAACTATGAACACACCGAACTTCATTTCGACAATAAGGTCAATGTCATGATCGGTGAGAACGCCCAAGGTAAAACGAACTTGATGGAAGCGATCTATGTATTGTCTATGGCAAAGTCTCATCGTACGTCAAATGATAAAGAACTTATCCGATGGGACGAAGACTATGCTAAAATAGAAGGTAGAGTCATCAAAAAAAACGGTCCACTCCCAATGCAGCTCGTGATCTCAAAAAAAGGAAAAAAGGGAAAGGTCAATCACATTGAACAACAGAAACTTAGTCATTATGTTGGTGCTTTAAACACCATCATGTTTGCACCAGAGGATCTGAGCCTTGTGAAAGGCAGCCCGCAAATTCGCAGAAGATTCCTCGACATGGAGATTGGACAAGTTTCTGCTGTCTATTTGCATGATTTATCGCTCTATCAAAAAATCCTCTCTCAGCGAAATCATTACTTGAAACAATTGCAAACAAGAAAGCAAACGGATCAAGCGATGCTGGAGGTTTTAACAGAGCAGTTGATTGATGCGGCAGCGAAAGTTGTCAAAAGACGACTTACTTTTACGAAACAGCTTGAAAAATGGGCGCAGCCGTTGCATTTTGGAATTTCTAGAGAGCTAGAAACACTCACGCTCCAATACCAGACAGCGATAGAGGTATCAGAAGCGTCAGACTTGTCGAAAATAAAGAATAGCTATGAAGAATCGTTTCAGAAACTAAGAGACAGAGAAATAGACCGAGGGGTGACACTGTGGGGACCTCACAGAGATGACCTTCTTTTCTTTGTGAATGGTCGGGATGTTCAGACATATGGCTCTCAAGGGCAGCAAAGAACAACAGCTCTTTCACTAAAACTTGCAGAAATTGATCTGATCCATGAAGAAATCGGTGAATACCCAATTCTTCTACTCGATGATGTTTTATCTGAACTTGATGATTATAGACAGTCTCATTTGCTCCATACCATTCAGGGACGTGTACAGACCTTCGTCACGACAACAAGTGTTGAAGGCATCGATCACGCTACCCTGAAAGAAGCGGAAATTTTCAGAGTAGCCAGTGGAAAAGTAATTGACTGATAAATGAGGTGTGAGTCTTGTATATTCATTTAGGTGATGATTGTGTTGTTTCTACACGAGAGATTGTCGCAATTGTTGATTACAAAATGAGGTCATCTTCTGTTGTAGAGGAATTTCTTAAAAAACAAGAGGAACAAATCATTTCGTTGTCACAAGGGACACCCAAATCCATCGTCGTCACAACTAAATCTGTGTATTACTCTCCTCTTTCCTCAAGCACGCTCAAAAAACGTGCTTCATTTGTGATTGAAATTGAAGTCTAAAAGCTCAATTCATATAAATATATCGTTTAAGAAAAGTGTAGGTGAATGTACGTGGCAATGGAACAGCAACATAATAGTTATGATGAAAATCAGATACAGGTGCTCGAGGGGCTAGAAGCTGTTAGAAAACGTCCAGGAATGTACATTGGGGCAACCAATGCAAAAGGACTTCACCATCTTGTATGGGAAATTGTCGACAACAGTATTGATGAGGCATTAGCTGGTTATTGTACAGACATTACAGTGCAAATTGAAAAAGATAATAGCATTACAGTAAAAGATAATGGCCGCGGTATTCCTGTTGGGATTCATGAAAAGATGGGACGACCTGCAGTAGAAGTCATTATGACTGTTCTTCACGCTGGCGGTAAGTTTGACGGCAGCGGTTATAAAGTATCTGGCGGTCTGCATGGTGTAGGGGCTTCTGTTGTAAATGCGTTATCTACAACCTTAGACGTGACAGTATACCGTGATGGAAAGATTCATCATCAGCAATTCAAACGCGGAGTTCCAGTTGGCGATCTAAAAATTATTGGTGAAACAGACGTAACAGGTACAACCACTCATTTTGTGCCAGATCCAGAAATTTTCACTGAAACCATTGAATTTGATTACGACACACTTGCCAACCGTGTACGTGAGTTAGCCTTCTTAACAAAAGGTGTTAACATTATCATTGAGGACTTACGCGAAGGAAAAGAGCGGAGAAATGAATACTGCTACGAAGGCGGTATCAAGAGCTATGTGGAACATTTAAATCGCTCAAAAGAAGTGGTTCATGAAGAACCAGTTTACATCGAGGGTGAAAAAGACGGAATCACTGTTGAAGTTGCTTTACAATACAACGATTCCTATACAAGTAATATCTATTCTTTCGCCAACAATATCAATACGTATGAAGGCGGAACACACGAAGCAGGCTTCAAAACGGGTCTGACGCGCGTCATTAATGATTATGCTCGTAAAAATGGCGTATTCAAAGATGGAGACTCGAATTTGAGTGGTGAAGATGTGCGCGAAGGCTTAACGGCTATTATCTCCATTAAACATCCAAACCCACAATTCGAAGGTCAAACGAAGACGAAGCTTGGGAATTCAGAAGCGAGAACCATTACAGATTCTCTTTTCTCTGAAGCACTGGAGAAATTCTTGCTAGAGAACCCTGATTCTGCGAAGAAAATCGTGGAAAAGGGACTGATGGCAGCTCGTGCAAGAATGGCAGCCAAAAAGGCACGTGAGCTTACGAGACGTAAAAGTGCACTTGAAGTCTCTAGCCTGCCTGGGAAATTGGCAGACTGTTCTTCTAAAGATCCTTCTATCTCTGAGCTCTATATCGTAGAGGGAGATTCTGCGGGCGGATCTGCTAAGCAGGGTCGTGATCGCCACTTCCAAGCCATTTTACCGCTAAGAGGAAAGATCCTAAACGTTGAAAAAGCACGACTAGATAAAATTTTATCTAACAACGAAGTTCGTTCTATGATTACAGCGTTAGGAACTGGAATCGGTGAAGACTTCACTTTAGAGAAAGCCCGCTATCACAAAGTTGTGATCATGACGGATGCGGATGTCGATGGTGCCCATATCCGCACGCTGCTCTTAACGTTCTTCTATCGCTACATGCGTGAAATCATTGAAAACGGTTATGTGTATATTGCGCAGCCGCCTTTATATAAAGTGCAGCAAGGTAAACGTGTTGAGTATGTGTATAACGATAAACAGCTAGATGAGCTGCTAAAGACATTGCCTCAAACACCAAAACCTGGACTTCAGCGCTATAAAGGTCTTGGAGAGATGAACGCAACTCAGCTTTGGGAAACAACAATGGATCCTGATGCGAGAACACTTCTTCAAGTGACACTTGAGGATGCGATTGATGCTGATGAGACATTTGAAATGCTGATGGGAGATAAAGTAGAACCGAGACGAAACTTTATCGAAGAAAATGCACAATACGTGAAAAATCTTGATATTTAGATAGGTCCCCTTGAGAACAACCTTATTTCTTGTTTGGAATAAGGTTGTTTTTCAAGATTCAGGCCTGTGAAACGAATGTCCTGGTTTTCTATGTTTCGTTGATTTTCTAGTAAATTAATGTGTATAAAGCAGAGATTATTGATATAATGAAGAATAGTCTTGTGAAGATAAATACATATTTTACTCCCACATAATTTATTTCATGTGATACGTAAAGGGAGGTTCTTATAGTGAGTGAACAACATACACCAAATGTACGCGAAGTGAATATCAGTCAAGAAATGCGTACGTCCTTTTTAGATTATGCAATGAGTGTTATTGTTTCGCGTGCATTACCAGATGTACGAGATGGATTGAAGCCTGTGCATCGAAGAATTTTGTATGCGATGAATGACCTAGGAATGACAAGCGATAAACCATTTAAGAAATCTGCACGTATCGTTGGGGAAGTTATCGGTAAGTACCACCCTCACGGTGATAGCGCTGTATACGAAGCAATGGTTCGGATGGCGCAAGATTTCAACTATCGTTATATGTTAGTTGATGGTCATGGAAACTTTGGTTCGGTCGATGGAGACGGAGCAGCGGCGATGCGTTATACCGAGGCGCGTCTATCTAAGATTTCTATGGAAATCCTCCGTGATATCACAAAGGATACCATTGATTATCAAGATAACTATGATGGCAGTGAAAGAGAGCCAATGGTGATGCCTGCAAGATTTCCGAACTTATTGGTCAACGGAGCGACAGGAATTGCTGTAGGAATGGCGACCAATATTCCGCCGCACCAATTAGGTGAAGTAATTGATGGGGTATTGGCCATCAGTCAAAACCCAGAAATGACAACACAGGAGCTTATGGATATCATCCCAGGGCCAGATTTCCCAACAGCAGGACAAATCATTGGCCGAAGCGGTATTCGAAAGGCGTATGAAACAGGGCGCGGCTCTATTACATTAAGAGCAAAATCGAATATTGAGGAAACATCTAGCGGTAAACAGCGCATTGTTATCAATGAGATCCCGTACCAGGTCAACAAAGCCCGTTTGATTGAAAAAATCGCTGATCTTGTCCGTGATAAAAAGATTGATGGCATTACAGATTTGCGTGATGAATCAGATCGAAATGGTATGCGTATTGTCATTGAGCTGAGAAGAGATGCGAATGTCCATGTTCTATTAAACAATCTTTATAAACAAACGACACTTCAAACCTCATTCGGTATCAACTTGCTGGCGCTTGTTGATGGACAGCCAAAGGTTTTATCACTGAAACAATGTCTTGAATATTATCTTGAGCATCAAAAAGTGATCATTCGCAGAAGAACGGCGTATGAGCTGCGTAAAGCAGAAGCAAGAGCTCATATTTTAGAAGGCTTGAGAATTGCACTTGATCACTTAGATGAGGTCATTGCCTTAATTAGAGGATCTCAAACCGCTGAAATTGCTAGAAATGGTTTGATGGAAAACTATAGCTTGTCTGAAAAACAGGCACAGGCCATTCTTGATATGCGACTCCAGCGCTTGACTGGTTTAGAACGAGAAAAGATAGAAGATGAATATAAAGGACTTGTTGATTTGATTGCTGAATTAAAAGCCATCCTAGCAGACAATGAGAAAGTTCTTGAAATCATTAGAGAAGAATTAATAGAAATCAAAGAACGTTTCAATGATACGCGTCGAACTGAAATTGTGACAGCGGGTATTGAAACAATCGAAGATGAGGACTTGATTCCTGTTGAGAACATTGTGATTACACTGACTCATAATGGTTATATTAAGCGTCTGCCCGCATCAACATACCGCAGTCAAAAAAGAGGCGGAAAAGGTGTCCAAGGAATGGGGACCAACGAGGATGATTTCGTTGAACAACTGATCTCAACATCGACCCACGATACGATCCTCTTCTTCTCTAATAAAGGGAAGGTCTATCGTGCCAAGGGGTATGAGATTCCTGAATTTGGACGGACAGCGAAAGGGATTCCGATTATTAACCTTCTTGAAGTAGAAAAGGGAGAGTGGATTAACGCCATTATCCCAGTAAGCGAATTTGATGAAGATTCGTACCTCTTCTTTACAACAAGACACGGTGTATCGAAACGGACATCATTGTCTCAATTTGCAAACATTCGAAACAATGGTCTTATTGCACTGAGCCTGCGTGACGAAGATGAACTGATGGCCGTTCGTTTAACCAATGGAGAAAAACAAATCATCATTGGGACGAAAAAGGGGATGCTGATTCGTTTCGACGAGACGGATGTTCGTGAAATGGGACGTACGGCAGCTGGGGTCAAAGGGATCACACTTTCTGAGGATGACATCGTCGTTGGAATGGAAATCCTTGAGCCAGATGCAAACGTATTGATCGTAACCGAAAGAGGTTATGGTAAATTAACGCCTGAAAAAGAATATCGTGTTCAAACTCGAGGCGGTAAAGGTCTTAAAACGTGCAAGATCACTGACAACAATGGTCCGCTTGTCACAGTGAAGGCGACCAATGCTGAAGCTGAAGAAGACTTGATGATTATTACAGGGAGCGGTGTCATCATTCGTATGGCCGTTTCAGACATTTCGACAACAGGTCGTGTCACCCAAGGTGTCCGCCTAATTCGTCTACGTGATGATGAACATGTCGCTACAGTGGCATTAGTTGAACAATCACCAGAAGACGATGAAGAGAACAGTGAAGAAAATGTAGAAAACATAGAGTCAGATCAAGAACAATCTGAGTAAAAGTAAAGTCGGTTTTTCACCGGCTTTATTTTTTTTGAAAAAACATGATTTTTTTTGAAATTTATAATGCTTTTTTCATAGATATGTGTTAACCTTTCAAAGGAGCAAAAAGAGGCTCTATTTTTTATCTCTTTCACTGCAAAACTTCTTTAAAAAATAAAATGTTTTTCAAGAAAAATGTTGACTATTGATAGAGATATATGATATATTTAAGTGGTCGCTTTGAGAGAGTGACGAACAAGTTCTTTGAAAACTAAACAAGACAAAACGTACCTGTTAATTCGAGTTTTTATAAAAAAATCCTATGATACATCATAGGTAGTCAGTCAAACTGACGAAAAACGAAACTTCGGTTTTGTTCTTTTTCGGAGAGTTTGATCCTGGCTCAGGACGAACGCTGGCGGCGTGCCTAATACATGCAAGTCGAGCGGACAGAAGGGAGCTTGCTCCCGGATGTTAGCGGCGGACGGGTGAGTAACACGTGGGTAACCTGCCTGTAAGACTGGGATAACTCCGGGAAACCGGAGCTAATACCGGATAGTTCCTTGAACCGCATGGTTCAAGGATGAAAGACGGTTTCGGCTGTCACTTACAGATGGACCCGCGGCGCATTAGCTAGTTGGTGGGGTAATGGCTCACCAAGGCAACGATGCGTAGCCGACCTGAGAGGGTGATCGGCCACACTGGGACTGAGACACGGCCCAGACTCCTACGGGAGGCAGCAGTAGGGAATCTTCCGCAATGGACGAAAGTCTGACGGAGCAACGCCGCGTGAGTGATGAAGGTTTTCGGATCGTAAAGCTCTGTTGTTAGGGAAGAACAAGTGCGAGAGTAACTGCTCGCACCTTGACGGTACCTAACCAGAAAGCCACGGCTAACTACGTGCCAGCAGCCGCGGTAATACGTAGGTGGCAAGCGTTGTCCGGAATTATTGGGCGTAAAGGGCTCGCAGGCGGTTTCTTAAGTCTGATGTGAAAGCCCCCGGCTCAACCGGGGAGGGTCATTGGAAACTGGGAAACTTGAGTGCAGAAGAGGAGAGTGGAATTCCACGTGTAGCGGTGAAATGCGTAGAGATGTGGAGGAACACCAGTGGCGAAGGCGACTCTCTGGTCTGTAACTGACGCTGAGGAGCGAAAGCGTGGGGAGCGAACAGGATTAGATACCCTGGTAGTCCACGCCGTAAACGATGAGTGCTAAGTGTTAGGGGGTTTCCGCCCCTTAGTGCTGCAGCTAACGCATTAAGCACTCCGCCTGGGGAGTACGGTCGCAAGACTGAAACTCAAAGGAATTGACGGGGGCCCGCACAAGCGGTGGAGCATGTGGTTTAATTCGAAGCAACGCGAAGAACCTTACCAGGTCTTGACATCCTCTGACAACCCTAGAGATAGGGCTTTCCCTTCGGGGACAGAGTGACAGGTGGTGCATGGTTGTCGTCAGCTCGTGTCGTGAGATGTTGGGTTAAGTCCCGCAACGAGCGCAACCCTTGATCTTAGTTGCCAGCATTTAGTTGGGCACTCTAAGGTGACTGCCGGTGACAAACCGGAGGAAGGTGGGGATGACGTCAAATCATCATGCCCCTTATGACCTGGGCTACACACGTGCTACAATGGACAGAACAAAGGGCTGCGAGACCGCAAGGTTTAGCGAATCCCATAAATCTGTTCTCAGTTCGGATCGCAGTCTGCAACTCGACTGCGTGAAGCTGGAATCGCTAGTAATCGCGGATCAGCATGCCGCGGTGAATACGTTCCCGGGCCTTGTACACACCGCCCGTCACACCACGAGAGTTTGCAACACCCGAAGTCGGTGAGGTAACCTTTATGGAGCCAGCCGCCGAAGGTGGGGCAGATGATTGGGGTGAAGTCGTAACAAGGTAGCCGTATCGGAAGGTGCGGCTGGATCACCTCCTTTCTAAGGATATATGGAGCAGCGTGCGTTTTCGTCTTGTTTAGTTTTGAAGGAACTTGGAAAAGATCCTACAACATCATATCTTCGATATGAAAGATGGGCCTGTAGCTCAGCTGGTTAGAGCGCACGCCTGATAAGCGTGAGGTCGGTGGTTCGAGTCCACTCAGGCCCACCATCTTCTATAAATCGGGGCCTTAGCTCAGCTGGGAGAGCGCCTGCCTTGCACGCAGGAGGTCAGCGGTTCGATCCCGCTAGGCTCCACCAACGTGTTCTTTGAAAACTAGATAACAATAAGTAATACATTCACATTGAATGCAATGCAAAGTTCATCACACATAGTGATTCTTTCTAAAGTAAGAAATGGTTAAGTTAGAAAGGGCGCACGGTGGATGCCTTGGCACTAGGAGCCGATGAAGGACGGGACGAACACCGATATGCTTCGGGGAGCTGTAAGCAAGCTTTGATCCGGAGATTTCCGAATGGGGAAACCCACTGCTCGTAATGGAGTAGTATCCATACTTGAATACATAGAGTATGAGAAGGCATACCCGGGGAACTGAAACATCTAAGTACCCGGAGGAAGAGAAAGCAAATGCGATTCCCTAAGTAGCGGCGAGCGAAACGGGAACAGCCCAAACCAAGAGGCTTGCCTCTTGGGGTTGTAGGACACTCTATACGGAGTTACAAAGGAATGATATAAGCGAAGAGGTCTGGAAAGGCCCGCCAGAGAAGGTAACAGCCCTGTAACTGAAATGTCATTCCCTCCAGAGTGGATCCTGAGTACGGCGGAACACGTGAAATTCCGTCGGAATCCGGGAGGACCATCTCCCAAGGCTAAATACTCCCTAGTGACCGATAGTGAACCAGTACCGTGAGGGAAAGGTGAAAAGCACCCCGGAAGGGGAGTGAAATAGATCCTGAAACCGTGTGCCTACAAGTAGTCAGAGCCCGTTAACGGGTGATGGCGTGCCTTTTGTAGAATGAACCGGCGAGTTACGATCCCGTGCAAGGTTAAGCAGAAGATGCGGAGCCGCAGCGAAAGCGAGTCTGAATAGGGCGCATGAGTACGTGGTCGTAGACCCGAAACCAGGTGATCTACCCATGTCCAGGGTGAAGTTCAGGTAACACTGAATGGAGGCCCGAACCCACGCACGTTGAAAAGTGCGGGGATGAGGTGTGGGTAGGGGTGAAATGCCAATCGAACCTGGAGATAGCTGGTTCTCTCCGAAATAGCTTTAGGGCTAGCCTCAAGGTAAGAGTCTCGGAGGTAGAGCACTGATTGGACTAGGGGCCCCTACCGGGTTACCGAATTCAGTCAAACTCCGAATGCCGATGACTTATCCTTGGGAGTCAGACTGCGAGTGATAAGATCCGTAGTCGAAAGGGAAACAGCCCAGACCGCCAGCTAAGGTCCCAAAGTATACGTTAAGTGGAAAAGGATGTGGAGTTGCTTAGACAACCAGGATGTTGGCTTAGAAGCAGCCACCATTTAAAGAGTGCGTAATAGCTCACTGGTCGAGTGACTCTGCGCCGAAAATGTACCGGGGCTAAACGTATCACCGAAGCTGCGGACTGTTCTTACGAACAGTGGTAGGAGAGCGTTCTAAGGGCTGTGAAGCCAGACCGGAAGGACTGGTGGAGCGCTTAGAAGTGAGAATGCCGGTATGAGTAGCGAAAGACGGGTGAGAATCCCGTCCACCGAATGCCTAAGGTTTCCTGAGGAAGGCTCGTCCGCTCAGGGTTAGTCGGGACCTAAGCCGAGGCCGAAAGGCGTAGGCGATGGACAACAGGTTGATATTCCTGTACCACCTCCTCACCATTTGAGCAATGGGGGGACGCAGGAGGATAGGGTAAGCGCGGTATTGGATATCCGCGTCCAAGCAGTTAGGCTGGGAAATAGGCAAATCCGTTTCCCGTAAAGGCTGAGCTGTGATGGCGAGCGAAATTTAGTAGCGAAGTTCCTGATTCCACACTGCCAAGAAAAGCCTCTAGCGAGGTGAGAGGTGCCCGTACCGCAAACCGACACAGGTAGGCGAGGAGAGAATCCTAAGGTGATCGAGAGAACTCTCGTTAAGGAACTCGGCAAAATGACCCCGTAACTTCGGGAGAAGGGGTGCTTCTTAGGGTGTTAAAGCCCCGAGAAGCCGCAGTGAATAGGCCCAGGCGACTGTTTAGCAAAAACACAGGTCTCTGCGAAGCCGTAAGGCGAAGTATAGGGGCTGACGCCTGCCCGGTGCTGGAAGGTTAAGAGGAGCGCTTAGCGTAAGCGAAGGTGCGAATTGAAGCCCCAGTAAACGGCGGCCGTAACTATAACGGTCCTAAGGTAGCGAAATTCCTTGTCGGGTAAGTTCCGACCCGCACGAAAGGCGCAACGATCTGGGCACTGTCTCAACGAGAGACTCGGTGAAATTATAGTACCTGTGAAGATGCAGGTTACCCGCGACAGGACGGAAAGACCCCGTGGAGCTTTACTGCAGCCTGATATTGAATGTTGGTACAGCTTGTACAGGATAGGTAGGAGCCTTGGAAACCGGAGCGCTAGCTTCGGTGGAGGCATCGGTGGGATACTACCCTGGCTGTATTGACCTTCTAACCCGCTGCCCTTATCGGGCAGGGAGACAGTGTCAGGTGGGCAGTTTGACTGGGGCGGTCGCCTCCTAAAATGTAACGGAGGCGCCCAAAGGTTCCCTCAGAATGGTTGGAAATCATTCGCAGAGTGTAAAGGCACAAGGGAGCTTGACTGCGAGACCTACAAGTCGAGCAGGGACGAAAGTCGGGCTTAGTGATCCGGTGGTTCCGCATGGAAGGGCCATCGCTCAACGGATAAAAGCTACCCCGGGGATAACAGGCTTATCTCCCCCAAGAGTCCACATCGACGGGGAGGTTTGGCACCTCGATGTCGGCTCATCGCATCCTGGGGCTGTAGTCGGTCCCAAGGGTTGGGCTGTTCGCCCATTAAAGCGGTACGCGAGCTGGGTTCAGAACGTCGTGAGACAGTTCGGTCCCTATCCGTCGCGGGCGCAGGAAATTTGAGAGGAGCTGTCCTTAGTACGAGAGGACCGGGATGGACGCACCGCTGGTGTACCAGTTGTTCTGCCAAGGGCATCGCTGGGTAGCTATGTGCGGACGGGATAAGTGCTGAAAGCATCTAAGCATGAAGCCCCCCTCAAGATGAGATTTCCCATTCCGCAAGGAAGTAAGATCCCTGAAAGATGATCAGGTTGATAGGTCTGAGGTGGAAGCGTGGTGACACGTGGAGCTGACAGATACTAATAGATCGAGGACTTAACCTATATTCTAATGTGAAGCATGAACGTTGTTATCTAGTTTTGAGAGAACATTCTCTCCATCAGGTTTGGTGGCGATAGCGAAGAGGTCACACCCGTTCCCATACCGAACACGGAAGTTAAGCTCTTCAGCGCCGATGGTAGTTGGGGGTTTCCCCCTGTGAGAGTAGGACGCCGCCAAGCTTTTCTAAGGATCAGTTCCAGACGGAACTGGTCTTTTTTGTTTTTTCTTCTAACAGCATCATGATATAAGCTGGAAACTTTTCTTCTGCAATCTCCATGTAGCGTTCAATCATGACGTAATCATCACTAATGTATTGAGACAGCAGCTCGTACCACCATTCTGTCTCATAGCGGGCAATCATACTAAGGTTATACATTAACAAGTAATGGCTGATGATCTCAGGGATCCCTAGAAATGCATCTCGTGTTGACGGAATAAACCATTGATCCAATTCTAAATCATAATGAAGATGAGTAGCGAAAGCAGGATTTTCTTCAAGAAATACATTAAACGTCAGCTTTTTGGCTTCTCTCTGTTTGAGCTTCCAACTTGTATGGAACTCAAAGTACTCAATAAATCGTTCAGCTGACATGTTATAAAGCAATGGAATATGATCTTGAATCAACATTCCATTAGCATGTTCGACTTTGACTAATGTCGAGGGCAGCTTTTGAAACTCAAGAACATGGCTCATTTCAGGTATTTTCGAAAGAAGATTGATCATCGTAAATCGTTCATCTTCAAGACCGTTCAAATGAAATAGGTGCTTTAACACATGCATGCATAGTCCATTTCGTTGGATTTTCACTTCATCTTCACTAAAACGGTAATGCTGTTTCTTTCTTTTTCTTGACGTTACGCCATGAGCTAAGACAGAGGTTTGAGAAGGATAATGAGGATCAACAGTAAGCAAACATGCCTTTAGCAACTGCGCCATTCCATAAAATAATAAAATTGGCTTAAGTTCTAGTGGAGCTATGGCGGCCTGTTCATAAAATGTATGACCGTGTTTTAAAAAATAAATAAATCGCTCACAGTTTTTATAGGCTTGCCCGTTCGCATCCTGAATGTTCCGTTTCTCATATTGTTGAAATAGAAACTTCTGGGAAGTTTCGAGTGAGTAAAAACGTTTTAAATCCTTCCATCCTGAACTTTTCATCTTCTTCCTCAACTCTCTCTATATTTTCTAAAAATTGCAACTGTTTGTTGCTTCCTTGACATGCTGTTTCCTAGTTGATAATCTACATATAATATTTTGCCGAAAAGAGGGGGATTTACTAATGTGGGAAAGTAAATTTTCAAAAGAAGGTTTGACGTTTGACGATGTTTTGCTTGTTCCAGCAAAGTCTGAGGTACTTCCGCGTGATGTCGATTTATCAGTTGAGTTAACAAGCACATTAAAGCTAAACATTCCAATTATTAGTGCAGGAATGGACACTGTGACAGAATCACAAATGGCGATTGCAATGGCACGTCAAGGCGGTCTTGGTATCATTCATAAGAACATGTCCATTGAACAGCAAGCAGAACAAGTCGATAAAGTAAAACGCTCAGAGCGTGGCGTTATTACAAATCCATTCTTTTTAACACCAGAGCATCAAGTATTCGATGCAGAGCATTTAATGGGTAAATATCGTATTTCTGGTGTGCCGATTGTAAACAACGAACAAGATCAAAAGCTTGTTGGTATTATTACGAACCGTGACCTTCGCTTTATTTCGGATTATTCAATGAAGATTAGCGATGTGATGACAAAAGAGGAACTTGTTACAGCTTCTGTTGGAACAACATTAGAAGAAGCTGAAAAAATCCTACAGCAATACAAAATTGAAAAATTACCTCTTTTAGATGACGAAGGAACGTTAAAAGGTCTCATCACAATTAAAGATATCGAAAAAGTGATTGAATTCCCTAACTCCTCTAAAGATGCACATGGCCGTTTAATTGTTGGTGCCGCTGTTGGTGTCACTGGCGATACAATGACTCGTGTGAAAAAATTAGTAGAAGCCAATGTTGATGTCGTTGTCATTGATACAGCACACGGGCATTCTCAAGGTGTTCTAAATACTGTATCAAAAATCCGTGAAACGTATCCTTCTCTTAACATCATTGCTGGTAATGTTGCAACAGCTGAAGCAACGAAAGCATTGTTTGAAGCAGGAGCAGATATTGTGAAAGTCGGTATCGGACCAGGATCAATTTGTACAACACGTGTTGTTGCAGGTGTTGGTGTACCACAAATCACAGCGATTTATGACTGTGCAACAGAAGCAAGAAAACATGGTAAATCTATTATTGCAGATGGTGGAATTAAATATTCAGGTGATATCGTGAAAGCACTAGCATCTGGTGGACATGCCGTTATGCTCGGAAGCCTTCTAGCTGGTACATCTGAAAGCCCAGGAGAAACAGAAATTTTCCAAGGTAGACGCTTCAAAGTTTATCGCGGTATGGGTTCTGTTGCTGCAATGGAAAAAGGAAGTAAAGACCGTTACTTCCAAGAAGATAATAAAAAATTCGTTCCAGAAGGTATCGAAGGCCGTACACCATACAAAGGACCTGTCGTTGATACAGTGTACCAACTAGTTGGCGGCATTCGTTCTGGTATGGGCTATTGTGGAACACAAGACTTACGCACACTTAGAGAAGAAGCTCAGTTCATTCGCATGACTGGTGCAGGTCTTCGTGAGAGTCACCCACATGATGTACAAATTACAAAAGAATCACCAAACTACACAATTTCTTGATAAATTGTGACAATCAAATTACATTTGACAGGGTCTATGACTCTGTCTATTTTTTTTGTCTTTATTGTGATAAAATTTATACTGTTGTGTTGAAATAAGCCCTTGTGGATTAAATATATATGAAAAACGTCGAAAAAAGATGAATACGGAGGTATGACGATTGAACAGCAAGATGTTGAAACAGCTTATGGTCTCTATCCTTGCACTGGCATTAATTGTTACAGCTTTTACACCAATGTCCAAAGCAAAAGCGGCTGAAGATCCATTTAATGTAAATGCGAAAGCAGCCATCCTTATTGAAGCTTCTACAGGTAAAATTCTTTATAGTAAAAACGCAGAACAAAGACTGCCTATTGCAAGTATGGCAAAGATGATGACAGAGTATCTATTGCTAGAGGCTATTTCTGAAGGCAAAGTGAAATGGGATCAAACGTATACGCCAGATGATTATGTATACGAAATTTCTCAGGACCGCAGTTTATCCAACGTTCCTTTGAGAAAAGATGGCTCGTATACAGTCAAAGAACTTTATCAAGCAACGGCTATTTATTCAGCAAATGCAGCAGCGATTGGCCTAGCAGAGGTGATCGCTGGATCAGAATCGAAGTTCGTTGAAAAAATGAACGCAAAAGCGAAAGAACTAGGTTTAACAAACTACAAATTCGTCAATGCAACTGGACTAGAAAATAAAGACTTACATGGCAAACAGCCAAAGGGTACGGGTCCTGATGAAGAAAGTGAAGTATCTGCGAAGGATATGGCATTGCTTGCACAGCATCTCATCAAAGACCATCCAGAAATTCTTGAAACAGCAAGTATCGCGAAAACAAAGTTCAGAGAAGGCACAGACGATGAAATGGACATGCCAAACTGGAACTTCATGCTCAAAGGGCTTGTGAAAGAATATGAAGGAGTAGACGGTCTAAAAACGGGCTCTACTGACTCAGCTGGTTCTAGCTTCACTGGTACAGCAAAACGTGGTGACATGCGTGTGATCGCAGTCATCCTAAATGCAAAAGGAAATATTCATACAGCACGTTTCGACGTGGCGAAAAAACTGTTTGACTATGCTTTTAAAAACTTTACGATGAAAGAAATGTACAAAAAAGGTCAACAGATCAAGGGACATGAAAACATCGAAGTCGATAAAGGGAAAGATAAAGAAGTACCTGTCGTAACAAAAGAAGCTTTCTCTGTGCCAGTAAAAAATGGCGATGAGAAGAGTTATAAAGCAAAAGTAAATATCAAGAAAAAGAACCTAGAAGCTCCTATTAAAAAAGGAACGAAGGTTGGCATGCTGACGACTTCTTATTCTGGTGATGAGAAGGACTACGGCTATTTGAATAAAGACCAATCAGGTGTTGAGCTTGTGACGAAAACAGGCGATGAAAAAGCAAACTGGTTCATCCTTGCAATGCGCGGTGTAGGTGGATTCTTCGCTGGCATTTGGGGCGGACTCGTTGATACAGTAAAAGGTTGGTTCTAATAAAAAACTGCTCTCATGCATAGAGAGCAGTTTTTTTATCGTTAAAAGAAAAGTGATTGTTTATGATTTTGAGGTGTGGACAAAGCCTGCTGAAAAATACCACATAACTTTTCCATGCCTTCGGTCAGTGCCTTTTCATTCACATAAGAAAAACTGAGGCGGATATAATTCTGCTTTGGCTCCCCAGGATAGCAGACAGAGCCTGGCAGAAAGGTGATTTGCTGCTTACGCGCCTCATGTAAGAGTGCACGTGTATCGACCCAGGAAGGAAAGCTGAGCCATAAATTGAGCCCGCCCTGTGGTATTTGCCACGTGACGTCCTTCGGTGCATGCTTTGTCAAAACATCCATCATTAAATCGCGTCTTACTTTCAAGGCAGTTCTTAACTTTTTCGTATGATCAATCATTTTCTTCGATGTCAGAAACGGTAATATGGCCTTTTGTGTGAGAAGAGGGCTGCCTAAATCATTATTGGCCTTAGCCGCTAATAAACGGTTAAATATAGAGCCTGACGCTGTAATAATCCCAATTCTGCAACCTGGAGCCAGTGTTTTACTTAATCCTCGTAAATAAATGACGTGTCCATCGTGATCCAAACTTTTGATTGGTGCTGGCGGCTTCTTTTCAAAATAAAGCTCACGATAAGGATCATCTTCTACAATGAGACAATCAATGCTTTGTGCCAGTGAGAGAAGCTGTTTTCTGCGCTTCATCGACATACTGGCGCCTGTCGGACTGTGAAAAGTAGGGATCGTATAGATGAGCTTTGGTTTATATTTATCGCAAATGCTTTGAAGCTGCTTCATGTTCATCCCTTCATGATCGACTGGAACCGTAATGATTCTTGCCCCTCTGCCCATAAAGACATCAATCGCGCCTGGATAGGTGGGTGCCTCCATGACGACCACATCATCCGGCCCGATAAACGTACGTGACACCAGATCAAGCCCTTGCTGAGAACCACTTGTCACTAGGATATTTTCAGGAGTAGAAGGCACATCTAATTTTTCTAAAAAAGACTGAATGACCTGACGAAGCTGAAGATCACCTTGTATTTCTCCGTACTTCGACATAATTTGAGGATGCCTGGCTAGTACATGCTGCATTTCTTTTTCTAAATACCGGTTAGGTAAAAGTCCTGGATCGATCATAGAAGAAGAAAGGTTAATGGCTTCTTCTACATAATGATACTGAGCGAATTGAGACCTCGGTAAGTAATCTGGAATGGACAACTGCCAATCGAAAGAGGTAGATGATTGAACCGGGATGTCAGTTTGCTCATGCTGCTCATCCACAAAAGTTCCTTTACCTTGCACAGTTGTTAAATATCCGTCGTCCTTAAGCCGTGTGTATGCCTTTGCTGCTGTGACAAGACTCACATTGAGCTGCTTCGCTAAATCACGTACAGTCGGCAGCTTCTCCCCCTGCTGAAGCAGACCCGATTGAATGTGATCAACGATTGAAAAGTAAATCTGATTTGAAAGAGATGTATCTGAATGTCGATGGATATCAATATGCATGAGAATCCTCCAATGTATGCAAAATTGTTATACACTGTTTTAAATTGTTATAGTTGCATTATAGCATATAAATCACGCTTAAAAGAGAAAAGGGCAACTTTTTAGCCGACATTCCTTTATATATAAGGGTTTATCCTTTTTTATCAGCTGATTGAATTGTTATACTATTCTCTTTATTGTTATACTGTCTCGCTTGTATGATAGAGATGTTGAATCAATCGAATAGACAAATGGGAGGAAACAATTGTGAGCAATAAGGGAACTGAACGAGTAAAACGTGGAATGGCAGAAATGCAAAAGGGTGGCGTCATTATGGATGTCATCAATGCTGAGCAGGCAAAAATCGCAGAAGAAGCAGGTGCGGTGGCAGTCATGGCACTAGAACGAGTACCAGCTGATATCCGTGCGGCAGGCGGTGTTGCCCGAATGGCAGACCCAAGAATCGTGGAAGAAGTTCAAAATGCGGTAACGATTCCAGTCATGGCAAAAGCACGTATCGGCCACATCGTGGAGGCTCGTGTTCTTGAAGCGCTTGGTGTTGATTATATCGATGAGAGTGAAGTGCTAACGCCCGCTGATGAGGAATTCCATTTAAATAAAAATGAATACACCGTACCTTTTGTATGTGGATGTCGTGACCTAGGTGAGGCAACCCGCCGTATTGCAGAAGGTGCATCCATGCTGCGGACGAAAGGAGAACCTGGGACAGGCAACATTGTAGAAGCAGTCCGCCATATGAGAAAGGTCAATGCTCAGATTCGAAAAGTAGCGGCGATGAGTGAAGATGAACTGATGACAGAAGCAAAGAATCTAGGAGCACCTTATGAATTATTGCTTCAGATCAAAAAAGAAGGCAAGCTGCCTGTTGTTAACTTTGCAGCTGGAGGCGTTGCGACACCAGCAGATGCTGCGTTAATGATGCAGCTTGGAGCAGACGGCGTATTTGTCGGATCTGGTATTTTCAAATCAGAACATCCTGCTAAATTTGCAAAAGCCATTGTAGAAGCAACGACTCATTTCACCGATTACCGTCTCATTGCAGAACTTTCTAAAGAATTGGGAACAGCCATGAAAGGAATTGAAATTTCAAATCTACTGCCAGAAGAGCGTATGCAAGAGCGTGGCTGGTAATTAAGGGAGCGCAAACGAACATGCTAACAATTGGTGTACTAGGGCTTCAAGGTGCGGTGAGAGAGCATATTCAATCAATTGAAACTTGCGGCGCAGAAGGAAAGATCATCAAACGAGTAGAAGAGCTAGAAGCCGTTGACGGTCTGATTATCCCTGGTGGAGAAAGTACGACGATGAGAAGACTTATGGATACGTACCGATTTATTGACCCGATCAAAGCGTTCGCTGCTCAAGGGAAACCAATTTTCGGGACATGTGCCGGTTTGATTATGCTGGCAAAGCATATAGAAGATCGAGAAGATGCTCATCTTGGACTGTTAAATGTATCTGTTGCACGTAATTCATTTGGCAGACAGGTAGACAGCTTTGAAGCAGGTGTAGAAGTGAAAGGACTGGATGCGCCGTTTACAGGGGTGTTCATCCGTGCGCCTCATATCGTCAGCTCAGATGATAGCGTAGAGGTCTTAGCTGAATATGATGGCAGGATTGTGATGGCGAAAGAAAACAATATCTTAGGTTGTTCTTTTCATCCAGAGTTGACAGACGACCACCGGTTAACGCAGCTGTTTGTTGAGATGGTGAAGTCCTACAAAACGAAGCTCGCTGTATAAAACGGTTGAAAAGAGATAAAACTTATAGTACATTAAAATCACAATCAAAGATCGAAAAAGCGTTGACGGGAAATAGTAAGAAGCCCCTCTTTCTCAGAGAGCCGATGGTTGGTGAGAATCGGTGAAAGATGCATTCTGAATCCATCCTTGAGCGAAATGCTGAAACACGAGAAGTAAGCATTTACGGTGATACCGTTACAGAGGAAAGAGGAAAGCATGATTTTGCATGTTTTCAATCAGGGTGGCAACGCGAGAGCTCTCGTCCCTTTCATGGGATGAGGGCTCTTTTTATTTTTCGATAAAAAAAGGAGTGTAACACATGCTGGATATTAAACAACTGCGCACGGACTTTGATCAAATCAAAGAAAAGTTAGCACACCGAGGCGAAGATTTAGCTGATTTTGATAAGTTTGGTGAACTAGATCAAAAAAGAAGAGAATTAATCGGTAAAACAGAAGAATTAAAGAGCCGAAGAAATGAAGTATCGCAGCAAGTGGCCGTTCTAAAAAGAGAAAAGAAAGACGCCGATCACATTATTCAAGAAATGCGTGAGGTCGGAGATGAGATTAAGAAGCTGGATGATGAGTTAAGAACAGTAGAAGAAAGCCTGCAACACATTCTGTTCTCAATTCCGAATATCCCTCATGACTCTGTACCAGTTGGTGAAACAGAAGATGACAACATTGAAGTGAGAAAATGGGGTGAACAGCCAGCATTCTCATTTGAGCCAAAACCGCATTGGGACGTAGCGGATGTGTTAGATATTCTAGATTTTGAACGTGCAGGAAAAGTGACAGGAAGCCGTTTTGTTTTTTATAAAGGGCTTGGCGCACGCTTAGAGCGCGCACTTTATAACTTCATGCTCGATTTACATGTGGATGAGTTTGGTTTTACTGAAGTGCTTCCGCCTTACATGGTCAACAGAGCAAGCATGACAGGAACTGGCCAGCTTCCAAAGTTTGAAGAGGATGCTTTTAAAATTCGAGAAGAAGATTATTTCCTCATTCCAACGGCTGAAGTGCCAATCACCAACATGCACCGTGACGAAATTCTTGAGGGAGAGCAGCTGCCAATCAATTATGCAGCATTCAGTGCTTGCTTTAGATCAGAAGCTGGATCTGCCGGCAGAGATACACGCGGGCTCATCCGTCAGCATCAATTCAACAAGGTAGAGCTCGTGAAATTTGTTAGACCAGAAGATTCTTATGAAGAATTAGAGAAACTAACGAATCAAGCAGAAAAAGTTCTTCAGCTATTAAACCTGCCATATCGTGTCATGAGCATGTGTACGGGAGATTTAGGTTTCACAGCTGCGAAGAAATACGATATCGAAGTATGGATTCCGAGCCAAAATACGTATCGTGAAATTTCTTCTTGCAGTAACTTCGAAGCGTTTCAGGCAAGACGAGCAAACATTCGTTTCCGCCCGGAGCCTAAAGCAAAGCCGGAGCATGTTCATACATTAAATGGATCTGGTTTAGCGGTAGGAAGAACTGTGGCAGCCATTTTAGAAAACTACCAACAAGAGGACGGTACAGTGATCATTCCTGAAGTGCTGCGTCCTTATATGGGAAATAAAGAAGTGATGAAATAAGATGCCGTTATGGCATCTTATTCTTTTTACCTAAAGTTCTACAGCTTTTCTAAAATAAGCCGATAAAAAAACTAAAAGCTTCTAGGAAAGAAGGAATAACCTTGAATAGGCTTGACTATTATGTTGAAATGGCTCAATTACTTAGAAAAGTTCTAGATGAAAGTATCCTTTTCGGCATCACTGATACAGAGAAGGTGCTTTGTTATTACCCGTCTAACACAATAGATTTTGGCATTAAAGTAGGGGACGCATTGAACCCAGAAGACCAAAACGTGGCGATGACATTAAGAGGACAAGAATATGACGGTCATTTACCAGAGTCTTTATACGGCTATGAAGTTGCTGTAAAAGGTTACCCAATTTTTGATGAAGATAGAAAAGTGATTGGCTCCTTTTTAGTGGCCTTTTCACATCATCGCGAAAAGAAATTAAGCGGTTATATGGAGCATATTAATAAAGTAGCGAAAGAACTACAAGGTGGAATTGAGCAAATTGCTGCGCATTCACAAGAGCTGGCGGCTACAAGCCTAGAAATAAGCGACCAGGCAGGAAGAGCGGAAGAGAAGTCAGCGAACATTGAAGAAGTCGTCAAAACCATAGGCGGGATCGCTAGACAAACAAACCTGCTTGGTCTAAATGCTGCAATTGAAGCGGCAAGAGCAGGTGAAAATGGAAAAGGGTTTGCTGTCGTTGCTGATGAGGTACGTAAATTGTCAGATGGTTCGAAGGAAGCGGCTGAAACCATTAATACATTCTTAAAAGAAATCCAAGACAGCATTGGCACTTTGTCTGGAAATATCTCACAAATTAGCAGCTCAACAAACGAACAAGCCAAACAAGTGACAGACTTTACAAAGATTATCGAATCATTAAATGAGTTTAAAGAAGAGATGAATCAGTTTATTGAGGAAATTAGACAGGATACGAAATAGAATCAAGAGCAGCCGTCATTTTGGCTGCTTTTTATAGGTAGATCATCATAACAAAACACATGTTTAAATTTTTTTGTGAAAAGATGTTGACTTCAAATGAAATGATATGATATATTAATTCTTGTCGATACGGAGGAATACCCAAGTCCGGCTGAAGGGATCGGTCTTGAAAACCGACAGGGGTGTCAAAGCCCGCGGGGGTTCGAATCCCTCTTCCTCCGCCATATTGATTTTACCTTAGTTGAATTGAAACGCAAGCATAAAAATTGGAAATTGTCAAACCGCTGCATTCGAAATGCAGCGGTTATTTTTATTTTGTTTTAGAACGATTTTTGTGAATAACAGAAGCAATTTCGTGAAGAATGGGATCAAGTGAGCTTTCATCATGAAGTAAGTCATAATCTTCAATATTAATTTTAATTACTGGGCATAAATCAAATTGTTCGATCCATTCAGTATATCGAGCGTACATTTCTTCCCAATATGCTCGATCTGTTTGAGTTTCCATCTCTCTTCCGCGCTCTTCAATACGATGTAAAATATGATCTAAATCCCCATGTAAATAAATAAGGACGTCAGGGTGAGGGAAGTAAGGTGTCATCACCATCGCCTCAAATAGACTCGAATACGTTTCATAATCTACCTCGGACATCGTGCCTTTGTCCGCATGCATTTTAGCGAAAATGCCAGTGTCCTCATAGATCGAACGATCTTGCACATATCCTCCACCAGATTCAAAAATTCGCTTTTGCTCCTTAAAACGCTCAGCCAGGAAATAGACCTGTAAATGAAAGCTCCATCTTTGAAAATCTGAATAGAAAGGCTCTAAGTATGGGTTGTCATCTACTTTTTCAAGAGAGGTTTGAAATCCTAGCTTGTCCGCTATTATTTTCGTCATGGTTGATTTTCCCACGCCGACAGTCCCGGCGATTGTTATGACTGCGTCCTTTGGTATTTCGATATTGTTCATAGCACTTGCTCCTTTATGTTCTGTACAATTTGCTGGTAATCTTGCTGTGAGGAAACGAAGTCTGTATGATCTCCTTCAATTGTAATGATAGGAAGCCCTGGGTCAGTCTGTTTTAAATGTTCAATGGCCAGCTCATAATCTTCAATTAAGGTTTTTAAATAAGCTGGGTCGATGTCTTCTTCAAAAGAGCGTCCTCTCATCTGTATTCTATTAAGTAAGGTGGGAAGGCTGGCTTTTATATAGATCATGGCATTGGGTTTAGGAAGATCATCTGTTAGCAAGTGATAGATCTTTCTGTATTTATCCATGTGCTTTTTTGATAATGTTCTTTCTGCAAATATCATATTTTTATAGACATGATAATCTGTAACAATCGGTTGTTGTTTTTTCACATAGTTTTCTTCAATTGATTCTAACTGTTTGAACCGATTGCATAAAAAGAACATCTCAAGCTGAAAGCTCCATTGTTCCATATCTTCATAAAATTTATCTAAGAATGGATTTTCTTCTACAATCTCTTTTACTAAAGGAAATTGAAATTCCTTCGCAAGCATTGTAGCCAAAGTTGTTTTTCCGGCTCCAATTGGGCCTTCCACTGCAATAAAAGGGGCAGGATACATAGGCGTTCTCCTCTATCTATAAAGTTGTCAAACCAATGTATATTGTACCATACCCCTTCTAAGAGATAGAGCGAATGGATTACGATGTCGTTCTTTTTTCAATATTAAATTGATCTGATAATAAGAGCCAATTTTGTGGGAAGGATAGACCTAGTTTCCAGTAAGCAATTCCGTTCAAGTTTAACTCTTTGATGAGATTAAATTTGGCTTGAATCGACCTTGCGTCTTCGAACCATACCTCATGCTCTTTATTATTAGCATCTGTATAACGAAAATAGGGAGCTTGTGCTGTTTCATCGTAGAGAATGGGTACATCATTCTCTCTAGCAATTGCGATCGCTTGTTGAGGACTGACGGCTTTGGCAATGGGGCCGCCCTGTACGTAAGGAAGCGTCCAATCATAGCCGTATAAATTCTGCCCCATTACAATTTTGTTGGCCGGCATGACAGTCAGTGCATATTCAATGACTTGGCGGACAGGACCAATTGGAGAGACGGCTTGTGCAGGACCTCCGCTGTATCCCCATTCGTAGGTCATCAACACAACATGATCAACGATCTTACCGATGGCTTCATAGTCATGAGCTTCATACCATTTTCCTTTTTGTTCACTACTTGTTTTAGGAGCAAGCGCAACGGAAATTGTCCATCCTTCTTGGTGGAAACGGGTTGTTGCCTCTCTTAAGAATTGAATATAAGCATCTTTATCAGCAGGGCGTAAATATTCAAAATCAAAATGGATTTCTTTTAATTGATACTTTTGAGCAACGCGAACGATTTCATTTAAAAATGTGGTTTTGACAGATTGGTTTGTTAAAAGGATTCGTCCAAGTTCATCACTGAATTTTTCATTCTCTAGGTTTGTGACCACCATGGATAATATGGTTCTGCTTTGAGCGGCAATCTGAGGTAGTTGGTCTAACGGTGGTTCTCGCAGTGTCCCGTCTCTTTGTGCTTGAAAACTAAAGGCGCCTAAATGGGTTAAGTATGGAGAGGCTTCTCTAGCTGCTTGCTTTAAGTTTTCACTGACTTGATTTCCACGTGGTTCAATATAAGCATTGGAATTTATGTTTCTTTTCGGTCTTTGTGGAATATAGAGCAAGAATCGAATAGGAAGTATTGCTTCAGGCCGAATCCTATTCACACGTGCCAATTCTTCCACTGAAATTTGAAATTGCCTCCCAATTTGATAAAGTGTGTCATTTTGTTTGACTTCATAAAATTGACCTCTAATTGGAATGACAATTGTTTGTCCGATGACGAGTTGATTTGGTGTTTCGATGTCGTTGGTGCGGATGATTTCATTGACTGTTGTTTTAAAACGCATGGCAATCTCACTTAAAGTATCTCCTCTTTTGACAACATAAATTTGAATAGTCAACGCCCCCTTTGTTATTGCTAACAATTTATGAGGGTTATGGATAAATCATGTTTGATTTTCATTCGTGATCTCTTTAGCAGTTGTGATTTTAGCAAGAAGAACGTTCTCCATCATCGTTAAAGCGTACTCGTTATCTCTATCATTGTTTGAAGCAATACAATCTTTAGGTACAATCAGATTGTATTCTCGCATGTATGCGTCATTTGCAGTGAAAAGAACACAGATGTTTCCTGCAATTCCAGTTAAAATAAGATCATGAACACCTAGTTCATTTAGAAGTGTCTCTAGTGCTGTTCCATAGAAGGCAGAATGCTTAGGTTTAATTAAGAAATAATCATCGTTAGATGGTGCCATTTGCTCTAAAATAGGGGCGCTTCTTTCGTTTTTACATGTTTGTATGACAGCTTGAATGTCAGCCTTCCAGAGTCCGTAGTGGTCGTTGATGTAGATGATTGGCCAATTTTCCTTGAAAGCGTGTTGTTTAAGGGCTAAAATTTTATTGGTCATTTGCTCTGTTTTTTCAGCGAGCACATGTCCCATTTCAAAATCAAAATTATTGATCATGTCGATAATAAGCAGTGCCTTTTGGTGATTTGGCAAAATAAGGCCCCCTTCAAAAGATTGTGGTAATATGTTAACCTCAATATCCATTTAAAAAACATGAAAAGAGAGCTGTGCTATGACGAAAGATGAACAGTTTATGCAAGAAGCCATTTTTGAAGCCTTAAAAGCAGAACAAATAGGAGAAGTGCCGATCGGTGCTGTCATCGTTGTAGAAGACCAAATTGTGAGCCGCGCTTATAATTTAAGGGAAAGTGAGCAGCGTTCAATTGCACATGCAGAATTACTTGCCATTGATGAAGCGTGTAAAGTGACTGGAAGCTGGCGTTTAGAAGAAGCTGTACTTTATGTTACGCTTGAACCATGCCCAATGTGTGCGGGTGCTATTGTGCTTTCCAGAGTGAAAAAGGTCGTATTTGGTGCATATGACCCTAAAGGTGGATGTGCAGGTACTTTAATGAATTTACTGGATGATGAACGGTTCAATCATCAGTCTGAAGTCATTGGTGGTGTACTTGAAAATGAGTGCGGTGAGCTGTTAAGTCAGTTCTTCCGAGATCTCCGTCAGCGGAAGAAACAAGCGAAAAGTAAATGAATGGATGTCGTTTGCAATTTCAACTGTAAGAAGGTATACTTATTTCTGCGTCACTAACAATTTAATATTCATTTTGCCGTGCTAAGCGGGGAGGTAGCGGTGCCCTGTACTCGCAATCCGCTCTAGCGAGGCCGAATCCCTTCTCAAGGTTCGTTTACTTCAAGGTCTGCCTTAAATAAGTGGTGTTGACGTCTGGGTCCTGCGCAATGGGAATTCATGAACCATGTCAGGTCCGGAAGGAAGCAGCATTAAGTGAAACCTCTCATGTGCCGCAGGGTTGCCTGGGCCGAGCTAACTGTTTAAGTAACGCTTGGGGTAGCGAATCGACAGAAGGTGCACGGTAAATCAATATTAAATGTAACTCATCTAGTTTATCTAGGTGAGTTTTTTGTTGTTGTTCAAAGAATAGCTCAGTTGCTAGGTTGATACAAATGATTAAAAAGCTTTTTTGAGGTGATTTGCTTTTAAAATGACTTATAACAGGAACTGTTGTTCTGTTTGGGCTGGCAGGTCATTTTGCAAAGCTAGAAAATTTGTTTTTGATTCATGAAAAGTAAAAAATCTTCATATGAAAACGCCATTTTCGCTTATTAGAAAATAAAGGTGTACTTTTGAATTGATCGTTGCATCATGTATAATGAAGATGATGATAAATGGAGGAGGGCGTATTTGTGAGTTATCAAGCTTTATACCGAGTGTTCAGGCCTCAAGTTTTTGAGGATGTTGTTGGACAAGAACACATCACAAAAACGTTGCAAAATGCCCTTTTGCAGAAAAAGTTTTCTCATGCTTACTTATTTTCAGGTCCTAGAGGAACAGGTAAAACAAGTGCTGCTAAGATCTTTGCAAAGGCAGTGAACTGTGAAAAGTCACCTGTTAGTGAACCGTGTAATGAATGTGATGTCTGTAAAGGGATTACAAACGGTTCTATTTCAGACGTGATTGAAATAGATGCTGCCTCGAATAACGGGGTAGATGAAATCCGAGATATACGTGATAAAGTTAAATTTGCTCCTTCGGCGGTTACATATAAGGTTTATATTATAGATGAAGTACATATGCTCTCTATCGGGGCATTTAATGCACTCCTTAAAACGCTAGAGGAACCGCCTGCTCATTGTATCTTTATTTTGGCTACCACAGAGCCTCATAAGATTCCTCTTACCATCATATCCCGGTGTCAGCGATTTGATTTTAAACGGATCACGACAAAAGATATTGTTGGAAGAATGGAGAAAATTGTAGATGCAGAAAGTCTAAATGTACAAGAGGGCTCGCTCGAGATTATTGCTAGTGCAGCAGATGGCGGTATGCGTGATGCACTAAGCCTGTTGGATCAAGCGATCTCATTTAGTGGTGAACAACTGACAATTGATGATGCGCTGCTCATTACAGGTGCTGTATCTCAGCATTTCATTAGTCAGCTTGCCGAAGCTATTTTTGATCAAAATATTGCTGTAGCGTTAGATACATTAAATGAATTGCTCCAGCAGGGGAAAGATGCGGCTAAATTAATAGAGGACATGATCTTTTACTTTAGAGATATGTTGCTTTATAAAACGGCACCAGATCTTGAAGGAGTACTTGAAAAGGTAAAAGTCGATGAAAAGTTCGTGGCGCTCTCTGATCGTGTGACGCCTCAGTTTCTGTATGAGACGATTGAAGTGCTTAATAAAAGCCACCAAGAAATGAAATGGACGAATCATCCAAGGATTTTCTTTGAAGTAGCTGTTGTTAAGCTTTGTCAGTCAACGGCCGGAATGACACAATCTCATGCTCACTCTGATTTAACAGCTTTAACGCATAAAATAGACAGGCTTGAACAGGAGCTATCTAGGCTGAGAGCTGAGGGTGTACCGATGTCTCAGTCTCATAGTCCTCAAGAAAAAAAGGAAGCACCTCGACCACAAACAAGCAACAAAAATGGCTATCGTGCACCTGTTGGCCGAATTCACGAGATTCTAAAAGAAGCGAAGCGGCCGGAGTTAGAAAAATTAAAAGGCAAATGGGGAGAGCTCCTTGCCCAGTTGAAACAGCAAAATAAGGTGTCTCACGCTGCGCTATTAACGGATAGTGAACCAGTTGCAGCTGCATCTCACGCCTTTGTTTTAAAATTCAAGTTCGAAATACATTGTAAGATGGTGGCTGAAGATAAAAGTGGTGTTCGAACCAACCTCGAGCACCTGCTAGAGTCTATGCTAGGAAAAAGAGTGGAATTAGTTGGCGTTCCTGACGCTCAATGGGGTAAAATAAGAGAAGAATTTTTAAAGGATCATCAGCCGGATGAACAGGCAGATGGTCAGGCAACTTCTGCTGAAGAGGATCCATTGATTGCGGAAGCAAAGAAGTTAGTAGGAACTGATTTGATTGAAATTAAAGATTAACTAAAAGAAAGAGAGTGGTGTTCATATGCGCGGTGGAATGGGAAATATGCAAAAAATGATGAAACAAATGCAAAAAATGCAAAAGGATATGGCTAAGGCTCAAGAAGAGCTTGCGGAAAAGGTTCTTGAAGGTACAGCAGGTGGCGGTATGGTCACTGTCAAAGTAAATGGACAAAAAGAAGTCGTTGATGTAGCAATTAATGAAGAAGTTGTCGATCCTGAAGACATCGATATGCTTCAAGACCTTGTACTTGCAGCGACAAATGATGCATTGAAAAAAGTCGATGAGCTAACAAATGAAACAATGGGTCAATTCACAAAAGGAATGAACATGCCAGGTTTATTCTAGGGGGAATAACTAAAGATGCAATATCCTGAACCAATATCAAAGCTGATTGATAGCTTTATGAAATTGCCAGGAATCGGACCGAAAACTGCGGTCCGTCTGGCTTTTTTTGTTCTTAGTATGCAGGAAGATGTCGTACTAGACTTTGCGAAGGCGCTTGTAAATGCAAAGCGTAATTTAACTTATTGTTCGGTTTGCGGCCATATCACTGATCAGGATCCCTGCTATATTTGTGAAGATACAAGAAGAGATCAATCTGTTATCTGTGTAGTACAAGATCCAAAAGATGTGATTGCAATGGAAAAGATGAAAGAATATAACGGCTTATATCATGTGCTTCATGGTGCCATTTCGCCAATGGACGGAATTGGACCGGAGGATATTAAAATTCCTGATTTATTAAAAAGATTGCAAGACGATCAAGTGACAGAGGTGATTCTTGCAACCAACCCAAACATTGAAGGAGAAGCTACAGCCATGTATATCTCCAGATTGTTGAAACCATCAGGAATTAAACTCTCTCGTATTGCTCACGGACTCCCAGTAGGTGGAGATTTAGAGTATGCAGATGAAGTCACACTTTCTAAGGCTCTAGAAGGCAGACGTGAGATGTAGGAAGGAGAAGTACGGTACATGGGTTTTCTTCGCAGAAAATCAATTCGAAAAGAATTCGATGAGAAACTAATTCAACAGCTTTTTAAGCAAAAGGAAGAATGGAACAGACAAAAAAAGCTTGTCGCAAATAGCGTTGAGCCTTCACCGGACATTCTATTCGAATTAAAGCTTGCTCAAGCGAAGTACTTTTTCTATCTGAGAGAAGCGAAAAAGAGGAATATACGTTTAAACAACTGGAGGTAGCAGGTCTATTTTACATAGTCCTCTCATATGCTTGTACTATTCATATGAAGAGGAGATGAGAGGATTATGGAACCTGTTATTGTGATTGGTTCAATTTTGCTTGCTGTATTATTGTTGTTTATGTCAGGTGTTCAAGCGAATCCATTCAAATGGTTAGGACTTATCGGAGTTAAGTTTGTGGCAGGCGCTCTTTTTTTATTTTGCCTGAATTTGTTCGGTGAGAGTTTAGGGCTTCATGTCTCCATTAACCCTGTAACGAGTGGAATTAGTGGTTTATTGGGCATTCCAGGCGTAGCGGCTTTAGTCGTAATAGAAAAGTTTATTATTTAATGAAAAATAATATTGACTTTGATTCTGTATGGTGGTAAATTAATATACGTCGCTGATGACGAAGAAACGAAAAAACATAACAACAAAAAAGTTGTTGACACTAACAACTTGGATGTGATAAGATGTTCTAGTCGCTTCTGAAGCGGTAAACAAGTTCTTTGAAAACTAAACAAGACAAAACGTACCTGTTAATTCGAGTTTTTATAAAAAAATCCTATGATACATCATAGGTAGTCAGTCAAACTGATGAAAAACGAAACTTCGGTTTTGTTCTTTTTCGGAGAGTTTGATCCTGGCTCAGGACGAACGCTGGCGGCGTGCCTAATACATGCAAGTCGAGCGGACAGAAGGGAGCTTGCTCCCGGATGTTAGCGGCGGACGGGTGAGTAACACGTGGGTAACCTGCCTGTAAGACTGGGATAACTCCGGGAAACCGGAGCTAATACCGGATAGTTCCTTGAACCGCATGGTTCAAGGATGAAAGACGGTTTCGGCTGTCACTTACAGATGGACCCGCGGCGCATTAGCTAGTTGGTGGGGTAATGGCTCACCAAGGCAACGATGCGTAGCCGACCTGAGAGGGTGATCGGCCACACTGGGACTGAGACACGGCCCAGACTCCTACGGGAGGCAGCAGTAGGGAATCTTCCGCAATGGACGAAAGTCTGACGGAGCAACGCCGCGTGAGTGATGAAGGTTTTCGGATCGTAAAGCTCTGTTGTTAGGGAAGAACAAGTGCGAGAGTAACTGCTCGCACCTTGACGGTACCTAACCAGAAAGCCACGGCTAACTACGTGCCAGCAGCCGCGGTAATACGTAGGTGGCAAGCGTTGTCCGGAATTATTGGGCGTAAAGGGCTCGCAGGCGGTTTCTTAAGTCTGATGTGAAAGCCCCCGGCTCAACCGGGGAGGGTCATTGGAAACTGGGAAACTTGAGTGCAGAAGAGGAGAGTGGAATTCCACGTGTAGCGGTGAAATGCGTAGAGATGTGGAGGAACACCAGTGGCGAAGGCGACTCTCTGGTCTGTAACTGACGCTGAGGAGCGAAAGCGTGGGGAGCGAACAGGATTAGATACCCTGGTAGTCCACGCCGTAAACGATGAGTGCTAAGTGTTAGGGGGTTTCCGCCCCTTAGTGCTGCAGCTAACGCATTAAGCACTCCGCCTGGGGAGTACGGTCGCAAGACTGAAACTCAAAGGAATTGACGGGGGCCCGCACAAGCGGTGGAGCATGTGGTTTAATTCGAAGCAACGCGAAGAACCTTACCAGGTCTTGACATCCTCTGACAACCCTAGAGATAGGGCTTTCCCTTCGGGGACAGAGTGACAGGTGGTGCATGGTTGTCGTCAGCTCGTGTCGTGAGATGTTGGGTTAAGTCCCGCAACGAGCGCAACCCTTGATCTTAGTTGCCAGCATTTAGTTGGGCACTCTAAGGTGACTGCCGGTGACAAACCGGAGGAAGGTGGGGATGACGTCAAATCATCATGCCCCTTATGACCTGGGCTACACACGTGCTACAATGGACAGAACAAAGGGCTGCGAGACCGCAAGGTTTAGCGAATCCCATAAATCTGTTCTCAGTTCGGATCGCAGTCTGCAACTCGACTGCGTGAAGCTGGAATCGCTAGTAATCGCGGATCAGCATGCCGCGGTGAATACGTTCCCGGGCCTTGTACACACCGCCCGTCACACCACGAGAGTTTGCAACACCCGAAGTCGGTGAGGTAACCTTTATGGAGCCAGCCGCCGAAGGTGGGGCAGATGATTGGGGTGAAGTCGTAACAAGGTAGCCGTATCGGAAGGTGCGGCTGGATCACCTCCTTTCTAAGGATATATGGAGCAGCGTGCGTTTTCGTCTTGTTTAGTTTTGAAGGAACTTGGAAAAGATCCTACAACATCATATCTTCGATATGAAAGATGGGCCTGTAGCTCAGCTGGTTAGAGCGCACGCCTGATAAGCGTGAGGTCGGTGGTTCGAGTCCACTCAGGCCCACCATCTTCTATAAATCGGGGCCTTAGCTCAGCTGGGAGAGCGCCTGCCTTGCACGCAGGAGGTCAGCGGTTCGATCCCGCTAGGCTCCACCAACGTGTTCTTTGAAAACTAGATAACAATAAGTAATACATTCACATTGAATGCAATGCAAAGTTCATCACACATAGTGATTCTTTCTAAAGTAAGAAATGGTTAAGTTAGAAAGGGCGCACGGTGGATGCCTTGGCACTAGGAGCCGATGAAGGACGGGACGAACACCGATATGCTTCGGGGAGCTGTAAGCAAGCTTTGATCCGGAGATTTCCGAATGGGGAAACCCACTGCTCGTAATGGAGTAGTATCCATACTTGAATACATAGAGTATGAGAAGGCATACCCGGGGAACTGAAACATCTAAGTACCCGGAGGAAGAGAAAGCAAATGCGATTCCCTAAGTAGCGGCGAGCGAAACGGGAACAGCCCAAACCAAGAGGCTTGCCTCTTGGGGTTGTAGGACACTCTATACGGAGTTACAAAGGAATGATATAAGCGAAGAGGTCTGGAAAGGCCCGCCAGAGAAGGTAACAGCCCTGTAACTGAAATGTCATTCCCTCCAGAGTGGATCCTGAGTACGGCGGAACACGTGAAATTCCGTCGGAATCCGGGAGGACCATCTCCCAAGGCTAAATACTCCCTAGTGACCGATAGTGAACCAGTACCGTGAGGGAAAGGTGAAAAGCACCCCGGAAGGGGAGTGAAATAGATCCTGAAACCGTGTGCCTACAAGTAGTCAGAGCCCGTTAACGGGTGATGGCGTGCCTTTTGTAGAATGAACCGGCGAGTTACGATCCCGTGCAAGGTTAAGCAGAAGATGCGGAGCCGCAGCGAAAGCGAGTCTGAATAGGGCGCATGAGTACGTGGTCGTAGACCCGAAACCAGGTGATCTACCCATGTCCAGGGTGAAGTTCAGGTAACACTGAATGGAGGCCCGAACCCACGCACGTTGAAAAGTGCGGGGATGAGGTGTGGGTAGGGGTGAAATGCCAATCGAACCTGGAGATAGCTGGTTCTCTCCGAAATAGCTTTAGGGCTAGCCTCAAGGTAAGAGTCTCGGAGGTAGAGCACTGATTGGACTAGGGGCCCCTACCGGGTTACCGAATTCAGTCAAACTCCGAATGCCGATGACTTATCCTTGGGAGTCAGACTGCGAGTGATAAGATCCGTAGTCGAAAGGGAAACAGCCCAGACCGCCAGCTAAGGTCCCAAAGTATACGTTAAGTGGAAAAGGATGTGGAGTTGCTTAGACAACCAGGATGTTGGCTTAGAAGCAGCCACCATTTAAAGAGTGCGTAATAGCTCACTGGTCGAGTGACTCTGCGCCGAAAATGTACCGGGGCTAAACGTATCACCGAAGCTGCGGACTGTTCTTACGAACAGTGGTAGGAGAGCGTTCTAAGGGCTGTGAAGCCAGACCGGAAGGACTGGTGGAGCGCTTAGAAGTGAGAATGCCGGTATGAGTAGCGAAAGACGGGTGAGAATCCCGTCCACCGAATGCCTAAGGTTTCCTGAGGAAGGCTCGTCCGCTCAGGGTTAGTCGGGACCTAAGCCGAGGCCGAAAGGCGTAGGCGATGGACAACAGGTTGATATTCCTGTACCACCTCCTCACCATTTGAGCAATGGGGGGACGCAGGAGGATAGGGTAAGCGCGGTATTGGATATCCGCGTCCAAGCAGTTAGGCTGGGAAATAGGCAAATCCGTTTCCCGTAAAGGCTGAGCTGTGATGGCGAGCGAAATTTAGTAGCGAAGTTCCTGATTCCACACTGCCAAGAAAAGCCTCTAGCGAGGTGAGAGGTGCCCGTACCGCAAACCGACACAGGTAGGCGAGGAGAGAATCCTAAGGTGATCGAGAGAACTCTCGTTAAGGAACTCGGCAAAATGACCCCGTAACTTCGGGAGAAGGGGTGCTTCTTAGGGTGTTAAAGCCCCGAGAAGCCGCAGTGAATAGGCCCAGGCGACTGTTTAGCAAAAACACAGGTCTCTGCGAAGCCGTAAGGCGAAGTATAGGGGCTGACGCCTGCCCGGTGCTGGAAGGTTAAGAGGAGCGCTTAGCGTAAGCGAAGGTGCGAATTGAAGCCCCAGTAAACGGCGGCCGTAACTATAACGGTCCTAAGGTAGCGAAATTCCTTGTCGGGTAAGTTCCGACCCGCACGAAAGGCGCAACGATCTGGGCACTGTCTCAACGAGAGACTCGGTGAAATTATAGTACCTGTGAAGATGCAGGTTACCCGCGACAGGACGGAAAGACCCCGTGGAGCTTTACTGCAGCCTGATATTGAATGTTGGTACAGCTTGTACAGGATAGGTAGGAGCCTTGGAAACCGGAGCGCTAGCTTCGGTGGAGGCATCGGTGGGATACTACCCTGGCTGTATTGACCTTCTAACCCGCTGCCCTTATCGGGCAGGGAGACAGTGTCAGGTGGGCAGTTTGACTGGGGCGGTCGCCTCCTAAAATGTAACGGAGGCGCCCAAAGGTTCCCTCAGAATGGTTGGAAATCATTCGCAGAGTGTAAAGGCACAAGGGAGCTTGACTGCGAGACCTACAAGTCGAGCAGGGACGAAAGTCGGGCTTAGTGATCCGGTGGTTCCGCATGGAAGGGCCATCGCTCAACGGATAAAAGCTACCCCGGGGATAACAGGCTTATCTCCCCCAAGAGTCCACATCGACGGGGAGGTTTGGCACCTCGATGTCGGCTCATCGCATCCTGGGGCTGTAGTCGGTCCCAAGGGTTGGGCTGTTCGCCCATTAAAGCGGTACGCGAGCTGGGTTCAGAACGTCGTGAGACAGTTCGGTCCCTATCCGTCGCGGGCGCAGGAAATTTGAGAGGAGCTGTCCTTAGTACGAGAGGACCGGGATGGACGCACCGCTGGTGTACCAGTTGTTCTGCCAAGGGCATCGCTGGGTAGCTATGTGCGGACGGGATAAGTGCTGAAAGCATCTAAGCATGAAGCCCCCCTCAAGATGAGATTTCCCATTCCGCAAGGAAGTAAGATCCCTGAAAGATGATCAGGTTGATAGGTCTGAGGTGGAAGCGTGGTGACACGTGGAGCTGACAGATACTAATAGATCGAGGACTTAACCTATATTCTAATGTGAAGCATGAACGTTGTTATCTAGTTTTGAGAGAACATTCTCTCCATCAGGTTTGGTGGCGATAGCGAAGAGGTCACACCCGTTCCCATACCGAACACGGAAGTTAAGCTCTTCAGCGCCGATGGTAGTTGGGGGTTTCCCCCTGTGAGAGTAGGACGCCGCCAAGCTTTTCTAAGGATCAGTTCCAGACGGAACTGGTCTTTTTTGTTTTTTTAAGAAAAGGAACAAACACTCGATCTGGGATGTATACATATACTAAACTACCATCTAAAACATTCTTAATTTTGTATACAATTGAAAGCGCTAGGGCATACTGAAGCTATGAGTGGAGGTGTCACAATGAGCAAAAAAGAGCGAGAAGCGATTTGTTTGATTTGTGAAGAGAAAAAGACAAAGGGAATATATTTATATCATCAGTTTTTGTGCCGAGACTGTGAGCGAAAGTTAATTTCTACATCGACCTCGGATCCTAGCTATGCCGATTATGTAAGAAAGCTTAAAAATCTTCATACGCCGCCTTTGTATTCATAGACCACTAGATGGTCTTTTTTTATGAGCTATCGAGGATTGGACCTGTTTTTTGGAACTTAGTTTGGACAACACCCGTAATAAATAATAAGATAAACAGAGAGCCTGATTATTCATAGGAGTCGATGAACATGAAATCAATCTTTTTCACATTTATATGGGCCATCTTCTCTACTCTTTTCTCGATTGTGATTTTAACCGTCAGTATTGGGGTTTTCCACCATCATGTTGGATTATCGATACTGTATGCGATGATTGGGTGGGGTGCGATGTTTGCAGGAAGCAGATGGGTTGCTTTCCAGTTGTTTTTAAAGAAACACGGATTGTCTCGTAGTGATTATGTATATATTAAACAGCACTTCAAAGAAGCAGGGCAAAAGCTGGTTCGTTTGAAGAAAGCTTTATTTGCTGTGAAAAACATGCAGACGATCAAACATAATTATGAAATCCTTCGGCTTGCACGACGAATCTATACGATTACAAAAAAGGAACCGAACCGATTTTATGATGCACAGCGATTTTATTTCGAAAGTTTGGATTCTGTCGTTGAACTAATCGAAAAATATGCATTACTGTATAATCAGCCTAATCGCAGTCATGAGCTTGAAATGACACTGAGCCAAACTCGAGTTACACTGACAGAGCTGCAAAAGCAATTGACGAATGATTTGCAGCAAGTTTTAGGAAGAGACATAGAAGCCCTTCACATTGAACTTGAAGTGGCCGATAAAATGATCAAAAAATAGATGAAAGGAGTCAGACTCGATGAAACCAGAAGATCAAGTCACACCACCATCAGCATCTACTATAGATCTTCAGTTTCGGGTGTTTGATACCTTATCTGATAAGGAAAAACAAGAGGCTATAGAGCGGGCTGAAAAGATCCCTGACAATCCGCAAAAGCTGCTTTTCTATGGTACACGTGTGCAGGAACGATTATTGGAACAATCACAACACATGATGAAATATGTTGAGAAAAAAGATATCGATCAAATAGGAGATGTGCTTGAAGCCTTTTTGCAACAACTACATTTAGTGGAGCCAGAGGATTTACTGCCAAAGAAGCAGGGCCCTTTTTTGAGGTTGTTTCATCGGGGGAAGCGTTCTACTCAGGAGATCATTTCTCGTTTTAAACAAGCAGAAGCTCAAATAGAGAGATTATCAGCAAGGCTCCGTTACGCAAGAGGCGTATTAATCTCCGACCATAAGTTATTAGAGCGTTTATTTGAAGAAAATCAATCATATTTCCAAGAGATGACACTACAGGTTGCAGCAGTTGAAGCGAAATTGACACAGTTAGAGCAGCAGGTCCTATCAGAAGCGAAACATTCTAATGATCGGACATTAGAGGAGCAATTGATGAGTCAGGAAGTAAATGAGGAAGAATATATGGAGAGATTGAAAGAACGGAAGTATGACTTGCTGTTAAGCCGGCAAATTGCACTGCAATGTAATGCCCAAATTCGGATGATTCAGTATACAAATCATACCTTAGCCAATCATATCCAATCAACCGTCTCCGCATCTATTCCTCTATGGATCAACCAAATGTCAATTGCATTAACTCATATTCAGCAGCGAGCCAATTCAGCCCTTGAGCAGCGAATCCAACAAACGTATGAAAAGGTATCAAAGCAGCAAGGACAGCTTCTTGAAGACGCATCATTAACGCCTATAGATACGTTCAAAAAGGCTCAACGCCAATTAGCCGAAACATTACAGGAAACGTTACAGGTGAAAGAACATGGGAGCCAAGAGAGAGCTCAATTAAAAAGCAACATGTACGAGGCGGAGCAGAAGCTGGCGAATCATCAACCAATAAAGGAATGAGAAACCATCTTTCGGTTCACTTGTTTGAACGTTATAATAGAAATAAGATATCGTTTAAGTGAAAAGGGTCGATTTGTTTGAAAACACCTTTATATACAGCATTATCACAACATGCGGAAAAGAAGCCTTATTCTTTTCACGTTCCAGGACATCACAATGGAGATGTCTTTTTTGATGAGGCACGGTCTTACTATGCATCAATTCTTCAGCTGGATGTGACGGAGCTTGAAGGTCTAGATGATCTCCACCACCCGACTGGTGTGATTCAAGAGGCAGAGGATTTATTGGCAAAGCTATATGGGGCAAAGCAAAGCTTTTTCCTTGTGAATGGCACAACAGTTGGAAATCTAGCGATGGTGATGGCTGCATGTCGGACTGAAGATGAGATTTTTGTTCAGCGAAATTGTCATAAGTCTGTTTTCCATGCGATTGAGCTTGCAGGAGCAACGCCTATTATGTTAGACACTGAGATCGATTCATGCTTGCACGTCCCAACCCATGTTACTGATGAAACAGTCAAAAAAGCTATCGCGAAACACCCGAACTGCCGGGCAATCGTTTTGACGTATCCGAACTACTATGGACATGCAGCTGATTTATCAAAGCTGATTCACTTGTGTCATGAAGCGGGCATGATTGTTTTGGTTGATGAGGCACATGGTGCGCATTTTGTATTAGGCGGCGCCTTTCCTCCATCTGCCCTTTCCTACGGAGCAGACGTGGTGGTACAATCAGCACATAAAACCCTTCCAGCGATGACGATGGGTTCTTATCTCCATCTCCAAGGGGACCGAATAGATGCGAAGCGTATGAAGACATTGTTAACGATGCTTCAAAGCAGTTCACCTTCTTATCCAATTATGGCTACGTTAGATGTGGCGAGAGCTTATGTTGAAGAGATCAAGGGAAAAGGGAAATTGGACGGAATCATGACAGGGCTGGCAAAGCTGAAAGAACAGTTCAACAGGATGTCCAATCTCGAAGTGGTCGAGTCTGACTCGTTATCTACGGATCCATTAAAATGCGTCATTCGTTCAACAAAAGGGCTGACAGGCTATGAACTAAAAAAGGTGCTTGAATCGGTTGATGTTCACCCAGAACTTGCGGATGAACATCAAGTCTTACTCGTTTTTGGTCTGGGACAGACGAAGGACGTCCCTTTTTCAGCCATAGAGCAGGCGCTTCAGCAAAGTGATGTATTGCATGAAAAAAAAGAGCATCTTCAAAAGGCGACGCGATTCATAGAGGTCGATCAGCAAAGACAAGACATAGAAGCCGTCCCATTCGAAAAAGCAGCAGGCCTGATCAGTGCAGAATCGGTTATTCCCTATCCGCCTGGCATTCCTTTGATGATTAAGGGAGAGCGTATTGAAGCGGATCAAATTTCGAAGTTAAGCCGTTTGCTTGGACATCACGTTCATGTTCAAGCAAGTCAGGTGATTCACCAGAGAAAATTATATGTTTATATAGAAGAGGAGACACTATGAGTGGTATGTTTATTACGTTTGAAGGGCCAGAGGGTGCTGGAAAAACGACAGTGATACGAAAAGTGTACGAAGAAATGAAGCGCCAAGGATATGCAGTGATGGCGACACGAGAGCCAGGAGGCATCGAAATTGCAGAGCAGATTCGTGAAGTCATTTTAAACGAAAAAAATACAAAAATGGACGCAAAAACAGAGGCATTGCTGTATGCAGCAGCAAGAAGACAGCATTTGGCTGAGAAAGTAGAACCTGCATTGCAACGCGGGGACACGGTCTTATGTGATCGTTTTGTCGATAGCTCCCTTGCTTATCAAGGCTATGCGAGAGGGCTTGGGATTGAAGAAGTCAAATCAATTAACGATTTTGCCATTAATGGTACAATGCCGCAAATGACTATTTACTTTTCCATTACACCAGAGGAAGGTCTAAAGCGAATCGACGCCAATCAAGGAAGAGAAAAAAATCGATTAGATATGGAGACCCTGAATTTCCACCAGCTGGTCAGAGAAGGCTATGAATTACTAATTGCGCAATCACCAGAACGATTCCGTGTAGTGGATGCGTCTCAGCCGATGCAGGATGTCTATGAAGAAGTGCTTCAGTTGATTCAGGACACATTAAAGAAAAATCAAATATGACCTGATTCCCAATCGTTGTTATAATATAGAGGAAGACATCGGCATGTCACCTGTGCCTAAAACGAAGGAGGCCAATCAAATGAAATTAATTGTTGCCGTTGTACAGGACCAAGATAGCAGCAAATTGTTGAAAATATTGACTGAACATCATTTCGGCGTGACAAAATTAGCTTCAACTGGTGGGTTTTTAAAGTCTGGAAATACGACTTTTATCATTGGTTGTGATGATGTCCGAGTGGATAAGGCATTACAGCTTATAAAGGAAAATTGCCGTAAACGTGATCAAATGATCGCGCCTGTATCACCAATGGGTGGAAATGCAGATTCATACGTACCATACCCTGTTGAGGTTGAAGTTGGTGGAGCTACTGTCTTTATTCTGCCAGTTGAACAATTTCATCAATTTTAAGGATGGGTTGCTGTGAAAATTAATCAAGATATGCGGCTGCTTTTAGAAAAGCGTGAACTTCAAGCGATTAAAGGAAGCCAGACATCTGCTTCTTTTAAAGCTTCTATGGAGACGCAAAGCGGCAAAATGCGCTTAGAACAACTGACGGTCATGCTGAGTGATATCGAGGTGTTCGGTAAAAAGCTGACAAAGTCACGAAACCTAAAGGATTTAGCCAGGTTTAAAGGACTTGTGAAGCGCTTTGTGAAAGAGACCGTCGATAATGGATTAAATATAGAGACGTCAAGGAGCTTTGACCTTTATGGCAACACGCGAACACTCGCTTTAGTCAAAGCATTAGATGAAAAGCTTATTGAATTAACAGAGGATATGATGGATCAAGAGAAACCCTCTATTGATTTGCTTGAACGTATTGGAGAAATAAAAGGTTTATTGATTAACCTTTACACATAGAGAGTGATAACATGGCAATTAGCTGGGATGACATGAATGATTTGCAGCCGCGCGTCATGCGGCTGATTTTTAATAGTATTGATAAAGACCGACTTGCCCATGCTTACTTATTTGAAGGGAAAAAAGGGACAGGAAAGCTAGATGCTGCCATGCTTTTGGCTAAGAGCTTTTTTTGCTTGGAAGCAGGAGTGAAACCATGTGAATCTTGTCAAAACTGCAAAAGGATTGAGTCTGGAAACCATCCAGATTTACATGTAGTGCAGCCTGACGGCCAATCGATTAAGAAAGCGCAAGTGCAGGCATTGCAGGAGGAATTTACAAAAGCAGGTGTAGAATCGCACCGGAAAATGTATATCATTCTTCATGCGGACAAAATGACGGTCAATGCCGCGAACAGTTTATTAAAGTTCCTAGAGGAGCCTAATCGGGAAACGATGGCGGTTTTAATCACTGAGCAATCGCATAAAATGCTGGATACGATTATTTCAAGATGTCAGATGCTTAGCTTTCAGCCGTTGCAGCCACAATCTTTGGAGCAGCAGCTTTTACAAGAAGGCGTATCTCAGCATCTTGCAAGGCTTTTGTCGAATTTAACTAATAATTTAGCAGAAGCACTCGAATTAAGTCGAAATGATCAGTTTGCAGAGTCTAGAGCGAAAGTGATAAAATTGTATGAAGTCTTACACCAGCGAAAAGAACATGCATTTTTTTATATACAAGATCAATGGATGCCTTTTTTCAAAGAGAAAGACCTTCAAGAAACAGGTCTGGATATGCTTTTATTTATATATCGTGATGTATTGTCGATTCAAATAGGAAATGAAGATAAAGTCATTTATCAAGACTTATTCCAGACAATGGAGCAGCACGCGCTGCATTCCACACAGCAGATGGTGACGAACCAGATCCTTGCTGTATTAGAAGCGAAAAAGAGACTTCAATCCAACGTGAATGCCCAAGGGCTAATGGAGCAATTGGTGTTGATGTTGCAGGAGGGATAAGCTTGTACAACGTAATTGGTGTTCGCTTTAAAAAAGCGGGCAAAATCTATTATTTCGATCCTAATGGATTTCATATAGAAAATGATAGTTGTGTCATTGTAGAAACGGTCAGAGGGGTTGAGTACGGACAAGTGGTCATCGCGAATAAAAAAGTAGATGAACACGACGTGGTCCTTCCTCTACGTAAGGTGATTCGTGTAGCAGACGAACGAGACCGGCTCATCGTTGAGGAAAACAAAGAAGCAGCGATGGCAGCCTTTGATACATGTCTTCAGAAGGTAAGTGAACACGGCCTGGAAATGAAGCTAGTCGATGTTGAATTTACATTTGACCGAAACAAGGTTATCTTCTATTTTACAGCGGACGGCAGAGTAGATTTTCGTGAGCTGGTGAAGGATCTCGCATCGATTTTCAAGACGAGAATTGAACTTCGCCAAATCGGTGTAAGAGATGAGGCAAAAATGCTGGGCGGCATAGGTCCTTGTGGAAGAATGCTTTGCTGTTCAACATTTCTAGGAGATTTTGAACCGGTGTCCATAAAAATGGCAAAAGATCAAAACCTGTCGTTAAACCCTACGAAAATTTCTGGGCTTTGCGGCCGTTTGATGTGCTGCTTGAAATATGAGAATGATGAGTATGAAACAGCGAAAGAACAATTACCGGATATCGGTGAAACGATTCAGACGTCTAATGGCTCTGCAAAGGTAGTAGGGCTCAACATTTTAGAACGAATTTTGCAAGTTGAATTAACCGGGCAAGAAAAAGTGGTAGAATATACTTGGGAAGAATTATTACAAGAAGGCGTTGTATCTGCACAAACAACTGAGTAACGAGGTGTGCCACCTTGGATAAAAAGGAACTATTTGATACAGTGATCAATTTAGAAGAACAAATCGGTTCTCTTTATCGACAGCTAGGAGATTTGAAAAATCATATCGGTGAAGTGATTGAAGAAAATCATCAGCTTCAGATGGAGAATCAGCACTTGCGTGAACGTCTGGATCAATCCGATCGAGACAAATCGTCTGAGGCGGAGAATGATTTTGCCCAGAAGCCAAGTCATTCTGATATAGGAGAAGGTCATGATAACCTTGCTCGGTTATATCAGGAAGGCTTCCATATTTGTAATGTACATTATGGGAGTATTCGTAAAGAGGGAGACTGTTTGTTCTGTCTGTCATTTTTAAATAAAAAGTGAGAAAAGGCTTCCGCTGAATCGGGAGCCTTTTTCACAGGAATAGAAAGGATACATCATGGTTTCGTTAAGAGAAGATGAACGTTTAGATTACTTGCTCGCTGAAGATATGAAAATTATTCAAAGTAAAACCGTGTTCGCCTTTTCATTGGATGCGGTATTATTAGCAAAATTTGCGTATGTGCCGATCCAAAAGGGAGAAATCATCGATCTTTGTACGGGAAATGGCATCGTGCCATTGCTGCTTTCAACTCGATCTAAGGCCTCTATTACAGGTGTTGAAATCCAAGAACGTCTGTTTGATATGGCGAAAAGAAGTGTGGAGCATAATCAATTAGAGCATCAGATTGAATTGATACATGGTGATTTGAATGATATGCCAGAACGCTATGGGAACCACAAAGTAGATGTGATCACATGTAATCCGCCGTATTTTAAGACACCCTCTAAGGATGAAATCAATGAAAATGAATATTTGGCAATTGCACGGCATGAAATTCATTGTACATTAGAAGACGTCATTCGTGTTTCTTCCACTTTGCTGAAGCAAGGGGGCAAACTGGCAATGGTTCACCGCCCAGGACGGTTGCTTGAGATTGTTGAAATGATGAAGAAATACCGTATTGAGCCAAAGCGAATTCGATTTGTTTATCCTAAACAGGGGAAAGAAGCCAATACAATCTTAATAGAAGGCATGAAAGATGGAAAGCCAGATTTGAAAATATTGCCGCCCCTCTTTGTTTATGGGGAAGACCAAGAGTATACAGAAGAAATCAGGACGATACTATATGGAGAAGCATAATCATTACTTTTATGTATTGAAATGTGCAGATGGCAGTTTGTATGCTGGGTATACAAATGACTTACAAAAAAGGCTGACTACCCACAATAGTGGAAAGGGAGCAAAATATACAAGAGCGAGACGGCCGGTTGAGCTTTATTACCATGAATGTTTTTCAACCAAAAGAGAAGCCATGCAGCAAGAATATCGTTTCAAAACTTGGACACGTCAAAAGAAAGACATTTATATAGAAGAAATGCGAATGGAAAAGGAGGCGGCACATGAAAAAGACACAGAAGAGCTTTGATGGTCAATCCGAAATGGGTATTCTTTATCTCGTACCAACCCCAATTGGAAACTTAGAAGATATGACGTTCCGAGCGATACAAACGTTAAAAGATGTAGACTATATTGCCGCAGAAGATACGAGACAAACGAAAAAGCTTTGTCATGTATATGAAATTGATACACCGTTAACGAGTTATCATGAGCATAACAAAGATAGCAGTGGTTACAAGTTAATCGAATGGCTAAAAGAAGGGAAAAATATCGCACTAGTGAGCGATGCTGGTTTACCGACTATTTCTGATCCTGGAGCTGAAGTGGTTCGAGACTTTACAAGCATCGGAGGCTATGTCATTCCGCTACCTGGTGCAAACGCGGCATTAACGGCGCTCATTGCGTCAGGGATCGCGCCACAGCCATTTTTCTTTTACGGTTTTCTTGATCGTCAAAAAAAAGAAAAGAAAAAACAGCTGGAAGCATTGAAGAAACGCCAGGAAACGATTATTTTCTATGAAGCGCCCCATCGGTTAAAAGAAACGCTGACCGTGATGAAGGCAGTGTGGGGGAACCGGAACATAGCGATTACGCGAGAACTGACAAAAAAATTCGAAGAGTTTATTCGTGGAGATTTAGAGTACGTGCTGACATGGGCTACGGAACAACAAATTCGCGGCGAATTTTGTCTTGTGGTACAAGGAAATGACCAGGATGAAGAAGAGCTGAATGAAGAAGCCTGGTGGAAGGCCTTATCTGAAAAAGAACACGTGATCCATTACATAGAGGAAGGATTGACGTCGAAGGAAGCCATTAAACGTACAGCAGTCGAACGTGGTGTGCCAAAGCGCACGATATACGATGCCTATCATATTGAACAATAAAGAAAGGTTCTTGCAAACGGTGCAAGAACCTTTTTATATGAAACTTATTTTTGTGATTGAAGTTGGTTTTGGATTTCGTTAATGATTTGCTCTGCACCTTCACGGCTAAGAACTAATTTACCATTAGCAAGTTTAAGGTTATCGTCTGATACTTCACCTGTTACTTGGCAAGTCATGTTTGGTTTATATTTTTTTAGGATAATTTTTTCATCATCAACATAAATTTCCAAAGCGTCTTTTTCAGCGATTCCTAGTGTACGACGAAGTTCGATTGGAATCACCACGCGTCCTAATTCGTCAACTTTACGTACAATACCTGTAGATTTCATCTTCATTCTCCTCCCAAAAAGTTCTTATTCTTAATATAATATTATCTTCGTCATTATTCGACAAATTCCTTACATTCCTAGCATAACAAGGTTTCCATAAATCGTCAATCATTTTGTTTACTATTGTTTGTAAAATATGACTCTTAAAGTCAAAGGACCTTGAAACTATTGGTGTATAAGGATTTTGTGGACTTCGTCTATGAAAACATGATAAATGACGAGAACAGATTGACAAGACTTTTGCCCTAAATTAGCCAATTATAAATCTGGAAGTATATTTCATACGACAATATTCGACAAAATGTCGAGCGGTTTGTCGTTTTTTCGAAAAACTCATCTTTTTCGATCATTTCAGCTTGTTCTATGTATATATGCTTGATCTTAAAGGCTAAGATGGTATCATAGAGAAAGCACAAGTGCAAAACATAATGAAATGATCTGACACATTTTAATGAAGTGATTATAGCCGCTCTCGTCCATTGGGCGGGAGCTTTTGACATTTACACACACGCAGGAGGTTCCGACATGCCGGAAAAGAAAAAAACGTTTTATCTGACAACACCTATTTACTATCCGAGCGGAAAATTACATATTGGACATGCTTATACGACAGTGGCAGGGGATGCCATGGCTCGTTATAAACGTCTTCAAGGCTATGATGTGATGTATTTAACAGGTACAGATGAGCACGGACAAAAAATTCAGCAAAAAGCTGAAGAACAAAATATTACACCGATTGAGTATTTAGATCCCGTCGTTACAGACATTCAATCATTATGGAAGAAACTCGACATTTCAAATGATGATTTCATTCGTACAACGGAAAAAAGGCATACGAAAATCATTGAGCAAGTCTTCCAAAAGCTGCTTGATCAAGGAGATATCTATTTAGATCAATATGAGGGCTGGTACAGTATTCCTGATGAAACATTCTATACGGAAACACAGCTTGTTGATGTTGAGCGAAATGAGAAAGGTGAAGTCATTGGCGGGAAAAGCCCCGACAGTGGTCACCCTGTTGAATTGATTAAAGAGGAATCATATTTCTTCCGTATGAGTAAGTATGCAGATCGTTTACTGGACTACTACGAAAAGAACCCATCGTTCATTCAGCCTGAATCAAGAAAGAATGAAATGATCAATAACTTCATTAAACCAGGTTTAGAGGATTTAGCTGTATCAAGAACAACCTTTGATTGGGGAATTAAAGTACCTAATAATCCGAAACACGTGATTTATGTATGGATTGATGCGTTATTCAACTATTTAACAGCGATTGGCTATGGAACCGATCAGGATGAAAAATATAAAAAATATTGGCCTGCCAACGTGCACCTTGTAGGGAAAGAAATTGTGCGCTTCCATACAATTTATTGGCCAATTATGCTGATGGCACTTGATCTGCCTCTGCCGAAACAAATTTTCGCACACGGCTGGCTGCTCATGAAAGATGGCAAAATGTCTAAATCAAAAGGGAATGTGGTAGATCCGGTCACATTAATTGATCGCTATGGTCTTGATGCCCTTCGTTATTATCTACTTCGCGAAGTGCCATTTGGTGCGGATGGCGTGTTTACACCAGAAGGATTTGTGGAACGTGTAAACTATGATCTTGCCAATGATTTAGGGAACTTACTTAACCGTACGGTCGCGATGGTACAAAAATATTTTGATGGTACATTAAGCAGTTATAAGGGTCCTGTCAATGAATTTGATGAGGAGCTTAAAGCTGTGGCTGAACAAACGGTAAAAGCCTATGAAGAAGCGATGGAAAACCTTGAATTCTCGGTGGCTCTTACAAATGTTTGGACATTGATCAGCAGAACTAATAAATATATTGATCAAACAGCTCCATGGGTGTTAGCGAAGGATGAAACGAAACGAAAAGAACTGCACTCTGTCATGTATCATTTGGCAGAATCACTTCGAATCACAGCAGTGCAATTAACACCATTCTTAACAAAAACACCTGAGAAAATCTTCTTCCAGCTTGGAATTGAAGAAGAGAAGCTTAAAAGCTGGGACAGCATTCTTTCTTTTGGTGCGATTCAAAAAGCAACAGTACAAAAAGGAGAGCCGTTGTTCCCGCGTTTAGAGGTTGAAGAAGAAGTGGCGTACATTAAAGAGAAAATGCAGGGAAGTGCTCCTAAGGTAGAAGAAGAGAAAGCTGAAATAGAAGAAACGGAATTACCTGAACTGGGAGCAGAAATTGCATTTGATGATTTCTCGAAAGTTGATCTTCGAGTAGCACAAGTTTTGGAAGCAGCTCCAGTTAAAAAAGCGGATCGTCTCTTAAAGCTTCAGCTTGATTTTGGATTTGAAAAAAGACAAATTGTCTCAGGGATTGCCAAGCATTATCAACCAGATGAATTGGTAGGGAAGAAGCTTGTTTGCGTAGCAAATCTCACGCCAGTTAAACTCAGAGGGGAAATTTCCCAGGGAATGATTTTAACTGGGGAAACTGGTGGGAAATTGCAGGTCCTTGAAGTGGATCAATCTCTAGCGAATGGAACAAAAATTTTATAAATCAACAAAGGTGTTCCACGTGTAACATTTCGTCGAACACCTTTTGTTTTTTAGGAGAATTGTCGAAAGGAGCAATCAACGATGTTATTTGATACACATGCCCATTTAAATGCGGAACAATACAATGAAGACTTAGAGCAGGTGATCGAAAGAGCGAAAAGTGAAAAGGTAGAGAAAATCGTCGTAGTCGGGTTTGACCGCTCAACCATAACGAGAGCGATGGAGTTAATTGAAGAGTATGATTTCATTTATGCAGCGATCGGCTGGCATCCTGTCGATGCCATTGATATGACAGATGAGGATTTGGCTTGGATCAAAGAATTATCTCAACATGAAAAGGTCGTTGCCATTGGAGAAATGGGTCTGGATTACTATTGGGACAAGTCGCCAAAAGATGTACAAAAAGAAGTCTTTAGACGTCAAATTGCTCTTGCGAAGGAAGTGAATCTGCCAATCATCATTCATAACCGTGACGCAACGGAAGATGTCGTGACGATCTTAAAGGAAGAGGGAGCGGCGGAAGTTGGTGGTATTATGCACTGCTTTACAGGAAGCCTAGAAATTGCAAAAGCGTGTATGGATATGAACTTTTATATTTCATTCGGTGGACCCGTGACATTTAAAAATGCCAAAAAACCGAAAGAAGTTGTAAAGGACATACCAAGTGATCGACTATTGATTGAAACAGACTGCCCATATTTAACACCAGCGCCATTTAGAGGGAAACGAAATGAGCCAAGCTATGTGAAATATATCGCAGAGCAAATTGCCGAATTACGAGAAATCAGCTTTGAAGAGCTTGCTGAATTGACAACAGAAAATGCGAAAAAAGTTTTCCGTATAAACTGACAGTATATGATGTCAAACCTTGTTTAAGCCTGTCCAATTGTGAAACATAACGAAAAAGTTCTACACGTTTGCTGTTCCTCATAGGATAAGTTGTCGATAAGTCTTTCTTCCCTTCCTTCCATAAATCTCCCATAATAGGTTTACAATCGAGCATTTTTGTACAGTGGGTGGAAGGGTTGACAGGTTTTGAGATACTCTATATAATCTCTCCGAGGAGAAGGAGGCGTTTTTCATCGTACAAAAAATGAAAAATCTGTTTTCTATCAAGCTAGGAAAAGGCAAGGTTTTATTACTAGTCGCTTGCTTACTTTTAGCTGGAACTGGGACGGCTTACGGTGCGCACGAGTTCACTAAGCAGTCTATTACCATTTCAATCAATGGTAAGGAGAAGACAATTCGTACACATGAAGAGACAGTAGCACAGCTGCTTTCAGACCTTGGGATAAGGACCAGGGCGGAGGATCATATCTCTCCAAGTCTAAATACAAAGATTCAAGACAATATGAACATTGTGTATGATGCGGCTATACCGGTTCATCTGACCCTAGATGGGAAAGAGAAAACGATATGGACAACAGATCAGACGGTTGGAGCATTATTGAAGAATGAGAAGATAGATATTGGGAAGCACGATCAAGTGACTCCAGGAAAGAATGACAAGATTAAAAAGAATATGAATCTTGTGGTTCAGCAGGCCTTCCAGGTCAGCTTAAAGGATGGAGGAAAGGATAAAAAAGTGTGGACCACTTCGACTACGGTCGCTGACTTTTTAAAGCAACAAGAGCTGAGGCTCAAGAAGCACGATAAGATCAAACCTGCGCTACATAGTAACATTTCTAAAGAAAGCGCAGATATCCAGATCACTCGGGTGGAAAAAGTCACCGATGTAGTGGAAGAGAAAATTGCTTTTGATACCAAACATAAAAAGGATCGTTCTCTTGAAAAAGGAAAAGAGAAGGTGCTTAAAAAAGGTGAAGAAGGTAAATTGAAGAAGCACTATGCCATTGTGAAAGAAAACGGCAAAGTGGTGTCTAAAGAATTAATCAAAGAAGTAACTGAAAAAGATAGCAAGGATCGTATAGTGGCCATTGGCACTCAAGTGTCCAAAAAGGAACCTAAAGCATCCCCTGCAGTTTCAAGAAGCAATGAATCATCAGGAAAAGAATTCTACGTGGCGTCAACAGCCTATACAGCGAGCTGTGCTGGATGTACGGGCAGAACGTCTACAGGTTTTAATTTAAAAGCAAATCCGGGTGCAAAGGTCATAGCAGTTGATCCGAGTGTCATTCCGCTAGGCTCTAAAGTGTATGTGGAAGGCTATGGATATGCCGTTGCATCAGACACTGGATCTGCTATAAAAGGGAATAAAATTGATGTGTTCGTCCCAAGTAAGTCGGCAGCTTATCAATGGGGAAATAAACGAGTAAAAATTAGAGTGCTCAAATAAACACATCAAATCATTTATATGAACAGAGGGCTTTGCGCACCCTCTGTTTTTTTGGTTATAATAGAAGCACTGTTTTCTAATTAATTAGACGCAAAAACAGCATGAAAGGTTTCATTTTCTGACCAAAAAATGTTTATTGTTTTTGCAAGCGGAGGAATAAATGAAAATCAAAGAAATCATTGTGGTGGAGGGTCGTGATGACACTGCCAGAGTGAAGATGGCCGTTGATGCAGATACGATCGAAACAAACGGATCTGCCATTGGCGATACAGTCATTCAACAAGTGCGTCTTGCTCAGGAGACGAGGGGTGTCATTATTTTAACAGACCCTGATTTTCCTGGTGAAAAGATCCGTAAAACCATCGCAGAAGCGGTTCCGGGTTGTAAGCACGCTTTTTTGCCAAAACATCTTGCGAAAGCGAAGCGGGACAAAGGGATTGGCGTCGAGCACGCTTCCTTGGACAGTATTCGGGAATGCCTTGCTCATGTCCATGAGGAAATGGAAGAATCGGAAAGTGACATTACATTAGACGACTTATTTGACGCAGGCCTTATCGGAGGCGATGCATCGAAACGCCGCCGCGAACGACTAGGTGTGCTTTTAAATATAGGATATACCAATGCGAAGCAGCTGCAAAAGCGCCTTCATATGTTTCAAATAACCAAACATGATTTTATTGCGGCCTTAAAGACCGTCATGCAGGAGGAAGCCGATGAATAAAGATATTGCGACACCCGTCAGAACGAAGGAAATACTAAAGAAGTACGGTTTCTCTTTTAAAAAGAGCTTAGGGCAGAACTTTTTAATTGATACAAATATTTTAGATCGTATAGTCGATCATGCAGAGATTACGGATGAGACCGGCGTTATTGAAATTGGACCTGGTATCGGCGCATTGACAGAACAGCTCGCTAAACGAGCAAAGAAAGTGACCGCTTTCGAAATCGACCAGCGTTTATTGCCCATTTTAAACGATACACTTTCTCCATATGATAATGTCACCATCATTCACCAAGACGTATTGAAGGCGGATGTAGGAAAGGTCATCGAAGAAAACTTTGCTGACTGTAAAGAAGTGATGGTTGTAGCCAACCTTCCTTATTACGTGACGACACCGATTATTATGAAATTGCTGGAAGAAAACCTTCCATTGAAAGGGATTGTGGTCATGCTGCAAAAAGAAGTCGCAGATCGTATGGCAGCTGTCCCTTCATCGAAGGAATACAACTCGCTTTCTATTGCGGTTCAATTTTATACGGAAGCGAAAACGGTCATGGTTGTGCCTAAAACCGTTTTCGTTCCCCAGCCAAATGTTGATTCGGCTGTTATTAAACTAACAGTTCGTGAAACGCCTGCTGTCTCAGTAGAAAATGATGCATTTTTCTTTCAGCTCATCCGTGCGAGCTTTGGCCAGCGCCGGAAGACATTGATGAATAACCTGTTGAACAATCTGCCTGATGGTAAAAAACATAAAGCCATCATTGAAGAAGCCCTTGAAACAGCTGACATTGATGGAAAGCGACGCGGTGAGTCATTATCCATTGAGGAATTTGCCCGTTTAGCTAACGTTTTACAAAAAGCCCTACTTTAAGGGCTTCAGGCTGTCGAGAAAATCTCGACAATTTTTTTTAAGGTCTAGATACACCGTATATTGAATGTAACGAAAGCGAAAAACACCATATATCGTTTCGTGAACAGTTGAAAAGACAAAAATGAGGGCTTTGTTGACACCTTGTCTTGAAAACCCCCACTTTCTCTTTAAATCTGAAGCCCTACTTTAAGGGCTTTTTCTTTTGTTTTTCACCACTTTATCCGTTCGGGCATAGGCTAGAAAGAACAGCACACATGAAAGATGAACATGTTCAACGCAAGACGATACCAACAGGATATGAGCCTGATTGTGGAGTGAAAAGCATGCAATTTCAAATAGGAGATATGGTGACGAGGGCATCCTATCAAATGGATATTATGTTTCGTATCATTCGAATTGATGAGACAGATCAGCACGAAGCCACCGCCATTTTGCATGGGAATGAAGTGAGGCTGATTGCTGATGCAAAGATGTCTGACTTGGTCTTGATTCAAAAAGAGGAGCAGCTGACAAGAGAGAAGGACGACGAACGAAAAATTAACGAATCGCTCGATTTACTCAGACAGGATTATCAGCTGCTGCGTGAAAAACAAGAATATTATACTTCTGGACAATATCAGCATCAGGAGCAGTATTTTCACATGCCTGGAAAGGTTCTTCATTTAGATGGAGATGCTTCGTACTTAAAGAAATGCTTAGACGTATATGAACGAATTGGTGTGCCTGTGTATGGCGTGCATTGCCATGAGAAGAAAATGCCAAGCATGATTGACTCGTTAATCGATCAATATCGGCCTGATATCTTGGTCATCACAGGACATGATGCGTATTCCAAGCAAAAAGGCGGTGTACATGATATCGGTGCCTATCGCCATTCTCGTCATTTCGTTGAAACGGTTCAAAAAGCAAGAAGGAAAATTCCGCATTTAGATCAGCTTGTGATCTTTGCAGGTGCCTGTCAATCTCATTTTGAATCATTGATCCAAGCAGGTGCCAATTTTGCAAGCTCACCTTCTCGTGTCAACATCCATGCGCTAGACCCCGTCTATATTGTTGCGAAGATCAGCTTCACTCCATTTGTAGATCGAATCAACGTGTGGGATGTGCTCCGAAATACATTAACAAGAGAAAAAGGTCTCGGAGGAATCGAAACGAAGGGTGTTTTAAGGGTAGGTATGCCATATAAAAGAGACCAAGAATCGACATAACCCGACTGATTTCAGTCTGGTTTTTTTTATATTCAAAAAGAAATTTCAAACGGATACATAATTCACCGGAATTTGAGAAAAATAGGGAGAAGAAAAGGTAGAAGTTTGTCAAAATTATTTTGTTGACAATGGCTCGTGTTCGTTGATATAATTTAATTTTTATTTGACAAAAACGGGCCGTTGTTGTATAATTATCTCAGTGAGGTGGATGCAATGGCGAAGACTTTGTCCGACATCAAAAGATCGCTTGATGGTAACTTAGGTAAACGTTTGACGTTAAAGGCTAACGGAGGCCGCCGTAAAACAATTGAGCGTTCGGGCATTTTAGCTGAAACGTACCCTTCTGTTTTTGTGATTCAATTAGATCAAGATGAGAATTCGTTTGAAAGAGTTTCTTACAGTTATGCAGATATACTGACTGAGACGGTCGAATTAACGTTCGATGATACCGCTAGCTCAGTCGCCTATTAATGGGCAGTGAACTTCTTGTTTACTGCTTTTTGTTTTGCCTTTTTTTCTGTATGGGCGCCTGTCCATTATTTGAAAGGGGTAAAAGGAAAGATTCGATACAAAATAAGAAAGCCACGAAGCGGTGGCGCTGATTCGAATTCTCGACTAAAGGGGCTGTTTCGTTTGGGTAGACGCCGAGGCATTATGTCAGATGAGTTCAAATACGAACTGGCGAAGGATCTTGGATTTTATGATACCGTCAAAAATGGAGGCTGGGGAGAGATTCGTGCGCGTGACGCAGGTAACATGGTCAAACGTGCCATTGAATTAGCTCAACAGCACATGGCTCAGGATGAGAATCAACGATAGATAAACGGTCAGGGATACCTCGGGTGTCTCTGGCTTTTTTTGATGGAAAAGTCAGTGTGCTAGGCGTTAAAGCCAATATTCATCAGATCCATCAAATGTGATACAATATTGATACTTATGTTTAGATGGAGAAGTAGGTGAAATGTTTGCGTATTTTAGAAAAAGCACCGGCAAAAATTAATCTTTCACTTGATGTTCATGGAAAAAGACCGGATGGATATCACGAAGTGGAGATGGTGATGACAACAATAGACCTTGCAGATCGACTAGAGCTGACGGAGCTGGACAAAGATGAAATCCGTGTATCATCTCATAATCGATTTGTGCCAGATGATCAGCGTAATCTGGCCTATCAGGCGGCTAAATTACTAAAAACAAGATTCGGTATTCAAAAAGGAGTATCGATTGTCATCACAAAATCAATTCCTGTCGCAGCAGGTCTAGCTGGGGGCAGCAGCGATGCAGCAGCGGCTCTGCGCGGCTTAAATCGCTTGTGGAAGTTAAATCTCACGTTAGATGAACTAGCTGAGCTTGGAGCGGAGATCGGCTCAGATGTCTCTTTTTGTGTACACGGAGGGACAGCACTAGCGACAGGACGTGGAGAGAAACTGAAGCATATTGCGACACCTCCGCATTGCTGGGTTATTTTAGCGAAGCCGGTGATTGGGGTATCTACAGCTGAAGTCTACAGACAATACGACGCAAGCAAAGTAGAACACCCAAATGTACAGCGTATGATAGAAGCAATTGAAGCGAAAGACTATAAAGGGATGTGCGGCTCACTCGGTAACGTTTTGGAATCTGTGACATTAAAGATGTATCCAGAAGTAGATATGATTAAGAGACAGATGAAGCGATTCGGTGCAGATGCTGTTTTAATGAGTGGAAGCGGCCCAACTGTATTTGGCTTGATTCAATATGAATCTAAGGTACAAAGAATATATAACGGACTGAGAGGATTTTGTGATCAAGTTTACGCTGTCCGCATGATCGGCGAACAAAATGCCCTTGATTAAATCCGTATATTAAGTTATATTATTCATAAATTATTCGGGTTCTGGGGGTAAGTTCATGAAGTTTCGTCGAAGCGGCAGATTGGTGGACTTAACAAATTATTTGTTAACCCACCCGCACGTACTAGTACCGTTAACATTTTTTGCAGAACGATATCAATCTGCGAAGTCCTCCATTAGTGAAGACTTAACGATTATTAAACAGACCTTCGAACAGCAGGGCATAGGCACATTGCTTACTGTACCTGGTGCTGCTGGCGGAGTGAAATATATTCCAAAGATTCACCTAAAAGAAGCAGACGACGTAGTAAACGATATCGGAGAGGCTTTATCGACTCCTGAACGTGTACTTCCTGGCGGTTATTTATATTTAACCGATGTTTTAGGCAATCCATCGATTCTTGCGAAAATCGGTAAGCTTTTTGCGACCATCTTTGCGGACCGTGCGATTGATGTTGTCATGACCGTTGCGACGAAAGGTATTCCAATTGCCTATTCTGTTGCAGGTTATTTAAATGTGCCTGTTGTGATCGTTAGAAAAGATAATAAGGTAACCGAGGGATCAACTGTGAGTATTAATTATGCGTCAGGTTCTTCTAACCGAATTCAAACCATGTCACTTGCAAAACGGAGCTTAGATAAAGGATCCAATGTCCTGATCATTGATGACTTTATGAAAGCGGGCGGAACCATTAACGGCATGATGAATCTGCTTGAGGAATTCAATGCAAATGTTGCAGGGATCGGTGTTCTTTTAGAAGATGAGGGCGTTGATGAACGTCTTGTCGATGAATATATATCGTTGTTAAAGCTGTCAACCATTGATATGAAGCAGAAGATCATTGAGATCAATGAAGGCAATTTCCACGAGTTTTTTCATTCCAAAGCTTAAGCTTTGATCAAACATGTATTTGAATGGGAGAGATTGTTATGACAAAAGTTGTTCAAACCAAAAACGCACCAGCAGCCATTGGACCTTACTCTCAAGGAATGATTGTCAATAACATGTTTTACAGCTCAGGCCAGATTCCATTAACGCCAGCTGGAGATTTCGTAAACGGAGATATTAAAGACCAAACACATCAAGTTTTCCGTAATCTCGAGGCCGTACTTGAAGCAGCAGGTGCTTCATTTGAAACAGTCGTGAAGGCAACTGTTTTCATTAAAGATATGGAACAATTTGCTGAAGTGAATGAAGTGTACGGTGAGTATTTCCATACGCATAAGCCAGCTCGTTCATGTGTAGAAGTAGCAAGACTTCCAAAGGATGCACTTGTAGAAATTGAAGTTGTTGCTCTAGTGAAATAAACAGGCAGCCTCATTGAAAGCCGTTTGGTTTCATCATATGCAGGAAAAGGCATCATCATGATGTCTTTTTTTCACGTAACAGATGTAAGCGCCGTCATTGAAATGACAAAAAATGTATAAATATCCCGATATTTCAAAAAAAGTTTAAAAAAAGAGCAGGAGAATCACCACAATCGTTGAATACCTAAGTAATGCTTTTATATTGGGAAAAGGTGGTGAACTACTGTGGAAGTTACTGACGTAAGATTACGCCGCGTGAATACCGATGGTCGCATGAGGGCGATTGCATCCATCACGCTGGACCACGAATTTGTTGTTCATGATATTCGTGTGATTGATGGAAATAATGGGTTGTTTGTTGCAATGCCTAGCAAACGCACGCCTGATGGAGAGTTTCGTGATATTGCACATCCAATTAACTCAAGCACTCGGGGTAAAATCCAAGATGCTGTTTTAAATGAATATCATCGCTTAGGCGAAGAAGAAGAAACAATTGAATATGAAGAAGCTGGAGCTTCTTAATCATATGTGAAACTAAAAAGACAGCTTTAAGAGAAAATGGAATGTTTTCTTTTAAATGCTGTCTTTTTTGCGTTTTTTCTTCGTTTCTTCTGTGTATCATCCATTAGAAAATTATTGTACTTCCTCATGTATCCTTGAAATCAGTTCATATTTAGGATATATTTTTCTATGGATAATAGGGATATTGGAGGCCAATCAATGGATAAGCGGTTCGCAGTGATATTAGCAGCGGGAAAAGGAACGAGAATGAAGTCAAAGCTATACAAAGTACTTCATCCAGTTTGCGGAAAGCCAATGGTCGAGCATGTGGCAGATGAAGCGTTAAAGCTTTCTTTAGCCAAGCTAGTGACGATTGTCGGTCATGGAGCAGAGGACGTCAAGGAACAGCTTGGGGATAGAAGTGAATATGCACTTCAAGAAGAACAGCTGGGAACAGCACATGCCGTCAAACAAGCAAAGTCGTTCCTCGCGCAGGAAAAGGGAACAACCATTGTCATCTGTGGAGATACGCCATTATTGACAGCGGAAACAATGGAAGCCATGTTAAGCGAGCATCAAAAACATCAAGCGAAGGTCACTATTTTAACAGCACATGCGGATGACCCAACAGGCTATGGCCGTATTATTCGTGACGAAACAGATGCTGTTGTGAAGATTGTGGAGCATAAAGATGCCAATGATGCAGAACGTCAAGTGAATGAAATTAATACAGGGACCTATTGCTTCGCAAATGAAGATCTCTTCCGTGTGATTGAGCAAGTGTCGAATGAAAATGCACAGGGCGAATACTATTTGCCAGATGTCATTGAAATTTTAAAGAATGAAGGACAAACAGTTGCAGCCTATCAAACACCGCATTTTGAAGAAACACTTGGAGTAAATGATCGTATTGCTCTATCACAAGCAGAGCAATTCATGAAGCGACGTATTAATCATCAGCATATGAAGAATGGTGTGACCTTGATTGATCCTGAGAACACGTATATCTCGCCAGATGCTGTCATCGGTGAAGATACAATCATTTATCCTGGGACGGTCATCAAAGGGAATGTAAAAATCGGTGCAGACGCCACCATTGGGCCGAACACTGAAATTGTTGATAGCATCATCGGAGATCGAACAGTGATTAAGCAATCTGTCGTCTGCGATAGTGATGTAGGAGTAGATGTGACAATTGGGCCGTTTGCGCATATTCGCCCGTTGTCGAAAATTGGCGATGAAGTGAAGATCGGGAATTTTGTCGAAATCAAGAAAACGGTTTTCGGTGACCGCAGCAAAGCATCCCACCTAAGCTATATTGGAGATGCAGAGGTCGGCACTGATGTAAACCTTGGCTGTGGATCAATTACAGTCAACTATGATGGGAAGAACAAATTCATAACAAAGATTGAAGACGGCGCCTTTATTGGCTGTAATTCAAATCTCGTCGCACCAGTCACTGTCGGAAAAGGGGCATATGTTGCAGCCGGTTCAACGGTTACAGAAGATGTGCCGCAGGATGCATTGTCTATTGCTAGAGCAAGACAAGTCAATAAAGAAGATTATGTGAAAAATATTCATAAAAAATAATCCAAATACCCGGAGGTTTACCATGTCTAATCGTTATGCTGATGCGAATTTGAAGATATTCTCTTTGAATTCAAACCCTGAACTTGCTAAAGAAATTGCCGATCGTATCGGAGTTGATGTAGGAAAGAGCTCTGTTAAACGTTTTAGTGACGGTGAAGTCCAAATCAATATTGAAGAAAGTATTCGCGGCTGTGATTGTTATGTCATTCAATCAACAAGTGCGCCAGTTAATGAGCACATTATGGAACTTCTCATTATGGTTGATGCATTAAAACGTGCTTCTGCGAAAACTGTCAACATTGTGATCCCTTATTACGGATATGCACGTCAAGATCGTAAGGCAAAACCTCGTGAGCCAATCACTGCGAAGCTTTTTGCCAACTTACTTGAAACAGCTGGTGCTACACGTGTTATCGCACTAGATCTACATGCGCCGCAAATCCAAGGTTTCTTTGATATTCCAATCGATAACTTAATGGCTGTGCCAATCTTAACAAACTATTTCGAACAGAAAAACTTGAATGATATTGTCGTTGTGTCTCCTGACCACGGTGGTGTGACACGTGCGCGCAAAATGGCAGACCGCTTAAAAGCGCCAATCGCAATTATCGACAAACGTCGTCCGAAGCCAAACGTTGCTGAAGTGATGAACATCATCGGTAACATTGAAGGTAAAACGGCGATTCTGATTGATGATATCATTGATACAGCTGGTACCATTACACTGGCAGCAAATGCGCTTGTCGAAAATGGAGCGACTGAAGTGTATGCTTGCTGTACTCACCCAGTATTGTCTGGGCCAGCAGTAGAACGCATCACAAACTCTAAAATTAAAGAATTGGTTGTAACCAACAGTATTCACTTAACAGATGACAAGAAAGTAGAAAAAATCATTCCACTTTCAGTTGGGCCTTTGCTTGCAGAAGCCATCATCCGTGTGCATGAAGAAGAATCTGTGAGCTACCTTTTTAGCTAATTCTCTTATCAAAAAGGCCCTAGGTATCAGCTTAGGGTCTTTTTGCTGTCATAATTGACAGCCAAACATGTTTAAAATGATTCAGTTATGGGTATTTATGAAAGTAGTGACAAAAAAGAAATAGGATGGTGCTGAATATGGCAACTTTAAAAGCAAATAAAAGAACTGATTTCAAACGTTCCACACTGCAAAAAATCCGTCATTCAGGACACGTTCCTGGTGTCATATACGGAAAAAACACAGACAACCTGGCTGTTTCATTAGACAGCATCGATTTATTAAAGACCTTACGTGATGAAGGGAAGAATACAATCATCACATTAGATGTGGGCGGCGATACAAAATCTGTGATGGTCACAGAATTACAAACAGATCCGCTGAAAAACGAGCTTGTTCACGCTGATTTCCAAGTGGTCGACTTACAGCGAGAAATTGATGCAGATGTACCTGTACAGCTGATTGGTGAGTCTAAAGGGGTAAAAGATGGCGGTGTACTTCAGCAGCCACTATTTGAATTATCCGTTACAGCAAAACCGAAGGATATCCCGCAACATATTGAAGCTGATATTACAAACTTAGATGTAAATGATGTACTAACAGTGGGTGATCTGCCTGTTCAGTCAACCTATCAAATAAATAACGATCCAGAAGAAGTCGTTGCATCCATTCTACCGCCTCAGCAATCCGAGGTTCCTGAGCCAGATAGCGAAGAGGAAACACAAGAACCTGAGGCTATTAAAGAAAAGGATAACAATGGAGAATAACTGGTCATTTAGAGACGTAACCCTCCCGCGGTTGCGTCTTTTGTGCTAGAATGAAAAGAATTCATACGTTTTTACATGAGGCAATCATATTGGCTCATTTTTTAGGCGTGTGCATTGTGATAAAGGAGGTTATTGGTCTCATGATTGCATTCGTTGGATTGGGTAATCCAGGAAGAGAATACGAAACAACAAGACATAATGTCGGGTTTATGACAATAGATGAATTATCAAAAAAATGGGACATCCCATTAAATCAATCAAAATTCCATGGACAATTTGGAACAGGGTTTGTTTCAGGGCAAAAGGTTCTACTTGTGAAGCCTCTTACATATATGAACTTATCAGGAGAATGCGTGCGTCCACTTTTGGATTACTATGATATTCCCCTTGAACATTTAAAAGTCATCTATGACGATCTTGATTTACCAACTGGGCGGATTCGTTTGCGTACAAAGGGAAGTGCAGGAGGGCATAATGGGATTAAGTCGTTGATTCAGCATTTAGGCTCACCTGAGTTTGACCGATTCCGCATCGGTATTGGCCGCCCGCAAAATGGCATGAAGGTCGTTGATTACGTACTAGGACGCTTCTCAGAAGAGGAACAGCCTGACATCGCATCAGCCATTCAAGCGTCTGTTGAAGCTTGTGAGGCGGCTTTAACAAAGCCATTTTTAGAAGTTATGAATGATTTCAACAAGAAGGTATAAGAATGATAAGCAAAGCACATACTGATCATAAAATCTCAGCATGGGAGGATCACATATGGCTTTGCATTATTACTGCCGGCACTGTGGTGTAAAGGTTGGCAGTCTAGATGAATCCGCTGTTCAAAGTGAAGCACTTGGATTTCATCACTTAACAAATGAGGAAAGAAACGATATGATTTCTTATAGGGAAAATGGTGATTTACATGTACAAACCATTTGTGAGGATTGCCAAGAGGCGCTCGAAAGAAATCCTGATTACCATCAGTATCATACTTTTATTCAATAAAAAGCTTTGGTGTAGGTACTAGACCAAAGCGTTTTTCTGTTTTAAACAAGCAGGGAGGAGGAGCCAAATGAAAAACATACAATCATTTATCAAACAAAGTGATGATTTTCAGTCCATTTTTAATGGACTAAAAGAAGGGTTAAAAGAACAGCTGCTCGCCGGACTATCAGGCTCCGTCAGATCTTTATTTACAGCCGCCATATCAGACGAGCTAAAGCGGCCGATGTTTATTGTGACCCACAATTTGTATCAAGCGCAGAAGGTAACAGATGATCTAGCAAGTGTGATCTCGGATCGCTCGGTCCTTCTTTATCCTGTAAATGAACTCATTGCATCAGAGATCGCAGTTGCCAGCCCTGAGCTTAGAGCACAGCGTCTAGATGTCCTGAATCGACTTGCTAATGGAGAAAACCCCATTATCGTAACCCCGGCAGCTGCGGTGCGCAGAATGCTTCCGCCAGTCGAGCTCTGGAAGGAGAGTCAGATCCATTTAAAGCTCGGTGAAGAAATTAATTTGGAGGCGTTTTCAAAACAACTCGTGCAAATCGGTTATGACCGGACGTCTATGGTTGCTGCGCCCGGAGATTTTAGTGTGCGCGGAGGGATCATCGACATTTATGCGTTAACGGAAGATCATCCTATTCGTATTGAATTGTTTGATACAGAAGTTGACTCAATTCGGACCTTCCATTCTGATACTCAGCGTTCACTAGAAACGCTTCAAGAGATCAAGATTGGCCCGGCAATAGAGCTGATTGTGAGAGGTTCTGAACGAGTGAGAGCGATAGAACAGCTTGACCAAGGACTTGCGAAGAGCTTAAAGAAATTCAACTCTGATCAACAAAAAGAGCTGCTGCATCAGAATATTTCTGCTGATCGAGAGAAGCTGCTAGAAGGCATCGTCACACAGGAAATGACGAAGTACCTGTCCTATTTCTATGAAAAGCCTGCTAGTTTGCTAGATTACACATCGCAGGATACGATTATCATTCTAGATGAAATTAGCAGAATTCAGGAGATGGAAGAGCAGCTTGAAAAGGAAGAAGCTGATTGGACGATTAGTCTGCTTGAAGAAGGCAATATTCTTCATGATTTATCTCTTTCCTTCCCATTCCAAGAGCTAATCAATCAGCAATCGAGATCCATTCTGTACTATTCCTTGTTCTTGAGACATGTCCAGCAGACAAATCCGCAAAATATCGTCAATGTATCTAGTAAGCAAATGCAGAATTTCCATGGGCAGATGAATGTACTTGCGAGTGAAATTGAACGCTACAAAAAACAACATTACACGGTTGTCTTTTTAGGTGCGGATGAAGAGCGAACAGAGAAGCTGTCGTCTGTCTTACATGATTATGACATTGAAGCTGCTCTCGCTAAACCGGACGCTGAGCTTGTAAGCGGGCAAGTGTACATTTTACAAGGTGAGCTGCAAACAGGCTTTGAACTGCCATTATCAAAAATTGCAGTGATCACTGAAGGTGAGCTCTTCAAGAAACGTGTGAAGAAGCAGGCGCGTAAGCAAAAGCTGACCAACGCTGAGCGAATTAAGAGCTATTCAGAGCTTCAAGTCGGCGACTATGTGGTGCACATTAACCACGGGATCGGTAAGTATTTAGGAATCGAAACGCTTGAGATCGGCGGCATTCATAAAGATTATTTAAATATTCATTATCAAGGAAGCGACAAGCTTTATGTACCGGTTGAACAAATTGATCAGGTGCAGAAATACGTAGGATCAGAAGGAAAAGAACCAAAGCTGTACAAACTAGGCGGCAGTGACTGGAAACGCGTGAAGAAAAAAGTAGAATCTTCTGTTCAGGATATTGCAGATGATCTCATTAAGCTGTATGCAGAACGTGAGGCAAGCAAAGGGTATGCCTTCTCGCCTGATCATGAGATGCAGAGCCAGTTTGAATCTGCGTTCCCTTACCAGGAAACAGACGACCAAATTCGTTCTATTCACGAAATCAAACAAGACATGGAGCGAGAACGTCCGATGGATCGCCTGCTTTGTGGAGATGTGGGATATGGAAAAACAGAGGTGGCCATTCGTGCGGCCTTTAAAGCTATTGCTGACGGGAAGCAGGTTGCACTGCTTGTACCGACAACGATCTTAGCACAGCAGCATTTTGACACGATTATGGACCGATTCCAGGACTACCCTATCAAAATCGCTCAGCTTAGCCGTTTCCGTACGCGGAAAGAAACAACAGAAACGTTAAAAGGGCTGAAGAACGGAACCATTGATATGGTCATCGGGACACACCGACTTCTTTCAAAAGACATTGTCTACAAGGATTTAGGACTGTTGATCATTGACGAGGAACAGCGTTTTGGCGTCACGCATAAAGAGAAAATAAAGCAGATGAAAGCCAATATCGATGTACTGACATTAACGGCAACGCCAATCCCACGAACGCTTCATATGTCGATGCTTGGTGTACGAGACTTATCCGTTATTGAAACACCGCCTGAAAACCGTTTCCCTGTTCAAACCTATGTTGTAGAGTACAATGGTGCTTTAGTCAGAGAAGCGATCGAGCGAGAACTAGCTCGAGGCGGCCAAGTGTACTTCCTTTACAACCGTGTTGAGGATATTGAACGGAAAGCAGATGAAATCTCGATGCTTGTCCCAGACGCGAAAGTCAGCTATGCGCATGGGAAAATGAGTGAGAACGAGCTGGAATCGGTTATGATCAATTTTCTTGAAGGCGAATCAGATGTATTGGTCAGTACAACCATTATTGAAACGGGCGTCGACATTCCAAATGTGAACACGCTCATTGTACACGATGCTGATAAAATGGGGCTTTCTCAGCTGTACCAGTTAAGAGGACGAGTCGGCCGCTCGAATCGAGTTGCTTATGCTTATTTCACTTATCGAAAAGACAAAGTTCTTTCTGAAGTAGCGGAGAAAAGACTTCAGGCCATTAAAGAATTCACAGAGCTCGGATCAGGTTTTAAAATTGCGATGCGTGATTTAACGATTCGAGGAGCAGGGAACTTACTTGGTGCACAGCAGCATGGATTCATTGATTCTGTTGGATTCGACCTGTATTCTCAAATGCTGAAAGAAGCGATTGAAGAAAGAAGAGGCGACACGACAGCTCAAGAAAAATTTGAGCCGGAAATCGATCTGCAAATTGATGCCTACATCCCTGACACATATATTTCTGATGGCAAGCAAAAGATCGAGATGTATAAACAGTTTAGAGCCATTGGATCGATTGAAGAGCGAAAAGAGCTTCAGGATGAAATGATTGACCGATTCGGTGAATATCCGCAAGAAGTGGCTGATTTGTTCACGATTGCGACGATGAAGGTGTACGCTGTGCAGGAACGTGTCGAGCTGATCAAGATGGAGAAAGGCATTGTCAGACTCACCCTAGATGAGAAAGAAAGCAGTGAAATCGACGGTCAAAAATTATTTGAGCTTGGCAGTAAATATGGACGTGACATTGGCTTAGGAATGGAAGGCAGCAAGCTGATTATTTCTGTCCAGACGAAAGGGAAGAAGACCGGGGAATGGCTTGAGATCGTTCTTAGCATGCTTCGAGGCCTTCAAAGTGTGAAAAAAGAAACCATTCCATCTTCATAAAATTTTGTTTGTCTCTCGTGTATATTACGTTTGATGTGACGGATACTAAACTCAGGGTCAAGTGGTGAATGTTGCATAAAGTGGACGCTTTTGTTCCATTCACCCAATACATCATCAAACGAAAGAGAGGCAGCAGTGAATGAAAGCAACTGGAATTGTACGCCGTATCGATGATTTAGGTAGAGTGGTTATTCCGAAGGAGATTCGCAGAACATTGCGTATCCGGGAAGGAGATCCGCTTGAGATTTTTGTCGACCGCGATGGAGAAGTGATTTTGAAGAAGTATTCACCGATTAGTGAGCTAGGGGACTTTGCGAAGGAATATGCTGATGCATTATTCGATAGTTTGGGTCATTCCATCCTGATCTGTGATCGTGATACGTATATTGCTGTATCCGGCAGTTCGAAAAAAGAGTATTTAAACAAATCCATCAGTGATTTACTTGAACGAACAATGGATCAGCGTAATTCTGTGTTAGAAGAAAGCAAGAAAGAAATCCAACTAGTCGATGGTATTGATGATGACGTATCTGCTTATACCATTGCACCTATTGTTGCAAACGGAGACCCAATTGGCGCCGTGGTCTTATTTTCTAAAGAGCGTTCAATGGGAGAAGTGGAGCATAAAGCGGCAGAAACGGCAGCTGGCTTCTTAGCCCGTCAAATGGAACATTAGGTCTAATAATTCTATATCATTTTGATCAAACGAAAGAATGCCGATGAAATCATTTGATTTTATCGGCGTTTTTTATATGGAATGAAACAAAACGGGTAATGTGTCGTCTACTCCTTAGAAAGAAACGGTGTTTCAGTAACGTATGATATAATGAGTGCGTTTAAATGTAGATCTATTTTTTGATTGAACATAAAGGAGTCATCCATGAAAAATGCTGTGAATCAGCCGCATTGGCTTTTCCAAGGTGCGGTGATTTTGACCATCGCAGGCTTGCTATCAAAGGTACTAAGTGCCGTTTATCGTGTCCCTTTTCAAAACATCGTAGGAGACACAGGTTTTTATATTTATCAGCAGGTTTATCCTTTTCTGGGCATTGCCATCATGCTTGGGACAACAGGGTTTCCTGTCATGGTGTCCAAGCTCCTGAGTGAGCATGGGGAAGAGAATCGACGAATCATTACAAGGGTATCGTTGATGTATATCACTTTACTGAGCTTGGTCTTATTTCTTTGTCTATACATAGGAGCAGGCAGGATAGCGAACCTCATGGCGGACAGCCATTTAATCTTGCTCATCCAGATGAGTGCATTTGTTTTTCTATTTCTGCCGCTCACCGTAATGCTGAGGGGTGTTTTTCAGAGTGACGGCATGATGCTCCCAACCGCTATTTCTCAGTTGGTTGAGCAGCTCGTCAGGGTAGGCGTCCTGCTTGTTTTATCCTTTTATTTCGTGAGGCACGGCTATTCGCTTTATGAAACAGGAGCGGGTGCAGTGTTCTCCTCTATAGCGGGAAGTGCGGCCTCACTCGTCCTGCTTCTTTTTCTTTGGCTGACCTATCGGAGGCAGTCGCCATTAAGCAGTGCGTTACACCAGGCGACTCTGCGGAAAAAAGATGTTTTGAAGAGTTTAGTCCTGTATACATTGACGATTTGTGTAAGCGGGTTGCTTATTTTATGGATGCAAATGATTGATGCCTTTCACCTGTATGCTTTGCTTCGCAGCGAGGGCTTGAGTGAAGCGGCAGCAAAGGCGGCAAAAGGCGTGTATGACCGAGGGCAGCCTTTCTTGCAGCTAGGGACGGTGTTTGCGATTAGTATCGGAACCTCTCTTGTTCCATTTTTATCGTCAGCCATGAGGAAAGGGCATCACGAAGCGATTCGGCAAAAAGTCCGTACATCGTTTAAGACAACGTCTGTGCTAGGGATTGGTTCAGCGGTCGGGCTGATTTGTATTCTATCGTCAGTGAATACAATGCTTTTTCGTAATGACCTAGGCACAGATGCGCTGCAAATATTCTGTATATCGATCGCATTTACGTCGATTGCCATTACGCAAACCGCTTTACTTCAGGGGCTTGGGCATCCCGTGTATCCGGCTATTGTGGTGATCCTCAGTGTGCTCGTGAAATGGATGCTGACGCTTGCGCTTGTGCCGTTATTTGGCATCCACGGTGCCGCATGGTCAACCGTATCTGGTTTTCTCGCCGCAGCCGTGCTCAATGCGGTTTACTTAAAGCGTAAAGGATGGATTTCAATGAGAGAGCTTTTCCCAGTAAAAATTCTTTTATCAGCGGCTCTCATGGCCATCGTCTTAATAGGGTATCAGGCTTTGTTTTCTTGGGTCATTCCCTTTGAAAAACGCCCGTTTTCCGTTTTAGAGAGCCTGACGTCAGTTTTTATTGGTGGTTTCGCCTTTTTATATAGTATTCTTAAGCTAGAAGTATTTACGGACGAGGAATGGAGACTCATTCCATTAGGAGAAAAGATTTTATATTTTAAACAGATGAGAGGGAATAGAAATGACAGGTAAGATTACAGTCGTCGGTCTTGGGGCAGGCGACATGGATCAGCTGACGCTTGGTGTATATAAGCAACTGAAGCAGGCGACAGAAGTATTTATGAGAACGCAGGATCATCCGCTTACCGCAGAATTGATGCAGGAGATCCCGTCTCTGACCTTTTTTGATGAGATTTATGAAAAGCACGATCAGTTTGATTCGGTGTATCAGGAAATTACAGAAATTCTATTCGCAGAGGCTGCAGAGAAAGATATTGTGTATGCAGTGCCAGGACATCCATTTGTAGCAGAAAAGACCGTGCAGCTGCTTGTCGCCCAGCAGAAAGAGCGCGGGATTGAGGTGTACGTTGCTGGTGGACAAAGCTTTCTTGATGCGACCTTTAATTCCTTGCAGATTGACCCGATTGAAGGGCTGCAATTCGTTGATGCAGGGGATATGAGAGCGGATGATTTGAAATTAACCCAGCATGTTTTGATTTGTCAGGTGTATGATCAGATGACAGCTTCGAATGTGAAGCTTACGCTGATGGAGAAGCTGCCTGACGACTATGAAGTCTATATTGTGACCGCGGCTGGGAGCAGTCAGGAACAGATGACAGCTGTTCCTTTATTTGAACTTGATCGAGATGTGTCGATAAATAACTTAACGAGTGTTTATGTACCTCCAATTCAAGATGAAAAGCTGCTCTATCAACAATTTGACACTTTCCGTGATATCATTCGTACGTTAAGAGGTCCAGGCGGCTGCCCGTGGGATCAAAAACAAACCAATGAGTCACTCAAACCGTACTTAATTGAAGAGTGCTATGAACTGCTTGAAGCTATAGATGAAGACGACCCAGATCATATGGTGGAAGAGCTCGGAGATGTGCTGCTGCAAGTTTTACTTCACGCTCAAATTGGTGAAGATGATGGCTATTTCTCAATCGATGACGTCATCCAGCATGTTACAGAAAAAATGATTCGTCGACATCCACATGTGTTTGGTGATACGAGTGTCTCTGAGGCATCAGACGTGGTGGCCAACTGGGAAAAAATCAAGCAGCAGGAGAAGCCGGAGCGGCCAGCATCTATATTGCAGTCCATCCCAACGACACTTCCAGCTTTAACAAAGGCATATAAGCTCCAAAAGAAAGCCGCTAAGGTGGGCTTCGATTGGACAGAAGTAGAAGATATTTGGAACAAATACGAAGAAGAAAAGCAGGAATTCCTCGTTGAAGTGGCAGAGAAAACGGGCGAAGGTGCAACGAAGCATATGAAAGATGAATTTGGGGATCTTTTGTTTGTTCTTGTTAATATTGGCAGGTTCTATCATCTGGAGCCTGAAACGGCCCTCTCTTCCGCAAACACAAAATTCATGCGTCGCTTTCAGCACATCGAACAAAAAGCAAAGGACATGGGACGTTCACTAGAGGATCTGACGCTAGAGGAAATGGACGATCTGTGGAACGATGCCAAACGCATAGAAAGAGGTGAACACATATGAGACTAGATAAATTTTTAAAAGTTTCTCGATTAATTAAAAGAAGAACATTGGCAAAAGAAGTAGCCGATCAAGGCAGAATTTCCATTAATGGAACGCAGGCGAAAGCAAGCTCTGACGTAAAAGAAGGAGACGAGCTTCAAATCCGCTTTGGTCAAAAACTTGTGACCGTTCAAGTCAACGAGTTAAAGGACACGACGAAAAAAGAAGAAGCGGCTGGCATGTATACCGTGCTAAAAGAAGAAAAAACAGCAGAATAGGGCTTGTTCTAAATGACCCTCCTGTCACATACAATGCAGTAACAATGCAAGTATGAGATATGGGGGATGTATAAAATGAATCAATATTATAATCAACCTCAAGGCACGAAGCTGTCATCAGAAGCGGAGCACAATGTCACAATGCGAAACAGAAAGCATTTAGATATTACCGGCGTCAAACAGGTGGAAAGCTTTGATAATGAAGAATTTCTGCTTGAGACGGTCATGGGAATTCTGGCCATCCGCGGAGAAAATCTGCAAATGAAAAACTTAGACGTAGAAAAAGGCGTTGTGTCCATCAAAGGGCGTGTTTTTGACTTAATCTATGTAGATGAGCAGCACGGGGAGAAAGCTAAAGGATTTTTTAGCAAGCTGTTTAAATGACGCTGACAGTCCAGTTTTATACGATGCTTTCGATGGCGGCGATGGGCATCTGGCTGGGCGCATCGCTTGATACGTACAAGCTGTTTGTGAACCGGGAGAAAACAGCAAAATGGCTTCTGATCATACACGATCTTCTTTTTTGGATGGTGCAAGGTCTTTTATTCTTTTATGTGCTGCTGTTAACAAATGAGGGGGAATTCAGGCTCTATATTTTTCTGGCCGTTGCACTAGGTTTCTCGATGTATCAGGCATTGATGAAGCAGCTGTATATCAACATTCTCAAGTTTATCATGATGTGTATTTATCAGTCCGTTCTAGTTCTTAAAAGGCTGGTCTTGTCGATCGTCTTCCAGCCGATTCGTTGGATTGTCACATTGATCATAAGTGCTATACTGTTCTTATTCCACTCGCTCTTACGTCTTGTTCGTTTTACGTTTCGGCTCGTGTGGAAGGTGCTATCAATTGTTTGTTATCCGCTCATCTGGTTACTCAATGTGACCATTATTCATCGGATTCCCGAAAAATGGCGAACATCCGTTAGATTGTTTTTCTCAAAAGGAGCAGGAATTTTACAAGGGACCAAGAAATTATCTCGTACCATCAAAACGAAATGGAAACAATTCTGGACAAAGTAAGAGAGGAGGCCTTCATTCTTGAACAAGAGAAAAAGAAATATCGCACAAATTCAAAATGATTACCAAAAACAAATGGAACAGCAAGCTCAGCGCTTAAAACGCAAACGCCGTGGACTCCTTAGAAGGCTTACCGTGTTTGGTGTGATCGCGCTCATGTTTGCTGTTTTGGTGACAAGTGCCCTCTGGTCGCAATCGTCCGCATTAAAAGAAAAAGAAGAGAAAAAGGTTGCGCTCGAAAAAGAATTGAAGCAATTACAAACAAAGCAGGAAGATATTTCTGATGAGATCAAGAAGCTCAAAAGCAAGGAATACGTACTCGAACTGGCACGACGGGACTATTATATGTCCAAAAAAGGCGAAAAAATCTTTGATGTGGGCAATAAGAGCGATTAGCCTTGTTGACACTTAAAATTCAGTTTATGTATAATTGAACAAATGAGATTTTTTGATAAGTCTAAGGAGGAGCACTTTTTTTATGTCGATTGAAGTTGGCAGCAAGTTACAAGGGAAAGTTACGGGCATTACAAATTTTGGAGCTTTTGTGGAGTTGCCAGGAGGTTCAACTGGTCTCGTTCATATCAGTGAGGTAGCCGATAACTATGTAAAAGATATTAATGAGCATTTAAAAGTCGGTGAACAAGTTGAAGTGAAAGTGATTAACGTTGAAAAAGACGGTAAAATCGGCTTGTCCATTAAAAAAGCAAAAGATCGTCCTCAACAACAATCAAGACCGAGCAGAAATGATTTCCGTCCGAAGGAATCGTTTGAGCAAAAAATGAACAAATTCTTAAAAGATAGCGAAGACCGCTTAACATCTTTAAAACGTAACACGGAATCAAAACGTGGGGGGCGCGGAGCAAGAAGAGGTTAACTTGTTGCTGCTTTCTATATATTTTATAACAAAGCACCTGCTGTTCAGCGGGTGCTTTTTTTCTTTATAAACTCGACATTTTTTGTGATTTCGTTATTTAATTTAAAACTTTCTATTGACGGACAAGCGAATCCTTTGTATTATAGTTCTTGTGCTTCTTAGCGTATTTTCATTATGGCGGTGTAGCTCAGCTGGCTAGAGCGTACGGTTCATACCCGTGAGGTCGGGGGTTCGATCCCCTCCGCCGCTATCCTTTTAAGTAGAACATTAAGCAAGGCCCGTTGGTCAAGCGGTTAAGACACCGCCCTTTCACGGCGGTAACACGGGTTCGAATCCCGTACGGGTCATCTTTCGAGCAGCTTTCTATAGGAAAGCTGTTTTTTGTGCTTTCGTAAAATTCTGATGAAAGACATCGACTTTCATGAAAGTATGCCTCTTTGACGAATAAAGAGTCGAACGTTTTATGGAAACGACAACTTCTTTTGACAAAATTTCTTTTTCACCTTCGCTATAATGACAAACAAAGAATATCAGGTGGGGGATGAGAAGATGGAAAAACTAGAAAGAAGAACTGATTTAACAGGAGCGGGCTTTGAAAGAATCAGTGCAGGTTTGAAAAAGATGAAAAATCTGTTTCTTCATCATACGCATTCTCTTTTTTTCTATAAAGGGTTTATTTATGTTGTTCTCGGCTTTTTATTAGGACGAGCCTTTATTTTATCTGAGATTATGCCGTTTGCTTTGCCTTTCTTTGGTTCCATGCTGCTCATTAAAAGAGATAAGGCGATGCTCGCTTGTCTTGCTTTACTCGCTGGGGCGATGACCATATCACCTCAAAATGCATTATTTGTATTTGCGTCATTGATCGTGTTTCTCCTCATGTCAAAAGTTGTTTCTTTCATCATCAAAGATCCAGTGAAAACATTGCCGGTTGTGATTGTTCTTTCGATGCTGATCACCCGAGGGGCTTTTGTTTACCTAGAGCAAGGCGCTGTGCAAAGCTACGATTACGTCATGGCAGGCGTTGAAGCAGGACTTGCCTTCATATTGACATTGATTTTTCTTCAAAGTCTACCCATTTTTACAGTCAGGAAAATCAAACACTCCTTAAAGGTCGAAGAAATCATATGTTTTATGATTTTAATTGCTTCGGTTTTAACAGGCTTAGCGGGCATTTCCTTTCAAGGAATGCAGGCGGAGCATATTTTGTCGCGTTATGTAGTGCTTACCTTTGCCTTTATTGGCGGAGCTAGTATTGGGTGTACGGTTGGTGTCGTGACAGGTTTAATTCTCGGTCTCGCCAACATTGGAAACCTGTATCAGATGAGTCTTCTTGCCTTTTCAGGCTTATTAGGCGGGTTGCTCAAAGAGGGAAAGAAAGCAGGAGCAGCCATCGGTTTAATTGTGGGTTCCTTGCTCATTTCACTGTACGGGGAAGGATCAGCAGGTCTCGTGACCACGCTATATGAATCACTCATTGCTGTTGCACTGTTTCTGCTCACGCCACAATCAGTGACCTCTAAGGTGGCGAAATATATCCCTGGTACGGTAGAGCATGTACAGGAACAGCAGCAATATGCCCGGAAAGTACGAGATGTGACAGCAAAAAAAGTAGATCAATTCTCGAATGTATTTCATGCGCTGTCTGAGAGTTTTGCAACATTTTATGATTCCATTCCTGAAGAGAAGAAGCAGGAAGAGGATGTAGATCTTTTTTTAAGTACGATCACAGAACGATCCTGTCAAACGTGCTATAAGAAAAATAAATGCTGGGTGCAGAACTTTGATACAACCTATGAACTGATGAAACAAGTTATGCATGAATCTGATGAAAAAACGTATGAGCATAACCGGAAATTGAAAAAGAAATTTAGCCAGCACTGCTCAAAATCAAAACATGTCGAGGAATTGATCGAAGAGGAGATCGCTTACTACAAAGCAAATCAGACACTTAAGAAAAAGGTCCAAGACAGCAGGCGCCTTGTGGCAGAACAGCTGATGGGTGTCTCACAAGTGATGGAGGATTTTTCCCGGGAAATAAAAAGGGAAAGAGAACAGCATTTTATTCAGGAAGAGCAGATGATAGAAGCGCTTCAGCACTTTGGAATTGAAATTCAGCAAGTAGAAATCTATAGCTTGGAGCAGGGGAATGTCGATATAGAAATGCGAATTCCATATTGCCAAGGTCATGGGGAATGTGAAAAAATCATCGCTCCAATGCTCTCAGATATTTTAGAAGAACAGATTTTAGTAAAAGCAGAGCAGTGCGCAGAGCATCCAACAGGCTATTGTCATGTTGTGTTTGGTTCTGCAAAATCGTATCGAGTCACTACAGGTGTAGCGCATGCAGCGAAGGGCGGAGGCTTAGTATCTGGAGACAGCTACAGCATGATGGAGCTGGGAGCGGGTAAATATGCCGCAGCAATTAGTGATGGGATGGGAAATGGAGCAAGGGCTCATTTTGAAAGCAATGAAACGATTAAGCTGTTAGAAAAAATATTGGCGTCTGGTATCAATGAAAAAGTGGCGATCAAGACCATTAATAGTATTTTATCTTTACGGACGACTGATGAAATCTACTCAACATTAGATTTATCAATCATTGATTTACAGGATGCGAGCTGTAAGTTCCTAAAGATTGGTTCAACCCCTAGCTTTATTAAACGGGGTGATCAGGTGATGAAGGTACAAGCTAGTAACTTGCCGATTGGGATTATTGATGAGTTCGAAGTGGAAGTTGTGAGCGAACAGATGAAGGCAGGAGATCTGCTCATTATGATGAGCGATGGCATTTTTGAAGGACCAAAGCATATTGAAAATCATGATCTATGGGTGAAGCGGAAAATGAAAAGCTTTGAAACAGAAGATCCGCAAGAGATTGCTGATTTATTAATGGAAGAGGTCATTCGAACAAGAGCGGGTCAAATTGACGACGATATGACGGTTGTTGTCATTAGGCTCGATCACAACACGCCAAAATGGGCATCCATTCCGACTGGTACATTCTATCTTGAGAAACAAGAGATTTCTTAAAATATCGTATAATATGAATTTCTTCTGGCGATGATGGGGGATATAAGCATTCAGTTACAATCCCAGGAGGAATGAAGATGCGAAAAGGTCACGTAAACCAAATCTTATTGATTACAGATGGCTGCTCAAATCACGGGGAAGATCCACTTGCGATTGCCTCATTGGCAAAGGAACAGGGGATTACAGTCAATGTCATTGGCATTATGGAAGAAAACAGACACGATCATGAAGCGATGAAAGAAGTAGAGGGGATTGCTCTCGCAGGCGGAGGCATCCATCAGGTTGTCTACGTACAGCAATTGTCTCAAACGGTACAAATGGTCACAAAAAAGGCAATGACACAAACATTGCAAGGTGTCGTCAATAAAGAATTGCAGCAAATACTCGGCAAAGATACAGAAATTGAAGAGCTTCCGCCTGATAAGCGTGGAGAAGTGATGGAGGTTGTCGATGAGCTAGGGGAGACTGTTCATCTTCAAGTGCTAGTGCTTGTTGATACAAGTGCAAGCATGAAACCGAAGCTGCCGACTGTCAAAGAAGCACTCATCGATCTCTCCATTAGTTTAAATTCAAGAATTGGCGAAAATCAGTTTGGGATGTGTGTATTTCCCGGGAAAAACTCAGATGCAGAAATTGTGTTGAATTGGACGCCTCGATTCGATTCGTTATCATCTATTTTCCCAAAGCTGACGACTGGAGGAATTACTCCGACTGGACCAGCACTCCGAGAAGCACTCCAGCATTTCAAATCAGTTCGTTCACGTAAAGGGCTGCTTGAAGCAAAGGAAGAGCATGATGATGAATTCGGCTTCTAACATTCCGCTAGGCACGGTGATTAAAGGGAAATGGCACCACCATCATTACCGCATTGTAAAAGAGCTGGGAAAAGGGGCGAACGGTGTTGTCTATCTGGCCGAATCGCCAAACGGGCAAGTGGCCCTTAAAGTGAGTGATGACAGTATGCTTATTGCATCTGAAGTCAATGTATTAAAATCCTTTTCAAAGGCTCCTGTGAAAACCATGGGGCCTTCTTTTTATGATATGGATGATGTTATTTATCCTGGCATGTCTCAAAAGCGTTCGTTTTATGTGATGGAGTATGTCAGAGGCCCGCTGCTGCTCGAGTTCGTTAAACAAAAAGGTGATGAGTGGATCGTCGTCTTAATGATTCAGCTTTTGTCTAACTTGGCTCATTTACATAAGGAAGGCTGGATATTTGGGGACTTGAAGCCGGATAATCTCATCGTTTCGGGTCCTCCAGCCACTATTCGATGTATCGACGTTGGAGGAACGACGAAGGCAGGTAGGGCAATCAAGGAGTATACCGAGTTTTTTGATCGAGGCTACTGGGGATTCGGTACAAGAAAGGCAGAACCATCTTATGATTTATTTGCCTTAAGTATGGTCATGGTGAATTGTGCGTATAAAAAGGAATTCAAAAAAGGGGCAGAACCAGAAAAGCAGCTTTATCGAGCGATTGAAGGGCAACCTTTATTAAAGCGATATGAGAGGGTGTTGAAGGCAGCCCTTCAAGGTAAGTACCAATCAGCGGGAGATATGAAAAGTGCTATGCTGAAAGAAGGACAGCTGCTTACTTCAAGAAAAACACCTCAAAAGAAGCAAACACAAAAAAACAGGTCAAAGCCTGCTGTTAGTCAAAATCAACAGGTGACTTCACAATCGCGAGTTGCTGCGGCAAAAAAAAGAACGTCAGTACGTAAAAAGTCAGGCGGTCTTTTTGAAACCATTCTCATCGTGTGCAGTGTACTCGCCCTTTACTGTGCATATGTGGTTTTATTCCTGTTGTAGAGCTGTAAAAAAGCAGGCTTCTTCTTTGCTTGGAGCTACTGAAAGTGATAGGATATGTATATCTTTAAATTACCTGCTCTTTGTGAGGAGGCAGTTGTGAATAGAATTGAATCTTTTTTGAAAAAACATGATGTTTTCCTTGAAAATACGACAGTCATTGTCGGGGTTTCCGGCGGACCGGATTCCATGCTCTTGCTGCATGAACTAAACAAGCGTCGAAAGGGTTCCTTTCAGCTGATTGCAGCCCATGTAGATCACATGTTCAGAGGAGAAGAATCCTTTGCTGATTTGGCATTTGTTGAGGCTTACTGCAAGGAGCAAGAGATCGCTTTTGAATCGGCCCGCATACAGGTGACCCAATATGCAAAAGAAAATCACTTAAACAAACAGGCAGCTGCAAGAGAGTGCAGATATGCTTTCTTTCGTCAATTGATGGAGCAGTACAACGCTCAATTTATAGCGCTTGCACATCATGGAGACGACCAAGTAGAAACAATGATGATGAAGCTGACGAGAGGGACTGTTGGAATAGGACTCGCAGGTATTCAAGCAAAACGCCCTTTTCAAGAAGGGTGGCTGATTCGTCCGCTGATTGGATATTCTAAGGACGACGTGCTAAAAGCTTGTGAAAAAGAACATGTTCCCTATGTCATTGATCAAAGCAATCACACAGATGACTACTTGAGAAACCGGATAAGAAGACACATTCTTCCCGTGTTAAAAGAAGAGGCGCCTCATGTACATGAAAGCTTTCAGTTTGTAAGTGACATGCTGACTGAGGATGAGCAATACTTGCAGGCATTAACAAAGGAACAAATGAACCAAGTGATGATCAGTCACACGCCTAAGAAAATCGATATCAAAACGAAGCCTTTGCTTGACCTGCCTTTGCCTTTACAAAGAAGAGGCATTCAACTAATATTAAACTATCTTTATGAAAACACTCAATCAGCGTTTTCAAATCAGCATATTCTAGGGACTTTGGACTGGTTATCTCATACGGAACAACCGTCTGGATCATTAGATTTGCCAAAGGGTTTACAAGCTGTCAAGTCTTATGATCACTGTATGTTTACCTTTGAACGATCGCTTGGATTAGATCAGTCCTATGCTCATCACTTAAAGGTTGAGATGGGAGAGGAGCTTTTTCTCCCGAATGGACATTCTATTGTGGTATCAAATCATATTCCGAAGGATGCACGGAACGGGAACTATTTTTTCTTGCTTCAAAAAGATCGTGTTCGTCTCCCTTTAATCATTCGCTCACGAAAAAATGGTGATCGAATCAAACTTAAAGGGATGAATGGATCAAAAAAGGTGAAGGATATATTTATTGATAAAAAAGTGCCTCTTGCAGAAAGAGACAGCTGGCCGATCGTCACTGACTCGGATCATCAAATCCTCTGGATCCCAGGTCTGAAAAAATCCGTTTTTGAAGAAATTGATATGACAAACAGCGATCTCATTGTATTACAATATAGACAGCACGAAAATTTGTAGGGGGCAAGCAAAAGCATGAAACAAGATATTGAAAAGATTTTGATCTCAGAAGAAGAGATCCAGAAAAAAGTGAAGGAACTGGGTGCAACATTAACCAGCGATTATGATGGTAAATTTCCCCTGGCTATTGGTGTTTTGAAAGGGGCTCTTCCATTCATGGCAGACCTGATCAAACACATTGATACATATTTAGAGCTTGATTTTATGGATGTATCTAGCTATGGCAAGTCTACCGTATCTTCTGGAGAAGTGAAGATCATTAAGGATCTAGATACTTCTGTTGAAGGAAGAGATATTCTAATTATGGAAGATATCATCGACAGTGGGTTAACTTTGAGTTATCTGGTAGAGCTTTTCCGATACCGTAAAGCAAACTCCATTAAAATTGTGACATTGCTTGATAAACCGAGCGGTCGCAAAGCAGACATCAAAGCAGATTATGTTGGATTTGAAGTGCCAGATGCATTTGTTGTCGGCTATGGATTGGATTTCGCTGAACGTTACCGAAACCTCCCGTATATTGGAGTGTTAAAACCATCTGTTTACGAAGGCTAATCAGCATACGTATACATGAGGTTATTGGTTGTATTGGAATGATTTTCTATGATACTATTGAACATAGTTGTGCTTACTGTGGGAGGAGGTAAGGAATGAATCGGGTTTTTCGTAATACGATTTTTTATATACTTATTTTATTACTTGTAATAGGGGTTGTTAGTTGGCTAGGATCCCCTAATCAAAAGCCTGAGAACATGTCTTACAGCAAATTTTCGCAAAATTTAAGTGCGGGAAAAGTGGAGAGCATCTCCATCCAGCCTGTAAGAGGGGTTTATGAAATTCGTGGTCAATTAGATGGCGCGAAGAAAGATGAATACTTCATTACCCATGTTCCAGATGGTCAAGGTGTTGACCAAATTTACAGTGCACTGAAGAATACAGATGTAAAAGTAGAACCAGCACCTGAAACAAATGGATGGCTGCAAGTTCTGACAACCATCATTCCGTTTATCATCATCTTTATTCTGTTCTTCTTCTTATTGAACCAAGCTCAGGGCGGTGGAAGCCGAGTCATGAACTTTGGTAAAAGTAAGGCAAAGCTTTACACAGAAGAGAAGAAGCGTGTGAAATTTAAAGATGTGGCCGGTGCAGATGAAGAAAAGCAAGAGCTTGTAGAAGTGGTAGAATTCCTGAAGGATCCGCGTAAATTTGCGGAGCTTGGCGCAAGAATCCCTAAAGGGGTTTTACTAGTAGGACCTCCAGGTACAGGTAAAACATTGCTTGCGAGAGCATCTGCAGGAGAAGCAGGCGTTCCTTTCTTCAGCATTAGTGGTTCTGACTTCGTCGAGATGTTCGTCGGTGTCGGTGCATCACGTGTACGTGATTTGTTCGAAAATGCGAAAAAGAATGCACCTTGCTTAATCTTTATTGATGAGATTGATGCAGTTGGTCGTCAGCGTGGAGCAGGCCTTGGCGGTGGTCATGATGAGCGTGAACAAACGCTGAACCAGCTTCTTGTTGAAATGGATGGTTTTAGTGCCAACGAAGGAATTATTATCATCGCTGCGACGAACCGTGCAGATATTTTAGACCCTGCATTGCTGCGTCCGGGACGTTTTGACCGTCAAATTACGGTTGACCGCCCAGATGTCATTGGCCGTGAAGAAGTACTGAAGGTTCATGCGAAAAACAAACCGCTTGATGATACAGTCAACTTGAAAGCCATTGCAAGCAGAACACCAGGTTTCTCTGGAGCAGATCTTGAGAACTTACTAAACGAAGCAGCGCTAGTTGCTGCCCGTCATAACAAAAAGAAAATCGATATGCGTGATATCGACGAAGCGACTGACCGTGTTATCGCTGGACCGGCGAAGAAAAGCCGCGTCATTTCGAAGAAAGAACGTAATATCGTGGCTTACCATGAAGCGGGTCATACTGTCATTGGACTTATCCTAGACGAAGCGGATATGGTGCATAAAGTAACGATCGTTCCTCGTGGTCAGGCAGGTGGATATGCGGTCATGCTTCCAAGAGAAGATCGTTATTTCCAAACGAAGCCAGAACTTCTTGATAAAATTGTCGGCTTACTCGGCGGTCGTGTTGCAGAGGAAATTACGTTTGGTGAAGTAAGCACAGGCGCTCACAATGACTTCCAGCGTGCAACAGGCATTGCAAGAAAAATGGTTACTGAGTTCGGTATGTCTGATAAGCTTGGTCCGCTTCAGTTCGGTCAAGCACAAGGTGGTCAAGTGTTCCTTGGCCGTGATTTTAACAACGAGCCGAATTATAGTGAAGCCATTGCTTACGAGATTGACCAAGAAATTCAGCGTTTCATCAAGGACAGCTACGAACGTGCGAAACAAATTCTCACTGAGAATAAAGATAAGCTAGAAATCATCGCACAAGCTCTTCTAGAAGTTGAAACATTAGATGCTGAGCAAATTAAATCTCTTTACGAAACTGGAAAGCTTCCAGAGCGTATATACGCGGATGACGAAGAGAAAAACGATGATGTGAAAGTGAACATCAAGAAAAAAGAAGATGAGGAGATCTAATCTCCTTCTCAGATTGTTGACAAAGGGCTAAAATGAACTTTATTTTAGCCCTTTGTCTTCTTTTCAGCGTGATAGAAAACCTTTGCAGTCTAGGAAGGACGAGTACCGGAGCGGAGCGAATTGACATTCGTGAGCACCGGCGCGCAGGACTGACAACGAATGCGAGAGTTTGTCTACACGCTGGAGGAGATCTAATCTCCTTCTGTGAAAGCTGCCGGGATCACTGGCAGCTTTTTTTTATTTCGATTCATGAATGGATCGGTTTCGAATTGTTTACAAATGGAACTCGATTCGTGTATGGTATGATAGAAAGTCGAAAAATGATCTTTTTGAGAAACTATTCAAAGTGGTGATGAAGTTGTTACTCGTGATAGATGTAGGAAACACAAATACCGTTTTAGGTGTTTATCATAATGGCGATCTAAATTACCATTGGCGAATTGAAACAAGCCGTCATAAAACAGAAGATGAATTTGGTATGTCCATCCGGTCTTTATTTGAGTATGTAGGGCTGATGTTTGACCAAATAGAAGGTATTATCATCTCCTCTGTGGTCCCGCCAATGATGTTTGCACTAGAAAGAATGTGCGAAAAGTACTTTCACATTACACCCCAAATTGTAGGGCCTGGGATGAAGACTGGACTAAACATTATGTGCGACAACCCAAAGGAAGTCGGCGCTGATCGAATTGTCAATGCGGTGGCGGCCATTCACCTATATGGGGCGCCTCTCATTGTGGTAGACTTTGGAACAGCGACAACCTACTGCTATATCAATGAACAAAAACAATACATGGGTGGAGCAATTGCACCGGGTATTACCATCTCAACGGAGGCTTTATATACAAGAGCGGCTAAGCTGCCGAGAATTGAAATCGTCCGCCCAGATCACATCGTTGGAAAAAACACCATCAGTGCGATGCAATCAGGTATCCTTTATGGATATGTTGGACAAGTAGAGGGAATAGTGAAACGGATGAAGCAGCAAGCCAAACAAACACCGAAAGTCATTGCAACTGGTGGCTTGTCTACATTGATTGGAAATGAATCAGACTGTATTGATATGGTCGATCCGTTCTTAACATTAAAAGGACTCCAATTAATTTATGAACGTAATCGTGTCGGTGTACTATAGGAGGTTTAAATCGAATGGATTACTTAGTTAAAGCGTTAGCATATGACGGTAAAGTCCGTGCATATGCTGCAAACACAACAGATACAATCAACGAAGCACAAAGGAGACACCATACGTGGCCAACTGCGTCAGCAGCGATTGGGAGAACCATGACGGCTACAGTTATGATGGGAGCCATGCTCAAAGGTGAGAACAAGTTAACTGTCAAAATTGAAGGCGGTGGACCAATCGGAGCCATCATCGCTGATGGAAATGCAAAAGGTCAGGTTCGCGGATATGTCTCAAACCCACAAGTTCACTTTGATTTAAACGAACATGGCAAGCTGGATGTCAGACGTGCAGTTGGAACAACAGGAACATTAAGTGTTGTGAAAGATATTGGGCTGAAAGACCACTTTACAGGACAAACAGAAATCGTCTCAGGTGAAATTGGAGATGACTTCACTTATTACCTCGTCTCTTCTGAGCAAGTGCCTTCCTCTGTAGGCGTAGGCGTCCTTGTCAATCCAGACAACTCTATCCTCGCGGCAGGCGGTTTCATCATTCAATTGCTGCCTGGAACAGAAGATGCAGTCATTGAAAGACTAGAAAAACGTTTATCCACAATTGAACCGATTTCGAAACTCATTGAAAAAGGGATGACACCAGAAGAAATTTTAGAAGAAGTTCTTGGTGAAAAACCTCAAATTTTAGAAACTGTACCTGTCGAATTCTCTTGTAACTGCTCAAAAGAACGGTTTGCTAATGGCATTATCAGCTTAGGAAAAGCCGAAATTGAAGATATGATTGAACAAGACGGACAAGCAGAAGCTCAATGCCATTTTTGTAACGAAACGTATGTATTTACAAAAGAAGAGCTAGAAGAGCTACGTGAAGAAATAACCCGCTAAGCTCTCAGCAGCGGGTTTTCTTTTTAGGATGGAAAGGAGACGAAAGATGAGACTAAAAGCAAGAGTGGTATGGACATTTATCCTCGTTTTGCTCATGATCAATGCCGTTGTCATTGCATATGTACTAACAAAATCGCAAATGTCGCAGGCTTCCTCAAACGGGAAGAACGGTGAAGAAATTGCGTCCATTGGAAAAGAGAAGGTTACGCGTCAAGAATGGTTAAAGAAGATGGAAGACCGCTACGGAAAGGCAACACTTGAACAAATGATCAATCAGAAGGTAGTCAATCAGCTTGCGAAGGAAAACAAGCTAGAGGTGTCTTCAAAAGAGATCAATCGTGAATTACTGATGCTTAAAGCGGTTTCTAATAATTTCTACGAAGATGGACATACAAGTGAAAAGGAATGGAAAGAACAGATTCGTTATCAAATTTTATTAGAACAGCTCTTAACGAGAGATGCCGTTGTTTCTGAAAAAGAAGCCAAAGCCTTTTATGAAAAAAACAAGGACTTATATCAATATGATGATTCATACCGTATTCGTCATATTGTCGTTAAGACAAAGGACGAGGCTGAAAACGTGTTGAAAGATTTAAAAGGCGGATCTAGTTTCGAAGCCGTGGCAGCTGAACGCTCGATCGACCGCTACACTTCACCCTACGGCGGAGATCTTGGTTTTGTGACAGAAGAGCAAGAGAGTATCCCAGCTCTATACATACAAGAAGCTCAAAAGCTTCAGCCAGATGAATGGACGAAAGAGCCGATTGAGACCAAAAACGGGTATGCCATCATCCAATTAAAAGAAAAATTAAATGGCCGCTCCTTCTCTTATGAAGAAGTCAAAGATCAGATCAAAAGACAGATCGCCATGGAAGATCTAGGTGAAAAGGCGAATGTCAAAACCCTGTGGAAAGAAGCAAAAGTCACATGGTTTTACGATGGAGAGCAGGACTAAAAGCATTGACAAAATTTTTTGAAATTGATAATTTAATATTAATACAATAAAATTACTCGGAGATAGAGGTGTTAGTGATGGCTCGTATTGCAAATTCAGTTTTTGAACTAATAGGAAATACACCAGTCGTTAAATTAAACCGTTTAGTAGAAGAAGACAGTGCAGATGTCTACTTGAAACTTGAATATATGAACCCGGGCAGCAGTGTGAAAGATCGTATTGCGTTAGCCATGATCGAAGATGCTGAAGCGAAAGGTACATTAAAAGCTGGCGACACGCTCATTGAGCCAACAAGTGGAAACACGGGAATCGGTCTTGCGATGGTAGCGGCTGCTAAAGGAATCAATGCGATTTTGGTTATGCCGGAAACAATGAGTCAGGAGCGACGCAACCTTTTACGCGCTTACGGTGCAGAGCTTGTATTAACACCAGGTGCAGAAGGAATGAAAGGTGCCATCAAAAAAGCGGAAGAACTGGCAGAAGAGCATGGTTATTTCATGCCTCAGCAGTTTAACAACGAAGCCAATGCTGAGATTCACCGCCGTACAACTGGGAAGGAAATTCTTGATCAGTTTGATGGCGAGCTTGATGCGTTTATTGCAGGTGTTGGTACGGGCGGTACGATTACAGGGGCTGGTGAAGTCCTAAAAGAAGCCATCCCATCTATTCAACTTTATGCGGTAGAGCCTACAGATTCCCCAGTATTATCAGGAGGAAAGCCAGGTCCGCATAAAATTCAAGGGATTGGAGCAGGGTTTGTTCCATCCATCTTGAATACGGAAGTATATGACGGCATTATCCAAGTAAGAAACGAAGATGCATTTGAGCTTGCAAGAAAGGCAGCAAAAGAGGAAGGAATTCTTGGCGGTATTTCTTCAGGAGCCGCCATTTATGCAGCTCTTCAAACAGCGAAGAAGCTTGGTAAAGGGAAAAAAGTGTTAGCGATCATCCCAAGTAATGGTGAGCGTTACCTCAGTACACCTCTATATCAATTCGATTAAACGTTAGGCCCCAGCATTTGCTGGGGTTTTTTCATGAATTCTGAAGATGGAAAGCAAATACTATTTTCTAAATAAAATGGATTGCATTACAATAAGATTAATGAAAATGAAAAAGGATGATAACATGACACAACGCAGGCCGATGGGCATCAAAATTCCTTTTACGAAAGATGCATTCTTGAAAAGATACGAACAACTAGCTGCAAGTGAAACACACCATGTCCTTCTTGAAAGTGCACGCGGCGGAACATATAGCATTGCTGGAATTCACCCGATTGCTAAAGCAAAAGGGAAAGACGGGATGACAACCATCCATTATCAAGATGAGGTGCTGTTTAAAGAAGGTGACCCATTCAGAGCCTTTGCTGATTGGTTTCAAACCCTCCAAACCGAAACGAACGAGGATTACCCTGACTTTCAAGGCGGAGCGATTGGATTTTTAAGCTATGACTATGCAAGGTATATCGAGCATTTTAAAATGCTGTCAATCGATGATCTCAAGACACCTGACCTGTATTTCCTCGTGTTTAATGATGTCGCGGTCTTTGATCACGAAAAAGATATGCTATGGCTCATTACTCACACAGAGGGAGAGGAACCTGTGAGTGAAGCTCATCGAAGGTTGGAGGAATTGAAGCTAAGCTGGACAAGCTCTTCAGAAGAATCAGTACACTCACCTGTCAGCGTAACTTCTTCAGAATTTGTGCCAGCTGCACCTTTTACTGAAGAAACCTTCGGAGAAGCAGTAGAGAAAATTAAGCAATATATCGCAAACGGTGATGTGTTCCAAGTGAACCTATCCATCAGACAAGATGAACAGCTCCATACTCATCCGTATGATTTATACAAAACATTACGTCAGGTGAACCCATCTCCTTATATGTCTTATCTGCACACGCCAGATTTTCAGATTGTTTGTGGATCTCCAGAGCTGCTGATTAAGAAAAAAGGCATTCAACTAGAAACAAGACCGATTGCTGGCACAAGGTCACGAGGCAAGGACGACGCTGAGGATCAAGCGCTGGCAAAAGAACTCATTGAAAATGAAAAAGAACGCGCGGAGCATGTCATGCTCGTTGATCTTGAGCGAAATGACCTTGGTCGCGTGTCCACTTACGGCTCCGTGCAGGTGAACGAGTTTATGGCGATTGAGAAATATTCACACGTGATGCACATTGTATCCAATGTACAAGGGGAGCTGCGTGCTGAATGTGATGCAGTAGATGTCATGCATGCTGTATTCCCAGGCGGAACGATCACAGGTGCTCCAAAAGTGAGAACGATGGAAATCATAGAAGAACTTGAGCCAACAAGACGTGGGCTTTATACTGGATCTATAGGCTGGTTTGGATTCAATCAAGATATGCACTTTAATATCGTCATTCGTACTGCGTACTGTACAGAGGGCAAAGCCTTTATGCAGTCAGGTGCCGGTATTGTGATTGATTCTGTACCAAAGCACGAATATAAAGAATCCATTAAAAAAGCCTATGCAGTAAAAAAAGCATTACAGCTGAGCAAAGAAGAGACTATTTTGAGTTAGAGGTGAGCAGAGTATGATATTAATGATTGATAATTATGATTCATTTACGTACAACCTGGTCCAGTATTTAGGTGAGCTTGGAGAAGAATTGATTGTGAAACGGAATGATCAAGTAACAATTCAAGAAATCGAACAGCTCAAGCCAGACTTTCTGATGATTTCTCCAGGACCATGCAGTCCTGATGAAGCGGGAATTAGTATGGAGGCGATCAAGCATTTTGCCGGAAAGATACCGATCTTCGGTGTGTGTTTAGGTCATCAATCTATCGCACAAGTCTTTGGCGGAGATGTGATTCGCGCAGAGCGGTTAATGCATGGTAAAACGTCAGAGATCGAACATGACGGCAAAGGTGTCTTCACTGGACTCCAAAATCCGCTCGTCGCAACGAGGTATCATTCATTAATTGTCAAAAACGAGACGCTGCCGGAGTGCTTTGTCGCAACAGCTAGCACGAAGGAAGGCGAGCTCATGGCCATTCGCCATAAAGAACTGCCAATTGAAAGTGTTCAGTTCCATCCTGAATCGATTATGACTTCCTTCGGAAAAGAAATGCTCAAGAATTTCATTGAAACCTATCGTAAAGAGGGGCATGAAGTAAACGCATGATCATTTATCTGAACGGTCAGTATATAGAGGAGAAAGACGCGACTCTTTCTCCTTTTGATCATGGATTTCTATATGGCATCGGTGTATTCGAAACATTTACCAGCCTGGCAGGACAAGTCTTCCTGTTAGATTGGCATCTTGAAAGGCTCAATCAATCGTTACGTGACCTTTGCATCGAATCCACAATAGAGAAACCATTTGTACTCGACATCATTCATACCTTACTGAATCAAAACCATATAGCCGATGGTCGTGCGAGGATTCGCTTCAATGTCTCTGCGGGCAGAGGCAATGGATTTTCTGCAGACCCTTATGAAGAGCCTGTCGTTTTTGTGATGATCTCTCCATTCCGGCCGGAGTCTCTACTAGATGAAAAGCAGGGAATCTTTCTTCAAACGAGGAGAAACACACCAGAAGGTCCAAGGCGCCTCAAGTCTCATCATTATATGAACAACCTGCTGGCTAAAAGAGAAGTAGGGAACGACCCATCGATAGAAGGCATCTTTTTAACAAAAGAAGATGATGTGGCAGAAGGAATTACCTCGAATGTATTTTGGCGAAAAGAAGATGTGATCTATACACCGTCACTTGATACAGGTATCTTAAGTGGGGTAACCCGTCGATATTGTATAGAAACGCTTCACGCGCTGGGGATCTTGCTTATAGAAGGACGGTACCCAGTCTCACATCTGCTCTCAGCTGATGAAGCATGGATGACCAATTCTGTTCAGGGGATTGTGCCTTTCAGGCGTATAGGAGAAATCGTCTTGCCGAAAAATAACCGAACGATCTCAACAAAGTTGAGAACGCAATATACAAAAGAACGTCTAGAACATAAAGAGTAGGTGGACACAATGACACAACAAGTGATAAAACAGCCTAAAATCATACAAGCCAAGCGCCACACCCTTAGTTATGAAGAAAAGACATTGGTCATGGGCATTTTAAATGTCACACCTGACTCTTTTTCAGATGGAGGAAAGTTTAATCAAATGGATAAAGCGCTGGCTCATGCAGCGCAGATGATGGAAGATGGAGCGCATATCATCGATATTGGCGGAGAATCGACTCGGCCAGGAGCGGCACTTGTCTCAGAGCAAGAGGAGCTTTCAAGAGTGATACCTGTGATTGAGAAGATCACAAAAGAATTGGATGTGCCTATTTCCATTGATACGTATAAAGCTCATGTCGCAGATGAGGCGGTGAAAGCTGGAGCCTCCATCATTAATGATGTATGGGGAGCAAAAGCCGATCCTCAAATGTCACATGTAGCAGCGAAGCACAATGTTCCGATCATCTTAATGCACAATCGACCAGAGCGAAACTACACACATCTGATTCCAGATATGATGGCAGATTTGAAAGAAAGTGTTCAAATTGTCAAACAAGCGGGTGTCCGTGATGACATGATTATATTAGATCCAGGTGTAGGATTTGCAAAAAATAAAACAGACAACCTGATGGTGATGAATGAACTTGAACATTTTTGCCATCTCGGCTATCCACTGCTTCTTGCTACATCTCGAAAACGATTCATCGGCGATGTCTTAGATCTGCCGCCTGAAGAACGTACAGAAGGAACGGGTGCCACGGTCTGCCTAGGGATTCAAAAGGGCAGTGCGATGGTCCGTGTGCATGATGTGAAAGAAGTTGCAAGAATGGCAAAAATGATGGATGCCATGCTGAATAAGGGAGGCGCTTATCATCGATAAAGTATATGTAAATGGAATGGAATTTTATGGATATCACGGAGTGTTTGCAGAAGAGAATAAATTAGGACAGCGATTCCGTGTGGACTTAACAGCTTCACTTGATTTAAGCAAAGCAGGACAAACGGATGACCTAAACGAGACTATCAACTATGCAGAGCTCTACCAAATCTGCAAAAGCATTGTAGAAGGAGAGCCGGTTAACCTTGTTGAAACGCTGACAGAAAGAATTGCAAACCAAGTGTTAAAGCACTTTCCGACAGTTCAGGAATGTACAGTGAAGGTGATCAAGCCAGACCCGCCAATTCCAGGACACTATCAGTCCGTTGCAATTGAAATGACGAGATCACGCACATGACCAATACAGCATATATCGCTTTAGGTTCAAACATAGGTAAAAAGGAAACCTATTTAAAAGAAGCAGTCAAAAAACTGCACGAACACCCAGATGTTCAAGTGGAGTCAATCTCATCTATATATGAAACAACACCCATAGGCTACGAGGACCAAGATGACTTTTTGAATATGGCCGTGAAGATTTCCACCTCGCTCCGTCCAGAGGAACTGCTGGCCCTTACTCAGAAAATCGAACAAGAGTTAGGCAGAACAAGGGAAGTGAGATGGGGCCCGCGAACGGCTGACCTTGACATTTTACTTTATAATCGTGAAAATATTGAAACAGAACAACTTATAGTGCCGCATCCTAGAATGTATGAACGTTTATTCGTTCTTGTTCCGATGAGTGAGATTTGCCCAGAAATCGGCGAAGTACAAATAAATGCCGTAACAGACCAAGAAGGTGTTAGCATATGGAAAAAGACATGTGGGGTAGAAGAATTCGTGCATACCGAAAGCTAAAAGGGTATACTCAGGAAGGGTTCGCCAAAAGACTTGGCATCTCTGTCTCTGTCTTAGGAGAAATTGAGCGGGGCAATCGATTACCAACAAACCAAATGGTTGGTCAAATAGCAGATGCTTTAAATATAACGGTGGAAGAACTTTCACCAATACTCGAGGAAGAAAGGAGGGGGAAAGATGTTTAAAATCGGAGATATCGAGATTAAAAACAAAGTGGTGCTCGCACCAATGGCTGGTGTATGTAACTCTGCCTTCAGACTCACAGTTAAGGAGTTTGGAGCGGGCTTAGTCTGCGCTGAAATGGTCAGTGACAAAGCGATCCTGATCAACAATGCAAGAACAATGGGTATGCTATACATTGATGAACGGGAAAAGCCTTTGAGCCTTCAGATATTTGGAGGAGAAAAGGACACACTCGTAGAAGCGGCAAAGTTTGTAGATCAGCATACAACGGCGGACATTATTGATATCAACATGGGCTGTCCTGTACCGAAGATTACGAAATGTGATGCAGGAGCGAAATGGCTGCTTGATCCAAACAAGATTTATGAAATGGTCTCCGCTGTCGTAGAAGCTGTAGATAAACCTGTTACGGTAAAAATGAGAATGGGCTGGGACGAAGACCATATCTTCGCTATCGACAATGCCCGTGCTGTTGAACGAGCAGGCGGAAAAGCGGTTGCGCTTCACGGACGGACCCGCGTGCAGATGTACGAAGGAACAGCGAATTGGGATATCATGAAAGAGGTAAAACAATCTGTTTCCATCCCTGTCATCGGGAATGGTGATGTCAAAACCCCTCAAGATGCAAAACGAATGCTTGATGAAACCGGTGTGGATGCTGTGATGATCGGAAGAGCCGCACTAGGAAACCCGTGGATGATTTATCGTACGGTTCATTATTTAGAAACGGGAGAATTGAAAGAAGAACCAAACGTGCGTGAAAAAATGTCTGTGTGCAAACTTCACTTAGACAGACTCATTGACCTGAAAGGCGAACACGTGGCTGTCAGAGAAATGAGAAAGCATGCAGCGTGGTACTTAAAAGGTGTCCGAGGCAACGCAGACGTTAGAAATCAAATCAATCAAAGTGAAACGAGAGCGGAGCTTGTACAAGTTCTTGATGACTTTACGATCGAAGCCGAGGCAAAAGAGCTTCAAAAAATAAAAGTAGGATAAGACTATCTTTCTTTTTGTAGCTCACTGCTAGTGCATGTACTGGCAGTTTTTCTGCTTTTCTCTGCAAAATACATTATTGGAGTGATATAAATGAGTAATGAAGGGCTTAATAACGAAGAATTAAACGACCAATTCCAAGTCAGACGTGACAAAATGAATAAAATGAGAGAAGAGGGTATCGATCCATTTGGTGAACGATATGACCGTTCTCATCAATCTGCGAAAATTATTGCTGAATATGACGAGTTTTCAAAAGAAGACTTAGAAGAAAAAGCGGCTCAAGTGACAATCGCTGGCCGTATGATGACAAAGCGTGGAAAAGGGAAAGCTGGCTTTGCGCACATTCAAGATTTAGAAGGACAAATTCAAATCTATGTTCGTAAAGATAGTGTAGGAGAAGAAGCTTACGAATTATTCAAAAGCTCAGATCTAGGTGACATCATTGGTGTGACAGGAACAGTATTTAAAACGAATGTGGGAGAACTTTCAATTAAAGCGACTGGCTTTGAGGTTCTCACAAAAGCACTTCGCCCGCTTCCTGATAAATATCACGGACTAAAAGATGTGGAGCAACGCTATCGTCAGCGCTACCTTGACCTGATTGTAAACCCAGAAAGTAAGCAGACGTTCATCATGCGAAGCAAAATCATTCAATCAATGAGAAGATACTTAGATTCTAAGGGATACTTAGAAGTTGAAACACCAACAATGCATAGCATCCCTGGTGGTGCATCAGCTCGTCCTTTCATTACTCATCACAATGCACTTGATATGCCGCTTTATATGCGTATTGCGATTGAGCTGCACTTAAAACGTCTCATTGTCGGTGGTCTAGAGAAAGTATACGAGATTGGCCGCGTATTCCGTAACGAAGGTGTATCTACTCGTCATAACCCAGAGTTCACAATGATCGAGCTATATGAAGCATACGCAGACTACAAAGACATCATGAACCTGACTGAAAATCTGATTGCTCATATTGCCCAAGAGGTACTAGGAACAACAACAATTCAATATGGAGAAGATGAAATTGATCTAAAACCTGAATGGAAGAGACTGCATATGGTTGAAGCGGTTAAAGAAGCCACAGGTGTAGACTTCTGGCAGGAGATGTCTGTAGAGGAAGCGAAACAGCATGCTGCTGATCACGGTATTGAAATTACGAAAAACATGACAGTGGGTCATATTATCAATGAGTTCTTCGAGCAAAAAGTAGAAGAAACATTGGTTCAGCCTACCTTTATTTACGGACACCCAGTGGAGATTTCTCCATTAGCTAAGAAAAACCCAGAAGACCCTCGCTTCACAGATCGCTTTGAGCTATTTATCGTACGCCGTGAGCACGCAAATGCATTCACAGAGCTAAACGATCCAATCGATCAAAGAGAACGCTTTGAAGCTCAGTTAAAAGAACGTGAAGAAGGAAATGACGAAGCGCATCTAATGGATGACGATTTTGTTGAAGCGTTAGAATATGGAATGCCGCCAACAGGCGGACTAGGAATCGGTATCGACCGATTAATCATGCTATTAACAAATTCTCCATCAATCAGAGATGTACTGCTTTTCCCACAAATGAGAAACCGTTAATACATCAATAAAAGCGCCATTTTATCTGTGGCGCTTTTTATTTTTCATAAAATGAAACTTTTTTTAAAAAAACTATTGCAAGGAAAGAATCAAGGTGGTATATTATTATTCGTTGCCGCAAAACAGCAGCGAGGTTAAAAAAAGAAATCGAAAAAAGTTCTTGACTTTAACCGATACGAAATGTTAAGATATTAAAGTCGCTTAAGAGCGATAATGAAAATGATCTTTGAAAACTAAACAAGACAAAACGTACCTGTTAATTCGAGTTTTTATAAAAAAATCCTATGATACATCATAGGTAGTCAGTCAAACTGACGAAAAACGAAACTTCGGTTTTGTTCTTTTTCGGAGAGTTTGATCCTGGCTCAGGACGAACGCTGGCGGCGTGCCTAATACATGCAAGTCGAGCGGACAGAAGGGAGCTTGCTCCCGGATGTTAGCGGCGGACGGGTGAGTAACACGTGGGTAACCTGCCTGTAAGACTGGGATAACTCCGGGAAACCGGAGCTAATACCGGATAGTTCCTTGAACCGCATGGTTCAAGGATGAAAGACGGTTTCGGCTGTCACTTACAGATGGACCCGCGGCGCATTAGCTAGTTGGTGGGGTAATGGCTCACCAAGGCAACGATGCGTAGCCGACCTGAGAGGGTGATCGGCCACACTGGGACTGAGACACGGCCCAGACTCCTACGGGAGGCAGCAGTAGGGAATCTTCCGCAATGGACGAAAGTCTGACGGAGCAACGCCGCGTGAGTGATGAAGGTTTTCGGATCGTAAAGCTCTGTTGTTAGGGAAGAACAAGTGCGAGAGTAACTGCTCGCACCTTGACGGTACCTAACCAGAAAGCCACGGCTAACTACGTGCCAGCAGCCGCGGTAATACGTAGGTGGCAAGCGTTGTCCGGAATTATTGGGCGTAAAGGGCTCGCAGGCGGTTTCTTAAGTCTGATGTGAAAGCCCCCGGCTCAACCGGGGAGGGTCATTGGAAACTGGGAAACTTGAGTGCAGAAGAGGAGAGTGGAATTCCACGTGTAGCGGTGAAATGCGTAGAGATGTGGAGGAACACCAGTGGCGAAGGCGACTCTCTGGTCTGTAACTGACGCTGAGGAGCGAAAGCGTGGGGAGCGAACAGGATTAGATACCCTGGTAGTCCACGCCGTAAACGATGAGTGCTAAGTGTTAGGGGGTTTCCGCCCCTTAGTGCTGCAGCTAACGCATTAAGCACTCCGCCTGGGGAGTACGGTCGCAAGACTGAAACTCAAAGGAATTGACGGGGGCCCGCACAAGCGGTGGAGCATGTGGTTTAATTCGAAGCAACGCGAAGAACCTTACCAGGTCTTGACATCCTCTGACAACCCTAGAGATAGGGCTTTCCCTTCGGGGACAGAGTGACAGGTGGTGCATGGTTGTCGTCAGCTCGTGTCGTGAGATGTTGGGTTAAGTCCCGCAACGAGCGCAACCCTTGATCTTAGTTGCCAGCATTTAGTTGGGCACTCTAAGGTGACTGCCGGTGACAAACCGGAGGAAGGTGGGGATGACGTCAAATCATCATGCCCCTTATGACCTGGGCTACACACGTGCTACAATGGACAGAACAAAGGGCTGCGAGACCGCAAGGTTTAGCGAATCCCATAAATCTGTTCTCAGTTCGGATCGCAGTCTGCAACTCGACTGCGTGAAGCTGGAATCGCTAGTAATCGCGGATCAGCATGCCGCGGTGAATACGTTCCCGGGCCTTGTACACACCGCCCGTCACACCACGAGAGTTTGCAACACCCGAAGTCGGTGAGGTAACCTTTATGGAGCCAGCCGCCGAAGGTGGGGCAGATGATTGGGGTGAAGTCGTAACAAGGTAGCCGTATCGGAAGGTGCGGCTGGATCACCTCCTTTCTAAGGATATATGGAGCAGCGTGCGTTTTCGTCTTGTTTAGTTTTGAAGGATCATACCTTCAAAACATGTCTCTAGCGAGACAGGATTGTTCTTTGAAAACTAGATAACAATAAGTAATACATTCACATTGAATGCAATGCAAAGTTCATCACACATAGTGATTCTTTCTAAAGTAAGAAATGGTTAAGTTAGAAAGGGCGCACGGTGGATGCCTTGGCACTAGGAGCCGATGAAGGACGGGACGAACACCGATATGCTTCGGGGAGCTGTAAGCAAGCTTTGATCCGGAGATTTCCGAATGGGGAAACCCACTGCTCGTAATGGAGTAGTATCCATACTTGAATACATAGAGTATGAGAAGGCATACCCGGGGAACTGAAACATCTAAGTACCCGGAGGAAGAGAAAGCAAATGCGATTCCCTAAGTAGCGGCGAGCGAAACGGGAACAGCCCAAACCAAGAGGCTTGCCTCTTGGGGTTGTAGGACACTCTATACGGAGTTACAAAGGAATGATATAAGCGAAGAGGTCTGGAAAGGCCCGCCAGAGAAGGTAACAGCCCTGTAACTGAAATGTCATTCCCTCCAGAGTGGATCCTGAGTACGGCGGAACACGTGAAATTCCGTCGGAATCCGGGAGGACCATCTCCCAAGGCTAAATACTCCCTAGTGACCGATAGTGAACCAGTACCGTGAGGGAAAGGTGAAAAGCACCCCGGAAGGGGAGTGAAATAGATCCTGAAACCGTGTGCCTACAAGTAGTCAGAGCCCGTTAACGGGTGATGGCGTGCCTTTTGTAGAATGAACCGGCGAGTTACGATCCCGTGCAAGGTTAAGCAGAAGATGCGGAGCCGCAGCGAAAGCGAGTCTGAATAGGGCGCATGAGTACGTGGTCGTAGACCCGAAACCAGGTGATCTACCCATGTCCAGGGTGAAGTTCAGGTAACACTGAATGGAGGCCCGAACCCACGCACGTTGAAAAGTGCGGGGATGAGGTGTGGGTAGGGGTGAAATGCCAATCGAACCTGGAGATAGCTGGTTCTCTCCGAAATAGCTTTAGGGCTAGCCTCAAGGTAAGAGTCTCGGAGGTAGAGCACTGATTGGACTAGGGGCCCCTACCGGGTTACCGAATTCAGTCAAACTCCGAATGCCGATGACTTATCCTTGGGAGTCAGACTGCGAGTGATAAGATCCGTAGTCGAAAGGGAAACAGCCCAGACCGCCAGCTAAGGTCCCAAAGTATACGTTAAGTGGAAAAGGATGTGGAGTTGCTTAGACAACCAGGATGTTGGCTTAGAAGCAGCCACCATTTAAAGAGTGCGTAATAGCTCACTGGTCGAGTGACTCTGCGCCGAAAATGTACCGGGGCTAAACGTATCACCGAAGCTGCGGACTGTTCTTACGAACAGTGGTAGGAGAGCGTTCTAAGGGCTGTGAAGCCAGACCGGAAGGACTGGTGGAGCGCTTAGAAGTGAGAATGCCGGTATGAGTAGCGAAAGACGGGTGAGAATCCCGTCCACCGAATGCCTAAGGTTTCCTGAGGAAGGCTCGTCCGCTCAGGGTTAGTCGGGACCTAAGCCGAGGCCGAAAGGCGTAGGCGATGGACAACAGGTTGATATTCCTGTACCACCTCCTCACCATTTGAGCAATGGGGGGACGCAGGAGGATAGGGTAAGCGCGGTATTGGATATCCGCGTCCAAGCAGTTAGGCTGGGAAATAGGCAAATCCGTTTCCCGTAAAGGCTGAGCTGTGATGGCGAGCGAAATTTAGTAGCGAAGTTCCTGATTCCACACTGCCAAGAAAAGCCTCTAGCGAGGTGAGAGGTGCCCGTACCGCAAACCGACACAGGTAGGCGAGGAGAGAATCCTAAGGTGATCGAGAGAACTCTCGTTAAGGAACTCGGCAAAATGACCCCGTAACTTCGGGAGAAGGGGTGCTTCTTAGGGTGTTAAAGCCCCGAGAAGCCGCAGTGAATAGGCCCAGGCGACTGTTTAGCAAAAACACAGGTCTCTGCGAAGCCGTAAGGCGAAGTATAGGGGCTGACGCCTGCCCGGTGCTGGAAGGTTAAGAGGAGCGCTTAGCGTAAGCGAAGGTGCGAATTGAAGCCCCAGTAAACGGCGGCCGTAACTATAACGGTCCTAAGGTAGCGAAATTCCTTGTCGGGTAAGTTCCGACCCGCACGAAAGGCGCAACGATCTGGGCACTGTCTCAACGAGAGACTCGGTGAAATTATAGTACCTGTGAAGATGCAGGTTACCCGCGACAGGACGGAAAGACCCCGTGGAGCTTTACTGCAGCCTGATATTGAATGTTGGTACAGCTTGTACAGGATAGGTAGGAGCCTTGGAAACCGGAGCGCTAGCTTCGGTGGAGGCATCGGTGGGATACTACCCTGGCTGTATTGACCTTCTAACCCGCTGCCCTTATCGGGCAGGGAGACAGTGTCAGGTGGGCAGTTTGACTGGGGCGGTCGCCTCCTAAAATGTAACGGAGGCGCCCAAAGGTTCCCTCAGAATGGTTGGAAATCATTCGCAGAGTGTAAAGGCACAAGGGAGCTTGACTGCGAGACCTACAAGTCGAGCAGGGACGAAAGTCGGGCTTAGTGATCCGGTGGTTCCGCATGGAAGGGCCATCGCTCAACGGATAAAAGCTACCCCGGGGATAACAGGCTTATCTCCCCCAAGAGTCCACATCGACGGGGAGGTTTGGCACCTCGATGTCGGCTCATCGCATCCTGGGGCTGTAGTCGGTCCCAAGGGTTGGGCTGTTCGCCCATTAAAGCGGTACGCGAGCTGGGTTCAGAACGTCGTGAGACAGTTCGGTCCCTATCCGTCGCGGGCGCAGGAAATTTGAGAGGAGCTGTCCTTAGTACGAGAGGACCGGGATGGACGCACCGCTGGTGTACCAGTTGTTCTGCCAAGGGCATCGCTGGGTAGCTATGTGCGGACGGGATAAGTGCTGAAAGCATCTAAGCATGAAGCCCCCCTCAAGATGAGATTTCCCATTCCGCAAGGAAGTAAGATCCCTGAAAGATGATCAGGTTGATAGGTCTGAGGTGGAAGCGTGGTGACACGTGGAGCTGACAGATACTAATAGATCGAGGACTTAACCTATATTCTAATGTGAAGCATGAACGTTGTTATCTAGTTTTGAGAGAACATTCTCTCCATCAGGTTTGGTGGCGATAGCGAAGAGGTCACACCCGTTCCCATACCGAACACGGAAGTTAAGCTCTTCAGCGCCGATGGTAGTTGGGGGTTTCCCCCTGTGAGAGTAGGACGCCGCCAAGCTTTTCTAAGGATCAGTTCCAGACGGAACTGGTCTTTTTTGTTTTTTTGAGAGGTTTGCTTCTATATCAACATCAAAAACATAGAAAATGTCTAACAAGCCCTCGTTTTAGCAGCCGCGGTATAGAGACGTAATTGGCCACTCAGGCTCAAAGGGAACGGGCCCATCTATTGCTGAAGACTGAATTCGAGGGGACGCAGGATGAATCAATACACTTGTTTCTCTGAGTAAAACTTTAATAATGATGCCAAGGCTGTTCAGCATTTGAAGTAGCAAAAATAAGGCGAAGCGATCTTTTGAAGAACAGTGAAAATCATTACCATTTATATACGTTTTTAAACGAAAATGATTTCTTAAAAAAATAAAATAATAAAAGAAATTTATCTCTAGATGATTTGTGTGTGAGGATATACTGAATAAAATGAGCATATTAAAGCGTTGGAAATGATGTTTTTAACAGTGATAAAGCTTCATTAGAGTTCTTTTTAACAAAAAAACATAAAAAAATGAAAAAAAGACTTTTAAAATGACGAAGCAAGTGGTAAACTTCTTTAGGTGCCTTAACGAAAAGGTGAAAAAAACAGCTTTAAAATAAATTCAAAAATTATTTTAAAAAAGTCTTTACAAACAATATCTTATCGTTATATAATACTATTTGTCAGATCGAGAGTCGTTCGAAAAGACACAATATGGAGGATTAGCTCAGCTGGGAGAGCATCTGCCTTACAAGCAGAGGGTCGGCGGTTCGAGCCCGTCATCCTCCACCATATTTATTCTTACATAATGTTAGGATAGATAAAGCCGGTGTAGCTCAACTGGTAGAGCAACTGACTTGTAATCAGTAGGTTGGGGGTTCAAGTCCTCTTGCCGGCACCACTTTCATATGGTAAGATAGACAAGTCGCTTTTAAAGCGAGCCATTAGCTCAGTTGGTAGAGCATCTGACTTTTAATCAGAGGGTCGAAGGTTCGAGTCCTTCATGGCTCACCATTTTCATGCGGGTGTGGCGGAATTGGCAGACGCGCTAGACTTAGGATCTAGTGTCTTTATGACGTGGGGGTTCAAGTCCCTTCACCCGCATAGCCAAACAAAATAAAGAAATCCTGTAATGCGGAAGTAGTTCAGTGGTAGAACACCACCTTGCCAAGGTGGGGGTCGCGGGTTCGAATCCCGTCTTCCGCTTATACCATCCACGCCGGGGTGGTGGAATTGGCAGACACACAGGACTTAAAATCCTGCGGTAGGTGACTACCGTGCCGGTTCAAGTCCGGCCCTCGGCATTATACAATAAGCGCCCGTAGCTCAATTGGATAGAGCGTTTGACTACGGATCAAAAGGTTAGGGGTTCGACTCCTCTCGGGCGCGCCATTAAGATCGGGAAGTAGCTCAGCTTGGTAGAGCACTTGGTTTGGGACCAAGGGGTCGCAGGTTCGAATCCTGTCTTCCCGACCATCTTTTATGGGGCCTTAGCTCAGCTGGGAGAGCGCCTGCCTTGCACGCAGGAGGTCAGCGGTTCGATCCCGCTAGGCTCCACCAATATGATCTTTGAAAACTAAACAAGACAAAACGTACCTGTTAATTCGAGTTTTTATAAAAAAATCCTATGATACATCATAGGTAGTCAGTCAAACTGACGAAAAACGAAACTTCGGTTTTGTTCTTTTTCGGAGAGTTTGATCCTGGCTCAGGACGAACGCTGGCGGCGTGCCTAATACATGCAAGTCGAGCGGACAGAAGGGAGCTTGCTCCCGGATGTTAGCGGCGGACGGGTGAGTAACACGTGGGTAACCTGCCTGTAAGACTGGGATAACTCCGGGAAACCGGAGCTAATACCGGATAGTTCCTTGAACCGCATGGTTCAAGGATGAAAGACGGTTTCGGCTGTCACTTACAGATGGACCCGCGGCGCATTAGCTAGTTGGTGGGGTAATGGCTCACCAAGGCAACGATGCGTAGCCGACCTGAGAGGGTGATCGGCCACACTGGGACTGAGACACGGCCCAGACTCCTACGGGAGGCAGCAGTAGGGAATCTTCCGCAATGGACGAAAGTCTGACGGAGCAACGCCGCGTGAGTGATGAAGGTTTTCGGATCGTAAAGCTCTGTTGTTAGGGAAGAACAAGTGCGAGAGTAACTGCTCGCACCTTGACGGTACCTAACCAGAAAGCCACGGCTAACTACGTGCCAGCAGCCGCGGTAATACGTAGGTGGCAAGCGTTGTCCGGAATTATTGGGCGTAAAGGGCTCGCAGGCGGTTTCTTAAGTCTGATGTGAAAGCCCCCGGCTCAACCGGGGAGGGTCATTGGAAACTGGGAAACTTGAGTGCAGAAGAGGAGAGTGGAATTCCACGTGTAGCGGTGAAATGCGTAGAGATGTGGAGGAACACCAGTGGCGAAGGCGACTCTCTGGTCTGTAACTGACGCTGAGGAGCGAAAGCGTGGGGAGCGAACAGGATTAGATACCCTGGTAGTCCACGCCGTAAACGATGAGTGCTAAGTGTTAGGGGGTTTCCGCCCCTTAGTGCTGCAGCTAACGCATTAAGCACTCCGCCTGGGGAGTACGGTCGCAAGACTGAAACTCAAAGGAATTGACGGGGGCCCGCACAAGCGGTGGAGCATGTGGTTTAATTCGAAGCAACGCGAAGAACCTTACCAGGTCTTGACATCCTCTGACAACCCTAGAGATAGGGCTTTCCCTTCGGGGACAGAGTGACAGGTGGTGCATGGTTGTCGTCAGCTCGTGTCGTGAGATGTTGGGTTAAGTCCCGCAACGAGCGCAACCCTTGATCTTAGTTGCCAGCATTTAGTTGGGCACTCTAAGGTGACTGCCGGTGACAAACCGGAGGAAGGTGGGGATGACGTCAAATCATCATGCCCCTTATGACCTGGGCTACACACGTGCTACAATGGACAGAACAAAGGGCTGCGAGACCGCAAGGTTTAGCGAATCCCATAAATCTGTTCTCAGTTCGGATCGCAGTCTGCAACTCGACTGCGTGAAGCTGGAATCGCTAGTAATCGCGGATCAGCATGCCGCGGTGAATACGTTCCCGGGCCTTGTACACACCGCCCGTCACACCACGAGAGTTTGCAACACCCGAAGTCGGTGAGGTAACCTTTATGGAGCCAGCCGCCGAAGGTGGGGCAGATGATTGGGGTGAAGTCGTAACAAGGTAGCCGTATCGGAAGGTGCGGCTGGATCACCTCCTTTCTAAGGATATATGGAGCAGCGTGCGTTTTCGTCTTGTTTAGTTTTGAAGGATCATACCTTCAAAACATGTCTCTAGCGAGACAGGATTGTTCTTTGAAAACTAGATAACAATAAGTAATACATTCACATTGAATGCAATGCAAAGTTCATCACACATAGTGATTCTTTCTAAAGTAAGAAATGGTTAAGTTAGAAAGGGCGCACGGTGGATGCCTTGGCACTAGGAGCCGATGAAGGACGGGACGAACACCGATATGCTTCGGGGAGCTGTAAGCAAGCTTTGATCCGGAGATTTCCGAATGGGGAAACCCACTGCTCGTAATGGAGTAGTATCCATACTTGAATACATAGAGTATGAGAAGGCATACCCGGGGAACTGAAACATCTAAGTACCCGGAGGAAGAGAAAGCAAATGCGATTCCCTAAGTAGCGGCGAGCGAAACGGGAACAGCCCAAACCAAGAGGCTTGCCTCTTGGGGTTGTAGGACACTCTATACGGAGTTACAAAGGAATGATATAAGCGAAGAGGTCTGGAAAGGCCCGCCAGAGAAGGTAACAGCCCTGTAACTGAAATGTCATTCCCTCCAGAGTGGATCCTGAGTACGGCGGAACACGTGAAATTCCGTCGGAATCCGGGAGGACCATCTCCCAAGGCTAAATACTCCCTAGTGACCGATAGTGAACCAGTACCGTGAGGGAAAGGTGAAAAGCACCCCGGAAGGGGAGTGAAATAGATCCTGAAACCGTGTGCCTACAAGTAGTCAGAGCCCGTTAACGGGTGATGGCGTGCCTTTTGTAGAATGAACCGGCGAGTTACGATCCCGTGCAAGGTTAAGCAGAAGATGCGGAGCCGCAGCGAAAGCGAGTCTGAATAGGGCGCATGAGTACGTGGTCGTAGACCCGAAACCAGGTGATCTACCCATGTCCAGGGTGAAGTTCAGGTAACACTGAATGGAGGCCCGAACCCACGCACGTTGAAAAGTGCGGGGATGAGGTGTGGGTAGGGGTGAAATGCCAATCGAACCTGGAGATAGCTGGTTCTCTCCGAAATAGCTTTAGGGCTAGCCTCAAGGTAAGAGTCTCGGAGGTAGAGCACTGATTGGACTAGGGGCCCCTACCGGGTTACCGAATTCAGTCAAACTCCGAATGCCGATGACTTATCCTTGGGAGTCAGACTGCGAGTGATAAGATCCGTAGTCGAAAGGGAAACAGCCCAGACCGCCAGCTAAGGTCCCAAAGTATACGTTAAGTGGAAAAGGATGTGGAGTTGCTTAGACAACCAGGATGTTGGCTTAGAAGCAGCCACCATTTAAAGAGTGCGTAATAGCTCACTGGTCGAGTGACTCTGCGCCGAAAATGTACCGGGGCTAAACGTATCACCGAAGCTGCGGACTGTTCTTACGAACAGTGGTAGGAGAGCGTTCTAAGGGCTGTGAAGCCAGACCGGAAGGACTGGTGGAGCGCTTAGAAGTGAGAATGCCGGTATGAGTAGCGAAAGACGGGTGAGAATCCCGTCCACCGAATGCCTAAGGTTTCCTGAGGAAGGCTCGTCCGCTCAGGGTTAGTCGGGACCTAAGCCGAGGCCGAAAGGCGTAGGCGATGGACAACAGGTTGATATTCCTGTACCACCTCCTCACCATTTGAGCAATGGGGGGACGCAGGAGGATAGGGTAAGCGCGGTATTGGATATCCGCGTCCAAGCAGTTAGGCTGGGAAATAGGCAAATCCGTTTCCCGTAAAGGCTGAGCTGTGATGGCGAGCGAAATTTAGTAGCGAAGTTCCTGATTCCACACTGCCAAGAAAAGCCTCTAGCGAGGTGAGAGGTGCCCGTACCGCAAACCGACACAGGTAGGCGAGGAGAGAATCCTAAGGTGATCGAGAGAACTCTCGTTAAGGAACTCGGCAAAATGACCCCGTAACTTCGGGAGAAGGGGTGCTTCTTAGGGTGTTAAAGCCCCGAGAAGCCGCAGTGAATAGGCCCAGGCGACTGTTTAGCAAAAACACAGGTCTCTGCGAAGCCGTAAGGCGAAGTATAGGGGCTGACGCCTGCCCGGTGCTGGAAGGTTAAGAGGAGCGCTTAGCGTAAGCGAAGGTGCGAATTGAAGCCCCAGTAAACGGCGGCCGTAACTATAACGGTCCTAAGGTAGCGAAATTCCTTGTCGGGTAAGTTCCGACCCGCACGAAAGGCGCAACGATCTGGGCACTGTCTCAACGAGAGACTCGGTGAAATTATAGTACCTGTGAAGATGCAGGTTACCCGCGACAGGACGGAAAGACCCCGTGGAGCTTTACTGCAGCCTGATATTGAATGTTGGTACAGCTTGTACAGGATAGGTAGGAGCCTTGGAAACCGGAGCGCTAGCTTCGGTGGAGGCATCGGTGGGATACTACCCTGGCTGTATTGACCTTCTAACCCGCTGCCCTTATCGGGCAGGGAGACAGTGTCAGGTGGGCAGTTTGACTGGGGCGGTCGCCTCCTAAAATGTAACGGAGGCGCCCAAAGGTTCCCTCAGAATGGTTGGAAATCATTCGCAGAGTGTAAAGGCACAAGGGAGCTTGACTGCGAGACCTACAAGTCGAGCAGGGACGAAAGTCGGGCTTAGTGATCCGGTGGTTCCGCATGGAAGGGCCATCGCTCAACGGATAAAAGCTACCCCGGGGATAACAGGCTTATCTCCCCCAAGAGTCCACATCGACGGGGAGGTTTGGCACCTCGATGTCGGCTCATCGCATCCTGGGGCTGTAGTCGGTCCCAAGGGTTGGGCTGTTCGCCCATTAAAGCGGTACGCGAGCTGGGTTCAGAACGTCGTGAGACAGTTCGGTCCCTATCCGTCGCGGGCGCAGGAAATTTGAGAGGAGCTGTCCTTAGTACGAGAGGACCGGGATGGACGCACCGCTGGTGTACCAGTTGTTCTGCCAAGGGCATCGCTGGGTAGCTATGTGCGGACGGGATAAGTGCTGAAAGCATCTAAGCATGAAGCCCCCCTCAAGATGAGATTTCCCATTCCGCAAGGAAGTAAGATCCCTGAAAGATGATCAGGTTGATAGGTCTGAGGTGGAAGCGTGGTGACACGTGGAGCTGACAGATACTAATAGATCGAGGACTTAACCTATATTCTAATGTGAAGCATGAACGTTGTTATCTAGTTTTGAGAGAACATTCTCTCCATCAGGTTTGGTGGCGATAGCGAAGAGGTCACACCCGTTCCCATACCGAACACGGAAGTTAAGCTCTTCAGCGCCGATGGTAGTTGGGGGTTTCCCCCTGTGAGAGTAGGACGCCGCCAAGCTTTTCTAAGGATCAGTTCCAGACGGAACTGGTCTTTTTTGTGTTTTTGAGAGGTTTGACACCATATAAATGTGGAAATAATATTGTTAGTTGAGCGATTATCTTGAAAAATCGATCGAAAAAATTTATAGTAAGATTAAAGTCAAATATAGTCAAAGTCAATGGAGGAGGAGGCGGAGTGGCACAAAATATTTCTGATATCATCGAGCAGTATTTGAAGGAAGTCTTGGATCAGAATGGTCGAGAAATATTAGAAATTAAGCGCAATGAGATTGCAGATAAGTTTCAATGCGTACCTTCACAAATTAATTATGTTATCAATACACGCTTTACGAGCGAAAGAGGCTATATCGTTGAAAGTAAGCGTGGTGGCGGTGGCTATATCCGCATCATTAAAGTCAAAATGAATGATGAAGTCGACTTATTGAACCACATTATTTCCCAAATCTATCATCGTTTATCACAGGCTGCATCTGATCATATCATCATGCGTCTTGTAGAAAACAACATTCTATCCGAAAGAGAAGCTAAGATGATGATCAGTGTCATGGACCGTTCTGTTTTGCACATTGATTTACCTGAACGAGATGAACTGCGGGCTCGGATGATGAAAGCGATGTTAAATGCTTTGAAATTAAAGTAAAGCGGGTGAAAAGATTGATTTGTCAAGAATGCAATGAGAGACCAGCCACTTTTCACTTTACAAAAGTTATAAATGGAGAAAAACAAGAAATGCACATATGTGAACAATGTGCAAAAGAAAACAGTGATTCATATGCTATGAGTGGAAACCAAGGTTTCTCGATTCACAACTTATTATCAGGCTTACTGAATATCGATCCTAGCTTTACCACAAGTGCTAACAAAGGGTCATCTATTTTTCAAGAAGCGAGAGAAGTGGATCAATGTCCTAAATGTGGCTTAACCTTTCAGCAGTTCAGAAAAACAGGCCGTTTTGGCTGTGCAGAATGTTACCGTACATTTGATCAGTACCTGAATCCTGTTTTGCGGAAAGTCCATAGTGGAAATACAGCCCATTATGGAAAAGTTCCTAAACGGATTGCCGGCAGTCTGCATGTACGCCGGAAACTTGAGTTGATGCAGCAGGAACTGAAGCAGTTGATTGAACAGGAAGAGTTCGAAAAAGCAGCGGAAGTTCGAGATCAAATTCGTGCATTAGAGCATGAGCAATCTCAGCAGAGGGAGGGAGATTAACGACATGTCGCTCCAGCATTTTATTCAAGACGCTTTAAGTCAATGGATGAAACAAAAAGGACCAGAAAGTGACATTGTTCTAAGCAGTCGTATTCGGCTAGCACGTAATCTAGAGCATGTTCGTTTCCCAACTCAGTTTTCTGAAGAGGAGGCTGAAGCTGTTCTCCAGCAATTCGAGCAGAAGTTTGCAAGCCAGGAAGCGAAGAACGTTGGAAACTTTGTTCTGATTCGAATGAATGAAACACAGCCTTTAGCAAAGAGAGTACTTGTTGAAAAGCATTTGATTAGCCCCAACTTGGCAGAATCAAGATTTGGCGGCTGCTTGCTTTCTGAAAACGAGGAAATCAGTGTCATGCTAAATGAAGAAGACCATATTCGTATCCAATGCCTGTTCCCAGGTTTTCAGCTGGCCAATGCACTTAAAGTGGCTAATCAGGTAGACGACTGGATTGAAGAGCAAGTAGATTATGCGTTTTCTGAAAAGCGAGGATACTTAACAAGCTGTCCGACCAATGTAGGTACAGGTATAAGGGCTTCGGTCATGATGCACTTACCAGCATTAGCTCTCACAAGACAAATGAATCGGATTATTCCTGCAATTAATCAATTAGGTCTTGTCGTCAGAGGAATTTATGGTGAGGGTAGCGAAGCAATAGGAAACATCTTTCAAATCTCAAATCAAATGACACTTGGTCAATCAGAAGAAGATATTGTGGATGATTTGAATAGTGTGACCGCTCAGCTTATTGAACAAGAGCGATCTGCACGAAAAGCCTTATATCAAACATCTAAAATTGAACTTGAGGACAGAGTGTACCGTTCCTTAGGAATATTGGCCAATTGTCGTATGATTGAATCAAAAGAAACGGCAAAGTGTCTGTCTGATGTGCGGCTTGGAATTGATTTAGGTATCATTAAGGGGCTTTCAAGTAATATACTGAATGAACTCATGATTTTGACACAGCCTGGCTTCCTTCAACAATATTCAGGAGGAGCCTTGGAGCCAAATGAACGAGATATAAAACGAGCAGCGATTATTAGAGAAAGGCTGCGCTTAGAAATGCATAGGAATGGACAGGAGGATGAAACGATATGATGTTTGGAAGATTCACTGAAAGAGCTCAAAAGGTATTAGCACTTGCACAAGAAGAAGCCATTCGCCTAGGCCATAAGAACATTGGAACAGAACACATTTTACTTGGTCTTGTACGTGAAGGTGAGGGCATCGCCGCAAAAGCGTTAGAAGCACTGGGCCTTGTTTCAGATAAAATCCAAAAAGAAGTCGAAAGCTTGATTGGAAGAGGGCAAGAGGTGTCTCAAGCTATTCCTCATTATACGCCTAGAGCGAAGAAGGTCACGGAGCTTTCTATGGATGAAGCAAGAAAGCTAGGTCATTCCTATGTAGGGACAGAACATATTCTTTTAGGTCTTATTCGTGAGGGAGAGGGTGTAGCTGCCCGTGTCTTAAATAACCTCGGAGTGAGCTTAAATAAAGCACGTCAGCAAGTGTTGCAGCTGCTTGGCAGCAATGAAACTGGTGCATCAGCGGCAGGATCGAATAGCAATGCAAATACACCAACATTAGATAGCTTGGCAAGAGACTTAACGGCTATTGCGAAAGAGGACAGCTTGGACCCTGTCATTGGCCGAAGTAAAGAAATTCAGCGTGTCATTGAGGTACTAAGCAGAAGAACAAAGAATAACCCTGTTCTGATTGGTGAGCCTGGTGTTGGTAAAACCGCGATCGCAGAAGGTCTTGCACAGCAAATTATTCATAACGAAGTGCCTGAAATCCTGCGTGATAAACGAGTGATGACACTTGATATGGGAACCGTTGTAGCGGGAACGAAATATCGTGGTGAATTCGAGGATCGTTTGAAAAAAGTCATGGACGAAATTCGTCAGGCTGGAAATATCATTCTCTTCATTGATGAGCTTCATACACTGATTGGTGCAGGTGGAGCAGAGGGTGCGATTGATGCGTCTAATATTCTGAAACCATCCCTGGCACGTGGTGAGCTTCAATGTATCGGGGCTACAACGTTAGATGAGTACCGTAAATATATCGAGAAGGATGCAGCACTTGAACGTCGTTTCCAACCAATTCAAGTGGATCAGCCGTCCGTTGATGAAAGTATTCAAATCTTGAGAGGTCTTAGAGATCGTTATGAAGCACATCACCGTGTGTCCATTACAGATGAAGCGATTGAGGCGGCAGTGAAGCTGTCTGACCGTTATATCTCTGATCGTTTCCTTCCAGATAAGGCGATTGATCTAATTGATGAGGCAGGTTCGAAGGTACGCTTACGTTCATTCACGACACCGCCTAACCTAAAGGAACTAGAGCAAAAGCTGGATGAAGTACGTAAGGAAAAGGATGCGGCTGTTCAAAGTCAAGAATTTGAAAAAGCAGCTTCCCTTCGTGACACAGAGCAGCGCTTGCGTGAAAAAGTAGAAGTCACAAAGAAATCGTGGAAAGAAAAGCAGGGACAAGAGAATTCTGAGGTATCTGTAGATGATATCGCAATGGTTGTCTCTAGCTGGACGGGAGTGCCTGTTTCGAAAATTGCTCAAACCGAAACAGATAAGCTTCTGAATATGGAACAATTGCTCCATTCTCGCGTGATTGGTCAGGATGAAGCGGTTGTCGCTGTAGCGAAAGCCGTGAGACGTGCGCGCGCTGGTCTAAAAGACCCGAAACGTCCAATTGGCTCCTTTATCTTCTTAGGTCCAACAGGGGTGGGTAAGACTGAGCTTGCGAGAGCACTGGCCGAGTCTATTTTCGGTGATGAAGAAGCGATGATCCGTATTGATATGTCTGAATACATGGAGAAACATTCTACATCAAGACTTGTGGGATCACCTCCAGGCTATGTTGGCTATGATGAAGGTGGCCAGCTGACGGAAAAAGTGAGAAGAAAACCTTATTCTGTTGTGCTTTTAGATGAGATTGAAAAGGCGCATCCTGATGTGTTTAATATCTTACTGCAAGTGTTAGAAGATGGCCGTCTTACTGATTCTAAAGGACGTACAGTTGACTTTAGAAATACTATTTTGATTATGACTTCAAACGTTGGAGCTAGTGAACTGAAGCGCAATAAATATGTTGGCTTTAACGTGCAGGATGAAGGTCAAAATTACAAAGATATGAAAGGCAAAGTAATGGGTGAGTTGAAACGTGCGTTTAGACCGGAATTCATCAACCGTATTGATGAAATCATTGTCTTCCACTCGCTTGAAAAGAAACATCTAAAAGAGATTGTGTCTCTCATGTCTGATCAATTAACAAAACGGTTAAAAGAGCAAGACCTCTCAATTGAACTGACAGAAGCAGCAAAAGCGAAGATTGCCGACGAAGGTGTAGACCTTGAGTATGGTGCTCGTCCGTTAAGAAGAGCGATTCAAAAGCACGTTGAGGATCGACTTTCTGAGGAATTGCTGAGAGGTAATATTGAAAAGGGTCAACATATCGTATTAGATGTGGAAGATGGAGAAATTGTCGTAAAAGCAACGGCTGCTACGAACTAATATAGTAAGAAAAAAGTGTGAGGCATACCAGTCAGATGTATGCCTCCCTTTACTTATTTTCTGATCAGTATAAGGAGTTGTATTCTTCAATCTATGGCTAAGACAAAATCAAAATTTATATGCCAATCGTGCGGTTATGAGTCAGCCAAATGGATGGGGAAATGTCCTGGCTGCGGCACGTGGAACAGTATGACAGAAGAGGTCGTTCGCAAAGAGCCGGCAAACCGTCGAAGTGCTTTTAATCATTCTGTTCAAACCATTCAAAAACCTTCACCTATTTCTGCAATTGAAACATCCGAAGAACCCCGAATTAAAACGAATTTAGAAGAATTTAACCGAGTATTAGGAAGTGGAATTGTCAAAGGCTCTCTCGTTCTCATTGGCGGAGACCCTGGGATTGGGAAGTCCACATTATTACTACAAGTATCAGCACAGCTCTCAGACCAAAATCAGAATGTGTTATACATATCTGGTGAGGAGTCCATTAAACAAACGAAGCTAAGAGCGGATCGCCTCGGCATTGATAGCACCTCTTTACATGTTTTGGCTGAAACCGATATGGAGTATATAACGTCTTCTATACAAGAGATGAAACCCGCTTTTGTTGTGGTGGATTCGATTCAAACCGTTTATCAAAGCGATATAACGTCAGCTCCTGGATCTGTTTCTCAGGTAAGAGAATGCACAGCGCAGCTGATGAAGATTGCCAAGACGAATGGTATTCCGATTTTTATCGTTGGTCACGTGACCAAAGAAGGCTCGATCGCAGGTCCACGTCTTTTAGAGCATATGGTGGACACGGTTCTTTATTTTGAAGGGGAGCGGCATCATACGTTTCGTATCTTACGAGCAGTGAAAAACCGATTTGGTTCAACGAATGAATTAGGGATTTTTGAAATGAGAGAAGAAGGACTCACGGAAGTATTAAACCCATCAGAAATTTTTTTAGAAGAGCGGTCAGCAGGTGTATCTGGTTCGTGTGTTGTTGCCTCAATGGAAGGAACAAGACCCGTTCTTGTGGAGATACAAGCATTAATTTCGCCGACAAGCTTTGGGAATCCACGGAGAATGGCTACAGGTCTTGATCATAATCGTGTGTCATTGCTAATGGCCGTTTTAGAAAAACGTGTAGGGCTGCTGCTGCAAAACCAAGATGCGTATTTAAAGGTCGCAGGCGGTGTGAAGCTTGACGAACCAGCGATTGACTTGGCCATTGCCGTCAGTATTGCATCAAGCTTTAAAGACGCAGCGCCGCAACCAGCGGATTGCTTTATAGGAGAAGTTGGTCTGACGGGAGAAGTCAGAAGAGTATCAAGAATTGAACAGCGTGTGCAGGAAGCTGCTAAACTAGGATTTAAGCGAATGTTTATTCCTCAGGCGAATATAGATGGATGGAAAAAGCCGAGAGGGATTGAGCTAGTCGGTGTAGAAAATGTAGCGGAGGCACTTCGTATTTCACTAGGGGGATCATAGAAATGGAAAAAGAGAAAAAAGGAGCGAGAGAAGTTGATCTCTTAGATATCGTACAGTTTGTGGCACCAGGGACACCTTTGCGGGTAGGGATTGAAAATGTCCTGAGAGCCAATACTGGCGGGCTCATTGTTGTTGGTTATAACGACAAAGTAAAAAGTGTGGTGGATGGAGGATTTCACATTAATTCTGCCTTCTCCCCAGCACACTTATATGAATTGGCTAAGATGGATGGGGCCATTATTTTAAGCGATTCTGGTCAAAAAATCTTGTATGCGAATACACAGCTGATGCCAGATGCAACGATTCATTCATCAGAAACAGGCATGAGACACCGAACGGCTGAACGTGTAGCCAAGCAGACAGGCTGCTTAATCATTGCTATTTCTGAACGGAGAAACGTCATTACTTTATACCAAGGAAATCGTCGTTACACGTTGAAAGATATCGGCTTTATTTTAACAAAGGCCAATCAAGCCATTCAAACACTAGAGAAATATAAAACCATTTTAGATCACGCCATTTCAGCGTTAAGCGCCCTAGAATTTGAAGAGCTTGTCACCTTTGGTGATGTACTATCCGTGCTGCATCGCTACGAAATGGTGCTTAGAATCAAAAATGAAATTAATATGTATATCAAAGAGCTCGGAACAGAAGGACACTTGATCCGTCTTCAAGTCAATGAACTGATTACAGATATGGAGCAGGAAGCGGCTTTATTTATTAAAGATTACGTGAAAGAAAAGATTAAAGATCCATATACTTTGCTTAAACAACTCCAAGATATGTCTAGCTTTGAGCTTTTAGATGATTCCATTCTGTACAAGTTACTTGGATATCCAGCTTCTACAAATGTTGACGATTATGTGTACACAAGAGGGTTCAGATTACTTCACAAAATCCCTAGACTGCCAATGCCTATTGTCGAAAATGTGGTCGAAGCGTTTGGTGTGTTAGATCGAATTATGGAAGCGGATGTACAAGAATTGGATGAAGTAGAAGGAATTGGAGAAGTAAGGGCGAAAAAGATAAAAAAAGGATTAAAAAGGTTACAAGAAAAACATTATATTGACCGTCAGCTGTAGTAGAGAAATTTTCCTCAATTACGGTTAAAAATGGATGAATATGGGTATATTAATGATGCTTTTTGTTTTCTATTGATCATGATAGAAAACTTAAACATATATCAATGTTAGATGAAGGTGGATTGACAGATGAAAAATAAAGGAGGTGAAGGTATGTTAAAAAGAATCGTTCAGGCGTTTTTTATCATTTTTGGTGCAGTTGTGGGGATTTTTATCATTCCAGAGTTATTTCTGCTGTTAAATGTAAAGGACATACCTCTCATAACAAATGCTTACTCTTCAGCACTAATAGGAGCCGCTGTGTTCTTTATCATCGGCCAATGGTGCACAGGCTATGTTGTTAATTGGGTGAAATGGATCGAGGATTCTCTATTAAAGGCGCCTCTTCCTGATCTTATATCTGGAAGTTTCGGTTTAGTATTTGGACTTATTCTAGCATATCTTATTGTAAACGTGATCCCGCTAAACAATATCCCATATCATATTTTTGGTACCATTATTCCGATTTTTCTGGCTTTCTTTTTAGGATACCTTGGATTTCAGGTAGGGTTTAAGAAGAAGGATGAAATGATGGGGCTGTTCTCTCGATCTGCAAAGGTCAGCAAGAAAAAAGGTGCAGCTGATGATGAACCTGAAATAGAAGATAAAAAGCTGAAAATTTTAGACACAAGTGTTATCATTGATGGAAGAATCGCAGATATTTGTCAAACTGGATTTTTAGAAGGAATTATGGTCATTCCTCAATTTGTTCTGGAGGAATTACAGCATATTGCAGACTCTTCTGATGTATTAAAGAGAAATAGAGGCCGAAGAGGTCTTGATATTTTAAATCGTATCCAAAGAGAATTGGACATCAAAGTTGAAATTTACGAAGGTGACTTCGAAGACATTCAAGAGGTTGATAGCAAGCTTGTGAAGCTCGCTAAATTAACTTCAGGTGTTGTTGTGACAAATGATTTTAATTTAAATAAAGTATGCGAACTTCAAAAAGTAGCAGTGTTAAACATCAATGATCTAGCCAATGCGGTCAAACCTGTTGTACTGCCTGGGGAAGAAATGAAGGTACAGGTCATTAAAGATGGGAAAGAGCATAACCAAGGTGTTGCCTACTTAGATGACGGTACGATGATAGTGGTCGAAGAAGGACGCAACTACATTGGAAAAGACATTGATGTGCTTGTCACAAGTGTGCTGCAGACTGCTGCCGGAAGAATGATTTTTGCAAAGCCAAAACTTCTGGAGAAGGCGCTCTAAAGGGAGAACGAACATGTATTATGAAGTAGTTATTCCGGCTGCGGGGCAGGGGAAACGAATGAAGGCCGGCCGCAATAAGCTTTTTATTGAATTGAAAAGAATGCCGGTTATCATTCACACACTAAAGGTGTTTGACGCCCATTCACAATGCAAACGCATGATCTTAGCGATCAATGAAGAGGAGCGTCGTGACTTTGAAAGGCTACTAAAGGTACACGCTTTTCAAACGCCTGTTTCACTTGTCACTGGCGGTGAAGAACGTCAGCAAAGTGTATATGAAGGATTGAAGGCTGTAAAAGATGCGGACATCGTGCTTGTTCATGATGGAGCAAGGCCTTTTATTAAGCATACACAGATTGACTTGCTCGTTAAAGCGGCGATTGAAAAAGGCTCCGCAGTCGTAGCGGTACCAGTGAAAGACACAATCAAACGCGTTCAAGCAGGCAAAGTGGAGCAAACCATTGAACGTCAGAGCTTGTGGGCAGTCCAGACCCCACAAGCTTTTCGTCATTCTATTTTAAAAGAGGCGCATGAATATGCGGAGCGGACAGGCTTCCTTGGAACAGACGACGCCAGCCTTGTGGAACAATTACATGGTGAGAGTGTGTATATTGTCCAGGGAGACTATACCAATATTAAACTGACAACACCAGATGATTTACTGGTTGCCAAGGCAATTATGGATGCGGAAAGAGGGTACTAGATCATGTTGAGAATAGGACAAGGCTTTGATGTACATCAATTAACAGAGGGAAGACCTCTTATTATCGGCGGGGTTACCATTCCCTATGAAAAGGGCCTGCTTGGGCATTCAGATGCTGACGTACTGCTTCACACGGTGGCAGATGCCTGTCTAGGTGCGATTGGTGAAGGAGATATCGGCAGACATTTCCCAGACACTGATCCCGAATTTAAGGATGCAGATTCTTTTCAATTACTTCAGCATGTGTGGGCACTTGTGAAAGAAAAAGGCTATACACTTGTGAATATTGACTGCACCATCATGGCGCAAAAGCCAAAAATGGCACCTTACATTCAACCGATGTGCGAGAAAATCGCAGAAGCGCTTGAGGCAGATGTCACACAGGTAAATGTCAAAGCAACAACGACAGAGAAACTCGGATTTACAGGTAGAGGCGAAGGAATTGCTTCTCAGGCGACAGTGCTTCTTCAGAAAAAGTAAAATCCATTTTGATGAGAATGGTATTTGATGATAAAATACGTTTATAAAAAAATGGTGTCAGACAACATGATGCAGATGAAAGGAAGTTAAACTCATGGGAAATGAAGTGCGTGTTCGTTATGCACCGAGTCCAACTGGTCATTTACATATTGGGAATGCTAGAACGGCTCTTTTCAACTATTTGTTCGCACGCAGCCAAGGCGGCAAATTTATTATTCGAATCGAAGATACGGATCAAAAGCGTAATGTAGAAGGCGGAGAAGAAAGCCAGCTTCGTCATTTGCAGTGGCTCGGCATTGATTGGGACGAGAGTATTGATAAAGATGGCGGCTACGGTCCTTACAGACAATCAGAGCGTAATGATATTTACAAAAAATATTATGACGAGCTGCTAGAAAAGGACTTGGCTTATAAGTGCTATTGTACGGCTGAAGAATTAGAAGAAGAACGAGAAGCACAAATCGCCCGCAGTGAAATGCCTCGATATTCTGGTAAATGCAGTCATTTATCAAAAGAAGAAGAGGACAAGCTCATTGCTGAAGGAAGAGAGCCAAGTATTCGCTTCCGTGTACCAAAGGGAGAAATCATCAAATTTGACGACATGGTCAAAGGTGATATTTCGTTTGAAACAGACGGCATCGGTGACTTTGTCATTGTGAAGAAAGATGGTACACCAACTTATAACTTCGCTGTAGCAGTGGATGATCATTTGATGAAAATGACTCACATTCTTCGCGGAGAGGACCACATTTCGAATACACCTAAACAAATCATGGTCTTCAATGCATTTGGCTGGGATGTTCCGCTGTTCGGACATATGACGTTGATTGTGAACGAGAACCGTAAGAAATTAAGTAAGCGAGATGAATCGATTATTCAATTCATTGAGCAATATAAGAACCTGGGCTATTTACCAGAAGCCCTGTTTAACTTCATTGCATTACTTGGATGGTCTCCAGTTGGCGAAGAAGAACTATTTACAAAAGAGCAATTCATCGATATTTTCGATGTAAACCGACTTTCTAAGTCACCAGCTCTATTCGATATGCATAAACTAAAATGGGTGAATAACCAATACGTGAAAGCACTTGATCTTGATCAAGTCGTTGCATTAACACTTCCACATCTTCAAAAGGCTGGCAAGGTAAGCGAACAGCTGACGGAAGAAGAAAACACGTGGGTACGCAAACTCATTTCTCTATATCACGAACAATTGAGCTACGGAGCAGAAATTGTTGAGTTAACAGAGTTGTTCTTTAAGGAGCAAATTGAGTATAATCAAGAGGCGAGAGAAGTTCTAGCAGAAGAGCAAGTACCAGAAGTCATGGACTCTTTTGCAGGTCAGCTAGAACGTCTTGAGTCTTTCACACCTGATGAAATCAAGGCTGCCATTAAAGCGGTACAAAAAGAAACAGGGCATAAAGGCAAGAAACTATTCATGCCAATTCGTGTGGCTGTCACAGGACAAACTCATGGCCCAGAACTTCCGCAAAGTATTGAGCTACTAGGTAAAGAAACGGTATTAAACCGCATTAAACAAATATAAGGAAAATCGTTGCGAGGGAGAAGTACAATGTTTTCGTCCATCACAGAAAGAGTCTTCACCGGCTGAAAGAGACTTATGGGCAGACGTTGGAAATGCACCCTCAAGACCCTTGAGGAACACGTACGTTAGTATGCAAGGGCGGTACCCTCCGTTACGGGATTAAGTTGAGAAAGCTTGCAAGATAAGGAGCTTTCTAAACAGAGTGGAACCGCGTTTTCAAAACGTCTCTGTCGTTTGGCAGAGGCGTTTTTTATTTGTCCAAAAAAAGAGAGCAAGTCCTAAGAGAGATTGATGGGGAAGAACGGGGGGAGCATGTGTTTTTCAAAATGCTGAAAGAAGATATTGATACTGTGTTTGATCAAGATCCTGCTGCTAGAAGCTATATTGAAGTAGTGCTAACCTATTCAGGGCTTCATGCGATTTGGGCTCATCGTATCGCGCACGCATTTTATAAACGTAAGCTGTATTTTCTTGCGCGGATCATTTCTCAGGTCAGCCGGTTTTTCACAGGGGTTGAAATTCACCCAGCGGCAACCATTGGCAGACGTTTCTTCATTGATCACGGCATGGGTGTCGTGATTGGGGAAACATGTGAAATTGGAGACAACGTCACTGTTTTCCAAGGCGTGACATTAGGGGGAACAGGGAAAGAAAAGGGAAAGCGGCATCCGACCATTTTAGACGATGCCCTCATTGCGACGGGTGCAAAGGTGCTCGGTTCCATTACAGTTGGAAAAGGATCCAAGATTGGTGCAGGGTCTGTTGTGTTAAAGGACGTCCCAGACCATTCCACTGTTGTAGGTATACCTGGGCGCGTGGTCGTTCAAAATGGAAAGAAAATCAATCGTGATCTCAACCATCAAGATTTGCCAGATCCAGTTTCCGATCGTTTTAAAGAATTGGAACGAGAAATGGAAAAGCTAAAACGTGAGCTGGCTTCATTGAGCAGAAAGGAAGAACAATCATGACAATCAATATTTTTAATACATTGACACGTAAGAAGGAAGAATTTGTCCCGCTTGAACCAGGAAAGGTCAAGATGTATGTGTGCGGACCAACCGTTTATAACTACATTCATATCGGGAATGCACGACCGGCGATTGTATACGACACTGTACGTAAGTATTTAGAATACAGCGGCTATGATGTGAACTTTGTCTCAAACTTTACAGATGTGGATGATAAACTCATCAAAGCAGCCAATGAGCTCGGGGAAGATGTCCCGACCATTGCTGATCGGTTTATCCAAGCCTACTTCGAAGACGTCAGTGCACTAGGCTGCAAAAAAGCAGACCTTCACCCGCGAGTAACAGAAAATATGGATGACATCATTGCGTTTATCGCCACATTGATTGAAAAAGGCTACGCCTATGAAGCGGATGGCGACGTGTATTACAGCACGCGTTCATTTGAAGGCTACGGAAAGCTTTCTCATCAATCGATTGATGAACTGAAGACAGGTGCTCGTATTCGAGTAGGTGAAAAGAAAAGAGATGCACTGGACTTTGCTTTATGGAAGGCTGCAAAGGATCAGGAAATTTCATGGGATAGCCCGTGGGGCGAAGGACGCCCAGGCTGGCACATCGAATGCTCGGCCATGGTCAAAAAATATTTAGGTGATACGATCGACATTCATGCTGGCGGACAGGATTTAACGTTCCCTCACCATGAGAATGAGATCGCCCAATCTGAGGCTTTGACAGGGAAACCTTTTGCGAAGTATTGGATGCATAACGGTTATATTAATATTGAGAATGAAAAAATGTCAAAATCACTTGGCAACTTTGTGCTGGTGCATGACATTATTAAAGAACAAGATCCAGATGTACTTCGATTCTTTATGTTATCTGTTCATTACCGTCACCCTATTAATTACTCAATTGATTTATTGGACAGTACAAAGAGTGCTTTTAACAGACTCAAAACATCGTATGCCAATTTACATCATCGCCTTGAGAGCAGCACCAATATAACAGACAACAATACCGAATGGCTGGCGAAGATTGAAGAGCAGCGTGCGACATTTATTTCTGAAATGAATGATGACTTCAATACTGCGAATGCCATCTCTGTCTTATTTGAACTAGCGAAGCAGGCGAATTACTATATGGAGAATGATCATACTTCTGAGGAAGTGATCAATGCATTTATCGGCTTGTTCCAAGAAATCACATCTGTTCTTGGCTTCTCATTAGAAGAAAAGCACACGCTTGACGAAGAAGTAGAAGCGTTAATTGAGAAACGAAATGAAGCTAGAAGAAATCGTGACTTCGCCCTGTCTGATCAAATTCGTGATCAGTTAAAGAGCATGAATATTGTATTGGAGGACACTCCTCAAGGTACTCGCTGGAAAAGAGGAGAATAGGCATGTTGAATTTTGAAAAGCTGAAAGACGGTAAACAGTTGAACGGACTTGCGCTTGCTTATATGGGTGATGCCATTTTTGAAGTATATGTGAGGCATCACCTCCTCCAAACGGGGGCGACAAAACCAAATGAGCTGCATAAACGAGCAAGCAAGATTGTTTCAGCTAAATCTCAGGCCGCTATTTTATTTACGCTTCAGCAGCAAGGCTTTTTCACTGAGGCGGAAGAAGCGGTGCTGAAAAGAGGAAGAAATGCAAAATCTGGCACAGTGCCTAAAAACACAGACGTTCAAACGTATCGTTATAGTACGGCGCTTGAAGCGCTCATGGGTTATTTATTTATTGAACAGCAGGACGAACGCTTAGAAGAGCTGATTAGTCAGGCGATTGAAATCGGAACGTCAGGGAGGAAGACAAATGAGTCAGCAACATGATTATGTGATTGGGAAAAATGCAGTGATTGAGACACTGAAGTCAGATAGAGAGTTATACAAGCTCTGGATGGCAGAAAACACTGTAAAAGGACAAGCCCAGCAGGTCATTGAACTCGCTAAAAAGCAAAATATCACCATTCAGTATGTTCCGAGGAAAAAGCTTGATCAAATGGTATCAGGTCAGCACCAGGGAATCGTTGCACAAGTAGCGGCATATGAATATGCGGAATTGGACGATCTGTATCAAATCGCTGAAAAACGGAATGAACAGCCATTTTTCCTTATTTTAGATGAAATCGAAGATCCTCATAATTTAGGGTCCATTATGCGTACGGCAGATGCTGTAGGTGCACATGGAATCGTCATTCCGAAAAGGCGAGCAGTCGGCTTGACAACAACTGTTGCCAAGGCATCCACTGGGGCAATCGAGCATATTCCTGTCGCGAAAGTGACCAACCTTTCAAGAGCTCTTGATGAGATGAAAGAAAGAGGAATTTGGGTCGCAGGAACAGATGCGTCTGCTAAGCAGGATTACAGACAATTTGATGGAACAATGCCTCTAGCTCTTGTGATCGGAAGTGAAGGAAAAGGAATCGGTCGATTGATCAAGGAAAAATGTGATTTCCTGATAAAACTGCCAATGGCCGGGAAGGTCACTTCATTAAATGCATCAGTTGCCGCTAGTCTATTGATGTATGAAGTGTATCGAAAACGTTATCCGTTAGGAGAATAGAGATGGACATCCTCTTAGTCGATGGATACAACATGATAGGTGCATGGCCTCGTTTGCAGCACTTAAAGGAAAACAGCTTTGAAGAAGCCAGAGACGTACTGATTCAAAATTTAGCAGAATATCAAGCATACACAGGGTATCGAGTCATTGTTGTATTCGATGCCCATATGGTCAAAGGAATCGAGAAAAAGCGGACAAACCACCGAGTAGAGGTCATCTTTACAAGAGAGAATGAAACGGCTGATGAGCGGATTGAAAAGCTGGCGCAGGATTTGAATAATATTCGGACGCAAATACATGTGGCGACCTCTGATTTTACGGAACAGTGGGCGATCTTTGGGCAAGGTGCTCTTCGCAAGTCGGCTAGAGAGCTTTTAAGAGAGATTGAAGTGATTGAACGAAAGATTGAAACACGGGTCAAAAAGATTACTTCTAATAAACCAGCATCCAAAATTGAATTGTCAGAAGATGTATTGAAAACGTTTGAAAAATGGCGGCGTGGGAATTTGGAATAGCTTGACGATATTTCAACCATTAATGTATAATATTTCTATCTAGGTGCGGTCGGGGGGATCGAAGTGAATCTAAACAACAGCAAGGGTAAGTCCATCAGAGAGCAATTTTGCCAGTTGGAAGATGAACAAGTCATTGAAAGGGTTCATGTCGGAGATAGTGATGCGCTAGATTATTTAATTACGAAATACCGCAATTTTGTACGTGCGAAAGCAAGATCTTATTTCTTGATTGGAGCGGATCGAGAGGACATTGTCCAAGAGGGAATGATCGGACTTTATAAGTCTATCCGCGATTTCAGAGAGGACAAGCTTACTTCATTTAAGGCTTTTGCAGAATTATGTATTACCCGCCAAATTATCACCGCAATTAAAACAGCTACTCGCCAAAAACATATCCCGTTAAATTCCTATGTATCATTAGACAAGCCGATATACGATGAAGAATCGGACAGAACATTGTTGGATGTCATTTCCGGTGCTAAAGCGCTTAACCCAGAAGATCTAATCATTAGCAAAGAAGAATTTGATGATATTGAAATGAAAATGGGTGAACTATTAAGCGAGCTGGAAAGAAAGGTACTTGTGCTTTATCTTGATGGCAGATCCTATCAGGAGATTTCTGAAGATTTAAACCGTCATGTGAAATCAATTGATAACGCACTCCAAAGAGTAAAGAGAAAATTAGAGAAATATTTAGAGCTGCGCGAGATCAGTCTCTAGTCAAACCTATATTGACAGCTTTTTCGACACTGTGATAAGGTACTAAGGAAATGATGTCGAGAAAATAGGTGTAAATATGAGGAAAAAAATCACTCTAGCCTGTAAAGACTGCGGAAGCCGCAATTATACGACAATGAAAAGTGTTGCTTCAGCAGCTGAAAGATTAGAAGTTAAGAAATATTGCAAGAATTGTAATTCACATAAAACACATTTAGAAACGAAGTAAGATTTGCGTTCTTTAATCTGTGGAGGTCTTTTACATGCGTATTATCAGTTTCTTAAAAAGTGTCGGAAAAGAAATGAAAAAGGTCAGCTGGCCAAAGAAAAACGAAATGGTCCGCTACACAATCACTGTTATTTTAACAGTCGTCTTCTTTGCAATCTTTTTCTCTTTTCTTGATATAGGAATCTCACAATTAATCGAATTAATTCATTAATACTTGAATAATGGTCTGCTGAACGTGCTATAATAGATCATAATATGACTTGCCAAAAAACCCGTTTTACGGGTTTTTTCAATTGCTTGAAAATATTTACCGGTACTCGATATTCGTCAAATAGACATTATGAAATGTGGGGAGGGAAGGACTGAATAGTCCTGATCTAAAATGGAAAAGAATTGGTATGTTGTGCATACGTACTCTGGTTATGAAAACAAAGTAAAAGCGAACTTGGAAAAGCGTGTTGAATCAATGGGCATGCAGGATAAAATCTTCCGTGTAGTCGTACCAGAGGAAGAAGAAACTGATTTTAAAAACGGTAAGAAAAAAGTGGTCAAAAAGAAAGTATTCCCTGGCTATGTACTAGTGGAAATCGTCATGACTGACGATTCTTGGTATGTTGTTCGTAATACACCGGGTGTGACAGGATTCGTTGGATCAGCTGGGTCAGGCTCAAAGCCGACAGCGCTATTACCAGGCGAAGCTGAAACCATTCTGAAGAGAATGGGTCTTGAAGAGCGCAAAACAGAAATCGACTTTGAGCTGAAAGAAACAGTCAAGGTCATCGATGGACCATTTGCTAACTTCACAGGATCTATCGAAGAGATTGATTACGATAAAAGCAAAGTCAAAGTATTCGTTAATATGTTTGGTAGAGAAACACCTGTTGAACTTGAGTTCACGCAGATCGATAAATTGTAATTCAAAAGAGCTTGAAATGAGTGTATAGAAGTGGTAATATAGCAAAGGTACGTCTTGAGTTCACTCAAGATCGCTAGCTAGTTATTTCGTCATTCATATAAAGAATGAAGTTGTTGAGTGGGAGGGGGATTCCCCTATTACCACATCACGGACTTTAAGGAGGTGTGTCTCGTGGCTAAAAAAGTAGTAAAAGTTGTTAAATTGCAAATTCCTGCTGGAAAAGCTAACCCAGCTCCACCAGTTGGACCTGCACTAGGTCAAGCCGGTGTTAATATCATGGGATTCTGTAAGGAGTTTAATGCTCGTACAGCTGACCAAGCTGGTCTTATCATTCCTGTTGAAATTTCGGTTTTTGAAGACCGTTCATTTACATTTATTACTAAAACTCCACCTGCTGCAGTATTACTTAAAAAAGCAGCTGGTATTGAGTCTGGTTCTGGTGAACCTAACCGTAATAAAGTGGCAACTGTTAAGCGTGATAAAGTACGCGAAATCGCGGAAACAAAAATGCCTGACTTAAACGCTGCCAGCGTTGAATCAGCTATGCGCATGGTTGAAGGTACTGCACGCAGTATGGGTATTGTCATCGAAGATTAATTTTTTGTCTTGTTGGGTTGCGAGTTTGGTTATGACAAGTTCGCAACCCTTATTCGTGGGAGGTTATTCCGCTAAAACCACATAAGGAGGATTTTTATAATGGCTAAAAAAGGTAAAAAGTATGTAGAAGCTGCGAAGCTAATCGAACGTACTAAAGCGTATGATGTAGCTGAAGCTGTTTCTCTTACAAAAAAAGCAAATACAGCGAAATTTGATGCGACTGTAGAAGTTGCTTTTCGTTTGGGCGTAGACCCTCGTAAAAACGATCAACAAATCCGCGGTGCAGTTGTACTTCCTAACGGAACTGGTAAAACTCAACGCGTTCTTGTGTTCGCTAAAGGCGAAAAAGCAAAAGAAGCAGAAGCTGCTGGAGCAGACTACGTTGGAGATTCTGATTACATCACAAAAATCCAACAAGGTTGGTTCGATTTCGATGTAATCGTTGCGACACCTGACATGATGGGTGAAGTTGGTAAGATCGGTCGTGTACTTGGACCAAAAGGTCTTATGCCAAACCCTAAAACAGGAACTGTTACATTCGAAGTAGAAAAAGCAATCAATGAAATCAAAGCTGGTAAAGTAGAATACCGCGTTGATAAAGCTGGTAACATCCACGCGCCAATCGGAAAGGTTTCTTTCGAGGACGAAAAGCTTGTTGAGAACTTTGCAACAATCTATGACACAATCCTTAAAGCAAAACCTGCAGCGGCTAAAGGTGTATACGTGAAAAACGTTTCTGTTACATCTACTATGGGCCCTGGCGTGAAAGTGGATCCATCTTCTTTCTCTGCAAAATAATTCTTGACTTATCACAACCGTTTTGATAATATCAAAATGTTGTAAAATAGAATAATGTCCATTTATACCGTAGACAGCAGGGGCCTTATGGCTTAATTAACCCGCCGAGGTGTATATGTCACAGTCTTACGTTAACGTATGCTTGTATATACAGCCTCCATGTCTTAATGGAGGCTTTTTATATGGAGAACCGTTCGTTAGGAACGTGATGGCCTGATCGGTATAAGTGTTACACAAAGAATGTACAGGAGGTGTAACCATGAGCAATGCAATCGATACTAAAAAAGTAGTCGTTGATGAAATTACTTCTAAATTTAAAGACAGTATGTCTACTGTAATTGTAGATTACCGTGGTCTTTCAGTTTCTGAAGTGACTGAACTTCGTAAGCAACTTCGTGATGCTGGCGTAGAATTCAAAGTTTACAAAAACACTTTGACTCGCCGTGCAGTTGAACAAGTTGAACTAACTGGTTTAAACGATTTCTTAACAGGTCCAAACGCTATCGCATTCAGTAACGAAGATGTTATCGCACCTGCGAAAATCATCAACGAATTTGCGAAAAGCCACGAAGCTTTAGAAATCAAAGCTGGTGTCATCGAAGGAAACGTAGCGACTGTAGAAGAAGTGAAGGCTCTTGCGGAACTTCCGTCTCGCGAAGGCTTACTATCTATGTTGCTTAGCGTTCTTCAAGCTCCAGTTCGTAACCTTGCTCTTGCTACTAAAGCAGTTGCAGATCAAAAAGAAGAACAAGGCGCTTAATGCGTACTTTACGTAAAATAACTTTAAATGGAGGAATTACAAATGGCTTTAAATATCGAAGAAATCATTGCTTCAGTTAAAGAAGCAACTGTACTTGAGTTAAACGACTTAGTAAAAGCAATCGAAGAAGAATTTGGCGTAACTGCTGCTGCTCCTGTAGCTGTAGCTGCTGCTGGTGGTGCTGCTGCTGAAGAGAAAACTGATTTTGATCTAGTACTTTCTGGTGCTGGAGACCAAAAAATCAAAGTGATCAAAGTGGTTCGTGAAATTACTGGTCTTGGCTTGAAAGAAGCTAAAGAACTTGTTGACAACACGCCAAAACCACTTAAAGAAGGTATTGCTAAGGAAGAAGCTGAAGAACTTAAAGCTAAGCTTGAAGAAGTTGGCGCTTCTGTAGAAGTTAAGTAATCTTCGCCTAATCTTTTGAGAAAGCTCGCTTTTACTGGCGGGCTTTTTCTTTTCTAATTTCCTGAAACGATTGAACCCAGAGGAGGTCCATTCATCGTGAGTGACCACTATTATACGGAAAAGCCATCAGTGAAAAGCAATAAACAGACATGGGACTTCACCCTGAGAAACCGTACCTTTACTTTTACAAGTGACAGTGGAGTGTTTTCTAAGAAAGAAGTCGACTATGGTTCAAGGCTATTAATTGAAGCTTTTGAAGAACCTGACTTGGATGGCGATGTCTTAGATGTCGGTTGCGGTTATGGACCGATCGGCTTATCGTTAGCAAACGAAATGACGAGACGCACCATTCATATGATTGATGTGAACGAAAGAGCAGTCGAACTTTCAAAGGAAAACGCTAAGCATAATCGCATTGATAATGTCCGCATCTATCAAAGTGATTTGTTCTCGAATGTTCATTCATCAGCTGCTTTTGCCTCTATACTGACCAATCCCCCAATACGGGCAGGGAAGAAAGTTGTACATGCGATCTTTGAAAAAAGTGCTGATCATTTATTGCCAGAAGGTGAGTTGTGGGTGGTTATTCAGAAAAAGCAGGGCGGGCCATCTGCGATTGAAAAATTAGAGCAGCTCTTTGGAGAAGTCGCGGTCGTTATGAAAAAAAAGGGCTACTATATTATCAAAGCTAAAAAAGTTTGACGCAGTTTCCTAGCTGTGTTAACATTATAAAATGCCAATGTGTATATTTTGCTTGATAGGCTTAATAAACAACTATTTTGTATAAATTATGCATACTTGGGAAAACTAATAAAATCGGTATTTGTTTTTGGATGTGGTTTTCTTATTTTAGAAACCCTTTTTTCTTTTGTCTTGTAAAAGTATTTCTTTACTGACATTTGAAAGACAGAAATACTTTTTACACATATAATACGCATGATTTGAGGGGTGAATCAGTTGACAGGTCAACTAGTTCAGTATGGACGACACCGCCAGCGCAGAAGCTACGCACGCATAAGCGAAGTGTTAGAATTACCAAATCTCATTGAAATTCAAACCTCTTCTTATCAGTGGTTTCTTGATGAGGGTCTTAGAGAGATGTTTCAAGATATATCCCCAATTGAGGATTTTACTGGTAACCTTTCTCTTGAATTCATTGATTACAGCCTAGGGGATCCTAAGTATCCTGTAGCAGAATCAAAAGAACGTGATGTAACTTACTCTGCTCCACTAAGAGTAAAAGTTCGTTTAATTAACAAAGAAACTGGAGAAGTAAAAGACCAAGATGTGTTCATGGGTGATTTCCCAATCATGACAGACACAGGTACTTTTATCATTAATGGTGCGGAACGTGTAATCGTTTCTCAATTAGTTCGTTCTCCGAGTGTATATTTCAGTGGTAAAGTAGACAAAAACGGTAAAAAAGGTTTTACTGCGACTGTCATTCCAAACCGTGGCGCATGGTTAGAATACGAAACTGATGCGAAGGATGTAGTCTATGTACGCATCGATCGCACACGTAAGTTGCCGGTTACGGTTCTTTTGCGTGCCCTCGGCTTCAGCTCTGATCAAGAGATTCTTGACCTCATTGGCGAGAATGAATACTTACGCAACACGCTGGAAAAAGACAATACAGAGAATGCGGATAAAGCACTTCTCGAAATCTACGAGCGCCTTCGTCCTGGAGAGCCGCCAACTGTTGAAAATGCGAAAAGCTTGCTAGACTCTCGCTTCTTTGATCCGAAGAGATATGACCTAGCAAATGTTGGACGCTACAAGATTAATAAGAAGCTTCATATTAAAAATAGACTGTTCAATCAAAAATTGGCTGAAACACTAGTTGATCCTGAAACAGGTGAAATTCTAGCAGAAAAAGGTCAAATTTTAGACAGAAGAGTTCTTGATAAAGTTCTTCCATACTTAGAAAACGGCATCGGATTTAGAAAACTTTATCCGAACGGTGGCGTAGTAGAAGATGAAGTAGAACTTCAATCTATTAAGATTTATGCACCAACTGATCAAGAAGGCGAGCAAGTGATCAACGTGATTGGTAATGCATACGTAGAGGAAGCTGTGAAAAACATCACTCCTTCTGACATCATTGCATCAATCAGTTACTTCTTCAACCTGCTTCATGGTGTAGGTGACACAGATGATATCGATCACCTTGGTAACCGTCGTCTTCGTTCTGTAGGTGAACTTCTGCAAAACCAATTCCGCATTGGTTTAAGCAGAATGGAGCGTGTTGTTCGTGAAAGAATGTCGATCCAAGACACAAACACGATCACACCTCAGCAGCTGATTAACATTCGTCCTGTGATCGCTTCTATCAAAGAGTTCTTTGGTAGCTCTCAGCTTTCTCAGTTCATGGATCAAACAAACCCACTTGCTGAATTGACGCACAAACGTCGTCTGTCGGCGCTTGGACCGGGTGGTTTGACACGTGAGCGTGCAGGAATGGAAGTTCGTGACGTTCACTACTCTCACTATGGCCGTATGTGTCCGATTGAAACACCAGAGGGTCCAAACATCGGTTTGATCAACTCTCTATCTTCATTTGCAAAAGTGAACCGCTTCGGATTTATCGAAACACCTTACCGCCGGGTTGACCCTGAAACAGGTAAAGTGACACCGAGAATCGATTACTTAACTGCTGATGAAGAGGATAACTACGTTGTAGCACAAGCGAACGCTATATTAGGTGAAGATGGTTCGTTTATCGATGATAATATCATTGCTCGTTTCAGAGGGGAAAACACAGTTGTTCCTCGAAACCGCGTTGACTACATGGACGTTTCGCCAAAGCAGGTTGTTTCTGCGGCGACAGCATGTATCCCATTCTTAGAAAACGATGACTCTAACCGTGCTCTAATGGGAGCGAACATGCAGCGTCAGGCTGTGCCTTTGATGCAGCCGGAATCACCGATTGTTGGTACAGGTATGGAGTATGTATCAGGGAAAGACTCTGGTGCTGCTGTCATCTGCCGCTACCCAGGTGTTGTAGAACGTGTTGAAGCGAAAAATATTTGGGTTCGTCGCTATGAAGACGTTGACGGACAACAAGTCAAAGGAAACCTAGACAAATACAGCTTGCTGAAATTTGTCCGCTCTAACCAAGGGACTTGCTACAATCAGCGTCCAATCGTAAGTGTTGGAGATGAAGTCGTTAAAGGAGAAATCCTTGCAGACGGTCCTTCTATGGAAAAAGGTGAATTGGCTCTAGGACGTAACGTGATGGTCGGCTTTATGACATGGGACGGTTACAACTACGAGGATGCGATCATTATGAGTGAGCGCCTTGTAAAAGATGACGTCTATACATCTATCCATATTGAAGAATATGAATCAGAAGCTCGTGATACAAAGCTTGGACCAGAAGAAATCACACGTGATATTCCAAACGTTGGGGAAGATGCTTTACGCAACCTTGACGAGCGCGGTATCATCCGTATTGGTGCAGAAGTAAAAGACGGAGACCTTCTAGTAGGGAAAGTAACGCCTAAAGGTGTAACAGAACTGACAGCTGAAGAACGTCTATTACATGCAATCTTCGGTGAAAAGGCTCGTGAAGTTCGTGATACGTCGCTACGTGTTCCACACGGCGGCGGCGGAATTATCCACGATGTAAAAGTCTTCAACCGTGAAGATGGAGATGAATTACCACCAGGTGTGAACCAGTTAGTCCGCGTATACATCGTTCAGAAACGTAAAATTTCTGAGGGTGACAAAATGGCCGGACGACATGGTAACAAAGGGGTTATCTCTAAAATCCTTCCAGAAGAAGATATGCCGTATCTTCCAGATGGAACGCCGATTGATATCATGTTAAACCCTCTAGGGGTACCATCTCGTATGAACATCGGTCAGGTGCTTGAGCTTCATATGGGTATGGCCGCACGTTACCTTGGCATCCACATTGCGTCACCAGTATTTGATGGTGCTCGTGAGGAAGATGTTTGGGAAACGCTTGAAGAAGCAGGAATGTCCCGTGATGCAAAAACAGTCCTTTATGATGGTCGAACTGGTGAACCATTCGACAACCGTGTATCTGTCGGAATCATGTATATGATCAAACTGGCTCACATGGTTGACGATAAACTTCACGCTCGTTCAACTGGACCATACTCACTTGTTACGCAGCAGCCACTTGGCGGTAAAGCACAGTTTGGCGGTCAGCGTTTCGGAGAGATGGAAGTATGGGCACTGGAAGCTTACGGTGCTGCATACACACTTCAAGAAATCTTAACGGTTAAATCGGATGACGTTGTGGGTCGTGTGAAAACATACGAAGCCATCGTCAAAGGGGATAACGTACCTGAACCAGGTGTCCCTGAATCATTCAAAGTGTTAATCAAAGAACTTCAAAGTTTAGGTATGGATGTCAAAATCCTATCTGGTGATGAAGAAGAGATAGAAATGAGAGATTTAGAAGACGATGAGGAAACGAAGAAAGCAGACGGATTAGCGTTATCTAATGACGAAGATGCTGCAGACCTCGCACCTGTCGATCTTGAACGTGACGCAGTCACAAAAGAATAGCAGAAACGATTAGAGCAAGTGACTAGGGTATAACCCGAAGATTAAAAGGGAGGTAGGCCCCTTGCTAGATGTGAACAATTTTGAGTATATGAACATCGGTCTCGCATCACCTGATAAAATCCGTTCTTGGTCTTTTGGTGAAGTGAAAAAGCCTGAAACGATTAACTATCGTACACTGAAACCTGAAAAAGATGGTCTCTTTTGTGAACGTATCTTCGGACCGCAAAAAGACTGGGAATGTCATTGTGGAAAGTATAAACGTGTTCGTTATAAGGGTGTTGTATGTGACCGTTGTGGTGTAGAAGTAACACGGGCAAAAGTCCGTCGTGAGAGAATGGGGCATATCGAACTGGCTGCCCCGGTTTCCCACATTTGGTATTTCAAAGGTATCCCAAGCCGTATGGGTCTTGTTCTTGATATGTCACCACGTGCGTTAGAAGAAGTGATCTACTTCGCTTCTTACGTCGTGACAGATCCTGGCAACACACCGCTTGAGAAGAAACAACTTCTTTCTGAGAAAGAATTCCGTGCTTATTTAGATAAATACGGTAATACGTTCCAAGCAGCTATGGGTGCTGAAGCAATCAACAAACTTCTTCAAGATATCGATCTTGTAAAAGAAGTGGATACACTGAAAGAAGAGCTGAAAACAGCCCAAGGACAGCGTCGTACACGTGCGATCAAACGCCTTGAAGTGTTAGAAGCCTTCCGTAACTCAGGAAACAAACCGTCTTGGATGATCCTTGATGTACTTCCGGTTATTCCACCAGAATTACGTCCAATGGTTCAGCTTGATGGTGGACGTTTTGCTACTTCTGACTTGAACGACCTTTATCGTCGTGTCATCAACCGTAACAATCGTCTGAAACGTTTATTAGATCTTGGCGCGCCAAGCATCATCGTTCAGAACGAGAAGCGTATGCTTCAAGAAGCTGTCGATGCCTTGATTGATAATGGACGTAGAGGTCGACCAGTAACAGGACCAGGAAATAGACCATTGAAATCTCTTTCTCACATGCTGAAAGGGAAACAAGGGCGTTTCCGTCAAAACTTGCTTGGTAAACGTGTTGACTATTCTGGACGTTCCGTTATCGTCGTAGGACCACATTTGAAAATGTATCAGTGTGGACTTCCGAAAGAAATGGCTCTTGAATTATTCAAACCATTTGTGATGAAGGAGCTTGTTGAAAAAGGATTAGCCCACAACATTAAGAGCGCGAAGCGTAAAATTGAGCGCGTGCAGCCGGAAGTATGGGATGTTTTAGAATCAGTTATTCGCGAGCATCCAGTCTTACTAAACCGTGCACCAACTCTTCACAGACTTGGTATTCAAGCGTTTGAACCTACACTTGTGGAAGGACGCGCAATTCGTCTGCATCCACTTGTATGTACAGCCTACAACGCTGACTTTGACGGTGACCAAATGGCGGTTCACGTACCATTATCTGCCGAAGCTCAAGCTGAGGCTCGTATCTTAATGCTTGCTGCTCAAAACATTTTGAACCCGAAAGATGGAAAACCAGTTGTTACGCCATCTCAGGATATGGTGCTTGGTAACTACTACCTAACACTTGAGCGTAAAGGTGCTATCGGAGAAGGTATGGTCTTCAAAGATACGAATGAAGCCCTTCTAGCTTATCAAAATGGTTATGTGCATCTTCATACACGTGTAGCTGTTGCAGCTAGCTCGTTGAAGAATGTGACATTCACTGATGAACAGCGTTCTAAATTGTTGATTACAACAGTTGGAAAACTGATCTTTAACGAAATCTTACCGGAATCATTCCCATACATGAATGAGCCGACTAAGAGCAATATTGAAGAAAAAACACCTGATCGTTTCTTCCTTGAAAAAGGTGAGGATGTAAAAGCTGCGATCGAGAAACAAGAAATCAATGCGCCGTTCAAAAAAGGTATTTTAGGAAAAATCATTGCGGAAATCTTTAAGAGATTCCACATCACTGAGACTTCCAAAATGCTTGACCGCATGAAAAATCTTGGGTTCAAATATTCTACTAAAGCCGGTATTACCGTTGGTGTATCTGATATCGTCGTATTAGATGATAAGCAGAAAATCCTTGAAGAAGCACAAGCCAAAGTAGATAACGTCTTGAAGCAATTCAGACGTGGTTTGATTACAGAAGAAGAGCGATATGAGAGAGTGATTTCAATCTGGAGTTCTTCTAAAGATGTCATCCAAGGTAAACTGATGAAGTCCCTTGATGAAGTCAACCCGATCTACATGATGAGTGACTCTGGAGCGCGTGGTAACGCATCTAACTTCACTCAGCTGGCTGGTATGCGTGGTCTGATGGCCAACCCGGCTGGACGTATCATTGAACTTCCGATTAAATCTAGTTTCCGTGAAGGTTTAACCGTATTAGAATACTTTATTTCCACTCACGGAGCGCGTAAAGGTCTTGCCGATACAGCCCTTAAAACAGCTGACTCAGGCTACCTCACGCGTCGCCTCGTTGACGTTGCACAGGATGTCATCATCCGTGAAACAGATTGCGGTACAGACCGTGGAATCTTGGCGAAGTCCATTAAAGAAGGAAATGAAATTATTGAGAAACTTGAAGAACGTCTTATCGGACGTTTTGCAAGAAAGCCAATTGTTGATCCTGAAACGGGCGAAGTCATTGTGGGCGAAAACGAGCTAATTGATGAAGATAAAGCACTTGAAGTAGTTGAAGCAGGTATTGAAGAAGTATGGATCCGTTCTGCATTTACATGTAACACGCCTCATGGTGTATGTAAACGATGCTACGGCCGTAACCTTGCAACTGGTACTGACGTCGAAGTTGGTGAAGCAGTTGGAATCATCGCTGCACAATCGATCGGTGAGCCAGGAACACAGCTTACAATGCGTACGTTCCACACCGGTGGGGTAGCAGGAGACGATATCACACAAGGTTTACCTCGTATCCAAGAGCTATTTGAAGCACGTAATCCGAAAGGGCAAGCAACCATCTCTGAAATTGATGGTGTCGTTGCTGAAATCAACGATGTTCGTGACAAGCAGCAGGAAATTGTGGTTCAAGGCGAAGTTGAAACTCGTTCTTACACAGCTCCTTACAATGCACGTCTGAAAGTTGTTGAAGGTGACAAAGTCACTCGTGGTCAAGTACTGACAGAAGGTTCTATCGATCCGAAAGAGCTTCTAAAAGTGACTGACATGACAGCTGTTCAAGAATATCTGCTTCATGAAGTACAAAAAGTATACCGTATGCAAGGGGTAGAAATCGGAGATAAACACGTAGAGGTAATGGTTCGCCAAATGCTTCGCAAAGTGCGTGTCGCTGATGCAGGGGATACAGATGTATTGCCAGGCACACTTCTTGATGTACATCAATTCACTGAAGCGAACAAAAAAGTTCTATTCGAAGGCAAGCGTCCTGCAACAGGCCGTCCAGTTCTTCTTGGTATTACAAAAGCATCACTTGAAACAGACTCATTCTTGTCTGCTGCATCCTTCCAAGAAACGACTCGTGTCCTAACTGATGCGGCGATCAAAGGAAAACGCGATGAACTGCTTGGCTTGAAAGAGAATGTTATCATTGGTAAACTTGTTCCTGCTGGAACGGGAATGCCAAACTACCGTAAAGTTAAGCCGGTTTCACAAGTGCAGCCGACTGACGACATGGTTCCTGTAGAGTAATCTTTCTCATAAGATTTCCATAAAAATCATCAAAAAATGGTGAAGGATGTCAAGATAATCTGTCATACGATATTGACATCCTTCTGCCATGATGATAATATAACCAAGGTGCTCAAAATAAAACCTGTTACTTTGGAGGATATTCGATGTCTTATGATAAAGTATCACAGGCTCAGTCCATTATTATTGGTACGAAGCAAACAGTAAAAGCTCTAAAACGAGATTCAGTAAAGGAAATCGTCGTAGCGAAAGATGCTGATCCTGCTTTAACAGCTAGTGTAATGAAACTAGCGCAAGAGAAGGGTGTAGACATTTTAGTGGTAGATTCCATGAAAAAGCTCGGCAAGGCCTGCGGAATTGAAGTTGGGGCAGCAGCTGTTGCCATTATGTTATAACGTACTTGTTTGTTTTTGCATGCTTTAAATGCAAAAGCATTGTTTTTTGCCTTTTGATGAACCACCTGGGTATGTGGGTTATAAAAAAAGTAATGAAGGGAGGAATAACAACATGCCTACAATTAATCAGCTAATACGCAAAGGACGCGTGAGTAAAGTTGAAAACTCAAAGTCTCCTGCACTTAACAAAGGATACAACAGTTTCAAAAAAGAGCACACTAACGTAACATCTCCACAGAAACGCGGGGTTTGTACTCGTGTCGGTACAATGACACCGAAAAAACCAAACTCAGCACTACGTAAATATGCTCGTGTACGTTTGTCTAACCTGATTGAAGTAACAGCTTACATTCCTGGTATCGGTCATAACCTACAAGAGCACAGTGTAGTACTTATCCGTGGCGGACGTGTAAAAGACTTACCGGGTGTACGTTACCACATCGTTCGTGGTGCGCTTGATACTGCCGGAGTTGACGGTCGTATGCAAGGACGTTCTAAATACGGAACAAAACGCCCTAAACAAAGCAAATAATATAAACAAACATAAGGGTTTTTAGAAGTTGATATCAGATCAGTGGAGTCAGGGAACTGACAATGAAATTGAGATGAGAGACAGATAGAAATCCTTTTAAAAGAGAAGGGAGGCTATTCAGATGCCACGTAAAGGTCCTGTAGCAAAAAGAGACGTTTTGCCAGATCCAATTTACAATTCTAAACTTGTATCTCGTTTGATCAACAAAATGATGATCGACGGTAAAAGAGGAAAATCTCAAACAATACTCTACAAGTCATTTGATATCATCAAAGAACGTACTGGTAATGAAGCGATGGAGGTTTTCGAACAAGCCTTGAAAAACATCATGCCAGTTCTTGAAGTGAAAGCACGTCGTGTAGGTGGAGCTAACTACCAAGTACCTGTAGAAGTTCGCCCAGACCGTCGTACGACTTTAGGTCTTCGCTGGTTAGTTAACTACGCTCGTCTTCGTGGAGAAAAAACGATGGAAGAGCGTCTTGCTAACGAAATCCTTGACGCAGCTAACAACACTGGTGCTGCTGTGAAGAAACGTGAAGATACACACAAAATGGCAGAAGCGAACAAAGCATTCGCTCACTACCGCTGGTAGGATTTATACCAAACTAAAAAAACTATTCCCTAATAAGGAAGGAGAAATTACCCAATGGCAAGAGAGTTCTCCTTAGACAAAACTCGTAATATTGGTATCATGGCTCACATCGATGCCGGTAAAACGACAACGACTGAGCGTATCTTGTACTACACTGGTCGTATCCATAAAATTGGTGAAACTCACGAAGGAGCTTCACAAATGGACTGGATGGAGCAGGAGCAAGAACGTGGTATTACAATCACTTCTGCTGCTACTACAGCACAATGGAAAGGTTACCGTGTAAACATCATCGATACACCAGGACACGTAGACTTCACTGTTGAAGTTGAACGTTCTTTACGTGTACTTGATGGTGCGGTAGCTGTTCTTGATGCACAATCAGGTGTAGAGCCACAAACTGAAACAGTTTGGCGCCAAGCAACAACTTACGGAGTACCTCGTATCGTATTCGTTAACAAAATGGATAAAACCGGTGCGGACTTCCTTTACTCTGTAGGTACATTAAGAGATCGTCTTCAAGCAAACGCTCATGCAATTCAATTGCCGATCGGTGCTGAAGACCAATTCGAAGGAATCATCGACCTTGTAGAAAACGTAGCATACTTCTACGAAGATGACCTTGGAACTCGCTCTGATGCAAAAGAAATCCCTGCTGAGTATAAAGACAAAGCTGAAGAGCTTCGCAGCAGCTTAATTGAAGCTGTGGCTGAGCTTGATGAAGAGCTTATGGAAAAATACCTTGAGGGTGAAGAAATTACAATTCCTGAATTGAAAGCTGCAATCCGTAAAGGAACATTGAATGTTGAATTCTATCCAGTTCTTGTTGGATCTGCTTTCAAAAACAAAGGTGTTCAGCTTGTACTTGACGCTGTGCTTGATTACCTTCCTGCACCAACTGATGTTGCTGCAATCAAAGGTACCTTGCCAGATACAAATGAAGAGGTTGTACGTGAGTCTACTGATGACGCACCATTCTCAGCCCTTGCATTTAAAGTTATGACTGACCCTTATGTTGGGAAACTAACTTTCTTCCGCGTATACTCTGGAACACTTGATTCTGGTTCTTACGTGAAGAACTCTTCTAAGAACAAGCGTGAACGTGTTGGACGTATCCTTCAAATGCACGCAAACAGCCGTGAAGAAATCTCTACTGTTTACGCAGGGGATATCGCAGCAGCTGTAGGTCTTAAAGATACATCAACTGGTGACACTCTGTGTGACGAGAAAAGCCTTGTTATCCTTGAGTCTATGGATTTCCCAGAGCCAGTTATCGATGTAGCAATCGAGCCTAAATCTAAGGCTGACCAAGATAAAATGGGTATCGCTTTAGCTAAACTAGCTGAAGAGGATCCAACATTCCGTACACAAACAAACACTGAAACTGGTCAAACGATCATCTCTGGTATGGGTGAGCTTCACCTTGATATCATTGTTGACCGTATGAAGCGTGAGTTCAAGGTTGAAGCTAACGTAGGAGCTCCTCAAGTTGCGTACCGTGAAACATTCCGTTCTGGTGCAAAAGTTGAAGGTAAATTCGTACGTCAGTCTGGTGGACGCGGTCAGTTCGGACACGTTTGGATCGAATTCGAACCAAACGAAGAAGGCGCAGGCTTCGAATTCCAAAATGCAATCGTTGGTGGGGTTGTTCCTCGTGAATACATCCCAGCTATTCAAGCAGGTCTTGAAGATTCACTTGAAAATGGTGTATTAGCTGGATTCCCATTAATCGACATCAAAGCTAAATTATTTGATGGATCATACCACGATGTTGACTCTAACGAAATGGCGTTTAAAATTGCTGCGTCTATGGCATTGAAAAATGCTGTCAGCAAATGTAACCCAGTTCTACTTGAGCCAATGATGAAAGTAGAAGTCGTTATCCCTGAAGAATACATGGGAGACATCATGGGTGATATCACATCTCGTCGTGGACGTGTAGAAGGTATGGAAGCACGCGGTAACGCTCAAGTTGTTCGCGCTATGGTTCCACTTTCTGAAATGTTCGGATATGCAACTGCACTCCGTTCTAACACACAAGGACGCGGTACTTTCACTATGCACATGGATCACTATGAAGAAGTGCCTAAGAGCATCAGTGAAGAAATCATCAAAAAAAATAAAGGTGAATAATTGATTTTGCCTTTAAACTAAAGTATAACTACTATTGAAGATCAGAAAGTGAGAGGTAACTCTTCACTTTCTATCACTCTATACCAAATACAATGACCTTTAAGGAGGATTTTTAGAATGGCTAAAGAAAAATTCGACCGTTCCAAATCGCATGCTAACATTGGTACAATTGGACACGTTGACCATGGTAAAACAACTCTAACTGCTGCTATCTCAACAGTTCTTCATAAGAAATCTGGTAAAGGTACAGCTATGGCTTATGATCAAATCGATGGTGCTCCAGAAGAGCGCGAGCGTGGAATCACAATCTCAACTGCACACGTTGAGTATGAAACTGAAACTCGTCACTATGCACACGTAGACTGCCCAGGACACGCTGACTACGTTAAAAACATGATCACTGGTGCTGCTCAAATGGACGGCGCGATCTTAGTAGTATCTGCTGCTGACGGTCCAATGCCACAAACACGTGAGCACATCCTGCTTTCTCGTAACGTAGGTGTACCTTACATCGTAGTATTCCTTAACAAATGTGACATGGTTGACGATGAAGAGTTACTTGAACTTGTTGAAATGGAAGTTCGTGACCTTCTTTCTGACTATGACTTCCCTGGTGACGATGTACCAGTTATCAAAGGTTCTGCTCTTAAAGCTCTTGAAGGAGATGCTGATTACGAAGCAAAAATCTTTGAACTTATGGATGCGGTTGATGAGTACATCCCAACTCCAGAACGTGACACTGAGAAGCCATTCATGATGCCAGTTGAGGACGTATTCTCAATCACTGGTCGTGGAACAGTTGCTACTGGTCGTGTTGAGCGTGGACAAGTTAAAGTCGGTGACGAAGTTGAAATCATCGGTCTTCAAGAAGAAAACGGTAAAACAACTGTTACAGGTGTTGAAATGTTCCGTAAGCTTCTTGACTATGCTGAAGCTGGTGACAACATCGGTGCACTACTTCGTGGTGTATCTCGTGAAGATATCCAACGTGGTCAAGTACTTGCTAAACCAGGTACAATCACTCCACATAGCCGTTTCAAAGCTGAAGTTTATGTACTTTCTAAAGAAGAGGGTGGACGTCATACTCCATTCTTCACTAACTACCGTCCGCAGTTCTACTTCCGTACAACTGACGTAACTGGTATCGTACATCTTCCAGAAGGTACTGAAATGGTTATGCCTGGCGATAACACTGAGATGGAAGTTGAACTTATCTCTACTATCGCTATCGAAGAAGGAACTCGTTTCTCTATCCGTGAGGGTGGACGTACTGTAGGTTCTGGTGTCGTTTCAACTATCATTAAATAATAAACATATAAAAGAGACTCCTTGCAAAAGGGTCTCTTTTTTTGCTTTTCCAGACCAGAACGGCTACTATAAGCTATAGAATCTAAATGGAACCGAGAGGATCACTGGAATGGCGAAGACATATTTGAAGAAATGGTTGATCGGCGGAGTTGACCAATGGATTATGATGAAAGAAAATCACCTGAATAAAACAAAACCCGTTTTTTTATTTTTACACGGTGGGCCTGGCTCAGCTCAAATCAGTTATATCGATTCCTTTCATGAGGAATTAGATCAAGACTTTACAGTCGTCCATTGGGATCAGCGTGGGGCAGGACTTTCCTATCAAAAGAATATTCCCGCTGCTTCGATGACTATTCAGCAATTTGTTGAAGATACGATTGAACTGACCGAAAAGCTTCTTTCGTATTTAGGTCATTCAAAACTGTACATCGCTGGGTACTCATGGGGAGCACTGATTGCGATACAAGCAGTACATAAACGTCCGGATTTATATCATGCATATTATGGGATTAGTCAGGTCGTGGATGTATTAAAAGAAGATATTGTGTCGTACGAACTTCTTCTGAAGAAATACCATCGCAATCGACTGCTCACTAGCTGCCTGCGATTACTGACACCTCCCCCGTGGAAACGAACCTCTGCTCATGCTTTGTTCTCTCTATATAAAGAGTTCGCAAAAGTAGGGCTCACACATAAGTGGAAGCCGATTTTTCAAATGATGAGCGCGTTTCTTCATAGTAAGCATTATCAGCTGATAGATAAATGGAGATTCCTCAAAGGACAGAAGTTTAGTCAGGACAAGCTATGGAATGAACTGATGAATGAGAGTATTCAATACCGAGTTTCTACTATATTAATACCGTGCTACTTTATCATTGGTGAACATGACATGATTACGCCCGCTGCTGTAACAAAACCATATGTTGATCAATTAACAGCACCGATAAAAGAATGGTTCACCTTTAAAGAATCTGCCCATTCCCCGCATATTGAAGAGCCAGATGAATTTATTCGGATCGTAAGAAAGACTGCTGTACATCATCTTCAGGGAAAGCTTGATTTATAGGCTGAACCCCTGTATAATATGAAAAGTGTGCAAATCATAAATTTATCCGATTTATTATTGCAACACGCAGGCCAATTTGGTACAATAGTGCATGTTGGTCTTTGACTGCGATGAAGTGAGAGGTTGCTGACACACCCGGCCGCTTTGCCATGGCAAGGTGATCAGGTTTTTCTCACGGAGAACTGTCTAACGTAAGTAGGCGAAAAGGAGGGAAAATAATGGCAAAACAAAAAATTCGTATTCGTTTAAAAGCATATGATCATAGAATTCTTGATCAATCTGCTGAGAAGATTGTTGAAACGGCTAAGCGTTCTGGTGCTAGTGTATCTGGTCCGATCCCGCTTCCAACTGAAAAATCAGTTTACACAATCCTTCGTGCGGTTCATAAGTACAAAGATTCTCGTGAGCAATTCGAGATGCGTACTCACAAACGTCTAATCGACATCGTGGATCCAACTCCGCAAACAGTTGATGCACTTATGCGTTTAGATTTACCATCTGGTGTAGATATCGAAATCAAACTTTAATTCAAATAGAAAACACATATTATAGGAGGTGTGACGAATGACCAAAGGAATCTTAGGTAGAAAAATTGGTATGACGCAAGTATTCGCAGAAAACGGTGATCTTATCCCTGTAACTGTTGTTGAGGCTGCTGCTAACGTTGTTCTTCAAAAGAAGACTGCTGATACGGATGGCTATGAAGCAATCCAAATTGGTTTTGATGACAAACGTGAAAAGCTTTCTAACAAACCAGAGAAAGGCCACGTTGCTAAAGCGGAAACTGCTCCTAAGCGCTTCGTAAAAGAATTACGCGGTGTGGAGTTAGATGCGTATGAAGTTGGTCAGGAAGTCAAGGTTGATATTTTCGCAAATGGAGATATCGTAGATGTAACAGGAACATCAAAAGGTAAAGGATTCCAAGGGGCTATCAAGCGCCACGGACAATCACGCGGACCAATGACTCACGGTTCACGTTATCACCGTCGTCCTGGTTCAATGGGACCTGTTGATCCAAACCGCGTATTCAAAGGTAAACTTCTTCCAGGACGTATGGGCGGAGAGCAAATCACTGTCCAAAACCTTGAGATCGTTAAAGTTGATGCAGAACGCAATCTTCTATTGATCAAAGGGAACGTACCAGGAGCTAAAAAATCTCTAGTAACTGTAAAGAGTGCAGTTAAATCTAAATAACTCTCTTAGGAAAGGAGGAAACAAGTCATGCCAAAAGTAGCATTATTTAACCAAAACGGTTCTACTAACGGTGAAATCGAATTAAACGCTTCTGTGTTTGGAATCGAGCCAAACGAAAGCGTAGTATTCGATGCTATTCTTATGCAAAGAGCTTCCTTACGTCAAGGAACTCACAAAGTAAAAACTCGTTCTGAAGTACGTGGCGGAGGTCGTAAGCCTTGGAGACAGAAGGGTACAGGTCGTGCTCGTCAAGGTTCTATCCGTTCACCACAATGGCGCGGAGGCGGTATCGTATTCGGTCCAACACCACGCAGCTATTCTTATAAATTACCTAAAAAAGTTCGCCGCTTGGCTATCAAGTCAGTATTGTCTTCTAAAGTAATCGACAACAACATCATCGTTCTTGAAGATCTGACTCTTGATGCAGTGAAAACGAAAGAATTCGCAGGCATCCTTAAAGGGTTATCTGTTGAGAAGAAAGCGTTGATCGTCACTGCGGATGCAAACGAAACAGTAGCTTTATCTGCTCGTAACATCCCTGGAGTAACAGTTGTTGAAGCTAAAGGTATCAACGTTCTTGACGTTGTCAACCACGACAAACTTCTGATCACTAAAGCAGCGGTTGAAAAAGTAGAGGAGGGACTTGCATAATGAAAGATCCTCGTGATGTTCTAAAGCGCCCTATCATTACTGAACGTTCTGCTGATCTAATGACAGAGAAGAAGTACACGTTCGAAGTTGATGTCAGAGCTAACAAAACAGAAGTGAAAGACGCTGTTGAAGAAATCTTTGGAGTGAAAGTTGAGAAAGTCAACGTTCAAAACTACAAAGGAAAATCTAAACGCGTTGGACGCTACACTGGTATGACTAGCCGTCGCAGAAAAGCGATCGTGAAATTAACTGCTGACAGCAAAGAAATCGAAATTTTTGAAGCGTAAATCTTAAAAAGAAGGAGGGAAATTCAAAATGGCGATTAAAAAGTATAAACCAACCAGTAATGGTCGTCGTGGCATGACTACTTCAGATTTTGCTGAAATCACGACTGACAAACCAGAAAAATCGTTGCTTGCACCGCTACACAAAAAAGGCGGACGTAACAACCAAGGTAGATTGACTGTTCGTCATCAAGGTGGCGGTCATAAACGTCAATACCGTATCATCGACTTTAAGCGTGATAAAGATGGTATACCTGGACGCGTTGCTACAATCGAGTATGATCCAAACCGTTCAGCGAACATCGCTCTTGTAAACTATGCAGATGGTGAGAAACGTTACATTCTTGCTCCAAAAGGAATTCAAGTTGGTACTGAAGTTACTTCTGGACCAGAAGCTGACATCAAACCAGGTAACGCTCTTCCACTTATCAACATCCCAGTTGGTACAGTTGTGCATAACATTGAATTGAAACCAGGTAAAGGTGGACAATTAGTTCGTTCTGCTGGTACTTCTGCTCAAGTTCTTGGTAAAGAAGGTAAATACGTTCTTGTACGTTTGAACTCAGGAGAAGTTCGCATGATTCTTTCTGCTTGCCGTGCGACTATCGGTCAAGTTGGAAACGAGCAACACGAATTAATTAACATCGGTAAAGCTGGACGTTCTCGCTGGAAAGGCGTACGCCCAACAGTTCGTGGTTCTGTAATGAACCCTAACGATCACCCACACGGTGGTGGTGAAGGACGCGCTCCAATCGGACGTAAATCACCAATGTCTCCATGGGGTAAACCGACTCTTGGATTCAAGACTCGTAAGAAAACCAACAAGTCTGATAAATTCATTGTACGTCGTCGTAAAAACAAGTAACGGGGTTGTCTACGGTTCATTTAGGACCGTAGTTCAATCACGAAGGGAGGTTCCACAATGGCTCGCAGCTTAAAAAAAGGACCATTTGTTGATGATCATTTGATGGCTAAAGTCGAGAAATTGAATGAAACTGACAAAAAGCAAGTCGTAAAAACTTGGTCTCGTCGTTCTACAATTTTCCCACAATTCATCGGTCACACAATCGCTGTCTATGACGGACGCAAACATGTACCTGTTTTCATTTCTGAAGATATGGTAGGTCACAAATTGGGCGAATTCGCACCAAGCCGTACTTACAAAGGTCATGCTAGTGACGATAAAAAAACAAGACGCTAATGAGAGGAGGCTTTTAAATGCAAGCTAAAGCTGTCGCAAGAACAGTCCGTATTGCTCCTCGTAAAGCACGTCTAGTAATGGACCTGATCCGAGGTAAGCAAGTAGGAGAAGCAGTTTCTATCTTAAACCTTACACCTAAGGCTGCTTCACCAATTATTGAAAAAGTATTAAAATCTGCTATCGCAAACGCTGAGCACAACTACGAGTTGGACGCTAACAGCCTAGTGATTACTCAAGCATTCGTTGACGAAGGTCCAACACTTAAGAGATTCCGTCCACGTGCTATGGGTCGTGCGAGCGCAATTAACAAACGTACTAGCCACATTACAATCGTTGTATCAGAAAAGAAGGAGGGATAATCCGTGGGTCAAAAGGTAAATCCAGTAGGTCTTCGTATTGGCGTCATTCGTGATTGGGAATCTAAATGGTTCGCAGGTAAAGATTACGCTGACTTCTTACATGAAGACTTGAAAATCCGTGAATTCATCAGCAAGCGTTTGTCTGACGCGTCTGTTTCTAAAGTAGAAATCGAACGTGCTGCAAACCGCGTAAATATCACAATCCACACGGCTAAACCAGGTATGGTAATTGGTAAAGGCGGATCTGAAGTTGAAGCACTTCGTAAAGCTCTTAACAGCCTAACTGGCAAACGTGTACACATCAACATTCTTGAAATCAAGAGAGCAGATCTTGATGCTCAGCTAGTTGCTGAAAACATCGCTCGTCAACTTGAAAATCGTATTTCATTCCGTCGTGCACAAAAACAAACAATCCAACGCACAATGCGTGCTGGAGCACAAGGAATCAAAACAATGGTTTCTGGTCGTCTTGGCGGTGCAGATATTGCTCGTTCTGAATATTACAGTGAAGGTACTGTTCCGTTGCACACACTTCGTGCTGACATTGACTATGCTACTGCTGAAGCTGACACTACTTATGGTAAGCTTGGCGTAAAAGTATGGATCTATCGTGGAGAAGTCCTTCCAACTAAGAAGAATACTGCGGAAGGAGGAAAATAATATGTTATTGCCAAAACGCGTGAAGTATCGCAGAGAACATCGTGGAAAAATGCGTGGTCGTGCAAAAGGCGGCACTGAAGTACATTTCGGTGAGTTCGGTATCCAAGCTCTAGAAGCTTCATGGATTACTAACCGTCAAATCGAAGCTGCTCGTATTGCTATGACTCGTTACATGAAACGTGGCGGTAAAGTTTGGATTAAAATTTTCCCTTCTAAGCCATACACAGCAAAACCTCTAGAGGTCCGCATGGGTTCCGGTAAAGGTGCTCCAGAAGGATGGGTAGCTGTAGTAAAACCGGGCAAAGTTTTATTTGAAATTTCTGGTGTGTCTGAAGAAGTTGCTCGTGAAGCTCTTCGCCTTGCATCTCACAAATTGCCAATTAAAACGAAGTTCGTAAAACGTGAAGAAATTGGTGGTGAATCAAATGAAAGCTAATGAAATTCGTGACCTTACCACTGCTGAAATTGAACAAAAAGTAAAGTCTCTTAAAGAAGAACTTTTCAATCTTCGTTTCCAATTAGCGACTGGGCAGCTTGAAAACACTGCTCGCATTCGTGAAGTGCGTAAATCAATCGCACGCATGAAAACTGTGATTCGTCAAAGAGAAATCGCTGCTAATAAATAATAATTAGAGGGGAGGCCCCGCAAACATGAGCGAACGTAACCAACGTAAAGTGTATCAAGGTCGTGTTGTTTCTGACAAAATGGATAAAACCATCACTGTTGTTGTTGAAACATACAAAAAGCATTCACTTTATGGCAAACGTGTAAGATACTCTAAAAAGTTCAAAGCACATGATGAAAACAACCAAGCAAAAATCGGAGACATCGTAAAGGTCATGGAAACTCGTCCTTTATCTGCGACTAAACGCTTTCGTCTAGTTGAAGTTGTCGAAGAAGCTGTTATTATCTAATAAAGTTCGGATTTCTTTTTCCGAAGGGAGGTAACATTAATGATTCAACAGGAGACTCGTTTAAAAGTAGCTGACAACTCTGGCGCACGCGAAGTACTAACGATTAAAGTTCTTGGTGGCTCTGGACGTAAGACGGCTAACATCGGTGATGTCATTGTTTGTACGGTTAAACAAGCAACACCAGGAGGCGTTGTCAAAAAAGGTGAAGTTGTGAAAGCAGTTATCGTTCGTACAAAGAGCGGAGCTCGCAGAAACGATGGATCTTACATCAGTTTTGATGAAAATGCATGTGTCATCATCCGTGACGACAAGAGCCCGCGTGGAACTCGTATCTTCGGACCAGTAGCACGTGAACTTCGTGAAAATAACTATATGAAAATTGTTTCTCTAGCACCAGAAGTACTTTAATGAATACAATCCCCGACTCAAGGAGGTGCGATTAAATGCATGTTAAAAAGGGCGATAAAGTAGTGGTTATCTCTGGTAAAGATAAAGGTAAACAAGGAGTCATCCTTGCTGCTTTCCCTAAGAGTGACCGTGTTTTAGTAGAAGGTATTAACCTTGTGAAAAAACACTCTAAACCAACCCAAGCTAACCCTCAAGGCGGAATTTCTGAACAGGAAGCGTCGATTCACGTATCAAACGTAATGCCGCTTGATCCTAAAACGGGTGAAGTGACACGTGTTGGGTATAAAGTTGAGGACGGAAAGAAAGTCCGTGTAGCGAAAAAATCTGGGCAAGTTCTAGATAAATAGTAAATAAGGAAGGGAGGTCTTTCTCATGAACCGCCTTAAAGAAAAGTATGTAAAAGAAATTACACCTGCATTAGTTTCTAAGTTTGAATACACTTCAGTAATGCAAGTGCCAAAAATCGAAAAAATCGTGATCAACATGGGTGTTGGTGACGCAGTTCAAAACGCTAAAGCAATCGATACTGCTGTTGAAGAATTAACGTTTATCGCTGGTCAAAAACCTGTCGTTACTCGTGCGAAGAAGTCTATTGCTGGATTCCGTCTACGTGAAGGAATGCCAATCGGTGCGAAAGTAACACTTCGCGGAGAGCGCATGTATGATTTCCTTGATAAACTTATTTCTGTATCTTTACCACGTGTACGTGACTTCCGTGGGATTTCTAAGAAATCTTTCGACGGACGTGGAAACTACACGCTTGGTATTAAAGAACAGTTAATCTTCCCAGAAATTGATTACGATAAAGTATCAAAGGTCCGCGGTATGGATATCGTTATCGTTACTACTGCCAATACGGACGAAGAAGCACGTGAGTTATTAACTCAAGTAGGTATGCCGTTCCAGAAATAATCAATGAAAGGGAGGCGAAATCGTGGCTAAAAAGTCTATGATTGCGAAGCAACAACGCAAACAAAAGTTTAAAGTTCAAGAGTATACGCGCTGCGAACGTTGTGGACGTCCACATTCAGTTATTCGTAAGTTTAAACTTTGCCGTATTTGTTTCCGCGAACTTGCATATAAAGGACAAATTCCTGGCGTTAAAAAAGCCAGCTGGTAATCCCCATAAATGGGAAGGAGGTTATTAAATAATGGTTATGACAGATCCGATTGCAGATTTGCTGACTCGTATTCGCAATGCGAACATGGTACGTCATGAGAAGCTAGAAGTACCGGCTTCAAAAATCAAAAGAGAAATTGCTGAAATCTTAAAGCGTGAAGGTTTTATCCGTGACGTTGAATACGTTGAAGACAGCAAACAAGGAATTATCCGTATGTTCCTTAAATACGGTCAAAACAACGAGCGTGTTATCACTGGTCTAAAAAGAATCAGTAAACCTGGTTTACGCGTATATGCGAAATCAAATGAAGTACCACGTGTACTTAACGGACTTGGAATCGCAATTATTTCTACATCACAAGGTGTTTTATCGGACAAAGAAGCCCGTGCTAAACAAGCTGGTGGAGAAGTACTTGCTTACGTATGGTAAAAAAAGCTTAAGATGAATGGAGGTGCTTGGTATGTCTCGCATAGGTAAAAAACTACTTGAGATCCCTTCAGGAGTAACTGTGACAAACAACGATAACACAGTGACAGTAAAGGGACCAAAAGGTGAACTAACTCGTACGTTTCACCCTGATATGGAAATTAAAATTGAGGACAACGTCTTAACTGTAAGCCGTCCGTCTGAACATAAAGAACACCGTGCATTACATGGTACAACACGTAGCTTGCTTGCAAACATGGTTGAAGGTGTATCTAAAGGTTTCGAAAGAGGTTTAGAACTTATCGGTGTCGGTTACCGTGCAGCTAAATCTGGAAACAAACTTGTTCTTAACGTTGGATACTCTCATCCAGTTGAAATCGTTCCTGAGGCTGGAGTTGAAGTCGAAGTTCCATCTCAAACGAAAGTAATCGTTAAAGGTATCGATAAAGAGCGTGTAGGAGCTCTTGCTTCTAACATCCGCGCTGTCCGTTCTCCAGAGCCTTACAAAGGTAAAGGAATTCGTTACGAAGGTGAATTCGTTCGCCGTAAAGAAGGAAAAACTGGTAAGTAAGATCGCTTAAAGTGAAGAAAGGAGTGACTCGGATGATTACGAAAACTAGCAAAAACGCTACTCGTCTTAAAAGACATGCTCGTGTTCGTGCGAAACTTTCAGGTACTGCTGAAAGACCTCGCCTTAACGTTTTCCGTTCTAACAAGAATATCTACGCTCAAGTAATTGATGATGTTAACGGTGTAACACTTGTAAGTGCTTCTACTCTTGATAAAGAGTTAAAGGTCGAGAATAGTTCTGACACTGCAGCTGCTATTAAAGTTGGCGAAGTTGTTGCAAAACGTGCTGTTGAAAAAGGAATCTCTAACGTGGTATTTGACCGCGGAGGATACTTATATCATGGACGTGTAAAAGCTCTAGCTGAAGCTGCTCGTGAGGCTGGACTTAAATTTTAATAAAAGAAGGAGGGACACATCCGAATGAGTCGTATTGACCCAAGCAAATTAGAGTTAGAAGAACGCTTAGTTACGGTTAACCGCGTAGCGAAAGTTGTTAAAGGTGGACGTCGTTTCCGTTTTGCAGCTTTAGTTGTTGTCGGTGACAAAAACGGTCATGTTGGTTTCGGTACTGGTAAAGCGCAAGAAGTACCAGAAGCAATCCGCAAAGCTGTTGAAGATGCGAAAAAGAATTTAATTGAAGTACCAATGGTTGGAACTACAATTCCACATGAAATCATCGGTCGATTCGGTGCAGGAAACGTTCTATTGAAGCCTGCTTCAGAAGGTACAGGAGTTATCGCTGGAGGCCCAGTGCGTGCGGTACTTGAGCTTGCTGGTCTAGCTGATATCCTTTCTAAATCTCTAGGTTCTAATACACCGATCAACATGATCCGCGCAACACTTCAAGGTTTAAGTGAACTTAAACGTGCTGAAGATGTAGCGAAGCTTCGTGGAAAATCTGTAGAAGACCTGTTAGGATAAGGAGGGAACAATAATGGCAAATAAATTAGAAATTACCCTCAAACGCAGTGTAATCGGTCGCCCTGAAGATCAGCGTGTCACTGTTCGTACTCTTGGTCTAAAGAAAACAAACCAAACAGTCGTACATGAAGACAATGCAGCGATCCGCGGCATGATTAACAAGGTGTCTCATTTAGTTTCTGTTAAAGAACAATAAAACATTTTTAATCGATAAGGAGGTGCCCAAATGAAACTTCATGAATTGAAGCCTTCAGAAGGTTCACGTAAAGTACGCAACCGTGTTGGTCGTGGTATTGGATCAGGTAACGGTAAAACTTCTGGTAAAGGTCATAAAGGTCAAAACGCTCGTTCTGGCGGCGGTGTACGCCCTGGATTCGAAGGTGGACAAATGCCTTTATTCCAACGCCTTCCAAAACGTGGTTTTACAAACATCAACCGTAAAGATTACGCGGTAATCAACTTAGACAGATTAAACAGTTTTGACGAAGGAACGGAAGTCACTCCTGAACTTCTTCTAGAGACTGGTGCATTAAGCAAGTTAAAAGCAGGAGTAAAAATTCTTGGCAACGGTAAATTAGAAAAAAAATTAACTGTAAAAGCCAATAAATTCTCTGCTTCTGCGAAAGAAGCTATTGAAGCTGCTGGCGGTACAGCCGAGGTGATCTAACTTGTTTAAGACAATCTCCAATTTTATGCGCGTGAAAGATATACGGAATAAGATTATATTCACACTTTTAATGTTAGTCGTCTTTCGTATAGGTGCTTTCATCCCTGTGCCTAATGTGAACGCCGAAGTTCTCCAGGCACAGGATCAAATGAGTGTTTTCGGGATCCTCAATACATTTGGGGGCGGGGCACTTTTCCAATTCTCCATTCTTGCAATGGGGATTATGCCGTATATCACTGCTTCGATCATCATCCAGCTCTTGCAGATGGATGTTGTTCCGAAGTTTACTGAGTGGTCAAAGCAAGGAGAGGTTGGCCGCCGAAAATTAGCACAATTCACAAGGTATTTTACAATTGTTCTAGGATTTATCCAGGCGTTAGGAATGTCATATGGATTCAACAATATGGCAGGAGGCATGCTGATTGAAAACCCTGGTGTGTCAACGTATCTCTTAATTGCGGTCGTACTCACTGCGGGAACAGCATTTTTAATGTGGCTGGGTGAGCAGATTACTGCTCACGGTGTTGGTAACGGTATATCGATTATTATCTTTTCCGGTATCATCGCAGGTATCCCTCAAACATTAAAACAAGTGTACGCTCAGCAGTTTGTAGGTGGAGATGGACAGCTGTTCATGCAAATCCTTAAAATTGCCCTTATTGTGATTGCCATTCTTATCATTGTTATAGGTGTTATTTACATTCAAATGGCAGTGAGAAAGATTGCAATTCAATATTCAAAAGGAACTGGCCGTGCACAAATGTCTGCTAGTCAGGCAACGCATCTTCCATTGAAAGTGAATCCAGCTGGGGTGATTCCAGTCATCTTTGCCGTTTCGTTCATTATTACTCCGCAGACGGTCGCATCGTTCTTCGGAACTAATAATGTCACAACTTGGATAACCAACAACTTTGACTATACTAAGCCAATCGGTATGACGATTTATGTAGCACTGATTGTTGCTTTCACATATTTTTATGCCTTTGTCCAAGTAAATCCTGAACAAATGGCTGAAAATCTGCAAAAGCAGGGTGGCTATATCCCGGGAGTTCGTCCAGGGAAAATGACTCAAGATAGAATTACGAGTATTTTGTACCGACTCACGTTTGTGGGCGCCATTTTCTTAGCCGTGATTTCAATACTTCCTATCTTTTTCATTCAATTCGCTGGATTACCTTCCGCTGCACAAATTGGCGGCACAAGTCTTCTCATTGTTGTCGGTGTTGCACTTGAAACAATGAAACAGCTTGAAAGCCAATTAGTGAAACGAAACTACCGTGGATTTATGAAATAAAACAGAGGGCTGGGCTCCTGCCCAACCTCTCTAAGTAAGGAAGGGGAAATCCGAAATGAACTTAGTCTTAATGGGGCTTCCGGGTGCTGGTAAAGGCACTCAGGCAGAACGAATTGTTGATGATTATGGGATCCCTCATATCTCAACAGGAGATATGTTCCGCGCTGCTATGAAAGAGGAGACACAACTTGGGCTCGAAGCAAAATCCTTTATCGATAAAGGAGAGCTTGTTCCTGATGAGGTCACAATCGGTATTGTTAGAGAAAGACTTGGCAAGAATGATTGTGAGCAAGGTTTTCTTCTGGACGGATTTCCGCGAACAGTCGCTCAGGCTGAAGCTTTAGAAGAAATTCTAAAGGACCTTGGCAGAACGATTGATTATGTCATTAATATAAAAGTCGATAAAGATGCTTTGATGGAGCGTCTGACTGGCCGAAGAATTTGCAAAAATTGCGGAGCAACATATCATTTAGTATTCAATCCGCCTGCGAAAGAAAATGTTTGCGACAAGTGTGGAGGCGAGCTTTATCAACGTGCAGATGATAATGCAGAAACCGTTTCGACTAGACTTGAAGTAAACTTAAAGCAGACTGAACCTTTACTGAACTTCTATTCAGAAAAAGGATATCTTGTAAACATTGATGGAGCGAAGCACATTAACGATGTATACGCAGATATCAAGGAACTGCTTGGGGGATTAAATAAATGATTATCTGTAAAACTCCTCGCGAGCTTGAGATTATGAGAGAAGCTGGACGCATTGTCGCACTGACTCATGAAGAGCTGAAGAAACACATAAAACCAGGTATTTCGACAAAAGAATTGGATCAAATTGCCGAACGTTTTATTACAAAGCAGGGTGCAATCCCATCTTTTAAAGGGTATAATGGTTTTCGCGGGAGCATTTGCGTTTCGGTGAATGAAGAACTCGTTCACGGTATTCCTGGTAAACGGGTTTTACGTGATGGAGACATCATTAGTATCGATATCGGCGCAAAGTTAAATGGCTATCATGGTGACTCTGCTTGGACTTATCCAGTTGGGGTAATCAGTGATGAAGACCGCAAACTACTGGAAGTCACAGAGGAATCTCTATATAAAGGCTTACAGGAAGCAAAGCCAGGTGAACGTCTGTCGAACATTTCCCATGCCATACAAACGTATGTTGAAGGTGAGAATTTCTCAGTTGTTAGAGAATATGTTGGACATGGGGTCGGACAGGATCTTCATGAGGACCCTCAAATTCCTCATTATGGTCCGCCCAACAAAGGCCCACGGCTAAAACCTGGAATGGTGTTGGCCATCGAACCGATGGTGAACGCAGGCAGCCGATATGTGAAAACACTGGCTGATAACTGGACGGTTGTAACGGTTGATGGGAAAAAGTGTGCTCACTTTGAGCATACGATTGCGATTACAGATACAGGTTTTGATATACTGACTAAGATTTAGGTCTTCACTGAAGCCTTTCAGGCCCAAATCGGGCAGGTTGTCTGTATAGTCCAAGGAAAGAACAAGATCAGTATACAGTTGTCATCGACAGGTTCGATGGCTGCCATGTACTAATCGCAGACGGAGAAAAAGCGTAAATTTCATTCTCCTAAGAAAAAAATATCAATCATTTAACCTTTTATGATTGCGTATCTCCGGAAGTTCAGAACAGTATATTCAAAACAGGTCGGGTGATAGATGGACATTGAGTTGATCTCATTTGGACATTTATCAGAGAGCAAGTTACTGATTTGAAGAAGGGAGAACACTTGAATGGCGAAAGACGATGTAATTGAAGTGGAAGGTACTGTAGTTGAAACTTTGCCAAATGCAATGTTCAAAGTTGAACTAGAGAATGGTCATACAGTTTTGGCTCATGTATCAGGAAAAATCCGTATGCACTTCATTCGCATTTTACCTGGAGACAAAGTTACGGTAGAATTATCTCCATATGACTTAACTCGTGGTAGAATTACGTACCGTTACAAATAAAGCAACTCCGGAAGAAGGAGGTTGGAAACACATGAAAGTGAGACCATCTGTTAAACCTATCTGTGAAAAATGTAAAGTGATTCGCAGAAAAGGAAAAGTAATGGTGATCTGTGAAAACCCAAAACATAAACAAAAACAAGGCTAATAACAAGGAGGTGCCCAAATCATGGCTCGTATTGCTGGTGTAGATATTCCACGTGATAAGCGTGTTGTCATTTCTTTAACATATGTTTTTGGAATTGGTCGTACGACTGCTCAACAAGTCCTTAAAGAAGCAGGTGTTTCTGAAGACACTCGCGTTCGCGATCTAACTGAAGACGAACTTGGTAAAATCCGTGATATCATTGACAAACTTAAAGTAGAAGGTGACCTTCGTCGTGAAGTTTCACTTAACATTAAGCGTCTAATTGAAATCGGAAGCTACCGCGGAATCCGTCATCGCAGAGGACTTCCTGTTCGTGGACAAAACACAAAAAACAACGCGCGCACTCGTAAAGGTCCGCGTCGTACTGTAGCTAACAAGAAAAAATAAGTAAAGGAGGTAGTTAAAGAATGGCTGCTGCTCGTAAATCAAATACGCGTAAACGTCGCGTGAAAAAGAATATTGAAGCTGGAATCGCTCATATCCGTTCCACTTTCAACAACACGATTGTAACGATTACTGATGTTCATGGAAACGCAATTTCTTGGTCAAGTGCTGGTGCATTAGGATTCAGAGGTTCTCGTAAATCTACTCCTTTCGCTGCACAAATGGCTGCTGAAACTGCTGCTAAAGGTTCTATCGAACATGGTCTTAAAACACTTGAAGTAACTGTTAAAGGTCCTGGTTCTGGTCGTGAAGCTGCAATTCGTGCGCTTCAAGCTGCAGGTCTTGAAGTTACTGCAATCAGAGACGTAACTCCAGTTCCTCATAACGGATGCCGTCCACCAAAACGTCGCCGCGTGTAATTTGTTTGTATAGATTTTGTGTCCCTGTCAATAATGGGTTATGATACAGTTATTTATGAGACGAATACACGACTCGTTGCCTGAGCACATACGGGACTAAACAATGAGGAATTTCGGATGGAATCTCATATGATTCTATTCGAGGTTTCGACGTTTTGAAGGAGGGTTTTATTAGATGATCGAAATTGAAAAACCAAAAATCGAAACGGTTGAAATCAGCGACGATGCCAAGTATGGCAAGTTTGTCGTAGAGCCACTTGAGCGTGGATATGGTACCACTTTAGGGAACTCCCTTCGTCGTATCCTTTTATCCTCACTTCCTGGTGCAGCTGTAACATCGATCCAGATAGATGGTGTCTTACACGAATTCTCAACGATCGAAGGCGTGGTTGAAGATGTTACAACGATTATCTTAAACATTAAAAAGCTTGCACTCAAAATCTACTCTGAAGAAGAGAAGACGCTTGAAATTGATGTACAAGATGAAGGTACTGTAACAGCTGCTGATATTACACACGACAGCGATATTGAAATCTTAAATCCAGATCTTCACATCGCAACTCTTGGCAAGAATGCGAGCTTCCGTGTTCGCTTAACTGCACAAAGAGGTCGCGGGTATAGTCCTGCTGATACAAACAAAAGAGACGATCAGCCAATCGGTGTGATTCCGATCGACTCAATCTATACACCTGTATCTCGTGTGACTTATCAAGTGGAGAACACCCGTGTTGGGCAAATCACAAACTATGATAAACTAACACTAGATGTATGGACTGATGGAAGCACGGGACCGAAAGAAGCGATCGCTCTAGGTTCTAAGATTTTAACTGAACACCTTAATATTTTCGTTGGGTTAACTGACGAAGCTCAGCATGCAGAAATTATGGTTGAGAAAGAAGAAGACCAAAAAGAAAAAGTGCTTGAAATGACAATTGAAGAGCTTGATCTTTCTGTTCGTTCTTACAACTGTTTGAAGCGTGCGGGTATTAACACTGTTCAAGAGCTTGCTAACAAGACAGAAGAGGATATGATGAAAGTTCGTAACCTTGGACGTAAATCTCTTGAAGAAGTGAAAGCGAAACTAGAAGAACTTGGACTGGGTCTTCGTAAAGACGATTGACTAGTTTCATTGTGAACTAGGATTTTCGTGTGTTTTTTATTCATACAGCATCTCTAATTAAGGAGGGGACATCACATGGCATACAGAAAGCTAGGACGCACTAGTGCACAACGTAAAGCAATGCTTCGTGACCTAACGACTGATTTGATCATCAACGAACGCATCGAAACAACTGAAACACGTGCGAAAGAACTTCGCTCTGTAGTTGAAAAAATGATCACTCTTGGCAAACGCGGAGATCTTCATGCTCGCCGTCAAGCTGCAGCTTACATTCGTAACGAAGTAGCTAACGCTGAAACAAACCAAGATGCACTTCAAAAATTGTTCGCTGACGTTGCAACTCGCTACGAAGATCGCCAAGGTGGATACACTCGTATCATGAAGCTTGGACCTCGTCGCGGCGATGGCGCACCAATGGCTGTCATTGAATTAGTTTAATCATATAGCGTGTATCTAAGAAAGGGCGGGACAGTTCATAACTGGATCTATGCCCTTTTTTAGATACTACGGCTTTTTAGCAATAAGCAAAGAAGAGGTTGAGCTGAGAGGAGGTCCGGTAGAGATGGGGAAGACATTAATTGACGTAAAGGACATTGTATTTCGTTATCACAAAGATGCGGACAAGCCCGCTTTAGATCAAGTGTCATTGCATGTGAATCAAAATGAATGGCTCGCCATTGTTGGTCATAACGGTTCAGGTAAATCCACACTTGCCCGTGTGCTGAATGGGCTCATTTTACCGGATGCTGGAACGGTCAAAGTTGGTGAGATTGAGCTAAAAGAAGAGAGTGTTTGGGATATTCGCAAAAAGGTCGGAATGGTCTTTCAAAACCCAGATAACCAATTCGTTGGCTCGACGGTTCGTGATGATGTGGCTTTTGGTTTAGAAAATAATGGGGTTGAGCGGGAATTGATGATAGAACGTGTAGATTGGGCTGTCAAACAGGTCAATATGCTGGAGTTTCTTGATCAAGAGCCGCACCATCTATCAGGCGGGCAAAAGCAGAGAGTCGCCATTGCAGGTGTGCTTGCCGCAAGCCCTGACATCATGATCTTGGATGAAGCAACATCAATGCTTGATCCGATTGGCCGGGAAGAAGTGTTAGAGACTGTTAGACTGCTGAAGGAACAAGGAACGGTCACAGTCATTTCCATCACACATGATTTAGACGAGGCTGCGAAGGCAGATCGCGTCATTGTGCTGAATGGTGGGAAGAAATTTGCCGAGGGAACACCAGAAGAAGTATTTGAACTAGATGAACAGCTGGTTCAAATTGGACTTGATCTTCCATTTTCCTACCGGTTAAGCAAGCAATTGAAGCAGCAAGGTGTGCCGCTTGCAAATGCCCATTTGACACAAGAAGGATTGGTGAAAGAGCTATGGACATTACGATCAAAGAATTAGAGCATCGTTATCAAATGAAAACGCCGTTTGAGCGTCTCGCTTTGTATGATGTCAATGCTACCATCAAAGAAGGCAGCTATGTCGCTGTCATTGGTCATACGGGCTCTGGCAAATCCACATTGCTGCAGCACTTAAATGGATTACTCAAACCGACAAAAGGAAGCATTGCACTTGGAGATACAGTCTTACAAGCCAACAAAAAGCAGAAGGATTTGAAATCCCTCCGGAAAAAAGTAGGCATCGTGTTCCAGTTTCCTGAGCATCAGCTCTTTGAGGAGACCATCCTTAAGGATATCTGCTTTGGTCCAATGAATTTCGGCGTTCCTCAGGAGAAGGCAGAAGCGAAGGCGAAGGAGATGCTGAAGCTTGTAGGCCTTTCTGAATCCTTATTATCTCGATCACCCTTTGAATTAAGCGGCGGTCAAATGAGACGTGTGGCGATTGCGGGTGTTCTAGCGATGGAGCCAGAAGTGCTTGTACTTGATGAGCCGACTGCAGGGTTAGATCCACGCGGGCGCAAAGAAATCATGGACATGTTTTATGAGCTTCATCAGAAAGCAAACCTCACCACGATTTTGGTTACACACAGTATGGAGGATGCAGCCCATTATGCGGATCAAATGATTGTGATGCATAAAGGAACAGTGAAGGCGACAGGTACGCCGAGAGAATTGTTTGCCAATCGTACAGACATGTCTTCTTTTGGTCTCGATCTCCCAGAAACGATTAAATTCCAGCAGGCTGTAGAAGAAAAGCTGGGCATCACGTTTCCAAGGCCGCTTCTGACCATGGATGAAATGACAGAAGCCTTAACAGCTTTTTATCAGGAGGACACGACATCATGATGGATAGTATGATTATCGGCAAATATGTGCCAGGTTCATCCTTTGTCCATCGTCTTGATCCAAGGACAAAGCTGTTATCAATTTTCTTTTTCGTTTTTATTGTCTTTTTTGCTAATAACTACATCACTTACGGGCTTTTAGGTGTTTTTACGATCCTTGTGGTGATGGTTTCACAGGTGCCGCTTTACTTTATTCTCAAGGGAATGAAGCCGATCCTATGGATTGTCCTGTTTACCTTTATTCTGCATATTTTCATGACAAAGGATGGCGCCTTGCTATTTCACTTTGGTTTTCTGAATATTTATGAAGAGGGTTTAAAGCAGGGGATCTTCATTTCACTGCGTTTTGTGTATCTTATTATGATGACGACACTTCTTACGTTAACCACAACGCCAATAGAAGTGACGGACGGTATGGAGAAGCTGCTGCATCCGTTCCGTAAAATCAAACTGCCTGTTCATGAACTTGCCCTCATGATGTCCATCTCTCTTCGATTTATTCCGACTTTACTAGAAGAGACAGACAAAATCATGAAAGCACAAATGGCAAGAGGTGTTGATTTTACAAGCGGACCTCTAAAGGATCGTTTGAAAGCGATCGTTCCTTTGCTTGTCCCGCTTTTCGTCAGTGCGTTTAAGCGTGCGGAGGAATTGGCGACCGCTATGGAAGCGAGAGGCTACCGCGGGGGAGAAGGGCGCACGAAATACCGCCAGCTTGTCTGGGGCATGAAAGACACGTTTACGATGCTTCTATTCATCTTGTTAACGGCACTTCTTGTACTTTTGAGAAATTAGGTGATTCCTAGATGAAGGTAAAATGTACCGTATCATACGATGGAACACATTTTAAAGGCTATCAGGTGCAGCCTGGGCAGCGAACCGTTCAGACGGAGATTGAGTCAGCTCTTGCAAGAATGCATAAACAGGAGGAATTGATTCCGATTGTGGCTTCCGGCCGTACAGACAGCGGTGTCCATGCCATGGGGCAGGTCATCCACTTCGACACCCCGCTCTCGATCCCGATGGAGAGATGGCCTTTTGCCCTCAACAGCTTGCTGCCTGATGATATCCGTGTTCTAAAGGCTGAGAAAGTGGATGAGTCGTTTCATGCACGGTTTCATGTCGTTTCGAAGGAGTACCGTTATAAGGTCTCTACTGAAACGCATCAAAATGTGTTCACGAGACAATACGCCTGCCACTATCCTTACCGGCTGGATGTCGAAAAAATGAAAGAAGCTGCTGGACACTTGATTGGCACACATGACTTCACAAGCTTTTGTGCGGCCAATACGGAGGTTCAGGACAAGGTGAGGGATATTTACACCCTCGAGTGGGAAAACGTCTCAGACGGGCTTGAAATGCGTGTGAGAGGAAATGGCTTTTTATACAACATGGTGCGGATTATCGCTGGAACGTTACTTGAAATCGGATCTGGTAAATTTCACCCTGAGGAGATCAAAGCCATGCTTGCCGCCCGAAATCGCGAAGCGGCAGGCAGGACTGCGCCTAGTCACGGACTGTATTTATGGGAAGTTTTCTATGACAACTAAACCAGGTGTAACATGTTCTTGACACAGGAAGCAGAAAGTTATAAGATATCATATGGTATGTATTTCAACCCCACAAATAAGCCCCGGAAACTTATTGTGTTTTGAAATAGAACGTAGCATTTGATTCAAGGAAAAATCATTGATTTATTTAGGAGGGAAACTCATGCGTACAACACCAATGGCGAACGCAAGCACAATTGAGCGCAAATGGCTAGTTGTTGATGCGGCAGGCAAGACTCTAGGTCGTCTTTCTACTGAAGTAGCATCACTTTTGCGCGGTAAGCACAAACCAACTTATACACCACACGTTGATACAGGTGATCACGTCATCATCATCAACGCTGAGAAAATCGAATTAACAGGTAAGAAATTGACGGACAAAATTTACTACCGTCACACGATGCACCCAGGTGGTTTGAAACAAAGAACTGCTCTTGAGATGCGTACAAACTACCCTGAAAAAATGTTGGAGCTTGCTATCAAAGGTATGCTTCCAAAGGGTCCACTAGGTCGTCAAATGTTCAAAAAATTAAATGTGTACCGTGGTGCTGAGCATCCACATCAAGCACAACAACCTGAAGTTTACGAACTTCGCGGTTAATTATAAGGGAGGTTAACAATTTGGCACAGGTTCAATATTACGGTACAGGTCGTCGTAAAAGTTCTGTAGCGCGCGTTCGCTTAGTTCCAGGTGAAGGCCGTATCGTCGTTAATAATCGTGAAATTACTGAATACATTCCATTCGCTGCTTTAATCGAAGACGTGAAACAGCCTTTGAACATCACAGAAACAGCTAACAGCTACGATGTTCTTGTAAATGTTCACGGTGGTGGATTCTCTGGTCAAGCTGGAGCAATTCGTCACGGTATCTCTCGTGCTCTTCTAGAAGTAGATCCTGAGTACCGTACACCACTTAAACGTGCTGGACTTCTTACTCGTGACCCTCGTATGAAAGAGCGTAAGAAATACGGTCTTAAAGGCGCACGTAGAGCTCCTCAGTTCTCGAAACGTTAATCAATTTTATATTGTATGGACGTTTTACAAAGGTTTGTTACAGACAAACCATATAACAAAAGCATCAGCATCTTGCTGGTGCTTTTTGATTTGTGATTTTTTATGTGATTGATATTTTTTGTCTCATCCACTTAAATACATATACAATATTTATATTAGGTCATGGAAAGTTTTCTGTTCAAAACTTTAAATTGTAATCGCTCTCTCCTTTTGGTGATAAGCATTCTAGAAATTTTTAGCCCTATCTATTTTCTTTAATTTTCAATCACGAAAAACGATTTTTATGGAGGATGTCATATGAATCTAACAACAGAAAGGTGTCTCATTCGTAGATTTACTTATGATGATTGGCAGGATGTTTATGCATATACATCTGATGCAACTGTTATGAAGTATATTCCGGAAGGCGTATTCTCTAAGGAAGATGCAAAGAAATTTGTCAAAAATAATAGTCATGAAAATGCTAAGAATTTCGCTGTCCTATTAAAAGAAGATCATACATGCATCGGACATATGGTGTTCCATCCATACTTTGGTGATCACACATATGAAATTGGGTGGGTCTTCAATCCTAAATACCAAAACAAAGGCTATGCATCTGAAGCGGCTTATTCCGTATTATATCATGGATTTAAAATAATGAATTTACATAGGATCATCGCCACTTGTCAGCCTGAAAATATCCCTTCGTGGAGAGTGATGGAAAAATTGGGGATGAGAAGAGAGGGTTATTTTAAAAAGTGTATACCCCAAGGAAATGAGTGGTGGGATGAGTTTTACTATGCTATCTTACAAGAGGAATGGCACGCAAAGAAGGATTGATAAGTTTTCATCATATGAAGTGATTCATCATCCAAAATATTCTCTGGCTTTTTAAATTGATATAATCAGGTCAACTAAGCAGAAGAGGGGCGCGGTCATGAGGATCTTTGATGCACATTTTCATATCATTGATTTTGATTTTCCCATTCAAGAAAACCAAGGATATACACCGCCGAGTTATGTGGTGAATGATTATAGAAGAGAGACGGCTGATTTGGGGATTTTAGGTGGAGCGATTGTTTCGGGGTCATTTCAGGGATTTGACCAAGGCTATTTGTTGAAAGCGCTAGGTGAAATGGGGACGGCTTTTTGCGGCGTGACTCAATTGCCGTATACGGTGACCGATGATGAAATTATTCGATTGGATCAACATGGGGTAAAGGCGCTACGTTTTAACGTGAAGCGAGGCGGTTCGGAAGATATATCAAAGCTCGATTACTTTGCCAGAAGAGTGCATGAGCTGGTGGGGTGGCATAGTGAGCTCTATATTGATTCTAAGTATCTGCCTGACATGTCATCTATGCTCGAAAAGCTGCCGTCCGTTTCAATTGATCACTTAGGCTTATCTGAAGAAGGCTTACCGCATTTGCTGCATTTGGTGGACAAAGGGGTTCGCGTGAAAGCAACGGGCTTTGGGCGTGTCGATTTAAACGTTGAACATGCATTGACGTCTATCTATCAAACGAACCCTGATGCACTGATGTTTGGTACAGACCTTCCATCCACAAGGGCGAAGCGTCCATTTGAATACGGTGATGTTGAGTTGATTCAACAGCTTTTTGATGAAAAAGCATCTGATCAAATCTTATATAAGAACGCACATCATTGGTATTTTGGTCAATGAGTTCCACTTCATTTCATAGGAGGTGTGTTCATTGGATTTAAGTCAACTGACTTGTAGAGAAGCCACGCGGGAAGATCTTGACAAGATCGTCTTCATGCTTTCAGATGACATGTTAGGTCAAAAAAGAGAGCGTTACACTCGCCCATTATTAGAAAGCTATATGAAAGCCTTTCATTTTATAGATGCAGATCCAAATATTGAACTCATTGTTGCGTGTGATCAGGAAGAAGCAGTCGGTGTTCTCCAGTTAACCATGACGCCATTTCTTACACATCAAGGAGGTTGGAGAGCATCAATAGAAGGAGTTCGTACGGCTTCGACCCATAGAGGGAAAGGAGTCGGCACGCTGCTCATAAAATGGGCCATTCAACGTGCAAGCGACCGCGGCTGTCATATGATTCAACTGACAACAGACAAACAGAGACCAGATGCACGCCGTTTTTACGAAAAGTTGGGGTTTGAAGCTACGCATGATGGGATGAAGCTGCATCTTCTTCGTCTATAATTACACCAAAAAAGCAAAGGGATTCACAAGCCTTTGCTTTTTTGTGCCTTCATTTCAAATATTTGTTATATTTATTGTGTAAATCCTCTGTTATTTGGAAAGGAGAAACATGTTACTCAAAATCGGTCTAGTTGTCCTAGGTGTGGTCATACTTTACGTGGTCATTCAAATCTTGCTGTATAAAAGAGATATGAAGAAAACGAAGGAAGATCTTTTGACATTTGTCACAAAAAACAAAAAGGACGTATCAGTGACAATCATTGAAAATGATGATGTGGTGTTAGAGTGGAATGCTGATCAAAAAACGCCACTTGCAAGTACGGTGAAATTAGTGGTTTTATTTCATTTTGTCAAAGCTGTATCCAGCGGCGACATCAAGCTAGATGAAAAAGTGGCGTTGTCTGATGTAGAGCGGTTTTATATTGATAGAACAGACGGTGGTGCACACACATACTGGCTGGAGGTCAATGATTTTTCTGAGCATGTGACTTTATTAGATGTCGCCAAAGGGATGATGCAAGTCAGTTCGAATGCTTGTACGGATTATTTGATTGACCGGCTGGGCTTAGAGAAGATCAATGATCGGATGAAACAAGCAGGTCTTACAGAACATGATGAACTCATGCCAGTTACCCCAAAGCTTTTGTGGTCATCCTATGTATCTGATCATCGGCGGGATGCATTAAAGCAAATGAGCGGTGTATCCCATGAACAATACAAATCTCTGATGATTGAGATTTTTAATATCATGAAAAATGACCCAGAGCAAAAAAAGGCGTTAGAAGAAAAGATGAAGAAAAAGAACTTATTAAGCTGGCGTATTCAATCATTACTGACGCAAAAGATGACAAAGTCTACTACCAATGAATATGCACATTTTATGAAACGTCTGCATGATGAGCTGTTAACAAAAGAAGAAAAGAGTCTTTTTAGTCAAATTGTGCTGGGAGAAACATTGAAGACGGAAAAAGATCAATATCTTTGGTATAAAGGCGGTTCAACATTGTTTGTTTTCACAGCTGCTTTATATCGAAAAACGGATACATCATCGATATCCATTTCTCTTTTTATCAATGATCCGAAAGCGAATCATTCTCACTGGATGGGGGGAGTATTCAATGAATTTATGCTTACTGCAGCAGTGGATCAAAGTTTTCGACAACGATTGATTCAAGCTTTCACTACATAATCATCAAAAAAACAGAGGGAGATTCCCCTCTGTTTTATTATTTCTGCATTGGAAACGTGTTGTATACATCTTGGCGTTTTTCTTTCGACTTCACAACTCCATCTACAAGCTCCTTCTGCCAAAGTGCTGTATCGTCTTTGTACGATTTAAAAGAGTGAGGAAGCTTTTTTTCTAGCTGCTGTCTTTTGAACGTGACGGAAGGCTCGTCACTTGAGTTCATCTTGAGGGTTACCTGCTCTACGTTATCGACAAGAATAAAAAGTGCGATTGCATTGTATAAATACGTTTTTTCAATTGTGTCCTTTTGATCAAACCAGTATGCGTCAAATTGTTTTTCGGTGTAATCGGCATTCTCTTTAACCCCATATGTCACTTTTAATGCTTTTCCATCGACGATTTCAAATTCTCGAATCACGCCTCCAGGAAGGTTTGATAAAATTTCGTGAATTGCTGAGTTGTCACCAAGATACGTGTTTTTGTGCTTGGAGAGCTGTTTTAAGGATATGTCTTCTATTCCTTCGATGTCGCTCTCTTTCTCGGCGGCTTGACTGCTGCATGCGGATAGAATGACTGTCAATAGCAGCAGGATATACATCCATTTCTTCATTTATTTTTGCCCCTTTACCATTCTTTCTATAATCAAAAGCCCATTTTATCACAATTTTCCATTCAGGTTGACCACTGATTTTCCATTTACTGAACTGCATGTTTTGTTCAAAGCAACGAACAATACAAAGAAAAAAGGAGTTCAGTCCATGGCAGAAGTGCTTTCATTTTATCAATTGAAAACAAAACGAGATGTCGCGCTTGAAAAGAAGCTGTTGCGTACATTGTCTCTTCAAAAGGTGACAGCCGCTTCGGAGAAATTCACGAAGAAGCTGTTTCCGTTTGCTGATGATCCAGCCGGTATGATGAGTGACGGCTGTATTGATTTCGCAATTGAAGCTTTTTTAGCCGGTGGAAGATACGGTGAGTTAAGTAAGTACGGAGAATCGTTCGATAATATTAAGAAGCGGTCATCCCAGGAGGATGATGAGCTGATTGAGGAGTTGACTGGTTGTTTGCAATCGTGGGGAAATATGTTCCGAATGGAGCGAAAGACGTCATGTCTGTATCCATTTGCCAAAGAGTTTTTAAACATGTGGTGGCAGGAAGGCTTTCGAGAATCAGAAAAAAGACATAAGCTTCGGCTGCACTAAGCATATTTCCAGCACTTGTCCCATATCTATAAAATAATGGTGTATGGGAGGGACAGGGATGAAAAGAAAGCTGAAGTGGACAGGGTTTTTAATTGGGTTTATTGTCCTCTTATTCTTATTCAGATTTCAATTTCTAAATGATGATTCATGGAAATCGTGGAATTTGCCTCTAAGTGGGAAGATCATCTATTTAGATCCGGGTCACGGCGGTCCAGATGGCGGGGCTGTAGGTGGAGAGCTGCTTGAAAAAGAGATTGCACTGGATGTGTCCATGAAGATACGTGACTATTTGCAGGAGCAGGGAGCGCTTGTTCTCATGACCCGGGAGGATGATTCTGATCTATCATCAAAGAATACAAAGGGATATGCCCGTAAGAAAGCGGAGGATTTGAGAAACCGTGTGAAAGCCATCAATGAGTCTGAAGCGGATCTCTATTTAAGCATTCATTTAAATGCGATTCCATCGAACAAATGGAGCGGGGCGCAAACGTTTTTTTACGGAAAGTATGAAGAGAATGAAAAGGCAGCGAAGTTCATTCAAGATGAATTGCGCAACAACCTCGAAAACACAGATCGAAAAGCGAAGCGGATTAACGGCATTTATTTAATGCAAAATGTCACGAAGCCAGGAGCCCTTGTAGAAGTCGGTTTCCTCTCTAATCCGAAGGAGGCTAGTCAGCTGGCAACACCTAAGTATCAGGATCAAATTGCTGCCTCCATTTATAAAGGAATTCTGAGATATTTAACAGAGCAAAAAGAGCCGCCTGAATAAGGGGCTTTTTCCTTTTGATCGCAGGCAAACAGGACAGACATTGTAAGGATATGTATGATATACTTGGATTGTAAACGAATTCAATAAAGGGTGAGGTTCTGCTATGATCGGACAAGATGATGTGAGAAAATTAGTTGGGAAGATGGACGAACCTTTCCTTCATATACCGCTTGGCGAGCTGGATGCCATCAAGGAAATCAGCCTAAAGCCTGAAAAAGAGCATGTAAGCTTAAAAGTGGCCATTGCTAAAACAGGCACTGCTGAGCAGATGAAGCTGCAGCAAGAAATCGTACAAGCCTTAAAAGCGGCAGGCGCTAATACAGTAGGACTTCGTTTTGAAGAACTGCCTCAGGAAACGCTTGAAAAGTTTATGCCATCACAAGATGAGGAAGAAAACCTGCTCAACTCTAAAAATCCGCCTGTATTCTTAGCGATTGCGAGTGGAAAGGGTGGCGTTGGGAAATCAACGGTTTCCGTCAACCTTGCTGTAGCACTGGCTCGTCTAGGGAAAAAAGTCGGACTGATTGATGCTGATATTTACGGCTTTAGTGTACCGGATATGATGGGGATTACCGTCAGACCAACGGTTAAAGGGGAAAAAATTATACCTGTGGAACGCTTTGGCGTCAAAGTGATTTCAATGGGCTTTTTTGTTGAAGAAAATGCACCGGTCATTTGGAGAGGGCCGATGCTTGGTAAAATGTTAAATAACTTCTTCCACGAAGTCGAGTGGGGAGAATTAGATTACTTATTATTAGATCTTCCACCTGGAACGGGAGATGTGGCGCTGGATATTCATACAATGCTTCCAAGCTGTAAGGAGATCATTGTGACAACACCCCATCCAACGGCTGCTTTCGTTGCTGCTAGAGCAGGTGCAATGGCACTGCAAACAGATCACGAGGTGCTTGGGGTCGTTGAGAATATGAGCTATTACCAAAGCAAAAAAACTGGTGAAAAAGAATATGTCTTTGGAAAAGGCGGCGGGGACAAGCTGGCTGAAGAGCTGCGTGTGTCGGTCCTTGGCCAAATTCCTTTAAGACAGCCTGATTGGAATGAAAATGATTTTGCGCCGTCTGTCTATGAGGCGAGTCATCCGACAGGAGAAGTGTATCAACACATTGCCAATCGAGTGATTGAACAATTAGCAGTAAAAGCATAATGAAAGCCCGAGTGGATCTTATGCCACTCGGGTGATGATTTTTAACTGCCGCTTCCTTGGTCTTGTGAACCGGAATCACTGCTGCTTTCAGATGCTGCCTTTTTCAGCTCATCTTCGAATTTCTTCTTATAAAGAGGGCTGCTTAATGTTTCTGTAATGACTTTTTCTAAGTGCTTTCTGAACTCTTTGCTTTTGACCAGTTCACCGTATTTCTTTTCCATCTCAGGATCCTTGAGAATATCCATCATCAGCTGTTGATAGTCAGGGTCCTTCATTAACTGTTTTAACATCTTTTCATGCTGTTGCTGCATGGATTTTGCGAAAGTCTCGGCAAATTTAGAATCCTCAAAGACCTTCTTCCAGAACTCTTTGCCTTTATCAGAAGTCAGTGTTTTCTCTATCGTTTTTTTCACAGTTTGTTCATCCATTACCAAAGCTTCATTCATTGCCTCGTCATTTAATAACTGTTGAATGGCCTTTTTACCGTCATCTGTCTTCAAAATATCGACGACCATTTTCTTTGTTTCGTCATAGTCCATATTAGATGAGGATTGGGTTTTGGGAGCACAAGCTGTTAGAGATAAAAGAAGAAAACAGCTCATTATACGCAAGATGCCTTTTGACATACTGTGGCTCCTTTCGTTACATGTCTTACTTTTAATATGAATGTTTCACGTGAATTTATACATAACAAAAATAGGGGTTGGATCAATTCAATGAAAAGTCGGGATTTAGTTCGTTTTTTCTTCTCTGTGCTAGCTGTTGGAGCGGTCATGACAAGCGTGGTAGGCTTTGCGCTGGAGTGGGGGAAGTATCAGAAGCTGTTTGTATCGTTTGAAATTCTAGAGATCGCATCTGTGTTGTTTTGGTTCATTGGTGTGGGGATGATCTTTAGTGTGATTAGTCAGATGGGATTCGTCGTCTTCTTAACTGTGCACCGATTTGCACTTGAGATTTTCCGGTCACATTCTTTATGGAATACCATTCAGCTGTTTCTTGTGATTTTTGTACTGTTTGATTTAGCCTATTTGCGATTTCTGTTTTTCGGGGAGAATGAATCATTTCTTCCATACTTATGGCTGCCTGTCTTTATCGGTGTGTTTGCATTGATTGTGGCTTATTATAAACAGAAGCAGTCCTCTAAGAAAACATTTATTTCCGCAATGTTTCTCATGGTCGTCATCACGTCGTTAGAGTGGTTCCCGGCGCTCAGAGTCAATGAAGAGGACTGGCTGTATTTAATGCTTTTCCCGCTATTAAGCTGTAATGCGTTTCAGCTGTTAGCTATGCCACGGTTTTCAAAGGCAAAAGCTACTTAACTTCCGTTGACTTTGTTTTTGTATTAGAGATAAGCTCGCCAACCGTGACATTCTTTAAATTCTTTTCTTTTAAGTGTTTCAAAATAGCTGGTAAGGCTTGAGCGGTTTGGGTCGCTGAATCCGAGGCGTGAAGGAGAATGATGTCTCCGCTTTTCATTCGATCATTTACATTTTGAACAATCTGGTCGACGCCCGGGTTCAGCCAATCCTGTGAGTTGATGCTGTAATGTACAACGGAATAGCCGTACTGTGTTGCAATTTTCAATACTGTTTCATTAAATTGTCCAGTTGGCGGTCTTAATAGTTGAATATCATCTAGTCCAAGCTTTTGAAAGGTATTTTGTGCCCTGACAAGATCCTGCTTGATTTCGCTTTCTTCAAGCTGGCTATAATTTTTATAAGCATAGCCAAGGCTGCCGATTTGGTGTCCGTCCTCTCTAATACGATTCACGATATCAGGATGACGTTCAGCCCAAGAAGCAGACAGAAAGAAAGTGGCGTTCTTTATACCGTACTCTCGAAGGACATTCAAAATAGGAACGGCCTTCTCATCTCCCCAGCCAATATTAAAAGTAAGAGAGGTATGTTTTGATGAAGTCTCTCCTTTATAAATCGCTCGGGGTCCATGTTCTGTTTTAAATACCGACAGCGGCGGTGCCTTTTGTACATAAAAAAAGGTTGCAGCTGCAAGGGCTGCTACAAGAATAATGACAACTTGCTTCAGCCGTTTAATAGGCAACACATATAATCGACTCAATTCAAACACTCCTGCCTTGTCCAAGATTGTTACTTGATTGTATGCAGGACAAGGGTTTGACATGCACAATAAAACTATTTCAAAAAAAGTTTTGAAAAGGCGTTGACCAATAGAATATTTTCGTGATATATTATTAATCGTCGCTGACACACAGTGACAAACACAAAACGCTTCGGGAAATAAACTTGAAAAAAGTTGTTGACATAAGATGAAGCGAAATGTTATATTATTAAAGCCGCTAAGAACAGCGAAGATGATCTTTGAAAACTAAACAAGACAAAACGTACCTGTTAATTCGAGTTTTTATAAAAAATCCTATGATACATCATAGGTAGTCAGTCAAACTGACGAAAAACGAAACTTCGGTTTTGTTCTTTTTCGGAGAGTTTGATCCTGGCTCAGGACGAACGCTGGCGGCGTGCCTAATACATGCAAGTCGAGCGGACAGAAGGGAGCTTGCTCCCGGATGTTAGCGGCGGACGGGTGAGTAACACGTGGGTAACCTGCCTGTAAGACTGGGATAACTCCGGGAAACCGGAGCTAATACCGGATAGTTCCTTGAACCGCATGGTTCAAGGATGAAAGACGGTTTCGGCTGTCACTTACAGATGGACCCGCGGCGCATTAGCTAGTTGGTGGGGTAATGGCTCACCAAGGCAACGATGCGTAGCCGACCTGAGAGGGTGATCGGCCACACTGGGACTGAGACACGGCCCAGACTCCTACGGGAGGCAGCAGTAGGGAATCTTCCGCAATGGACGAAAGTCTGACGGAGCAACGCCGCGTGAGTGATGAAGGTTTTCGGATCGTAAAGCTCTGTTGTTAGGGAAGAACAAGTGCGAGAGTAACTGCTCGCACCTTGACGGTACCTAACCAGAAAGCCACGGCTAACTACGTGCCAGCAGCCGCGGTAATACGTAGGTGGCAAGCGTTGTCCGGAATTATTGGGCGTAAAGGGCTCGCAGGCGGTTTCTTAAGTCTGATGTGAAAGCCCCCGGCTCAACCGGGGAGGGTCATTGGAAACTGGGAAACTTGAGTGCAGAAGAGGAGAGTGGAATTCCACGTGTAGCGGTGAAATGCGTAGAGATGTGGAGGAACACCAGTGGCGAAGGCGACTCTCTGGTCTGTAACTGACGCTGAGGAGCGAAAGCGTGGGGAGCGAACAGGATTAGATACCCTGGTAGTCCACGCCGTAAACGATGAGTGCTAAGTGTTAGGGGGTTTCCGCCCCTTAGTGCTGCAGCTAACGCATTAAGCACTCCGCCTGGGGAGTACGGTCGCAAGACTGAAACTCAAAGGAATTGACGGGGGCCCGCACAAGCGGTGGAGCATGTGGTTTAATTCGAAGCAACGCGAAGAACCTTACCAGGTCTTGACATCCTCTGACAACCCTAGAGATAGGGCTTTCCCTTCGGGGACAGAGTGACAGGTGGTGCATGGTTGTCGTCAGCTCGTGTCGTGAGATGTTGGGTTAAGTCCCGCAACGAGCGCAACCCTTGATCTTAGTTGCCAGCATTTAGTTGGGCACTCTAAGGTGACTGCCGGTGACAAACCGGAGGAAGGTGGGGATGACGTCAAATCATCATGCCCCTTATGACCTGGGCTACACACGTGCTACAATGGACAGAACAAAGGGCTGCGAGACCGCAAGGTTTAGCGAATCCCATAAATCTGTTCTCAGTTCGGATCGCAGTCTGCAACTCGACTGCGTGAAGCTGGAATCGCTAGTAATCGCGGATCAGCATGCCGCGGTGAATACGTTCCCGGGCCTTGTACACACCGCCCGTCACACCACGAGAGTTTGCAACACCCGAAGTCGGTGAGGTAACCTTTATGGAGCCAGCCGCCGAAGGTGGGGCAGATGATTGGGGTGAAGTCGTAACAAGGTAGCCGTATCGGAAGGTGCGGCTGGATCACCTCCTTTCTAAGGATATATGGAGCAGCGTGCGTTTTGGTCTTGTTTAGTTTTGAAGGATCATACCTTCAAAACATGTCTCTAGCGAGACAGGATTGTTCTTTGAAAACTAGATAACAATAAGTAATACATTCACATTGAATGCAATGCAAAGTTCATCACACATAGTGATTCTTTCTAAAGTAAGAAATGGTTAAGTTAGAAAGGGCGCACGGTGGATGCCTTGGCACTAGGAGCCGATGAAGGACGGGACGAACACCGATATGCTTCGGGGAGCTGTAAGCAAGCTTTGATCCGGAGATTTCCGAATGGGGAAACCCACTGCTCGTAATGGAGTAGTATCCATACTTGAATACATAGAGTATGAGAAGGCATACCCGGGGAACTGAAACATCTAAGTACCCGGAGGAAGAGAAAGCAAATGCGATTCCCTAAGTAGCGGCGAGCGAAACGGGAACAGCCCAAACCAAGAGGCTTGCCTCTTGGGGTTGTAGGACACTCTATACGGAGTTACAAAGGAATGATATAAGCGAAGAGGTCTGGAAAGGCCCGCCAGAGAAGGTAACAGCCCTGTAACTGAAATGTCATTCCCTCCAGAGTGGATCCTGAGTACGGCGGAACACGTGAAATTCCGTCGGAATCCGGGAGGACCATCTCCCAAGGCTAAATACTCCCTAGTGACCGATAGTGAACCAGTACCGTGAGGGAAAGGTGAAAAGCACCCCGGAAGGGGAGTGAAATAGATCCTGAAACCGTGTGCCTACAAGTAGTCAGAGCCCGTTAACGGGTGATGGCGTGCCTTTTGTAGAATGAACCGGCGAGTTACGATCCCGTGCAAGGTTAAGCAGAAGATGCGGAGCCGCAGCGAAAGCGAGTCTGAATAGGGCGCATGAGTACGTGGTCGTAGACCCGAAACCAGGTGATCTACCCATGTCCAGGGTGAAGTTCAGGTAACACTGAATGGAGGCCCGAACCCACGCACGTTGAAAAGTGCGGGGATGAGGTGTGGGTAGGGGTGAAATGCCAATCGAACCTGGAGATAGCTGGTTCTCTCCGAAATAGCTTTAGGGCTAGCCTCAAGGTAAGAGTCTCGGAGGTAGAGCACTGATTGGACTAGGGGCCCCTACCGGGTTACCGAATTCAGTCAAACTCCGAATGCCGATGACTTATCCTTGGGAGTCAGACTGCGAGTGATAAGATCCGTAGTCGAAAGGGAAACAGCCCAGACCGCCAGCTAAGGTCCCAAAGTATACGTTAAGTGGAAAAGGATGTGGAGTTGCTTAGACAACCAGGATGTTGGCTTAGAAGCAGCCACCATTTAAAGAGTGCGTAATAGCTCACTGGTCGAGTGACTCTGCGCCGAAAATGTACCGGGGCTAAACGTATCACCGAAGCTGCGGACTGTTCTTACGAACAGTGGTAGGAGAGCGTTCTAAGGGCTGTGAAGCCAGACCGGAAGGACTGGTGGAGCGCTTAGAAGTGAGAATGCCGGTATGAGTAGCGAAAGACGGGTGAGAATCCCGTCCACCGAATGCCTAAGGTTTCCTGAGGAAGGCTCGTCCGCTCAGGGTTAGTCGGGACCTAAGCCGAGGCCGAAAGGCGTAGGCGATGGACAACAGGTTGATATTCCTGTACCACCTCCTCACCATTTGAGCAATGGGGGGACGCAGGAGGATAGGGTAAGCGCGGTATTGGATATCCGCGTCCAAGCAGTTAGGCTGGGAAATAGGCAAATCCGTTTCCCGTAAAGGCTGAGCTGTGATGGCGAGCGAAATTTAGTAGCGAAGTTCCTGATTCCACACTGCCAAGAAAAGCCTCTAGCGAGGTGAGAGGTGCCCGTACCGCAAACCGACACAGGTAGGCGAGGAGAGAATCCTAAGGTGATCGAGAGAACTCTCGTTAAGGAACTCGGCAAAATGACCCCGTAACTTCGGGAGAAGGGGTGCTTCTTAGGGTGTTAAAGCCCCGAGAAGCCGCAGTGAATAGGCCCAGGCGACTGTTTAGCAAAAACACAGGTCTCTGCGAAGCCGTAAGGCGAAGTATAGGGGCTGACGCCTGCCCGGTGCTGGAAGGTTAAGAGGAGCGCTTAGCGTAAGCGAAGGTGCGAATTGAAGCCCCAGTAAACGGCGGCCGTAACTATAACGGTCCTAAGGTAGCGAAATTCCTTGTCGGGTAAGTTCCGACCCGCACGAAAGGCGCAACGATCTGGGCACTGTCTCAACGAGAGACTCGGTGAAATTATAGTACCTGTGAAGATGCAGGTTACCCGCGACAGGACGGAAAGACCCCGTGGAGCTTTACTGCAGCCTGATATTGAATGTTGGTACAGCTTGTACAGGATAGGTAGGAGCCTTGGAAACCGGAGCGCTAGCTTCGGTGGAGGCATCGGTGGGATACTACCCTGGCTGTATTGACCTTCTAACCCGCTGCCCTTATCGGGCAGGGAGACAGTGTCAGGTGGGCAGTTTGACTGGGGCGGTCGCCTCCTAAAATGTAACGGAGGCGCCCAAAGGTTCCCTCAGAATGGTTGGAAATCATTCGCAGAGTGTAAAGGCACAAGGGAGCTTGACTGCGAGACCTACAAGTCGAGCAGGGACGAAAGTCGGGCTTAGTGATCCGGTGGTTCCGCATGGAAGGGCCATCGCTCAACGGATAAAAGCTACCCCGGGGATAACAGGCTTATCTCCCCCAAGAGTCCACATCGACGGGGAGGTTTGGCACCTCGATGTCGGCTCATCGCATCCTGGGGCTGTAGTCGGTCCCAAGGGTTGGGCTGTTCGCCCATTAAAGCGGTACGCGAGCTGGGTTCAGAACGTCGTGAGACAGTTCGGTCCCTATCCGTCGCGGGCGCAGGAAATTTGAGAGGAGCTGTCCTTAGTACGAGAGGACCGGGATGGACGCACCGCTGGTGTACCAGTTGTTCTGCCAAGGGCATCGCTGGGTAGCTATGTGCGGACGGGATAAGTGCTGAAAGCATCTAAGCATGAAGCCCCCCTCAAGATGAGATTTCCCATTCCGCAAGGAAGTAAGATCCCTGAAAGATGATCAGGTTGATAGGTCTGAGGTGGAAGCGTGGTGACACGTGGAGCTGACAGATACTAATAGATCGAGGACTTAACCTATATTCTAATGTGAAGCATGAACGTTGTTATCTAGTTTTGAGAGAACATTCTCTCCATCAGGTTTGGTGGCGATAGCGAAGAGGTCACACCCGTTCCCATACCGAACACGGAAGTTAAGCTCTTCAGCGCCGATGGTAGTTGGGGGTTTCCCCCTGTGAGAGTAGGACGCCGCCAAGCTTTTTGTTTATATCCTTCCAATGGAAGAAGTTACTTTATCATTCCGCAGTAGCTCAGTGGTAGAGCTATCGGCTGTTAACCGATCGGTCGTAGGTTCGAGTCCTACCTGCGGAGCCATGCTTCCATAGCTCAGTAGGTAGAGCACTTCCATGGTAAGGAAGAGGTCAGCGGTTCGAGCCCGCTTGGAAGCTTTCCTCTAATAATAATGGTAAATCTTAAGGTTTCTCGATGATGAGAAGGCTTTTTTTGTTTGTTTTAAATTAAATTGAACTCGCTCGATTACGAGTAGACTGATGTAAATAGAAAAATGAATGGATCGATATGAATGGAATATTTTTGTATTAGCTTTCTATATAACCCCTCTTTTTGTTCTTGATTCTTCAGCTGATTTCTTTTATTCTTACTAAAGTGATAAAAGCCTCTCTAACAAAAGACTCTGTACGTTCCTCTTTTTCCCCGAAAGTGAAGTGTTGTTTGTTTTTCCTTTCTTTATCTCCAGGTTTCGTTGTTCTTCTATTTCGATGTACGGTATGTATATAAAAAGGAGTAGATGGTTTGAAAGATTTATTTGTAAAGCAAGAATGGTTTGGATATGTGCGCCAGGATGTATTGGCGGGTATTTTAGTGGCCCTGGCTTTGATTCCTGAGGCCATTGCGTTTTCGATTATTGCGGGCGTTGATCCGAAGATCGGATTGTATGCTTCGTTTTGTATTGCGATTGTGATTTCGTTTGTTGGTGGACGGCCAGGCATGATTTCAGCTGCTACAGGTGCAATGGCCCTGGTCATGGTTAACTTGATTGCAGACCATGGATTGCAGTATTTGTTTGCAGCTACGATTTTAACAGGTCTGATTCAAATTGTATTTGGGTTGTGCCGTGTTTCTCGATTGATGAAATTTATTCCTAGGTCCGTGATGGTAGGTTTTGTGAATGCATTGGCGATTATGATCTTCATGGCTCAGCTTCCACATTTCGTTGGAGAATCAATGGCTATGTTTATGATGACAGGTGGTGCTTTGCTGATCATTTATGTATTGCCGATGATCACAAAAGTAATCCCTTCTCCACTCATTGCGATTATTGTGATAACGATGATTGCTGTATTTGGGCATATTGATGTCAGAACGGTCGGAGATATGGGAGAGCTTCCTAGTTCTTTGCCTGCTTTTCTTATCCCAAATGTGCCGTTTAGCTGGGAGACACTTGCTATCATTTTTCCTTATTCTTTAGCACTTGCGATGGTTGGTTTACTTGAATCTCTTTTAACAGCACAGATTGTAGATGATATGACGGAGACGTCTAGTCGTAAAAACAAAGAAGCGAGAGGCCAAGGAATCGCCAATGTGGTTGCGGGATTCTTTGGAGGTATGGCTGGGTGTGCGATGATTGGTCAATCTGTGATTAATACAAAGGCTGGCGGAAGAGGCCGGCTTTCTACCTTTGTAGCAGGTGCATTTTTAATGGTGCTGATTTTTGTATTGGGTGATGTGGTGGTTCAAATTCCGATGGCTGCTCTTGTGGCTGTGATGATCATGGTTTCGATTGGTACCTTTGATTGGAGTTCATTCCAGCAGCTAAAAAAGAACCCGAAAACAGATTCTATTGTGATGCTTGTCACGGTCGTGACTGTGGTGTTGACTCATGATTTATCAAAGGGTGTTTTTGCAGGTGTGCTGCTTAGTGCGGTTTTCTTTGTGGCTAAAATATCAAAGCTTCATATTACCTCTACAGAAAGCCAAGCAGGTACTTGGGTTTACCGAATTAAGGGGCAAATTTTCTTTGCTTCAGTCACTGACTTGATTTCAGCATTCCATCAGGGGAAAGATCTTCAATCCGTTGTGATTGATTTGTCTGAAGCGCGTATATGGGATGAATCAGGCGTGGCAGCAATTGAACGTGTGAAGGAAAAATATCGAGCAGCTGGTGTGCAAGTAGACGTAGTTGGAATGGATACATCTAGTCAAAAGCTTGTGAAGCAGGTGATGGGTTCTTAAAAAGGTCTTTCTGTTTGTTACAATAGAAAAGAGAAGAAAGTGAAGGATGGGGGTGGCCGGCATGCTTATGCGTTTGAACCAAGTGCTCGGCCGGATGATGCCGCTCATTACGCCTATTAGTGTGTTAATTGGTGTATTATTGGCGGCCTATTTAAAGGATTTTGCGTTTTTGGTGCCATGGGTATTTGCCGTTATGACATTTGCAGGGAGTTTGTCTGCTTCTTTTTCAGCTTTAAAGCATACGGTGATGCACCCATTGCCTTTGATTTTATCGTTTATGATTTTGCATGTATTGATGCCCCTTTATGCTTGGTCAGCGGGGCATTTGATATTTGCGGGTGATTCCATGACGATCACCGGCTTGACACTTGCGATGGTGATTCCGACAGGTGTTTCTAGTTTAATATGGGCGGCGATGTATAAAGGAAATGTTGGGTTAACCTTATCCATCATTTTAATTGATACACTGCTTTCGCCAATTATCGTGCCAGCCAGCCTGTCACTCTTCGTCGGTACACAGGTTCATATGGATATTGTGGCCATCATGAAAGGGTTGTTTGGTATGGTGGTGCTTCCATCTATTTTAGGAATGCTCGTTCATCAGTTTGCAAAGCCAGCGGTGACGAAAACGATCAGCCAGACCCTATCACCTTTTTCAAAAATAGGCTTGTTTGTTGTGGTCTCGATTAACAGCTCTGTTGTCGCTCCATACTTGCGTGAACTGGATGCCGCCATTTTTAGTAAAGCAGCGATTGTGTTTCTCATTGCGATGAGTGGATATGTCTTTGCATGGTTGATTGGAAAGGCGATGAAATGTACTCAAGGGGAGATTGTGGCCATTGTGTATACAGGTGGCATGCGAAATATTAGTGCGGGAGCTGTACTTGCCACTAGCTTTTTCCCGCCTGCTGTCGCTGTCCCTGTTGTGATTGGCATGCTGTTTCAGCAAGTGCTTGCTGCCTTGTTTGGTTTTTTACTCAATCGTTTTGAGCTGAAAACACCTGCTATGACTAAATCTTTATCATGAAAAAACCTCCATCTCAAAGTATGGAGGTTTTTTGCGAGTTAATAGATGAGATATTTTTTCCGTTTCTTTTCGAACGTTTTGAGATCATGATGATAGCGTTTCATGATGTGTTTGACTGAAGTGCCTTTATTGATTTCCTCTTTGACCCAACCATTCCCGATCAGTTTATCAAAGCTGCCTGTTTGAAGGAACTGAAAGTCATTAGGATACAAATCATGGATCGCTTTGATGATGGATAACCCCGTTTTCACAGCTTCAAATGAAGAGCGGTTTGTGACATATAGCTGCACACCGTGAGAAAGAGTCCCGGCATGTTTTGAAAAGGTAGGGGTGAATGAAACGGGTCTAAATTGAACGCCTTTTAGCTTTAGCTGATTTAAATGATCCGCTAGCTCGTTGCTATTGATATATGGAGCGCCAATGAGCTCAAACGGTTTTGTCGTTCCTCTGCCTTCCGAGACGTTTGTGCCTTCAATTAATCCTGTGGCTGGATATACAAAGGTACTATCAACTGTCGGCATGTTAGGTGAAGGAAGGACGAACGGCAGCTTCGTGTCATCGAACGTCATAGATCGCTTCCAATTTTTCATTTTGATGACTGTTACATCAGCATTGATATGAAACTCTTTGTTAAACATATTTGCGAGCTCCCCAGTGGTCATTCCATGTCTTAATGGTATTGGATAAAGACCCACAAATGAGGAGTGTTCGGGTTCTAATACAGGTCCTTCTACTTTTAGCCCGCCTATGGGATTTGGACGGTCTAGGACAACAAATGGGATATTGTTTTCCTTAGCGGCTTCCATCGCGTAGGCCATCGTGTAAATATAGGTGTAATATCGAGCGCCAACGTCTTGAATATCAAATAGCAGCACATCTACATTTTTGAGCATATCAGGAGTTGGTTTTCTTGTTTTTCCATAGAGAGAGTAAACAGGCAGGCCTGTTTTTTTATCGGTATAGGATTCGACGCCTTCTCCTGCTTGTGCATCGCCGCGCACGCCGTGTTCAGGTCCATATAGAGCAGTGAGCTTGATATTTGGATGTTCAAATAGGAGATCGACACTGCTTTTCATGTTTGCATCAATGCCGGTAGGATTCGTAATAAGCCCTACCTTTTTCTCTTTTAGCCATGAGAGATTACTTGAGAGTAATGTTTCGATGCCTGTTTTGACTGCTGCTTTTTTTCCTTTTGTGTCTGTTCGTCCTTGATCTGGGGGGGAGGCGGCGGTCAATGTGCTCATCATGAGAATGCTCGCGAGTATCAAGCTTCCTGTCTTTTTCAAGAGAATCCCTCCTATTTGATCTGTTTCCCTTTCAAGTTGAGCCCATAGCCAAATGGGTAAAGGGTTTGATTCGGATGAGTGACAGATGGGATAGCGACTGGCAATTTCCCTTTAGGTGATGCCGCTCCAAATATCACTTCTAGTCCAGCAGGAATATTCGGTTGGTTGAATTGTCCGTTTGCATAGCCTTTAAAACCGTAAACAGCCAGTAAGGCATCGGCTTCCTCGAAATTAGCAGCATCATATGGGTTTCTAAGACTCATGATGACCATTTTTTTGTTTTGTGATTTTGCTTCTTTCATGACAGCACGAGGGAAGGCGGTTGCCCATTTCTTCGGGTCCTGTACATTGTCATCAATCACGCCATCATTCACAGCTGGGTCATTTTGGACAACGTAAGAGCCGGTAATGACATAGTCAGCATCTTGAATCAGTTTGGCTGTTTCTTTGGAGAAGGTCTTATCTGCAAAAGCGTATGATTGGGTACGTACAGGCTTGATCTTTTTTTGTTTGATCAGAGATTCAATCGTGACAGACATTGCTTTTGTTTGATCTTCATAGGGTGCCATGAGCAAGATTCGGTCATTCTTTTTAGGTTGAAAAGGTAAGGTCTTGTCGTTGTTTTTAAGTAAAGTGATTCCTTCACGGGCCATTTTTTGTTCAGCTTTCCGGTGCGACTTTTTACCAACGAGTTGAGTGGCTTTTTTGATTTTTTTCTCAAGACTTACTGGCTTTTTAGTGGAAATGATGCCGCGCTTGATCTTCAATTGAAGGATTTTTTCGACAGATTGGTTGATCTGAGACAGCGGAATTTCGTTTGATAGAACGGCTCGTTTTAAAGCATTAAACACATTTTCTAGGTTTTTCTCGGTTTTTAGAGATGTGACAGGCGCTGGCATGAGGGCAATGTCGACTCCTGCTCTAATGGCCATGACCACGGCTTCTTCCTGTCCGAAGTTATCTGCAATCGCCTTCATATTTAGAGCATCAGTCACAACAACTCCTTGAAAGCCCATCTCTTCTTTTAATAAGTGTGTGATCACTTTTTTAGATAAGGTAGCTGGAACCATGATGTCCTCGCCATCTTTTTTACTTTGATAGGTCGTGTCATCAATGGCAGGAAATTGAACATGAGCGGTCATAACCATATCCGCACCTGCGTTGATTGCTTGTTGAAATGGATACAGCTCAATCTTTTTTAAACGATCTAGGTCATGTTCTACGAGCGGCAAGCCGTAGTGACTATCGACGGCTGTATCACCATGTCCCGGGAAATGCTTTAGTGTGGAAATGGTCTTTTCCTTTTGAAGTCCTTTCATGGTTTGAAGGCCAAGTCTAGTGACAAGTGCAGGGTCAGAGCTAAAGGAACGGACACCTATGACGGGGTTGTTTGGGTTATTATTCACATCAAGAACAGGAGAGAAGTTTGTATTGATACCTAAGGCGTTTAATTCCTTTCCGATGATTTTTCCTGTGTCGTATGCATTTTTCTTGCTTCTAGAGGCACCAATCGACATATTTCCTGGGAAATGTGTTCCCTTTTGTAGTCTTGTGACGATTCCGCCTTCTTGATCAATTGAAATGAGTAAAGGAATATTTGGCGATGCTTTTTGAAATTCATGAGTGAGTTTGACGGTTTGTTTCGTATCAACGACATTCTCTGCAAATAAGATGACACCGCCTAGATGATATTTCTCTACAAGATGGGATACTTCTTGATTCATCTTTGTTAAGCCTGTAGGCGCGGATTCACCTTTTGTTTGCCAATTGCGAAAGTCTGGCATGAGCATTTGGCCAATCTTTTCATCCAGTGACATGTCTTCCACCATTTGTTTTGCGGTTGGAAGAGAGGCAGAGCTAATCTTTTCCGTTGGAATGGAAGAGGTTAGCAGGGCAAAAACCAGAGCAGCGGGGAAGAGAGATTTTAACATCGAATTCCTCCTTTTACTTAAAAGATTCGTAGATTGCGGTCATGATGCTTCCATAAGTACCAGTTGGGAAAAGATCACCTTCGAATTGATTAGGGTTGGTTTCAGGTGAAACGACAGGTGAATGTTTCTTATTCGTCAGCAAAGCGATACCTAGATTGTGTTTTGGATCAATCAACGTCATCGTTCCGGTCCAGCCTGTATGTCCATAGGCTTCGTTACTTGCATATTTTCCAAACATCCATTCCATGTCAGTATTGCCGTTTTTCCGCCAGCCTAGCCCGTAAGTTGGGTTCGTGTCTGAGGATGTTGTAAAGAGATCGATAGAAGCTTGGTCAAAGATGGTTGTTTTCCCATAGCCTCCTTTGTTGAGCATCAGCTGGAGCAGCACCGCCATATCTGAGGTGTTAGAGAAAAGTCCAGCATGGCCGGAGACACCAGCCATTGAGTAATATGCTTTCTCATCGTGTACTTCTCCTAGCAGGGTGTATCGTCGAATGTTTTCAAAATCGATCACACCATCTCGCGTATTGCCTAAACGTTCAGTTGCTGCAAAATGCTTGGGCTTGAATCCTTTTTGCAGCGGATTGAACATTGTATGCTTGAGACCTAGCGGCCGATAGATCGTAGACTCTACATATTGATCAAGAGGGATTCCTGTTTTTTTCTCGATGATCATACCTAAAAGCATGTAATCAATATCACTATAAATATGCTGGGTACCTGGCTCGTATTGTAGAGGCACCTTAGGCAGCCATTTCATGGTTGTTTGTCTATCTTGAGAGAAAAAAGAGCCAGCTGCTTCTTTGCTATAAAATAAGACACTGGATGGGAGACCGGCAGAATGTGTGAGGAGATCTTTTACCCGAAGCTGATCTTTGCCGGTGACCTTTGCATCTGGTTCATCTTGAAAGTCTGGCAGGATGGATTGTATTTTTTCATTCACATCTAGTTTTTGTTCGTATACAAGCTTTTGCAGGGCATAGTTGGTGGCGTACATTTTTGTATTGGATGCCAGGTCGAACAGCGTGTTCTTTTTCATTTTCTTATACGATTTGAGTTCGTTAGACCCTTCGTATTTTTGCCTGTAGCCATAGGCTTTTTGATGGACGATCTTACCATCCTTGATGATGATGAGCGCGGCTCCTGGAAATCCTGCTTTGATATCGTTTTGAATCATTTGATCAACCTTCCTAAGCTGCCTGGAAGAAAAACCTACTTGTTCTGGTCGTTTTGCTTTTTTTAAGACGGGATATTCTTCAGGTGCTGTTTTAGACAAAGACGATACAGGATGGGAGCTGGTTGCAAATGTTTGTACTGGTAGCCCAAGGAGCATGAACAGACATGTCATCAAAAGAAAACATTTCTTCAAGAGCTAGACCTCCTTATTGATTGGTTCCCTCGAATTCAACAGCCATATCATCATGAAAGCCAAATAAGTATGTGAAGATAAATCCAGCGACATATGCAATGAATAGTCCAATTAAGTAAAGAAGCATTTGATGCGCGTGAACGATAAAGGTTAATGGAAGACCTGATACCCCAATTGCTTTAGTGGCGATTTGGAAGTAGGCTTGAAATGCTCCGCCGATTCCAGCACCGAGACAAGCAGTGAGAAATGGTCTTCCTAGTGGTAGTGTGACACCGAAAATGAGTGGTTCACCAATACCAAGCATTCCTGAAGGAAGTCCACCTGCAATGGCTCTTTTGAGCTTTTTCTTTTTTGTTTTCATATAAATGGCAAATGCCGCACCGACCTGTCCTGCGCCTCCCATAGCTAGAATTGGCAGAAGCGGGTCATCTCCAATTGAATTGATGAGTTCCATATGAATAGGTGTCAGTCCTTGGTGAAGTCCTGTTACTACAAGTGGAAGGAAGGTCGCACCAAGAACAAATCCGGCGAAAATACCGCCCATGTTTAATAGATAAGTGAGTCCTGAGGTGATGGCATCAGATATAAATCCGCCGACTGGCATGAAGACGATGTACGTAAAAATTCCAGTAATGAGTAATGTGATGGTTGGTGTGACGATGATATCGAGTGACTGCGGGACGAAGCGTCTAATTCGGGTCTCAACAAAGGCCATAAAGATGGCGGCAAGAAGAACACCGATGAGTCCGCCTCTGCCTGGTAGAATATTTGTGCCAAATAACATAATATCTGCGGAGGCTGGGTTAATAATGAGGATACCAGCTAAAGCGCCTAATGCGGGAGAGCCTCCAAATTCCTTTGCGGCATTTGTTCCGACTAATATCCCAAGATAAGCGAACAAGCCTGAACCAATAACGGTTAAAATGATCGCAGCTTGAGATTTTTCATCAAGCCAGCCCGCTTGCACGATTGCTTTTGTAATACCAGTAATGAGGCCTGACGCAACCAGTGCTGGAATGATAGGGATAAAAATGCTGGCAATCCGTCGTAAGAACAGCTTGAACGGTGTGCGGTTCTTTTGTGAAATGGCTTGCTTGTTTTTTTGTGCTTCGTTGTTCAAGTCAAATGAACCAGAGGCTTTTAGCAGCTGTTCAAACGCACTTGATACTTGGTTGACAACGCCAGTGCCTAAAATGATTTGAAGCGTTTCCGCCTCGACGACGCCAATGACGCCATCAAGTTCTTTGATCGCTGTGATTTGAACTTTTTCATCATCGATCGGTGTAATTCGGAGACGTGTCATACAATGTGTATGGGAAGAGATATTTTCAGAACCACCACAGAGCGAAAGAATATCTTTCGCTAACTGCTGATATTTCTTTTGATGACTCATGTTGAATCCCCCTTTGGTTTTCGTTTCATGGAGCGGATGGCATGCCTTGTCTTGTCAATATACTGCGCTGTCTCTTCATATTGACGGGAAGCTAAACTGAGGAACAAGACATCAATTAAGTAGAGCTGTGCCATTCTAGAGGAAGTGGCAGCACTGCGAAAAGGTGCTTCATTGGAACCGGACGTCGATAGGTGAACGTCACATAAAGCAGAAACGCTTGTATGACCTGGATGCGTTAAGGCAATGGTTTTCACTTGATTTTCTTTTGCGAGCTGAAGGGCTTGAATGATGTCTAACGTTTCTCCAGAAAAGGATATACCGAAAACAATGTCGTTCTTTCCTGCATTTGCGATGACGGTGGATGCGATATGCATGTCAGTGAAGGCTGTGGCTGCATAATTGATTCTGAGAAATTTCTGCTGTGCGTCAGCTGCGACGATGCCAGATGCACCAACACCGATAAAATGGATTTGATTTGCATGTAGCAGCAATTGAACGGCCTTTTCTAAAGTATCTGCATTTAAAATAGAGGCAGTATCCTTAATCGATTGAATCGAGTTTCCTGCTGTTTTTTGAATAATGGATTGAAGTGGTTCATCTTGTTCGATATCTCGGTAGCCTTGTTTATCGTCATGCATTAAGTCTCCAGCAATCCGCATTTTTAAATCGTGATAGCCATCTAGTCCGAGAGATTTACAAAGGCGGATGACTGCAGAGCTGCTTGCACCGGCTGCCTGACTGATCTCGTGTACTGTGCTCTTAATGACTTTGTCAGGATGGGCAAGGATATAGTCTGCAATGATTTTTTCAGATTGGGGGAGCTTTGCTTTCATTGTGTGTATTAGGGAGAGTCCACCTGCTGACATGAGCTCTGCCTCCTTTAGGATTGATGATGTGAGATGGCTTTGTCGATATGACCATTCGCTTTGTTGAGTAAATTCTTGGCTGTTTTCTTGTCTGTGTTTGTTTGGAGCATGACGATGGCGGTTTTGACTTCTAAATCTGCCGATTCAAGTGTTTTCACGGCTTGTTCGTAGGAAGCGTTTGTCACATGTTGAATGATGGTGATGGCGCGTTCTTTTAATTTATGATTGCTGACTTTTACATCAACCATCAGGTTTTCATATACTTTGCCTTGTCTGATCATGACAGAGGTGGAAAGCATATTTAAAATCATTTTATGAGCGGATGCGGCTTTCATTCGTGTTGACCCGGTGATGGCTTCAGGTCCAACGACGACTTCAATGGCGCAGTCTGCCAGCTCGCTAATTTCTGCTTGTTCATTGCAGCTGAGGGCTACTGTTTTTGCTCCGATGGATCTTGCGTAGTTTAAAGCACCGATGATATAGGGCGTCCTACCGCTAGCGGCAATGCCGACGACAGTATCTGTTGACGTGAGGTGGATGTGTACTAAATCCTGTTTACCGGCTTCTTCACTGTCTTCCACATCTTCGGCAGCGTGTGAAAACGCGGAGTCCCCACCTGCCATGATGCCTACAATGACATCAGGTGAGACGCTATAGGTTGGTGGACATTCAACAGCGTCCATCACGCCAATTCTGCCGCTTGTTCCAGCGCCTAAATAAATGAGTCTGCCTCCATTCGAGATGGATTCATAGGCGAAGTCACTTGCTGTTTTCACATGTGGAAGTACACGATTGACCGCTTGAGCGACTTTCATATCTTCTTCATTGATCATTTGGAGCATTTCGAGCGGATCTGCTTGTGAAATTCCCATTGTGTTAGGGTTTCTTGATTCTGTTGTCAAAGAACGCAGTTGAGATGGCTGCATGTGACATACCTCCTTATTTCTTCATTTTCAGTATATTGAGTATGATATGAAATTTCAACATTATATTTAAATACTGAAATTATATTTCAAGTAAAATGTCGTGCTGCAAGGTGGTTAATTATTAGAAAATAAAAAAAATAAAATTCCCCTTTACAAAAGGGGGACAACCTGTATATAATAACTTTTGTCAGCTTCACGGAAACAGTAAACTTGACAAACTGGCCCGTTGGTCAAGCGGTTAAGACACCGCCCTTTCACGGCGGTAACACGGGTTCGAATCCCGTACGGGTCACCATGATGTGGAGGATTAGCTCAGCTGGGAGAGCATCTGCCTTACAAGCAGAGGGTCGGCGGTTCGAGCCCGTCATCCTCCACCATATGCCGGTGTAGCTCAACTGGTAGAGCAACTGACTTGTAATCAGTAGGTTGGGGGTTCAAGTCCTCTTGCCGGCACTGTTTTTTCTTTATCAATTCCATATGTGGAGGGGTAGCGAAGTGGCTAAACGCGGCGGACTGTAAATCCGCTCCCTCCGGGTTCGGCGGTTCGAATCCGCCCCCCTCCACCATTTTTGGGCTATAGCCAAGCGGTAAGGCAACGGACTTTGACTCCGTCATGCGTTGGTTCGAATCCAGCTAGCCCAGTTAAGACACCTTTTTGAAAAAGGTGTCTTTTTTTTATGTTAGCAGAGGGAATGTATAACTATTCAAAATGTTGTCGAGTTGAGTCAGGAGGCATCGAGAAAGTAAAATATAGGCATGAACAGAAAGGGGATGTACATATGGGAGATCAAAAGAGGGTCACGATTGTCGGGGTTCCGATGGACTTGGGTCAAACGAGAAGGGGCGTCGATATGGGGCCGAGTGCGATTCGATGTGCTGGCGTAAAAGAAAAATTGGAATCGCTCTCATTTGATGTGGAGGATCTCGGGGATATTCCAGTCGAGCAAAGGGACGATGAGAAAGGTTTACATACAAGTGAAAAATTAAAAAATCTAACGGAGAATGCTGGTGCCAATCAGCTGCTTGCTGAAAAGGTTGACAGTATTGTGCAGTCAGGTTCGTTTCCATTGATTTTAGGCGGTGATCACAGCATTGCGATTGGCACACTTGCCGGTGTAGCTAAGCATTATGAAAACTTGGGTGTCATTTGGTATGATGCACACGGTGATTTAAATACGGAGGAAACTTCTCCTTCTGGAAATATTCATGGCATGCCGCTTGCTGTCAGTCTTGGCCTTGGGCATGCTGATTTAACGAACATTGGTGGTTATTCTCCTAAATTGAAACCCGAAAATGTCGTATTAATTGGTGCTCGTTCCTTAGATGAAGGAGAGCGGCAGTTGATTAGAGAAAAAGGTATGAAGGTGTATACGATGCATGAAATTGATCGTTTAGGGATGACAAGGGTGATGGAGGAAGCAATTTTGTATTTAAAGGAAAGAACAGATGGTGTCCACCTATCACTTGATTTAGATGGGCTAGATCCAGCGGAATGCCCGGGTGTAGGAACTCCTGTGGCAGGCGGCATTAGTTATCGTGAGAGTCACCTTGCAATGGAGCTTTTAGAGGAAGCAGGTATTTTAACTTCAGCCGAATTTGTGGAGGTAAATCCAGTATTAGATGAGAAAAATAAAACAGCAGAAGCGGCTGTTGCTTTAATTGGTTCTTTAATGGGTGAAAAGTTATTGTAGAGCGGGACTTGTTCCCGTTTTTTTTATTTTGGGGAAATTTAAGGATATATTAAGGTTTTTACTGGCTAATAAGCGTAACACGCTGTCAAAAATTTGTTACACTATTTTTTAGAGGAGAATGAAACCTTTTGGAAAGAGGTTCGTATACATAAAGACCGGTGAAGGCAGAGGTTGAATATACTATGGACACAATGATCAAAAAGAGAATTAAGCAAGTGAAAAAAGGCGACCAGAACGCATTTACAGACATCGTAGACCTGTATAAAGACAAAATTTATCAGCTGTGCTACCGTATGCTTGGGAATGCACACGAAGCAGAGGATATTGCGCAGGAGGCGTTTATTCGTGCCTATGTGAATATTGAGAGCTTTGATGTGAATCGTAAGTTTTCCACGTGGCTGTACCGCATTGCAACCAACCTGACCATCGACCGTATTCGCAAAAAAAAGCCGGATTATTATTTAGATGCAGAGGTGGCAGGAACAGAAGGACTGAATATGTATTCTCAAATTGCTGCTGATGGCATTTTGCCAGAGGATGAGGTGGTGTCTCTTGAGTTATCGAGTACCATTCAGCAAAAAATTCTAAGATTACCCGATAAATATCGTTCAGTCATCGTATTAAAGTATATTGATGAACTCTCGTTAAAAGAAATTAGTGAGATTCTGAATATACCAGTTGGTACAGTGAAAACGAGAATACACAGGGGTAGAGAGGCTCTCCGGAAACAGTTGAGAGACCTTTGAGTGAGGTGATTTTGATGAGCTGTCAGGAAAAAATCGTCCTGCTTATGCATCAGTATTTAGACGGGGACATTGAGCCCCAAGACGAAAAAGAATTAAAAAGCCATCTGCAATCGTGTGAGGAGTGCCGTACTCATTTTCAACAAATTGAGAAATCCATTGCGCTAGTGCAGAGTACATCTCATATAGAAGCACCTTCTGATTTCACTGCAAAGGTGATGGCAGGTCTTCCAAAGGAGAAAAAGCGTGTCTCGGTTCAAAGATGGATCAAAGCTCACCCGCTGATCGTAGCCGCTGCCCTCTTTCTCATTTTGATGGGAGGCAGTCTGTTTACAAGCTGGAATACTGATCATAATTTCAGTGTGTCAAAGCAGCCGAATCTCGTGGTTGAAAATGATACAGTGACCGTACCTAAAGGGGAAACCGTCAAAGGTGATGTCACTGTCAAAAATGGCAAGCTGATTGTAGAAGGCAAGGTTGATGGAAATGTCACAGTCGTCAATGGGGAACAGCTGACTGCTTCTGCCGGACAAGTCACTGGTCAAATCAATGAAATTAATGAAGTGTTTGATTGGATCTGGTACAAAATGAAATCCACAGCACAAAACGTGATGCGGGTCATTGGGCCAGAGGAGTAAAAGTAAATCAAACAGCATGGAGCAGTCTCTTAGGGGCTGCTCTTTTTCTATATCATTGCTCAGATTCACGCATACTAGACAGCCAGCTATATATGGCAACTATTTTCCTTGCTGAAATAAAATGTGGTATAATAGCCTCGCTATGTATTTACACATAGGCTTTTTTTATAAAAAAATGCATCACACGAAGAAACTTGAAAATTCTGGAGGACGAGGAAATGGCTTTAGGGGATATTCCTTTTTTGCAGTACCTCGGTAATGCTGTTGATATACTCGTTGTTTGGTATGTGATATATAAATTAATGATGGTCATCCGCGGAACAAAAGCGGTTCAGCTTTTAAAGGGAATTGTGGTCATTGTTCTCGTCAGGATGGGAAGTGCGTATCTCGGTCTTAACACACTTCAATGGCTGATGGACCAAGCGATTACGTGGGGTTTCCTTGCGATCATTATTATTTTTCAGCCAGAGCTAAGGAGAGCGCTTGAGCAGCTCGGGCGCGGCCGTTTCTTCTCAAGAAGCGGGACACCTGTAGAGGAACAGCAGCAGAAAACGATCGAGGCAATTACAAAAGCAATTAACTATATGGCAAAACGCAGAATAGGAGCGCTGCTGACAATTGAGCGCGATACTGGGATGAATGATTACATAGAGACAGGAATTCCTTTGAATGCAAAGGTGAGTTCTGAGCTGCTGATTAATATTTTCATTCCGAATACCCCGCTTCATGACGGTGCTGTCATTATGAAGAGTGATGAGATTGCAGCTGCAGCTTGTTATTTACCGCTGTCAGAAAGTCCTTTTATCTCTAAGGAACTCGGAACGCGCCACCGGGCGGCAGTTGGTATTAGTGAAGTGACAGACAGCTTAACCGTCATCGTCTCTGAGGAGACAGGCGGCATAAGTGTCGCAAGAAATGGTGATCTCCATCGAGAATTGACTGAAGAAGCGCTTGAAGAAATGCTGATTGCTGAATTTAGTAAGAACAGCAAAGATGCTTCCTCGACCAAATGGTATTGGAGGGGCAAGAAAAATGGATAAGATTTTGAATAATCGCTGGGCCGTAAAGTTTCTTGCATTGGTCTTCGCTTTATTGCTGTATGGTGCAGTCAATTCAGCGCAAGCGCCCACGCCGAAAAAAATCGGTGAATCCTTTTTCCCAACATCGACGACAGATGAAGCAACCTTAACCGACATTCCTGTTAAAGCGTATTATGATGACGAGAAGTACGTCGTCACTGGTGTACCGCAGACAGTCAATGTCACGATTAAGGGATCAACAAGTGCTGTGAAAACAGCAAGACAAACAAAGAATTTTGAAATTTATGCAGATATGCAAAACTTAACGACAGGCACACATAAAGTGGAGCTGAAGGCAAGAGATGTATCAAAGGGAATCACATTATCAATTAATCCGTCTGTGACGACTGTGACGATACAAGAAAAAACGACAGCTGAATTTCCTGTTGAAACAGAATTTTATAATCAAAATAAAATCAAAGACGGCTATTCACCCGAACAGCCCATTGTGAATCCGAAAAAGGTGACTGTCACTGGCTCAAAGGATGTAATCGACAAAATTTCTGTCATTAAAGCATTTGTGAACTTAGAGGATGTCGATCAACAGATTGAAAAAGAAGCGAAGCTCACTGTGTATGACAGCAGCGGGAACGAGCTGCCAGTCGAAGTGAGTCCGTCAGTAGTGGATATTACGGTCCCAATCACGAGTCCAAGCAAGAAGGTCCCGTTTAAAATTGAGCGGACGGGCAGCTTACCGGATGGGATCAGTATTTCAAGCATTGAGACAAGTCCGAGTGAGGTCACAGTGTACGGCTCTCAAAAGGTGCTAGATGCACTTGATTTTATTGATGGCGTTAAGCTGGACCTAAGCAAAATCAAAGATGATACGGAGATTGATGCCGACATTCCCCTGCCAGATGGTGTGAAAAAGGTGTCGCCTGAAACCGTTAAGATCAAAGTGAAGGTTGCAACAGCTGAAGAAAAAAAGATCGATAATGTACCAATCTCTGTCGTGGGTCTGAGCAAGGATCTCACCTCTGATTTTGTGAGCCCGTCTTCTGGGCGGCTCACGTTAACAGCAAAGGGATCAAAGAGTGCGATTGATAAACTAAAGGCTTCAGATATTGAAGCCTATATCAATGCGGGGGACTTGAACGAAGGAACACATGAGGTCAAAGTGCAAGTGAATGGTCCTCAAAACGTGACGTGGGCATTAACGAGATCAAAGGTCAAGGTGAAACTTACCTCTACTGACACGGAAGATCAGCCGGCTTCTACGAATGATCGAAAGGATCGATCGTCTGATGACGATGGTCAGGAAAAGAAGAGAAAAGATGAATCGACACAAGATAAAGCAAAGAAGGAATCAATTCAGAGACAGCGGATGAAAGAAGATAAAAAAGAGGACACAGAGCCCTCTTGAATGGTAAAAAAGGAGCGATTGAAACATGGGCAAGTACTTTGGAACTGATGGTGTAAGGGGTGTGGCTAATAGCGAATTAACGCCAGAGCTCGCATTTAAAATTGGGAGATTTGGCGGCTATGTCCTCACGAAGGATAAAGAACGTCCAAAGGTACTCGTTGGACGAGACACACGTGTATCTGGTCATATGCTAGAAGGAGCACTCGTTGCAGGCTTGCTTTCAATTGGGGCTGAAGTGATGCGTTTAGGTGTGATCTCAACACCTGGCGTGTCCTATTTAACGAAGGCAATGGATGCAGAAGCAGGTGTCATGATTTCTGCTTCTCACAACCCAGTTCAGGATAACGGGATTAAATTCTTCGGTGGCGACGGCTTTAAACTGTCAGATGAACAGGAGAACGAAATTGAGCAGCTAATGGATCAGCCAGTCGATCAATTACCACGTCCAGTTGGAGCCGATCTTGGAACGATGAATGACTACTTTGAAGGTGGTCAGAAATACTTGCAATTCTTGAAGCAGACAGCAGATGAGGATTTCACAGGCATTCACGTGGCCCTTGACTGTGCACATGGTGCAACATCTTCTCTTGCGACACATTTATTTGCTGATTTAGATGCAGATGTGTCCACAATGGGAACATCACCAAACGGCTTGAATATCAATGATGGCGTCGGCTCAACTCATCCAGAGGCACTTTCTGCTTTTGTAAAGGAAAAGGGTGCGGATATTGGTCTTGCGTTTGATGGTGACGGTGACCGTTTAATTGCAGTCGATGAAAAAGGTGATATCGTAGACGGCGATCAAATTATGTACATATGTGCACGTTATTTGAAGAGTGAAGGCCGATTAAAGGATGACACAGTCGTGTCAACAGTCATGAGTAACCTCGGCTTCTATAAAGCGTTGGAGAAACAAGGCATTAAGAGCATCCAAACCGCTGTTGGTGACCGCTATGTGGTCGAAGCGATGAAAAAGGACGGCTATAATGTCGGCGGCGAGCAATCAGGCCACTTGATTTTCCTTGATTACAATACGACAGGTGACGGCATGCTTTCTGCCATCATGCTTGTGAATACGCTAAAAGCGACAGGAAAAACATTATCAGAGCTTGCGGCTGAAATGGAGAAGTTCCCGCAGCTTCTAGTGAATGTGAAGGTGTCTGATAAATATAAAGTGGAAGAAAATGAAAAAGTAAAAGCTGTGATTCAAGAGGTTGAAAAAGAGATGAACGGTGACGGCCGTATTCTTGTTCGTCCATCTGGAACAGAGCCGCTTGTACGTGTGATGGCAGAGGCGAAAACAAAAGAGCTGTGTGATGAATATGTGGCTCGAATTACGGCTGTTGTCAAAGAGGAAATGGGTATTGAGTAATAGATGAAAGCAAATCGCTAAGCAGCGGTTTGCTTTTTTTTCGAATAATCGTCATAAGTGAAATGAACTGTACGAATGATATAGGCGAGGGCAACTTGCTAATGCCTTCATACATAGGAGAGCACATCAATTGTAGAACGTGACAAGCCTCATTGCATATAGTGTATGGAGGTCTCGCTTTCTCAAATGAAAGGGATCACCCCTAAATTGTGATTGACGGAGGTCAGACCTTATAGTACAATCATCCTTGTGTTATTGGATTTTTATTCTAGCTGGAAAGGCAGGGTAGATGTTCAGGAACTCTTATAATGATAGCGCCCGAACTAAGCGATCGGACGACAGATGCTTAGTTGACGAGGATGGAGGTTATCGAATTTTCGGCGGATGCCTCCCGGCTGATCAAAAGAGATCACAGCCGTAAGTGTTTCTTTAAAGCAAAGAGGTGACTCTTTGTACAAAGGGAATACACATGATCTCCCAAAATAAACATGTAGAGAGGGACGAAGAAATGTCCCTTCTATTTTAGTAGGCTTTCTTTGTCCCTTTCACGTGATCGGGAGGAAGAATATTTATGTGTGGAATCGTAGGTTATATTGGTCAGAATGATGCGAAAGAAATCTTATTAAAAGGCTTAGAGAAGCTTGAGTACCGCGGGTATGACTCAGCAGGTATTGCTGTGGCAAACGAAGAAGGCGTGCATGTGTTCAAAGAAAAAGGACGTATCGCTGAGCTTCGTGAGGTCGTTGATGCAAACGTGGCATCTACAGCAGGAATTGGACATACACGCTGGGCAACACACGGTGTACCAAGTCATCTCAATGCGCATCCGCATCAAAGTGCTTTTGGCCGTTTTACGCTTGTTCATAACGGTGTCATCGAGAACTATGTACAATTGACACGCGAATATTTACAAGACATCACACTTAAAAGCGACACAGATACAGAGGTTGTTGTTCAAGTCATCGAACAATTTGTAAGCAGAGGTCTTGATACAGAGGAAGCTTTCCGTCAAACGCTTCTTCAACTAAAAGGCTCTTACGCAATTGCCCTTTTCGATAACGAAAACAAAGAAACAATCTATGTGGCGAAAAACAAAAGCCCATTATTGGTTGGTTTCGGCGAAGATTTCAACGTTGTAGCGTCTGACGCAATGGCGATGCTTCAAGTAACAAACGAATATGCGGAATTAATGGATAAAGAAATGGTCATTGTCACAAAAGACGAGGTGATCATCAAAAACCTTGACGGTGATATCATGACACGTCCTTCTTATATCGCTGAGCTAGATGCAAGCGACATCGAGAAAGGCACATATCCTCACTACATGTTAAAAGAAACGGATGAACAGCCGCTTGTGATGCGCAAAATCATCCAAGAATATCAAGACGAAAACGGCAAGCTGTCAGTCGCTGGCGATATCGCAAGCGCAGTAGCAGAAGCAGACCGCATTTACATTGTGGCTTGTGGAACGAGCTACCATGCAGGTCTTGTCGGTAAACAATATATTGAAAACTGGGCGAAAGTACCTGTAGAAGTTCATGTAGCAAGTGAATTCTCTTACAACATGCCGCTTCTATCGAAAAAGCCATTGTTCATCTTCCTTTCTCAATCTGGGGAGACTGCGGACAGCCGCGCTGTACTTGTTCAAGTCAAAGAGCTTGGTCATAAAGCATTAACAATCACAAACGTACCAGGTTCTACGCTATCTCGTGAAGCGGACTTCACATTGCTTCTTCATGCAGGACCAGAAATCGCAGTAGCTTCAACAAAAGCCTACACAGCACAAATCGCTGTTCTTGCGATCCTTGCATCCGTTGCAGCTGAATTAAATGGTCAATCTCTTGACTTTGATCTTGTGAAAGAGCTTGGTATTGTGGCAAACGCAATGGAAGCCCTTGTCGATCAAAAGGATGAAATGGAACAAATCGCTCGTGACTTCTTCACAGTGACACGTAACGCATTCTTTATCGGAAGAGGACTTGACTACTATGTGTGCCTTGAAGGTTCACTAAAACTAAAAGAGATCTCTTACATCCAAGCAGAAGGATTTGCTGGTGGAGAACTCAAACACGGCACGATTGCGTTAATTGAAGAAGGTACACCGGTCATTGCCCTTGCTACGCAAGAGCACGTGAACCTCAGCATTCGCGGTAACGTCAAAGAAGTCGTTGCACGCGGCGCAAACCCATGTGTCATCTCACTGAAAGGCCTAGAAGACGAAGGCGACCGTTTCGTCCTTCCAGCTGTACACCCAGCACTTGCACCACTTGCATCTGTTGTCCCATTACAGCTGATCGCTTACTACGCAGCACTTCACCGCGGGTGTGATGTGGATAAACCACGTAACCTTGCGAAGAGTGTGACGGTGGAGTAGGTTTTAAATAAAATCGGATTTTTGATACCCCTTTAGATATCATTTTCTAAAGGGGTATTTTTGTGTCAAAAGAACTAGAATCATATAGATTTGAAAGCACGATGATTTTTTATTAAGGGATGATGTTTATTCATGTGCTACAGTATTTGAAGGCTGCTTTCTTTACAAAATATAGATCGTTTTCGAGGGGGAATATCATTTTTATTCGATATTTAAAAAAGGAAAAATGGGGAATTGTTTTTTCTTGATTGGTTATGTCGCATTGTTTATTAGCTCTTATTTATTGATTGGCGGTCCTACCTAAGCAGAGGACGATTGGTGTATTCCTTGGGTTTTGTATCGTTCAATTTCTTAAATATAGGGATTTCAAAAAAAGATGAAGGAAATAAAAAGCAAAATAACAAAGGTTTATATCATCGATGGATGATAATGTGCTATGTTCAATAAAGATAGAATTCCAAATTGGTTTGAAAATAAAAGGAATAGGCATGATATGAATGAGAGAGTTGAGAGTAACACCTTGCGGAGGCAAAGCAGTATAAATAATTAATGAAGAAAGAGAGAATAACACATGACCAAACCCAAAATTTACACAATGAGTTTTGCAAAAGTCTATCCTCTCTATATAGCAAAGGCGGAGAGAAAGGGACGAACGAAAGCTGAAGTCGATAAAATCATTTGTTGGTTGACAGGGTACAGTCAAGAAGAGTTACAGATACAATTGGCTAAACAGACAGACTTTGAAACCTTTTTCGCTGAGGCCCCTGATCTTCATCCTTCTCGCAGCTTGATTAAAGGAATCATCTGTGGTGTTCGAGTGGAGGACATTGTAGAAGATACTATGCAGAACATTCGTTATATGGATAAGATGATTGATGAGTTAGCGAAAGGGAACGCGATGGAAAAAATTTTACGAGCATAAGCACATAAATAACGATTAGACTTGAAGCCGTTCAAAGAAACTCAGAGCTTTTTAGGAAAGAGCATGCATAACTAACCATGTTTAGAATTTTAAAATGAATAGAAAGCCCAGTGAACGCACCTTCACTGGGCTTTTTTATATCATTTACACCCTCTTATAGATCATTCGACCAATAAAAATAAAATCCATTTGAACGAATGCGTTCTTCATGTCGTCAAAAGAAGTGATATCAAAACAAATTGGAGTTTGGAAAGGGAGTGGCGTGGATGGATATGAAAATGATATTACCTCTCATTTTGCTGCAAGCCATTTTAATGGTGATTGGTTTGTTTGATTTGCTCAAAAGAGATCCATCAAGGATCAGAGGAGAAGTGAAGTGGGTTTGGGCGTTGGTGATTGTGTTTGTGGCGAGTGTCGGTCCTATTGCGTATTTCATTTTTGGCCGTAAACAATCTTAAAAGGGGGAATTTTCTTGAATATGCTGGAGTGTCATGGGCTGACGAAATCATATGGTCGGCATGAAATTTTAAAAAATGTTTCGTTTTCTGTTGGAGAGGTCGGATGTGTCGGCTTTTTAGGAGCTAATGGAGCGGGGAAGACAACGACGATTCGGATTTTGACGGGGCTTGCTCGCCCTACGTCTGGCGTCGTGAAGGTTGCGGGTTTGGATGTGACAAAGGACATGAATGAAATCAGTCATGTGATTGGGTATTGTCCGCAGCAGCCTGCATTTTATCAGGATATGACGGGGCAGGAGTGGATGCATTGGGTTGGCGGGTTATTTCAATTAGAGAAAAAAGTGATTCGCTCCAAAACCGAGGAATTGTTGAAGCTTTGCCGCATCTATGAGGCGAAGGATCGTTCTATAGGCAGCTATAGCGGAGGAATGAAGCAGAGGCTCGCCATTGCGCAGGCACTCATCAACAGCCCGAAGGTTCTCATCCTAGATGAACCTGTGTCCGCACTTGACCCAATGGGAAGAAAAGATGTCCTGATCTTGATTGAGCGTCTAAAGCATGAGATGTTGATCTTTATGTCGACCCATATTTTAGATGACATTGAACGAGTGGCAGATCATATTATCATGATCAACAGTGGGGAAATTGAGATGTCCTCTCCCATGAAACAGATCAAAGAAGACTACATTCAGCCCGTGATCGAATTTCAATTAGAAAAACAGAATGCGGAGCTAGTGGCTTTGTTAAAAGAGCGGGATTGGGTGGAGGATTGCATTGATACAGGGGAGGCTTATCAGGTGCGAGTCAAAGATCAACGAACGGCATTGAAGGAGCTGCCTGCTCTCATCACTGAAGCTGGCGGTGTTCTACTCAATTATCGATTATCTAAGCTGACGCTTGAAGATATTTTCTTGAAGGTTGTGAATTCATGATGATGTTCAAAAAGGAATTTAGGGAGTTATTCACTAGTTATAAAATCTTATTTGTTCCAATCATTTTTACGATTTTAATGATCACGCAGCCTATTACGCTCAAAATGCTGCCTGATCTTTTATCGAAATCAGCTAATTTACCTGAAGGGTCTACATTTTATATACCAGAGCCTAGCGCTGGAGAGGCGTTAGCAAGTGCATTGAGCAAATTCGATTCGCTCGGCGTTTTTATCTTGATTATGATCGTGATGGGGACGATCGCGGGAGAGCGTGCCTCTGGGGTCGCTTCGATGATTATGGTGAAACCGGTCAGTCGAACGAGTTATTATGTTTCAAAAATATGCGCCTATGCCTGTCTGACCTTGTTTAGTTTGGTGGTGGCGGTGCTGGCCTCTGTTTATTATGTGGACATTCAATTTGGGCATGTGGACTGGGTCAATGTGTTAAAAGGAACACTTCTGTATTACCCAAACTTACTGCTGATTGTGGTGTCAACCATTTGTGCCTCGGCTTTCTTTCAGCGATCGGTGACGGCTGGCGGTGTTTCGCTTTTGATCAATCTCATTCTTTTTACAGTACCTCCGTTTTATGAGAACACGTTGGGGAAGTATGCACCTAAAGGCATGACAAGTGCGGCAGAGGAAATGATCCACCGAGGGACCTATTCTGATCATGCGCTTACCAGTTTTTTAGGTGTATCAATGTTGATCGTGCTCTTTTTTCTCGTCGGATGGTTTCTTTTTAGAAAACAAGAATTATAGCATGATGTACCCTTTTGATTTGCGGATCTAAAGGGTCTTTTTAGTCTGTTCCGTATCATTTTGCGAAGGATAATTTTCATTTTAAATGGAGCTGTGCACGGAAAATCGGCTTTCATCAAGAGCATAAAAATCTGAATACGATAGAAAGTTTGGTATGATGGATAAAAATTGATTGTATTTTCAGAAAAGGGGTTTTCATCAATGAAAACATCACGTAATCCTGAGTCGATTCACACGCCAGTTGCACCGTATACCCATCAAATAGAGACAACAGGACCACAGCGGTGGTTAACCATATCAGGTCAAGTAGGGATGGAAGTAGATGGGACAATCCCGGCGAGTCCTTTGGAGCAGCTCGAGCTAGCGCTAGAGAATGTGAAACGAAACGTAGAAGCAGGAGATATGAAAGTGGAAGATATCACGAAGCTTGTGTTTTATCTGGTGGGGGAATTTGAAGCTGAAAGTCGAAAGCGAATCATTGGTCAGTTCTTAGGTGACCATTTGCCTTGTATGACGATGATTTATGTGGTTGCTTTGGCATCTCCTGCTTTTAAGGTAGAGGTGGATGCTTGGGCGTGTCAGGATAAGGTTTCAGTTGATGAGTTGTTCTAATGCTTGTCTTGATGAAGTAGATGATGAAAAAAGTTTTTGCTTGGATCAGTCACAAATTAAATAATAAGAAGAGCGCTATGGGACTAAAAGATTGGATTGTCATATCCAATCTTTTTTATTTTGATTACTTTCTAATGTAATACTATAAAACCCTTTTAAGTATATTTTTAGAATATTTTACACAATTCCCCTTACTTCGACATTTTCCATATGGTAATATCAGGGTGCATAGTAAGTGGGTCTATTGACACTATGCAAAATTTGAGAGGAGGTTTTACTTATGACAAGAAACCAAAAAGAATGGGAATCTGTGAGTAAAAAAAGCCTTAAGCGTCCAGGCGGTACTTCAATTGTAAAGGCAGCTGGATGTATGGGGTGCTGGGCCTCAAAGAGTATTGCAATGACACGTGTTTGTGCACTGCCACATCCTGCAATGCGAGCTATTTAATGAATAACATAAGGAGTTAAGCATATATTGCTAGCTCCTTATTCTACAAAAGGGGTGTCTATTTATGTCAAATAATCAACTAGCAGAATACGATTTACCTGAACTAGCGATCCATTTACAGCCTCATGGGGCCGTCATGATAGATAGAAAATCAATGTATTATTTTAGATTGAGTGGAAGAGGAGCTCAGCTTGCATTTTTATTATCTAAGAATAAAAACTTGAGAAAAACTGCTCGTATCTGGGAAATCGTTAAAAAGGAAGAGCTAACAGCTGATCAGCTGCGTGAAGAATTGAGTGCCCATCCTTTTACTGAAGCTTGGACACAAGGGTTATTGGATCAACCTATTCAATTTTCTGGATCTTTACAGTCCTATTTGCCCATTAGCTGTACTCTCCAATTAACAAATGCTTGTAACTTAGGGTGTTCCTTTTGCTATGCCAGTTCCGGTAAGCCCTATCCTGAAGAGTTAACATGTACCCAGTGGATTAATGTGATGCAAAAGTTAGCCGCACAAGGCGTAGCTGATGTCACTTTAACGGGGGGCGAAGCCAAGTTAATCAGAGGTTTTAAAGAGATTGTAATGGCTGCCAGTTCATTATTTACGAATGTAAACGTGTTTAGCAATGGCTTAAACTGGAGACAGGAAGAAGTAGAACTTCTTAGTCATTTGGGCAATGTATCTGTACAAATTAGCATTGATGGCAAGAGTGACACTCATGATTCCTTAAGGGGAAGAAAAGGTGCTTTTCAAGAGAGTATGGAAACCATTAAGCAATTAGCAGAAGTGAATGTTCCTGTAATTGTTGCAATGACTATCAATGAAATGAACGCTGATCAGGTAGCAGAGGTTGTTGATCATTGCGCAAAAGCAAATGCCTCTATTTTTCGTGCTGGTAAGACATTATCCGTTGGGCGTGCTACAAAGAATTTTAAAGTGCTAGAAACTTCGTTTGAACAGCGTGTTCAAAGCCAGTTACAGCAGGCGCGTCATAAATGGGGACACCATTTGAATATAATCGATTGGGAGCATGAAGAGAGTTCTTTTACAACTGATTTTTGTACACCTGGTTATTTGGCTTGGTATATAAGGGCAGACGGTTATGTGACACCCTGTCAATTAGAGGATATTTCTTTAGGTCATATTCTAACGGATTCCTTTTCTGATATTGGCTCACCAACACGTCTATTGGAATTGAAATGTGAAGCGAAAAACTGTAAATGTATAGGGAAAGTTGAGCTATCCGAGCCAGACCTACCTTTTGAAAATGAAATGAGAGCAGGAATCACTCATGAATAGTACGACTTTTATTTTGTGGACAGGTCTTGGAGTGATAGGGCTATTCCTGTTTACAAAGTATAGAGTATCAACTATAGAATCAAATCTTTTAGATAAAAATGAGGCAAGAAAAGTCAGTATAGACTTTATTAGAGAATTTGTGGGAATAGATGTAGAGGCTTGGGATGTATATTCAGTCTATTGGTATGATCATGAAACAGTGAATAAGCTACATCATTTAGGTTTACTGAAAAAAAATCGACATATACTTCACGAAATGGGATTGGTTGAGTCTTGGCGCGTTCGCTTTGTTCACCAAAATCAATCATTCGTGATAGGAGTAAACGCAAAACGTGAAGTGACATTTTTTTATGCAGATGTAAGGCAAACTTCATTATCTAAAAAAGATGGTCAAATATCACTAGAAGGGTTAAAAAATCAATTAACTTGTTCTTCAAAGGGATTATGGGCTAAGACAAAACCAACTGGTTCTGGTTCAAAAGAAGAGGATTTTCGGGAAATTAAAACGTATTGGTATCTTGCTGAAAAGGAAGATATTCGGCTTAAGGTAACAGTTGAAATGCAATCTGGTGTGATCACTTATATCGGTACAGATACAGAGATTCTAACAGATCAGATGAACAAAGTAATAAGAGATGAACAAGTTGAGTCTACTTTTGGCATCTCAGGAATGTTAGGATCAGCCGCTGCGATGGTCATAGCTATTTTAGTTTTAGTCTTAATGAATGTTCAAACTCAAATCACACTAAGTCTTATACTGGGTTTAATTATTGTACTAGTGCAATCTCTCACAATTAAGGAAGATATACAGTTAACGATTGTGAATGCTTACGATGCTAGGATGAGTGTTCATACTGTTCAATTACTTGGCATACTATCCACTTTGTTTGCAGGATTATTGACAGGATTTGTAGTATTTATATGTTCATTGGCAGGAGGTGCTCTTGCGAATGAATTAGAACTGAAATTTTTAGATCAAATCATTGTGCAGATTTTTATCGGTCTTAGCGCTGGATTAATTAGTCTAGGTATCACATCACTTGTCTTTTACCTGTTAGAGAGAATGAATCGATTGCATATTTCTCCAGAATTATCAAATAGAAGTATGTTTTTATCTGGATTCACCTTAAGACAAGGGCTTAATATGAGTCTGCAAAGTTCTATTGGGGAAGAAGTAATATACCGACTCTTAATGATTTCTCTAATATTTTGGTTAAGTGGGAGTACGATATTGTCCATTTTAATATCATCTTTATTATGGGCAATTATGCATCAGGTCACAGGGTATGATCCAAGATGGATTCGATGGGCGCATCTTTTTGTTTTTGGATGTTTCCTTGGTTTTCTTTTTGTGAATTATGGATTTATTTGTGTACTGGCGGCACATTTTATACACAATTTGGTGCTCGTTTGTATGCCCTTATGGCAATTTAAACTTCAAAGATATCTACATACCAAAAAGCCTCAGCATACATCACTCTAATATAAAGGAGAGATTTGATGCCATTCATGGAGGTTCAGAATGTAAGCAAACGATATAGCAATGGTGATGGGATAGAGGATCTGTCATTTTCCATCGAAGCAGGAGAGGTTGTGGCGCTGCTTGGCCCTAATGGTGCGGGGAAAACGACAACCATTCGATGTTTAACGGGTCTATATCAACCAGATCAAGGGAAGATTCTCATAGAGGGTTTTCCTCCTGGCCATTCCCATGTCCAAAAGCAAGTAGCTCTTATCCCTGATCAGCCATATTTGTATCCAGAATTAACGGTTGCTGAACATGTTCAATTCCGTGCAAGGGGTTATCATAAAGGCTTAAAACAAATCAAAGAAAAGGTATTTGAAGCGTTGAAAGAAGTACATATGGAAATGAAGATGAACGAACTGTGCGGAAGGCTTTCAAGAGGCCAAAAACAGCGTGTCGTCCTAGCAGGGGCCATTGTGCAAGATGCCTCCCTTTTTATTTTAGATGAACCGACTGTAGGGTTAGATATCCCTTCAAAACAGTGGCTGTCGGATTGGCTGAGACAAAAAAGCAGTCAAGGTGGGTCGGTCTTTGTGTCGACTCATAGTCTGGAGTTCGTTCTCGATACGGCCAGCAGGGTTGTATTGATTCGAGACGGTGCCATCATGAAGAGTATTGATGTTCCTCAATTGAAGGAAGAACAGGTTGAGTGGAGGGCAGAAGTTATTCAACTTTTGGGGGAGTGGTCTAGTGAATAACACACTCTCCCTTTTATGGATGAAATCCCAAAGGCGCTTGGTCAGTAAAAATCAAGAAAAGAAAATGCCCTTTCTGATCTTGCTGCTTTTCATTGCTGCAATTGGTTTTCAGCTGAGCGCAGTCTCAAGTATGGGGGATTGGAATGCTAGTGCAGCTGGATGGATCATTGTCTGTTTATTTGTTCTTTATACGGGCTTTGGCTTGTTTTCGAATCGGCTGCCTAGTCAGATGAACGATATCATTTGGTTATATGGAAATGGTGCGGCCTTATGGACGGTTGTGATGAGTGTATGGGTGTATCACATTTTTTGGCGAGGGGCTCTCCTCATTGTTTCTGCTGTGGCTGCAGATATTCTTCTATTTTGTATGACGCAGCAGTACCCTTTTCTACTCGGGAAATCACTCATCCTGACAGGGCTGTTATGTATGACCGAAACATGGATGATTGCGGTGTCTTGTGCTAGAACGATTCGAGTATACAAGCGGATGCTCTTACTCGGTTTTGTATTGCTGTTTTGCTGCTTTGCATTGCTCGTTTTGAATCAATTGATGTTGAAACAGTCCTCATTGATGAAAATCGCTGATTCTTTTATGTTTCAAGTTGGACGTATGATCGAAGAATTCTCATTCCTTTCTTTATTGATTTTTCTTGGTGTAATGATTCTGTCGTTAATGATGATGTACAGGGCCAGTCATCGTTTAGAGATGAAGGAGACGTTAGTCAAGGAGGCAGCATTTTGGGAGGAATTTGAGGGGAAACAAATTCATTCAAATCCAATGAGTCCAAAGAAAGGCAAGACGTGGTGGGGACTTCCAGTATTAACGGGCATCTGGGCTTTTCTTTGGCTAGAATTATTGTTGATGAAAAAGTATGTGACCTTCCATCTGTTATCTACCATGCTATTAATAGGTACTTACTATGTCGTCATTTCTTATTTTTCAGATTGGTTGGATCTATTCTTTATGGTCATTGGTGCATCCGTCCTACTCAGTTCATATTACGCTGGGATTGTAAGACACGCGCAAACGGGAGTGCTGTATCTTTTACCAGGCGCTTTATATCAAAAAATTCTTCTATTAGAAGTGTTTCAAACCTTTTGGTTGTATGCGGTCTACTTTATTTCTCTTGTCTTGTTTGAGATTCAAGATGTATTGTATTGGGCCCTATATGGGGGAGGGGTTTATATATGGTTTTTGGCCATACGGCTCTTTGCCTTTACGCAGCCGCTAAGACGAGAAGCGAGTCTTTCTTTGGGCATCTATTATCGATCATTGCTCCTCGTATCTGTCATAAGTGCTGTGGTCATCATTGGTATTCATATGTTCACTGATGGCTGGTTTACAACGATTACATGTTTATTTGCTGGATTTGTATTTTATGTGATTTGTTATCGATGCCGTGGGTCTCATTAAAAAGAGGAGTTGATTGTCATGAAACCAGAAGATAAGCTATCCCAATCGGTTCAACATTTGGTCAATACCAATGAAGTAACGATCGTTCAAGCAATGGGGGAATTGAGAAAATCCGGAAAAGAGGCAGTGCCAGTGCTTGTTGAAGCCTTAAAAGAAGAGGGTTCTTTGCGGAATATTGCAGCAGCGGTTCTTGGTGAATTTGGAGCAGATGCAGGGGACGCAGCTGAGTCCCTTGCCAAGCTATTGGAAAGTGAAGAAGAGGAGACAAGAATGGCGGCTGCCATCTCACTCATGAGAATTGGGCAGCCTAGTTTGCCATTTCTTCTGCCATTGGCCAAACGTTATGAGGGACCTACTTGTTTTTGGGCATCTTGGTGTATCTCTTGGATTGACCCATCAAAAATCGAAAAAAACATGTACGAGTGCCTAAAACAGGAACAAGAACATCCATCAGGGAATGTGGCCCCTTTTGCTGCAGAGGAAGCATTAGGAAAAATTATCGCTTTTCAATTAAAAGAAAAGGGGGATGAATAGTGGAAACGCAAATACTCAAATGGCCTGAGCACCTTCCTTGGATTCATCCTTCAGGTCAGAAGTGTTTATCTGAAGGGCAACATCTACTTCTTTATTTTTGGTCAGTCAATTGTCCTCATTGTGAAGAATTAACCGATCACATTCTACATCGTGTGGATCAGCTGGGTATCCATTTAACCTGTGTCCATGTTCCATATACGGAAGAAGAAAAATCGATAGGTGTTGTTTCGAAATATGCAGATGAAAAGAATCTGACAGCTCCCATCGTATTGGATCAAGATTATGAAATTGTCACAAAATATAAGATTCAAGGATTACCAAGCTTTTGCCTCATAGATAAAGATGGGCAATTAATAGATCGGAAAATGGGAGATGCCGGCTGGGAGAAAATATTGAAAAAGCTAGAAAAACAATCTTAATTGGGGGTTATGGAGGAGAGCGTTTTGTTTCAATCAAACAAAGAATTTAAAAAAACTGTGGTCTTTTACGCAGGTGTCGGAGCTGTCCTGCTGATTCTTTTGATGCTGAAATGGTTACCGATTTCAGCAGACTGGGAGCTGGCGTTGATTTTGTTCGGATTGGGGATTTTGTTTTATGTGAAGCGTGTGCTTTGGAAGGAAGAAAAGGGTAAGGGCTAAAATGTTTAGCCCTTTTTTACGTAATCAAAGTTTCAACTTAAGTCAGTGCCTGAATTAGATTTAAATTATGTTGGTTTCTGAACAGTAAATAGATCCAATGAATGATCATTAGGTATGTTGTTAGAAGTTTGTTCTGCTATTCCTTTTGAATACCAATCATAATAATTTTCGGCTATTTCTTTTGGTAAATCATGCATGATAGTTGTTTTTGTTGGTTTTGCTCTGTTAACTATTTTAATTGAAGCCAACCCTAATTTCCTTTGGATAAGTGTCTCTGAGATTATTAATCTTTCTATATTATATTTGTGTGTTATGAGAAGTCTATCTGTAAGGCCGCCTTTTTTTATTTGCAAATAATGATCATTACAACTGTAGGAGCTGTACAAACTGCTAAACAATTGAATGAGTAAAAATACAACACTTATGAATATTGAAATATACCATAAGTCATTTCTTAAAAATAAAAGAAGAGCTGGCGTTAAACACCAAAATATGACTGATCTAAATAATTTAGGTATGATGGAATACCATGGTATTCTCTTCATGTTGGTCTCTAGTCTAATGCTAGGAAAGATATCTGAAATTAATTTATTTGCCAAATTTTTATTTATAAAAGGAAATAATATATTTGGTGATTTTACATTTTCGTCATTAACTTCAGTCGAACAGATGATTTTTACTTTCACAATAGAAAGTAATTTTTGTATAAAACTGCTAGTGAAGTATAACGCTTCAATCTTTTCTTTTGGGATAGAGAAGTCAGTAATATTCAATTTACCTTTTTCGATGTACAGTCTAGTTTTGTCCGAAGATAATTTAAATCCTCCATATTGCAAGTATGTCTTTAAAATTCCATATAGAATAGACAATATAATAAGTAAAAAAACACTCAGAATAATTGTCATTGGAGAGGATTTTACAAATGAAATCAAACTATCTATATACTTTTCTAAAGACAAAAATTGATTGATTTCTGAGTAAGCAGAATAGAGAAGAAGTAGAAAGAAAAGTAATCTTAAAGATGTAAGGGAAGCAATAAATATCTCCTTCATTTGGATTTCATAATGAAGTTTCTGAGCACTTTGTTGTATAGGTTCTTCAAATTCACTTTCTATATTAACATTGATACTGCCTTTTTCCGTAAGGTGCTTTTTTATGCTCAAAGCTTCTGAAGTTGTAATCATATGTAATTTTACTACGTGGTCATTATTGCTTGATCCTACATCAATTAACAAAGAGGTAAGGTCAAAAAAACGATGGAAAAAAGTAGATGTTTGATTCACACCTTGAATACTGTTAATTGGAAAATGTCTTTTTACAGTAATGAACCTACCCTTTTCTAAATATAACTCCTCTTCGCTTAGGTCATAACCAAAATGTTTCCACTCTAATAATATAGTAATGACCTTGTAAATTACAAAAATAACAATAATTAAAAAACCTAATCTAGAGAATATTGATATGGATGAAAAACCAAAGAATACTGATAAAAAAATACAGAAGAAGATGAAACCTTTAATCGATTTTAATAATTCAAATAGCATCCATAATGGATGTAATCTTTTTAGGCGACTATTAGTTTCCATTTATAGAGAGCTTTCCTTTCTAATCTCATTCTTTTTGGTTTGATTATCAGTAATATGTGCTATATAATCACGAATATCTGAAGCTTCTTTTTCTGGAATGCAAGGTATTTCATGTACATAGCCAATCGTACCAATCTTAATAGAAGATAATTCATATTTTTTTAATAAGGGGCCCTGATAAGTATCTACAAAATATACTTTATTCATAGGAATTATTAGGTGTTTCCTTCTGAAAAATCCTCCATGCTTTAATTGAATCATATTTATATCTATTTCATAACGCCAAGTTTTTTGTTTGTAAATAGGGACTAACATGAGTTCTACAATAGCTGATATAATTAAAATACCCATGAGGCTATAAATAAGCCAAACAATCCATTCTGACCAACTATAATAGTTGTGTAGAACTAAAAGGACAGCTAAAACGCTAATTGATATAATAAAATTTATAAAGTCAACTATCCGCCAAACCTTAATCGCATCTTTAGAAATTTTTTTTGAGGGCTCCTTCAATTGATACAAATATAATCCTCCTTATCCTTTGTAGATTTAGTAACACTTGGATACTAAATCTACTTTTTATAGGATTCTTAATTATTATCTCCAATATTAAGAAATATTTCTTCTAATGATGGCTCATCGACTTCTATTCTAAATACATCAATGTTTTTAGAAATAAAAAGCTTGTTGATTAATGGTATAGATGATTCATCTTCAATGGTTATTTGGGAAGATAGTTCACTGATTTCACTTTTTATAGAAATGCTCTTAAGGTCTACTGTTAATGACTCAATCTGTGCAATTGAAGCAACACTATGCTTTATATAAACGGTCATATTCTTTTTGTATGCTGTTCTTAACTCTTTCATACTTCCTTTAATTTGAATGACACCTTTGTTCATAATAGCAACTTCATCACATAATTTCTCAACTTCATCTAAATTGTGTGAGGTTAGAAATACGGTAGTACCGTTTGTGGCGATTTCTTTAATAATAGAATGAATATTTAATACTGAATTTGCATCAACACCTGAAGTTGGTTCATCTAAAAAAATTAAATCTGGATTATTTAATAACGCTTGGGCGATCCCTAGTTTTTTTTTCATTCCAAATGAAAAATTTTTAGTCTTTAACTTAGCTGCATCTTTTAACTCAACTTTATCTAGAAGTTCAATTAAATCTTTTTGTTTTAAATCTAATTTCAATATTTGACTAAAGTATTTCAAATGATCTAGTGCGGTCATGTTTTCATAGAATGTAGAATAGTCAGGGAGAACCCCTATTTTACCCCAGATTGATTTTTGTTGATTCTTTTTATAGCCCAATACTTCATAAAGTCCTTCAGTTGGTTCAATTATACCTGTAATCATATTTATAAATGTTGATTTACCGGCACCGTTCTTCCCTAGAAAACCAAATATTGTGCCTTTATCGATTGATAAGTTCATTTTATCAACAACAATTTTATTTCCATATCTCTTTGTTAGATTGGTCGTTTTGAGTGCATACACTATAAATCCCTCTTTCTAAAAAGCATTAAACTTACGATTAAAAACAAAATTGGGAAAAGGATGACTATATATGTAAAAGCAGTCTGCTCTTGAGTGAAATAATAATAGGGTGTGATATAACTAATCATTTTAATGATAATATTATTTGACCCAATGCTAATCATACCGATAACAGGTAAAATAATCGACAATGTAATACCTAGAAACATTGTAATAGAAGGGTTTGAAATGATAGTGGATAGTAATAGAGTTAACCCTAAGAAGTAAGAAATAAACACAATACATTGTATTAATTCTAGAAAATAAAAAGTGTTTGAAAACGGGATAATTAATATTAAGGAAATTGTTAAACATACAATCCAAAAAAGAAGATTACCTAAAAACTTTCCTAATAATATGTTATTCCTAGATGTTTTCGTCACTAAAAATCGAACAGTACGAGAGTATACCTCTTTATTGATTACATTATGAGCTAGACTGGTGACAAAAAGTGGAGCAGCAATGAAAAGTAAGACCATTAATCCACCCACATATGCATTATCACCTAGACCTAACGATTTCAATTGGTCACTAAATTGGCTAAGGATTTTTGCCGTACCAGTCGTAATTCCAATTATGACTAAAATGATTAGTATAGAACGTATACTTTTAAAAAGTGCTTTGAATTCATTCAAACCAATTGCAAACATCATTTCACCTCTTTTATTAGAATGACTGATCCGTCTGATTTCTAACTTTTTTATCTTTCATAATTATAGCAATGCCAGCAATTAAATACGCAATGCCGCCTAGTATACCTAAAAAGATTGTTAATACAGAGCTTAAAATAGAGGTGGTTATTAATAGAATACCTGCAGAACGTGCTTTGTTTTTTAATAATATAATAGAAATAACACCTGCTAGTATGCTCAATATCGTTATTACGATCATATATAAAGAACCATTGGAAAGGATGTTAGTTACTTGTTCCGGTGTGATATCTTGTACGTTTTCTTCATCAATAAAATCTTGGATTAGTTTGTTAGTATCATTGTTATTCTTTGTTCCTTCATAAAACATAAAGCTCCCCATAAGTAAAACTGCGAATAAAATAACACCTGTAATAGTAAAAGTTTTTTCTAAAGTCCGTTTCATGATTAACCTCCATAAAATACAATTTATTGGTTTAAATAACCTAAACTTACAATAACATATTATGGGTGATTTTTTCCACACAATTATTAATAATGTTTTAAAAAAATAAATATTATTCATTTTTTTATTCATTTTTTGGTTACTTTTATTCTTTCTGTGTTATAATGCTTAAAAAGCGGGGTGGTTGATATATGGAGAAAGATATTCCTACATGGATTTTATCTGTAGATTCTGAGGACAGAGAATTTATAAGAAAATTTATACTTAGTTCAGGTTCATTAAAACAAATGGCAAAAGATTATGATGTTTCTTATCCAACAGTTAGAACCCGATTAGACAGAATTATTCAATTGATTAGATTAAATGAAACTCTAGAGCAAGAAACTCTAATTAAATATGTAAAGAAACTAGCGATTGAGGAAAAAATTAGTTTAGAAGTTGCCAAAAACATTATTGAAAAATATAAAGCAGAAAGGGATGGAGATTAAATGAATGAATTAATGTATTTTATTTTAGTAGTTGTCGTTTTCGCAGTTCAGTATTTCCTTTCAACAAGAAACAACCTTTTTTGGGGTGCTTTAATCCCGATCGTTTTTATCGCTGGAATGTCATGGTTTTATTTCGAAAATAAAGTAAGTAATAATATAGGTTTTCTTATTATCGCGCTAGTTGGATTAGCTCTTTTAATTGAAGAGTGGAACCGCGGTCGTAGAATGCTCCACAAAAAAAGAGTCAAAGAAATTGAAAAGATGAAAACACAAGACATCACTATAAAAAAATAATCACAAAAATTATGATTTTTAGGTTTTAAATGTTTGATTTTTGGCTATAATAAAACAATAGGGATAGAGTGTTTACACTATCCCTATTGGGCTAACGAACAACTAGCCATTGATGATGCTGTCAATTTTATCGCTGATCCATTGGAACGTTGCACCGTTCTTGATCCAGTTGATAACAGTTGATTTGTTAGCCCAAGCCCATTTAGCTGCTTTAGTACCAAGTTGAGCGACAAGTCTTAAGAAAGCTACCATATTCTTTTCACCTCCACAATCCCACTTTAAAAAAATTCAGAATTAGCCATTGATGATGCTGTCAATTTTATCACTGATCCATTGGAACGTTGCACCGTTCTTGATCCAGTTGATAACAGTTGATTTGTTGTCCCAAGCCCATTTAGCTGCTTTAGTACCAAGTTGAGCGACAAGTCTTAAGAAAGCTACCATATTCTTTTCACCTCCACAATCCCACTTTAAAAAAATTCAGAATTAGCCATTGATGATGCTGTCAATTTTATCACTGATCCATTGGAACGTTGCACCGTTCTTGATCCAGTTGATAACAGTTGATTTGTTGTCCCAAGCCCACTTAGCTGCTTTAGTGCCAAGCTGAGCAACAAGTCTTAAGAAAGCTACCATTGTTTTCACCTCCTGTTAATTTATGTATTAAATATTAAAACAAAATAAGGTTAAACACAACAATATTTTCATATTTTTTCATATTTTACATTAAATTGAAGCTAAGGAACTATAGTTTTTGGGTTTTTTGTTGCGTTCCACTATTAAATGGTAGATAAGTCTCTTTTTTGTAGAGAGGAGATAAAAAATATAAAGTAATAATAATTAATATAATTATATTAATTGTACAATTAATTCATTAACTAACTATCTTTTCCCTAGTCTAATTTGGCTTCAATAAATATAAGTTAATGTTAGGGATAAATTAAGGAAATTTATTTCATTTAAGTATTATATAACTTTTTTCACATAAATGAGTTATTATATTGTAAAGATGTATTTATATTTTTCAAAGGAGCTGTCGTGTTGAAGGGTTCTAGGGTTGAGTTAATTGATAGTTTACGTGGTTTTAGTTTATTAGGTATTTTGATCGTGAATATGCTTAATTTTCAATATGATTATGATTTTGAGAAAATGTTTGATTCGAGCCTGTGGGGACAGGAGTTTGGGGTATATGTGACGGAGATTTTGTTCCAGGGGTCGTTTTATCCGATTTTTTCATTTTTGTTTGGGTATTCTTTTGTCAAGCTGATTGAATCAACGCAGTCGAAGGGGCTGAATACGAATGCCATCGTGATTCGACGGGGCTTTGGTCTGATTGTGCTTGGTATGCTTCATTACATATTTATTTGGAATGGTGATATTCTTCTTTATTATGGAGCTTGTACGTTTTTCTTGATGATGTTTATGGGCAGCCGGGTGAAAACAACACTTATATGGGCGGGAATATTAGGTGCCTTGTCATTAGTGGTCGTACCTTACATGATGAATTTTGTGTATGGAAATGATGATTTATTAACTGATGTGTATGCAAAGGGTGCATATGGCGATATTTTGTTGAGCCGGATTACGATTGAAGACGATATGATGATTGTCACCATTATTATGGCGATCGTGACTATTACGCTGATGCCGATACTCGGCTTTCTTTTCGGTACGATAATGGTTGGTCCGTTTGCACTGCTTGGCATGGCAATTGGGAAAAGAGGGCATCTGACTGAAGAAGATCGAGGGATGGCTTACCGTAAAGGCTGGGCATGGATGATTTTGATCGGGATCGCTCTAAAATGTGTGACGTTCATTGATGCCCCTTGGAGTGAAATGGTGATGACGTTAGGTGCTTATGTACTGACGCTCGGTTATATTCAAGTGTTTATTGTTTTTTACTATTCAAAGTCAGCCCAAGGTCTAAAGCGTCTGCTTGCAGGACTTGGCCGTTTGTCTCTATCTAACTATTTAGCGCAATCGATTATTTGTACAACGATTTTTTATTCGTATGGACTTGGTTTATTTGGACAGATAGGCTCATTGTTTGGACTGCTGCTCGCTGTCGGTCTGTACACAGCACAGCTGTTCATCAGCTATCTCTATTTGAAAAAGTGGAGAAGAGGTCCTGTGGAATGGCTCATGGGAAGATGGGTGTATTGGAGATAAATCGTTTTATTGTAAAGACCGCATAGCTGAAGGGCTGTGCGGCTTTTTAGTTGAATTACATTAAAAAATGGTTGAATATTCTTTCAGTGTGTATATAATGTATATATAGTGTATATACAATATTCGCGATTCAACACCGCTACAAGATACAATGAAAAAAGAGGTTTTTATATGCAAATTACGATTTCCAACCACTCTAAGGAGCCAATCTATGAGCAAATTACGAATCAAATTAAATCAATGATTTTAACGGGTGAGCTTGCTGAAGGTGCAGCTCTGCCGTCTATTCGAAAGCTGGCGAAGGATTTACAAATTAGCGTCATCACCACAAAGCGAGCGTATGAAGAGTTAGAGAAAGCAGGATTTATTTATTCAATTGTAGGCAAGGGGTCATTTGTTGCGGAGCAAAATGTCGAAGTCATGAGAGAGAAAAAATTGAAGGTGATTGAGGAGCAGCTTGGAGCGGTTGTATCAAACGGCAAAGAATTAGGCTTATCTTTTGATGAATTGCAGCAATTATTAAAGTTCTTATATGAGGAGTGAGATAGGTGGAACATGTGATTGAATTCAAAGGGGTTTCGAAACGATTCAAGGACTTTGCCATTCAGGGTCTTGATTTGCAAGTGAAGAAAGGCTTTGTCACAGGGTTTATTGGGGAAAATGGTGCCGGTAAGTCGACCACCATCAAAATCATCATGAACTTGTTAAAACCGGATGCGGGTGAGGTGAAGATTTTTGGGCTAGATTATCACACGCATGAAAAAGAGATAAAGGAACGGATCGGGTTTGTTTACGATGCCAATGTGTTTTTTCCAGGGCTGAACTTAAAGGACATCAAACGAATTGTGGCCCCTGCTTATAAACGCTGGGATGACAGGCTTTTTTATCAATATATTGAACAGTTTGGCCTGCCGATTCATAAAGCGATTAAAACATTCTCAAAAGGGATGCAGATGAAGGCTTCACTGGCGATTGCACTGTCGCATCATGCAGAACTGATTATCATGGATGAACCAACTGCTGGTTTAGACCCGGTATTTAGAAGAGAGCTGCTCAGCACGTTACAAGAGTTAATGATTGATGGGAATCGGACGATATTTTTCTCAACACATATGACGACTGATTTAGACCGGATAGCGGATTATATTGCGTTTATTCAAAATGGGCAATTGGTCTTTCAGCAGTCGATTCATGATGTAGCAGAGAATTATGCACTGGTGAAAGGAAGCCTGGATTTATTGGATCGAGACACAGAAAGGGCCTTTGTCCATATTCAGCGTACAGCAGCAGGATTTGAAGCATTAACAGATCGAATCGATGAAGTGAATCATATTTTTGGGGACGCTGTTGTCATGGAACGGGCATCACTGGAGGATATTATGTTTTACTTGAAAGGCGGGGTGCAGCATGTTTCATTTAATTAAACGTGATGTGATTTTACAGAAAAAGCAGCTGATGATTTTCCTGCCATTTATCCTATTTTTTATTATGATGGATGCGCATCCGGCATTGACGTTTCTAGTCGCTAGTTTCTTCATTCCTTTTAACACATATGCGTACGATGAGAAGGCAGAAACGAATATCTTATTAAATTCCTTGCCCTATACACGTAAAGAAATTATCGCATCACGTTATCTTGGCGCCATTTTTTATATGATTATCGCGATCGGGCTGACAAGTGCTGCATTATTTAGCTTTGGCAAGCTGTTTACGATGACGGATATTGCACTTGGCAGTGGGCTGTTTTTATTGTTTGCAGCGTTTACATTTCCTTTGTTTTATATCCTGAAGCCTGGCTATATCACAATGGCAGTGATCATTGTGTTTATCATTTTATCCCGTATAGGACCGCCGATTGTGGCCTTTTTAGTAGAGCATTTCAGTGTGATCACTGATTTTGTGATGAATTTATCAATTCCAATTCTATATACCGGATCAGTTGTGCTGATTTTGTTGATCTATTTGATGTCTTGGGGACTTTCTACTGCCATCTATCAAAGGAAAGTGTTCTAAGAAGAATTTCAGCGGAATCGATTCAATGTTGATCATGATCGCAATTTTGATCAAAACGTGCTTGTCGTTTTGTTTTATGATCAAGAAGAGGTGAGGGAGATGGTGTACAGTCAAGTCACGCAAGAGGTGATTTCCTATTTAGAGTCGCATTTGATGGATGAGCTGTCGCTGAGGCAGGTGCCTGAGAAAGTGGGATATTCACATTTTCATTTGCTCCGTATTTTTAAAAAAGAAACAGGACTGTCGATGGGAGAATATGTGCGGAAACGAAGGTTAGCCACAGCTGCGCAGCTTCTCTTGTATACGGATCAGGGGATTCTGGATATTGCTTTTACGATGCAATTCCAATCGCAGGAAGCCTTTACGCGTGCTTTTAAGCATCTCTATTCTTTACCTCCCGGAATGTACAGGACATTGATGAGAGATATGCAAATGAAAAAGGAGGAAGGTTCGATGACATTACATGAAGCAGTGCCTGGCTGGGGGCTCAGTGGTTCACATCCGTATATGTATGAGATGGGTGTTGATACAGCAGTGTTCCATACTGGGAAGCAATCAGGTGTCTTATCATCTAAAGAGGGCGTCCAAGATGGACAGTTTGCGACGATGATGCAAGGGTTTCAGGCGAAAGACTATGTGGGGAAACGGTTTAAGCTCTCTGCTTTCTTAAAAACAGAAGATGTTTCTTCTGCAGGAATTTGGATGCGGGTGGATGATGGAAAGGGCGATATGATGCAGTTTGATAATATGCAGAATCGACCTGTGACAGGCTCTACGGAATGGAATCAATATTCGATTGTATTAGATATCCCTTCTCAGAGTGAATCCATTCATTTTGGGGTGCTGCTCAGTGGTCATGGAACTGTATGGGCTGACGGTTTTCGATTTGAGGAAGTGGATGAGAGAACACCTACGACCAATATGGTGGAGACATCGTCACTGCCAGATGTTCCTGTGAATTTACAATTTGAGCTGGAGAAGACCGTGTGAGCGGTCTTTTTTGTTCTATACAAACCTGTATTGACAGTTTATAATGAAGCATATAATATACATACCAACGGTCGGTATGTAAAAGGAGGCGTTTCATTTGGCCAGAAATAAATATCCAGAAAAGACGATCCAGCAGATTTTGGACGTGTCGACGAAGTTGTTTCAGGAAAAAGGATTCGAAAAGACGAGCTTGCAGGATATTATCTATGAATTAAATATGTCTAAGGGTGCTATTTATCATCATTTTAAATCGAAGGAAGAAATATTACGCGCCGTGATGGATCGGCAGTTTCGTTATGCGACGCAGAAGCTTGAGGAGCTGATTGAGCATACGGAGGCAGCTCATGGGAAAGAGAAGCTGCAACGTATTTTAGAGCAGCTTGTCGCAGATCCACAGTCTCATTCGATTGATGGGATCTTGGTTGACCAGATCAAAAACCCACAATTTGTGGTTGAAGGGATGAAGGCAGGAGTAAATCAGGATGCGCTTAAAATCAAAAGGCTAATTCTTGAAGGGATTGAAGATGGTTCAATGACGACTGCTTTTCCTGGTGAAGTGGCAGAAGTGTTTATGCTTCTTGTGAATATATGGCTGAATCCAACGCTGTTTGTTCGTGATCAAGAAGACACTGTTCAGCGTTTGCATTTTTTACAACAGATGATGAAAGGGCTTGGAGTGGATGTGGTGAGTGATCTATTTATACAAAAGGTGACAGCGCATTATGCTGGAATTGGAGGGTATGATCAGCCTGGAACATAAAGGGTCAGAAAAGAGACAAACAGAAAAATTCATGTAATAGGAGGGTGCTTTATGCTTCACTTCATGAAACTTGGGATAAGAAAAAGTCATATGAAACATTACATTCAAGCTAGTTTTATAGCAAGTATTGTGCTGCTAGTATTGATCTATTTTGTTGCGTTTGTTGCACAGGTTGAACAAGAACCGGGTTTTCAGCAATATACGAATATTTATTTGTTAACTAGTACAGTATGTATGATCTTTTTTTCTATCATAACAGCTATGATGTATTGGCGAGTTGTGATGACTGCATATAAGGAACATCAATCCAAGTCAGCGAATTTGACCACATTACTCCTTTCTAAAATGATCTGGATGCTGTGCTTTTCAACGATTGCGATGATGTGTAGTATCACTCCCTCTTTTGTTATGTTTAGTGTTACTGAAATGTTCTTCCCGATTGTTCATGATACGCTGACGGCTGATGTTCTTTTTGATTTTATCAAAACGTTTCTTGTGTTTACTTGTTGTGTCAATGGGATTGGCATGATTGCGATGAGAGTGGGGTTGATGATGAAATCTATTTTTATCACCATCCTGACGGCGATTGTTCTATGTGCTGTTTTGGGAAACGTATCGATAGCCATCTATGGAAATGATCAATTGAATCTTGTCCTGTCAGGAGTAATGATCGCAGCTGTCTTCATTGTGATCTTGGAATTGTGGAGCAGCATCAGCCGGCGGCAAACGAGGTAATTCATGATGGGAAAAGGAGGGAGACATGTGGAGCATACAGTTCGAATTGAGGAAGCGGTATTTGAACTATCATTAGACTGGCTGCTAGGAGAGGTTCATATTCACCACCATGATCATCCTTATCTATTGATTCATCAAACCACGAATCACGCTTTTCCTCATCGGTATTTACTACATCATCAGGTACGGGAAGGAAGGCTGATGATTCAAGATAGAAGAAAAAGAACGTTTAGCTTAGGACTCCACCTTCATAAAACGGATTTGGAGATTTATCTCCCCAAAAAACAAATACAGTCCATGTCTATTCATTGTAAAGGAGCAAATCTTCACCTAGATGGGCTGAAGATGGAGGATGTCCATTGCCAATTGATTTCTGGAAAGTCGATGTTAACGGGTGAAATCAAGCACCTCCATTTACAGACAGTTGGTGGACTTATTTATAGTCATCGGCTCATCACACACATATTGAGATTGCGAGCCACATCGTCAAAAGTGGAGATGTTAGGTGCTTTTGCAGATATTGATCTGAAGGCAACAGGTAGAAGGATACAGATTCATTCTACGACTATGCTGCATTCACTCAAATCTACTTCAACTGGAGCATCTGTCAAAGTGGCCATTCCGGAAAATGATGGATTTATTTGTTATGTGAAGAAAAGATCAGGTGCTTTTCAAAATGACTTTACTTGTTTTGATGAGAAGGAGAAAATGGTTTATAAAAATGGAAAGAGGACCTTCGAGATCGACATAAGAGGTGGGCAGTTTCTGTTAAGTGATTTACTTTGAAGCGATCTTCAGTCTTCGATTCAGTATATCAATATAAAATAATTTGAACATCTTTTTATGTCAGAATATTTTGTTAAAAGTGTTTTCCTCAAAAAAACAATTGTTTTTTAAGGGTAGATTTATTATGATAATATACATCGAAAGATTGATGTTTCTCAATCAGAATGAAAATTCTGATTTTTTATTTTTATGTTGTTTGTTGAGGAGGGGGAAGAAAAGTGGCTCAAAAGGAATTAAAGAGAGGGTTAAGTGCCCGCCATATTCAAATGATTGCACTCGGCGGCACGATTGGCGTTGGCTTATTTATGGGGTCAGCCAAGGCCATTCAATGGACAGGTCCATCGGTTCTGCTGGCATACGCAGTATGTGGTATCTTTATCTTTTTTATTATGCGTGCGATGGGAGAAATGTTATATGTTGAACCGAGTACAGGTTCATTTGCTACATTTGGACATCAATATATTCATCCGCTTGCGGGGTATATGACGGCTTGGAGTAACTGGTTCCAGTGGGTCATTGTCGGGATGTCTGAAATTATTGCTGTAGGCGCTTATATGAAATATTGGTTCCCGGAGCTGCCGGCGTGGATTCCAGGATTAATTGCGATGATCATTTTAGGCGCGGCCAATTTGGTTTCGGTTAAGTCGTTCGGTGAGTTTGAATTTTGGTTTGCGATGATCAAGATTGTGACGATTATTTTGATGATCATTGCAGGTTTAGGCATTATATTCTTTGGGTTTGGAAATGGCGGAACAGCGATTGGTTTGTCTAACCTTTGGGCGCATGGCGGGTTCTTTACGGGTGGATTTAGTGGATTCTTGTTTGCGCTGTCTCTTGTTATTGCTGCCTATCAAGGGGTAGAACTGATTGGGATTACAGCAGGTGAGGCGCAAAATCCGCAAAAGACGCTGACAAATGCAATCAAAAGCATCATCTGGCGTATTTTGATTTTCTATATCGGTGCGATTTTTGTCATTGTGACCGTGTACCCTTGGGATCAGCTGAATACTCTTGGCAGTCCATTTGTGGCGACGTTTGCGAAAATTGGAATTACAGCGGCAGCAGGTATTATTAACTTTGTTGTCATTACAGCAGCTATGTCTGGCTGTAACAGTGGTATTTTCAGTGCGGGACGTATGCTTTATACATTAGGTGTGAATGGACAGGCACCAGCTTTCTTTACAAAAATTTCAAAGAACGGTGTACCGTATTTTGGGACATTTGCTGTGCTGATCGGTCTAGCGGTAGGAGTTGTCCTGAATTATGTTTCTCCGCCAAATATTTTCGTGTATGTGTATAGTGCGAGTGTTCTTCCTGGTATGGTGCCTTGGTTTGTGATTTTAATTAGTCACATCGGCTTCAGAAGGGCAAAGGGTGCAGCGCTTGATCAGCACCCATTCAAGATGCCGCTTGCGCCACTTTCTAATTATGTCACAATCGGTTTCTTACTGATGGTTCTTGTGTTTATGTTCTTTAATCAGGATACACGCATTTCTCTCATTGTGGGAATTGTGTTCTTGATTGTAGTGACGCTTAGCTTTTATGCATTTGGAATTGGAAAAAGAAAACCAATCCAAGCGGGATCAGCTGATCAAACAGTGAAATAATAGAAAGCCTTGCGGAATGAATGTACCGCAAGGCTTTTGTTGTTTACAGCGAGGCTTTTACACGCTGAAAGACATCTGGAAAGTTGGTGAAAAGGCCGGTGATGCCATATTGCAGAAGACGGGTCATGTCTGCTTCGCTGTTTACTGTATATGGGTGAAGGAGGAGCCCTTGGCTTCTGACCTGCTGCACGTTCTCAAGAGTTAATGCTCTAAAATTTGGTCCGACACCTACTGCGTAAGTTTTGATGAAGCCGAGCTGATCGTCTGTGATGGACGTCATTTGGGCTCTGTCTAATAGCTGGACTTTTGGAAGGTGCGGAGCTAGTTTCTGTAGTTTTAGCAGGCTGTCTTGACTGAAGGATTGGATGATGACCTGCCCTTTTCTAGTATGTTTTCCGAGAAGATGATGTTTTTTTAAGGCGGCCAATAATTTCTCTTCCATTTGCGGATAAAGGTCTGGTTTTTTTGTTTCAATATAATAATTCTCTCGTTTGCCGAAATAGCGCAACACCTCATCTAATGTGAGGACTTGCTGTCCAATATAGTGGGCATTTTGTTTGTCGGGGTTGGCGTCGTTAAACCATGCGCCGGCATCGAGCTGTTTGATTTCGGCAAGTGTGAGGTCTTTGACCCAGCCTGTTCCGTTTGTCGTCCGGTCAACGGTTTCATCGTGCATGACGATGAGATGTCCATCCTTTGTCATTTGGAGGTCGAGTTCGAGGTAATCTGCATTCATTTTTGTGGCGAGCTTGTAGGAAGCCAGGGTATGCTCTGGTGCATACCCTGATGCTCCTCGATGTGCTACGGTTAGGATACGATCTGGAGATAAAAGATTTTCATGTGCCGATACGGTGGTCGGCACCCACGCAAAAGACAGTAAAGCAAAAGAGAGTAACACGAAAGCAAGTAATCTACTTTTCTTCATATTTTATCCTCCTTTTACGGTAACTGCCTTCATCATAAGAAATAGATGTAAAGGGCATGTTGGGCGGATATGAATCTTTTATGTGATTTTCATTAAGCTTGCTCTACACGCTTTCCTGTATTCCATGTCATCGCCAGGAAGACAATCGCAAGCACACAAGAACCAACCAGTAAAATAAAGCCTCCTGTCCAGTCATAGTGATCCACGACTACGCCCATCATGGCATTGGCAAAGGCAGAGCCGCCAATATAGCCGAAGAAGCCTGTGAGCCCGGCAGCAGTGCCAGCGGCTTTTTTAGGGGCGAGATCAATGGCTTGAAGTCCAATAAGCATGACAGGTCCGTAAATCAAAAACCCGATGCTGATCAGGGCAATGTTATCGACCATTGGATTGCCAGCAGGATTTAACCAGTACACGACAACGGCAATTAAAACACCAACCATAAAGAGGACGCCTGCTGGTGCGCGCCGGCTTCTAAAGAAGCGGTCACTGATCCACCCGCACAATAATGTACCGGGAATGCCCGCATATTCATAAAGAAAATAAGACCAGCGTGAATGCTCTGGTGAGAACCCCTTTGCTTCCGTTAAGTAAGTAGGCGCCCAGTCAACGACACCGTAGCGGACGAAGTACACAAAGACGTTGGCAATGGCAATATACCAAAGGAATTTATTGTTGAGTACATATTTAAATAAAATCTCTTTCACTGTTAATTCTTTTTCTTGATCTTCATATTGTTGTGCCGGATAGTCATTTCGATATTCCTCGATTGGCGGAAGACCAGCGGATTGCGGGGTATCCCGTACGAGAAGAATGATCACGAAGGAGACGATAATGGCAATGATGGCAGGGAAGAAAAAGATACTTTTCCAAGTCGCAAACAACACAATACCCAACGTGATGAGTGGTGCAAGGATACCCCCGCCGATATTGTGAGCGACGTTCCAAATGGACATTTTCGTTCCACGTTCACTAACCGAAAACCAATGCGCCATCGTACGTCCGCATGGAGGCCACCCCATTCCTTGGAACCAGCCGTTTAAAAACATGAATAAAAACATGATCCATACACTTGATGTCACCCATGGAAACGAGACAAATAGGATATTAATAAGGGCTGATAGAAAGAGTCCGGTGGCTAAAAAGTATCGCGGGTTACAGCGGTCCGAGATCATGCCCATGATGAATTTACTAAAGCCATAAGCGATGGAGACAGCCGCTAGCACAAAGCCTAATTCACTTTTCGTGAACCCTTCTTCCTGTAAATAAGGGATGGCAAAGGCGAAATTTTTGCGCAGCAAATAGTAGCCCGCATACCCGATAAAGATCCCTAAAAAGACTTGCAGCCGCAGCCGTTTATAGGTCTCGTCTGTTTTGGCATCATCGAGCCTGTCGATATGCGGAGCGGGTTTAAACCATTTCAACATAAAAATCCTCCTCTTGTAGATGTCCATGACTGAAGAAAAAGTCTGAGATCTGTTCGTGATCTTGTACCTTTTCAGAGACAAAAGAATTGATAACGCTTTCTTTTGTACTCCCATCATATCGGATGAAGGAGATGTTTATGATGAGGCTTTTGTCATTATTTTGGAAAAATCATTCATGAAGTGACGAAAAAAATCCGCACAATGGCGGATTTTTTCATAGCGGTTAAATGGACACATTCACTTTCGCAGATTTCTTTAGTTTTTCAATTTCTTTTTGTACTTCTTTCTGCTTTTCTTGAGATTCTAACTGTTTTTTAATTTGAGATTTGATCTCTTTGTATTCTGGTGCTTTTTGCTTTTGTTTTTTCATTTGTTCTGCGTATTGGTCATAGTACGCTTTGACATCTTTTTCAGAGACAGAGGCTGATTTGATTTCTTTGTCGACATATTGGCTGTATTTGATGCTGTCGGCAATGTCACTTTTTAACTGGTCCATTGTGAGTCGGCTCTTTTTGAGTGCTTCTTCGAATTGAGCGTTGTCTTTAAATTGTTTCTTTTCTTCTTTTAGCTGCTTATCTACTTCTTTGTCAGAGGCTTTGAAGCCCTTCTTTTCAGCATCTTGCAGGATGAGCTCTTGACCTACGAGCGCATCAATGGTTTGTTTCTTGACTTCTTTTGCACCTTCTTTAGAAGTTGGGTCTTGCCCTGTTTGCTGAAGCTGCCCTTGAATGGTTGATAAGGCGCTATTGTATTCACTGCCTGTGATTTTGTCTTTGTTGACGGTCGCAACGACCTTTTGATCATCGATTTTTTGTGCATCTAATTTCTTTTGCATCTCTTCCATTTGCTTTTGCTGCTCTTTTTGATCAGCCTGCGTTGTTTCATTTTTTTTGGCTGAATCATTCTGCTTATCCTGTTTTGCATCGTTTGATGAGCAGGCTGCAAGCCCAACAGATAACAGACAAGCGATGAGTGTATATGATACCTTTTTCATCATTTTCTCTCCCTTCGGTATGAGAACATCTAGTGCGCATTCTAACCGTTTTAGAGGAAAAATAAAACCGTATAGACGAATTGTTAGCGGATTGACATTTTTTTTATCTGTTTGTCCTCATTTTGACTTCTCTCAGTCATCATATGACAAACTCAAGAATGGAACAATTGTTCAATTGCCTCATCAATATTGGTGATCGGCTGGCGGCAGCTGTAGTTTTCACAAATATACACGGTGGTGCTGCCGTCGATTGTTTTGTAATCTTTTGCAAATGGTGCGAGCTGTGCCAGATCCTGTCCTGTTTCAGCGGTCAAAATAAAATCAAATGGCATGAATCGTTTTCGAAGCGCCTGTAAAAGCCGCTCTTTTTGCGGGTCGTCATTTTTCCCGAGAATGATGATTTCTCGTTTGGCGGCATATTGACTCAAGAGCCCTTGCAAAAAGGCTGTGTGTCCGCTTGGATAGGAAGAGACATCGACGTAAAAGGCTTTGAACATCTGCTCTAATTTTTCAAGCCAGTCTTGCCGTCCGATCATTCTGCTCAACGTGAGGAGCTGCTTCAGTGCGGTGCTGTTACCAGAAGGCATGGCACCGTCGTACACTTCTTTTTCTCGAACGATGAGCGCTTCCGCATCTGATCCTGAGAAGAAAAAGCCCCCTTTTTCCTCGTCCCAAAACAGCTCAAACATGTTCTCGGCAACGGTCTTCGCTTTTTCAAGAAAGTCTTGTTCAAAGGTCGCTTCGTATAAAGACAAATAGGCTGAAAGCATATGCGCATAATCCTCGATAAAGCCTAGATGCTTCACATCCCCTTCTCTGTAGCGGACCATGAGTCGTTCATGTTGGACGAGGTGTGTTTCTAGAAAAGACATCGCCTGCTTCGCCATGCTGATGGCTTCCTCTGCATCAAATACCCTTCCTGCTTTGGCAAGTGCAGAGATCATCAGTGCATTCCAGGATGTGAGCACCTTGTCATCGACAAGCGGTGCGGGACGCTGCTGTCTCACGGATTGTAAGATGTGCTGAGCGAATTGCAGCTTGGACTGAAGGGTTTTGTCGTCTATCAAAAACGATGCTTTGATGTCATCAAATGAGGTTGAAATCGTGTGAGGGATGTTCCACCCTTCAAAGTTCCCCTCTTCTGTGATGTGGTAGACCGCGCAGAATAAAGCGCCAAGGTCGTCGCCTAAATGGGTCATGATCTCATCTTTTGACCAGACGTAATATTGCCCTTCTTTCCCTTCCGAATCTGCATCTATCGCTGAATAAAAGGAGCCGTCACGATTTATCATGTCTTGTTTGATAAATTGGATGAGGTGGTGGACAAGCTTTTCATACTCAGGTTGTTGAGTGAGCTGATAGGCTTCCGTGTATGCTTCCATCAGCAAGGCGTTATCATACAGCATCTTTTCGAAATGCGGCACAAGCCATTTTTCATCCGTCGAATAACGAGAAAAGCCTGAACCAATATGGTCATAAATACCGCCGTTTGCCATACCGTCTAACGTTTTCGTGACCGCATATAACGCATTTTCTTGCCCTGTCCATTCGTAATAGCGCATAAGGAACGTGAGCATATGAGGTGCAGGAAATTTCGGTGCAGAACCGAACCCGCCATAAAGCGTATCAAAGCTGCTCATGAGCTGATAATAGGCTTTGTGGATGGATTCTTGAGACAGCGTGTTTTCTGTCTGTCCTGCTGATTTGATGCGCAGATTATTTGTCGCCTTCTCTGCCAATGATTCGATATGATCTCGGTCGTTGTGATACGCATCCAGTAATTGCGTCAGTGCCTCGATGAAGCCCGGACGTCCGTAAGCACTTCTCTTTGGAAAATATGTCCCCGCATAAAAAGGCTTTTGATCAGGCGTGACAAACACATTCAGCGGCCAGCCGCCTTGCCCCGTCATCATCTGACAAACGGACATATACATGGAATCAATATCAGGACGTTCCTCACGATCGACTTTAATTGAAATGAAATGCTCGTTTAGGATGTCGGCGACTTGTTGATCTTCGAAGCTTTCGTGTGCCATGACGTGGCACCAGTGACAAGTGGCATAGCCAATGCTGACAAGTACAGGTTTGTTTTCACGTTTTGCTTTGTCGAAGGCTTCTTGCCCCCATGGGTACCAGTGAACTGGGTTGTGAGCGTGCTGAAGGAGATACGGTGATTTTTCAGTGATGAGTGGGTTGGGTGTTTGGTTGTTTGGCATGGGTCACCTGCTTTTTTCATTTTATGTTCTATAAGATTCTTCAATTGTAGGGGATTTATGAGTTTTACTTCTTCACCAACACATATTGTAAGTGTTCCAATTCGAACATGTACATCAGTTCATCTATCTCTTTAAAATATATATGCTTCCCAAATCGTTTTTTACTTAGGTCAATCTCTACGTCCAATTGATCTTCTTTTTCTTTTGTTTCCAGGCCGTCTACACAAGAGTAGATTTCAATGGTTTCTCCTTTTGACAGCTCTGTTTCAATAAAAAGAAAAAGAGGGTGAAGGGAATGAATGATGCCTAATTCATAAATATAGGGATGTGTGAATTTGTCTTTTACCGCTTCATAGACGGGATCTACATGAGCAATGTGAATGCCAGCAAAATCTTCTTCCGTTTCGAATACTGTCATCAATGGCTCCTCTTTTTGATAGGTTTTGGCCTTTTTTTGTCTTCTATCAAACGTTTTGATATTGAATTCAGAGAGCGGTTTGTAGGTAGGATTTTGACCAAAGGGACCAAGCGGCAGTTCTTTGTTTGCGCCAATATAATGATGTAAGGTCATGAGTTGTCTCCTTTTCTTCGAATGATTTCTCGTTATTTGATTATTTCCGTTTTATCAATTTATGGTGGAGTATGCAATTCTTATCATATATGCTCACTACTTTATTTATAAAGGAAGATGCAAGTAGTTTGACTAAATACCTCTCAGGGTATACTATCTGAACATAGGATAAAGAGAAAGGAGTGTTAAAGGTGGAATATAATCAACAGATGAAGAACCGTCTTCGCCGAATTGAAGGACAGATCAAGGGTGTCCTTGCGATGATGGAGCAAGGAAAGGATTGTCGTGAAGTTGTGACGCAGCTGTCTGCATCACGCAATGCGATTGATCGGGCAATGGGTGTGATTGTGAGTACAAATCTTGAGCAATGTGTCCGTGAAAGTCTTGAAGAAGGCAAGGATACGGAGGGTCTTGTGAAAGAGGCAGTCGAGCTGTTGGTGAAAAGCCGGTAAGAAATTTTTCAGCCTTTGAAGGTTGACGAATTTTTTTACTTGTTGTAATATACCCTTACCAGTATAAGTATATATTTTTACTTTTTATATACCCCAGTAGGTATTATTATTTGAAGGAGGAGCATGATGGAAGAACAGAAGAAACGGACGACAATTGTTTTATTTAGTGGAGATTATGATAAAGCGATGGCCGCTTACATTATTGCAAATGGCGCAGCAGCCTATGATCATGAGGTGACGATTTTTCATACTTTTTGGGGACTAAATGCCTTGCGTAAGGATGACATGGTGCCAATGAAAAAAGGCTTTTTAGAAAAAATGTTTGGCAAAATGATGCCGCGCGGGGCTGATCGAATGGGGCTGTCAAAGATGAATTTTGCAGGAATGGGGCCGAAAATGATCAAGCACGTGATTAAAAAACATAACGCCATGACCTTGCCGCAGCTCATTGATATGGCGAAGGAACAGGAGATCAACCTCGTTGCATGTACAATGACGATGGATCTTTTAGGATTACAGGAGAAAGAGTTATTAGATGACATTCAATATGCTGGTGTAGCGGCATATTTAGCAGATGCTGAAATTGGGAATGTGAATTTATTTATCTAGTGAGGTGTTAAACACATGATTCAAACACTTTTGATCATCATCGTCATCGGTTTGCTGGTGAGCCGTTTTCTTCCCGTACGGGGTGTGAAACAAATCGATGCAGCCGATATGAAGCATAAACGGCATAGTAAAGATCAACAGCTGATTGATGTACGATCTCCTGTAGAATTTCAAACAAACCATATCAAAGGATTTCAAAACATCCCCTTACCTCAGTTAAAAGAGCAAGCACATCAGCTTGCGAAGGACAAAGAGGTTTATGTGATATGCCAGAGCGGGATGAGAAGTATGCAGGCAGCCAAAATATTGAAAAAGCAGGGATTTACCTATATTACGAATATCAAGGGTGGCATGAATGCTTGGCGTTCAAAGGCGTAATAGGCTTAAAAATATACCCCCACCCCTATATAAAGGAGGAAATATGATGCAGCAACCAACGGCGATTTTAGATGCAAAAGGACTGGCATGCCCGATGCCGATTGTGAAAACAAAAAAACAAATGAACGAGCTATTGCCAGGTGATGTGCTTGAAGTGCAAGCAACCGATAAAGGGTCAACAGCGGATCTAGCGACTTGGTCAAAAAGTGCAGGTCACGAATTTTTAGGAACAAAAATAGAAGGACAGGTGCTCCATCATTTGATCCGAAAGGGCGGCGCTCCACAGGCGGGTGGGCAGCCAATGATTTCGGAAATGTCTTTGCACACCTTTCAACAGAAGGTAGAAGAAGGTCAGCCTTTGTTTATTTTAGATGTACGAGAGCCGGATGAATACGAGTCGGGGCATATTCCAGGTGCTGTTCATATCCCGCTTGGCGAGGTTGAAGATCGTGCTGAAGAATTGAACCGTGAGACACTCATTTACCTTATCTGTCATTCAGGCAGAAGAAGCGAATTAGCCGCACAAAAGTTAAAAGAAAAAGGATTTCATCAATTGATCAATGTAGTGCCAGGCATGAACAGCTGGACAGGACAGATTGAAAAATAGGAGCTGAATCAAACATGACTGTAAAGGCAATGACGGCAGAACAGTTAACAAAAAAGGTCATCCACAAAGAGCCGCTCTTTTTGTTAGATGTACGAAATGAGGCAGATGCTCAGGACTGGAAGATTGAAGGAGAAGCGATTGAATATGTCAATGCACCTTACTTTGACCTGCTTGATGGCGTAGAGGATATTTTACACAAAGTACCGAGTGACCGAGACGTGCTGGTGGTTTGTGCAAAAGAGGGCTCCTCCATTATGGTAGCGGAGATGCTGTCAGAGGCGGGCAGGTCTGTCCATTATTTACAGGGCGGCATGAAGGCGTGGAGTGAACATCTAGAGCCAGTGAAGATAGGTGATTTAACTGGTGGTGGAGAGTTGTATCAATTTGTGCGGATGGGCAAGGGCTGCCTGTCCTATATGATCATGTCAAATGGAGAAGCCGCAATTGTGGATGCAGCGAGAATGACAGATGTCTATCTTCATTTTGCTAAAAAGCATCATGTCACGGTGACGCATGTGTTTGATACACACCTTCATGCGGATCATATATCAGGCGGGAAAAAGCTGGCTGAACAGACTGGGGCCATCTACTGGCTGCCGCCAAAGGATGCAGAAGAGGTGACGTTTGAGTACAACCACCTTGAAGAAGGACAGCGTGTGACGATTGGAGCGGCGACGATTGATATTCACGCCCTTTACTCACCGGGCCATACGATCGGTTCAACATCCTTTATCGTGGACGATCAATATCTTCTTTCAGGCGATATTTTGTTCATTGATTCTATCGGAAGACCTGATCTAGCTGGAATGGCGGAGGATTGGGTAGGTGATTTGAGAGAAACACTCTATGAACGATATACGATGCTTTCAAAAGACTTGATTGTTCTGCCTGCGCATTTCATGATCATGGAAGAGGTCAATGAAGACGGAAGCGTTTGGAAGGAACTGGGCGTTCTGTTTGAAGAAAATCATGGCCTGAACATTGAAGATGAAGACGTATTTAGACAGATGGTCACGCAGGATCTGCCTGCACAGCCAAACGCCTATCAAGACATTCGGCAAACCAATATGGGCAAGCTGAATCCAGACGATGAAGCGCAGCGAGAAATGGAAATTGGCCCAAACCGTTGTGCGATTCGATAATGTTCAATAAAATAAGAAGAGAGAGGCGATCAGATGCGATCAGATCAAATGTTAGACGTAACGGGGCTTGCGTGCCCAATGCCGATTATTCGAACGAAGAAAAAAATGAACGACTTAGCGGAAGGTCAAGTTTTAGAAATACATGCAACTGATAAAGGAGCTAAAGCTGACCTTGCTGCATGGGTGAAGTCAAGCGGACATGAATTGATCACGCAGACAGAAGAAGGGCATGTGCTGAAGTTCTGGGTGAGAAAAGGGTCCTAAAGGATGTAGGGGTATCTGCTAAAGATCCCCTTTTCCTTTTCAAAGGAGGAGACCAGCGTGGATTTTGCGTTTTTGATTACACTTTTTATCATCGGATGTATTGGTTCCTTCTTATCAGGAATGGTGGGGATCGGGGGATCTGTGATCAACTATCCCATGCTGCTTTATATTCCGCCTCTTGTTGGTGTGATGGCACTGTCAGCACACGAGGTGTCAGGGATTGGCGCCATTCAAGTGCTCTTTTCGACACTCGGTGGTGTACTGGCGTATCGGAAAAGCGGGTTTTTACACCGCTCGTTGATTTTATATATGGGGAGCAGTATATTGGCTGGCAGCTTATTAGGCAGTTATGTATCACATTTCATGCCGGAGAAAGGGATGAATCTCGTCTATGGACTGCTCGCCATTGTAGCCGTTATCCTTATGCTGATCCCGAAAAAAGGACAGCGTGCAGACGTAGAGGGAGAAGTGATTTTTCATAAAGGGCTGGCTGCTGGTATTGCTTTTGTGATCGGCAGTGTTTCAGGTGTGCTAGGCGCTGGCGGGGCATTTATTTTGGTGCCTGTGATGCTGTCTATTTTAAAAATTCCTGTACGGATGACCATTGCGTCATCACTTGCGATTACGTTTCTTTCTGCCATAGGCGCATCTACTGGAAAGATATTGACGGGTCAAGTCATGCTCCTTCCTGCTGTTGTGTTAATGGCGGCAAGTTTGATTGCCGCTCCGATTGGTGCCAAGGTCGGTCAGAAAATCAATGCCGTCTTCTTACAATGGCTACTTGCCGTGATGATTACCGCGACAGCGATCAAAATTTGGCTGGATATATTTTGAAGAAAAGACCAACAGGGAAAGCAGATTCTGCTTCTAACGTGTTGGTCTTTTTTATTTGACGTCATCGTGCTCGATAAACGTTTCAAGTGCTGGGTGGTACTCTTTTTGATAATGAAGGTTGGGGCATGTTTTCACGACTTTGCCTTGCAGGGCATTGGACTTTGAGACTTCTAATGCTGTTTTACATTTAGGGCAGCGTTCGGCAAAGAATGAGGGCCAGCGCTTCATAGATCACCACTCCAGTTAAAGTCTTAAAAACCTATTATATTAATATGAATTATAGGGGATCGAGTAGTTGAGGTCAATGGGTGTTTGGCTCTTTTTAACAAAAAAAGAAGCATCGTGAAGGATGCTTCTCTTTCGTCCATATTATTAGTAGGCTTTCGCCCAGAACACCATATCAGATGCAGGCTTTCCGCAGCAGACGCATGTGTCAGAAACGGATTCCTGTTCAAATGGGATACAGCGTGAGGTCGCCCCTGTTCTTTCTTTGATGTCGTTTTCACAGGCTTCGTCACCGCACCACATCGCTTTGATCAATCTGTTTTCTTCCAAAAGGATTTGCTCGATGTCTTCGATTGTGTGGGCGTGTGATGTTTTTTCATGTAATCGTTCTTTCGCCTTTTCGTACATGGTCCGCTGAATGTCTTCAAGGGTGGATATGATGGTTTGTTCAAGTGCATCTAACGTGACGGCTTGCTTTTCACCTGTGTCTCGTCTTGCGAGCATCACTTGTCCCTTTTCGATGTCCTTTGGTCCAACTTCTACACGTAAAGGAATACCCTGCATTTCACATTCGTTGAATTTCCAGCCTGGCTGTTTATCGCTTGCATCGATGTCAGCACGTGCGATGCGGGCGAGTCGATCTTTCAATTCATAGGCATGATCCAGTACACCTTCTTTATGGGAAGCGATTGGCACAATACGTACTTGGGTTGGCGCAATATTTGGCGGCAGGACGAGTCCTCTATCATCACCATGCACCATAATCATGGCGCCGATGATTCTTGTCGTGAAGCCCCAAGAGGTTTGCTGGACATGCTCTAGTTTTCCTTCACGGTTTAAGAATTCAATGCCAAATGCCTTTGCAAATCCGTTGCCGAAGAAGTGAGAAGTGGCGGTTTGCAGTGCTTTTCCATCATGCATCAGGCTTTCGACCGTATAGGTGAAACGGGCTCCAGCGAATTTTTCCTTCTCTGTTTTTCTCCCTTTAATGACAGGAATAGCAAGAAGCTCTTCGCAAAGAGAAGCGTAGATGTGGAGCATTCTTTCTGTTTCTTCAATTGCTTCTTGCTCCGTCTCATGGCATGTATGCCCTTCCTGCCATAGGAATTCAAGGGTTCTTAGGAATGGGCGTGTTGTCTTTTCCCAGCGGACGACATTGGCCCATTGGTTATACAGCTTTGGTAAATCGCGGTAGGAGTGAATGATGTTTTTGTAATGCTCAGCGAACAGCACTTCAGAAGTTGGTCTGACGCAGAGTCTTTCTTGTAATGCTGATTCACCGCCATGAGTGACCCACGCCACTTCAGGAGCGAAGCCTTCGATATGATCTTTTTCCTGCTGCAGCAGGCTTTCTGGGATAAAGAGCGGCATATAGACATTCTCATGACCGGTTTCTTTGATTTGGCGGTCAAGTTCATCGCGAATGTTTTCCCAAATTTTAAAGCCGTATGGCTGAATGATCATACTGCCTCTGACGCTTGAATAATCGACGAGCCGCGCCTTTGTGACAACATCTGTATACCACTGGGCAAAGTCGTCTTCCATGCTTGTAATTTTCTCAACAAATTGTTTCTTTGACATCGCATTTTTCCTCCTTTTAAAAAACAAAAAAAGCTGTGCTTTAAGTTAGGGACCATTCCTGGTGGTACCACCCTAATTTAAAGCACAGCTTTACACTCGATCATGATAACGGTATGAACCGCTGTATGAAACAGAACTAAATCGGCAGGTTCACTTGAAGATGTCAGTAGGAACTTCTCAGCACCGTTCCCTCTCTGTTAAAGATCGATTCAAGCTACTATTCCAGATCTACGTTGATCATATTTCGTTGATTTTTCATCAGTTTACCTGTAAATGCAGGAGAAATCAAGTTGATCTGCGGGTTCGTTTATTGCCTTTGTGGGTCTTTTGCTTTGAGCTCCAATTGGCAGGAATTTTCTATTTTTGCAGCTTGCTAGTTATGTGAGGCTATGCTAATATATTTGAAGAAAAAAATAGACTTGTATAACCTCAATAATATGGTTTGAGGGTTTCTACCAGGATCCGATAAATCCTGATTACAAAAGCGTGCTTTCCTTTTTTGTAATCAGGGTTTTTTGTTTGTCTACACCCTGTATCAAAAGTGAAAGCCATGATATAGAGAAGGGATGTTAGACATGAACTGGAGAGTGTATTTATTAGCCGTTTCTACTTTTGCGGTTGGATTAGTTGAGCTTGTGGTCGGAGGCATTTTGCCAAGTCTTGCAGAGGATCTGGATGTTTCTCTTGCGACAGCTGGGCAGCTTATCACGGTATTTGCGATTGTGTATGCGATATCAGCACCGGTGCTGCTGACCGTCACAGCCAAAATCGAACGAAAGCGTCTTTATTTAATTGCGTTATTGGTGTTCACACTAGGAAATGTGTTCACTTATTTTAGTTCAACCTTTGCCCTTGTTATGATGTCAAGGGTGTTCATTGCGATGAGTACAGCGCTTGTGGTGGTGTTATCACTGACGATTACCGCCAAATTGGTGGAACCATCGCATCGGGCTAAAGCGTTAGGTCTGATTTTTATTGGCATTAGTTCCTCACTTGTTCTCGGTGTACCGATTGGTATTTTTATTACAGAGAGCTTTGGCTGGAGAGTGATGTTTTTAGGAATCAGTATTCTATCTGCCATATCCATGGTGCTGATCTATTTTCTATTGGAAAAAATGCCAGTTGAAAAAGTCACTCCTCTTAGAGAGCAGATTCGTTCATTAGGGCATCCGAAAATTTTTAGTGCACACTTGATTAGCTTGTTTATGCTTGCGGGCCATTATATGCTTTATTCTTATTTCACCCCATTTCTAATGGAAGTTCTGCATATGACCCCGTTTTGGATTAGTATTTGTTATTTGGTCTTCGGGCTTGCGTCTATTGGCGGAAATGGTTTTGGCGGCTGGCTTAGTGACAAACTGGGTTCAGGGAAAGCCATCTTGCTTGTGACAATAGCGTTTGCGGCTGTGATGTTTATCATTCCTTATACAGCGGGTGTGTTTGTGCTCTTTATGGTGATGGTTGTCCTATGGGGAGCGCTTAGCTGGGCACTGACGCCTGCTTTGCAAAGCTATTTGATTCAAACAGACCCGGTGACGTCTGATATTCAGCAAAGTTTAAATACATCGGCTTTGCAAATTGGCATCTCGATCGGATCAGCAGTGGGCGGTGTCATATTTACGATGACCGGTTCATCCGTTGATTTGGCTAAATTCGGTGCAGTGTTTGTGCTGATTGCCTTTAGCTGTGCGGTGATTTCGTTGAAGAGACCGCCACTTTATATGGATCGTCAGAATCATGCTGAATAGCTGCCTATGATTAGGCAGCTTCAGATTGTTGACAAAGGGCTAAAATGATCTTTATTTTAGCCCTTTGTCTTCTTTTCAGCGTGATTGAAAACCTTTGAAGTCTAGGAAGGACGAGCACCGGCGCGGAGTGAATTTGACATTCGTGAGCACCGGCGCGCAGACCTGACAAAGAATGCGAGGGTTTGTCTACACGCTGTAGCTGTCTATGATTAGGCAGCTTTTTGATGTTTATTCTATTTCAAAATCACACCTTCACTTTTACCAGTAACCACTTTTTCTCCATGCTGGTTGATATAGCGAGAAAAAAGGTGGACACGGTCATATTGTTCAAGGGGTTCCACCTTTGTGACGGTCATCTGACAGGTAATGGTATCACCTGTATAAACGGGGCGGATGAAGGTACATGTCATGTCTTGACCAATAAAATGAAACTGACCGCCAAGCTTAGTAGCCAGACTTGCTGTGAGAAAGCCGTGAACCACTCGCCTCCCCCGGTCATCCAGCTCGGTATGGTGTTTGCCGAGATCGCCTGTCATTTCGCCGAATTGAATCACGTCTTCGTGTGTATAGGTTCTGCTTGTTTGAAATTGATCGCCCGGTTGAATCATCTTTCCTTCAACTCCTTTTTTTAAATGTATCAAAGGAATAAATGAATGTACATTCATTTTTAAACGATAGGTCTGCATCATTAATTTGCGAGCAAAAGAGAAGGTATCTCTTCAACTCCTTTGCTAAAAGGAAAACATGCAGTTTCATATCGTGTAATCTAGTAGAAAAGTTCATACATTTATCAGGTCCGATGGCCTGTTCTTTTTCTGACATACACATTTCTTTTGACTCCTCTCTTGATTATTAGTACCATTTTATTAACCAGTTAAGAGTGGAGGTTCAGATGGAAACAAAAGAGCAGATTGTATTAAAAGCGATTCAAGATCTGATTATGCATAGGGAAAAGAGACGGAATGATCCAACAGATCCACTGATTACCACGACTGATACACTCAAGCAAGATTGGACACTCACACAGCTTCACATTTTATCGATGATTCAAGCCAATCCAAACGAATCAAATAATACATTTCTATCTCAACAACTGAAACTATCAAAGCCAGCCATTACAAAGGCGGTGAAAAAACTAATTGAAAAAGGCATGGTGGACTATTGCCACCGGCAAGGTGATAAGAAATCGGTCTATTATTCATTGACAGAAAAAGGGGCGCAATTGGCGGCGCTGCATGATGAACTCCATGAAAAAGCAGTCACATCCTATTTAGAATTCCTCCATCAGTTTAATGAAGACGAATTACAAGTGATCGAACGCTTCTTAAAGGCTTGGAAGGAAAAGATATAGATAAAAAAAGACCGAAACCATCCTACATACTAGATGATTTCGGTTTTTTTATGGTAAAATTAACATATATTGACGTTATTCGTAATCATGATCAAAAGGAGGGAGCCTTTTTGGAGAAAGAAATGATAGAAAATTTTAAAAAGTCCATGTTCATCATGCCGTTCGTTGGATTGTTTGTCAGCTTGCTATTATTTGTTTATTTTTTTGGCATTACAGGAGTGGAAGGGTCGATTTGGGCTGCTGCTTTGTATTGTGCTCTGCCTTTTTTGGGGTACACGATATTCTGTTTGCCGTTAAGTATCTATTTTTCGGTCAGCAAAAAACGCTCAATCCATAGAAATGAGGAACATACGTGATAGTCGTCAGCGCTTGTCTTGCTGGTTTGAAGGTCCGTTATAATAGCAGCCATCGATTAGATCAGCGAATCGAGGAGCTTGTTCAGGAGGGAAAGGCAGTCACGGTTTGCCCCGAGCTGCTAGGCGGCTTCTCCACGCCAAGGCCTCCAGCAGAAATCATTGGTGGCGATGGATATGATGTATTACAGGGCATTGCCTCTGTTGTCGATGTGCATGGAACTGATGTGACAGAGATGTATGTAAAAGGTGCAAAAGCCACGCTTGAACAGGTTCAGTCTCTTGAAGCGACAGCGGTTGTGTTAAAAGAGTACAGCCCTTCTTGCGGCAGCCGGATGATTTATCGGGGCGATTTTAACGGTAAGACGAAGGCTGGAGATGGTGTGACGTCCGCCTTGCTGAAACAGCATGGGATTCAGGTGTTCTCTGAGGAGGATGATTGGACCTCGTTGTTTTTATAGGTGTGACGGGATAGAAGGGGGAGTCAGGTTGAAAAAGTGGATCATTGGTTTAGTAGTCGTTATTTTAATTGGCATTGGCATTGGCATTTATTTTATGATCAATGCGAAAACATACTCTTTTGATGATGTGGTCTCAATTGATAAAAACAAGGTGACTTCGATTCAAATTGAGCATGATAAAGAACGTGTTGTGGTGGAAAAGAAAGAGGATATTCAAAAGCTGCTGAAGGAATTTTCAGGTATCAAATTAAAGAAAACGAATGAAGCTAAAAAAACCTCAAAAGAGCCCTATTGGATCAGAGTGTATGAGAATGAGAAGGAAACATATGGTCTGACTTTTTACGACCAATCATTTTTAGAGATATATGATTTTTCTAAAACGAAAGATCAAACGAGCGAATATCGAATCGTTGATGCCAATCAAGCCGATATGGGGCAATATATGAAATAACATCAATCAGCATTTCATGCATGATAAATAAAAAATTCGGGTATAGTGCTTGGTAAGTAAAAATGAAGCGGAGGTTTGTTTGATGAGTGGATTAATAGATACAGTCACATTAGCAAACGGAGTAAACATGCCAAAGCTGGGCTTTGGTGTATGGCAAGTAAAAGATGGGGATGAGGCTGTCAATGCAGTCACAGACGCTCTTGAAGCGGGCTACCGAAGCATTGATACAGCAGCGGCCTATCAAAATGAAGAAGGGGTAGGCAAAGCCATTCAGCAATCAGGCATCTCTCGCGATGATCTGTTCATTACGACAAAAGTCTGGAATCGTGATCAAGGCTATGAGTCAACACTCGAAGCCTTTGAAACGAGTATGAACAAGCTGGGTCTGGATGTATTAGACCTTTATTTAATTCATTGGCCGGTTGAAGGCAAATATAAAGAGACATGGAAAGCGCTAGAGAAGCTGTATAGGGATGGACGCGTTCGAGCAATCGGGGTGTGTAATTTCCATCAGCACCATCTAGAGGATTTATTAGAAGAGGCAGAAGTCGTGCCAATGGTCAATCAAATTGAGCTGCATCCAAAGCTGACACAGGAGCCTTTACGAGACTACTGCAAGGAGAAAGGCATTCACGTAGAAGCGTGGTCGCCATTAGGCAGCGGGAAGCTTCTTAACCATCCCGTTCTTCAGGATATCGCGAAAAAACATGACAAATCAGTGGCCCAAGTGATTCTTCGCTGGGACTTGCAGCATGGCATTGTGACCATTCCGAAGTCTGTGACGAAGAGTCGAATTATTGAAAACACACAAGTATTTAATTTTGAGCTGTCCGCACATGAGATGGGTGTCATCGATCAGTTAAATGAAGACGAGCGGACGGGTCCAGACCCAGATAACTTTGATTTTTAACATGGAGAAAAGCACAGGCTGCGACGCCTGTGCTTTATTGTTTGCCAGCATGTTCAGACGGTTTTTTTGGACTGATATGTCTCAATGATATGAATGGCGTCGACAATTTGCTCTTTCGAATAGTCACCAATCAAACAAAAGGTTTCATCTGCGCGTGCAGCATGGCTCGCCACCGTAATAGCAGCTTCGTTCAGATCAGTCCTGATGCCAAGCTCATGCATATTTCTAGGTAATCCAAGTGTTTGATAGAGCTCTAGTAATTCATCTACTTCGGACATTCGGTTTTCTGCGGCAAGCTGAACGAGAATGCCATAGGCTACTTTTTGTCCATGTAACACATGATGCGTTTCTTCAATAAATGTCAATCCATTATGGATGGCATGGGCTCCTGCCATTCTTCCATAGCGTCCCCCATACCCGCCGACCGTACCGGCTAATGTAATAATCGTATCCGTGACATCCGCAAATGCTTGCGAAAGCTGACCTGTTTTTAAGCTGTTGACGGCTTCTTCACTATGAGAAAGAAGAATATCTCGAACATATACAGCTTGTTTTAATGCAGCATGTACCATGAGCGGCAAGGAATCTTTTGCATTACGAATAATGGCTTCCGCTTCATACCATTTCGCGAGCGTATCACCAATTCCGCTTTGGAGATAGGAAAGTGGAGATGAAAGCAAAAAGGTATGATCAATTAAGGTAAGATAGCTGGACCGCTTATGATAATCGACTCTCACGAAATTCCCTTTGTCATCATAAATGACGCTGAGCGGTGTAGACGCAGCACATGTACCTGGAATCGTTGGAACCATGATGACTTCAATTTGAAGAGCATCTGCAACCGATTTGGCGGTGTCTAAAATAGTGCCGCCCCCGATCCCGATGACCACATCTGCTCCTTTGAGTTCTTCTGCAATTCGTGTAATCGCATTCGGTGAACTGTATCCTTTGTGCTGGACAACCGGCCAATGGGACGGGAGCTTTGAGTACTGTGAAAAAGCATGATATGACTGATATCCAGTCACTACAGCGGGTGATTGAAAGGAAGAAGCAAGTGTCTCTAGTTGATGATAAATCCCCTTTTGAGAAATAAATTGGTTGGGACCGCTTCTGACGATATCTTCTGGATGGATCATTGATCTCTGCTCCTTTTCAAAATCATATAGTCCATAAATCATCTCATTATACAGAAAGTTCTGTCAAATTATCCGACAATATGAGGGAATAAGCCCTTCCGTTTTATGGAATTAAGCCACTGACATTGCCTTTAGGTATGTATTTCCTGTATGATAAACAATGGTATATTTTCATTAAATTTAAGAGGTGTTTATATATATGGAAAAACAATATCGTGTATTACTTTACTATCAATATGTCCCCATTGAGGACCCAGAGACGTTTACAGCAGAGCATTTAGCTTTCTGTAAGGAGCTTGGTTTGTTAGGCCGTATCCTTGTTTCATCAGAAGGCTTAAACGGAACGGTTTCAGGAACCATTGAGCAAACGGAGAAGTACATGCAAGCGTTAAAAGAAGATCCACGCTTTGCGTCTATGCCGATTAAAATTGACGAAGCAGAAGGCCATGCATTTAAGAAAATGCACGTCCGCCATCGTAATGAATTGGTGAATCTAAGCCTTGAAGATGACGTGAATCCGTTAGAACTAACGGGTAAACATCTCAGCCCGGTCGAATTTTACGAGCAAATGAAATCACCTGATACAGTGGTCATTGATGCGCGTAATGATTATGAATTTGATGTTGGTCACTTCAGAGGTGCGGTGCGTCCTGACATTGAAACATTCCGTGAATTACCTGAGTGGATTCGTGACAACAAAGAGATTCTTGAAGGGAAAAAAATCCTGACTTATTGCACAGGCGGCGTCCGCTGTGAGAAATTCTCAGGCTGGTTAAAGCGTGAAGGCTTTGAAGATGTATCTCAGCTTGACGGCGGGATTGTCACTTACGGAAAAGACCCGGAAGTCCAAGGGAAGCTATGGGACGGTCAATGTTATGTGTTCGATAACCGTTTAACAGTGCCAGTCAATCAAACAGAGCACGTGGTTGTCGGAAAAGATTTCTTCTCTGGTGAGCCTTGCGAACGTTATGTGAACTGTGCGAACCCTGCATGCAATCGCAAAATCATTGCGACAGAAGAAAATGAGCACAAATATATGCGCAGCTGCAGTCATGAATGTCGTACAAGCGAACGCAACCTTTATGTCAAACAGCACAATCTGTCTGAAGAAGAAGTTCAAGAAAGACTAGCTGTGATTGAAAAAGAACAAACGATTTCACAAGGATAGGAGGGTTTCCCTTTTATCCTTTTTTCTTTGCATCATCGTGTTCATAAGAAAGAAGAAGTCATTTCTTCTTTCTTTTTTGTTTTGCTTTTTTCAAAATAAGGGTAAAAGTAGTTAATCAGTCTAATAGATTGACAGTTGAAAAAGCGTTCTCTTTTGAAATAAGCATGTTCTCCTATTTCAGAAAATGAAGAATTGAGAGATAATGTAGCAGGCGAAAAAATGAACAAGGGTAAAGGTTCCATTTAGAAAATATTTACAAGTTGAATGAAAAGTGAGCTGCTATGAAGAAAGACGCTTGCTCGACACATGCTCTTTATTTTAATCGAAAGGTGTTATGAACATGAATCATTTGCATCGTAGGATGGGAACTTTCGCTTTAATGATGGTAGGTCTTGGCTCAATCATTGGTTCAGGATGGCTCTTTGGTGCTTGGCGTGCCGCTCAAATCGCCGGCCCTGCTGCTGTTTTGTCCTGGTTGATTGGGATGATTGTGATTTTATTTATCGCTTTGTCTTATAGTGAACTCGGATCGATGTTTCCCGAGGCAGGCGGGATGGTTAAATATACGCAATATTCGCACGGCTCTTTTATCGGGTTTATCGCAGCATGGGCGAACTGGATCGCCATTGTTTCTGTTATTCCTGTTGAGGCGGTTGCTTCCGTCCAGTACATGAGCTCATGGCCTTGGGAGTGGGCAAAGTGGACAAGCCACTTGGTCACAAAAGGAGTTTTGACAACAGAAGGGCTCATGGTCGCTAGTGTACTTCTTGTGATTTACTTTCTGCTCAATTATTGGACAGTTGGGTTATTTTCAAAAGCCAATACCTTTATTACAGTGTTTAAAATTATCATTCCAGGATTAACAATTGGTGCGCTCTTATTCGTAGGTTTTCATAGTGAGAATTTTACTTCTGGAACAAGTATTGCCCCAAACGGCTGGGCTAGTGTGCTGACAGCTGTTGCGACATCAGGGATTGTGTTTGCCTTCAATGGCTTCCAAAGCCCGATTAATATGGCCGGTGAGGCAAAAAATCCAGGCCGCTCGATTCCAATTGCGATTGTAGGATCGATTTTGATTGCAACTGTCATCTATGTGCTTTTGCAAATCGCCTTTATTGGAGCGGTCGATCCATCCATGATTGTGAATGGGTGGGGGCATTTAAATTTCAACTCGCCATTTGCTGATCTTGCCATTGCGCTTGGGATTAACTGGCTTGTCCTGGTTTTATATGCGGATGCGTTTGTGTCACCTTCTGGAACAGGCATTACGTATACCGCGACGACGTCTCGTATGATTTATGGAATGGAAAAAAACAAATACATGCCAAGTGTGCTTGGCCGTCTGCACCCTATTTACGGCGTGCCTCGCCAAGCGATGTTTTTTAACTTAGCTGTATCGTTTATCTTTCTGTTTTTATTTAGAGGCTGGGGTGTACTTGCTGAAATCATTTCTGTCGCGACACTTATTTCTTATCTGACAGGACCAGTTACTGTCATGACGCTGAGAAAGACAGGGGCGGATTTATATCGTCCATTGCGAATTAAAGGGCTCAGCATCATTGCTCCTCTAGGCTTTGTCTTTGCATCATTGACGCTGTATTGGGCGAGATGGCCGTTAACAGGTCAAGTGCTGTTCATTATTCTCATCGGTCTTCCCATCTATTTTTACTATCAAGCAAAAGCGAAGTGGAAGGGATTTGGGCGAAACTTTAAAGCAGGTGCTTGGATGGTTGTGTATTTACTTGTGATGATGACCATTTCCTGTCTCGGCAGTGACAAATTTGGCGGCTACAATGTGATCCATTATGGCTGGGATATGGCACTCATAGCGGTCGTTGCCTTGCTATTTTATATGTGGGCACTCAAAAGCGGATTTGAGACTGAGTTTTTAGAAGGTGCGAAGAAAATCAATGATGAACTGCGTACTTCTCAGAAAGAAGCTGCATCATCAAAAGAATAAAGGAAAGGCTGCCTGAACATTGCGGGCAGCCTTTTTTATTTTGATGAGCTATGCATCACATGCCGCTTCAGCCAAGTAGTGACGCCGCGCAAAACAGCTGCTGTGACCAGTGAGATGAGCACATATCTCCATAGCTGATTCAAGCCTTGTCCACTAAGCCAAAACACTATTCCTAGAAAAACGAGGGTGAAGATGAGCATGAATAAAAAAGATGCTGACCAGAAAAAATTCTTCATAGATGGACACCTCCTCGGGGTATTGTATGCAGGCTGATGGAGGATCAGACCAGTAATGAAAAAGTAGAAATATTGATGAAATCTATTTCAAAAGTCAGATAAAAACACCAAGTGATTTGACAGTTGTGTTAAGATGAGAGATATTTTGAGTGAAGTTGTGGGTCATAGACGGAGGTGTTTGGAGATACAGATTCAAAAGGTTCTAAACAATAATGTCATTAGTGTGATAGATGAACACGGAAAAGAAATTGTCGTCATGGGCAGAGGCATTGCTTTTCAAAGACGTCCCGGGGACCCGGTGGACGAAGCGTTAATTGATAAAGTCTTCCGCCTAGAAGATCATTCCGTTCACGAGCGGATGAAAATGCTGCTGCAAGAGGTCCCGTATGATGTGGTCAAGGTGACCGAGGAAATGATTCAATATGCACATACAAAGCTGAACCGAAGATTAAACGAAAGTCTGCATGTATCGCTCGCAGACCATATTCATTACGCCATCGAACGATTAAAGAAAAATCACCTGATTGAGAATTCGCTCATTTGGGAGATTAAACGCTTATACAAAGATGAATTTCTCGTGGCGAAAGATTGTCTTGAGATGATTGAAGAGCGTCTTCATATTGAACTGCCTGATGATGAAGCGGGCTTTATTGCCATGCATATCATTAATGCAGAGCTGAATGAGGATATGAATACGACGGTCAATATCACAAAAGAAGTCAATGCTATTCTCACCATTGTGAAATATCATCTCAACATGGAGTTTGATGAGGACTCACTCAACTTTTACCGTTTTCTCACGCATTTGCGCTTTTTCGTTCAGCGTCTGATCAACGAAACATTACTTGCCAGCGAAGATCAGGATTTATACCAGCTGATCAAAGTGAAATATCCAAAGGCATACGAATGTGCAAAGAAAATCGCAGAATATGTCTATCAAACGTATCATCGAGATCTTACATCAGAGGAAATGCTGTACCTGGCAATTCATTTGAATCGGCTCATCAAACGAGAGAAATAAAGATAGATTTTCAAAGAAAGCGTTGACATGAGAAAAGGTGAGTGGTACTATTTGCTCATAAACATAAAAGAATACGGTTTCACAATGATCGTCTTAGAGGATTGTGACTGTTCGGCAGGCAAAACCTAAACGTTCACTGAAAAAGCGCAATGGCAAGTTGCGACTATTTTTGGTGCCCGTTTAGGTTTTTATTTTGCCTAAAAACGTATTTTTTTGAAAAAAAGGGGGTTTTTGTATGAGTCATCGTCAATTAGCAGAAGACATTATCAAACACATCGGCACAGAGAAAAACGTTCATTCATTGGTCCATTGCGCCACAAGACTTCGTTTTACATTAAATGACAGGTCAAAAGCAGATAAAGCAGCCATTGAAAAATTAAATGGTGTCGTGACGGTCATGGAAAGCGGCGGCCAATTCCAAGTGGTCATTGGCAATACCGTACCAGAGGTCTATCGAGAGATTGGGGAGTTTACGAATCTATTAGAGGATTCAGCTTCTTCATCTGCCAGATCGAGTGAAGAGAGTACAAGCCTTTTTGGAAAATTCGTTGACATTGTTTCAGGCATTTTCACACCACTTCTCGGCGTGATGGCGGGTGCCGGTATTTTAAAAGGTCTGTTGGGCATTTGTATCAATGCGAAATGGTTATCTCCTGAAGATACGTCGTATCAAATTTTATTTGCTGCGTCAGACAGTTTGTTCTACTTCCTGCCATTACTGCTCGCATTCACTTCTGCTAGGAAGTTTAAGGCGAATCCGTTTGTCGCTGTGACGATTGCAGGTGCACTGATCTACCCAACCATTCAAGAGCTGACAAAAGGCGGCGGAGATGTTACCTTCTTCGGTATTCCAGTTGTCTTAATGTCATATACATCAACGGTCATCCCGATTATTTTGGCAGTGTTTGTCATGGGATATATCGAACGTTTCTTTAACAAAGTGATTCATGAGAGCGTCAAAAACTTTATCACACCACTGATTTTACTCGTCACGGTTGTTCCGCTGACACTCATTGTGTTTGGACCATTTGGTGTGTATGCAGGAAACGGCATTGCAGCCGTATTGCTAAAAGTATTCTCCTTTAGTCCTACACTTGCCGGTGCTTTAATTGCGATGGCATGGCAGGTTCTTGTGATCTTCGGCATCCATTGGGGGCTTGTGCCAGTCATTTTAAATAATATTGCGGTCCATGGTAAGGATCATATCAAGCCGGCCACTGCGCCAGCTGTGTTCTCTCAAGCCGGTGCCTCAATCGGTGTTATGCTGAAAACAAAGAATAAAAAACTGAAATCATTGGCTGGATCGACAGCGGTTTCTGCTGTGTTTGGGATTACAGAGCCTGCTGTATACGGGGTTACGCTTCGTTTGAAAAAACCATTTATTGCAGCTGTAATCTCTGCCGGGGTCGGCGGTGCGATTATCGGTTATTCACAAAGTATTGCCATTGCGTCAGGGCTTCCAAGTTTACTGACACTTCCGATCTTCTACGGCCAAGGATTTACAGGTTTCTTAATCGGAATCTCGGTCTCGTTCGTCCTATCCATCGTCTTAACATATTTAATTGGATTTAAAGATCCTGTTGATGAAGATGAGACGTCTGTATCGAGTGCCGCACCAAGGGCTGAACATGAACATGGTGTCCAAGCAGCTCATGTGAAAAGTCCTTTAAAGGGCGAGGTCATCAAGCTGGAGGAAGTGCAAGATAAGGCATTCTCATCTGGTGCACTCGGAAAGGGCGCAGCCATCATTCCAGCAGAAGGCAAGCTGTTTGCACCGGTATCAGGAGTCGTGACAACGGTGTTCCCAACAGGGCATGCGTACGGTCTCACCTCTGAAAGCGGAGCAGAAGTACTCATTCACATTGGACTGGATACCGTACAATTAGGCGGTCAGCATTTTACCCCGAAGGTTGTGCAGGGACAAACGATCACGGAAGGTGAACTGCTTGCTGAGTTTGATATTGAGGCGATTCAAGCAGCCGGTCTGTCAGTCACAACACCAGTGATTATTACCAATTCCGGTGAGTTTAGCGATATGATTGAAACAGAAGAAAAACAAGTCACACCAGGACAATCATTTTTACACTTAGTTTAATAAAAGGGAGGAAGAAATGATGAGATATTCAACACTAGCACCATTTCCAAAAGACTTTTTCTGGGGCGGATCTACTTCCGCCTATCAAGTAGAAGGTGCATGGAACGAGGATGGAAAGGGGCCTTCTGTCATTGACATGAGAGAAAGTTACCCTGAAGGAACAACTGATTTTAAGGTAGCCAGCGATCACTATCACCGCTATAAAGAGGATGTGAAGCTGTTTGCAGACATGGGCTTGAAGGCTTACCGCTTTTCCATTGCGTGGACACGCATCATGCCAGATGGAGATGGGGAGATCAATCAAAAGGGGATTGATTTCTATCATTCTCTCATTGACGAATTGCGCCGTTATGGCATTGAACCAATCGTGACGATGTATCACTTTGACCTGCCTCATGCGCTTCAAGTGAAGGGGGGATGGTCGAATCGTGCGACAGTAGATGCCTTTGAACGCTATGCAGAGGTTCTGTTTCAGGAGTATGGTCAGAAGGTAAAATATTGGCTGACCATTAATGAACAAAATATGATGATCTTACATGGATCGGCTCTAGGTACACTAGATCCAAATTTAGAAAATCCGAAAAAAGAGCTGTATCAGCAGAACCACCATATGCTTGTGGCACAGGCGAAGGCAATGACGTTATGTCATCGTTTGCTGCCTGAGGCGAAAATTGGACCAGCACCAAACATCGCCCTCATTTACCCGGCATCTCCAAAGCCTGAGGATGTACTTGCTGCGGCAAATTACAATGCGATCCGCAACTGGCTTTATCTTGATATGGCGGTCTTCGGCCGTTATAACAACCTTGCTTGGGCTTATATGAAAGAAAAAGACATTCTTCCTGTGATTGAAGAGGGAGATATGGACATTTTGAAAAGTGCGAAGCCAGACTTCATTGCGTTTAATTACTACACATCTCAAACGGTTGAAGCAAGTAAAGGAGATGGCAATGACGAGTTTGCACGCGGCGGAGATCAGCATTTGAAATCCGGTGAAGATGGCGTATACAAAGGCGGCAATAACCCGTACTTAAGTAAAAATGCGTTTGGCTGGGAGATTGATCCTGTCGGCTTCCGTTCAACGATGCGCGAGATTTACGACCGCTATCAGCTGCCGCTCATTATCACTGAAAACGGGCTGGGTGCTTTTGATCAGTTAGAAGAAGATGGATCGATTCAAGACGATTATCGAATTGATTATTTAGAAAAGCATATCGAACAAATCAGGTGGGCGATCACTGACGGTGTCGAGGTGTTCGGATACTGCCCGTGGTCAGCCATCGACTTAATCAGCACACACCAAGGATGCTCCAAGCGCTACGGTTTCATCTACGTCAACCGTGACGAATTTGACCTAAAAGACCTGAAGAGAATTCGTAAAAAGAGCTCTTACTGGTATGAAACCCTGATTCAGCAAAATGGAGAGAACATCGGGAAGTAAAACGTGAAAAGCCAATCACCTCTTGTTAGCGGGTGGTTGGCTTTTTTCTTGTTCACTCTGTTGGCAAGATCATATTGTTCAAGTTGTTCTAAAATGATAGTCTAATGATATATTGTAAAAATTGGTTAAACATCCATTATAAGAAAGAGGGCTGTTTATATGATGACGATCCTTTTTATGTTCTTCTTATTATTCTTCCTGTTTTATGCTTTGAACTATATAGGTCAGAAATTAATTGCGAAGGAATACCCAATGAACCATGGAGTGATTGTGACACTGTCAGCTGTAGAAGGTATTCTTGTTTTTGTCCTCGTTGGAATCAATTGAAATTCCCTTTTTTTTAAATCGTTCATATCCATCACGTCTTGTTCTCTACTATTATGATAACCCGATTTGAATATCATTTATAGACTGTTTTCCACCCCTATCAGGCCGTATACTGTTATACGCAAGTCAAAAACGATAGGGGATGTGGCTGTATGAATGATAAGCAACAGGTTTTAGATCCTGGTCCATTTTTTCATGGGACGAAAGCAGAGTTGAAGATTGGAGACCTGCTTGAACCGCAGCACTTATCGAATTATCAGGATCATAAATCAAACCATATCTATTTCACCGGAACATTAAACGCTGCTAAATGGGGTGCTGAATTAGCAAGGTCTGATGCAAAAGAGAGAATTTATATTGTAGAACCATTAGGCGAGTTCGAACATGATCCGAATTTGACCGACAAAAAATTTCCCGGCAACCCCACACGTTCTTATCGATCTAAATTCCCCCTGAAAATAGTCGCTGAATTAGGTTCGTGGGAAAGACATTCCGATGAAGAAATTCATCATATGCTGTCATCTTTAAAAAAGTTAAGTGAAGAAGGAAAAAATGTCATATACGATTGATGAACCATACATCTAAATACATGAAGGCCGCCTGATCAACAACTGGGCGGCCTTTGTTCTATTTTATTGAAACAATGCATCCATCAGCTCATCAAATGTTTTTGCTTTCTTGAGTGAGTGAATGCGGTCTGGACTGTCCAGTAAATCGACGGCTTGCTCAAAAAATTGGTTCATGCAGGCAGCGTCATCTTTATGAATGGCTAATAAGAAAATAAGTGATACTTGATCCCCCTGCCAGTTAATCGGCTGTTTCAGGCGTGCGATGGCTACGCAGGAGGTGCCTTCATTTGTGATGAGCGGGTGCGGCATGGCAATTCCTCTGCCAAGATAGGTGGACGACATTTGCTCCCGCTCAAGCACCGAGGATCGAAAAGAAGATGATACAAGCTGATGCGCCTCTAAACGGCTGCATAGCGTGTCTAATACCTCATCTTTGCTTGATAAATGAGCATCCAATAAAGTCAATCGTTCTTGGAAGAAGCCCATCAGCTCTTTGGAGGGTGAACCGTGTCCGTTTAATAAATGAATGACCTCACTCACGCGCTGTACATCATGATGTTCAAAAAAGGCGTTGACCTGAATCATCGGTTTTCCCTTTGATGCTAGCGGGACGGTTGTGATGATGACATCACAGGGCAAAGAGGTGCTAAATGCATAATCTTGATAAGAATAGAGCTCGACAATCTCAAGTTCATGCTGAAAGGCGGCCTTCAATTTAATTTCAAGCAGTCTTGCCGTCCCTAGTCCAGATCCGCACACGATAATGGCTTTCTTTTTTTGCGAGGTGCCGAGCTGACTTCTTTCAAATGAAGCAGCGATATGCAAGGCAACATATGCGGCCTCGTCTTCATTTGGTGTACGCACCAGCTGTAAAGCATTCAGTCCGCTGACAGCCAAGTCAAACGGGTAAGGATAAGACGCTTTGATCTCATGCAAAAGCGGGTTTTGTAAGGACACGCCGTATTGGATTCGATTTAATAATGGCTTCATATGAAGCATCAAGTCTTGCCGCAGGATGTCATCATCAGCAAAGCGATGTCCGCTTGTTCTTTCAATGTACTGGAGAAATACCGTAACCGCCTGCCGTACTTCCTCTGTCGTTTGATGCTGGTCAGCTTCTTTCCACGTTTGATTCGCCAAGAGATGCATCACTAAGTAATCTGTTTCATCCTCTGACAAGGTAACATGAAAAGTGTCGCTTACTTGCTGAGTGATTTTTTCGGCAATTTTAGTGAACACTGGCGACCTTTGTGTGCGTTCGGTGCTGGCGGATATTCTCTGTTCTTTTCGTGTTTGCTGAATCGCAATGGCTAAATGAATAACTAAATTTTTTAGGGCAATGTCTTTAATGAGTAATGATTCCTGATACAGATTCGTCAGCACAATGGACCGAATGGTTTCAAGAGAAATATCAGGAAAATGAAGCTGCTCCCGCTCGGTGATATTTGATAGCGCAGGCTCTTCCTCAAGCAGCAAGTCTGCATAGCACGTTCTTTTTTGCAATTCGTCTCCCTCAACCTTTAAGCCAAAGCCAGGCTTTGATACAAGGGTCATGCCGTAACGGGCTAATAGTTCTCGTCCTTTTTTTAAATCACTGCTGACCGTCATGCGGCTGATAAACAGCTCTTCAGCCAGTTGATCAATTTTTAAGTAGTCAGATTGAAGCAATAGTTTTCTCATCATAAATCGTACACGCTCTTCTGGCATGACGGGTACGAGAGAGCGGGCAGGAAGCTTCTGTTGATGAAGCCAAAGCAGGAAAGCGTCTTGGTCACTCGTTAAGAGAGTGTATCCTCTCCCGCGGATGGTCTTAATGATGGCCCCGGCTTCCTTTAATAGCTCATTTGCTTCTTTAATTAAATTGCGGATGGAGCGGTCAGATAAGCGAAAAGAGGCAGTTAGCTCCTCCAGCTTCACGAACCCTTTCGTTTCAAATAGCCGCTGAATGAGCTGATAGGTTCGAGTATCTGCCGTCATCATCATTGCGCCGCTCCTTGTGCCTGTAAGGCATCAGTACCAAGAGCGATTGCACCCATTAAACCAGATAATCCGTCAAAGGATGGCTTTGTGATAATTTCATTTAAAGGCTTTGGCAGTTGCAAATACCCATGAAGCCGCTTCTCTGTTTCATCAAGAATGAGCGGCAGCATAGCTGGCTGTTTCATCACACCTCCGCCAAGAATGATACGCTCTGGTGAAAGAGTGAGTAATAAATTGGCGGCCATTTGCCCGAGGTAGTAGGCATGAAGTGACCAGGCAGGATGATCTTCTGGCAGCATTTGTGCCAATGTATGATAGCGTTCTTCTATGGCGGGTCCAGATGCCAGTCCCTCTAAACAATCATGGTGAATAGGGCAGCAGCCGCCATAGGTATCATGAGGATGGCGCTGGACTGTGACATGGCCCATTTCTGGATGCAGCAATCCATGAATGAGGCGATTTTCAATATATGCACCGCCGCCTATTCCAGTTCCAACGGTGATGTAAACCAAAGAAGCAGGATTTTCTGCTTCAGTCGAAAAACGGGCTTCCCCGAGCGCTGCACAGTTCACATCAGTATCAAGCTTCATAGGGAGCCCGAGCGCTTGTTTTAAGGTAGAGAGTAATGGAAATTGGCGCCACGCTGTTTTTGGTGTGTCTAAAATCGTCCCATAGCTTGGGCTGTGTTCCTTCACATCGACCGGCCCAAACGCCCCAATTCCAAGTGCATCGACTGGATGCTCTGTAAAATAATCGATCACTTTTTGGCATGTTTCATCTGGATTCCCTGTTGCAAAGGAAGTCATGTGTTCAATCGTTCCGTCTGTTTTTCCGTAGCCGCAGACAAATTTCGTACCGCCTGCTTCAATGCCTCCAATTCTCATGATCAATGCCCTCCATTAAAGAGGGACGGAATCCAAATGGATCCCGCCCCTACATGTTCATTTTTTCTTTACAATGTAGGTTTGTACCTGACAAGGTGTGAGCGGTTCAATCTGTAATGATCCATGTTGTGCTTTGAGTATATGTCCTTCAGGTGTTTCGCCTAAATTCGCTGTTTCTCCGTGTTGTAGAGATGAACTATTGATTGAAGCGGCTGTTTGACGCGTTAAATATGGATTGAAGAGACGGATGACAATGCCTGTTCCATGCTCTTCCTTTTTCAAGGCGCTTAGAATCGCTCCGTCTGTTTCAATGTCAAGCAGGCTATAAGTAGATTGTAAGTCTTCTTCTTCATCTCGGAAAGAAAAAATTAAACGACCGTTTAAAAAGTCTGCCCGCCCGTAGCATTGAACTGGAGTGGAATACCGCTTGGCAAGCTGCGCTAAGTGTCCTTCGCTTACTGCTTCTTGGCTATAGTGCATGCCAAATGAGAACGATAGCGCGCCTTGAAGCTGAGCGTCAGGTGTCTCAACGATTTTTTCCCCAGATGCCCGGCCAGGACGGTAAAGAAGATTTTCTTTCCCCATCTTTCCGAAACAGCGGAAGAGGGTGTAAGCAATCGTTGTGTAGTCTTCGCCTGTGATTTGGTATTCTCTCACACAGTCGGTCAAAAGAGTGACGCCGTAGGCTTCATCACGAAGTGCAACAAATGATTGCATCGGTTCAATGGTGATCGGCTTTTCTTCCCAATGCTCATTGCTCCACCATTCAAGCTCTTGCGTCAGCTCTGTTGGACGTTCGATTGTGCCAAACTGCTGATCGCTCAGTGATACTTTTGATGCAATGCCTGTATCAAATAGTACACGCAGACGATGGTCTAACGCATGGTTGTCGACATCCACATGAAAACGGATGACAGCCTCATCTTTATTTAACGCCACCTTCGCTGTGATTGGGAGGGAAGTCGTGACCTTTTGCTCCGATCGTTCCTTTAAGTCATACGGGACAGTGAGATGAAGCTGGATGGTAAGCTCCTCCTGTAACCCGCTTTTAGACACTGTGATGCCTGCTGATGAGATATCTTTAGACGATACATAAAGATCCTCACGCGGTGGTGAATAGTTGTAGGAATCCCCATCGTCTCCATTGTCTTCAAAGATCATTTGCTCAGAGAATGTTCGTCCTGTTTGTTTATCAGTGATCTCGAGTGACCCATTGTCATTTGCCGCAATGCGGTAATACGTATTTTCAATGACACGGCCCTCTGTTTGTTCCCATACGGATTCGCTTGATTCATCGAAGACCATGCTGACTTGTGTATAACCAACTGATGGTAAATCGATTGCTTCAATGATCAGAACGGCTTTCCATACTTGTTTTGGCATGTACACCTCTTTGCTTGGATTAAGAGAAATTTGCTGTGCCAAGACATAATCAGTGACATCGGTTTTGCTTTTCACCGTGTAGTGAAGAGTTCTTCCATTTGCGTCTTTTAGCGTAAAAGGACGTTCCGTGATAAAGGTTTCGACTTCAATGACTTCAGAACGCTTTGAAGGCAATGTATTAAATAAAGTGAACGTGATTTCTTGCTCTGTTTGCAGTCGAATGGCGATGAGACGCATGTGTAAATCGACAAGGTTCTCGGCGATTTCTTTTGCCTGCTTGTAGCGGAAGAAGACGTCTTGATTCGTCGTGTCACTATTACAGCCGCCAATGCTGTCGTGCGCTGCATTCTCAAACATGAGGTACCAAATATCACGAACGGTGTCATGCGGATAATCGTGCCCGAGTGAATAGCTGATCGTTAAGATGGGTTCCATCACATTAACGAGATAGTTTTCAATTTGATTGTTTAAGATTTTTAAATCTGCTCTTGTTGAAAAAATAGATTTATGAATCCGCATATGCTTCGCATGAATGAGCTCTCCTTGTAATGTGTCAAAAGACGTCCGCTCTTTTTTCACCGCTGCAATGTAATCTTCTAGACTGCTGATTTGATAGTGATGCTCGTCAAGTTCATTGGCTTTTTCTAATAAGTCAGGCAGGTTTTTGCGGATAGGTGCCTGGTCAAAGCCGTTTGGAAAATAGACATTTTTTGTGGTCGCCTTTGCTTGCAGCGCACCGATTTTTTCAGACAGAAAAGCTTGTAATTCCTCATCCTTCTCAGGAATATTTCCACCGTAGTAGTAGCCAAATGGCAGGTTCACTGCAAAGACTTCACTGCCATCAGCGCCTCGCCAATTGAATTCTGTATGATTCGTCATATGGTCAGAAACGCCACGCCAAAATGCTGTATCTACAATGCCAAAGCCTTGATAAATTTGAGGCATTTGTGCGGATTGACCGAAGGAGTCAGGGACATAACCGACTTTCATGACATGGCCAAACTGCTGACAGCGCTCAATTCCATATTGCAGGTTACGTACAATCGATTCACCTGAAATGACGAGCTGATCGGTTTGTGTATACCATGGGCCGATGATGAGGCGTTTAGCCGTGACGAGCTTTTTGATTCGATTTTCATCCTCTGGACGCCATTTGAGGTAATCGTCCAATAAGGATGCCTGGGCATCGAGCATGAAGTAATGGAACCTTTCATCTGTTTCAAGGGTGTCTAAAATGTCCATTACGCTTTTCATTAAGTAGATACGGGAGCGGGAGGTGGTGAAATACCATTCCCGGTCCCAGTGTGTATGTGGAATCACATGTACATTGACAGTCATTGATCAACGACACCTTTCTTTGTTCAAATTATCCTTCTAGCACAAGGTCAAAATCGTCTTCTTCTTTCTGCTTCTGATCATGTTCGGGCTTTTGAGGCTCTTTTTTCTCAGAGAAATTTACAAGCAGGTTGGCGCCAATACCGATAACGAGTGCGCCAGTAAGAGCACCGATTAAATAAGCCCACCAGTTTCCAACTGAGAAGAACCCATATAGTCCACCAATTGGCGGCATGATGTCATGGACACCTAATAATGCAGCTACCCCGCTTCCAGCAGCACAAGCGACGACATTCAGCGGAATCAATTTCAAAGGATTGACGAGGGTAAAAGGAATCGCTCCTTCTGTAATGCCGATAATGCCCATGACCAAGCCGCCTCGTCCGGCTTCTCTAAAGGTTGGGGAGAAGTTGCGTTTTCGAATCAATGTCGCAAGTCCGTACCCAAGCGGCGGAATGACAATCGCAATATTGACGAGGATGGCAGGGAGGTAGACGCCTGACAGGAAGAGTGCGTTACCAGCCATCCAAGCAGATTTATTCACTGGTCCGCCAAGGTCGAAGCCAATCATCGCGCCTAGAATCAGAGCGAGTGCAAGTGTGCTTGTGCCGTCAGCGACCATACCTTTAATCCATTCAATTAATGCCGTGTTCAAAGCGCCTAATGGCCCGCCCAGCAGAACGGACATGAGAAGTCCGGTTAAGCCAACGGTAATGAGCGGCAGGATGAGCAGAGGGACGAGCCCTGCTGCAGAGCCTTGTATTTGAATTTTTCTTTTCACAAAAAGAGCAACATATCCTGCGAAGAATCCTGCAATGACGGCACCAATAAATCCAGCATTTGTTGAGCTGGCGAGGGCACCGCCGATAAAACCGGCCGCAAGACCTGATTTATCCGCAATCGAATAGGCGATAAATCCAGCGAGCAGGACGTTCATTAAGCCAATACCTGTCCAGCCAACCTGCTCCATTAAATAGGCGCCGTGTAAAATGCCGCCAGCATCCTTATAGGCGTTTAAATCTGAAACACCAAACCCTAACCCGACTAGTTTTGCTAAACCAACGATAAGTGAGGCACCGATGATCACAGGAAGAATATAAGAAATACCGGTCATGAGATGGCCTTCAATGACTTTTAATTTTGCTTTCATTTTGCTTTGCTCCTTTCTATATGGCATTGCTCACGTTTATTGAGATTCAGATTTTTTCTTTTCAACAAGTGCTACGGCTTTTGTGATGATTTGCTCGGCATTTTTTAAGGCGCGTCCAATCTCGACACGTACTGTGGGAATGCCTGAGAAACGTTCCGCATCGTTGATATGCTGATTGGAGGCAATGATACAAAGGTCTGCCTGTCTTGCTTCCTCTGCTGTAATGCCATTCACCTGTCCCATAATTCCTTGCTGCTCGATTTTGATCTCGTGTCCGAGCTGTTTACCTGCATTCTCTAATGCTTTTGCTGCCATTGGTGTATGAGCTAACCCTGCTGGACATGAAGTGACACCGACAATTTTCATTGTGTAATCCCCTCTTTCAATTGTTGTTCAATGACTTCGTAATAATAGTCAGCTGTTTGACCAGGTTGAATCTTTTCGATGAAAGCAGGCTCCATTAAGCTAGTGGCAATGCCTGACAGTAGTTTCAGATGCGTGACATTTGCCTCTTCTAGTGGAACCAGCAGTGTAAATAAATAGCTCGTCGGTAAATCGTCGAAGCTTCCCCATTCAACGGGCTGTTCAAGTTCTAAAAAGAGAAGTGAAGCCGTTTGTACAGTGGAGCTTTTTGTATGAGGAATGGCAAAGCCTTGCTGAAGTCCTGTTGAGACTTCGTCTTCGCGTTTCAACAAATCTGCTAATAACCTCGACTGATCGTTTGTAATATGAAGGTCTTCAGCTTTCTCGGAAATGTATTGTAAAATCTCATTCTTTGATTGACCGTTTACTTGTGTGAAAACATGATCTTTTTGGAACAAGCTGATCCCTTCTCTCTTGTTTGTTAAGCGCTTACAAGTTGATTGTAATGTACTTTTCGACATGGTTAAATAGCATCATTTTCCGTTTGAAATGGCAAAAAGTTTATGAGGCAATAAGTCTTGCTGTCTGATTATCTCAAATCCTAGCTTAAAACGAGTTTAATTATGTGAAAAACAGATTCTACTAAATGTCTTTCTGTGATATTCTTCCAAGGTATCGTAAAAGATAAGGGGGTCTTTTCATGTTCAAAAAGCAGGTCAAATCCTGTGTGATGGTACTCATGGCCATCATTTTATGTATGGCAGCATTACCTGGATACGAGGCAGCAGCTGCCAGTAAAGGAACAAATGTCAATGAAGCCATTGGATTGAAAAATGGTGAAGTCATCTCAGGTGCATTACAGAATGAAAAGGAAGAGTCATGGTATCAAATTACGCCACCTGCACAAGAGGTGGCAAAACATACGCATATGAAAATTTCTGTAAAAAGTAAACAAATGTTGTCCATATCGGTCTATCCAAGTAAGGACAGAGCGATGAAGGATGACACTTATTCCAGATATCGTGTGGACACAGCAAGCGGAGAGACAGAGATCGACTTCCCGCATGCATGGTCAGGTCCTTACTTTGTCAAAGTGCTCTATTTAGGTTCGGAGGAAGACAGCCGTGATGAGGAAGAGGATGCGGCATATACAATCGGGTATAAAGGAGCCAATCTTCCGCCATCTGAACCGATTTTTCCTGAAGAAGAAGAGCCTGGAATCATTATTATTGAGAAAAAGTATGGGCGTGAAATCCTTCAATCCATTCGTACGATCGAAGATAAACGTTTCAATGAAACAGCAGATGGTCAGAAGCTCGCTCGTTTGCTTCAAAAAACAAAGCCGTTTCTCAAATCGAAGCTGATCAAACATCAAAAAGAGCAGCAAAAGGTATACAATCATCTGCTTACATTAAAATCACTGCTAAGTGACATAGAGAAAAATGGTGCATTCAGCGGTCATATCGTCACAGAGAAAGAACAACAGGCGATCCGCTCCCTTTTTAATATGCTCAAAGAGGCAAGTCCGGCATATTTAAAGAAGGAATTAGAAGCAGTGAGTCAAAAAATTGGAATCGATCAGCTTGAAGGAAAATCGGTCGGTTATGTACTAGAGAAGCAAAAGCTTGTAAAAGAAGAAAAGGTCAAAACGAACAAAATCATTTTTAAATTAAAGGATGGCCAAACGCTTCAATCAGCGAAAAAGAAGATGAAAAGCTATGGAATCCAAGAAAATCGTGTGACATCGCAGTCAGTGAGTCCTTTATTTAAAGGAATGTATGTCTATGATGTGCCAGTAGGGCAAGGATCAGCTGGAAAGACACTAAAAGCAGGCAAAGCCGTCATCAAAAGCACTGCAAGAAAGCTATCCAGCATGCCGAATGTTGAATTTGCAGAGCCTGTGCAAACCTATCGTGCGTTTAGCAATGATGTGCAGTATGGTTACCAGTGGCCGCTGAAAAACAGTGCACAAAACAGCGGGAAAAAAGGCGCCGATGTGAAGTTTGAACAAATGAATACACTAATTGGCACAAGCAAAATGAAGCAAACGTTAATTGCTGTTGTGGATACAGGTGTCGACAGCCGTTTGACAGATTTAAGCGGAACCGTTCGTACGGATTTAGGTGCGAATCTCATTGGACGAAATAAAGATGCGATTGATGACAATGGACACGGTACTCATGTAGCAGGCATCATTGCTGCAAAAGCCGATAATCATTACTCGATGGCAGGGCTGAACCAACATACGGGCATTATTCCGGTCAAGGTGCTGGATGCCTATGGATTTGGAGATACAGAGCATATTGCTCTTGGGATCAAGCATGCGGTGGACAAAGGCGCAAAGGTCATCAACATGAGTCTTGGCGGCTACTACAGCAGGGTCATTGAATATGCCATGAACTATGCTGCACAAAAGAATGTACTAGTGGTCGTGGCGAGCGGAAATGATGGCATTCCAGAAATGGGCTATCCTGCGACTTCAAAATACGCAATGGCGGTTGGCGCAAGCAACCGCATGGATATTGCCGCTGAGTTCTCAAGCTATGGCAAAGGACTGAGCATGTCTGCACCGGGTTCTGATATTCCAAGCTTAATGCCGGATGGGAATGTCTCCTACCTTAGCGGGACATCAATGGCTACACCATATGTTGCAGCAGCAGCAGGATTACTGCTTTCTAAAAATCCATCCTTAAAACCAAATCAAGTGAGGAATATTTTGCAAAGTACAGCCGATGATATTTCCTTTACATCTGTTGATGGAAAAGATGACGTTTTCTATGACGAAAACGAGGAGCCAATTGTCGATCCGAAAATTCCGGGTATCGATTGGATGACAGGACATGGCAGACTGAATGCATTTGCCGCATTAAGTGCTGTTGAACTGAATGCATCTGTCAACAAAGTAGAGGATCAGCATCAAAAGGTGACAGGAAAAGCGAAAGCAGGTGCTGCTATTTCTGTGTATAGAGGCAAGACATTACTCGGAAAAGGCACGGCAAGCAAAAAGGGAACCTTTAGTGTGAAGATCAAGCATCAGAACAAAAACAAAGTGCTGCACATCAAGATTTCTAAAGGAAAGGCCGCGACTTCTCTCAAAACAGTCGTGAAAAAGGGCAAAGCACCTGCTAAGCCGAAGGTAGGTAAAGTAACGGTCAAAAGTAAAACGGTCAAAGGGACTGCGGGTGCAGGCTTGACCATTAAAGTGAAAAACAAATCAAAGAAAGTCATCAAAACGGTGAAAACCAATAGTAAGGGTGCATTTACTGCCCAAATCAAGCCGCAAAAAGCAAAAACCGTCTTATACGTGACAGCTTCCGATGTGAGAAAAAGAGAAAGTAAAGCGGTGAAAGTTGTCGTGAAAAAATAGCTTAAGTGCTTCCCTTTCTAAAAAGGGAAGTTTTTTTGGTTTGTTACTGGAAAAATACCAATTACTGTCGATAGTAATAAAGTAGGAAAAAAAAGGAGGATTTATAGATGAAAAAAATCATGTTTGCATTCTTTCTATCATTGCTTCTCGTATTCCCAAGCTTTGCACATGCAGAGGAAACAGGAGCAGTACCAGCATCTGTACAAGTAACAAGTGTCACAGCAGCAGATGGTGGAAAGGTGAATTACGGATCTGGCAGCAAATATCGAGTGGGTTCCTATCATCCAGCTGTTTTTAAAGGAACATTAAAAGATACGAACGGAAACCTCATGGCTAATCAGCCAATCCAGCTTTATTTTGAAGCAGCCATCAAATCATTGGCCCAAACAGCGACAGGCACAACGGATGAGAATGGACAATTTTCACTGACGATCCAAGTTCCTTCAGGTGCAGGCTACCGTACGTACAACAATGCAGGCTGGTCTACACATTATTACGATATCGTTCCAGTGACGTTCACTTCAAACGACATCAAGCTTTCCTCAAATGTCACAAGTGTGTATCATTTGGCATATACATTACGCAATCGTTAATACGGTAAAAAAAGACGACTTGGCTGCAGCCTTGTCGTTTTTTTCATAGAAAAAGATGTCAGCTAGTGACATCCTGAACCTGGTGCTAGACACCAGGTTCTTCTCGTTTTTTGCGAATCCAAGCCGTCACGTAATATGCAGCATAGCAGAGCGCGATGAAAGGAATGCCGCAGATGAGGGCAATCCGCTGATTTGGATCAAAGGCAATGCCGATCACAGATGCAAGGCACAGGAAGAAGGCAGCAATCGGAACCACTGGATAGAGCGGGGTTCGAAAGGATAAATCATGCAGCTGTCCGCCATCCTGTAAAAATTTTTTCCGAAACATGAACTGTGAGGCAGCAATCCCCATCCAGACCACAACAACGGCCAGTCCAGAGATCGAAACAAGAACAAGATACACCGTTTCCGGTGCGATGACACTCGATAGCAAAGAGAGAATACCGCCGATCATACTTAAAATGAGTGCATTCAAAGGAATTCCCTTTGATGTCAATTTCGCTAGCTTCTTAGGCAGTGTCCGTTCCTCAGAAAGTGACCAGAGCATGCGAGATGACGCGTACAGTCCCGAGTTGGCGGCTGATAAGATCGCCGTCAGAATGACAAAATTCATGAAATCTGCAGCATAAGGAATACCGATCCGATCAAAAACCACGACAAATGGACTTTTGATCACCCCGGCTTCTTCCACTGGAATCAAGCCGGCTAAAACAATGATCGTTCCGACGAAAAACAGGACGAGACGCAGCACGGTCGTTCGAATCGCCCGCGGGATGGTCTCATCTGGATTGACGCTTTCACCCGCAGCAATGCCAATTAATTCAGTACCCGAAAAAGCAAAATTGACGGCAAGCATGGTCATTAAAATCGGTAAAAATCCGTTTGGGAAAAGTCCGCCTTCTCCAGTAAAGTTAGAAAAGAACGGAGCGGCCTCGCCACCTTTTAATGGAATCAAGCCAAACATTGCAGCTCCGCCAAGAATAATAAAGAGAATGATCGCCATCACTTTAATACTAGAAAACCAAAACTCTGATTCTGCAAAGAATTTGACTGTAAATGCATTAAGTAAAAAGATGATAAGAGCAAAAACACCACTCCACATCCAAACCGATGTGTCTGGGAACCAGCGCTGCATTAAAAGTCCTGCCGCTGTAAATTCCGAACCAAGTGCGACTGTCCACGTCAGCCAGTAAAGCCAAGCGACCGTATAGCCCGTGCCAGGACCAATGTATTTTGTTGCATACGTATGAAAAGCCCCTGTAACCGGCATTGCGACAGACAGCTCACCTAAACAGAGCATCACAAGATACACAATTAATGCCCCGACAAGATAGGCAAGAATCGTTCCTGCAGGTCCCGCTTGGCTGATGGTATACCCTGAGCTTAAAAAGAGCCCTGTTCCAATGACGCCGCCTAACGAAAGCATGAACAGGTGCCGGCTCGTCATTTTTCGTTGATATTGTTGTGACTGATCTTTTGCTTGTTCCATGTCTTCCCGCCCTTTTGCTTAGAAGTATGTGAGTTGATTCATGTTGCTACGATGTTGTCCGTTTGAGGATGTCAGTAATATCTTCTGGTGTCGTCCGGCAGCAGCCGCCGATGATGCGCGCGCCGTCTTTGTACCATTGATGCGCACATTCACCAAACGTATGATGAGACGTATCTCCGCTCCATACCTTTTCTTTAGGATCGTATAATTCACCTGAGTTTGGATACACCACAATCGGTTTGCTCGTTCCCTTTTTCATCTCTTGAATGAGAGAAGAGATGAATTGCGGCGGTGTACAGTTCACGCCAACAGCAGCAATCTCTTCATACGGCTCAAGTGCTTGTACACATTCTCTCAGCAAATCACCTTCACTAATGTGCAGGTCATCCTTTGCGCTGAAGGTGATCCAAGCATACACACCGCTGAATTCATCCCGCAGCAGTTTTGCGATGGCCGTTGCTTCAACCAGACAAGGAATCGTTTCACACGCAAGAATATCTGCACCAGCCTCGACTAATGCCTGAATTCTTGGTCGGTGAAAATCAATGAGTGCCTGCTCTGTGAGTCCGTAATTTCCCTTATATTCTGAACCATCAGACAAATAAGCGCCGAATGGCCCCACAGATCCAGCGACAAAGGGTTTTGTCCTTCCTTCACGACGCGTTTCATCCTGCCAAAAAAGATCGCGTGCATCTTTCGCTAAAGTGACAGATCGTTTCATGAGTTCAATGGCTTCTTCTTTTGAATAGCCTTTTTCTGCGAAGCCATCAATCGTTGTTTGGTAGCTGGCGGTTGTTGCACAGTCAGCACCCGCTTGGAAGTAGTCCAAATGTACTTGCTGAATCAATTCTGGCTGTTCAATGAGTATTTTGGCTGACCATAAACTGTCGTTTAAGTCACAGCCCTTTCGTTCAAGCTCCGTTGCAAGTGCGCCATCTAAAATCAAAGGTGCGTGAGCCTGTAAACGGCTTTGAATAGGGTTCATAGGAATAGAACAACCTCCTTTTTTGATCGGAAATGATGGGTATGATATGAGGCAGTAGTTTAAATGACTAAAGTGTTTTTGTCAAGGAGAGGAAAAAGCATATCATGGCGGAAAAACCCTGAAAACAAGCGAGTTTTCGTGCATAAACATGCAGTTAAAATAATAGAAAACCAAGTCATTGACAGCCTCTAAAAAGAGATATATATTATGGAAAGGTTCATTTCAGAAAGCTTCATCAAAAGGCGCTGTCTTTTGATTTTATTTTGTCCAACGACAGTCTTCTTTCGTGCAGAAAGAGGGTTTTTTATATGCTTAAAAAAGGAGGAAAGAAGAAAATGAAAAAATGTGTAAAAGATATTGCAATGATTCTTGTTGGTTCTTTTTTATTTGCCGCAGCTGTGAACATGTTTGTCATTCCGCTTGAATTTGGTGAAGGCGGCGTAACGGGGCTGTCCATCATTTTTTATTATTTGTTTGAGATTGCACCATGGCTGACGAATCTTGTGTTTAATGCCATCTTATTGCTGGTGGGGTATAAATTTTTGGACAAGAAGACGACGATTTACACAGTGGTTGCCGTCGCAAGTAACTCCCTATTTCTACACCTGACCACAACATGGGTCGTGAATGTACATGAATTGATCATTGGAGCGATTTTCGCAGGAATTATCATCGGTATTGGAATTGGTCTTGTGCTAAGAGCAGGCGGTACAACGGCGGGTTCTGCCATTCTCGGAAGAATTGCCAACAAGTATTTAGACTGGAACGTGAGCTACGCCATCTTGTTCTTTGATCTCATCGTCGTATTTGCTTCCTATTTTATTATTGGTGCGGAAAAATTAATGTTTACCATTGTGATGCTTTACGTGGCCACAAAGGTGATGGACTTCGTCATAGAAGGACTCAACACGAAAAAGGCGGTCACGATTATTTCTTCATGCAAAGATGATATTGCCGAAGAAATCAATCACACCCTTGACCGAGGCGTGACGATTTTAAACGGTCGCGGTCATTATTCAAAGGAATCGAAGGAAATTCTCTACGCTGTCATTCAAAAGCAAGAGCTCATGCGGTTAAAGAAAATTATCAAGAAAATTGATCGAGACGCATTCGTTGTTGTCCATGATGTGCGGGATGTGTTTGGAGAAGGATTTGTGAATATATAAAAACGAAAAGACCCAAATCGGGTCTTTTTTTATGCTTTATACCTCTTGTCACACAATACTATGTATTGTATAGTATAAATGGTTAGGAGTTGTAATCATGAATGCACAATTAAAAAAAGGATTGCTGGAATTTTGTGTACTGGCGGTATTAAAGAAAGGCGATTCCTATGGTTATCAAATCATTAAAGATATGTCCCATTGTATTGAGATATCTGAATCAACATTATATCCAATATTAAAGCGGCTAGAGCAAAACAATTATGTAGAGACCTATTCCCAGGAACATAACAGTCGATTAAGAAAGTACTACCGGATGACAAAAAGCGGCAGGGAGCATATGGCGCAGTTTTTAGAGGAATGGGATCAGGTGATGGCGATTTACGACTTTATTTCTGGAGGACAGGGCAATGAATAAAAAAGAATTTTTAGCCAGCTTAGAGAAGCACCTGCATCGTCTAGGCGAAAAAGAAAGTGAACGGTTTATCGAATACTACGATGAGATGATCGAGGATTATCAGGAAGATGGATACAGTGAACAGGAAGCGGTTCATCAAGTCGGGCAGCCTGCCATCATCGCTGAAGGAATTATGAAGGAACAAGGAATGAAAACTGCTCAGGTGCCGACGTTTGGAGAAAAAGCCACAAGACTCTCCATTCTCATTTTAGGCTTTCCGTTATGGGGCAGTATTTTAGCAACAGTCTTCCTGCTGATTCTTTCTGTGTATATGGTGATTTGGTGCATTCCGCTCGTGACAGGTACAGTGACGCTGATTGGTCTGCTTGGAGGTTTTTGGAGCATCATTGGTTCTCCATTTATTTTTCAGGACGGTTTGCATGTGGTGGTGACGCAGATTGGCGTGGGTATTCTTCTATTAGGTGTTGGATTATTATGCGGCATAGCCACGGTGTATTTGACAAAGCTATTTGTGCATTTGACTGTTCAAACCACTAACGCATTCATGGGGATGTTTAGAAAAAAGGTCGTGAGAATATGAACGTGAATGAATTAAAGAAACAATGCTTCAAATGGGGTATCATTTTCACCGTTGTCGGAGGAATTGTCATGGCAATTGGTTTTGCGCTATCAGGCTTTGATGTAGATGCATATCACACAAATGACGAGCACAACGTGTTCCGCACCATCAATTGGTAGACGGTCATTATGAAATGAAAAAACCCGCTTATGCGGGTCTTTTTTTCGCTCGGGCAACAAAGAAGAAATAACAACAAAGTGCGCCAAGTTCACAAAGCATAATAATCAGGCCCATTGGAAAGGCCGTTTGGCTGCCGGCTAAGCCGACAAGAGGTGTCATGCATGCGCCTAGCAGCATTTGCGCGACACCGATGAGGGCAGCAGCACTCCCTGCATGCGCACCGTGGTGCTGCATCGCAAGAGACGGTGCAGAGGTGCCGACAATCCCAACGCTTGAGACAACAAAAAAGAGCGGAATGAGAATGCCATACAATCCTGCATCAATGGAAATCATGATAAATAGGGTGACGCCGCCTAGGGCAGCTGTCAGCAGTCCAATGCGAAGGACTTTCTCTTCTCCGATTTTTGCAGCGACACGGGCAAATACTTGTCCAGCTGTGATAATGCCAAGACTATTCACCGCAAAGGCAGCACTAAATCCTTGTGGAGAAAGGTGAAAAAGATCCTGGAGCACAAACGGTGAGCCAGAAATATAGGCAAACATCGCTGCGAATACAAGACCTTGCGAGAGAGCATATCCAACAAAGAGACGGTCACTCGCTAAAATTTTCATGGCACCAACAATCTGTTGAAAACCTCCGGTCTGTCTGCGCTCCGCAGGTAAGCTTTCCTGTAGTGAAAACATTGATCTGACCAGCATCAAAGCCCCAAGGATTCCTAGTAGAACAAATACACCCTGCCATGTTGTGAAGCGTAAAATCTGTCCGCCCACAATCGGTGCCGCTGCCGGAGCAACTCCGTTGACTAGCATTAGCAGTGCAAAGAATTTCGTCATCTCTGACCCTTCATAATGATCTCGTACGATGGCTCGTGCAATCACAATACCTGCTGAACCAGCGAGTCCTTGAATCAGCCTTAAGAGAATGAACGTCCAAATCGATGTGACCACTGTACATAAAAGAGATGCTGCTATAAAGATGAGTAAGCCAATCATCAGCGGCTTTCTTCTGCCGATCGTATCACTGATCGGTCCCGCAATCAGCTGTCCAAGCGCGAGTCCAATCAAACAAGCCATGAGACTTAATTGGGACAAAGCCGTGCTTGCTTCAAAATCCCGGGCGATATTAGGCAAAGCAGGTAAATACATATCCATTGCCAGCGGTGCAAGGGCTGTTAAAGAACCAAGCAATGCGGCAAGGAGAAATCGATTTTTTTTCGATTCTTGGGGATAAGATAAAGAACTCATATGATGACAACACTCCTCGTATACTTCCTCAAATCAGCATAATGAATCAAGCGTTCCTTTTCAATGAAAAATTTCGAAAGCCGATTTCGGGCAAAATGATTGATCTTTCGAATGAGACTCTTTACATTGAATGAGTAGAGAAAAGAACGAGATCATCGGCATGCATTGATTACATGATACGTATATCGATCCATAGACAACAGGAGGTGCTGACATGAAGCAGAAAGAGTTGATGATTCAAAGAAGATCATAAGGCCATCAGGCACGTGCTGATCAAATCATACGCACAGTATGAACCTCAATTTACAGAAGAAGGCTGGCAAAATTATTCTGCAGCACTTGCAGCAGCTGTAGATAATCCGAACATGGAGCTCATGCTTGTAGCTGAGCTTGAGGACAAGGTTGTGGGGACGCTTCAAATGTTCCGGTCATCTGAACAAGCGTATGACAAACCTGAAATGGGCATTACATCAGCCATTGTCCGTTTTTTAGGAGTAGATCCTGATGTCAGGGGAAAAGGAATCGCAGAGTCATTGTTACGTAAAAGTATTGAACTGACGCAATCATGGGGCGAGAATGTCCTGTATCTTCATACATCTGATAAAATGCAGGCCGCCATTCGTCTATATGAAAGAATGGGCTTTGAGCGTGCACTTGATAAAGAATTTGTGAATCAAAATGGGACGCATGTGAAGAGCTATCGATATGTGATCCAGAAAGAACAGCCGGCTGGTTCATCACATCACGCGTAATAAAAGGAAGAGCAAGTCCTTCAGGGACAGCTCTTCCTTTTTCAATTTACGCCCACAATTACAAGCGCCCAATATGATACCCCCCACGAGAGTAAACCGAACATGACAAAGAATTTTAACATGCGCTTATAATGGGACAGCTTTCGTTCTATCTTCGTTTTCACCTGCCGCCAATAAAGGGCATAGCCGCAAAAAATGAGGATGATTTGTCCAAGCTTTGTAAGGTTTTCAAGAATCGTGACTCCGTTCATTTAATTCACCTCATCATAGGTCTTCCATAAGTAAATACAGCAATCCTTTATTTCTTCAAAAAAAATCGGTGTATACTGGAAAGAGAGAACCTAGATGCAGAGGGAGTTGTGACATGTTGTTTTCGCTACAAGCGGATCGTTGGGATGAAGTAATCGAGAGAAAAATCAAATACGATCAGAAAGTTGTGGAACATACCTGTCAGCTGTTAGACGCACAGGGACAGCAGGCTGTGCTGTTTCACAAGATAGAAGACACGTTTATGATGAGGGCAGGCGATGGTGCTCTGACCATTCCAAAAGGGAGCTATACGACCGCCTATTATTGGAAGGATCGTCCTTACAATTTATATTTCTGGAGGAATGATCAAGGGAAGGAACTTGGGTCTTATTTTAATATTGTGGGAGATACACGGTTCAACGGCCAGCTGGTCATGTTTGAAGATCTCATTGTTGATCTTCTCGTTCTTCCGAATGGTGATTTCTTTGTGTTGGATGAAGATGAGTTGCCAGAGAGTTTAACGGATTTTGAACACGGTTCAGTGCGCCGGGCATTAGAGGGTGTGATGGCTTCGTTAGAAAGCTTACTTGATCAAGTGAGGGCAGATGCCAAAGGAAAATATCATCACAGCTTGTTTGAGCCGATGTTAAAATAGAAAAAACGATTCCTTTCAAGCGAGGAATCGTTTTTTCTGTTAAACCTTGATACGGTTTAATCGTTTTTGTAAACTGGTTTTCGTTTTGGAGGCTTTTAGCTGTTTGACAGCACTTTGAGCCGATGCTTTATTTTTCTTTGTCCGTTTGGCTTCAGCTTTTTTGACCTTTTGTTTGGCGTCTGTCACTTTCTTTTGATAGGCGACTTGTTTTTTTACCTTGTCGAGACGGTTTTGCAGGCTTGTTTTTTCTTTGCCTTTGTTTAGCTTTTTGATGGCCGTTTGGGCGCTTTTAATGGCGCCCTGCGTTTTGTTTTTTTCGGCTTTTTTGACCTTTGCACGTGCGGAACGGATATCGATGGTTGCTTGTACTTTTTTCACCCGTTCTGTGAGTGCTGTTTTTTGTTTGCTTGCAGTGAGTCGGCCGATTCTCGTTTTGGCTTGATCGACATCTGCCTGCTTTTTAGATGTTTCGGCTTTTTTGACAGCGCTTGTCGCAGCCTTTAAAAAGGTTGATTGCGGAACATATTGCACGCGGCCATAGCCGAATTGTGAATCCTTTCCTTTCGCACCAAGATCCACTGTATAGCTGCGCAATAAGGTGCGAAGCTGTGCATTTGTTTTCTTCGGATGAAGCTGCTTTAACAGCGCCAGCATTCCTGTGACATGCGGTGCAGCTTGTGATGTACCAGTTGCATACCAATATTCATTTTTCAAATAAGTGCTGATGACGTTCTCGCCAGGGGCAGAAAATTCGATCCCTTTCCCTGTATTGGAGATAGACGCGAGTTTGTCTTTGGCAGTTGTTGCGGAGACAGCAATGACGCTATTGTATGCGGCAGGATAGCTAATATCATTCTTCTTCCCGTCATTTCCGCTTGCAGCAACCACCAGCAGTCCTTTTTTGTATGCTTCATCTACAGCTGAGCGCAAAATCGGAATATTATCTTCAAAGCCTAGACTTAGATTGATGATGTCCATCTTATTGGTAATGGCCCAATCGATGCCTCGAAGCAGACTGTATAAGTCGCCTTCTCCCTTTTTATCTAACACTTTCACAGCATACAGCTTCACGCCAGAAGCGACGCCGACTGTGCCATAATCGTTATTGAGCGCCCCAATAGTGCCAGCGACATGTGTTCCATGTCCTTCATCATCTTTATAAGAGGATGTGTAATTCACGAATGACTTACCACCGGCTACCTTTAAATCCTCATGTGGGAAAATACCAGTATCTAAAACGGCTACTTTCACATTTTTACCTGTGACGCCTTCTTTGATCGCTTGCTTTACATTTAGCTTTTGCAGGTTGTACGACTTTTGTACCAATGCATCCTGGCCAGTAGCACCTGCGTTTTTTTTCACGGTAGAAGAAGCGAGTTTGACTTTCACATTCTTTGAGACATAAGCGATGTTAGGGTCTTTTTTGAATGAGGTGACCGCTTGTTCATCTGCTGTCACAGCGACAGCGGGAAGGTGTATGTACTGTGCGTTCACTTTTTCACTTTCTTGAATAGCGGTTTGCTTCCCTTTTTGATTTTTATAGACGATGATAACATCTGTTTCTTTTGGCGGTGCAGCTGCCTGCGAATGGAAGGGCAAAGCAGTTGTCAAAGCAAGAAGAAACGCGATGACCACGAATATTTTCTTTTTCAAGGCAATGGCTCCTTGCATACGAGATGACCTCCGTCTTTTTTTCTTTATTATATCGGAGAAATCAGATGGATGGTTAGAAGAATCATAGTCTTGTCAGAAAATTTTTTTGCAAGTAGCCTGAAATTGAAATTCATACAATTCTAGTAGACAATAGAGAGATCATAATAAGAGAAAGAAGGACATGCCGATGAACGTAAAAGAGTATATGACGTATGATGCGACTGGCCTGGCAGCACTTGTACGGAAAAAGCAGGTAACACCTGAGGAGCTTGTACATGCCGCATTTGCTAGATTGGAGGAGGTCAATCCAGAACTAAATGCGGTGATCCAGACAAGACATGATCAAGTGTTAAAAGACATGAAGCAATTAGATATGGATCAGCCGTTTGCGGGTGTTCCGTTTGTGCTGAAAAATATATCGCAAGGGCTGAAAAATGAACCGCTGACAGCAGGTGCTATGCTGCTAAAGGATATAAAGGCGAAAACGGACTCCCACTTTGTCCATCGATTGAAGCAGGCTGGGCTCATTATGATCGGCCATACAAACACACCGGAATTCGGTTTGAGGAATGTGACAGAACCCGCTTTATATGGTCCAACGAGGAATCCTTGGAACGCCGCGCATTCCCCGGGCGGTTCAAGCGGCGGGACGGCTGCGGCTGTTGCAAGCGGTATCGTTCCTGCGGGCGGAGCAAGTGATGGCGGAGGATCCATTCGTATACCCGCATCCTTTACGGGTTTGTTTGGACTCAAGCCAACACGAGGTAGGACGCCAGTAGGTCCAGGTGCAGGAAGACAGTGGCAGGGTGCTTCCATTGACTTTACACTCACAAAAACAGTTCGAGACAGTGCAGCTCTTCTTGATCTGCTTCAGGTCATTCAGCCAGAAGCAGCTTTCCAAACCCCGTTATACGACGGCAGCTACCAAGAGGATCTGGTGAAACGTACCTCTTCAATGCGAATTGCTTACAGCGTAGAATCTCCAGTTGGCACAAAGGTCAGTGAGGAAGCGAAGCAGGCGGTACTGCAAACGGTGAAATGGCTGAGTGAGCAAGGGCACCAACTAGAGGAAGCGAAACCGGCAATCGATGGTATTCATCTGATGCAGCAATATTACGTCATGAACAGCGGAGAAATGTCTGCATTATTCACTTCCTTGGCTCGTTCACTAGGGCGTCCAGTGAAGCCCGAGGAAACAGATATCGTGGCATGGGTGCTGGCGGCGGCTGGAAAGAATGTGACCGCTGCCGCCTATACAGAAAGTCTTGATGCGTGGGATATGGCCGCAGCACAAATGGCCGCATTTCATCAAACCTACGATCTTTATGTGACACCAGCTACTGCCTATTCGGCTCCAAAGATTGGTGAGCTTATGCATTCGGATCAGGAAATAGCCGCACTTTTACGTGTGTCTTCTCTTTCCATGCAAGCGCAGCAGGATCTCATTTATGACATGTTCCTAAAGAGTCTGACCTACACTCCATTTACACAGCTTGCCAACTTAACAGGTCAGCCTTCTATGAGTGTTCCTGTTCATCTCACTGGGGCGGGCATGCCTTTAGGTGTACAGGTGACAGCGCCTAAAGGAAAAGAGGACTGGCTGCTCAGACTTGCAGTTGAAATGGAGACTTCCTCGATTTGGAAAGGGACAAACCAATTAAATGAATAACACGATGAAATCGACTTTGGTCTATAGAGGGAAAGGGGTGTCACACGTGAGTACGAAGGACAAAGTCATTCAAACGGCCGCACTTCTTTTGCGTAAACAAGGGTATCATGCGACAGGATTGAATCAAATCATTAGAGAGAGCGGCACGCCTAAAGGATCTCTTTATTATTACTTTCCAAATGGAAAAGAAGAGCTAGCCATAGCAGCTGTTGAATATATTAGTCAAAAGGTCATCAATCGAATTGAAGAAAGCTTTGCCTATTCGGATGACCCATATATCGCCATCGATCGTTTTATGACAAACATTATTCAGGGATTTATGGAGCAAGAAAGTGAAAGAGGGATTCCGATTGTCTTGCTGGCGGCAGAGTCAAAACCAGAGCATACAAAGCTGCATGATGCTTGCAAACAAGAAATGATCCGCTGGCAAGAGCTTGTGAAAGAAAAGCTGATGAACACCGGTTATGAAGAAAACAAAGCCGATGAGCTGGCTTCTCTCCTTCATTCAATGGTGATCGGAGGTCTATCGATGACCACTGCTCTCAAGCAAACGACACCTTTAGAACACGTAAAATGTTACCTTAGACACTTATTTATGCGAGAGGAGTAAAATCTCTCGCATATTGTCTATCTATTATATCGATTGGTCTATATAATAAAGATAGTCAATTAGTCATGAGGAGTGATGGGATGTCGGAGCAACCGCAATCGATCAAGCAATCCGAAGGTACCTCTTTTTATACCGTGTCTGGTTCGGGAAAGCTGTATGGTTTGGAGAATCAGCTTGTTCATGTGCTGGCAGAAGCAAATCAAACGAATCAACTGTTTGAGCTTGTCTTAATCACAGGTGGGAAAGGAGCTTATTTTCCACTGCATTGTCATGAGACATTATTTAAAACCATCTTTGTGCTCGAAGGTAAGCTTGAGGTGATGCTGGACGGTAAAAAATATATGGTGACAGCGTGCGATTATATTCATATTCCGCCTAAAACAATTCATGGCTACAGAATGCATAGTCACAAAACAAGGTTTATTTCGTATACATTGGGCGGACAAATGACAGATATCTATCAGCAAATTGGGAAAAGGCTCTTGCAGAATGAATGGCCGATGACCGATCAAACCTTTGATGCAGACTGTTTTCAACAAGCTGAAAAAGAAAGCGATCTCATGCTGATGCACGGAATCAGAGAGCTATCGAATACAACCAAGCCCTCAGTGTTATTTCATAGTCAGCTCCCTCATTCAGTGCAGCCCTATGTATTAGAGGCTGGTGAAGGGAAGCAATACATCATTGATGGTCAGCTTCATGAGCTGATTGCGACAACAGAAACAACAGGAGGCGGATTCAGTCATTTTGTGATAGAAGGGACGAAAGGAAAATATTTTCCTCCGCACTATCATCAAGTGCATACAGAAGCACTCTATTGTGTTGAAGGGAAAATGAACCTTCATTTGAACGGAGAGGATATTTGTCTAACGCCGGGTGACTTTGCCTATATACCGCCGGATACCATCCACGCTTATGAATTAGTGTCTCATTCAAATAAATTTTTGATTTTGCTGCTCCCTGGAGATATTGAGCAATTATATGAACAGTTTGAAGAATCTCAAAGCCCAAGTATGTGTCCTTATTTTATTCACGAAGGGAACCTGATGATCGATCGGGAGACATCAGCTCAATATGATTTGTATTTTCTCGAAAAAGAATGAGTGTGTAACGCGTTACACATGTTCCATCAAAAGCCTGTCGAATCAATCGACGGGCTTTTTCGCCTTTCGCCTTCGTGACATATATTCCTGATCTGATGAATGAACTGTCCATTCAAGGTGAAGATAAGGGAAGATGACTCGAGTGAAAGGAGGAAATGCATGTGAGAGCTGTTACCTATCAAGGAAAAAATCGCATTGCAGTGAAGAAAGTAGATGCGCCGTCTATTCAAGATCGTGAAGATGTCATCGTTCGGATTACATCAACAGCGATTTGCGGCTCGGATTTACATTTGTATCAAGGGAATTTCCCGCTTCCTATCGGCTATGTGATTGGGCACGAGCCGATGGGAATTGTGGAGGAAGTTGGGCCGGATGTTACGGCGGTAAAAAAGGGAGATCGTGTTGTCATTCCATTTACGGTTGCATGTGGTCAATGCCAGTATTGCCATCATCACTTAGAAAGCCAATGCGACCACTCAAACCCGCATTATGATTCGGGCGGACTTTTTGGATATAGTGAGAAATTCGGGAATTATCCCGGAGGACAGGCTGAATATTTACGCGTACCCTTTGGAAACTATACCCCGTTTAAGGTACCGGATGATTGTGAGTTAGAGGATGAACAATTATTGTTCTTATCAGATGTCCTGCCAACTGCTTATTGGAGCGTGGAGCACGCAGGAGTGAAAAAAGGCGATACGGTCATCGTGTTAGGCTGTGGACCTGTTGGGTTAATGGCACAGCAATTTGCTTGGCAAAAAGGTGCAGAGCGGGTGATCGCCGTCGATTATATTGATTACCGCCTGCGGCATGCAAAACGGATGAGCGGTGTAGAAGTATTTGATTTTACAGAAGATCCCGATATGGGAGAAACATTAAAGGAGCTCACCAAGGGCGGAGCGGACGTTGTCATTGATTGTGTAGGAATGGACGGGAAGAAATCGCCGCTTGAAAAAATTGAGCAGAAGCTCAAACTGCAAGGCGGAACGATTGGACCGATTCAAATTGCCACAAAAGCTGTTCGAAAATGTGGAACAGTTCAACTGACTGGTGTGTATGGAGGGCTGTACAATATGTTCCCATTAGGCGCTTTTTTCGCAAGAAACGTCACGCTGAAAATGGGACAGGCCCCGGCAAGAGGGTACATGACAAAGCTCTATCAAAAAGTGACAACGGGTGAAATTGATCCTAGAGCGATCATCACACATCAATTGCCATTAGATGATGCCGCACATGCTTACCAAATATTCAACGAAAAACAGGATGATTGTATAAAGGTCATCTTAAAGCCATAAAAAAGAAGGCTTAGGAATTCTCCTAAGCCCAGCGTGAAGACAAACCCTCGCATTCGGTGTCAGTCTGCGTGCTGATGCTCACGAATAAAGAATATCAAATTCGCTCCGCGCCAGTACTCGGCATTCCTAGACTTCAAGGGTTTTCACGCTGAAAAGAAGACAAAGGGCTAAAATAAAGATCATTTTAGCCCTTTGTCAACAATCTGAGGCTTAGGAATTCTCCTAAGCCTTTAATGTGCGCTCATCCATCATTTTTTCGATTAATTCAAAAAATGTTTTTTTGTCGTCCTCAGATAAATGGTTGAACAGTTGATTGACAAGCAATTGTCGATTGTCGATCATTTGTTTTGCTATTTGTTCACCCGATTCAGAAAGGGTAATCCATACAGTACGGCGGTCATTGTTATTTCGAGAGCGGATAATCAGCCCTTCATCTTCTAAGTGATTGAGAGCGGTTGTTGTCGCAGAGGGAGATAATGAAACTTCCTGTAGAATATTTTTCACAGTACATGATTGATGGCGGTAGATGATGCGTAAAATAAACCCTTTGACATTCGTGACGTTTCTCGGAATGTTCTCTTCGTCTATTCGTTTCGTCGCCTTTAAATACTTTGTCAGTGCATGGTCTAACAAACTTGCCTCTAGCTTGAAATGTTGCATTCTCCATACCTCTTTTCCTATTGCATTCGCATTTTCCGATCAATTACTAGGTCTATCTTATCATAATAATCATCATCATTTAAACCAAAATGGAAGACGGCTATAAAATTACCTGTATTATCAATTAATAAAAAGAATAATTCCAAAATGAAATGATTTTACTTTCAGCTATTTTTATTTTAGAATGTGAATGAGATAAAATCTGCCAATCCAATTCTCTGGAAATTGGCTATTGAAATCAAACGTTTGGAGATGAAGATATTGAATACTTTACAGGCATTGCTAAACGACAGAATGGAACGCTCTTCACAAATTGAAGCGGTAACTGGCGGAGGTGTGTCTTATACATTTGAAGAATATGCAAAACGCATTGACCAGCTCGCTCATTACTTACATCGTAAGGGGATTCGAAAAGGTGACCGCGTTTGCTTTATTTGTCAAAACCATCATCACTTTTCAACGATTATGCTGGCAGCCATCAAAGCGGGTGCAGTCGCAGTCCCACTTAGCTGGCAGCTTACTTCTTTTGAACTGGAAGGCATTTTGAAAAAAGCAGAGCCAAAGGCTTTATTTTTTGACCGAGAATTCCGTGACATCATTGCCGCTGTGAATGTGTCTTTAGAGGATTGCCTCATGGTGGAATCCGGTGTGAATGCGAAAACAACGCAGCTGTTTGAAGACCTATTGGCTTCAAACGATGGAAGTGATCTTGCTGAGGAGGTGTCAGAAGAGGATCTAGCTATGATTCTATTCACATCCGGCACAACGGGTAACCCAAAAGGCTGTATGGTTGGACATGGACGACTCTATCAATTTTTAACAAGACATGGGAATCGAGGATTTGACCTAAAAGGAAAACGATATTTGGCGAGTCACCCTCTGTATCATATGAGCTCGATTAACCATCTCATCGCAGCTGCAATTGAAGGGTATACCCTAGTCTTTTTACATGATGCAACGCCGAAACGCATTTTAGAAACGATTGAAAAAGAAAGAATTACGTTTATGATGGCCTTCCCATCAGCTTATACGTACATGTTAGAAGAGCTGAAACGCGGTTCGTATGATCTCTCTTCCTTTGAAATTGCGATTTCTGGCGGCACGAAGGTTCCAGTACGCTTGATTAAGGACTACAAAGAAGTGGGTATTCACATGATGCATGGCTACGGAAGTACCGAAGCGTGGGTTGTCAGTGCATGGTACCCTGCAATGGGTGAAGATAAAATGGGATCTGCCGGTAAAGTCGATGCGGATGTAGAAGTAAAAATCGTTCATCCTGAGACAGATGAGACACTGCCAGCTGGAGAAATTGGCGAAGTTGTCATGAGAAGCCCATTTTATTTCCTAGGCTACTACCATCAGCCTGACGCTACTGAGAAGGTACTCAAAGATGGCTGGTTCCATATGGGAGACGCAGGCTATCTAGATGAAGAAGGTTTTCTTTATATCACAGGCAGATACAAAGATGTCATTTTGTACGGCGGCGATAATATTTATCCTGACCAAGTGGAAGAAGTCATTGATCAAATTCCAGGAGTCATTGAATCAGCTGTCATTGGTGTACCAGACGATTTATATGGTGAAGTGCCAAGTGCATATATCGTGAAAGACGAATCCGTCGATTTTTGCGAGCAAGATGTTGTGAACTATTGCCAGGAGCGTTTGGCAGATTACAAGGTTCCGTCCATTCATTTCACGAAGGAACTGCCAAAAAACAAACTTGGTAAAATTATGAAGAAAGATTTGCGTGAATTGGTTGTGAATGCGTAGGACCTATTCTGCTATAATGAAATTTGAATAATTTTTTGTTTTTCTAACGTTTTGGAGGGAAAGGGTTTGCGACAAATTCTTCGTAAGAAACAAATTCACGATTTGTTAGAACAGAGTAGGCAGCAAAAGGTAAAGAGAACGCTGGGCGGGCTTGATCTAACGCTTCTTGGTATAGGGGCTGTGATCGGCACAGGGGTCATGGTGTTAACCGGAATGACAGCAGCTAAGGATGCAGGACCGGCTGTCATTTTCTCCTTTGCGATCGCAGCGATTGTGTGCAGTTTAGCAGCACTTTGTTATGCAGAAATGGCTTCAGCGCTTCCTGTATTCGGCAGTGCATACATTTATTCATATACAACGATGGGTGAGCTTGTGGGCCATCTGATGGGATGGACCTTATTGTCTGTTTATATGCTGACTGCTTCGGCTGTGGCCAGTGGCTGGTCTAGTTATTTCAACAGCCTGCTGGAGGGGTTTGGAATCTCTATCCCCCATCAATTCCTAGCAGGGCCAGAACAAGGCGGATACATGAATCTGCCAGCGATTATCATTGCTTTACTGATTGCGTGGATCTTATCTAGAGGAACGAAGGAAAGTAAAAAATTCAATAATATCATGGTGTTTGTGAAGCTTGGCATTATTGTTCTTTTCATTGTAGTAGGCGGCTTTTACGTACAGCCAGACAATTGGCAGCCGTTCATGCCGTTTGGCGCGGAAGGTGTCATTGCCGGTGCAGCCGCTGTGTTTTTTGCCTTTTTAGGATTTGATGCGATTTCGGCCTCTGCAGAAGAGGTGAAAAATCCACAGCGGAACCTGCCAATTGGTATTATTGGTTCATTACTGATTTGTACGGTCATTTACATTGTTGTTTGTTTGGTCATGACAGGTATGGTGCACTATACAAAGCTGAATGTGACAGAGGCCATGTCCTATGTGCTGCAAAGTGTGCATCAAAATAGCGTGGCTGGTATTATTTCTGTCGGTGCTGTCATTGGATTGATGGCTGTGATTTTCGCCAATAATTATGCAGCAACTCGAATTGCCTATGCGATGGGTCGAGACGGGCTCTTGCCTAAAGTGTTTTCGAAAACAAACAAGAGCGATACACCTGTTGCAAGCATATGGATGATTGGCGGAATGACAGCTGTTATTTCAGGGTTTATTGATTTGAAGAATCTGTCCAACTTAGCGAATATCGGTGCTTTATTGACGTTTGCGATGGTGAGCTTATCTGTGCTTATTTTGAGAAAGACACATCAGCAGCTTGAAAGGGGATTCCGGGTTCCTTTTGTACCGGTTTTGCCAATCATATCAATGGGCTGCTGCTTGTTCCTCATGCTCAACTTACCGGGACGCACATGGCTTTACTTTGGGGTTTGGCTGTTAATCGGTGTCGTCATGTACGCAGCGTATTCAAACAAACATAGTGAATTAGCGAAGTCTTCATGAGAAAAAGGTGCAAATCCGTTGACGATTTGTGCCTTTTTTCTTACGATTTGGGATAAGCTATAAAAGAGAAGATGGACGGAACAAGAGGAGGATGAGGGATATGATCAGCGTTAGTCCTTATATTGTAGTAGAAGATGTGAAAGAATCTCTTCAATATTATCAAGGAATTTTTGGCGGAGATATTCATATTTTAAATGAACATCAAGACCGTGTGTTACATGCTGAATTGCACCTTGGAGAATCACTGCTCCACTTTTCAGATACGTTTGGCCGCACACCAAAATCGGAGAATCTCAGATTGATTATGCAGTTTGACAATGAAGAAGAACTAAAGACCGTATATGAAGCGCTCGAAGCTGACGGGGATGTACTGGTGGAATTACAGGATACGTTCTTTGGCGCACTTCACGGACAAGTACAGGACCGGAAAAATGGGTTGATCTGGGTTCTGAATTATATGAAATAGATAAAGGCCTTCACAGTGGTGAAGGTTTTTTTGGAGTGTTTTCATTTTCTGAAAAATGGAAAATATGCTATGTTGGAAGAATAATAAGACATGGGGAAGGGTGGCAACGGAATGGAACAAGTTGAGTTTCAATATATCCAAACAAATGGCATAAGGCTACATACTGCAATGGCTGGCCCTGAGGATGGCCCGCTGCTTGTCCTGCTGCATGGATTTCCTGAGTTTTGGTACGGCTGGAAAAATCAAATCATTCCCTTAGCAGAGGCAGGCTATCGTGTCGTTGTTCCTGATCAAAGGGGCTACCATCTAAGTGACAAGCCAGATGGAGTCGAATCATATGTATTGGATCAACTGAGAGATGATATCGTGGGCTTGATTAAGACGCTGAGTCCAAATCAAAAGGCCATTGTCGGCGGACATGATTGGGGCGGAGCGGTTGCTTGGCATTTGGCTTCTACACGTTCTCAATATGTAAATAAATTAATCATTGTCAACATGCCGCATCCGCGTGTGATGATGAAGGTTCTCCCTTTTTATCCGCCACAGTGGAAGAAGAGCTCCTATATCGCTTTCTTTCAGCTTCCAAATGTACCAGAGGCAGCACTTCAAGAAAACCAATTTCAAAGGCTGGATGAAGCGATTGGGCTGACTGATAGACCACACTTGTTCACCAAGGAGGATGTCTCAAGCTACAAGCTCGCTTGGACGCAGCCAGGAGCTATTACGTCAATGCTGAATTGGTATCGGGCCATCAAAAAAGGCGGCTTTGAAAAGCCAATTTCAAAACGGATTCTCGTTCCTGTTCGCATGATCTGGGGGATGGAGGACAAGTTTCTAAGCAGAAAGCTGGCAAAGGAATCGATTAAGATTTGTCCAAATGGACAGCTGGTTTTTGTCGATGATGCCTCTCATTGGATCAATCATGAAAAACCAGAGGTCGTCAACAAACTCATACTCGAATTTTTGAAATAAAGGGAAAAGCTCTGATCAAAGGACCAGAGCTTTTTTTATTTACCCGATTTGATTCTTTTTCAAAGAAGCAGGTTCGTCGTCCCAGCATTCAATATGTTCATTGTTCGGAACGGCATTTTTATAGAAAACAGGATCTTTTCCTTCTTTTTTCTGTCTCGTATAATCTTTCAATGCTGCAAAGGCGACCTTAGACAGCATGGTGATGGCAATGAGGTTGACGATGACCATCAGTCCCATGAATAGGTCGGCGAGATTCCAAACAAAAGGAACACTTGCCACAGCACCGAATAAAATCATTCCAATAACTGCAATACGGTAACCGATTAGCCATGTCTTGCTTGATTTAAGGAACTCGATGTTCGTTTCACCATAGTAATAATTCCCGATTAACGTACTAAACGCAAACAAGAAGACCATAATGGCAAGTACACCAGAAGCCCAAGGGCCAATGTGCTCACTTAAAGATGCCTGAGTGAGTTCAATACCCGTTAGTTTTGTTGTTCTATATGCATTTGAGAAAAGTATGATAAAAGCAGTACTTGTACAAATAATGAGGGTATCAATTAAGACACCTAATGCCTGAATGAGTCCTTGCTTTACAGGGTGACTAGTCACGGCCGCAGCAGCAGCATTTGGTGCACTACCCATCCCAGCTTCGTTTGAGAAGAGACCTCGTTTAATCCCTTCCATAATGACGGCACCCATCGTACCACCTGCAAATTGTTCAATACCGAATGCATGGGTAACTATTGTGTGAACGACGCCAGGAAGCTCTGTAATATTCGTGACCATGACAAAGAGAGCAATCCCGATATAAGCTACAGCTAGGAAAACAACAATGTATTCTGCCATCTTTGCGATCGTTTTGACACCACCGAAAATGATGATGCTAAATCCAATAGCCATAATCACTCCAACAATTAAGCGGTTTGTGCCAAATGAATTTTCAAAAGCGATGGTGATGGTATTCGACTGTACAGCATTAAAGACAATACCGAAAGAAATAGTAATCAATACAGCAAATAAAATCCCCATCCATCGTTTCTTTAAGCCTTTTTCAATGTAGTAGGCCGGCCCCCCACGAAAGCCTGACACATCCTTTGTTTTATAGACTTGGGCAAGTGTGCTTTCAACAAAACTAGAGGCGGAACCAATAATCGCCAGAATCCACATCCAAAAAATAGCACCAGGACCACCCATGGCAATAGCGATAGCAATACCGGTAATGTTTCCTGTTCCAACTCGAGCTGCCATACTAATAGCGAACGCTTGAAACGGTGACACACCAGATTTTTGTTTATTTGTTCCTTCTTTAAGAACGATCACCATTTCCTTGAGCATACGAACCTGAAGGAAACGAGATCTAAATGTAAAATAAAGGCCAACAAGAACTAATAGTGCAACAATAATATATGACCATAGAAAACCATTTGTTGTTGTTAATAAACCATTGATAAAGTCATTCATAACATCACCTCTTCTAATTCCATCCTATTTCTTTAAAAAATACTGAGATCCCACTCTTTGGCGAGTTTTTTCAGCATCATGACACCGGTAATACTATTTCCGCAATCATCAATGGCGGGACCGTAAATGCCGATTCCACAGCCTGTCTGAAATGGGAATTCTCTTCTTGCGCTTGGCGGAACGCAAGCCATAATTCCTCCAGACACACCACTTTTGGCTGGAACGCCTACGAAAGCAGCAAAATTACCAGACGCATTATACATGCCGCATGTCAGCATCAATGCTTTTGTTAGTCTTGCGATATCTTTTGGGATGACTTGAACTTGTTTAAAGGGATGGTAGCCATCACTTGATATAATCAGTCCAATCAAGGCGATGTCCTCTGTTGTGACTTCGATGGAACATTGTTTTAAATACACTTCTAATGTGTCCTCGACATCTGATTCTAAGTAATTGGTTTCTTTCAAATAATAAGCAAGTGCCCGGTTTCGATGGGCAGTTGCCCATTCTGATTGATAAACCTCTTCATTAACAGAAGGACGCTTACCTATTAAGTTTTCGATTAAATCGAAAATATATGCTAGCTTTTCTGTAGAAGTCTTTCCCGGAAGGATGGAGGAAACGGTAATAGCTCCAGCATTAATCATTGGATTAAAGGGCTTCCCTGGTTTATGCATCTCAAGGCGGTAGATGGAATTAAATGCATCACCAGTTGGCTCTACATCTACCCGATCCAAGACGTAAGGTACGCCCCTTCCTAAACAGGCAGCTATAAAGCTGATGACTTTTGAGATACTTTGTAGGGTAAAGGGAACGTCCCAATCACCATATTGTACAGATGATCCATCTGGGCCTATCACGCTGATACCAAGTTGAGAGGAATTCACTTTTCCGAGTGCTGGAATGTAGCCAGCATTCTGACCGTTTTTGTAATAAGGCCGTATTTCTTCTGCCCAGTGATCAACAGAAGACTGGCATGCGTGTTGTGTATTATTAGAAATTGCTGTTTTCATACGATTCCTCCAATCAAAAATCAAAAAGTACCCTATTGAATTGGCGGATGACAAAAAATGCGATCAAATAGGCACGAAAACATGTTACACATCTTCAAAGAACTTGTCATGCGCTGCTTGTACCACTCCTTTACACCTAAATATATGTTTAAATGAAGGCTTTGGCGGCGAAAAAACAAAAAGGGTTTTTAGTGAAAATTCAGAAAACGCTTACATATAGTTTCACTAAAATTGTTCATTCAATTTATCTTGGAAACTACACAATCTGACGTAAATCTACAGAAAAACTTACAAATAAAAATCAGTCTGTCGACAATTGTCTAAACAATTCCCATTATTGTAGACAATCCCCATAATGCAGAATAGCTGAAAGGTCACCTTGCTCCCTCGGAGAATAGTCATAAAAAAGGATTTTGGAGATGAAAGGCGTAGTGAAAATTATTTTTTTGCACATTGTGAAGAAAAGAGTCTCCTTGTATACTGTGGCTATGCAAACAGGGGAAGGGATGTCAGTCATTTGAGTTTAAACCAGCTTGTCAAAAAAGACGCATTCATTTTAATTTTTATGGTGGTCATTGTGCCGCTTGCAGGAGAGCTGAAGTTTTATCCTGTGAACGAGACATTTCGCATCAGTTTTGGAGCACCTGCGTTTTTCTTTTGTTTATTACTCTTAAGAAAATCTAGACCACTCCTGCCGGGATTTTTAACAGGCGCAGCCATTGTACTTTTTCGAGTAGGCTTAGATCTGATTCAGCAGAATGCTGATATGGCTGCGTCGTTTTATCAGCAATTCCCAAGTTTCTTTTTCTATTTTACTTATGCTTTTCTGTTTTTTGCCGTTCGTACGGGACGTTTTAAGCAGCGCTCTATTTTCATTGGGATCATCGGTCTCATGATCGAATTACTGGCTGATTTTGTCGAGCTGTTTGTACAATTTCTAGTGTTCGATACAACGATGACCCTATCAAAGCTGAGTGATATGTTCCTCATCGCGTTTGCTCACAGCTTTGTGGTGATCAGCTTTTTTAATATGATGAGGCTGTACGAGGCACAATCAAGAGAGAAACAAATCATGAAACAAAATGAGCATATGATGATGGTCATTTCGAATTTATATGAGGAAACGGTTCACTTAAAGAAAACGTTAAATCATACAGAGCACATTACGCAAGAATCGTATCGGCTTTACCGTCTACTGCATGACCACGAACTAGGGAAGAAAGTGAGTCAGGAGCTGCTAAAGCTCGCAGGAGAAATCCATGAGGTGAAAAAGGACAATCAGCGTATTTATGCTGGGCTTTCAAAGCTGATTTCAAAGGAAAATATGCAAGACTATATGAGAGCCGAAGAGCTTGTTCGCATTGTGATCCGCATCCAAGAGAAATACGCCCTATCTCTAGGGAAAAACATCTCCTTTACCTCTGATATACGTGGCATTCATTTGCATGATTATCATGTTTTTATTTTCTTATCTTTGATTAATAATTTAATGGCAAATGCAGTTGAAGCAATAGAAGATAACGGAACGATCTCACTCGTATTAAAAGGCGGTCATGATAAAATAGAGATTCGGATTGAAGATGATGGCCAGGGTATTCCTGAAAAATTGAGAGATGTTGTGTTTGATCCAGGCTACACTTCGAAATTTGATGCATTTGGTACACCGTCAACTGGGATTGGCTTATCCTATGTGAGAGAGCTGGTTCAAGAGCTTGGGGGTCAAATCCAGATCGAACAAAAAGAAACAAAAGGTACAGCATTTCAGCTTGTCCTTCCTATACAAAATTTAATACAGAAAGGGTGAGTGTATGCGATTTTTCATTGCAGATGATGATCGTGCAATACGCTCGATTTTAGGTCAAATTATTGAGGATGAGGATTTGGGAGAGGTCGTGGATGAAGCCGATGACGGAGTTGGATTAGAAGCTCATTCATTAAATCTCAAAAAAGTAGACATCCTTCTGATTGATCTTTTAATGCCTGCTAGAGATGGCATTCAAACCATTCGTCATATACACCCTGAATTCAAAGGCAAGGTCATCATGATTTCTCAAGTAGAGGCGAAAGAGATGATGGCAGAAGCCTATGAACTGGGGATTGAATATTATATTCATAAACCTGTCAATCGAATTGAGATCGTCAGTGTCATTCGAAAAGTCATGGAGCGCATCAAGCTGGAAAAATCGATTTACGATATTCAAGCTTCCCTTCGTCATGTGCTGCCATTAGAGCCCGTGATTTCTCGTGATGGGGGCTCTGGGGCGAAGCGAAGAACGATGAAAGAGGCAGGAGAATTTCTCCTGTCTGAATTAGGAATTGTCGGAGAGAGCGGCTCTAAGGATCTAATAGAGATACTGATCTACTTACATGAAACACAGACAGCCAATTCCCATGAGGTCAATTTTCCTCCACTAAAGCAGCTGTTTATCAAAACGGCTGAAAGAAAGCTGGATCATGGTGCGACTGATGTGGAAGTGATGCGGGAAGTGAAAGCGGCAGAGCAGCGAATTAGACGAGCCATTCATCATTCCTTGAATCATTTCGCTTCACTAGGATTAACAGATTTTTCGAATCCTAAGTTTGAGCACTATGCGTCGAAGTTTTTTGATTTTACCGATGTCAGCCAAAGAATGAAAGAAATGCAGAAGACATCTTCACCCGCAGGATCGACGGGCAGAGTCAATACGAAGAAGTTCGTTCAAATCTTTTATTTCGAAGCAAAACAGTTATTCGAAGGAATGAGCTAAGAAAAATCTGTTGGAATGATTGGAGAAAATAAACAGTGGAAGGGAGCCCTTTTCTATGATCAGACGTGCTCGTCAGGTGTCTTTGTTATTTATCTGATCATTCTGATTTTTCTTTTTTCTTGAAAATAAAACCCTCCTGTGCAATCGTTTGTTAAAATAGTGAGGTTAGACTAGAATGTCGGAGGTTTTATTTTGGGAAAAATTAAACGAAATGCGCTCTGCCCTTGCGGAAGCGGAAAAAAATATAAACATTGCTGTGGTCAAAAGTCAGGCGGAGAACAAACGTCTGAGCTTGTGTTTAAGGAAGCTGTACAAGTTCAAAAGGATGTAATGAATTATGCTTTCTCTAAGCATCAGAGAGCCATCAATCAATTCATTAATGAGTTTTCTTTCCTTGCAGATATGGATAAAGAAACGCAACAAATTTCAGTTTTCCATTTGAGTGTATGGGGCATTTTCTTCCGTCCATTAACGGATCAGAAAGAAACCATCTTCCATGAATTCCTGACAAAGAAAGCAGAGGAAATTACCCGTCCGAAAACAAAACAAGTAGTTCAATCTTGGACAGACATGGAACCATCATTGCTTTTATTAAATGAAAAAACGGACGAGTCTCTTTACTTTGAGAATATGGTGACAGCGGAGAAGGTTGAAGTTGATGTAAAACCGGATCAAACAGTGCTGCCAGAGAAGGGCAGTCTCGTGCTTGGTTTCCCTGTTCAGTTTGAAGACAAAGCAGAGTTTTTCATTCAATATACGATGTTTGCGAAAGAGTTTACAGATACCCTTCTTCTTCAGGTTCGCCAGCTCGTTGAAGCACACGAAGCAAATGGAGGAGCGCGCAGCACATTTATGAGAGAATCATTCCCTGAAGTGCTGAAGTGTATGTTTGCGAAGCAAGAAGTAGAAGAACCGGAAACACCTGCTCAAACAGAAGGCGGTACAGGACTATTAGCAGATCGTATGGACTGGGCAAGTGACGTTCAGCTGGAAACAGCCAAGCAGATTGAAGACGGGATGAAGGAGCACGGTGATCAAAGCCTGACAGATGGCGCTTTAACGGTTTGGAAAGCGTACTGTGATCAGAAATCACCTGTGATCCGTAAAGCAGCGTCATTTGCTGCGGGAATCGAATATTATATTCATTCGCTTGCAAGTGATGCCCCGCTTTCTCAAGCACAAGTTGCTAAAAAGTATGGCATTAGTGCGTCTACTGTATCGAGCCGTTTTAAAGATATCGAAAAAGCGGTTAAAGAAGAGCAAGAGGCGACTGTATAATAGTAATCAAAAAAGACGCGGTAACCTTATTGAGGGTTCCGCGCCTTTTTTAAACATTATTCTGTGATGATAAAACTGTTCATATATTCTTTTGTGTTAAAATCGTTCAAATCAATTTTCCACTGACCTTCACCGTTACGTTTCATTTTCACTTCAAATTCAGTAGGGCTGGATGCCGGAGGAAGTTTTTCAAATTCACTCGCATATATCTTCAAGCTCTTTTTGTACAACTCTTTTTTTGTGATTTTCCCTTTATAAAATTCTTTTGAAATATCAGCCAGCTTGTCTTCTAATTCAGATGCGTCAATGCCTGTAACTTTTGCCACAACTTCAGCTTCTTCATTTTTGATAGCTTTTACACTAGTTTCTACTTTGGCTTTTTCCTTCACTGTGTTTTGAATGCGCTGATACATGCTTAGAATGTCTTCATCACTGACTTCGTTCCCATAGATACTTGCACTTCTTCTAAAGTCTTTAATAAACATTTCATTATATTTATTCACGAGATCAGCCTTATTGTCACCAGTTAGTTCAGGGAACTGTTTATTTTCTTTACCGAATACGATGACATCTGTATATGCATTAAGGGCCTTTGCTGCGTTGTTTAATTTTTCTGCTGTATCAATAATCTTTTTTCCATCAAGGTCAATTTCAATTGGATCACTATCTTTATTGATTGGATTTTGATAAACGAGTTGGTATTTCGCTCCTTTATCTACCAAGAAATAAAGAGAGCCTTTTACAGATTTGCCTTTATTTAATGAAGTTGAATTAAGTCTGTCTTTGCTGCTATAAAAATCTAATTCTGACACTTGTGAATCACCCTGATAGAGAGTAAAATGTCTGCTTAATAATGAAAGTGGTTTATTTTCTTTGTTCGTAATGGTTAGGTTGACTTTTAACACTAATTCATTTTCTCGAAGAGTGGTCGATGCGTCGTCTGGCAAAGTATATTCATAGCTATTCACTTTTACCTCTACTGTATTAGAGGATTTTTTTTCAGAATCTGTTGTTTTTACTGAGCTTTGACAAGCTGCAGAGAAAATCATCATTAATGCAATCATGACTAGTACACTTGTTTTTTTAATCATTTCATACTCCTTTGTATATATTCCCGCTTTCTTTAGCGTCATCCTTCTAAGATAAAAGTGATATATTGAATGGTATATTCGGGTTAGAAAGGGGAAATTATCCTAATGTCAATTTACCTTATTTATTTTATCGGTTTTATTCATGATGATGAATAGGTTTTAATTCCTATTTTGGTAGGTTTTTTCACAAAAATATATGAATATAAGAAGGTGATGAGAGGAAAAGACTAGTAAAAAAGAATTGATTATAGATTTATTTTTAGATGCTTTTAATGAAAAATCTTGAAAGAGAGATAGTAGTTATATACAAGAAGATGACGGATCACGAAGACCACGATCCGATCATATTGCCAATTTGGTAGTAATGCCAGGGCAAGAAGACCATCAGCAAATCTTATACATGGGAGCTGACTGTCATATGGAGCAGGATGATGATGACGATTTTGATGGTCATGAGAAGCTCCGCTTTTCGTTTTAGTGTATCTTCACCTATTTTCGCGACGTCCACCTGCAGGTTGATTTTCAGAGAGCAGGATACTTGAATTTTGAAAATGATTCATGGGAAAATAAGGATGATTAAGCAGATAAGGGAGATGAGCTTTTGAAAAAGGTAACGCTTGGACGAACTGATTTACAGGTGAATCCGATAGGGCTTGGTACGAATGCGGTAGGTGGGCATAATTTATTCCCGAATTTGAGTGAAGATGCTGGACGGGAGCTTGTGGAAACGGCTCTTGATCAAGGTGTCAATTTCTTAGATTCTGCTTTTATTTATGGGCTGGGCCGTTCAGAAGAATTGATCGGTGAGATCATTGCCAAACGAGGCGGCAGAGAGGAGCTTGTCCTTGCGACAAAAGGAGCTCATAAAGAAGTAAACGGGCAAATTGAACTTGATAATAGCCGCAATTTCTTAAGAGAACAGGTCGAAAATAGCCTGAAGCGACTGCAAACAGATTATATTGATTTGTACTATATGCATTTCCCTGACGGCCGCACGCCGTTGGATGAAGTAGCAGGCACATTAAAGGAATTGAAGGATGAAGGGAAAATCAGGGCAATTGGTGCATCAAATCTTGATTTTGAACAGCTTCAAGTCTTTAACCGAGATGGCTACTTAGATGTACTTCAATCGGAGTATTCTCTGCTGAAACGTCAGGCGGAGCAGGATCTTCTCCCATACTGTGTCGAACATGGCATTTCCTTTATTCCTTATTTTCCGTTGGCATCAGGCTTGTTGACTGGAAAATTTACGAAGGATGCGACATTTGATGACATTCGAGCAAAGGACCCGCTTTTCCAAGGCGATGCGTTCCTTCAAAATCTCGAAAAAGTAGACAAGCTGAAGGTCATTGCACAATCAAAGAACGCAGAAACAGCACACGTAGCACTGGCCTGGCTTTTAGCGCAGGACGGCATTGATGCCATTATTCCTGGTGCAAAACGAGCAGAGCAAGTCTTGCAAAACCTAAAAACAAACGATGTTCAATTAACAAAAGAGGAAATCAACCAAATCGACCAGATCTTCTCTTAATATATAAAAAAATAAGGTGCGCAGCTGCACCTTATTTTTTTATGTCATCGTGAGAGGGATTTTGATCACGAGCCGAAAATTTGGAGAACGGTAAGTGAAATCAAGCGTACCGTCTGCTTTTTCAACAAGCTGATGGATGATATAAGTCCCCATTCCTTGGTGATCGCCGCCTTTTGTGGAACGGCCAAAAGTTTTGAACAAATGATCTAATACGTGTTTCTCCATTCCTTTTGTGCTGTTTTCACAATGGATCAAAAATAGCCCGCTCCGTATAGAGGTCGTGACCGAGATGCTGCCCTCTTTCCCGGCTTGCTTCGCTTCAATTGCTGCATCAAGGGCATTGTCGAGCAGGTTGCCAGTAAAACTCACCTGATCAGCCTTAGAAAATGGAAGAGAAGAAAATGGTGCTTGAAGATCTACGGAAAGTGCAATGTTCTCTTTTTCAGCCCGCTGGAAAAAGGGATGAAGGGTTGAGGCCAGATAAGCGTTTTCCCCTTTGATCCAAGGGAAATGTTTGACGTATTGTTGAATCAAATCCTTGATATCATGCTCGTCTTTCGACGCGGAAAAGGCATTTAAATGTCTGGCTGTTTCATGATGTTTACTGCGCAGCTCAAGCAGCAATTCATTGGTTCTCGATTCTGCGTTTGTCAGCTCTTGAAGCCGTCCGTTTAACCGGCGCTCCGTCTGCATCATCGTCAATGTAAGGAGATCTGCTGTGATCATGATCATGAAAGCCAAAAGATGGCCCAGCCCATTCCCTTGAGTCAGAAAAAGAGAAAGCCCTGCGCAGGTGATCAGCACAAAAGCGCCTAATATCACGTATCCACTGATACTAGGCCAAAACCTTTTGTACATGAAGAATGTATAAAGACAAATGACACAAAAGGTGAGGAGCCACAAAACCACTGACGTCACCGGAAGAAAAGCTTCAGCAGTTGCTTGAAACGCAAGACCTAACCATATGAGAGCATATATGCGGAATCCAAGATAGTAAGCGTTCACGTTCGTTCTCCTTAAAAGTAGTATTTCTTAAAGTATTCTAATTGCTGCTTGGTCATCATGGCCTTTTTATCAGTGCCTTCAAAAGACACGACAAATGAATTTTTGGCATACGCCGAAAAGTTTTTAATGTAATGAATATTGATGATAAACGAGCGATGGGAACGGATAAAATCCTTCTCAGCTAAATCGCCCTTTAACTCGTTTAATGTCTGGTACGTTTGGATATCTCCTGTTGTTGTGACAATGGTCGTTGATCGGCCGGTTCGTTCAACAAAAATGACATCCTTCTTCTGCAGCACATGGATATCTGACTGCTGCTTGATGAGAAGCCGTCCATGAATGCTTTTCTCCTGCTTGGTTGACATGTAGCGCTCTAAGGATTTGGCGATTCGATCGGCGTGGTATGGCTTCATAATATAATCATGTACATTCAAATCAAACGCATGGACCGCATATCCGCTGTTTCCTGTCACAAATACAACATCGACATTCAGTGCGTGAGAGTGAATGAGGTCCGCTAATTCATAGCCGGACATTCCAGGCATTTCAATGTCTGCAAACAACAGATCAATGTCTCCCTGTTTGACCTTCTCGTATGCATCCTCTGCTGACTGCGTGACAAAGACAATGTCAACAGCCTCCATTCTGCCGAGAATGGCGTGCAGCTTTTCTAAGTCCACTCGGTAATCATCGACAAGACCTACTTTTATCATAAAAATCACCTATGACCATTCTTATTATTTGTCTATTTTACCATTTGTTTTTTTAAAATCGATCATTTCAAGACAGAAAAAGGACGTTTCGCGACATTTTTATGTCAGGCAGGCATCATTTTTTCTATCATAGACTTAGAAAGACGAAAGGGGCGAACCAAATGATTACTCTCAGCGATTGCAGCTGCTGGTTTAAAGATAAGAAAAAAGTCGTGAAGGCGATGAAGCATATGACGTTCTCCGTGAAGGAAGGGGAAGTCGTTGGCATCCTAGGAGAAAATGGTGCAGGAAAAACCACATTATTGCGCGCCGTTGCGACTTTATTAGAGCCTACTCATGGAACCGTGAATGTTGCGGGCTTTGATACAGTAAAAGAAGCAACAGAAGTGAAGAAACGAATTGGTGTCTTATTTGGCGGAGAGACGGGGCTTTACGACCGTTTGACGGCTCGAGAAAATCTTGAATACTTTGGGAAATTATATGGCTTAGATCAGCATGAAATCAAAGCAAGAATAGAGGATTTAGCAAAGCGGTTCGGAATGAGACAATATATGGATCGCAAGGTGAAAGGATTCTCACGGGGGATGAAACAAAAGGTGGCGATTGCCAGAACATTGATTCATGATCCTGACATTATCTTATTTGATGAACCGACAACAGGCTTAGACATCACGTCAAGTAATATTTTCAGAGATTTTATTCATCAGCTTAAACAGCAAAATAAAACCATCCTATTTTCAAGCCACATCATGGAAGAAGTCAGTCTGCTTTGTGACAGTGTCATGATGATTCATCAAGGAGAGCTTGTGTACAAAGGAACACTTCCAGAATTATACGCACAGGAACAAAGTGAAGACTTGAACTATATCTTTATGTCGAAGCTCGCAAGGGGGATTTCATAATGTGGAAAACCGTATTTTTAAAAGAAATGACAGATGCGTTAAGGGACCGGAAAACGCTCCTCTTAACAGTGCTGATACCCCTTTTGACGATGCTTGGACTAGTGTTCTTCTATGAAAGCATGATCGCAGATCCAGGGGATGAAACCTATACGGTCGCAGTCAATGAAAAGCTTCCATCCGAAATGAATCAAATGATCAAAGAGGTCAAAAACATTCATCTTGAAACATTTGATGACCCGCAGCAAGCTGTCAAGGACGGTGAGGCAAATGCTTACCTGGAAATGCCGAAAGAGGCTGACGAAATGCTTCAGCATCAAGAATCATTTGCAATTAAAATCCATGGGTATACAACGGACGATGATTCGGTCATAGCGGTTCAAATGCTGCAATCATTGCTGGAGCAGTACCAAAACCAAGTGGTGGAAAAGCGTTTAGCAAACAATCAGATCAACACGTCCGTTATTCATCCGTTTGAGGTACAGTCCGTTGATGTAGAAGAAGGCGAAGAAGGGGAAAACGGAATGACCGCTATGCTTTTGTCGATTCTCCTTCCTATGATTTTAGTAACTTCCGTCATCTCAGGCGCTTTGCCAGCTGCGCTTGATATTGTAGCGGGTGAAAAAGACCGAAAATCGATTGAAGCATTGTTCCTGACACCTGCCAGCAGACTCCAGATTCTCATAGGAAAATGGCTTGCTGTCTCCATGTTCGGTATTTTAAGTGGAATTGTGGCGATCGGCATGCTGCTTCTATCCACATTACTCTTTACAGAAAAGCTGAAACAAGCACTGAACTTTGGTGATCAAATGTGGAGCATTATCGGCGTCATGTTTGCGGCGCTCATCATCTTCTCATTCATGGTATCGATGATTGAACTGCTGCTCAGTGTGGTTTCAGGCTCAGTCAAAGAAGCACAGTCGTACATGTCCATGATCATTACACTAGGTGTGATCCCGATGTTCTTTACCATGAGAGCAGGTGCTACGCAGCTAGATACGTATTACTTTGCTGTCCCATTCCTTAATATTCATGCGCTGTGTAAGCAATTGATGTTTGGCATCCTCGATCCAATGTCGATTGCACTCACCCTAGGCTCTACTGCGCTCGTTGTGGTTATCTTATTTGTGGCCGTTAGAGTCATGTTTATGAAAGAAAAATGGATGCTTGCAAAATAAAGAAAGCAAAAACTTGTAGATTTCTTCTGCAAGTTTTTTTATATAAAGAAATTAATATAAAAATGGCTCGCGACATGGTTAAAGGTTATGGCATAATGGAAGGCGAAATGACATAATTAACTCAATTTTACTAAAGAGGTGATTTGTGTATGTCTTATCAAACAGATGATGATGATGTTTTAGAGTTATGTAATATATATGCTCAACAAACATACCATTTTGAAGCATGTATTTTGGGGAACAGGAAAGGTTTATTAGAATTAAGAAATGCAATAGACAGGGCTTTAGAAACTGGTCGTTCTGTTGCACATTTATACCCATCTGATTTTGAAGGATATGAAACTTATATTGCTTTAGTAGACGATGAGCAAAGGTTTAAGAAATTAACAACTCCTTATGTAGAGGAATACGTACAAGAAGATGATGCGGTTGATCCAATTGACATGATAAAAGAATATGATGCTAAAAAGGGGAATTCCTCTTGATAGAATGTATCATTTTTCAGCCATCCATATCATGTTATTTTTAAGCATAAAGAATAAGGTGATGAAAAATTGAATATAACGATGATCAACTTCATAGCCTGCTTTATCATCATTTTCGTTCTCGCTCATAAAAACCTTGAAAAAAAGCTCGATCTCACCATTTTGATAGTAGCAGCTATTATCATATTTATAATGAACAGTAAGTGGGTGTGGGTCGCAGTTTTCTTACTTACTTGTATGTATTTCGGAATCAAATATAGGAATCAACCGAAAAAAGGATAAAGAAAAAAACCCCGGAAATCGGGGTTTTTAAATCGGGGTTTTTTCATTAGTTCTTGATGAACTTTTCAACTAATGAGCTTGTTTTGTAATCGTTCAAATCAAGTTTCCATTGGTCGATGTCATTTTTCTTCATGTTAACTTCTACTGTTTCTTCAGAAGATGATGGTCCTAATTTTTTAAACTCTTCTGGGTAGATCGAGAGTAAATATTTTTGTGCATCATCGTAAGACGCTGTACGGTTTTTGCTGTAGAACTCAGTTGCTTTCTCTTTCAAACGATCGACAAGCGGACTTGCATCAATTGGTGTAAGGGTCACAGTCACGATTGCTTTATCACCACTGATGGCTTTTGTTTTTGTTGATACTTTTGCTTTTTCAGCTAATGTTTCTTTCACAGCTTTTAGAAGCTTATCAAGGTTTTCGTCTTTCGCTGCGCTAGATGAAATACCAGATGAGGAGATATAGCCCTGTTTGAATGATTTATCAAATTCGTTCACAACTGTTGATTTGTTATCACCAGTTAATTTTTCGAAATCGTCGTTTTTCTTACCAAAAATCATGACATCAATATAAGAAGAAAGAGCTTTTGCAGATGCTTGAAGTGTATCTGCTTTTTTCATTAAGTCTTTTCCTTTAATATCGAATTCTAGTGTTTTATCATCTTTTTTCGATCCAGTACTAGGCTCTGTGTAAACAAGTTGATAGTCTTTGTCTTTATCAACAACATAGAAAAGACCGCCTTTTGATACTTTTCCTGCATTTAGAGAACTTGTAGATAATACTTCGTTGTAGTCATCTGGAGAGATGGTAGACACCTGTGCGTCATCTTGGTAAAGCGTAAAGTTGCTTTTATCAACATTAAGAGGCTCTTTGCTGATGTTTTTCACAGATACGTTCACTTTTAGCACATACTGATCGTCTTGTACAGATGTATCGTATTGAGGTGGTAATGTGTACTCAGCACTTTCTACCTTTATTTCTGCTGCATCAAGGGATTTTTTTGTATCGTTTTCTTTCGCACCTGTTTTGTCTTTTCCACCACTACAAGCAGCAGCGACAACAGTTACACACAAAATTAGAAGAAACAGGGATAATTTCTTTTTAAACATGACATGTTTTCCTCCTCGGGTTTATGGTGAATTTCATTGGAAAGCTTTAGTTCATATCGTTCTTTTTGCACAAAAAGAAAAATACTGTATGTTTTTTACTGTTGAATGAAGCGAAAGTACTGTCAATCCCTTAGTGCGTTTCGAAGGTTGATCAGCTTCAAGTAGTAAAAATGACACTAAGTTGAGAGGAGAAACTTGTATTTTATTGTTTGTTATCTCCTGTAAAAACTCAACATTTTATATTTTAAGGTTTTGAGTCGGATTATTGAATAGGTTCAAATGACTGTTTTTGAAGAAGTTGCATCAATTAGAAGGATTTTTATGACTTGTAAATGAGTCTATGGTAATGAATATTTTTTCCTGCTATGTGTATGATTGCATGGTTTGTGTGTTGTTGACAGAGAGACACATGTCTAGCGAAATCTTGAGATGTATAGACAGGCTGTCGACACTGAACGTGCTTTTTCATGTCAAAATGGCAGTCATCTACACAGAAATGCCACATAAAATAAAAGAGAAATGAGAAGGAGGTGGATGTATGGCAGTGGTAAGAGCGACAAGCTCTGATATTGATTTAATGGCCAGACTGCTAAGAGCGGAAGCAGAAGGTGAAGGGAAGCAAGGGATGCTGCTTGTAGGAAATGTAGGCATCAATCGTTTGCGTGCCAACTGTTCTGACTTTAAAGGGCTGCGTACGATTCCACAAATGATTTATCAGGAGCATGCGTTTGAAGCGGTCACGCACGGTTACTTTTATCAGCGGGCACGAGAAACTGAAAAAGCACTTGCGCGGAGGAATATCAACGGAGAACGATTTTGGCCTGCGAAATTCAGCCTTTGGTATTTTAAACCGCCTGGAAATTGTCCACCCACTTGGTACAATCAGCCGTTTGTGGCAAGGTATAAGTCGCATTGTTTTTATCAGCCAACAGCTGAAACGTGTGAAAATGTCTATAACACCTTTTAGATTGATGAACAGCACAATCCTCTTTGAACGAATACAGGGGGGGTTGTGTTTTTCTTTTTTTCAAAATGGGTAACCATTGTGTATCAACAAGGTGAAGCGCGTGATTGGAGGAAATGAAGATGTATCAAGATTTAAAAGGGAAAACAGCCATTGTCACAGGTTCCTCAAAAGGAATTGGACAAGCCATCGCATTGCGGTTTGGACAAGAGCAAATGAATGTGGTTGTGAACTATAAAGGCGATGAAGATGGAGCTGAAGAGACAGTACAAGCCATTCAGCAGCATGGAGGTCAAGCGGTGAAAGTACATGCCGATGTCTCCAAAGAGGAAGGGATTCAAGCCATAATGGATACGGCACTGGATCATTTCAGTACAGTGGATGTGTTCGTCAATAATTCAGGTTTTAACGGCGAAGAAGCGATGCCGCATGAGATGACACTGGACCAATGGCAAAAAGTTATTGATGTGAATATCACAGGCTCATTTTTAGGAGCAAAGGCTGCAATCTCCTATATGATGGAGCATGACATCAAAGGATCGGTTTTAAATATATCCAGCGTACATCAGGAGATTCCGCGCCCGTTCAATGTTCATTATTCCACTTCAAAAGGCGGAATGAATATGTTGACGAAGACGCTGGCTCTTGATTATGCTGAAGCGGGTATTCGGGTCAATGCGATTGCACCAGGTACAATGGCAACCGAATCGAATGATGATTTGCAGGATGAACAGAAAAAACAAAAGCAGCTCGAGAAGATTCCGATGAGGGCCTTTGGTGATCCGAAGGAGATTGGGTCCGCCGCTGCTTTCCTCGTATCCAAAGAAGCTGCCTATATCACAGGCACCACATTATTTGTGGATGGAGGAATGACGCTTTATCCTCCTCAAATGAATGATTAATAGAAAAACATCCGTCCGATTAGCCGGCGGATGTTTTTTGTTCGTAGCGGTGTGCTGCTTTGGCTGGTTTGCCGAGCAGCATAGGATACTTGCTCAGGAAGGAAATGCATGGCACCATGAGCAGCAATGTGCCGATCGTATAAAAGAGTGTCCAAGAGAGCTGCGCTGTATCAGAAATATTGATGCCAAGTCCATAATAAACAAATGCTTTCATGATATCGATGCCGGCAAACTGCAAGACGAGAATGACAATGGAATTTCGTCCGAGATACGTCAAAATAGGGGATGTTTTCAATTTGAAGCTTAAATAAATAACAGCAGCTGAACCGAGCAGTGCACATACATAGAAAATGAATAGATCGCCATAGTCGTTAACGCGCATATCGATCCGAGAATTATAGCTTTGCATGTAAGCCGTCAGCACAAGCAGACCAGTGCATAGCAGAAGAGTTGGATCTGTTTTTAATTCCACAAACCATTGCTTTGCCAAAAATCCAATCGAATAAAACACAACAGCCGTCAAGGCAACATTGGCATTCCAAGGAAGACTTTGATCTAAAAGAAAAGTAGAAGCATATCCAGCACCCCCGCAAAGAACAGTCAGTAAAATCAAGGCGGCGGGTTTTCCTTTTGTCAGGCGGTGCATAAAGAAAAATAAGATTTCCACTAAAAAGAGTGTCGTTAAAAACCAGATCGCTGGGTTATGTGTCAGCCTTGCTTCATCTGCATTGGATATGAAAATACCTGTAAATGGAACGAAGGGATCAATATCCGTTTGCCCCTTGAATGCGAAAAAACGGGTAACGGAGAACCAGAAAACATACGTAATGATGGAGAAATAGAGATACGGTAAGAGTAAGCTTTTGGCTTTCTTCTGAATAAATGACAGAGCAGGGCGTGAGGATGATCTAAACATCATGCCAGATAGTAAAAAGAAAAGCGGCATATGAAAAGAGTAAATGAATTGCTTTAACGAATCTGGAATGGGCACATGCGCCATGACCACCAGCAGAATGCCGATTCCTTTTGCTGCATCTACCCAATCGAGTCTTTTTTTCATTTCCTATCATCTCCTTCCCTCTCAGCATCGTAAACCGTTCATTCAATCTGTACCTCTACTATATAAAAGGTACACCTTTCATGCGTTTACAGTTCGCTAACGATTAGAAGACACATTTGCGATCAGATGACAGACGGAAGGATTTTGACATCTCTATGTTACAATTCCCATTTTTTATGACAATGTAAAAAAGAAGCCAAGAGGATTGGCTTCAAAATAGTTGTGCTATTCGCTTGAAGGAGCGCTGTTTTTCTAGTGGATCAAATGAATTGTTCAAAATCATGATCTCATCCGTTTGATAGCGATCCATTAAGATTTGTAATTGCTCTTTCACTGTTTGCTTCGAGCCAACAATCATTCGCCGGCGGTTTTGTAACACTTTTTTCTTTTCCTGTGCGGTGTAGTGATATTCAGCTGCTTCTTCTAAAGAAGGAACGCGGCTATCGAGTCCCTTTTCAACACGAAGCAGCCATAAATCTGTACTCCTGGCGATCCGGTCGGCCTCCTCATCTGTTTCACTGCAGATCACAAAGACAGCAAACATAGATTGAGGCTGGCTGGAAAAAACAGACGGAGAAAAGTGTGACCGATACGTCTCAAATGCTTGCTTGCCGCGCGCAGGGTGGATAAAGTGGCCAAAAATATAGTTGATGCCAAGCTCCGCAGCCTGCTTTGCACTATTTTCTCCTAGTCCAAGCAGCCAAACCGGCGGATGAGAATCAACAAGCGGAGCCGCTTTTACCCCTGCATGCGGATGACCGGAAGGCAGACTGTCTGATAAGTAAAAAAGCAGATCCTTCAGCTGGCGGTCAAACTGAGACAGATCTTTATTCACGCCGTCCGTCAAAGCGAGTCTCGTCCTTTCAATCCCGCCTGGAGATTTGCCGACACCAATCTCAATTCGTCCAGGATAAAGAGCTTCAAGCTGACGCGTGACCTCTGCTACTTTAAAAGGACTGTACTGCGGAAGTAAAATACCGCCAGACCCTGTACGCAAGGTCGATGTATGAGCCGCAATATGAGCCATTAATATTTCAGGCGCTGTACTAGCGAGCCCTCTTGTGCTGTGGTGTTCAGCGAACCAATAGCGCTCATACCCAAGTGTTTCTGCAAGCTGAGCCAGCTGCGTTGTGTGAATCAATGTCTCCTGCGCTGTCTGACCCTTAGGAATGGCGACTTGATCTAATATATGAAGTGATGGCATCATCAACATCCTTTCATCAACACGTTGAATGTTCTCTATTCACAAGTATAAAGAAATAGATGGATGGAAGGAAACGAAAGGGTTTATCCTCCATACGAATGCATTTATATTTTCTATATCAACATATGAAACCTTGCCCACACTTCCGTTCATCAGTAAAGACTGTTTACCGGGAGCATTCGACAATGTTTCACATGAAACACTTCGTTTACGACATGGATCTTTCTTTAAAAAAATATTATGTTGTTGAAACCTATCATGAACATAGATCGTATATACTAGTAAATAGAAAAAAGAGTAAGAGGCTCCAATGTCATTTCATGAATTTTGTCGAATTTTCATGTATGATGATTTTAATAGGGTCCATCGCTTAATAAATAGATTTTTATTATGCTTGAGGAGTGATTGATTTGGCGATTACATTAGAAAAAGGTCAACGTATTGATTTAACAAAAGGGAAAGCAGGACTAACGAATATTCTGGTTGGACTTGGCTGGGACCCTGTATCACAAGGCGGCGGTTTTTTAGGAAAGCTGTTTGGCGGCGGAGGCGGCGCTGATATTGATTGTGACGCTTCAGTACTGATGCTGAAAAATGATAAGTTTGTTGAAAATAAAGATTTGATTTATTTTGGCAACTTGAAAAGCAAATGCGGCAGTGTCGAGCATACAGGTGACAACCTGACAGGAGAAGGAGACGGAGATGATGAACAAGTCCTCGTCAACTTAAGCAAGGTGCCGGGCAATGTGAATAAATTGGTGTTTGTCGTGAACATCTATGATGCCCTTAGAAGAAACCAACACTTTGGTATGATTCAGAATGCTTACATTCGCATCGTTGATCGTTCAAACAATCAAGAATTAGTGAAATATAATTTGAAAGATGAGTATGCAGGAAAAACCTCATTAATCGTGGGAGAGCTTTATCGTCACGAGAATGATTGGAAGTTTGCGGCTGTTGGAAATGGTACAAATGATGCGAAGCTAGCCGATATTACGAGAAATTACATTTAACCAGAAGGGAGAGGTTCCTAGTGGGAATTTCTTTAGCGAAAGGTCAAAAAATTGATTTAACAAAAACGAATCCAGGTTTAACAAAAGTGGTAGTAGGTCTTGGCTGGGACGTAAATAAGTATGACGGCGGACAAGACTTTGATCTAGACGCAAGTGTATTCCTTTTAGATGCGGCAGGTAAAGCGAGCTCTCCATCTGACTTTGTCTTTTACAATCAAACAACTGGCGGAGGCGGCAGTGTCGTACATACTGGCGATAACCGCACTGGAGAAGGAGACGGAGATGACGAGCAGGTCAATGTCGACCTTTCAGCTGTGCCAGCGAGTGTTGAGAAGATTTCATTTGTCATTACGATTCATGATGCAGAAGCACGCAGTCAAAATTTCGGACAAGTGTCTAACGCATATGTACGTATTTTAAATGCGGCATCGAATGAAGAGCTCATTCGTTATGATTTGGCAGAGGACTTCTCAATAGAGACGGCCATTATTGTAGGTGAATTATACCGTCATGGCGGGGAATGGAAGTTCTCAGCTGTCGGATCGGGCTATCAAGGCGGACTTGCACGTATTGCAACGGACTTCGGCTTAGATATCGGGTAACGACTGGTTTTCATATTTTCAAAGACAGGAGAGAAACGAATATGGCGATTCAGCTTTCAAAAGGACAACGTGTCGATTTAACAAAAACCAACCCAGGGCTGACAAAAGTGATGATCGGACTTGGCTGGGATACGAATAAATATTCTGGCGGAGCCGAATTTGATTTGGACGCTTCGGCTTTCTTAGTGGATGCAAACAATCGTTGTCAGCAAGATACAGACTTTGTGTTCTATAATAATCTTCAGCATCCGAGCGGCAGTGTCACTCATACAGGTGATAACCGGACGGGTGAAGGAGATGGAGATGACGAGCAAATTCTCGTTGATTTCTCGAAAATTCCTGCTAACATTGATCGTATCGGAATTACAGTTACGATCCATGAAGCAGAGACGCGCAGCCAGAATTTTGGACAAGTCTCAAATGCATTTGTTCGTGTTGTAAATGAAGAGGGCGGGGAAGAATTGATTCGCTTTGATTTAGGGGAAGACTTCTCAATTGAAACAGCTGTCGTGGTGTGTGAATTGTACCGCCACGAAAGCGATTGGAAGTTTAACGCAATCGGAAGCGGATTCTCTGGCGGACTTGCAGCTCTTTGTCAAAATTATGGGTTAGAAGTGTAAATAAGAGAAACAAATCCATTCGAGAGGCGCTGCCAATGACTCATATAAGGGCCTTTTCCAAAGTGAGAAAGAAAACAGCGATCAAGAATAGCAGCAGGCGAAAGCCTGCTGATGCTTCTACACTTATAGGAGGAAAACCAGTTGGACATTTTGAAACATATGTTGGACACGTATGCCTCGTTTTTTGATTGGCATATGTGGGCAGAGGTATTATCAGACCCTGTCTCTTGGGGGCTCATCGGGACCCTTGTTGTGCTTGAAGGATTGTTATCAGCAGATAACGCACTTGTATTAGCGGTCATGGTGAAACATTTACCAGAAAAACAGCGTAAAAAGGCATTAACCTACGGATTAATTGGCGCTTATTTCTTCCGTTTTCTATTCATTGGCGTAGGGATGCTGCTGATTAAGTTCTGGTGGATTAAGGTTCTAGGAGCTGCATACTTAGCTTGGCTTGTCATTAAGCACTTCTGGTTAGGTGATGGAGATGACGAAGCGAAGGAATTGAAAAAAGAAGGCTGGATGATTCGTGTATTTGGTGTCTTCTGGGCAACCGTTATTTCTGTAGAAATTATGGACCTTGCCTTCTCGGTTGACAGTATCCTTGCTGCATTCGCTGTATCTGAGGAAGTATGGATTCTTCTATTAGGCGGAATGCTTGGCATTCTCATGATGCGTACAGTCGCACAGTTATTCCTTGTTCTCATTGACCGTATACCAGAGCTTGAGAATACAGCATTTATTCTCATTGGGATTATCGCAGCCAAAATGGCATTGAGTGCGGCTCATATTGAAATCCCGCATCTTGTATTTTTTGCGATTATTATCCTAGCCTTTATCGGAACGTTTATTGTTCATAAAATCAATAAGAAGAAACATCAAGATGTGACAAATGAAGCTGCGGCTTCAAAAGAAGAATAGGACGATCAAAAAGGAATGGAGTTGACTAGCGGCTCCATCCTTTTTTGAATCATCAAGTCATTTGTTCGATTTTCTCTAAACAACAGGAGGTGGCACAGCATGCGGTATTTTCGATTTTTATCAGAGGCGAGGCAGCACGATATTTTTTTCAAGCGGCCGGCGGCGATTCATTCAATGACGCCAAAGCATGTACTTGCGCATGCATTAGGTGCTACTTTGTATATGCCTGCGACAAGACAGGATGTAGCAGACATGCTGCTTTCGCAGAAATATGAAGCGCTTTGCTCTGTTGTGTTTTGTTTGGAGGATGCCATCGGTGATCAAGAAGTGGACATGGCCGAACAGAATGTAGTGGCACAATTGGCGAGTCTCAAGGAGAAATTAACTCATTTTCCTGAAACAGCTGAACATTTGCCGCTTTTATTTATTCGGGTGCGTTCGCCGAAGCAGCTGCTCAAAATGGCAGACTTGCTTGGTTCATCTCTTCATTTACTTACGGGTTTTGTGTTCCCGAAGTGTTCCGTTCATAATGCAAAGGCATATTTGGACAGCCTGAAACGGGCTTCGGCACAAACGAAGACGAAACTTTATGGAATGCCCATTTTGGAAACACCCGATTTATTAGAAAAAGAAACAAGATATGCGGTGTTGTCCGAGTTGAAGCAGATCATGCTGGGTGACGAGGAATATATTTTGAATATTCGCATTGGGGCTACAGATCTTTGTGGGTTATATGGCATTCGCCGTGATCGTGAGACCACTATCTATGAGATCAGACTCATTGCTGATTTGATCACAGATATCATCAATTATTTTGGCCGTTCTTTTGTGATATCTGGTGCTGTATGGGAACATTTTGGCCCGGCACGAAAAGAACAGAAGCCATTCATCCGTGCGCTCTCTAAGGGCGTGGAGTCTTTTTCATCTGAGTTCGATCCTGTACAAGGCTTACTCAAGGAGACAAGGCTGGATGTGGCAAACGGCATACATGGAAAGACAGTGATTCATCCAACACATCTTAAGCCAGTTCAAAGCATGTACGTTGTGACAAAGGAAGAGTACATGGATGCATTAAGCATTTTGGAATATGCAGATGGCACAGTTGGCGTGATGAAGAGTGTATTCTCTAATAAGATGAATGAAACGAAGCCGCATTATCGTTGGGCAGAGCACATTTTAATTAAGTCAGACATTTACGGGGTGTTTCATGAAAATAGAAGCTATATCGACATACTCACAGAAGCAGAAGCTTCATACGCTGAACATCTTGGAACATATGGAGGTTGACCTTGACCTCAAAGAAGGTGCGCTTCAGCTGGAAAAAGAGCATCTTTTTGAAATGGCGGCAAGGGTGAATAAAAAACGAGCCTTTTTATTTGTTAGTAAGGTGCTCGGTAAACATATTCCCGTTCATCCAGTGAAGCCGCTCCTTGTCTCTGGTCTTTTGGCAATGGCTTATGCCAAAGAGCAAACGGGCAAGACGCCCCTGCATCAAGACCGTCTAGTAGAGTCACTCAAGACGGATGACCACGCGACGTTAACAGAAGCCTATGAAGCGCTCAAAAAAGAGAAGCTTTCGGCAGGCAAACAGCCTATCGTGATCGGTTTTGCTGAAACGGCAACAGCACTTGGTCATGGTGTGTTTGACGTGATAGAAGGAGCATCTTACATTCATACGACTCGTGAACAGCTGCTAGATTTTGATCCTGCATTGGTATTTGAAGAAGAGCATTCGCATGCAACAGATCAGCTTTGTTATGCAGACGAAGCATTACTTCGTACAGACCGCCCCATTGTGTTAGTAGATGATGAAGTCACGACAGGCCGCACAAATATCAACATCATTCGGGACCTTCATGCAAAGTACCCGCGGAATTCTTATACCATTCTTTCCATTTTGGATTGGCGGACAGAGGAGCACGAGGAAGCCATGCTTCAGCTTCAAGAAGAGCTTGGTATTCACATCACAGCATTGTCTTTATTAAGAGGACAGATGGTCTTTCGGGGCAAAACACTAGATGAGCCTGCTTATTCATATGAGATTACTGAGCAAGAGAATAGACCAGATCTCTCTTTTCATTCCCTTCAATCTTTCTTTAGGCAAGTTCCATATTCACTTTCTCATGCAACAAATTTGGCTGGTCATACGCCATATATACATGAAACAGGTCGTTTCGGTTTAAACGAAGCGGATACGGAAGCCATCGATCAAGCAGCTGCTGAGGCTGGGCTGAAACTAAAGAAGGAGCGGAAAGGGAAACTGACACTCTGTTTAGGAACAGGCGAGCTGATGTATGTGCCGATGAGACTTGCAGCACATATGGGGGATGGCGTTCTTTTTCATTCAACGACGAGAAGCCCGATCCATCCGGTCGAAAAGGATGGATATGCTGTTCAGAATGGGTTTGCGTTTATGAGTCCAGAGGATGCTCGAATTCAGCACTACGTGTACAACATACCAAAAGATCAATACGATGATGTATTTCTCTTTTTCGAGAAAAAGGTCTCTCAGGGGGCATTGCTTCCGCTTGTTCACTTATTTGCCGAGCGGCATGTGAAGCATGTGCATATTGTGACTTTATCAGACGAGGTGAAGGTGAATGGCTAATGTGTATACAAAAATGGGAAGCTATCCAGAGCAGGATGTAACCTTCTTACTCAAGGATTTATCATCAATTGAGATGGAGAAAAGTACAGAGGAGCGAGAACGTTCTATTCAGAGCGGTGCGCATTATTCAGAAATGCTGCCAATTGAATATAAACCAACGCCATCTTATATGACCTTATTCTATCAATCTCTAGAAGAAAGTAAGCAAAAGGTAGCAGAAGCAGTAGCGGTTGTGGCAGAACAAATTGTGAAAAAGCGAGGCTTCCAAACCGTACTTTGCAGCTTGGCGCGGGCTGGGACACCGATCGGGGTGCTTATCAAACGATATATTCGCAAGACGTATGGTCTCGATCTACCTCATTACAGCATCTCTATTATTCGAGACCGAGGAATAGACGAGAATGCGCTGCATTATATGCTCAAAGAACATCCAGGCTTTGAGATTGCCTTTATTGATGGCTGGACCGGAAAAGGTGCTATTTCCAAAGAGCTTCAAAAAGCTGTGATTGATTTTGAACATAAATATGAGATTCGTCTTTCTAGTGAGCTGGCTGTGCTGGCTGATCCTGGCTATTGTACCAATGTATACGGAACAAGGGAGGACTTCCTCATTCCAAGTGCCTGCCTGAATTCGACGGTGTCAGGGCTTGTTAGTCGAACGGTATTAAACAACCGCTGGATCAATGCCGATGATTTCCATGGAGCCAAATATTACGAAGAGCTGCTGGATGAGGACGTGTCCAATCTGTATGTGGATACGATTGAAGAAGCATTTTCTTGTCTCGGACCAAATGTAAAAGAAAAAGCAGAGACCATTCTCGCGCAAGGGACGCCTGCTGACTGGCGGGGGATGACATCTATTGAAGCAATCGGTCAGGAATTCGGAATTGAAAATACACATTTGATTAAGCCGGGTGTTGGTGAGACGACCCGTGTGCTGCTCAGAAGAATCCCTTGGAAAATCCTGATTCAGCCTGGGTCTCAGGAGAAGCTTAAGCATATTTTGCTTTTGGCAGAGGACAGAGGCGTTCCAGTCATTGAATATGCGAATATGTCTTACACGTGCTGCGGATTAATTCGCCCAATGGAGCAATCGTCATGAAGAAATGTGCGTTTGCCAGTGATTTAGACCGGACGCTGATATACTCACATCGAATGCTTGAACAGTATGCGTATGAGGGATCATATGATTTAGTTGAGGTATTGGATGAACGGCCGCTTTCCTATATGTCTGTTGAAACGAAAAAAACCTTACAGATGATTCATCAAACAGGCTGGTTCATCCCAGTGACGACAAGAACGACTGCACAATATGAACGGATCACCTTCTTTCAACAAGAGCTCAAACCGGAGTATGCCGTCACGACAAATGGCGGCTGTATCCTTCATCATGGCAAGCCGCTTGAGGATTGGCAGGTCATTGTTGATGAGAGACTCAGAGAGTGTATGCCAGTTAGAGATATGCTGCGGGCCATCTCTGAACTTCCGGTTGCCGCATGGGTCAAGCGCACCCGGACAGCAGAGGGAAGATTTCTTTATTTGATCATGAAGGACGAGCATCTTTCTCACATTCCGCTTGCTGAATTGAAGCTGTGGGGCGAGGAGAGAGGCTGGCAGGTTTCACTTCAGGGCCGGAAGCTCTATTTTATCCCACAGCCGCTCAATAAGTGGGCTGCTGTTGCTTTTCTAAAGGAAAGGCTACAGCTTGAATACGTATATGGTGCGGGCGATTCCTTGTTAGATGCAGATCTCATTCGTCAGGCGGATACGGGCTTTGCCCCAAGGCATGGGGAAGTTCTCGACTTTGACCCATCACTTGAGCCGACAGCAGCATCTGGCATGGCTGCGGCAGATGAAATCACCGCTTGTGTCATAAAGCAGATGACCACTGCAAAAAAGCCTTCAATTCGATAGCAGAAGTAGAAGGCTGAATGATATGATAGTAGTAGCTTTCGAGAAAATATAGGAGAAAGGAAGGAGCGGCGTGAGCTATAAAGAAATCAATGTTACCCATACACGGGCGGAGCAGGAAGCCTGGAAAAACGTGCTGAAAAAGCCGCTCCCTGAACGAGACGGCTATGTAAAGGACGAGCATACGTTATCCTTGCCGCATCTCGCCGCCCGGGTCCTTGGAACTCCGCATGATGCAACCGATTATTTTATTTATTTACATGAATTATATGAAACAGACGGCATGCATATTTTAAGTGAATCACTTAATCGTCATATTGAGCCGGAGCATTTTCAAGCTCTTCAACGAATTCATTTGATTAACCAAGAAGAAAAGGGATTGTCCGTGAATCGCTTTGTGGCTTTTTTAGATGGCGAACAGCTGATTGTACGCCATCCAAACCCTGTAATGAACCGGCATATCCGCCTTTCATTGATCAAGGTGTTTGAGCATTTCAAGCAGCTGCATGAGGGCGGATTTCAGCATCCCGATTTCCGCCGCGTCCTACTAGATGTGGTGAAGTTTTCAAATAACCATCTAGGACCATGGCTGAAGGAAGTAAATGTAGAAGAAAAAATGCCGGCAGTCATTTGGTATGGAGAGGCGAATAAAAGTCAGCTTTATTTTCTTTACTATGTCATGCTGATTGGCTGTGATGTTGTGCTATTTCATCCGGAAGGCAAGGATCCGTTCCGCGAATTAGATCCAGAAGAAAAGCTGACTTTTATTGATCAGTATCCGGGGACTTCAAAGCTTGAGCCGTTCCCCACTGAAAAGCCTGAGAGAAAATCAACGGTGGCGTACCGCTCGACAAGAGAGCTTGAAGAGGTGCTTCACACAGAAGATTCAATGCTGTATAAGCCGTGGCAATTCAGAGATCATACACCTCATTCCATTACGTTAAAGACAACGTATGACGAGCTGTTTTTAATTGCGAAAGAACGATCTTTTATCCGCCCTAATTTCAAAGCAGACCGGGACACAATACAGATTCCGAATCTTTTTGCGAAAATGATGGGGGTCACGCGAGACAAGCGTGAATACTGGGACCGTATCCACACATTAATGGAGGGGAAAGAGACGAAGATCATTCGCCATTTCCCTTTTACGAAAGAAGTGTCTTCGAATTATCAATTTCATTATCAGCATGCACTTTCTCCTGTGGGAGAGATTGATCCTGAATTATTAATGAAAAGCAATGTGTGGCAGTTTTCTCATTTATATGAGGGCACGCAGCGTGCGATGGCAGAGGCGATATCTCGAATCTGTCAGCATCCGAAGCTAATAAAAGAAGGCCAAGAGACCGAATTAGATATTCGTATTTATTTATTCAAGCAGGTTCTGCATATTAGCCAGGATCTCATTGAACTCATTCAAACCTTTGATTATGCACAAACCGTACCGAAAGTGATTTTATACCATACGGAATACAATGGTGAGCTGACTCGTTCTGATGCGGCTGCCCTGATTTTTCTGAATGAAATGGGTGTGGATCTCTTCGTGTATCATCCGGCGGGATATCAGTGTATAGAGCGGTATATAGATGACCAATTATTTGATATACATTGGCTCGATGAAATGGTCATGAACCAGGAGTTTAAAGAGCCGTCCATCGTCAGAAAGTTATTTCAATCCATTAAAAACCGATAAGGAGATCAAAGCTTATGACAAATACAAACGGAAATGACATCATTTCAATTGATAAAGAGGAAATCACCATTGAGAAGGCAGACGACATTCGCGTTCAGCTTCGAAATGAACCAGAAGTGCAGAACATTGCGAGACAGATTGATGCGAAAAATCAGCTGGATCTGCTTGAATACGGAAAGCAGCCTGCTGTCGAAATCTCTAAGTTTTCTGATCGTATCCTTTCCATGATGCGTTCAACAAGCGTCACAGACTCAGGAACGATGCTCACGCAGCTTGGAAAGATTATGGATCGTTTTGATAAAAATGATTTTGACGAACCAAAGGGTGGTTTATTGTCAAAAATCTTTAAGCGCGGCGGCAGCATGATCGAAAAGATTTTCAGTAAATATCAAACACTCGGTGCAGAAATTGAAAAAATCAATGTGGAAATCAGTAAATATAAAGACGAAATGACCAAATCGACCGTGACGCTTGAAGAAATGTATGAGCATAACATTCAATACTATATGGAGCTTGAAAAATATGTCGTAGCAGGTCAAATGAAAATCGAAGAATTAAAGCAATTGGTTCCATCTTATGAAGAAAAAGCGGCTGGTGGGAACCAGCTGGCACAAATGGAGCTTGATACGCTTCGTAATGGCATTCAAGCGCTGGAAGAGCGTGTATATGACCTTGATATGGCACGGATGGTGGCTCTTCAAACGGCACCGCAAATCCGTTTGCTGCAGCGTGGTAATACGAAATTGATCGGGAAAATCAACTCTGCCTTCATCATCACCATTCCAATTTTCAAAAATGGAATCATTCAAGCTGTCACAGCGAAGAGACAAAAGCTTGTGGCTGATTCAATGAGTGAGCTGGATAGAAGAACAAATGAAATGCTGAAGCGAAATGCTGAAAATATCTCTAGTCAAAGTGTTGAGATTGCCAAGTTATCCGGACGGCCGAGTATCGACATTGAAACGATCGAATCCTCCTTTAATACGATTGTACAGGGGATGAAAGAGACGAAGCAGATCGAAGAGGAAAACAAACGATTACGCGAAGATGGAACAAAACGAATGCTCGAGCTTCAAGATAATATTAAGCGGGCTGCCCTAGAGTCCTAAAAAAACGAGCTGCCTGTAACAAAAGTTGCAGGCAGTTTTTTATAAATTTTATTAAAATTTGAATGAAAAAGGTTTTTATGTGACCATTTTCGGGTAAATCCTGTTCAGGGGAAAGATTCACCCATCAATGAAAAGTCCGGTGTCATGAGCATTCGACTTATTTTTTAGCACAATTAGGAATTTACAGTAAAATATTGTCTGATGAGAGAAAATACCCCGTAAAATATGTAGTTTTTGAAGCATTCTATAGGATTTAAGAGTAAAACGGCGTATGGTCTCTAATCACCAGACCTCTATATGGAATTCATACATATTGTGCGGAAATAAGCGAATTCTAAAGATTGTTCGCATCATAACGCTTATGTTACGGTTATAAAGATGCTAATTTGGAGGGAAAAAATGAATTCTGAAGAGAGAAATATCAAGATCAAGATAAATAATGTATCTAAAATTTTCGGTAAAAATGCTAAAAAAGCATCTCAAATGCTTGAACAAGGGAAAACAAAAAGAGATATCCTAAAAGAGACTGGCGCAACAGTTGGTGTCAATCGAGCAAATTTTGATGTTTATGACGGCGAGATATTTGTCATCATGGGGCTATCAGGGAGCGGAAAGTCCACACTTGTGCGGCTGCTAAATAGGTTAATCGAACCAACCTCCGGAGAAATATATATTGATGGGGATATGATAACAAATATGTCAAAGGATCAATTGCGTGAAGTGAGACGAAAAAAGATGAGCATGGTCTTCCAAAACTTCGCATTGTTCCCGCATCGTACAATTCTGGAGAACACAGAATACGGACTTGAATTGCAAGGTGTAGAAAAAGAAAAACGAAAGCAAAAAGCAATGGATGCACTCAAGCTTGTAGGTCTTGAAGGGTTTGAGGATCAGTATCCAAACCAATTAAGTGGAGGAATGCAGCAACGTGTCGGACTAGCTCGGGCACTTGCAAATGATCCAGACATTTTATTAATGGATGAAGCATTCAGTGCGCTTGATCCACTTATTAGAAAGGACATGCAAGACGAGTTATTAGACCTGCATAGTTCGGTCGGCAAAACAATTGTTTTTATTACACATGATTTAGATGAAGCTCTTAGAATTGGTGATCGTATTGTATTAATGAAGGACGGTAACATTGTACAAATTGGTACACCAGAAGAGATATTAATGAATCCTTCAAACGAATATGTAGAGCGATTTGTTGAGGATGTAGATTTGTCTAAAGTGTTGACAGCTGGGAATATTATGAAAAGAGCTGAAACGGTTCAGATTGATAAGGGGCCAAGAGTTGCTCTAACCTTAATGAAAAACTTGGGTATATCTTCGATTTATGCTGTTGATAAACAAAATCGCCTGTTGGGGGTCATTTCTGCTGAAGAGGCGCAGCGTGCAACGGAAAATCAACTGACTTTAAAAGATGTGATCCATCAAAATATGAAAACCATTCACCAAGATACGGTTTTAACCGATCTTTTTGAACTTGTTTCGGAATCCAATATCCCAATTGCTGTAGTAGACGATAAAAACCGTATGAAGGGTATCGTTGTGAAAGGAGCACTCATTGGAGCGCTTGCAGGAAACGATCAATACATTAATTTAATTCATACACAGGAGGTGAACTAAATGCTATCTTTATCATCACTTCCTAGAATCCCTTTAGCAGATTGGATTGATCAATTTATTGATTGGTTAACTGCGACTTTTGGCGGTATATTTGATGGTATTGCTAATGGTTTAGCTGCATTTGTTCAAATGATTACAGATGGTTTAGGATTTGTTCCACCCATCATTTTGACGATTATTTTTGCTGGTATTACGTGGTTTATTAGTAAAAGAGGAATTGCTATCTTTGCTTTAGTTGGTTTCTTTATTATTGATTATCTAGGCTATTGGAGTGCCATGTTACAGACATTATCCTTGGTCTTAACATCTGTTATCATTTCGATTATTATCGGTATTCCAATTGGTATTTGGGCTTCACAGAAAAATACAGTTAGGCAGATTGTTACACCTATTTTAGACTTAATGCAGACAATGCCTGCTTTTGTTTATCTGTTACCTGCTATTTTCTTCTTTAATATTGGGGTAGTACCTGGAGTTGTAGCTTCTGTTATTTTTGCGATGCCTCCAACGATTAGAATGACGATATTAGGTATCCAACAAGTTCCGGCCACTTTAATTGAAGCGACTGAGGCATTTGGTTCGACAACGAGTCAACGATTAATTAAAGTACAGCTGCCACTTGCGACAAAGACCATTATGGCAGGGATTAACCAAAGCATTATGTTAGCCTTATCTATGGTTGTCATTGCATCAATGGTTGGTGCGCCTGGATTAGGTGAAGAAGTATACCGAGCTGTGACTCAATTGAAAACAGGAACTGGTGTAGAGGCAGGGATTGCCATCGTTATTTTGGCTATTGTTCTTGACCGAATTACACAAAATATAAAAACCAAAAAAACTAGGGGGGACGTTTAATGTTTAAGAAAATTGTAGGGATAAGTGCGGCGGCGATTTTGACTTTGGGATTAGCTGCTTGTGGTAGTGCAACAAATAATAAAGATGCAACAGTTGGAGAACAGGTGAAGTATAAAATTACTGGAATTGACCCAGGTGCGGGAATTATGGAAGCTGCAGATAATGCTTTAAAGGATTACGATTTATCTAAGTGGTCAGTGACTTCAGGATCTAGTTCTTCTATGACAGCGTCTTTAAAGAAAGCTTATGATAAAAAAGAACCGATCATCATCACTGGATGGAATCCTCATTGGATGTTTTCTAAGTATGATTTGAAGTATTTAAAAGACCCTAAGGGTGTGTTTGGTGAAGCAGAAGAAATTCACACAATCACAAGGAAAGGTTTTGCAGAGGATCAACCTCAAGCAAATCAATTACTTAGTCAGTTTAACTGGTCTGAAGATGACATGGGAGAAGTCATGCTTGCGATCCAAGAAGGGAAAAAGCCAAAGGATGCGGCTGCGGACTTTGTGAAGAAGCATAAGGATTTAGTAAGTAAATGGACTAAAGGTGTAGATAAGGTAAATGGAGAAAAAATGAAACTTGTCTACGTTGCTTGGGATAGTGAAATTGCTAGTACAAATGTGGTAGGAAAAGTGTTAGAGGATTTAGGTTATAACGTAACATTGACTCAAGTTGAAGCTGGTCCAATGTGGACAGCGATTGCTGATGGAAGCGCAGATGCTTCACTTGCAGCATGGTTGCCACAAACACATAAAGTATACGCAGAGAAATTTAAAGGCAAATATGAAGATGTGGGAACAAGTATGAAAGGTGTTAAAATTGGTCTAGTTGTTCCGACATATATGAAGAACGTGAATTCCATTGAGGATTTGAAAAAATAGCCAATTATGTAACGGTTCCCTTATAATAGAAGGGAGCTATGGAAAAAGCAGTCTGCTCAAAAAGCGGCTGCTTTTTTCTTATACATAAGGATGGTGGACGAGTTGTCGATGATGGATAAGCCAATCATGATTTTCCTGCATGGTGGAGGAGTAAGCAGCTGGATGTGGCAGGAACAGATTGAAACATTTAAAGAAGTATATGATTGCTATACCCCTGATCTCATCGGTCATGGGACAAGAGCAAATGAACAGCCGTTTTCCATGCGAGAAAGCACCCGTGAGATCATCTCATGGATTGAGGAGCATGCGCACGGCCGTACAGTCATTCTCATTGGATTCTCTCTAGGTGCGCAGATTGCCGTTGATATGTTATCGAGAGAGCCAGACATCGTAGACATAGCCGTGATCAATAGCGCCCTTGTGATGCCGTTGCCTTGGCTCTATTTGATGGTGAAGCCTATTTTACCTCTTACGTACCCGTTATTAAAGAAAGATTGGTTTATCCAGCATCAAGCTGAAAAGATGGGGATTCCAAAGCATGTACTGGAACATTATGCGGCTGATTCGAAACATTTGCAAAAGGAAATTCTTCTTACAATGTTTCAAGAAAACCTTCATTACAAGCTGCCAGACACGTTTCAGCAAGCAAAAGCACGGATTCTTGTGACAGTAGGAGAAAAGGAAAGAGGCATCATGAAACGGTCAGCGAAAAAAATCACGAATGCACACCCAAAGGCAGAAGGATTCATCGTTCCAGCCATTGGACATACGTTTACTTTTGAAAAGAAAGACCTCTTTACCGAAATGATCAAATGCTTTGTAGAGGCGCGTGAGTTACCAGCTGAATTAATAGAAATCAGGTAGTCATGCCATGATGAAGTGAAGACAGGCATAAAAGGGGCAGCCGTGTCTTAGAATTTGTATGATATAGATATAAACATGCTTACAGCTGAGCTGTTGCACGACTGGAAGCTCGTGAGCCATAGAAGGAGGAGCTAATGAGAAAAAACTATATCATTTTCGGTGCAAGTCAAGGATTAGGGGATGCTTTTGTGAAAGGTCTTCCTTCAAGTGGAGATACAGTTTGGATTGTGTCACGAAGTGAACCAAGCAGTTTGAACATAGATGACGGAGTACATAGAATTTGGCTGAAAATCGATTTATCAAGCCAAACACATATCCCTTTTATGCTCGAAGCATTGGGGAACAAGGCCATTGATGTCCTGATTTATAATGTGGGTTTATGGGAGAAACGAGGCTTTGAAGACGATTATTCTTTCAATGAGGATCAGCCAGAGGATATCGCTCATTTAATCAATGTGAATGTTACCTCAACCATTACCTACATCCAAGCATTGCTTCCGCACGTAAGGAAATCTGAGAGTGGAAAGATCATCGTGATTGGCTCTACTGCGGGACTCGACCATACGAACCTGCCGCAGGTTTCCTTTGTAGCGTCTAAATTTGGATTGCGCGGGATTGTGAATGCACTGAGAGAGCATGTGAGAAAAGATAAAATATCCGTGACCTGCATCAATCCAGGAGAGCTTGCGGCTGAGATTCCTTATGAAGATGGAGTAGAAAAAGCCATCACCCTATATGATGAAACAAGAATACCTGTGCAAGATATTGTGGAGCTTGCGAGATGCGTGATTCATTTATCAAGGGTATCTTGTGTGAAAGAAATCAACGTCCCAGCGATGACAGATTTGAATGCTTAAATGGTCGGAATAAAGTAGACCACCCGCTTTAAGAAAAGACGGGTGGCTTTTTTTATTTTACGATACATGCTGCTGAAGCGTTTTGTATACAGCCTCAGTCAAAATCTCAATGCCGGTAAAGATAGCAGAGCGGTCGAATGTCATATAAGGATGATGAAGCCCTGGTGTTAAATCACAGCCTAATCCGAGCATCGTGGATTTGATATGCGGAACTTCTGCTGCATAAAAATGAAAATCCTCTCCACCTGTCGTCACGATCGGCGGATCGAGCTGCTCTTTGCCTAAAACGTGTTCAATCGCATCAGACATGATCTGGACGGCATCCTCATTTAATGTCGCAGCTGGCAAACGATGATCTGTTGAAAGTGTAATAGAAGCGCCAAAGGCGTCCGCTACAGAATGACAAGCTCTTTCAATTTCCTTTTCTAGTTCATCCATCACTTCGTTTGTTTGTGCCCGAATATCTAGTGTAAAAGAAGCCTTACCAGGTATGATGTTTGAGCTGCCGCCGCCTGCATTCAGATTGGTCATTTTCACAGAATGCGCTACTCTTGGGTCGACATGTATATGCGCTAGTCTTTGCACGAGGGTAGCAGCGACTTCAATAACATTGATACCGAGGTGTGGGCGTGCACCGTGCGCTTCCTCTCCAATAATTGTTCCGATGTAATGATTACTTGACCCGTGTAAAATCGCTGGAGCGCAGCGTCCGTTTAGTGTTTCTTGAATTGGGCGCACGTGCACTCCGTATAAGTAATCGACATCTGATAACACACCTTTTTCAATCATCTTCAGAGCGCCTCCGCCTCTTTCTTCAGCTGGCTGAAAAATGAACCGGATCGTGCCGTTCGGTCGTTCTTTTTCCTTTAATGCCATGAAGGTGCCGAGGGCCATCGTCATGTGCGCATCGTGACCACATGAATGATTGGCTTGAAACACCCCATCTACTTCCTGCCAAAGTGCATCAATATCGGCTCTCACTGCGACCACTGGTGCGCCTTCTCCAATTTCACCGATCACCCCTGTACAGTCTTCAAATGTTCGTGTCTTGCAGCCCAGCTTCTTTAAAGTGTCTTCGATATAAGCGGTCGTATTCGTTTCTTCCCAGCTTATTTCTGGATGGGCATGCAGGTGCTCAAAGATGTCTGTCACGGTTTGTTTCATTTCGTTTGTCAAAGTTGTCATGAGAAGCCTCCTTGCTGACAGATAATCTGCCAAAACATTCTTTTAGTGAAATAATATTGATCTTAAATATCATTGATGTTTATAATATAACACATCATTTGATTATTCAGAAAATTAAGTTAAATTCTGATCGGGACAAAGGGGTTATGCCAGATGAAAACAGCGACAGTATCAGCACCTAAGAAGCAAAAACGAAAACTTCAAATGCCGGATGCGTATGTGCTCTTATTTATGATTGCACTGATTTGTACTATTGCAACGTATTTTGTACCAGCAGGTGAATTTGACCGAAAAACATCAGGAGATATCACAACAGCCGTTCCTGGCAGCTATCATCGCATTGATCAATCATCAGTGAGTGCGGTTGGCTTTTTCACAGCCATTCAAGAAGGAATGGTGGGGTCATCTTCTATTATTTTTCTGATTTTATTTACTGGCGGAACCATTGCGATCTTGGAACGGACAGGTGCAATTAACGGGATGATTCACCATGTCATCAGCCGGTTTCAAACAAAGCAGTTACTGTTCATTTGTATTGTCGGTGGCTTATTTTCTGTGCTTGGGACGACCGGAATTGTCGTGAACTCTGTCATTGGCTTTATTCCTATCGGCATCATTGTGGCACGATCTTTGAAGTGGGACGCTGTGGCGGGGGCGGCGGTCATTTACATCGGCTGTTATGCCGGCTTTAACGCAACGATTTTATCACCATCTCCACTAGGTTTATCTCAAACGATTGCAGAGCTGCCAATCTTTTCTGGAATTGGTCTTCGTGTCATTATTTATCTTTGCTTTCTGATTTCTAGTATTGTGTACATCTACTTATATACAAGGCGCCTGAAGAATAAAGAAAAGGGAAGCCTTCTTGGCGATCAATGGTTTCCTGCTAAGGGGCTTGGAGGAGCTGAAGCGGAATCAGTGGACAAGCCTGCCTTTACCAGCAGACATAAGCTGATTTTAGCGGTGTGTGGTTTGTCACTTGGGGGCTTTTTATATGGCGCGCTTCAGCTTGGCTGGACCGATAAGGAAATGGCGGGTGTGTTTATTTTTATGGCGATCGCTGCTGGACTGCTTGGCGGATTAGCAGCCAATGATATTGCGAAAACGTTTATTGTCGGCTGTCAAAGCCTTGTATACGGCGCACTTATTGTCGGGATGGCGCGCTGCATTTCAGTTATTCTAGAAAACGGTAAATTGCTTGATACAGTGGTCAATGGCTTGGCGAGTATGCTGACAGGATTTAGTCCAATTGCTGGTGCGATCGGGATGTATATGGCGAGTGCGCTCCTTCACTTTTTGATTTCATCAGGGTCAGGAGAAGCTGTTGTCTTTATTCCGATTCTTGCGCCGCTGGCTGATTTAATGGGCATCACGAGACAGGTAGCTGTAGAAGCTGTCATGCTCGGCGAAGGAGTAGTCAACTGTGTCAATCCTACTTCAGGTGTGTTGATGGCTGTGCTTGCTGCAAGTGGTATTCCTTATGTGAAGTGGCTGCGTTTTATGGTGCCGCTTGCGCTCATTTGGTTTGTCATCGGTCTTGTGTTTATTTGTATCGGAGTGATGATTAACTGGGGACCTTATTAAACATGTATGAAGCTGCTGAAGAGAGTTTGGCAGCTTTTTTTGTGGAAATATGTATGGAAACAGCGGTTTTAAAGCACAATAAGTGTGTTCACAAATTCGCTACATATTTTTTTGAGTAACCCCCTTGCAAAAGTTTGTGAAATATTGCACAATAAGTATGTGAAATACTTCACAAATAAACACAACCTAGTTTTACTCAGGAGGATGAGGAAACATGACAAACGAAAAAGTAAACAAAGTAGCACTTATTGGAGCAGGTTTCGTCGGCAGTAGTTATGCCTTTACATTAATAAATCAAGCGATCACAGATGAATTGGTTGTGATTGATCTGAATCAAGACAAAGCAATGGGTGACGTAATGGATTTAAACCACGGGAAAGCATTTGCCCCGCATCCTGTGAATACGTGGTATGGAGATTATGAGGATTGTAAGGATGCAGATATTGTGTGTATCTGTGCTGGAGTGAACCAAAAGCCAGGTGAAACGAGACTTGACCTTGTTGAGAAAAATTTAAATATCTTTAAAGGCATTGTAGACAATGTGATGAAAAGCGGATTCGATGGCATTTTCTTAGTTGCCACAAACCCTGTTGATATTTTGACATATGCCACTTGGAAATTCAGTGGACTTCCAAAAGAACGAGTGATTGGTAGTGGGACCACTCTTGATACCGCAAGATTTAGATACATGCTCAGTGAGTATTTTGAAGCAGCGGCACACAACGTGCATGCGTACATCATTGGAGAGCATGGTGATACAGAGCTTGCTGTTTGGAGTCATGCGAATATCGGGAGTGTACCGATTACAGAATTAATGAAGAGAAATGATCAATACAAACAAGAAGACTTAGATGAAATCATGGAAAATGTCCGTCACGCCGCATACCAAATTATTGAGAAAAAAGGTGCCACTTACTACGGCGTAGCGATGAGTTTAGCCCGCATCACAAGAGCGATCTTGCACAATGAAAACAGCATTTTGACTGTCAGCACTTATTTAGATGGAGAGTACGAAGCAGAAGATGTCTACATTGGTGTACCTGCCCTTGTGAACCGAAATGGTGCAACAGAAATTATGGAGCTTGCACTGGACGAGACGGAAAAAGAAAAGTTCGCACACAGTGTAAATGTGCTAAAAGAGATTTTGGCTCCTCATTTTTAATCAATCAAAGACAATCTATCTGAGCAGAAAAGGATGAATCACTATGTGGCAGCAAATATATGATCCGTTTGGTAATGAGTTCGTAAGTGCATTGGTGGCAATGCTTCCAATTTTATTTTTTCTATTTGCATTAACCGTATTTAAGTTAAAAGGTGTTTTAGCCGCTTGTTTTACCTTAATCGTCAGTTTTGTAACAGCTGTTTTCTTCTTTCATATGCCAGTTGAAAAGGCACTATCTGCTGTGCTGCTCGGTATATCTAATGGGCTGTGGCCGATTGGATATATCGTCATCATGGCCGTATGGCTCTATAAAATTGCTGTGAAATCTGGAAAATTTGATGTCATTCGTTCTAGTATTGCAGGAATATCTCAAGATCAACGTCTTCAGCTCTTATTAATTGGTTTTAGTTTTAACGCATTTTTAGAAGGAGCAGCTGGGTTTGGGGTACCGATAGCGATCAGTGCCGCCCTCTTAACAGAGCTTGGATTTAAACCACTCAAAGCCGCAATGCTCTGCTTAATTGCCAATGCTGCGTCTGGCGCATTTGGTGCAGTGGGCATCCCAGTCATTACAGGGGCGCAAATGGGCAATATGACGCCGCTCGCTTTATCTCAAACCCTTGTGTATACGATCCCATTTATTTCTTTCTGTATCCCGTTTCTACTCATTTTGATTGTAGACGGCTTCAAAGGGATTAAAGAAACGCTGCCAGCCTTGCTTGTTGTTAGTGGAAGTTATGCGATTTTGCAAGCTGTAACGATGGTGATGATGGGCCCTGAGCTTGCCAACATTATTTCAGCCTTAGCAAGTATGGGAATTTTGGCTTTATTTCTTCGAAAATGGCAGCCAAAACACATTTATCGTGAAGAAGGAGCACCAGCCATTGAACAGAAACAAACGTATCGCGGAGTTGAAGTCTTGAAAGCATGGTCTCCATTCTATATTTTAACTGCCGTTATTACTGTATGGAGTCTGCCAGCATTTAAAGCATTGTTTGCTGTGGGAGGACCACTCAACTGGACGACGATTTTAGTGAAAATGCCGTTTCTACATCAGCAAATTGTGAAATTACCACCAATTGCACAAACAGAAACCCCCATTGATGCGATCTTTAAAATTGATGTCATCAGTGCAACAGGTACTGCCATTTTCATTGCGGTCATGCTGACAGGATTGCTTAGTAAACATATTAAATTAACAGAAGGCGCTGCCTGCTTAAAAGCAGCGGTGAAGGAGCTGTGGGTACCTGTTCTCACCATTTGTTTTGTCATGGGTTTTGCAGGCTTGGCGAACTTTGCCGGACTGAGCTCTGCAATTGGACTTGCGCTTGCAAAAACAGGCGATTTGTTCCCGCTTGTCAGCCCAGTACTTGGCTGGATCGGTGTGTTTATTACGGGATCTGTCGTGAGTAACAACGCATTATTCGGTAACCTTCAAGCGGTCACTGCTTCTCAAATCGGCTCACAGGCAGGTTTGTTAATCGGTGCGAATACAACCGGTGGTGTCATGGCGAAGTTAATTTCTCCACAATCAATCGCCATCGCTACAGCAGCCGTTGGAGAAACAGGTAAAGAATCTGAGCTATTCCAAAAGACAGTGAAGTACAGTGTCATCCTGCTTGCCATCGTGTGTATATGGACGTTCATTCTTGCTCAATTTGTATAGGTTTTAAAAAAGACTGAGAGCCATATCAGTCTTTTTTTGTTTATGTAGATTCTCTTGTCACGAGCCGGGTAGGCAGCTGAATATGCTCACGCTCTAATGGTTTTTGGTTTTGCAGGAGCTGGATCATTTGCTGCACAGACCGCTGGCCAAGCTCTACGATCGGAATGTCGATGGTGGTGATCGTTGGAGCCGTTACCTCGCAAATGTCTTGGTTGTCATAGCCGATAACCGCTAGATCCTCGGGGATTTGATAACCATATGAAATGGCTTGTTTAATGAGCCCTGCTGCGACTTGATCATTGCCGGTAAAAATGGCATCAGGTGTATCCGGCATGTCATGGATCAAATCCATTAAGCGAAAGCCGTCTTCAATGGTAAAGGCCTCCCCAAACAGCCAATCTTCATTTAGCGGCAAACCGTGAGCAGAAAGCGCATCAAGATAGCCCTGTCTTCTTTGTTTCTGTGCCTCACTACTTTCTGTATCAAAGCAAAACCCAATCGATTTACGTCCTGACCGAATCAAATAGTCAACAGCTTTATAGGCGGCTTCGCGCTCATCGTATCCAATAATCGGGATGTCTGCTGTTTGATGATATTCATTCGCCATGACAATGGGGCCGTTTGCTAAAAACGGCTCGATCTTTTCCCACTTATTTTCTAATGCCCCTAAGATGACGCCATCTACTTCTTTTCTTTTTAATAATTGAAGCCCTTCGATCTCTAGGGATTCTTGGTAAAACGTCTGGAGCACGATAGCTTTATACCCTTGATCCAGTGCTTCCTTTGAAATGCCTTTAATCAATTGTGCAAAAAAAGGATGGTCCACAGCCGGGACAGACACAGCAATGGTCTTTGTCTGATGTGAACGAAGGGTGCGAGCCGCTGAACTCGGCGTATACTCCATTTCCTTCATCACCTGTAAAATGTGCTGCCGCTTTTCCTCTGACACATATGGATGATGATTCAGCACCCTAGAAACAGTAGTGGTTGAAACCCCGCAGCGCTTGGCAATTTCATAAATTGTACACATATTAACAAATCCTTTACACAAAGTTATTGTTCTGAAATCGATAACATCATTTACAATGTGAAACAAGTTAAATATTAACAAATGGAATTGATTAATTGGAGGGAATGGAATGCAAATATTGACGAAGATATCAGGTAAAAGCAAGGATTATCTACCTTTGCTGGATATGATCAATCAAGGTGTTCAAGTAAAGTCTGATTCAGTTGAAAAGCATCTAGCGAATGAAAAGCTGGTGACGTTCCTGGAGCAAGATATTGAGCACACGGGCTTGGAAAAAATTCTCTTCCATTATAAACAAAATAAGGAAAAAAAGATACCGTTCCTGCCAGTTGATAAATTGATTTCAGAGGATGAGATCGATGATATTATGCAGGTGCTGAAAGAAGTATTGAATTCTGGCCGTTTTACTTCAGGGCCATATATTCCACGTTTTGAAAAAACGCTCGCTGAGTACTTAGGAAAAAAATATGTCATTGCCACGTCAAGTGGAACAGATGCCCTCATGATCAGCCTCATATCAGCAGGCGTCCATCCAGGAGACGAGGTCATTCTGCCAGCCAATAGCTTTGCTGCAACAGAAAATGCAGTACTTGCCGTTGGGGCTGTTCCGGTTTATACCGATATTGACCCAGACACCTACTGTCTGGCACCGAGTGAAATAGAGAAGCATATCACGGATAAGACGGTATGCATTCTTCCGGTTCATTTATATGGAAAGCAAGCGGATATGAAGGCCATTTCGGCAATTGCGAAGCAGCATGGTCTGAAAATCATTGAGGATGGCTGTCAGGCGATTGGCAGCAGCGGCCTTGGGGCATTTGGAGACGGACTTGTTCTCAGCTTTAACCCATACAAAAATCTCGGAGTCTGCGGAAAGGCAGGAGCCATCGCAACGAATGATAAAGCCTTAGCCGAAAAATGCATGGAGATCAGCTATCACGGCTTTGAACCTGGAAAGAAAAATGTCAAACGCAGTGACTACGGCTTTAATTCCAAGATCGATAACTTGCAGGCAGCGATCGGACTAGAAAGGATGAAGTATTTAGGTCTGCAAAACTTTAAACGTTTTTACTTAGCAAAGCGATACATTGATCAGCTGCAATCGCTTGAGGATAAAGGGTATATTAAGCTTTCGAAGTTGACGGATGATCATGTATGGCATCTATTCCCAATCAGGGTGCTGAAAGGAGACCGAGATGAGCTGGCGGCGCAATTGCTGGAGATGGGCATAGAGACAGATGTCTATTACCCAATTCTATCGCATCAGCATCAAACAAATCTTGTTTCTCAAAAGTATAAACAAACGACGCTTCCGCACACAGAAAAAGCAGCACAGCAATTGCTCCATTTGCCACTTTACCCAGGAATGCCGCTGCAAGATCAGGAGAAAGTCATCGAGGGGGTCCGTCATGTTCTCAAATCTTCCATTCAATAAAAAGCTGTTAAATCAGCCGCAGAACCCTCAGTGGATCGTCTTCTGTGACTTTGATGAAACCTATTATTCTCACGGGATGACGGAGAAGCAGAGGGAGGATGTAAAGCGGCTGGAAGCATTTGTGGCAGAAAAGAGTGAAGCAGGGCAGCTCATGCTGGGCTGGGTGACGGGAAGCAGCCTCGATTCTGTCACGAGCAAAATGGAAAAAGGCGGCTTCAGCCAATTTCCGCATTTCATTGCGTCGAACTTAGGAACTGAGATTGTGTATACGTCGGATGCTCAATTTGGACAGCCAGATGCGGAATGGATGAAACGGCTGGATGCACAGGGTTTTTCAGATGAAAAAATCGAAGACATCCTGCAAACCGTACGTGAAAAGGGGATTACCCTCAAGGCGCAAACGCAGCTGGGCAGCTCAGGATATAAGAAAAATTTCTATTATCAGGAGCAGGATGAACGGACAGACCTTCATCATCTCTCGTTCATACAAACGCTTGCCAAGGAGCGGGGTGTGGCAGTCAACATCAACAAATGCAACCCACTCGCAGGAGACCCTGCGGATTGCTATGATGTCGATTTTTTACCAGTCGGAACAGGGAAGGATGAAATTGTCCGCTTTATGCTGAGTCAATATGATCTATCAAAAGACCAAGGCTTTGCCTTTGGAGATAGTGGGAACGATTTGAAGATGCTTCAATCCGTCACGCACGGGTTTCTCGTCCAAAATGCGACGGCCGAGGCCAAACGGCACCATCACCAAATTTGTCATCATGGGTATGCAAAAGGAATCTACGAAACACTGAAAACAGTGATGTATAAACATGAGGAGGCACATTCATGAAGAAAATTGGAATTGTTGGAGCTGGGAATATTGCAAAAGCACATGCAAGAGCATTATCAACGATCAAAGGTGCAGAATTATCTGGAGTCTATGATTTGCACGAATCAGTAGCACAGGGATTCATTAAACAGTACGGAGGGCGGGTGTATTCAAGTATCGATACGCTAGCGGATGCATCTGATGGGTTGATCATTGCCTCCCCTAATTTTTGTCACAAGGACCATGCCCTTCAGGCGCTAAGAGCGGGACAGCCGATTTTATGCGAAAAACCGATGGCTGTGTCGTTGAAAGAAGCGAAGGAAATGGTGGAGACAGCCAAACAGTTCCAGGTTCAGGCCAGTATTGGTTTTAACTATCGGTACTTATCCTTTGTGAATATTTTGAAGAACTTAATTGCCAACGGTGAATTGGGCCGAATTTTAACAGTCAGGACACACTTTAAGAAAAATAGTGCCCTCAGGAGAAAAACATTTTCGTGGAGAGACAGCGGCGAGAGTCTGCGTACAAGCGGCGCTCTGGGGGATCTTGGGATTCATTTGATTGATATGCTGTGGTACTTATTTGGCAGTGAAATGAAAAAAGAATCTCTTAACACGAAGATGCTGACACATGTAAAGGAAAAAGAAGAGAAAAAGGTGCAGGTCGATGATCATACCGAAATTTTTGGGCAAATGGAGAATCAAGTGTTCTTTCATTTGGTGACGTCTAAAAGCTCGCAGCCAGAGGAATGTGGATTTAGTGTAGAAGTGATTGGTCATGACAAGGTATTCAAATACCATACGAACATGAAAAACGAATATGAAATTAGTGATGGTTTAAGTGTAGAACGTCATCAAATGCCGCAAACCCTGCTGACTGATCCGCTTAATGAATTTTACGGATGGTCCGATACATTCCGTGATCAGCTATTGCATTGGGTGAATACAGATCCATACCCATCTCATATGAAGGTGGCTGATTTTGAAGATGGATATCGCGCGCAGGCTGCGCTCAATACGTGCTTCGAGAGGGAAGAGGCTGTCGTTTCTGCCCGTGCATATTAAAGAGGTGGAGCGGAGGATTTATGACTCCGCTCCTTTTTAGAGGAAGTGAAAAGATGAAAAAAGTGTTTTATTTTGGCTGTGTCTTTTATTTTTTTATTGGGACCATTCATGTGTTTTTTGGCAGCTTAACTCCTTATTTGCTATCTAGTTATGATAAGGGTCCCGGGGAATTATCTTCTTTAATCTTTTTTCAGTTTATTGGTTTTTTGACAGGTGTTCTTTTATCCCCCATTCTTGTGAGAAAAAAAGGCTATGGCGCAGTTCTGACCATGGGTTTGCTGCTGATGATCGGCTCACTTCTCCTTGGGCTTTTGGTGCCGGGCTGGACAACGCTTGTGCTGGCAGGGTTTTTTCTTGGGAGCGGTGCGGGCAGTCTTGAGACAACAGCTGGGGCGTATGTGATTTCAATGGCAAACAGTGCTAAACGAATTAGCATCATGGAAGTCTTTTTTGGATTGGGTGCACTCCTATTCCCTCTTTTGATTCTGCTGACCGTCACAGAACAGACGTGGCATTATGTGTTTTTATTTCAGGTGGGTGCGCTGACATTTTTCCTCATGCTCTGGCTTGTCTTTATGAACAAATTGCCTCATGGGCAGATGGCAGCTCCTTCTCAAAAGATGAAGAAGCCGTCTTTGCTTGTTGATCGCAGCAATCGAATGATTGTCGTGCTCATGATATGCTTTGCTTTTTTCTATGCAGGGATTGAAACGAACTTTGCGAACTTTTTGCCGTCTATCATGCTGGAAAAAGGGGGGGACAATTGGGGTCTCTTTGCTGTCTCCACTTTTTGGACGGCGATTGTCATCGGCAGAACCGTGATTGCGAGAAAAGCAGATCAGCTGCATCCGCTGCGTTTTTTAAAGCTCAGTGCAGCTCTCATGATCCTGCTGCTCGTTGTATTTGCACTGACAACCCACATAGCCGCACAGCTGATTCTCATCTTTTTCATCGGCTTGTGCGCAGCTGGCATGTTTCCAATTGCGCTGACTGCCTCTGCATTAATGATTGAAAATGCCATCGACGAGGCAACGAGTTATTTTATTGCAGCCGCGAGTTTGGGCGGAGCCTGCTTGTCCTTTTTCATTGGATTTAGCCTTGAATGGGCAGGAGCGGCAAGTGCCATCTTTGTTTTCGCCTTCTTAGCCGTTCTTCTGTTTGCGGCTGCTATTCAAATGAATCGCTTCAGGAAAAGAGAAACGGCCCTTCCGCAGCAGTCGGCGCTGAAAGCAGATCGGTAGGTAAGCAGCGTACCCAATGGCTCCTCTTTTTTTGAGTCCGCCTGAAAAGATGACAAAGGACTTGTACTAAAACACAGAAAGTTTGAATAACATGTACAAGTCAGCATCAAAAGGAGGAAGTCTATGTGGCGGTGTTTTTTGGTTATATCTTTTTAGGGTTGTCACTTTCAGCGCCTGTTGGGCCAGTCAATGCAGCCCAAATCGATAGAGGGATTAAAAGTGGATTTTGGCACGCGTGGATTTTTGGTGTTGGGGCTATGGCTGCGGATATCGTCTATATGCTCCTCATATATTTTGGTGTCGCCCAGCTTTTGACCGCACCTCTTGTGAAAACCTTTTTGTGGCTGTTTGGTTTTTTCGTTCTGACCTATACCGGCATTGAAAGTCTGCGTAAAATCAATTTGCAAGAGAGTCCAAAGAAGGACGGAGGAAACACAACGATTGGCCATTCCTTCATGACGGGATTTTTCATTTCTCTTTCCAATCCGCTCAGTATTTTATTTTGGCTTGGAATCTACGGCAGTATTTTGGCCAATACGATCGAAAAGTATGGGGCTTCCCAAATGCTGATGTACAGCATGGCTATTTTTATCGGCATGCTCATATGGGATTTCAGTATGGCGTTACTTGCAAGTACGTTTAGGCGCTACTTGAATGAGCGCATTTTACATGGCTTATCTGTTCTTGCAGGTGTATCCTTACTTGGCTTCGGTGCCTATTTTGGGTATCAAGGCATCATGGCATTGATTGGGTAGAAATGTTGTAAAACAGACTGACGCAATCAGTCTGTTTCAGCGTGTAGACAAACCCTCGCATTCGTTGTCAGGTCTGCGCGCCGGTGCTCACGAATGTCAAATTCGCTCCGCGCCGGTGCTCGTCCTTCCTAGACTTCAAAGGTTTTCTATCACGCTGAAAAGAAGACAAAGGGCTAAAATAAAGGTCATTTTAGCCCTTTGTCGACAATCTGAAACAGACTGACGCAATCAGTCTGTTTTTTTGTAAGGATTGACAGACATAGAACATACTTGATTAATGGTGGAATATAAAATTGATTCAAGGAGCTTCTGCCATGCGCATTTTTCTGCCAGTATTCAACTATGCATGTATGCTAATGTTGTCTGTCATTTCAGCGACATTCGTGTATACCATCTTATTCACTCCGCCTGAAGTGGGCTTCAGTTATATGGAGATAACCAGTCTTTTGATTTTGATTGCTATGTGATTTTTGCTGCACCGATACAAATTGTTTTACACCGAAACCCTAAAAAGTTTCGAGGCCGTGATTTGCTGATTTATTTGATTGCGGCGTGGGTTGTTTGTTCGGCGTTGGCTTTGTGGATTGATGATGGACTTGTCGTGTTCATTAGCTACAAAGTCTATCTGTTTAGCTTTTGCGCCGCTCTCATTTATTGGTTGTTGGATTCCGTCTTTTTGATGAAGAACCGATCATAGGGTTTTACGAGGTCATCTGTATATTACTAAAGCGAGAGTGCGCTCTCTATGAAAAGGAGTAGCATGATGGTTACATACACTTGATCATACATAATTGGACTCAATTGAACCAATAGATCCACCTTATGGGTGCGCAGGGAAAGTCGTTGAAGGACAGTCACCACAGCCTTTTTTCCTCATAGGCTATGGAGAAGACGCTAAAACGAGGTGGAAGGAAATGGCCCAGCTGTATGCAAAAAGTTGCCTTGATCAAAATCTACGATCGCTAGAAGGATGGAAGCAGGATGCTTTCACGCAATTTGGAGAGATGGTAGGAGATGAGGCAGATACATTCCCTTGTGTACCAGGAAGACAAGGATTTTTCCTCGATCATTTACGTTATGGTTTTGTTGGTGACCCGAGGGGAGAAGAAGCTGTCAATGAGCTTGCAGAGCTGTTAAGGGCTTATCAAAGCTGTTCAAGACAAACCGGTCAATATGCTTCATTCATCTGCTTTTTTGAAACGCCTCAGGATTTGCAAGAACGTTCGATTGAAGAGTTTGAGGATCAGTTTTGGTCGCTCGTTCAACGATTACATCAAAAAGATGAAATGAAATGGCCTGATGACATTCCGGCAGATCCTGAGCATCATGAATGGGAGTTTTGTTTTCACGGGGAGCCTTATTTTATTTTATGCGCCACACCTGCTCACAAGCTCAGAAAAAGCCGTCACTTCCCTTATGTCATGATGGCGTTTCAGCCAAGGTGGGTGTTTGAGAAGATGAATGGTTCGACCACATTTGGACAAAAAATGAGCAAACTCGTTCGTAAGCGGCTCAAGGCATATGATCAAGTAGATGTACACCCTGCGTTAAAATGGTATGGGGATCAGAAGAATTTAGAGTGGAAGCAATATTTCCTCTCAGATGATGAGGCGGAGAAACCAGCCTCCGCCAAATGTCCATTTACTGCATTAAAAAACATGATGAAATTATGATGCGGTCTGATCCTGTTTCCACTTTTTCTTCATAAATAGCACCATGATGGCAATTACTGCAATGATCCCAATACTGATAAAAAAGCCTGGTCGTCCGCTGGCCTCTGTCAATGTCCCTGAAACGGCGGCTCCAATTAAGAGCAGCGCAAGAATCATTTCACACGTTTGGCGAGTGGATGGCTTTGATAGCTTTTTACTTGAGAACAGGATGAACACCCATGTGTACAGAAGGGTAAGACCGGCTGCTGTTGTGAGGTGCTCATAGATGTGTTTGGACAAAAAGAGCGCAAGCAAAATCGAGACAATTAAGCCAGCGGCAGTTAAGATAATCGAAGGCCATCCGACATGAGTTGGGTCTTTTTGTTTAAAACAAGCAGGTGCATCTTGATGCTCCGACATTGAGCCAAGCAGTGTCGTGACCGCATAAAGAGAGGCAACCAATGTCGAAAAGCCGGCAATAATGAAGATGCCATTAAAGATATGAAGAAAGATCGATAAATGAAACGGCTCCAATGATGTAATAAATGGACTGCTGTTCTTGTCAAAGGCGGTTACTGGGACAAGCAAGAGAGCAAGTCCAATTGAGACGATATAGATGACCGCTAGAATGATCAGCATGACGCGTCCAGACTTTGCCGCATCCTTCGGGTCCTTTAAATGAACCGCCATCAGCCCCATGACTTCAATTCCCCCAAATGCATAAAACGCGTAAATCAATCCATTCCAAAGACCAAGCGGACCGAGGGGCATCCATTCGTGATCTTTGTTTGGCAGATGCAGGGTCGGTTTATGATCTGTCAGAATGCCGAATAACACAAGCACAGCAAGGATCATAAATAGAAAAATCGCCGCTGTCTTCAGTACTGCAAGGACATTTTCTGTCTTTTGAAAAGAAGAAAGCCCTATGATAATCACGAGCAGGGCAAGAGCGGAATAAATCGCAGAAAACACCCAGAGCGGAACAGATGGAAACCAGTGGCGGGTAAAAAGAGAAATCGCTGTTAACTGACTTCCCGTAATCAACATTTCTGCAAACCAATACACCCAGCCATTGCTAAACCCTGCCCAGCGTCCATATGCTTTACGAGCATAGGAACAAAATGACCCTTTATCAGGGTTATCGGCTGTCATCGCAGCCAAATGCTTAAAGACGAGATAGGTTCCGACGGCAGCAAGCAAAAAAGAAATGCAGACGGAAAAACCGGACTTTGTAATGGCAATGCTGGAACCAAGGAAGAAACCAGTGCCAATTGTACAGCCGACTCCGATGAGAGAAAGCTGCCACCAAGATAAAGTTTGTTCTTCTTTCAAAGCATGTGCAACACCTTTCGATTTCAATGACATTAGCTTGTGACCGCCGTCTTTTTTTATACATGATCAAGGGGACGTTTTGGGCATACTGACATGGAAAGGAGTGCATGTGATGAACGGAGAATATGTCATTTTACCAAAGGATGGACACGGCTTTCGCTTAGGAAAAGGCCAATGTATGCGGGTCGTTGATATTGAAGGTCAGCAAGTAGCAGATGTCATGGCCTATCATGAAAAGGATTTTTATGAAAAATTTGACCAAGGCGCGACAATGGACAGCCTATTTTCGTCAAAAGTGAAAAAAGGGGATAAGCTCTATTCTAATTTATATAAACCGATGTTTACGGTCATTGAAGACACAGTCGAATGCCATGATTTATACATGCCCGCCTGCCGGCAAGAAATGTATCAGCTTTTATACGGACGGACGCATTTAGAGGTCATGCATACATGCTACGATAATTTGCGGACTGCCTTTGAACCATTTGGGATTCCTAAGGAGGATATGTACTATCCTTTTAATGCCTTTATGAATACAGTCATTGATGAAAAAGGAAAACTGTCTGTGGAGCTCCCAAAATCTCTTCCCGGTGATTACATTCGTCTGCGAGCCGAAATGGATCTCATTGTGGCCGTATCCGCATGTCCTTCTGATATTGGGAAGTGTAATGGCGCAGCCTGTACATCTATACGGGTAGAAATTGATTGAAAAAGAAAAGGGCCAGTCCTTATAGACATGGTCTTTTTCTTTTGTGAATGTTTGATCATTAATGAAATAGGGGAACGTCTAACAAAATGTTCTTCTTGAAAACATGCTATAATGAAGATTCTAAAATCGTTGTCAAACCAATTAAATTGAGAGTAAAACCTGTTCTCTTCATGTAGAGGATGCTTAGGAGGAAAAGTGTATGAGTTTGCAGAAAAAGATCAGCCAAGAGTTGCATGTGCAGCCCTCAATTGACCCAAAGCAGGAGATCGAAAAACGGGTTGGATTTCTAAAGGATTACTTGAAAAAAACCGGTGCAAAAGGCTTCGTCCTCGGCATTAGCGGCGGACAGGATTCGACGCTTGCTGGCCGTCTCGCTCAGCTGGCTGCATCTGAGCTGCGTCAAGAAGGAAAAGAAGATGCTGTCTTTATTGCGGTTCGTCTCCCGCATGGCGTGCAGCAGGATGAAGACGATGCTCAGCTCGCTCTATCATTTATACAGCCAGACAAGTCATGGAAATACGATATTGCGCCTGCGGTGGCTGCATTCAGTGATCAGTATCAAAAGGAAACAAACAAGCCGCTGTCTGACTTTAATAAAGGGAATGTGAAAGCACGTATGAGAATGATCGCACAGTATGCCATCGGTGGAGAGGAAGGGTTACTTGTCCTCGGTACAGATCATGCGGCTGAAGCAGTGACCGGTTTCTTCACGAAGTATGGTGATGGAGGTGCAGATGTTCTGCCGCTCACGGGTCTAACGAAACGCCAAGGACGGACTCTGCTAGAAGCTCTTCAAGCACCGGAACGCCTGTACTTAAAGAAACCAACAGCCGACCTGCTGGATGACAAGCCTCAGCAAACGGATGAAACAGAACTCGGTATTACGTACAATGAAATTGATGATTACTTAGAAGGAAAACCAGTTTCCGATCAAGCTGCTGAAGCGATTGAAAAGCGCTATGTTCAATCAGAACATAAACGCCAAGTACCAGCTTCAATGTTTGATGACTGGTGGAAATAAGAAAATGCCGGAACCCTCTCCAGTGAAGGAGAGGGTTTTTAATTTCAGGTGAATTTGACAGAATAAAAAGAACATGTTGCATTTAAATTAGTAGAACGATATACTTACGTCTGTTTTACTAAATGAAGGGTGAATTTTTTGATAAGATAGTGAAATGATTAGTTCGATTCACTTAATTCATCAACAAATGACTGTATTTTCAGAAAAAATATTGACGGCAAAAACGAATGCGCTTACAATGAAATCACATTCCAAAAAGTGAAATTAAATTCCACTAGACGGAATAAGAGGAGCTTCATCTCCAAAAATAAGCTAAAGGAATGAATGACACAATGAAAAATCGCAGTGCACTGGAAATATACAACGAAGGGGGTGCTTGGTGGGAGACAGAGATTAGTGATATTCAGAAAAACTCCATTGAGCTACGAGGGTATCCAATTGAAGAGCTCATTGGCGAATTGTCATATCCACAGATGCTTTATTTATTGCTTGTCGGAGAATTGCTGGATGATTCTAAAGCTGCCCTTTTTGAGAGTGTTCTTGTCGCAGGTGCAGACCATGGGCCAAGGGCACCGTCTATTGCAGCAGCAAGAATGGCCGTTACGTGTGGCATTTCATTTAATTCCTCTGTAGCGACAGGGATGAATCTATTAGGTGATATTCACGGTGGTGCCGGCGAAAAGGCGATGTGTATGCTGTACGAGGCAAAATCAATTTACGATGAAAACAAAGATATAAAATATGCTGCAAAGCAAGTGTGTCAGGCTTGGTTAGCCCGTAAAGCCAAGATACCAGGTATCGGCCATCAGCTGCATGATGACGATCCGCGGGTGAGACGTTTATATGAATTGAGTCAGACCTATGTCGAGCACGGTCATATTAGCGGTATTTACTTGAGGTTAGCGGAGGCAATCAGGCACGAACTTGAAAACCGAAAAGGGAAAAAAATAACGATGAACATAGATGGCGTATCAGCTGCGATTCAATGTGAATTAAACATCCCGGCTGAAGCAGCAAAAGGCATCTTTTCCTTATCAAGAGGAATGGGCATTGTGGCGCATGCGTACGAGGAGCTGACAAGGGGAGCCCTCGTGAAAGGACCTTGTCCAAATGAAGAAAGACTGGTTCGTTACGTTGGGCATGGAACGCGGCATTTGAAGGAGGGTGAGACAATTTGAGTGAATTGAAAGCGTTGTCATATGTAGGTGGAGATTGGCTTGAAGCAAATCGTGAAAAAGAGGACATCATCAATCCGTACTCTGGAGAGACAATTGGCACATCTTATTTAGCGTCAACAGGAGATATAGAACACGCACTTACTGTTGCACAGCAAATCAAAAAACAACTAGTGGGTATGTCAGCGTTAGATCGTTCGATTCTTTTGAAAAAAGCAGCTACATTGCTAGAAGATCAAAAAGAATATTTTGCGAAACTCATTTCTTTAGAATTAGGAAAGCCGCTTAAAAACACACGAGATGAAGTCTCACGATCTATTGAAACGTTAGTGCAATCAGCCGAAGAAGCCAATCGATTAATAGGGGAGACCATTCCTGGTCATGTATCATCTCGCGGACAGGGAGCAATGGCGATGACATTTAAAGTGCCAGTTGGTGTGGTGTTAGCCATTACTCCTTTTAATGCACCACTCAATCTCATTTGTCACAAAATTGGTCCTGCTTTTGCAGCAGGGAATGCCATTATATTAAAACCGGCTCCGCAAACATCAGCGGTTGCCACAGCATTTGTCAAACTGCTGCTTGAAGCGGAATTCCCTGAAAAAAGCGTGCAGCTCATTATCGGTGGAGTAGATGCCGGAAGACAATTAGTGACGGATGAAAGAACAAATCTTGTTTCTTTTACCGGAGGCGCAGTTGGCGGAGAACATATTTCTAATTCCGCTGGATTGAAAAAGGTACTACTAGAGCTTGGTGGAAATGGAGCTACTATTGTCCATCATGATGCGGATATTGAAAAAGCTGCATCCCTTTGCGCAAAAACGGGTTTCAGTAATTCTGGTCAAAGTTGTATTTCCGTTCAACGAATTTATGTCCACAAGGAAATCCTGGCAACATTTACTGAGACACTAAAAGAAAAAGTGGATCAGCTCATCGTTGGAGATCCGCTGTCCAGTGAAAGCGATATCGGCTGTATGGTTGATGAACAGGCAGCAAAACGTGTAGAAGTTTGGATACAAGAAGCAGAGAAAATGGGCGCTAGCATCATTTCTGGAGGACAAAGAAATGGAGCAAGCGTTAGACCAACTATTTTGCTCAGCCCGCCAAAACAGGCCAAAGTCGTGTGCGAGGAAGTATTTGGTCCGGTTGTCAGCATCCTTCCTTATGAAGATTTAAATGAAGCGATCAAAGAAGCAAATGATAGCCGCTACGGTTTGCAAGCCGGAATCTTTACGAGCCAGCTGGCTGTAGCGTTACACGCAGCGAAAGAGCTTGAAACTGGGGGCGTGATCATCAATGGGACATCGAATTTCAGATTGGATCACTGGCCATATGGCGGTATTAAGCGAAGTGGTATTGGAAGAGAAGGTCCACGTTTCGCCATTGAAGAGATGACGGAAACCAAAATGGTCGTCCTTCCAGAAGGGATATAAGGGGGAAGCAGGTATGGATGGAAATGCATTTCAGCACAAGCTGAAAGTCGTGCAGGCAGGTGGTCGGCCCATGGTTTGTACTCCATTAATAGGGCAAACAAAGGAAGAACTGCTTCATGAACTAGAGGTGTTAGCCGAGAAGAAACCCGATGTGATTGAGTGGCGAGCTGACTTTTTTACGAACCTCCATGATAAGGAACAAGTAATAGAGACCCTTCATTGGATGAAAGACAAGGCGCAGGGAATTCCAATTTTGTTCACCATTCGTTCTGAAAAGGAAGGCGGCGAACCAATATCGCTTTCAACGGAAGAAAAGGTAACGCTGCTTGAAACGCTATGTGCCACTCAACTTGTGGAGGCCATTGATTATGAATTGATGCATGATGAGAAATTTATGCAGAAAGTCAGTCAAGCGGCCAAAAAGAATGGGGTGACCTTGATTGTCTCTTATCATGATTTTGACAGTACGCCTGAAGTCGCTCGTCTCGTGCAAATATTCGGTAATGCGGAATCGGTTGGCGCTGACATTGCAAAGGTAGCTGTGATGCCGCATTCATATGAGGATGCATTAAAGCTGCTCTATGCAACCAGTCATGCCAAAAATCAATTGAAGGTGCCTCTCATCTCAATGGCAATGGGAGAGTATGGAGCTTTTACAAGAATGATTGGCGGACTTTTTGGGTCAGTCATGACCTTTGCCGTGGGGAAAGAAAGCTCAGCCCCTGGTCAAGTCGCAATACAAGATTTGAATACCGTTTTATCTGTTGTGTTTTCAAAGAATGAGTGAGTAGTAGAGTCATAGCTGCACCAAGAGAGGAGAGAAATATGAAAAAGAATATATCATCACAGGTCATTCAGTATTTAGAAAACCGGGGAGTGGAGCATATTTTTGGCCTCTGCGGTCATACGAATATTGCTTTTCTATCAGCGCTTGAAAAAAGCAGTATCAAATTTGTGAATGTGAGACATGAACAGATTGCTGCACACGCGGCAGATGGATATGCAAGAGCGAAGAAACAGACATCTGTTGTTCTCAGTCATTTAGGACCGGGACTTACGAATGCGGCAACAGGAGTGGCGAATGCAGCACTTGATTCCATTCCAATGGTTGTTATTGCAGGAGATGTCCCAAGTCATTACTACGGAAAGCACCCACATCAAGAAATTAATCTTCATTCCGATGCTTCTCAATATGAAATTTATCGACCGTTTGTGAAAAGAGCATGGCGTGTCGACATTCCAGAATTATTCCCAGAGATTTTGTCAAAAGCATTTCAGTTAGCCGAAAGCGGCCGTCCTGGACCAGTACTCATTTCAGTTCCAATGGATGTGTTTTCAAAAGACTTAGATGTTTCCCTATTTAAACAAATGGAACAACATACACACACAATAGAAAAACCATCCATTGATGATCATACGGCAAATCGTATCATGGAACGATTACTGCAGGCTGAAAAACCACTTTTATATGTAGGAGGAGGCATTTTACTAGCCGATGCTGCGGAGGAATTAAAGGCATTCTCTGAGCATCTCAGTATCCCTGTTGCCCATTCATTAATGGGGAAAGGAGCGATGCCGGATAATCACTCAATGACCCTTGGAATGACCGGGTTTTGGGGCACAAAGTTCATCAACGATCAGTGTAAAGAGGCGGACTACATTTTCGCCTTGGGAACACGTTTTGCTGAAGCGGATGCAAGTTCTTGGGAATCGGAATATACATTTAACTTCTCAACAACCAAGCTGATCCATATTGACATTGACCCGAATGAAATTGGACGGAACTATCCAGTAGAAATTGGAGCTGTAGCTGATCTCAAGCAGGCGTTAACCGTGCTGAACCGTGTGGCGAGAGAAAGACTGCCAGAAGGTCTGGATCGACCTGAATTGAAAAAAGACATTGCTGCATATCGTGAGGAATTTCGGAAGAGCAATCTGACGAATATTCAAGATGAATCCTTCCCGATGAAGCCGCAGCGTATTTTGCAGGAAGTACGTGAAGTATTGCCTGCAGATGCTTTTATTACAACCGATGTTGGCTGGAATAAAAATGGAGTAGGACAGCAATTCTCTGTGTATACGCCAGGTACGATTTTAACACCAGGTGGGTTTGCGACGATGGGATTCGGAGCACCCGCAGCACTTGGAGCAAAGGTTGCTCAGCCTGATCGTGTCGTTGTGTCACTTGTTGGAGATGGCGGGTTTGGCCAAAACCCATCTGTTCTGGCAACAGCCGTGGAAGAAAACATTCCTGTTGTGTGGATTGTGATGAACAACAGTGCGTTTGGGACGATTGCCGGCTTACAAATGGCACATTATGAGACGACTTATGGCACGGTCTTTAGAAAAGATGGTGAGAGCTATTCTCCTGACTTTGCCGCCATTGCTAGAGGTTATGGAATGAAAGGAATAAAAATTACTTGCGCTGCTGAATTCAAAGAGGCATTAGCTGAAGCAATTTCATCCCAAGAACCGTGTGTGATTGATGTGGCAATGAAAAATGATCCTGTGCCTACTGATGGGCATTGGAATATCAATGATATTTATTCACCAAATACAAAACGCTCACACGTCAGTGTGAATTAAAAAATGGGGAGGAATTATCAATGAAAATTAAAGTATTGAACCCGTTTAAAGATGGGCATCCATTATGGTTAGGTTTAGATCATCCTGAAGAGCAAATGATTCGGAAAGTATTTCAAACCATTACACCAGATACGGTTGGATCGGAGCATATGATGGCAGGTCTCACCATTTTTGAGCCGGGGGAAGCAAGCTCTGTTCACAATCACCCAGGTTCAGAGGAATTTGATTATGTGATTAAGGGGTCTGGCGAGGTCATTTGTGATGGAGAAAAACAGTCCTTTAAACAAAATGACTTTATGTTTATTCCAGATGGTGTCTCGCATCAGCATGTGAATACAGGGGATGAACCTTTATGGCTCATTTGGCTGTATACACCACAAGGACAGCTGCCAAAGGATTAAGAAATCAGCCCAAGAAGCTCATCCTTCTAGCCTTCAAGGGTTTTTAGGTCACACTGAAAGAAGACAAAGGGCTAAAACAGGCAATATTTTAGCCCTTTATCACATGAATGAAAGGGAGTCACGCAATGAATAAGAATACACCACTTGAAGGATTGAAAATATTGGACGTTTCGACGATGATTGCTGCACCCTATGGCGCAGTTCTTCTAGGGGATTTTGGTGCAGAAGTCATCAAAGTTGAAATCCCTGGAAAAGGAGATACGCTTCGGCATGTTGGTCCTTTTGCGGACGGTGAACCGCTAAGATGGTCAGGACTATCAAGAAACAAAAAATCCCTCACACTTGATCTTCACAAAGAAGAAGCGAAAGATATTTTTAAAAAGCTTGCAGCGCAGGTCGATTTGATTATCGAAAATTTTCGTCCAGGAACACTTGAAAAATGGGACGTTGGGTACGATGTATTAAAGGAAATCAACCCTCGTTTAATTATGATTCGTGTATCAGGCTATGGACAGACAGGCCCATTTAAGGACAAGGCGGGGTTTGGAACCCCTGCGACGGCGTTTAGCGGCTTTACGTATCTTCAAGGGTTTCCAGATCGCCATCCAGTCAGTCCGTCCTTTTCACTGACAGATTACATTGCGGGTATCTATGTGGCGTTTGCCGCTGTGACAGCCATGTATTATCGGGATACACATCCAGAAGGTACCGGGCAAATGGTGGATCTAGCACTCTATGAGTCTGTTTTCCGTATGCTGGAGTTTTTGGTTGCAGAATATGACAAGCTTGGCAAGGTACGCGAACGTTCACCAGGGCTAAGCGGTCATTCGAGTCCTGCTGGCACTTACGAAACAAAGGATGGGCATTATCTCGTTCTAGTAACGAGTACAGATTCGACCTTTAATCGACTGGCAGAGGCGATGAATCGATTAGATTTACTAGAAAACGAAAAATTCTCCGTAAATGCAGCGAGGCTGAAGCATAACGATGAAATGGATGCTATCGTCTCTCAGTGGATTGCATCCAAATCAAGGGATGAGGTATTGGACACTTTAGATACTCATGGCGTACCTGCGAGTCCGATCCTCAGCATTCGGGATATCTTTGAACATCCGCAATTCAAAGAACGAGAAAATATCGTTGAAGTTCATCATCCTCGGCTTGGAAAAGTGAAAGTACCTGGCATCATTCCGAAGTTTGAAAAAACACCAGGGAGTATCCGCCATATTGCACCTGATTTGGGTGAACATAATTATGAGATTTTAACGAACATGCTCGGACTGACAGAAGAAGAGTGCAAACAGTTAGAAGAAAAAGGAGTTATTTAAGGACGCTCAACCGATCCGCACAGTGCGGAAACAAAGGAGGATGGTTATGAAAGTGCATTCAGAACTGAAGGGGAACGAACTGCAGCCCGCTTATATGAAACCAACGAAAGCCCGTTTTGGTATATTGATTCTGTTGTTTTTTATTACGGCCATTAATTATATTGATAGAGCCAGTGTGTCCATTGTTGCACCAGCTATTCAATCTTCCCTGCAATTAAATCCTGCATTATTAGGCCTGATTTTTTCGGCGTTTAGCTGGACGTATACAGCCATGCAAATACCAGGCGGCTTTATTCTTGATAAATTCGGATCAAAGGTTACGTATGGGATTTCGCTCATTACTTGGTCTATTTTCACTGGCTTACAGGCGTTTGCAAACAGCTTTGCTTTTTTATTCGGCTGCCGTTTGTTTATTGGAATTACAGAATCTCCAGCATTCCCTGCCAACAACCGCATTGTGACAACGTGGTTCCCTAGAAGAGAGCGGGCTTTTGCTACAGGCGTTTACACTGCTGGAGAATATGTTGGCCTAGCTTTTGCAACTCCTCTTCTTTTTTGGATCATGACCACTTTCGATTGGAGAACTGTATTTATCACTGCAGGTGCGCTCGGTATTATATTTGCTTTTTTTTGGTATAAGTATTATCACGAACCGAAAGAACATCCGAAAGTCAATGAAGATGAGCTAGAGTTGATTCGTCAAGGGGAAGGGCTGACAGTGGCCTCACAGGAGAAACTGAAATGGGCAGACTTTGCCGCCCTTTTAAAATATCGCAAATTGATTGGGCTCTATATTGGTCAATTTTCTGTGGCGTCCACACTCTTTTTCTTTTTAACATGGTTTCCTACTTATTTAGCTGAGGCGAAAAATATGGCGTTTCTAAAGGTAGGTTTTGCAGCTTCTCTTCCATACATTGCGGCATTCTTTGGAGTGCTGTTTGGCGGTTATGTATCCGATTGGCTGCTCAAAAAGGGTGTATCTGTCAATGTGGCAAGGAAGCTGCCTGTCGTTGTTGGTTTGCTCCTGACAAGTACCATCGTGTTGGCGAATTTCACGACAAGTATTCCGCTTGTACTGACCATTTTGTCCATTGCTTCCTTCGCACAAGGGCTGTCAAATATCTCATGGACCATGCTGTCTGAGGTAGCGCCGAAAGAGATGGTAGGCCTTGCTGGAGGCGTGTTCAACTTTTTTGCTAATTTATCTGGGATCATCACACCGCTGATCATCGGTTTGATCGTATCCGTGACAGGCTCGTATAACGGAGGTATTTTATTTGTCAGCCTTGTCGCATTAGGCGGGGCGTTATCCTACATATTTATCGTAGGTAAAATTGAACGCATCCAATTAAAACCATAGAATGAAAGAGAGCTCATCTCAGTGATGAGCTCTTTTTGTTATGAATAAAAGATGACGGTGATAACCGTTGCGAATATGATTCCCATACTGATGTAAAAGCCAGCAAACCATATATTCCAGCGGGTGATACGATAAGGGTTGACCTTCATCAAATCTGCCAATAGCGAGACGGAAACATTAAATGGACTAAACATGACCGTCGACGTTCCAGCCGTAATGAGTACAATCGCGATAGGCAGGGCAGGGAGCTCATGAATGAAAGGTGTTAACATGCTTACTAACAGAGCAAGCGACACAAGTGGATGGAAGCCGCAAAGTGCAGTGATCAGAAAATATAAGCCAATGACACAATAAACCCAGATCGAATGGTCTGATATACTGACAATAAATGCTTGGATAGGCTTTAGACTGTTAGTAACGAGGAGCATATCGACAAAGAAACCGGCACTTAAAAATAGACACATATAATTGGAGAGATGACTGGTGCGCTCCTTCCAATGAGGAACAGAGACGGCGACATATTGTTTCCGTTTTTTGATGACAGATGAGAATAATAGAGCAAATGGAATAATCGCTAACACAACGGCGAATAAATAACCTTTCTCAACCCATCCATCAACTAGCGAGACGACTGTGATAAAACTCAGCAGCATCAAAGCGAGCTGAAGGGTTTTTCGCTTAATTCTCTTTGGGTTGGTACGTGTATCCTCTAATTCGATGATATCTGGTAATTGCTTGCTCTGGCGAGAAAACAGGAGCCAATCCGTCATCAATACAATCAGCATTAAACAAAAGGTAACAGGTGCAATTTGATAATATTTCAGCTTGGTTGCATCAATGGTCACACTCACCAGCACTTCAACAGGGCTCCAGCTTAGGCAAAGCGCATAGGACCTTAAGAGATTGCGCGTATAGAGCTGCTGTCTGACATGTTCTGTAAGGGAGTCCAGTGAAGGTTTTAAAGAGGTATATAGTAAGGGAATGGTGGCGATATTTAAAAACATTCCGAGGACATGCGTCACAAATGAGCTCTTTTGATAGAGCTGTTTTGTGCTGGTTGTATGTAAGGTGAGCAGCTTATTTAATTGTGTATCAAAGTGTCCAACATGTATGAGAGAATGAATAAAAGGCAGCATGAAAAACAGAGCTAGTAAGCCTAGCATGGAATGAAAATGGAGAAAAAACGTATGCAAAGGCTGGTCAGATAAGAAAAACAACACCAAACCAATGAAGAGAAACATAGAACCAGTTTTCAAATAAAGCCCATTGGCCTTCTTGAGAGAAATGGTGAGCGAAGCGACAGCCAGTAAACCGACAAAATAGGAGAGAATGGGAGCAGGAAATAGTTGATTGACGATGTAAAAACTAATCAGAAGTGTATAAATCATCACGTACATCAGAACATCTCCTCCGACAAACAGCATTGATTGTTTTCGTTCCATCTAGTGGAATTTGTTTTCTTATAATGGAATATTTAAAATGGATTATAGCAAAGTTGGCTGTTCATGTCGACACAGAAATCAAAAGGAAAAGGAGAAATTGAACATGGCTGATAAAAAGTCAAAAGAAGAATCGGGACTGCGTACCGTTCAGCGGGCTTTGGATATTCTTCATTGTTTTAGCGAAGAACGGCAAGAGCTGACGCTAACGGACATTTCAAAAGAGATGAATTTAGCAATGTCTACCACGACGAGACTGCTCAAGGCACTTGAAATGAATCATTTTGTGGAAAAGAACCAAGATACACTCAAATATCGACTCGGTCAAAGGCTTTATCTGCTCGGTTACATTGCTGGGAAGTCCATCAAATTGAGGGAACTGGCAAAGCCGCTTATGTACAAACTTCGTGATGAAACAAAGGAAACCGTCAATTTATATGTGCTAGATCATACAAGCCGGATTTGTATTGAACAAGCTGAAGGGCTGCAATCCATCAGGCATCTTGTCAAGATTGGTGAGAAGCTGCCATTATACGCAGGTGCTGGTGGAAAGGTTTTGCTTGCCTTCCAAAGCGAAGAATTTCAGCAAAAAGTATTCATGTCTGAGGCTGAAAACGTGAAGAAAGATGACTGGCAAAAGGAATGTGCACATATTCTTAAGGCGTATACTGCTTGCAGTATTGATGAACGGGAGGTCGGATCTGCGGCAGTGGCAGCGCCGATCTTTAACATTCATGGCGAGGTGCAGGCATGTTTATCAATATCTGGTCCAACTCATAGATTTACTGAAGAAGTCATTCCTCAGTTGCAGCAAAAAGTGAAGGAACACGCCCAAAAGCTCTCCGAACAGCTCGGTTACGTTGTCAAACACAATTTTTAAGAATGCCTATCTTTTCACAGCCCATTTATCATATAATAGAAACATTATGTAGCATTCCTTGTCGTAAGGAGGACGTGTCACGAACATGAAAAACAATAGAGAAATCCCTGTGAGACAGCGAAATATTGTCCTCATTGGCTTTATGGGCGTTGGTAAAACAACCATTGGGCAGCTCGTCGCCAAAAAGTTATATAGAGATTTTATTGATGTCGATCAGGAGATTGAGAAAAAGTACAACATGACGATTCCAGAAATGTTTCAGCAAAAAGGAGAAGCTTTCTTCAGGCAGGCTGAAAAGGATTATATCGTCGATTTATGTGAACATACACAGCTGAAGATTGTGTCCCTAGGGGGCGGTGCGTTCAAACAGGAAGAAATCAAACGATCCTGCTTGAAGCATTGTACGGTTCTTTTCCTTGATTTATCTTGGGAGAATTGGAAGCAGCGGCTGGATATTTTAATCGAAAACCGCCCTGTTCTTCATAACCGGTCGATTGACGAGATGAAAGAGCTGTTTGAAGAGCGCCGGGAAATTTATGCCCTTCATAACTCAAGAGTCGAAACAGATCATCTAGAGGCTGAGGAAGTTGCCAATTATATTGTGGACACACTCAAGCTTGGCTGGGATTTATACTCGAAATAAAAAGTCTACCGTCTAGGGTAGACTTTTTTCTATATAGAAGAGGGCTAAACAAACGTTTAATTAAACACGAAGATTTCGTTTTTTAATATAAGTCTAGACGCTGATCTGTCATGACAGGAATTTGTTGTCTCACTTCATCCACTAGCTGAAGATCAATTTCTGCATAATGAATGTCTTCGTCATGGCTTGTTTCAAGCAGTATACGGCCGAGTGGGTCAATCACCATGGAATGTCCAGGGAATTCAGTGTCCCTGCTTGTGCCCGTCCGGTTGACAGCAATCATAAAGGATTGGTTTTCGATGGCTCTTGCGATGAGCAGGCTGCGCCAATGGTCCACTCTTGCTGACGGCCATTGGGCGGTATTGACGAGCACTTTCGCACCTTTGTTCACAAGTGTTCTGGAGAGCTGCGGGAAACGGAGATCATAGCAGATCATCGCGCCGATCTTCACATCTTCACCATAGTCAAATAAACCAAGCTGATCACCAGCGGTTAAATAGTTGTGCTCATCCATTAAGCGGAATAAATGAATTTTATCATAATCTAATACAAGCTCACCTTGGCGGTTAAACACATACATCGTGTTGGTGATGTCTTCATTTTCTGCACGCTTATTCAATACACTTCCTGCGATGAGATACACTTGGTGCTTGCGGGCAAAGGAAGAGAAGAGCTGTTTCGTGCGTTCTCCGTTTACATCGGCGAGCTGATCTGCCTGTTCTAGCGCATATCCGGTATTCCACATTTCGGGTAAAATGATCAGGTCAGGCTGTTGACGGATCGCTTCTTCTAAAAACGCTTCTGCTTTCTTAAAGTTCACATCAGGTTTTCCAATTTGTACGTCCATTTGGATAAGGGCGATTTTCATGACGGTTCCTCCTTTATTCGTTTGCGTGCAAATGTAAAAATTCATGAATGATCCACCTTCATGAATGAATGTATAGGCTGATCCTGCCTGAGAGCATCTAGGCTTCAAGCCAGTTTCTTTATCATAAAGGTTTATGTCATCTTTGCCAATAGAAATGTCAGAAGGTTTCGTCTATATTGAGAGAAGAGAGTGAAAAGGACTGTCTAAGTAAGGAAATCAGTGATATGATACATATAACTAATAAAACAAAGGGGAATAGTATGATATGCAATTGTTCGATTTACCACTAGAAGAGTTAAAAGGATATAAACCAAAGAAAACAGCACGTCCTGATTTCTCTGCCTTTTGGAAGACATCGCTTGAAGCATTGCATCAAGTGGAGCCGAAAAAAGCACTTGAACCTTACGACTATCCAGCAAAAGGGGTCAAAGTGTACCGCCTGACGTATCAAAGCTTTGGGCATTCTCGTATTGAAGGCTGGTATGCTGTCCCGGATCAAACAGGTCCGCACCCAGCACTTGTTCAATTTCATGGCTACAATGGCAGCTATGACGGCGGCATTCATGACATCGTCAACTGGGCGCTGCATGGCTATGCGACGTTCGGAATGCTTGTTCGCGGTCAAGGCGGCAGTGAGGATACGGCGGTAACACCAAGCGGGCACGCATTGGGGTGGATGACAAAAGGCATTTTATCAAAGGATACCTACTATTATCGCGGCGTTTATTTAGATGCGGTTCGTGCACTTGAAGTCATTCAGTCCTTCCCAGAAGTTGACCAGCACCGCATCGGCGTGATTGGCGGAAGTCAAGGGGGCGCATTAGCCATTGCAGCTGCAGCACTTTCAAACATTCCGAAGGTCGTTGTGGCTGATTACCCTTATTTATCAAACTTTGAACGTGCAGTCGATGTGGCCTTGGAGCAGCCTTATTTAGAAATCAATTCATACCTTCGAAGAAACAGTGATCCAGAAGCTGAAGAAAAGGTACTTGAGACATTAAGCTACTTTGATTTAATCAATTTAGCCGGTTGGGTGAAACAGCCAACATTGATGGCGATCGGTCTGATTGATAAAGTGACACCGCCATCTACTGTATTTGCGGCATACAACCATTTAGAAACTGACAAAGAGCTCAAGATTTATCGGTATTTTGGGCACGAGTTCATACCCGCTTTTCAAACAGAGAAGCTGTCCTTTTTACAAAAGCATTTGCTTATATAAAAAAGAAAGAGGCCGCTCAGCGTTTAGACAAACCCTCGCATTCGTTGTCAGTCCTGCGCGCTGGTGCTCACGAATGTCAAATTCGCTCCGCGCCAGTGCTCGTTCTTCCTAGACTGCAAAGGTTTTCTATCACGCTGAAAAGAAGACAAAGGGCTAAAATAAAGATCATTTTAGCCCTTTGTCAACAATCTGAGAGGCCTCTCAGCGTGAGGGCCTCTTTTTCAATAACTCGTGTTCTGTCTTGTTTTTTCATCAGGCACTAAAGCAGTGATGATGAGGACAAGAGCTGTGATGATATGCAGGATGAATCCGAGAATCGGAATCCAGGCCAGGCAGGATGTGACAATTCCGATGATACTTCCAATCATTGGTCCATGGTCTCGCTTCGATAAGACGAGTGTGATAATATGCAGAATAAGCATGACCATGAGCGGTGTGTAGCCATTGCTGATGACAAATAGTCCTCCAATCACAGGGATGGCAAGGCAGGCTTCAAAAATTCCGGTGATCCATTTCATGATGCGAGATATAGACATCAGATCCAACTCCTTTTTCATATATGTCTTATTCGTATTTTCCCAAAACGTGAAGAAGTCATGCAGAATTCTAAAGAAAGAGTTGATGGACGCTTGAGAGAGAGAATCAAGGAAGAGCTGAAAATCATCGAAGAAACGTATGACGTAAGGATTTGTCTTGCCGTCGAATCAGGCAGCAGGGCATGGGGATTCCCCTCGACTGACAGTGATTATGATGTTCGTTTTTTATATGTTCCCCGGAAGGAATGGTACTGGTCGATTGAAGAACATCGTGATGTCATTGAGCTGCCCATTGATGACGAGCTTGATATGAGCGGCTGGGAGCTTAGAAAGGCGCTGCGCTTATTCAATAAATCAAATCCATCCATTATGGAATGGCTGTCTTCTGATATTATCTATGCTGAATCTTTCTCTTTGGCAAAGCAGCTAAGAGAATTAAAGGATCGAGCGTTTTATCCAGCAGCATTGATGTATCACTATCTCAATATGGCCAAGCGGAATGAAAGTCAATATTTACGAGGAGAGCAGGTGCGAATCAAGAAGTACTTTTATGTGCTTCGTCCTCTGCTTGCCTGTCAGTGGATTGAACGCTACCGGACGGTTCCTCCTATAGATTTTCATGAACTTCTAGAGGAACTGGTGGAGGATGGACCGCTTTTAGCTGAAATTCATGAGCTGCTCAAACGCAAAATGGATGGAGAAGAAATGGATGTAGAGAACCGCCTCGCCTATGTCCAGCCATTTATCGACAAAGAGCTGGCTCGCTTTCATGAATTGGTGAAAAGCTACAATCAGCCGAAAGACAATCTGATGCAAGAATTAAATGAGCTGCTGCACTCTACCCTTGATGAGGTGTGGGCGTAAGCGAGGAAGAGCCAGCCGGTTAGCGGCAGGCTCTTTTTTATCTCGTATTGTGATAAAACCACAAAAAAAGTCAGAATTTTTGTCATCTTCAAATATTGTAGCGGACAGCTCATGAGCCTTACAATAAAGACATAGCTTACAAAGAGTGGGAGGTGCCCTTTATGGAGTCGGTCACAAGAAATTTCTTCTTGTTTTTGTCAAAGAGCAGTCTCTTGAACCATATTGCTCGTAATTGGGGAAGTGCTGTTGCATCAAAGAAGATCATCGGGGGGAAGAATTTTGAGAGCGCTATCCCTGTGATCAAACGATTTAATAATCAAGGTATGGCCGTAACAGTCGATCACCTTGGTGAGTTTGTCACAAAGGCAGAGATTGCAAATGAGCGGACGAATGAGTGTATTCAAACCATTCAGCAAATTGCAGAGGCGAAACTCAATTCCCACGTGTCACTCAAAATGACATCACTTGGACTAGATATTGACGATGACCTTGTGTATCGCAATATGAAAAGCATTTTAGATACGGCAGAGAAGCATCGTATCATGGTGACAATTGATATGGAGGATGAACAGCGCTGTCAAAAAACGCTGGACATTTTTAAAGAGATGAAATCTCAATATGAGTATGTCAGTACGGTTCTTCAGGCGTATTTGTACAGAACAGAAAAGGATCTTGATGACCTAAATGAGCTGCAGCCATTTTTAAGACTAGTAAAGGGTGCCTATAAGGAGTCCGCCGAAGTGGCGTATCCAATCAAAAAAGATGTCGATCAGAATTATAAGAAGCTGATCGAAAAGCAATTACTGACAGGGAACTATACAGCCATTGCGACTCATGACGATCAAATGATCGAGTTCACGAAAAATATTGTGAAAAAACACAATATACAGACAAGTCAGTTCGAATTTCAAATGCTGTATGGCATGAGGTCAGAAACCCAGCTAGCGCTTGTGAAAGAAGGCTATCAAATGAGGGTCTATACCCCGTATGGACGAGAGTGGTATGGCTACTACATGAGACGTCTTGCAGAACGGCCGGCAAACATTGCATTTGCTTTAAAAGGGATGACGAGAAAATAATTTGAAACGGGAGCGTGACAAAGATGACAACACCTTACAAACATGAACCATTCACGGATTTTAGCCAGGAAGAAAACCGCCAAGCGTTTGAACAAGCATTAGCAAAAGTAACTGAATCTCTTGGTCAAACCTATCCGCTAGTGATTAACGGAGAAAGAATCGAAACAAAAGACCAGATTGTATCGATCAATCCGGCGAAAAAGGATGAAGTCGTTGGAACTGTGTCAAAGGCGGGGAAGGAAGAGGCGGAACAAGCGGTTCAAGCTGCGGCAAAAGCATTTGAAACATGGCGCTATACCTCTCCAGAAGAAAGAGCAGGCGTATTATTCCGTGCTGCGGCAGGTATTCGCCGTAAAAAGCATGAGTATTCAGCACTTCTTGTAAAAGAAGCAGGAAAGCCTTGGAATGAAGCAGATGCAGATACAGCAGAAGCGATCGACTTCCTAGAGTATTATGCCCGCCAAATGCTGGAGCTGGCGAAAGGTAAACCAGTGAACAGCCGCGAGGGCGAACGAAATCAATACGTGTACACACCAACTGGCGTGACGCTCGTCATTCCGCCGTGGAACTTCTTGTTTGCGATCATGGCAGGAACAACAGTAGCTCCAATCGTAACGGGAAATACAGTCGTCTTAAAACCAGCAAGTGCTACTCCTGTCATCGCTGCCCGCTTTGTGGAAGAGCTTGAGCAAGCAGGTCTTCCAAAGGGTGTTGTCAACTTTGTACCAGGAAGCGGAGCAGAGGTGGGAGATTACTTAGTGGATCATCCGAAAACAAGCCTCATTACATTCACTGGTTCAAGAGAGGTAGGGACACGTATCTTTGAACGTGCGGCAAAAGTGCAGCCAGGTCAGCAGCATTTAAAACGTGTCATTGCTGAAATGGGTGGTAAGGATACAGTTGTTGTAGATGAGGATGCAGATGTTGAACTAGCAGCTAACGCCATTTTTACATCAGCCTTCGGTTTTTCAGGACAGAAATGTTCGGCTGGATCTCGCGCTGTCGTCCACGAGAAGCTGTATGATCAAGTGATCGAGCGAGTGAAGGAAATCACAGAAACGAAAACCACAGCCAATCCTCTATCAGCTGATGTCTACATGGGACCTGTCATTGATCAGGCTTCCTTTGACAAGATCACGGACTATATCGAGGTTGGCAAGCAGGAAGGCCGCCTAGTCACTGGCGGAACGAGTGACGATTCGCAAGGTTACTTTATCCATCCAACCATTTTTGCAGATCTTGAGCCAACATCTCGCTTGATGCAAGAAGAAATCTTTGGACCTGTATTGGCCTTCTCAAAAGTCTCAAACTTTGATGAAGCACTTGAAGTAGCCAACAATACAGAATACGGTTTGACTGGTGCTGTCATTACAAATAATCGTGATCACATCAACCGTGCGAAACAGGAGTTTCACGTGGGGAACCTCTACTTTAACCGTAACTGTACAGGAGCAATCGTGGGATACCACCCATTCGGCGGCTTCAAAATGTCAGGGACAGATTCAAAAGCAGGCGGTCCAGATTACCTAGCGCTACACATGCAGGCGAAAACGATTAGTGAAATGTTTTAATTTGGAAAAGCATGAACCTGTGCAGGCGGGTTCATGCTTTTTTTGCTTGTCTGCGACTTGTTTCTATGCAAATCTGTCCGGAAAGAAGTATGATAAATGTATCACTTAATCAGGGAGCAATCGGGATGGAAGAGATATTAGAAAAGCTTCATACATTTTTTGATGTCGATAAGTTAATTGCATTTATTAGCGGGTATTTAAAAAAACCAGTCATTTTAGAAAGCACAGAGTGCCAGCTCCTTGCTTATAATTCTTACAGCATTCAGCAGTTTGACCCAGTCAATCAGCAAACGATTTTCTCAAAGGAATGCCCGGGGTCTGTAGTCGATTGGTTAAAGAAAACCGGGGTAATCGAGCGGCTTCTCGCGGAGTCAGAGCCTTTTTATGTGAGCGGTCATGACGAGCTCGGTTTTAATCGGCGGGTGGCTGTGAGCGCAAAGCATAAACAAGAGGTTGTGGGCTTTATTTGGGTGCAGGACATTGAGGATTCTCTCTCTCAGGAGGAGCTGCAATTTTTGCACGAAGCTTCCTTTCAGGTTGGAAAAGTTATTTATAAAAATAAGAAACAGCTGGAGAAAAAGGAAGGTAAAATTGAGGAATTTTTCAAAAAGGTCATGGATGATCATTTTTATACAGAAGAAGAGCTGAAATGGGAGGCTGAGAACTTAAGCATTCCACTTCCGGCTGTATTTACCGTCATGGTTGTACACGCTGCCGATAACAAAAGTGAGACGGCAGAAGATGTGAAGGATGTCATTAGAACGTATTTGCAGCTAGAAGATAAGGTCAATCACGTCTATTCCGTGCAAGCAGACATCGTCGTCATATTAGGCAGTCTGTCAGACCGGCACTCACCGAAAGCGACCGCCGCTGATGTCATCGCTCATCTGAAATCGAAAACGCATTCACATCCATCCCCTTTGTATATTGGGATGGGAAGAGAATATCGCGATGTGATGAAAATGAGTACAAGTCGATTTGAAGCGATAGAGGTAGTGAAGGCTGTGAAAATTGTCGGGGGACAGGAACTGATTCCCTATGATTACGAGAATCTGGGGGTCTTCCGTTTCTTAGACTCAATTTACAGCCACCAAAAGAAGAAAAACGACTTCAATCCAGATTTGTTACGTTTGAAGGAAAAAGACCGCGATAGCCAAACCTCTTTTTTAAAAACCCTTGAGGTCTACTTATTGAATAATTGCAAGCTAAAGCCAGCTGCGGAGCAGTTGTTTATTCATCAAAATACATTAAACTATCGAATGAAACAAATCTTTGATATGACCTCGATTGATTTGAGTCATTTTAGTCAGCGATGTGAGTTATTTATTGAATTGATGCTGATGAAAAAAGATCAATAATCATGGAATCCGCAGGTGCTCAGGATCACCTGCGGATTTTCATGCGAGTTGTGAAAATGGCATACAACTACTGCGTTTCGTTGTATGATAGATAAAGATTTTATGAGAAAAGTGAAAGGGGGCCACCCTTTGGGATCAGTCACCTTGGCCATTTTGATTTTCATCATGACCCTCGTCCTTGTCATTTGGCAGCCAGGACGTTTAACCATTGGATGGTCAGCATGTGGCGGAGCCATTCTTGCTCTTGCCTTTGGTGTCGTTCATCTGAGCGATGTGTGGGAAGTCACGCAAATTGTATGGAACGCCACCTTTGCATTTATTGGCATTATTATCATTTCGTTAATTTTAGATGAGATCGGTTTTTTTGAATGGGCTGCACTGCATATGGCAAAAGCCGCAAGAGGGAACGGTGTCCGCATGTTTATTTATTTAACATTGCTCGGCGCTGTGGTGGCAGCTTTCTTTGCCAACGATGGAGCGGCACTGATTTTGACCCCAATTGTCTTATCTGTGGTGAGAGCGTTGAAGCTGGATGAGCGTATGATCCTGCCCTTTGTGATGGCAAGCGGCTTTATTGCTGATACCACCTCCTTGCCATTTGTCATTAGCAACCTCGTCAATATTGTGTCTGCCGATTATTTCCATATTGGCTTTCTCGAATATACAGCGAACATGTTCGTGCCAAACCTCGTGTCACTTGGAGCGAGCATGCTTGTGCTTTATGTGTTTTACAGAAAGTTCATCCCAAAGACATACGATCTGTCACAGGCGAAGGAACCAGCGTCAGCCATTCGTGATATGCGCATGTTCCGCTTGTCTTGGTATGTGTTAGGACTCTTGCTAGTTGGTTATTTCGCAGGGGAATTGATTGGCATTCCCGTGTCAATCATTGTAGGAGGCATTGCTCTTGCTTTCTTGTGGCTGGCGAAAAGAAGTCCGCAAGTGGCGACAAAGCGCATCATAAAAGAAGCACCGTGGTCCATTGTATTTTTCTCAATCGGCATGTATGTCGTCGTCTATGGACTGAAGAATGTCGGTCTCACAGAAATATTGGCGGCATGGATTGAACAAGGCGCATCGCATGGGTTGCTTGCCGGAACGATGTTTATGGGCGTGCTTGCGGCAGTGCTGTCCTCTGTCATGAACAATCTGCCTACCGTGTTAATTGATGCGATTGCGATCGGACATACAAATACAGCAGGCGTCATGAGAGACGGACTGATTTATGCCAATGTCATCGGTTCCAACCTTGGTCCGAAAATGACCCCAATCGGCTCATTGGCGACATTGCTGTGGCTTCACGTTCTCAAGAAAAAGGGCGTCCATATTTCTTGGGGTGCATACATGAAAGCCGGAATCATCCTGACCATCCCAACATTGATCCTTACTTTATTGGGGTTATATGCGTGGTTATGGCTGATACATTAAAGAGCAGGTGCTCTCAGTCAGGTCTCGTCCTTTTTTCATCTACGCTGAATATAAAAAAAAGAGAAGATCGTTGGATCTGCTCTCAGCGTGTAGACAAACCCTCGCATTCGTTGTCAGTCCTGCGTGCCGGTGCTCACGAATGTCAAATTCGCTCCGCTCCAGTACTCGTCCTTCCTAGACTGCAAAGGTTTTCTATCACGCTGAAAAGAAGACAAAGGGCTAAAATAAAGATCATTTTAGCCCTTTGTCAACAGTCTAAGAGAAGATCGATTGGATCTGCTCTTTTTGTTACAGATATTTTGCATAGCGTTTTTCCAAATAATCTTGCAGCAATGAGACCACACTGCAAATGCCCCAGTAAATCAATGCGACCAAAATATACATGGTCATATAATCGAATTCTCGTCCGCCAACAATTTTTGCCTGCTGGAAGAGCTCTGGTACAGTAATCATCGCTGCCAGTGAGGAGGCTTTGATCAAGTCGAGCATGACATTGGTCAATGGCGGCAGTGCAATGCGAACGGATTGAGGCAATATGACACCACGCATGGTTTGCCAATAGCTGAGACCTAATGATTTAGCGGCTTCCACCTGACCACTTGGAACAGAGGAGAGGGCCGCTCGGTTGATTTCTGCTATATAGGCAGCACTATTGAAGGTGAACCCAATAATGGCAGCAGTTACAGCTGTAAACTCAATGCCGATATAAGGGAATCCGAAATAAAGAATAAACAAAATCACCAGAATGGGAACGCCTCGCATGAATGAAATATATAGCCGTGCAGGCAGCCGAAGCAACCACGTATTCGCCATTCTGGCAAGGGCAATAAAAAAGCCAAGAATCGTGCCAAAAAACATGCTCACAAAGGATATGAGCAGCGTCAGCCAAATGCCTTTCATGACAAACGGAAACGACGCCTTTGCCAGTGCAGGATTAAATATATATTCTAAATGAATATCTCCCACGATTGCGGCTCCTTATTTGGAAATGTCGACATCTTCGACATCAGCATCAATTTTCTTTGAGACGTCTGCATGATGAAAGAACTTCTCGGAAATCTTTTTCATCGTTCCGTCTTTTTTCATGTCTTTTAATACACGATTTAATTCTTTTTGAAGCTCTGTGTTGTCTTTCTTCATCACAAAGCCCTGTTCATTCGGCATGTATTTCAGGTCAGGGTGAATCGTAATATTTAATTTAGGAAATGCAGCAAGAGCCAGTGTTTGCAAGTAATAATCATTTAAAATGACATCTGTTCGGCCGTTTGCGACATCCTTTAAGTATTGCTCGTTTGTGGCATTATCATAAATGACTTCCTTTGCACCGTACTTACGGGCGACATCCATGTAAATGGTCGTTGCAGCACCTGCTGCTTTCTTGCCTTTTAAATCTCTTAAAGTTTTAATGCCAGACAAATCATCTTTCCGTACGATAGCCGTTCCGTAGGAATATTTATAAGGAGTTGAAAATGCAAACTTATCCTTCCGGTCATCTGTGATGTCGATATCGTTTGCAGCGGCATCTACTTGACCAGAATTAATGGCACTCAGCATCCCATCATAGCCCATTTCTTTAAATTCTACTTTCACGTCAAGGCGTTTAAAAGCTTCTTTGACGACTTCAACTTCATAGCCAGTCAGCTGATCCTTGCCGTTTGATGTATCATGATAAGACGTAGGATAAAGGGTGCCTGAAGTAGCAACCACGATTTTCCCTTTCTTTTGAATCTGATCCCACTTTGATTCTCCAGACTGAGATGAGCCTGATTGACTGCAAGCAGACATGACAAGCATGAGAGCAGACACAACAAGCAACACCCATATAGGTTTTCTATGATAAAAACGACTCATTTAAGAATCCTCCTCTATTTTTTATACAAAACAAAACATAGCACGCTTTTTCAGTTAGGACAACGTTTTCAGATGAAAAGCGAAAAAGTAAGAATATTATGCTCAATTTGACGTTGTCAAAGAATGTATAAAAAAGGAAGGAGCGTACAAAATAAATTCGAATAAAGGAGGGAACAAAAGATATGAAAAAAATAAGTGGCTTGATCTTATTATCAATGATGCTGTTATTTGGTTTTCATATGGAAACGGCTCATGGAGAAACACCACAAATGGAAAAGCGTCCAGTGACGCATCAAGTAAAATTAACAACAGAACAACAAAAACAAATCGAAAAGCTTGAGCAGCAAATTCTTTCGAAACGAAAAGAAGTCATTGAGAAATATGTTCAGTATGGTGTGTTAACAAAGGAACAAGGCACACACATCACGAAACGAATGGATGAACATTACAATCACTTAAAAAATAACGGATTTGTTCCACTACTGAAAAAACCACAGCACCATCGACCATAATGATGAAACCGGCAGCGAGATGCCGGTTTCATCTTGTTTATCGATCCTATCTGAAGGTGAGAGTCTCACCATCTTTAGGGACAAAAATAGCTTGATCTGCATGATGTTCATGAATGTAAGCTTCCAATGCAGCTCTTGTTAACAGGCAATGATTCACAGCTTCAAGATGACAAGCGATCATTTGAGCATTTGGGTGAGAGCGGTGAATGTCTAAAATCTCTTCCTTGGTCATTGTGATCGGATCACCTTCTAAAAATTGAGCAGCCCCACTATTGACCACAATGACATCTGGCCTGCATGTATTCACAACTTCTTTCGGCTCATCACACCAAATGGTATCACCCGCAATATAAAGGGTAGGTTCATCAGGATGAGAGAAAACAAAACCGCTGACCTGTCCCATCCGTTTTGCCGTTTCCCCTGTCCCATGCTGCCCGCCTGTACGTCTAATATGAACACCACAAATGTCCATTTCATCTTCAATGCATGTGACATGCTGGAAGCCAGCTTCTTTGACTTCTTTTTGATCCTTTTCCGATTGAGTATAGATTGGTTGGTCTTGAGCTAATGTCTTTTTCGCCTCGTCGTCAAAGTGATCCACGTGTAAATGAGTGAGCAAGACAGCATCCGGCTGTAACATCTTGTCTAAATCAATGTTTACAGGCAGATCCACAATGGGGTTGTTCAAATGTTGATTCGCTGTATGAGGGAACGGTGGATATGTTCCTTTGGCTGCTAAAAAGGGATCGATTAAGAAAGTTGACTGACCATATTGAAGGTATAAAGTAGCATTACGAATGAGCGTTATTTTCATTAAAAAGGCCTCCTTTTTTTCTGATTAAGTTTACAGTATATTAAAAGAGCTTCATGTGAAAGAGGATCATGAAAGTCTTTCAGCGGAAGGACTTGATTTTTGAAAGAGGTGAGCCAATGCTAGATCAAACAGATATGGACATTTTAAAAGAACTCTCAAAGAACAGTCGATTAACCATGAAAGCACTAGGTGAAAAAGTTCATTTAACCGGTCAAGCGGTTGCAAATCGTGTGTTAAAGCTAGAAGAAGATGGTGTGATTGAAGCTTATACCATTTCGATCGATTGGCGGACACAGAAGACCATCCAAACATTTATGCAGCTCTATACCCGAAGCCTTCATCATGAACCGCTACTGTCGTTTCTTCATCAAAAGGAAGAAATCAAGAATCTATTTAAAATAAGTGGAGAGGGCTGTTATATGGCTGAAGGACATTTCTCCAGTCACGATGAGCTTGATCAGTTTTTAACGGAGCTGACAAATTACGCAAATTATAAATTGTCTATTGCGGTTAAACGTCACATTCATCGGTAATAGAAGAGCCGCAGGAGGATAGCAACAATGCAAAAATTCATTAGAAATCAAGCTGAACCGATGACAAAGGAAAGAATCAAAGCTGACTTGGTTCAACTTGGTGTGAAAAAAGGCATGATTTTATGTGTTCACTCATCTTTATCATCTATCGGCTGGGTGAATGGAGGTGCTGTAGCCGTCATACAAGCATTAATGGAAACCTTAACAGAAGAGGGAACCTTGGTTATGCCGGCACAAACGTTAGAGCTGTCTGATCCCGCCGATTGGATCGATCCGCCCGTTCCCTACTCATGGTGGAAATCGATCAAAGAGACGATGCCTGCATTTGATCCGGCTTACACGACGCCAACAGCAATGGGAAAGGTAGCGGAAACATTTTGGAAGTACCCAGGCGTGGCGAGAAGCACTCATCCCAATTTTTCATTCACAGCTTGGGGGAAAAGGAAACATGAAATTCTGAAACACCATGCGCTTTCTTATGGTTTAGGAGAAAATTCGCCGCTTGGGCGCATGTACGATCTTGATGCTCAAGTACTGCTGATTGGTACGTCATTTGAGAGCCATACAGCCTTCCACTTAGCTGAATATAGAATCTCTCAGCAAGACCTCATGATACGAGGGGCCCCTATTTTAGAAAATGGATGGAGGGTATGGAAAGAGTATCAAGATATCATGACAAGAGAAGAACTATTTGAACAGATTGGTCGTGATTTTTTACATTCAGGATATACCCATTACCGTGGTCAAATCGGGCTTGCCAATTCGTATTTATTACCGGTAAGAGGATCGGTAGACTATGCGGAAAAGTGGCTTGAACAGTACGACCAGTCATGATCTACACAGTCTGAAAATGAAAGTAATAGAGATCTTGATCAGGTTGTTGTGAAGTATAGCAGGTGAGCTGATAGTCTCCTTTTGGAATGGAGAAAGACAGAACCTGTGCCATGACGCTTGTGATATGAACTTGATCGCTTGAATGTGTAAATGGCACCGTTATGACTCTATCAAAGGATGCTGGGGGCTCATTTTCATTTAATGTCACGAAAATAAAAGCCTTTCCATTGTTGACGCCTTCAAAAGAAACACCCTGATCTCCAGTTGCGAATCCTTGAAGAATGTCATCATCTGTCCAATCAATCACAGGGGGTGTATCGCTTCCAGCGTATACGGTGATTTGGTGATAGGAAATCGATAAGGAATAGGTTTGATTTAAGTCATTCATATAAAAAACTCCTTTATTCATAAATTTATGTTGAAAAGTGAATGTTTGAAAGAATGAACTTTGAAGAGAATGTTAGGCAGCAAGACGATTGTCGCCGTCTTGCGCTACTGTTTGAGGGGTCTAGATGTGAAATTGTGAGACCATTTCTTTTAAGTCTCCTGCTAAATGGGAAAGAGCTTCTAATGTAGAAAAGATGAATGGGACTAATCAATGATAAATTGAATTTTTGTGCCATCAGGATCATCTGATAATTGATGACTTACCCAAGAGCCTGCCCCTCTGTTATCTGAAGGACGTACATATTTAACAGAAGCTCCTTTGCCCCCTTCTTTACACATCGCCATCGGCCATTCGTCCCGGTCATATCCGCGCTTTGTCGGGATGCCATGAAGTGAGCGGTCTCTCTGCTCATCGCTATTTTTACGATCAATTGTACAAATGGAGGATTGACCTTCCTCAATTGCCTCTTCTATGTGCTTCGCTGTTTCTGGATAACGATCTGATGGAAAGTGAATGGTTTTGTCGTAAGATGAATTCGTCGTCTCTTGTTTACTTTGCTCCAGCTGGATATAGCCTGTTGCTACACCAATGACAATCAATAAAAGCAAGAGAATGGTTTTAAGAAGTTTCATAGATGCTAGCTCTCTTTCTTTTTTGCGTATTTTGTAAACAGAAGTATAGCAGAATTACTTACCAATTTCTCCTGGTTTTGAAAAAACGTCTTTTAAAGTTCGAAAAACGTTTTTTAACCGTTTTCTCTCCCTTCATATTTGTAGAAATTCATAAAAATTTTAATTTTGCTGCTCATAAAATGATTATGCTTATGCAAAACGGCTTTATCACTGCTTTTTGGGCTAATTTCAAGAATTTAACACACAGAAATTTTAAAAAAATAAAATTGACTAGACCGATATGCTTTAATAATATGGAGTCAAATATCAAAAAATGTCGTAATTTATCAAAATATGATTCTATTTACATTGCAGGAGGGAAGTACAAATGGCGGATGTCTCTTATCGGCTCGGAATAGACATAGGCGGAACATTTACTGATTTATCGCTGATGAATGAAGCAACAGGGGAGCTGATCGAACTCAAAACACCCACAGTGACAGATGACCCAGCCCAGGGAATTATCAATGGGCTACATCTTTTAAAAGAAAGAGATGTCGATTTATCCAACATCCAATATCTCGTACACGGAATGACAATCGGCCTTAATACATTATTGCAGCGAAAAGGAGCAGATTTAGCCCTTTTTGTGACGGAAGGTTTTCAAGATATTTTATCACTACAACGTTTACGACTACCCATTCCTTATGACTTCAATTCTCGTTTGCCAGAACCATTGATACCACGAAAGCATGTATATTCAATCTCTGAAAGGTTGATACACGATGGTACGATCAAAAAACCTCTCCACCTGCAGCCATTAGATGATGCTGTCCAGCAGGTCATATCTAAAAAGCTAGCAGGTATTGTCATTTCATTTTTACATAGTTATCAAAATCCAGTTCATGAATTACAGGCAAAATCCTATATCAACCATCATTACCCGCAGTTAGAAGTCCTTACTTCATCTGAATTATGGCCTCAAATGAGGGAATACGAGCGTACAGTGATGTCTGTTGTCAATTTGTACATTCAACCAAAGGTGAAACAGTATTTACAAACATTGAAAAGCCGCTTGAAAGAAGAAGGTGTACCAATTTCTCCATACATTACGCAATCAAATGGTGGTTTAATGGATGCAGAAAGTGCAGCAACCTCACCCGTTAAAACCCTTTTTTCTGGTCCGGCAGCTGGTGTCATTGGTGCAGCAAGAATTGCAGCATCTGCGAACGAATCCAATCTGATCACTTTTGATGTTGGGGGTACAAGTGCGGATATCTCGATCATTCAAAATGGCCAGCCTACAATGGCCCAATCAAATCAGCTTTCAGGTTTTCCTATCATTCTTCCATCTGTTGCGATGTATTCAATAGGAGCAGGTGGAGGTTCTGTTGCGTGGATTGATCAGGGCGGACTTCTAAAAGCAGGACCGGAATCCGTTGGCTCGCAGCCGGGTCCAGCTTCGTATGGAAAGGGAAAGAAAGCAGCTGTAACCGATGCGTTTCTCATATGCGGTTATCTCAATCAAGAACGTTTTGCCGGAGGACATTTACAATTGCGGCTGTCTGCAGCGAAAATGGCCTTTAAGCCAATTGCGGATCAGCTCCATAAAACGATTGAACAGGCGGCTGACCAGCTGATTCAAGTAGCTGTAGCCAATATGTACACGGAATTAAGCAATGTCATGGAGCAGCAAGGGTTTGACCCGAGAGATTTTAGTTTACTGGCGTTTGGCGGCGCAGGACCTGTTGTGGCAAATTTCCTTGCAAGAGAAATTCATGCAAAAAATGTGGTCGTTCCTCCAAGTCCTGGCACATTATGTGCGTTAGGTGCTCTCACAGCTGATTTTATTCATGATGCGGTGTTGTCTAAGAAAATATGTTTACAAGACTATACGATAGATCAATTAAAACAAGATTATGAGATGCTTTCGCGTAAAGCGACTGATTGGTTCAGTCAGCAAAACATTCAACATATTAAACAGACGTCTATTCTATTATTGGCCGACGCACGCTATCAAGGGCAGGCATTTGAGATTGAATTGCCATTATCGGCTGATTGGCTGAGGCAAGAACAAGACATCCATCAACTCACTGAAGCATTTCACAAACTGCATAAGCGTCAATATGGACATAGGGACGATCAGGCGAACATTGAATTTACGCATTTACGAGTTCGAGTCATAGGCGAGACGCCGCCCCTGCCTTTCTCTTCTGTTCATGAAAGCAGCGGACAGTCTTTGAAGCCACATGAATTTAGACGTATCTTTATAGAAGAAAAAGAGTACGAAGCATCTGTTTATAACCGAGATGCTCTGTCAGTAGGTTCTGTCGTAAAAGGACCTGCTATTATCGAGCAGGATGATACGACAACATTGGTCCTGCCAAACTGGTTAGGCAGGATTGATCCATCAGGAAACTTAGTAATTTCAAGGGAGGCGGCTTTACATGAGAACTGATCCAGCAAAGCTTGAGATGATGCGCAGTTACTTTAATGCGATCGCATCAGGCATGGGGCATGTCATTGAGCGGACGTCATTTACGACCTTCGTAAAAGAATCTGCTGATTTTGCAACAGCATTAGCCACGCCTTCTGGAGATTTCTTTGTTTATCCGAAGACAGTCGGTGTGACGATCTTTCTAGGGCTGAGCCTAAAAAAAGCGATTGAAGAAAGCGGACCGATGCAGCCAGGAGATATTATCATCACAAATGACCCTTATACGACAGATGGTTTAGCGACTCATCTGCCAGATGTCCATATCATTAAACCCATTTTTGTAGATGGTGAAATTGTAAGCTATGCCTGGTCTTTTGTTCATGTAAGTGATGTGGGCGGACTTGTGCCTTCGAGTATTTCACCGACTGCGACGGATGTTCATCAAGAAGGATTAAGAATACCGCCAGTGAAAATTTATGAAGGCGGAAAAGAGAATCAGGTGGTTCGTACCTTTTTAAGAGCCAACAGCCGGACCAGTCATTTAAATGATGGGGATATCAATGCGATGATTGCCGCAGTCAATACAGCAGATAATCGGTTAAAAGAAATGATTGTGAAATTTGGGAAAAACGAAGTGAAACAAGGAATGTTTGACCTGCTGAAGCAAGCCGAGGATCGTGCAGGGAAGGTCATTGAAGCAATTCCTGATGGAACGAGCGAATTCGCTGATTATTTGGATGATGATATGATCTCGGACGTGCCTATCCGATTAAAAATCAAGCTAACGGTCAAAGGAAAAAAGCTGACGCTTGATTTTTCTGAGTGTGACCCGCAAGTAAAAACGGCCTTTAACCTTGTCACCAATGGTCAGAAGCATTCCTTCCTATATCAAGGATTGATTAATTACATCATTAGTAAAGATCCATTTATACCGATCAATGGTGGGATTACATATCCAATCGAAGTGATTTCTCCTAAAGGAACGCTTGTACATCCAGAATATCCGGCTTCTGTCGGTATTCGACATTCGATTACGATGAGGCTGTACAATGTCGTGTTAGGCGCCATTGGTAAACTATTACCTGAAGCAGTACCGGCAGCAGGTGCTGGTCAATCTGCCATTGTTGTTCTCTCTGTTCCTGATGATGATACAGGAGGTAGGAAAATGTCTGTTGTCGAACCGTTAGGCGGAGGCGGCGGTGCTCAAAAAGGGACTGATGGAGTAGATGGTATTGATCATTCGTCAGGCTTTTTAAAGAATACACCGATTGAGAGCTTGGAACAGCATATTGATATTCATGTTCACCGATATGAGCTGCTGCCGAACACAGGTGGAGCGGGAGAAAATAGAGGCGGGCATGCGATCGGTTTGGAATTTGAGATGATCAAGCCTGAATCCATGGTGACAGCACGAGGAATGGAACGGATGAAGTTTCAACCTTGGGGATTAATGGGCGGCCGAGCGGGAGCTGTTGGTGAGGTAAAGCTGATCACAGCGAATGGAGAAAAACAAGACCAGCCAAAAATAGATGTTCTGTGTCTTGAAAAAGGCGATATTGTTCAATTGGTTTCACCAAGTGGAGGAGGCTGGGGGGCCCCATTTGCTAGAAAGAAAGAGAACGTCCTTGAGGAAGTGGAAGCAGGTCTTTTAAGTGAAGAACGAGCGCTGCAGCAATATGGTGTCAAAGTCTATCTAGACCAAAATGAATGGAAAATTGACGAGGAGCAGACTAGGTGGCTTCGCGAAAAGATTGATGATGATATTGACGTCGTGTGGGATTTTGGAGAACAAAGAGCAGCTTATGAGAAAGTATGGTCGGACGAAGCAAGCAGCGAACTTGCTATTCAGCTGCGTTCATACTCAGCTAATGAACGTACGCACTATAAACATGCGGTTCATACTCATTTCAGTCATAGACATGAACCGTTAACAAAGACAGATATTATTCAAGCACTTCGTCAAATGAATGAACAAAAAGGGGGAAATGAATCATGAAAAGAAGATTAATTACTATTTTTGCAGGCATCCTATCAATGGTTCTACTGCTGACTGCTTGCGGTGGACAGGATCAAAGCAAACAGCAGCAGACTGTCATCGTTGGCGTATACGGCGGCGATTGGGAAAAGAATATCAAACCAATCCTTGTAAAGTTTGAAAAAGATACGGGAATTAAAGTTCAAACCGTCTCTGGGGCGGATTCTGAATGGTTTACGAAATTAAAAGCATCAAATGGTAAAAATCCACCGTATGATTTGCTGATTTTACAGCCTGATACGATTCAAAGAGGCATTGCAGCAAACGTTCTTAATCCTATTGACGAAGAACAAGCACCGAATGTGAAAAAACTTTATCGTTCTGTTCAAAAGAAGCTCACTGTTGACGGAAAACAATATGCAGCAGGCTTTAGTATGGGGCAGCTAGGGATTGCTTATAGAAAAGATCTTGTTAAGCAGGAGCCAAACAGCTGGACAGACCTATGGAGCAGTCAGCTTAAAGGGAAGGTGGCTATTTCTTCTCCGACCTATTCAGCCGGCTTGCAATTTTTCTCTGCACTTGTCCACGCTCAAGGAGGAACAGAATCGAATCCTAAGGATATCGACAAAGCATTTAAAAGCCTAGCACAATTAAAAGGGCATGTAGCTGCTTTTCCAGATAACCCAGGGTCTATTCAAACCTTGTTAGAACGTGGTGACATTGCGGCAGTTCCATATTGGGATGGCCGATCATTTGCCCTTGAAGAAGAAGGGATGGATATTGGTTTCTCCTATCCGAAGGAAGGCGCTGTTGCAGCTGTTGCGAGCTGGGCTTTAACGAAAGGAAGTCAGCATGAGGAAGCTGCTTACAAACTATTAAACTATTTAAGCGGAAAAGAAGCACAGGAGGCTTTCTCGGAAAAATCTTATTATGGCATGTCAAATTCTGATGTGAAATACGGTGACAAGATTAAGGGGAAAGTGAAGGTTGGAGAGAATTATTATAGCAAGCTGACTTGGGTAGATTACGAAACAGCGACTTCTGAGCTTGGTAATTGGACAAATCGATGGAACGAAGTATTAGGCGGAGGAAAATAGGTGATCGCATGAGTGGAATCCATTTAGAACACATCAGCCAGCATTTCGGTGAGCAGATTGCTCTTGAAGATGTCAGTCTTACGGTGAATGAGGGAGAGTTTTTCTCCCTTCTTGGCCCTAGTGGCTGCGGAAAATCAACGCTATTAAACATCATTGGCGGTTTTTTAGAACCGACAAAAGGAGTCGTCTACATTGGCGATCAGGATGTGACAGCTTTACCGCCTTATCAAAGAAAAACGGGTATGGTCTTTCAAAGCTATGCGCTTTTCCCTCATCTCACTGTATTTGATAATGTGGCATACGGGTTGAAGGTTCAAAAGAAAAAGAAGGCAGAAGTCAAACAAAAGGTCATGGAGAGTTTATCTCTTGTTCAATTGGAGGAATATGCGAAACGTATGCCGCACCAATTAAGTGGTGGTCAGCAGCAGCGGGTGGCAATTGCGCGGGCGCTGGCCATTCAGCCGTCTGTTCTCCTACTTGATGAACCTCTCAGCAACCTAGATGCAAAACTAAGAAAAAATATGCAGACTGAGCTTCGAAATATTCAAAGGAATGTCGGGATTACGACCATTCTCGTGACACATGATCAGGAAGAAGCCTTAAGCCTATCTGACCGGATTGGGATTTTAGGTGAGGGAAGAATTCAGCAGATTGGGACGCCTTTAGAGGTATATCGTCAGCCAAACAATCGCTTTGTCGCTGAATTTATCGGGCAGGTCAATCTATTTGAGGCAGTGTATGATGAAGCTGGTTCCACATTCACAGTTCCACATTACACCCAGTCAAACGGGCAGCATATTCAGTTAAAGCCTGCGGCGCATAAAGAAAAGAGAGAGAAGTATTTACTCATGCTGCGTCCTGAGAGAATCAGCATATCTTCTGTCAAAGAGGATTTTCAGCCAAACCATGTCACAGGTGTTTTAGCAGACGTCAGTTATATCGGGCACTCATTACGTTTGGTCGTGGGGCTTGATAAAGGTGAAATCATAGTACATGCATCAGATGCAGCATTTCCTCAGCTGCCGGAGGTTGGAGAAACTGTCCATATCAATTGGCAGCCTGAAGATGTCGTTTTCTTAGATTCGAAGGTGCATACGTGATGCGAATCAAAAAAAAGAATCAACGATTTCATTGGTTTATGCTGCTGCCAGCCTGTTTGTTTCTTGTTGTATTTCTTCTGGCTCCACTTGTGATGATGTTCGTTCTCAGTTTTCGTGATGTTGATTCGATGATGAATACATTACAAACGTATAGCTTTTCTCAATATATTCATGTGTTCACCACAGATGCATATGTGAAGGCGATTGGAAGTACAGTGTGGGTGGCCTTGCAGACAACGGTAATTTGTTTATTGATGGCATATCCTGCAGCGTACGTACTAGTCAAGGCACCTAACCGACGGCTGCGGGCATTTTTCTATATCTTACTTGTATCGCCGCTTTTGACAAGTGTTGTTATTCGGACGTTTGCCTGGATCGTTCTTCTCTCGCAAAATGGTCTGATTAATGGCATGTTATTAGATTTACATGTGATTGAGCAGCCGTTATCTATGCTCTGGAATATGAATGCGGTGATTATTGCTTATGTTCAAGTCATGCTGCCTTTTGCAGTGCTTCCTATCGCAACAAGCTTAACCGATATGGATCGTCATTTAAGACCGGCTTCTATGAGCCTTGGAGCTGGCCGTATTCGAACCTTTTTTCATGTGACTCTACCACTTACTATTCCAGGTATGATCACTGGAGCGATTATTGTCTTCTCACTAGCAGCAGGGAGCTATATCACCCCGCTTTTAGTCGGCGGAAGGATGCAGCCGCTGCTGCCGCTGTCTATTTATCAGCAGGTCATGCAGGTCTATAACTTGCCTCTTGCTGCTGCCATGTCGTTTACTTTGTTGGTGTGTGTGCTTGTGGTGGTCAGTCTATTAAGCTATCTATTGAAGCGTTGGGAGGCGAGGATGCATGCGTAAAAAGTCAATTGGTGACCGCTTGCTTTCGATCCTGATTTGGACTGCTGGCTCATTGGTTTATCTCTTTTTAACCATACCTGTTCTTGTCATTGTCCTTTCTGCTTTTAGCCCGAATGCTTTTCCTGAATTCCCGCCGACATCGTTCTCAGTTCGTTGGTTTCATGAGGTCGTGTCAAACCCAGAATGGATGGAATCTCTGCGTATCAGTGTCATTCTGCTACTCATCGTGACGCCCCTTACTGTTCTTTTAGGAACAATGGCTTCGTATGCTTTAGCGAGGCTTTCCTTTAAGGGAAAGGAGGCCATCCAAGCTTTTATTTTGTCCCCTCTCATGATTCCTCAGGTGGTGTTAGGGATTGCAATGCTTTATTTGTTTACAGCTATGGGCTTTACGGGTTCTTTGTGGGCGCTAGTTATTGGTCACGTCATCATTGGTTTTCCATATGTGGTTCGAACGGTAGGTGTCAGTGTCTCGAATCTTGATCCGCGACTTGAGCTAGCTTCAATGAATCTTGGCGCAGGACCCATTCGCACATTCTTTCGAGTGACACTGCCTTTGATCAAGCCAGGGATCATTGCAGGCGGAGTGTTTTCAGCTGTGACGTCATTTGGGGAAATATCGATCAGTTTGTTCGTCTCCTCTCCCCAAACCATTACGATTCCAGTGAGGACGTTTAATTACATTGAGCAAACCTTTGATCCAAGTGTCAATGCGATATCCGTCATATTTATTATCATTTCTATCATTGCGTTGCTCATTATTGAGAAAACGATTGGTCTGTCTAAGGTGATGTAAATATAATGAAGAAACAAGGAGCTGTCATTTGAAATGGCAGCTCCTTTTGTATTGTTTTTTATGGTAAAAATTTTCAGAGTTTCAGGGAATATAGTTCTTAAGATTTAAGAAATTGCGAGAAATGAAAGGAGACCTCTCTCCTACATTTTCGGTCATATTTGCAAAATTTAAGGGAAAACATGAAATTTTTGCGGTATTTAGTCGATTATTTTCGGTGATGCGCAACTATTATTAGTTATTTTCGGTAAATATCGTAAATTATGACGTGATCCCTTCGGCATAACGCATGAATCTTTACACCCATTTTTCGGTGAAAAAAACAATAATTTCATATAAAGTGGACGTAAATAGAAAATATCTAAAAGAAAAGAAGAAAAAGGCAAATCTATGGAAACGTAGAGACGCAAAGCCATGTCCTAAGGTAAAAGTTGCTTTTTTGCTATGGTCGGCAGGCTACCGAATCAAAATGGGAGTCTCTCCGTTTTATTCGGGGTGGGCTCCTTTTCCGTTATTCCGTCTATTTTAATGAAATAGACTTGGTTCTTTTGATATAGAGGGTGCAGGGTTTCACGTTGGTGGAGAAAACATAGAAGAGGCGGAGATAAGAATGAATACAGTTTATTACCCCTTAACACATGCGCAAAAGAGAGTATTCTACACGGAAAAATTTTATCCAGGTACAAGTATTTCTAATTTGGGCGGATTCGCCAGGTTGAGATCGGTATCAGGTCTGAATCCCTCTTTGGTCGTTGACGTTCTTCAAGAGTACATTCGCCAAACTGACTCTCTTCGTTTGAGGCTTGTGTATCGAAATGAACAGGGGGAGCCTGTTCAATATATCAAACCATATGAGAAGCAGCCGATTCGCATGGTGAAAGGCTGGAGTGAAGAGGATGTGAGGGCTTGGGCGAACGAGCAAATCCGTGAGCCGATGCCGTTGATTGACAGCCCCTTGATTGAATTTACGGTCTTTCAAATCAGTGATCAAGAGTGCTGGCTGTTCTGTAAAGCACATCATATTGTGGCAGATGGTATTTCCATTATCTTGATGGGAAATCGCATCATCGATTTATACCATGACATGCTGCACGGGGGAGACATTTTGCCGGTTGAGGAGATTTCCTTCGTTGATCACATTATGAGTGAACAAGCCTATGAATCTTCTAAACGTTTTCAAAAAGACCGAGCTTTTTGGAACGGGCAATTTGATCATATTCCAGATTTCGCTTCTTTAAAACCGCATAAGGGATACGAGATGAGTTTACATGCGGAGCGATTTTCAGGGGATATCCCAGATTCTTTGAAGGAGAAGCTTCGTGTCTTTTGTGAAGAACAGAAAGTCAGTATGCTTTCTATGTTTATGTCCACTGTTTATATTTACTTACATCGATTTAGCGGCATGGAGGACGTGGTCCTTGGAACCTTTATGGGCAACCGGACGAATGCCAAAGAAAAAAAGATGATTGGTATGTTTGTTTCCACGATCCCAATGCGAGCATCTGTTCATGGGTCACAATCCTTTCTTGATTTCGTAAAGCAGGTCATGGCGGATCAAATGAAGATATTGCGTCACCAAAAGTATCCTTATAATCTGCTCATGAATGATTTGCGAGAAAGAGAAGGGTTTACAGGGCGCCTTTTTGATATTTCTTTAGAATATCAGGTCATGCAGTGGCAGAAAAAAGAGAATCTGTCTTTCATTACTGAACCGATTTTTAGTGGGAGCGGAATGAATGATATTTCGATTCATGTGAAAGACCGCTGGGATACAGATACATTGACCATTGATTTGGATTACCGTACAGATTTATTCAGTGAAGAAGATATGAGTAAGATGTTTGATCGGTTCACGATATTGCTGGAAGCGGCGGTCTCTCAGCCTGATCAGCTGATCGGGACATTGCCTTTACTTTCAGCGGGTGAGCAAAAGGAGCTGCTGCAATTATCTGAGGGAGAATCTTTTGAACTACCAGCAGCGAAACCGGTTCATCAGTTATTTGATGAGGCAGCAAACAAGTATGCAGAGCGAGCTGCCGTTGTAGCGGAAAATGGAACATTCACTTATGGTGAGCTGTACCAAAAGGCAGAAAAGCTGGCACGATTTTTACAAATGAAAGGTATTTCGCGTGATGTACCTGTTGCGGTTTTAATGGATCGGACGGCAGATGCCATGGTGGCGATCTTCGGCATATTAAAGGCTGGCGGGGCGTATGTACCGATTGATCCGGCATTACCTGAGGAGCGCATTCAATTTATTGTGGAGGATTCAGGTGCTTCCATCGTTTTAACAGAGGAATCGTTAGCTCAAAAGTACCCAGCCCTCTCGGAGAAAATGATCGTGCAGCAGCATATTTTATTAGATGATGGCCTGCTGTCTGAGCTCGTAGATCAGACGGTACCTGAGGATTTGGCTTATATGATTTATACGTCGGGTACGACTGGGAAGCCAAAGGGCGTCATGATTGAGCATCTTCAGCTGCATCATTTGGTCCATGCTTTGCATCATGAAATGTATCAAGGGGCCAGTGAGCTTCAAATGGCGCTTCTTGCACCATTCCATTTTGATGCATCGGTGAAACAAATCTTTGCTGCCCTTTTATTTGGGCATACGCTTCATATCGTCCCAAGAGAATCGACGAGAAATGGTGTTCAGCTAGCGGCTTATTATCAAAAACATCAAATTGAAGCAGCGGATGGAACGCCGGCGCATGTGCAGCTTTTACTTGCAGCGGATTTGAGCGGGGTGTCATTGACTCACATGTTGATTGGAGGAGAAGCACTGCCTGCGAAAGCGGCGCAGTCTCTGATCGAAGCTGTTCGTATGAGTCAGCCTGATTTTAATCTATGGAATGTGTATGGTCCGACAGAGACGTGTGTGGATGCGGCGGTTCATCGCCTAGACCTCAATGAACTGCGGGAATTATCTGAACAGCGTTATGTCTCGATTGGAAAGCCGCTTGGGCATCACCGTATTTATATTTTAAATGAACATGATCAATTGCAGGTGCAGGGGGCTGCTGGAGAGCTATGCATTGCGGGGATAGGTGTTGGACGAGGCTATGTGAATCAGCCTGAATTGACGGAGCAGGTATTTACGGGCGACCCGTTTTCTCCACATGATCGAATGTATCGAACAGGGGATCTCGTCAGATGGCTTCCAGATGGCACGATTGATTATCTTGGCAGAATGGATGATCAAGTGAAAATTAGGGGTTACCGCATAGAAACAGGCGAAATTGAAGCGGTGATGGAGCAGGTAGAGGGAGTCGGTCAGGCTGTCGTACTTGTAGTTGGTGAGGCGGATGGTGAAAAAGCGTTAAGTGCTTATTATCAGGTCCAGCAAGAAGGTGTGTCAGTGAACACGCTGCAAGCCGCTATCAAACAGCAGCTTCCTGCTTATATGATGCCTCTCTATTTTAAAGAACTAGATGTATTTCCACTCACAGTAAGCGGAAAAGTCGACCGGCGTGCACTCGCCGCATTAAAAGGAGACAAGGCTGTCAGTGCTGTTTATGTAGCGCCTAGAAACGATGTGGAAACGGAGCTTGTTCGTATGTGGGAAGAAGTTCTTGATCAAGAGAAGATCGGTGTATATGATTCATTCTTCGATCGAGGCGGGCATTCGCTCAAAGCGATGACAGTACTCACACATATTGAGCGGGCTTTTCAAGTAGAAGTGCCGTTGTCTGTTTTATTTGAACAGCAGACGATTGCCGCATTGGCCGCCTATATTGAGCAAGCGGAAAAATCCGCTCAAACGGTCATACCGAAAGCACCGATTGCCGCCGATTATCCGTTGTCACCTCCACAGCAGCGCATCTATATGGTGAGTCAATTAGAGCAGAGCATTGCATACCATATGCCAGCTGTTGTGCGGTTAAAAGGAACACTGCAACGAGAAAAGCTGACTGAAGCCTTTGAAAGACTGATCACACGTCATGATATACTGCGTACTTCTTTTCATACAATCAAAGGTGTCCCTCGTCAGCGGGTAGCTCCATCAGTGCCATTTCAAATAGAGCAGCTGACAGGCGGCACGATGGAAGAGAACATGCATCGTTTTGTCAGGCCTTTTGATCTTGCGTGTGCACCACTTCTTCGTATTGGCTTGCAGTCAATACATGATCAGGAGCATCTGCTCTTTTTCGATATGCATCACTTGATTTCAGATGGTCTTTCGATCGATTTGATGCTGCGTGAGCTGTCAGATGCTTACGAGGGATCGGTCAAAGCGCCATTGAAGCTTCAATATCAAGATTATGCTGTTTGGCAAGAACACCAGGCAGATCAAGGTTTTCAAAAAGAAGAGGCATTTTGGCTGCAAGAATTTTCGGGCGATATTCCTGCTTTACAGCTGCTAACAGACCATCAGCGTCCAGCTCTTCAATCCTTCGCAGGGGATCGTGTGATCAAAGAAATAGATGAAACGTTAAAGGAACAATTACAGGAGCTTGCAGCGAATCATCATACGACACTGTATACGGTTCTGCTTTCTGCTTACTATACATTGCTTGCGAAATACACAGGTCAAAAGGAATTTGTGGTCGGGACACCAACAGCAGGGCGTGTGCATGCAGATCTGAATGACATGATCGGCATGTTTGTCCAGACACTTGCTTTGCGGTCAGAGGTTGATCCGAACAGAACAATGACGCAGTTGATTGAGCATGTAAAGGAAAAGACGATAAAGGCGTTTGAGCATCAGCAATACCCATTTGAGCGGTTGCTTGAAAAGCTGAATGTGCAAAGAGATTTTAGCCGCCATCCATTATTTGATACCGTCTTTACCCTGACGCCGGATCATTCGCCAGCCCAGCATATTGGAGAAATGAAAGTCGAAGTCGAGGAAACCAATTTCCATATTGCGAAATTTGATTTAACACTGCAAGCGATGGAGTCAGGTCATGGTGTATCCTTCGTTCTCGATTACAGTACGGCCTTATTTAAACGACATACAGCAGAGCAGATGCTCAAGCATTATGTTTATCTTTTGGAGCAGATGGTCAAAACGCCGGGGGAAGCCATTCGTTCCTATCGTTTACTGTCTGAACAAGAGGCTGAAGCTCAACTGAATAGGTGGAACCCGTTACCTACGCCTTATCCTGCGGAAGAAACCATTGTGACGCAGTTTGAAGCACAGGTGCAGCAACATGGTCAAAAACCTGCACTGCAATGTAAAGGTGAGGTTCTTTCTTATCAAGAACTGAATGACCGAGTGAACCAACTGGCTCATTATTTACGTGAAAATGGTTTTGAGAAAGGGATGAAAGCGGCCTTATTCTTTGAACGATCCAATGAGATGGTGCTGTCTGTTCTGGCTGTACTAAAGGAGGGCGGTGTCTATGTACCAATCGATCCCGATTTCCCTGATGAGCGCGTGAAGTACTTTTTGTCAGATAGCGATGCACAATTTTTACTGACACATCAGGTGCTGCGTCATCGCTCGGTGCTCACTGCTTTTGAGGGAACAATTATAGAAACAGAAGATCAGGCTGTTGATCAGCAATCAAAAAGAAATACAGCTGTACGTGTTTCACCTGAGGACTTGGCGAATTTGACCTATACATCTGGTACAACAGGCAAGCCTAAAGGGAACATGGTGACACACCGGAACATTTTGAGAACGGTGAAGCAATCGAATTATCTCACCATTCATCATGAAGACACGGTGATGAGCCTCTCAAACTATGTATTTGATGCCTTTATGTTTGATGTGTTTGGTGCTTTATTAAACGGAGCGAAACTCATTGTTCTGCCAAAAGACAACATTTTAAATATGAATGAGCTTTCTGGAGCGATCGAGAAAGAAAGAGTCAGCATTTTAATGATCACGACAGCTCTTTTTCACTTACTCATTGATATGAAAAAGGACAGCCTGAAGAACGTAAGAAAAGTTCTGTTTGGCGGAGAACGTGCTTCTGTGCCTCATGTCGTGTCAGCGCTTGAAACGGTTGGGGAAGACAAGCTTGTTCATATGTATGGACCATCTGAAAGCACGATTTTCACCACGTATTATCCTGTGAATCGCATTGAGAAACAGGCGCTATCTATCCCAATCGGAAAGCCAGTGAGTCAAACAGCTGTTTATATTGTTGATGAATTTGGGCATGTGCAGCCGCCAGGTGTTGCAGGAGAGCTGTGTGTCGCTGGTGATGGACTTGTGAAAGGGTATTATGGGCAGCCAGAACTCACAAGCGGAAAGTTTGTCAAAAATCCTTTCCGTCCTGGTGAGAACATGTATAAAACGGGTGATCTTGCACGTTGGCTGTCAAATGGAGATATTGAATTCATTGGACGGATCGATCATCAAGTCAAAATTCGAGGACAGCGAATTGAACTTGGAGAAATTGAACACCAGCTGCTGCGGCACCCGCAACTGAAGGAAGCTGTCGTAATTGCAGCATCAAATGATACATTATGTGCGTATTTCACAGCAGAAGGTTCTGTCTCATTGTCTGATTTACGTGAGCAAGTAGGACGTGAATTACCTGTATATATGATACCGGCCTTCTTCATGCAATTAGACGAGCTTCCGCTGACGGGTAACGGCAAGGTAGACAGACGGGCTTTACCGGCGCCTGATCTAAGTGAGCACGCAGCAAATGAATACGCCCCTCCTCAATCGGAGACAGAGCGTTCGTTGGCACACATTTGGGAGGAAGTACTTGAAGTGCCGCAAATCGGCAGGCACGATCATTTCTTTGAATGCGGGGGCCATTCGCTGCGCGGCATGAAAATGCTGAACAGGCTGTACGAAGAGATGCAGGTGGAGCTCACCTTGAAGTCTTTATTTGAATCCCCAACATTAGAGGCATTTGCCCTTGTGGTTGATCAAGCGGAGCAAAAGGAAATTAAGCGAGTGGAGAAAGTGGAAGAGGCGGCCTATTATCCAGTGACGTCTGCTCAGAAAAGACTGTACGTTCTGGAGAAAATGACCGATGCTGAGCAAAGCTATCATATGCCAGCTGCCTTAAAGCTTAAAGGCGTATTTGATGAAAAACGATTTGAACAAGCCATTGAACAGCTTGTTCGTCGTCATGAAGCGTTCCGTACGAGCTTTGATTTTGTTCAGGGTGAACCTGTTCAGCAGATTGAAGAAAATGTCTCTGTAGACATTGAAAAAATCGAAGGGAACGGCCGAGACATTCAGCAATTAATGAATGACTTTATCCGACCATTTGATTTAGAAAAAGCGCCTCTACTCAGAGTGGGTCTTGTGTCTGTTTCCGTAAATGTCCATTATTTACTGATTGATATGCATCACATCATTTCAGATGGTGCGTCTGTCGGTATTTTAATTGAGGAGCTTTCAACCTTGTATCGAGGAGACAAGCTAGAGGACTTACCTGTTCAATATAAGGATTATGCTGTTTGGTCAAAAAGTGAGGCATCTGCTGCGCAAAAAGGTGCTGAACAGGCGTTTTGGCTGGAGCAATTACACGGAGAACTGCCTGTACTGGCATTGCCGGAAGACCTGCCAAGGCCAAAAGTGCAGACATTCGCAGGAGATCGCATCTCATTTACGATCGACGGCTCGCTTAAAGCACAATTGGATGAGCTAGTCAGGTCACTCAACAGTACGACTTATACAGTCCTGCTTGCTTGCTACAGCACCCTTTTAAGCAAGCTTGCGAGACAGGAAGATATCATGATCGGTTCTCCGGTTGTGGGCAGAACCCATCCTGATATTCAATCGGTGATCGGTATGTTTGTGAATACGCTGGCACTTAGAACGAAGCCAGCAGGACATCAGACATTTGCTGAATTTGCGTCAAATGTTCATCAGCTTGTGTTAGAGGCAAACGAACATCAGCTGTACCCGTTTGAAGAATTGGTAGACCAAGTGCAAACGGTTCGAGACACAAGCCGCCATCCAATCTTTGATGTGGTGTTCTCAATGGAAAATGCGGATATCCGTGACTTGTCGATGGATGGACTTCATATTGTTCCACAGCCATTCGAAGAGAATATTGCTAAATTTGATTTGACCTTAACTGGAAATGAATCTCCTGATCAAATTGAGCTTGTGTTTGATTTTAATTCTGCTATCTTTCATCAGTCGTCAATTGAGAAGTGGAAAGAGTATTTCCTTTACTTGATTGAACAAATGGTGTCAGCACCGGATCAATCGTTAGATCAGATGCAATTATTATCACCACAGCAGCAGCGAAAACTGCTCGGCGAATGGTCAGGACCGGTCCTCGACGTCCCGTCAGATCAAACCGTTCATGCATTGATTGAGGCACAGGCACATGAAGCACCTCATCAAAAAGCGGCGACCTTCTGCGGATCCAGCTGGACATATGAAGAACTGAATAACCGGGCAAATGTAGTCGCTTCAAGACTCATCTCAAACGGCACAAAACCAGGAGATCGCGTCGGCATTCTCACCCGCCCGTCCCTTGACATGACGGCCGCCGTCCTTGGCATCCTCAAGGCTGGTGCGGCATTCGTGCCGATTGATGCCGATTATCCAGCGCAGCGCATTGCATACATGCTGGAAGACTGCGGGGCAGAAGTGCTTCTTATCCAAAAAGAGCTCAATGCACCAACTTCTTTCACAGGTCACGTTCTGTTGATAGAAGATGCCGCAGAAGGAGAAGCACAAGACGTTCAGGTTGATGTCAAACCAACTGATCTCGCATATATGATTTACACATCCGGGACGACTGGACAGCCGAAGGGTGTCATGGTCGAGCACCAGTCACTCGTGAATCTTGCTTTCTGGCACAATGATGCCTTCCAGGTGACGAATGAAGATCGAACCGCCAAATATGCCGGCTTTGGCTTTGACGCCTCCATTTGGGAGATGTTCCCGACATGGATCGCCGGCGCAGAGCTGCACATTATCGACGAAGCGATTCGCCTCGATATGATCAAGCTCAATACGTATTTCAATGACGAAGGCATCACCATTGCGTTCCTGCCAACTCAGCTATGTGAGCAGTTTATGTCGATGGACAATTACTCTCTGCGCTACTTACTGACAGGCGGAGACAAGCTGAAACAGGTGAAGCCCGTTCGATACAAACTAGTGAATAACTACGGCCCGACTGAAAATACGGTCGTGGCGACAAGCGGTATCATCAATCCAGATCAAGGCACGCTTCCTATCGGAACAGCGATTGCCAATACTCGTTTTTACATTTTGGGTTCGTTATATGACCTCTCGCCGCCAGGCGTACCGGGTGAGCTCGTCATTGCGGGGAAAGGACTGGCAAGAGGGTACTGGAATCTCCCAGAGGAGACGGACGAACGATTTGTACGAGATCCATTTTATCCAGAGGAGCGCATGTACCGCACAGGCGATTTGGTGAAATGGACAGAGGATGGCGAGCTCATCTATCTCGGCAGAAAAGACCATCAGGTCAATGTCCGCGGCTTCCGTATTGAGCTGTCGGAAATTGAAGCTCAGCTGCTTGAACTGGATTCAGTAAAAGAAGCAGTCGTGACAACGGTGAAAGATGCAAGCGATCAAGACGCCCTTGCCGCATATGTCATCACGGAGAATGGAACAGAAGACTTAAAAGAAAGCTTAAAACGCACCTTGCCAGAATATATGGTGCCACCATGGATCATAAGCCTAGACCAATTTCCAATGACGGCAAATGGCAAAGTCGATCTCAAAGCGTTGCCAGCTCCAAATATGGAAGCGGATCAAACGGCATACGAAGCCCCAAGAGACGAAATCGAAGCCCTTCTTTGCGACATTTGGGCAGACGTGCTCGGCGTGAGCCAAGTCGGCATTCATGATCATTTCTTTTTCCTTGGCGGAGATTCGATTAAAGGCATTCAAATGGCGAGCAGGCTCACGCAAGAGGGCTGGAAGCTTGATATGAAGCTGCTATTCCAATATCCAACGATTGCGGAGCTCCGTCCATATATCGAAGAAGCTGATCAAATGACAGCTGACCAATCACCTGTCGAAGGGGAAGTCATTTTGACGCCGGTTCAGCGCTGGTTCTTTGAACGAAACTTTAGCAGTCAGCATCATTGGAATCAATCCGTTATGCTTCATGCCCCAAAAGGTTTAAATGAAGCGATCGTCAAGCAAGTGTTGGAGCAGCTGATGATCCATCACGATGCATTGCGGTTGATTTATCCATTGGAAGAAGGACGCATCATCCAGCGTCATCGTGGAGTAGAGGAAAACAATGTGGCAGTTGACGTGATTGAAGTAAAAGGGGAGCTCACGCAGCAAATCCAGCAGGTAGAAAAGCTGGCAAATGAAGTGCAGGCGAGTATTTCTTTAACAGAGGGCCCATTAGTGAAACCTGCTATTTTCCGAACGGAGCAGGGAGATCACCTATTGCTTGCCGTACACCATCTTGTCATCGATGGTGTGTCATGGCGTATTTTCCTTGAAGACTTCATGGCTCTTTATGAACAGTCGAAGCGCGGGGAGGTCCTGACACTTCCTGAAAAAACACATTCATTCCAAGAATATGCCCAGAGGCTGACAGAATACGCTGTGTCAGATGACCTGCTAGCGGAAAGAGCCTATTGGAAAAAGGTACTTTCACATTCAGTCACACCGCTTCAGAAGGATCATGTCACGGAGGATCAACGAATGCTTCATACGCAGACAATTCGATTTACATTGTCTGAAGAGGAAACGCACAGCCTCCTGACGGGTGTACACGAGGCCTACCACACAGATATAAACGATATTTTGCTGACAGCATTAGGATTATCGATGAAAGAGTGGACAGGTGAAGACAGACATTTGATTCACCTTGAAGGGCACGGAAGAGAAGAAATCCTTCCGGCGGTCAATGTGTCGCGGACTATTGGCTGGTTTACAAGCATGTATCCTGTGTTACTGGATATGTCGCATGCAGACGATCTTTCTTATCAAATCAAGCATTTAAAAGAGGAACTCAGGCACATTCCGAACAAAGGGATCGGTTATGGCATTTTAAAATATTTAACACCTGACAAAATGAAGGGGGATATCGCCTTTGATGTCACACCGGACATCAGCTTTAACTACCTTGGCCAGTTTGATGAACAGATCGGCGGCGGTGAACTGAATCGATCCGCATGGCATGCAGGTCAATCGCTTAGTCCTGAATCAGAGAAACCTCATGCACTAGATATTGTTGGTTTTGTTGAACAAAGCATGCTCCATGTGACGATTTCATATCATCACCTTGAATTTGAAGAACATACGATGGAACAGTTCAAGGATCTCCTAGAAAAGAATGTGAAGGTCCTGATCTCTCATTGTGTATCACAGGATGAGACCCAAATCACACCTAGTGATGTAGGGGATGATGATCTCACGATGGATGAACTTGAAAAGCTAATGGATATATTTTAAGCAAATGAAGAGGTGGACTATGAGCAAACAGAAAATTCAAAAGGTATATCCTTTAACACCAATGCAAGAAGGCATGCTGTATCATGCCATGCTAGACCCTAATTCCTCCTCTTATTTCACACAGCTTGAGCTTGGAATAAGCGGAGAGTTTGATCTCGATCTTTTTGAAAAGAGTCTCAATGAGCTTATACGGACATATGACATTCTCCGTACAGCCTTTGTCTATCAGCAATTGCAAAAGCCTCGTCAGGTTGTACTAGCTGAACGTCATCTAGATGTGTATAGAGAGGATCTATCTCATCTGAATCATCAGGAGCAGCAAAAGGTATTAGATCAATATAAAAAGCAATTGAGAAAGCAAGGATTTCACTTAACGAATGATCTGTTGTTGAAAGTCGCTGTTTTTCAATTAAATGAAACAAACTGGCATCTCATTTGGAGCAACCATCACATCATCATGGATGGTTGGTCCATGGGTGTTTTGATGAAAAAACTGTTTCATTACTATGAATCTTACCGAAACGGACGAACGCCTGACCGCTCACAAGGTAAGCCTTATGCAGACTATATCCAGTGGCTTGGAAAACAAAACAAACAAGAAGCGGAAGGCTATTGGAAGGAGCGTCTAGACGGTGCTGTTCAGCATCAAGGGCTGCTTCATCAGAAAGAGACGAACGGGCAATACGACCATCAGGAATCGACGTTCACATGGGATGCTGACATGGTACAAGCCATTCAAGATGCAGCAAGACAATGCCAAGTGACAGCACCGAACCTGTTTCAAGCTGTCTGGTCCGTTCTTTTAGGCACATATCATGCGGCAGATGATGTCACATTCGGAACGGTCGTATCGGGAAGGCCTCCAAGTGTGTCTGGGATTGAGCGCATGGCAGGGCTGTTTATCAATACGATACCAGTCCGGGTGACATTGGATCAGGAGCAGACTTTCAAACAACTGTTTCAAAAGGTTCAGCAGCATGCCCTGGAAGCGGAAAGCTATGATTTCATGCCGCTTTATGAGATTCAGCAAAAGACAGCCGGTGGAGGACAGCTCTTCGATCACTTGGTTGGGTTTGAGAACTATCCTTTGGATCAAGAGCTGTCTGGTGACACCATGTCTGCACGTCTTGGTTTCTCGATTGATGTAAAGGGTGGATTTGAACAAACGAATTTCGATTTGAATGTCCTTGTCTATCCAGGTGAAACGTGGACATTGAAAATGAAATACAATGCAATAGCTTTTGAAGAACAGGTGATTGGAAATATCTCTAAACACCTGACCCATCTCATGAAGCAAATCATCCAAAACCCTGACGTACGCCTTCATGAAGTGACATGTATGACGGAAGAAGAAAAGCAGCAGATTGAAGCGTGGAACAAGACAGAGCGAGATTATCCGAAGCACCTGTCCATTCCTGAGCTTCTCAAGGAACGCATCAAGGCGCAGCCTGACCATCTGGCATTAGTCGAAGGAGATCGAGCATTCACATATGAAGAGCTTGGACAAGAAATCCATCAATTAGCTGGCAGTCTGGTTGAAAACGGTGTACAGCCCGAGGATGCTGTCGCGGTGTATATGAACCGATCAGCAGATGCGGTCATCGCCATTTTAGCAGTTCTTCATGCAGGGGCTGCTTATGTACCGATTGATCCATCCCAGCCTGAGGAGAGAATCCAATTTATGCTTGAAGACAGCGGCGTATCGATTTTGCTTTATGCTGACAGTCAGCCGCCAGTTTACGAAAACATCAAGGCTATTCATGTGACAGAAATGTCTAATTGCTCAAACGTGGACTTCTCAGTCCGGACGTTTCCTTCTCAATTGGCGTATATCATGTATACGTCGGGCTCAACTGGACGGCCAAAAGGTGTTCAAATTGAGCATCAGCATATTGTGAGATTAGCATGTTCTCAGGAAAAATTGGGTTTGAACGCTTCGGATCGTATGGCGCATACAGGGGCAGTCAGCTTTGATGCCATTACCTTTGAAATCTTCACCACGCTGCTGGGTGGTGCGACGCTTTATCCTGTTGACCGTAATACTTTATTGGATATCAATCGATTCGAACAATTTATTCAAACACATCAGATCTCGGCGCTCTTTTTAACGACTGGATTATTTAATCAGCTGGCTCAGCAGCGGCCGCAGATGTTCAAAGGATTAACCACATTAATCACAGGCGGCGATGTGATCAATGTGAAGAGTGCAGAGCTTGTGAAAAAGAATCATCCAGCACTTGTATTACTGAATGCATATGGCCCGACAGAAAATACAACGATCTCGACCATTTATGAAGTGAGAGGGAATGAAACGGGCACGATCCCAATTGGTCAGCCGATTCATCATTCGTCAGCCTACATTTTAGATGACTATCAAAGACTTCAGCCAATTGGAGCGCCAGGAGAGCTGTATGTCGGCGGTGATGGTGTCTCAAGAGGATATCTCCATCGTCCAGATTTGACCAATCAAGTATTCATGGCAGACCCTTTTAAGCCGGCAGGACGTTTGTATCGAACGGGGGATTTGGCTAGGTATGGCGCGGATGGCCAGATTGAATTCCTCGGCCGGAAAGATGATCAAGTGAAAATTCGCGGCTTCCGTATTGAGCTCGGTGAAATTGAAACGATGCTTCAGCAAGAGACTGGCATAGATGATGCGGTTGTACTCGTCCATGAGTCTTCTTCAGATGAAAAGGAAATCACCGCTTACTTCACGGGGACTATGACAGAAGAAGAGGTGAGAGCTTTATTCAATCAAGAGCTACCAGCTTATATGGTGCCGCACCATGTGATGAAGCTCGATGCCTTTGCGCTTACAGCGAACGGAAAGGTAGACCGAAAAGCCTTACCAAAGCCAGACGAAGCGCATCGTGAAGAGATCAAGATCATTCCGCCTAAAACCGAAACGGAAAAGGCACTCGCTCAAATTTGGGAGGAGCTCCTTGGGAAAACGATTGGAGTAGACGAGCATTTCTTCATGGCTGGGGGACATTCTCTCAAAGCGATGATGATGTCAGCGAAGATTCAAGAGGTGTTTCAAAAGGAAGTCCCGATTCAAGTGATTTTTGAGAAGCCAACGATTTGTTCACTTGCGGCATATATCGATCAGGACGGTCAAGAAGAACAGGGCCATCCGATCTTGCCAGCAACGCAGGCGGAAGAATATCCGGTGTCGCCAGCTCAGCGCCGCTTATACATTTTGCAGACACTCGAACCTGACAGCACGAACTATCATATTCCGATCGTATTAACACTTGAAGGTGTACTCGATCATCAGCGGCTCAGCTCAGCGTTTGATCAGTTGATCCAAACGCATGAAATTTTGAGAACGAGTTTTCATATGAACGGAGAAGACATTGTACAAAGGGTGCATGAACGTGCTGCATTTGACCTTCCCGTCCATGACATAAAGGAAGAAGATGCAGAGGCGTTTCTTACTGAACGTCAATCACCATTTGATTTGACAGCCGCACCCCTTTTACGAGCGCAGCTGTTGAAAGTCAATGAAAACCGTCATCTTCTAGTATTGGAAGCACATCATCTCATTACAGATGGCAGCTCCATGAAGACGTTCATTCAAGATTTGGCGAAGGCCTATGATGGAGAAGCACTTGCAGAAAGAGCCATTCATTATAAAGATTACGCTGTCTGGCAGTTAAGTGAAGAAGAGACGGAGAAACAGCGGGAGCATGAAGCGTATTGGCTGAAGCAATTCGAAGGAGAATTACCGGTTTTAGATTTACCAACAGACTATCCGCGTCCAGCCGAACGTGATTTTGCCGGAGAACGAGTGATGTTTGGCTGTGATCAAGTGACGACTCAGCGCATTCATGAATTGCTTCAGAAAACAGATACGACCTTGTATATGTTCTTGTTATCTGCATTTCAAGTGCTGCTCGCTTCTTATAGTGGGCAGGAAGATATCATCGTTGGTTCCCCTGTTGCAGGGCGGACACACCCTGATATACAGGACATGCCGGGGATGTTCATCAATACCATTGCGATGCGCGGGAAACCAGAACAAACCAAATCATTTTTACAGCTGCTTGAAGAAATAAAAGAAACGAGTGTCGAGGCTTTTGCACATCAAAGCTATCCACTCGAAGAGCTAATTGCACGTCTTCCGCTAGATCGTGATACAACTCGGAGCCCGCTCTTTAGCGTTTCGTTTAATATGCAGAACATGGAGGTTCCAGCTCTAAGGCTCGGCGATCTTCACATATCGCCTTATGCCATTCAGCATCGCTCGGTCAAATTTGATTTGTCTCTAGAGGCATTTGAACGTGAGGGAGAATTAAAACTGAGCCTTGACTATGCAACGGCATTATTTAAAGAGGAGACCGTCCGCCGGTTAGGAACTCATCTTCTGGCGATTATTCGTGAGGCGATCCACCATCCGGATGAACAGATCGGCTTGCTCAATATACTGGACCAGCATGAGCAAATGGAGCGGTTGGAGAAAAAAGATGAAGGGCAAACGAATCGTCATGAGCCATTTCATGTCCAATTTTCACGTCAGGCAAAGGAAACGCCAGATGCCATTGCGGTCATGGATGATCAAAGGAAGCTCACCTATCGCGAGCTTGATGACATGTCAAATGCACTTAGCAGTGAACTGAAGATTAGAGGCGTAGAGAAAGAAAGTACTGTGGCGCTCATCCTTGATCGCTCTGTTTATGTCATCGTCTCAATGCTCGGTGTGATGAAAGCAGGAGGTGCATTTGTACCAATTGATCCGGCTTTTCCTGCCGAACGTATCCGCTATACATTAGAAGATTCAGGTGCACAAGTCATCGTCACAAATGAGACGCATACCCATTCATATAAGGATCAGCAGTCTCTTCAAGTGGTACATGTCGAAAAAGCAGTGCACCAAAACCATTCGTTAGATCTGCCGGATGTATCGGTTGATCAGCTCGCTTATGTGATTTATACATCTGGTACAACAGGGAAGCCGAAGGGTGTACAGCTTACGCATCGTAATCTATCACACTACGTCACCTGGCTGACAAATGAGGTAACACTGCAAGAATATGATCGAACTGCACTGCTTTCTTCTTATGCATACGATCTCGGTTACACAAGCATTTTCCCTGTCTTAAAAGCAGGGGGTACACTCTATGTTCCTCGTGAAGATGTGTATACAGACCCTGTGCGTCTCATGCGTTTCATTGATGAGCAAGAATTGACTTATATCAAAATGACACCATCCCTATTTCATATGATGGCAGATTCTAAGAATCATGAATTTGACGCTTTACGCCTTGTTGTACTTGGAGGAGAATCCATTGTCCCTGAGGATGTTGAGACATTTATGAAGCAGCATCCATGCGTTGCAGTGATGAACCATTATGGTCCAACAGAGACAACCATCGGAACAGTGACCAAGCTGATCACACCGCATGAGCTGGACACTTTAAAGGAACGCTCTATAATCGGGCAGCCAATTGCTCATACAAGAGCGCTCGTATGCAATCGAGAGCAGCGCCTTGTCCCTTATGGCGCACCGGGAGAGCTTTATATATCTGGGGAAGGCGTGTCGAAAGGGTATTTGAATCAGCCTGAATTAACAGCAGAGCGTTTTCTTGAAAATCCATTTTTCCCTCAAGAGCGGATGTATCGGACAGGGGATTTGGTCAGACAGCATGCAAATGGAGACATTGAGTTTCTTGGAAGAGTAGATGATCAAGTGAAAATCCGCGGCTACCGAATTGAGAAACAAGAAATTGAGCATGCCGCGCGTGCACTTTCAACCCTTCAAGAAGTGTATGTCAAAGTGCTTCACCTGTCCCGTTTACCTGAGCTTGCGCTATATTACACAGCGCCTGAACACATTGGAACGCTGGCGTTTAGAGAAAAGCTTGCGGAGGCACTGCCGGATTATATGATTCCAACCTATTTTGTCAAAGTGGATCACATTCCGCTCACACAAAACGGAAAGGTGGATGCGAAGTCTCTGCCGCTTCCACATGAGGTGCATATGAACCGTACGGCGCACGTAGCACCAGAAACGGTACTTGAGCAAACGCTTTGTGCCATTTGGTCAGATGTTCTTGGGGTTGAACAAATCGGTGTTCATGACCATTTCTTTGAATTAGGAGGTCACTCCCTCAAAGGCATGGTACTCATTTCGAAGATGCAAGCCAAGCTAAACAAGCATGTGCCGCTCAAAGTCCTTTTTGAAAAGCCAACCATACGGGCGATGGCCGCATACTTGGAAGAAGCTGATTCTTCGGTCGTCACATCCATTCAGTCAGCGGAAAAGCAAGATTTCTATCCCGTCTCTTCCGCACAAAAGCGTATGTATGTGTTACAGCAGCTGCATCCAGACGCAGTCACCTACCATATGCCAGCCGTTTTAATGATGGAAGGAAGCCTTGATCTGCAGCAGCTGGAAGAAGCGCTTCAAGCTTTAATCGAAAGACATGAATCTTTGCGGACAGCCTTTGTGGAAATTGACGGTGTGCCAGTCCAAAAAGTTTATCGCCAGGTACCGTTTACGTTAGAGGTTGTTGAAATACAGAGCGATCAGGAGCAATCTGTCGTAGAGGAATTCATCACACCATTCTCATTACAACAGGCACCATTAATGAGAGCGAAAGTGGCAAAGCTTTCTGATGAGAAATTTGTGTTCATGATGGATATCCATCATATCATTGCAGATGGTGTCACACGCAGTCTGCTCGTTCAAGAATTGGCAGAGCTGTATGAGAAAAGGTCGTTACCGCCAGTTCAGCTGCACTACAAGGATTATGCGGTATGGCAGCAGGAGGAAAAACAGCAAGTATCGCTTGAAAAACAGCGGCAGTATTGGCTGGAGCAATATGCACAACCTCCAGAAGATTTGGCGCTTCCGCTTGATTTTCCGCGCCCTAGTGTTCAGTCATTTGAAGGAGACCGAGTCGATAGATGGTTATCTGCTAAAAAAACGCAGTCCATCAAAACGCTCATGGCTGAAAAAGGTGTGAGCTTGAACATGGTGATGCAAACCGCGTTTGCCATTTTCCTTCATAAATTAACTGGGCAGACAGATATCGTGATAGGCGCTGTGACAGCAGGACGTACACATGCTTCACTCGAACGGATTCCAGGCATGTTTGTGAATACACTGGCCCTTCGAAATGAATTGCAGCTGGAAGAAACCGCCGAGCACCTGCTTGAAAAAATGAAAGATCGCAACCTATCAGCCTATGAACATCAAGGATTCCCGTTTGAGGAATTGGTTTCACAGTTAGATCTTCCGAAAGACGCGAGCCGCAATCCATTGTTTAGTGTCATGCTGACAACGGATGACCGTGACCTGACGTTACCGGATCTGAAACTGAATGGACTAAAGCTCTCCCAAAAGCAGCAGGACACGGTTCATGCAAAATTTGACTTAACTCTTGGTGTATTTGAAGAACAAGATCAAGTGGGCCTGCGCTTTGAGTATGCAGCGGCACTGTTTAAAAAGAGTACCATTCAGCGCTGGAGTCGATATTTTGAACAAATTATAGACGAAATGCTGGCTAAGCTGAATCAGCCAATTTCAGCGCTATCTATCTTAACGAAAGAAGAAAAGAAGGAACTGCTCGGCGAATGGTCAGGACCGGTCCTCGACGTCCCGTCAGATCAAACCGTTCATGCATTGATTGAGGCACAGGCACATGAAACACCTCATCAAAAAGCGGCGACCTTCTGCGGATCCAGCTGGACATATGAAGAACTGAATAACCGGGCAAATGTAGTCGCTTCAAGACTCATCTCAAACGGCACAAAACCAGGAGATCGCGTCGGCATTCTCACCCGCCCGTCCCTTGACATGACGGCCGCCGTCCTTGGCATCCTCAAGGCTGGTGCGGCATTCGTGCCGATTGATGCCGATTATCCAGCGCAGCGCATTGCGTACATGCTGGAAGACTGCGGGGCAGAAGTGCTTCTTATCCAAAAAGAGCTCAATGCACCAACTTCTTTCACAGGTCACGTCCTGTTGATAGAAGATGCCGCAGAAGGAGGAACGCAAAACGTTCAGGTTGATGTCAAACCAACTGATCTCGCATATATGATTTACACATCCGGTACGACTGGACAGCCGAAGGGTGTCATGGTCGAACACCAGTCACTCGTGAATCTTGCTTTCTGGCACAATGATGCCTTCCGGGTGACAAATAAAGATCGAACCGCCAAATATGCCGGCTTTGGCTTTGACGCCTCCATTTGGGAGATGTTCCCGACATGGATCGCCGGCGCAGAGTTGCACATTATCGACGAAGCGATTCGCTTCGATATGATCAAGCTCAATACGTATTTCAATGACGAAGGCATCACCATTGCGTTCCTGCCAACTCAGCTATGTGAGCAGTTTATGTCGATGGACAATCACTCTCTGCGCTACTTACTGACAGGCGGAGACAAGCTGAAACAGGTGAAGCCCGTTCGATACAAACTAGTGAATAACTACGGCCCGACTGAAAATACGGTCGTGGCGACAAGCGGTATCATCAATCCAGATCAAGGCACGCTTCCTATCGGAACAGCGATTGCCAATACTCGTTTTTACATTTTGGGTTCGTTATATGACCTCTCGCCGCCAGGCGTACCGGGTGAGCTCGTCATTGCGGGGAAAGGACTGGCAAGAGGGTACTGGAATCTCCCAGAGGAGACGGACGAACGATTTGTACGAGATCCATTTTATCCAGAGGAGCGCATGTACCGCACAGGCGATTTGGTGAAATGGACAGAGGATGGCGAGCTCATCTATCTCGGCAGAAAAGACCATCAGGTCAATGTCCGCGGCTTCCGTATTGAGCTGTCGGAAATTGAAGCTCAGCTGCTTGAACTGGATTCAGTAAAAGAAGCAGTCGTGACAACGGTGAAAGATGCAAGCGATCAAGACGCCCTTGCCGCATATGTCATCACGGAGAATGGAACAGAAGACTTAAAAGAAAGCTTAAAACGCACCTTGCCAGAATATATGGTGCCACCATGGATCATAAGCCTAGACCAATTTCCAATGACGGCAAATGGCAAAGTCGATCTCAAAGCGTTGCCAGCTCCAAATATGGAAGCGGATCAAACGGCATACGAAGCCCCAAGAGACGAAATCGAAGCCCTTCTTTGCGACATTTGGGCAGACGTGCTCGGCGTGAGCCAAGTCGGCATTCATGATCATTTCTTTTTCCTTGGCGGAGATTCGATTAAAGGCATTCAAATGGCGAGCAGGCTCACGCAAGAGGGCTGGAAGCTTGATATGAAGCTGCTATTCCAATATCCAACGATTGCGGAGCTCCGTCCATATATCGAAGAAGCTGATCAAATGACAGCTGACCAATCACCTGTCGAAGGGGAAGTCATTTTGACGCCGGTTCAGCGCTGGTTCTTTGAGCGAGCATTCAGCGACCAGCATCATTGGAATCTCTCGATGATGCTTCATGCGCCAAATGGATTTGACCTTTCGATTACAGAACAAGTGATGCAGAAATTACTTTCACATCATGATGCACTGCGTATGGTCTACAGGCAGGAGCATGATGACATTCTGCAATACAATCAGCGGGATCTCACAGAACCGTTTTCGATTATTTCTCGTGATGTCTCAAAAGAGCAGGACGTGATAAAGGCCATTTCCACATATGCCAATGAGTATCAGCGTCAGCTGAACCTCCAAAAAGGTCCGCTCATGAAAGTGATTTGTTTCCATACAGAAAACGGTGATCATCTACTTATGGTGACCCACCATCTTGTCATTGACGGTGTCTCATGCCGAATTTTACTAGAGGACTTTATGTCTCTTTATCAGCAGGCAGAACAAGGACAAACACTGGTTCTGCCGCCAAAAACCCACTCCTTCAAAGAATGGGCAGAGGCGATTGAGCGCTACGCGCAGTCACAGCCATTAAAAAGCCAACATGAGTATTGGACAGGGATTGACAGCATGCCATTTACCACTTTACCTGTTGATCATGAAGTGAAAGTAAGAAAAGTCGCTCAAACCAAAGCGATCCAAATGCAGCTGACAGAAACAGAAACTGAGCATCTTTTGACCGATATTCACCTTCCGTACACAACAGAAATAAACGATGTTCTCCTGTGTGCTCTCGGTCTTGCCGTTCAGGAATGGACAGGTCAATCTCATGTACATGTGCAGATTGAAGGTCATGGAAGAGAGGATATTTTATCAGGGTTAGATGTATCCCGCACGGTTGGCTGGTTTACGAGTATGTATCCAGTCGTTCTTGAAGCGAAGCCGGGTCAGACAATAGCTGAGGCTATTAAAGGAACGAAAGAGATGCTGAGACGTGTGCCGAATAAAGGAATTGGCTACGGCATTTTAAAATACCTGACAGCTACGGAGGCGGCAGCACAACACATACATCCTGAAATCAGCTTGAACTATCTTGGGCAGATTGATCAGGAAGTGACGACAGAACTTTTTGGACCGTCCGCCTATGATATGGGACGACAAGCAAGCCCTGATTCAGAAGCTGTCTATAAGCTGAATCTCAGTGGTCTTGTTCAACACAATCGATTCATTTTGTCGTGTTCCTATTGTACAGATGAATATGAAGAACAGACGATACAGCAGTTCATGGCATTGCTGAAGGGGAAAATCCAATCCATTATCACCCATTGCTTAGCGCGTCACGAGCGAGAGTTTACGCCAAGTGACTTCTCTGCTGCTGACCTTGAAATGGATGAAATGGATGATATCTTTGACATGCTTGAGGAGAAATTGACCTAACACCACTAGATCAGTCATAAAAAAGGGAAAGGAGGAATGAAATAGATGAGTCAATTTAAAAGGGATCAAGTTCAAGACATGTATTATCTGTCACCGATGCAAGAAGGAATGCTGTTTCATACCCTCCATCATCAAGAAAAGGGTTTTTATGTAGAGCAGATGGATATGAACGTCAAGGGCACACTTCGTCATGACTTGCTTGAAAAAAGCATGAATATCATCGTGGAACGGTACGATATTTTTCGTACCGTGTTCCTCCATGAAAAAGTGAAGCGCCCTATCCAAGTTGTGTTGAAGAAACGTCCTTTTACACTTGATGTCGTGGACATGCAGGATCTTTCTGAAGACGAACAGCTTGTGCGTATTGAGGCTTTCAAACAAAAAGATCAACTGAGAGGCTTTGACCTCTCGAGGGATTCTCTCATGCGGGCCACCGTTTTCCAAACGGGCCCTGCTAGCTATCGCTGGATATGGAGCTATCACCATATCCTGCTAGATGGCTGGTGTTTTGGACTTGTCGTGCAGGAATTATATGCGGTTTACCATGCGCTTTTGCATGACCTGCCTTACAAGCTAGAGCCTGTCAAACCATATAAAGAATATATTCAATGGCTGGAAAAACAAGATAAACAAGCGTCACTTCAATATTGGCAGCAATCATTAGCAGGATTTGATGGACAATCGACCTTTAAAGAACAACGAAAACAAACAAATGAGTATGAATTAGACGAAATCGAATGGTCTATGAGCAAAGAAGAAACGGCTGCTTTATCAGAGCTAGCATTGCAGCAGAACGCCACGTTAAGCAGTGCGCTTCAATCGGTTTGGTCGATTCTGCTGAGCAGGTATCAGCGGTCAAATGATGTTCTGTTTGGAACGGTTGTGTCAGGACGTCCGGCAGATTTGGCTGGCGTTGACCGGATGGTTGGATTGTTCATCAATGTCATCCCAAGAAGAATTCAACTGACAGATCAGATGACATTTTGTTCTCTATTATCAGAAACACAGCAGCAGTCTCTTGCGGCCGAACCGCACCAATATATCCCGATATATGATATTCAGGCAAAGACAGGTCAGCAGCAGCTTATTGATCATATTGTGGTGTTTGAGAATGTCCCAGCTGCAAAGAAGGATGAACAAGAGGCACTGCTAGGATTTACTGTGGAAGATATGAATGTATATGAAAAATCGAACTATGATCTCAATTTGCTTGCATCGCCCGGAGAACAATTGCAATTGAAGCTGGCTTTTAACCAAAGAGCATTTGATCCTGCATTTGTCCACCGGTTAAAGGAGCAGCTGATTCTTTTGATAAAAGAGGCGATCAAGCATCCAGATCAATCGGTTCACACACTTACTCTCGTGACGAAGCAGGAAAAGCAGCTGATTCTTGAGGAATGGAATGCACCTGAGCTTGAGCATGATCAGCTCTATTTGTCTAAATGGTTTGAGCATAATGTCCGCAAACAGCCGAATGCGGTGGCTTTATCAGCGGAAGAGCACACGATGACATATGCGGAGCTGAATGAACAGGCCAATCGATTGGCAAGGCATTTACAAAAAAATGGGGCTGCACCTCAAACGGTCATCGCCATTTTAGCAGATCGCACGTCTGAACTCATTGTCAGCTTGCTTGCTGTCTTAAAAGCAGGCGCAACCTATGTGCCAATTGATCCTGATTATCCGGAAAGCCGCATTCAATATATGCTGAAAGATAGCAGGGCCACGCATCTTCTGACTCACTCAACCTTCATTAGTCAGGCGAAGGCACTCGCGTTTGATGGCACGTATCTTTTTGCAGATGATCAGGAAATTTCACTGATGAGCTCAGAGAATCTGCCGCTTGAAGCAGGTTTACATGATACGGCATACATCATGTATACATCTGGAACAACGGGACAGCCAAAAGGCATCATGACGACCCATTCCAATATTGCCCGGGTGGTCAAAAATACGAATTACTTAACCATTTCAGAAACAGATACATTGCTGTCGTTATCTAATAGCGTATTTGATGGCTTTACCTTTGATGTATATGGCGCGCTTTTAAACGGTGCGAAGCTTGTACTGCCGAAAAAAGAGACCATTTTAGACATGCGCGAGCTGACCGGGCTGATTAGAGAAGAAAGCATTTCTGTCATGTTTATTCCAACGGCTTTATTCCATCTTCTCGTTGATGAAGGGACAGACTGGATGCGCGGTGTGCGTAAGGTGCTGTTTGGAGGAGAGCGGGCATCGGTTCAGCATGTGAGGAAAGCCTTTGAGGTGATGGGGAAAGGCAGACTGATCAATGTATACGGCCCGACCGAATCAACAGTCTTCGCCACCTATTATCCTGTAGATGAAGCCATACCGGCAGAGGCACGTTCTATTCCAATCGGGAAGCCGCTCAATCAGACGAGTGCTTATATATTGAGTCAGCAAGGACAGCTTCAGCCGATTGGAATGGTCGGAGAACTTTGTCTTAGCGGCAAAGGACTAGCGAAGGGGTATTTGAATCGTCCGGACCTGACAAAACAAGCCTTTATCGCGCATCCATTCGCTGCGGGTGAAAGGCTGTATCGCACGGGAGACTTAGCTTATTTTCGAGAAGACGGTCTGATTGATTATGCAGGCAGAGTAGATGATCAGGTGAAAATTCGCGGACATCGAATTGAGCTGACAGAAATTGAAGCCCATCTTCTCGTGCATCCAGGTGTAAAACAAGCTGCACTCATAGCTGACCATGATGAAACAAATCATACAAGACTGCTCGCCTATATCACATGTGAGGATGAATGGAAGGACAAGCTCGATGTGATCAAGTCTGGGCTGAAGGAGCGTCTTCCGGCTTATATGCTTCCTCATGAGCTGATCAGACTCGATAACCTGCCGCTCACGACAAATGGCAAGATTGATAAACGCCAGCTGCCAAAGCCAGAGGCGCCGCAAGGAAAGCGCCATGTGAAGCTGCCAGTAAATGAAGTAGAACAAAAGCTGCTCGTGATGTGGCGGGAAGTGCTTGAACGAGATGATATTAGCACGGATGACCATTTTTTTGAGCTTGGCGGGCATTCCTTAAAAGCGATGTCTCTTTTGTCCAAGGTGTCGAAGGAATTCGAGGTCCAGGTGCCTATTCATTTGCTGTTTGAGACGCCAACGATTGAAGCAATCAGTCGTTATATTCAAAAGCAGGACCAGGAAGCCGCTGGCTATCTTGTATTCAATGAATCTCAATCGCCAACCGTCTTTGCTCTCCCGCCATTACCGGGCTACGGCTTTATCTATCAGGAAGCAGCAAAAACGCTCGATGGTGTTCGATTGATCGCCTTTGATTTTATAGAAGCTGATCACCGAATCACGCAATACGTTCAGCATATCCAGCATCTTCAGCCTGAAGGACCGCTGACTTTGATGGGGTACTCTGGCGGCTGCTATCTAGCCTTTGAGCTCGTTCAAGCGCTTGAACAAGCAGGGCGTACAGTCGAAAAGGTCATCATGATCGACTCCTATAAGAAAATTGGAGAAAGTGATTTAGAAGGACGATCCATTGATGATGATATAGATGCGATTGTCCATCAGTCGAAGCAAAGTGAATTGGCTCATGCGGAGCTCGTCCAAGAAGCGCTTGCTCAAAAGACACGGGCCTACTATGAAACATTTGTTAAGGGGGTGAATCAAGGAGAGATACAGGCAAATATTGCTTTCATCCAATCTGAAGAACAAATGGACATTCCGGACTGGATGGAAGGTTGGGAACATGCGACGACTGGTGCTTTTAGCCAATATCAAGGCTACGGTCAACACGCTGAAATGTTCAAGCATAAAGAATGTGCAGCTCAAAATGCACAGCTGATCAAAAGGATATTCAATCAAAAAAATAGAGAACCAGTCTTGTAAACTTTAGGTTAGGCAGGGGTGCAGTCTTGCAGCCCTGGCTGACAAAAAAGGAAAGGAACTCATATGAAACCATCAACCATTAACCAATCTAGTGTAAATGAATCAATGGATGCGATTTTACAAGATGTAAAGACAACCATTTTACAAACCAACGAAATTGAACGCTTCGCTGTTTTTTCGCGTGAAAAAACCATTCGACCGCGGCCATATCACCTCTCTCATTTATTTCTCGACAATCATTTTGAGCAGGAGGCCGCAGCTGAATCGATACACACGCAAACGGCTGCGCCTGCTTTAGCTGACATGCCGCCCGCCCTTTCCTATGGAGGGGATCTAGATGTCACAACAGGAGCACAGACCTTGCAGGACGTCTTAACAGAGGCAGCAAAAACGACAAATGGACTCACCTATATCGTGAATAGCGAGAACGAACTCAAGCAATCCTACGCGCGGTTAAAGGAAGACGCTGAGCGGGTTCTGACGGGTTTAAGAGAGCTGGGTCTAAAGGCAGGCGATCCTGTTTTCTTTCAATTTTCATCGAATCATGCGATGGTGACAGCCTTTTGGGCATGTGTGTTAGGCGGATTTGTTCCGACACTTGTATCGGCTGCTCCGACCTACCGGGAGATGAATGCCGCAGTGAAGAAGCTCCATCATGCATGGGAGCTGCTAGAGCATCCGCTCATTTTAACAGATGAATCACTGATCGAAGAGGTGCAAGGCTTAGCTTTACTGTGGCACACAGATCAATTACATGTAGCAGCAGTCGAGCCGATGCTTTCTTTAGAAAGGGATACAGAGGCTCATCCTGCGGCGCCAGATGATTCCGTCTTTTTTATCTTAACGTCTGGAAGTACAGGGATGCCAAAATGCGTAGAGCATTCTCATAGAAGTGTGCTTGCGAATGTCAAAGGAACGGTGGCAGCCAATCAATTTACACAAGAGGATGTCTCGTTAGACTGGATGCCTTTAGACCATATTGGCGGTATTGTCATGTTCCACCTTGTCAATGTGTATACGGGCTGTGAGCAGATTCGGGCAAAAACAGATGATTTCATCGCTCAGCCGCTGCGCTGGCTTGACTGGATGGACCGCTACCGTGTAACGAAGACGTGGGCGCCTAACTTCGCGTTTGCGATGATCAATGATTATGAGAAAGAAATCTCTTCAGGGTCTTGGGACCTTTCTGCCATGACCTGCATGATCAATGGGGCAGAAGCAGTCGTACCGAAGACGATTCACCGGTTTTTACACCTGCTGGCTCCGCACGGCTTAAAGGGAGATATCATCAGGCCGGCTTTCGGTATGTCTGAAATCTCATCAGCAGTTGTCTTCTCCTTTGCGATTGAGCGGGGAGATGAAAACAGCGGGGTACTGACCTTTGAAGAAACATCGCTGACAGAGCAGCTAAGACCAGCTGAGGCGCGTGAGACGGGAACTGTCAGCTTTACAGAGCTGGGAAGACCGATTCCAGGTATCACGATTCGCATCGTCAATCATCAGCAGGAGCTTCTTCCAGAAGATCACATTGGCAGCGTGCAAATCAAAGGGCTAACGACAATGAAGGGCTATTACAAGAATGACGAAGCGAATCAAGAAGTATTTCAAACGGATGGCTGGTTTCACACGGGAGATTTAGGTTTCCTGCACGAAGGAAGGCTGACGTTAACCGGTAGAGAAAAAGACATGATCATCATCAACGGGAAAAATTATCACAACTATGAAATTGAAGCCATTGCAGAGGAAGTGCGAGGAGTAGAAACGAGCTTTGTGGCTGCTTGCTCCGTTCGGATGGAGGCTTCTGCATCCGATGAACTGATTCTCTTTTTTACACCGAAGCTATATGAGCCTTCTTATATCATGAGGGCAAGCCAGCACATCAAATCCCATATTGCGACAAAAATGGGTCTGTCTGCATGGCGCATTATTCCTGTCCAGAAGCATGCATTTCCGAAAACAAGCTCTGGCAAAATAGAAAGGGCGCAGCTCAAGACAAGATGGCAGGAAGGCGAATTCGATGAAATCATCAAGGAAATGGACATCAGACTAGAAAATGAACACACCTTGCCTGATTGGAGCTATCAAAAGGAGTGGACACCTGCTCCGCTTGATGCAGCTGAAAAGCAAATAACAGGGGACATTGTGATCTTTGCAGACGCATTAGGGCTGGCAGATCAATTGAGATCTCTTTCAAACAGCGAACAAACATGCATTACGGTTGAACCGGGTCAAGAATTCACACAACTCACTCATACTCACTTCATCATTCACCCGAATCGGCCGTCTGACTACGAACAACTCTTTGAGACGCTCCGTTCGTATGGCGTTTCGGTGAAACACATCATTCACCTTTGGAACTATACAAGCCAAGAAGACAAGCTTCATGTGGCCAAGGCGAAACAAGCACAGAAAACAGGCAGCATGAGTGCATTATTTTTAACAAAAGCGATTTCCGTCTATGAGGAACCTGTGGCGGTCACCTTTGTCTCAGCCCATGCGATGAATTTGCCGGAGGATCACACACATGATGTAGAAAAAGCGACGACAGTGGGACTGATGACAGCTGTTCAGCATGAATGGCCGTTTATCAAGGTAAAATGTCTTGATTTTTCTCTGACAAAATCGGCATCTAGTGATTCCCATGCATCAGCGATTATGGCAGAACTCACACATGACAAATACAGTCATGTTGCCGCTTATCGCGGGAGTGTTCGTTATATTCCTCTTTTGACACCTCTTCATCTGGAAAAGGAACAGAAGATGAAGAAACCGCCATTTGAAGCATCTGGGCTCTATGTGATGACAGGTGGGCTTGGCGGAATTGGGCGTATGCTCAGTGAACACCTGCTGAAATCTGATCAAGCACACCTCGTGTTGCTTGGGAGAAAGGAGCGAGAGGCTTTATCTGCGGAGCAGCAAGACATATTGACTTCACTCGAGAAACAGGCGAAAGACCATGGTGGCACCGTTCTTTATGAAAAAGTGGATATCACTGATGCGAAAGAGGTTGAAGCCCTCATCTCCAGGCAGGAGGTGGCTCGAGCCAAAAGGCTGGATGGCATCATTCATTTTGCTGGCATCATTCAAGAAGAGCTGCTTGCTGACATGACGTCCGTTTCTTTACATGACATGTACGCAGCAAAGGTATATGGAACGATTGCGCTTCATGAAGCTGCTTCCAAACGTCAAAACGTCTTATTCCTTTCTAGCTCGTCAGCACGTACGTTAAAGGGCGGTATGACAGTTGGCGCCTATTGCGCTGCTAATGAGTTCGTTGAACAATTTGCTCATTATCAGAAGCTGACATCTACAGTGAAGCCGTATTGCTTTAGTTTCAGCATGTGGGATGAGATCGGAATGAGCGAAGGCTCCATGATCAAAGGCATTTTAAAAGAAAGAGGCTATCTCCCGATTTCAAAGCAGGCAGGCTTCCAAACGATGCTGGCATGTTTGATGACAGATGCTTCACTCATTTATACGGGATTAGATCGGTCGAAGAAAGAGATTCAGGAGATGGTGCATGCTGAGATACAAAAAGAGCAAGCCATTTATGTCTTTTTCAAAACCGATCAAACAAAGGCGATTGAAGAACGGCTGTATCATTCCATTCATACGTGTTTACAGTCTCGTCTATCTGGTGAATACTCCGTGCATCTCTATCCTGAGGAATGTTGGAAAGAAACAGAAGACGGGGTGCCGGACGAAGCGTTTTTCAATGAATTAATAGAAGAAAGCGGACAGGATTCAGAGGACAGAGCACCTCAAACAGAGACGGAGAAACTTTTGGCACACATTTGGTCAGAGCTGCTCGATGTCTCAAATATCAGCTGCGGTGATCATTTCTTTCTACTGGGAGGTCATTCGCTCAAGGCAACGCAAATGCTGTCTGCGGTAAGACAAAGAACGGGATTTGACGTGCCGCTCGCTGTTCTTTTTGAACATACGAGACTTGGGGAATTAGCGGACTGGATCGATTCACATGCCAAAACGGATGAAGCGATTCCGATCAGAAAAATGGAAAAGGATCAGAAGATACCGATGTCCTACGCCCAGAAAAGACAATGGTTTCTCTATCAATTAGAGCCAGATCTGCCGTTTTACAATAATACGATTTCCTTTCGAATGAATGGACCTTTAGATGTGAAGATGCTTCATAGCAGTCTGCAGCATATGGTGCAAAGACATGAATCGCTCAGAACATCCTTTACAATGAGCGGAGATGAACCGGTACAGATCATTCATGAACATATGACCAATCCAGAGCTTGAGGTGGTGGATCTTTCAGACATAGCTTCACAGGAAGAAAAAGAACAAAAAGCAGCTGAATGGGCGAAAAGAGAGGCGGGCACACCGTTTCAATTAGAAAATGAAGCGCTCTTTCGAGTGAAGCTTATTCGGCTTTCGGCCACAGATCATGTGCTGCTGATGTCCATTCACCACATCGTGTCAGATGGATGGTCGATCGGCATTGCCGCGAGAGAGCTATCCGAATGGTATACAGCGATGATTGAAGGGCGAGAGCCTCACCTGCCGCCACTGCCAATTCAATATGCCGATTATGCGCTATGGCAGAAGGAGTATTTGACAGGAGAGACACTGCATAAGCAGCTTTCTTATTGGAAGGAGCAATTTGCGGCACCTGTGGAAGACTTGGTATTGCCGTATGACCATCCGCGTCCGGCCGTTCAATCCTACAGAGGAAAAACGAAAAAATACCGCTTGTCGAAGTCGTTGTCTGAGCAGCTCGCTGCACTTTCCAAGAAAACAGACAGCACACTTTATATGACCTTACTTTCTGCTTTCTCTACGCTTTTACATCGATTGTCTTCACAGGATGAGTTTGTGATTGGGTCGGTCATTGCTGGAAGAAATCGGACTGAGATGGAGCATTTGATCGGGTTTTTCGTGAATACATTGGCACTTCGGATCGACCATAGCGGGAATCCTGCATTTGCAGAGCTATTAGAGCGAGTGAAAGAGACAACAGTCGGCGCTTATGCGCATCAGGATGTGCCGTTTGAGATGGTGGTAGATGAACTGAACATTGTCCGTGATGCCAGTAAGCAGCCGCTGTTTCAGGTCATGTTCGTTCTGCAAAACTTACCGCTGGAAGCATCTCCAATGGGGGAGGCGACATCGGTTTTAGCCATTGAAGATAACGATACAGCTAAATTCGATCTATCCCTATTTGTTTTTGAAGGGGATGAGGGTCTTCAATTAAAACTTGAGTATGATGCGGACTTATTTTCTGAAGGCACGATGGATCGATTCCTCCGTTACTATGAGCATCTGCTCGAAAGTATTTGTGAAAATCCAGCGCAGCCGATCAGACAAATGAATTTCCTGCCAGAAAAAGAGAAGCATCAATTGCTCTATGAATGGAGCGGCAAAACGGATCAACCAGCAGGCTCACTTCTGATTACGGAACGATTTGAAGCGCAAGTGAAAAAGACACCTCATGCCGTTGCTCTCGAATCCCAGGGAGAGCAGTGGACGTATCGTGAGTTACAAGAGAAAGTCGATCGGCTTGCCGCCTATTTGCAGCAACGAGGAGTCAACCCGCATGAACCAGTAGGGCTTTTGATCGACAGGTCGCCTGAAATGATTCTTGGGGTGCTGGCAATTGTGAAAGCTGGAGGAGCTTACGTGCCAATTGATCCTGAATATCCAGAATCACGCATTGATTATATGCTGAAGGATACAGGCATTCAGCTTTTGCTGACAAAAAACGAATGGCTGAAAAAGGTGTCGATCAGTCAAACCGAGCTCATTTGTCTTGACGAGGGGTATGAAGAGTTTTTATCAGAAGCTGAACTCATGCCCGCTGCCTTAAAACCTGATGGGCTTGCTTATATCAATTACACATCAGGATCAACTGGACAGCCAAAAGGAGTTCTGATCCCGCATCAAGCGGTCATCCGGCTTGTATGTGAAACGGATTATGTCACCCTTGATGAACATACGCGCATTTTACAAATCGCGAGCTTCTCTTTTGATGCCTTTACGTATGAAATATGGGGAGCCCTTCTGAACGGGGGAAGGCTCATACTCACCGATCGAAATACGATTTTATCAATGGATACGCTGGCTGACACGCTGAAAGCTTACAAGATCACAACAGGGTTCCTGACTGTGCCGCTGTTCAACCGGTTAACAGAGGAACATCCAGAAGCCTTATCTGGATTCAACGCATTATTGGTCGGCGGTGATGCTTTGTCAGCCGCTCATATCCGTAAAGCACTGCCGTATTTGCCTGAAGGGCTTTTAAACGGCTATGGACCAACTGAGAATACGACGTTCTCCTGTGTGCATCACATTCGAGCATTGGACGAAGGTCAGGCGACGGTTCCAATCGGTCAGCCAATCACTTATTCACAAGCCTATGTATTAGATGACCAGCTGCAGCCAGTCCCGCAAGGCGTCATTGGTGAGATCTACGTTGGCGGAACAGGGCTTGCACTTGGCTACCTTGGAGATGAAGAAAAAACAACGCAATCATTTATCCCGCATCCTTTCCAAGAAGGAGCGCGTTTATATAAAACAGGCGATATGGGCCGCTGGCTGTCAAATGGCATCATCGACTGCCTTGGAAGAATTGATCATCAAGTGAAAATTCGCGGTCACCGCGTTGAATGCGGAGAAATTGAAGCCGCGATGCTGAGCTTTGAAGACATCATAGAATGTGCTGTTATCCCGCATCAACACGAGAGTGGTCATAAACGCTTGATCGGTTATTTTGTCCAAAAAGGTGCATTGACCCAGCAAGCCATTCGCCAAGCATTAAAAGAAATGCTGCCAGATTATATGGTGCCAAGCCTATTGATGGAGCTGGATGAACTGCCGCTCACGCCAAACGGCAAGGTAGACCAAAAGCGTCTCCCGCCGCCAGAGTGGAGGCAGGAAGAAGTGGATACGCCAATTGACAGGGCAGCCAGTGAGGAAGAACGAGTGTTAGAAAAAGTGTGGTCTCAGCTGCTTGGTGCTCCTTCTATCGGTGTACATGATAACTACTTTGAGCTTGGCGGAGATTCCATTATTGTCATACAAATGGTGGCACGCTTAGCACAGGAAGGCTACACCATCCAGCCGAGAGATGTGTTTGAAAAGCAGACCATTTCACAGCTTGCCCGCGCCATGAAAAAGGCAGATGTTTCAGTGTCTTATGATCAGTCACCTATTACAGGAGATGTTCGTCTGCTTCCGATCCAATCTTGGTTCTTTGAGCAATCGATGACAAACCAAGATTATTGGAATCTATCGGCACATTTCGAATTCAAGCAGTCCGTGCCGCTAAAGCAGTTGACACAGGTTCTCTCAAAGCTTGTCGATCATCACGATATGCTGAGAGCGGCATATACAAAAGAGTCAGATGGCACGTGGATCCAAACGATTCGTGAGCCCGGCATCACCCCTTGTATCACATGCTTTGATTTGACGGATGTTTCTCAGGAGGAAGCGCTTGAACAAATCCGATTAGAGACAGGCGCTTGTCAAGGAACATTGTCATTAGAGCGAGGAGAAGTGATCAAGGTGATTCTTTTTCACACAAGTCATGACACATCAGAGCTTTTCATCGCTGCCCACCATCTCGTCATGGATGGAATATCGTGGCGCATTATACAGGAAGATGTATTAAATGGACTGAAGCAGCTTGCTGCGGGGCAGGACATAGTACTTGCAAAGAAAACCGCCTCCTATGAGCAGTGGGCAGATGCACTATATGAATATGCACAAACAGATCAATTACAAGAGCAGGCCTCTTTTTGGCAAAAGATCACGGATCAAGAGGAAGAGGGTTCCCCTTTTCAAACGCCTGCGCTTTCTAATATAGAAGAACATGCAGATATCCTGTCTGTTCAATTGACGAAGGAACAAACCGACATTTTACTAAGGCAGGCATCTCAAACGTACCGAACAGAGGTAAACGATTTACTCTTATCAGGACTCACGCAAGCCGTTGGAAAGCCAATACTCATGACGTTAGAAGGGCATGGACGCGAGGATTTATTTGAACAGATGGATTTGTCACGGACAGTCGGCTGGTTTACAAGCTCTTATCCTATTTTTATTCCTTTTATCAAAACCGATATCGAAAGACAAATCAAAGACGTCAAAGAAACCTTAAGAGCTGTGCCGCAAAAGGGAATTGGCTATGGCTTACTTCAATACATGACAGAATCTCGTTTACTCAAAACGGCAGCGCCGCAGATGAGCTTTAATTACCTTGGACAGTTAGATCAGACAGATGGCGAGGTAAAGCTTTATTTAGCAGATGAACGAAATGGGTATGTTCACGATCCGAAAGCAGAAAGGCAGCATTTGATTGATGTGTACGGATACGTTGTCAATGGACAGCTTCAAATGAATTTTATGATCAATCGAGAGTTGCTCCAGCATGAAGATGTGCGCCTGTTACCTGAGCGTTTCAAAGAAAAAATGGAGGACATTCTGACGCATTGTATAGAGGCAAGAGGCGGCTTTACACCATCTGATTTCCCAATGGTTCAGCTCACGCAAAAGCAAATAGACGAGCTTCCAGACAATGTGGTCGATGTGTATCCACTGTCTCCAATGCAGCAAGGGATGCTGTTTCATGCACTGTTAGATCAAGCGTCACAAGCTTACTTTGGTCAGGTGCATATGACGCTCGAAGGCTTAACGGACGGCAAGGCCTATGAACAAGCATGGAATCTCCTTGTAGAACGTCATTCGATTTTGCGGACAAGATTCGCTTGGGAAGGGTTAAAGGAGCCTGTCCAGTTGATTCAATTAGAAGGAAGCATTCACCTCACTCAGCACGATGTGCGCCACCTGAGTGAAACGGATCAGAAGAAGACCATTGAACACTATTTAGTATCCGATCGTTCAAAGGATTTCGATTTAGAACATATTGATGAACCGCTCATTCGCATTGCTTTATTCCATTGTGATGAGAAAAAATGCACGTTTGTCTTTAGCTTTCATCACATTTTAATAGATGGCTGGAGCTTGTTCAGCTTTATTGAAGAATCCTTTGCGCTGTATCGTTCTCTTGTGGATGAACGAGAGATCAGCCTTCCTGCTGTACGTCCATATAAAGATTTTATCGAGTGGCTGCAAAAGCAGGATCAAGGGAAGGCGCATACGTTTTGGAAACATTATATGTCAGGGGTAGAGGAAGCAACACCGCTTCCTGGAGACGGCGAGCATGCTTCGGATCAAGAAGCAGGTATCACGCAGGTCAGCGTCAAACTGACGCCCCAGATGCAGCGTAAGCTGGAAGAAATGACAGGCACGCAGAAGGTCACGATGAGCACACTGATACAGTCAGCGTGGGGACTGCTCCTGCACCTTCATTCAGGCTCAGAGGATGTCATATTTGGTGTGACAGTGTCTGGCCGGCCAGCGGACTTACCAGAGGTGGAAAGCATGACAGGGCTCTTTATTAACACATTGCCGCTCCGTTTGCCGATTGCACCAGACTGGACCATCGCCCGCCTGCTGGCACATACGCAGGAAACCGTTTTTCACATGCGGGAATTTGAGTATACAGTGCTGCCAGATATTCAGCAGATGACCGATATCCCAAGTGGAGAATCATTGTTTGACAGCATTGTCGTGTTTGAAAACTATCCGATTGAATCCATTGAGCCGTATGGCGTACGCATCTTAGACATCGCAAGCCATGAAGAAACGAATTATGACTTAACCCTTGTGGCTGTCCCGGGAGATACGATGGAGCTTCGGGTCACATACCGTTTAAATCAATATACAGAAAAGCAAATACAGACGCTGATGCAGCAGCTGATTCACACACTTGAAGCCATGACAGAACAAGTGGAGACACCGCTCTCTTCCTTTACGATCGTGACAAATGAAGAAAAAGAACGGATGATCAGCGATTGGGCGAGAAACGCACAAGTCAGCGTGCTGTACCCAGACCAAGAAGAGGTCTACTCAGGTGTGCATGATCCTTCCTGTGAAACGGACATTTATGTCCTGAGTGAAGAGCATCAGCTCATGCCGATAGGCTTTCCTGGAGATATCTTTATCGGCGCAAAGGATATAAAAGCACTTTGTGGGGAGCTTGCTGATTGGATGGAGACGCATAAAATTCCGCATCCATTCAAACATCAAACAGGCGAATACCTCTATCCGACAGGGGATGTCGGCGTTTGGACTGAAAAAAGCAAGATTCAGATTTTGGATTGGATGTAGGAGGAGAAGAAGAATGCTAGTTAGTAGACGAAAAGGAAATGCAGCAAATCATATCGTCAGAATCAACGGAAAACGAATCGATCTCAAAGCAGTAGAGCGCGTCATCATGCTTCACTTTCCCCTAGAGGAATGTGTTTTGATCCCGAAGAAAAAACAAGAGGGCGGCCTATCGCTTGTGCTATTTGCACAGGCGAAGGACCCTTCGCTGACAAGGGAGGATCTGATGAACGGCCCGCTTCATCCTTATGAAGTGCCAGCCGCTCTCGTCTTATTACCTTCCTTGCCAAAGACAGAAAGTGGAGCAGTCGATACAGAGGCACTGCTTTCAATTGATCTACTAGATCAAGAGGAATTAAGAAAGATAGAAGAACGCACCAAAGACATAGATGGAGTAGAGGAAGCGGCTGCTTTCATTGAGAGTCAGACAGAAAGACAGACGCCCTATCATTTAGATGACTTATTCCCTGATAGACAGCGTACTCAAGGAAACGAATCGATCTCAAAGGGTGAAGCCAGCGAAACAAAACAATCATCTGCCCATGAAAAACCGCCAGCACTTGTTTACGGCGGTGATGTCATCGAAAAACCAGGTACACCTGTCACACTGACAGAGGTGTTGATCCGTGCAGCCTTTATGTCACCTGACCGCGGGGTCACTTATATCAAAGAAGGCGGTCACACGGTGAACCAAACCTACCCTGAACTACTAACAGGCGCTGAACGGGTCCTGTCTGGATTAAGGGCAGCAGGACTGACAAACGGTGATCAAGTGTTACTACAATTGAAAGATCATCACGATTTTATCACGGTGTTCTGGGGCTGTATTCTCGGTGGAATCATTCCAACCCCAGTCTCTGTGCCGCCTGTGTATGATGAAATGAATCAAGGTGTGAACAAGCTGAAGGGAGTGTTTCAGCTGCAAAACGAACCTTTCATCATTACAAACGAAGCGAGTGCTGAGGAGATTGCCGGGCTGCGAGAGACATTTGAATCAAAAGCGATTCCTATTTTAACAATCGAAACATTGCTGGCGTGTGAACCAGATGAACAGCATTATGAGCCGGAGCCGGATGAGCCTGTGCTTCAGCTGCTATCTTCAGGAAGTACGGGTGTACCAAAATGTATCCGTCACAACCATCAAAGTATTTTGTCTAGAATCATCTCCTTTGAGCAGGCAAATGGTTTTACGTATGAGGATGTGTCGCTTAACTGGATGCCGCTTGACCATGTAGGAGGTATTGTCATGTTTCATGTACATGATGTTTACCTAGGCTGCCAGCAGATTAGTCCATCCATTGATCAATTTATCGAGCGGCCGATGGTGTGGCTTGATTGGATAGAAACATACGGCGTCACCAGAACATGGGCACCAAACTTTGCTTTTGCCATGATGAATGAATATGAGGACGAGATTCGCAAGGGGAGCTGGGATCTCTCTACCCTGACCTATATCATGAATGCAGCCGAAGCGGTGGTTCCAAAAGTAACGCAGCGTTTCATGCACATCATGGGTCAGCACGGGTTAAGCCGCCATGCGATGGTGCCGGCTTACGGTATGTCAGAAACATCCTCAGCCATTGTTCAGTCAAAGGAATTCATGCGGCAGGGTGATCAGGATGGACAGCTGACCATCGACCAGACCTCGTTAACAAGTGAGATTCAATATGTAGCGCATGATCATCCGCACAAGATGACGTTTACAGAAGTAGGTGCGCCGATTCCTTCTGTATGGATTCGGATTGTAGATGAGCATCACCAGGTACTTCCAGAAGATCAGGTGGGGCGCTTGCAGGTGAAGAGCCCAACGATCATGATGGGCTACTATCGAAATGAGGAAGCCAATCAAGAAGTATTTGCGGAAAACGGCTGGTTTCACACAGGGGATTTAGGGTTTATTCACGAAGGGCGTCTTGTTCTTACAGGCCGGGAAAAGGACATCATCGTCATCAACGGAGCGAACTATTTGAATTACGAAATTGAAGCCGTTGTGGAAGAAGTTGACGGGGTTGAAGTCACCTTTGCCGCTGCGTACGGCATTTATAATCCGGAATCAAGCAACGATACGCTCGCCGTCTTTTTTGTCTCACAAAAGGATTCGATAGAGGATCAAATCATGATGATTCAGCAGATTAGAGAGGCGATCATTCGAAAAATTGGGATAGAGCCTGATCATATCATTCCTGTGAAAAAAGACCAATTTCCGAAAACAGAAAGTGGGAAAATTCAGCGTGCCCAGTTAGGCGCGGCGCTTAAAGATGGAGTGTTCCGCGACATTGAACGTGCACTTGATCTTGCCTCAGAAAATGATCAAACACTCCCAGATTGGTTTTTCAAACGCATATGGGCGAAGGAACATATCGGTCCGTCTCAGCCAGCTTCCACTGATCATATACTCGTTTTCGAGGATGAAAAAGGGCTTTACCAATCGCTTTACGCACAATTCGAACAAACGAATCAGTCCTATGTTTCTGTGAAGAAGGGGCATGAATTTTTACGCCTGTCAAAAGGAATGTATCAGATGAATCCGAGAATCAAGGGGGATTACGTCAGGCTCATTGCAGCGCTTGAAGCAGATGAACTAAAGACCGGCCGCATGCTCCATCTGTGGAATGTGTCGGACAAAGAAGAGATCGTTGATCCTGCTCAGTTCAAAGAACTGCATGAAAGTACCAGCCAATCCATTTTGTATCTATATCAAGCGCTGAGACAAGAAAACCAAGAGCCGATCCGTCTCGCCGTTGTGACAAAAGGTGGTCAATTTGTGAACCCGCAAGACGATCTTCATGTTGCAAAAACAGCGCTGGTCGGTCTGTTAAAAACCATCCCGCAAGAATGGGAAGGGGCAGAGGTGTCTCATATTGATATTGAAGCGGAGAATGTGGAACAGGATGCCAAACGCATAGCTGAAGAACTGTCTGCGATTCATATGAAATCAGAGGTGGCTTACCGACAGGGGCATCGTCTCGTACCAAAGCTGGAAAAAGTCGATATGATCGAAGCACCTCAAACAGAAGGATTTTTAGAATATGAAGGTCTTTATTTGCTGACTGGAGGACTTGGCGGTATTGGGTTTGAGCTGTCTAAGCAGATGCTCCAATTTGGCTTAAAGCTCGTGTTAATTGGACGGACGCCTCTTGAAGAAGACGGGGAAAAGGAAAAGGCGTTCTCACAGCTTAAAGGTCTTGGAGACGTCATCTATGTCCAAGCCGATGTGACCCATTTATCCGATGTCGAGCAGGCGATTTATGAAGCGGAAAAGCATTTTGGACAGTCGATCCGGGGAGCGCTCCATTTAGCCGGAGCTGGCAATGTGTCTGAGCATTTTCAGCATGCGGACAAGTATACACTGGCTCATACATCAGAGGAAGATTTCACAAAAGAATTATCAGGAAAAGCAGACGGAGCCTGGGTGCTGCAGGAAGCCTTCAAGCATGATCCGACAGTACCACTCGTCTTTTTTGGATCGGTCAATGGCTTTTTTGGCGGTACAACATTCGGGGCATACTCTGCGGCGAACAGTTTTTTAGATGGACTCGCGCACGCTCTCACCTTTCAAGAGGGAAGAAGAGCGATCTCTTTGAACTTCAGCATGTGGGATAATCTTGGTTTGTCTAAGGGACATACCGGGGCAGCACTAACCGTACGCAAGGGATTTCAAATGATTGGAAAGAAACAAGGTCTTCACTCATTATGTCTAGGTATTCGGCTAAATGAAGCGCACCTATTTATCGGCTTGGACGGAGCGAATCCGGAAATCGCTGGGCATCTTCAACCAGCTCCAATGCCGCATTTTGAGAAAAAGCTTTATTATACTGTTCAGCCCGGTAAAGAAGTGAATCTTGACGATATCACGGGCGTAACAGTGGGTGACTGGGAGATCAGACAACTACCGGATATACCGAAAAAACAAGATGGCTCTATTGATCATGAAGCCCTCGAGCTGAATCATCATAAAAACGTACACCAGCTTGAAAAACAATTACCAGAAACGCAGACAGAGCAGGTGCTTGCGGCTATATGGGAGGACATTTTAGAAGTAGATCGTGTGTACAAAGAGGATCAATTTTTTGACCTTGGCGGACATTCATTAAAGGCGACTCAAACGATTTCCCGCATCAATCATGAGTTTTCAATCAAGGCACCATTAAAAATACTATTTGAAAGCAAACATCTGGCACATTTGGCGCAAATGGTCGAGGACATCAAAGGAGCTCCAGCCGTTCTTGAAGCCAAGATTCCAAAGCTGGAAAAGCAAACAAGCTATGAGCTGTCACATGCCCAGCAGCGGATTTGGTTCTTATCCACATTAGAAAAGAGCCACCATTACAATATATTAGGTGCTTGGAAGCTGACAGGACGATTACACATTCAAGCATTAACGAAAGCGATTGGTCATTTAACGAAGCGTCATGAGGCACTGCGCGCAACATTCAAATCACTTGGCGGCAAGCCGGTTCAACTCATTCGTGAAGACCTGCCGCCATCAGTGACAGTTGCGAATTTCTCATTATTTAATGAAAAAACAAGAGCGAGAAGACTGGAGCAGCTCATTCATCAAGAAGCGAACCGCATCTATGATTTAGAAAGAGGCCCACTTGCACAGTGGACAATTGTGAATATGGGCAAAGAGGAATATTACCTGCTTTGCGCACAGCATCACATCATTTCAGATGCATGGTCGCTCAGCCTGCTCATTCAGGAACTAGAAGTGGTATATGACGCGTTGCTTGCAGAGAAAACACCTCAGCTCCCAGCGCTTGAAATTGAATGGACAGATTATGTTCATTGGGAAAATGAACAATTAAAGCATCATCAAGCTGACCAAACCTATTGGCTTGATACATTACAAGGAGAGCTTCCAGTGTTAGAGCTGCCGTTTGACCGCCTTCGTCCGCCGGTTCAAACATTCAACGGAGCTACAGAGCAAATCGTACTGGATGAACCGCTTGTCCGGCGCTTGCAGGCCTTGTCCAAGCAGCAGGGCACAACGCTCTTCATGACGATGCTGTCAGCGTATTACGTTCTGCTTCACAAGCTGTCAGGGCAAACAGATGTCATCGTTGGTTCGCCTATCGCAGGACGCGATGCCGAACAATCAGAGCAGATCGTTGGGATGTTTGTGAATACACTCGCGCTGAGACAGGACGTCTCAAAAGTGGATACATTTGCTGATTTAATGGAAAACGTGAAAGAGATGACATTAAAAGCCTTTGAGCATCAGCATTATCCATTTGACAAGCTTGTCGATGACCTTTCAATTGATAGAGATTTAAGTCGATCACCTATTTTCCAAGTCGCCATGGGATATGTAACAGATTCGTTAGAGGTAAACCTAAAAGGGCTGACAACTGAACATGTGATGGTTCATCATACAGTATCTAAATTTGATCTGACTCTGCATGTATTTGAACAGGAGGATCAGCTGTCGATTCATGTGGAATACAATACGGATTTATTTGATCAAGAAACCATCCATCGTTATATGAATTATTATCTCCACCTGTTAGATGGCATGACGGCTCAGCCTGAACGCACTTTTGCTGATTTTTGCTTAATGGACAAAGCAGAACAGGATGCGATGATCATAGGCAAAAATCAAACCGAAACGTCTTATCCAAAGTGTACGCTTCAAGAGTTGTTTGAAGAACAGGTACAGCGTGATCCGCAGCGCATTGCCTTGTCCTATATGGAAGAGCACATGACGTATCAAGCCTTGGATGAGAAGGCAACACAACTTGCTGCTTACTTGCAGTCAAAAGGAATTGGACCAGGTTCACTTGTACCGATGCTCTTTGACCGTTCCTTTGACATGATTGTCTCGGTACTAGGGATCGTCAAGTCGGGTGCTGCGTATGTTCCGATGTCACCTGAATATCCTGATGCACGAATACGTCTGATCGTTCGTGATACACAAAGTGATGTGATCTTAACCCAGTCTCATTTTGCAGAGCGTCTAGTAGATTTTACAGGTACAAAGATTGAAATGGACAAGCCATTACCAGAAACAGACGCAGTGTATGAAAGAGAAAAATCGATCATAGGAGGAGACCAGCTGGCCTATGTCAACTACACATCAGGCTCAACTGGCACACCTAAAGGCGTGATGCTCCCCCATGCAGGAGTTGTTCGCTTAGTTAGAGAAACAAACTATATTGAACTAGGCTCAGAAGATAAGATGCTTCAGCTGTCAAACTATGCATTTGATGCTTTTACATTTGAATTATGGGGAATGCTGCTGAATGGCGGTCAGCTGATTTTGATCCCAAAATATGCAGCACTGAATATGGACGAATTAACTCGGTTGATCAAAACGCATCAAGTGACAGCCAACTGTCTGCCAACCGCATTATTCAATCGACTGATTGAGCACGACCCAAAAAGTGTGGCAGGCTACCGCACATTACTCGTTGGCGGAGAAGCCATGTCTAGTGAGCATGCCCGAAAGGCATTGCCACATATGGAAGGTGTACTCGTCAATGCTTACGGTCCAACAGAAAACACGACCTTAGCGACAACTCATCGAGTCACACACGTACCAGAGCATGCAAGATCAGTTCCAATTGGGGTCCCAGTGGCAAACTCGACTGTCGTCATACTAGATGAATATTTCAAACCAGTACCAGCAGGCGTAAAGGGAGAAATCTATATCGGCGGAACAGGACTGGCTAAAGGGTATCTCCATGACCCAGAACGGACGCAGGAACGGTTTATTGACAATCCATTCCCGGCTTTAAAAGGAGACAAGCTGTATCGTTCAGGTGATCTAGGGAAATGGCGGTCAGATGGCAGCATAGAATATCTCGGCCGAAAAGACAATTTGGTGAAAATTAGAGGCTACCGGATCGAATGTGGAGAAATTGAGACAGCCCTGCTCAAGCATCCGCAAGTAAAAGAATGTACAGTCATCGCCAAAACGTATGGCAGTTCAAAACGGCTGGCGGCTTACCTTGTCACAGATGGGGAGAATCCTGTTCCGGGCTGGAAAGCCTTTTTACAGGAAAGCCTGCCAAGCTATATGATTCCAAGTTACTTTATCGCACTGGATGCGATTCCAGTCACAACGAACGGGAAAGTCGATCAAAAAGCCCTGCCAGAACCGACGGAAATGATCTCTTCCTCTCATGAAACCGGCAAACCGGCAACTGAAACGGAACAACTGGTTGTCTCAGCTTTCATGGAAGTGCTTGGTGTGAAACAAGTTGGCGTGCATGACTCCTTCTTTGATTTAGGCGGAGATTCGATTATGAGTATCCAGGCTGTTGCCAAATTAAAAGAAAAAGGCGTTCGTGTTGATCCAAAATGGATTTTCATGCATCCAGCGCCAGCGCAGTTAGCCGCTTACTTGGACACATTGCCAGAAACCGGCGATCACGTAGAAAGAGAACCGAAGGACTATGTGATCGAGCTGAAAAAAGGCGATCCAGCTGAACCGAGTATTTTCTTTGCACCACCTGCCGGGGGGACGGTGATGGGCTATATCGATGTCGCTAAGCTCATGACACATCAAGGAGCCGTTTACGCTTTGCAGTCACCAGGCTTATATGAGGATGAAGAACCACAATTTCTTCATTACACAGAGCTTGTCACCATTTTTATCGAAGCCATTGAGACCTTCTATCGACCAGGAATTGACTATCTAGCAGGGCATTCGATGGGCGGCCATCTTGCATACGGAATGAACCAGCGGCTCTGCCATGCAGGAAAAGCGCCGAAAGGACTGATCATTTTAGATACGGTTCCAGTGCTAAGAGATGAGGCAGATCAAGCACTCCATGCCGATATGAACGAAGAAGAAGTGAAAATGCTTGCGCTCGTCCTTGGAATGGGAAATCTTGTCGGAATCCAGCCAGAAGCTTTACAAGGATTGAGCTTCCAAGAAGTGAAGCAGAAAATACTCAAAGAGGCAGAAAAGGATGAAGTGGTCCATCAATTTATGAATGATCACTATTTAGATAAATACTTGCAAATGCAGACGCATAATACGATCATGTCACAAGCCATTGAATTAGAAAAAGAACCGTTCCCTGTGCCGTTTTATATTGTACAAAGCAGTGATCACGCCACAGATTTCCAGAAGAAGTTTGCAGACTGGGAGGCTTATACGAAAGAGACATGCACCTATTATCAAATCAAAGGCGACCATGTCACCATGATGAAGAGGCCGCAGGCTGACGAACTTGCACGGATTCTTCAAACTATCATAAAGGGGTAAGGACGTATGAATCAGTTATTTAAAACCTTTGAAAAAAAATCAGACCTCATTCAGCTTATTTGTTTTCCTTTTGCAGGCGGATATTCCGCCTCTTACCGTCCACTCTTTGAACAGCTGAAGGGCATTGCCGAAGTGACAGCAGCAGAGCCCCCGGGCCATGGGACCAATCTCATGCCGCTTGAATCAAGCATTGATCGGCTGGCTGAGTTGTACAAAGAAGGATTGACAGGCAAATTGAACCGTCCATTTATCTTATTCGGACATTCAATGGGAGGACTTGTGGTGTACAGACTGACCCAGCTGCTAGAAAAGGAAGGGATATATCCTGCAGCAGTAGTGATCTCAGCCATTCAGCCGCCGCAAACAAAAAGACAGATTCTGACCCATTTATCCAATGAAGCATTTGTTCAGCATATTGCCGAAATGGGCGGGATTCCAAAAGAATTATTAGAGAACAAGCCAATGATGGATTACTTTACACCGTCCTTGCGTGCAGACTATCAAGCACTAGAAACCTTCCAGCATACAGACAAATCCATCATCGAAGCACCCGTATATTTATTCAACGGAAAGCAAGATGAGAAATGCATGCAAGATGCAAGCGGCTGGCTAAAATGGGCAAAAACCATCGAGCGCACCAATTTCGACGGAGGTCACATGTATATCAACACACACCTTGAGCATTTCGCAGAACAGATGAGACATGTCATTGAACATGCAACAAATCAACAATTGATCAGACATTAAAAAGAAAGCGGTCCTCGTTTGAGGGGCCGCTTTCTTTTATGAATTCTGCTTCTTCACCACATTCCCGCCAATTACCCCGCCAATGACCAACACAGCCCCGATGATATGATACATATCAATCGTTTCATGTAAAATGAGAACCCCGGCGCCTATTGTGATAAACGCAGATAGATTGTTAAAGGTGCTGACCTTTGCAGCTTCAAGCTGAGAGAGTGCGTAGTTAGATAAATATGCAGTGAGAAGTGATGAGAAAATGCCTAAAAAGAGCATAGACCATACAAAAGATGGATGTGTAAATGGACTGAAAAATTGCGTCATTGTATGGTTTACCGAGTGTCTAATGAGCGCTGCTGCATTGAAAAAGACAAATCCAAAGAATGTCATCATGAAGGTGAGTTCAATCACATGGAACCGCCGTGTAATCACCCGGGCAAATACACTGTAAGCACTGGATGACAAGGCAGAAAGTAAAATCAGCACATAGCCGATCATGTGTGAATGTTTCACATCAATTCCCTTCATCACAAAGAGGAGCATCACCCCGCACGCAGAAAGAATGGTAAAGAGCACCTGTATCCATGTGGCACGTTCCTTTAAAAACCACGCTGCCAGCACCATCGTCAGAATGGGAATCGTCGCCTGAATGATACCAGCCTCTGACGAAGACGTATACATTAGCCCCCACACTTGAAATGCAAAAAACAAGACAGGATAAAGCAAGGAAAACGGTACAAGGTAGAAGAGATCACGCCATTGAAAGGATAAACGGTACTTCTTTCGTAAAAATGGATACAGCAAAAGAGCAGCTGCAAAAGAAACTGTAAAGCGGTGTGCCAATAAATCAATCGCATTCGCTGATTCTAATGCGATTTTGACAAATAAGAATGAAAAACCAATGATACAAGCGTATGCTATCGCGGCAAAGTACGCTTTTTGTTTTGAAATGTCCACAACGTTTCTCCTTACAAGAGCATGCATGCTTCAGTTGAATAGACCGGTTCTGTCTTTCTATCGTAAACGGATTATCTTAGGTGTACAATAAGAGTTCATGATATCTGTACCGGTACAAGGGGGAAATGGTGTGAGGAAATATGATCAGCTTGTTTTGAGCTTAAAAGAGAGAATCGAGTGCGGTGAGTACAGGGCTGGTATGAAAATCCCTTCAATTCGCCACTTAGCAGCTCAATATGCTGTGAGTAAAAGCACGGTCATTAAAGCGCTAGACACATTGGAACGTGAACACCTGCTTTATTCTGTGGAAAGAAGCGGCTATTTTGTCGTGAAAACGAATCAGTCTTTGGGCAAGCAGGACAGCACACGGATTGATTTCGCTTCATCGGCGCCTGATCCTGTTGTGTTTCCATATGTCGATTTCCAGCACTGCATCAACCAAGCGATCGATTTGTATCAAAATGATCTATTTATTTACGGCACAGCCAACGGATTACCATCGCTGCTGCCAGTCATTTCAAAGCGATTGATGGATTATCAGGTATTTGCAAATCCAGAACAGATCGTCATGACCTCTGGTATTCAGCTGGCTTTATCGATTTTAAGCACCATTCCGTTTCCGAATGGAAAACAGACCATATTAGTCGAACAGCCTGGCTATCACCTATACCTCAAATATTTAGAGAAAAATCAATTGCCCGTGCGCGGGATTCAGCGGACTGAAAAAGGACTAGACCTTCAGGAATTGGAGCGCATCTTTCGAGAAGAGGAGATTCGCTTTTTCTACACGATGCCAAGATTTCAAAATCCGCTTGGAACGAGTCTATCGAAACAAGAAAAAATAGCGATTGCTGCCCTTGCTAAGACATATGATGTCTACATCGTTGAAGATGATTATGTAGCTGATTTAGAATTCGATACAAAAAGAGACCCGATCTATTCTTACGATCAGGCGGGAAAGGTCATTTATTTAAAAAGCTTCTCAAAAATCATCTTTCCAGGACTTCGAACAGGAGCTGTCGTCTTACCTGAAGAACTGATTGGACCTTTTAGTGAACACAAACGGCTCATTGATATCGACAGCTCGATGCTGTCTCAGGCAGCCTTAGAAATTTATTTGAAAAGCGGGATGTTTGAGCGGCATAGAGAAAGGATGCGGACAACCTATCGAAACCGATCCAAACAGCTGGTGACATGTTTAAAAAACGACCAAGGCACCTACCAGCTGGGGGAGGAGGACCCAGCTACCCATACACATCTTCTTGTCGATCGGTCCATTCCAATGAATCACCTCATTCAGCAGCTGAAAAAGGCATCTGTTTACGTTCAGCCAATAGACCGCCATTACATCTCTACTTTTCAGAAAGACTCCATTCTTCCACTGAACATCTGGCACGTGAAAGAAGAACAATTAACACGTGGAGTCGATTTGTTAAAGACGGCACTTCAGCAAATCGCACGTTATTAAAGGCGGGACAGCACCTCGTTGCAAGTGAGTGTCTCGACACTCTCAGCCGCAGCAGGTTTTCTTGTGCAAACGGCCATTTGATAAGCAGGATCAAATGAGTATGTTTGGACAAAGCAAGGGGCTTCATGATCAGGTAATGTCAAAGAAGCCTGTCCATCTGCTGACAGACGGGCTGTAAAGGACGATAGACCATAGGATAATCCCTTTCCAGTCAGCTTGATAAAGGCCTCCTTCATTGACCATAGATGAAAGAAGTAGGCTTCCTGTCGTTCCGCCGGTTGTGAGAGTAAATCCTGATATTCATCAGCTGAAAAAAACCGCTTGGCAATCGCTAGATCAATGGGTTTTATCTCCTCAATATCTATGCCAACGGGTGCATCATCTACTGCGCAAACCACCCAATCGCCAGAGTGAGAAAGGTTAAAATGAAAGGAAGGGATTTGCCGGACGACAGGCTTGCCATTTCCTTCTGTTTCAAAAACGACCTGATCGATGGGAAGGTCGTACATATCATGGATGATTTGACGAATCAACACTTCTCCTAACAGCGTTCTTCTTGCATCGATCAGAAAACGAAAGCGCTCAGCCGCAGCGCGCTTTTCAGGTGACACAAAGGGCTTCAGCCGATCGATTTGTTTTCGTGCTTCTATGTCATGTAATTGTTGTAATTGGATAGCGAAAATCTTCATAACGAACCTCAATTTTTTACATTTATTGTACCATTTGAGGGAGCCACGCAAAAGGAGAACAGGAATCATCGTGAAAAAAGCTGCATGAGGATTCTTCTCCTATTTGTGGATATGGGAATATTCAGTTTATTTGGTGTAGCACAAGAAAAGCCATTCTCATCAGTAGAATGGCTTTTTCCTATCGGGTAAGGGTTTGAACGGGTTTCTCTGCCGTTTTTGTAATAAGCAGCTGCAAAAGCCGTGTGGATTGTGGCAAGGAGAAACGGAGTACGAGTCCTGTAAAGATGGCGGTCAGAATTGTTCCAATTCCGATCGGTCCGCCAAGCATCCATGCAAATAGAAGCACTGTTAGCTCAATTCCATTTCGGACCCATTGCACGTTCAAGCCTGTTTTTGCTGAGATGAGCAGCATTAATGAATCTCTTGGCCCGGCGCCAAGATTGGCTGAAACATAAATGCCGACACCGTAACCAGAAACAACAACGCCCGTAATAAACACATATAAAGCGGGTAAATACCCATGTGGTGCAGGTAATACCGCATTAAAGAAATCAATAAACACGCCAATCAGCACCATGTTCAGTAAAGCGCCGATCTTTGGAAATGATTTCGTGAAAACAGATGTCAGTGTCACAATCAGTGCACCAATAATGATGGACCATTGCCCAATCGTGAGTCCAAAGTGCTGAAACAGTCCGTAATGAAAAGCGTCCCAAGGACCAATTCCAAGGATCTTTCCTTTCACTGTCAGCGATAGTCCAAAAGCAAGTACAATCAATCCAACAAAATAAAAAAACCAACGAAAAAGATGTTCCCGCTTCAAAAGCATTCCCTTCTTTCTTAAACACTCGATTTCCATCGTAACATACTCACACGCCCCTTTAAATGGCTTTGCTCAATTGTAATCGCTTACTTCAGAAAAGAATTTTCCCACTAAAAAAGAGTGAAAACATCAAAATAAGCAGCAAGACTTTCGAATTGTTTTTTCTTGACAATGCGAACCATTAATTTCCTTTTTTTAAGAGAATAAGAAAAAAATTCAATATAGATTGACAGAAAAATAAGCTTTAACCAATTAAAGAATAATTATCATGAAATAGAAGAGATTGTATGCAAATTACGTCATTAGACCTGTTTGAAAGGCTAGATAAATACTGAGATTTATTATAAAAAGAGCTTCTTTTATTGGAAAAAACACAAGAAAACCAAACAGTTAGAGGCATCTATTACCAAAGGGCTATTTTTGTCGAAAATAGTCGTTTAGTCATGTTGAGGATTCTGAAATATTACTGATATTCTTTACCAAAGTATGGGGGGTGAGCTGGTACATACCTTTGCTATATGAAGCACGAAAAAAGGGAGGGCAAAGAATGAACATATTGAAAAGAACGAGTCAATTATTTCTTATATTGGTGCTGATTGTTGGAAATTTATTAACGGTCTCACCAGCTGTTTCTCAAGCAGCTGGGACGGTGGTTGTAAACAACACAGATTCCTACATGATTGGAAGAGATCCATTGACTCTTTATCAGCTTGATGGGAATAATCCAACCAGCGTAAAGGCTAGTGTGCAGGTGAAAGGGATTAATACGAATTTAGTCAACGGTGTTGCTGTCAATGATCAAGAAAATACTGTGTATGCTACTACGACAGCAAGCGGAGAGCCTGTTCTTTATAAAATAAATGCAACTTCTGGACAAGCAGAGCGTGTAGGTGTACTAGGTGGAGGTGCTTCTAATGCCATTGTTCATAATGGTAAATATATACATTCTTATGCTTCAGGTGGTGAATACTTCCTTGGAACGTACGATTTAGCTACGGGTCAAAAAACGTCCAAAAAAATTGTAGGCTATGACATCGGCTCTGGCGTTGGCGGGGACCTTGTAGTCGATAAAGACGGCTATCTTTGGTTCGCATCTAATGGAAGTGGAGCCATTGCGCAAATGAATCCTGATACAGCTGAAGTCATTCGTGTCATTCCAATTAAAAATGCGGATGGTAAAATGATTGAAGGAGGCGTTCGGGGGATTAGCTTTTTGCCAAATGGACAAATGCTATTACAGTCAGGGTTAAATGAGTCTATCGGACATTCTACTCTTTTTACACTTGATGCGAAAACATTAAGTACAACTTATATGGGTACTGCAGGTAATTCATTATCTTACGACTTAGCTTCACGGGTGAAACCAGAATTTGATCCATATCCTCCAGAGCTTGAATCAGAAAAATCTGTTGTCTTACAGAAAAAAGCAGAGGGCAACACAGATGAGAAGCATCCAGAAGTAGGCGACACGCTGCTTTATACAATTAAAGCAAAAAATACCGTGCAATATGGTATTGTTAAAAATCTGATCATATCAGATAATCTTCCGAGCAGCTTAACCTATGTTCCAGGCTCGCTTAAGGTGGATGGCGCAAGTGTAACAGATGCCAAAGATCAAGACAAAGGTGACTATACAAACGGCACTGTGACTGGTCAAATAGGTGACGTGAAAAATACTGGTTGGCACACAGTGACATTTGAAGCGAAAGTAGGAAAAGGTCAAGCGGGTAAAGACATTCAAAACACAGCGAATGTAAAGGGAGAAAATACCCCGCCAGACAAACCAACAACGAACATAGAAATCTACCCGCGCGATCCAAAGCTTGAATCAGAAAAATCAGCGGTCTTACAGAAAAAAGCAGATGGTAATACAGATGAGAAGCATCCAGAAGTAGGCGACACATTACTGTATACCATTCAAGCCCGTAATGCTGTTGAAGACAGCGTCATTGAAGATCTTGTGATTTCTGACAAGTTACCTCAAGGATTATCTTATGTACCAAATTCGCTACAGATAGATGGGAATCCAGTCACAGATACAAAAGATCAAGACAACGGTGATATGACAGATGGAACTGTTACTGGAACGTTCGGTGAAGTGAAGGATGCGACATGGCATACCGTGACGTTCGAAGTGACGGTGGACAAAGGTCAGGCAGGCAAAGATATTCAAAATACAGCCAACGTGACAGGCGGCAACACACCGCCGGACGAGCCGACAACGAATGTAGAGATCTATCCTCGTGAACCAAAGCTGACTTCTGAAAAAACAGCCGTCTTGCAGAAAAAAGCAGATGGTAATACAGATGAGAAGCATCCGGAGGTCGGTGACACACTTCTTTATACAATTAAAACCAAGAATACGATAGAAGACAGTCTCGTTGAAAACTTAGTGATCTCAGATGAACTGCCAGAAGGATTAGCATATGTGCCGAATTCACTTGAGGTAGACGGACAAGCGGTTACAGATGAGCAAGATCAAGACAATGGGGACGTCACAAATAGGACCGTCTCAGGACAATTCGGTGACATTAAGGATACAGATTGGCATACAGTGACTTTTGAGGTCACGGTTGAAAAAGGACAATCTGGTCAAGACATTCAAAACACAGCCAGCGTCACAGGTAACAACACACCACCAGATGATCCGACAACAAAAACAGAAATCTATCCTCGTGACCCAAAGCTTGAATCAGAAAAATCAGCGGTCTTGCAGAAAAAAGCAGAAGGGAACACAGATGAAGAGCATCCAGAGGTCGGAGATACCCTGCTTTATACAATTAAAACAAAGAATACGATAGAAGACAGTTTGATTAAAGATTTAGTGATTTCAGATCAATTACCAAAAGGGTTGAAGTATGTCACGGGGTCCCTTCAAATTGATGGAGAATCTGTCTCAGATGTGAAAGACGACGATAGCGGAAACTACACAGATGGAAAGGTCACAGGTTCTTTTGGTGATGTCAAGGATACAGACTGGCATACAGTCACCTTTGAAGTGACAGTTGAAAAAGGACAGGCTGGTCAAGACATTCAAAACACAGCCAGCGTCACAGGGGAAAACACACCACCTGATGATCCGACAACGAACACAAAAATTTACCCGCGTGATCCAAAACTATCATCAGAAAAATCAGCGAGCATTCAGAAAAAGGCAGAAGGCAACACAGATAAAAAGACACCACAGGTAGGCGATACCCTGCTTTATACGATCAAAACAAAGAATCTTGAAGAAGACAGCATCGTTGACAATCTCGTGATTTCTGATGAACTGCCAGCAGGTCTTCAATATGTTGAAGGATCACTGAAGGTAGATGGACAGACTGTTACAGATGCAAAAGATGACGACAACGGAGATTACACAAAAGGCACAGTAACCGGTCAATTTGGCCAAATCAAAGACACGGACTGGCATACGGTTACCTTTGAAGCGAAGATCGCCAAAGGCCAAGCGGATAAAACCATTCAAAACACAGCGAAAGTAACAGGCGATAATACACCGCCAGACGAACCAACAACCGAAACAAAAATTGATCCAAGAGATCCAAAGCTTGAATCAGACAAAACATCTGAGATCTCTCAAAAAGCAAAAGGAAATACAAATGAAAAACAAGTTCAGGTAGGCGACACTCTCCTTTACACCATCAAAACAAAAAATAGTGTAGAAGACAGTATCATCAAAGATTTAGTTATCGCAGATAAACTGCCAGAAGGTCTTGAATATGTCGAAGGATCATTAAAAGTAGACGGACAAGCTGTCACAGATGCAAAAGATGACGACAATGGAGATTACACAAAAGGCACAGTGACCGGTCAATTTGGTGACATCCAAGATACAAAATGGCATACAGTGACTTTCGAAGCGAAGGTTGCTAAAGAATATGAAGGTCAAACGATTCAAAATATCGCAGTAGTGAATGGTGAAAATGTAGACGATCCAGACAAACCGGAAAACTCAACTACGGTGGAACCACCTCATGTGCCAGAGGTGCCAGCTAATCCAGACCAACCTTCTGAGCCGCAAAAGGATACACCGGGTCATCACCTTCCGAATACCGCAACAGCGATGTACAACCTTTTACTAGCAGGATTTGCCCTTGTTTTAATAGGTGCAGCCCTTATTGTATGGAATAGAAGAAAAAGAAACGGATAAACGTCCATGTGTCAAAAATTGATCTCTGCCATATTGATCACGGCGGGTCTTTGTCTAGCGATTGTTGGATATTTGAAGGTCATTGATGGACAAAGGGAAGTCGATCAGTCATTCCAGTCTGCACAAGCAGCCATCCAGCAAAAGGAGTCTTCTTTTGCACCGCAGGCTGGAGAAATCATTGGGCTTTTGCACATTCCAAAACTAAAGGCTGAGTTGCCGATTGTAGAAGGAACAGAAGCAGATGATTTGGCAAAAGGTGTTGGACATTATCAAGAGAGCTATTTTCCTAATGAACAGGGACAAATTGTTTTATCTGGGCATCGAGATACTGTGTTCAGACGAACAGGAGAACTTGTAAAAGGGGATCAACTCGTCATTGAGCTTTCATACGGTCGATTTACTTATGAAATTGAAAAAACAAAGATTGTGAAGAAAGATGATACAAGTATCATCACACTGCAACATAAAAAAGAAGAACTTGTCCTAACCACATGTTATCCTTTTTCTTATATTGGTCCTGCACCAAACAGATATATTATATATGGGAAGCGTGTTTAGTCACTGGATCAGCTTGCAACTTCTACTTATCTAGCTGATCGCCTGATAAGGGGGAAATCGCCTATATAAGATCTAGAGATGCAGGAGGGGGTCAATTTGATAAACGAAGACGATGTAAGGCATATAGATAAATTCGGAAGAGTTGTCCTTCCGACGAATATTAGAAAAAGGCTGAAGATTCGCCCGCAAGATTTTATAGAGATCTATCTTGAAGAAGGCCAGATTGTGATGAAACCATACTGGCAGGACAAACCTTGTATAGTGACGGGGCAAGTGACATGCTCCAACAAGGTGCTATCAGGTGGATTGGTCATCAGTCCAGAGGGAGCGAGACTGCTGTTGCAAGATCTACTGGCGCTTCGCTTACAAAAAGAGATATAAAAAAAGCTGTTCTCATCACGTGAGAACAGCTTTTTTTCATCATACCGGATTCAAAATCCGGTTTAAGAATTGCTTTGTTCGTTCTTCTTTCGGTTGTTTGAAAATTTCTTCCGGAGGACCTTGTTCGACAATGACGCCGCCATCAATAAAAATCACTTCGTCTGCCACTTCTTGGGCAAATTTGATTTCATGTGTGACAACCGCCATGGTCCAGCCTTCTTTGGCCAGATCCTTCATGACCTTTAACACTTCCCCGACAAGCTCAGGGTCAAGCGCAGAGGTTGGTTCATCAAAAAGCATGAGCTCTGGCTGAATGGCAAGTGCACGGGCTATGCCGACACGCTGCTTTTGACCGCCTGAAAGCTGGAAGGGATACAGATCTTTTTTATCTTCAAGGCCAACCTTTTGCAAGAGCTGGATGGCTTCTTTTCGAACCGTTTCCTTTGGCCGGCGCTGCACTTGAACAGGACCTTCCATCACGTTCTCAAGCACGGTGCGGTGTGGAAACAGGTGATAATCCTGAAACACCATTCCTGACTTGCGGCGAAGTTTCAGCAGATCAGCTGATTTATTTTTTTTCGAAAAATCAATCGAGAAATCATCGAAGGTAAAGGAGCCGCCATTTGGTGTTTCAAGTGCATTCAAACAGCGAAGCATCGTTGTTTTTCCTGAACCTGATGGACCAAGGATGGCCACAACCTGTCCTTTGTTGATCGTAAAATCAATCGACTTTAGAATCTCATTTTCACCAAAGGATTTCTTTAAGCCTTTGACTGTTAACATGTTGTTCCCTCCTTACCTTGCGACATATCGATCAAGTCGTTTTTCAATTTGGTGCTGAACGAGCGATAGAATGAAGCAGAATACCCAATAGATGAGGGCTGCTTCCATATAAATGAACAAAATTTGATCCAAGTTCGCCGCAGCAATTTCCTGTGACTTACGGAAAAGCTCTGCCACAAGGATTTGGGATGCAAGGGACGTATCCTTCACTAAGCTAATAAATGAATTAGACAGCGGCGGAATCGATACACGCACCGCCTGCGGTAAAATGACACGGACGAGCGTTTTACGATGCGTCATCCCGATGGAATAACCAGCTTCCCATTGTCCTTTTGGAACAGAAAGGACGGATGCACGGATAATCTCCGACGCATACGCACCTACGTTTAATGAAAAAGCAATAATCGCACTTGGATATGGATCCAGTGTGATATTAAATGTCGGAAAAAAATAGAAAATAATAAACAATTGCACAAAAAGCGGCGTTCCGCGAACGGCCGACACATAGATGGAAAAAATCCATCTGAGCGCTTTGATTTTAGACATTCTAGCAAGAGCTGTCACAAGCGCAATAAAAATACCGATGATAAAGGCAATGATGGCGAGGGGAATTGTATAATAAATTCCCTGCATCACCATTGGCCAGAAAGATTGCTGAAGAAGATCCCAAGGAATGACGACTCCTAGGGTATTATTTTGTAACATCTTCACCAAACCATTTCTTAGAAATCTTCGCGAGAGTACCGTCTTTCTTCATTTCTTTTAATGCGCCATTCACTTTGTCAACGACTTCGCCGCTGCCTTTTCTGAAGGCAAAATAGGTTTCTTGAGGATCTCCTGTTTCAAATGCAACTTTTAGGTTTTTGTTACCGCTTGTTTTCAAGTAGTTCAATACAGCCAATTTGTCATTGAACGTCAGATCAGCACGTCCTTGCTGAATCAATTGAATGGATTGTGCAAGACCTTCAACGCCTTCAATCTTAGCGCCAGCATCTGTAGCAAGCTTATTGTAGTTACTTGTTAATGATTGTGCTGCTTTTTTTCCTTTGACATCAGATAGTTTTTTGATGTCGTTGTTATCTGATTTTGTCACAACTATGGCTTGAGACGTTGTGTATTTATCAGAGAACTCGTATTGATTTTCACGTCCAGTTTTACCAACTTGGTTTGCTACCACGTCAAAACGTTTTGAATTCAGTCCAGCAAACATACTGTCCCATTGTGTTTCTTTGAATTCAGGTTTTAAGTCAAGACGTTTTGCTACTTCTGTGATGACCTCTACATCGTAGCCAGTTAATTTATCTGTCTTTTTGTCATGGAATGTGAAAGGAGCATAAGTACCCTCTGTACCGATCGTTAATACGCCTTTATCCTGAATGGATTTCCAAAGGTCACCTGATTCCTTAGACCCAGATTGTTTATTCGCGTTGTCGTTTGCACCTGATCCACATGCCGTGATCAATGCAACACAAGCGCCTAGCATAATGGCAAAGAACATTTTTTTCATTTTATTCCCCACTTTTCTTGTTGGTATTTACAACATATGATCTTACAGAGAAGCAACCTAAAAGTAAAGCATTTGAAATTATCTTGAGCGAATCTCACCAACTTTATGCTCGGACAACCGATAGAACTATACCAAATCAAAAGATGAATACAACAAAACACGAACTCAAGCGGTCATTAAGATCAATCGAGTGGTGAGAATGTTAGATAGACTATTTAATGGGGAAATATGCTATGATCATCACATCGAAAGAGTTAAGGTGATGTTTGACATTAGATTCATTTGACTTGTAAGAAAATAAAGGAAACGATCCTCCAGTGAACCAAAGTATAAAAGGGAAGTGTGATCATTTGCAAACATCAAAACAAAAACCCGTCATGATCTTAATACACGAAATATACGGAATAAATGATCATATGAAGAGGATGATCGATCATTTTGAAAAAGCTGGTTTTGAGGTCTACTGTCCTCATTTATTGGGACAGGTCAAACACTTCCCTTATGCCAGTGAGAATGAGGCTTACGGCTACTTTATGAATAAAGTTGGTTTTGATGAATCGGTAAAGAGCGTACTGAATGTAGCAAAAGAGTTGAAAACAAAAAATCCAAAGATAAACATATTTCTACTAGGTTTTAGTGTGGGGGCAACAATTGCCTGGCGATGCAGCCAATATGATCAGTTGTTTACCGGAGTCATTGGATTTTATGGTTCAAGGATCAGAGATTACGTCGATATTACGCCTGCCTGCAAAACGCTGTTATTTTTCCCAGAGGTCGAAGCATCCTTTAACCCTCGGGAGGTTGCGAGTGTTTTGGAGAAAAAGGATGAGCTTCGCGTGACAATAGTAGAGGGAAAGCATGGATTTGCCAATCCATATTCTGCGGCTTTTCACGCTGAATCGAAAAATTGTTGCTTTCAGGAAATAGATGATTTTATCAAAGCAGGTCTGCTGAAAGAAGTATGACTTGTGGATGTTTAAACAGTGGTGTCTTATAGTGATCATAAGAAATGTCTGAAATGAGACTCGAAAAGAGCGAAATGAAACCAGTGTGTAAAGATAAAGTTGCACGCTGGTTTTTTTGTGAAAACATTTTGGATAAATGGCAACCTATCAAATGCTCAGACCCACCGCCCATTTGTGCGAACATTACTAAAATAAAGACTTTGTGACAGTGACCATAGAAGGAAGCATATTTATTATAAAAGATGTATAATTAGTAGGTTGTTTTAAAAATGGAATGAATCACATGGAGACATGTTTTGATAACAGAGCATCTTAGAAGAAGGAGGACATCATTGTGGATGTTGGACAAAATCAGCCTGAACAATTGAAAAGGGCGATGACCTCCCGCCATTTATTTATGATTTCACTTGGCGGTGTCATTGGGACAGGCTTTTTCTTAGGAACGGGCTATACGATTGGACAAGCAGGTCCAGTCGGAGCCGTTCTTTCTTATATTGTGGGTGGATTGATTATGTATTTAACCATGCTGTGTCTTGGAGAGCTGTCAGTTGCACTTCCTGTCTCGGGGTCGTTTCACACGTATGCGACCAAATTTGTCAGTCCTGCCGCTGGTTTTGCTGTTGGCTGGATTTATTGGCTCGGCTGGGCGGCAACCGTCGCACTTGAATTCTTATCAGCAGGACAGCTGATGAGGCGCTGGCTCCCGCAAGTGGATGTGTGGATCTGGTGTTTCATATTTGGGCTGTGTCTTTTCTTATTAAATGCCCGATCTGCGAAAGCGTTCGGGGAGTCGGAATTTTTCTTTTCAACCATTAAGATTGTTGCCATTTTATTATTTATTGGTGTAGGCGGAGCGGCGATGTTTGGTTTCATTCAAACGACGAGCGGGGAACCGGCTCCTTACTTCAGTCACTTTGTAAGTGATGGACTGTTTCCAAATGGATTGCTTGCTGTTGTGGTCACGATGATCACGGTGAATTTTTCGTTTCAAGGGACAGAGCTGATCGGGATTGCGGCAGGGGAGAGTGAAAACCCTGAGAAAACCGTTCCTCGTTCTATTCATCAGACGGTTTGGCGTACACTCGTCTTTTTCGTTTTATCTGTTTTCGTATTAGCGGGTATGGTGCCTTGGAAGGAAGCTGGTGTGCTGGAAAGTCCATTTGTCACCGTGTTTGAGAGAACAGGAATTCCTTATGCGGCAGATATCATGAACTTTGTCATTATCATTGCTTTATTATCTGTTGCAAACTCTGGCTTGTATGCTTCAACGAGAATGCTGTACTCCTTATCGAAGGAAGGAATGGCAGGAAAGGCGTTCAGACGAGTGAATCGGCGCGGTATTCCGATGAATGCCTTACTGCTTACCTTCCTGTTTACAGGGATTTCGCTATTATCTGGGTTCTTTGCAGAGAAAACCGTCTTTGTCTGGATTGTTTCAATTGCCGGAATGAGTGCCCAGGCTGGCTGGATCACAATTACATTATCACAGCTGCTTTTCCGCAGGAGATATTTGAAAGCAGGCGGAAAGCTGGAAAATTTGAAATTTAAAACACCCCTTTATCCGGTTCTGCCGATCATTGCGATCACGATGAATACGATCGTATTGGTCAGCCTTGCCTTTGATCCGGAGCAGCGTATCGGGTTATATGTCGGCGTACCACTCATGATCATTGGATATGTCGTCTATCACCGCTATGTGAAGAAACATCAGGTGAAAAGCGAACCGCTCAAACTGCAAATTCGTGGAGATGATGAGATTCGGTTTTAAGACTAAAAAAAGAAACACTAAATTTAAGAGTATGAGATATTTTAAAACACCTTTGATATAAATTTAAAGGTGTTTTTTGCTAGAGGTCATTTTTCATATTCAACTGAAGTTAGTTCAATCAAAATCTATTGGACTTAATAATTATAAAATTAAAGGGGTGGAAAATGGTAATTTTTAAGAATGAAAGATTAAAACAACCTTAACTTTGTAAAATATACTTGTTTTTTCCAAAAAAATAAATTAATATTATCTTGTATTTTGGAGAGCAGCAGTTAGGAGAGAATAAAGTGTTTGTCATTAGTAAAATTGAGAATAAATTAATGTCTGGTTTATATAAAGTAGGATCTTATTTAAATGAAAAACATAAGGACGTTATTGAAAACAAATGGATAGTATGGGTTATTATTTTAATAGCATTACTTTCTGGTATTGCTTATGCATTTTATTGTACAAGTAAAGGCTACAGTTTCTCAGGTAAAGTTAAGTGGAATTGGCCAAAAGTTTGGGATATCGGGATAGGTTGTAAGGCAAAATAAATTAGTCTATATGCTGTTCTTCAAAATCTCTATTATTTAAATATAGGAATGATAAAAATGATCACTATAAATGACTTAGAAAAAAACTATAATGGTAGCCCTGTTCTGAATAACTTAAGTATAACGTTTGATTCTAAAGGAATCGACATTATTGTTGGAGTAAATGGATCAGGGAAAACAACACTTCTAAATTGTATATGCGATATAACGTCCTTCCAAAAAGGAGATATAAAAATTAATTCTGTTAGCAGAAAGGAAAAAGAAGCAAAACTTAAAATGTTCTATATACCATCTGACTTTTATTTGCCTGAATATTTGTCGGGAAATGAATATGCTGATTTTATTTTTAGACGATATAAGGATGTAAACAAGAAATTATTTGAGTTTATTACCGAAATGTATCATTTGACATCATTTTTAAACGAAAAAATTAGCAATTATTCTTATGGAATGAAAAAGAAATTACAAATAGGCATTGCTTTAGCTTTGGAAGTTGAATACGTATTGGCGGATGAAGTATTTAATGGACTCGATTATGAAAGCTATTTATTGACAGAGTATTTAATAAAAAAATACTCTGCACTCAGAAAATTCATCTTAATTTCACATAACATGGATTTTATTACGCGTAACGACCAGGCCAATATCTATTTACTTAGCAAAGGCACTCTAAGCACTATTAAGAATGTTGGAGATATTGAAGGGATCGTAATAAATAATGGAGAACTACAAAAATACTATGAAAAAATTGATGGATTCATTTCTCGTAACAAAAGTCTTGCTTAATGAGATTTGTCATAATTTATTATCAAATAATATTTTCAAAAAAAGGCATAATCGATATCTTTTATTAGGTATTATTGTAGCTGTTTATATCATGTATTTCTATTTGAATATGTCTGAATTAAATAAAATTTTTATAAGCAAGAATGAAGTTTCTAATGAATTGAGAAACTCACTGTTCTCTAGTCTAACTAATATGATCATTATTATCACTGGTGTTATTTATTTAATTGTAACACTATCCTTCTCTCTTACAAAAAAAATGCAATATCTGTTAAAGATCCTTCCTTTTGAAAAGGGAAGTATATGGTTTGGCAGTGTTATTTTCAAACTATTATTAAGTTATTGCTCTTTTTTAATTGTTTTTGCAATAATGATCCCTATGTTGCGGTTATTTCACTATACTATAGGATTAAATTTTTTAATCTTGATATATTGCCAACTTTTATTCGTTGCAAGTATCTGTTTTTATTATTTAATTTTTTATTCTTTAAGTAGCCTTATTAGATTAAATTTTTTTAATATAAATAATGGGTTATTAGTGTTATTTCTTTTCCTTTATTATTTCTCTTTTCGTTTTAGTATTGACATGAAATTTCAGACATTTAATATTATTGTTGACCATACCTTAGTGGTTAAGTTAATGCTTATTTTATGTGTTTTAATTGCTTCATTTGTGCTATGTATCAATTATCTACACACAAAGATTGATAACGATATATATACTTCTAATGATTTTTATATTTTGAAACTGCCGGTTAATATGAAAATGAATAAATTAAATTTATTAATACTTGGAACTATTAGGAATAAATTAACAATAAGGCTTTTAGGTGTAGTATCTCTAGTCTTTTTATTATCTCTTTTTGATACTAAAAATTTTCTCATTTCATTGACTACACTTGCATACATATATCCCCTTATTTCATTTTCATCTATTAGGTATTTTAATACAACTGTATCATATCGTAAAATGAATTCTTTTTTTGGGATAACTTCTTTAAAAGAATCTTTTATTACAACATTTATGAATTTCCTAATCAATTTCCCACTTATAATCACATCATTGGTGTTATCAGGTGATTTTGTTAAAAGCCTCTATTACGGTGTCATTTTATTTGAAGCAGGGATGATAATGAGTATCATATTTCCGAAAAATAAGAGTTCTTTAAATGAGTTTTCTGCTTCTGTGTTATGTATTGTAATGGCTGTAGGACTTTACCTGATTTCAAATAGTTTGTTTATTTTTATCTCTGTATACTTGTTACTATTTTCAGTTAAATACTATTTATTGGAGAGGAGCTATTTAGATGAGACTGCCTAGATGGATTTTTTGGGGGACAATTTTGTATTTAGTTGCGTTTTTAATTGATTATATAACGACTCTTTTTTCTATTGATCAGACTGGCGTATATATGTCAAAATTAGGACTGAAAATTGACATGACAATGAATGAAGAAGAATTGTACACGAATTTTTCATTTACATCTCAAATTTTAATTATATATATGATATATATTCTCTTTATTATTGCATTATTTGCTATTATAAAGTCTAAAAAAACAGCTAAATAAAGTATGGAAAACCTGCTTTTATTTATAAAAGGGTTTATACTTTTTTATCTTATATTAATGAGTGTGCTTTTAATCCATGAAGCTATTCATTTGCTGTTGATTAAGAAATTTCGAAAGAAGATTTTAGGGATGAAGCTTAATTTATTTGGAGCTAGCGTTATATACCGGAATGATAAGAAATATCTTCATATCTTTATCATTTCAGTAGCACCTAATCTTATTTTGCCGATAAGCGGAGGGATCTTATTATACTATGATATCAGTATATACTGGAATGCATTTGCATTTATGTGTATTTTAAACCTTGTGAATTTGTTCCCTTTTACTGCTGATGGATCAATCATTTTATATTCCATAATGAAGATGCTGAAAAAATGAAGAATTATTATAAATAAAGATATATAGAAAAAACTGGACATGAAGTACTCATGTCCCAGTTTTTTATTAATGAACGCCTTTCATCGCTTTCTTAATCACGGGTGAAAGCATCAGCATGACACCACATAAAATGATGGCGATGAGGCCGATGATACCGAAATAAACGGTTTCTGGCACTTTATCAAACAGTTTGACCACTTGTGCATTAATTGCCTGTGCCATCGCATTTGAAAGGAACCAAAGGCTCATTGTTTGCGCTGAGAAGGCAGCAGGTGCAAGCTTGGTTGTCGCTGACAAACCAACTGGTGACAAGCAGAGCTCTCCGATCACAACAAGGAAGAAGCTCAGAACGAGCCATAATGGACTCACAAGTGTGTTTGGACCAGACATGTATGCAGGAATGATCATGATGATAAAGGATAACCCAGCAAACAGTAGGCCAAGTGAGAACTTAATCGGGGTAGACGGCTGTTTCTTTCCAAGTCTGACCCATAACCAAGCAAATACTGGGGACAGCAGCACAATAAAGATCGGGTTCAATGATTGGAACCAAGAAGAGGCCAGTGTCATCCCAAAGAAATTCAAGTTTGTTCGTTGATCCGCATATGTGGCTAAAATGTTTGAGCCTTGTTCTTGAATGGCCCAGAACATCACCGCAGCTAGGAACAATGGAATATAAGCGAGTACCCTGGATTGCTCCACTGCGCTCGTCTTTTTACTGAAATACATCACAATAAAGTAAACAATCGGAATGAGGACGCCAAGGACACTGACAAACCAAGTGAATAGGTTAATGGTAAGCGCGCCTGTTTGGATACCAATGACAGCAAAAACAGCGAGCACAATCACGATCAATGTGCCGAAAATTTTGATGTTCTTGCGTTCAGCGGCTGATAGTGGATTTGTGACATAGGTGCCGGCAAGGCCAAGATTCGGCTTTTTCGTGATCACAAACGTAATGAGTCCAACAAGCATACCAACGGCAGCGAGTGAGAAACCAAGATGGAAATTCACTTTTTGACCGAGTGTTCCGACAATTAATGGCGCAATAAAACCACCCATGTTGATTCCCATGTAGAAAATACTAAACCCCGAATCCCTGCGAGGGTCCGTTTTTGTATACAGGTCACCGACAATGTTTGAAACGTTTGGCTTCAGAAGACCTGTCCCAATAATAATCAGCCCCATACTAATAAAGAGCGCTGTTGCTCCGCTTGGCAGAGCCAAAATGACATGACCAAGCATAATGAAGACCCCGCCATAAAAGACCGTACTGGACGAACCGAATACCCGGTCAGCGAGCCATCCACCAATCACTCCTGACATATAGACAAGGGCACCGTAGACAGACATGATCGAATTGGCTGTCGTCTGGTCAAAGCCAAGACCGCCTTTTGTCACCTCTGTGTACATATAATAAATAAGCAGTGCACGCATGCCATAATAAGAAAAACGCTCCCAAAATTCAGTGAAAAACAGTGTATAAAGTCCTTTAGGATGTCCAAAAAAACCTTTTTGAGGCACACTTTTAACAATTTTATCGTGATCAATTGTAGACATGGCATAGATCCTTTCTTAAAAAAAGAGATATGAGAAAAATGATATTCTTGTATAGTTCTTGTGTCAATATAAAACTATTCTAAAACAGGAAAATGTTAGATCAATAGGCGTAAAGACTCAAAATTATTAAAAATTCATTCAAGTGAAAATTATCGGAAAGTTATTCCAGAAGAATTTATATAAAATTTGAAGTATTGTACAGGCAAACCTTTCCCACATGCATAGGATGATGAGAGGACATGTGTGAAAAGGAGGGATTTTGGTTGGGGGAATTAAATGAATCTGATCTGAAAAAACCGGTTGTCAATGTACTAGATTTTGGTGTGATTGCTGACGGGAAAACGGACTGTACAGCCAAACTCAATGAATGCTTAGAATGGACGAAAGCACAAGGCTACTCCCACGTCTGGCTGCCGAGTGGAACGTATCTGGTAGATGCGGTGTACAGAAGTGATCCATTTTTTCCTTTCCGGGGTGCAGGCATACGGGTGCCAAGTCATATATGCATTGAGATGGCATCAGACGCTGTGATAAAGGTAAAACCAAATGATTCGTGGGGGTATGCGGCCTTTTATATAGGGAAGGTTCAGCATGTGACCATCCGGGGCGGGCGGATTGAAGGGGATCGTCATGAGCATGTGTACAAGTCACTCCCCGCTGAAAGAAAAACCCATGAGTGGGGCTTTGGCATATGTATTGAAGGCGCCTCCCATGTAAATGTGAATCATGTGCAAATAAAGAATTGTACGGGAGACGGCATCATTGTCAGTCCCCACGGTTTATTGACACAGATTGAATCGTACTCGCCGGCTTCGTCTATTCACATTTCTGGCTGCACCATCATGGATTCAAGACGAAACAATATATCGATTACAGGCTGCGATGGGGTCATTGTCGAGGACTGTCTGCTGGAAAGAGCAGGAGTCAACGGGGTCGAGCCGAGAATGGGGATTGATATTGAAGGTTACGGAGAAAGTGCGATCAATATGGAAGAACCGCTGAATATTCAGATTCGAAATAACATCGTTAGAGGTGGTGCAGCAAGCTCCATTTATAACTTCAACGGCTATGGTGTGATCATTGAAGGTAATCATACAGATAGCAGTATTTCCTATGGCTTCGCCACCGAAACAATCATTGCAAACAATTTGATCCGTGCAGTGGGAGGGGGCGTAACAAAAGCAGGGATTACGAGCTTAGGTGTCTCGCTTGGTCAAACGGAAAACAATGTGATCATTATTGGCAATATGATTGAGGGGTTTGAAAAAGGCATTGATGTGAGGGGAGACAGCGTTCACATCACAGGCAATAAGATCAGTCTTTTTGAAGATGCGGCAGTGTCCGTTTACATGGCGAATCGCATTCTAATAGAAGGAAATCATATTGAATCAGGGACGAATACACGCCTGAGAAGCACATCCCTGCGTATCTATCAATCGGATAGCGTCGTCTTTTCAAACAATACGATCTACTCTGTCATCGATGCGGCGATGGTGAGAGGAACGAATATCCTGATCCAGCACAATCAATTCAAAGAATTCAGCAGAGGGATATGGGTACAGGAGGGAGAAGCTGGGATCAACGGCAATCACTTTATTCAAGAAGGGCAAACGCAGCTCACGTCTTCGTATACGATCAGTGTTACAGGAAATGCAAAGGCTTTCATATGGCAGAATCGCTTTAAGCACTACCAAAACTACGCTGTATACAGCAGCACGACGGGGCCTTTAGAAATTAAAGATAATTCCTTTGAAGAAACATCCTTATATGTAGTGATGTATATTAAAAATGGCTCACCACAGATTGGAGATAACCGCTTTTATTTAAATCGTTCGATCGGCCAGCCGACGGCGATTTTTATTGACCAAGCCGCATCGGCACGTGTGCTGCGGAATAATATCATCAATCTATCTCCTCAAAAGGCGATTGCCATTCGCACAACGTCTTCAACTCATTCTGTTATCGCCCATAACATGCTGGAGCGCAGTCAATTGATGACACATACGACGGACCGGCTCATCGGAAATATTGAAATTGATACACCGTAATGGCTTGTGAAATCCCTTATTTTGGAGGTGCAGAAGGCGGTTGACAATCATGTAAAAAGGGCATATAGTAATAATTATTTTTCATTTTTCGCAACATTTGCCCTTTTTTTATTGTTAAAACCGATTAATTCAATCAGAAAAATGTATCTTATGAGGACTTCAGTTTGATATAGCAGGATATAGAAAGGATGAAGAACAAGTGTCACAGCCGAAAAGGAAGCTCAAGCTAGGCGTATTCATCGCAGGAACTGGACATCATGTCGCCTCTTGGAGACATCCGAATGCAGTACCAGATGCAGCTATGAATCTTGATTACTTTAAACAATTAGCAAAAAAAGCAGAGGAAGGAAAGCTGGATTTGCTCTTTTTAGCCGACAGCTTATCAATTAATCAAACCTCTCACCCGAACGTATTAACGAGATTTGAACCGCTCACACTGCTTTCGTCCATTGCAGAGTCTACCTCTACAATTGGCTTAGCAGCAACAGCATCCACTACATACAGTGAGCCATTCCATATTGCGAGACAGTTTGCCTCACTTGATCATTTATCAGGCGGCAGAGCTGCATGGAATGTGGTCACCTCTTCTATTGAAGAAACAGCAAAAAATTTTAGCGGAGAAGAGCATTTAGCGCATCACAAACGATACGAGCGAGCAGAAGAATTCGTAGAGGTCGTCAAAGGCCTTTGGGATTCTTGGGAAGAGGACGCACTTGTGAGAAACCAAGAAACGGGAAAATTCTTCGAGTCTAGTAAGCTTCATGAGCTGCAGCACAAGGGTGAGTTCTTCTCTGTACGGGGCCCGCTCAACGTATCACGTACGCCGCAAGGACATCCGGTGATCATTCAAGCAGGGTCTTCCGAAGATGGTCAAAAGCTTGCAGCCAAAACAGCTGAGCTTATTTTCACTGCCCAAAACGATCTCGATAAGGCGAAGGAATTTTATCAAAGCTTGAAAGGGAAAGTAGAGGCTGCTGGACGTGCTAGAGAGGACGTCAGCATCATGCCGGGCATCTTCCCAATCATTGCCGATACAGAGGAAGAAGCAAAAGCGAAGTATGAAGAATTACAAGAGCTGATTGTTCCTGAGATTGGTCTAAGCATTTTGCAAAACTACTTAGGTGGTATTGACCTTTCCCAGTATCCATTAGACGGGCCGCTTCCAGAGATTGATCCAAGCACGTCAAATGCGGTGAAAAGCCGCTTTGATCTTGTGATGAATATGGCGAGAACCGGCAACCTGACCATTCGCCAGCTCTACCAATCTGTTGCCGGCTCTCGCGGTCATCATATTTTCATTGGAACACCGGAGCAGCTAGCAGATGTCATGGAAACGTGGCTCACTGAGGAAGCAGCAGACGGCTTTAACGTCATGCCGCCATTATTGCCAGAAGGACTTGATGTATTCGTAGATCGCGTCGTCCCGATCCTTCAGGAAAGAGGCTTATTTAAAACAGAATACACAGGACAAACCTTACGAGAAAATCTCGGATTAACGCAGACAAAAAATCGTTATACGACATAAGGATGAGGTGACTAACGTTGGGATACACTTTTCGTCTGGCAACAGAGGCAGATACAGAAGCGCTGCTTGAACTGACAACAAGAGCTTATGAGCCGATTCGTGAGCTCGGCATCCAGTTCCAAGCAGCACATGCAGATTTTGCTCTCGTTCAGCAAAATGTACAAAAGAATCTTTGCTATGTCATGGAAGAAAACGGGGAGATTTTATCCACCTTATCACTCCGTATGCCTTGGGGAGAGCAGCCAGGACCGTTCGGCGTCCCGCACATCTGGTGGTTTGCCTCAGAACCAGCCGCTAAAAAAGGCACAGGCTCTGCCTTGCTGGAATGGGTTGAAACCGAAGTGCTAAGGGATACACTGAAGGTACCATATGTGTCTCTCGGTACAGCAGATAAGCATCCGTGGCTCATGGATATGTATGAGCGAAAAGGCTACGTCAGAGCAGGTGAAAAGGATTTAGGCAAGGGCCATATCACGGTTTATTTTAAAAAACAATTAAGATCAGATATGACACAACCATAAGAGGAAAGAAGGGTTTACGAACATGAAAAACAAAAAGTGGCTAGTCGTTCTATTTGCGGCAATGCTTGCGGTTTTAGCAGCTTGCGGCGGCAACAATCAAAGTGAAGGCAAAGACGAAAAAGTGTTAAAAGTAGGCGCAACAGGACAAAGTTATCCATTTGCTTATAAAGAAAACGGCAAGCTTGTTGGATTTGATGTCGAAGTCACAGAAGCGATTGCGAAAAAGCTGGGCTACAAACTAGACTGGCAGCTGAGTGAATTCAGCGGACTCATGGGGCAGCTGACATCTGGTAAGCTGGATACAGTGTCAAACCAAGTAGCGATCACAGATGAGCGTAAACAAACGTTTAACTTTACAGATACGTACGCTTACGCAGGAACACAAATCATCGTGAAAAAGGACAACAACGACATCAAAGGTCTTGACGACTTAAAAGGAAAAACAGTGGCGGCGGTTCTTGGCTCAAACCATGCCAAAAACCTAGAGAGCAAAGACTCAGATAAGAAAATCAATATCAAAACATATGAAGCGCAAGACGGCGTATTAAATGAAGTGGCAAATGGCCGCGTGGATGCTTACGTCAACGGACGCAGTGTATTACTTGCTCAGATTGAAAAAACAGGTCTTCCACTGAAGATCGTAGGCAACCCCATTGTGTATGAAGAAGTGGGCTATCCATTTGCCAAAGATGAAAAGCATAACAAGCTAAGAGAAGAATTTAACAAAGCCATCAAAGAATTAAGAGAAGACGGGACACTTAAGAAATTGTCTGAGAAATATTTCAAAGACGATGTCACAGTGCCGATCAAAAAATAAAGACAGCGGCGGTGAACAGCAGACATGAATAACATTGATTGGCAGTATATGGTGACGGTTTTTCCGACCTTGATTCAATACTTGCCGATAACGATCTTCATGGCGATTGTCTCCATGGTATTTGCCATTATCATTGGTGTGGTATTCGCTCTCATTACAAAAAACCGGATACCTGTCCTATACCAATTTGCCAAGCTGTATATTTCTTTCTTCAGAGCGGTTCCAACCTTGGTTCAGCTCTTTCTCATTTATTTTGGTCTTCCGCAGCTATTCCCTGCGATGACCTCAATGGATGCCTTAACAGCGGTCATTATCGGATTAAGTATTAAAAACTCAGCGTACTTAGCAGAAATTTTCAGAGCGGCACTCAATTCTGTGGATGAAGGGCAGCTTGAGGCCTGCCTATCTGTCGGCATGACAAGATGGCAGTCTTACGTCAGAATTATTTTCCCGCAGGCAATTAGAAATGCGATTCCAGCGACGGGAAATACCTTTATCGGTCTTTTAAAAGAAACATCTCTTGCCTTTACCATCGGGGTGGCAGAAATGTTTGCACAAGGGAAGATGATTGCCTCGGCGAACTATAAATACTTTGAAACCTATTTAGCCGTAGGGATTGTGTACTGGGTGCTGACCATCATTTATAGCTTCCTGCAAGACCTATTTGAACGAAAAATCAGCAAACCTTACCGGAATTAAGGAGGTGTGGACATGATCAAGCTCACCAATTTGAAGAAATCATTCGGCGACCTTGTCGTCTTGGACGGAATCAATCTTGACGTACAAAAAGGGCAGGTTGTGGCCATTATCGGACCTTCTGGCTCCGGTAAATCAACCTTACTGCGCTGCTTAAATTTATTAGAAACGCCAGATGAAGGCATGATTGAAATTGGCGATGCGAAGCTGAATGCGTCCAAATATACACGTAAAGAAGCACATCACCTCCGTCAACAAACGGCCATGGTGTTTCAAAACTATAATCTATTTAAAAACAAAACAGCCCTACAAAACATTACAGAATCACTGCTTGTGACGAAAAAAATGACGAAACAGCAGGCGAATGAGATCGGTATGAAGCTATTAAAGCAGGTGGGGCTAGAACAAAAGGCTGACAGCTATCCGGTCACGTTATCTGGCGGACAGCAGCAGCGGATTGGCATTGCCCGTGCGTTAGCTGTTGATCCACATGCGATTTTACTGGATGAACCGACGTCAGCATTAGATCCAGAGCTCGTCTCAGGTGTGCTTCAGGTCATTAAATCCATTGCGATTCAAGAAACAACTATGATCATTGTCACACATGAAATGGCGTTTGCAAGAGAAGTGGCAGACCATGTGATTTTCATGGCGGATGGTCATATTATTGAGCAGGGGACACCAACAGAACTATTTGATAAAACGAAGAATGAACGAACAAAACGATTTATCCAAAAAGAAGCAGCGGCTGAAGAAGCATAAGCTGCTTTTTATTCTTAAGAGGGGTGAATGTCCAGTGAAATCAATAGGAAATGAAGCCTTAAACAAACGTTTAATTAACATTCGCCGAGCGCTTCATGAGCACCCAGAATTGTCATTCGAAGAATATGAAACGACAAAGAAACTGCGCCGCTGGTTAGAAAAGGAAGGGATCACTGTACTCGATGTCCCAGCTCTTCAAACAGGGATTGTCTGTGAAATAAAGGGAGAACAAGAGGGGCCGACAATTGCCCTGAGAGCCGATATTGATGCACTTCCGATTGAAGAAGCATCTGGCGAACCATTTTCTTCAAAGGAACCGGGCAAAATGCATGCATGCGGTCATGATTTTCATACAGCTTCGATTTTTGGTGCGGCGGTCTTATTAAACGAGCGTAAACACGAGATCAAAGGAACGGTCCGCATTTTGTTCCAACCGGCTGAGGAGGTCGCTCAAGGGGCGAAACACGTCATAGAGGCAGGTGTTTTAGATGGGGTGGATGCAATTTTCGGTATGCATAACAAACCTGACCTGCCAGTTGGCACCATCGGCATCAGAGAAAAAGCATTAATGGCAAGTGTCGATCGATTTGAAATCGATATTAAAGGAACAGGCGGTCATGCAGGGATTCCGAATCACACAGTGGATCCAATTGCCATCAGCGGGCAGATCACAAGCGCCCTCCAGCAAATCGTCAGCCGCCGCATTAGCTCATTGCATCATGCGGTTGTCAGCATTACACGTATTCAAGGCGGGACGTCATGGAATGTGATTCCTGACCGTGTCGAGATGGAAGGAACCGTTCGTACGTTTGAGCCAGAAGTGAGAGCGATGATTCCAGATCTCATGAAACAAATCGTAAGCGGGATTGCAGAAGGGTTTGGCGCAAAGGCAGAAGTGAGATGGCATCCCTATTTGCCTTCTGTGATGAATGACGAGCGCCTGACAAAGGTTGTAGAAGAAACGGCTGGTGCACTTGATCTCACAGTAGCACAGGCAGAGCAGTCACCCGGCGGAGAAGACTTTGCCCTTTATCAAGAGCGCATTCCAGGCTTTTTTGTATGGATGGGGACAAACGGCACCGAGGAATGGCATCATCCTGCCTTTACGTTAAATGAAGACGCACTTCCAGTCGCTGCTGCTTTCTTTGCCGAGCTTGCCATTCGGGCTTTGGAGTCACCATCATGGAACTAACGAAACAGCTGGCAGAGGCTGTGCTTTCAGCTGATCCGCTGCAAGATCAGCGGGCCATACAAATGGCCAAAAACGGTCTATTAGACGCTGCGGCAGCAGCGCTTGCTGCGAAAGAGGATGAAGGGATTCAGAAGCTGATGCAGCTTGTTGAAAAAGAAGGCGGGGCAGCGCAGGTTCCCGTCATTGGACAGGGTAAGAAGATCAGCCGTCAATCCGCAGCAATGCTAAACGGCTACCTCATCCATGCCCTTGATTATGATGATGTGCATTCAGATGTGAGAGGACATCCGAGTGCGGTCATCATCCCGGCATTGCTTTCACAGCTGACAGACGACAAAGGATACGGCGAACGATTTTTAGCCGCCTACATAACAGGTGTCGAAGTGATGGCAAGGCTTGGCGAATCCATCGGCAAGGCGCATTATGAGCGGGGCTGGCATAATACCGGAACCCTCGGAGCCATTGCGGCAGTATGTGCTATCGGCTATTTGAAACAAGTCTCACGAGAAGAGCTGACAAAAGCGATCGGCTTTGCCGGAGCGCAATCATCCGGAATGCGAAAGCAGTTTGGCTCTGATATGAAACCATTACAAGCTGGCTTAGCCGCTAAAACAGCCGTGTGGTCCATGGATTTAGCTTGTTCAGGTTTTGGCGGGAATGAATCGGTTCTTGATGGGGAGAATGGTTTCTTTTCACTCTATGGAGATCAGGAGCTGGCGGAAAAACGGTTGCTAGAAGGCTATGGTTCTATATGGCGCATTGTCTCGCCAGGGTTATGGTTCAAAGTATATCCGTTCTGCTCCGCCGCGCACCATGCAGCAGAAGCGATTGAATTTTTGGTGAAAGAACGCCCTTCCATACAGGATCAGATTGAACAGGTCGACGTCATTTTTCCGCCTGGCGGAGATGCGGCGCTCACGGAGCGGACGCCCTTGACTGGAGAAGAAGGACGATTCAGTGTCGAGTACGTCATCGCACTTGCGGTGTTTGGACACACTTTATCACTGGATGCCTTTACGGAAAAAACCATTTCACCCGAGATGCGGACATGGATGAAGCGGGTCAGCAGAGGATATGATCAAACAATAGACCCCCATCCAGACGCTGTCCCAAAAGGACGCTTTACCATTGTGAAGCTCACCTTATCTGACGGCACCACCATCAGCAGGCGGGTCGATATCCCGCGGGGAGCACCCGGACACGCATTATCGAAAGAAGACATCATGCAAAAGTTAAGCAGTGTCATAGACGCATCACATGCACAGCAGGTCCTACAAGCAATTGAAGCGGCAAACGACTCTTCTTATCTGCAGCTGCTGGATTAGTAAGGAAAAGGCTCATCAATCGAGATGAGCCTTTTTGTATAACAAAAATAAGTGTGATTTACCTCAACATCCAACGCCATCAAAAAGTATGAATAAAAGATGACCAAACCATGATAAGTTCATGAAATCGTTTGAATCCAATTGAGATTTGAGAAGGAACATGTAAAATAAAGCTACATAAAGAAAAACAAGCAACAGCGGAGGCTGATGATGAAAATATTAATGATTGAAGACAATCAGAGCGTTTGTACAATGACAGATATGTTTTTTCAAAGAGAGGGGTTTCAAGCAGAATTCGTTCATGATGGACTAGAAGGACTGAATCGGTTTCAGCAAGAGGAGGATTGGGATTTGCTCATCTTAGATGTCATGCTTCCGTCGATGGATGGTTTGACCATTTGTCAAAAGGTGCGCAAGATCAGTGATGTTCCGATTATTATGCTGACGGCAAAGGAAACCGAGTCTGATCAGGTGCTTGGTTTTGATCTTGGAGCAGATGATTATGTGACCAAACCTTTTAGTCCTTTGACCTTAATGGCAAGAATCAAAGCGGTGAAACGACGCTTTGCTCATACATCCACTCTAGAAAAGGTGAAAGAGGACGAACGGCTGAAGACAGCGCATTTTCAATTAGATAAGAAAACGAGAGAAGTCTTTCTAGATGGAGAGCGTATTGAGAACTTGACGCCAAAGGAATATGATCTGCTGTGCTTTTTTATTCACCATCCTCGGCAAGTGTTTTCGCGCGAGCAATTACTGGAACAGATTTGGGGATATCAATTTTATGGAGATGAACGGACGGTTGATGTTCATATTAAACGGCTTCGCCAAAAAATTGGAGACGGGCCTAAGCCCTTTTTATATACAGTATGGGGCGTAGGGTATAAGTTCGATGAAGATTAAATATTTTTATCAGCTGCTGATTAGCCACCTTGGGTTATTGCTCATCGCCATCATGATTATCAGCACCCTCTTATCTCATTTTGTGAAAGATATTGCCTATCAAAACAGGGTCGATGAAATGAGCTCCTATGGCAATGAAATCTTGCAGAATTTTAAACAGCTGCCTAAAACCGAGATGATCTTCCGTCTGCGTCCATTTGAAGATATTCTCTCGACAAGACAAATTCGCTTTTTCGTGTTTGATGAGAAAGGGGATGTTCTGTCTCAGCAGCAGGGGATGCCTCCGCATGAAGCTTTGCTGACAAAGGATTTATGGGTGAAGCTCTCAAAAGGAGAGCAAATCATCGTGAAGCGGAGTGATTCACGCCGCCTCGATCAAGAGGCATCACTTGTGGCGCTCCCTGTCATGGAGGATGGGAAGCTGAAGGGCGGAGTCGTCCTCATTGCTCCGATTCAAGGAGCTGAACAGCTCATCGCCCAGATGAACCGCTATCTGTATATCATCGTATTTGTGGCACTGACGATTACCTTTATTCTCAGTCTGTTTCTATCTAAATTTCATGTGAAGCGAATCAAAAAATTGAGAGAGGCGACTGAAAAGATTGCACAAGGCGATTACAATATCAACCTTGAAAACAAACACCTTGATGAAATTGGCACACTTAGTGAGGATTTTAATATGATGGCCGAACGCCTCCAACGATCAAGAGAGGAAATTGACCGGCTTGAAAAGCGGAGACGTCAATTCATCGCTGATGTGTCTCACGAATTAAAAACGCCGCTGACCACCATTCGAGGGTTGGTAGAATGGCTGAACACAGCGGATGTGCCGGCAGAAGAGAAAGAGAAATGCTATGCCTTAATCACAGACGAGACAAAACGAATGTTGCGCCTTGTCAATGAGAATATGGATTATGAGAAAATCAGATCGAATCAAATTACCCTTCAAAAATTTCACTATCCACTCATTGATACGTTTGAAGTGATCAAAGAGCAGCTGAGCCGAATCGCTGAAGAGAAAAACAATCAGCTGATCGTAGACGTTGATCCTGAACAAAAGGTATACGCAGATTATGACCGGCTCATTCAAATCCTTGTCAATATCACAAAGAACGCCATTCAATTCACAGAAGGCGGCCATATTTCCTTAAGAGGGAAACAAGAGAATCAAGAGACGGTCATTGAAATTGAAGACACGGGCATTGGCATTGCGCCAGACGAAGTCAAACACATATGGGAACGTTTTTATAAAGCGGATATCTCCAGAACGAATACACCGTATGGAGAATACGGACTGGGTTTGTCCATTGTGAAGCAGCTTGTGGACTTGCATGAAGGGCATATCGATATGAAAAGTGAAAAAAACAAAGGAACAACATTTACCATTCGACTGCCGTTTCCAGAAGAAAAGGGCTAAAACAAAATCTCTAGCCCTTTTGAAAATCATCACTTATTCATTTTTGGTAAACGTTAAGCCGATATGAGCTAGCGCTTGCGGTAAATCTTTACGAATGGTGATGTCTTTAAATGAAATATTAGACTGAATCGCACTTAAAGCAAGGTCTTGCTTAACACCTGTTAATACAGCCGAAATCCCTAAAAGTCTCAGCGTTTGCGCATAGCTGTCCAAATATTGAATGCTTTGTTCATTCAGGCGTTTTGTTCCCGATACATCGATGACCAGATGAGAGAGCGACAGCCTGTAGCTTTCCTGTAAAATGGTTTCTAAAATATGCTGAGCACGTGTCTCTTCGATATCACCAAGAAGAGGGAGCACGGCGACACCGTCAACAACTGGTACGATCGGTACAGATAATTGCTGAATCTGCCGGTTGGCACGGTCGAGTTCAAGGACGTAGCTTAATAAAGAAGCCATCGTTTCAAACATATACACATGCTCTTCTGTAAACTGCTGCGCCCTTAGATCAAGTCCACAAATCGTTCCGTAGTTCGTGCCATCTGTAAAATCAATGGGAACCCCAATGAACGAGCCGGCTTGAAGCCGTTTCGTGACCTCTAAGTATCTAGAACGGTCATCCAATGAAATATCAGGGATCACCAGTGTATCCTGATAATCGACCGCCAGCTTGCAAAATGTCTTTTCGTAAGGAAGTTCTTCCCCTTCTTCAAGAAGCTGCTCGTCATGATTTAGCACCTTTACAATCTGATTGGTGTTTTGATCATTTTTAGCAATAAACAGTGTATTCACATCAATGAATTGACTCATCATGTTTAAAATACTTGTAGAAGCATCATGAAAATTGCGAAACTGTTTTAATAGTTGTTGACGAGGCATTGTTTTAGGACTCCTTGTAGCTCCGATCAAAGGCCGGAACGGTAGTTGATTTGTCTCTATCATACAAAATCAAACGAGAAATAGATATACTTTAATGCGCAAATCAGCTCGAAGCGCGTTAGATCAAAAAGACTGCCGATCCGGAGATCTGACAGTCTGCTAATTAAATGGAGACAGGTACAGTAGACATAGAGAAAAATTCCTCATACAAGGCCTGAACGGCTTCTTTTTCTTGAGCCGCTTTGACGCCAAACATCATGCTGACCTCTGAAGAGCCCTGGTTGATCATTTCAATATTGACCTTGGCTTTTGACAGTGCCTTTGCCGCTCTTGCTGTTGTGCCAACATTATGACGCATCGCTTCTCCTACGACCATAATGAGGGAGAGATTCCGCTCTAAAGTGACCTCATCAGCATTAAGCACGAGCGTCAGGCGGTCTAACAGCTCTTGTTCAATATGCTGCTCCTCCAGCTGATCCTGCCTTAAAATAATGGTCATATCATCAATACCTGAGGGAACATGCTCATAAGTAAGGCCATATTCCTCTAATGTTTGCAGCACCTTACGTCCAAAGCCGACTTCTCGGTTCATCAAATATTTACTGATATAAATGCTGCAAAATCCATGATCTGAGGCGATGCCAACAACAGGTCCATTCGTATGATCCCGCTGACTCACGATTTTTGTGCCTTTGGCTGCTGGATTATTGGTGTTTTTAATTTGAACAGGGATGCCTGCCCGGAAAGCCGGAATGAGCGCTTCATCATGGAACACAGAAAAACCAGCATAGGACAGTTCACGCATTTCCCGATACGTCAGTTCAGTGATCTCCTTTGGCTCGTGAACGATCGTTGGATTGACGGCGTAGACAGCATCCACATCTGTAAAGTTTTCATACACATCTGCCTTCAGCCCGTTTGCCAAAATGGAGCCGGTAATATCTGATCCGCTTCGAGAAAAGGTGACGATATCACCCGCTAGACTGAAGCCAAAAAACCCAGGGAATACAATGATGCCAGAGCGTTCTCTTAATTTGTACAAATGATCATATGATTCCGGGAGGACTTGCGCTTGGCCAGGCTCGTTGCTCACAAATAAACCAGCTTCCTTTGGATTCACATAGTGGGCCTCGACACCTTGATGGCGGAAATAGGCGGCAATCAGCTTCGCGTTATTATCTTCACCACTTGCTTTGATAGCATCAAGATAACGCTCAGGATGAGACGAATCAGCCTGTAATAATGCGTCTAGGTCGTGCCGGATGGTGTCAATAATGTGATGACCTAAACCTAGTTCATCAGCAATCGAGGCATACCGCTCGATGACGGCTTCCTGTAAATCATGTGCTTCACCTAAACGTAAATATTGTTCACCACACCTAATTAATAGATCGGTGACCTTCGTATCCGTTGAATGCCGTTTTCCTGGTGCGGAAACAACGACTGCTTTTCGAGCTGGATCTGCTGTTACAATGTCAAATACCTTTTGCAGCTGCTTGCCAGATGCAAGAGAACTGCCACCAAATTTAACGACCTTCAATGCATACATCTCCTATAGTAAAAATTTTCTCACAAATTGAATAGTTCTTATTATCAACTCTTTTCTTCAAATGATCAAGGTTTTTCTTCTCTATAAAAACAAATGTATTTTCAGAGAGGACGATATAGAGGATCATATGAAAAAAGGGCTGGCAATATGCCGAGCCCTTTTTCTTATGAAGAAGATGAGGAGGAAGACAGCTCCTGTTTCCTCACTTTGTTCTCGCGTTTTTCCTTTAAGAAAAACGCGAGGACGAGTCCAACGACCGCAATCAGACCAGAAACGATAAATGACGTATTCATGCCATGAACGGCTGATTTCAATGGATGAGCTATTTCTGCATTTGCAGCAGAACTGCTCATAATAGAGACAAGCACAGCCGTCCCAATAGAGCCGCCCATTTGTCTCATCGTGTTATTCATCGCTGTCCCATGCGGGATAAGCTGCGGTGGTAAAGAGTTAATACCTGCTGTTGTCAGCGGCATCATGATCATCCCAACTCCGATTAAGCGAAGCGTGTAGGCCACCGTAATGAGAGCAATCGAAGAATCAAGGCTTAGCATCATAAATGGCAGGGAGGTGACGGTTAATATCGTAAACCCGCCTATTGCCAGCCCTCTTCCGCCGACTTTATCAAAAATCCGTCCGATAATCGGTGACAGGAATCCCATAAAGAGAGCACCCGGCAATAAGATAAGTCCTGTATCAAGCGCAGACAACCCTCTGACATTCTGCGTATAGAGCGGCAGAATGGTCTCAGTTCCAATCAGTAAAGCAAAGACGAGCATGCCGAGGAAGGTTGTTAAGCTAAAGACCGCAAACTTAAATACACCAAACTCAAGCATCGGTCTTTCCAAATTCGACTGACGCAGGATAAAGAGGAATAAGCTCACGGCGCCGACAATCAGCGAAATGAGGACAGGTGCACTCGTCCATCCATATGAGCCCACACTAGAAAACCCGTACAGTAAACCGCCGAAACCGAAGGACGACAGGATGACGGATAAGACATCAATACGTGTCTCTCTTTGCTGCGTGACATTTTTCATTAAGAAATAAGCAAGAATGAGATCAATGATACCGATTGGCAGAACAATATAGAACAAAAATTTCCAACTAAAGGAATCGACAATCCATCCGCCAAGTGTTGGCCCAAGCGCTGGTGCAAACGAAATGACAAGTCCGACCATTCCCATGGCCTGCCCGCGTTTTTCTTTCGGGAAAATGGTCAAAAAGATCGTTTGCATTAGCGGCATTAAAATCCCTGCACCGGCTGCCTGTACAATACGCGCTGCAAGTAACACAGGGAAATTTGTTGCAAACGCAGCAAGAATCGTACCTGCTGTAAAAATGCTAAGAGCCGTTAAAACTAAGGCACGGCTCGAAAATTTCTCTATTAAGAAGGCAGTAATCGGGATGAGAATCCCGTTTGTCAGCATAAAGGCTGTAGTCAGCCATTGTCCTTTACTGACATCAATATTGAATTCCTCCATGATGTGTGGGATCGCTGGAATGAGCAGCGTTTGGTTTAGAATCGCGACGAATGCCCCGACGAGAAAAATCCCAACAATCACAGGTCGATTATACGATGTTGTTGATTGGTTCATGTTATCCCTTCTTTATCTATAAAATGATGCTTTTCAGCTGTGACACGTTTTGAGATAAAACGCTGTTTTTGCCTAAATAATCGAGCAATGAGCTGATTAAAAAGGTTCTCGGTTGATCCTTTGATAATTCTTGATTCAGCAGCTCAAATGCAGAGAGGAGATCGTCCTTTTCTTCTCCGTTTGAAAGTGCATGAAGCTCTTGCTTGATCTTCGTTAAGTACGTAATGACATGTTTTTCTTCATCATATTCGTCCTGTGAGGAAAGCAGATAAGAGTCCATCAGCTCATCTGTTAACACAGGCTCAATGGAGCAAGGCTTTTTCGATACACGGTCCATCACACCGATGATCATTTCGGCAGCATTTTCTAATTGAATGTTCTTATGCTCAATCGCCAGCATTAAGATGACTTCTCTCATTAATCCATTGAGGACAATCACAAGATCCCAGACATAAGGAGCAACAGTTTCGCCATATGTGCTTAAAATAATATCTCTGTGCCGCTGCATGATAATAGAGCGTGTTTCACGCAAATGCTTTTTGACAATGGGGGAATGCTGAGAAAATGCTTCGAAGGACAGCATATTTAAAAATTTATGATTCTCTTTAAACTCTTCAAGCTCAAGCTTAATCTTCTTTGTGAATTTTTCCTTTTTGGACAGCGTCGCTTCTGAATGAATGAGGTGAGAAATCTCCCTCATCTTGCGCTGATTATATTTAATCAGTTCTAATAGAAGCTCTTCCTTTGAATCAAACAGTTTATAAATAGACGCTTTTGATATTTTACAGGCATCAGCAATCGACTGCATGGAGACACTCATATAGCCTTTTTGTGAAAACAATTTTTTCGAAACCCGCAAAATCTCTTCTTGCTTTTCTTTCATTTTCTTAAGTCCTTTCCGAATCGGCAAAACCATGTGGTCACAATGGAAACCGAGTGGTCACTTTTGACATGATAACAAAACCAAGGGCTTATTTCAAGAAAACGAACTTAAAAAAATACCTATCTGTATGACAGGTATTGATCGTTCTATTTAGGAATGAGATTGTATGTTATAAAGAAATACGATACATTTATCGTATGAATAATCCAATCCATCCAAACCGAGAAGACATGACACTGATTTCTGTGCTGCAAGCATTGGCTGACCCTGTCCGATTAGAAATTGTCCGCTGCTTAGCAGAAGCGGGGGAGAGGACATGCGGCACATATGATATGAACATTGCCAAATCCACGCTTTCCCATCATTTCAAAGTGCTGAGGGAGGCAGGCGTCGTGAAAGTGAGAATTGACGGGAAGCACCGCTACTATTCTCTAAGAAAAGAAGACATCGAGACCGCTTTTCCTGGACTTGTGTCATCGATTTTATCTGTAGATAAAGAGCGGTGGTAAGCCAGCTGTCTATGAAGAGCAGCTGGCTATTTTATTTCCCATAAATCGACTCGTACAGCCGTTTCACCGCTGGCTGAATATCCTCTGGCCGCATATGTGAGAAGCCGAGGACGAGCGGGACAAAGCCTTCTTGATGCCCTGGCAAATGCTCATCAAGGGTAAAACGGTCCATCCCGTACATTTTCAGCTTTCTTTCTTTGGCTCGCTTTAAAATGTCGTGCTGCGTTCGATCTGAGCGGAACTCTGCGATAAAATGAAGACCTGCATTTTCCCCAATAATGCGCACGTTGTCAGCAAAAACAGTGTCGAGTTCTCCGATGAGCTGCTTCCTTTTTTCTTCATATAATCCATTCATTCTCTTAATATGCCGCTGATACGCGCCGTCTTTAATAAAATGAAGAAGGGTGTATTGGGTAAAAAGATTGGCTGTTTGAATGAAAAAATGCTGTTCTTCCTTATAGCGTCTTAATAAATGCTGCGGGAGCACCATGTAGCTGATCCGCAAGCCGGGCAGCAATGATTTAGAAAAGGTCCCCATATAAATGACTTTGTCATATCGATCAAGGCTTTGCAGCGCTGGTATGCTGTCTGTGCCATACTTAAATTCACTGTCATAATCGTCCTCAATGATATAGCGGTCTTGCTGATCAGCCGCCCAGTTTAACAACTGTATCCTCCGAGAAATCGGCATGATGACCCCTGTTGGGAACTGATGAGAAGGGGTAATGATTAAGACATTCGGCTGTTTTTTGTGAATGTCGCTCATCCGCACACCTTTTTGGTCAATCCCAATCGTTTCAATTCGGTGATGATTGTTTTTCAGCATTTGATAGAGCCTGCGGTAGCCAGGGTTTTCTAACCCGTATACTTGATCAGCCGGAAGGATGCTCGATAACGAATGAATGAGTGACTGTGTGCCTGCGCTTAAAATGAGCTGCTCTGGGTAGCATTTAACGCCTCGTGCAAGTCCAATCAGCCGGGCAATCGTTTCCCGCAGCTCATAAATGCCTTGTGGATGCGGAAGCTCACCAAAGGCTTCTTGGTGAAGACTGATCGCCTTTTGTTCACTTTTCAGCCAGCTTTTAAAAGGAAAGTTTGCTGTATCAACGGAGATGTGTGAAAAGGAATACCAGTCGTCTCGCGCAATAGGCTCTTCCTTTAAATCCGCTGGAAGGGAAGAGGGTTTCAGCTGACCTGCTTCATGAAACGTTTCAAGTGATTCCACAAAAAAGCCTTTGCGCTCAACCGAATATAAATATCCCTCGGCAAGCAGCTGTTGATACGCGCCATTCACCGAATTGACGCTGACTTTTAATGTATCGGCTAACTCTCGTTTAGAGGGTAATTGATCGTGCGGCTGAAGATTTCGATTTAAAATTTCATCTTTAATTTTTGTATAGATTTGATGATAAATAAATCCGTTTGCTCTTGTTTGATCTAGTTGAATTGTCAGCATCACGCCATTCCATCCTCTCTGATACCATCAAAAAAATGATATTGGTACTTTCTATCATACCAAAAAATATTCAGAATAATAAAAAAGACATAAAGGGGATGGATGACAATGAGTCAAACGACAACAAACCGTTTTTCAACAGAAGAATGGCAGGGGAAAAGAGATCAATACGTCGCAAGGGGCGTCAGTAATGGCAACCGTCATCTTGCAGCGAAAGGGAAGGGAGCCGAGCTGTTCGATATTGATGGGAATCGTTTTATCGATTTTGCAGGCGCTATCGGTACATTAAATGTAGGGCATTCACATCCAAAGGTTGTGGAAGCGGTGAAAGCACAGGCAGACAGTCTGATTCATCCAGGATTCAACGTGATGATGTACGAATCCTATATCGAATTAGCAGAAAAGCTATGCCACCTAACGCCAGGCGACCATGACAAGAAAGCCATTTTCTTAAATTCAGGTGCAGAAGCTGTTGAAAATGCGGTGAAAATTGCCCGTAAATATACGAAACGACAGGCTGTTGTATCTTTTACAAGAGGCTTCCACGGCAGAACAAATATGACGATGAGCATGACGAGCAAGGTCAAGCCATATAAATTTGGGTTCGGGCCATTCGCATCAGAGGTGTATCAAGCACCGTATCCTTATTACTATCAGAAGCCTGAGGGATTAAGTGATGCGGCCTACGATGAGTACATCATTGATCAATTCAATCAATTCTTTGTGGCAACCGTTGCACCAGAAACCGTTGCTTGTGTGGTCATGGAGCCTGTCCAAGGGGAGGGCGGATTCATTGTACCATCGAAGCGCTTTGTACAGCACGTCGCTTCATTCTGCCAGCAGCACGGTATTGTATTTGTCGCAGACGAGATCCAAACAGGTTTTGCGAGAACGGGGAAATACTTTGCCATTGAGCACTTTGATGTTGTGCCAGACTTAATCACTGTGTCAAAATCACTTGCAGCTGGCCTGCCGCTAAGCGGTGTCGTTGGCAGAAAAGAACTGCTTGATGCAGCGGATCCAGGCGAGCTGGGGGGAACGTATGCTGGAAGTCCGTTAGGCTGTGTGGCAGCATTAGCGGTTCTTGATATCATTGAAACAGAACAATTAAATCAACGATCTGAACACATTGGACAAGTCATTGAGGACAAAGCAAATGATTGGAGAACAAAGTACCCATTCATTGGAGAAGTCCGGAGATTAGGGGCAATGGCAGCAATTGAAATTGTGGAAGATCAAAGAACGCGTACACCTGATAAGAAAACAGCCGCTGCGATTGCAGCATATGCAAATGAGCATGGGCTGCTCTTATTAACGGCAGGGATTAATGGGAATATTATTCGCTTTTTAACACCACTTGTCATCACAGATGAGCTGCTGCATGAAGGATTAGGGATCATCGAGGACGCCTTCAAAGCACGCTAAACAACAAAGGGGGATGGTTGTATGCAAAAACAAAAAATGGCTAAAACCATGTCGCAGTCAGACGTAATGTTTTTGTCCATTGGTGCAATGCTTGGCTGGGGCTGGGTTGTACTTTCGGGAGATTGGATTTTAACAGCTGGATTTTTAGGAAGTGTGATTGCCTTTGTCATAGGGGGCATTCTCGTCATCTTTATTGGACTCACGTATGCCGAGCTTTCGTCGGCAATTCCAGAGACAGGCGGAGGGCTCGTCTTTGTCCAGCGGGCCTTTGGGATAAAATCAGCGTTTGTCTCCGCATGGGGCGTATTGTTTGGTTATGTGTCCGTCATTACGTTTGAAGCTGTCGCACTGCCGACAGTGATTGACTATGTCATTCCAACACAGCATGTTGGTTTCCTATGGAATATAGGGGGATGGGACGTTTATTTCACGTGGGTATTGATTGGATCTGGCGGTGCGTTATTTTTAACAGCTCTGAACTACATTGGCGCAAAGCCTGCTGCCATTTTTCAGTCAGTGTTCACAGTGGCGATTATTCTGACAGGTTTTCTCCTTTTAGGTGGAGCGACGTTTAATGGCGATTTTGCAAACCTTGAGCCGATGTTTCAAGGCGGGGTTGGCGGTCTCATGGCCGTTTTAGTCATGATTCCCTTTTTATTCGTTGGATTTGATGTCATTCCGCAAGTGGCGGCAGAGATCAATGCACCGAAGAAAATCATCGGGAGAATCTTGATTATCTCCATCGTGAGTGCGGTTGTTTTTTATCTGCTCATTGTCTTTGGCGTATCGGCTGGGTTGTCAAAGGGCCAGCTTGAAGCCTCTTCATTGGCGACAGCAGATGCCATGGTGCAGCTTCTCGGTCATCAAGCATTTGGGACAGTGCTTGTGATTGGCGGTGTAGCAGGAATTGTGACGAGCTGGAATGCTTTTATCATTGGTGCAAGCCGTATTTTATACGCAATGGCGGAAAGAGGCATGATTTCCAAATGGTTTGCGTATATTCATCCAAAGTATAAAACACCGACAAATGCGATTTTATTTTTAGGGGCACTGGCCTTTTTTGCTCCACTGCTAGGCCGCCCTGCCCTTGTCTGGATTGTGAATGCAGGCGGTGTGGGAATTATCGTCGGGTACTTAATTGTGTCCATCGCCTTTATGAAACTTCGCAAAACAGAACCCGAGCTTGAGCGTCCATACCGCATTAAATATTGGCGGACGACAGGCGTTTTAGCCATCGGACTTAGTCTCCTTTTTCTTTCATTTTATTTTCCGGGGATGCCGGCGTCTCTGTCATGGCCAGCTGAATGGATCTTGCTTTTAGGTTGGGCACTCATTGGGTATATACTATATGTAATGAATCCAAGAACGAAGGAGAAGGTAGAGCATGACAAACGAACTCAAAGTGTATAATCCTGCAACAGGGGAAGAGATTGCTTCAGTTGCTCAGCATACAAAAGAACAGATCGAAGACGCGATATCTCGCTCACACAAAGCATTCAAAACGTGGGCAAAAACGTCAGCCCATGATCGTGCAAATATCATCCGCAAGTGGTTTGATCTCATGATCGAACATAAAGAAAGGCTTGCAAAAATCATCACGGAAGAAAACGGGAAGCCTTATCAAGAAGCATTAGGGGAAATCGTCTATGCAGCTGGATATATTGAATGGTATGCAGAGGAAGCAAAGCGAATCTATGGCAGAACCATCCCGTCTCATACGACAAATAAGCGTCTTTTCGTCACAAAGCAGGCAGTCGGTCCTGTCGCTGCGATTACACCGTGGAATTTCCCTGCGGCGATGATTACGAGAAAGGCAGCACCAGCACTGGCGGCGGGCTGTACGTTTATTGTGAAACCTGCTGAAGACACGCCGCTCACGGCCATTGAACTTGTGAAATTAGGACATGAAGCCGGGATTCCAGAGGATGCTCTGCAATGGGTTGTTGGAGATGGAAAAGAAGTTGGTGAAATCTTCACAGATAGTCCATTGATTCGCAAGATCACGTTTACAGGCTCAACGCCAGTCGGAAAGCATCTGATCAAAAACAGTGCGAGCACAGTGAAACACGTATCGATGGAACTTGGCGGTCATGCGCCGCTGATCGTAGACAAGGATGCAAATCTTGAACTGGCTGTGAAACAAGCAGTAGCATCTAAGTTCCGCAATGCAGGACAAACCTGTGTCTGTGCCAACCGCTTAATTGTACATGAGGAGATTCATGAAGCGTTTGCTCAAGCGTTCAGCAAAGAAGTGAAAAAGCTGAAAGTGGGAAATGGATTTGAAGAAGGCACATCAATCGGTCCAATTATCAATAAGCGCGGCTTTGATAAAATTGTCGACCAAATTCAAGATGCAGTGGATAAAGGGGCGAAAGTGCTTGTCGGCGGCGATACGGATTTTGACGATGAGAAGTCATATTATTTTGTTCAGCCAACGGTGCTCACACATGTCGATCCTTCGATGAACATCATGCATGAAGAGACCTTTGGTCCTGTGGCACCGATTACGACGTTCCAAACTTTAGATAAGGCGATTGAATTAGCCAACGATACACCTTTTGGACTTGCGGCATATTTCTTTACAGAGAATTACCGGAACGGACTCTACATCTCAGAGAATCTTGATTACGGTATTATTGGCTGGAATGATGGCGGCCCATCGGCTGTTCAGGCACCTTTCGGCGGTATGAAAGAGAGTGGAATTGGTCGTGAAGGCGGTATTGAAGGCATCGAGCCATATTTAGAAACAAAATATGTATCCATTGGTTTAGATGGATAATGAACGATTGAGACTGACCGAGAAACCTCGGCAGTCCTTTTTTATTAAACAGCTGGCGGGAAGAGTTGATCCACTGTTTCTTTCGTTTCCTGGAGGATTTCGTGGATATAATCAGCAGATGCTTGATCCATGCTGCTAAATAAAAGCCGTTCGACAGGCTCAACACCGATAAAACTGAAGACTTCTGTATCAGTTGTCATGTGATGGGAAGGGGGAACGATCATATTGGAATCAAGAAAGGTCCTTGGGGCATCGTGTGTGTTGATAATAACACCTTTTTTGTCCCGAAGAAGATTTTCAATAGCCCCGTGCTCATTTACCTGATAAGCAAATCCCTCCGAAAAGACGCGCTCCACATAGCCCTTTAGCATAGCCGGCAAGCCTGTCCACCATATCGGAAAAATAAACGTCAGGACATCCGCTTGTTGAATAAGCATCTGCTCTGTTTGAATGGCGATCGGCACATCACCGCGTTTGATCGCAGCCTTTTCGGCTATGGTGAGCTCTGGCTGAAAGCCGAGGGCATAGACATCACGAACAGTCACATCATGACCATTGTTCAAAAGAGTGCTCACAACAAGATCTAATAGCGTTTGATTTAAGCTTTGCTGGGGATGAGCAAATATAATTAGATGGTTCATCTCATAGCCTCCTAGGTGGTCATCTGTCTCATTATGGCATGCGCCTGCATCCTATTCAATCCTATATTGGAAATGATAGGTTGGGAAAATAAAAAGCGATCGCTTCCGAAAAACGATCGCTCATGTATGATTTATTTCTTTCTAAAAGCAAGACCAAGTGCAATAAGTGCTACGACTAGAGCGGCAATGGACAGGCCAAGGACAAGTGGTGAGGAAGAAGTGGACGCTGTTTCAGACGCTTTTTCTTCTTTTGGTTTTTCTTGACCATGTGAATCCGTTACGGTATTAGATGCAACAATGTTTGTGATGGAATGAGGTTTATCAGCGTCTTGATCGCCAGTCCATTCAACGACCGTTCCATCTTTATAATATTGATACGCATCCCATGCAGCTTCACCTGCTTTTTCAGGATTTTTTGCCACAAAAACGAATTGTTGGAACTGTCCAGCAAGTACACCATCACCCGTTGCTTCCCAAGTGACTCTTGTCACCTTGCCATCTTTCTCTTCAGTTGTTGTTTTCCAGCCAGGTACTGGCTCGTATTGTTGGAACTCTACGCCTTTAGGCATTGTGATGACAACCTTTGTTGTCGGGCTGTCACTTTCAGAAGGTACTTTTAACGTATAAGTTTCCCAAGCGTTTGTCGTAGACGTATCAGGTTTGACTGTCACGTGCGCACTCACAGGAATCGCCAGTAAAAATGAAGCGAGAAGCATTGGTAATAAAGCTTTAACGTATTTTTTCATGTGATCTAAACTCCTTTTAGTTTCTTCTAATAAATGTGGTATCGATCTTTTCAAAAGAACCAGTCAACGCATGGATGTCAATTTTCCAAGTGCCTTTTTCATTTAATAAGAGATTTTCAGCAGAGAAATGTCCATTTTTTAATCGTTTCAGCTGAAATTCACTCGGGGACTCATCACCGAACAAGGCAACTTTATGGATATTGGCTGTCACAGATTGAATGTCAGTGATCGTTTGTCCATCCTTCTTTGTAAATGCCACCTCAAATGTATTTTTCCCAGGGGCATTCGGGGTAATGCTCAAGGACACAATGTCACGATGCTCGACCTGATTTGCTCCAAAGAATGGCTCAGGTGCAGGCGGCGGAGGGCTTGGAATATTGGTGAACACAGCCGTTAATAACAAAATAGCGATCCCAATGATCCATTCTGCCCGTAAGGAAACATGGCGCTTCTGCTTCTTTTCCCATCTCAGCATCAAGTAGTGGACAAGTCCAAGGAGGCCCATGATGATAAATAAACCAAGCTTGATTAAAAAGGTTCGTCCGTACGCTGATTGGAAAAGGGCATCAAACGATTGCAAAATAAAGATGGCATTCACAAATCCTGAAAACACAATGAGTCCAACAGAAAGCAGTGCCCACGGATGAAAGGCTGTCAGTGTCCTGCGTATGAGCGGCTGATCTTCATCTGGCAGCTTCTTCATTAACAGAAGGACAATGGCTGTTAAACCACCGACCCAAATGGATGCAGAGACGAGATGGATGAAATCAAGTGACGTTGTCAGTATTTTATTATCTGTTGCTGCTGGATGACCGATTTGTGCTTTCAGCCAAAGGAGCACCGTGAAAATGAGCAGCGGGAACAGCCATACCCGAAAAGCAGTGAAGTTCCCTTTTTTCATCGCCACAATGGTCCAAATGGCAAGAAGAACAAACGATGCCATGAGCATCATCCACAGACTCCCACCAGAAGTAGACGCAATGGTTTCTTGTAAAAGCGATGGGTGAAACGCCCCCCAGAAGGACACGTCTGCTGCTGCTTTTGTTTGAATCGGCAGCTGGAACACGAGTGCTCCGCCCATCATGATCAGTGACAATGTCAGAAGCCGCTTCATTCGTTTAGCTAATACGTGTGAAATGGCTGCTTTAAACCAAAACAGTCCAAACAAAATGGTTCCGAGGAATAAGCTGAACGACGTATAAAGAAAGGTTTTGTCAATGGTCGAAGCCATATCGATTGATTCATTCGATTGACCTTGATCTAATTGGTCAAATCCTCCATCCGCTTTTCCAATACTAAACGGGATCATGCCAGAGACAGAGTGTCCATCCGCAGATACCGCATTCCACTGAATGGTGTAAATCCCTTTTGGTAAATCCTTTTTTAATGCAGCTTCCATGATCTTTTGATCTTGAATGACCGTATCTCCCTTATCCACACGATCACCCTTTGCATTGAACACCTTAATGGCATGAAATCCGCTTTCGATTCCTTCACTAAATGTGATCGAGACTGAAGGAGGCTGCTGATCCAGCTCTTCATTTGCCGCTGGGTTCGAGCTCACGACGTATGCGTGAGCAAATGCTTCCTTTGGAATGAAAAAAGCGAACATGACCATAAGAAGCAGAAGCCACTTACTATTTTTAAACAAGGTGAATAACCGCCTTTCTACCTATGAAAATGTCTCATGTATCAGAAAGAAAGCGGCAGTAAACTGTGAGTCACAGAAAAAACCGCTCCTCCTATTGTACCGCCCTCTCTAAAAGGTAAACGAAACAAACAGCAAGATGGTTCACTTTTTCTGTGTCGTGTCTGCGCAGACGTTTCTTGAATGAATAGGTTTGTTCAATATAAGCCTATTCGATTTAAGAAGAGGAAACAAGAAGTGACCATTTGAAAGTTGTGAAATTCCAATGAATTTTGCGCCAAAACAACGGCATATCAACCTTTTCACCTGTTATAACCTGTGATCTGACAGAGAATTCACATCATTTTTCAATTTTGTCACACACTAAGTGACAAAGTGACGTTTAGTTTCAATTGAAGGGAAAGTGAAAGCGTTTTACGATAGGGATAAGGGCTTCACTGACACTTGTTATTATATCTTTTGACCTATAAAGCCCTGAATAAAGGGAGAGAAGAAAGGAGTTTTCACAGATGCAGGAAAAAAGCGGATTCCGCGTAAAAGTACAGCGCTTTGGAAGCTATTTAAGCGGTATGATTATGCCGAATATTGGAGCGTTTATCGCTTGGGGACTTATTACAGCTTTGTTCATTCCGAGCGGTTATTTTCCAAATGAACAATTAAATACACTCGTTGGACCAATGATCAACTACTTACTGCCGCTATTAATCGGTTACACAGGCGGTAAGCTCGTATATGACCACCGAGGCGGGGTACTCGGTGCAACCGCTACGATTGGGGTCATTGTCGGTTCGGACATCCCAATGTTTTTAGGTGCCATGATTATGGGACCACTTGGTGGTTATCTGATTAAGAAAATTGATCAGCTGTTCAAAGATCGTATCAGATCAGGCTTTGAAATGCTTGTGAATAACTTCACGGCAGGTATTCTAGGTGCCATTCTTGTCGCAATTGCTTTCTACGCAATCGGCCCAGTGGTACTAGGCCTTAATAAAGCTCTTGCGGCAGGTGTAGACGTCATTGTCAATGCACACTTGCTTCCGCTGGCGAGTATTTTCATTGAACCGGCTAAAGTATTGTTCTTAAACAATGCGATTAACCAAGGAATTTTAGGTCCTTTAGGAGTCGAGCAAGCGGCGAAGACGGGTCAGTCCGTTCTGTTCTTACTTGAAACAAACCCAGGACCAGGTTTAGGTGTTCTACTTGCATACATGTTCTTCGGAAGAGGGAATGCAAAGCAGTCTGCACCGGGTGCGATTGTCATTCAATTTTTAGGAGGAATTCATGAGATTTACTTCCCGTACATCTTAATGAAACCAAAGCTCATTTTGGCGGTGATTGCAGGGGGAGCCAGCGGCGTTCTGACCTTTACACTTTTAAATGCAGGATTAAAGGCTGTGCCATCACCAGGAAGTATTATCGCGCTCATGCTGATGTCTCCAAAAGGCGGCCACCTTGCCGTTCTAGCAGGTGTTGTGGTGGCAGCGATCGTATCCTTCCTTGTTGCTTCTGTGATTTTAAAAGCGTCCAAGGCAGCAGATGAGGATCTAACAGCAGCAACAGAAAAGATGCAAGATATGAAAGGGAAGAAAAGTGCAGCAGCGGCTGCTCTAACTGCACAAAAGGAAGAAGCTCAAGGAAGCGAGCAATCAGCATCTCCGAGTGATGTCAATCCAGATGACGTGAACAAAATTATCTTTGCCTGCGATGCAGGAATGGGCTCAAGTGCGATGGGCGCATCCATCTTAAAGAACAAAGTCAAAAAGGCAGAGCTTGATATTGACGTGACAAACACATCTATCAGCAACATTCCAAATGATGCCGATGTGGTCTTTACTCATAAAGATTTAACAGACAGAGCCAAGGCAAAACTGCCAGGAGCTGTGCATATCTCAGTTGATAATTTCTTAAACAGCCCGAAATACGATGAGCTGATTGAGAAATTGAAAAAATAACATGACGAAACGGGTTGAGTTCAATTTTTCCTTATTGAACTCCCCGTTTTGGTTGTTTTCCTGTTTTCCATTCTAAAAAAGGTGTGTGATCATTTATGAAACAAGTACTTTCAAAAGACAATATTTTTCTAAACGAACAAGCAGGCTCTAAAGAAGAAGCCATTAAAAAAGCAGGCGAAGTCCTAGTGGCTAACGGCTATGTTACAAGCGATTATGTCGACAAAATGTTTGAAAGAGAAAAGATCTCTTCTACATTTATGGGGAACGGGATTGCGATTCCTCATGGAACAGAGGATGCCAAAGCCGCTGTCCTTCATTCAGGGATTTCAATCATCCAAATTCCAGATGGCGTTGAATATGGAGAAGGAAATATCGCCAAAGTCGTATTTGGCATCGCTGGTAAAAACAACGAGCATCTCGATATTCTTTCTCAAATTGCGATTGTTTGTTCAGAAGAAGAAAATGTAGAACGCATCATCCATGCAAAGGATCAGGATGAACTGATCGCCATCTTTAACGAGGTGAACTAACATGAAGGCCCTTCATTTTGGAGCAGGAAATATTGGCAGAGGGTTTATTGGATCTTTGTTAAAAACATCAGGCTTTGAGCTTGTGTTTACCGATGTAAATGAAGCGGTGATCCACGAGCTGAATGAAAGAGGAGAATACACAGTCGAGCTTGCAGCACCAGGTCAGAAGCAAGAAGTAGTAGGTCCTGTTTCAGCGATCAATTCCGTGCAAAATCCAGCGGCATTAACAGAGGCCGTTGCAACAGCAGATTTGATTACAACAGCTGTTGGACCAGCCGTATTGAAAATCATTGCTTCATCTATTGCTGATGGATTAAAACAAAAAAAGCCTGACCATATCGTCAACATTGTTGCGTGTGAAAATATGATTGGGGGCAGCTCTCATTTAAAAGAAGCCGTCTTCTCTCATTTAACAGCAGATGAAGAAAAAGCGCTGTCACGTACAGTTGGTTTTCCAAACTCAGCCGTTGACCGCATTGTTCCTATTCAGCAGCATGAGGACATTTTGAAAGTATCAGTCGAACCATTTTTCGAGTGGGTCATTGATGAGACGGGCTTTATTGGAGGTGTTCCTCAGATTGACGGAGCGACCTTTGTACAAGATTTGACGCCGTATATTGAGCGCAAACTCTTTACTGTCAACACAGGGCATGCACTAGCTGCTTATGTCGGGTATCAGCAAGGCGTTCAAACGATTAAAGAAGCCGTCGATACACCAGAGATTCGCCAAGTGGTTGAAGGTGCACTTCACGAAACGGGCAGCTATTTAATTGACACATATGGCTTTCAAAAAGAAGAACATGATGCGTATATACAAAAAATCATCAAACGATTTGAAAATGCCTTTATTTCCGACGAAGTGACTCGTGTCGCACGTTCCCCGCTTAGAAAGCTGGGGGCAGATGACCGCTTAATTGGTCCAGCGAAGAAGATCAAACAGCCAGTTTATTTAATCAAAGGCATTGCCGCAGCTTTGGCTTACGACTTTGCCGCAGACGAAGAAGCGGTTCGTTTGCAGGCATTAAGAAAAGAAAAAGGCATTGAAGGTGTGCTAGAAGAAGTATGTGGCCTCACGCCAACAGACGATCTCTATCAAGCCATTCTTAAAGAAATAGCTCGATAACCAGAAAATCCCTTTCCGACGAGTGAAAGGGATTTTTTGATGACTTTTTTAATACTTTACCCCGCTTGACGATATATGAAGTAAGGGGGAATTTGTATATGAAAAGGAAAATGTTTTCGTCAAGAAATGTCTTTTTTCAATTAATGTCTGCCATTATCGTGATCACGATCTTAACCGGCGGACTTGTTGGAACAACGGAATATTTGTTAGCGAAAAATGTCTTAATTGATGCGGGGAAAGCAGATTTAAAGCACATCGTCAGCGGAGCGATGGCCACACTTGACCAGTTGAATGACCGTGTGGAGAAAAAAGAACTGACGCTTGAACAGGCGCAGGAACAAGCGCGCATTTACTTAAGCGGGCCTAAAAACGACAACGGGAAAGGATACCAATTTCAAAAATCGGATTTTATCTATAAAAATAAAGGCTATCTCGTCGCATATGGAGCGGATTATTCATCACAAGTCCATCCTGTCAACGACATTGGCGTCATCCCGGATAATACGACCAATCGTCAAAAAATGGTCGCTGGAGCCACAGCAAAAGGCGAGGATGCACACTATGTGACCTATCTAGATAAGGACGATGCAACTGGGGAAGAAAAGCAAAAGCTTGCTTATATGAGCCAGTTCACGCCGTGGAATTGGAGTGTAGGCATCGCCGTCTTCCAGGATGAATTTTATAAAGAATTAGAGCAGATGAAGCTCTATATGATTCTCATTACAGCGGGTGTTGCTCTCCTGAGTCTTGGGGTCTTTTATTTGGCCGCGCGAGGAAAAGTCAGGCTGCTTAAGCAAGTCACCGCAGCTTCAAAAGAAATTGCGGCGGGAAATATAGAACGCACGAACTTAAAGGAAACAACGGATGAAATCGGACAGCTGGCAAAAGGCTTTAACCATATGTCAGGAGAGCTTAGAACACTTGTGAGCGGTTTACAGGAAACGAGCAGCCAGCTTGTTGAATCAGCGACAGATTTATCGGCGATATCTGAAGAAACCTCAGCCAGCAGTGAAGAGATTGGTCGAGCCATTGGCGACATATCGACCGGAACGCTTCATCAGGCATCTGACCTTGATGCAGCCAATCAACAAATGACCCAGTACAATCAATCCATCGAAAACGTCAAAGAACAAAGCGATCAAATTAAACGAATTTCTGACCAATCGAATCAATCATCACAGCAGGGCCAGCAAATTGTTCAGCAATTAAAACAATCAAATGAACAATCCATACAGGCATCTCAAGGCATTAGAGCAGGCATCGAGCAGTTAAGTACAAAAGTACAGGATATCTCTCAAATCACAGATACGATTGAAAGCATTTCAAATGAAACCAACTTACTTGCACTGAATGCGAGCATTGAGGCAGCCCGCGCAGGAGAGCATGGCAAAGGCTTCTCAGTTGTTGCGAGTGAAGTGCGGAATTTAGCTGAGCAGACAAAACAATCAGCGGTTCAAATTCAGCAAATGATTCAAGGCATTAAAGAAGAAACGACTGCAACAGCCGGCATGATGTCCAACACAATGGATCGTTTTGCAGAGTTAGATGAGGCGGTACACGCAACAGAACATGAATTCAATGCCATCTCTACGTCGATTTCACAAACCATTGTCGAAACAAATGCGATGACAAAAGAGCTGAACGCACTGCTGGAGCAAAAGGATCTCATCACAAAAGCGATGCATGGAGCGGCACATATTTCTCAAGAAAATGCTGCTGCTATTGAAGAAATCACAGCATCTACAGACGAACAAGTGACAGCCATCTCCAATGTGGCCAAGGCAGCAGAAAGACTCAATGAGCTGAGTATGCGATTGAATCAGGATATTGCACGTTATCGTCTATAAATCATTTTGACTGCGTGTCTCGCGTAAGGTAGTATGAAGTTATTGAAACCCTGCTCACAGGATAAAAAAAGGAGTGTTCCGGTCATGAAAAAGAAAATATTGATGTTCTTATCTTGTGGCTATGGATACTCCACTGCTGTTTTCTTTTAGGATAGACAGAAATTGGTGAAGTCTGTCTACATGATGAAGAATCTAGCAGAAAAATCATAGTGAGTGAGGGATCTACATGGAAAAAATCACGAGGAAAAACCCAGAATGTATGCCGAAACCAGTGGGCAACTATAGTCATATCACAAGAGTGCCAAAGGGTGCGGGGTTATTTGTTACATCGGGTCAAGTAGGAACAGATATGGATGGGCAGATACCATCAAGCTTAAACGACCAAGTAACAAATACATTTGAAAATATTAAAAAAGTCCTTGAATCAGAAGGACTGAATGAAGAGCATGTGATTAAGGTCAATATATGGGCAACAGAAGAAATCGACTGGGATCATCTATATCCTCAGTGGGATACGATCTTTAAAACAGCTTACCCATCAATGACGGTTGCTTATGTATCAGCTTTAGGATGGCCTGAGCTGAAAATTGAAATTGAACTATGGTGCGCCGATATTTGATCAAAAAAAGAACAGTGCAAGCTGTTCTTTTTTTCATGAGTATTTATGAAACAGCTTTGATTCGCTTTGTGATCAATCCAGCGAGAAACGTAAAGACTGTGTAGATCATGACCCAAATGAGAAAGGATTCATCCCCGCCAATATAGGTGAACATCAGGATGACACTCGCTAACAACACAATCAAAGTTGGCATCCAAACCTTCTTCAAAAGCAGCGTGCCGAGAATACCAATCAGCACGGAGATGATGGGAAAGCCAAATACAATCAATAACACAAAGACAGCCATATCGCGAACTCCTTTTTATCAAGTGTTTACATCAAAACATATAAGACTGCCGCAGCCATATGTGGAAGTGCAAAGATCATAAAAAGAAAAGCCGTATCAAGACGCCACATGCGGAGCTCTTTTGTTTCAGAGTGATAGGCTGCTCGTGTTTCTTCCCCGTTTGTCCATGCACCCATTAAAAATCCAGACACAACGATCCCAATAATAGCGATCCCACCACTGACAAACCCAATCCACTCATAGTGCTGTAGAATGATAGCGGCACTGCAAATCACAATCATTGAGCAAACACCGGCGAAAAAAGCATGTTTTTTTCTCATTCCGGTTCACTCCCTTCAACAATGACATTAAGAGATGGCATCACATATTTCAATGTAATGACCATCAGGATCAGACACATAAGCGACGGTTTGACCCCATGGTTTTTTTGCGGGTTCTTTGACGATAGGTACCCCTTTTTCTTTCATTGACGCAATCGCTTGATCCACATCGTCGACGACAAAGCCAATCTCAAAGGTTTGAGACGAGCTATTCGCCTCTGGGACAGGTAATCCAAGTGCATCTTTTACATCTTGGCGCGAATTAATGGATAAGGTCACTTCTCCAGTATCAAACTCAACATAGGATTCAACTCTCAATTTAATAGGGAAACCAAGTACATGCTGATAGAAATGAATGCTCGCCTCAACATCGTTTACATATAGAATGGTATATTTCATTTTCATGTGAAAAACTCCTCTCTTCATATACGTGTCAAAACCGGAAAGGTTTCCCACCTATTTTATCATATAGTAAATAAGGCGCATCCAATTCCAAAAAAAACAATATTTTTAGCTAAATAGACTTGAAAATCAAAAAATGGTGAATTATGATAAAAATGTAAAATGAGAAAAAATAGGGGGATTACACATGTTGAAAAAAATCATGGTGGCTGTCTTGTCTTTAGGTCTTTTACTAAGCTTTACACAAGTCGACACTCACACAGCGGATGCAAAGACAGTCAAGTACAAAAACTGCAAAGCACTCAACAAGGTTTATAAAGGCGGAGTGGCGATCAGCAAAAATACGAAAAACAAAGGCGGCAAAACAAAGTACAAGCCTTATGCATCAAAAGCGCTTTACTTAAAAAATAAACACCTTGACCGCGATAAAGACGGCATTGCTTGTGAACGCTAAACACATGTGAAAAGACCTGTAACAAGGTCTTTTTTTCTATGGGATCATTCTCGTCCCTTTGTGCCATCATCGTCTTTATATTAAAATAAAGATAGTTTCAAAAAATGATACAAAGTGGGGTACTCAATTTGTCAACACAAGCTGATAAGAAAGACATCCGATTGATTGCCATTGATATGGATGGCACACTATTAAATAGTGAGCACGTCATTCCTGAGGAAAATAAACAAGCCATTAAAGAAGCAGAAGCGAAAGGGGTCCATGTCGTCATTAGCACAGGGCGTACGCTGATAACTTGCCGAGAGCTTGTGGAGCCGCTCAAACTCTCCTCCTATCTTGTGACAGCAAACGGAAGTGAGATTTGGGATTCAAATTTTCAGCTGATCGAACGAGATCTGCTCCATCCTGATCACGTCCAAATGATGTGGGATCTAAAAAACAGGTACGAAACCGATTACTGGGCTTCCACTGTGGATAAAGTGTGGAGAGGTGAATTCCCGGATCGAATACATGACCATGAATGGCTAAAATTTGGCTTTGATATTCATGATGATGACGTTCGTGAGGAAGTGCTCAATACATTGAAAACAAATGAGCATCTAGAGATCACAAATTCAAGTCCAACCAATATCGAAGTCAATGCGGCAGGCATTAACAAAGCTGCGGCACTTGCAAAGATAGCAGAACGTATTGGCTGTACAATGGACAACGTCATGTCACTTGGCGACAGCCTAAATGATATGGCCATGATTCAAGAAGCCGGATTAGGAATTGCGATGGGAAATGCGCAAGAAGTGGTGAAAGAAGCCGCTGATTGGATTACGGCTCCTAATACAGAACACGGTGTAGCAAAAGCTATCCAACATTGGGTGCTATCTAAATAAAAAAGCGAGAGGACATCCCCTCTCGCTTTTTTGCTTTCTCCTAGTTCTATTGTTATGTTTTCTGACAATTTCATGTGCAGTCTCTCCAAAGTTGGTATAATCAATATAAATTCGAATATTCGGACTTGTGATTCCGTATTTCGGAACATTAAGGAGGGGTCCTATGTATCAAGTGGATATCAACTGTGATTTGGGAGAAAGCTTTGGTCAATACACAATCGGTGCAGACGAACAAATTCTTGAATATGTCACCTCAGCCAATATTGCTTGCGGTTTTCATGCAGGAGATCCAACGGTGATGAGAAAGACGGTCAGAATGGCGCTAGATAAAGGGGTTCAAATCGGTGCGCATCCAGGTTTGCAAGATTTAGTCGGCTTTGGCAGACGTCCAATGGCCATCTCGGCAGAGGAAGCCTATGATCTCGTCATTTATCAAATTGGAGCTCTATCAGCCTTTCTCAAAGCAGAAGGCGGCAAGATGCAGCATGTCAAACCACACGGTGCTCTCTACAACATGGCGGCTAAAAATACTGAATTATCTGAATCAATTGCGAAGGCTGTATATGATGTTGATCCGAACCTTGTGTTATTTGGTCTGTCTGGCAATGAACTCGCGTTAGCAGGTGAAAAAATAGGTCTTCAAGTGGCACATGAAGTCTTTTCGGATCGGACGTATCAAATTGATGGGACACTAACGTCCCGCCGCGAACCACATGCACTCATTGAAAAGGATGAGCTGGCGGTCGAGCAGGTCGTTCGTATGGTGCGAGAAGGAAAGGTTCGGACAGTTCAAGGGGAAGATATTCAGCTCAAAGCAGATACGGTTTGCATTCACGGAGACGGCAGCCATGCGCTTCAATTTGCAAAAACCATTACAGCGAAGCTAAAAGAAGCCAATATTCACATCGGGGCCTTTCAATAAAAAACGACATCAAAGGGGGGAACAGCATGAAAACAGAGAAAATCAAAAACATGAAGGCGCCAAAGGGAAACCGGTCTATGCTGATGGGCGCAGCCTTCTTAATGGCTACGTCCGCCGTCGGACCGGGATTTTTAACACAAACAACCGTGTTTACACAGCAGCTTGCAGCTAGCTTTGGATTTGTCATTTTGATCTCCATTCTGTTAGATATTTTTGCACAAACAAATGTATGGCGCATCATTGCCGTCTCAGAAAAACGAGGGCAGGATATTGCAAATATGGTTCTGCCGGGTCTCGGTTATGTGCTAGCTTTTTTGATTGTCATTGGTGGTCTCGCCTTTAACATCGGAAATATCGCCGGTGCTGGTCTCGGTTTTCAGGTCATTTTCGGTGTCGATCCGCGAATCGGAGCAGGAGTCAGTGCTGTCATTGCTATTCTGATTTTCGTGATCAAAGAGGCTGGAAAAGCGATGGATCGTTTCACACAGATAGCCGGCTTTGTCATGATTGCTCTTATGCTGTATGTGGCCATTTCAACCGCTCCACCAGTTGGAGAAGCAGCTGTGAGAACATTTGTCCCAGAAAAAATTGATATTTTGTCGATTGTGACACTTGTGGGCGGAACAGTAGGCGGCTATATCGTCTTTGCTGGTGGTCACCGCCTGCTGGATGCTGGTATTAAGGGGAGGGATGCACTGCCGCAAGTGACGAAAAGCTCCATTTTCGGTATCTTGATTACATCTGTGATGCGTGTTGCTTTATTTTTAGCGGTTCTGGGAGTTGTCTCAAAAGGCTTACAGATTGATCCATCGAACCCGCCTGCTTCAGTTTTTCAACTAGCATCTGGAAATATCGGGTATAAAATGTTCGGGATTATTATGTGGGCTGCGGCGATTACTTCGGTCATTGGAGCGGCATACACATCTGTCTCCTTTTTTAAAACCTTCTCGCCAAAAATTGAGCAAAATCAACGCGGCATTATCATCGGATTTATTGCCCTCTCGACCATATGTTTTATTACGATCGGAAGACCTGTGAACATATTGATTTTGGTTGGGGCGATTAATGCATTGATTTTGCCGCTGGCACTTGGAACATTGCTTATTGCGGCCTATAAAAAAGAGATTGTCGGTGATTATCGTCATCCATTCTTTTTGACAGTGTCAGGTGCGTTTGTTGTCGTCATGATGGCTATTATGAGCGGGTATACAATCATGAATGAAATCCCTAAATTATGGAGCTGATTCGGATGAATGCATATCAAACTTGTGAGCCTTCACAGCTTAGGGAATTGATTCGCAAAAAGGAGATCACAGGACCAACAGCAGGCTTTGCAGAGGGATTTGCTCAAGCCAATTTAATGATTGTCAAAAAAGAACTTGCCTTTGATTTTCTTTTATTTTGTCAGCGGAATCCGGCTGCATGCCCCTTGCTTGATGTGCTGGAGCCAGGTGATCCAGTGCCAAGGCGGTCAGCGCCTCAAGCGGATATTCGAACGGATTTTCCAAAGTACCGTATTTACCGAAAAGGGATTCTTCAGCAAGAGGTGACAGATATCTCCTCTTATTGGGAGGATGATATGGTTGCCTTTCTCATCGGATGCAGTTTTACGTTTGAGCACGCGCTCATGCTGAATGATATCCCTGTACGTCATATTGAAGACGGTCATAACGTGCCGATGTATGAAACGAATCTTTCCTGTGAACAGGCAGGAGTGTTCCATGGCCCGATGGTTGTCAGTATGAGACCTATTCCGGCGCATCAAGTCACAAGAAGTGTTCAAGTGACGTCTAGATTTCCTTCAGTACATGGTGGTCCCATCCATATAGGTGACCCTGCTGTGATTGGAATCGCAGATGTGGATAAACCAGACTTTGGAGAACCGTCTGTTATGAAAGAAGGAGAAGTCCCGGTGTTTTGGGCATGCGGTGTGACGCCGCAAACCATTGTCATGCACACAAAACCAGACATTGCGATCACTCATGCACCCGGTCATATGTTCATCACAGACCGAAGAGATCAACAGCTCGGAGTGCTTTAGAAAGAGAGGTGTCCTCAAGTGGCGTTTTCAACGATAAAAGATTCTATCACCTTCCACCCGCTAGGAGATGCAGCGATCGTCATTCAAGCTGGCGCCGACATACGTGAAGAGATTCATGAGCGTGTTGAGCAGCTGTTTGCATGTATTGAACAGCATCCATTTGACGGATATGTTGAAGCCGTTCAGGCCTTTACAAACGTGACGGTTTTTTACGAGCCGTATACCGTTCATCAATCTGCTCATCTTGATCCACATGGCAAGTCTCCATATGAATGGGTCAAAGCCTATATCCAAAAACTTCTTGAAGACAAATGGCAGGAGGGGGTTCACGCAAAGAGCCGCATCGTCGATATTCCTGTTTGTTACGGAGGAGCGCTTGGTCCTGATTTAGAAGAAGTCGCCCGCATCAATGGGTTGACGCCTGAAGAAGTCGTGCGTATTCACACAGCAGGGACGTATCTTGTCTATATGGTTGGATTTGCCCCGGGGTTTCCGTTTTTAGGCGGGCTTTCTGAAAAGATCGCAGCTCCGCGCAGGGAAACACCGAGAATGTCTATTCCGAAAGGGTCTGTGGGCATTGCGGGGAAGCAGACAGGCGTTTATCCGATTTCCACCCCAGGAGGCTGGCAGCTTATTGGACAGACCCCGCTGTCATTGTTTCGGCCGGATGATGAGATACCAAGTCTACTGAAGGCAGGGGATGAGGTCAGGTTTGTCCAAATGTCTGAAAAGGAATTTTTCAGCATGAAGGAGGCAGAACGTTGAGTATTCATGTCATCAAGCCGGGGATGTTCACAACCATTCAGGATAAGGGGCGCAAAGGCTATCAGAAGTATGGCGTCTTAACGAGCGGCGGCATGGATCCGCTCTCACTCAGAATCGCCAACATCCTCACCGGAAACCAAGAAAATGAAGCCGTGCTGGAAATGACTTTGATGGGGCCAGGTCCTGTGTTGACGTGTCAGAAGGATCAGCTGATTGCAGTCACTGGCGCTGATGTGGAGATCGATATTGATGGAGAGCCAGCACCTTTATGGAAGCCGCTTTTTATTCGAGCAGGAAGCACCATCACCTTTGGGCCTTGTAAGAGAGGCTGCCGTTCCTATCTTGCTGTGGCAGGTGGATTCGACGTCGAGCCAGTCATGCAGAGCAAAAGTACCTATGTGAGAGCGGGGATAGGCGGACTGAAAGGGCGTACGCTAGAAAAAGGAGACGTCCTGACCATTGGAGAGCCCTCATCAGTAGCAGCTAGCCTGTTTCACATGCTAAAAAGCAAAGAGAAACAAGCGAGATATAGCGCCCCTGATTGGACAGTCAGCCATGCTCATTTCTTGCCGCTGCGGAAATCACCAGTGATTCGGGTGTTGGCAGGCCGACATCTCTCTTATTTTCAGGAAGAATCTCAAACAGCCTTTTTTGAAAAGCCCTACCAGGTCACGCCCCAATCAGATCGCATGGGATGCAGATTGAAAGGGAAACCCATTCACTTAAAGCAAAAGCTTGAATTGATTTCAGAAGCTGTTGCCTTTGGCTCTGTTCAAATCCCTCCTGACGGCCAGCCAATTATACTGCTGGCAGATCGCCAAACAACAGGCGGATACCCAAGAATTGGAGAAGTGGCAACAGTAGATCTACCGCTCATTGCGCAGGCGATGCCTGGTGCGAACCTGTATTTTGAGCAAATCGACCATCATGAAGCAGAACAAGCACTATTCAAGCAAGAAGCGGAAATAAGGGAACTGACCGCAAGAGTAAAGCTGGAAGCATTTTCGTTTTAGAAAAGGTGAGGAACATGCAAAACACAAATAAAACCGTTGTGAAATCAATGGAAATTTTGCGGCTTTTTATCACACACGAACAATTAACGTTAAATGAGATGATTGAGCGAGCCCAAATGCCAAAAACATCTGTACACCGAATGGCGAGCTCATTAGCGGATATGGGGTTATTAGAAAAGCATGATTCAGGTGTTTACCGGTTAGGATTGATGTTCCTTGAATATGGTCAGCTTGTAGCCGACCGCCTTGATATTCGGAGGATTGCGAAGCCCTTTATGGAAAGCTTGCGAGATGAAGTGGGAGAAGCCGTACAGCTCATTATTCGTGAAGGAGACGAAGCCATTTACGTAGAAAAAATCGAAGGTACGCAGCCTGTACGGCTCTACACCGCCGTCGGCAGGCGATCTCCACTATATGCTGGAGCCTGTGCGAGAAGTATTCTGTCCTTTTTGCCAGAGAAAGAGAGACTGGCCTATATTGACTCGATCGAGCTAGGGAAAATCGGAATTGGAACCATTACAGATAAAGAAGTCCTGCGGAACATACTCGAAGAATCAAATAAACGGGGCTATACGTTAAGCTATTCAGAGCTTGAAAACTATACAGCTGCTATTGGAGCGCCTATTTTCAATCATCTCGGAGAAGTGGCCGCAGGCATTAGCATTGCAGGGTTTGAAGCAGGATATCAAAAGGAACGCCTGCCTTACTTAATTGAGCAGGTCAAAAAAGCCGCCAGCGGTATTTCGAGAGAACTAGGTTTTTCATCTAAACAAATAAAAAGCCAATGACCGTCAAGATCATTGGCTTTTCTGTATGATTGATTAGAAAGTTTTTCCTAAAGCTTTTGCACGTTCAATGGCATCTGCTTTAATTTGTTCTGCTTTCGCAGGCTCAGCATTGTGACCTTCAACAATAAGACCTTCGAAAGAAGGAATTCCGAAGAAGCTCGCAATTGTTCCAAGGTAACGGTGGCCTGCTTCAAGCTCAGCAGCAGGACCTTCAGAGTAGTATCCGCCACGTGCTTGGATGTGTAGCGCTTTTTTGTCTGTTAATAAACCAACAGGACCTTGCTCTGTATATTTGAATGTTTTACCAGCTACAGCAACAGAGTCGATGTATGCTTTAAGAACTGGTGGGAATGAGAAGTTCCAAAGTGGTGAAACAAATACATATTTGTCAGCAGAAACGAATTGATCGCTTAATTCGTTTAGGCGAGCAACTTTTGCTTGCTCTTCAGCTGAAAGTGTATCGAAGCCAGCACCAGATTGTAGCTTGCCCCAGCCAGCGAATACATCTGCGTCAATGTGAGGAATGTTTTCTTTGTACAAATCAATATGTACAATCTCGTCACTTGGGTTTGCTTCCTTATAAGATTCGATAAATGCTTTAGCAGTAGCCATACTGTAAGAAACTGTTTCATCATGTGGATGTGCAGTGATGTATAAAACTTTTGCCATAATTCATTCAATCCTTTCTGTTTCAGTGATTTTTTTTAGCGTATCCCAAAGATACACTGAATATGTGGCATCTTTAATCATATTGGAATGCTATGAAAAAGATGTAACAAGCACAGTTACATGAAAACTGATATTTTCATTGTAATCACAATGTAGTTTGAAGTCAAGGTATAAAGTCTCGAAATCAAGATAAAAAGTTTGTAAATTTTTCTGGAACACGTTGAAACAAGGATTTAAGCATAAAAAGCCTACTCCTATTGAACAAAAAATCGATCGAGATCGCAAGTAAAGAGTTTGTAAAGGCGTCTCATCCTGTGGATTTGAAAAAAAGATGAATGCTCCTAAGCCATCTGCTACAAGCATCTATTCTCATTTTTCGTATATATAAGAGAAGGCAGGAGAGAGTGAGGGATAAGAGTGGGACGATCCTATGTTGCGATTGGAGATTCCTTAACGGTTGGGGTGGGGGCACGTTTATTTGGCGGAGGCTTTGCCGAGCGGTTAAGGGCGATGCTTGAAAAAAAGCTGCATACGCCGGTCGAGCTGTCCGTTTTTGCGAAATCAGGGTTAACGACGGAGGAAATCTTACAGCTCTTCAAGCGGTCTGATGTGAGACGTGCTATTGCAAAAGCGGACATCATCACCATTACAGGCTGCGGGAATGATCTTGTTCAAGCTGTTCAGCAGTATGAAGAAGGTGGAGATGAAAAGAAACTGCTGCAAGCGTCCATGCATTGTCAGTCGAATTTTAGCAAGATGATTCAAGAAATCGCTCAGATCAAAAAAGGGCAGCATCAGCCATACTGCGTGTATTTATTGAATTTATATAATCCTTTTCCACAAATACCGATAGCCGAGCGATGGCTGCAGCAGTACAACCATCATCTTCGATTGCTGGCAGCTAGTCCGCATGTAGAAGTTGTGGATGTTTACCACGCATTTGAAGGACATGAAAGAGCTTACTTATCGATTGATCAATTCCATCCGAACCATAAAGGATATGAAGCAATGGCAGAAGCATTGTTTCAACAATCCTCTAAACAGCTGTAATCCGGTGGGATTGCAGTTTTTTTCATTCTTTTAAATGAAGGGCTGTTTCGATATGATAAAAGAAACGAAGACAAAAGAGGTGTATACATGAAGGAGATCAACGCGTATTTTCATGAAATGAAAGGAACAGCTTATGAGGTGGGAAAGCAGCAGGCTGTCTGGCTTAAAGAGAACCCTTTGCTAAAGACACAATATATTCGATCAGAACCGGTGGCAAAAGAGGCTGTGAAGGAAACAAAGCAGCTGCTTCGTCCCTATCTTCCTCAGTTAGATGAAGAGATCGCGGGGTTTTGTGATGAACTGAAATTGGATGAAACTTATTTGACCTTTTACTATTCATCGCATCTTCAGCCAGGCTGCTCCCATTGCGTGATGCAGGGAAAAAAGACGACAGATCAACAAACGGTGTTGCTGCGTAACTATGACTTTTCCCCGATATTTGATGATATGCGCCTTGTGTCTACACATGTAGAAGGCTTGGCCGTTCATACAGGCTCGTCACTGCTGTTGTTTGGCAGGTCTGACGGGATGAATGAGCATGGGCTTTCTGTGACATTCTCTGCATGCGGGCCGCCAATTGGCAATGAACCCGGCTTAAAGCCTCCAGCCGTTGCTGGTTTGCAAGTATATCATGTGATTCGATCTGTTTTGGAATACTGTGAAACAGTTGAGGAAGCCATTCGTTCTATACAGGAAATGCCTGTTGCCTCAAATGTGCACCTCATGCTTGCCGATCGAAAAGGAGAGGCGGCTGCAATTGAAATGATGGACGGACAAAAAGCTGTTAGAAGACCGGAGCGTGGTTATATTGCAGCAACGAATCATCCGCTTGCTGATCAAACGGTAAAAGGGATGACCAAACACCATTCTGTCGTCAGGTACGAAATGTTAATGGAGGCTTTAGAAGAACAACGATCAAGCGATTCTCTCGTCAAGCTATTTCAGACAGAATATCCAGATGGTCTGACTGTGCACAATTATGAGGAGTTGTTTGGGACAATGCGAACTGTCATGTTCCGGCCGGAGGAAGGGACGATGGATTATTGCTTTGGCTCTCCAGTATACAACCGAACTTATTCATTAAGAGCTGGGGGCACACTGCCCTTCCGTGAACAAAAGGTTCAATTTCATCAAAAGGAGTATGGACCATCATTTTGGAAAAACGTATGACCGGGACATGGTCTTTCATTTTTGTCACAGTCAATGTGCCAAAGTCAGATGAACTAAAGATTGCATCGCTTGTTGAAAGCGTTTTATATTAAAGTGTGACAATAGACCTATGTAAGCAGAAGGAGGCATTTCATGTACATAACGGCACGAGAACAGAAAGTGATCAAATATATGATTCAGCAAAATCGTTATGTCACCATTCGTGAGATAGCCGATTCTGTCCAGGTGAGTACAAGAACCATCCATAGAGAAATCAAATCTATTAAACCTATTTTAAAGAATTACCACCTTTCGCTAGACAAACAGCCGGGGAAAGGCTTGAAGGCGGTTGGCGAACAGGAGGATAAACAGCGGCTTCTTGCTCATATTTCAAATGAGGATCAAATCGAATATAGTTCTGATGAACGGAAGCTCTTAATCCTGTGTGCGCTGCTTGAAGCGAAGGAACCGGTTAAATTATATACACTCGCAGCCGACCTGCAGGTAACAAATGCGACCATCAGCTACGATTTAGATGAGCTGACGGACTGGATCGCTCCTTACGGCTTGCAGCTTATTCGAAAGCGCGGGTACGGCATTGAATTAAAAGGGCCTGAGGAAGCAAAACGAAAAATTGTTGGCAATCTCATTGTTGATCGACTCGACATTCAATTATTTTTGGAAACGATTGAAATGAATATCAAACATCGAACGAAGGCGACGGAAAAGGTGTTTGGCGTTGTCAGCAGAGGACAGCTGCTCAAGGTAGAAAGACTGCTCTTTCATTTGAAAAATCGACTGTCGCTCTCATTGTCTGATAGTGCATATATTGCACTTGTCGTTCACTTAACGTATGCCATCGAACGCATTCAGCTTGGCGAAACCATTCGCATGGAAGAAGAAGAGCTGCTTGAACTAAAGCGGACGAAAGAGTTTCAATCATCACAGCGAATCGCAAGAGCACTTGAACGAATGTTTAATGTAGAGATTCCTGAAGCAGAGGTCGGATATATGACCATCCACCTGCGCAGTGCAAATCGCAGCTTTCAGGCAGAATATCGCATTGATGAGATTGAGCTTGATATAGCACTGAGAACGAAAAAGCTCATTGATTTTATTTCAAATAAAACGGGCTATCATTTAAATGAAAATGATTCATTGTACGAGGGACTCGTGTCTCATCTCGAACCTGCGATGAACCGTTTAAAGGAAAAGATGAGAATTTATAACCCGCTCACACAGCAAATTAAAAAAGACTACTTTTTGCTTTTCATGGCGATTGAAGAAGGAGTCGAGCGTTTCTTTCCGGAGATTGAATTTCCAGAGGATGAAATTGCCTTTATTGTGCTGCACTTTGGCTCAGTGCTTGAAATCAAAAAAGAAGAAACAAAGATTCATGCATTGGTCGTTTGCTCAAGCGGAATCGGTTCCTCTAAAATGCTCGCATCACGGTTGAAAAAAGAGCTGCCAGAGATCGCTAAATTCGATTTATCTTCCTTGATGGAGCTAAAGGAAATTGATGCCGCGAGCTATGACATGATTGTATCGACGGTTCCTATTCCCTATGATCATATCGATTACATCATGGTCAGTCCGCTTTTAAACGAGGATGACGCCTTGCGTGTGAAGGCTCATATTAAACGAAAGATTCCTTATATGATAGAGAAAAAAAGAACGAAAGAATCTGTAACAGAACCCGTGCAAGAAACCATTGATATGATGGCGGTTACAGAGCAGGTGACGAACTATATGTCTGTGATTCGCGGCATTTTGTCTCATTTTACAATCGAAAATAAGAAGACGCTGCCGCATCATGAGGCAACAATCAGACAGCTGCTTCGTCAGATTGAAAGTGAAGGATATGTAAAACATGCGGACAATGTCACAACTAGCTTACTTGAACGTGAACAGCAAGGCGGTTTAGGCATTCCAGGTACTACGTTTGCTCTTTTTCACTTAAAGCATGAACTCATCAAAGAGCCAATCTTTCATATCTATGATCTTGATGAGGCATACGAGGTCAAAAGCATGGATGGCGGTCAGCAGATGATGTCACGCATGCTTATGATGCTGGCGCCGCTAGAGCTTGGCAAGGAAGGCTCTGAAATGTTTAGTCTGATCAGTTCATCCATCATTGAAAGTGAAGAGAGCATGGCGCTGTATGGACATGGGGCAAAGGAAGAGATTGAACAAAAATTACATCAGCTTTTCTATCAATTTGTAAAAGAGGCAAAGTGGTAAGAAAAAGGCCGAGAGTTTATTCGCTTCTCGGCTTTTTTGCTGTGACACAGACAACGAGGGTTGGACGAATTTCCTCGTACTGAACAGAAAAATGGTCAAACCCCGCAAACTGTAAGTCATTCAGTATGTTTTCACCCATCTCTTTTGTTCGATTGGCGTCAGCCCCTTTTTCTCTTGGCTGCATCACAATGCGATTTTTCCGCCCGGCTTTAAGGTGTGATAAAGATTGAGTAAGCCGGTCTTTGGGTCATCCCAAATCGTGTAATTGTTAACAGAAAGCACTTTGTCATACTGCTCTCCCGGCAGACGTGTTTTCTCAATTTTCCCAACATACAGCCGGACCTGTTCGCCTTTTGAACGTTTGCTGACGCGGGACTGTGCTTGCTCCTGCATGGTCGAGGAAGCATCCAGCCCATCAATGTGAAGATGAAGATCTTCGTAATGCTTAAGCATATGTTTCATGCTATAGCCGGGGCCATAGCCTATCTCTAAAATATGTTCACCATCATCAAGCTCTAAATGGCGGATCGCCCACTGATTCAATGCTCTATTTTCATTTGCCATAATGAAGCCTGCGATCCTTCCAAGCCAGCCTTTTGGTCTGCTAAAGGTTTTCGAAAGGGTTGACAGCATATGAGAACGCTCCTTTTTGATGATCATGTAACCGATTTTTCCTATGTTGAAACATGACCACCTGTTTTTCAAAACGCATTCGTACAGCATAGGGATGTTTGAGTGGAAAAATGCAGTGGTAATGAAAGGATACATCAACAAATCAAGGAGGAGCTTACACATGAATTTACGTGAATATTTAACAAATGGCATTCCGCGTCAAACACAGGATCAGCAGCCAGGCAGTGAAAGGGAAATGAATCCTGCGCCGATCTTTGAGGACGAATCATATCAAGGGTCTGGCAAGCTCAAAGGGAAAGTAGCACTGATTACAGGCGGAGATAGTGGAATTGGACGTGCTGTATCTGTTGCCTATGCAAAAGAAGGAGCACATGTCGCCATTGTGTACTTAAATGAACATGAGGATGCAGAGGATACGAAAAAGCGTGTAGAGCAGGAAGGCGTCAAATGCTTGACGATTGCAGGAGATGTCGGAGACGAAGCCTTTTGCGAGGAAGCGGTAGAAAAAACGGTTGAAGCTTTTGGTCAATTAGATATATTAGTGAATAATGCGGCTGAACAGCATCCGAAAGAACGTATTCAAGATATCTCTAGTGAACAGCTTCACCAAACCTTTAGAACCAACTTCTATTCCTATTTTTATTTTACGAAGAAGGCACTTGATTACTTAAAACCGGGAAGTTCAATTATTAATACAACATCCATTAATCCATATCGAGGTAACGCAGTGCTCATCGATTATACAGCGACGAAAGGGGCCATCAACGGCTTTACTCGTTCTATGGCACAGTCGCTTGTGAAAGATGGGATTCGGGTGAACGGTGTAGCGCCTGGTCCAATTTGGACGCCGCTCATTCCATCTACATTTGACGAAGACAGTGTGGAAAGCTTCGGGGCAGAAACCCCAATGGGAAGACCAGGACAGCCTGTTGAGCATGTCGGCTGCTTCGTGCTGCTTGCCTCTGACGAATCGTCTTATATGACGGGCCAGACACTTCACGTCAATGGCGGTTCCTTTATGAATACATGATCAACAGCGCCACCGCCCAGCTTTGATTGGGCGGTGTGTTTAGTATTTCTTGCGATTTTTCTGCACAGATGTGACAGACCATACGATAATGCCCACAACAGCTGCTGCAATGACAAGTGAAACCAAATGAAACATCGTTTCATGATGCATGTTCGACTTCTCCCTTCATTGAACCTGTTTTCTATAGCATCAGCTAGAAGCTCTCTTTTTATGAAAAACACATTTCTTTGTTTAATGAATGGATTGTCGTGGAAACCTATGAGTACGGATGAAATTTTGAAGGAGTGAAGATATATGTCACAGGAAGAGTTAAAGCAAAAGGTTCTAAACCTATTAGATGAGCAAAAGGTCGGAACACTAGCGACTGTTGAACAGAATCAGCCGCATACCCGCTACATGACTTTTTTCCATGAAGGGCTGACGCTATATACACCAACGAGCAAAGAAACACATAAAGCAGACGAAATTGAAAAAAACCCGAATGTTCATATTCTCATTGGATATACAGGCGAAGGATTCGGTGATACCTATGTAGAAATTGCAGGCACCGCTACATTAACAGATGATCCAGAGCTGGTCGACCGCCTTTGGTCAAATGAGATGGAGAAATGGTTTAAAGGCAAAGGCGATCCAAACCTAGTGATTCTGAAGATTGAACCAACCTCCATCCGTTATATGAATGAAGGAAGCGGTACACCAGCAGAATTATCGCTGTAACACTTGCGTATTTTAGGGGAACGTGATATAGTTTTATATTAAGTGTTGAAATAAGCAAATAAATAAAGAAAGTAAACTTTCTTTTTTCTATGACATAATGAGAAGCAATAGAGCTTCTACTTGATAAGAACGAGACGCTGTCAAAGCGAACAAACTTATTCTTTTCCTTCTGCACCGCCCCCCTATAAAAAGCGGAAGAATGGAAAAAAGACGTTTTGATTTACAATTCACACTGGCGCGGCTTCGGAGCCGTAAGGACGAATGAGAGGTAGGGCTTTCGTTGTCTTGTTATCCAGAACTTCCATGGCGTTTACTTTCAAACGTAGGTTCACTCGGAACACATATGACACACTGATATGATCGAATCTTGATTCATAAACTCCGTGACGGAGATCACAAATTGATTATTTATTTGCATGAAAAGAGTAAGAAGCAGGCTGCCATCTATTTGGCAGCCTTTTTAAGTGGGTCAAACAATAGGATCCCGAGACCGATGATCCCGAGGAAAGGAAAGATGAAGGTAGAAAAAATACGCATAGCGTCCCCGCCAAAAGGATTCGCCATCAAAAATAGAACAGCCAACAAACAGGTGATAGCAGTCAATAGGACATGCTTCATCATCACTCACTTCTTCCTTTCTTCTGATTCCGCCAAATCCGCTCAATAAAAAAGAACATCACCGCAAACAAAATAGAAAAGATGAGCATGTCCAGTAGTGTCACGCCTTTATCTGGGTGCACAATACCAAACCAAATCAATTGTAGAACAAAAGAGACAGCAAAATAAAGAATGGGTTCTTTCATCATTTTCCTCTTTTCACTTATTTTTTTGACCTTGTAGCCACAGCATCCAAATGAAGAAGGAACCAATGGCACATGAGAGCAAGGTGACGGGCGGCAAGGTGTGCCAGCGAGTCAGCCCCTTTACAAAGCACATATAAAAAAAGAAAATGGAAATGGATACGAGCAGCCATTGCTTGAACCAACGGGGAACACGCAGCCATGCTACTAGAATGATAGATGATAGCTTATCCAATGGAATAACTCCTTTTTTGAATCTGATTGGATTTTATCGCAAAAAACCAAATCTGTAAAATATGGATTTTGTGTAGCTGAATGGTATTCCTCTGGCGCTTGAAACATTCTCGGTGCACTCACGTATAAGGTAAAGGAACCTCATGAATGGCAATTGAAAAAAATACCATTGATTTCAATTGCCATTCATGAACAAAAACCTGTACTGCTGGATGTGACTGTTTCAAACGGAGAGCAGTCCATCGCAAAAACGGTCAGTCAATTCATCCGTGATCATATGCAGATCGCAGCAGGAACTCAAATCACGATTCAAACAAAGAAAGAAGATCTGGATAGAGAAATGTCCCTGTTACAAGAGAAACAAGGAAGTGCAAAAGTGACCAATGTTGCCTTTGCTGGGGTGATCGGCCATCTCCCGTTAGCGATTATTCAGGTGGAGAGAAATGGCATGCTGTATGAAGTGAAACAGCCAATCGATCCAATCACTAGCGTTTTGCCCGGTGATGAACTATGGGTGGCGTATCACGAAATGACGCGTCAAGCAACCATTGTGAAATATGCATCGATTTAAAAAAGCGTTCCTTTACAGGAGCGCTTTTTCGATTAAGACTTTGTATCAAATTGGCGAAGCACCTTATCATAGGCGAAGTTGCCAAAAGGGATGAATGCCGCAAAAAAACCGGCGATGGACCATTTTAAATGCCAGCGAACTTTAAATGTCACATATGCCAAAACGAGCATATAGATCACAAACAATCCGCCATGAAGAGAGCCCACAATGGTGACTGCCATCGGAATATCCGCAAAATATTTTAGAGGCATGGCAATTAAAAGAAGGGTTAAAAGAGACATACCCTCAATAAAACCCGCCTGTCTCAGACGGCTAATACTTGTATGCATATACAAATCCTCCTGTATAAAAGCTAGTTTCTCATCTTCTAATATAAACGAAAGATGTCTGAACATGCTAAAATCTACGAAAAATTCAAAATATGTTCAAGTAATGCTTAAAAAATGGGAAAAATGAAGAAGCGGTTAACCTTTGGTTGTTTCAGAGAGTACTTGCTTTAAGTGCGCCACATCATGTAATAAGTGGTCTGTCATCGTTTGAACGGCTTCCGTGGAACGGCGCTCTTTGATCTCATCGAAAATGGCTGCATGCTCCCTTTGAATTGTCTCAGCACGCGTCCCGCCGCTAAAATGGAAGATGCGGCAAAAATGAATGAGTGCATTCACGTGATTCAATTGTTTACATAAGCGGTCATTGTGACTGGATAGAATGATTTTTTGGTGAAAGGTTTCGTGTAACTGGACGATGTCTTTAGATGGCCGCTGCTGCTTTATCGCTTCGTCTGCCTGCGTGAGAACCTGCTCAATTCCATCAATCTCTTTTTGTGTGGCTTCCTTGCAAGCAAGCTGAACAGCAAGTGTTTCTAAGGCCATCCGAATTTGATAAAGTTCTTCAACATCTCTTTCCGTTAACGTATAGACGGAGTAGCCTGATTTATGATGAGCGATTAATAGCTCGTCCTTTTCTAAAAGCCTCATCGCCTCTCTGACCGGCGATCGGCTTACTCCAAATTGCTTGGCAAGCTGTGTTTCATTGATGCGCTCACCTGGCTGGAATTGCCCGTCAAATATCATTTGCTTCAGCTGTTCATAAAATTGCATGTGATACGGTGTTGATTTTTCAATCTCGAATGAATTCATCCCATCATTCCCTCTTTACTCATGATCTTTTGTCTCATGTTATCCAAGTTCCTGCCCCTAAGCAAGCCCGCATCAAAAAGTCAATATCGTACAATCGAAGAGAAAAACGGTGTGCTACACTAATGATCAGTTCAGTGAAAAGAGGGGAACGAAATGAAAACACAAGAAGAACGAACTGTGCACTTTGACCAAGACTTGCAAATAGAAGCGTATCGCTTTCATGGCATCATGCAAAAATTCCCAAATCATTTTCATACATACTATGTGATTGGATTTATTGAAAGCGGTCAAAGACGTTTAATCTGCCAAAATCAAGAATACATCATTGAAAAGGGAGATATTCTTCTTTTCAATCCATATGATAATCACGCATGTGAACAAATTGATCACAAGACGTTAGATTATCGCTGCTTAAATATTGAAGCAGACGTGATGGAGAAGATGTTTCAGCACAAGCCGCATTTTAAAGCCCCTGTGTTTTCACAAAGTGACCTGACAAAGCCGTTATATGAGCTTCATCAAATGATCACAGAAGAAGCTCCTGCTTTGAATAAACAGGAAACCTTCTATTTTTTCATGAAGCAGCTGATCGGAGCCTATGCTGATATGCCAGAGAAAAAAGCGTCAGCATCGCATACTAATGAACAGAAAGTCCAAGACGTACAGGAATATATCGAGGCGCACCTCACGGAAAATATATCGTTAGACGAATTAGGTGAGCTTGTGTCAATGAACAAATACTCACTGCTTCGAGCTTTTACAAAGTTCAGAGGGACCACGCCTTATCGTTATTTACAGACAGTCAGAGTGAACTATGCGAAGGAACTTCTCGCCCAAGGATTGAAGCCTGTAGATGCGGCTGTCTCCGCTGGATTTTCTGACCAAAGTCATTTGAGTCATTTCTTTTCAGAATTTATTGGGCTCACGCCAGGACAATATCAGCAAATCTTTGCAAAGCAGGTAACAGCTGATGAAAAATAAACAGCTGCTTGGTCATCTAGCGGCCATGTTTACCATTTTTTTATGGGGATCTACCTTTATATCAACCAAAATATTATTAACGGCTTTTTCTCCGACAGAGATTTTATTTCTTCGTTTTTTCATTGGGTATCTTGCCCTTATGATTATCTATCCGGTGACCATGAAGGTACGCCATAAAAAGCATGAAGGGATGTTTGCGCTTGCAGGGCTGTGCGGGGTGGTCTTGTACTATTTTTTAGAAAATGTTGCACTTACTTATACGTTTGCTTCAAATGCGGGTGTCATCAGCTCGGTTGTGCCATTCTTCTCTTTTTTATTGGCTTATTTTTTGTTAAAAGATGAGCCGTTGCATATCCAATTTTTCATTGGCTTTTTCATCGCTATGATGGGGATTGTTCTGATTAGCTTTAACGGGATGACGACGTTCCAATTGAATCCACTCGGTGATGTTCTAGCATTAACTGCTACGATTGTCTGGGCCTTCTATTCTATTTTATCGAAGATGATCAACCAATATGGCTACCATATCATTCAGGTGACAAGGCGTGTCTTTTTTTACGGATTGCTATGGATGATCCCGCTGCTATGGCATTTTAAGATTCGTTTAGACTGGGAGCGATTGACGAATCCATCGCTTGCCTTTCACTTGCTATTTTTAGGTCTTTTCGCCTCCGCGGTTTGTTTCCTGACATGGAGCTTTTCGGTGAAAACGCTGGGTGTGGTGAAATCAAGTGTGTACATTTATGGGGTTCCCATTATCACGATGGTCATTTCAATGATCGTTCTAAAAGAGAGATTGACCCTCTTGTCAGTGCTTGGAACTGCACTGACGTTAGGAGGCTTGCTTCTTTCAGATAAAAAAGACAAGGGGAAAAAGAAACAGAAAGCCCCGATGCTTTTGCAGGATAAAAAGGCGCTTTAATCAAAAAAGCGCTTTTTGTCCATTGAAAGAACATGTACTCTCTAGTAAACTCAACTTAACTAGTCGACGGTCGACCAATCATAAGGGGGAAAAATCAATGAAGCATTTTTCAATTGCAGTGATACCAGGTGATGGGATCGGGAAAGAAGTAGTACCTGAAGCAGTACGAGTATTGAAAGCGATATCAGAAGTGCATGGCAGCCTGTCTTTTTCCTTTCAGGATTTTCCTTGGAGCTGTGAATATTATTTAGAGCATGGCGAAATGATGCCGAAGGATGGATTGGATCAACTGAAGGCCTTTGACAGCATTTTTTTAGGGGCTGTCGGAGATGCCAACTTAGTGCCTGATCATGTCTCACTTTGGGGATTGCTCATTAAAATTAGACGAGAATTTGAGCAGGTGATTAACGTCAGACCTGCAAAACAGCTGAGCGGCATTCGCTCACCACTTGCCCAGCCAAAGGATTTCGATCTTCTTGTTGTGAGAGAAAATGGTGAAGGTGAATACAGTGAAATTGGGGGCCGCATCTATCAAGGGGAAGATCAGCTCGCCATTCAAAATGCTGTTTTCTCTAGAAAAGGGACAGAGCGTGCCATGCGCTTTGCTTTTCAACTAGCAGAAAAGAGACGAAAGCATGTAACAAGCGCAACAAAATCCAATGGCATCGTCCATACAATGCCATTTTGGGATGAAGTGTTTCAAGCCGTATCAAAGGAATACCCAGAGGTGGCAGCAGACTCGCAGCATATTGATGCGCTCTCAGCCTTCTTTGTGACAAGACCTGAAAAATTCGATGTCATTGTGGCCAGTAATTTATTTGGCGATATTTTGACTGATCTTGGTGCAGCCATTATGGGAAGTATTGGCGTGGCGCCAGCTGCCAACATCAATGTGAATGGCAAATATCCATCCATGTTTGAGCCGGTACACGGATCAGCTCCAGACATTGCGGGAAAAGGGATCGCCAACCCAATCGGTCAAATTTGGACCGCTAAACTTATGCTTGATCATTTCGGAGAGGAAGAGCTGGGCGCACACCTCCTCGAAACCATCGAATCGGTCACAGCAGACGGCTTTTTAACCGCAGATATTGGCGGAGCCTATCAAACAAAAGAGGTCACAAACGAAATCATCAAACGATTGAAGAAATAACTCGTCATTAGAACCGCGTCTCCACGTCTGCTATAATAAAAGGATGGATAGAAGAAAGAGATGTGAAATCTAGTGTCAAAAACAGTTGTATTAGCAGAGAAACCTTCAGTAGGGCGTGACCTTGCGCGTGTGCTGAAGTGTCATAAAAAAGGAAATGGCTATTTAGAAGGAGATCAATACATTGTGACGTGGGCGCTTGGCCATTTGGTGACACTGGCTGATCCAGAGGGCTATGGAAAAGAATTTCAATCCTGGCGTTTAGAGGATTTACCGATCATTCCAGAGCCGCTCAAGCTTGTGGTGATGAAAAAGACAGGCAAACAGTTCCAAGCGGTAAAGGCGCAGCTTGCGAGAAAAGATGTAAAAGACATTGTCATCGCAACAGATGCTGGACGCGAGGGGGAGCTTGTCGCAAGATGGATTCTTGAAAAAGCGCATGTGAAAAAGCCGTTAAAACGACTATGGATCTCATCTGTCACGGACAAAGCGATTCAAGAAGGATTCAAACGATTAAAAGACGGCAGAGAATATGATAACCTGTATCGCTCAGCGGTCGCACGTGCAGAGGCAGATTGGATTGTAGGGATCAACGCGACAAGAGCGCTGACGACCAAGTTCAATGCACAGCTCTCCTGCGGACGGGTGCAAACACCAACCGTTGCCATGATCGCAAAGCGAGAGGAAGACATTCAGCAATTTCAGCCGAAGCCGTTCTTTGGGCTGACTGCACAAGTAGACGGACTCACGTTGACATGGCAGGATGCCAAAACAAAGCAAAACCGCACATTCCAGGAGGATCTGATCAAGGAGCGCTTGGCAGGCTGCAAAGGAAAACCGGCAGTGATTGACGCGTTGAAAAAAGCAGCCAAAAAGGCCTTTGCTCCAGGGTTATATGACCTGACAGAATTGCAGCGTGATGCCCACAAACGCTATGGCTTTTCGGCAAAAGAAACATTGTCTACTCTTCAGCGGCTGTATGAGCAGCATAAGCTCGTCACTTACCCGCGTACAGATTCCCGTTTTATTTCAGCGGATATCATTCCCACATTAAAGGATCGGTTAAAAGGAATGAACGTCAGACCATATGCGCAGCATGTGAACCGTATTTTACAATCAGGTATTAAAGCGCACAAAGGCTTCGTCAACGATGCCAAAGTGTCGGATCACCATGCGATCATTCCAACCGAGGAAGAGCTGTATCCTGGTGCATTAAGTGATAAAGAGCGTAAATTATATGACCTGATTGCCAAACGATTCCTTGCGGTTCTTATGAACCCTTTTGAGTACGAGGAAACAACGGTTATCGCAAAGATAGGCAGTGAAACATTCACAGCAAAAGGGAAAATCGTTCAATCAGCTGGCTGGAAAGCCGTGTACGATGATTCCTATGAAGACGAGGAATCAGCCGAAGCAGATCAGCATCTGCCGCTACTCTCAGAAGGCCAGTCCCTTGAAGTACGACTTCTGAAAGAAACAAAAGGAGAAACGAAGCCTCCTGCCCGTTTTAATGAAGCGACCCTTTTATCTGCTATGGAGAATCCAGCGGCATTTATGCAGAACCAGGAAAAGGACTTAGTGAAAACCCTTGGTGAAACCGGTGGTCTAGGGACGGTAGCAACAAGAGCTGATATCATTGAAAAGCTCTTTAATAGCTTTTTAATTGAGAAAAAAGGCAAAGACATCTTCATCACATCGAAAGGGAAACAGCTGCTCTCTTTAGTGCCTGAAGACTTGAAGTCTCCTGCTTTAACAGCAGAATGGGAACAAAAGCTTTCGAAAATTGCGAAAGGCCAATTGAAAGCTTCTCAATTCATGAGTGAAATGAAGTCATATGCAAAACAAGCTGTATCTGAAATCAAACAGACGAACCAAACCTTTAGGCATGACAACGTTACTGGAACCCATTGTCCGGATTGCGGAAAACTTATGCTGAAAGTGAACGGAAAAAATGGCACAATGCTTGTCTGTCAGGACAGAGAATGCGGACACAGAAAAAACGTGGCGAAGAAAACAAATGCACGCTGCCCGAACTGTCATAAAAAACTCGAGCTGCGCGGAGAAGGCGATGGCAAAATCTTTGCTTGTGTGTGCGGTCATAGAGAAAAGCTGTCTGTTTTCGAAAAACGCAAATCACAATCCAATCAAAAACGAGCTAGTAAGCATGATGTATCTAAATATATGAAGAAACAAAAGAAAGTGGAAGAGCCGATCAATAACGCACTAGCTGAACAATTAAAGAAATTAAAATTAGATCAATAGTTGTGTAAAAACCCATGCGAGGCCGCATGGGTTTTTCAGTGCAATCAAGCATATCGGCATATTTTTTTTCTGAAAATGGGAATGCATATGCGAAAAGACTCGTAATTTGGTATAAAATATTTATTTGAATTTAAACAGAAACGCTCTATAATAAATCGTTAGATGCTAAGAGAACTGGGAGTTGAAAGGGGGACACGAATGGATACACCCATACATCGTACGGCTATCGTTATATTCATTGTCATTCTACTAGGCGGATGTACCTGGAACCAGGAGAAAGAGCCAGCTCATCCAGAATCAGCACAGCCTGTATTGCCAGGAGAATATTTCATCAATCACCACTTAATGACAGATCAGGGCATGATCCGCACCTCTTTTGCAGAGCAGAACCTCTATTTATCTGAATCGCTTGGACTTTGGATGGATTATCTTGTTCTAAAAAAAGATCAAGCCTCTTTTGATCAACAGGTAGACGTTCTGCACACTCAATTCTTACTAGATCATGATCTCCTCAGCTGGCAAATTGAATCTCATCAAAAAAGTAAGGTCAATGCTTTAGTCGATGATTTACGTGTAGTGGCAGCACTTCAAAAGGCAGATCAATTGTGGCAGAAGTCAGCATATGAGACCACAGCGAAAGAAATCGCACAAGCGTTAAAAGACAACAACATGTTCAAGGGCATACTCACCGATTATTATGATGCATCGACAAAGCAAACTTCACACACAATCACACTCTCATATATGGACCCAAAAGCAATCAAAGAATTGGTATCCCTCCAAATATTCACGAAACAAACGATGAGCAACCAATTGGCCATTCTAAAAAATGCACCGAGACAAAAAGGATTCTTTCCTAAATCCTATGACATAGCGAAAAAAGCCTACTCATTTGATCGAGAAATCAACTTGATTGATCAACTTTATACGGCTCTCCATGCCGAACGTGCACAGGTTGATACATCTGCGATCATGAAATGGCTGAAAACAAATTTTCAAGAAGAAGGAAAATTGTACGGACGATATGAACTAAGCACTTTGAAGCCAGCTGTGACGTATGAATCGCCCTCGGTATATGCACTGGTGATCTTATATGCTCTCAATCAAAACGAGCTGGATTTTGCAAAAGATGTCTATTACCGAATGAAAGAATTACAAATCCAAGATCCTCTTAAGCCCTATTACGGAGGATACATGAACGAAAAAGACACACACTCTTTTGATAACTTATTGCCTCTTATTGCAGAAAGGGAGCTTCTAAATGAATCGGTTATTCAGTAACACGTATCGCTTGTATTATTCTCTGCTCCTCACGTTTGCAGGTCTTATTTTGTTTATGGGCTACTTAAACGTACATGATGCGGAGAGTTTCATGATCATCGCGCTGACATTTGTCGTGTTAGGATGCGGCATTTTATTTGGTATTTTACCAGCATTAACTTTTACCTTACTTATTTTGTTTTTTATAGGAAGCGTCATGTTCTTTTCAGAGCTTAGACTCACGAATCTGCTCTTTTCCAATCAAACATTGCAAGATGTTGTGATCTGGGGTGTGGCACTTCTCTTTTTCGCTATTTCAGCAGGGAACATGCATGAGCGTATCAAGACGATGCGTCACACCATTGAACAACAAAAGCAGGCCATCAAACAATTTGTGGCGATTGACTCAACAACAGGATTTGACAATGCAGAGCGGATGAAGCTGGAGTTGTCCGAGGAAATGAAACGGGCAGAACGATACAAACAGCCATTTGTCTTTATCCTTCTTCATATGCACTACGCAGCGGAATTCAAATCATTATATGGAGAAAAAGAAATGCAGCACCTTTTTCAGCAATTGAGTATCAAGATCCGCGAGAGTGTGAGAGAAACCGATAAGAAATTTCGAATATCTGAAGAACGAATGGGTCTGATGCTCACCCACACACCTGAAGAAAACGTCTCTGTCGTCCTTGATAAGCTAAAGGATAAACTGCAAACGCATGTCTTACTGAACGGTCGTGGAGTGACCCTGACATTCCATGTCTGTCATTTAACAAGCAGCTCGGACTATCGAACACCAGAGCAATTTTTAGAAGAACTAGAAAACGAGATGATAATGAATGAACTTTAATCCTTTGATGAAATGCGGTTTGTTGATTGCTCTTTTTTCGATGCTCTCGTTCAAACATATAGCTTTAGCCGATGCTCTTGTCACGCAGCCGGATACCCTCATTATTTATTCGACAGAATCGGGGGAAGCGACTCCAGCTGTTCATATGCTTGATTTACTCGTCGGTCATTTTTCCAAACAAACGACAGTTTTATCAGATGAACAAACCGCTGAAAAAAAGCTCAATGAATTTCAGCAAGTCATCTATATCGGTGAAGTAAAGAAAACCTTACCAAAACAAACCATTCGTGCGATCAACGAATCAAAACGTCTAATGGCCATTGGATACAATGCGGAACAGCTTCGCACGTTCTCCAAGCTCACTTTTCAAAAACAAGATCACACCAGTCAAATCAAACATACACATGATCAGACCTACCGTCAGCTGGAGAGAGGTATTACAGCACTAACGGTTCAAGGGGCAGATCTGCGAAGTGAATTTCTATTGAAGAAAAATCAAGCTGCTCTGCCATTTGTGGTTCAAACAAAAGAAAGTGCGGCATATATCGGAATTTTAGATGTAGTGCAGCACAACAAGCTTCTTGCAAAAGTGCTAGAAACACTCCTGCCGTCTTCTGATCAAATGACGACAAAATACTTACGGCTGGGGAATATCAGTCCAGCCACTGACGAGAAGAAGCTGCTTGAACTTGGACAATACGTATCCGCCCGGCATATTCCTTTTCTGATAGCGGTGACCCCAGTATGGATTGATTCGGCAACAGGTGATGAAGTGACACTGAGTGAACGGCCTCAGCTTGTGCATGCGTTAAAACAATTGCAAAGCAATGGAGCTAGCGTGATCCTTCATGGATTCAGCCGTACGTACCGAACCGAGGAATCTGGTCAAGGCTTTGAGTTTTGGGATGCAAAGTACGATCAGGCCATTACTTCAAATGAACCGAATGAAGCCGAAAAGAAGCTGAGTAAAAGCCATTTTCCGAATGAAAAAGACTTCGATGCTTATACCAAATCCGCTCTGCACCAAGAAGTCATCTATACAGAGGAAAAGCTGACAAAAGGCATTGAGCTTCTAACGCAGCAAGGACTATATCCACTTGCATTCGAGGTGCCGCATGATGCCATATCTCAACAAGGCTATCAAGTGATTTCTCGGCATGTTTCAAGTCTTTTTGGGCAGGTGCAGCTTTCGGACCGCACATCGAAAACAAGTGGTGCACCGCCATTTATGACGACACCAGCCATGCTCCATGGCATGACCTTATATCCTGAACAGCGTGTAGATACAGCGTCTGACCAAGAGAATTCAAACGTTCTGACGGAACAAACGATTCAATCCATGCAGCATCTTCAATCTGCCACGATTGGGATGTCCTATGATGTGGAATCGGGGGTAGATGGTTTACAGGATCTGATGACACAGATGGAGGCGATCCCTTCTAGTGAATGGCTGGATTTAAAGAAAACAAAACAGACTGTCCAAACCGCACATGTACAGATCAAAACTTCAGGTAATGGACATATTCAAGTACAGCAATCCAACATAGCAGAAACAAAAACTGTCAAGAGAAGCGGTATGGAAAATATGCTGCGAATTCTCACAGTGGTGGTGCTGCTATTTATTGTGGCATTTGCTTTTTACACATTGTATTTAAGGCTGACAATGAAAAAACGAATTTTTAAGGAGAGAAAATCAGGTGGCTGATGTTTTATTTTATCTTTCATTAATACTGATTTGGATCATGCTCCTATACCATATGTTTCTGATGCAGGGCGGCTTTCAGCACTATCTAACCTACGAAAAAGAGCTGCCTAAATGGACGAAACAAGGGAAAGAGCTGCCGACAGTCAGCATCCTTATTCCTGCTCATAATGAAGAGGTGGTCATTCGGCAAACGTTAAAAGCCATGGTTCAACTATCCTATCCAAAACATCTTCTTGAAATCATTGTAATTAATGACAATTCCTCTGATCGCACAGGAGACATCGTACAATCATTCAGTGAGCAATATGATCATGTCCATATGATTGAAACGAAGCCGCCATTTGCAGGAAAGGGGAAATCCTCTGCGCTGAATGAAGGCTTGAAGGCTTCTACAGGAGAAATGATTTGTGTATATGATGCAGATAACACGCCTGAACAAAAGGCTGTCTATCATTTAGTTCTTGGGTTATTGAATGATCCAAAAGCTGGCGCTGTTGTCGGGAAATTCAGGGTCATCAATGCAGCCAAAAACCTGCTTACCAAATTTATTAATATTGAGACCATCTGCTTTCAATGGATGGCGCAGGGCGGGAGATGGAAGTGGTTTGGCATTGCGACAATACCAGGCACAAACTTCGCGATCCGCCGGCACATCTTGGAAGAGCTTGGAGGCTGGGATGTGCATGCTTTGGCCGAGGACACCGAATTAACGATCCGTGTATATAACCTTGGATATATAATTCGATTTTTCCCTGCTGCGATCACCTGGGAACAAGAGCCTGAGACATGGAAGGTCTGGTGGCGGCAGCGAACGCGCTGGGCTAGAGGCAATCAATATGTCGTACTTAAATTTTTAAGGCAGTTTATGAAGCTGAAACGAAAACGAATGATTTTCGATTTATTTTATTTTTTCTTTACGTATTTCTTGTTTTTCTTCGGTGTGCTGCTTTCAAATGGCATATTTATCGTGAACTTATTTGTTGACCTTCACTTATCTGTAGGGGCTGTCGCACTGATTCTATGGGGATTAGCCTTCTTCCTCTTTCTAACAGAAGTGATGATTACATTGAGTATTGAGAAAACAGAGCTGACCAAACAGAACATTCTCATTGTGGCTCTCATGTACTTCACCTATTCTCAAGTATGGATTGCGCTTGTTGTGTACTCCTTATGTGTAGAGGCAAAGAGCCGAGTATTGAAACAAGAAGTGAAATGGTACAAAACTGAGCGTTACGATCAACAACAAAAGAAAAGCGGGTGACAAATTGAAATCGGTAAAATGGATAATTTTTATATTGGCATTATCCCTTGCCATTCAGCCTTTTTTCATGGCAGGTCAAGCAATGGCGCAATCAGATCAAGTGCAGGTGAAAGATGATTGGGTACGTTCATCAAAAGGAAGTAAAGCAGAAACGCAGCATCTAACAGAAGATGTGGTGACCTTATACGGACAAGAAGACCGCACTGAATTTTCCTATCAAGTTGAGAAAGAAAAAGTAGAGTCTAGCACTCTTACATTGAATATAGAGGCTTCACCATTACTCATTTCACCATCCTCATTCACTGTTATGGTTGATGGAGAGATTGAAAAGACCATCCCTGTATCAGGGAAAAACCAAAAGAAATCGATTCAAATCAAATTAAACAAAGCGCAATTGAAAAAAGGATCTCATCGGATTCAGCTCGCATTTTACGGTGTCTTAAAAGAAGGTGTGTGTATCAATCAAGAGACACCTGCCAATTGGCTGAAGGTATATCCTGAAAGTAAGCTGGCATTCAAAGGCATTCAAACGAAAGACCTCACATTAGACAGCTTCCCATCACCTTTCATTCAAACAGGTGATCAGAAAGAGCAAACAAATATTGTGCTTCCAAATACACCAGATGAGGCTGAATTAGAAGCAGCCATCAAGGTATACCGTACGTTGAAAAACAAAGACCGCCTAGCGGACATCAAACTCATTCAGGAGAAGGACAGCAAGCAAATCGCGCATCCAACCATTGCTATTGGGGCGAAAAGAAGCTGGGATGGAAGGATCAAATCGATTGAACAAACTGCGAAAATCAAAACAGAAAGTAATCATCTCACGTTAGCGGTAAGAACCCTGACAGCAAAGAAAAAAGAACAGCCCGTCTTATTTGTCACAGCTGACCAGCCAAGAACAATTGCTGAAAAAATCAATGTTCTCACTCAACCAGAACTGACAGGTCAACTTACTGGTACGGACTTAATGCTTCAAAAGGTCGCAGCTAAAACCTCTAAGCCATCTCACCATATCCGTTTAAAAGATTTTGGCGGAGATGATGTCACTGTTGGGACCAAAAAGACGGCTTCTGATCACTACTATTATCCGAGAGCATTGATTGCTAACCGAAAATCAGGCGCCAAGCTAAATCTGTCATTTAAAAAATCTGATGCAGCGAACAAAGCAGAACGCCTAACTGTTATGATCAATGACGAACCGCACGACGTACCATTAACAAAACTAGGAAACAAAGATGAGAATGGATTCTATCATGTGTCTATTCCAGTCGATTCACACGTACTTCAAAAAAATGAATATATTGATTTGCAATTTGTCACAACTGGTTTTAAAAACATGGAATCCTGCAGACATACGGATGAAGAAGGCTGGATTTTCATTGACAAGAACAGTTCTCTTCAAATTCCAGAAGGAACAACTAGTGATACACCGGATTTAGCTGTATGGCCGCTTCCTTTCACTTCAAAGGCTCAGCAAGAAAAAACATTGATCATCATGCCGGATCAAATCAACCGTGAAACGATCAATCAAATGGCGATGCTCACAGAATCATTTAGTCAGCCAGCAGCTGCTCAATATCATTTGATCAAAGCCTCTAATGTGACAAACGAACAATTGAAGAATCACTCTCTCATTTTCATCGGGGGCATTCAAACGTTCTCTCTTTTAAAAGAAAAAGCGAATGATCTGATCGTTCCGACGAAAAAGGAACAATATGATGTATCCTCTTTTGGCATGATCAACGAAACAACTGCTCGTATTGTATGGACGCAGCCATCTGTTTGGAATAAAGAACAGACAATGATAGTCTTTTCAGGAATGAATGCAGCTGAAGCTGATGTGTCAAATGAAGTGATTCATTTCCTCCAAACAAATACAGAGACCGCAACAGTTGCGATAGAGAGCAAAAACAAAGACATGTTCTCTAATCATCAAACGATCAGCAGCACATCAAGCAATCTGAAAATAGGTGAAAAACAAAGCAGCAGTGAGTCTTGGATCTACTTTGTATGTATAGCTGCGCTCATCATTTTTGTGCTAGTGATGATTATCTATTTCTTACGAAAAAACCGCAAAAAGACTGAGTCATAAACGATCAAAAGACCTTGAAAAAATCTCTTTACTTTGGTGTCGAACGGGAGTATGATCTCTTTTATAAAAGACCAATCGCTGAATCATTTCGATGAGCGGGGGAACCAATTGTGGTATAAAAACCACGTGGGGTGAATCCTTTTCAGGTAGGGCAAAGTCTCATGCGCCCGAATCCGTCAGCTAACCTCGTAAGCGTTAAAGAGAGCAAAGACCAACCTGTGATCTAAACAATAGGCACAGGGGCATTCTATTGCCTCTGTGTCTTTTTGGTGATCGATCTTTTGTAACTTAAATCGTTTGACACTAAAGGAGCGGGCATCACATGTACAGTTTGATGAAGCGTATTTTAATTGGTAGACCATTAAAATCACAGGCAGCAGGAGAACAAAAACTATCAAAAATCAAAGCTTTGGCATTATTGTCATCAGACGCATTGTCATCAGTTGCATACGGTACAGAACAAATCTTGATTGTTCTATCAGTCGTCAGTGCGGCAGCGTTTTGGTACTCACTCCCGATTGCAGGTTGTGTATTCATTCTTTTAATGGCGTTAATTCTATCTTACCGCCAGATTATCTATGCTTATCCAGAAGGCGGCGGGGCATATGTCGTCTCTAGCAGGAACTTAGGTGAAAAACCAGGGCTGATCGCTGGTGGATCATTGCTGGTAGATTATATTTTGACTGTAGCAGTGAGCATTTCAGCGGGTACCGATGCCATTACATCAGCTTTTCCAGCACTATATCCATATCACGTCTTGATTTCAATTGTATTGGTCATAGTGATTATGGTGCTCAACCTTCGTGGGTTGACGGAATCGGCATCTATTCTGGCTTATCCTGTATACCTGTTTGTATTTTCACTTCTCATTTTAATTGGAGTCGGCGGCTTTAAACTATTAACAGGGCAAGTGCCGCCAGCACCTGAGCATACAGCATTTGGCACACATGTGTCAGGCATTACATTATTTCTTTTATTAAAAGCATTTTCGTCTGGCTGTTCTGCTCTGACTGGAGTAGAAGCCATTTCAAATACGATTCCATCCTTTAGAAAACCAGCTGCACAAAATGCAGCGAGAACATTACTGATGATGGGGGGATTACTGGCCGTTCTCTTTTTAGGTGTGACACTGCTTGCATTTGGTTTTGGCATCTCGCCAAAGCCAGAAGAAACGGTTGTGTCACAAATTGCATCAGACACATTTGGACGTACGTTTTTCTATTATGTTATTCAGGCTGTCACGGCGTTAATTTTGATATTAGCGGCAAATACCGGCTTTTCAGCCTTTCCTTTATTGGCTGTCAACTTAGCAAAAGATAAATATATGCCGCGCATGTTTACAGTAAGAGGAGATCGACTTGGTTACTCCAATGGCATTATCTTTTTAGGCGTAGCCTCCATGCTGCTTATTTGGCTGTTTGATGGGAAAACTGAACACCTGATTCCGTTATATGCTGTTGGTGTATTTATTCCATTTACCTTGTCTCAGACCGGTATGTGTGTCAAATGGATTCGTGAAAAACCACAGGGCTGGAAAATGAAAATGCCAATTAATATACTGGGAGCACTTATTTCTTTCACGGTTCTCATGATTCTCATTTTGACCAAGTTCCACCTTGTATGGCCAGTTTTTATTTTCATGCCAATCGTTCTATTTATGTTTCATTCCATCAAAAAGCATTACCTGTCTGTAGGAGAACAACTACGTTTATTGAATGAAACAGAGCCTGTTGAGATCAAAGGAAATGTGGTCATCGTACCAATAGCAGGTGTAACACGTGTCGTCGAACAATCTGTTCAATATGCAAAATCCTTATCAGAGCAGGTCATAGCGGTTCACGTCTCCTTTGATAAAGAGAAAGACAAGAGGATTGAAGCAGATTGGGAAAAGCTGAATAGTGATGTGCGTCTTGTGATTTTACATTCGTCTTATCGAAGTCTCATTCACCCTCTTGATAAATTTCTTGAAACGATTGAGGCAAAAGCAAATGCGCATCAATACAAAGTGATGGTGCTCGTGCCTCAATTTATCCCGAAAAAAAGATGGCATACCATCTTGCATAATCAATCTGCTTTTTTATTAAGATTCCGTTTGTTATGGAAGCGGGATATTATTGTCGCCACCCTTCCATATCATTTTAAAAAGTAACAGGAGCAAGTTGAAACGTTTGACCAAAAGGGTGCGGTGGTATGGAGTAAGAAAAAAGGAGTTTTCTCACATGCCGCAAAGAACCGCAGGAAAAGAAGTAACAGCGCTACTGGAAGAGTGGGGCGTGAAACATATTTATGGAATGCCCGGCGACAGTATAAACGAATTGATTGAAGAACTAAGGCATGAATCAAGCCAAATACAATTCATACAAACGAGACATGAAGAAGTGGCAGCACTTTCAGCAGCAGCTGATGCCAAACTAACTGGTAAACTCGGTGTTTGCTTATCAATTGCTGGACCAGGTGCTGTCCACTTATTAAATGGACTATATGATGCAAAAGCAGATGGTGCCCCCGTTTTAGCGATTGCAGGGCAGGTTGCTTCGACCGAAGTAGGCAGAGACGCATTTCAAGAAATCAAATTAGAGCGGATGTTTGACGACGTAGCTGTTTTCAATCAGCAGGTACAAACAGCAGAGGCTATGCCAGACTTATTAAATCAAGCCATCAAAGCAGCTTATACTCATAAAGGCGTGGCGGTTCTCACTGTATCAGATGATTTATTTTCTCAAAAAATTAAGCGTAAACCTGTTTATACATCTCCTCTTTATGTAGAGGGGGAGGTGAGGCCAAAGAAAGATCAACTGTTAAAGGCTGCTCAGCTCATTAACAATGCGAAGAAGCCAGTCATCTTAGCAGGTAAAGGATTAAGAAATGCGAAAGAAGAGCTTCTTTCATTTGCAGAAAAGGCTGCTGCACCTATCGTAATCACACTTCCTGCAAAAGGAATTGTTCCAGACAGGCATCCGTACTTCTTAGGAAACCTAGGTCAAATTGGAACGAAGCCGGCATATGAAGCGATGGAAGAATGTGATCTCTTAATCATGCTTGGAACCTCCTTCCCATATAGGGACTACTTACCGGAGGATATACCTGCTATTCAATTGGACATAAAGCCAGATCAAATTGGTAAAAGGTATCCGGTAGAAGTGGGAATAGTAAGTGACAGCAAAAGTGGTTTGCATGAATTGACCTCCTATATTGAATACAAAGAGCAGCGTGGTTTTCTTGAAGCTTGCACAGAGCATATGATGAAGTGGCGAGAAGAAATGGATAAGGAAAAATCCGTTGCAACATCACCACTTAAACCGCAGCAAGTCATCGCTAGATTAGAAGAAGCAGTCGAAGACGATGCCATTCTTTCAGTTGATGTCGGTAATGTGACTGTATGGATGGCACGTCATTTCGAAATGAAAAAACAAGATTTTATTATTTCAAGTTGGCTTGCAACAATGGGCTGTGGTTTACCTGGGGCGATTTCAGCTAAGTTAAACGAACCGAACCGCCAAGCCATTGCTGTCTGTGGTGACGGAGGCTTCACAATGGTCATGCAAGACTTCGTCACAGCTGTAAAGTATAACCTGCCGATCGTTGTCGTGATCTTAAACAACAACAACCTTGGAATGATTGAATATGAACAACAGGTAAAGGGAAACATCAATTACGGTATAGCGCTAGAAGATATTGACTTTGCAAAATTTGCAGAAGCATGTGGCGGCAAAGGAATCTCAGTGTCATCACATGAAGAACTTGCACCAGCCTTTGATACAGCACTTCAATCGGATAAACCAGTCATTATTGATGTCGCTGTAACCAATGAACCGCCATTACCTGGGAAAATTACGTATACACAAGCAGCAGGCTTTAGTAAGTACTTATTGAAAAAATTCTTTGAAAAAGGTGAACTGGATATCCCTCCACTCAAGAAAAGTCTAAAACGCTTTTTCTAAACACACCGTAGTCGGTCCTCTGAAAAGGGGGCTGACTTTTTTTGTGATGAATAAGCAAAATCATTTCAATTGTCACTTGTTTTATTTTCTCTAAAAATATTAGGTAATTATTTTTGTAACTTATAGCCTATTTTTCCAATTAGCTGAGAAAGGTAAAATAGACTTTATGATCAATAATGGAGGGAGTGGCTTTTTCTGGGCAAGATACTTGATGCAAAAGCACTAACAAGTGCCATGGATACAAGAGCAAAACATTATCAGGCACTCCGTGAAGAAATGACTGATTTGAAAAAAGCCTTACAGGGCGTGGCAAACCTTGGTGATGATTTCACTGGAAAAGGCGCCGATAACATTAAAAGCTTTTATAAAGAACTAGCTGGAAATGTAGACATGTTTATCACCTTCATTGATAAGCAAAAAGCCTTTCATGAAGGTGTTTCTGGTACACTTGATGATACGAGCTTTGGCGGCGATACCTTTGTGGAGGAACACTTTTTAGATAACGCTGTTCACATGGGAATCAAAAATGCCAAAAGCATTGTAAAAGATCAAAAAAAGGCACTTAAAACCATTTTTCAAGACATTGATGACCTCATTTCTTTGGAGGTATTTGATAGCAAAACCATTGATGAAAAGATCGAAGATGCAGAAGACGAACGGAAAAAGACGGTTAAAGATTTGATAGAGCTTGATCAAAATTTAAAAGATGAATATGCTTTGTCAGAGACAGAACAGAAGGCTACAATGGCATTGTACGCAGAAATGATGAATGCGACAAATGACGGAAAATCCATTTCGCCTATGAATTTTGACAAGAAAGCGTATCAAAATAGTGAAATTTACAAGGCAAAAAGCGATATTGAGAAGCAAACTACTGAATATCTTAAAATTAAAGAAGAACAAGAAGAAGCCCGCGAGATCGCGAAGGAACAAGAAGCCCTCGCCAACCGTCCTTGGTATGAGAAAGCACTTGATTATGGCGGAAATATCGTCAATGAACTGACAGGCGTAAACGATGCAAAACGTGCCGCCACCGGTGTAGACCCGATCACAGGAGAACAGCTCACCGCAGGCCAGCGAGTCGCCGCAGGCGGTATGGCCGCAGCAGGCTACATCCCAATCGTCGGCTGGGCAGGCCGTATTTTTAAAGGGGGTAAAGCCGTCTATAAAACCACCCAAGCCACATCAGCCGCAGTCAGAGCAGTCGACATTTACAAGACATCACAAAAGGCCTTTGACGCCTTAAAAACATCCCAAAAAGGCTTATATGGCCTCACCGCAACCAACGGCTTCAGCGAAGCGATTACGGGTCGTGACATGTTTGGAAACAAGGTCTCGAAAGAACAGCAGGAAGCAAGTATGAACGCTGCACTTGGAATGCTTTTACCGTTTGGAGCGAAAGGGTTTCATGGGAAGATGTGGGTTAAGAGTACAAATAATGCTTTGAGTAATAAAAAAGTAGCGGTAGGAGAAGAGATTATTACTCAAAGGGTACAGAAAGTAGAATTTGATTTAACTGCAAAAATTACACCTTATAAATCTTTAAATAGGAGTCAGCAGAAAAAAATAAAAGAAAAGATTGAAAATCGTACAGTCACAAAGGAAGAATACAAAAGATATCAATGGGATAGAAGATTTTCAAAAAGAAGGGCAACGGGGGTTACTGAATTCTGGAAGCAAGAGAAGAAAAGAATTTTAGATGGAGAATCTACAACAAGGAATTGGACTATTGAACAAAAACAAGAGATTTTAAAAAGTAAAAAACCTCAATATAATGGGAAATCAATAATTGGACATCATACTTATAATGCTATGAATTATCCACATATTTGTAATAGGGGAGAATTAATTTATCCTGTTACTAGTAGAGAACATTTAAAGGGTTGGCATGGAGGGAGCTATAGCAAAAATGCCCCTGGTAGACCTGTTAATCCAAACTATTTAGAGGAATTTTAGCAAGGAGGAAAGATAGATGAGTAAATTAGCAATTAAAATCAGTCCTCAAGGTCCAACTAATAAACTTGTAGTACCGTTAAGAAAGTACACTGGTTTAGGGATTACAGAGATAAAAGATAAGATGGAAAACAAAGATTTCTTTGCTGAAACGGATGCAAATGATATTGATAATATGGAAATTTTAAAAGAGTTAGTTGATCATTTATTGAATCTAGGTGCAGTTGTGAAAATATATGATAGTGATGAATATGGTGAAGGAATATTTGATTATCAAGAAATTCCTTACGAAGAATTTATAAATAATATTGATCGATTAAAAGAAATAATGGAAGAATTACAGGATTACGATGATGCTATGTCTGAAGAATGAAGTTTGAGCAATGAATATTTCATTAATGCACACTATGAATAGTTAAAGGAACTTTTAATTTCAAAACCTTTTGTAATTAGAGCTTAAACGACATTAAATCATGTTCTCGAACAAACGAAAGTGAATATGGGGATTTTATTTTAGTGGCAGATGATTCTCGTTTTAGATTGTGCGTAGAGCGAACAGAATTTTATGAGTGAGATATTTGGGGGCAAAAATAGTAAATATGAAAGTTATAAACTGTAAGGAGTTTACATGCGGATGATATATTGACAAAGAAGTTCATTATAGAAAGTGGTACCGAGTTTGAAGAATTTCTAGAGTATGGAGGTCCCTACGAACTAGCGATTGTAGAATATACCCAAGATGGTAAAGAAAAACTATTTACGGGCTTAGCTTATGATAAATATGAAAACGGAAATATTCAAAGTTATTTCTATGTAGAGCAAGGTGTTAAGCAGGGAAAGTATGTTGAATTTTACTCAAATGGAAATGTGAAAGAGCAAAAGGCAGAACCCAGTGAATCAGATTTAACATATGCTGAAAAGTTCAATGATTGATTAATGTTCAAATGAATTATTTGTTAAGAAACTTTAAAATGAAAAAAAGTACTATTATCAAAAAAGCAGGTAGAAATCATTTCAGATCAAAAAGGAGAATCAACCATGCTATGGATTTTCACACAAAACCAGCAAAGCCTGGTCCAAGTCAATGAAGTCACAGTACAGGGGAAAAAAATTGAAGGGATCATGGGAAATGATTCTTGGACAAAGATACTCGGCAAGTATGACTCAAATGATCGAGCAGCAGAGATCCTTCAAGACATTGTGAAGACGATTGAAGAAAATCAAGGTGCATCTATTACATACCGAATGCCACATCAATAATAAAGAAACCACCTTTCCATCGTGAAAGGGTGGTTTTTGTTTATGATGGTGTTTTTGTAAAGGCCAAGAATAAAGGAATGCCTGTGCCGACAAGTGTTGTGGCAAAAAGGAACATACCGCAAATGAATAGAAAATGACTGGCTGAAAAGACGAGTGCCAGAATCAGAAAAACGATGCTGAGTCCTGCCATGCTGTATGATGGGACAAAACGGCGTTTGTATGTGGATTTCTTTGTTAAAAATGAGAAGAAAATGCCAAATAATAAAGGGACAATCCATAAGTAAAATAAAATAATAAGAGACATACATCATACCTCGATTTTTCCTTCTATTTTATCAGATGCCGATCACAACGGATACCATAAAGCTTCACTTTGTAAAATCATTCATGTAATTGACACAATTAAGTGGACTGATTCATCGAATGCGCTTTTTGTTCCATATATTCAGGCTGTAAAAGTGCGTACACACAATGATCGGTAAAGCGGTCGCCCAGCCATTCACATTGTCTTAAAATGCCTTCAAGAGAGAAGGATAATCGCTCTGCGATGCGTCTGCTCTTCTGATTATCGACAGCGGCCCTGATTTCAATGCGGTGCAGTCCGCACTCTTCAAATAAATATTGAATGACGGCTTTACACGCTTTTGTCATGATGCCTTTTCCTTGGTAGCCTTCTCCGAGCCAATAGCCAATGGAAACGGTTCGGTTGATCCAATGAATCTGGTGGGTGCCAATGATGCCGACGAGTTCTCCATGTGACCATATGCCGGCTTGAAAGCCGTTGTTCTGCAAGGCTTGCTGCATTGCACCTTGAATAAACGCCATGCTGTCTTCTTCTGTTTGCGTTGTATCCACCCAAAGCATCCATTCACGTAAGTGCTCTCTTGACCGCTGGATGAGCAGATACAAACTTCTTGCGTCTCTAGGCTCAAGCAGCCGCATGGATAGATCTTGATCCTGATAAAAAAACATGTGACCACATCCTCTCAGGGAAAATTCTACCATAACCAAATGGAAAGAAAAAGACAGCATCATCACTGTCTTTTACATAAACGTATTCACAATTAAAAAGAGATTAAGTGCTACAACAAGAGCTGCTATCACCCAAGATATTCCTGTCACCCAGCGTGCATTCGTCAATTCGCCCATAATTCGTTTTTTACTTGTAAACAAAATGAGCGGAATTAAAGCAAAGGCTATACCAAAAGATAGTACCACCTGACTCATCACAAGCGCAGATGTTGGGTTCACCCCAGATGCGATGATCGCAATAGGGGGAATGATGGTAATCAGCCGGCGTACATACAGCGGGATGCGGTATTGAATAAATCCCTGCATAATAATATCGCCTGACAGTGTACCGACAGAAGAGCTGGAAAGCCCGGCTACAAGCAGACCTACACCAAATAAGATGGCTGATACAGGACCTGCGAGTGTACCAAAATGCTGAAACGCAACATCCAGATCCTCAACAAAGAGACCATTTTTATAAAATAAAGCGGCTGCTACAATCAACATGCTGGCATTGATGGCCCCAGCGACTAGCATGGCAATAAGGATGTCTAAAAACTCAAAGCGAAAAATTTGTTTTTTCTCTTTTTCTGTTCTGCCGACGACTCGTCTTTGGGTTAAAGCTGAATGTAAATAAATTGCGTGCGGCATCACAGTGGCACCTAAAATGCCAGCTGCAAGCAGCACACTATCTGTTCCATCAAACCTCGGAATGAAAAGTCCGCCTGCAACACTTGCGATATCTGGCTTTGCGACAAAGGTTTGCACAGCAAAAGCGATCACTACAACGAACAGCATACCAGTGATGCCTGCTTCTAATGCTCGATATCCCCGTCTTTGCAGCTCTAAAATCGCAAATGATCCGATGGCTGCAATAATTGATGCTTCAAGCAGGGGGATACGAAAGAGTAAGTATAAACCAAGTGCAGCCCCGATAAACTCAGCTAAATCTGTGGCAATTATCACGAGCTCACCCTGAATCCATAAACCGATGGAGACGGGCTTTGGAAACTCTTCACGTGCGATTTCAGGTAAATTTTTACCTGTCGCTATTCCAAGCTTTGCGGACAAGGATTGGATAAGCAAAGCCATGAGATTCGATATGAGAATGACCCATAAGAGAAGATACCCGTATTTTGAGCCAGCAGCAATGTTGGTGGCGAAATTCCCTGGGTCAATATAAGCAATAGCTGCGATAAAAGCAGGGCCGAGAAAAGGAAGGAGCCTTCTAAATCCTTTGACCTTTCCTTCAAGTGCACGCTCAGCAGCCGCTGACATGTGTGCCTGTGCCTCGATGTATTTGTTTGTCATATGTCATCACCTAGATTCTAAAAAGTTTTGCTTGGGCACAAAAAGTTTCCTTGATGCAATTTTTAATCATCATATGCCCATCTTCATGAAAAGTCAACTATCTGAACTAATAGGTTTGTTTATCATATGTAAGTGAAAAAAATAGATGCAATGTCAATCAATACATAAAAAAACACCGCCTCTTAGGCGGTGCCAGCGTGTAGACAAACCCTCGCATTCGTTGTCAGTCCTGCGCGCCGGTGCTCACGAATGTCAATTCGCTCCGCTCCGCTCCGGTACTCGTCCTTCCTAGACTGCAAAGGTTTTCATTCACGCTGAAAAGAAGACAAAGAGCTAAAATCAAGATCATTTTAGCCCTTTGCTTCCTCTGTTTTCGTTTTTTTTAAGAAACCCTTGATCCAACACTGCGGAAGATCAGGCTTAAAATAATAACAAAAATAGCTGCTCCTAAGATCGCTGGAATGATCGCAAAGCCTGCAATACTAGGACCCCACGTTCCAAGTAATCCATGACCAATCCAAGCGCCTGCAAGCCCGGCAATCATTGAACCGATCCATCCTCCTGGTACACTACCTCCAGCGAGTGCACTGCCGATGAGGCCAATGACAATCGCCACAACTAATGAAATAAGAAATCCTAACATGTTGATCACTCCTCTTTTGATTGTTTATTAAGCAATAACCGTTTTGAAAGGGTTTAAAACCTCTCGGAACCGCTTCGATGTTTGATACGTATGATGGACAAGGATTGTGTATAATAACAGACAAATACTTCAACGGCATCTAAGGAGGAAATGGTATGGAGGAAAGAGATTGGCTAAAAGCGCAATTAAAGGAGATTGAAAAATGGGAGAAAGAACAGCAGAAGGCGTGGTTTTGGGAGAAACTCAGCCGGCTTCCATTTCAAATGCTGGACAAGCTGACTCCTGCCTTTATTCAGAAAAAAATTGGTGTTCTACTTGATGAAATGGGGCATTACATCCAATCAGGCGGCGCCTATTTGACATCAGAAAAAGGCATCATCCATCAATTTCAAAAGAAATGTGCTGACGAATCGATTCAGTGCATAGAAGATATTGAAAAAGCCCCTCTTGAAGTCATGGATGCCATTAGTGAACATATGGGGAAAAACAGAACGAATCTCGCCACGATGCAAGGTGCGACAACAGGTGTCGGCGGCATGTTTACATTAGCGGCAGATATTCCTGCGGTGCTGGGCCTCTCCTTAAAAACATTACAGGATATTGCCGTCACCTATGGCTATGATCCTAAAAACAAGGAAGAACGGGTATTTATCATTAAATGTTTACAGCTGAACTCTGCTGATGTCGTTGGGAAAAAGTCGATACTAAAAGAGCTGAAGAGCTACCGTGCGTCCGAAGGAAAGCACGAAAACATGATCTCTCAAATTCAAGGATGGCGTGAAGTGGTCTATAATTACCGAGATTCGTTTGGCTGGAAGAAGCTGTTTCAGCTTGTCCCAATTGCGGGGATTTTGTTTGGAGCAGTCTCCAATCGCTCGCAGTTAAAGGGAATTGCCGAAACAGGCATGATGCAATATCGAAAGCGCAGAATTTTAACAAGATTACAAGAGCTCACGCAGCAAGAACAGAGTGAGTCGGGTGCATAAAGAAAATCCCTTTTCTCAAAGGGATTTTTTATTTGGTCTTATCATCTTCTTCTTGAAAAGCTTGGATAGGAGAATGGTCATAACGTGCCCGCAGCTCGCGGATCTGTTTGATCAGTGTGGAACCGATTGTTTTTTCGGCTTCATCATACAAAGGATCAAGGGCTTTCACCCATTTTTGCCTCTCTGCTGGCGTTAATTCGTGGATCGCAATCGGAGATTCCCGTTTAATGTCCTCCAGCTGATCATTATTCATCTGTTCTGCATGTTTCTCGTTCCAAGCCGTTGTTTCTTCCATCGCTTCAAGTAAAATTCTTTTCGTTTCCGGTGTCTGGCGGTCAAAGAAGACTTGATCTGTTAAGACAACATACCCTAAATACCCGTGATTACTGATCGTCATATAGTCTTGTATATGATAAAATTTTTTTGAATAAATATTTGAAATTGTATTTTCTTCACCGTCTACTTTTTTTGTTTCTAACAGCTGAAATGTCGAATTAAACGATTCCTGATAGGGCTTTGCGCCAAGAAGTTTGAATTGTTTTTCAATCATGTCGCTTTGCATAATGCGGAGAGATTGATTTTTTAAATCACCAGGCTGTTTGATTGGCCCTTTATTAGAGGTAATTTGCTTAAAGCCATTTGTCCAGTAGGCCATTCCTTTTAGACCATCTTTTTGCAGCGTGCCGAACAATTTCTGTCCAATCGCACCGTGTAAGCCTTCTTGAACAGCATCATAATTAGGAAAAGCAAAGGGAAGATCAAGTGCCAGCCACTCAGGGGACAGCATGCCGAGCTTCGAGGTAGACGGAGCAATAAATTGTACTTGATTCTCTTTGAGTGCATTAATCTCTTCAATATCAGAATAAAGGCTCCCGTTTGAGAAAATTTGAATGCTGATCTTTCCATCGGATTTCTCATGCACGAGCTCAGCAAATTTCTTTGCGGCAAGTCCTTTTGGTGTATTGTCTGCCACGACATGGCTAAATTTGAACACAAGCTGGTCCTTCAGCCCTGTCTGTTCATCATCGAATATAGATGCTGATTTTGGCATCATATGATAAAAACCAAAGTATAAAGCGGTTACAAAACCGATGATAAGCAATAGCGTATAAGCGAGTAAATTCTTCATGCGTCAGATCCCCCTTATGTCAAGCATACTTGACAGAGGAAGAATTCGTAAAGATACAGGTGAAAAAATGATGAGAAATCGATTGAAATTACAACAACTATCTATTAGGTGGAAGCTCACCATTTTGACATATTTCGTTGTCATTTTCGCCCTTTTAATCGGAGGGATTGTCCTTGTCGGGGGAATCCAGCAAACGGAGGAACGCGAGCTGCGAAAAAGACTCATGAACACAGCGAGAACAGTGGCTGAGATGAATGAGGTGAAGCAGGCGTTAGCGGATCAGACAAAGGAACGTTCTCGATTACAGCATGCGATCGAAGAGATTCGGATTATTCAAGACGCTGACTACATTGTTGTCATGGATATGGATCATGTGAGATTAACGCATCCAGTGAAAACAAGAATTGGCCACCGCTCAGAGGGGACAGATGAAGAACCGGCTTTTGCAGAGCATATTTATTTCTCAGAAGCAGAGGGAGAGCTGGGGACAGCCATCAGAGCTTTTTATCCAGTGAAGGATGAAAAGTTTAACCAGACAGGGGTTGTCCTTGTAGGAAGAACGCTGCCAAGTATGGCAGATATATTAGGAGAAATGAAGCGGGATATCCTCATGATCCTGCTGCTGACGCTCAGCTTTGGGCTTGTGGGTTCCTTTTTGCTCGCCCGTCATATTAAACAGCAAATGTTTAAGCTGGAGCCGCATGAGATTGTCAGAATGCTAGAGGAACGCACCGCCACCTTTCACTCCATCAATGAAGGAGTCATCGCCATCGATAATCAGCATATGATTACCATTTTTAATGAGAAGGCGAAGCAAATTTTTGGAGTGACAGGTGATGCAGTAGGCCGGAATATTTGGGAGGTGCTGCCTGACACAAGGCTTCCTGAAATCATTGATCGCGCAGAACCAGTCTACAATGAAGAGATTCATATGAGCGGAAAGCGGATTATGAGCAGCCGGATTCCGATTGTGATGAAAAAGAAGATTATCGGAGCAGTCGCCATTTTTCAGGACCGGACAGAGGCTGCTAAATTAGCAGAGGAACTAACTGGGGTCAAGAACTTCGTTGACGGCCTGCGGGTGCAGAATCATGAGCATATGAATAAGCTTCATACGATTGCGGGATTGATTCAGCTTGGCAAAGCCGATCAGGCGCTCGACCTTGCGTTTCAAACGACAGAAGAACAGGAACATGTGACGGATTTTCTTCACCGCGTCATTCAGCACGATGCCGTCGCAGGTTTATTGATGAGCAAGATTAGAAGGGGCAAGGAGCTTGGCATCAAAGTCGAAGTGGATGAAAATAGCTGTCTGCGCGATTTTCCAGAGCGGCTAGATCAGCATGATATGACGAAGCTGCTTGGCAATCTGATTGAGAACGCCTTTGCCTCGTATGATACTGTAGAAAGAGAAACGAAACTCATTTCGATTAGTATTGATCAAACGGAGGATGTTCTCGCGATTTTGATTGAAGACCATGGCTCCGGGATAGAAGAGGAAATGATTCCTCATATCTTCGATAAAGGCTTCACATACGGCAAAGAAGGCGGAACAGGCTATGGCCTGTATATTGTCAAAACGATGATCGACAAAGGGATGGGGAACGTAGAAGTCACATCAAGCATCGGCATTGGTACCACCTTCTCAATCGAATTCCCAATGACAGTAGAGGAGAGAGACAGATGACTCAGATTAAGGTGCTATTAATTGAAGATGACCCGATGGTGCAAGAAGTGAATAAAGAGTTCATTATGAGTGTTCCTGGCTTTCAAGTAGCGGCTGTAGCAGGGAATGGCGAACAGGGCATCCAGCTGATCAAAGAGATTCGTCCAGACCTCGTGGTACTTGATGTCTATATGCCGAAGAAGGATGGCGTCAAAACGCTGCAAGACATCAGAAAGCTAAAGATACAGGTGGATGTGATTGTGATTTCTGCAGCGAAGGACAAAGAGACAATTGGCGTCATGCTTCAAAATGGTGCGCGGGATTATATTATTAAACCGTTCAAATTTGAACGAATGAAAGAATCGCTTGAAAGCTATAAAGCATTTAAATCGAAAATTCGCACCGCAGCAGAATTTTCTCAGGAGATGCTGGATGATATCATACGAAAGCCTGCCGTTAAGCAGGAAGATACATGGCTCCCTAAGGGGCTGAATGTGCATACGATGAACGAAATTAAAGCCTATATGCGTTTGCAAGAAGGCGCACTATCCGCTGAGGAAGTTGCCAATGCGCTTGGCATTGCCCGTGTCACGGCACGCCGGTATTTAGACTTCCTTGTCAAAGAAGGTGAGCTGAAATTAGATATGCAATATGGCGGGATAGGTCGGCCTGTAAATAAATATATCGTACATTCCGACTAAGAGACCAAAAAGACCAAAATGTACGATATGTTCATAAGCTTCACAGCCTTTGATGAAATCGCTATCATTTACCTACAGATAACAGTTAAGCGTTTACATCGAAGGGTGAGGGAGTTGATTTTTTATGAAGAGGCTTTTGAAGAACCTGACATTTCAGGTCATTGCAGCTGTCATGATCGGGATCATTGTCGGAATGGTTTGGCCAAACGTCGGGAAAGAAATGAAGCCGCTTGGTGACACATTTATTAATGCGGTCAAAATGGTGATCGCACCAATCATTTTCTTAACCATCGTTCTTGGTATTGCCAAGATGGGGGATATGAAAAAGGTCGGGAAAGTTGGGGGAAAAGCATTTATTTATTTTGAAGTCGTGACAACGCTTGCTCTGGTCATCGGTCTTTTTGTTGTCAATTTCATGAAGCCGGGAGCAGGTCTTGACTATAGTAAGCTTGAAAAAGGGGATGTTTCACAGTATACCCAAAATGGGGGGCAGGGTATCGACTGGATGGAGTTTGTGACACACATTGTGCCTTCTAACATGGTAGATGCCTTTGCGAAGGGAGATATTTTACAGGTCTTATTCTTCTCTATTTTATTCGGTGTTGCGCTTGCTGCACTTGGTGAGAAGGGAAAAGGAATCATCGAATGGCTCGATAAGCTGTCACTTGTCTTCTTCAAAATCATTGGATATATCATGCGTGCCGCGCCACTCGGTGCATTTGGGGCAATGGCCTATACGATCGGACACTTTGGTTTGGCTTCGATTAAACCGCTGGCGAGTCTGATGCTCTCCGTTTATATGACCATGTTCCTGTTCATCTTCGTTGTGCTGAACATCATTTGTAAAATGTATGGGTTCAGCCTGTTCGGTTATCTACGATTTATCAAGGATGAAATTTTAATTGTCCTTGGCACAAGTTCTTCAGAATCAGTGCTGCCAAGAATGATGGATAAAATGGAACGATATGGCTGTTCTAAGTCGGTTGTTGGACTTGTCATTCCAACAGGTTATTCCTTTAACTTAGACGGAACTTCAATATACTTATCGATGGCCGTGGTCTTCTTAGCACAAGTTTTTGGTGTGGACTTATCCATCGGTCAGCAGATCACGATTATCCTTGTTCTGATGCTCACATCAAAGGGAGCAGCTGGGGTAACAGGAAGCGGATTTATCGTGCTGGCATCTACACTTGCTGCACTTCAGGTCATTCCGCTTGAAGGGCTTGCACTGCTGCTTGGTGTTGACCGATTCATGAGTGAAGGAAGAGCCATTACAAACCTGATTGGAAATGGAATTGCAACCATTGTTGTAGCGAAAAGTGAAGGTGAATTTGACGAAGCGAAGAGTAAAACAGCGCTTCAGGAAATGCGAAATATCAAGCAAGCCGTTTAGTATAAAAAACAACCAAAAACCGAAACCTTATGTTCTACATGGGGTTCGGTTTTTTCTTGTGATGAAAAGAAAAAACCGAAAAGCTTGATAAAATTAGAACGAATCGTAAGACCTCAATGACCTTTTGTTATATAATTTACAGAAAGATCCGATATAATGTATATCAGATACGATGAAAAATAGACTTTAGTCCTGGCAGGTGTGGAACGTAATGGCAGCATTTTTAAAATTGTTCGAAAAACCCGGTGTTAAGCGGTTTTCAGTATTTGTAGTATTAGCCACAGTATTGTATCTATTAAGAGGAATGATGAATTTAATTCTCCTGACCTTCATATTCACCTTTTTGATGAATCGGTTAGAAGGGGTCATTAGGGGCTTTTTAAATCACTTCCTAAAAATAGGACAGAAATCGGTCATTACCCTTTTGTATATTCTCCTGGCTGGTGGATTGACGTTTGGCGGATTCGTTTTTGTGCCAATCATCGCCAAACAGGTGGAGCAGTTATTTCATTTAGGAAAGAAAATTGCAGATCATCCACAAGATTTACCCTTCTTTGACGTCATCACCAACGTATTCGGAGATTTCAAAATATCAGCTTACTTTGAGAAAGGGTTTAATTTCCTCTATACATACTTAACAGATTTCAGCACGTTCAGTATCCAGGTCATTATGTCCTTAATATTAAGCATGTTCTTCCTGTTTGAAAAGGAACGCCTCATCCAATTCATGAACAAGTTCAAAACGAGTAAAATCTCCGTGTTCTATCATGAAATTGCTTTCTTTGGACGTAAATTCTCCAGAACGTTTGGAAAGGTACTCGAAGCACAGTTTATCATTGCCACCGTTAACTGTGTCTTAACGACAATTGCGCTTGGGATTATGGGTTTTCCGCAGTTATTTGGATTAGCGGTCATGGTCTTTTTGCTAGGCTTAATTCCTGTAGCGGGTGTGGTCATCTCTCTCATTCCATTGAGCATCATTGCGTATACACTTGGAGGCGGAATGTATGTCCTTTATATTGTGCTGGTCATCGTCATCATCCATGCAATCGAAGCCTATTTCTTAAATCCGAAGCTCATGTCGGCTAAAACAGAACTCCCTATTTTCTTCACATTTATTGTGCTGATTTTCTCTGAACACTATATTGGCATTTGGGGACTCATTATCGGTATCCCAATCTTTGTGTTTATTTTAGACATTTTGGAGGTCACAAATAAGGAAGAAAGTAATTAAAAAGTTCATATGAACCTGTTTACAATTTTCTAAAAATAAGGTATAAATAGTATGAAAATATCATAATAACCACACGCTTAATCCTTCTAAAGGAATGGGGGACCCATGTTTTTGGGGTGAATTTTTCTTTCATTAGAAAAAAGGACATCTCTTCGTCCTAACCCGTCAGCTAACCTCATCAGCGTGAAGAGAGTAAACGGTGGTATATGTAAGAACACGCAGACCCACGAGAAAACTCTCTCGTGGGTCTTTTTGACGAGGAAGGGGAGATTTTATTGAAGCTGGCTACAAAAATTATCATTGCCCTCATTGTAGGTGCAATCACGGGACTTTTGCTTAACATTTTTGCTCCAAATGTATTCAAAATGTTAGATCCTTATCTGTTCACACCTCTAGGTCAAATCTTCTTGAATCTTATCAAAATGTTAGTTGTGCCAATCGTGTTCTTTTCCATCACACTTGGCGTGGCAGGCCTTGGTGATCCGAAAAAGCTTGGCAGAATTGGCGCAAAAAGCATCTCATACTTTTTACTGACAACAACATTCGCTATTATCATTGCAATGTCTTTAGCGTTATTAATTAAACCTGGTTCCTTTGGTTCTTTCGATACAAAGGGGGCAGAATATACACCTCAAGAAGCACCATCTACGGCTGACACATTATTAAACATCATTCCAACAAATCCAGTTCAATCTCTAGTTGAAGGTAACATGCTGCAAATCATTGTGTTCTGTGTTTTCTTAGGTCTAGGCATTGCAGTACTAGGTAAAAAAACAGAAGGGTTACTCAAAATATTAGAACAAGGCAATGAACTCATGATGTACCTTGTGGGAGTAGTCATGAAATTTGCTCCATACGGAACATTTGGCTTAATTGTAACGGCGATTGGGAGCCAAGGTCTTGATGCAATTAAAGCCATGGGGCTGTACTTTTCAGTGGTTCTAGTAGCGCTATTTGTTCATTTCTTTCTCACCTATGGTTCAACTTTGGCTTTATTTGCAAAACGAAATCCTTTTACATTCTTTAAAGATTTTTCACCTGCGATGGTCGTGGCGTTTAGTACGTCAAGCAGTAGTGCAGTTCTTCCTGTTTCAATGGAAACTGCTCAAAAAAAGCTGAAAGTACCAGAGCCAATATCTAGCTTTGTGCAGCCATTAGGCGCGACAATCAATATGGATGGGACGGCGATTATGCAAGGGGTCGCAACCATCTTTATTGCTCAAGTGTTTGGGATTGAATTGACACTCATGCAAATGATCACAGTTATATTAACCGCCGTATTAGCCAGTATCGGGACAGCCGGCGTACCGGGAGTTGGCTTAATTATGCTGGCCATGGTACTGAATTCTGTGGGGCTTCCTGTTGAAGGCATTGCGCTCATCCTTGGTATTGACCGCTTATTAGATATGGCGAGAACCGTTGTTAATATTACAGGTGACGCAGCATGTGCGGTGATTGTGACAGAAACTGAGAAAAAACATGAGAAGGACGCATCATCACCTAATTTATCAATGTAATGTTCAAAAGGGCTGACTTGGATCAGCCCTTTTTTTCGTGGAACGGCTTGTTTTGCGTGATATACTTTTAACAGAATGAGCGGCCTTACTTGCCGCCATAGGCTTTACATCAGAAGGAGGAACCACTTTGCAGTCTGCTGTTCTAAAAGTAGAGAAAGTCGATAAACAAATTGGCCGACATATGATTTTGCAAGATATTTCTATGGAGATTGGGCAAGGAGAGATTGTCGGTTTACTTGGACCAAATGGGTCTGGAAAAACGACCTTGATTCGGCTGATCGTGGGCTTGATGAGAAAAAACAATGGCCGAATCATGATCAATGGATATTCTCAGGATAATGAATTTCTAAAGGCGATGTCATCTGTTGGTGCCATCATAGAAAATCCTGAGTTCTATCCGTATTTAACAGGCTTTGAAAACCTTGAATTGTATGGGGCGATGCACGATGGAGTTTCCGAGGGCCGCATTCATGAAGTGGTGAAAAGAGTTCGTCTGGAGCACGCCATTCATCAGAAGGTCAAGACGTATTCATTGGGGATGAAACAAAGGCTTGGGATTGCACAAGCCATTTTGCATCAGCCCAATCTGCTCATTTTAGACGAACCGACAAATGGGCTTGATCCCGCAGGAATGAAGGAATTCCGCGAGCACTTGCAAACGCTCGTACAAGAAGAAGGAACCTCCGTGTTATTTGCCACGCATTTATTGCATGAGGTAGAAGAGCTATGTGACCGCATGATCATCATTCAAAAAGGACGGATCAGAGCGAGTGCGAATCTCCGGGACATGGAGGGCAAAGAGCAGGTGCTGATGAATATTCAGCCAGTAGAAAAGGCCGCTTCATGGCTCGACACAAATGGATATACATATGAACGAAATGGAGAGCAGGTGCTGCTTCAACTGAACAAAGATCGTGTATCAGAGCTTAACAAGCAGCTCGTGTTGGCAGGGTTTGATGTACTAGAAATGACGCCTCAAAAACAATCCATTGAAGAGGCCTTTATGAAATGGACGGAAGGCGGGACAGCAGATGCTTCAACTGATCAAGAATGAGCATAAAAAAATTATGAGGCAAAAGATCACATTCATTGCACTTGGATTGATCGTTGTCTTTCAAATGACGATGGCTTTAGCGTTGAAACGAGTCATATCCAGCCTTGGTGGACAAGACACGGTCGCGAACTATTTTGCTTATTCCACAAACGTCGTGTTTATTTTACAAGTGCTCGCTGTTGTCATTGGCGCGACACTGATCTCCACAGAGTTTCAAAAAAGGACGATCAAGTTCTTATTCATCCGGCCAAAGACAAGGCTGCATATTTTTCTGTCAAAATATATGACACTTGTTCTCTCGGTCATTTACCTGTTTGTTTTTTATTACGTATTAGCTTTTCTATTTGGCCTTATTTTCTTTGGTACTGAATTTGATGAGAGTACGGGAAGATTATTTCAGCATACGCTTGCAGTCATCGGTTCACAGTGGGTGGAAGTGATCATGATGGCAAGCTTCGCTTTTATGTGTTCCAGTTTGTTTAGGAACAGCCTGATTGCGCTTGTCACTTCATTCTTTGTTTTATATGCGGCAAAATCACTTGTGCCTATCATGTCTCTTTTTGAAAATCAGTGGGGGAAAATCCTGCTTTTCGCCAATACGGACTTTACTCAATACAGCTTTCAAGGACCGCCACCCTTTGATGGAATGAGTCTTTTGTTTTCTCTATTCATTGTAGGGGCGCATTTTGTTTTCTTTGTTGGAACGGCTTGGTTCCTTTTTTGGAAGCGTGACGTAAATGTGTAAAAATTGTGTCAAATAACAAGAAAAATTCATGACATCTTTGTGAAAACGAGTCTGTATTTCACGATAACCGGCTGATTTTGTCTTATAATAGGGAGGAGTCATGGAGGTGGCACTATCGTGAAGAATTTCATTACGGCTTTACCAATTTTGTTGCTGCTGTCGTTTTCGTTTGTGTCTTTTGCCTTCCAGTTTGATCATCTTGTTTATTTCAGACTAGCGCTAGGGATCTTTTCATTAGCCGGTCTTTTCTTTCTGTATACACTTAAAAGAAACATGAAATGGTTCATGGTTTATTTATATGCGAGCTGGATCATTCTTGCTGCCGTTACGACATTTGAGGAACCTGTATTTTCTCAATTCTTTTTCGGTGGTTTAACGATGACTATGGGCTATCTCACGTATATGCTCATTTACTTAGGAATGAAGCAGGACCGTGTAGCGAAATCACATTAAAAACAAAAGCCGATAAAATCTGTTATTCGATTTTATCGGCTTTTTTTATTTCTGTTGAGGTAAATAAAAGAGCAGCCAGCTTTTGACTGCTCATCTTGTATTTATGATTCACGTCCAGCAGCTGCAAGCTGCTTCTGATGCTTTTTGTCGATGGTTTCGTATATACTTTCCATCATTTTAGGATCGCGCATGATCGCCTTCTTGTTCTCTTCAATCAATTGCTGGTATGTTTTGATCTTCTTCTTAGACATGTGACTCATCGCTCCTTTATAAAAATGGACATTTATAAGATTTCACATAGATGAAATTGATAATCATTTTCAATTAGCTAACAACTTCATTATACAAAGTCAAATGTCAGAAGTAAAGATTCAATTCAGAAAATTCACGTAACCGACATATTCCCATCCATATCGACTTTGAATTCTTTCCCAGGAAATAATTCGCTGTCAATTCTTGTCGTGACATCATAAAAACATCTTTTTCTTCATTGAAACGTTTTGGACATACATCTCGTCTTATGTAGAGATTTGATATAAGAGGATATAGAAGAAATGAAAAAGACACCAGCAAGAGTTTGCTGATGTCCTTCATTATCATCAGTTATGAAACGTGTTTTTGAAGAAACTCTGTCACTTCTTCAGGTGATTTTGCGTTTGCACTGTGTAAATGACCTGTTTTTTCACCATTTTTGAAAATTAACAGGCTTGGAATTCCCATGACCTGATACGTTTCCGCTAATTCAGGGAAGTCATCTTTGTTTATTTCAAACCATTCATGGTGAGCATAAGCCTCTAAAATGTCTGGAATGAACATGTCCATTCTTGTGCAATCAGGACACCATGTCGCAAAGAATTTAACGATGACTTCTTTGTCTGATTGAATGATTTCATTGAATTGTTCAGTACTTGTGATTTTTTTCAATTTGTCACAACTCCTTTTCAATGTCATTTTAATATAAAATAAAGGCGAATGACATACAAATGCTCGGGGGGCGCATACAACCTTTACAAATCATTTCAATTCCGTAACAACAAAAATTAATTAGAGCATTTTCGCTTGAAAGTGATAAGATAGTAAAGATGAATTTTAGTGGGGGGAGTATCCATTGAAAATAAGTTTAGGATTGGTTTACGGCGGAAAGTCAGCCGAACATAATGTATCACTGCAAACAGCCCTTGCAGTAACAAAAGCACTTAACACTGAAAAGTTCGATATACATCCAATTTATATTACAGAAGAGGGCGAATGGCTAAGAGGAGAAAAACTCACTGAACCAGTATCAAACGTTAAAATGCTTCAATTTGAACAAAACGCAAAGACGTTTTTACCAACTTCTTTAAATGAGAGCATGTTTCCACAGCCTGCATCACCTGATGAGAAGATTGATGTCGTCTTTCCATTGCTGCACGGACCAAATGGTGAAGATGGAACGATGCAAGGTTTACTTGAACTACTAAATATCCCGTATGTCGGTAACGGCGTTCTCGCTTCTGCTGCGGGTATGGATAAAGTCATGATGAAAGATGTTTTTGCGCAAGCAGGACTTGAACAAGCAAAGCACCTTTCCTTCAATAAAAAAGACTATGAGAAAACAACATCAGACAGCTTAGAACAGGTGGAGCAAGTACTAGGCTATCCTTGCTTTGTGAAACCTGCCAACATGGGATCAAGTGTTGGAATTAGTAAATGCCGCAGCAAAGAAGAGCTTCAAGCAGCATTTGATTTGGCTTTCCAATATGATCGTCGTGTTGTCGTGGAAGAAGGCGTCATTGGAAGAGAAATTGAAATTGGTGTATTAGGAAATGACGAGCCGAAATGCTCTGTTGTTGGTGAAATTGCACCTAAAACAGATTTTTATGACTACAAAGCAAAATATGAAGATGGCGATACAGACTTGATCATTCCTGCTAGTGTTTCAGAGGAGGAATACAAGACGATTCACGATATGGCGATTAAAGCATTTAAAGCCATTGATGGATCTGGTCTCGTACGTGCAGACTTCTTCCTAACAGAGGATGGCAAAGTGCTGATCAATGAAGTGAATACAATGCCTGGATTCACACCATTCAGTATGTTCCCGCTGCTTTGGAAACATACTGGCGTAGAGTATCCTGAGTTGATTGAAAAGCTGGTGTCACTTGCAATTGAACGTCATCAAGAAAAACAAACCATTAAAACAACTTTTTAATGTGAGCAACAAGCAGACACTATCCTACAGGTAGTGTCTCAGATTGTTGACAAAGGGCTAAAATGAACTTTATTTTAGCCCTTTGTCTTCTTTTCAGCGTGATAGAAAACCTTTGCAGTCTAGGAAGGACGAGTACCGGAGCGGAGCGAATTTGACATTCGTGAGCACCAGCACGCAGGACTGACACCGAATGCGAGGGTTTGTCTACACGCTGAGACACTATCCCACAGGTAGTGTCTCTTTTCCTTCAAACATAAAATGAGAAAGAGAGGCGAAAATCATGATCAAACGTACAGTGAAACAAATTGCCCAAATGGCTGGTGGAGCATTATCTAATCAAGCTTTTGGCGAAGAGCAAATTCACGGAGTGACAACAGATACACGAAAAGTATCAAAAGGCGCACTGTTTATCCCGCTTATTGGAGAACATTTTAACGGTCACACATTTGCTTCAAAAGCATTGGAGCTTGGAGCTGCCGCTATTCTTTGGAATCAAAAAGAGGCCAATCCACCAGAAGGCGTCCCAGTCATTCTTGTAGAAGATACACTGGCTGCACTGCAACAGCTGGCAAAATCATACTTAAAAGAAGAAAATCCTCGTGTTGTCGGTATTACAGGAAGTAATGGAAAAACAACAACGAAAGACATGATTCATTCAGTATTACAAACGGCGTATCAAGTCCATAAAACAGATGGCAATTTTAATAATCATATCGGTCTTCCGCTCACCATTCTCGAGATGCCAAAAGGAACAGAGATCGCTGTCTTGGAGATGGGCATGAGCGCAAAAGGTGAGATTGAGTTTTTGTCAAGCCTCGCTGAGCCTGATGCAGCAGTCATCACCAATGTCGGAGAATCTCATATGCAAGATCTAGGATCAAGAGAAGCAATTGCCGACGCAAAATGTGAGATCACAAAAGGGTTAAAAGAGAATGGCGTCTTTTATTATTTAGGAGATGAGCCCTTGCTTCGTGAAAGAGCGAATGCACTGACTCACAACGTGAAAACCTTTGGAGAAGCAGAGGACTGTGATATCAGGGTCAATCACATCAATCAGCTTGCAGAAGGAACTGAATTTCAAGTCGAAGGGTACGCTCAGGCGTTTCTCATTCCTGTATTAGGGAAACATAATGTGAAGAATGCCCTTGCTGCTATTGCCATTGGCCAGCATTTTGGGCTGAATGAAAGACAAATAGCCCAAGGGTTGATGCAAACAAAATTGACAGGGATGCGTCTTGAGCTGTTTACAACAGATAAAGGAATCACGGTCATAAACGATGCGTATAATGCGAGTCCTACTTCCATGAAAGCGGCGATTGATCTTGTAGGGGATATGGACGGTTTCGCCAATCGCATTCTAGTGCTTGGTGATATGCTTGAAATGGGAAGTGAAGAAGAAACGTATCATTACGAACTAGGCCGATACATCAAGCCTGAGTTTATCGATCATGTCATGACGTATGGACGTCTAGGTGCACTCATTGCTGAAGGAGCGAAGAAAGCATTTGGAGACGCGCGCGTGTTCTCATATATGGACAAAGAGGAACTGAAGAAAAAACTAGCTGAAGTGGCAGGACCTGACGATGTTGTTCTTGTCAAAGCCTCACGCGGCATGAGATTGGAAGAAGTCATTACTGCACTATAAAAGTTAGCGGCAAAGAAGGTGACTGAATGATTGGATGTCTATGTATACACGGTTTTACGGGAGCCCCTTATGAGGTAGAACCGCTGGCGCAGTATTTAAAGCAGACGACAGATTGGACCGTGCAGTCTATCACGCTTCCGGGGCATGGGGAGGAACTTCAATTAAAAGGCATTCTTTATCAAGAATGGATTGCGACAGCTGAACTAGAACTTTTATCCCTCTACCGAACATGTGACACCATTTATTTGGTCGGCTTTTCAATGGGCGGGATGATTGCCTCTTACTTAGCTGCGAAGTATCCGGTTGCCCGCCTTGTCCTTTTAAGTGCCGCGGCAAAATATGTGAACCCAAAACAGATGATCCAAGACACAAGACAGATGGTGAAGGAATCTTTGTCTGGGTTGATTGATACGAACCCCTTGTATGATCGGTATCGTCATAAGCTAACGAGCACGCCGCTATCAGCTGCTGTAGAATTTATGAAGCTGGTAAAACAAACGAAGAGCTCCCTTGAGAAACTTCATCTGCCCGTCTTAATTGTTCAAGGGGAAAGCGATGGGATTGTTCCCGCTTCTAGTGCAGAATTTATTTATCATAAAATCCCGTCTCATCAGAAAGAAATGTATTATTTACCTGACTGTAAACACCATGTTTGTCACGAGCCATGTGCACAGCAATTGTTTGAGAAAGTAGAACAATTTCTAAAAAAAGCAATTTAATATATAGAAAAGCGAAAATGTGGCTAAACTAATATAAATTGAATCCCACTTGTTAAAATCTGCAACATTTTTGTCGAATCAGTGACAGGCCTATGTTACAATAGCAAAGAAAAGGTGGTCGATTCGGTTGTTTCAATATGACAGAAAAACCTTTATCCCGCAGTCTAATTCGAGTAATGGGGAAGTATCAGAAAGAACCATATTTCAATATCGTCAGGACGGGAATATTTTAACGGGCATATATTAAGGCGGCAGTATTGTATCTGGCGGACTTGTAGGAACAGTGAAAGAGGATGGAACACTTCATTTTAGATACCACCATGTGAGCAAGGATGGCAGCATGAGAAGCGGGACCTGCGATCCTACACCTAAGCAGCTGGATAACGGAAAAATTCAACTGTTAGAAAAGTGGAGATGGATGGACGGAGATCAAAGTGAAGGTGAATCTGTCATTGTGGAGTAGTAGATATATCCATTTCTGTCTTGTTGAAAAACAAATAGTGTAATGGTAAGATATAATGTAGGGTAATTCGGGCTTTGTATATAATGGACCTGTCCTTTCAGAAAAGGGCAGTTTTTAATGATCATTCACGAGATTACTGAAACAGCAATTAGAAGGAGTTTGAATAATTTGACTATAACGTTTCAAGATTTTCAATTAAGCGAAAGTCTCATGAAAGCTATTAACCGCATGGGATTTGAAGAAGCAACACCGATTCAAGCAGAAACGATTCCTCTCGGTCTTCAGAATAAAGATGTCATCGGACAAGCACAAACAGGAACAGGAAAAACAGCAGCATTTGGTATTCCTCTGGTTGAAAAAATCGACCCAGCGTCTCCTAATATCCAAGCGATTATCATTGCGCCAACAAGAGAATTAGCTATTCAAGTATCTGAAGAGCTATACAAAATCGGCCAAGACAAGCGTGCACGCGTTCTTCCGATTTACGGTGGACAAGATATCAGCCGCCAAATCCGTTCGCTCAAGAAGAACCCTCATATCATCGTAGGGACTCCAGGACGTTTACTCGATCACATTAACCGTCGTACAATGCGTCTTCAAAATGTTGAAACAGTTGTGCTTGATGAAGCAGATGAAATGCTAAACATGGGTTTCATTGAAGACATTGAATCGATCCTTTCAAATGTACCAAGTGAACACCAAACACTTTTATTCTCTGCGACAATGCCTGCACCAATTAAGCGCATTGCAGAACGTTTCATGACAAACCCAGAGCATGTGAAAGTAAAAGCAAAAGAAATGACAGTATCTAACATCCAACAGTTCTACTTGGATATTCACGAACGTAAGAAATTTGATACATTGACACGTCTTCTTGACATTCAATCACCTGAGCTTTCAATTGTCTTCGGTCGTACGAAACGCCGTGTTGACGAATTGACAGAAGCGCTTAACCTAAGAGGTTATACAGCTGAAGGAATTCATGGTGACCTGACTCAAGCGAAACGTATGGTTGCGCTTCGCAAATTCAAAGAAGGTTCAATCGATGTGCTTGTGGCAACAGACGTTGCAGCACGTGGACTTGATATCTCTGGCGTGACACACGTGTATAACTTCGACGTGCCACAAGATCCGGAAAGCTATGTACACCGTATTGGACGTACAGGCCGTGCTGGACGTACAGGTATGGCGGTGACGTTTATCACACCACGTGAAAAAGATATGCTTCGTGCGATTGAGCAAACGACAAAACGTAAAATGGATCGTATGAAAGAACCAACTCTAGATGAAGCAATTGAAGGACAACAGCAAGTAACAGTTGACCGTCTACGCACGATCATCAGTGAAAACAACTTAAACTTCTACATGACAGCTGCTGCTGAATTGCTAGAAGATAATGATTCTGTCACAGTGGTTGCGGCTGCCATCAAAATGATGACAAAAGAGCCAGATGCAACGCCTGTTCGTTTGACAGATGAAGCACCAATGATTTCAAAACGCAATCGCAACAACCGCAGCTCTTCTAAACGTAGAGACGGCGGCGGAGGAGGCGGCTATCGTGGGAAAAGCCGTTCATCTTACGGTGATAAAAAGCGTTCATCAAATGATCGCAATCGTTCTTCTAGCGATCGTCGTCAAAAGAAATCTTATAACAACTAACATACAAGAGCGAATCCTTTGCAGGGTTCGCTTTTTTTAACAGGCTGATTGAAACTTTTTAGGCTCTGTTTCGTAATATATTGATAGAAAAATAAGAGAATGGGGGAAGAATGTGAGAAAACAGCCGCAACGTCAAATTAGCTTAAATGGATTAAAGGTATGGCGTCTTCAAAATGGAATTATCTCATTGATTTTCTTACTCATCATCATTGGGGTATTTATTGCTAGTTATTATTTTCAATGGCCATATTGGATTGGGGCCATCCTCGTCGGATTGTGGATCTTACAGATCATTTTCGGAATTTGGCTCATACCAAAAATCCGTCATCACATCTGGCGCTACGAAGTATTTGAAAATGAAATTGAAATACAGCATGGGCTGATTCGCGTTACACGCGTGATTGTGCCGATGGTGCGTGTCCAGCATGTCGATACATCCCAAGGACCGCTTTTAAGGCGCTATCGCTTGGCATCTGTTCAAATTTCGACTGCTGCCACTGTTCATGATATTCCAGCGTTAGAATTAGAAGAGGCAGATGAGCTTCGTGATTACATATCTCGTTTAGCAAGGGTGACGGAAGATGATGTCTGAACCAAAACGTGTACATCCAATCTCGATGTTCATTGATTTTATATCAGATGCCGTATCCATGATTAAAAACTTCATTATCCCTTTTTTCGTGCTTATTTTTGTGAACTCGAATTCAAGTATTCGCTTTTATGCGTTTATCATTCTTGGTGTGCTTCTTTTATGGAAAGCTGTTTCAACCGTTTTAGAATGGAGACGATTCACCTACCGGATGGAAGACGATGAATTTCGTGTGGAATCAGGTGTAATCACGAAAAAGAAAAAATATATCTCGTTAGAACGAATTCAAACGGTCAATACAAGTGAAGGCATCTTCCAGCGGATTTTCGGTTTGGTGCGAGTTCAAATCGAAACGGCAGGCGGGACGGATGGCCCAGAAGTGAGCCTGACGGCAATTACAAAAGCAGAAGCAGAACAATTGAAACAGTCGATTTTCAACCGGAAGAAAAGCTTGCAGCAAGAAGAAATGACGGATGAAACTGGTGATATACCGCATGATCATCTAACTGCCCAAAAACCTGTGGAGGAAGAAATCAACGTCTCCTATCGTATGGGTGTACCAGAGCTGCTTTTAACGGCTACGACTTCAAGCGGCATCGGTGTGATTATATCGGGTTGTCTAGCCATTTACACACAAATAGATGAAATTCTTCCTTTAGACGGGTTCGTCAAGCAGTTCTCCTTCTTAAGTCATGCAAGTGTTGAAATCTACGCGATTCTAATTTTTCTAGCCGTATTGATTGCTTGGATACTCAGTGTTGGAGTGACGGCGCTCCAATACGCTAATTTTGCTGCCAAACGAAAAGGAAATGACATCATCATTACAAGAGGACTCATTGAAAGACATCAAATGACCATTCCGCTTGCGAGAATTCAAGCAGTGAAAATCAAAGAAAACATTCTCCGTGAGCCTTTTGGGTTTGCTACTGTGATGCTTGTTAGTGCAGGAGGTTCTATTACAGAAAAAGAAACCTCTTCGGTCTTATTCCCACTGATTCGAAAGAAAAAAATCAATGAATTGTTGTCTCAATTTACAGATCATTATCACCTGACACCAGAAGCTGAGCTGAAAAAGGTGCCAAAGCGTTCACTCAAACGCTACCTGATCTCTTTCGGATTTGTTCCATTGCTCGTTGGTGTGATCCTTTCAGTACGTTTTCCGCCGTGGGGGTATTTGGCATTCATTCCGTTGCCAATTGCTTTGTTCTTTGGATACTTAGCCTATAAACAATCAGGTTATACGATCAAAGACCCATTGATTCAGCTGACGACAAGAGGCATCAGCAAAACCACCGGAATTGTATTGAGAAAACGAATGCAAAACTATACGGTGACCCAATCTTATTTCCAAAAGAAAGGCCGAGTGGCGAGTATTCACACCTTTGTGAAATCCTCTGCACTGCTTGATTCCTTTGGTGTGCATCACCTTGAAGAGAAAGATGCTGCACGTGTATTTGATTGGTATTCCTATGAAAAAAATTAAATCTTCTTAAACTAAAAAATGTCGATCAGCTCCTTGTCAAAAGGGATGATCGACATTTTTTATGAGATTAGTAGCGTCTTTTTTTGGAGTGGAAGAATAGGGTGATAGGTGCTAGGATCATGCCGCCTATCAATCCAAATAAGTGAGCCATAATATTGATATTCGAATTGACGAACGTCATGATGACAGAGACACCAAGAATCGTTAAGATTACCTGAGAATTGCCGCGATCCATCATGTGCGGTTTAAATAGGACAAGATACAGATAAACGCCAAACAAACCAAAAATAGCACCAGAAGCGCCGACATGTACATACTCTAAAGGCTCCACCCAATAGGTTCCGAGATTTCCAATGAACCCTGCCCCAAGATAAATGATGAGAAACCGAACCTTACCAAGCAAATACTCAAGCGCTGGTGCAAATAGGAACAAGGACATAGAATTGAACAAAATGTGTGTCAGACTTCCATGGAGAAAAATAGGGGTAACGAGCCGCCACCATTCTCCTGCTGCTACACCATAGTTGAAACCGACGAGATGGTCCTGCCCAAGCTGTATAATAGGGAAAGGAATAGCAAATAAAAGCCACAGACCTATTTGCAATGCAAGGATCGCTGTTACGATTGGATACGATCTAATAAATTGTTGAAAGCTCTCCGTTCGAATAAACATAACAAACCCCTTTTGACTAGATAATGGTAAGTTTATAGTAACACGTTTATGAAGCGAACATCCAAATTAGTACGAGTATCATAGGAGGTACCCCGTGATCAAAGGAATTGGCATTGATATTGTAGAAATCGACCGGTTGTCACGAGTGCTCAGCAGACAGCCCCGTTTACCAGAACGAATATTGACTTTAAGTGAACAGGACGTCTTTTACGCGCTAAGTGAAAAGAGACAGCTGGAGTTTTTAGCAGGACGTTTTGCGGCAAAGGAAGCTTTTGCTAAAGCATACGGTACGGGAATCGGTCAGCATTTAAGCTTTCATGACATCGAGATACAAAAAGATGATCATGGAAAACCTTTTCTCAAAAGCGAGAAAACGAAGGAAGACCAGGTTCATGTGTCCATTACGCACACAAAAGAATATGCTGCTGCGCAAGTTTTAATCGAAAGGTTGTCAAGCTAGTCTGCATATTGTTTGTCCCCCCTTCATATATTGGGTAGTGCGATAAGGAAGGGCGAGTTGCTAACAGGCTTTGATGGTTCGCGGTACGCAGTTAACTCTTTAGGCGTACTGTTAAAGCCAAACAAGCGGTTTCTTCCTTTTAACACAATTAACGAAGGGGTTGAAAAGGGTGAGAAAAAGCTTTGTTTTGCTTGTAACGGGGATCCTTTTTGTACTGATTCTCTCCGCATGCGGTCAAAAATCTCAGCAGGATATCGTTGGAGATTTAAACAAAAAGGCAGAGGAAATGACATCATACAAAGCCAAAGCAAAAATGACCATCGAGACAGGGAATGATCCGCAGGAGTATCAGGTGGAAATTTGGTACAAGAAGCCGGAGCTTTACCGTGTCTATTTAGAAAATCCGAAAAAGGATCAGAGTCAAGTCATTTTAAGAAATGGCAATGGTGTGTTTGTGCTGACACCTTCATTGAACAAAAGCTTCCGTTTCCATAGTGATTGGCCGAATAATAGCAGCCAGGTCTATTTATTTGAATCGCTAGTGAAAGACATTAAAAATGACAGTGCAGCTCAGTTCAAAGCGAAAGAGTCAAAGTATATTTTCGAAACAAAAACCAATTATCAGCACAACCAAATGCTGCCTACCCAAGAGATTACCTTTCATAAAAAAACAATGGCGCCTGCCAGTGTGAAAGTGCTGGATAGCGACAAAAAGCCAATGGTGAAAGTGGAATTCTCTCACTTTGAATTCAATAAATCCTTTGACAAAGATGCATTTGATGAGAAGAAAAACATGACACTCTCCCAAATGGATGTCGCCACAAGTGCAGACCCATCTGACAGTTTCGCAGTGAAAACACCAGTTGATATGCCAGAGGGCGTGAAGAAGATGGAAGAGAAAGAAATGACAACAGATGCTGGGAAACGTTATGTGATTACGTATGGCGGAAAGAAATCCTTCACACTCATTCAGGAAAAAGCGAGAGTGGCAGAAGCATCTACGCCTGTGACGATGAACGGCGAGCCAGTCGATCTTGGCATGACAGTGGGTGTTCTAACGGATCAATCTCTTTCATGGACATCTGACGGAGTCGACTACTTAATTTCCTCAAGTGATTTATCGAAGGAAGAGCTGTTAATGGTCGCAAACAGTGTCGAAGGCCAGTCAGCCAAATAAACGAATATCTCAGGCGAGAGCCTTGAAAATGAAACATCAGCCCTATGCAAGGGCTGATTTTCTTTGATTTGTTTCACATTATTCTTGATTTTTAGTATCATAATGAAGTATTGAATCATTCAATAGGGAAGTGTGACTGATGGACACAAATGCCTTTTATAGAGACACATGGGCAGAAATTGATTTAACAGCAATCAAGCATAATGTTTCACATATGAAAGATCATATTGGTCAAAAAGTTCAATTAATGGCTGTTGTAAAAGCCAATGCGTATGGACATGGAGATATAGAAGTGGCAAGAGCCGCACTCAAAGCAGGAGCAGACTTGTTAGCCGTTGCCTTTTTGGATGAGGCCATTTCTTTAAGAAATAAAGGCATCAAAGCACCGATTCTTGTACTCGGCGCAGTACCGCCAGAGTATGTCAAAGTCGCCGTGAGATACAACGTCATCATGACTGCTTACTCAATCGAGTGGCTGAGAGATGTAATCAAAGTAGTGAAAGGACAGATTGGACAACCCATTCGTTTTCATTTGAAAATTGACAGCGGAATGAATCGTTTAGGTGTTAAAACCTTAGCGCAAGTGAGCGAAGTGAAAGAGCTTGCCTGCGATCATTCTTATTTACAGCTGGAAGGTGTATTTACTCACTTTGCGACAGCAGATGAAAAGGATGAGGACTACTTTGATATGCAGATGGACACCTTTCAAACATTGCTTCAGCCGCTTCATACGGACAAACTGCTCGTTCATTGCGCCAACAGTGCAGCAGGTCTAAGGTTTAAAGAAGTATTGTTTAATATGGTCCGTTTCGGCATCAGTATGTACGGGCTGTCACCGTCAGAGGAAATCAAAGATGAATTGCCTTTCAAGCTGGAAGAAGCCATGTCTCTTCATACAAAGCTAGCGCATGTGAAGCTTATTCAAAAGGGTGAGAGTGTCAGCTACGGAGCGACCTATACAGCCAATCAAGATACATGGATTGGCACGGTTCCGATTGGCTATGCAGACGGCTGGATCAGGAAGCTGGCAGGAACGGAAGTGCTCGTTGGCGGAAAGCGCCGGAAGATTGCTGGAAGGGTATGTATGGATCAATTCATGGTTGAATTGAAAGAGAACATTTCAGCAGGCGAACCAGTCGTTTTGATTGGTTCACAAGGCGAAGAAAAGGTATCAGTCGATGAAATTGCCAAAAGGCTTGAAACCATTAACTATGAAGTCACTTGCTCGATTGGCCACCGGGTCCCAAGAGTATATATAGAGGACGGCAAAAGGGTTCATGTGCGTAATCCGCTGCTTCAAGGCGGGCCAAGCTTTTTATAAGTAGCTATTAGGGGAACGATGTCCAAACCGACATCGTTCTCTTTTATTCTACAGAGAAGGAATAAATATCCTCCCTTTTTTAGAGATTTTGGAAATACCGTATGATTTTCGAAAAAAAGCGTATAATGGGAAAGAGGGACTCCATTATCATTTTGAATTACGGGTGGCCGACCGCTTCATGTTCTAATAAGAAATCATGAAAACAGCTTTGCTTGTGCATTGAATAATGGTATGATTAGTCTTGGAATGGATCGAAACGGTATCCGTAAGTTTTGTGGAGGTGTATGTTTTTTGTCTGAATCCAGCGCAACAAACGAAATGAAGATTCGACTGCCCGAGGCTTTGATGTCTGAAATCGAACGAGTAGCAGAGCAGGATAAGGTAACAAGAAATGAATTGATCTACCGAGCGACAAAAACGTATATTCGTGAACGTAATATTCGACAAAATCGTGAATCGATGAGACGCGGCTACATGGAGATGGCGAAAATTAATCTGAATATCTCTTCAGAGGCACAATATGCAGAATTTGAGGCTGAGAATACAGTTGAGCGATTAGTCAGCGGGGGTTAAACATTTGATTGTTAAACGCGGTGATGTTTACTTTGCTGATTTATCTCCTGTTGTTGGCTCCGAGCAGGGCGGGGTTCGCCCGGTATTGGTGATTCAAAATGACATTGGAAATCGCTTCAGCCCGACTGCTATCGTTGCAGCCATAACAGCCCAAATACAAAAAGCGAAATTACCGACTCACGTCGAAATTAATGCAAAGCGCTACGGCTTTGAACGAGATTCTGTCATTCTTTTAGAGCAGATTCGTACGATCGATAAACAAAGATTGACAGATAAAATCACACATCTTGATGATGAGATGATGGAGAAGGTTGATGAAGCCTTACAAGTTAGTTTGGCTCTTATTGATTTTTAATATGGTGATACTTGGTTGCTCTCCTGTGAGCAACTTTTTTTTGTGTTCATTTTTTATTAAGGCTATAATGGAGAGAGAATGAAAGTTATTGCTTTTTATGTACGCAGGGGGTAAATTATGTCGAATCATATCGTGTTAGCTTTTGCGAGAGCACACCAAAAGGAATTAGAAAAAGAATGGACTGACATCTTCAAACGACTCGGAGAAGAAGAAACGGACATGATGCTAAACGATAAAATGTATGAAACGATTTGTTCCGAATATGTCCAGCTTATTCTGGCATCCCTTTCAGAGGCGAATGCTGAGGATTTTGAAGAAAAAGTGCAATCTTTTGCTTTGAAAATTGTACAAATGGGTGTATCACTTAAATTACTGGCAAAAGGGCTAACGGAAATCCGTTCACACTTATATCAAAAAATGAACAGTGACAAAAATACTGAACAAGGAAGTAATGAGCTCATCTGGGAAATTGATCGGTTCATTTCACCTGTTCATAACGAAATATTGAATCACTACTCCATCTCATGGGAGAAAACCGTCAACCTTCAAAAAATTGCGTTACAGGAACTATCTGCTCCGCTGATTCCAGTGTTTGAGCACATCACTGTCATGCCTCTTGTAGGAACAATTGATACAGATCGCGCGAAGAAGATCATGGAGAATCTGTTAAATGGCGTCGTGAAACATCGATCACAGGTGGTCTTAATCGACATTACCGGTGTACCTGTCGTTGATACAATGGTGGCACACCATATCATTCAAGCGTCAGAGGCTGTGAGATTAGTAGGTGCAAAATGCTTATTGGTCGGTATTCGTCCAGAAATCGCCCAAACCATCGTCACTCTTGGAATTGATTTATCTCAAGTTACAACAAAGAATACCCTTCAAAAAGGAATTCAAACTGCTTTAGAAATGACAAATCGAAAAATTGTTTCATTGGAGGGATAACCCAGTGAGAAATCACCCGAAGATTCCAATCTTAAAATTATATAATTGTCTTCTTATTTCTATACAATGGGAGCTTGATGACCAAACGGCTCTTCATTTTCAAGAAGATTTACTCAATAAAATTCATGAAACAGGAGCGAACGGCGTTGTCATTGACCTAACATCTGTTGATATGATTGATTCATTTATCGCAAAAGTATTAGGTGATGTCATCACGATGTCAAAGCTCATGGGGGCAAAAGTTGTATTAACAGGAATACAGCCGGCAGTCGCTGTGACACTCATTGAACTTGGTATATCACTGGAAGAAATTCAGACTGCATTAGATCTTGAACAAGGGCTTGAGACATTGAAGCGGGAATTGGGGGAATAGATATGAAAGACCAATCCTGTGTGAAAATTTTGACGGAATGGGACATAGTCGCGGCAAGACAACTGGGACGAAATGTTGCAAAAGAACTGGGCTTTGGAACAGTTGACCAAGCAAGAATTACGACGGCCATTTCAGAATTAGCTCGAAACATCTATTTATACGCTGGTAAAGGTCAGATTTGTATAGAAGAAGTGATGGAGCGTGGAAAGCGTGGACTTAAAGTCATCGCAGCCGATGAAGGGCCTGGTATCATGGATATACGCAAAGTGATGGAAGACGGATTTTCTACATCAGGCGGACTCGGAGCAGGTCTTCCGGGAGTGAGAAGACTGATGGATGATTTTAAATTAGATTCTACACCAGAAGAAGGAACGGAGATACAAGCTGTCAAGTGGCTTCGCTAGGAGGGAAACCATGGATTTTAAGGAGGTAATGGAGCAGCGGTATCATCAGCTGCTCAGTCGTTATATCAGTGATCTAACTGAAACATCGCTTTATCAAGCTCAAAAATTCAGCCGAAAAACCATTGAGCATCAAATACCTCCTGAAGAAATAGTGAGTGTTCACCGAAAAGTAATTCAGGAGCTATACCCTGATTTGCCGGAAGATGTCTTTCATTCACTAGACTTCTTAATTGAAGTCATGATTGGGTACGGACTTGCCTACCAGGAACATTTAACACTCAGAGGCATCCAGCAAGAAATTAAATCGGAGATTGAAATTGCTGCAAATGTTCAGCAAACCCTTCTGGAAACGAAAATACCAGAAGGTGACACCTTTGATATTGGGGCCATTAGTGTGCCGGCAAAACAGATGAGTGGAGATTATTTTCACTTTGTCACTGATCACCATACAATCAATATCGCGATCGCAGATGTGATTGGGAAAGGCATCCCGGCTGCGCTCTGTATGTCGATGATTAAGTATGCGATGGATTCCTTGCCGGAGTCAGGGAGCGGCCCAACGAAGGTGCTGAAAACCCTTAATCGTGTTGTCGAACAAAACGTAGACCCAAGCATGTTTATCACGATGTTCTATGGCAGCTATAATACAGAAACACATGAATTTAAATACGCATCGGCTGGTCATGAGCCGGGCTTTTTCTATTGCAGAAAAGAGAACCAATTTTACGATTTAGATGCGAAAGGGCTTGTCCTTGGAATCGCACCAGACTTTGATTACAGGCAGTATGAGAAGCATTTGGATATTGGAGATATGGTCATTTTATTCTCCGATGGTGTAACAGAATCTAAGGCAGAGGACGGTTTCTTAGAGCGGGAGGATATCAAAGCGCTCATATCAGAGCACCTATCTTACTCGGCTCAGGAAATGGTGGATGCCATCTATGCCAGCTTACTCAAACTGCAAGATTTTCAGCTGCATGATGACTTTACATTACTTGTCCTGAAAAGAAAGGTTTAGAAAGTGAATACGCGGGTATATAAAATTCAAGGAAACAAGAATTTCGAGGTGAATGCATAATGAATATGTCTGTAAAAGAGCATCAAATAGATCATAAAACGAAAATTAGTGTCAGCGGAGAAATTGATGTGTACTCCGCTCCTGAGCTAAGAGAAACGCTTATGCCTAAAGCAGAGCAAGGAGAGCATCTAGAAATCTGTCTAAAGGATGTTTCTTATATGGATAGCACAGGTTTAGGTGTATTTGTGGGGCTGTTTAAAGCGGCTCAAAAAGCAGGTGGAACATTAAAGCTTGAGAACTTGTCGGATCGGCTTGTGAGGTTGTTTGAAATTACTGGATTAAAGGACATCATTGACATTTCTGCAAAAACAGAGGGTGGGGTACAATGAACGAATCAGTAGATCTAATCGAGATGAAAATCCCGGCGAAACCAGAATACGTAGGCATCATTCGTCTGACTCTTTCAGGCGTAGCAAGTCGAATGGGTTATGCCTATGAAGAGATTGAGGACTTAAAAATTGCCGTCAGTGAGGCCTGTACAAATGCAGTTCAGCATGCCTACAAAGGTGATCATGGCGAAAATGGAGAGGTAGCAGTTCGCTTTCTTGTCTATGAGGATCGTCTAGAAATCATTGTCGCTGACAAAGGCGGTAGCTTTGACTTTAAGCAAAAGCAGGAAGGACTAGGGCCTTATACATCTGCTCATACGGTGGATCAATTGGCAGAAGGAGGTCTTGGTTTATATTTGATGCAAACATTAATGGATGAAGTCGAGGTGCAAGCAAACTCCGGAGTTACTGTGGCAATGACAAAGTTTTTAAACAGGGAGCGAGTTGACCATGACACAACCATCCAAAACTATGAAACTAACTAAAGATGAAGTGGATCGCCTCATCCAAAGCTATCAAAACAATCAAGACGAGCAGGCGCAGCTCACGCTTGTTGAATGCTATACAAACCTGGTCGATATGCTGGCGAAAAAATATTCCAAAGGCAAAAGCTTTCATGAGGATCTAAGACAAGTTGGAATGATTGGTTTACTCGGCGCAATCAAGCGTTATGACCCGCTTGTCGGTAAATCATTTGAAGCCTTTGCGATTCCAACCATTATCGGGGAAATCAAACGCTTTTTACGTGATAAGACATGGAGTGTCCATGTACCAAGGCGGATTAAAGAGCTCGGACCAAGAATCAAGATGGCAGTTGATCATCTGACAACGGAGACGCAGAAGTCACCTAAAGTACAAGAGATTGCAGAATATCTAGATGTGACAGAAGAAGAAGTACTTGAAACAATGGAGATGGGCAAAAGCTATCAAGCGCTGTCTGTAGACCAAGGCGTAGAGGCTGATTCTGAAGGAAGCACCGTCACCATTTTAGACGTCGTCGGCTCACAGGAAGAGGGCTACGAACGTGTAAACCAAAAAATGATGCTTGAGAGTGTGCTTCATGTTCTGACGGATCGAGAAAAAGAAATTATCAATCTCACTTATTTGCAAAATAAGAGTCAGAAAGAAACAGGCGATTTACTCGGCATATCCCAAATGCATGTATCGAGACTGCAGCGGAAGGCAGTTAAAAAGCTACGAGATGCATTATCAGAAGATGCGTCTATGGAGCTAGGGTAATGAAGCAGATCGAACAGCATGAGCATGTGAACGCCATTATCTATCAATCGAATAAAGAAGGGAAATCATGCTGCGGGGACAGTTTTTTTATTAAAGCAGATGATGAAGAACTAATTTGTGCTGTAGCAGACGGATTAGGCAGCGGCCAGTTCGCCAATGAATCATCTTCTTTAGTTAGTGAAATTGTCGAAGAATATGGACATGAGGATGTGACGACCCTCATCGACAGATGCAATCAGGCCATGAAAAATAAACGCGGGGCCACGGTTGGCATATTAAAGGTGAATTTTTCCCAGCAGCAATTTACCTATTGTTCGGTTGGTAATATCCGATTTATCTTGAATGCACCTTCTGGCGACTATATTTATCCGCTTCCGACATCAGGATACTTATCAGGGAAACCTAGGAAATATAAAACATACACCTATTCCTACGAAAAAGGATCGACATTCATAATGTATTCAGACGGACTGAATGTGCCAAACATGCGAATGTGTTTAAAGCATAGCCATTCAGTTGCAGATATTGCAACGCAACTTGAAACATACACACAAGACAAAAAGGACGATCTCACCTATGTACTTGGTCAGCTCATGTGAAAATAGCTGACCTTTTTTCTGTTTTGCCGGTTTTTTTGATACACTAAAAGAGAAGACACAGTGAGAGGATGCAAAGTATGAAGACATCTGACGTTTTATTGAAACAAATTGCAACAGAATTAAAGCTTTCAACGAAACAAATTGAAAGTGTGATCCAGCTATTAGAGGATGGCAACACCGTCCCATTTATTGCTCGTTACCGGAAAGAGCAGACAGGCTCACTGGACGAGGTGCAAATTCAAACCATCTCTGAGCGCTATACATATATCCAAAATGTCACTACCCGAAAAGAAGAAGTCATTCGCTTAATTTCTGAACAAGACAAACTGACTGATGAATTAAAACAGAAAATCGAACAGGCTCATAAGCTGCAAGAGGTCGAAGATTTATATAGACCATTCAAACAAAAGCGTAAAACAAAGGCAAGTGTGGCAAAGGCAAAAGGGCTGGAGCCGCTGGCAGAATATTTGCTCAAGCTGCCGAATGATCATATCCAAAAGCAGGCTTCTGCCTTTATGAGCGAAGAAAAAGAAGTGACAAGTGTAGAAGAAGCACTTGAAGGCGCTCAGCATATTATTGCTGAACAGCTGGCAGATGACCCTGATATGCGAAAATGGATTCGCAGTGAAACGTACCAAAAGGGGAGTCTTGTCACATCAGGAAAAGACGTTGAAAGCGATGAGAAAAACGTTTATGAAATGTATTACGATTATCAAGAGCCGATCAAAAAGATTGTGCCCCATCGTGTACTTGCGGTCAACCGAGGAGAAAAAGAAGGCATTTTGAAAGCAGCCATCGAACCACCTGCTGAAAATATTCGTTTCTATCTCGACAAACAAGTCATAAAGGGCAAGCAAACGACGGCGAGACCGTATATTGAAGCGGCTATTGACGATGCTTACAAACGCCTCATTCAGCCTTCGATTGAACGTGAAATACGAAAAGAGCTGACAGAAAAAGCAGAAGAGCAAGCCATCCATATTTTCGCTGAAAACTTAAGAAAACTGCTGCTTCAGCCGCCGATGAAGGGGAAACGTGTACTAGGAGTGGACCCCGCATTTCGTACAGGCTGTAAATTAGCGGTCGTTGATGATACGGGGAAAGTTCATCATATTGGGGTCATTTACCCGCATCCACCCGTCCAGAAAAAAGCGGAAGCCAAACAAAAAGTAAAAGAGATCATTCAATCATCAAACATTGAAGTCATTGCAATTGGAAACGGAACAGCCTCAAGAGAGACAGAACAATTCATCGCAGACCTGATTAAAGAGCTGGATCAGCCGGTGTCATATTTGATCGTGAATGAAGCAGGGGCAAGTGTTTACTCCGCGTCTGCACTAGCGAGAGAAGAGTTTCCAGACCTGCAAGTGGAAGAAAGAAGTGCCATTTCAATCGCGAGAAGATTACAGGATCCTTTAGCAGAGCTCGTGAAAATTGATCCGAAATCTGTCGGGGTGGGCCAATACCAGCACGATGTGAGTCAAAAGCAATTGAACAGCTCGCTAACCTTCGTTGTGGAGACGGTCGTGAACCAAGTCGGTGTGAACGTCAATACAGCCTCACAGGCGCTGCTGCAGTATGTGTCGGGCCTTTCAAAAGCCGTCGCAGGGAATATCGTCAAGCGCCGCGAAGAGATTGGGAGATTCACAAGCAGAAAAGAACTGAAGGATATCCCAAGACTTGGTGCCAAGACATATGAGCAGTGTATCGGCTTCCTGCGCATCGCAGACGGACAAGATCCACTTGATCGTACAGGCATTCACCCTGAAAGCTATAAAGAAACAAAACAGTTCTTACGCATGATCAAGATGACGCCAGACGATCTTGGAACAGAACAATTAAAAGAGAAAATCGCTGAGGTGAAGCTGGATGAAGCAGCGGAGCAGCTTGAAATTGGTCCAATTACACTTCAGGATATCATCGATCAGCTGACAAGACCTGAGCGTGATCCGCGGGATGAAGTACCAAAACCGCTATTAAAAACAGATGTATTGAAATTGGAGGACTTGAAGCTAGGAATGGAGCTTCAAGGAACGGTGAGAAACGTCGTCGACTTCGGCGCATTCGTCGATATTGGTGTGAAACAGGATGGACTTGTCCATATTTCAAAGCTAAGCAATCGTTTTGTGAAGCATCCGCTTGATGTTGTGTCAGTCGGTGACATTGTGACCGTGTGGGTAGACTCTGTTGACCAGGCAAAAGGCCGCGTTGCCCTCTCCATGCTGAAACCAGAGTAAACAAAAAACGAGGCGCACCTTAGGATGGGGTGTGCCTTGATGTGACTGAATGTTTTTTTCTATAGAAGTACCAGCATTGATTCAGCAATTTGATTTGGTAATGATTTTTTTCATAAAATGCTTTCTGCATCTGATTTTTCAGCCAGTTGGGCATCGCCCATTCCTCCTTTGATCGAAACAGTGGATGTACCTTCAATGTATGCAAAGGGGAAATTGTCCTGTTCGAGGTTTTTATAGAAAGGAACGATCTTGTTTGAACCAGCCGCAATTACAACAGTTAACAGAGCACATTTCTCAGCAGTTCTTTGGTAAGGAATTTCGCCACAAGGCTGTTTTTAATGACCGCTTAAAAACAACAGGCGGGAGATATTTACTTGGTACACATGATATTGAATTGAATCGCCGATATTTAGAGGAGCATGGAAGAGATGAATTGATCGGTATCATCAAGCATGAGTTATGTCACTATCACCTCCATCTCGAAGGGAAGGGCTATCAGCATCGTGATCGCGAGTTTAAAGAGTTATTGAAACAGGTAGGAGCCCCGCGCTTTTGTACACCGTTAAGGGCTGTGCAAAACAGGCGAGGTGCGCAGAAACGCCATGACTACGTTTGTACAGGATGCGGCAAGCATTTTATCAGAAAAAGACGATTTGATACCTCTCGCTATGTCTGCGGCGTCTGCAAAGGAAAATTGACTTGGCACCGTACGATAGATTCAGTGTGAAAAGCATTCCTAGAGGGATGCTTCAGCGTGTAGACAAACCCTCGCATTCGTTGTCAGTCCTGCGTGCCGGTGCTCACGAATGTCACATTCACTCCGCTCCGGTACTCGTCCTTCCTAGACTGCAAAGGTTTTCTATCACGCTGAAAAAAAGAAGACAAAGGGCTAAAATAAAGGTCATTTCAGCCCTTTGTCAACAATCTGGAGCATTCCTAGAGGGATGCTTTTTTATGTCCAATCAAAATGGAACATCGTCTGATATGCAGGAGAGAAAGTAAACATATTGAGACAAAAAGAGATACATGTCTCATTTTGTCTCTTTTTTTACGGCTTGAATTGTCTAAAGCCTATGTTTCAACATGTCGTGATGTTGGCACGTTTTTTGCTTGTATATAAGTGCAAGCAAAAAAGATAGGAGGTTTTACAACATGGAAGTCGCATTGACAAAAGAAAAAGCGGTATGGATGTATCAAAAAATGCTGGAAATCCGCCAGTTTGAAGATCGAGTACACACACTTTTTACAAAAGGAATCCTGCCAGGCTTTGTCCATCTTTATGCTGGGGAAGAAGCTGTCGCTGTAGGAGCCTGTGCCCACCTGAATGAAAAAGACACCATCACAAGTACACACCGTGGCCACGGGCATTGTATAGCTAAAGGCTGTGATCTAAAAGGAATGATGGCAGAAATTTATGGGAAAGCCACAGGTTTGTGTAAAGGAAAGGGAGGGTCAATGCACATCGCAGATTTTGATAAAGGAATGCTTGGTGCCAATGGAATTGTTGGAGGTGGATTTCCGCTGGCTTGTGGAGCAGCCCTAACAGCTAAATATAAGAAGACAAAAAATGTAAGCGTTTGCTTTTTTGGAGATGGGGCAAACAATCAAGGAACATTTCACGAAGGTATCAATCTCGCAGCCATCTGGAAATTGCCTGTCATTTTCATCGCAGAAAACAATGGCTATGGGGAAGCGACACCATTTTCCTATGCTTCAAGCTGCAAATCAATCGTGGATCGAGCCGCCGGTTATGACATTCCTGGGATTCAAGTAGACGGAAAAGATGTGATGGCAGTTTATCAAGCCGCAGAACAAGCAATTGAACGAGCAAAAAATGGAGAAGGTCCGACATTGATTGAATGCATGACATATCGGAATTATGGTCATTTTGAAGGAGATGCTCAGCGTTACAAAATAAATACGGAAAGAACAGAACACCAAGAAGAGAAAGATGCCATCGCTCTTTTTAAAAATGAATTATTAAAGAAGCAGCTGCTTACGAATACAGAAATATCAAGTATTGAAGCGGCTGTAGCGGAAGCGATAGATGAAGCCGTTAGATTCAGTGAAGAAAGTAAATATCCAGATCATACTGAATTATTGACCGATGTGTATGTTTCGTATCAATAAATCAGAAAGGGGAAAGGAAAATGACAAGAGAAATCAGCATGTCTAGTGCATTGAACGAAGCGATCAAACTTGCGATGAGAAGAGATGAGGATGTCATTTTAATGGGGGAAGATGTTGCAGGAGGCGCTCATGTGGATCACTTGCAGGATGATGAAGCATGGGGCGGTGTTCTCGGTGTCACAAAAGGAATCGTTCAGGAGTTTGGACGTGAGCGAGTCCTTGACACGCCGATTAGTGAAGCTGGCTATGTCGGTGCTGCCATGGCAGCTGCTTCAACAGGGCTAAGACCCATTGCGGAACTCATGTTTAATGATTTTATCGGCACTTGTCTGGACCAAGTGCTGAATCAAGGGGCGAAATTCCGATACATGTTTGGCGGAAAAGCGGAGGTGCCCGTCACCATTAGAACAACACATGGGGCGGGTTTTAGAGCAGCGGCTCAGCATTCTCAAAGTTTGTATGCGCTATTTACGAGCATTCCTGGATTGAAAGTGGTTGTGCCTTCCTCGCCATACGATGCCAAAGGTTTACTACTGGCATCAATTGAGGACCAGGACCCTGTCATCTTTTTCGAAGACAAGACGCTGTACAATATCACAGGAGACGTTCCAGAGAGGTATTACACACTGCCGATTGGCAAAGCAGATGTGAAGAGAGAAGGATCAGACGTGACCATCTTTGCAGTAGGCAAACAAGTTCATACAGCACTCGAAGCGGCAGAACAGTTAGCTATGCAAGGAATTGAGGCTGAGGTCATTGATCCGAGAAGCTTGTCGCCACTTGATGAAGAGGCTATTCTGGCTTCGGTAGAAAAAACAAATCGGCTTGTCATTGTGGATGAAGCAAATCCAAGGTGCGGAATTGCCGCAGATATTTCTTCTTTGGTTGCTGATAAAGGATTTGATTTACTCGATGCTCCAATCAAAAAAGTGACGGCTCCTCATACACCGGTTCCGTTTTCACCACCTCTTGAAGATATCTATTTGCCGACACCTGATAAGGTTGTGAGCACCGTATTAGAAATGATTGGCGATAATCAAGACAAGATATTGAACTAAAGAAAGGAGAGAGAAAGATGGCTGTCGAGGTTGTGATGCCGAAATTGGGCATGTCGATGAAAGAAGGCACTGTATCTGTATGGAATAAGCAAGTCGGAGAGAGCGTAAACAAAGGGGAAAGCATTGCAAGCATCAATTCTGAAAAAATTGAGATGGAGATCGAATCACCTGCTGAAGGCACCGTATTGGAAATCAAAGTGCCTGAGGGAGAAGGTGTCCCTCCTGGCACGGTCATTTGCTATATCGGTGATGGAAATGAACAGGTTGAAGAAAAGAAAGAAGAAAGAGGCTTGCCGACAAAACCAAAGAAAGAGAGAAAGAAAATCTCCCCTGTTGCTCGTAAAATGGCTAACAATGCAAATCTGGACATTGACACGCTGGTGGGAACCGGACCAGACGGGAGAATTACAAAAGCCGATGTGCTTCAGGCACTTCCTGATCAGAAAGAGAAACAAATACAAAACAATAAGACAGACCATCAACCTGTCAACATGATGCGAAAAACAATTGCCTCACGGATGATGAAAAGTCTGCAAACAAGTGCACAACTCACAATTACGATGAAAGCGGACGTGACAAAACTGACAATATTACAACCTCAGTTGAACGAAACAGCCATAGCCCGTCACGATACAAAATTGACCATGACCGATTTTGTAGCCAAAGCAGCGATCCTTTCATTACTAGAACACCCTGCGATGAACAGTCAATATCAAAATGAAAGAGTGGAAACTTTTGAGTATGTTCATCTTGGGATAGCTGCTGCTTTAGAAAACGGCTTGGCTGTGCCGGTTATTCGACATGCGGAGCGACTATCGCTCATTGAGCTAGCGAAAAACATCAAATTGTATGGCAAAAAAGCACGTGAAGGCAAACTTCTTCACGAAGAAATCGAAGGCTCTACCTTTACGATCACCAACCTTGGTGCCTATGGTGTAGAGCATTTCACTCCGATTTTGAATCCGCCGGAAGCAGGTATCCTAGGCATCGGCACAATGTATGAAACCCCTGTTTATCAAGGTGATGAATTGTGCAAAGCCCATATCCTTCCACTCAGTCTGACGTTTGACCACCGCGTGCTGGACGGGGCACCAGCATCCGCATTTTTATCATCTGTAAAAGCATATTTAGAAAAACCAGTATCCATTCTTTTATAGGAAGAAGGGAAATACGATGACACTAGTTATTATAGGCGGCGGACCTGCAGGATATGTGGCGGCAATGACAGCCGCTCGTTTTGGAAGAGAGATTGTGTTAATTGATCAAGGACAGTTGGGAGGAACCTGTCTCAATGAAGGATGTATTCCAACCAAATCGCTTTTGCAAAGCGCCGATATGTACGAGGGTGTGAAGTCAGCTGCGCATTTTGGAATTGAACTTCCAGGGGAAAAGCCCATCATCCAATGGGATTCCGTTCAAAAACGGAAACAGTCAGTCGTCAAGCAACTGACAGATGGCGTTCGCTATTTGATGAATAAAAATAAAATCAAGGTGATAAATGGGAAGGCATCATTTCTTTCTGCACATGAGATGTTGATTGAAAGTGAAGGGGCGTCTGAAATCATTCAAGCAAAACAAATCATTATTGCATCAGGGGCAGAGCCTGCTGCCTTACCTTTTGCGCCATTTGATGGGAAATGGTTGATTGACAGCAAGGATGCAATGTCGCTCCCTTCGATACCAGATTCGCTTTGTATCATTGGTGGTGGGGTGATCGGGTGTGAGTTCGCAAGTATCTTTAGCAGAATGGGGACAAAGGTTGTTATGATTGAACAGTCGGTACACATTTTACCTGAAGAAGATGACGATATTGCACAATGTCTTCACGATCAACTTGAAGAAGCAGGTGTGGACATTTTGACATCGGCTGCAGTCAAGCAGCTTGATTCAACCTCAAGGAAAGTGGTGATTGAGAGAAAACATGGTGAGCGGTGTGAAATCCAGTCTGATCTTTGCTTAGTGGCAATTGGCAGAAAGCCGCGGCTTGGAAAGTTGAATCTTGATCAGATTGGCATTGAATATGACAGGAACGGGATCAATGTCAATGAGCATATGCAAACCAATCTCCCGCATATATATGCGTGCGGCGATGTCACAGGAGGAGTACAGCTTGCTCACGTTGCTTTTCATGAAGGCACGATTGCGGCATCCCATGCATCAGGTGAACATGTAAAGGTCAATGAACAAGTGATTCCAAGATGCATCTACACCTCTCCAGAAATCGCCAGTGTTGGTTTAAATGAAGAGAGTGCTAGAAAACAATATGGGGATATTCGGATAGGGACATGTGCATTTTCTGCAAATGGAAAAGCGTTAATTTTAAATCAACCAGCCGGTCAAGTAAAGGTCATTGTAGAACCGCAATTTCAAGAAATTTTAGGTGTATCAATCATCGGACCGAATGCAACAGAACTGATTGGACAAGCGGCGTTGATGATGCATACAGAGATGACTGCTGATACATTAGAGCAGTTTATTGCGGCACATCCGACACTTTCAGAGGCGATACACGAAGCCTTGCTGCAAACAATGGGACGAGCGATGCACTGCTGAAAAAGACTCTTTTTCTATCCGATTGACTTCTTGGGTTAGCCAATGTTAATTGAAAGCGCTTTTATATTTATCTATAATGAATAAAAAGCCCCCAGAGGAGAGGATGGAATGAATCCGACACCTTGTTATTTAAATACGTGGAAACGTTTTGTTCGTGAAGGTTTGCTTGATAAGTCTCGTCTGGATAAAAGAGTGATGGAATCATGGCACAGGTGTAAACAGGCAAATGTTAATCCGTATTTAGATAAAGGACAGTCGTTCTTAGAAAAGGAATTATTCAGTGCCCAAAAAAAGAAATATTCATTATTCCTCAATACCGCTCTTCCTTACTTAAATAAAATCAGTCAGCAATTAAAAGAATCTGACATGCTGGCCTTACTCATCGATGCAGACGGTTATGTGCTAAGTCTGACAGGAAGCCAAAGGACGATGGTGGAAGCGAGAAAAATTAATTTTATGGAGGGTGCGCGCTGGACTGAAACAGATGTAGGGACAAACGCGATCGGAACGGCACTCGTCATCGGAGAAGCTGTGATGATCAACGGAACTGAGCATTTTTCTATCGCCTCTCATCATTGGAGTTGTTCAGCCGCCCCTATTCGTGATGTAGACGGTACGATCATAGGGGTGATTGATATCTCCTGTATGGCGGATAACAAGCACCCTTTTATGCTTGGAATGGCTTCAACGGTTGCTTATGCCATAGAGAGAGAAATTCAAGTCCAGCAAAAAAGGAGAGAGATGGAGCTCATCACTCATTGTCTCCAGCAGGTGGAAGCGGAGGAACCGTATGTTGTCTGTAATGAAAAAAAGCAAATTGTTTCTGCAAGCAGGTCGATTAGAGAACGATTTTCAGACTGGTACGGAATGGATGTCGAGCGGCTTAAGGGTCATCCATTTGTTATCCGGGGAAAGCAGATCATTCAATCAGAGCAAGATGGAAAGATGCTAGGCATTTCTCTTTCCCTTGAAGAAGCAGCGAAAAGCAACATAACCGTTTCTTTTGCTCAATTTCCCGGGGAATCCGGAACAAGTAAGGTGTTTCAACAGACGCTCATCGAGATGAAGAGAGCGGCACAAACAGATGCTAATGTATATATTTGGGGAGAAACAGGTACAGGGAAAGAACTGGCCGCTAGAGCCATCCACTCAGCCAGTGAAAGGCATAGAGGGCCGTTTATTGCTGTTAATTGTGGAGCCATTCCTGAAAGCCTGTTAGAAAGCGAATTATTTGGCTATGCTGAAGGGGCTTTTACAGGGGCAAAACGTCATGGAGCAAAAGGAAAATTTGAACAAGCTTATAAAGGAACACTCTTTTTAGACGAAATTGGCGAAATCCCATATGCGATGCAAGTAGCGCTTCTTAGGGTGATAGAAGAAAGGAAAGTCGTACCGCTCGGCGGGACACATGAAATCCCTTTGGATATTAGAATTATTACAGCGACACACCGAAATATGAACGAACTGCTGAAGGAAGGAAAAATACGAGAAGACTTGTATTATCGTCTTCATGTCTACCCAATCAACATCCCGCCACTTAGAGAAAGAAAAGAAGACATCCATGATTTATATCGTTATTACCAAAAGAAGCACCACTGGAATGCGGTATTTCCTGAATCATTTTTTCAGAAATTGCAGGAGTATCATTGGCCAGGAAACATACGAGAGCTTTTTAATCTGTTTGAACATATAAGGGTCCTCTTTCCTAAAGGCGGTTGGATTGGTGAATCGCAATATGCTTCAGTATTAGAGGCGATTGATCAGAAAAAGCAGAAGCTTCATCCAGCAGAGTGTACTGAGATTCCAAAAGAACTTACGTTTAGAGAGCGCATTCAAAAGCAAACAGTGATAGAAGCACTTCATAAAACGAAAGGTCATGTGTCAGAAGCAGCGAGGTTAGCAGGGGTGCCAAGAAGTACCTTTTATAAGTGGATGCGAAAGTTTAAGCTGTCTTAATCTCCTGAAGAAGGTTGCATCAAGGCCCTTGGTCTACGTTAAGAGGTCGGGGCCTTTCTGCCAAGTTAAACAAATGGCATGGAATAAGGCTTGACTGTTATATTAGTATATGTTAAATTATAAAAGCCGTCGCAAATGGGGTAGGAATGAAACGCTAAAAATTCTTGACACATTTTTCTGGCATAGATATAATGAAACATGTCTTATTATTCCGCAGTAGCTCAGTGGTAGAGCTATCGGCTGTTAACCGATCGGTCGTAGGTTCGAGTCCTACCTGCGGAGCCAAAATGGAGAAGTACTCAAGTGGCTGAAGAGGCGCCCCTGCTAAGGGTGTAGGTCGCGCAAGCGGCGCGAGGGTTCAAATCCCTCCTTCTCCGCCATTTATCTGGCCCGTTGGTCAAGCGGTTAAGACACCGCCCTTTCACGGCGGTAACACGGGTTCGAATCCCGTACGGGTCATGTTTTGTTTAATTGATTGATTCGTTGGGCTATAGCCAAGCGGTAAGGCAACGGACTTTGACTCCGTCATGCGTTGGTTCGAATCCAGCTAGCCCAGCCATTTTTTATATTTGTTTTTCTGCATAGCAGATGAGCCATTAGCTCAGTTGGTAGAGCATCTGACTTTTAATCAGAGGGTCGAAGGTTCGAGTCCTTCATGGCTCACCATTGTCACGCGGGTGTGGCGGAATTGGCAGACGCGCTAGACTTAGGATCTAGTGTCTTTATGACGTGGGGGTTCAAGTCCCTTCACCCGCATTGTTTTTTCAAACAGTGCACTTATTGATATATGAGCACTTCATACACGCGGTCGTGGCGGAATGGCAGACGCGCTAGGTTGAGGGCCTAGTGGGTGAATAACCCGTGGAGGTTCAAGTCCTCTCGGCCGCATCAATGATACCAAGGGTTGTAGACCTTTGGTGTTTTTATTTTATATAACTGCTAAATAAATCTGTCCAAAGTCTGTCCACTCACCTTAAGATTAGCAGTAAGTCATGTGAATGACTTAAATCATGGAAATGGACAGGCTCAATCTTTCCTCCTTAACTTAACAAATCTGTTTTATCTTTCTATTGAAAATATATATAGTAGGCGGTCTGTCTCTGTATTGAAACATATAAGTATCTTCTGATTGATGTATTCCTATTCGATGAGATGTAGTCTCAATTCACCAGGTAATGGGATAAGTTTTGAATTGATACTTATAAGAGTTCAGAAAGAGAGTTTCGAGAAATAGAAAAAAAGCCTAAAATACCGTGTAGCTGCTTATAGTATATTATTCGTTAAGTAAACACTATAGGGTCGCTTCCTCCTAGAAAGTGTCCAGTATGATTAATACGTTTACCCCAAACCTGAGAACACAAGGAATCAAGTAAATCGGTATAAAATCTATAATTCCCATCGCTATATCATTTTTACTCACCCCTTCATATACATCTGCTGCAATTATTTTGACATATCAATTATTCTAAAGATATCACTCCAGAGAAAGGCATTTAACGAAAACAAGAGATAAAATAGAAAGATTTAAAAATAAACAAGTTGTAAGTGCAGGATGTCTCCTGCCTAGGATTTAGTGTAGACGGTCTCTTAATAAAAAAGAATCATCCCAGCTATAGCGATCATTCCTTTTGGAAGGTTATTTACTTTCTACTTATTGTTTCACTTAGGTTTCTCCCTTAGTTTTTTGCCTAAGTCCGCCATCATATCTATTATTGGGATATATTCACGCCCTTTAGGTGTTAATGAATATTCAACATGTGGAGGGACTTTAGGAAAAATCTCTCGCTTAATTAATCCATCTGTTTCGAGTTTCTCTCAACTGTTTTGTTAGATAACCTTGTGAAAAGTCCCATAAACAAAACTATAATTTTGCTATAACGACGTTCTTTTGTTTTAAAAATCCAAAGAATAATATACTTCCATCGTCCTGAAAGCATATATAGGTAAATACCATATACTTCTCTTTGTTCTTCTATACATTCTTTGTCAAATCCATCCTTACATATTCTAGACACCTTTTTCACATTCGATAGTTACATGAGAGAGTTCAGAAATATTTGATAATGTGTTTTATTCTGGCGAAGGATAGCCTTCATTCATAACCAGTGATATGGATTTACTTAGTTGATAACCCACAGTGAGTGAACAACCCTTGGAAAATAGACGCTAAGAGAAACCCGAAAATATGCAAGAAAAAGTGCGCCTCCACCAGCAGAGAAAGGCTGAAAAATATGTTGGATATAGAAAAAATTTAATTTTGTTGTTACAATTAACAGGAAATAAAGGATTGAATACCTTTATATACCATTTTATACAAAAATCATCATGTTGTTGGAAAGGGGAATAGATTACTTAATGAACAAGAAAATAACTTTCAGTATTGTTGGATTAGTGGCGTTAATTTTAATTGGGTTTTTTTCAGTAAACTATTTCTATGATTATCAAGCCAAGAAAATCGCATCTGAAACTGAAAATTATTTAATCAATGAAGAGGATAAGAAAAAAGAAGATATCAAAGAAGTTAAAGGTATTCGATCTAAGGTTGGAGATTATGGGATTTTGGTAAGAGTCATCTATAAAAGTGAACCTAACATACATTATTTTTACATTTCGAATAACGGCAAAATAATGTTTGAAGGTAAGGAAGATTTAAGTAAAGCTAAAGATCCAGTTCTTAATAAGAATGAATAACAAATGAGGGAGGAAACAAGTTTTGTTTGCGAGAGTTTTCACTATTTTTGTTGTTGCTTTAGGATGTTTGTTTACTATTGTATTGCATTCAGCACAAGCAGTGAAATATAGCAATGGTCAGACTGCTAAAGCTGGGGATGTGTTGATCTCGAAAAAGTCATTGGACAATTACTTTGTTGGACACGCTGCAATAGTTGGGGGCGATGGTGCTACTGCAGTGGAAGTATATAAAGGAAGAACCACTGTAAAAAGCTCTAAGCTTAGTAATTGGTTTAAAAAGCAAGACAGAGGATATAACGTAATGCGTTACAAGGATTCTAGCGTAGCAAAAGGTGCTGGAAATTGGGCGAGTTATAATGTAGGAGCAAAGTATAACTATAAGATTGTGTCTTCTTCTGCTTTAAGAGATTGGAAAGATCTTTATTGCTCCAAATTTGTATATCAAGCGTTCTATTTTAGTGGAGGGGTTAAGCTAAAAATAATAGGTGATCAAGCTGTGATGTGGGAATATCCCCCTACTTCAAGTTGGGTCATCAATCCGAACTTTATGATTGTCATGGAGAACTTTACTCGGATTAAATGAGGTTGTATAATCCGGTGCTAGTCTTACATTAATTTAGTCTATATAGTCGGAAAAATAAATAGAAAAAAACTAAAGTTGTAGTGGGATTCATCATCTGAAAAGAACTAAATATTTCAGAACTTGCATAAAACTCCTTTTAAGCTTATTCCAGTCAAATAAACGGTATTATAGATATAGAACTATTTATAAATAAAATTTACCCTGGCAAATGAATATTAAAAATGTAGTAAGTGAGATAAAACGCCCGACTGGACAGCTTTATTTCTCTTCTTATTCATAATATGTGTCATACACTTCTTGATATTGACACTTTAATTTGTCTATTAGATTTTGGTCACGGGAGATCATATCAAGCACATCATAATCAACATAGACAAGATAGCTTCATTATAAAACAAGATATACGCTGAAATTACTCTTTTTACAACACTTTTGATATATTGATACACCTTCTCAAAACGAACATGTTGGATAGATGCAAATATGACATTTGCGTCTATCTCTTCATGATAAACGATGGCTTCATACCACTTCTTGATCTTGATATACTTCCCTATATTAGTTTTTTCTCGATATCTGTGGTCATTTATCATATAACCCGAAATAAACGTAATATCAATTGCCTCTGATTGGTTTAGTGTTTTGTTTAATGTCTCTTTTAGTAAACGTAATTCCCCATTTTCAAAGAGTTCAACTCCGAATCGAATTCTCAATTCTGGAGATACTTGAAAAAATGGGATGACAGTATTTTTGTGAAATTTATATGGAACTTGTTTATTCCTTTCATGATTGAACCTCCTATCTATATTTGTGTAACCATATCATGTGCGGTGCTCTTTTAAATCCTAAATTGCAATTATTTCCGAATCATGTTACAATAAGAATAATTATTTTTGTTCGGCGTAAAGGATAGCATGAAGAAAGACTTTTCGTCTTGAGGATACTTTGGGCAAGGATAGTATAATACATTGTGTGATAACGCACTAGGAGGCAACAAACATGGAACAAGGTACAGTAAAATGGTTTAACGCAGAAAAAGGTTTTGGATTTATCGAACGTGAAGAAGGAGACGATGTATTTGTACACTTCTCTGCTATCCAAGGTGACGGATTCAAATCTTTAGACGAAGGTCAAAAAGTAACATTTGACGTTGAGCAAGGTTCTCGTGGAGCTCAAGCTGCTAACGTTCAAAAAACTGCTTAATCTTCATTTAATAAAAACAGGTTCTCTATAGAGGGCCTGTTTTTTTATGCTTTCTCTTATTTCTTCAATAAAAAACCCTACTCAGCGTGCCGAGTAGGGAGATGTTACAAGGTAATCGTAAAAAATTCATGCTTCAAAGGTTTATCAACAGTATAGCATAATAGATTGACAAAATGCGGAATTTGCCTAAATAATTTCTTTTTCTTTACTGAGTTCAAAGAGAGGGAATTTGTTCGTATAGAAAATGTATTTGAAAATGGGGAAGAAGGTAGAGAATCTTAACAGAAACTGTTTATTTGTTTTTCAGTAATTCCTTTGATAACTTCAAGTTCACTAAGCAAATACTCATAAGCATTGTCAAGCATTTTCTTTTCGCTTGCATTCAGTGCTTTTTCTTTCTTCATTCGCATGAGGTCACGTACAACTTCAACGCCTTCTTGTATGTCGCCCGTTTTTATTTTGTTCGTGTTGATTTTATATCTTTCTTTCCACGGCAATAATTTATCTGATTTTCCATTCTGAAAAATGTGTATAATGTTCTTTAATGCAAGTACATCTGTAACTGGTCTTATACTTGACCCCGACATTTTCCTCGTTGGAATCATCACTTTCATATGGCTAATTGACATTTTAATGACATAATACTGTTGTTTTTCATCAGAGAATTCCTTTTCTTCTATGGCTTCAATTATACCTGCTCCATGCATTGGATACACAATGTTATCACCAATTTGAAACATATCATCCACCTCCATATTAAGTACCTACTTTAAGGATACCACAAATCGATGTAAAATAATCAAATTTATAATAATAACATGATTATTTATTTGATGTCAATATTTTTGAGTCGAATTTTGAGAAAATCATTTATTTATTCCACCACTACTCATATATGGTTTTTTAACGTGATCAGTAAACTGGCACAGCCTAAAGCAATCACTACTTTTTTGTATCTCGTATGAAAGGAAATCCTAACATCACGAAAACGGCGATAATCAATAAACAATTTAAACAGGATATCCACATCTTCATGAGGACATCGTGATAAATGGTTGAAAGCTCAAAAGACTAGCCAAAGAGGCTAGCCTTTCAAAATAAAATCCGATCATAAGGTTGAAATATCAATGACAAAGCGGTAACGGACATCACTTTTGAGTACGCGTTCGTAGGCTTCATCGACTTGATTTGCGTTGATCACTTCAATTTGTGGCGCAATGTTGTGAGCAGCTGCGAAATCAAGCATTTCTTGAGTCTCCTGAATGCCGCCAACGAGTGATCCGGCCATGCTGCGGCGACCGGTGATTAATGAAAAGACGTGGAATTGATCTGGCTCAGGTGGTGCACCAACGTTCACCAAGGTTCCGTCCACACGAAGTAAGGACAAATAGGCGTCCACGTTGATATTGGCAGAGACCGTATTTAGAATGAGATCATATTGACCGGATAGTGTTTTAAATGTATCAGGATCACTTGTGGCAAAATAGTCCTTTGCGCCAAATGACAGTGCCTCTTCTTTTTTATTCAAAGAGCGGCTCAACACAGTGACCTCAGCGCCAAGTGCGCGTGCGAATTGAATTCCCACATGGCCTAGTCCGCCCATCCCGACAATGGCGACCTTTTTGCCAGGCCCTACATTCCAGTGCTTTAATGGCGAATACGTTGTGATTCCAGCACAGAGAAGAGGACTTGCCACATCAAGGGATAGTTGGTCAGGAATGCTGACGACAAATCGTTCTGTCACGACAATCTTTTGACTGTAGCCGCCATAAGTCGGTTCTCCATCATAATCAAGGTTATTATAGGTTTGAACGACTCCTTTCATGCAATATTGTTCATCTCCATTTTGGCAATATTCACATGTGCCGCAGGAATCTACAAAACAACCGACTCCTACACGATCTCCAATTTTAAACCTCGTGACAGCATCACCTACAGCTGCAACGACCCCAGTGATCTCATGCCCTGGAACCATTGGAAAAATGCCGCCTCCCCATTCGTCGAATGCACTGTGGATATCAGAATGACATATCCCGCTAAATTGAATATCAATTAAAATATCATGTGGACGAAGGGCTCTTCGTTCAATGGTTGTCCGTTCAAAGTTCGCTTTTGCATGTGAAACACTTAAAACGTGTGATTGGTGCGTCTGACACATTCTTGATCATCCTTTCAAAAGTGAAATTCGTTTCTTCCCCTATACTGTACGTCTTAAAGTGAACTCTAAGTCAAGATGGAATTCACCGGTGTAACGAATTCATCCTTAATATTAATTGAGCCAAAAGCATCTTGTTTTCTCTATCAAAATGGAGATGATGAGGAAAGGGAGAGTTGATAAGGTGAAAGAAGAGAAGGGTGAAAACAATGAAAATAGCACAAGCCGCAAAACAGCTGGAATTATCCACTGCGACGCTCAGGTACTATGAGAACATTGGTTTAATAAGACCAATCAGACGTGATGAGAACGGTATTCGTGATTATACGGAGGAGGATATTCAATGGATTGAATTTATTAAATGTATGAGAAGTGCAGGTCTTTCAATCGATGCGCTCAGAGAATATACGGCTTTATTTATTGAGGGAGATGATCATACATTGTCTTTACGGAAAAGCATTTTGGTTAATGAACGAGAAAGACTCTTAGAAAAACATAAGGAAATGGAAGAGACGATTAAACGATTAGATTTCAAAATAGAAAGTTATGAAGATATTATCCACAGTTATGAAAAAAAGCTGGTTCATCAACTCAAAACCAGTTCTATTTAAATGCATAGCCATCTTTATTCCAGTCACGCCTGCAAAGAGATGAAAAAAACCTGTGACATGTCACAGGTTTTATGATGAGGTTATTTTTTTGTGTAACGCACCCAGTTATAATGTGCGTGGAGCGGTGTAACGCCATTGTAGGAGCCGAGCCATTCATCGACACCTGCACCATTCCACAGGTTCATCATAATTTTTCCTGGTGTTTGAGGAATTTGAGTGGTGGCGGTATGTTTTAATTGTCCATCGACATACCATTTAATTGAGTTTGGCTGCCAGTCGAATGCATAGGTGTGATAAGCATTTGCTGCATCAAAACCAAGGTTGACGATTTTTTCATGATTTCCTACACCATTGGTATAGTAGTTGAATTGTACCTTTGTGGTATCTTTTCCTAGAAATTCGATGTCAATCTCATCCCAAGGCGTACCATCAGTTGGACCCGTATAAGTAAAGAACGAAGAAACGATCCCTACATTTTTTGCTGGTTTCATGCTGACTTCATAAAGCCCATAGCCGTATGTTTGAACGGAGCGGTTTTCCCCGCAGTCAAACTTGTTATAGGAAGGACTTGTGAGCGATAAACGCATTTCACCTAATGACGTCATGGAGACATTATTGGCACGCCATGTACAGTTAAACATGTTTCCATTCGAGTACCCATCGGCTTTTTGCCATAACCCTGTATTATAGTTGTTAAAAGGTTCATAAAACGATCCACCGGTTTGTGCTGAGGCAGCAGTAAATGTGGACAAACTCATAAATAATCCAGTGACAAGAAGCAGCAACATTCGTTTCACACGGTAAGGCATGTAGACATTCCCCTCTCCTTTTTTTGAAAGCGTTTTCTTTATTGATAATACATGATTCTCTCAAAATGGAAAATCGGTCTAAATAATGATAAACAGCAATTTTCATTTAATAGAATAGAGAGAAGGATCATGAGTAAAAAATAATGATTGACAAAGCGGACAGTTGTCCGTAAGATAATATCGTGACAATTGTCCTAACAACCTAAAGAGTCTTAATTTGAAACATATAGAGATGTGTGCAATGTGGATGAAGGTAAAGAAGGTGAGCATCATGGAAAAGGATATTGGGAAGGAAATTGAAGAGGTCGCTTTCTCCTTGTTTCAAGAGTTTGGCGTAGAAAATGTCAGCATGCATAAAATTGCGAAAACCGCTGGTGTTGGGCAAGGGACACTTTACCGCCGCTATGCAAATAAAAGTGATTTGTGTCTTTCTATACTTGGAGAGAAGTTTGAACGACTGATCCCTGCTTTGCATCTTTACTTGAGCAAAATAAGTGATCAACCTGTTCGAGATCGTTTACGTTATGTTCTCGAGGAGATCCATCTCATAGTCGGGCACCATTTAGACTGGATTCGGATGCTCACGATTTCTGGAAATTTAGAGCAGACAAGTAAAGTATATGATTGTCATTACAGTCAATCGCTTAAACAAATCATTCGTGATTTGCTGAAGGAAGCGAAAGAAAAAGGAGAAGCGAACATACAGGATATTGAGCTGACGACATTATGTATGTCCTCTCCAATGACGCCTGAACTCATGTTTTATATTCATGAATCTGGCTATTCAATCGAAGAAATTGCTCAATTCGCTGCAGAAAGACAAGTTTTATCCGTCTTTCAATAGACATTGAAGTGGCTCATTTCTGACCAGCCTGACTTCCTATGGTTCATCTAAACTGAAAAAAGAAAAGGAGCCAACTTAATATGAACAAACAGCAAGCAGCAGCTTCTGATATTAGAACGCTGCCCATTATTATCTCATTTATTACAGCTGGATTTATTGGTCTGTTCAGTGAAACGGCACTAAACATGGCACTGAGAAGTTTAACGTTAGACTTTGGAATTGAAGCGACGACCGCTCAGTGGCTGACAACAGGATATTTATTAACACTGGGTATTCTCGTACCGATTTCAGGACTAATTCTTCAATGGTTTACAACAAGACAGCTTTTCATTACTTCGTTGATATTTTCAATCATCGGAACATTTATTGCTGCGGTTGCGCCAGTCTTTAGTATTTTAATGGTTGCACGTGTCGTGCAGGCAGTTGGAACCGCATTGCTTCTTCCATTGATGTTTAATACGATATTGGTGATCATTCCGCCTCATAAACGAGGCAGATCCATGGGGATTATTGGCCTTGTGATCATGTTTGCACCAGCAGTCGGTCCAACGGTCTCCGGTCTTATTCTTAAATCGTTGACATGGCATTGGATTTTTTGGATTTCGCTTCCATTATTAATAGCTGCACTGGTATTTGGTTATATCTTTATGCAAAATATTACGGAACCAACTAGACCGAAAATCGACATTCTATCGATTGTGCTTTCAACTATTGGTTTCGGTGGAATTGTGTATGGCTTTAGTAGTGCCGGTGAAGGCGGCGGCTGGAGCAGCATGCATGTCATCGTGGCGATTGTTGTAGGTGTGATTAGTATTCTTGTGTTCTCCCTCAGACAGCTGAATATGAAAGAGCCGATGCTGAATTTAAGCCCATTTAAATATCCGATGTTTGTCATTGGGTTACTTCTGATCTTAGTGTGTATGATGGTGATGCTTTCTGCTATGATGATTTTGCCATTATATCTGCAAACATCCTTGGCCCTTTCAACATTTACAGCTGGTTTAATGCTGTTACCAGGTGGAATTATCAACGGACTCCTATCTCCAATCATGGGTGGTCTATTTGATAAGTTTGGACCGAAATGGCTTGTGATCCCAGGTCTTGTCATTGTCGCAGCGACGATGTTTGGCTTCACGAATTTAAGTGTGAATACATCGATTGGATATATTGTGACCCTTCATATTACGTTAATGGTAGGAATCGCTATGATCATGATGCCTGCACAAACAAACGGATTAAATCAGCTTCCACCAGAGCTTTACCCGCATGGCACAGCGATTATGAATACATTGCAGCAGGTGTCAGGAGCAATTGGTACTGCGGTCGGTATCTCTATCCTTTCATCAGGTGCCCGCAGCTTTATGAAAAATGTCGCTGATCCCGCAAATCCGGTGAATCAGCTGCTAGCCTTTACAAATGGCGTACAGCATGCATTTATCTTTGCTGTCATCATGACCGTCGTTGGCTTGGTCATCGCTTTCTTCATTAAACGAGTAAAGGTAGAACAGCAAGTATCTTAATGACATATGAAAAGCACTGAGGGCTTAGCGCCACAGTGCTTTTTTTAATTGGTGTATACTTGTTTCAAAGAGGATGAAAGTGGGGAGATAGATAAAAAGTGAACTGAATCAAATTTGTCTCTGATCAAGTGGAAGGTAAAAAAGAAAAGGTAACGAATGAATAGGAAGAAATGAATAAGATAGGAGACTGAGATCATGAACTTAGAAGAACAAATTAAAATCGCTGCGTCTTTACGTCAACCAACTGAAGGTTCATTACCGAGTCAATCGGAGCTGAAACCAGTCCATCCTCCTGAAGTGAACAAAATGGAATATGACATCCCAACATGTGCTGGCGAAACAAAGGTGTGGGTATTCAAACCTGTGAACGCAACGAAACAGCCGCTTCCTGTTTTTGTGAACTTACATGGCGGCGGATTTATTCTAGGCAGTGCTGAAATGGATAACCACTGGTGTCCTGTCATAGCAGACCGAGCACAATGTATCGTCGTCAATGTTGAGTATCAGCTTGCACCCGAAAATCCTTTCCCAGCCGCTCTTCATGAATGCTATGATGTGGTGAAATGGCTGTATGAACATCCTGATGAGCTTCAAATAGATCCCAATACATTAGCCATTGGCGGACATAGTGCAGGAGGAAACCTGGCAACAGCTGTTTGTCTGCTGAATATCCAAAAAGGGAACAAACTCCCGATTGTCTATCAAGTGCTTGATTATCCGCCGCTTGATTTAGCCACTGATCCAGAGCAAAAGCCAGCATTTGAAGAAGCGATTCCAGCTGAAATGGCGAAGCTCTTTAATACATTCTATGTACAAGAAGAAGATGCGCGCAATCCGCTCATTTCTCCTGTCTTTGCAGATAGATCATCCTTAGCACAAATGCCGCCGGCTCTTGTCATCACAGCTGAGAAGGATTCGTTAGCTGAAGAAGCCAAACAATATGCTGACAAGTTAAAAGAAGCGGGGGTAGTGGTCACGTATCAGCAATTTAAAGGAGTTCCTCACGCCTTCACACATGCAGGGGATTTAGAAATTGCTGAACAGGCTTGGCATCTGATGAGTGATCAATTAAAGAAGGCGTTTGAATAAGAAATGAAGGTTGTAGCCTTTCTTTTCTGATATAGGACAAAGCACAGGCCCGCTTCCTCCTGTGCTTTTGTTGTTTCAATCGATCTTTTGCTGAAATCCTGAGAAAGAGATGTGGATGTAAAAAGGATCAGAAATCTATCCTCGTTTTCTATATAATATAAAGAAATGGCGATGTCTTAAAAAAGGAGCTAATTCAATGGAAAAAGAGAAACTACAGGTATTTTGTCTTTCTTTAAGTGGTGCAACCCATGATTATCAGCCGGAGTGGCAGGCAGATCGTTATCATATTGGTGGAAAGATGTTTGCTATGATGGGCGGAGATGCGAATCGAAAACCTGTCATCACTTTAAAATGTGACCCTCAACGTGCTGAAGAACTAAGAGAGGCGCATGAGGGGATTATTCCGGGCTATTATATGAATAAGACTCATTGGAATTCGATTTACCTTGATGCGGACATTCCATCTTCATTTGTAGAGGAGTTAATCGAACATTCCTACCAATTGGTTTTTCACAAATTAACAAAAAAATCTCAACATGACATCCTCCAACATGATGAATGAAGTGAGACAAGTTAATAAACCCTGTGATTCTCTTCAAAATTGACTAGAGCGAAGTGCTGTCGTTATAATTTAACCAGTTAGAAGACGTTAATAGGGGGATATAAATGAGCTATACAGTCATTACAGGAGCAAGTTCAGGTATTGGGTATGAGGCGGCGCTAGCCTTTGCAGCACGAGGCAAAAACCTTATTTTAGCTGCACGCCGGCTCGAGAAACTCCAAGAACTGAAGAAAGAGATTCTTGATCAATATCCCGATATCAAAGTAAACATACAGTCTGTCGATTTAATCGACATGGAGCAAGTGTATTCATTTTATGAATCATTGGCTGAATATGAGCTTGACACATTCATTAATAATGCAGGGTTCGGCCATTTTGGTTCAATAGGAGAACAGGATGTAAGAAAAATTGGAGATATGCTTCATCTGAATATCGAAGCCTTAACGATTTTATCCACTTTATTTGTTCGTGATTATGAGCAAGTAGAAGGGGCGCAGCTGATCAACATTTCTTCAAGAGCGGGCTATACAGTCGTCAGCAATGCCGTCACCTATTCGGCCACAAAGTTTTACGTGAGCGCCTTTACAGAAGGACTGGCACTAGAGTTGAAAGAAAAAGGGGCTAAGTTACAGGCGAAAATATTAGCACCTTCCGCGACGGAATCAGAATTTGCAAAGCGTTCATTAGATGTAGACCAATTTGAATATGAAGGCAATATCAAGAAATATCATACATCAAAAGAAATGGCAGCTTGTCTGCTCGAGCTTTATGATCATGAAAAAACAGTCGGTATTGTTGACGGCAAGACATTTGATTTTGAATTCAAAGATCCGATTTTTTCACATGCTGGTCCAAGTATGAAATAGAAATTACACATCACTGAGGGCAGATTTCCTCGGTGATTTTTTTATGGCATGATTGACTGTGTGGTAACCACATGGTTTAGAATGTGTACACAAGGAGGGAATCTGGTGACGTATGTAACAAGTGGAGAAGTATGTAAGCTATTAAACATCACAAAGTATACGCTTCGTCATTATATAGAACAGGATCTCGTACGCCCTGCGAAGGTCGCTCAAAATGGATACCAATTATTTAATGAAAAAGAGATTTACACCCTTTATCAAATCCTCTTCTTAAAAAAGGGCGGGCTTCTCTTTAAAAGATATAAGCGAGACCTTTTCGAATGAACAAAGTATCACTCTGTTCTACCAAAAAATGCTGGGTCAGGTCGAGAAGCAAATACAGGAACTAAGCGAAGTGAAACAGCGTCTGGAGCATATGCTGTCGATTCAAAACAGCCTTCACCTTAATAAAACAACCATCCAAGATCGGCCAATTCGGTATTTAAAACAGATCCCGCATCATCTTCTAAAGGGTGAAACAGAGCTGGACTTTAAACAAATCGTTCATCAAAAGGAGCTGGATCTGTCTCTTTTTGAGGAGAGATATTATGTGATCAATCTGCAAGATGACACAACAATTTCTTATTATGTATCAAATGAACATGATTATGATGTGAGACTGGATGCAGGTTCATACGCGGTCAAAAGCTTTTTAGCCGGAGATGAAGAGAAGGTCATAGAAGAAATTGAGGCTTTTCTACATGAAGTACCTTTTACACAAGAGAGTGCACAACCTTCGTCTATCATCTTATATGAGAATGTACCAGTCTCTGTCACGTACCAAAATTCAATGGTGTACACAGTTGAACAGGGAGCGGGGAATAGAAGATGAAAAAAAGGATTTGGCTGATCATCGCTACAGCGGCATTCATTTTTATTGCAGCATTTGTATTTTATGAAAACAGCTTTGCTATGAATGAAAAGGAAGTCGTCATGGAGACAGAAAATGGGGCATTATCAGGTATCGTGACCACGCCTAAGAAAGCGCCAATCAAAGGAGTTGTGCTTTTTGTACACGGGGATGGTCCACAAAATGCCACATATGACGGAGGATACAGACCCTTAATGGAACGCTTTGCAAAGCAAGGCTATGCGTCTATCTCCTGGAATAAGCCCGGGGTGGGTCAATCAGAAGGAAACTGGCTCCATCAATCCATGGAGGATCGTGCAAAAGAAGTAGACAATGTGATCAAATGGGCGAAAAAAGAGCCTGATCTTCAATCAAAACAAATCATCTTATGGGGAGCAAGCCAAGCGGGCTGGGTGATCCCAAAAGTAATGGCAGATCGAACAGATATCACAGCCTCCGTCCTTGTCGGACCTGCTGTCAATTGGATGAGACAGGGAAGGTACTATACACTTCAAACATTAAAAGAAGCGGATGCATCTAAAGAACAAATTCAAAAAACACTCAAAAAAGAAGATGAGCAAAACAAATTATTAGTAGAAGGTGCAGCATTTCGCACATATCAAAAGAAAACGGACGTTCAAGAGATGACAAAAGATCGATTTGAATTCATTCAAAAGAACATGAAAGCCGATGCCACATCAGATATCAAGCGCATCCAAACACCGACCTATTTGGTTTTGGCGCAGAATGATCGAAATGTAGATTCTGCTGAAACAAAAAGGATCTACGAAAAAGAAGTAGCACCTAAATGGTTGCATGTTCAAACAATTAGAGGCGTAGAGCATTCAATGCTGAATCCGCTCATTCATCATTCAAATACCCTGATCACATTAGCAGCGATCGCCGCACCGAAAGACTTCCTGCTTAGCCAAGCGTACTTGGATCACTGTGAAAACATACTAGAGCAGCTAAAAAAACCTTTGCATTAGGCGTTTTTTTCATGCTTTTTGTTAGAAGTGAAAGAGTACATTTGAAATTTAAAACCACTCAGGATAAAACCTGAATGGTTTTTAATGTTATGCAAATTAAAAAATTTTAAATGTCGTTAAAATCTAAGCCTAAATTCTTTTTCATTTGAAGCACTAAATAATCTCTTTTTAAAAATTTACCGTTTCGAACCTCCGGAGAAAAGATTTTAGGATTGAATAATTCTATCCCGTTTTCAATCCACTGTTTTCTCCAAATGTCATGAGATTTTTCAACAATTTCTTTATCTGTTAACCCTTCATGGTCAAATTCATCACAATCAAAATCATCCACACCAAATTCAAAACCACAACATGGACAAATTTCGTTACTACCTGCGAAATCCGAATAGTATGGTCTTTCCTCTAATTCATTATAGCCACAAATTAAACAAATGTTTTTATTCATTTCTACTGATCCTTCCAATAGTTAATTCCTCTTTTAGGTTTGAAAAAAGTGATAATGACATCTTTCCCTTTTTGTTTTTCAACAGATAAAAATTCATTGGTTTTTTTATTATATTTATAATAACGGTGTTTACCATTAAATTTTTTCTTGCTTTTCTTTTCTAAAACATTTTTGCTTTTAGCTTTTCCTAATAGTGTACGTGCTTTATTTAGATACTCAGATTTGCTATATCTAAATAAGGATATTAAGGTAAATTTAATGTTATATAGTATATTTTTTATAACTTAACTTCTATTATAAAGTATTTCATCGGAAATATAGAGTTTTTTCCATCAATTGGTTCTATAACTTTTGCCTCATGCTGATGAATGAAGGAATGTTATAAAGTAAATCCTATAGACAGAGATATAGTCTTTCATCCATCACATTTAAGAAAAGAGATGATCCAATGAACGTCACAAAATGGTTAGGTGCTGTCCTTCTTTCCCTTTCATTACTAATGACAGCAGCTTGTGCAAACTCGAACACTCAAGAGAATAATCAAAGCAAACAAGAAAGCACAACCAATGAAACAAAGGACAAAACGACGGCTGTTGAGACAGGGAACAAGTCGTTATCTAATATTAAGGTACTGGCGACAGGTGGGACCATTGCAGGTGCTTCAGATAGTGATACAGATACAACAGGATATAAATCCGGTTCACTTGGCATCGATAAAGTGATTGCCTCCGTTCCTCAGCTGAAGGATATTGCAAACGTCACGGGTGAGCAGGTAGCGAATGTTGGCAGTGAAAATGTCAATAACGCTCTGCTTTTAAAATTAGCCAAAAGAGTCAATCAACTCTTAAATGATGATCAAGTAGACGGCATAGTGGTTACACATGGAACAGATACACTTGAAGAGACTGCTTATTTTTTACATTTGGTTGTGAAAAGTGATAAGCCCGTTGTGGTTGTCGGCTCAATGAGGCCAGCATCAGCAATTAGTGCAGATGGGCCGCTTAACTTGTATCATGCTGTCAAAGTTGCATCCACAAAAGAAGCAAAGGGCAAAGGTGTGATGGTCACATTAAATGACCGAATTGCATCGGCTCGATTTATTACAAAGACGAACACCACCACTACAGATTCCTTCAAGTCACTTGAGCAAGGCTACATTGGAGAAATTGCTGGTGAAGTGGTCTCTTTTTATAACGAATCGACAAGAAAACATACGACTGAAAGCGAATTTGATGTATCAAAAATAAAAGAATTGCCACAAGTTGATATCTTATATGGCTATCAAAATGATCAAAAATATGTGTATGATGCAGCAGTAAAAGCAGGGGCGAAAGGCATTGTTGTGGCCGCACCCGGAAATGGCACGATGTCCACTGAAGCGATTAAAGGGGCAACAGATGCTGTGAAAAAAGACGTGGTCATCGTGAGATCAAGCCGCGCAGGAAATGGAATTGTTACACATGAAAAGATGGATGATGAACATCACTTTGTCTCATCTGATTCATTAAATCCATCAAAAGCGAGAATTCTACTTATGCTGGCACTGACGGAAACAAAAAATCCAGATAAAGTGCAAACCTATTATGACCAGTATTAATCAGAAAAAGACCCGAATTTTATAGGGTCTTGTTTGATGCGTGTTCCTGATGATGATGTTCAGCACGCGTTTTTAAAGAGAGTAAAATATCTCGCCAAATATCGTCTACATCAGTGAGAAAATGTCCCGCTTGATCTATATAATATGTTTTGGCGTTTGGAATGGTTGGAGCAATTTTTTCTATTTCTTCAAATGGAGCCATCGTATCTTCTTTTCCATGCCATACATCAACAGGGATTTGTATATCTTTCATATTGAACGCCCACGGACGCGAGAGTAAATCTGGTTCATGAATACATTCATCAACCGATTGACGAGTGGCTTCGTGTAAATGCATCATCATCAGCTCGAGCTGCTCATCGGTTTGAAGGAATTGACGATCCCAAGGATGTAAATGTTTGTTCCCATTCTTGGTGAGCTTCTTAAATTTCTCTGGTTTGTTCTCAATCAGTTTTTTCTGTGCACGATAGCTTGCTTTTAAGAGCCAAGGGAATCTTTTACTAAGGAAAAAGGCTAATTTGTTCTCTTTCAGCATACTTTTAGGCGGTCTTCCGTCCTGAAAAGGAGTTGTACTTGAGATCAGAGCGGCTGAAAGGATACGATTGGGCAATTGATAGGCACAACCAGCAGCGAATGCGCCCCCTCCAGATACACCCATGACTGAAAAATGGTGTATGTCTAGATGGTCTGCCACTTCCAGCACGTCTTTTGCCCAGTCTAAAATTGTACGGTCAGGTTGAGGGGTAGATAAGCCAAATCCAGGTCTGTCTATACAGATGAGACGTACACCAAGCTCTTTGGAGATTGGGTCATCATCTAAAAACATGACTCTTGATCCAGGTGTTCCGTGAAAAAAGAATACTGGAAATCCTTCAAGATCACCGTATTCAATCAAACCCATTCTGCGTCCATCTTTCAAATGAATAACGTCCATATACTTTCATCCCCTTAATAGTTAATCTTACTTAAATATTGGTGGGAAAACACCGTGTTAAGGCGCTTCTTTTGCAATCTTATAGATTTTTTCGTATAGAGATAATAATGTTTTTAAATCTTCTTTTGGAAGCTTCGCATAGTATTTTTGAATAAGGTGCAATTGTATTTCTTCCGTATTCTTGTGATAATCAAGGCCCTTTTGAGCAAAATCAACAATGATTTCTCTTCGGTTATGTGGATTAATTTCTCGTTTGACATAGCCAAGCTGTTCAAGCTTTGATACGAGCTGGCTAGCTGCACTAGCAGAGATCGAAAAGTAATCAGCTAATTCATTGATTGTTCTCGTTTTTGTCCGTAATAATTCAAGTGTCAGCTCTTGTTTGCTTGTTAAATCTGCATATTCATTTTTTAAGAATCGTTTATACTCTTCTACGTAAATAGAGCCTAGTGCATTCGAGTACTCAATGATTTTTTTACTGTAATGAATGATCTCTTCATCCAATGACGTCACCTCTCCTCTCTTATATTATATACAATCCTTATATTTAAGTGAAATTAAATATTAAGTAAAATTAAATGAATAGTCACTTACGATAATTCACTTGAAAAGGAAATCATCGGTACAACCACTTTTTCAACAATAATGGGCAAAGAATACTTCCCATGACCCCCGCACATTCATAAAATGCGGTTAGTTTGAATTTGAACAGATAGTAGGCCAAGGTAGCAATGAACAGGTCATAAATGAAAAACAAGGATAAGTCTTTTTTAGTGATGGCACAAATGACCGTTTTGTTTGTTTTCACATGAACCACTCCTCATGAAGTCGATGACTTTTTCATTGTATTATGAACAATATCCATTTATAATAAAAAAATAAACCAACTGGTCGGTTTTATTTTGTCCGCATGAAGAAATGCAGAGTAGAAGGGATTGTTAATAGATGACAAGTGCACAAAGCGGGGCTGGAAAGAGTGAGAAGACGAAGCAAAAAATTGTCACCGCTTCACGTGATTTATTTGCGAAAAAAGGATATTCAGAAACATCCGTGCGAGATATTTTAGAGGCTGCTGAGATTAGTAAAGGCAATCTCTATCATCATTTTAAAGGAAAAGAGTTTTTGTTCCTTCATATCATGGAAGAGGATCATCGCTTGATGATGGAGACGTGGCATGAGGAGAAACAAACGCTGCATCGAGCCATAGATAAGCTCACAGGATTTGCAGAGCTGCTGAGTCAAATGGGGATTAACTATCCTTTAATGAGAGCAAGCGAGGAATTTTGTGCAAGTGCATTTACATCAGATGAAGTCATGGAACGGCTGAATAAAATTGATGTGGACTTTGATGATGTGATGAGAGATATCTTGCTTGAAGGAAACGAAGATGGCAGCTGGTCGATCCAGCATGTCGAGTCAAAAGTCAAAATATTACTTTCCGTTTTTTACGGATTAGATGTGTTATATAAGAATGACACGATGAAGCAGAAAAAAGAGTTACAAAAAGAGGCGATCTCATTGTTTATTCACGGAATCAACCATCATGAGTAACAAGTGAGTCAGTAAAGGAGAAACAAACATCATGCAAAAACCGATTCGTGAGCAAAAAGCTGTACTCATTATTTTATTAAGTAATATATTTATTGCGTTTTTAGGCATCGGCCTCATTATTCCTGTCATGCCGCTATTTATGAATGTGATGCACCTAACAGGCAGTACGATGGGATACCTTGTGGCTGCGTTTGCTGTTGCTCAGCTCATTGCATCACCTATTGCAGGAAGATGGGTAGACCGCTACGGTAGAAAGATTATGATTGTGTCAGGGCTGTTTCTATTCGCTTTATCAGAACTCGTCTTTGGCTTAGGGACACATGTGTATGTTCTTTACTTTGCGAGGGTTCTAGGCGGCATTAGTGCGGCGTTTATCATGCCGGCTGTCACCGCCTATGTCGCAGATATCACGACCGTTCAAGAAAGATCAAAGGCGATGGGATATGTATCTGCGGCCATTAGTACCGGCTTCATCATTGGACCGGGAATTGGCGGGTTTATTGCAGAATACGGCGTTCGTCTGCCATTTTTCTTTGCAGCAGGTATTGCGTTTATTGCCGTCATTTCGTCTATGTTGATGCTGAAGGAGCCATTAACAAAAGAAGAGCGAGCGAAGCAAATGGAACAAGTAACGGAATCTACCTTCTTTAAAGATTTGAAAAAATCCATTCACCCAAGCTATCTCATCGCCTTCATCATTGTGTTTGTGCTGGCGTTTGGACTATCCGCATACGAAACGGTCTTTAGCTTGTTTACAAATCATAAGTTTGGTTTTGGACCGAAAGATATTGCGATTATCATTACCGTCAGCTCGATTGTTGCGGTCATCATCCAAGTGCTTGTCTTCGGTAAATTGGTGAATGCTCTTGGGGAAAAAAGAGTCATCCAGTTATGCTTAATCGTCGGGGCGATCTTAGCTTTCGTGTCGACTGTCGTTTCAGGGTTTATGGTCGTACTAATCGTCACGTGTGTCATTTTCCTTGCGTTTGATTTATTACGGCCAGCATTAACGACATTCTTATCTAAAATCGCTGGCAATCAGCAAGGGTTTGTCGCAGGGATGAACTCCACTTACACAAGCCTTGGCACGATTTTCGGACCAGCGCTTGGCGGCATTCTATTCGATCAAAATATTCATTTCCCATTTTTATTCGCAGGTGTTGTCTTATTTCTTGGATTAGGCTTAACCCTTATTTGGAAGGGGAACGCAGCGGAAGAGGCAGCCGCAGAATAACGAAATGAAGCAGAAAGACACAAGAGACCTTTCAATTAAGGTCTCTTCAGCGTGTAGACAAACCCTCGCATTCGTTGTCAGTCCTGCGTGCCGGTGCTCACGAATGTCAAATTCGCTCCAGTACTCGTCCTTCCTAGACTGCAAAGGTTTTCATCACGCTGAAAAGAAGACAAAGGGCTAAAATGAACTTTATTTTAGCCCTTTGTCAACAATCTGAGACTTTAAGATTGTGGCTTCAGGTGATTCAATGCCTGTGCCATTTTTTTATTTTGATGCAGAAGAATTCTATTTGTTGCAAAGAGTTACTGCATGCCCACAGCTTTTTTATCTATAATGAAAGAAAGAGCACGTTTTGAATGGAAGGGTGATCTTGCATCTCTTGGATCAACAAAGAGCAGCATTGGTGAAAGAGGGAATACGACGGATCGACCCGGCATATCCAGTATTTGTAGATTCGATTATGGATGGCATCATACAAGGAGATCTTTATGTGGATGATGTAGAACAGCCTCTTGTTTATTTTCTCGAGGCAGCATGCGGCATTTATTATGTAGCAGGCAAGGCAGAAGCAGAGCTTTCATTATTGGCTCACACCTGAATGAGATGCAAAGTCATGCGTCTTGTTTTCCATCGACATTTCCTCATCTGCCTGCTTCTCATCAGGGGTATAGGGGAGAAGCGCACGAATGAACAGGTGATCACTGCAAGCAGGGCGTTCTCTCATAGCTATTACGAAACATATTGGGGAGAAACGGCTCGCTTTCTATCAAAGGAATTGGGATTATAACACATGGGGAGCAAGTGGTCAGTGAATGTATCTCCATTTTTTCAAGTGAAGGTCGTGTTGAGTTAGATATTTGGACAGATGAAGCCTATAGAGGAAAAGGGGTGGCATTGTTAGCAGGTCAGCACCTGTCTAGAAAATGGCAGGACGCCGCATTGGGATTGCGATGTCCATCACCTAGCTTCGACCAAACTGGCAGAGAGGCTAGGCTTTCAGTGGACAAAAACCTATTGATTGTTTTATGGCTCATGATGAGAAGGTTTTGAGATACCAAGCATCCATCGCAGAATGCTCTGAGCCTTCTATCGGCTCAGAAAGAAGAGAAAAGCCATATCGTTGATAAAGACCGGTGGCTGCTGTTAATTCACTACGGGTTTCTAAATAACAGGCTTCGTAGGTTGTAGATGCATATCGCAGTGCCGTATCCATCAGTTTTTTGCCCGCACCTTTTCCTTGTGCCTTTGGACTTAAATAAAGCTTTTGTAACTCACATATGCCATCTGTAAAAGGGGCAATGCCTGCGCCGCCCACAATGTCACCATGCTCTTCAGCAACCCAATAGGCTGCATGAGTCAATGACTGATAGTATTCGAAAAGCTGATCAAGGTGTGGATCTGTGTAGGCTGTACCTTCAATCGCAAGATTCGCTGATTCTAGTGACTGGCGAATAATGGCCGCAATATACGGATTGTCTTTTTGTTGAATGGGTCTAATGTTCATTGGGAGAACCTCCATTTTCATAGGATAAAAAAGAGAATAGGAGTTGATGTAACATGTTCTGGCTGCAAACCGCCATTTTTACAATCCTTGTGCTTTGTCTCTCGTGGTGGGTAGGAAAAAGACGCAGATACCGAAATGCTGGGCTGATTCTTCCTATATGTATCACCCTGTTTGGATTGATCTTATTGATCAGTAGTTTCTTCATTGGCAGATGGGAAGGGATAGCGCTCAGTATATCAAGCGTCTCTATTATTCTAGCTTCAATGATTTGTTTGATCATTGTCACAGGGATTCAATTTTTTAAAAAAAGATGACCCTTCTTAAGCAGGGGTATCTCCATTGTTGATTTGATCGTATTCTTCACGCAGAATGCCCATGATGATGACATCTGAATAAGTACCATTGAAATAGAGCGCTTGACGTCTTTTTCCTTCATATTGAAATCCGGCTTTCTCATAGCTGCGAAAAGCTCTTGGATTATGAGAAAAGACTTCAAGCTCAAGACGGTTGAGTTCTAATGTGTCAAAGGCGAATGCTTGTACCATCCGAACAGCCTCAGTGCCATAGCCTTTTTGAAAATGTTCTGGGCCATGAAGTGCAATCCGAAAGCTTGCAGTACGGTTCATCGGGTCAATATCCACAATCGCCGCATCCCCAATCATTTCTTTCGTGTCAAGCAGACAAATAGCGAAATCTCGTCTGCTGTCATCCTGCAGAAAGCGGGTATAGGCTGATTGAATTTCTTCTAGTGTGAACGTTTTGCGTGTGCCAGTCATATAAAGTGTTTCTTTATGCTGGCATCCTCTTTGAATACCGGGATAATCGTGCTCTTCAATCGGTCTCAAAAATAAACGAGTCATGACTGTTCACCCTCCTCTATATATCGAGAGATTTCAATTAAATTCATATCAGGATCACGGATATAAACGGATTCAATTGGACCTAATGTACCAGTGCGCCTGACTGGCCCCTCTTCGATTGGAACGACCTGCTTTCGAAGGTGCAGCAGCAAACTGTCCATATCTAAATCGGTGATAAAGCATAAATCAGCAGATCCAGGAAGGGGATGAGCAGCTTTTGGTTCGAATTCATGACCGTCTTCATGAAGGTTGATCTTTTGTAAACCAAAACGAAGAGCTTTACGGCCTTCTCTAAAAGTCTCTTCTTTCATCCCTAATACGTTTGTATAAAAGCGAATGGTTTCCTCCATATGTTGTACAGTCAACACGATATGATCAAGTCGTCGTATCATCAGTCTCTCCTCCAAGTATGATCATTGATTGAACTGTTTCTATTATATCATCACCTGAAGAGGATACCTTAGTTAATCACAGTTTTATAGCTCCAGCTTTCTAAGAACATTTCCTTTCCGCGCAATACTCTTTCATCAAACTCCACCCACCCATTTTTCCGGTAGAACTGACGATTGGCCTCGCTGTGTGTAATCAGCGTGAACAATCCACCACCTTGTCGAGCGATAAAGGGGAAGAGACATTGTTTTAACATGCAGCTTCCGAGTTTTTTCCCTTGCTGGTTTTTTGCGACGACAAGCGCTTCTAGATACCAATAAGGTTTCTTTAAGGAAAAACACGCTTTTTTTGCCTGTTTTAAAATACTGAACACATGCTGAATGGCTGATATGCTGCCTGTAAAGAGCAGCTTTAACCCACCTGATAAAATATAATCCATGATGCCTGGTTCAGGAAGGTGCGGGTGTTTTAAAAGGGCTGCAGACACAATTTGCTCGTTCTCAACCCCGACAAAACAGATTTGATGCTGAAAATACACTTTTGTGTTGATCAAATGCAGCTGACGGGCGAAAGCAGACCGCTTTGAGACCCTTTCACATAACAAATCAAAAAATGTATAATCCTGAAACGAATCATATAACAACTCTGCCACTTGAGGCAGTTCATCTTCTCTAGCCATTCTAAATTGAAACATCAGTAGGTCCTCCCTTTTTGAACAGATATAGATTAGTGAACATATGTCGACTATAATGAAGAGAAAATCATACGAACATCGGCAATAGCTGATCTCTTGTACAAAAATAGACAACTGGGGCCAAATTGTTCAAAAATGGAGGGCCGTCTCATGAAGGATAGACGAACAATCAAAACAAAAAAGGCGATCAGGGAAAGCTTTCTTGAGCTTTTAAAGGAAAAAGAGGTGCAGCAGATTACAGTATCAGAGCTATCAAGAAAAGCGGATTTAGGGCGAGGTACCTTTTATTTGCATTATCATGATGTGTTTGATTTATATGAACAGCTTGAGAAAGAACTATTCGATCAGCTTGGCGGATTATATGATGAAACCTTTCCAAGTCAGGACCCGCTTGATATGCTTTCCTTTTTAAACAAAACCACAGAGTATTTGAAAGAGAATCAATATATGCTGACGTTATTTGTTAAACCCAATGGTCCAACGACGAATCAATTTAAAGCGTTTTTTAAAGGAAAAATCATGAAAGAGTGGCAGCTTGATCAGCGTCATATTACGGAGAATGAACAGATTGAGGCCTCTTTTGTCGTGTCTGGTGTCGTTGGTGTACTTGAAGAATGGATTCATGAAGGCATGACAGTCGATGCCGGCAAGCTCGCACACAAATTGTACGAGCTTCTCGTCAAGGTGGAACAGGAATCGTAAGAAGAGAGAAAGCAAGGTATCCTTTCTCTTTCCTTTCTGCTACAATAAGAATGTATGTTCTTATTTAGGGGTAGGGAGTGATGAGATTGAGTGAAAAAAGGAAGCTGCTTTTTTATGGGGCGATGAGTATCGATGGTTATTTAGCGAGAGAGGATCACCGTCTCGATTGGCTAATCGGAACAGAGGGCGAAGAGGAAACGAGATATGATGACTTTTATGCGTCAGTCGATACGCTCATCATGGGGCGTAAGACATATGAGCAGGTTCTTAAGCTCTCACCTGATGAATTTCCTTATGAAGAAAAGACCTGCTATATCGTTTCACGCACTTTACAAGATAGTCATAAAGGAACACACATCATTCGCGAAGATCTCTTATCATTTATCACAAGTTTAAAAAATGAAAAAGGCCAACATATCTGGATTGTAGGCGGCGGGGAACTGCTTCAGCCTTTATTAAAAGCAAGATTGGTCGATGAGCTTTTTCTTCAAATCGTACCTGTCATGATTGGAAAAGGAATTCCTCTTTTCCTTCCAACGGATCAGGAATCTAGATTTTCATTACAAGAAGTACAACAATATCAACAAATTGCTGAAATGCATTTTGTCTTAAAAGAAGATCGAAAAGACCACTGAACCGTGGTCTTTTTTCGATGAAACAAACACGTTGACAAGAAAATATCCTAGTGTTAGGATAAATTCATCCTAGTTTTAGGATTTCTTGAAAAAGGAGTAGTTGCCATGGTGCAGCATGAACATGAATTAGATTTAAGGCTATTCCGCGTGTGGTTGAAAGCCTATCAAGCCCTTTTTACAAATATCCAGAAAGACATTGAACGTTATGATATCGGTTTTGAAAATTTTCAGATCCTTGAATTGCTCTATAGTAAGGGGCCGCATCCCGTCCAAAAAATTAGTGACATCTTATCAATCCCAAGTGGAAGTATTACATATGTCGTGAACAAGCTAGAAAAACAAGAACTGGTTAAAAGGCAATGTGCGCCATCTGATAAGCGTGTATTCCATGTGCGGCTTACGAATAAAGGAAAGCAATTGTTTGACGACATTTTTCCTAAACATACAGATGTCATTTCACAAAATCTGTCCTTTATTGAAAAAGAAGAAAAAGAGCAGCTCATCGAATTGCTAAAGAAAATTGGTTTAGGTGCAGAACAACTTCGCGAAAAGGAGAAACAAGATGACACTCAGCTTTGATACATTGGTACGTGAAAGACGATCAGCATCAAATTTTTTGCCGAATATCTCGATTTCGAGAGAAGAGCTTAACAGCATATTCGAAGAGGTCAAGATGGCACCATCTGCTTTTAACTTACAGCATACACAATATGTCGTCGTCCAAACAGAAGGTCTCAAAGAACAAGTAAGAGAAGCCGCATTTGGACAATATAAAGTGCATTCCGCTTCAGCAGCTATCATTGTGCTGGGAGACCCGAACGCTTATGAGCAAGCAGGAAACATATATGAAGGCTTAAAAATGCTTGGCATTGTAAACGCACAGCAATATGAAGAAATGGTTAGAGAGACGATGAGCTTTTATGAGCAGAGAGGGGCGGATTTTCAGAAGGAAGAGGCGGTCCGCAATGCTTCATTATCTGCCATGCTGTTTATGCTCGCCGCCAAAAACAAAGGCTGGGATACCTGCCCCATGATTGGTTTTGACCCTGAAGCAATGAAAAAGGTTCTGAACATCGAGTCGGATTTGGTTCCTGTGTTAATGATCACACTCGGAAAAGAAAAAGTAGAAAGCAGACAAGCGAGAGGCTACCGAAAGCCTGTCTCTGAATTTGTGACATATTTATAAGATAGGGGGTTCCATCCATGGAACTAGGAATTAGTACATTTGTAGAAACAACACCTGACTTTCAAACAGGAAAAACAGTCAGTCACGCACAGCGTATTCGAGAAGTAGTAGAAGAAATTATTTTAGCAGACCAAGTAGGTCTTGATGTATTTGGAGTAGGTGAGCATCACCGGGAAGATTTCGCTGCATCGAATCCAGCGGTCGTATTAGCGGCTGCGGCAACGCAAACAAAGAATATTCGCCTGACGAGTGCAGTGACAGTCCTTTCATCGGCAGATCCTGTTCGTGTATTTCAGGATTTTGCTACATTAGATGGACTATCTAACGGACGTGCAGAGATCATGGCAGGCCGTGGATCATTTATTGAATCATTCCCGCTCTTTGGCTATGACTTAGATGATTATGAAGAATTATTTGAAGAAAAACTAGATTTACTCCTGAAATTACAGCAGTCAGAGCGTGTGACGTGGAGCGGAAAGCATCGTCCAGCCATTCAGGATGTTGGGGTATATCCAAGACCTGTTCAAGATCCACTTCCAATCTGGATTGGCAGCGGGGGGAACCGTGAATCCGTCGTGCGTGCTGGATTATTGGGGTTACCGCTTGTACTCGCGATCATTGGTGGCAGTCCTAGACAGTTCGCACCGCTCGTTCAGCTATACAAGCAAGCGGCTGTACATGCTGGACATGACCCGGAGAAATTAACTGTGGCGTCACATTCGCATGGATTTGTTGCACAAGAAACAGAACTGGCAGCAGATCAATTCTTCCCTTCCACACAGCATGTCATGAATACATTAGCGAGAGAGCGGGGCTGGGGACCTTACACACGTTCTACGTTCGATGCAGCGAGAACATTAGAAGGCGCACTGTATGTGGGAGATCCAGATGCAGTAGCTGAGAAAGTGATTCACCTGCGAAAAAATGTTGGGATCACACGATTTATGCTTCATGTACCAGTTGGTTCAATGCCGCATGATCAAGTGCTAAAAGCCATTGAGTTATTTGGAAAAGAAGTGGCTCCTAAAGTAAGAGAAGAGGTTGCTCGCTGGGAAGCAGAGCAAGAATAAATAAAAAGGTCGATCAAGTGAATAGGCTTGATCGACCTTTTCTTATGCTTAAGGATCAATGACACATGGTTTCACTGTAGGGCATGAGGCAGCAGAAGCAAGTGGTGTAGTCGTCAAGGTGAAGAGGAAAACAAGTTGAAAACAGATGAGCCATTTTTTCATGAAATCACCTCCGTCGTCAATTGTTTCACTAGAATGAGATAAGGAGAAAATCATAGAAGTATGTAAATCTCTCTATCCAGCATAAGACAATCATATCATAATTTTCAAAAAAATGAAAAAATAACTTACTAAAGTTCTAAATTATGGTAAAGTTAATATGTTCAACAAAAAAGGGAGGGATTTTTTTATGAAAAAGGTCATATCTTCTGTTTTGGTTGGGGCAATTGTTTTAACGGGTGCTGGGGTCACAACTGCTCCTCCGGTGGAAGCAAAGGAAAAAGCAAACAGTGAAATAACGGTTCAAGCAAGTCGAACTGTTTCAGAAACGAGAACATATACGACGTCAAACATCCCATCAAGTATTACATATGCAAAGGATGGCTGGGTCGGTATTTTATATCAATCTTCCATTGAAGAATTAGGCTTAGGAAAATACAGAGTCACATTTACTGGAACTGTTGTGAGAGATCCAGGGTTTCATTAAATAAAACGTAAAGCTGACAGGTGGACAAGCCTGTCAGCTTTTTTAATGGGGATAATAAAGAATCATTTGCATCCGTACCATCTGTTCTCCTGATTGCTTATACTCATGGGCACGGTCAGCTTTAAAGCGAATTGAGTCGCCAGCTTTTAATATGTATTGTTCGTCACCGATAGATACATCAAGCGCTCCCTCAAAAACGGTGATCAATTCCTCTGTTCCTCCAATGTGTTCATTCGCACGTAACGACCCGCCAGGATCAATTTCTACCTGGTACACTTCGAATTTCCCCCGATCATCAAAGGGAAAAGTCGTATACACACGATATCTTCCATCGTCCTCAGTTAAAACCTGTCCATCCTCTTTACGTACCACCTTGATTTCAGGCTGCGGTGCGTAGATGAGCTCACTAAAAGACACCTTTAATCCATTGGCGATTTTCCACAAAGTTGTGATGGTAGGTGTTGATTCTCCTCTTTCGATTTGTCCAATCATTGTTTTGCTCACACCAGTTAATTCTGCCATCTTTTCGAGGCTTAACTTTTTTTGATCTCTAAGCTGCCTCACATTTTTAGAAATAATCGATTGTACGTCTTCCATGAAAAAAGCTCCTTTCTGTATTTACTTTATAAAGACCAAAAGGTACAATAAAACGTAATATACGTGATGAAGTAAATATAGTCTAAATAACGTATAAAAGGGAGGCGGCAACTTGATTCTTTCTATGTTGATCTATGCTTTTGTCACCAGCTTCACCCCCGGGCCAAACAACATCATGGCCATGGTCTTTACGAATAAATATGGGGTCAAGAAAACATTTCGATTTTGTTTAGGTGTTGGTATCGGGTTTTTCGTCATTTTGTGTTTGAGTTGTTTCTTCAATATCATTCTATATCAAGTCATGCCGAAAATAGGCTGGGTCATGGCTTTCATCGGAGCTGGGTACATGATCTATTTAGCTGTCAAAATCATGAAAAGTAAAGGCGGCGATGACGAAACACTTGACCGCTATAATGATTTTATCCCAGGCATGCTGCTGCAATTTATCAACCCGAAAGCGCTTTTGTATGGGTTAACGGTGATTTCAACATTTGTTTTGCCAAATGGACAGTCCAGCGTGCAGTACATATTATGGACGCTGATTCTTGCACTCATTGGATTTTTAGGCACGTTCAGCTGGAGTCTGTTCGGCTCTTTATTCAAGCGTTTTTTGACTGTTTATCAGCGGCCGTTCCAGTTTGTCATGGGGCTGCTCCTGATATACAGTGCTATTTCGATGATATGGGGCTATGTCATGTAAGCGGTCAGGAGACCGGCCGCTGCCTGCCCATCACAACAGTATCATCATACAGTCCGTCTGCCAGTCGTTTATCGTTTTTTAATACCCCTTCAATCTCAAAGCCATGGTGTTCATATAACCGAATGGCTTTTTGATTGGTTTCCAGCACGTGAAGTGAAATCTTTTGAATGCCCTGCTTATCTGCCCAGTCAATAGAAGCGGCTAAAAGCTCTTTGCCGATGTGATAGCCCCAAGCATCCTTCTGTACGGCGACGCCAAACGTTACTTTGTGAGCAAAGCGCTTGAGTGAATGCCCTTCGCATCTTGAAAAGCCTACAATCTCTCCTTCGATGTCAGCGACCAAAAATAAATGCCGGCTTTGCTTGGAATCCTCTTGAATGAAAGCTTCAAATCCTTTTTCATCTAGAAAGGCTTCGCCTGGTTCACGGTCTAAATATTCTGTTTCACCATCGATTTTCAGTCTGAGAGCAGACAACTGTTTGGCATCTGCTAACGCTGCAGATCGAATACGATAGGTCAAATCACGAACTGTGAATATGTTTTCAGATAGGATCATTGAACAGAGCACCAACCCTTCATTCCTTTATGTCTATCATACCTGAAACGGGTACATAGCACACTCAGATGTTTTTTATCTTTCAAAAAGGCTAAATGAAAAGTATCAAACGTGGAGGTGGGACAAATGAGTGAAGAAAAAGGACATGTGGATAAAGCGAAAGGAAAAACAAATCAAGTCAAAGGTCAAGTGAAAGAAAAGCTTGGCGAAGCAACAGATCATCAAAACCTGAAAGCAGAAGGGAAAAAGGATCAAGCAAAAGGGAAGCTTCAAGATAAAAAAGGTGACGTGAAAAATAAACGAAACCAGTAGCTTTCCGAAAAGTGTGCGAACCATTTGCAGTTTGCCTCATGTCTCCATGATCACATTCCTTTCATCAATCAAATGAATAGATATGTGAAAAGAATTGATTATACGTTCTCACTACTGTCATGTAGACTTGAGATAGAGGATGATCAAGGGAGATGGATGAAATGGAGCAAGTGTGGGGGAAAGTTGACGCGTATATCACAGACAAATTGATTCCTAAAGATGACGTATTGGAGCAAGCTCTTACCAAGAATAAACAAGCGGGGCTGCCAGAAATTGATGTGTCTCCAGCCCAAGGAAAAATGCTTTATTTATTAGCAAAAACCAAGAATGCAAAACGTATTTTAGAAATCGGGACACTCGGTGGATACAGTACCATTTGGCTGGCGCGAGCTCTTGAAGAGGATGGGGAACTCATCACATTAGAGGCTGTCAGCCATCATGTAGAGATCGCACAGCAAAACATCAGCAGAGCGGGCTTATCGGAACGGGTGATCATTTTGCAAGGAAAAGCATTAGATACGCTACCGCAGTTAAAAGAGAGGGATACGCTTCCGTTCGATTTGATTTTCATTGATGCAGATAAACCAAACAACCCGAAATATCTGAAGTGGGCGTTACACTTCTCAAAAAAGGGAACAGTCATTATTGCAGACAATGTCATCAGAAATGGAGCAGTCCTTCATGCCTCTGATCAGGATGAACGAGTGAAGGGAACGCGTGAATTTTTCGATTTACTCAAACAAGAGCCAAGAATTGAGGCAACAGCTATTCAAACTGTTGGTGAAAAAGGCTATGATGGGTTTGTATACGGAATCGTAAAATGAAACAAAGCTTAACCGCATGCGGTTAAGCTTTTTCTTTTAGAAAAACCATCTGGCAGTACCCATCAGCATAACCCCAATCAGAACAGTGAGTGATAAGCTTTTTGTCCAAATAGCGATCAGCACAGTCGGAACCAAGACCGCAAGATACATCCAATGAACGGTGACGCCTGTTGTAGTATGTATGAAAAGATGCTCTGCAATCAACGCAGTAAATATACAAATTGGGATAAACGATAACCACTTGAGTACGACTTCAGGCAGCTGGATACTCCGTACAAATAAAAATGGAACGACCCTTGGAATAACTGTCACAATCATACAACCAAGAATCAGCCATATCATAAAGCTGCTGATCATTTATCTGTCACCACCCCAATGGTTGCGACAATCACGGTTGCTAACAGAACTGCCACGTGCGAAGGAACAAAATGAAGCAGAATAAACATCGCAACAACCATATACAAAACAAGCGACAAGCGATGGGTTAACTTATTTTTTGGCACAGTTTGCAAAGAAAGGATCAAGAGCGCAGCAAACATGGCAGATAGGGCAAAATCAAGACCAAGCGCTTCAGGATTTGAGATCCAATGACCAAAAATGCCGCCAAGTGTACAGGCACCAATCCAGCACAAATAAGCTGTTAAGTTCAGTCCATGCATCCAGCGGTTGTTCAGTTTTCCTTGCTGCGCAAATTTGTTCATCGCTACGCCAAAGGATTCGTCAGTCAGTAAAAGACCAAATCCGATATTTTGCTTCAAAGAGTAACGTGTAAAGTGAGGGGCGAGCGTTAGACTGAGCAATAAATGCCGCAGATTCACAATAAATGTGGTGAAAACAATAGCGGAAAGGGGACTCCCTGTTACAAGCAGTGCACAGATGATAAACTGCGAAGCACCTGCGTAAATAAAAATAGATAAGAGCGCAATGTCCCATATACTTAACTGTGCGCTAATTCCAACAATTCCGAAGGCAAACCCAATACTCATATAACCGAGCAGAGTTGGCACACAATCTTTTATCCCCTCGAGAAACGGTTCGTGTCCCGCGCTGGGAATATGTTTCCTAGCTTCAATATCCAACGATCTCTACTCCTTTTTTCGTGAACACCTATAGTTTTACTTACTATATGAAAACGAATTCAGCGTGTCAATCCCTATGTATCTTCTATTATATGAAGAAAGATGGTGATAAATAAGGATTGAAGTGAATCAAAATTTGTTATAAAGTATCAGAAAATAAAAACAATTGGGGTGACGACAATGCTATGGAAGCCTTTATTTGAACATGATGTACCAAATACCCTCCGTCCATAACGGAGAGTGATCTCCGTTTGTGGATATGGCGATGAATATATCCAGTAACGGAGGGAAAAGGATGAATGAAAAATATATAGGTGCTCTTTACTTAGCAATTGCTGCAAGTATTTGGGGCGGCATGTACGTTGTTGTAAAAGTAACAGTAGCGGTTGTTCCGCCACTTGAACTCGTATGGATGAGATATGCAGTAGCAGGAGTCGTTTTGGTGTTCACCATATGGCGATTGGGTTATTCTTTTCGATTAGATAAAAAAGACATCCCGCTCATTGCAGCGATTGGGCTGATTGGAAATGTTCTTTCGATCGTGACCCAAGAAATTGGCACGATGTACACATCTGCCCAAATGGGGGCGGTCATCACGTCTGCAACGCCTGCCTTTATGGTGCTTTTCGCGTTCTTTCTATTAAAAGAATCAATCACTGTGAGAAAATGCGCGTCCATCCTGCTTGCTACAGTAGGTGTACTCACAATGATTGGACCAGTCGCAGTGCAAACAGATGAATTTGCTGGAGGTCTCTCATTGGTCATCGCTGCTTTAACATGGGCGCTCATGTCTGTTCTACTGAAACGGGTTCCAGGAAAATACCCTCAGGTGGTCACAACAACATATGCGATCATCATTGCATTCATTGTCTTAACACCGCCTGTTCTATTTCGCTTACCACATTTAGATGTGGGGCAGATGGCAAGGCCTGAAATTTGGGGCGGTATTCTCTATCTTGGCATGATCTCGACAGCCCTTGCTTTCTTTCTGTGGAATAGGGGGCTTCAGCTCATGGATGCCTCAAGCGGTGGACTGTTTTTCTTCTTTCAGCCTATCGTAGGTGCAGTTCTTGGCTGGCTGCTTTTGGGAGAAGAGATGGGGATGCGCTCTTTCATTGGGATTCTATGTATCTTTGCAGGTGTCTATACTGTGCTGCGGCAAAAGGAATAAAATGAGATGTCCCTTGGAAAAGGGGCATATTCTTTATAATGAATAGGATGAGAGATGAATAGTGGAGGGAGGTGGACAAGATGATACAGTATCCGCATTTGCAAAAAGGACAGACGATTGGCGTCACAGCCCCTTCCTCAGGTGTACAGTCATCTTTGCATGAAATGTTCCATCTGTCATGCAAGCGGATGAAAAAAAGAGGCTATGATGTCATATGTGGAGAGACGGTATGGCAGCAGGAAAAGGCAAAGTCAGCCCCTTCCACAGAACGAGCAAACGAGCTCCAGAACATGATGACATGTGATGAAATTGACCACATCATTCCGCCGTGGGGCGGGCAGCTACTCATTGAAGTGCTAGAGCATCTTGATTTCTCATCGATGCAAAAAAAGTGGATTCTTGGTTACTCGGATACGAGTGTACTCCTTTTGGCATTCACATTAAAAACTGGCATTGCCACAGCGCATGGTCCGAACTTTGTGGATCTCCAAGGTGAAGAGCTTGATCAGACGACTGCCATGTGGGAAAAAGTGCTCGCCACTACAGGGGAGATGAACATTACCCAGTTTTCTTCATCTATGTATCAAAAGGAATGGCAGTATGATCACCCGAGTAAACATGTCTTTCATTTAACAGAGCCAACCGTATGGCGTACGGTTAATCCACACGAGACGACGGTGAAGGGAAGACTGCTGGGTGGTTGCATTGATGTCATACGTCATTTAGCAGGAACACCTTTTGGAGATGTGAAGGCTTTTCAAGAAACATTCCTTAAAGGTGAACCGATTCTATGGTATTTCGAAAACTGCGCATTAAATGCTGCGAGCATGAAGAGATCTCTTGTGCAATTAAAATTAGCAGGGTGGTTTGATGACTGCTCTGGGATCATGTTCGGCCGGAGCGCAGTGGATGTGCCTGTGGAAGGATATGAATATACGGATCTATATGAAGAATTACACAAGGAATTACAAATCCCGATTGTTTATGATATGGATTGTGGACATGTTCCGCCACAAATGACCATCATCAATGGAGCGTACGCAGAAGTGCAGATTCAAGACGAAGGCAAGGCAGTTCTGAAGCAAACATTTTTACCATAAGAAAAGGAAAGGGCGGACCCTTTCCTTCAGATTGTTGACAAAGGACTAAAATGAAGATCATTTTAGCCCTTTGTCTTCTTTTCAGCGTGATAGAAGACATTACATCCCTTTAGTTTCCTCACCTGCTTTTGGAACTTCCCATGCAGACTCACGGAATACTTTTTCCCATTTAGATACGACAATACATGCAACTGCATGCCCTGGTACATTCACGCCAGTTCGTGCCATATCCATAATTCTGTCAACACCGGCGATAATGGCGACGCCTTCCGCTGGAAGACCTACTGCGTGGGCCGTTGCCAAAAGAACGACGAGTGAACCGGATGGCACAGCTGCAATGCCTTTACTTGTTAATACAAGGACAAGCATCATGAGAAGCTGCTGTGATAGACTCATGTCGACGCCAAACGCTTGTGCGAGAAACACACAGGAAACGGATAAATATAAACTTGACCCATCACAATTCAGAGAAAGACCAGAAGGGATCACGAAGGAAACGATTCTTTTTGGACAGCCGTATTTCTCCATCCGTGACATAAGTTGAGGAAGGACAGTTTCTGTACTTGTAGTGGAAAAGGCAACTAAGAACAAATCCCAAATCATTTTTAATACTTCGAAGTAGTTAAAACGGAAGATCAGTGCGACAAGAGGGAACAAGACAAATAGAATAATGAATAATCCTAAGAATACAGTCCCGACAAGCTTCATCATTGGGATTAATAAAACGATGCCATATTGGCCAACAGAAGCAGCCATTAATGCAAGAACCCCAATAGGTGCTGTCACCATCACCATTTGCGTTAGCTTAAACATAATTTGTGCCACTGATTCAAAGAAGGTTAGAACAGGAGCGGATGCTTTACCGATGCCGCTTGCGGCTACACCAAATAAAATAGCGAAGAAAATGACAGCAAGTAAATCATTCTGAGCCATGACATCGACGATATTGGTTGGAATGATATTTAATACCATTTGCTTAAAGTCAACGACTTTCTGAGTATAGCCATCTAATTCCCCAATATCTTTCTTAGCTAATTTAGAGAAATCAAGTCCAACGCCGGGCTTTAGGACATTAGCCAATAATAGACCGATCCCAAGAACGATGGTTGTGATGACCTCAAACCAAATGATCGTCTTTAATCCGAGGCTACCCATTTTCTTCATGCCGCCGCTGCCAGCCGCACCGATCACAATAGTAGAGAAAACGATAGGAACAACGATCATTTTAATCAATCTAATGAAGCCATCACCAATTGGCCGCAGTGCCATTCCGAAGTCAGGGAAGAAATGGCCGATAAGAGCTCCTATCACCAAAGCGATCATGATTTGAAAAGCGACGAATTTTTTCATCATCTCCTACCTCCTTTAAATGCTTGGAAAATATTAAGAATTTTCCAATAAATAAAAATTCTAGGTGGTCATGTTTTGTCCTCCTTTGGATTTAGAAAGATTTTATTTAAGAATGATTGATATTATGAAAGAAGAGAAGAAAAATAGGGCTATCGCATCTCTATTTATATAAGAAAAAATCACTTCTTAAAAAACATTAAACTTTTTCACAAAAATGTATTGACCCATTTATATGATCCGTGGTATATTTTTATTCGTCGCTGATGACGCATTTGAAACACAGACGTTCAAACGCATGTGACAAACAAATCTCAAAAAGATGTTGACTTAATAAAAATGATATGTTAAGATAATTAAGTCGCCTGATTAAGCGCCCGTAGCTCAATTGGATAGAGCGTTTGACTACGGATCAAAAGGTTAGGGGTTCGACTCCTCTCGGGCGCGCCAATACAAACCACGCGGGTGTAGTTTAGTGGTAAAACCTCAGCCTTCCAAGCTGATGTCGTGAGTTCGATTCTCATCACCCGCTCCATTTTGAAAAAAATGATCTTTGAAAACTAAACAAGACAAAACGTACCTGTTAATTCGAGTTTTTATAAAAAATCCTATGATACATCATAGGTAGTCAGTCAAGCTGACGAGGCAGGAAGGATCACATACTAAGTTCGCTACATCGTGTAGCAACGCATGTGTGATATGCATCCTGCATACCTCGGAGAGTTTGATCCTGGCTCAGGACGAACGCTGGCGGCGTGCCTAATACATGCAAGTCGAGCGGACAGAAGGGAGCTTGCTCCCGGATGTTAGCGGCGGACGGGTGAGTAACACGTGGGTAACCTGCCTGTAAGACTGGGATAACTCCGGGAAACCGGAGCTAATACCGGATAGTTCCTTGAACCGCATGGTTCAAGGATGAAAGACGGTTTCGGCTGTCACTTACAGATGGACCCGCGGCGCATTAGCTAGTTGGTGGGGTAATGGCTCACCAAGGCAACGATGCGTAGCCGACCTGAGAGGGTGATCGGCCACACTGGGACTGAGACACGGCCCAGACTCCTACGGGAGGCAGCAGTAGGGAATCTTCCGCAATGGACGAAAGTCTGACGGAGCAACGCCGCGTGAGTGATGAAGGTTTTCGGATCGTAAAGCTCTGTTGTTAGGGAAGAACAAGTGCGAGAGTAACTGCTCGCACCTTGACGGTACCTAACCAGAAAGCCACGGCTAACTACGTGCCAGCAGCCGCGGTAATACGTAGGTGGCAAGCGTTGTCCGGAATTATTGGGCGTAAAGGGCTCGCAGGCGGTTTCTTAAGTCTGATGTGAAAGCCCCCGGCTCAACCGGGGAGGGTCATTGGAAACTGGGAAACTTGAGTGCAGAAGAGGAGAGTGGAATTCCACGTGTAGCGGTGAAATGCGTAGAGATGTGGAGGAACACCAGTGGCGAAGGCGACTCTCTGGTCTGTAACTGACGCTGAGGAGCGAAAGCGTGGGGAGCGAACAGGATTAGATACCCTGGTAGTCCACGCCGTAAACGATGAGTGCTAAGTGTTAGGGGGTTTCCGCCCCTTAGTGCTGCAGCTAACGCATTAAGCACTCCGCCTGGGGAGTACGGTCGCAAGACTGAAACTCAAAGGAATTGACGGGGGCCCGCACAAGCGGTGGAGCATGTGGTTTAATTCGAAGCAACGCGAAGAACCTTACCAGGTCTTGACATCCTCTGACAACCCTAGAGATAGGGCTTTCCCTTCGGGGACAGAGTGACAGGTGGTGCATGGTTGTCGTCAGCTCGTGTCGTGAGATGTTGGGTTAAGTCCCGCAACGAGCGCAACCCTTGATCTTAGTTGCCAGCATTTAGTTGGGCACTCTAAGGTGACTGCCGGTGACAAACCGGAGGAAGGTGGGGATGACGTCAAATCATCATGCCCCTTATGACCTGGGCTACACACGTGCTACAATGGACAGAACAAAGGGCTGCGAGACCGCAAGGTTTAGCGAATCCCATAAATCTGTTCTCAGTTCGGATCGCAGTCTGCAACTCGACTGCGTGAAGCTGGAATCGCTAGTAATCGCGGATCAGCATGCCGCGGTGAATACGTTCCCGGGCCTTGTACACACCGCCCGTCACACCACGAGAGTTTGCAACACCCGAAGTCGGTGAGGTAACCTTTATGGAGCCAGCCGCCGAAGGTGGGGCAGATGATTGGGGTGAAGTCGTAACAAGGTAGCCGTATCGGAAGGTGCGGCTGGATCACCTCCTTTCTAAGGATATATGGAGCAGCGTGCGTTTTGGTCTTGTTTAGTTTTGAAGGATCATACCTTCAAAACATGTCTCTAGCGAGACAGGATTGTTCTTTGAAAACTAGATAACAATAAGTAATACATTCACATTGAATGCAATGCAAAGTTCATCACACATAGTGATTCTTTCTAAAGTAAGAAATGGTTAAGTTAGAAAGGGCGCACGGTGGATGCCTTGGCACTAGGAGCCGATGAAGGACGGGACGAACACCGATATGCTTCGGGGAGCTGTAAGCAAGCTTTGATCCGGAGATTTCCGAATGGGGAAACCCACTGCTCGTAATGGAGTAGTATCCATACTTGAATACATAGAGTATGAGAAGGCATACCCGGGGAACTGAAACATCTAAGTACCCGGAGGAAGAGAAAGCAAATGCGATTCCCTAAGTAGCGGCGAGCGAAACGGGAACAGCCCAAACCAAGAGGCTTGCCTCTTGGGGTTGTAGGACACTCTATACGGAGTTACAAAGGAATGATATAAGCGAAGAGGTCTGGAAAGGCCCGCCAGAGAAGGTAACAGCCCTGTAACTGAAATGTCATTCCCTCCAGAGTGGATCCTGAGTACGGCGGAACACGTGAAATTCCGTCGGAATCCGGGAGGACCATCTCCCAAGGCTAAATACTCCCTAGTGACCGATAGTGAACCAGTACCGTGAGGGAAAGGTGAAAAGCACCCCGGAAGGGGAGTGAAATAGATCCTGAAACCGTGTGCCTACAAGTAGTCAGAGCCCGTTAACGGGTGATGGCGTGCCTTTTGTAGAATGAACCGGCGAGTTACGATCCCGTGCAAGGTTAAGCAGAAGATGCGGAGCCGCAGCGAAAGCGAGTCTGAATAGGGCGCATGAGTACGTGGTCGTAGACCCGAAACCAGGTGATCTACCCATGTCCAGGGTGAAGTTCAGGTAACACTGAATGGAGGCCCGAACCCACGCACGTTGAAAAGTGCGGGGATGAGGTGTGGGTAGGGGTGAAATGCCAATCGAACCTGGAGATAGCTGGTTCTCTCCGAAATAGCTTTAGGGCTAGCCTCAAGGTAAGAGTCTCGGAGGTAGAGCACTGATTGGACTAGGGGCCCCTACCGGGTTACCGAATTCAGTCAAACTCCGAATGCCGATGACTTATCCTTGGGAGTCAGACTGCGAGTGATAAGATCCGTAGTCGAAAGGGAAACAGCCCAGACCGCCAGCTAAGGTCCCAAAGTATACGTTAAGTGGAAAAGGATGTGGAGTTGCTTAGACAACCAGGATGTTGGCTTAGAAGCAGCCACCATTTAAAGAGTGCGTAATAGCTCACTGGTCGAGTGACTCTGCGCCGAAAATGTACCGGGGCTAAACGTATCACCGAAGCTGCGGACTGTTCTTACGAACAGTGGTAGGAGAGCGTTCTAAGGGCTGTGAAGCCAGACCGGAAGGACTGGTGGAGCGCTTAGAAGTGAGAATGCCGGTATGAGTAGCGAAAGACGGGTGAGAATCCCGTCCACCGAATGCCTAAGGTTTCCTGAGGAAGGCTCGTCCGCTCAGGGTTAGTCGGGACCTAAGCCGAGGCCGAAAGGCGTAGGCGATGGACAACAGGTTGATATTCCTGTACCACCTCCTCACCATTTGAGCAATGGGGGGACGCAGGAGGATAGGGTAAGCGCGGTATTGGATATCCGCGTCCAAGCAGTTAGGCTGGGAAATAGGCAAATCCGTTTCCCGTAAAGGCTGAGCTGTGATGGCGAGCGAAATTTAGTAGCGAAGTTCCTGATTCCACACTGCCAAGAAAAGCCTCTAGCGAGGTGAGAGGTGCCCGTACCGCAAACCGACACAGGTAGGCGAGGAGAGAATCCTAAGGTGATCGAGAGAACTCTCGTTAAGGAACTCGGCAAAATGACCCCGTAACTTCGGGAGAAGGGGTGCTTCTTAGGGTGTTAAAGCCCCGAGAAGCCGCAGTGAATAGGCCCAGGCGACTGTTTAGCAAAAACACAGGTCTCTGCGAAGCCGTAAGGCGAAGTATAGGGGCTGACGCCTGCCCGGTGCTGGAAGGTTAAGAGGAGCGCTTAGCGTAAGCGAAGGTGCGAATTGAAGCCCCAGTAAACGGCGGCCGTAACTATAACGGTCCTAAGGTAGCGAAATTCCTTGTCGGGTAAGTTCCGACCCGCACGAAAGGCGCAACGATCTGGGCACTGTCTCAACGAGAGACTCGGTGAAATTATAGTACCTGTGAAGATGCAGGTTACCCGCGACAGGACGGAAAGACCCCGTGGAGCTTTACTGCAGCCTGATATTGAATGTTGGTACAGCTTGTACAGGATAGGTAGGAGCCTTGGAAACCGGAGCGCTAGCTTCGGTGGAGGCATCGGTGGGATACTACCCTGGCTGTATTGACCTTCTAACCCGCTGCCCTTATCGGGCAGGGAGACAGTGTCAGGTGGGCAGTTTGACTGGGGCGGTCGCCTCCTAAAATGTAACGGAGGCGCCCAAAGGTTCCCTCAGAATGGTTGGAAATCATTCGCAGAGTGTAAAGGCACAAGGGAGCTTGACTGCGAGACCTACAAGTCGAGCAGGGACGAAAGTCGGGCTTAGTGATCCGGTGGTTCCGCATGGAAGGGCCATCGCTCAACGGATAAAAGCTACCCCGGGGATAACAGGCTTATCTCCCCCAAGAGTCCACATCGACGGGGAGGTTTGGCACCTCGATGTCGGCTCATCGCATCCTGGGGCTGTAGTCGGTCCCAAGGGTTGGGCTGTTCGCCCATTAAAGCGGTACGCGAGCTGGGTTCAGAACGTCGTGAGACAGTTCGGTCCCTATCCGTCGCGGGCGCAGGAAATTTGAGAGGAGCTGTCCTTAGTACGAGAGGACCGGGATGGACGCACCGCTGGTGTACCAGTTGTTCTGCCAAGGGCATCGCTGGGTAGCTATGTGCGGACGGGATAAGTGCTGAAAGCATCTAAGCATGAAGCCCCCCTCAAGATGAGATTTCCCATTCCGCAAGGAAGTAAGATCCCTGAAAGATGATCAGGTTGATAGGTCTGAGGTGGAAGCGTGGTGACACGTGGAGCTGACAGATACTAATAGATCGAGGACTTAACCTATATTCTAATGTGAAGCATGAACGTTGTTATCTAGTTTTGAGAGAACATTCTCTCCATCAGGTTTGGTGGCGATAGCGAAGAGGTCACACCCGTTCCCATACCGAACACGGAAGTTAAGCTCTTCAGCGCCGATGGTAGTTGGGGGTTTCCCCCTGTGAGAGTAGGACGCCGCCAAGCTTGTTATTTTTATATCGTCGCGGGGTGGAGCAGTTCGGTAGCTCGTCGGGCTCATAACCCGAAGGTCGCAGGTTCAAATCCTGCCCCCGCAACCAAATTATTTTATACACCAATAGGGAGTACTCATTAAGTGCAACCCAAATGGTCCGGTAGTTCAGTTGGTTAGAATGCCTGCCTGTCACGCAGGAGGTCGCGGGTTCGAGTCCCGTCCGGACCGCCATTTTTTATGACTTGTAAACGAAAACGTATAGTTTCGTTTTTTTTTATGTCTTTTTCTTTCAACAAGTAACCATGATGCGGTGAAACAGCTTGCATTTGGCTACACTATATGTGAAAAGAAAAGATAGATGACTTCAACACAGCCTGGTTTTTTCATACCAGGCTTTCTTTATATCATTTTTAGTTGGAACTGAGGCTCATATTCGCTACACTAATACTAACTGTGTCTGACATCATGTCTACTCAATTAATTGATTGCATGAAGGGGCTGTCTTTTTTATGGATGAATTTGATCTTATTCGCCGGATTACACCAAAAGAAACACATCAATGTTCCTTGGTCATGGGGATCGGTGATGATGCAAGTGTTTATCAACCTCATTCACATTGTGAAGAGGTCGTTTGTGTTGATACAATGGTGGAGCATGTTCATTTTCGTTTTGATTTTTCCACGCCCTTTGAGGTTGGCTTTAAAGCGCTGGCAGTCAATGTCAGTGATATCGCCGCAATGGGAGGAACACCAAAGTACTATCTTGTATCGATTGCGATCCCGCCTCATGGTGATGAGACAATCGTCACTGCTCTTTACGAGGGAATGAAAGCTTTGGCTGACACATATCAAATGGATTTGATCGGTGGGGATACGGTAGCCATCCGCAGTGACTTTGTCATTACGGTGACGGTCATTGGTGAGGTTCCAAAGGGAAAAGCTTGTTACCGCCACAGTGCTCAAGCAGGAGATATTGTATTTGTTACAGGTGAGCTCGGTTCATCAGCTGCTGGATTATCACTTTTAATGAACGAGGTAGACTCTGCAAAGGCGATCAATTCTGCTTTTTTTCTTGAGCGTCACAAAATGCCTCAGCCTCACATTGCTGCTGGACACATTTGCTCAAGCTTCCCGCGGGTGACCTTGAATGATGTCAGTGATGGATTAGCGAGTGAGCTGAATGAGATAGCAGAAGCAAGCCATGTGACGATGGAGATTGAAGCTGACAAGCTCCCAAAACATCCAGATTTACCTCTGTTACGCAAAGACTGGCTTGAATGGGTGTTATTTGGGGGAGAGGACTTTGTTTTAACTGGCACGATTCCAGAGAATGATTGGAAAAGCTTTGAAACGCAATGTAAAAGAGAAGACATTCAGATCACACGCATTGGACAAGTCAAAGATGATCAAGCGGCCAGCGTCATTTTAAAAGACAATGATCAATCAACAACGTTAATGAAAAAAGGATATAATCATTTTAAGAAATGAGGTGACACCAACTGTGAAATTAACATGGACGACAAAAGGTGCGGATGAGACGAAACGAATTGCCGGTGCTTTGGCCAAACTTGTGATGCCAGGCGATGTATTGACATTAGAAGGGGATTTAGGCGCAGGCAAAACCACTTTTTCAAAAGGTTTTGCAGAAGGCTTAGGTATTACCCGTATCGTCAACAGCCCCACCTTTACCATTATTAAAGAATATACCGATGGCAGACTGCCACTTTATCATATGGATGTGTACCGCATGGAAGATGCGGAAGAAGATATCGGACTCGAAGAATATTTTGAGGGCGAAGGTGTATGCTTGGTTGAATGGGCACATCTCATTGAACCGCAATTGCCTTCATCATATTTAAAAATTGACATGCTGAGAACAGAACGTGAAGAAGAACGTCATCTCACGTTTTATGCAAAAGGGGAGCGCTATGAGACCCTTTGTAAGGAGATGAAAGAATTTGACCATACTGGCGATTGATACGTCAAACCATACACTAGGAATTGCTCTTGTCAGAGATTTCGCAGTGATTGGCGAGAGCATCACGTACTTAAAAAAGAACCATTCCGTCCGAGCGATGCCGACAGTTGAAGCACTGATGAAAGAATGTGGTGTAGCGCCAAGCGAACTAAGCAAAATCGTTGTAGCAAAAGGACCTGGTTCCTACACTGGCGTCAGAATCGGTGTGACCATTGCAAAAACACTTGCGTGGACGCTGTCTATCCCGATATCTGCTGTTTCGAGTTTAGAAACACTCGCTGCAAATGGTCAATATTTTGATGGATGGATCTCGCCACTATTTGATGCGAGAAGAGGACAAGTTTATACTGGGCTATATACGTTTGAAGAAGGAAAGATCAAAGAGGTCAAACCAGACCAAAATATCTTGCTCACGGATTGGCTTCATGAGCTGAAGCATGGAGGAAAGCCTGTCTTATTTCTTGGACATGATGTGCATCTTCATCAAGAGAGCATTCGCTCCATTTTAGGAGAGACTGCTGTTTTGGCAGAGGGGGCATTTCATAATCCAAGACCTTCAGTGCTTGCGTTTTTAGGAGCAGATCGCCCTGTTGAAGATGTCCATCAGCTTGTCCCTAACTATATTCGTTTGGCAGAAGCGGAAGTGAAATGGCTTGAAGGACAAAAATAATCTCAACACAGCAGAGATTCGAAGAATGACAGTAGAGGACATTCCAGAGGTGTATACGATTGAAGTGCATGCGTTTACAGCACCATGGAAAAAAGAATCGTTTGTCTATGAGATTCTCCATAACCAATACAGCCATTATTTCCTCATTGAAGAAGATAAGCAGCCTGTTGGGTATTGCGGAGTCTGGATTGTCATGGACGATGCACAAATTACGAATATTGCGATTCTCCCTGAGCATAGAGGAAAAGGCTACGGGGAAGCATTGCTTCGATATGTCATGGAATTTTGCAAAGAAAAAAAGACAGATCATCTTTCATTAGAGGTGCGGGTATCGAATACCCCAGCACAATCCCTTTATGAAAAGCTTGGTTTCCGACCAGCTTCTATTCGAAAGAACTATTATACAGATAATGGGGAAGATGCATTAGTCATGTGGGTGAATATAAATGAGTGAACAAAAAGATCGATTCATATTAGGTATAGAAACAAGCTGTGACGAAACAGCTGCGTCCATTGTGAAAAATGGGAAAGAAATTGTAGCGAATGTTGTTGCCTCACAAATAGAAAGTCATAAACGATTTGGCGGTGTTGTGCCAGAAATCGCATCAAGGCATCACGTGGAGCAAGTGACCATCGTATTAGAAGAAGTGATGGCACAGGCCAACATGAGCTTTAAGGATTTAGATGCCATTGCTGTCACAGAAGGACCGGGCTTAGTCGGTGCACTTCTGATCGGCGTCAATGCAGCCAAGGCACTGAGCTTTGCTCATCAAATTCCTCTCGTTGGTGTTCATCATATTGCTGGACATATTTATGCGAATCAGCTCGTTGGTGAATTGCTGTTTCCTTGTTTAGCTCTTGTCGTCTCTGGCGGGCATACTGAGCTTGTTCTAATGAAAGAGCATGGGGCCTTTGAAGTCATCGGTGAAACATTAGATGATGCGGCTGGAGAAGCGTATGACAAAGTGGCTCGGACGATGGGTCTTCCTTATCCAGGCGGGCCTCACATTGATCGATTAGCACATGAAGGAGAGCCGATGGTCAAGCTTCCTCGAGCATGGCTTGAAGAAGGCTCTTATCATTTTAGTTTCAGTGGTTTAAAATCAGCTGTGATCAACACATTACACAATGCATCCCAAAAGGGAGAAACGATTGCTCCAGAGAATTTGGCGGCAAGTTTTCAAGAAAGCGTCATTGAGGTGCTTGTTGGAAAGACATTAAAAGCGGCTGAGGCATATGGTGTGAAGCAGGTTGTTTTAGCTGGGGGAGTCGCTGCCAATAAAGGATTGAGAGAAGCTTTAACGTCAGCATTTACGAAGCTGCCTGAAGTGAGTGTCACCATACCGCCATTGTCTCTTTGTACAGATAATGCAGCCATGATTGCTGCTGCGGGTACCATTGCGTTTGAAAAAGGAATAAGAGGCGATATGGCAATGAACGGTCAGCCTGGATTACCGCTTGTCTCATATGAATGAAGACTCCTGTGGATATACAGGGGTTTTTTCATTTGAAATGAAAGCGATTTATTCACATGTAAACGTGATATATCCACAATTATTAGAAAATTTCGTTTTAAAATGAAGAGAATGTGTACAAATAGGATCTTTTCTGTGGATATGTGATTAAAACTCTGTGGATAAAGTGGATAAGTCCGAAGTGTTTAATAATAATCAAGAAGTTATTGTGGGTATCATTGTGGATAATAAATTATCACTGAAAGAAAAAGAGCACCCGTTAGGGCACCCTTTAAGATTCTGATAGGTCTTCCCACTCTGCAAAAAGTGATTCGAGCTCTTGATTAAGCGCATCATTTTCTGTTTGAATGGCTTGGACCTTCTCGTGATCTTGGAAAATAGCAGGATCACATAAAAGCTGTTCATTTTCACCAAGCTTCTCTTCAATGACGGCGATCCGCTCTTCAATTTCTTCGATTCTGCGCTGTTTTTGTCTTTCTTTCTTTTTCAGTTCTTTTTCTTCAGCATAGGAAAGCTTGGTTGTTTCTACTGGTTTTTCTGCGTGCTTTTTAGACGGCTCGTGATCTTTGAGCGCTTCAAGCTCTAATTGTTCGTTTTTCTTTTCAAGGTAGTAGTCATAGTCACCAAGATATTCTTTTGTTTCTGCTCGCGACAGCTCGAACACTTTTGTTGCCAGACGGTTGATAAAATACCGGTCATGAGAGACAAATAAGATGGTTCCTGGATAATCAATCAGCGCATTCTCTAAAATTTCCTTACTATCTAAGTCAAGGTGGTTAGTCGGTTCATCGAGAATGAGGAAATTGGCTTTTTGCAGCATCAGCTTCGCCAGCGCAAGACGCGCTTTTTCTCCACCACTTAGTGCATGAACGGGCTTTAAGACATCATCACCGGAGAAAAGGAAGTTGCCTAAACATGTCCGGATTTCTTTTTCATTCATATGAGGATAATCATCCCAAAGCTCATTTAGCACTTTCTTGGAGGATGTCAGTTTGGCTTGTTCTTGGTCATAATAGCCGATGGTGACATGAGACCCAAAGCTGATGTCGCCTTTTACAGGTGTTAATGCATTCGTTAAGGTTTTTAAAAGTGTTGATTTTCCAATTCCGTTAGGACCAATGAGTGCCACACTATCCTCGCGTTTGATATGAAAAGAAAGAGAGGATAGGAGCGGCGTTTTTTCATCATAGCTAATATCGAGATCATGCACCTTCAGCACATCATTGCCGCTTTGTCTCGTAATATCAAAATGAAAGCTTGCGGATTTTTCATCACCTAATGGCTTATCTAAACGATCCATTCGTTCCAGCTGCTTCCGTCTGCTCTGAGCCCGCTTTGTGGTAGAGGCTCTTGCTAGGTTGCGATCCACGAAATCCTGGAGCTTTGAGATTTCTTCTTGCTGCTTTTCATAGAGCTTCATATCACGCTCTAGCTGCTCCGCTTTCAGCTCAAGATACTTACTATAGTTCCCTGCAAACTTTTTCATTGCTGTTCTTGAGACTTCATAGACATGGTTGACGACTTTGTCTAAGAAATAGCGGTCATGGGAAACGATGAGAATAGCTCCTGTATAATTTTGCAAATACTGCTCAAGCCATGATAAGGTATCAATATCTAAATGGTTGGTCGGCTCGTCCAGAATTAAGAGTTCTGGTTTCATTAATAATAGCTTTCCAAGCGCTAGACGGGTTTTCTGACCGCCGCTTAAGGATTGGACGGTTGAGTCATCTTCAAAATGACTAAATCCGAGCCCATGAAGAATGGAGCGGACATCTGCTTCATATTGATAGCCGCCTTGATCCTTAAATTCCTGCTGCAGCCTGTCATAGGTTTTCATCAGGGAATCCAGCTCTGAACCTGTGGAAGAAGCCATTTTTTCCTCAATGGTTCTCATCTCTTGTTCCATTTCTTTTAAATGATCAAAAACCGATAATAATTCGTCTTTTAACGTACGTGTAGACGTCACATCGGTGTGCTGTGCTAAATAGCCGATTGATAGGTCTTTCGGTTTGATGATCTCACCTTGCTCGTAAGACATTTGACCGGCAATAATTTTTAAAAGCGTGGATTTGCCTGCGCCGTTACGACCAACAATGGCAATACGATCCTTTGCTTTGACTTCCAATTTTATATTCGTTAAAACGGTATCAGCGCCAAACGATTTGGACAGCTGATTCACTTGTAGAATCATCATGTAACTTCACCTCTGCTATAATATGTTAAGTGTAGCTTATCAGCAGTAAACCGGCAAATCTTACATACAATCGCAATGGTCAAATGAAAGACAGATAGGAAAAAATAGTGTATGATTTGAGTGAGGGAGCGTTGAAAGATGAGTCAATTTAGCCACTTTAACGAACAAGGAAGAGCAAAGATGGTCGACATTAGTAACAAATCGTCTACAGTGAGAACCGCCGTTGCTGCTTCAAGCGTTCGTATGATAAAAGAAGTGTTTCATAAAATACAACAACGTGAAATTGGAAAAGGGGATGTGCTGTCTGTCGCACAGGTTGCTGGCATCATGGCAGCAAAGCAAACGTCCAACATCATTCCAATGTGTCATCCGCTTGTACTAAAAGGCGTGGATATCTCCTTTGATTGGGAGGATGACGGAAATGCGCACATTCTGAACATACAAGTACAGGTCAAAACAAAAGGAAGTACGGGTGTTGAGATGGAAGCGCTCACTTCTGCTTCAGTATGTGCACTGACCGTTTACGACATGTGCAAAGCGATTGATAAAGGCATGATCATCGGTCCTACCTATCTAGTTGAAAAGACAGGCGGGAAAAACGGTGATTTTCACAGAGCATCTGATATTTAAGTTGGAGGACCTTATATGAATATAGACCAGTCAAAAATTCCACAAGCGACAGCCAAACGTTTGCCGCTTTACTACCGTTTTTTAAAAAATCTGCATGCATCAGGAAAACAAAGGGTGTCATCGGCAGAGCTTAGTGATGCAGTCAAAGTGGATTCTGCCACCATTCGCCGAGATTTTTCGTATTTTGGTGCACTAGGGAAGAAAGGGTATGGCTATAATGTCGATTACCTCTTGACCTTCTTCAGAAAGACCCTTGACCAAGATGAAATGACCAATGTTATGCTCATCGGTGTCGGGAATTTAGGGACTGCTTTTTTACACTATAATTTCATAAAAAATAATAATACAAAAATTTCAATGGCTTTTGACGTCAATGAGAGTAAAATAGGAAGTGAGATAGGCGGCGTGCCTGTCTATGATTTGGATAAGCTTGAAGAGCATGTTCAAGAGGTAGGAGATATTCCTGTTGCGATTTTGACAGTACCTGCCGTAGCAGCTCAATCCATTACAGATCGTTTGATTGCCCTTGGCATCAAAGGAATCCTTAACTTTACGCCGGCTCGATTGAATGTGCCGGAACACATTCGAATTCATCATATAGATTTGGCGGTTGAACTTCAGTCTCTTGTGTATTTCTTAAAGCATTACTCTGTTACGCAGGAGGACTGATGAAAAGGGGTAAAGGGGGTGGAGCAAATGGGTCCGATCGGTCCTGGAAGTTTGGTTCTGATTGCGATTGTTGCGCTCATTATTTTTGGGCCGAAAAAGCTTCCTCAATTAGGAAGAGCAGCAGGAGATACATTACGTGAATTTAAAAATGCCACAAAAGGTTTAGCTGATGATCAGGAAGAAAAAAAGAAAAAAGAAGATCAGTAGAATAGGATGAGCTTCATGAATGTCAAAGATATGCCGCTTATGGAGCATATTGTGGAACTGCGAAAACGTTTAGTGATCATTGCGATGTTTTTTGTTGCCTTTATGGCGGCAGGTTTTTTTCTCGCTAAGCCGGTCATTGTGTATTTGCAAAATACCGATGAAGCGGCAACACTGACATTAAACGCATTTAAGCTCACAGATCCACTGTACGTGTTTATGCAGTTCGCATTTGTCATTGCTTTGGTTTTGACGTGTCCCGTGATTTTATATCAGCTATGGGCGTTTGTGAGCCCTGGTTTATATGAAAAAGAAAGAAAGGTGACACTTGCTTACATTCCGATTGCACTGCTTTTATTTTTGAGCGGTGTGGCTTTCTCTTATTTTATTTTGTTTCCCTTTGTCGTCGATTTTCTGATGCGGATGTCGAATGATTTAAATGTAGAGCAAGTGATTGGGATTCATGAGTATTTTACATTTCTGATGCAGTTAACACTTCCATTTGGCTTTTTGTTTCAGATGCCCGTTGTGTTGATGTTTCTCACAAGACTTGGCATCATCACACCGATGTTTTTATCAAAAATACGGAAGTATGCCTATTTTGTCCTCCTTGTCATTGCCGCACTCATTACACCGCCAGAGCTTGTTTCTCACCTCATGGTTACCTTGCCAATGCTCGTTTTGTATGAAGTGAGTATTGTCATTTCAAGAGTGACCTATCGCAAAATGCAGCAAACAGAGGAGAAAGAAAGTCATTATGTCTCATAAAAAAGCATCGTGATCCAAATGGTGATCACGATGCTTTTTCTATTGTGATCGAAATTGATTGATGGCGTGAAAGAGGCGCTGATAATAACCGGGCTCATGAGGGACAAAGTCGTGTACATCTACTTCTCTGCTTTCCTCACGCCGTTCTCCGGCTGCATCAATCTCAAAGCCCTCTACCTGAATCCTTTCACATTGACCTGTTAAAAGGTGCTGTGCATCGATGAATCTCGTTCTGTAAAGACCAGCGACTTCTTTTTTCTGTAATTGAACGTTCACAGACTCCCCTTGATTTCATAAAGGTGCACGTGGCAGAACTCACGGTCGATGAACGAAGGGATATGGATTTCATCCTGCATGACACCTGCAAAGGTAAGGTCTTCAAAAGGGATAGAGAGACCAAGCTCTTCTTCTACCTCTCTGATGCCATCAAAAGGCTGTTCATCTGCAAGAAGGTGGCCTGCTGCTGTGATATCAAGGAGAGAAGGAAAATCCTTTTTTGCGGGACTTCTTAGCTGAAAATAGAGATAGACTGTGTTATATTCCTTTTTTAAAAGCCAAAAAGCCAAAGACCTTGGGCATGGACATCTGAACGGGCGGCAACTCCAATCGTTTCATGCTGCTCGTTCATGATTCTCAGTTTTTCATGTTCCATGAAGACACGACCTCCATAAAAAAAACCATTTTCCTAGCGGCGGAAAATGGTTTTTGATTTATTTTTGCTGTTGTTTTTTTAGTTTGACAGAGAAGGCAAACATTTTAAACGCGATATTGATATTATAGGCCGCAAACACCATCAGCAAAATGCTGTAAAATGACCACATGTCACCTGGGTTTTGGATGGCCATATAGGTGAAAGCCACACCTACTGCAAAATAAATGATGCCCCATACGACAGGGTTTCTCATGAGAAAAAGCCTCCAATAATCATTTGCATTGTTTGAGATTGTTCTTCAATCATTTTTTTCACTGGCTCAATCTGCACAAGAATGACGAGCGAGTTCATGAGCATATGAGCGCCGATTGGAACAATGATTCGTTTTGTTTTCGCATATAAAAAGGCAAAGGTAAAGCCCATCGCGGTATAGAGCAAGATATGGGCAAAATCAGTGTGTACAGCGGCGAAAACCACTGAACTAACAAGTGCCCCAATGAAAAAATTCGTCTTTTCGTAGATCACCCCAAAAATGATTTTTCGGAAAATGATTTCCTCTAAGATAGGTCCAATCAGGGCGATGACGATCACAAGCCAAGGAACGGCATCCATAATAGATAAAATCGCTTGTGTATTTTCTGACTCACGGCCAATGCCAAATGCATACTGCTCAATCACTCCTGCAATCGATTGCGCAAAGAGGGAGAGAAAGAAACCGCCAATGATCCAAGCGATGGCAGACCCGGCTGAAACCGGTGCTTCATTTCGTAGTGAAGCTTTTGGTACTGTCCGCAGGATGAGCAAAATAATGATCAATCCAATACAGAAGCTGATGATTGTCCAAGTTCCCGACAATTGTGAGAGCTCCGCTTGTGTCATTGGTGTCTTAATGAATCCCAACCATTTCATGATGAGCACATAAGGAATAGCAGAAACCTGTACCAATATATACGTTAAGATGATGTACCAATATTGTTTTTTCAAGTAACGAAAACCCCTTTACTAAAAGAACTAGATTTATTGTAACACAAGTCTTCTTTTTCGTTGAAAAGGAAAGAATCAGTGATGGAAAAAGATCGTGAAAGCGCAAAAATTTTTAAAGGTTTTTACTTGAAATTGCAGAAGACATTCTTTATTATAATAAATGTGTTAGCACTCGCTAGTGATGAGTGCTAAAAAAGACTACATATAAAAATTGAGGAGGTTGTTTCTTATGTTAAAGCCATTAGGCGATCGCGTAATCATTGAACTCGTTGAATCTGAGGAAAAAACCGCTAGCGGTATTGTCTTACCGGATTCTGCAAAAGAAAAACCACAAGAAGGTAAAATTGTTGCAGCAGGTTCAGGTCGTGTACTTGAAAGTGGTGAGCGCGTTGCGTTAGAAGTCAATACAGGCGACCGCATTATCTTCTCAAAATATGCAGGCACTGAAGTGAAATATGAAGGCAAAGAATATTTAATCCTTCGTGAGAGCGACATTTTAGCTGTTATTGGTTAATCACATATAAAATATTGAGATACATTTCTAAAAAGACTGAGGAGGTTTTGTTATTATGGCAAAAGATATTAAGTTCAGTGAAGAAGCACGCCGTGCGATGTTACGTGGTGTAGATGCACTTGCAGATGCTGTAAAAGTAACTTTAGGACCTAAAGGACGTAACGTGGTTCTTGAGAAAAAATTCGGTTCTCCACTTATCACAAATGATGGTGTAACGATTGCAAAAGAAATCGAATTAGAAGATGCATTTGAAAACATGGGTGCAAAACTTGTGGCTGAAGTCGCAAGCAAAACAAACGACGTAGCTGGTGACGGTACAACAACGGCAACGGTTCTAGCTCAAGCAATGATTCGTGAAGGTCTGAAAAACGTAACAGCTGGTGCAAACCCTGTTGGCGTTCGTAAAGGGATCGAAGAAGCAGTGAAAGTAGCACTTGAAGGCTTGCACGAGATTTCTAAACCAATCGAAGGCAAAGAATCAATTGCTCAAGTTGCGTCCATTTCTGCAGCAGATGAAGAAGTAGGAAGCTTGATTGCTGAGGCAATGGAGCGTGTAGGTAATGACGGTGTTATTACAATCGAAGAGTCTAAAGGTTTCACGACTGAGCTTGAAGTGGTTGAAGGGATGCAATTTGACCGCGGTTACGCTTCACCATACATGGTGACGGATTCTGATAAGATGGAAGCCGTTCTTGAAAATCCTTACATCTTAATCACAGACAAAAAGATCACGAACATTCAAGAAATCCTTCCTGTACTTGAGCAAGTGGTACAACAAGGAAAACCATTATTGATCATTGCTGAAGATGTAGAAGGCGAAGCACTTGCAACACTTGTTGTGAACAAACTTCGTGGTACATTCAACGCAGTGGCAGTAAAAGCACCTGGATTCGGTGATCGTCGTAAAGCAATGCTTGAAGACATCTCTGTTCTAACTGGCGGAGAATTAATCACAGAAGACCTAGGACTTGACCTGAAATCAACTGAAATTGGTCAGCTTGGCCGCGCGTCTAAAGTCGTTGTGACAAAAGAAAACACAACAATCGTAGAAGGCTCAGGAGATTCTGCTCAAATCGCAGCTCGTGTAAACCAAATCCGTGCGCAAGTTGAAGAAACAACTTCTGAATTCGATAAAGAAAAATTACAAGAACGTCTTGCAAAACTAGCTGGCGGCGTCGCTGTCATCAAAGTTGGTGCTGCAACGGAAACAGAGCTAAAAGAGCGTAAGCTACGCATCGAGGATGCACTCAACTCAACTCGTGCAGCAGTTGAAGAAGGCATCGTATCCGGTGGTGGTACAGCACTTGTGAATGTATACAAAAAAGTCGCTTCAATTGAAGCTGATGGTGACGTTCAAACAGGCGTGAACATCGTTCTACGTTCTCTTGAAGAGCCAATCCGCCAAATCGCTCACAACGCAGGTCTTGAAGGATCTGTCATCGTTGAGCGCTTGAAAAACGAAGAAATTGGCGTAGGCTTCAACGCAGCAACAAACGAATGGGTAAACATGATCGAAAAAGGAATCGTTGACCCAACAAAAGTAACTCGCTCTGCACTTCAAAACGCAGCTTCTGTGGCAGCAATGCTTCTAACAACTGAAGCAGTCGTTGCTGACAAACCAGAAGAAGGCGGCTCAGGCGGCGGAATGCCAGACATGGGCGGCATGGGCGGTATGGGCGGAATGATGTAAACACCCTCGAAAACCCCTTGAAATATAGGGGTTTTTGTTATCTTCAATAATATTAAAAACAGGTATTATTTTTAATTTGAGTGAATGGTTTAAACTTTAACTCCAATATAAAAGAGGTTTTAGAGTGACAGATAACTTAACTCCGAAGCAGCGTCGGAAAAATATGCAGGCAATCCGTTCTCAGTCAAAATTAGAAAATCGAATTTCTAAAGAAATTTGGCGCAGAGGTATACGTTTTCGTAAAAACGATCGGACTCTTTTTGGTAAACCGGATATCTCCATAAAAAAATATAAGGTTGTCATTTTTATCGATTCGTGTTTTTGGCATGGCTGCGAGATACATGGAAATCGTCCAAAAAGCAATCAGGAATACTGGGATAAAAAGCTCAAACGGAACAGGAAACGAGATGAAGAGGTAAGGGATTATTATAAGGTACGCGGATGGAATTATAAGCGGGTCTGGGAGCATGAATTTAAGGGAAATTTCGATAAAGCAGTCGGCGAAATTGAAGCGTTTATAAGGCAAGCTCAAAAGACGGAACCTTAATAGCGGCGCCGTCTTTTTTTTGTTATATATTCAGTTCTGTTTGATTATCTAATTTTTCAACCGGTTTATCTTGTGAATTCTTCACTTCATCAATTGTTACCTTTCTCTGTCCGCGTAAATTTTCAAGCTGTAACTTTTTCGCAGGCTCTATCCATTCATAATCTATCTTAGCGAATGATTTCAAAATGGCTTCAAATACAATCTTTGCTCCCTTAACTGGTACTGCCATGCCAATTTGCTTTCTTACTGCTTCTTTGCTTCCCTGAAATACAAAGTCATCTGGAAATGTCTGCAGGCGGGCACGTTCCCGATTTGTAAGCGCACGAAGCTCTTTCCAATGATACATATGAGTTCCGCCGCCGCCGCTGCCAGTCACTGTATAAGCCGGCCGATCCGGGTCAAGACGCTTGTAAATTGAACTTAGGCGTGCTCCTTTTACATTAAGCTGAAGGTCTTCTGGAATTCCAGCATACCAGGCATTTTCACCGGGCGGAATGTAGCTCAGCATTTCCTGTACCTTCTTAGTGTGTTTAGGTATTTCATGATTTGGTGCATCTTCAGGAATCGGCGGCTCAGTAATTGCCTGCTTAGAAGTAACATAGTCTGTAGAGGCTAGTGTAGTTGGTGCCGGTACTCTGAACTCTACACCTTTTGCAGCCCAGTCATTTCTGATACCAACAATGATAATACGATGCCGTGCCTGTGGGACACCGTATTCTTCAAATTTGTACAAGTGAGGTGTTAATTTGTATCCGCACTCCTCAAGCTCTGTTAAGATTTTGATGAATGCTTTTCCTTCGTTAGCGCTTTGGAGTCCACCAACATTCTCTGCTACAAAGAATTTCGGCTGGTATTCTTCCAGCACTTTTACCCCGTATGAATAAAGAGGACCGTATGTACCGTTTAATCCCTGCTTTTCACCAACATTGCTATAATCATTGCATGGGAATCCAAACGCGAAACAATCTATTTCCTCTAGAACTGTTTTATCGCCAATAGGAAGCTGCTGTACTGGTCCGCAAAAGACAGATTGATCTTCTAAATCACCGCAAATATTGTAACGAAATGTGCTACACGCATTTGGATCATAGTCATTTGCCCAAACATGCTCTATACGCCATTCTTTGCCTGTTTCAGGATGTGTAAATCCAGCCAATTTAGCGCCAAGACTGAGGCCGCCGGGTCCATTAAATAGTTCGCCCTTTTTAAAAATCATAACAAAACCTCTTCTCATATTTTTATATAATCAACGTTTTTACGAAAGTATGTTCTTGCATACTGATACGCTATTTATTTTACACGTTTTAGAAAAAAAATAAAGTCTTAAAGAATTGCTTTATAAAAAATTAGCGATTTTTCACTATATTTAAACTACATTAGACATGTACTCACTCATTAAAAACTAAAAGTTAGGTTGAGGCAAGAATTTAGCTATCATAGATGGCGATAACACTAGTGTTTATTTTCGATAATTATTAACTGTATATTACAGTGCTTTTTTCTTTCATTGATTGTAAAAGCATCCACAATTAAATTGGTGGCATATTTTTTCCATATAAATCCTTCTGAGAATGTATTAAAATTAAATTTACTAGGTTTAGCTGTGTAGGCAAAAAAATAATTGGGTTTATAATTAAAATGTTATCTTTTGAAAGATTGTCAAGGTTATGGATCAAAAAAACTTAAAAGCGAGAAAAGATATTTTAAGTGCATTACAATGAAAATTGTAAGGAGGATGGGAAATTGGCAGAACGAAAAGTATGGTTTATTACAAGACCAGAAAGAGATCCGCAATTTCATGCTGACGCCATAAAAGCATTGGCTGAAGCAACGCAAAAGTTTACTGTAAAATGGCAGGGAAATAGGGGAGTACATAAACACTATGAGGCGGTATTAGCCTCTAAAGGATTAAAGAGGAACAATATTAGTGCTGATGGATCAGGAGGCCGTACTTGGTGTGCTATGTTAAAGACTTTTGCCTACTGCTATATAAATAGTGATGGTCTAGTTAAACCAACTAAATCAGGACAGGCACTGATTAAAGGAATAAAAGAATATGAGAACGTAAAAAAGCAGATTTTAACACTTCAGATTCCAAACGCTTACTTTATGGAAGCGGGCTTCCGTCCCAAATTCGATCAGAGCTTCCGCATACGTCCTGCTAGATTTTTAGTTAAGCTTGTGCAGCGATCTGATTTAAATTACCGGCTGACAAAAGAAGAAATCACCTATTTTGTTCTGACAGCACAGCAGGACAGCCAACTAGAAGAGATAGCTCAAAAGATTATTGCTTATCGTAATGCAGGTGAGAATGAAAAGGAGATGATGAAGCAAAAGATTGCTGTTGAATATGACCATCGCGATAGAAATGACAAATCAGCACGTGATTATTACCAGGCTCATTCTGATGTAGCACATACGTTTATGCTATTATGCGAATACACTGAGCTTGTCGAGTATCAGCGTGGAGAGGCATTATTGAAGACTGATCCTGCATTAGCGAGAGAAGCGCAGAGTATTCTAAATTATTATGATAGCCGCTATCCTTTTAACACACGATATCTAATTTCAATCGAACGTATGGCACAAAATAATGGACTTGATGTAGATAGTTATAAAGTGAGCGATTTTGGAGATGAGAAACCTGCGAGTAACAATGTCAAGATGAAGAGGAAAATTGAATCTGTTCTAAATAGTATTCCAAATGCATCTGAATTGGTACGTGAAGAACTGCTTTCGTATTTTATTCCAGCTATAGGGCCGAATGAAGCCCGGAAAGCTGTAGATAGGCTTCGTTCTGAAACATACAAATTTGCAAGCATACCTGAAGAGTTTGTGGAGAGGTATCTTGGTGAACTAACACCAGCAGAATTTGAAAAAGAAACATTGAAAATCTTTGAAGCTATCGGCTTTGAAGCTTTATATCAGCCAAAAGCAAATGGAAAAAAGACAGAGATTGAAATTTTGCTAAAATATGAGGATAAATGTGGTATTATCGATACAAAGTATTATCCCAATGGTTTTACACTTTCACAAAATCTAGCTAATTATATGGCCTCAGAGTATATCCCAAATTACCTTCAATATGAAGGAAAGAAATTATCTTTTTATGGATATGTCACATCCGGTAAGTTATCAGGAGACAAAAAACTTAAATCCATTACAACTCTTAGTAGCAAACTAGTAAATAAAGAGATTGAGGGGATTATGATGACAAGAGAAGTGTTAATAGGTTTTCTTGATTACTGTATGGAAAATGAAATTCAAAAAAGTAGACGTATTGAACTCTTTATTGAAAAGATACAAAACAAAGGTTTTAGTGACTTACAAATATTTTTGAATCATAATTAATGAGAGTAGTGCAGAGCGCTCCACTTTTATCACAACTGTAAAAAATCTTTATTAAGAGATCATATGGACACAATTCCTTATTTTAAAAAAGAAATGCGGTGATCATATGGGCTTGACTACTTGGGTGGCTATTATTGTTGCACTGGCCGTCGTGTTTGGATTGTTTGGATCGAAGAAGCATGATAAATAAAGAAAGAGTTGAAAACCTACTTCCAATTAGGGAGTGGGTTTTTTATTGCAAATACAACATTAATCAGTTATACTAACTTTAGTTATTTGTTGTAAATGCAACAAAAGGGAGTCGAGATACATGAAAGAGATTTTGCGGGAGATCGGCGTCATTGCTCGGGCACTTGATTCGATTAGTAATATTGAATTTAAAGAGTACGATTTAACGAAGGGGCAGTATTTGTATCTTGTGCGTATTTGTGAGGAGCCTGGCATCATTCAGGAAAAGCTGGCGGAAATGATTAAGGTGGATCGAACAACGGCTGCCCGTGCCATCAAAAAACTAGAGCTGCATGGTTTTATTGAGAAGAAAGATGACCCGGTGAATAAAAAAATCAAAAAGCTTTTTCCAACCGATAAAGGGAAAGCCGTATATCCAATGATCAAACGAGAAAATGATTACTCGAATCAAGTAGCGCTGGATGGGTTTTCTGAAGAGGAAGCGGAACAGATTTATGAGTATCTTCTAAGGGTGAGAAAAAATATCGAAAAAGATTGGGATTATGTGAAAAAAGGAAATAAGAGATGTTACTAAATGATAAGGAGTGATGACTTCAATGACCGTCACTTTTATTCTGTGCAATGAACAGCATATAGAAGAGCTGCAGAAAGTCGGAATCGACACGTTTAAAGAGACCTTTCAGGATCAAAACAAAGCTGAACATATTGATGCTTACGTAAAGAAAGCCTTTCATCCGAACCAGCTGTTAAAAGAATTACATCATCCATCTTCACAGTTCTATTTTGTTCAAGTGAGTGGTGAAGTTGCTGGTTATTTGAAGGTCAATATGGACGAGGCGCAGTCAGAGGAGATGGGAAGTAAAGCGTTAGAGATTGAAAGAATTTATATCAAGCAGTCGTTTCAAAAGCAAGGGTTAGGACGATTTTTAATCAATCAAGCCTTTGAGATCGCAAAGAAATATGATAAACGTGATGTTTGGCTTGGGGTGTGGGAGCACAATAGAGCGGCCATCGCATTTTATCAAAAGCTTGGGTTTGTTCAAACAGGGGTGCACGCTTTCCTTATGGGAGACGAAGAGCAAATGGATTTTATTATGACCAAAACACTGAACTGATCAAAAAGGGGGAAGGGAATATGCATATTCCATCATTTTTTCAAGTGAAAGATTTGGAGGAAGTAAAAGCATTTATTCAATCACATTCATTTGCAACAGTTGTGACCACAACGGATGAAAAACCTATTGCGACACATATTCCAGTGAGTTTTCATCAAATTGAGGATTCGTATGTGATCACAGGTCATATGGCGATTGGAAATCCTCAGTGGAAAACGTTTGAAGAAAATGAGAAGGTGCTCGTGATTTTTCAAGGGCCACATGCTTACATATCATCTTCATGGTATGAAAAAGAAGCCGTGCCGACGTGGAATTATCAAGCTGTGCATGTATATGGAAAGGCTGAACTGCTAGAAAAGGCGGAACTGGTAAAGGAATTAACAAAGATGCTAGAGACTTACGAAAGCCATAGGGAACAGCCAGTGTTATGGCATACGTTGTCTAATGAACTGTTAGAGAAACAAATGAAAGGGATTGTGGGCTTCAAAATCATCATTGATGAAGTTCAGGCTGCTTTTAAGCTTAGCCAGAATCGCCATGAAAGAGATTATGCTCACATCATTGAACAGCTGGAAGCAGAGGGTGAAGTGGAATTGGCTGATGCGATGAAAAAGAGATTAGAGGATGTATGAGAAAAGCACTCTTATGAGCAAGAGTGCTTTTGTTGTTCCGAGCTATCTGAGGGTGCCATGGCTCATATCTATAGCCTGTCACTTTTTCTTTTCCTTACGTATAGCGGATGAAAAAGCTAAATTCTTGAGCATGTTTGGTATGCCAATTGAAGCTGAACGTCAATTGCTGAATCTCTTTTTTGTTTAAAATTACATAAAAAAATCCACTATTTCCATAAAAAATCAGATCAATTCCTTATAATAAAAGTATCTGAGAACGGGGAGTGAGTCGAGATGGACCAAAACGTGCTGCAAATGAATCAAGAAAGATCAGAGGATGAATTAGCGGTTGTGAATATATCTTCTACAGAAATTGGGGCGCTGTCAAAGGAAGCGGCTGAGCGGATTTTACAAACGAAGGATACGGATGATATTCATTTACTGATGTATGTTCCGATTGCAAAGAAAGCAGATTTGAATTGGTTGATTGAAAGTGTTGGACAGGCGTTAGGAGATGAGGATGAAGATAACGTTGCACTTGAATTTGCTGATTTGCTCTATTTCTTTATCATTCCATTTTATAAGGAGTATATTGTGAGGGAACATCATTTGTATGAGTGTATAGATGATTTGTTGGTACGATTAGCATCAAGGGCTCACTCGGATATCCAAACACTGGTCGATGCGATGAGAGACGATTTGACTGAATAAACATGAAAAAAAGCTTGTAGAGAGGTCCTCTACAAGCTTTTTTTAACGTAAAAAACCATGAATTATTGGGCTCTTTCCCAAGTGATCTTTGTTTCATTTGTTTTTTTCTTTCCTTTTGCCAGCACCTTGCCGTTTTCTTGTTTCACGGTGATGTTCAGGTCATAAAAGGAGTAGAGGGCGCCGAGGCTATCATTTTCTGGTTTGTGCAGGTTGTTTTCTTTTTCAGTTGATGCCCCAATGGCCAGCGTCTTGGCAAAGTTTAAACCGATGACTTCAGCGTAATCACTATTGGTATCAGAGGAAGCTGTCACGTTTAAAGAAATAACTTTTTTCTTTTGATCAACGGTGATCGCTGTGTCTTTTACGAGCTTAGACTGCTCCATCACCTCTTTCGTTTCATTTTGAATGCGCTCATTAATTGTAGGAAGTGCCTTAGATTCTGTTTTTTGTTCTTTTGTCGTATTCGAGCAAGCTGCTAGAATGAAGAGACTTGCAACTAGACTCATGAAAATAAGTAGACTTTTTCTCACGTTCGTTCTCCTTTTTTCTTCGAAGTATATATGCTTATGTTACCACGAATCCTTGTTTTGATTAAAAGAGAAGTGTTGATAAGCTGTGAACAATAAAAAGCACCCAAAACTGGGCGCTTTTTTCTTATTGTGCTGAAAGGGTTGTACTAAGTGGAATAGAAGAATGTACCGTGAATTTAGGAGACGGCGCACCTGATTCTAGATTTTTACGCAACAATGAGGATTTGACGGTTCCATCCCATTTTTTATAGACGCTTCCTGATGTATCTGCACGAAGCTGTACATTCGAGAAGCTTGCTTGTGAGTAGCTGTTTGCCCCATTATCCTGAACGCCGTGTACCATTTTGACAACATCAAGGTTTTTCAGACGGCTGGGTTTGAAAACAGGCTGCTTGTAGCGCAATTTCCCATTGACATATAGTGACACCGTGCCATCACCATTGTTGATGAGCTTTAAGTTGACACGTGCGCCATCCTTAATACTCTTATCGTATTCACTGTTCCAGTATTGACTGCCGCCTTGTGAGCCGCTGCCAAGAAAAACCTTATAGCCAGAAGACGTTTTTGAAATACCGCTCTCTACAACGGCAGAGCCAAGACCGAGATACCAGTCAGCATATCCATTTTTAATCGTCGCTGTTTTCGGAAGCACAATATCAGCAGAGATACCTGACCATCTGGCTTCATCCGTTTGTGTCACAATCGCACCGTGACGGGGACCAGCTGCTGAGGCAGGTAGACTTGAAAGCATCAAAACGAAGGCCAAACTCACACTCAAAGCGATGAACCACTTTTTCATAAAAATTCCTCCTTAAATTTGATTCACTTTTATTATATAAAATGAAAGAGAGGGGCTGCTTACATTGTTTTGGCTGATTTTGGTATTTTTTGTGAACGAAATCGGTCATAAAGTGGTCAACTTGTATTCGAATTGTAATGTGACTGTAAAATAACTGGGTGCATCTTCATGTATAATAAGTGCAGAAACCAAATACGGAGGATTTTTTAATGAATAAAAAGCTTATTGCGACAATCGTAACAGTAGCTAGTTTATTTTTAGCGTTTAGTTTCTCACATGGAGCAAGTGCAAAAAAAGTAAGCGGCAATATTACTTGGTATAATGGTGTCGGTAAAAAAGGCGCAGATGGAAAAAAACTCGGTCATTGGGATGCAGCAACTAAAATGGGATTTGACGTACCGAAAAAAGGTACAAAACTAAGAGTGACAACAAAAGCGAAACCACATAAAGTGATTACAGTCTATAAATATGATGTAGGTAGAATGCCAAACGCTGTATTAGACGTAAGTCCGAAAGCATTCAAAGCACTTGGATATAAAACAAGTAAAGGTGTCGTGAAAGGGCATTACACTTATTAATACATAGGCATGCAAAGAAGCGGGAAAAATTCATTTTCTGGCTTCTTTTCTTGTAGAGAGGGTCTGAAAGGCAATGAAAAAATCAACATGGTGGATCATCACGGTCATTGGAGTCGCAGTGATTGCGGCAGTCATTTTCTTCATGATGAAGCCGGATCAAGAGGCGAAACATGTGGGGAAAGTTAAAACGAATCAAGACGCAAAAGACGAATTGCTTGTTTCATTTACAGATCGGCAGCTAAACAATACATATTACCTGCACGATCGGGCGCTCCATACGGAAAAACTGACAGCCTATCCTTCGATTGCATATGATTCTACGAAACAACTTTTATATTACACGTATACGGATGAAGACACGCAAAAAGTGAGTATTCGGGAATTGAATGTGAAAAATGATCAAGAAAAAACGCTGTTTACTAGTGACGATTCAATCGACAGTATGAGGCTGTCTGGTGATGGAAAGCAGTTATTTCTAAGGTATAACAAGGGTTCTGGGGAACAATTTTATGTCGCTTCTTTTGATTTGAAAAAACACAAGGTGAAGATGTTGTATCCAGAAAAAAGCAAGGATGATACGGTGAGTTCTTTTGCCTATGATCCGACTTCAAACCTTTTGGCTGTCCAGCATTATTCATTAAAAGAAGATTATCAGAAGACCGATGAAGCGAATGAAAAAGGGACGGATCCTGAACCAACGACCATGAAGATCACCCTTCAAACAGATGAGAAGGGAAAACGTATTGCACGGATCTCACAAACGATCAATGATATTTCATTTTCACCAGATCACAAGAAATTGATTTATACAGAGGTGAAGGTTCGAAACGAAAAAGAAATATCCTCTATTAAGATGCTTGATGTAGAAACGGGGAAAACGACGACACTCGTTAAAAACAGCCAGGATGTTCATATTTTAAGTGCTGCACAGCCGCAATTTTCTATGGATGGGACATCTGTTTATTTCTTAGGTGTTGCAAAGAACGCTAAGGAATTAAAGGATGACACTGGAAGAAAGGCGAAGGTAAGGACCATTTTTGAATATGATATTAAGAAGAAAACGGTAGAAACCGCTTGGGAGAAGGATGGCGGAATCATTAACAATTTCACTGTTAATCGATGAAGGATGCGTTCAGTTATTTTATATAACTGGACGTTTTTTTATTTTGTCATTTGATATGCCGGAGAATATGTGAATTCATGAAATGAAAGTCGTTTTTTAAAAAGAAAAACGAGGGGCATTTTCGTATTTTGCTGGTGTGACAGAGGAGAAGAAAGACAGTAAAATGAATGGAAATAAAAAAACGAGAGGACAGATGGCTTCTCGTTTTATCTTATTTGTTTGGTGTTTTCGTCTAGTAAGTTTTGAAAAATAAACAGGGCATTAATGGAATGAGGAAATCCAGCAACCTTTGTACAGTGCTTAATAATCTCCATGATCTCTATGACAGAGAGACCGATATGTAATGCTTGTTCAAAATGAGCCTTTAGTTCTTCATCACAATTGCCTTTTGTGATGAGGGCAGATAATGTGCTGATTGCCTTCTGTTTATCATCTAATATGAAGTGATTGAATTCTTTTTGTTCACCGAGTTCAATTGTTAGTTGTTCAATGTTTGACCGAATGCTCTCATTTTCATGAATTGAAAGCTTCTCCATGTTACCTGCCGCTGTTTCTTGTTTGATCTGGCAAGTCTCTTTTTCTTCATTCAAATTGAACTCCTCCGTTTTTTATCGCAATTTTCCATTTGTTTGTTCAATGTTCCTTATGTGCCTTTTGATAGATGTAATGGGTATATAGTAGTACTATCGGCTTGCTGCGTCAACTTTTTAAGTGTTGCATGTACAAATAAATGCCAATTCACGCGATACATTGTTCTATTTTCTAATGAATCAATGAAAAGGAAATAAAGGGCTAATGTAACAATGTCCGTTAGCCCTTCGCGATCATCTACTTAATGCATATTTCTAAGCATGTGAAGGAAGAATGGTTTCATTTTTACCGAATGATATCCATCGGCCGCATCATGTCATAATCTTCGTGCTCTAAAATATGACAATGCCACACATACCGTCCGCTGTATGGGACAAAGCGTGCGATGATTCGAATGACTTCACCGGCATGCGCCTGAATGGTGTCCTTGTAGCCTTGTTCATGTAAAGGAGGTGCTTCATTTGGTCCTGTATACACGATTTCTCCAGTCGACTGATAGATTTCTGTATCAAATGGTCTTCTGTCTATCACCCTGAATTGAACAAGGTGTAAATGAATGGGGTGCGTACCCCTTGTTGGGTTGACGATGGACCAAATCTCTACACTGCCAAGTCGGGGGTTTTCAGTAACGGGATCATTCCAAAATTGGTTATCTAGTAATAAAATAGGGCGGCCATATTTATCCTGCGTGCCGTTAAGTGTGAGCGTACGTTCTTTATCAGCTCGACTTGGCCGAAGCGGTGGCAGGGGTTTGAAGATTGGACGTAATGATTTAGGTGCTCTCCCTTTTAGCGGACGCGTGACTTTAAACTGCATAATGTTCGCATCTGTTTCTGGATTCACTTCTTGGCCGCAGCCTGCTTTATTTTTTAGAATAATTGTTTTGTTTTCATAAGCTGAGAAGTCGATGATGACATCGAAACGTTCAGCAGGTGCAATGCTAAAGGACTGGTGATGAACAGGTCTTGGCAAAAAGCCGCCATCAGATCCAATTTGCAAGATCGTGGCATCGTTGTCTAAATGCAGCTCGTAAGTTCTTGTATTGGACGCATTTAACATGCGAAAACGGTATTTTCTCGGCTCTACTTCTAAATACGGCCATACTTTTCCATTAACCAAAATCGTTTCCCCGCAAAAAAAGGGGACGATGGAGGGATCTGGAATGTCACTGTTCTCCGGCGTGTTGTTTGGTCTGCTTGGATAAAACAGTGCGCCATCCTCCTGAAACGTACGGTCCATGATCATTAAAGGAATGTCATACTCACCTTTCGGTAATTCTAACGACTTTTCAAACGCATCTGAGATTAAGTAAAACCCAGCTAAGCCGGCGTATACATTTAATCGTGTTAATGCCATTGCATGATCGTGATACCACAATGTGCATGCTTGCTGATGATTTGGGTATTCGTAAATCTGCCGTTCAAAGAAGGGGCCTGTCGCTTCAAAGTCTCGTGAAAACCAAGCCTCTGGATAACCGTCACTGCTTGCTGGTGTGACCCCGCCATGTAAATGAACGACGGTTTTGACTTCTGGTTCGTCATGATGGCCTTCGTGAATGGTGTGATCGACCGGCAGAAAATGCTTAAGCGGCAATTTGTTCATCCATTTTACTTTAACCTTTTCATTTCGATTTGCTTTAATGGTTGGACCAGGCAAACTGCCATTATAGGTCCATAGCTTAGTTGGGGGCAGGTCTCTATGAACTTTTAAGAACACTTCCTCCATGGCGATTTCATAATACGTTTGTCTTGGGTTCTTTTTGACGGGCTTCGCGACTTCTGGAATGGGCAGCTCGTCAATAAATTTTTCTAGGTTCATGTTCACTAATCCTCACTTCAAATCCAATTTGATACATTATAAGTGCGGACATTAAAATAGGTGAATAAAATAAAAAACCCGCTTTTCAGCGGGAGAATTAAGGGTGTTTATTTTCAAGCGCCGCATTTGCAGGCACTTTTTTATTCGGTTTAAAGATAAAATAAGCGGCTAGCACACCAAAGGTAATGATACTCGTCAAAATGAGCTGTGGTCTCATCGATTCGATAAACAGCATAGAGGCCAAAATTGCACAAATGACCAAAATGGTAAAGTACGTGAGGTATGGGAACAGCCACATTTTGATTTTGAGTTGTTCTGGATTTTCTTTTTCGAGTTTACGACGCATTCTTAATTGCGAAACGGCAATGACCAAGTAGACAAGAAGTGCGATAGCACCTGATGCATTGACAAGGAACAAAAAGATGGTTTCAGGATAAAAGTAGTTCATCATGACGGCAATATAGGAAAAGAAGGTCCCTGCGACTGTAGCCGCTACAGGAACACCACGCTTGCTGATTTTCATAAAGCGTTTTGGCGCTTCGCCTCTTTCCGCTAATGAATAAAGCATTCTGGACGTTGTGTACAAGCCGGAGTTTAAACAAGATAGAACGGCTGTTAAGACAATGACGTTCATCACCTGAGCGGCAGATGGGACGCCGATGTATTCTAATACCGCAACGAACGGGCTTGTTAAAATACTCGCTGAATCCCATGGAAGCAAGGTGACAACGACAGCGATCGATCCGACGTAGAAGATGATAATACGCCATACAACAGAACGAGTAGCTGTTGTAACAGATTTGACAGGGTCTGCTGATTCGCCGGCCGCAATTGCCACAATTTCGGTTCCCATGAAGGAAAAGATGACGACGACGATCCCGAGTAAAACAGAGCTGAATCCGTTTGGAAGGAAACCGCCGTTCCCCGTTAAATTCGCAAGACCTGCAGTATGATGACCGCCAAAACCAAAGATAAATGCAAAACCAATGAGGAGAAATAGAATAATGCTGACGACTTTAATTAATGAAAACCAATATTCAAATTCGCCAAAAGATTTAACAGAAAAGATATTTGTTAATGTTAAGAGGATTGTGAGGATAAGACTTGTGAGCCAAACAGGTGCATCTGCATACCAATATTGAATAATGGCAGCACCGGCAATGGCCTCGATGGCGATGACGATTACCCAGAAGAACCAGTAAAGCCAGCCGATTGTAAAACCAGCCCATGGGCCGATGGCGTCGCTTGCATATTGTGAGAAAGAACCGCTTGTCGGATAGGCACACGCCATTTCTCCAAGCATTCTCATAATAAAGATCACCAGAAGTCCGGCAAATGAATAGGAAAGAATGGATCCAGGCCCTGCAGAATGAATGACAGCGCCGCTACCAACAAATAGCCCTGCCCCAATGACCCCGGCAATGGAGATCATTGAAATATGTCTTGTCTTAAGGTTTTTTTGAAGACCGTTTGTCATGTTGGACATTTCTTTACCTCCAAACACTTCTCTTCGATAGAGAATTTGTTTTTAGAATATTTTAAATTTTATCATACTGAATTATCATTCAGCATTGGACAGGTTATCAAACTGACATTTCAAACCTCTTAACATGATGTTAAAAAGTATAAAGGATTTGAGAGATTATGTTCCCTCTTTTTCCTCTGCTCATTCTTAAAAATAGTATAAGAGAGAAGAGGGGGAAGTTGTGTCATGAAATAAAAATATTCCGACAATTAATCGAAAGGGTGATTATGCTTATATGCAAATGTCGGAGTGTGTTGGAAAAAGGTTGATAGGAGTAGGTCTTGAGGTCAATTGACCTTATAAAAATAAGTTTGCTTAGGTCAACACATTTCTATGTACCCTATTTTGCTGACGCAAGCGAATCATGTTGCTGTAGACCCACACGGGCTTTGCTTTGTAAGATAAATAATAGAAAAGTGATGTGTGAGGAGGCTCTGTTCGACATGGAGCGCTATAACGAATTAAGACAAGGTGAAACAGGTGCTTGGGTCAGCATCATTGCCTATGTGATCTTATCTGCGGTGAAACTCATCATTGGATATGTGTTTCATTCAGAAGCTCTTTCGGCAGATGGATTGAATAATACGACAGATATTATTGCATCTCTTGCTGTATTGATTGGGCTGCGTATTTCTCAGAAGCCGCCTGATGAAGATCATCCATATGGTCATTTTAGAGCAGAAAATATTGCGTCACTTGTCGCTTCCTTTATTATGATGCTTGTTGGGCTTCAGGTTCTGCTGAGTGCAGGCCAGTCGCTTTTCTCATCTGAGCATCAAACGCCTGATATGATTGCGGCTTGGACGGCAGCAGGAAGTGCTGTTGTGATGTACGGTGTGTATATATACAACCGCAATTTGTCCAAACGAATCAATAGCCAGGCACTTCATGCGGCAGCTGCTGATAATAAATCAGATGCGTACGTGAGCATCGGGACATTTATAGGGATCATCGCCTCCCAATTTCAGCTGGCATGGATTGATACGCTTGCTGCGTTTGTTATTGGCTTAATTATTTGTAAAACGGCGTGGGAGATTTTCAGAGATGCCTCTCATTCGTTAACTGACGGTTTTCATATAAAAGATATGTCAAAATATAAAGAGACCATTAAGGAGACACCAGGAGTGGGCGATTTGAAAGATATTAAGGCCCGTTATCTTGGAAGCACGGTCCATGTGGATGTAGTCGTTGAGGTAGAGCCGCATTTGAACATTGCAGAAAGCCATGATATTGCAGATGAAATCGAACGTAGAATGAAAAAAGAACATGATATTTTACATTCTCATGTTCATATGGAGCCAGCAAGTGCGCCTAAAGAAGAGAAGAAGTCTTTTCCATCGTGAGAAGGCTACCTTTCTTTTTCTGACGTGCTGATGTTTTATGCAAACGCGCGTTGTATGGTAAAGTTAGACTATATGAAAATTGCGGAAACGTGATAGGAGGATCAGGATGGCATTTGATGAACCAATGCATTCAGATGTACAAAAAATCTTAGATAACATCAATAAAGTCATGGTTGGGAAAAAAGACATTGCGATATTAAGCCTTGTGGCGATTTTGGCGAAGGGGCATGTGTTATTAGAGGATGTGCCTGGCGTTGGGAAGACGATGATGGTTCGTGCTTTGGCAAAATCAATTGGCTGTGAGTTCAAGCGAATCCAATTCACCCCTGACCTTTTGCCTTCAGATGTGACAGGTGTGTCGATTTATAATAAAAAGACAAATGAATTTGAATTCAGGCAAGGACCGATTATGGGGCAGATTATTTTGGCGGATGAGATCAATCGGACCTCTCCTAAAACACAATCAGCACTGCTTGAAGCGATGGAAGAGGGCAGTGTCACAGTGGACGGAGAAACGATGCCGCTTGCGGATCCTTTCTTTGTCATGGCCACGCAAAACCCGGTGGAATATGAAGGAACCTATCCACTGCCAGAAGCGCAAATGGACCGGTTTTTATTCAAGCTGCAGATGGGGTATCCGACCATGCTGGAGGAGCTAGAAGTGCTCAACTTGCAGGAGAAGCAATCTCCGATCGATACGCTCCAGGCTGTGATGGCGAAGGAGCATATCCATAATTTGCAGCAAGCCGTTCAGAAAGTGCATGTGGATGCATCTATTAAAGAATATATTGTCGAAATCGCCCAAGCGACGCGTCATCACCCATCTGTTTATTTAGGCGTTAGTCCAAGGGGATCGATTGCACTCATGAAAGCGGCTCAGGCGTATGCGCTTTTGAATCAGCGGGATTATGTGATTCCAGATGATGTACAGTATTTAGCGCCTTATACATGGCCGCATCGAATGATTTTGACGTCAGAAGCGACGTATGAAGGGAAGAAGGCTGAGACACTGCTGCGACAGCTGCTTGAGCAAATTGGCGTACCAGTTCAAAAGTCGATGACTCAATGAAGTCACAAGACCGTTTAGCTGTTTCATTATGGTTACGGGTGATCATGCTCATCATCCTCACTGTGGCAGCCTTTTGTTATGCCATGTTTCAGGGCGGCTTTGTGAGCTGGTTCCTTTTTTATGCATTTTTACCATATACTTTGTATGCTTTGCTGTTTGCGGTCGTTCCGCTTCGCGCGACAGCCAAAAGGACATTGCGGCACACCCGGTTGAAGGCTGGGGATGTGCTTTCGGTTGACCTTGAAATCAAGCGGACGAATCCATTTCCATACGTTTACGTTATTATCGAGGATGATCCGCCGTACACTTTTCACTTGCAGGAACAGATTGAAATGAAGCAAATGCTGTTTCCATGGTTTCGGAAAACGTGGCGATTTTCTTATCAATTGAATGATATCGTGCGGGGGGAGCACCATTTGACAGCAGTCAGAATCAAAACGGGTGATATGTTTGGTTTTGTTGAAAAAGAAGTGATCCTTCCGTTAGAGAAAAAGCTCCTTATCTATCCAAAAATGCTAGATCTTCCTGTGGAGTCTGCTGATTCAGTGAATGAAAATGGAGGCAAAGCCGTTCACACTTGGTTAAATGAACCGACCAATGTGACAACAGGCGTGCGGGAATACCAGCAAGGAGACCGTTTTGCTTGGGTGGATTGGAAGACGACGGCCAGAAGAGGTCAGCTGATGACGAAGGAGTTTGAACAGAATCAGACAAAGGATCTTGTGGTGTTTGCCGATTTTACAGATGAAGCCGTTTTTGAAACCGTCGTGTCTATTGCAGCCTCTGTTCTCCAAACGGCTGTGAAAAAAGGGGTGCCGGCAGGTCTCGTTCCTTTTGGAGATCAACATGCATTTCGAGTGGACCAAGGAGAACTTCATTTGCAGGACATGCTTTATTATTTAACAAGAGTGCAGCATCAGCCTTCTCGCGCACTAGAATATAAACCGTTAACAGCTAGTGAGTACCAGTACACCGGAAAATATGTCATTACGGGTCAGCTGCATGAGGAGCTTGCTGCAAGTCTCTTTGGAAATCGAAATAGAAAGAACATCACTGTTCTTTTAGTGAAGAGAGCCGTGGATCGATTCACGACAAAAGAGAAACAGCTTGTAGACCGGCTTAAGGCATCTGGAATACGCACGACCCTTTTATTTGAAGACCGGCTGCACGAAAGAACTGTGAGGTGACAAACATTTATGCTGCATACGCATCAGCGGCAAAGCCGTTTTGAGTTGTTCATCTATTATGCTGTAGCATTTCTGCTGCTTTGGGAGTGGCTTCGACCGCTTCAAGATTTTACAGAGACGAGTCATACGTCTTATTTCATCATTTTTATAGGGCTTACATGTTTGTTTACATTCTTTCGTTTGAAGTGGTATGTGACGTTTCCTATTTGTACGGGCTTGATTTTGCTCGCCTTATATTTGATCTTTTATCAAGCAGAGCCAAGCTATCCGGCTGCATTATTTGCTGATATTAAAGATAATATCACCTTCATGAGCACAGGCATGTGGAGTGACATGTATCCCTCCTTCCGCACATTATTGTTTTATATTTTGCTATGGCTGCTTGTCTACTTGCTTCATTATTGGGTGGTCTATCAGCAGCGTATCTTTTTCTTTTTACTCATGACGATTGTATATGTCACGATTCTGGATACGTTCACACCATATGATGCGACCTTTGCGATCGTTCGTATTATGGTGTTTGGCTTTTGTTTGCTTGGGCTGCTGTATTTCGATCGACTGCGTTCGACTGAGGGTGTTCGGGTGTCGCAGAAGGCGCGCTTAAAGTGGTTTTTGCCTATGCTGGTGCTTGTTCTTCTGTCAGCGACACTCGGCGCTTCTTTGCCAAAGTCAGATCCGAAATGGCCTGATCCTGTCCCGTTTTTAAAGGCGGTGACGAATCAAGATGGTTCTGCTGGGCAGAATAAGGTGGGATATAGTGCAGATGATTCGTCGCTTGGCGGACCGTTTAGTGAGGACCGCACACCGGTCTTTAAATGGAGCGGGAAGGAGCCGTCTTACTTTCGTGTCGAAACAAAAAGCATCTACACCGGCAAGGGCTGGGAGGATGCTTCAAATGATACGAAGCCTACTCGGCTAAAGAATGATGATGTACCGAATCGTTGGTTTACTAATCGTGTAAAAACAGAGGAGCACGAAACGAGAGTCGATATGGAATCGGATTATCGATTTAATCACGCCGTCTATCCAATTGGCACGATCACACTGATGCCAATGGAAAACATCCCGCTGCAAATGATGGGCAAGACGGAAAAAATTGTCCCGTCTATTCAAAACCCGCCTAAAAATTTAGGGAACTATCAAGTCAGCTTCTTATCACCTACATTTATCCTTGAGGACTTACAGCGGATCAAAGTGCCGACTAAGAAGCAGGTGAATCAACAGGTCGGCCGTGAATACTTGCAGCTCCCTTCCTCATTGCCAGATCGTGTGAAAACATTGGCAAACAGCTTAACAGAAACAAAGGAGAATATGTATGACAAGGCAAAAGCGATTGAGGATTACTTAGGATCTGCGAAGTTTTCATATGAAACGCAAAATGTCGCCGTGCCTGGACGGAATGAAGATTATGTGGATCAATTTTTATTTGATACGATGATTGGCTACTGTGATAATTTTTCAACCTCTATGATTGTGATGCTTCGTTCAATCGGTATTCCGGCGAGATGGGTAAAAGGGTATACGTCTGGTCAGTTATATGAAACACAGATGGATGGAAACAATGTGTATGAAGTGACCAATAACAATGCGCATTCATGGGTAGAGGTCTATTTTCCAAACCGGGGCTGGGTGACCTTTGAACCGACAAAAGGGTTTACAAACCCAGAGACATTTACAAATGAAACCGCTGCTAGCGATCAAACGGATGATCAAAAGGAAGAAGAAGATCAGCCTAGTTCTGATGCAAGCGAAGATCAGCAGCCGCAGCAGGAGAAGGAGCAGCCGGCAGAGCCAAAGGAACAAACAGCTCAAACAAAGCCAAGTATGGTGCATGTTGGTTCGATTTTGGGGTATACGGGAGGTGCTGTCGTCCTTCTTGGTTTCATCAGCTGGGTGCTTTATCGATTCAGGGCAAGATGGGTGCCATTCTTTATTGTACGAAAGGTGAAACGTCTGCCAGATGAGGAGGCATTCTTCTATGCGTACGCTGCCCTATTAAAGCAGCTGAAGCGCAGAAGGATCGAGAAGAAGCCAGGCATGACGTTAAGAGAATTCGCTTCTGCGATGGATAGCAAGGATGGAGATCGTCACATGTCAGAGCTGACACAGCTTTATGAGCGGGCGCTCTATCGACGAGAAGATGCATCAGCGCTTTGGCGGCAATCCGCAAAGTTATGGGAAAATTTAATAAACAGGAGATAGTCTTGACCGCGTACCTTCCTGTTGTTAGAATAGGTGAATATTAAAACCTTCTAAAATACATGAAATTGAAGCGTTCGGATGTGAGTCTGGGCGCTTCAAAAGCGTGATTTCACACTGAGAGCAGGTTTTCTCCTCTCATTTTTTCTGTGCGTTTATAAAAACTATATTGGACATAGAGGTGACACCATGACAAATTTAGTAAATGAAATGATTTTGGTTCTCGATTTCGGCAGTCAGTACAATCAGCTGATCACACGCCGTATTCGTGAATTTGGTGTGTACAGTGAGCTTCATCCGCACACTTTAACTGCTGAAGAAATTAAAGAAATGGCGCCTAAAGGAATCATCCTTTCTGGCGGACCGAACAGTGTGTATGATGAAGGATCTTTCCGCTGTGATGAAAAGATTTTTGATCTAGGCATTCCGGTTCTAGGCATTTGCTACGGCATGCAGCTCATGACTCACTATTTAGGCGGGAAAGTAGAAGCGGCCAGCCAGCGTGAATATGGGAAAGCAGATATCCACATTAACGGAACACCTGCTTTATTCAAAGACCTTCCGAATGACCAAGTCGTTTGGATGAGCCATGGTGACCTTGTCGTTGAAGTGCCAGAAGGCTTTACAGTGGATGCAACAAGTGCACATTGTCCAAACTCAGCGATGAGCTTTGCTGAGAAGAACTTCTATGGCGTACAGTTCCACCCAGAGGTTCGTCACTCTGAGTACGGCAACGACCTATTGAAAAACTTTGTCTTCGGCGTGTGTGATTGTGATGGCAAATGGTCAATGGAGAACTTCATAGAAATCGAAATGCAAAAAATCCGTGAAACAGTGGGCGACAAACAAGTATTGTGCGCACTAAGCGGCGGTGTTGATTCATCTGTTGTAGCGGTATTGATCCACAAAGCAATCGGTGATCAGCTGACATGTATCTTCGTTGACCACGGTCTTCTTCGTAAAGGCGAAGCAGAAGGGGTTATGAAGACATTTAGCGAAGGTTTCAACATGAACGTGATTAAAGTAGATGCGAAAGATCGTTTCTTAAACAAGCTAAAAGGTGTATCTGATCCTGAGCAAAAACGTAAAATCATCGGTAACGAATTCATCTATGTATTCGATGATGAATCGGACAAGCTAAAAGGAATTGACTACTTAGCACAAGGAACACTTTACACAGATATCATTGAGAGCGGAACAGCAACGGCACAAACAATCAAATCTCACCACAACGTAGGTGGTCTTCCAGAAGACATGCAGTTCGAATTGATTGAGCCTTTGAATACACTATTCAAGGATGAAGTCCGAGCCCTAGGTTCAGAGCTTGGCATTCCTGACGACATCGTCTGGAGACAGCCATTCCCAGGTCCAGGACTAGGTATCCGTGTATTAGGTGAAATTTCTGAAGAAAAACTAGAAATCGTTCGTGAATCTGATGCCATTCTTCGCGAAGAAATTGCGAACTTCGGCCTAGAGCGCGACATCTGGCAATACTTCACCGTTCTTCCAGACATCCGCAGTGTAGGTGTGATGGGTGACGCAAGAACATATGACTACACAATCGGCATCCGTGCTGTTACGTCTATTGATGGTATGACGAGTGACTGGGCAAGAATCCCTTGGGATGTGCTTGAGAAGATCTCAACTCGTATTGTGAATGAAGTGAAGCATATTAACCGTGTGGTGTATGATATTACGAGTAAGCCGCCTGCTACAATCGAGTGGGAGTAGACTTCCAAGAATTGAATGATTAAAGGTGCTGAGAAAGCAGTCGTATCAAAGGTTTGAACAGTTTGTGTGTGGATAGGGTACTATTCATCCGCAGCAATCTTTTTTCAAAATGAGACTCTCGTTTATTCACATTATTTGTGAAAAAAGGAGGGTCTTTTTTATGACTGAAATTACAGAACTACTAGATGATTTTAAAATGAAAAAGATCATCATCATTAGGATAAGCCGCGAGTCAAGATCGTGGCTTATCTTTTTGTGTTTTCCCATGTTCGGAGCAGGTGCATTTAAGTACACTCACCTAACATAGTGCATAGGATAATTTGATAAACTGTGAAGGGATTGAGAAAAATGTATTACTATCCAAATATGTATCCATATCAATATCCTTATTATGTTCATGTACCAATGAATAACTATGATAGACAGTCTGTTTATTGGAATATTCCTGTTGAGGGACATGCAAACAGTTCTTTTCGTTTTTCCATTGGTGATGCTGCAAGCATTTTATCAAAAGATTATGGAGCAGAACCGTTTGCCGTTAATATCAATGAGGCTACAAAGAAAAACAATACGTACCGTACCGCCTTATGGACAGGAACTCATTTGCAAGTTACCTTAATGAGTCTCAATGCTGGCGAAGATATCGGGTTGGAAATGCACCCTAACGTTGACCAATTCTTACGTGTTGAACAAGGTCAGGGGATTGTTCAAATGGGCAAAAGGAAAGATAAATTAAATTTTAGAAGAAATATCTATGATGATACTGCAATACTGATACCTGCTGGAACATGGCACAATGTAACCAATACAGGTAATGTTCCGCTTAAACTTTATTCAATATATGCTCCTCCTAACCACCCGTTTGGTACTATTCATGTAACAAAGGCAGATGCAGTGGCTGCGGAAGAAGGTGACGGTCACGGCAATGAAAATACAGTTATTTTTGGCAGAACTCCAGATGAATGGATAAAGCACACGGAATTTTTGGTAAACGAAGGGTTAGAGGATGTTAAAAAAGGAATAAATGCTACACACATTCTCCAAGAATTTATTCTAATGGGCGTTCTTGTAGGAAAAGGGTATTCTCCCGAAAATGCATATGAAACAGTAGAAGAATGGGAACGTACAGGAGAATCCAAACTTCTTCAGAAAAGTAAAAAATATGTAGGATTAGAGTAAATGCATATAGTGAGGAGAAAAAAACTCTTGATAAAAGATTTACTTAACCTTTAGGTTCTACTATTTTTAACAATACAAAAGAGTATGATTCCATAAATATAATCATACTCCTTTTTCTGTATTTAAAACTAATGAAAAAAGGATTACATTGGAAAATTATTCGTGTAAATTGACATCATTACACCTTCACCTAAAAGGTTCCTGAGAGACCTCTTTCAAATGCTGCAAGATGATTCAAAGAGGCGTTACGAAGTTGTGAAAAAACTGTTCTCGAAAGAGATCAATGTTCAATCCTTTTAAGTGGTAAGGCTGATTTGTTAGATGACCTTTGAAGACGTCATCATGTCTTTTAGAGATTTCCCCCCACATTCTTTCACCCTCAAGCTCCTCTTGTTCAGTCTCGCCTAAAAAGATTAATTTGACCGTATCTCCGGTCTTTAATATATCGGTTATTTGTTTGCTGGGTCTGTAAAAAGTATAAGGAAATGCAGCGTTTTTTCGTGAACGTTGTCTAAACGCCATGACATGTGTAAACCGCCTTTCGGTTGTTTGGTCGTGCTATTCTACATGAAAATATCTGAAATGATTTGTCTACTTGTCTAACACGATTGATCATATCATGATTGTGAAAACACTGAAAATTTTCAACCAATATAACCATTAGCTTGGATTACCCTTTGTTTTGTGGATGATTTTTTATCAAATAAAACAATTTAGCACAAATGATCAAAAAAAAGAGGGAGTAAGTTATAAAATATAAAGGTATAGGGGGGAGAAACAATGGATTACTATGAGAGAATACAACATTCAATTGAGTTTATTGAGAAGAATCTGCAAAACGATATGAGTATAAATGATATATCCTCGAAATCCTGTTTTTCAACGTTTCATTTTCAGCGTCTTTTTCAAGCCATTACAGGTTTTTCTGTGCAAGAGTATATCAGGAATAGAAGGCTTACAGAAGCTGCTAGGTTACTGAAAGAAACAAAACAGAATGTCTTAGATATAGCGGTTACTTTCCAGTATGGTTCTCAAGAAGCGTTTACTCGTGCCTTTGTACATTTTTTTGGTATGACACCTGGTAGGTATCGAAAAGAGGAGATTGTGTTAAAGCAACAACACAAAATGAACTTTTTGGAGTACCAATATAAGCTAGAAGGTGAATTCAATATGAATAAACCCGTTATCACTCAATTAAACAAAGTTTATATGATTGGTTACGAGTATAGAACGAATCTGTATAACGAGAATTATTTCACTGAAATTCCATCGTTTTATATTGATTTTGGAAAAAAGGAGTATTATAAACGTATTCCTAAGAAAATAGCACCTCATATGGCTTACGGTGTATCTACTCATTTTCAAGATGATGGCCGTTTTTCGTTTGTTGTTGGAGAAGAAGTGGAGGAATCCAATATAGAATTAGAAGAAGGATTTGTACAATTGGTCATTCCTGAGGGGAAATATGCAGCATTTAAAGTGAGTGGAAGCAATGAATTGGTGCAAAACACCAGGAGGTATATCTATGGAAGCTGGCTGCCACATTCAAATTATGAAAGAGCGGATGGACCAGACTTTGAAATAACAGATGTCTTACATTCGACGTACCCAAATGATATGAAAATGAGAATCTATATTCCAATTGAGGGATAGCCAAGGGGGTCATGAGATGAGAATGGAAAGCATTTTTGAGACTTTTCCTGTATTAGCATCAAAGAATCTATTATTTAAAAAAATTGATGAGAGCCACTTACAAGAATTATATGCAATTTACGACAATGATAAGGTCTTCCGGTATTGTGGGATCATTCCTAAGCATCATCTCCAAACGGTAAAAAAGATGATCGGTCATTTTGAGCGAGATTATACTAAAAAAAGCAGAGTGAAGTGGGGAATCTTTCAAAAGGACAAGCCTCATACGCTAGTTGGCATTATTGAAACAATGGACATCAATCAAAAAGTGAATGCGGTGACGATTGGTTATTTCTTGGCGGAGAATCATTGGGGCAAGGGCATCGCAACAGAAGCTGTCTCTACACTAGTGAAATTTCTGTTTGAAGAGGTTGATATCAACAGAATTAAAGCGGAGGTCATGCCGGCAAACGAGATATCAAAAAAAGTTCTTTTGAAAAATGGTTTTATCAAAGAAGGACTGCTTAGACAAGCTGTTTTATGGTCTGGCAAAGGAGTTATTGATTTAGAAATATATAGCATGCTGAAAGAGGATTACATGAATGAATAAGCTCGATAACATGATGCTGATATGACGCTTAGGATATCAGCTTTTTGTTATGATCCCATTTTTGTGTATTTGGGAATCCCTTTTAGAAAATAAAAAAGCGAGGCCTGTGCTCGCTTATTATTGTTTATATCATTTCGTTGGAAAATCGAATTTGCCTATCTTTCAGTTCATCATAAAATGTGAAGTGTTGTAACTTCAATTCTTCACAGATTTTTTTGATGATCCATTTGCCTCGTTCTTCAATCCTAAGATTTACTTTATGTAGGTACTCACTTAATTCTTGTTCATTTTGAGGTTTTAGTTGATTGTAATTTCCGATCCCTGCAAAATGACCTTTCCAAAATTCACTCACTGTCCATTCTTCATCATTGTTCACGTAAGGTTGAAGGAAATATCGCTCGACGAACTTTTTCCAACAGCCTAATGGTTGAAAGAATTCAAATAGTGAATACATCGTAATGTCCCAATAATCTTGAGAAAACAAATAACGACCCGAATTCATCCAATGTGGTAATACAGTGAAATTCCCAATGCAGTGGGTGAAAGTAGCGAATTTTTTAAACTCCTCTATTCTGTCAGCAATCAAATCGAATTTATTAAAATCATGAGAAATTAATTTTGCATATTGCTTTGTAAGGGAGTTATCTATTAATATTCCGATCTTTTCAAATTCCTCAATGGAATACGATGATTTTAAGATACTATGGTTAAAAGTTGTGATAAATGAATTCATGGTTTCACCACGGATCACTTTATCTGTACTCCATAGTACATCATAAATTGAAGAAGGTTCTTTATCGCAATCAGCTTTACTACCGGTTTTTCTAGTTGAGTTACAAACTCCAATTTCTTTAAGTTTACCAATCTTATACTCTAACATGAGCTTAATTGGTGAGGTAGTTTTTATCGATTTTTTGGCATAACTTTGTTTAAAATCCCATTCCCAAGGCTTTATTTCAAATTCTTCGCACTTTTTAAACCAGTTTTCTATCCACGTGTTATTCGTCATTTGTTTCTCCTCTGTCAAATAGAAATTTATTCGTAATCTCTCTTCAAAATCGAATACATATACACATCATCGAATCCATTTTGACCAAGATCATACTCTCTTAATAAACCTTCTCTTACAAAATTAAAGCTCTCCAGTAATTGAACAGAGGACGTATTTGCTGGATCGATAATGGCTTCAATTCGATTCAGATTCATCTCCTGAAATCCATATCGTAACACCGCAGCAATCGCTTCCTTCATAATGCCTTTTCCCCAATGATTGTGATGTAATTCATAGCCAATTTCCGTACGGCGGTGCTGTTTTTCTAGATTGAGAAAGCCGCAGCTGCCAATGATGGCTGGGTTTTCTTTTAAAGAAATGCCCCACCGGATGCCTGTTTGTTCTTTGAAGATATTGTCATACCACTTGATTTCTCCTTTTGTGTCTTCAAGTGATTCATGAGCATTGATTCCCATATAGCGGCACACGGTTTCATTTGATAAGTAGATGTGCATATCCTCAGCATCTGCGATCGTTGCTTGTTTTAAGATTAGTCTTTCGGTATGTATCGTTGGAAATGATGGTGGAAAGGTGATTTTGTTCATTCGTTTAGCCTCCATGCGATGTGTTTTGTTCTGAACATTCCTTTAATAAGTTTCTTCCATCATACCAAAAATTGAAATGTGTTCTATTGGTTTTCCTGTGTCTTTCGTTGGAGGCGGTGGTGTAAATAGAACGAATAACAAATCAACATCAACGCAACAAGGCTCGCTATACCGCCAATCCAGCTCAAATATGTGATCTTTGTATATTGGATGATCACGCCGCCCATTGACGATCCAAGCATCATGCCGATATTCATAATCGCTGTATTAAAGCTCAGCACGGTTTCTGATGCTTGGGGTTTAAGAGAGATTAGGTAAAACTGCTTCGCTGGGGTTGTCGTCCATGTAGCAATGCCCCATATGGCAAGCGTGATTAAGACACCGATAGCGGAGAATTGCGTAAAGAATAATGTAAAGAGAGCGAACATCTGGATCATGATGCTGATCGAGATGGTTCGGTTTGGCCCCCATTGATCAACGGCGAAGCCGCCAAATCGTGAGCCAATAAAAGCAGCTATTCCTAAAATGAGTAAGGCGATACTTGTCATTTCAAGAGAAAAGCCGGCGGTCTGTCGTAGTAATGGGGAGATATAAGCGAATACCATCGTGTAGCCTAAGATCCAAAAGGCGGTTGTGGCTAAGCCGCTGATCACCCTGCGGTCTTGAAGGATGTGTAATTGCTGCTTCAATGGCAGATGTGAATGTCCCTCCATGCGTGGCAGTAATTGATAAAGCAGTAATAAAAGACAAGCAGTACCTAGTGCAATGATGAGAAAAATATAGTGCCAATCCACATGCCCCGATAGAAATGTGCCAATAGGGACACCAAGTACAAGTGACACTGTAAACCCAGTAATGACCGTTGCCATCGCACTTCCCTTTTTTTCTGGAGGGGCGATCTGTGCTGCATAATTTGTGGCGACCACAATATATAAGCCGCCACTCATGGCCATGATGATCCGAGATAGCAGGAGCAGCACAAAGTGATGGCTAAAAAAGGCGACCACATTGCCTAAAATAAACACAAAAATAGCCGATAACAGAACCTTTTTTCGGTTCAATTTTGACGTTGCCATGACTAAAAAGAGAGCGCCTACTGCATAAAAGAGAGAGTAAACGGTGATAAGCTGCCCGGCAGCAGGAATGGAGATGTGTAAATCAGCAGCAATTATATCTAGAATGCCTGACACGACGAATTCTGAAGTGCCTGTGACAAATGAACCGACAGCTAAAAGAATAATCAATAACTGGTGAGATGTGTTTTTCATTTTTGAACCCTTCCTTCATTTTGATACGTTGTATTCAGTTTAAATTCCGTGCTAACATAAGTAAAATTGATGTTTTTCATGAAGGAGATGAGTAAATACTCATGAGCTTTGTTCGTTTTGACATTATTGCGAAAGTGGTTGAGCTAGGAAGTTTTACAGCCACTGCTGAAGCATTAAATATGACGCAGTCCGCAGTGAGTCATGCTGTGGCAAGTTTAGAAGCGGAGTGGGGTGTTTCTTTATTCATTCGTGACAGAAAAAAAGGAATTATGCTGACGGACATTGGTCAAACGCTTCTCCCGCATATAAGAGAAGTGTTAAATAGAGTGGAGAAGATCCAGCAAGAAATTGCGTTAACGAAAAATATTGAAACGGGCTTGATTCGTATCGGGACATTTGCCAGTGCATCGGCTTGTTTATTACCGAAATTGCTTGTGAGCTATCAGAAAAAGCATCCGAAGATTGAATTCAAGTTTTATGAAGGGACGTATGAAGAAATAGTGGAGTGGCTGGATTCTGGCATCATTGATGTTGGATTTGTTGTGAAAGGCAATGCGGATGATGCCTTTGATTTGCTGCCACTCATCAAAGATGAGATGGTGGTCGCCTATCACTCCAATCATCGATTTCAACAGCAGCCCATTGTAAAAATAACAGATTTAGCGGATGAAGCGTTTATTATGCCGACCGGTATGTATCAATCGCATGTAGAGGATATTTTTTCAGAGGCTCAAATCAAGCCAGCTACTTTATTTGAGGTGCATGATTGTACGACCATTGCCCGTATGGTCGGGGAAGGACTCGGTGTCACGATAGGCCCCGAGCTATTTTTGAAAACGCAGCAGCATGTGCAGATTAGTCAGCTGAATGTGTCGCATCATCGTGAGGTGGCGCTCGCCTGTCCATCTCTCTCTCATGCTTCTCCTGCGGTGAAAGAGTTTTTCCATGTAGCCGATGCGGTTTTTGCAAAGGAGAGGAATTCAGAGAAGGGTGTATAAAGAACTAGATGCGATTTTCCAATTTCGTGTAATAAGACGAATGAAGCGGACATTTCTTTGAAAATTGTTCGCTTTTCGTATTGTGTTTTAAAAATGAAGTTGGTACAATAGACACAGAAATCAAATAGATAGAAGTCGTATAATCGCGGGGATATGGCCCGCAAGTTTCTACCAAGCTACCGTAAATGGCTTGACTACGTCAATTCACACTCGTTTGATATAAATCATGCATTGTTCTTGTTTGATGTCACGGTCTGAATTCACAATTGTAGTCAAGCGTCCCAAACTGTTGGGGCGTTTTTTATTTGACTTGTGAATGGGACAGACTAAAGCAAAAGGACATGAAGGGAGTCAGTTGGCTTTGAAACAGTTTTTTCAGTTTGATGAGTTAGGAACGAATTATCGCAGAGAGATCATCGGCGGTTTAACGACATTTTTGTCGATGGCTTACATCTTGTTTGTCAATCCGGTCACACTTGCTTTAGTGGCAGTACCGGATTTTCCAGATAAATTACGAATTGACCAGGGGGCTGTCTTTACAGCTACGGCATTAGCCTCTGCCGCAGGGTGTATCCTGATGGGATTGATCGCCAGGTATCCGATCGCGATTGCACCGGGTATGGGATTGAATGCCTTCTTCGCCTTCTCGGTTGTTCTTGGCATGGGCATCACATGGGAAGCAGCACTTTCTGGTGTGTTTGTTTCAGGATTGATCTTTGTTGCCCTTTCTTTAACAGGTTTCCGTGAAAAAATCATCAATGCCATTCCGGCTGAGCTGAAGCTGGCGGTTGGTGCGGGTATTGGTTTGTTCATTACGTTTGTCGGTCTGCAGGGCTCTGGCATTATCGCCAATAATGATAATACACTCGTTTCGATTGGAAACATTCATAGTGGTCCTGTTCTGTTGACGGTGTTTGGTATCGTAGTGACCGTTATTTTAATGGTTCTTCGAGTGAATGCAGGTGTCTTCATTGGGATGCTTGTGACCGCTATTGCAGGGATGCTTGTTGGTCTTGTACCAGTACCGACGCAAATTGTGGGAAGTATTCCAAGTTTGTCTCCAACCTTTGGGCAAGCCTTGATTCATTTGCCAGACATTTTCTCGGTTCAAATGCTTGTCGTGATTTTAACGTTCTTATTCGTTGGGTTCTTTGATACAGCGGGTACGCTTGTGGCTGTTGCAACCCAAGCTGGTTTAATGAAAAATAATGAGCTGCCGCGTGCAGGAAGAGCACTTCTGGCGGATTCTTCTTCTATTGTTGTAGGTTCTGTCCTTGGAACATCGACGACAACGTCTTATGTTGAATCCAGCTCAGGTGTTGCTGCTGGTGCTCGTTCTGGATTTGCAGCTGTCGTAACAGGTATTTTCTTCTTGCTTGCGATGTTCTTCTCGCCGCTATTATCCATCGTTACATCAAATGTGACAGCACCTGCTTTGATCATTGTCGGTGCACTGATGGTCGCTCCGCTTGCGAAGATTGCCTGGGATCGTTTTGAAATTGCAGTACCAGCCTTCTTAACGATGATTATGATGCCACTCACATACAGTATTGCAACAGGGATTGCGGTTGGCTTTATTTTCTACCCGATTACCATGATCTTTAAAGGGAAAGCCAAAGAAGTACATCCGATTATGTACGGGTTGTTTGTCATTTTTATTCTTTACTTTGCGTTCTTAAATCATTAATTGTTCGCCTAAAACAGCAGCTTATGGAAGCTGCTGTTTTTTTGTTTTGTCTTATTTTCTTGCCATTTTAAAACCTCTGCTGTCTTTTATCCGTCTAGTCATATGAAAGTCAAGGCGTCTTGACTGAACAGAGAGACTCCGCTACTTTAAGAGGAGTTATCCGAACAGGTCATTCGTATGAGCCTGTAAGGATTGTGCTGGATAGGAGTTGATATGAGATGTTAGAGAAAGATCAAGAGCAAAGTACATCAGAATTAAAAAATGAAGAGCCATCAATAGATCAAGAAACAAGACAATCCCGCCTTAGCAGAAGCGCGGCAAAACGTGGAAGAACTTCAAAGGCAGCAGCGGATGATGAGCGTTCTTTCATTCAGCGTATGCTGCAAGGCGTAGGCGGCGCGTTTAAGCGCTATGGCTCATATGGACTGGCGATGTTGAAATCACCGAGTCGAGCAATCAATCAAGCGGAAACGCTGCGCATGAAGTACGCCTGGATTTCAATTGTGTTATTCAGCGTGTTTTTTGCTTTAGGTAACTATGTTCAATTAAAGGCGTCAAAGACCCGTTTATTAGGCTTTGGTATTCATTATTCTTTTGGCGACGCCTTTTTGAGGGTAGCTGTCTTTACACTCATCCTGTTGACATTGATGATGCTCACGGTTTGGGTGCTTGGGAAGTACATGCTGAAAGGAAATATATCGCTGAAAGAAGTGATCATGAAATTTGGGGCAGCGCTTGTGCCAGTGCTTCTTTTATCCATCCTTTGGCTTGTATTTGCCATGCTGAATATTCCATATGTGACCGTCATGTTATCTGTAATGATGTTTTTTGGTCTCCAGTTAATAGCTGTAGTGCTCTTTCGTTCCATTCAATCGGAGCATGAAGCCGTACGTGGAGATTTGATGTATGCTGGCTGGGCATTTTTATTGGTTGAGCTGATCATCATTGCACTGCTGTGGAGCATTGTTGGGGAGTATTTGATTCCATCACTTGTTCCTGTCCGGTTTGGATAAAATATTTGTGAAAACCTCCTTTTTTCGAAAAGGAGGTTTTCATGTTGAGAAGAGGAAAAAACGGGTAAACTCTTGGTAACAAAGGCCACCCTTGTTGTCGAAAGATATATGTGTTTTTATCGCGCAAATTTGATTGTATCAAGGTTTGTTCTCTAGTAGAATATGGGGTGCTTTATTTGATTTTTAGTGCAGGGGGTTCAAATCGTGCTTCAACAACTTTTATCCAATGCGTTCACCATGGTTTTGATCATTTTAGTCATTAATATTGTCTATGTCTCTTTCTCCACCATGCGATTGATTTTAACAATGAAAGGCAGACGGTACGCAGCAGCTTTTGCTGGTACGGTTGAGATGCTCATTTATGTGATTGGGTTAAGCATTGTGCTAGATAACTTAGACCAAGTACAAAATGTTCTTGCGTATGCACTAGGTTATGGGATTGGGATCATTGTCGGGATGAAAATTGAAGAGAAGCTGGCACTTGGCTACATTACTGTGAACGTGATTACAAAAGAATTGGATCTTGATCTCCCAAGACAACTGAGGGAAAAAGGATATGGTGTCACCACCTGGGCAGCAGGCGGTCTTGAAGGAGACCGGTCAGCAATGCAAATTTTAACACCGAGAAAATATGAACTGCAATTATATGAAACGATTAAAACGCTTGATTCAAAGGCGTTTATCATCTCATATGAGCCCAAATCGATTCACGGCGGCTTCTGGGTGAAGGCTGTGAAGAAAAGGAGAATTAAAGAATGACCGCAAAACCAAAGAAGAAGAAATTCTACGTGGAAGACAACATGACAATCGACCAAGTGTTGGCCCAAATGGCAGAGGAAGGCTATTCGCCTGTCCGTCGAATGGAGGAGCCGATCTTTCAGGAAAAGAAGGAAAATGGGTCGATTCAGATCATTCCGATTGGGAAAAAAATCGTATTTGAAGGAAAAATAGTCTAAACACGAACATTAAAACGACGACTTCATAGATTGTTCGATAAATCCGTTGACATCATGAACATCCGTTGTTAAGATAAACATGAAATCAAAACACGAGCCTCATATAATCTTGGGAATATGGCCCATAAGTTTCTACCCAGTTACCGTAAATGACTGGACTATGCAGGATAGTGAACAAAACTGACATGGCGTTTCAAAAGCGAACAGCGCTTACCATGGCCCGGTTTGTGTTGCTTCCTAACAATGCAATGCAAATCGGGCCTTTTTGTTCGGCGTTTGACAAGCTGCTTAGGTTTGGGGAGCGTGTCAAACGATACAAAATCGAATATCAGCTTAAAGGTGGGGACAAAATGAAGCCGCTTGTAGGTGTCATCATGGGAAGTACATCTGATTGGGAAACAATGAAAAATGCGTGCGATATCTTAGAGGAATTAGACATTCCGTATGAAAAACAGGTTGTATCCGCACATCGGACACCTGATTTGATGTTTGAATATGCGACTGAAGCAAGAGGTAAAGGACTAAAGGTCATTATTGCCGGTGCTGGAGGCGCAGCACATTTACCGGGGATGGTCGCAGCGAAAACGACACTGCCGGTCATTGGTGTGCCCGTACAATCAAAAGCACTAAATGGGCTGGATTCGTTATTATCCATCGTTCAAATGCCAGGCGGTGTGCCAGTTGCCACAGTGGCTATTGGCAAAGCCGGTGCAACAAATGCAGGCCTGCTAGCCGCACAAATGATCTCAGCATTTGATGAAACGATTGCATCTCGTCTTGAAGAAAGAAGAGAACAAACAAAACAGACTGTACTAGAAAGCAGTGATCAGCTTGGCTAAGCAGACCATTTTTCCGAACGCAACCATCGGTATTATCGGCGGAGGACAGCTTGGCAGATACATGGCCGTCAGCGCAAAGCAAATGGGGTACCGGGCAGCTGCCTTAGACCCTGTCACTCAATCTCCTTGTGGACAGGTTGCTGATACTGAAATCACAGCCGCATATAGTGACCTTGAAGCGATTCGACAGCTAGCGGAAATCAGCGATGTGGTGACATATGAGTTTGAAAATATTGATTATGATGCACTTAATCAGCTGAAGGAAGAGGCGTATTTACCGCAAGGAAGCGAACTTCTTCTGTTAACTCAAAACCGTGAAACTGAGAAAAAAGGAATTGTAGACGCAGGCTGTGAAGTAGCGCCTTATCGCATTGTTCATGATGAAAAGGAGCTAGAAAACGCAGCGGATGTGCTTGGATTGCCTGCCGTACTGAAAACATGCAGGGGCGGTTACGATGGAAAAGGACAGTACGTGATCAAAGAGAAAGAGCAGCTTCATGAAGCTGCTGCACTCCTCACTCACGGAACTTGTATTTTAGAAAGCTGGGTCCCATTTCAAATGGAGCTCTCAGTCATCGTCGCGCGGTCTGTTCATGGAGAAATTGCGGTATTCCCAGTCGCTGAGAACATTCATAAGCACAATATTTTATTCCAAAGCATTGTGCCTGCAAGGGTAGATGACCGCATTGAGGAAAAGGCGAAAGAGCTGGCAACGACACTGGCTGAAAAGCTAGGGTTAGTCGGTACACTTGCTGTAGAACTGTTCCTGACAAACGAAGGAAAGCTGCTCGTCAATGAACTGGCACCTCGCCCGCATAATTCTGGTCACTATACACTCGATTTATGTGAGACGAGTCAGTTTGAACAGCACGTTCGCGCGATATGTGGTTTGCCGCTTGGCGGTACAGCCCTTTTATCAGAGGGCATGATGGTGAACTTATTAGGCGATGAAGTGGACATTCCAAAAGAGCATCCTGAGCTTTTAAAGGAATCAAAGCTTTATCTATATGGTAAGCATGAAGTGAAAGCCGGCCGCAAAATGGGGCATATAACGTTTATGAAAAAGCTCGATGATGAATGGATGACAAACATCACAAAGATATGGACTGAAAGAGATGGAGGAAACGGGAAATGATCGAACGTTACGCACGACCAGAAATGTCAGCAATCTGGACAGAGGAAAACAAATTTAATGCATGGCTTGAAGTAGAAATTCTTGCTTGTGAAGCTTGGGCAGAACTTGGCATCATTCCGAAAGAAGACGTCGTGACAATGCGCAAGAATGCAAGCTTTGATATTGGACGTATTTTAGAGATTGAACAAGACACGCGCCACGACGTGGTTGCCTTTACGCGTGCTGTATCTGAATCTCTAGGAGAAGAAAGAAAGTGGGTTCATTACGGGTTAACCTCTACAGACGTAGTGGATACGGCGCTTTCATATCTATTAAAACAGGCGAACGATATCTTGCTCAAGGATATTGAGAGATTTGTTGACATACTAAAAGAAAAAGCAAAAGAGCACAAATATACCGTCATGATGGGCCGTACACATGGTGTGCACGCTGAACCGACAACATTTGGTCTAAAGCTTGCTCTTTGGTACGAAGAAATGAAGCGTAACTTAGAACGTTTTAAACAAGCAAAAGCTGGCATCGAATTCGGCAAAATCTCTGGTGCTGTTGGCACATATGCGAACATCGACCCGTTTGTTGAGCAATATGTATGTGAGAAACTTGGCATCAAAGCTGCACCAATTTCTACCCAAACCTTGCAGCGTGATCGTCATGCAGATTACATGGCAACTCTTGCTTTAGTCGCTACAAGCATTGAGAAATTTGCTGTTGAAATTCGTGGTCTCCAAAAGAGTGAAACACGCGAAGTAGAAGAGTTCTTCGCAAAGGGACAAAAAGGATCATCGGCTATGCCGCATAAACGGAACCCAATCGGCTCTGAAAACATGACGGGGATTGCCCGCGTCATCCGTGGTTATATGCTGACAGCTTATGAAAATGTACCGCTTTGGCATGAGCGTGATATTTCTCATTCATCTGCTGAGCGCATCATTTTACCAGATGCAACGATTGCACTGAACTATATGCTGAATCGTTTCTCAAACATCGTGAAAAACTTGACGGTCTTCCCTGAGAACATGAAACGTAACATGGACCGCACACTTGGCTTGATTTACTCACAGCGCGTTCTTCTTGCGTTAATCGATACAGGCATGGCACGTGAAGAAGCGTATGACACCGTTCAGCCAAAGGCAATGGAAGCTTGGGAAAAGCAAGTGCATTTCCGTTCATTAGTAGAAGCGGAAGAAAAAATCACATCACGCTTAACACCTGAACAAATTGCGGATTGCTTCGATTACAACTATCACTTGAAAAATGTCGATATGATTTTCGAACGTCTAGGTCTTGCATAAGAAATGGGCCGCCTGCTCGGCAGGCGCCCAATCCTGAAAATTGCCAACATTCAAATTAGGAGGCCAACCTGAATGACTGTGAAACAAGAACTTCTCTACGAAGGCAAAGCGAAAAAAATCTATCAGACCGATGACGAGCATATTTTATATGTCGAATATAAAGATTCAGCGACAGCATTTAACGGCGAAAAGAAAGCTGAAATTGAAGGCAAAGGCAGACTGAACAACGAAATTTCAAGCTTAATCTTTCAAATGCTGCATGAGAAAGGGATCAACAATCACTTTGTAAAACGCCTCTCTGAAACAGAACAGCTCATTCAAAAGGTGCAGATTGTACCACTTGAAGTGGTTGTACGAAACGTTGTGGCAGGCAGTATGTCAAAGCGCCTCGGAATTCCAGAGGGAACGCAACTGGACACACCTTTGATCGAGTTTTACTACAAGGATGATGCACTCGGTGATCCGCTCATTACAGAAGATCATATTCGCATTTTACATGCAGCGACACCTGAGCAGGTGAAGGAAATGAAACAGATCACAAGACAAGTGAATGAAGAGTTAAAGCAAATCTTCTCAGATTGCCATGTGAATTTAATTGATTTCAAGCTTGAATTCGGAATAGATCACGAGAATCGTATTTTGCTAGCTGATGAGATTTCACCTGATACGTGCAGGCTTTGGGACAAAGACACAAACGAAAAGCTTGATAAAGACGTGTTCAGACGAAACCTGGGCGGCTTAACGAATGCATACGAAGAAATTTTCAAAAGACTTGGAGGCCATAAACATGTATAAAGTGAAAATTTTTGTCAGCTTAAAAGAGAGCGTTCTTGATCCACAAGGAAGTGCCGTGCAGCACGCTTTGCACAGCATGTCTTATCAGGAAGTAAAGGATGTCCGTATCGGGAAATACATGGAGCTTGTCATTGAAAAATCAGATCGTGATTTAGACACAGTCGTAAAAGAAATGTGTGAAAAATTACTTGCCAACACGGTGATTGAAGATTACCGCTATGAGGTGGAGGAGGTTGTCGCACAGTGAAGTTTGCAGTGATCGTCTTGCCTGGCTCTAACTGTGATATCGATATGTACCATGCGATTCAAGATGAGTTAGGTGAACAAGTTGAATATGTATGGCACGACGAAACGAGTCTTGACCGATTTGACGGTGTACTCGTACCAGGCGGTTTCTCTTATGGGGATTACTTAAGATGTGGTGCGATTGCTCGCTTCTCTAACATCATGCCGGCTGTGAAAAAAGCAGCTGAGGAAGGAAAACCTGTTCTGGGTGTTTGTAACGGGTTCCAAATTCTTCAGGAGCTTGGCATTCTTCCAGGTGCGATGAGACGAAATAAAGACCTGAAATTTATCTGTCGTCCAGTTGAACTCATTGTAGAGAACAACGAAACGCAATTTACAAGCGGCTATCAAAAAGGCGAATCCATTACGATTCCTGTAGCACACGGTGAAGGCAACTTCTACTGTGATGAAGACACTTTAGCGAAGCTCACTGAACGAGGCCAAATCGCTTTCACTTACGGAGACGATATTAACGGCAGTGTCAATCGAATTGCAGGTGTAACGAATGAAGAGGGCAATGTACTCGGCATGATGCCGCACCCTGAGCGCGCAGTTGATTCATTACTAGGCAGCGCAGACGGACTTAAATTGTTTCAATCTATCGTGAAAAATTGGAGGGACACTCATGTCACTACTGCTTGAACCAAGTCACAAGCAAATTAAAGAAGAGAAATTGTATCAGCAAATGGGATTGAGTGATGAAGAATTCGCTTTAATCGAATCCATTATTGGCAGGCTGCCAAACTACACAGAAACGGGTATTTTTTCTGTGATGTGGTCAGAGCATTGCAGTTATAAAAACTCGAAGCCTGTTTTAAGCAAATTCCCGACAAAAGGAGAGCATGTTCTTCAAGGCCCTGGGGAAGGCGCTGGAATCGTTGATATTGGAGACAACCAAGCGGTTGTGTTTAAAATCGAATCACATAACCATCCATCTGCGATTGAACCGTATCAAGGAGCGGCAACAGGTGTCGGCGGGATTATCCGTGATGTATTCTCTATGGGTGCGCGTCCAATTGCTGTATTAAACTCTCTTCGTTTTGGTGAACTGACTTCACCGCGCGTGAAGTACTTGTTTGAAGAAGTAGTGGCAGGGATCGCAGGCTATGGAAACTGTATCGGTATTCCAACAGTCGGCGGAGAGGTTCATTTTGATCAAAGCTATGAAGGCAACCCGCTCGTTAACGCCATGTGCGTTGGGTTAATCAATCATGAGGACATCAAAAAAGGCCAGGCCAAAGGTGTTGGCAATACGGTCATGTACGTTGGTGCCAAAACGGGACGTGACGGGATTCACGGTGCAACATTTGCCTCTGAAGAATTTTCTGATGGATCAGAAGAAAAACGTTCAGCTGTTCAAGTGGGCGATCCGTTCATGGAAAAGCTATTGCTTGAAGCGTGCCTTGAAGTCATCAAAAACGATGCGCTCGTTGGTATTCAAGATATGGGAGCGGCTGGCTTAACAAGCTCAAGTGCGGAAATGGCCAGTAAAGCAGGTTCTGGTATCGAGATGAACCTAGACCTCATTCCGCAGCGTGAAACAGGCATGACGGCATACGAAATGATGCTGTCTGAATCTCAAGAGAGAATGCTTTTGGTCATTGAAAAAGGCCGCGAACAAGAAATCATTGATATCTTCGAAAAATACGATCTTGAAGCTGTATCAGTCGGTCATGTGACAGATGATAAAATGCTTCGTTTACTCCATCAAGGTGAAGTGGTTTGTGAGCTTCCTGTTGATGCACTTGCAGAGGAAGCACCGGTTTATCACAAGCCGTCAAGTGAGCCTGCTTACTATCGTGAGTTCTTAGAAACAAAAGTCGAAGCACCTGACATCACAGATGCAGCAGATACGTTAAAGCAGCTCCTTCAGCAGCCAACGATTGCAAGTAAAGAATGGGTTTACGATCAATACGACTACATGGTACGAACAAATACAGTCGTTGCACCGGGCTCTGATGCGGGCGTTTTAAGAATCCGTGGAACGAAAAAAGCCCTAGCGATGACAACAGATTGTAACGCACGCTATCTCTACCTTGATCCAGAGGTCGGCGGGAAAATCGCAGTCGCAGAAGCAGCACGTAACATTGTCTGCTCAGGCGCTCGTCCTCTTGCAGTAACAGATAACCTGAACTTCGGTAACCCGGAGAAACCAGAAATTTTTTGGCAAATTGAAAAGTCTGCTGACGGAATTAGCGAAGCATGCCGTACGCTAAGCACACCGGTGATCGGTGGTAACGTCTCTTTATATAACGAATCAAATGGAACAGCGATTTACCCAACACCTGTCATTGGGATGGTTGGTTTGGTTGAAGATACAGCTCATATTACGACTCAATCGTTCCAGCAGGCAGGCGACGTGATTTTCGTCATTGGTGAGACGAAGGAAGAATTTGCAGGCAGTGAGCTTCAAAAGATGACAGAAGGCCGTATCTACGGAAAAGCACCTGAAATTGATTTGGATGTCGAGCTCACGCGTCAGGAAGCCCTTCTAGCGGCGATTCAAAACGGACTTGTTCAATCGGCGCATGATGTATCTGAAGGCGGACTTGGTGTGGCACTTGCTGAGAGTACGTTTGGAACAGACGGCCTTGGTGCTGATATCCAAATCGATTTAAACAGCGAAGCCTCATTATTCAGTGAGACGCAGTCACGTTTTGTTGTGACAGTTAAGCCAGAGCACCGCGAAGCGTTTGCTGCGGCTGTGAAGGATGCAAAAGAAGTCGGAACGGTCACAAATGATGGTGTATTTACCGTCAAAAATCAAGAAGGACAACAATGGATTCATGCAGCAGTCAACGAGCTTGAATGCGCATGGAAAGGAGCGATCCCATGCTTGCTGAAATCAGAGGCTTAAACGAAGAGTGTGGTGTCTTTGGGGTTTGGGGACACGAAGAAGCCCCTCAAATCACATATTACGGATTGCATAGCCTTCAGCACCGAGGACAGGAAGGTGCGGGAATCATTGCAACAGATGGTGAAAACCTGACGTCACACAAAGGCCTTGGACTGATTACGGAAGTCTTTCAAAACGGTGAGCTAAAGGATTTAAAGGGAAGAGGAGCGATCGGACACGTTCGGTATGCGACAGCAGGCGGAGGCGGCTTTGAAAATGTGCAGCCCCTCTTCTTTCGCTCGCAAAATAACGGCAGTCTTGCCCTTGCTCATAACGGGAACTTAGTGAATGCAACGCAATTAAAGCAGCAGCTTGAGAATCAAGGGAGTATTTTCCAGACATCCTCTGATACAGAGGTGCTGGCTCACTTAATTAAGCGCAGCGGGTATGTTGAATTGAAGGAACAGATCAAAAACGCCCTGTCTATGCTTAAAGGAGCCTATGCTTTCTTAATTATGACGGAAACAGAAATGATTGTGGCGCTTGATCCGAACGGCTTACGTCCACTTTCACTTGGTATGCTTGGGGACGCTTATGTTGTCGCTTCTGAAACATGTGCATTTGATGTCGTTGGCGCAACATATTTACGAGATGTGGAGCCTGGCGAAATGCTGATCATTAATGATGAAGGATTAAAATCTGAGCGCTTCTCTATGAACATTAACCGCAGCATGTGCAGCATGGAATATATTTATTTCTCAAGACCTGACAGCAACATCAATGGCATCAACGTGCATAGTGCGAGAAAGAATCTTGGCAAGAAGCTTGCAGAAGAAGCCCATGTGGAAGCAGATGTTGTCACAGGGGTACCAGATTCTAGTATTTCTGCAGCGATTGGATATGCCGAAGCAACAGGCATTCCGTATGAGCTTGGTTTAATTAAAAACCGATATGTCGGCCGGACATTTATTCAGCCGTCTCAAGCATTGCGTGAGCAGGGCGTGCGTATGAAGCTGTCTGCTGTGCGCGGGGTGGTCGAAGGAAAGCGTGTTGTCATGGTGGATGATTCGATCGTACGTGGAACAACGAGCCGCCGAATTGTTACGATGCTAAGAGAAGCGGGTGCAACGGAAGTGCATGTCCGCATTAGTTCACCGCCAATCGCTCATCCGTGTTTTTATGGAATTGATACGTCCACACACGAAGAGCTGATTGCTTCTTCTCATTCAGTTGAAGAAATTAGACAGGAAATCGGTGCAGACTCCATTGCATTTTTATCTGTAGACGGTTTAATGGACGGGATTGGCAGAACGTATGATGATCCGCAGCGTGGTCAGTGTTTAGCATGTTTTACTGGAAAATATCCGACTGAAATTTATGAAGATACTGTCCTTCCGCATGTGAAGGAAACAGTCCTGACGAAATAATCGAATAATGGAGCAGCAGTCAAGATGATTTGATATGCTGCTCTTTCATTCTGCCGAAAATACATGGAAGAAAGCAGATAAAAGGAGTGAATGGGATGTCAGAAGCATATAAAAACGCCGGTGTCGACATCGAAGCAGGATACGAAGCCGTCAAACGAATGAAAACACACGTAGAACGCACAAAACGAGCAGGCGTCATGGGTGCTCTAGGCGGATTTGGCGGTATGTTTGATCTATCTGAGCTGCCATACAAAAAGCCCGTTCTTGTCTCAGGAACAGATGGTGTCGGAACGAAATTAAAGCTTGCCTTTTTAATGGATAAACACGATACGATCGGCGTAGATGCCGTGGCAATGTGTGTCAACGATGTGCTTGCACAAGGGGCAGAGCCGCTCTTTTTCTTAGATTATTTAGCTGTCGGAAAAGCAGATCCATTGAAAATTGAATCCATTGTCAAAGGGGTGGCTGACGGCTGCGAGCAATCTGGTTCGGCGCTTGTCGGCGGAGAGACAGCAGAAATGCCAGGTCTTTACACAGAAGAAGAATATGATATTGCTGGTTTTTCAGTAGGCGTCGTTGAAAAGGATGAAATCGTGACAGGAAACGGTATGAAAGAGGGGCATTTGCTCATTGGACTCAGCTCAAGTGGAATTCATAGTAATGGCTACTCTCTCGTTCGCAAAGTATTGCTGGAAGACGCTGGTCTTGATCTTCATCAAACGTATGAACCTTTTACAAGGCCGCTTGGAGAAGAGCTGCTTGAACCGACGAAAATTTATGTGAAGCCTGTTCTCAAACAAGTGAAAGCCGGTAAAATTGACGGGATGGCACATGTGACAGGCGGCGGCTTTATTGAGAATCTACCACGTATGCTGCCTGAGGGACTTGGCGTTGAGATTGATAACGGTTCATGGCCAGTACCGCCTATTTTCTCCTTTATTCAAGAAAAGGGTCAGTTAAAGTCAGAAGAGATGTTCAACGTGTTTAATATGGGCATTGGCTTTGTCTTAGCGGTAAAAGAGAATGATTTAGTTGATGTGATCAGCGGGCTTGAACAAGACGGAGAAAAAGCATTTCTCATTGGGCGTGTTCAAAAAGGAGAAGGTGTCACATTCGGCGGTGGAAGCCTCTCATGAAGAAGTTTGCGATCTTTGCCTCTGGAAGCGGGACGAATTTTCAAGCCATTATGGATACGTTAAAAGAAGAAGAGTGGCAGGCAGAGGCCGCCATTGTGATTTGTGATAAACCGGGTGCGAAGGTGCTGGAGCGTGCTGAGAAAGAGGGCATCCCCTCCTTTGCTTTTACGCCGAAGGCTTTTCCAAGCAAAGCCGCTTTTGAACAAACCATTATTGAACAGCTTACGCTTCATGAAGTGGAATGGATTTTCCTCGCTGGGTATATGAGACTGATCGGTCCGACATTACTTGAAGCATACAGAGGGAAAATCGTGAATATCCATCCATCTTTACTGCCAGCATTCCCAGGGCTTGATGCCATTGGACAAGCCTATCAAGCAGGAGTCAAAGTGGCAGGCATCACCGTCCATTATGTTGACGAAGGCATGGATACGGGCCCGATTATTGACCAAGCAGCGATCCATATAGAACAAGGCGAAGACCTTGAATCAATTGAAAAAAGAATGCATGAACTAGAACACACACTATATCCAAAAGTGATCAAATCACTTTTAGAATTATCTTAATGAGGTGACAAAGGCATGACGATCAAACGCGCATTAATCAGTGTTTCCGATAAAACGAATCTTGTACCTTTTGTGAAAGCATTAACAGAACTGGGTGTTGAAGTCATTTCAACTGGAGGTACACATAAGCTTCTTCAAGAGAACGGCATTGATGTCATTGGGATTTCTGAAGTAACTGGATTCCCAGAAATCATGGACGGACGACTCAAAACACTTCATCCAAACATACATGGTGGACTATTGGCGGTGAGAGAAAACGATGAGCACATGGCACAGATTGAAAAACACGGCATTCAGCCGATTGATCTTGTTGTCGTGAATCTCTATCCATTCAAAGAGACAATCTCAAAAGACGATGTGACGTATGAAGAAGCGATTGAAAACATTGATATTGGCGGGCCGGGCATGCTTCGTGCTGCATCTAAAAACCATCAGGACGTGACGGTCATTGTAGACCCTCGTGATTATGATGCAGTCGTTCAGCAAATCAAAGAAGGCGGCGTGTCGCTAGAGAAAAAACGTGAGCTTGCGGCAAAGGTATTCCGTCATACAGCTGCTTACGATGCCCTCATTGCGGATTATTTAACGAACTATGTTGGCGAAACGGAGCCAGAACAGTTCACTGTCACGTTTGAGAAAAAACAATCCCTTCGTTATGGAGAAAACCCGCACCAAGCGGCTACTTTCTATGAAAATTCTCTTCCAAGCAAAGGCTCTTTGGCAACAGCGACACAGTTACATGGAAAAGAACTTTCCTACAACAATATTAAAGATGCAGATGCAGCTCTTCAAATCGTACGTGAATTTACGGAGCCAGCGGCTGTTGCTGTGAAGCACATGAACCCATGTGGTGTCGGTACAGGAGAAACCATTGCAGAAGCCTTTGACCGTGCATTCAAAGCAGATGAAACATCTATTTTTGGCGGCATTGTGGCGCTTAACCGTGAAGTAGACAAACAAACGGCAGAAGTGCTTCATACGATTTTCTTAGAAATTGTCATCGCACCATCATTTAGCAAAGAAGCACTTGAGGTGTTAACAGCGAAAAAGAACCTTCGTCTATTAACACTCGATGTCGAAGCTGATCTCGAGAAGAAAGAAAAGCAGCTAACTAGTGTCCATGGCGGACTGCTCGTTCAGGATATCGACACCTACGGTTTAGAGGAAGCAACGATCTCCATTCCGACAAAAAGAGAACCAACTGAAAACGAATGGAAAGATTTAAAGCTCGCATGGAAAGTGGTCAAGCATGTGAAATCAAATGCGATTGTCCTTGCGAAGGATCAAATGACAGCAGGTATCGGTGCTGGTCAAATGAACCGTGTCGGCTCAGCTAACATTGCGATTGAACAAGCAGGTGAAAAGGCGAAAGGAAGCGCGCTAGGCTCTGATGCTTTCTTCCCAATGGGCGATACAGTGGAAGCTGCTGCAAAGGCAGGCGTGACAGCGATCATTCAACCGGGCGGATCGATTCGTGATGAAGAATCGATTCAAAAGGCAGATGAATACGGCATCGCCATGGTCTTCACTGGCGTTAGACATTTCAAACATTAAGGGGATGACAGTGTGAACGTATTAATTATCGGCAGAGGCGGAAGAGAGCATACCATCGCATGGAAAGTAAATCAAAGTGAACTTGTCAGCCAAGTATTTGTCGCACCCGGCAATGATGGAATGACAGGCGTCGCAAGTCTGGTATCTATCGACGAAGGCGATCATGAGGCGTTAATTCGTTTTGCAAAGGAAAATGATATCGGCTTAACGATTGTCGGTCCAGAGGTTCCTTTAATTGCAGGTGTGGTGGATGCATTTGAAAAGGCAGGTCTAAAGGTATTTGGACCAAATGCAAAAGCTGCGGTCATTGAAGGCTCAAAGGAATTCGCAAAGGACTTAATGAAAAATTACGATATCCCGACAGCCGCTTATGCTACCTTCACATCGTTTGAAGAAGCGAAGGCATATGTGGAAGAAAAGGGCGCGCCGATTGTCATTAAAGCAGACGGTCTCGCAGCAGGAAAAGGCGTGACAGTCGCCATGACACTTGAAGAGGCGATCGATTGCCTGCATGACTTTTTAGAGGATGAAAAGTTTGGTGATGCGAGTGCATCTGTTGTGATTGAAGAATTTTTAACAGGGGAAGAATTTTCTCTGATGGCCTTTGTCAATGGAGAAAAGGTGTACCCAATGGTGATCGCGCAGGATCATAAACGAGCATTTGAAGATGACAAAGGACCGAACACTGGCGGTATGGGTGCTTATTCACCGGTTCCACAAATTTCGGATGAAGTGGTGCAAAAAGCGGTGGAAGAAGTGATGAAGCCTGCGGCTCGTGCAATGGTGCAGGAAGAGCGTCCGTTTACAGGCATTTTATATGCAGGCTTAATGCTGACACCAGAAGGCTCAAAGGTCATTGAGTTCAATGCACGCTTTGGCGATCCTGAAACGCAGGTCGTGCTCCCTCGTCTTGAATCAGATCTAGTTCAAGTCTTTCTCGACATTCTAGACGGAAAAGATGTGGACTTACAGTGGAAAGACACTGCCGCTGTCAGTGTAGTTCTTGCTTCAGAAGGATACCCAGAGGACTATGCAAAAGGCACGCCAATTGGTGCCTTGCAAACGACTGTGTCTGATGTCGTGACCTTCCATGCAGGAACAAAAAAAGAAAACGAGCAATTCGTCACAAATGGCGGCCGTGTAGCGAATGTCACTGCATTTGATGACACGTTTGAAGCGGCAAGATCAAGAGTGTATGAAGCCGTTGAAGAAATCATTCAACCAGGGCTATTTTATCGCCGTGACATTGGCGCCCGTGCGCTGAAGGCTGCGGGAAAAACGGTTTAATCCAAACACCTTTCTATCTGATGGGATAGAAAGGTGTTTTCTTCTTTTGATGATTAGAAGGGATAAAGCCCGAATATGGAGAAGTGTTATTGGATAACCCATTTACGAGGAGGCAACATGGAAATCAAAGCATTTATCATCTTTGCAAACGTCATGCTTATTTTATATCTCATAACTATAAATAACATCATGTTGACTGCCATTAAGCAGAATAAATTGAAAAAAAGCTTTGCCATTAGTTATATGATCCTATCAATTTTTTCTGGCATTGCTATTTCTTCATTTTTAATTTGGAAGTTTTTCATTAGTTAAGAGAGGAATGAGTGTATGGTGCAATTGAAGAAACTTGCAAACGAGCGTTTTTCTGCCTTGATCTGTATGGATTCATTTAATGAGCGAATTCGTTTGGACGACTATAGCGGCAGGGTTCAGGATGTGATTCAGTCCGTTCTTCAGGAAGCGGCGGACTGCAAGGCGTCTAAGGTCATTGTAAAAGTAAGGCGTGAGCATATGCCGCTTTTTTTAGAGAAGGGCTTTCGGCTTGAAGGGGTGTTTTCTCATTATTTTCTTGGAAGTGATGCATACGGCATGTCGCTCTTTCTGACCGAAGATCGAATGAACAGCCCGTTTTGGCTGAAGGAAGATGAAATCGTTGCGTCTATTCAAGAAAAGCCGATTAAAAAAGACCAAGGCACATGGCAGGATGAGTATGTGATGAGGAAAGCCGGTCCAGAGGATGTGCACAAGCTGGCAAAGCTCTATGATACCGTCTTTGAAACGTATCCCACGCCAATGAACGAGCCAGATTACATCCAAAAGGTGATGGAGGAAGGGACAGTCTTTTATGCCGTCGAACATGACGGTCATATTGTGAGTGCGGCATCCGCCGAAATCAATGCACCGTATGGACATGCGGAATTAACAGATTGTGCAACCCTTCCAACATACAGAAAACTAGGATTCATGCATCATTTGATTCTAGCACTCGAAAAAGAGCTTCAATCGATGCATATCTATGTCTTTTATTCTCTTGCACGTGCACTGTCCTATGGGATGAATCAAGTGTTTTATCAGCTTGGGTATACGTATACCGGGCGTTTCCAAAACAACTGCTATATTTTTGACAAAATTGAAGATATGAATCTATGGGTGAAAACGCCGAATGAATCATGAAATGGTTCTCATCTGATCAAGCAGACCAGATAGGCGGTAAGCCATGATGCTTAGCTGCAGCTTCATCCGATCATCAGTGGATTTGAGGCGGCAGCCTGTTCTCGTTTCAATTTGTTTCAGCCGGTAGCTTAATGTATGCCGATGAATAAACAATTCCCCCGCAGATTTTTGAATATTTTCATTGTGTGCCAAATACACTTCGAGTGTATGGATCAGATCAGCCCCTTGTTTTTTCGTATAAAGCAAAGGGCTTAACAGCTCCACGTAAAAGTCATGCAAATTCATTCCGGCTTCGTTCATTTCAAGGAGCATACCATATAAGCCGAGCTTCTGATAATGAATGATGCTCTCGTCTGTTTTTAAAAGAGGAAGAAGTTTTGCTGCATACTGGGCTTCCTTTGCACTTTTTGCAAAGAGAATGATCTGATCATAGGCTCTGCCAATGCCAATCACAATCGGATGAAGCGGGAAAAAATAAGACCAAGTGCTCCGGCACTCCTCTGATGCGCTATACCACTCCGTTTCTTGAAACGCTTTCTTTCCCGCTGGTGTCAGCACAAAAACGGAATCAAGCCTTGCCTTTAGTAAGAAAGGAATATGTCTGCGTTCAAATATCGATGTGAGTAATTGAGATAGGCGCTGCACCATCTGGTGATCGAGCTGTGTGTGCTGATGCTGAAATTGAAAGTAGATGACCACTTGTTCATCGCTCATATCATATTGAAGCTTTCTTGCTTGTTCGACCACATAGCTTTCTTCTGTGTATTGCTGCTGCAACATATCATCTAACAAATGTCCCTGCATTTGGTTTTCTGTATCTTGAATGGCCTTTTGTTTCAGCCATTCAATGGCATACACCGCCCCGGCATGCTCGATCGCGATCGCATCGAGATGATGCCACGCCTCCTTTTTCTTTAAAGACACAATAAACCCGAAAATATCGCCCATCGCAATCACCGGGCATGCAGCGAGGACAAACGCACCACACGTGTCATAGACGAGCCGCCCTTTCTCCTCTGCCTGCTTGAGAAGAGGAGTGGTCTCAATTGGTTCACGATCTGTCAAAAAGCCAAAAGCAGGAGAATACGTCACTTCATCCTTTACAAGATGAGCAGCCTTTTGATGCAAAAAGACATCGAGCACGACGATGTTCGCCGTAGTGAGATGTGCCAGCTCATCCGTAATTTGCGTCACATTCTTATTGCTCACATTTAAATGGGTCAGTCTTTGATGAATCGCTGAAGAATATTTGAGTTGATGGAGCTGACTGCTGACGATTTGCTCTAGGACGGCTTTTGTAATGTCTGAGAAATTGACATGTGAAGGAATCTCAATGAGCGGAATGCCGCTGCTTTTGGCCGCTTGAATCAGTGATGCTGGGATCTCCGTTAAGTACACGCCTTTATAAATCGCAATGGCTGATAGACGCTGAGATTGAATCAATTTTTCAAGCCGTATGCGTCTTTCCTTATTTTCTGCAAGCCCAAATCCGGTTGTGACGAGTAGTTCCCCTTCTGAAACCCTAGAAGTGTCCTCGATAATTTCCACAATGGTCACCCACTGAATGAGGCGGTCCAGTCCATTTTCTCCAGCAAGCAGTTTTGTTTCCTTCATAATATCGAGCGAGAGTGCGTCTTTGACGAGAATCGCCATAGACTCATGACCTCCTTTTGAACACTTTTATACACGATGTATAAAAAATGTGTGTGAAATTCGGGCATGTGGCGAATGGAGGATGACTGCCCTCTTGATTAAGCTAATCTTATAACAAGTATACAAAATTTTCTTGCGATTCATGTGAAAAGAAAGATGCAGCTGCTGACGAGAGAGGGAGGAATGGCAAAGTGGAGACCCGGAATTACTTAATCAAACCGATGTTAAATCAGGATTATCCTGTGGCTGTGAAAGGAGAGGGGATTTATTTATATGATCGAGAAGGAAATAAATATGTAGATGGATCATCGGGTGCGGTTACGGCGAGTATTGGACATGGCATACAAGACATCATTGATGCCATGACAGAACAAGCGAAAAAAGTGAGCTTTACGTACAGGTCACAATTCACAAATGAACCAGCGGAAGAACTTGCCTATGAATTGAGTACCCTTTGCCCAGGCAATCTGAACTGGTCTTTTTTTGTCGGAAGCGGATCAGAGGCAACAGAGACAGCGATGAAAATCGCGATACAGCATTGGCAGGAGCAGGGGAAGACTGAAAAGAATCACATCATATCAAGATGGATGAGTTATCACGGCATCACGCTTGGTGCGCTGTCAATGTCAGGTCATATTGCAAGAAGAGAGCGCTTTGAACCACTGCTTGAAAAACACCCGGTGCTGTCTCCGCCGTATAGCTACCGGTCATGGCTGCCAAAAGAAGAAAGCAAACAGGTCGAGTGGTATGTACAGGAATTTAACACCGTCATCCAGCGTATAGGAAAAGAGAGGATTGCAGCCTTTATTGCTGAGCCAATTGTTGGAGCAGCGGGAGCGGCACTTGTTCCGCCCGACGGATATTTTGAGGCGATGAAGCGGGTCTGTGAGGAAAATGACATTTTAATGATTGCAGATGAAGTCATGACAGGCTTTGGACGAACTGGGAAAATGTTTGCCATGGAGCACTGGGGTGTCGTACCAGATATCATGGTTCTTGGGAAAGGAATGAGTGCCGGCTATTCACCAATTGCGGCAACCGTATCAGCGGATCATGTGATCGCTCCAATTCTCAGTGGCTCAGGCTCTGTAATGGCCGGTCATACGTTTAGTGCCAATCCGCTTTCAGCAGCCGTCTCACTGGCCGTCATTCGATATATGAAAAAACATCAGCTTCATGAACGAGCTGACCTGTCCGGTCGATATTTAATGAATGCCTTAAAAGACTTGCAAACAAACCATTGCATCATCGGGGATGTAAGAGGAAAGGGACTGCTTATTGGTATAGAGTTTGTCGCAGATCGATTATCCAAAACGCCATTTCCTGCACATGCTCAGATGACCAATCTAGTCGTTGAGACGGCAAAGCAAAATGGATTGCTTGTGTATCCAGCAAGCGCTGGAGAGGACGGAGTGGGAGGCGCAGCTGTCATGATTGCACCGCCGCTTTCCATTACGCAGCAGGAGATGGATGAACTCATTCATCTATTCGGGCAGACCATCACGCAGGTCGAACAAGAAGTCATCAATCGAGGGTTTTTCCCATCTGCGATGTAGGGAGGAAAAAATATGAACAAAACAGCGGGCTTTGATGAAGTGATCGCGCGTTTTAAAGACGGCATGACCATCATGTTTGGCGGGTTTGGGGGCGTGGGTTCACCGCCATCATTGATAGATGTCATTTTAGAAGCCAACATCAAAGATCTGACATTGATTGGAAATGATGCAGGCTTCCCGCAAATTGGTGTTGGCCGGCTCATCACAGAAGGGAGAGTCAAGAAAATCATTGCTTCTCATATTGGCTCCAATCCCATTGCCGGGCAGAAAATGCAGGCAGGTACATTAGACGTTCTCTTTTACCCGCAGGGCATCCTAGCAGAAAAGATCAGAGCAGGCGGGATGGGGCTAGCGGGCATTGTCACAGATGTCGGCATGGATAGCCTGAATCTTGGTGAGAAACAATTGGTTCCGCTCAATGGAAAGAACTATATCCTTGAGCCTGCGCTGACAGCGGATATTGCTATTGTGAATGCCCTCAAAGCAGACGAAGCAGGCAATCTGATATTTGATAAAAGTGCACGGAATACAAACCCGATTGTAGCGATGGCAGGAGACTGGACCATTGCGGAAGTAGAAGAGATTGTGCCTGTGGGCAGTCTTCATCCAGAGGAAATCGTGACACCAGGCGTATTTGTAAACCAGATCGTGCAATCAAAAGGAGTGAACTGGACATGGGCATGGGAGACATCGATTTAAGACACCGCATAGCCAAACGTGCGGCGCAGGAAATTGAAGATGGCATGATCGTCAATCTAGGGATCGGTATCCCGACACTTGCAGCTGAATACATCCCAGCACATTACCGGGTGTGGCTGCATGCAGAAAACGGCATTATGGGGGCAGGCGCCTCACCTGTACAAGGTGAAGAAGATCCAAATTTGTGCAATGCTGGTGGTTTTCCAATTACGTTAACAAAAGGCGGCTCATACATGGACAGCACGACTGCTTTTGGCATCATTCGAAAAGGTATGCTGGATATGACCATTTTAGGTGCACTTGAAGTAAGCAGTCAGGGTGATCTTGCGAATTGGATTGTGCCAGGCAAACGAGTACCCGGGATGGGTGGAGCGATTGAGCTTGCGCAAAAGGCGAAAAAGGTTGTGGTGGTGATGAGCCACCTTGATAAATACGGACAATCAAAGGTGAAATCCGCCTGTTCACTGCCCTTAACCGCTAAGTCATGTGTGGATCTGATTATTACGGATATGGCGGTCATTGAGGTCAAGTCGCAGCTGCTCATTTTGCGTGAAGTCATGCCGCCGTTTCAGCCGGAAGATGTCATAAGGGCGACAGAGGCCCCATTAATTTTAGCGCCTGATGTCAAATCTGTTGTGTAGAAAGGATGACCGACTTGCAGCCAATTACACGTATCAGAAGCTGGATGAGAGAGCACCAGGATGAAGCCATTACGCTTCTAAAGCAAATGGTGCAATGTGACAGCACCCAAGGAAATGAACAAGAAGTACAGCAAATCGTGGCAAATAAACTGTCAGCCATAGGCTTTGATGTAGATGTATGGGAAATCGGCGGCGCTGACTTGCTGGAACATCCTTATTTTTATTCTCCGCGGCGTTCTTTTAAAGGTAGTCCCAATGTCGCTGGACGATTGAAAGGGAAAGGGGACGGCAAATCCATTTTATTAAATGGTCACGTGGATGTTGTCCCAGAAGGAGATACGAATCAATGGACATATCCGCCCTACAGCGGGCATATCATAAACGGGAGACTTTATGGACGCGGGGCAACAGATATGAAAGGCGGGAATGTTTCTTTACTCTTCGCACTTGAGGCGCTGCATGCACTTCAGATTCCGCTGAAAGGAGATGTGGTGTTCCATAGTGTGGTCGAAGAAGAAAGCGGCGGGGCAGGCACACTTGCAGCGATACTGAGAGGGTATACAGCAGATGCTGCCATCATACCGGAACCAAGTCATATGAAAATCTTTCCGATTCAGCAGGGGTCTAAGTGGTTCAGACTGCATATTAAAGGAAGGGCAGCTCATGGCGGAACAAGATATCACGGCGTCTCCTCTATTGAAAAAAGCACCATTGTCCTTTCACATATAGCGGCACTAGAAGAAGAAAGAAATCGGCGAATCACCGAGCCGCTGTTTCAGCATATCCCCATTCCGGTCCCGATCAACATTGGGAAAATTCAAGGCGGTGATTGGCCGTCCTCTGTAGCAGACCTTGTCATAATGGAAGGCAGACTTGGCGTGATGCCTGGTGAGACAGTTGAGCAGGCAGAGGAGGAATTAGAAAATTGGATGGCGGGACTCGGGGAAAAGGATGAATGGTTCCAAGATCATCCTGTAGAGGTCGAATGGTTTGGAGCAAGGTGGCTTCCAGGGTCAATCGATGCGGATCATCCGCTTCTAGGTCTATTGAAGGAACAATATGAAGAGGTATTAAAGCAGCCGCCAAAGGTTGAAGCCGCCCCATGGGGAACAGATGGCGGATTACTGTCACAGGCGGCGGGTATTCCGATCATTGTGTTCGGACCTGGAACAACGGAGCTTGCCCATTACCCGAATGAATCCATCGACATTGAGCATGTGATCGAAGCAGCTGAAATTATCGCGGGTACGATGGTGAAATGGTGCGAAGTAGCAGAATGATGCGAAAAATTGATCACAAAAAAGAAGGCTGTCTCACTCAGCCTTCTCTTTATGTGTGTCCTGCTGCTCACACATATATGTCACTGGACAAAAACGAAGAATGCCAGATGCCAGTTTCATACCGCCAAACATGATGCTGAAAAGAAGCATTTTACTCCATGGTTTTCTAGCATACAAGGACCCAGCCACAGTACATATTGTCATTCCGCAGGCAATTCTAATGAGCGCTTCCATTAAGCCAAGATTAGGTTTCATTGAAGGTGAATCTCCTTTTTTTAAATTATTTTAAATGTGATTTCAAGAAATTGTAACGTTTCATTAATGCGTAACGTGGTTCGTTATGTTACGATAGGGCTAATACAAATGAAGGAGAGTATGTGAATGTCCGAACGTACTTTTAATTGGAGAAACAATGACATCCGCACACAAATCGATGTAGTCGACTCAAAAATAGTTCCAACACTCCTTTTAACGAATGGACTCGTGCTAAACCCGTTTTTGAAGCAATGGGTGAAGGCAAATATTTGGATACATGATGATCGAATTGTTTATGTCGGAGCAGAGCTTCCTCAAAATAAATCAGCCAAACGTGTGATTGATTGTGAAGGGAAATACATTGTGCCAGGGTATATTGAGCCTCATGCGCATCCGTTCCATATTTATAATCCCCAATCACTTGCAGAATATGTGTCTCAATTTGGCACAACAACAATGGTCAGCGATAACTTATTTCTTCTTTTGCAGAGCAATGAAAAGAAAGCGCTTTCCACTCTATGTGAATTAAAAAAGCAGCCATTTCAGTATTTTTGGTGGTCCAGATACGATCTTCAGACTGAAGTAAGATATGAAGATGAAATGCTTCCAATCAACTATCGCAAGGAATGGATTGATCATCCTGACGTCCTTCAAGGCGGCGAATTAACAAGCTGGCCAAGATTGATGGACGGTGATGATCTCATTTTATATTGCATGCAAGAAACGAAGAAGCAGAGAAAACGAATTGAAGGGCATTTTCCCGGCGCTTCTGAGAAAACGCTAACAAAAATGAAGCTGTTTGGAGCGGACAGTGATCATGAAGCAATGAATGCAGATGATGTGCTAAAGCGCTTGTCTCTTGGCTACTATGTCTCACTGCGGCATTCTTCCATCCGCCCAGATTTAGTGAACATTTTAAGAGAACTACATGAACGCGATTTTAGGCACTATGACCACTTTTTCTATACAACAGATGGAGCTGCCCCTCACTTTTATGAGGAAGGCATGATTAATCGTTTAATTTCAATTGCCCTTGAAGAAGGCGTGCCCACGATTGATGCGTACAATATGGCGACATTTAACATTGCAAAATACTATCATATGGATGACTTATTAGGCGTTGTCGGTCCAGGTCGATTGGCTTCTTTGAATATTTTAGATGATCCGATGAACCCAAATCCTGAAACGGTTATTTCTAAAGGGGTTATTCTCAAATTAGATGGTGAGAACCAGCATCAATTTCAAGAAACAAAATGGGAAAATGGCGGGCTTGTTCCACTAGACTTAGGCTATGACCTGACGATGAGCGATTTGCAATTCTCCATGCCTCTTGGTGTCAAAATGAGAAATGCCGTTATCATGGAGCCGTATACAGTGGAGATTGATAACTCCGTGAACCAGCTGTCCTGTGACCATGATCAAAGCTTCTTTAGCCTGATTGACCGAAAAGGCGAGTGGCGTGTGAATACGATGCTAAAAGGTTTTGCAAATAAAGTGCAGGGCTTTGTCAGCTCATTTTCGCTCACGGGTGACATTTTAGTGATTGGGAAAAATAAAGAGGACATGATGCTGGCACATAAGAGAATGAAAGAAATCGGCGGGGGGATCGTCCTCACAGAGAACGGGAAAATTTTGCACGAAATCCCGCTGCAATTATCAGGCTGTGCATCGGCCGAACCGTTTGAGACTGTTCTTCAGCAGATACAAACATTACGCGAGCTGCTCATTGAGCGAGGCTATCCATTTGACTGTCCAATTGATACACTTGTCTTTTTCCAAAGTACACATTTGCCGTATATTCGAGTGACACCAAGAGGAATATTTGATGTCATGAAAAAAACTGTACTCTTTCCGTCTATAATGCGTTAAAATATAACAGAGTGGAGCTGTATCACCTTTGCCACATTTCTGACAGCTGTTATAGGGCAGAAGTGAGCAATGGGTCTCTTCGCTGCCATGTAAGTGAAAATGATCTTATGTGCGATGTTGACAAAGCAGAGGGCTTTGACATGACGAGTGAAGTGCCCTAATTGTAAAATGAATCTGTCGGTTACGCTGGCCGACCAACATATTTTGAATGATTGAGCAAGGCGGGACGCTTGTTTGTTGTCTCGCCGTGCTTTCCACACTGTATTTAGGGCAGACCTAATGGAGCAGAAGTGATCTACATATCGGAAGCAAACAAGTTTGTCAGATTGTCGTACAAGGAAAATGACAAAACTTGTCGAATTTGTTTACGATAAAGAAGCTTCGGCTTACGAAAGAACCTGACGGCGGCATTTTCAGAGTAGAACCAAACCTGTCATGATTCGTTCAAAGCTCATTGCTGAGGTTGAAAAAAATGAGTCAGGAAAGATACCGCTTTCTCGGAAAAATGTCGTGCGAAGCGGTGTGCCAATAGTAAAGGAGAAGATGTATAAAGATGCAAATTGATAAATTAAGGGGCAAAAGCTTAGATCAATTATTCAACTCCATCTTATCCCTTAAAGACCTGGAAGAATGCTATCGATTTTTTGATGATTTGTGTACCATCAATGAAATCCAATCTTTATCACAGCGTCTTGAAGTAGCGCGTATGCTTCGCGAGGGAAACACGTATCATAAAATTGAGACGGAAACAGGTGCGAGCACCGCAACCATTTCACGTGTCAAACGCTGTTTGAACTACGGAAACGATGCCTATACGATGGCACTTGACCGCGTAGCAGAACAACAAGCAAAAGACGAAACAAAATAAAGCAGTCTTCACTGTAAACAATCCTTTTTCCGAAATGGATTTGTTTGCAGTTTTTTTATCGAAAGCGCTGTGAAACGACGAACAGGGACTGATGAAGTGGTCTCTGTTCTTTTACTTTAGCTCGCCCATAAACCACCTTTTTCTCACGCATACTCTTTCTCCCCTTTTCCATTCACTTCTCTAAGTTCTTTATACGTGATTGATCAGGAATATCAATGAAAAAAGGTGCGTCTCCGCACCTTTTAAAGCTAGACAGACTGCTGTGTGTCTGAGAACATAGGCACTTCGCTTGTTTGGCCATTCTCTTGTCTAAAGATAATATGTTTTTCATGAAAATGAATGGGCGATTCAATACCAGCAGCTGCGGATAAGTTAAATAAACCTTCTCTAAGAGACAGGATATAATTGCATACTCGGTATTTCTTTTCTTCAATCGATAACCCCTTTTGCAGCTTTGGATCAGTCGTGGCAACTCCTACTGGGCATTTATTCGTGTGACATACTTGCGCGCGAATGCAGCCGACTGAAAACATGAGTCCTCTTGCGATATTTACAAAGTCAGCACCCATTGAAAGGGCAATCGCAATTTTATCAGGTGAGAGAAGTTTGCCAGAAGCAAACAGCTTGAGCTGATCTCTGACACCATATTCCTTCAATATTTGATGAACCATTGGGAGTGCGGTGAAAATCGGCAGGCCTGCGGAATCGGCCAATTCATGAAAGGAAGCTCCTGTGCCGCCTTCTCCGCCATCCACTGTAATGAAATCAGGGTGCTTTCCGCTTTTTTTCATATAGCTGGCAAGCTCTTCAATGTCTTCTTTATGTCCGACAACAAGCTTGATTCCAACGGGCTTTCCGCCTATACTTCGCAGTTGTTCAATAAAATCAAACATGTCCGGAATGGAATTGAACATCTCAAATCGGTTCGGGCTGTCAATCGATTGGTGAGGCGGTAATTTACGGATATGCGCAATTTCTTCTGTGACTTTTTCTCCGTCAATGTGACCGCCGCGTGTTTTCGCTCCTTGTGCCAGCTTGAGTTCAAAGGCTTTGACTTCTTCATGTTCACTTTTTTTCTTAAATTCTTCGAAGGAAAATGCGCCATCCTCTGTTCTGACACCAAAAAGACCTGGACCAATCTGGCAAATGATATCGGCGCCGCCTTTGAGGTGATAAGGGGAAAGTCCGCCTTCACCAGTGTTCATCCACGTGCCGCCGGCCATTTTCAATCCGGAGGATAGCGCCGTAATCGCCCGGTCGCCTAAGGAGCCATAGCTCATGGCGGATTGACCAATCAGTCCCTTTACATGGAAAGGTTTCCGACACGTCTTTTCTCCAATGATTTGTACATCCTCTTCATGAAGATAATAAGGTTTTGCTTCAACTTCTTTGATATGTTCGCTTCTTCGCAGTAAATTATCTTGATCAATCTGATACACTTTTGTTTGAATTTTTTCAGATTGATCAATTCGTAATTCATTTCGCTGTTTTGGAAACAGAACGTTTCGAATGTAATAACCAGGCTTGTCAAAATCACGTTTTGATCCAAACCCCATCGTCCGGCTGTTGTACTTTCCAGACATGACGGCTTGCTCGTATTCTCTTCTCGAAAAAGGAAGCTCCTCTCGATCATTGAGAAAGAGATATTGGCGAAGCTCAGGTCCTATTTTTTCGAAAATGAACCGTAGTTTTCCAATGACCGGATAATTTCGCAGGACAGAATGTTCTTCTTGCTTTTCATCCCTCATCCAAATCCATATCAATAAAATGATGGGTACGATCAAACAAATCACTAGCAGTGCGGCTATGACAATTAAAGTAGTTGTCATGTCATCCCTCTTTTCTCTTTCATTACTGTTGTTATTCCACTTTTCCTTCAAAGAGAAACCACATGAACATATTGTGACGTTTAGAAATGAAGAGGCGGGGTAACTTAAAAATAAGCTGACAAGGGGAGGGAACATATATGAATAAGCGTCCAAATACGTATGTACTTGCAGGATTAGGGGTTGGAGGTGCTGTGTTATTAGCGGTTAAAAATAAACAGCATCTGAAAAAATGGGCAAGCATGTTCGGATCAAATGAAAAGGTTCCTGAAAAAGCCGGCCATCCTGATCCGTTAGATATCCAAGACAACAAGATGGTCGATGAAGGGGCTATGACATCTGTCCATTATTTTAATGAAGTGAAACAATAGTTTGAAAAAACCGTTTTGACCATTCAAAACGGTTTTTTCTTGTCTTTCTTTTGACGTTATATCGAAGAGGATCGACAATGGTAAAACCAATCAGTCCATTGTGATCAGGCGTCGAGAATTGAAATTCAATGCCTGATAAATGATAGGTTGAGAGAACTTCCTGATCCGTAAAACGTAATGAAAGCTCGTCCTCATAAACGGGTGTGTGCTTCAAAACCTCGGCTTCTTCTGCAAATAACTCCAGCCCAGCCACTCGGCCCTCTTTGTCGATGTCTGCGTTCACACATTCATTCACGTCTAATTCAATGGTTTCTTTGATTGTCCCGATTCCAGGCGGGATGAGATAGATGTATCCGATGTCGATCGTTTGATCATATGTGATGGTTCTTTTCAAATCATTCACCTGCTTGGTAGATAGTAAAATGTTCCTTTATTGTATAATATCATGTGATGAGACGAAGTAGCTCGCATTTCAGTTCAGCATCAATATATTTATCTCCCTCAGCTCCTCTTGAAGTGGATCTTTCCATATAGTCTCCATTAGCCTTACCTAGAGTTGAAATCGTCTATTTTCAAAAGAATGAAACTTTTAGCTGAAGGAGGTTACCCGTTTTTTGCGGTCACTGATTTTGTTATAATATTTAAATGGAATGAAACGAATGGAGGAACGTTTTTCATGTATGATGTTACCGAGTGGAAGCATGTCTTTAAACTCGATCCAAATAAAGAGATTTCCGATGAACAGCTAGAAACGATTTGCGAATCTGGTACGGATGCCATATTGATTGGCGGCAGTGACAATGTGACAGAGGACAACGTGCTCCAATTGATGTCAAAGGTCCGCCGGTTTCTTGTGCCATGTGTGCTTGAAATATCAACACATGAGATGATTGTGCCGGGCTTCGATCTGTATTTCATCCCGGCCGTATTAAACAGCTCTCATCCTGATTGGATTGTTGGGCTTCATAAGGATGCGATGAAGGAATACGGTGATTTGATGTCAATGGAAGAGATTGTGCCAGAAGGATATGTGATCTTGAACAAAGATTGTAAAGCGGCCAAGCTTACAGAGGCAAATACAGCGCTGGATATAGATGATGTAAGGGCATATGCAAGAGTGGCAGAGCATTTGATGAAACTGCCCATTTTTTATCTAGAATACAGCGGGACGCTTGGAGACATAGAGCTTGTCAAAGAAACAAAAGCAGTGCTTCACGAAACGGTTCTTTTTTATGGCGGCGGCATTGAGAACGCAGAGCAGGCAAAAGGCTTTGCACAGCATGCAGACGTGGTCGTTGTAGGGAACGTCATTTATGACAATTTCAAAGAAGCGTTAAAGACAGTCGACGCAGTCAAAAAGTCATCATAGTCAAACGAGACGAAACGGGTTAAAATAGAACATAAGTTCGAATTGGCGGTGAATGGAATGAATGAAATATCGAATCATCTATTAGAAGGGCTGAATGACGCGCAGAAAGAAGCAGTCAAAGCAACAGACGGTCCGCTATTACTGATGGCAGGAGCAGGAAGTGGTAAAACACGGGTGCTCACACATCGAATTGCATACTTAATGGCAGAAAAGCATGTCGCTCCGTGGAACATTTTAGCGATTACGTTTACGAATAAAGCAGCACGTGAAATGCGTGAACGTGTCCAAGCCATTTTAGGGCCTGGCGCAGATGACATTTGGATTTCTACGTTTCACAGCATGTGTGTCCGAATTTTAAGACGCGATATTGACCGCGTTGGTGTGAATCGCAACTTCTCCATATTAGACACATCTGATCAGCTTTCCGTGATTAAAAACATTTTAAAAGAACGAAATATTGATCCTAAAAAGTTCGACCCACGCAGTATTTTAGGATCAATCAGCAGTGCAAAAAACGAACTCATTGATGCAGAGGAATACGCAAAAACAGCCGGTGATTTCTATGATCAAGTAGTCAGCGACGTCTATACAGATTATCAAAAACGATTACTCAAAAACCAGTCACTCGATTTTGATGATTTGATTATGATGACGATCCGTCTGTTTGAACGCATCCCTGAAGTATTAGAGCATTACCAGAGGAAGTTCCAATACATTCATGTCGATGAGTATCAGGATACAAACAGAGCGCAGTACATGCTTGTGAAGCTGCTCGCTCAGCGTTTTCAAAATATTTGTGTCGTCGGTGACTCAGACCAGTCCATCTATCGCTGGCGCGGAGCGGATATCACAAACATTCTTTCCTTTGAAAAAGACTATCCGTCCAGTGAAGTGATTCTGCTTGAGCAAAATTACAGATCGACGAAACGCATTTTGCATGCCGCAAATACGGTCATACAAAACAATGCGAATCGTAAACCAAAAAACCTTTGGACAGAAAATGATGAAGGAGCAAAGATTGCCTATTACCGTGCAGATAATGAATTCGGCGAGGGACAATTTGTCGCTGGAAAGATTCATCAGCTTCATCAAAGCGGAAAGCGTAAATTATCCGATTTTGCGATCCTCTATCGAACCAATGCTCAGTCCCGTGTCATAGAGGAAACATTATTGAAGTCAAACATTCAATACAACATTGTCGGCGGTACGAAGTTCTATGACAGAAAAGAGATCAAGGACATTTTGGCGTACTTACGACTTGTGGCAAATCCAGATGACGATATTAGTTTTGCGCGAATTGTCAACGTACCAAAGCGCGGAATCGGAGCCACATCTGTTGATAAAATTGCGGCATATGCAGAGATGAATGACCTGTCTATGTTTGAAGCGCTTGGTCAGGTAGATTTCATTGGACTGAGTGCGAGGGCAGCCAATGCTCTTGATGAGTTCAAACAGCTCATTGATCAAATGACGAACATGCAGGAGTATTTATCTGTCACAGAATTAACAGAAGAGATCCTCGAGAAAACAGGCTATCGTGAAGCGCTTAAGGTCGAAAAAACGATTGAAGCACAAAGCCGCTTAGAAAATATTGATGAGTTTCTATCCGTCACAAAGAATTTTGAAGAACAAAATGAAGACAAATCACTTGTGACCTTCCTGACGGATCTCGCCCTCGTCGCAGACATTGATAAGCTGGATGAAAATGAGGAAGAAGATCAGGATGCCGTCATCTTAATGACCCTTCACGCCGCAAAAGGTCTAGAATTCCCTGTTGTTTTCTTAATGGGGATGGAGGAAGGTGTCTTCCCGCACAGCCGTTCATTGATGGAAGATGCCGAGATGGAAGAAGAACGCCGCCTTGCATACGTAGGCATCACACGGGCTGAAGAAGAGCTTTATTTATCAAGTGCTAAAATGAGAACATTATTCGGCCGGACGAACATGAACCTTGAATCAAGATTCATTAGAGAAATACCAGCCGATTTATTGGACAACCTAAATGAGAAAAAAGAAAAGAAAACACCGTTTGGCCAAACAAGAGAAAGACCGCAAAGACGGGGCCCTGTCTCTCGTCCGCAAACTCAAACCATTCAAAACACAGGTGCCGGCAGTATTGGCTGGGCTGTGGGCGATAAAGCAGCCCATAAAAAATGGGGCGTTGGAACGGTCGTGAGTGTGAAAGGCAGCGGAGACAGCACAGAGCTTGATATTGCGTTCCCAAGCCCTACAGGCATTAAGCGGCTCCTCGCAGCATTTGCGCCAATCGAGAAGCAATAAACCGATAGGACTTATAAAACGGATGACTTGAAAGGAAGAAGCAGATGGATAAAGAAGCAGCGAAACGCCGGATCGAGGAACTGCACCAGATTTTGAATCAATACAACTACGAATATCATACACTTGATCGTCCAAGTGTTCCTGACGCTGAATATGATGCGCGGATGCGTGAACTGATCTCTCTAGAGGAAGAACACCCTGATTTAAAAGCAGCCGATTCCCCCTCACAGAGAGTAGGGGGTGCTGTGTTAGATGCCTTCCAAAAAGTGCGTCACGGCACACCAATGCTCAGCCTCGGGAATGCGTTTAATGAACAGGACCTTCTTGATTTTGACCGCCGGGTTCGTCAAGCAGTCGGTGACGATATCGCATACAATGTCGAGCTGAAAATTGACGGACTCGCTGTTTCTCTCCATTATGAAAATGGAGTGTTTGTCCGAGGTGCCACGCGTGGAGATGGGACAACGGGTGAGGATATTACAGAAAACCTAAAAACCATTCGCTCCATCCCGCTCAAAATCAATCGTCCTCTGTCGATTGAAGTGAGAGGGGAGGCATTTATGCCAAAACCTTCTTTTGAAGCATTAAATGAAAAAAGATTACAAAACGAAGAAGAGCCGTTTGCGAACCCGCGTAATGCGGCTGCGGGCTCACTTCGTCAGCTTGATACGAAAATTGCAGCGAAACGAAACCTTGATATCTTCGTCTACAGTATAGCGGAGCTTGATGAAATCGGTGTTGAAACGCAAAGCGCGGGACTCGACCTTCTCGACGAACTTGGCTTTAAAACCAACAAAGAAAGACGGATGTGCCAAACGATTGAAGAAGTGATTGATCTCATCGAAACACTGAAAACAAAGCGTGCCGATTTTTCTTATGAAATCGACGGAATTGTCATCAAGGTCGATTCCTTGGCTCAGCAGGAAGAGCTTGGCTTTACAGCAAAAAGTCCGCGCTGGGCTGTTGCGTACAAGTTCCCTGCAGAAGAAGTCGTGACGAAGCTGCTTGACATTGAACTGAGCGTGGGGCGTACAGGTGTTATCACACCAACAGCGATTCTTGAGCCTGTAAAAGTAGCAGGGACGACCGTGCAGCGTGCTTCTCTTCACAATGAAGATTTGATCAAAGAAAAGGATATTCGCCTATTTGATCAAGTGATTGTGAAAAAAGCGGGCGATATTATTCCGGAAGTCGCAGGCGTCCTGATCGATCAGCGTACAGGAGAAGAAAAGCCGTTTCACATGCCGACTGAATGCCCAGAGTGTCATAGTGAGCTGGTGAGAATCGAAGGAGAAGTCGCCCTGCGATGCATCAATCCTGAATGTCCCGCACAAATACGTGAAGGACTCATACACTTTGTTTCTCGTAATGCGATGAACATCGATGGTCTTGGCGAGCGTGTTATTACACAGCTTTTCAAAGAACAGCTTGTGTCTCGTGTGTCAGACCTTTACCGATTAACGAAAGAAGAGCTCATTCAGCTCGAACGAATGGGCGAGAAATCTGTCGATAATTTACTGCGTTCGATTGAGCAATCGAAAGAAAACTCTCTTGAGCGTTTACTGTTTGGTCTCGGCATTCGATTTATTGGTTCTAAAGCGGCGAAAACCTTAGCGATGCATTTCGAGGACATCGATCAATTAAAGCAAGCGACAAAAGACCAATTACTCGAGGTTGACGAAATTGGTGAAAAAATGGCCGATGCAGTCGTCACTTACTTTGAGAAAGAAGAAATATTGGATCTGCTAAATGAACTTAAAGAACTTGGGGTCAATATGAACTACACAGGGCCTAAGCCGGTGAAAGCAGAAGAAAGTGATTCCTACTTTGCAGGAAAAACAATCGTGCTTACAGGGAAATTAGAAGAAATGTCTCGAAACGATGCAAAGACAGCGATCGAAGCATTGGGCGGCAAATTAGCAGGTAGTGTGAGTAAAAAAACAGACTTAGTCATTGCCGGAGAAGCAGCTGGTAGTAAGCTGACAAAAGCAGAAGAACTCAATATTGAAATTTGGGACGAAGCTAAAATGCTTGAGGAGCTAAAGAAATAAGAGGAGTGTTTTCTATTGAAAAAGTTGTTATTGCTGCTGACAATGCTCACACTGGTACTGTCAGCGTGTGCACCTTTTGGGGGAAAGGACGAGGAAGAGGTCACACAAAAAACGGATGAAACGAAGGAAACAGCGATCATCCCCATGTACAATATCTCTGACTCCTATTACAAAATGGTGCTGCCGTTTAAACAAGGGGCTGCAAGAGGATTAACAGCAGAGCGTCTCAATACACGCTTGGATATTGATGAATTTGAAATAGGACTCATGCGCCTGGCAACAGAGTCATTTAATACAAACGACTATCTTTTCCAAGAAGGACAGCATTTAGATGAGGATACCGTTCTCAGCTGGCTCGCGCGCAAAAAAACAGGCAGTGATCTGAAAAAAGCTGAAAAAGCAGATAAAGACTTTAAGAACCTAGGCTTAAATCCTGCTCTTCCAAACTCAGGTTCAACAAAGTCAAAAAACGAAAATAGTCCAATATACTTATCTTCGATGCTAGAGCATAATTACTTAATTCGAAAAGACAAAAATAGCTTACAGCTTGGTGGAGTCGTCATTGGTCTTGCACTGAACTCTGTCTATTATTATCGTGAAAATATCGGTGATCCCCAGCAAGAGGTGACCATCGATTCATCGAAAAATTCAAAGAAACTCTTGGCAGAGGGCGAAAAAATCGCTGAGCAAGTGATCAAACGAATTCGTCAAATGGATGGTTTGCAAAAAGTGCCTGTCATGATTGCCCTTTATAAACAAGCGCCAAAATCGTCGATTGTACCAGGAAACTTTATCGCCAAAACCGATGTGAAAGCAGGCTCAGCTGATATCGGCAATTGGGATACGATCAAAGAAGAGAATGTATTCTTCCCTTCAGATAATGCGAAAAGTAACTACAAAGATGATTCAGAGCGATTTGACCGCTTCAAGACAAAGGTTGAAGACTACTTCCCGAATTACACTGGAGTGGTAGGAAAAGGTTTCTATAAAAACGGAAACCTGCAAAAAATTAAAGTAGAAATTCCAATGCAGTTCTACGGAAAAACGGAAGTCGTGGCTTTCACGCAATATTTAACAGGTGAAGTGATGGACTACTATAAGAGCACAAATATAGAAATTAACATCACATCTTCTGATCAACAAGAAGCCCTGATCACGAAAAATGCTGAAGACAAAGAACCTATCGTCCATATATATGACTAATAAAAAACCGCCTTTTGGCGGTTTTTTAAATTAGGTAAAATGTATCAAATCATGAAAAAATTGTTATAAAAAGTAGAAGTGTAGAAAATAATGTATTATTATGATTGGTAATGAAGAGAAAATGGAGATAAATATGAAAAACAAATCATTTTACTTTTTATTAGGGGGTCAAACCCTAGCTAATTTTGGGGATTCACTATATGTCCTCGTTCTTACCATCCTGACGTATCAATTAACAAATTCTACGCTGATTGCTTCAATGGTAGCCGTCTCGCAGTTTGTTGGACAAGCACTTGGAGCGATACTCATCCCTTTCTTTATGTATCAGCTTAAGCTAAAAAGGCTCATTATCTATTTGCAAATTTGTCAAATTACTTTCTTCGGCTGCTTAATTTTCATTTATATTCTACAACTATCAACATTTTCTATTCCTCTTTTTTTTATCATTGTATTTCTACTTTCTTTGATAGATGGAGGAACCATTCCTGTTCGAAATTCAATGATTCCACGTTTAGTAGAAAAGCACTTTTTACTAAAAGCCAATAGCTATATCTTAACTTCTGATCAAATTGTCCTTTTACTAGGCTGGCTTTTAGGAGGACTATTTATTGGCATTCTAGGACCACAATTTTTACTTTTGACGACACTTGTTTTATACAGTTTGTCGCTCATATCCATGCTCTTTATCATCGATACTGGAGCTGCGGCTAAACAAGAGAAACAGTCTGAATCATTTGGTGCAAGGGTCTTTTCAGGCTGGAAGCTCATGTATGAGAAGCCGACAATTCGAACATTAACGATTTTAGAAATGCTTTCCATGTGCGGCAGAAGTATTTGGACTGGTGCCATTATCCTTGTCTATGTCACAGAAGTCTTACACCAGCCTGCCACATGGTGGGGCTTTATTAACGCAAGCTATTTTGGCGGAACCATTCTAGGCGGCCTGCTCGTGCTGCGGTTCGCAAAGCATGTGGAACAGCGTTTGTTTGATCACATTTTTTACAGCTCGGTGATCGTTGCCGTGTTGACCCTATGCTTAGGGCTGAATCATTCAGCTTGGCTGAGTTTGTTATTTGTCTTTTTGTTAGGCCCAGCCTTTCAGCTTCGCAGCATTTCCATTCGCACATATGTACAAGATACACTGAGTCAAATTGAATTGCCTAAAATACTATCAGCTCAACATACACTATCAACTTTTATATACGGAATGTCTATCCTCATTATGAGCACCATGACCGATCTCTTTGGGGCAAGAGTCGTCTTTTTTATAAACGTTGTCCTGTTTACTGTGTCGGCTTTCCTAGCGTCTAGATTAAAAAATGAACAAATTTAGACATTTTATCTCAATTATTTACAAAAATACTATTGTATGATTTAATATGTTCGTAGAAATGTTAACTATATGAAAAGTAGAGGTGGCGTAATTGACTAGTAGTTTAGTATATTGGCCATTAACACATCCGCAGCGGCGCGTGATGAACATGGAAACATTTTATCCAAAAACACCGATCAATCATATTGGCGGTATCATTTTTGTCAATGGGCCGTTGCAGCTCGACAAACTGAAGCAGGCCATTGCATCTTGTATCAAGACGACAGAATCACTTCGTCTCAAGCTAGTAGAGAAAGACGGAGAGATTCTTCAATACGTTGCTTCAAACACAGACAACCATATTCCTGCCTATGAGTTTTCCACACATGAACACATGTTAGAATGGGCCGGAAAAGCCTTCAAAACACCATTTCAGTTACTAGAAACCTCTCTCGCCGAATTTGCCGTATTGAAAGTCGGCGAACAGCATTCCGGTTATTTCATCAAATGCCATCATACTGTAGCAGATGGATGGTCGATGAAAGTCATCATCGATAAAATTAGTCAACTTTACACTGCTCTTACACACAGCTCCTCTATCGAACAAGAAGCAGACAATCATTCTGTTTTTATTGATAAAGAATCGAAATATATGAACTCCCCAAGATTTAAAAAAGATCAGCAATTTTGGAAAGAAACATTATCTGATGTGTCTGAAAGTGATTTGGTACAGGGAACTGACCAAATCAAAGGCCATCGACAAAGCCATTATCTTGATCGACAACTCTCAGAAAGAATCTATGAATTTATAGACACCCATCATTGTTCAATCAACTCTTTATTTACTTTAGGCCTCTTCGTTTACTTGCATAAAAAATACCAGCAAAAAGATTTTATTATTGGGACGCCAGTTCTCAATCGTTCCGGGCAAAAGGAGAAAGCCACGTCCGGTATGACCGTCAGCACAATGCCTTATCGAATGAAGATCGATCCTCATCTATCTTTGTTAGAAAGTCTGACAGACGTTCAAAAAAACTATAAGGCTTACTTCCTGCATCAGCGCTATCCATATGACGCACTCGTCAAAGATTTAGAGCTTGCAAAGGCAGGATATGATCAGCTTTTTCAAATCTTTATCAACTCCTACAGCACAAATATGGTGCAGGAGATGGAAGGGTACGCAGTTGAATACATAGAGCTTTACAATGGCTTCCAGCCATACGGTTTACAAGTTGCTGTGAAAGAATGGGATGAAAAAGGGCAAATCGAGCTGCAATATGATTACAAAATCTCAGATTACGGCAAGGAAGACATCAATTTTCTTCATGAGAGGATGCTCCTATTTGTCGAGAACATACTCACCCAGCCTAAGCAGCACATAAAAGACGTACTTCTTATGACAGAAGAGGAGAAACATCGAGAGCTTTATCAATGGAATGACACAGCCGTCCGATTTCCACAGAAACAAAAAATCCATGAATTGATCACAGATATGTCTAAGACTTCCCCTGATCGAATCGCACTTCAGGATGGATCTCATGTAATGACATACGGTGAACTTGAGAGAAAAACCAATCAAATGGCACATTTCCTCCAAACAAAAGGCTTACAGAGGCATGACTTTGTTGCAGTATGCATGAACCATTCACCAGAACTTATTGTGCTGCTGCTTGGAATTTTAAAGGCGGGCGGTGCATACGTACCGATTGATCCTGAGTATCCGCAGGAGCGCATTCAGTTTATTTTGGATGATAGTCAGGCGAAGCTGTTTTTCACAGAACAAGTGTCGTCATACCATTTTGAAGGCGATACGTACAATGTGTATAGCGTGTGGGATGACTTAGATCAGTATGATTCAGCACATTCATTCATTGGAGATGCTGGAGATGTCGCATATATGATCTATACGTCCGGCTCTACAGGACAGCCAAAGGGCGTCATGATTGAGCACCGAAGCTTAGTGAACTATATCTTGTCTGCCAAAACACACTATACAGATTCAGCAGATGATCATTTTGCCTTGTATTCATCCATTGCATTTGATTTAACTGTGACATCCATTTATACGCCATTGGTGACTGGAAGTACAGTGGTGATCTATCGTCAAGAGGATCAGTCAGGTTTTTTACTAGAACATATCTTGTTTGATCAAAAAGCAAAAGTCATCAAACTGACACCAGCTCATATGGCGCTGCTAACAGATGCTGCACTGTCTCAATCAGTAGTGAAACGGATGATTGTTGGCGGGGAGCAATTACCGGCAGCTTTGGCCAAAAGAATCACAGAGGCAAGTGATGGACGAATTTCGATCTTTAATGAATATGGACCAACTGAAGCAACCGTTGGCTGCATGATTCATCAATTTCAACAAGACGATGGCGGGACGTCAGTGTCTATTGGTGTGCCGATGCCAAATACGGAGATTTACCTTTTAGATGAAAATCAGCAAGTGGTGTTACCAGGGACAGTAGGAGAAATGTATATTTCAGGCGAGGGTGTTGGCAGAGGATATTGGCAAAGACCTGATTTGCAGGAATCGCGCTTTCTGCCGAATCCATTTGTAAGCCATCGCCGCATGTACCGAACAGGTGACATTGCCAAACGAGCAAATGATGGAAAGATTGAATATATTGGCCGGCTTGATCATCAAATCAAGCTGAGAGGCTACCGGATTGAGCTGGGGGAAATTGAACTTGCGCTTATGGCACTCGATGAAGTTGATAAAGCCGCTGTCATTGATCTAACCGATCAGGCTGGAGAAAAACAGCTGGCTGCTTATATTGAATTAAAAGAAAAAGAGATGACGCCCTTTTTACTAAGAAAAAAATTATCAGAGCAGCTGCCAGCTTATATGGTCCCAGCGTATATTGTCATACTAGATGAGCTCCCGCTAACTCAAAACGGAAAAATCAATCGAGCAGCACTGCCTGATCCATTGCTGTCTCAAGTGGAAACAGAGGTTGAATGGTCTAAGGAAAAAGCGGTCATCGAAGAGATCATAATAGATACAGCAAAAGATATCTTAGGGCATGAAAAGATCGACCCAGCTGATCATTTTTATCAGCTTGGCGGTGACTCCATTAAGGCGATTCAATTTATTGCGAAGTTAAAAGACAAGGGACTCTATTTAAAAACAAAAGATATATTTACTTATCCAATTTTTAGAGAAATGGCACAAGTCGTCCAGCAAGAACCGGCATTACATATCTCACAAGAGCAGGCTGCGGGCGATGTGAAATCGATACCAATTGTCGAATGGTTCTGGTCCCAGCGGTTAAAAGACGAACATTTCTGGCATCAATCCATCACTGTTCATTCAAAGAAGAAGATGGATGAAAGGATCTTGAACGATGCTTTAAAAGAGCTGGTCATTCATCATGATGGATTAAGGTTAAAAGTACAAGAAACGACAAACACACTCTATTATGATGAAAGCATGCAGCATATTCCGCTGATGATACACGATTTCACGGAGCTGTCAGAAGAGAATGTGCAAGAAGCGTTAAAAGAAGTGGGTTTTCAGTTGAAGCAGAGGACCCATCTTTATCAAGGACCATTAATTCAGGCAGCACTTTGTCAAACCACAGCTCAATCACATCTCATTTTTGCCGCACATCATCTTTTAGCTGACGGCATGTCATGGCAAATTCTTGTGGAGGACTTGATGAAATTATTGCATGCAGAAAAGGTCACAGCAGAGATGCTTCCGCTCAAAACACATTCATATCAGACGTTTGCGGAGCGGATGAACCAGTATGCAGCATCAGGTGATGTAAAAAAGGAATTCAGCTATTGGCAAAAAGAGGTGCAGGATATTCAGCCTTTGTATCAAGTGGCTGCAAATGAGGGATATGTCAAAGATGAAATCAAATTGACCAAGGCATTATCAGTTGAGCTGACGGATCAATTGATCAATCAAGCGAACAAGGCGTATCAAACGCAGCCTTATGAATTGTTAATCACAGCGTTAACGCAAGCCTGTTCTCAGCAAACGAATCAAAAGCAGATTTCTTTAGAATTAGAAGGCCATGGCAGGGATGCTGTGCAGGAAGATATCGATGTGTCTAGAACGTTCGGATGGTTTACAACCATGTATCCAGTGAATGTGAATGTTTCTGAGTCTGTTGCAGATCATATTCGGGCTGTCAAAGAAACGATACGTGAAGTACCAAATAAAGGTGCAGGCTATGGTCTGTTGTCACTCATCAATAGACAGCTTCCGGACCATTCAGCGCCACAACTACGGTTTAACTATTTAGGTGAGATCGATCAGGTACTTAAACAATCACCTGATTATGAGATGTCCTATTTTTCTTCAGGTGCTGATTCGTCATTAGATAATCAATTAACAACCGTCATCGATATGGTCGCAACAATCAAGGGTGGTCAGCTGATTTTCCATCTATCTTTTAGTGAAAAACAGCTGAGTGAAACAGAGATGACGCAGCTTTTGCATGAGGTAGAGCGGCAAATTGAACGTTTGGTTCAGCATTGTCTAGAGAAGGAAGAGATCGAATTTACACCGTCTGACTTTGAGACAGTGGACATGTCTCTTGAAGAAATGGATTCGTTATTTACATGAGGAAGAGTCAGCACATTGTCTACATTTCATTTGTCCTGGCAGTGTTATGGATCAGTAGTGTTGCCGGCCAAACAAATGCACAAGCAGCGATTTCATCTAAGGCCATTGATCAAGTGATTGAAGAACAGATGGAGCATGGGCGCATTCCAGGCATGTCCGTTGTGGTTGTGAAAAAGGACCAAGTGGTGTACCAAAAAGGCTTTGGTTATGCGGAGCGAAAGAAGAAGGAGCCTGTGACAGACAGCACTTTTTTTGAAATTGGCTCTACATCAAAGGCGTTTACCGCCCTTGCTATTGTTGACCTAGAGAAACAAGGGAAAATAGATCTGAAAGAACCGGTAAGCAGCTATATTCCAGGTTTTTTTCCAACGTACCATGGCAAGCCTCAGCGGATCACAGTGGATCAATTGATGCATCACACAAGCGGCATTCCCTTTCAAACCATTGCGCTTATCCAGCCAGATGATGCAAAGGATGCGTTGAAAAAAACAGTCCATCAGCTGAAATCAATCGAACTTAACCGCAAGCCGGGAAGCTCCTTTGAATATGCCACCATCAACTATGATGTCCTTGGTCTCATCATTGAAAATGTAACAAGGCAGCCATATGAGGCATATATGAAAGGGCTGTTTAAAAGACATCATCTTGACCAAACGGAGGCTGGGCCCGAACGAATGAAGCACGGTGTTGTTTCGGAAGGGTTTAAACTGCAATTCCTTGCTCCGCATGTTTATCACGCACCGGAATATCGAGGCAATACCCCTGCTGGCTATATTGTGATGAATAGCCAGGAGGTTGGTACTTGGCTGCAATATCAATTGACCGATTCAACGTGGTCTCGTTTTGTGAAAAATCCTGATCACTTGACTGTGAATGTCCCAGACGAAGGGAAGCATGTCTATTACAATGCCGGCTGGTATATAGAAAAAAAACATGAGCATGTGAAATCGTTATTCCATGCAGGCTCTAACCCAAATTATTCATCATTTTTTCTGATCCAGCCAAAAGAAGGCGTTGCGATCGGAGTGTTAGCAAATATGAATAGCAGCTACACCGAACAAACGGCTCGTCTTGTTGCCAAAGCGATTGTGGGAACAAATGATCAAGAAGAATCATCAATGGATCCATTTCAGCTCATTGATCAATTGAGTCTTGCCGCTACATGTCTTTTTATTTTACTGCAAACGGTGTCTATTCTTCGATTTATCAAGTGGAGGAAGCGTGTAAAAAGTGGTGCTGTGGTTCAGCGGAAAATGACACTTGGCGTTTGGCTGAAAGGTCTCTGCTGGGTATTGCTCTTGATCGGAATATTGATCCTGCCAATGATTCTATCGCAGGCTGCCTTTAATGGGCTGCCTTGGAAAATGATTTTTGTATGGGGACCTTCCTCTCTCATTGAACTAGCGATCTCTTATTATTTGTTTTTTGTTTGGTTTTGTACGATTGGTTTCATCAAAGGATTCATGGTGACATCTACTGCTGGAAAGAGAGGACAAAAAGATGACCATCAAACAGATTTCGGGCATTCATCCTTATAATGATTTGTTTTATCGCAGCTGCTTCTTCAATTGCTTTTTCCCGATTGTCAAGCTGCATGATCAAGAAGTCGCTCCATACTTATTAAATGATCAATTCGCATATGGCCTTACAGAAGAAGGTTTTTTGCAGATTGACTGGATGTCGACACACGATCCAGAAAAGATTATGAATTTACAAGGCATTCAAGTCGAAAAAATCACGCGTTGTGCCAATCTCATTGAGAAAGTCAAACAAGATGTGACGCTGAATCGCCCGGTTATTGTGTGGGTAGATCCTTACGTTCAGCGAGGTAGAAAAGAGTATTTGACGACACATAGCCGGCATTCGATTTTAATCACGGGTTTTCATGAAAATCAGCAAATTTTCCATGTATTAGAGAATCGGCATTTAGATAATTTGTCGTATGAGCATCAAGTGTTGCCATATACAGACGTGCAGAAAGGATATGACACCTTTCATGATTATTTTCAGCCGAATGATCAATTTCATTCCTATGCGGCTTTCCACTTTGATTCGAAAAAGGTCTCGACTGAATTATTTGCTCAAAAAACAGCTTATTTCCTGAGAAATATGCATGGTCAGCTTGACGCAATAGAAAAAGGAATCACAGCACTCGAAACATTTTATGAGCAGTTTTCGCAATTGAATGACATCGAGAAGCTCGTGGCATCTTTCAATCAGGTCATCAATACGAAGAAAGTGGAGCTCTATCGGCTGAGTCTGATCAAAGAAGATCTGCCTGAGTTGATGCGGTGGATGGAACGTATTTTAGCAGAATGGGAGAAAGCGAGGCATCAGGCAGCGAAACTCCTTTTTTCAGGTGACATGTCCAGCAGGTACCAAGCCAGCATCAAAGCTTCCTTAGAACAAATTATCCATGATGAAAAAAACTGGCTTGAAGCGTTGGCAATCAAATGCAAAAGGGAGTGTGGCGTGTCGTGAAGTTATTTTGCTTACCGTACGCAGGTGGAGCAAGCACCGTATTCAGTACGTGGAAATCTTATATAGACCGGTCGATAGAAATTCATGCACTTGAACTCCCTGGACACGGGACAAGAATGACAGAGCCTGTGCTGACCGATTTACAGCAGGTCGCAGATGATCTTTATTTACAGGCGTCCTCTTTCTTAAAAGATGGAGAGCCCTACGCCATTTTCGGTCATAGTATGGGAGCTGTCCTTGCATACGAATTACAAAAAAGAATGAAAACAAGATTCAACAAAGAGCCTGTCCATGTCTTTTATTCTGGACGCTTTCCACCACACATTCCAGAAAAAAAAGTCTATCATCAGCTGTCAGATACCAAATTAAAAGAGGCGATTATTGCAATGGGCGGCGTTCCTGAGGAGCTTGCCGATAACCATGCAGTACTTGATTTCTTTCTGCCGATTTTAAGAGCAGACTTTCAGCTTCTAGAGACCTATCAGTGTGATGAAGTCGTTCCAGCTGCTTGTCCAATATCTATTTTTTATGGTACACGAGATTTGCCTTCTGTGCTGTTCGATTTAGACGATTGGGACCAATATACAAGCGAAGATTGTGCGTTTTTTGAATTCGATGGAGATCACTTTTTTATTCATTCATTAACAAATGAAGTGGTAGAGAAAATCAATGTCATTTTAAAGCGAATTGGAGTGTTGGAGAAATGAACACGAGGCACATAGGCGTGATTGGAGCAGGTGTGATGGGGGCTGATATGGCTTTAGACCTTTCAGCAAATGGCTATCAAGTCACACTAGTTGATATCACAGAAGAAAAACTAAACGAAGCGCTAGAAAAAATCAAGAAGACATACCAATTGGTTCAATTTGTGAGAAAGAAGAAAATTTCGTTGTCTTTAGAAAACGTATTGTCTCAAATCCAGCTAACGACTTCATTTGAAGGCTTACATGATGCGCATATCGTCATTGAAAATGTGACAGAAGATTGGGAGATGAAAAAACCAATTTATGAAAAGCTGCGAGATATATGTGCGAAAGAAACCATTTATTTTGTCAACACAAGCTGTATTTCCATCACAAAGGTAGGGGCCCTTATGCATTACCCTGAGAAGGTCATTGGGGCGCATTTTATGAACCCTGTTCCTCTTAAAGCGTTAGTTGAAGTGATTAGAGGAAAAGCAACGTCTGATGACACAGTTGAAACGGCAAAAGGTTTCTTGAAATCCTTTGATAAAACACCTGTAGTGGTACATGATCTCCCAGGATTTGTTTCCAACCGAGTGCTTATGCTGACAATCAACGAAGCCATTTGGACGGTGCAAGATCAAGTTGCCACACCAGCGGATGTCGATAAAATTTTCCGCGGAGGTTTCGGTCATAAAATGGGTCCACTTGCGACAGGTGACTTGATCGGGCTCGATACGATTTTGAATTCTTTGCTTGTTTTATACGAGAGTTACAAAGATCCGAAGTTCCGTCCGTGTCCTCTACTTGTCAAAATGGTCGACGCAGGCGAGTACGGAAAAAAATCAGGTAAGGGCTTTTTCCAATATGACATGTGAGAGGAGAAAACAAAATGGCTAAGCAAATCAAGTGTGTTGTCTGGGATTTAGATCATACATTATGGGATGGGATTTTACTTGAATCAGATGAGGTGACGTTAAAGCCATCGATCAAGGAAGTGTTAACGGAGCTAGATGAGCGCGGTATCCTTCTTTCTATCGCAAGCCGAAATGATGAAACAGCCGTGAAGGAAAAGCTCTCCGCCTTCGGAATCGATCATTTCTTCCTCTATCCAGAGATTCATTGGAATGCCAAATCTAGTTCATTAAAGAGAATCAGCGAGCGCTTGAATATTCATAAAGATACCATTCTCTTTATTGATGATCAGCCATTTGAACGAGAAGAAGTGAAGGCTGTTCATCCGGAGATTACGTGCTGGGATGCGGTGGATTATATGACGTTGCTCACAGATGATCGGCTGCGTCCAGTCTTTATCACAGAGGATGCAAGACGACGCAGAAAAATGTACTTAGAAGCGGATAAAAGGCAGCAGGAAGAAGAGAAATATGAAGGGCCGCCTGAGAAATTTTTGGCGTCTTTACATATGAAATTCGTTATATCGGAAGCAGGAGAACAGGACCTCCAGCGAGCCGAAGAACTAACTGTCCGTACCAATCAATTAAATGCAAGCGGAAAAACCTACGATTATGCAGAGCTTGATTACTTCCGTCAATCAGATGCTCACTTGCTGCTTGTCTGTGAACTTGAAGACAAATTCGGGTCCTATGGGAAAATTGGACTCTCATTAATAGAAGAAATAGGTGACACCTGGCATGTCAAACTGCTGCTCATGTCTTGCCGCGTCATGTCTCGAGGTGTCGGGACCATTTTACTCACAACGATTTTGCAAGAAGCGAAAAAGCGAGGAAAGCGGCTTGTGGCCGACTTTAAACAAACAGACCGAAACCGCATGATGTATATCACATACAAGTTTGCGAATTTCAAAGAAATCGAGAATGGGGAGGATGGCTATATTTTGTTTGAAAACGATTTAAGCTTGATTCAGCCTTTCCCAGAATACGTAGATGTCAAAGTTGAGATTGACCAAAAAGCCCCAGCCAAACAATAAAAAAGCGAAAAGCGAGGAGATTGAATCATGAACCTACACGAACAAGTAAGAGCATATATTGAGCAAAACCTAGTGGTATTTGATGAAGAAATTGAGTTAGGAAATGATGATCACATTTTTGAACAAGGTTTTGTCAATTCTCTTTTTGCGATGAAACTAGTGAACTACATTGAACATGACTTTCACTTCCAGTTAGACAACGAAGACCTCGACATTGCCAATTTTAGTACGGTCAATCGCATTGTCTCCTTAATTGAGAAAAAACAACAGGGGGCGGCCCTTCATGAAAACAGCTGAACAAACAATTGATGCCATTGAGGAAATACGACAGTATTGCGATGAACATATCCGTCCGTTTGCCAATGAATTCGATGAAACAGAACATTTGCCGGAGTCGCTGATTCGCGATATGGCGAAAAGAGGCTACTTGGCAGCAGGTATCCCATCATCCTATCAAGGACTGGGGCTTGATCCGATTGCGTATGGACAGTTCACTGAACAAGTAGGGAAAGCTTGCTGTAATGTACGGACATTATTGACAGTGAACTCTCTCGTAGGAGAAGCCATTCTTCGTTATGGAACAGAAGACCAAAAACAAGGCTGGCTCGTTGCATTAGCCAAAGGGGAAAAAATCGGTGCCTTTGCTTTGTCAGAGCCGAATATTGGATCAGATGCCAATCATGTTGAAACAAGCTATCAAAAGGATGGACAGTCTTATGTCTTGAATGGGAAGAAAAAGTGGATTTCCTTTGGAGCGATTGCGGATTTCTTTATTGTGATTGCTAGAGATGGCGAACAAGTCACCGCATTCCTTGTCGAGCGAGATCAGCCAGGTGTAGAGATTGAGAGGATTACAGGAATGATGGCCAACCGAGCGTCTTATTTAGCAGAAATCACCCTCGATCATGTACAGGTGCATGAAGACTGTGTCTTAGGACCAGTTGGGGGCGGATTTAACCATGTGGTGTCACTTGCTTTAGATCATGGAAGATACAGTGTTGCTTGGGCAGGGCTTGCCATTGCACAGGAAGCCGTTGATTCTCTCGTCACGTATTCACGTAAAAGAACACAATTTAATGAAAAACTTTACAAGCATCAAATGATCAAAGGCATGATCGGAGATGCGGTCACCCAGCTCCATGCAGCGAGAGCCTTATGCCTAAAGGCCGGAGAAATGAGACAAGCGCAGCATCCTGATGCCATCACAGAGACATCAATCGCAAAATATTTCACATCTAAAATCGCCGTTGATATTACAAATACAAATGTCCAAATCCATGGTGGAAGCGGATTTAGCCGGGAAAATTCAGCTTCAAGACTGTATCGTGAAGCGAAGGTGCTTGAAATTATTGAAGGGACTTCACAAATTCAGCAGCAGGTCATTGCTAACTATGGTTTACGCCATTATTTCGTGAAGCATTCTTAGAGAGAAAGGAGATGATCCCATGGCTTTAAAGCCGCAGAAGCTGGATAAACAGAACATTGAAAATATGTTAGGTATCACTACGATCCAAGAAGGACTGCTGTTTCATCATTTAATGGAACCAAACGGAACGGCTTATTTTGAACAACTGCTGATCCAGATAGATGGTCCGCTTGATCGAGAAATCTTTGAACAATCTTGGACGAATGTCACCAAACAGCATGAAATGCTTAGAACATTGTTTAGATGGCAGGAGCTCGCAAGGCCTGTACAAATTGTTCTGAAACAGCATCAGCCTGACATTCGATATCGTGATTTGACTCAAACTGTGCAGCCTCTTCATCTGCTGAAAGAGGAAGTGGCGACACAGGAACGAGAAGAACGTTTTGATCTACAGCAAGTCCCATTTCGTCTGACGTTATGTGAGGTAAATGAAGAAGTCAGCTGGGTTCTCATTAGCTTCCACCACATTTTATTGGATGGATGGAGCCTTGGGATTGTATTAAGTGATTGGATGAGTGCATATGAGCGTTTATCAAATGGGGACAAACCGCTTCTTGAACAAAGGCCGTCCTACCAATCATTTGTCAAATGGCAGCAGAACATCCTTCAGCAGACAGAAGCACAGGCCTCCTATTGGAAAAATGTTTTCAACGGCTGGAGTTATGCAGAACTGCTTCCGAAGTCAGGCAGCATACATGAAGCTTCAGCAGCCTTTCACAAATATGAACATCAAGTGGATGCTTCTATTGCTGAGAGCCTGAGCGAATTCACGAACAAACATGACGTGACATTGGCATCTGTGATGTATACGCTGTGGGGCGTTTTGCTATCTAAGTATGCCAACCAAGATGATATTGTGTTTGGAACAACAGTATCAGGAAGAAATGCGAATGTCCCTCATATCGAGAAGATGACTGGCCTGTTCATTAACACATTACCGCTGCGGGTCTCATTCGAACAGGATAGGTCTATTCTTGAACTTATGCAGCAAGTCAATCGTGAGGTAGCTGTGAGAAATGAATATGAACATACGCCGCTATCTGATTTAAAGAAGTATGCAGGGATGACAGCAGAGCAATCGTTATTTGATTCAATCGTCGTCATTGAAAACTATCCACTTGATCGAATGCTAACGAAAAGCGATCATCCTGTTCGTATTCGTGGATTTGAGATGACAGAGCAGACGGAATTCGATCTTACGCTTAGTGTGCAGGCGTTTGATGATCAGCTGCATTTCTCATTGGTGTATAACCCCGTCAGTTTTTCAGCTGAACAAATCGAAAAGTGGTGTCAGCATTTTCTCCATCTCCTGTCTGATGCCTGTGCTCATCCGCACAAATCTGCGTCTCAATTACAGCTGCTATCAGAAGAAGAGAAACAAAAGCAGCTAGCGGTCTTTCGTCAATATGGCGGGGCAACTTCTTGCAATGAACCGACGGTGATTGACCTATTTGAAGAGCAAGTGGAACGAACGCCAGCGGCAGCGGCAGTTGAGTTTGGCGATACGACGGTTACATATGAACAACTCAACAAGAGAGTGAATCAGCTCGCACATTATTTACAAAAGAAAGGGGTCAAACAGGAGCAGCGTGTCGGTATTTTAGCAGAGCATTCCATTGAAATGGTAATAGCATGCTTGGCGATTTTAAAAGCTGGCGGTGCTTACGTACCAATTGATCCCGAATACCCGCAGGAACGAATAGAATATTTATTAGAAGACAGCGGAGTAGAATGGCTCCTAACACATCCGATTAACGGGCTTACGTATGCCTATAAAGGAGAAAAAATTGATATTACACAGCCGGATCTATACACCGGACCATCAGACAACCTGGCAACAGCCATCACCTCAGATCAAACAGCCTACTGCATTTATACATCAGGAACGACAGGAAGACCTAAAGGTGTACTCATTCACCATCTTGGCTTAGCCAACTATATTGATTGGGCGAAACAAGTATATGTTCGAGGAGAAACAAGGCATTTTGCTTTGTATACTTCACTGTCATTTGACCTGACGGTTACTTCTATTTTCACACCACTGATTTCAGGAAATACCATCATGATTTATCACCATGAAAACAGGCAGCTGCTTGTCGAAGACATTATAAAAGATAATCGCGTACATGTGATGAAACTGACACCATCTCATTTACAGTTTATTAAGCATCTGTCTTTCCCAGACAGCCAAATGAAATGCTTCATTTTAGGCGGAGAACAACTGGAAGCATCTCTAGCGAAATCCATACAGCAATCATTCCCGCAGCCAATTGAAATTGTAAATGAATATGGACCGACTGAAACGGTTGTTGGCTGCATGATTCATCGATATGACGCAGACCGTGATCAAGACGTGTATGTGCCGATTGGTAAGCCCGCTCAGCATACAGATATTCTTCTTTTTGACAGACATATGAATCTCATGCCGGAAGGAACCGTCGGTGAATTATACATTGGGGGAAAAGGTGTCGCAAAAGGCTATTTGAATCGCCCAGAACTAACCGAAGAGCGATTTGTCGACCACCCTTTCCAGCCAGGTGAAAAAATTTATAAAACAGGTGATGCAGCCCGCATCCTGCCTAATGGACTTATTCAGTTTTTAGGACGAAATGATGATCAAGTGAAGCTGAGAGGCTATCGTATCGAAACAGGTGAAATTGAATTCTGGCTGAATGAACAGCCAGGGGTCAAAGCAGCAGCTGTCGTTGTGAAGCCAGATGCCTCTGGTACACCATGTTTGGCAGCGTATGTTGTTACGACAGCCATACTAGATGAACCTGCCATGAAACAAGCATTGGCTGATCAGCTGCCGGATTATATGATCCCATCTCACTTTGTGCAATTGGATGATATGCCGCTGACTGCTAATGGCAAGCTAGATAAACGGGCACTGCCTGCTTTGAAGCAGGCACAGAAAACGAAAAAGCTGGCGGGCTCTGACAATCTTTCTGAAACAGAGAAGGTCATTCAGGACATTTGGAAAAAAGTCCTTGGCTTAGATGAGGTAAGCGTTCATGACAAATTCTTTGACATTGGCGGGCATTCTCTCAATCTGATCCATGTCAACCAACAGCTGGCTAAGCAATTAAAACAAAGCATTCCAATGGTAGAAATGTTCCGCCGTCCGACGATTAGAGAGCTTGCAGCGTATTTAAGCGGCGCATCAGAGCAGGAAGCGGCAGGCACGCAGCCTGCGAACCAAAAGAGAAGAAAAGACAACGAGCCAATTGCGATTATTGGAATGGCAGGTAAATTCCCTGGTGCGAAAAATGTTGAGGCATTTTGGCGGAATTTGAAGAAAGGAGAAGAATCGATTTCATTCTTTTCCGATGAAGAACTGCTCGAAGCTGGAATTGACCGTCAAACCTTCGAGCGTTCCGATTATGTGAGAGCAAAAGGTGTGATCGATGGACCTGATTTATTTGACGCAGCCTTCTTCGGTTATTCGCCAGGTCAGGCAGAAATGATGGATCCTCAAATCCGCCTCCTGCATGAGTACGCCTATAAGGCCCTAGAAGATGCAGGATACGTACAGGAAGATTATCCAGGTAAGGTCGGTTTGTTTACTGGGTCCACATCGAATTTTCAATGGATTCAGCGATTTGCATCTTCCCTTGATAGCAGTATGTCAGAGCTGTTTGAAGTGGGTTCACTCAATGATACGTATACCGTGAGTACAAGAATTGCCCATAAATTGAATTTGAAAGGTCCGGCACTGACGCTTCAAACCGCTTGTTCGACTTCTCTGGTCGCCCTGCATTTGGCCTGTCAATCCATCGCCAATGGTGATTCAGATGTAGCGCTTGCGGGAGGGGTGTCAATCTTGCACCCAGTAAAATCAGGCTACATTTATCAGCAGAACATGGTGAAATCAAGCGATGGTCATTGCCGCGCCTTTGACGATCAAGCAGATGGAACAGTGGGCGGAGATGGCGTTGGTCTTGTTGCTTTAAAAGCACTTAGTGAAGCCATAGAAGATGGTGACCATATTTATGCGGTCATTAAGGGCTCTGCCATCAACAATGATGGTGATCAAAAGGTTGGCTTCAATGCACCAAGCGTGGAAGGACAGACTCGTGTCATTCAGGATGCCTTACATCAGGCAGATGTTTCACCAGATACGATTGAATATGTGGAAACACACGGAACAGGAACGTCTCTTGGTGATCCGATAGAAATAGAGGCGCTCTCAAAAGCTTTCCAAACAGAGAAAAAACAATTTTGCCGCATTGGGTCTGTGAAAACAAATATTGGACATTTGGATGCAGCAGCAGGAGCCGCTGGCTTGATCAAAGCCGTGCTCTCGCTTCAGCATCATACATTTGTGCCAAGTCTTCACTTCAAAAAGGCCAATGAAAACATCGCATTTGAGCATAGTCCATTCTTTGTGAACACCGAACTGACCGACTGGAAGCAGCCAGCTTCACATTTACGCCGGGCTGGGGTGAGCTCATTTGGAATGGGTGGAACAAATGCACATGTCATATTGGAAGAAGCACCACAAAGAGATCGTAAGCAAATGCCTCGTTCTGCTGAGCTGCTTGTCCTATCAGCGAAGAGCAAAACGAGCATGGAAAGAATGAAAGAAAAACTCGTGAACCAAATTGAAAACACGACTTCTATCAATTTGGCAGACGCAGCATATACCCTGCAAACAGGCAGACAATTCTTTGGTTTCCGTCAAGCATTTGTTGCTGGAAGCAGAGAAGATGCTTTGCGTGTGTTAACCGAAAAGCAGGGCAAGGGCATTGGAAAGCTCATGCATTCGCATGTTGAAAAACAGAAGATTATTTTTATGTTTTCAGGACAAGGCAACCAATACCTCAATATGGGATTGAATTTGTATCAGGAAGAGCCTTATTTTAAGGAGCAAATGGATGCTTGTTTTAAAGCATATGAAGAAGCAACTGGGCGAAGTCTTGCCCGTATTCTTTATCCATTAGCGGCTGAAACAGAAAAGGCGCGCGAAAAATTGGCAAGCACTCAATATGCACAGCCAGCCATTTTTGCCATTGAATATGCACTCTCAATGCTCTTCATTGCTTGGGGCATTCGTCCTGATGCGATGATCGGCTATAGTTTTGGCGAATTAACGGCAGCAGCTGTATCTGGCGTATTCAGCTTAAAAGATGCGATGTCCATGGTCGCCTATCGCGCGAACGCCATGCAGGCGTCACCAGCTGGCGTCATGATGAGTGTTCCGTTACCTGAAGCAGAGTTAAAACCGATGCTTCCAAAGGAAGTTTCTCTTGCGGTGGTCAATGATTCCTCATGTATCGTATCAGGGCTTGAAGAGGCGATCAGTGAATTTGAAAAAGAACTGAGGAACAACAGATTGATGTGTATGCGATTAGGCGGAACCATTGCGGCCCACTCACATGTCATGAAGGAGGCAGCGGAGCAATTCGGAGAAAAATTGCAGCATATAAAAGCCAATCAGCTCCGTATTCCATTCATTTCGAATTTATCAGGAGATTGGATGACAGACACGAGTGCTGGAGATGTGTCTTATTGGAAACGGCATATGACCGATACGGTTCGCTTTGCTGAAGGCATCACGAATATCTTACAAGAGGAAAATATTCAATTAATTGAGATTGGACCAGGACAAGATTTAAGCGTGATGGTCAACCGGTCTCTCAATGGCCTGAATCAGCATGTGTGCCATGTGTTAAGACATGCAAAACAAGATGTGACAGATACTGAATTTTTACTTGGACAGATCGGACGCCTATGGACACACGGGTTATCCATTGATTGGGATCGATTCCATATGAACCGTCAGCCGCTGAAAATGCCACTACCAACATATGCGTTTGATCGTACCTCCTATTGGTATGATGCATCAGATAGTGTAAAGCGCGACAAACCAAAGCAGTCAGGAAGAAAGCAGCAAATGGAAGAATGGTTCTATACCCCTCATTGGGAAGCGGATCTTTTACCTGGTGCGCCATCAGATGTTTCTTCTGCCGGAGCCATGCTTTTGTTTGCAGAGACATCTGTTTTCGGAGAGAAAGTAGCAGCTGAACTTCTGACGAAACGGAAAGAGCACGTTGTGGTTCATAAAGGAGAACAATTTACGAAGCATGATGAAAAAACCTATACCATTCGTTCACATGAGCCTTCTGATTATGAAAAGCTCATATCAAATCTCGTAAATGATCAAATCAACGTGACAGATGTTTGTCATCTTTGGGGACTTTCAGATCGACAACCATCTCACACGGAAGAAGAATGGGTGAAGCACACGCAGCAAAATGCCTATTACTCCTTGCTTTATATCGGCCAGGCGCTGAAGAAATATGTCTTGGACCAAAAGGTGTCGATGACAGTTCTTTCCTCATTGACGTATGCCGTTGGCGGAGAGCCTGTGCTTTATCCTGAAAAAGCGATCAATCTTGGACCTGCCTTGGTTATTTCTCAAGAAACACCGACCTTGCGTTATCGCATTCTTGATGTGGATCGTCCAGTGGAAAATGGGGTTCAGGAAAAGAGATTGTTGAAACAAATCAGCGATGAACTTGACCGGGAGTATGGACAGCTTCTCACTGTCTATCGACGGAATAAGCGATATGTGAAAAAGTATGCGAAAGGTTCAGTTCCCGAAACAGGACATGCTCACTTAGCTAAAAAAGATGGTGTGTACATGTTAATTGGCGGGCTTGGGTTTATTGGATTGAATCTCGCCCAGACTTTGGCCGAGCAAACTAAGGGGAAATTGATCTTAACGAGCAGGTCTGGACTGCCTGATAGAAGCAAGTGGCAAGAATGGCTGGCTACGCATGATGAACAAGATCCAACCAAGAAAAAAATTCAAAAGGTCATGGCACTAGAAGAGGCTGGCGCAGAAGTTCTGATAAAGAAAGTGGACGTTCGTCACCGGGAAGATATCCAGCAATTAATCAACGCAGTGGATGCCTCCTATGGCCAGATTGACGGTGTAATCTATGCAGCAGGAGTGACAGGCGATCAATCATTCCGGGTGATGGAGCAAACAGATGACACTTTCTCAGAACCGCATTTTGAGGCGAAGATGAACGGTGTACTTCATCTCGATGCCGCCTTAGGTGATCGATCACTTGATTTCTGCTTTGTTCTGTCATCTTTGTCGCCGATATTGGGCGGACTTGGTTTTACAGCTTATACAGCCGTGAATCATTTCATTGATGCGTACGTGCATGAACGCAATCTACGTTCACAAACGCAGTGGTCTGTGATTAGCTTTGACGGCTGGGAATTTGAGCAGGGTAAGCAGCTGGATCTTCCAATCGGAGATGACCTCACCGAAACGTTGATGACAGAAAAAGATGGAAGAATGATCTTCGAACGATTACTTTCACTGCAACAAGTTGAACAAATTGTTATTTCGACAACAGACTTACATGATCGAATTCACCGGTATGTAGATCGTTTATCCCGTGAAGAAGAGAGCGGCGGAGCGTATGTACAAGATGGAACTTTGTATTCTCGACCAGCGCTGTCAACGAATTATGTGGCACCTGAAACGGAGCTGGAGAAGGAACTAAGTCAACAGTGGCAAGCTTTCTTTAAGATTGACGAAATTGGCATAGATGATCATTTCTTTGAAATGGGTGGAGATTCCCTAAAGGCGATCACCTTTATTGGTATCATTCATCGCGCATTCAGTGTAGAGCTGACGCTGCCTCAATTCTTCCAAATGCCAACGATTCGATCAATGGCAGAATATATCGATCAAGCAGATACAGCGGCTTATCATGTGATTGAAAAAGCAGAAGTGAAGGAACATTATCCTCTGTCGTCTGCGCAAAAACGCTTGTATCTCATGCAGCAAATGGATCTGAGCAGCACAGGATACAACGAATTTAAAGCGGGGCGAATCAAAGGGAAGCTCGATATCAGCAGATTGGAATGGGCATTTCAGCAGCTCATTAAGCGTCATGAAAGTTTGCGGACAGCGTTTGTACTCGAGAATGGCGTGCCTTATCAAAAGATCGAACAAGAGGTGCCGTTTGCTGTCACATTGTTTGATCTCACAAAGGGATCGACACAAGCATCTGAGGAAGATCAAAAACAAGTGATTGAGCAATTTTTGACTGCCTTTACGTTAAGTGAGGCTCCATTGATGAGGGTAGGTGTGATGAAGGTGGCAGAAGAGGAGTTCGTGCTCATGCTGGACATGCATCACATTATCTCAGATGGTCTTTCTCAAGATATTTTGGTCAACGACTTTATGCAGTTATATGACGGAAGGACGCTTGAGCCTCTAGCTCTTCAATATAAAGATTTTTCTGAATGGCAAAATGACATGCTTGCTTCTGATGCCCTTAAAGCATCGAGTGACTACTGGAAAAACCGTTTAGAAGGTGCACCTGCACTTGATCTGCCAACAGATTTCGACCGGCCTGAGGTGAGACAATTCCGCGGCGGACATTATACGTTCCGTATTGAAGAAGCGGAGCTGAACGCGTTTAAACAGGTCATTTTAAAAGAAGACGCAACGCTGTTTATGGGGCTGTTAAGTCTGTATCAGATTTTGCTTCATAAATTAAGCGGGCAATCAGATATCACGGTTGGGGTTCCAGTAGCAGGAAGAAAACAAGAGGAGCTGCAGCAAGTCATCGGTATCTTTGTCAATATGCTGCCCCTTCGTTTATATCCTAAAGCAGAGATGACGTACAGTGAATTCCTTCACGCTGTGAAGGCGCATGTGATCGATGATTTCGGACATCAAGAATTTCAATATGAACAAATGGTCCAAGACCTGCAGCTGAGCCGGAATGTCAGCCGGAATCTATTGTTTGATGCTGTGTTCGCTTTACAAAATATGAATCAGCCAGAACTGAAGGTAGGCGGTTTAACCTTTAGTGATTATCCGTATGAGACAGGAACGTCGCGGTTTGATTTACTGTGGATTGCGTATGAGCAGGAAGACGGTCTTTCTTCAACGATTGAATATAATACAGCGCTTTTCACAGAGGAAACCATTCATCGGATTGCCGGCTTACTAAAAGACATCATGCGAGCTGTCTCAATAGATGCAGTGAGATTAGAGGATATCGAACTGATTTCTTCATTCAAGCAATTAGACGACGTATCTCTTTTCGAATTAGATGACTTAAAAATATAAGTAAAGAGGTGAACGGAAGAGTGATTGAACATGATGATTTTCAACTGAAAGCAGCGGCAAAGGAAAAGGTGAAGGAAAGAGCCTACTGGACATCTATTTTATCAGGTGTCCAGCTGGATGGCCGCATTCCCCATACGGTTTCACAAGCCAAGCCTGCTGCAATGAACCGATCGCTTCATTCGTCCTTCCCTATGGCTGTGAACCAGTCGTTAAAGCAATTATGTGGAGATTCTGATTTGCGGATGTTTATCGTGCTGACCACAGCTGCTTTTGGCTTGCTACACCGTTACAGCGGAAAAACTGAGTTGATGGTGACTGTTCCTACAATGGAACAGTCCGCCAATCAATCTGCCATTAATCATATGCTGCCACTCAAGGCAGAGATTGATCCTCATATGAGCTTCAGCGCAGGGTTAGATGCAGTGAAGCGATCGTTTCAGGAGGCAGTACGTCATCAAAACTATCCTGTTCATATTTTAATGGAGGAACTTTGGCATTCATTAGGAGACGGCAAGGAGCGTGTCAATCTGGCATGTGCATTTGAGACATTGCATGGACAGGCTGACCGAATGCAATTAAATGCGGATGTGCTCATTGTTTGGAAGAAAGCACAAGATCAGCTTCATGCCGAAGTTCACTGGGATGCTTCCAACTATGACGATCAAATGATGGAGCAGTTCTCCAGGCATTTCATGACACTCACAGAGCAATTGCTCAAAGCGCCTGAACAAGCGATGAGCACACACTCATTTCTATCTGACATGGAGAAAAGTCAGTTGTTTGATGCGTTTCAAGGGGAGCCGCTCGCTTATCCAGTAGATCGTGATATTGTGTCTTTATTTCAACAGCAAGTCCAATTGCATCCAGCACGAACGGCCGTTGTGTTTGGCACCACCTCCTATACATATAAAGAGGTTGACCATTTATCGGATCGCATTGCGCTTAGACTCTCTCAAAGTCAGATGACACGGGAGACCCCAGTTGGTCTCAGAATGTATCGGTCTGCTGAACTTGTGATTGCCATTCTTGGCATCTTAAAGGCTGGCTATGCTTATTTACCGATTGATGTCCATCTGCCGATCGAAAGAATTCGGTATATGCTCAAAAACAGTGGCGCTACAGCCATTGTATCGGATGCAGCCGGACATGAAGGATTGGATGTCGAGGTTCATGTCATTCAAGACATGCTTCATGAATCGGAAATAAAAGAAAACCTGACTTGGTCAATTTCGCCTTCGGATATGGCTTATGTCCTGTATACATCAGGTACAACAGGACATCCGAAAGGGGTCATCATTGAACATCGTCATGTCATAAATTTGGTGTACGGAATGAAAACACGCTTTTTTGATCTGCTTCCAGATGATTTGCAAGTGGGGATGCTGGCTTCACATATTTTTGATGCGTCTGTTCAAACGTTGTTTCCAACATTGTTGCTTGGACATACGCTGCATATTGCCAAAGATGAAGTTCGTATGGATGGGCATGCGTTGTGGGATTTTTATCAAGAAAACCACATTCAGCTGTCAGATGTGACACCCTCTCATTTAAAGCTGATGAACAAGGCAGCAGGGCAATCGAAACAGGATCTGCCTGCTTTGAACATGCTGCTTGTAGGCGGAGAAGTATTTACAAAAGAGCTGATGGATCAATTTTTACAGCATGTATCAAGTGAAAAACCCATCATGATTAATGCATATGGGCCTACTGAATGTACTGTTCAATCGTCATCCTTTTTGATTCCGCCTGACTGGGATGAACAGGTCATTCCTATTGGGAAGCCGATGCCAAATGAGCGTATCTTCATATGTGACGCGCAAGGGGAGCCAGTTCCGATAGGCGTCTTTGGTGAACTGTATATCTCAGGCGATGGTGTAGGGCGTGGGTACATCAATCATCCTGATCTGAGCAAGGAGAAATTTATCAAAAAACCAGAGTTAAGCAGCGGGGTGTTATACGGTACGGGAGACCTTGCAAGGTGGCGGTTTGATGGGGTATTGGAATTTGCCAAAAGGAACGACAGCCAAGTGAAAATCAGAGGGTATCGAATTGAGCTGGAGGAGATCCGCAGAGCTATTCTTGATGATCCGAATATGCAAGGACTGATCCAAGATGTCATTGTGATCCCTAAGGAGACGACGGAGCAGGACCAATACATTTGCGCATATTTGATGGCAAAACAAGTCATAGATCAGCGTGTACTTCGTCAATCTCTCAGTGGGAGATTACCAGGTTATATGGTGCCAAGGCATTTGATTCAAGTAGAGCAATTTCCTTTGAATCTATCAGGGAAATTAGATATTCAAGCGCTGCCGAATCCAGAAGATCAGCTGCCAGGCGGGCAAGAGCCAGTGGCCATTCAAGCACACAATGAAACAGAGCAGAAGCTTGTTCGCATTTTCGCTTCAATTTTACAAGTCCCTGCTTCTCACATTCGATTAGATGAACCGTTTTTCGATTTGGGCGGTAACTCTTTTAATATCGTTGAGCTGTCCAATAAAGTGAAAGAGGAATTTCAGCAGGAGCTGACAGTGATGGAGCTGTTCCAATATACAACTGTTTCACAAATAGCAGCCCAATTAAAAAACAAATCAGCAGGACAAGATAAACAAATAGAAGCTGATGGAGAAAATGAAGCGGATGACTTAGAAAGTGCCGCACAACTGTTAGGCGGGATGATAGATGAGTAAGTTAACAGGATTAGAGGTTGCAGTGGTTGGTATGGCCTGCCGATTTCCGGGAGCGAAGAATATTCATAGCTTCTGGGATAACCTTGCAAATGGAAGAGAGTCCATTACGTTTTTTTCTAAGGAAGAATTGCTTGAGGCGGGGGTTGGACAAGAAGCTCTGGATCATGAGCAATATGTACGTGCCAAAGGAGCAGTAGATCAGCATGATCACTTTGATGCAGATTTCTTTGGTTATTCACAGCGTGAGGCAGAAGTAATGGACCCGCAAATCCGCATGTTTCATGAAGTGGCGTGGGAATCCCTTGAAGATGCAGGCTATAACCCTGAAACCTATCAGGAGCCGATCGGTTTATTTGGTGCTGCTTCTGCCAATTTATATTGGCAAGCTGCTTCCATGCTGATGAGAACGAATAACTCATCTGAGCAGTTTGCGGCTGTTCAGTTGACAGATAAAGATTTTATGAACACAAAGGTGTCCTATAAATTGAATTTGAAGGGGCCGAGTGTGGCTGTTGATACGGCTTGTTCCTCCTCTTTGGTTGCAGTTCATTTAGCGGCACGCGCCCTGCTCACTGGGGAATGTAAAATGGCACTCGCTGGCGGCGTCACCATCACGACTCCTCACAAAAAAGGATACATGTATCAAGAGGGCATGATCATGTCCCCTGATGGACACTGCCGAGCCTTTGATGAACAGGCAAAAGGAACAGTTGGCGGCGAGGGCTGTGGAGTTGTTGTACTCAAATCATTAAAGCAGGCACTAAAGGATAAGGATCACATCTATGGGGTGATTAAAGGGTCAGCGTATAACAATGACGGCGGGCGGAAGGTTGGTTACACAGCACCAAGTATTGAAGGGCAAAGTGAAATTATTAAAAAGGCGCTCAAGATCAGTCGTGTAGAAGCCGAGAGCATTTCTTATATTGAAGCACATGGCACAGGTACGACCCTTGGCGATCCAGTTGAAATTGAGTCACTGAATCAAGCCTTTCAAACTGATAAAAAACAGTTTTGTGCCATCGGGTCTGTGAAAACCAATATCGGTCATCTTGATTCAGCGGCAGGCATTGCCGGTTTTATCAAAACGACGCTTAGTCTGTATCATCAGACGCTGCCACCTAGTCTTCATTATGAAAGACCGAATCCAAAAATTGATTTTGAATCAAGCCCGTTTTATGTGAATACAACACCCGTACCATGGACGAAACGAGAGCAGCCGCTGCGTGCTGGGGTCAGTTCATTCGGAGTCGGCGGTACGAATGTACATCTCATCATGGAAGAGGCGCCCATTGCCGATAAACGGTCAGTAGACAAGGATCACGAACTCATGGTGATATCAGCAAGGTCAAAGCAGGCGGTTCAAACGTCTGCTGAGCAAATCATTTCTTATTTAAAAGAACAAAAGGACGTGCCGCTATCCCATGCTGCGTTTACGCTGCAGGAGGGACGAAAGCATTTTCCTTATCGACAAGCATTTCTTGCAAGCCCCGATCGCACATTCCAGTCAGCTGGACAGCCTCAAAAGGCCTTTCAGCAGCCTGCGGTCGTCTGGATGTTTTCTGGTCAAGGTGCACAGTATGTCAATATGGGCAAGGATTTATATGAGAAAGACCCTGTATTTAAACAAACGCTTCAAAAATGTTTTGCCATCATTTTATCCTTGGCAGGTGTTGAGATCGAGAAAGTGTTATATCCAACAACCGAAGCAGACTTCATTGAAGCAGAACAACTCATGCAGCAAACGTCTTATACACAAATCATCTTGTTTAGTTTTGAGTATGCACTCGCATCTAAGCTGATGGGACTAGGCATACGTCCGCATTATTTCATTGGTCATAGTATTGGTGAAATCACAGCTGCTTGTGTGGCCGGTAGCATCCATCTTGAAGATGCGATCCGGATCGTTTTAAAAAGAGGCAATTTGATGCAAAAGATGCCTCCAGGTGATATGGCTGGTGTGACGCTTCCAGCCGAAGAGATTGAGCATGAACTTCCAGAAGGTGTCGAGCTTTCTGCTGTGAATAGCTCGCAATTATCCGTTGTTTCCGGTCCTACAGACCGTTTACAGGTATATATCGAACAAGCTGAGAAAAGAGGGGCTTCTGTCCAAAAGCTGAAAACCTCTCACGCCTTTCATACGAGTATGATGGCTGAAGCGGCCAATCAGTTTAAGGATGTTCTTTCTGAGATCACCTATCAGCAAGGCGAGATACCGATTGTTTCCAATGTGACAGGGAGCTGGTTAACCCACGAGCAAGCAGCATCACCTGATTACTGGGCATCTCATATCAGACAGCCTGTTTTATTTAGTCAAGGAATAGAGACGTTACTTGGACTTGGAGAGGTTGTCTTCATTGAAGTGGGGCCAGGTCATACATTGACTCAATTCGTGAGACGCCACGATCGCTATGATGTGAATAAAGCAGCTGCTGTTTCATTGGTGAGACATCCAAAAGAGCAAGCTGCTGATGATGAATATATGCAAAAGGCAATAGGAAAGCTGTGGAGTTACGGAGTGGAGCCGAACTGGAGCGCTGTCAGAAAAGAGGAGGCCCCATATCGAGCTTCACTGCCAACGTATCCATTTGAGCATCAAATATTCCTCTCACCACAGTTCAAAGCGGACCAGCTGATGACCGCTTCAACACCATCAGGACCGCAGGAGAATCACTTATCTGATTTTCAAGACTGGTTTTACATTCCGGTGTGGGAGCGCTCTTCACCTGTACTAAAAGAGCAGCATCATCACGGGAAACGTGTGCTGGTCTTTGAGAAAAATGGTCATATCGGCGCCTATTTGAAAGAACGGCATGCGGAGGTCGTCAGCGTATGTCCAAGTGATCATACGATCAAAGAAAATGACCAGCTGATGAAGGCAGACGTTCATATGCTGTCACATTTAGAGTGGGTCATGACTGAATTACAGCAATCTGGATTTATCCCTGAAGAGATCATCTGGATGCATGATGAACTGACGGAGGATACCAAAGACAAGCCAAACTATTTATCTGTGCTCGATCTCGTCAGGCTGATCAGCAAATACCATAACACAAACATGCGTCTTCATCTCGTGACGAGCCAAGCGCATGATGTCATCGGCATAGAGAAGGTCGATCCTCTTCAAGCAACATTAACAGGACTAGCGCTGACCATTCCTCAAGAATATCAGCACATAGAGTGTCAGCACATTGATTTATGTCAGGATACTAAGGCGAATTGGCCGCTATTTCTTTCATATGAGATAGCGATGCACGATCAAGAAGCAGTCGTGGCTTATCGCGTGAGCAGCCGCTGGATACGAAAAGCTTCAAGCACGTCGTTAAGCAAAGAGGACTCGTCAATGCAGCCTTTCAGGTCTAGTGGCGTTTATCTCATCACTGGCGGTATGGGCGGCATTGGCCTCACACTAGCTAAATATTTAGCAGAAACGTATCAAGCGAAACTTGTGCTCATGAGCCGATCACGAATACGTGAACGCTCTGAATGGCATGAGCTGCGTGGTGCGGTTGGGAAAGAAGCTGATGCCGTGAAAAAGCTGCTGGCTCTTGAAGAATTAGGGGCTGATGTACAAGTTGTACACGGTGATGTATCAGATGAACGTGCCGTGCAGAAAGCGATTCAGCTGGCTCATACGGCATTTGGTGGTTTACATGGCGTCATTCACGCGGCAGGCGAGGCAGACGGGAAGATCATTCAAGCAAGAGCAGCAGATGATGAGATTCGCATGTGTCAGGCAAAAATCAACGGGACCTATGTGCTGGATAAAGCACTCGAGGATGAAACGCTGGATTTCTTCTTGCTTTGTTCATCCCTTGTTTCCTTTCTTGGAGCGGCTGGACAAGTGGCTTATGCGGCTTCAAATGCCTTTATGGACAGCTTTGCTCATGCGAAAAGGCAGGAAGGAAAGCCAGTTATTTCTTTGAACTGGGATCGCTGGGAGAAAGTCGGTATGGCACACGACTCGGCATTAGCTGCCAAAGTCAATGACATGATGGCACTTGAGGAGCAGGCAGGAATTTCGCCAGAACAAGGAATAAAGGCCTTCCAAGAAGTGCTGCGTCTAGATTATCCGCAAATTCTTGTATCTGTTCGAGACATGGGGGAGAGAATCAAACATCGGATAACACCTGTACAGCTAGAGGATGCGCCGTCTCAAGAGATTTCGCAGGTCATAGATGAACGTCTAGAAGCATCATTGAGTGATGTGCTTAACTCCTTTTTTAAGCATGAACCGGATGTGAATGAGAATTTCTTTGAAATGGGTGCGACGTCTCTTGATTTATTGCAGATGAGTGGTCATATCAAATCGGTATATGGCATCGAGGTTCCGGTGGTCATGATGTACAGCCATCCAACCATCGCGTCATTGGCTGCCGAACTGAAGAAAATACATGGTGTAAAGGAAGAAAAGCAAGCTGTCACTGAATCATCTAATTTACGCAAACAAGCAATGGCTGAAGGGAAAAATCGCCGTAAACAGAGATTAAAACGAAAATAGATGGGAGAAATGTTGCGTATGTCTGATCAAGAGCAATGGACCGAATCTGGACTTGAAATTGCAGTAGTAGGATTAGCAGGTACGTTTCCCGGAGCACCGGATGTCCAAACGTTTTGGGAAAATGTATCGCAAGGGAAGGAATCCGTTACGTTTTTCACTGATGAGGAATTAAAGGCAGCTGGTGTAGATGAGACGCTGCTAAAGCATCCTGATTATGTGAAGGCCAAGCCATATTTACAAGGTGCGGCATCATTTGATGCAGACTTCTTTGGCTATACTCCGCGAGAGGCTTCGATCATGGATCCGCAAATTCGATTGATGCATGAATGTACATGGCATGCGCTAGAAGACGCTGGCTATGAGCCTGAGCAATACGATGGGTTAATTGGCCTTTATGCTGGTGCATCTAGCAATCTATCGTGGATGGGGCAGCATATGTCGTCACTTGAAAAGAACGAAGATGTGTTTCAAATCATGCATCTCAATGACCCGTCCTTTGCTTCTCGGGTTGCCTATAAATTAAATCTAAAAGGTCCAAGTGTATCGGTACAAACGGCTTGCTCCACGTCGCTTGTTGCTATCCATATGGCCTGCCAAGGATTAATCGGTGGAGAATGTGACCTTGCGTTAGCTGGCGGTGTCACACTCCATCAGCCGCAGATTACAGGATATCAACACCAAGAAGGAATGATTTATTCTCCTGATGGCCATTGCCGACCATTTGATGAGAAAGCAAAAGGGACCATTTTTGGAGAAGGTGCAGGCGTTGTGGCGCTAAAACGATTAAAAGATGCGCTAGAAGACGGAGATTTTATTTATGCCGTCGTGAAAGGGTCTGCAACGAACAATGATGGAAGCAATAAAGTCGGCTATACGGCTCCAAGTGTCAGTGGTCAGGCAAGCGTCATTGAATCTGCTTTAGAAATGGCTGAGACAGAACCAGAGACGATTTCTTATATCGAAGCACATGGAACGGGTACACCAGTTGGAGATCCGATAGAGATTGAAGCGCTCACTCGTGCTTTTCAAACAGATCAACAAGGCTTTTGCCGGATTGGATCAGTGAAAGCCAATATTGGTCATTTAGATGCTGCAAGCGGCGTGGCTGGGTTTATCAAAACAGTCATGATGCTGCATCATCGTCAATTTGTCCCGATGCCGCACTTTGATAAGCCGAATCACCGTATTCCATTTGATCAAACCCCATTTTATGTTGGGACAAATAAAGAAGAGTGGAAGGCGTCTCAATTGCCAAGGAGAGCTGGAGTCAGCGCCTTTGGCATAGGTGGTGCAAATGCCCATGTCATCTTAGAAGAGGCAAAGCCGAGAAAAGCAAACAACCCGGACTCGTCCAAAGAATTAATCGTGCTGTCAGCCAGATCAAAGCATGACATGAAGAACATGACAAAAAACCTGAAGGAATATGTTTCCTCACATCATGAACTCTCACTTGGTGAAGCTGCTTACACCTTACAAAGTGGAAGAAGGGCCTTCCAATACCGAAAAACGTTTGTCTGTTCCACGAGGGATGAATTACTAGAGCAGCTACAAGTTCTAAACGAAGAGACTGTAGGCAGAGAAAGTGCTCTTTTCAAACGGATGAGCATGAGGTTGACTGGCTATCATGAGGCAGGCTTACGTGAATATATCAAGCTGTATGAGAAAGACCATTCTTTCAAGACAGAAGTGGATCGATTCATTAGCCTTATCCAATCCGTGTTACCTATAGAAAAAGATCAGCTGTTCCATTCAAAACAACATGGTCAAGCAGAAGTGGCTATGCTGATCATGACATCGGCTTTTGCCTATCAGCTGAGGGAACTCGGGATTGAACCAGACGTATGGATTGGAGAAGGGAGCGGGGTGTGGACAGCTTTATACGCAGCCGGCGGTCTTGAACTGACAGAAGCGGCATCCATTGTGTATCACCTTCGTGACACTCAAAAGGTGGATCAATGGCTTTCTACTTTGCCTCCAAAAACACTGCATCAGCCTGTTTACATTCAACAGACCGGTGAGGAACTGACCACCTTCCAACCATCGTCTGCAAAGCGTTTCCTTGATATGGGCCAGGCTGTAAAGCCGTCTTTGATTGAGCAGGAATCAACAGCCTTGATCATCGATCTTTCAATGAAACAAGGGATCATGGTTGAAAAAGGAGCAGAAAAAACAACCGAACCACTTGATGGAGACATCCTTCAAATCGCAGGTGTTCTTTGGGAAATGGGGGTCGACTTAGCTTTTCCTTTAACAGATGAGAAGAACAGGCAGCGTATTCCGCTCCCAGGGTATCCATTTCATAAAAAAGACTTCTCTGCACAAACAAAACCGATGGCAGCCATTGAACCGTACAAGCCACAGGAGGAAAAACGTGTATTTACATCGCTCGCTTCTTTACAAAAAGACATTCATGACATTGTTCAAACTCATTTTGGGTTTGATCAAATAGACGATGAATCACCATTTTTTGAATTTGGTGCGACATCTCTTGATATATCCCAGCTTGCAGCGAAAATATCTGAGCGAATGGATCAAAAAATTGACACCGTTCAATTATATCGTTTTGCCACAGTGGCAAGCCTTTCTGAATATTTGTTTGAAGAACAGGCAGAACGTGAACAAACACCTGCTTCTCTCCCAGTAAAGATCACGTCGCCGGAACATACAGATATTGCAATTGTCGGAATGGCAGGAAGGTTCCCAGGGGCGTCGTCGCTAGAAGACTTTTGGCAGCGTCTTGTGAATGGCGAGGAAATGATTCACTTTTTCACAGAAGAAGAGCTCAAGAAAGCAGGGCTGGATGCGTCTGTTTATCAGCATCCGAATTTTATCGGAGCAAAAGGCCGTTTACAACATATCGAGGGCTTTGATGCAGACTTCTTCAACTATTCTGCTAGAGAGGCAGAGCTGATGGATCCGCAGTTCAGACTCTTGCATGAATGTGCTTGGGAGGCGCTTGAGGATGCTGGCTGTGACCCTGACAGAATGGCTGGGAAAATTGGCGTTTATACAGGAACAAGTCCAAATCATGAGTGGCTGACGCGCTTTGCACATCAAATGGAAGCAACAGAGCAATTCAGTGCGATGCTGTTAAATGATCGTGAGTTCTTTAGTACGCAGCTTTCTTATAAATTGAATTTACACGGGCCTAGTGTGACCATGCAGACAGCTTGTTCGACCTCACTTGTCAATATTGGCATGGCCTGTCAAGCATTATTGAATCAAGAATGTGATGCAGCGCTGGCTGGCGGTGTGACGGTCAGCTCTCCAGAAAATATCGGCTACATCTATCAAGATGGGATGATTCAATCAAAAGATGGCCATTGCCGTCCGTTTGACCAAGAGGCGAGCGGAACCATTTTCGGAGATGGAGCGGGGATTGTTCTGTTAAAACGTTACGAAGATGCCATCAGAGACGGCAATCCGATTCATGCTGTCATCAAAGGGGTTGGTGTGAATAATGATGGCAACCGGAAAGCTGGTTTTACAGCACCGAGTGTAGAAGGACAGGCAGAGGTTCTAAAAGAAACGTATGAAAAATCAGGCATAGATCCCGCTTCCATCGGTTATTTAGAAGCGCATGGAACAGGGACAAAAATGGGAGATCCAATCGAGGTATCTGCCCTTAGCCAAGTGTTCAAAGGAACAGAGCCGCTGACGATTCCAATCGGTTCTGTCAAAAGTAACGTTGGACACTTAAATAGTGCGGCAGGGATTGCCGGTCTGTTTAAAGCCATTTTGGCCATACAGCATAAAACGATCCCGCCGACCATTCATTATGAGTCGCCAAATGAGGATATTCCTTTCAAAGATACACCGTTTTATGTAAATCAAAAGGCGCTCTACTGGAAGGAAGCAGATGAGCCGAGAAGAGCGGGGGTCAGTTCTTTCGGAATTGGCGGAACGAACGCCCATATGATCATAGAAGAAGGAATACTGGTGAAGCAGAAACCAGCTTCTTTGCAAAAGCAGCTGCTCGTCCTATCTGCAAAAACGGACACCGCTTTAGCGGCAATGACGGATCAATTAAAGCACTATGTGATACATCATCCTCAAGTTCCGCTTGAAGATATCGCTTATACATTGCGCTATGGCAGAAAGCAATTTCCGTACCGAAAAGCCATCGTGCTCTCATCTGCTGATGAATGGCTGCAGCAAAAACAACTTGAAACCAATGTGTTCCGAAGCAAAAAATGGCGTAAAGCTACCTTTATGTTCTCGGGTCAAGGCGCTCAATATGCTGGCATGATGCGCGGGTTATACGAAGCAGAGCCAGTGTTCAAATGGGAAGCAGACAGGTGCTTCAAATATGTCCTGGAAACGGAACAAGTTGATTTAAAGGCCATTGTTTTTTCAGAGGATGAAACAAACCAAGACATCACAAAAACATCAAATGCCCAGCCGCTTCTTTTCATATTCGAATACGCATTAGCAAAGCTGCTGCAGCATAGCGGCGTTGAGCCGGAATCGATGATTGGACACAGTATTGGCGAATACGTTGCCGCTTGTTTGTCAGGTGTCTTCTCACTGGAGTCTGCTTTAACACTCGTGATGGCAAGAGGCAGAATGATGCAAGGCATGGAAAAAGGCGCCATGCTTAGTGTGCAATTACCGGAGGCAGAGCTTGGCTCGATGATCGATGAATCACTTTCCGTTGCTGCTGTCAATGCAAAAGACCTTTGTGTCGTCTCTGGGCAGGAAGAGCATGTCAACGCTTTTGAAAAGAAGCTGCAAGACAAAGGGATTGTCACAAGACAGCTCCATACTTCCCATGCCTTTCATTCTTACATGATGGAGCCGATGCTGGAGGCGTTTCATCAATTCGTAGAGCAAGTGGAATTGCATGAGCCGACGATTCCGTTCATCTCCAATGTGACAGGCACGTGGGCGACAAGTGAAGAGGTGATGACAGCATCTTATTGGACAAATCACCTTCGTGGAACCGTTCGTTTTCATGCTGGCTTGTCTCAGCTATTCACCGATGAAGTACGAGCTTTCATTGAGGTAGGACCTGGAAACAGCTTGACAGCATTAGCGAAACGTCATGAAAACAAAGAGTCTCATCATGAAGTGCTGAATATGGTGAGACATGCAAGGGAACAAGCGGATGATCATGCGTATTTCTTAAAACGAATAGGAGAGCTATGGGCAGGCGGCTACGAGGTCAAGACGCAGCAAAGTCCAACTCAAGAGGAGCGTCAGCTTGTCTCGCTGCCAACCTATCCATTCGAGCGTAAACGATATTGGATTGAAGCAGGAAAGCCGGCTTCTCCTCCGCAGCTATCAGCTCCTAAGGAAACGAAGAAGAAAGAGATGGGAGAATGGTTCTACCTGCCTTCATGGGAGCAGCAGCCGCTAGAACCAGTTTTCGAAAAAGAAACAGAAGAACAAACGTGGCTCATTTTCAGGGAACAGAATGCCTTTCATGAACTGTTTACACAATCATTCAATCAACAAGGAATCAAGGCCATTTCTGTCACAAAGGGTGAAGCTTACCAAGAGCAAGGTCAATCGTTTACGATCAACCCGGCAGAAGGCCAGCATTATCGAAACATGCTAGATTCATTGTCTAATAAAGGTGTCAATATCACTCGTATTCTGCATTTATGGGAAGCTGCGAAAGAAGATGACATCGCGAGTCGTCAAACCGCTTTTCAGGCACATATTGAAAAAGGCTATTACAGCTTAATTTTCTTATCTCAAGCCATTGCGGCTCAAAAAAATATTCGAGAATGCCGTCTGTTTACTGTCACTAGCGGGATTCAGCCAGTCACAGGGCATGAGACGATTTGTGCAGAGAAAAGTGCAATGCTTGGACCATGTAAAGTCATTTCACAGGAATACCACCATATCAAATGCTGGAATATCGATGTGGAAGACGTGCCAGACATGATGTCTTGGAAGGAACAAACACTTGTCGATCTCATTGTGCAGGAAATCATGCAGCCTGGAAAGGACCAGCTTGTGGCGTATCGCAATCGTCAACGCTGGGTGCAGAGCTACAAACGTATGCCGCTGCAAAAAAAAGATGGCCTTCCGAAGATGATCAGACCAAATGGCGTGTATCTCATCACAGGTGGATTAGGAGGCATCGGATTTGTTCTATCAAAGATGCTGGCGAAAGAAGGAAATGTGCATCTTTATTTAACAGGAAGAACGGCTTTGCCGCCAAGAGGTGAATGGGCGTCATACGTTCATCAAGAAAATGCGGATGAAGCGCAGCGTACGAGAATTGAGAAAGTACTCGAGCTTGAACGATTAGGTGCAACAGTTGAAGCGGTGCAGGCGAATGCGGGAAATCTTGATCAAATGAAGCATGTATTTGAGTCCATTCGTCAAAAACATGGCGGCGTTCATGGTGTGTTCCATGCGGCAGGATTACCAGGGAGTACATCCTTCCGAGCGATCAAAGATATACCTTCTACACTTGCGCAGGGAGAGGATCAATTCCAATCAAAGGTGAAAGGGCTCGATGTGCTGGAGCAGCTGCTAGATCAAGAGCAAGCGGATTTTTGTCTCCTCTTTTCATCCATTAGTGCATTGCTTGGGGGCTTAGGATTCTCTGCTTACTCAGCGGCTAACTTATATATGGATGCATTTGCAGCTAGAATCAATCAACATAGTCAAACCCCGTGGATGTGTGTGAACTGGGATGCGTGGAATTTCTGGGGTGAGCTAGAATCGACAATTGGAGAATCGATTAATGAGCTTGCGATTTTACCAGAAGAGGGTGCCGAGCTGTTCCAATATGTTCTTTCTAATCGACAGAATCGTCACATGCTCGTGTCCACAGGTAATCTTGATGAACGGATAGATCAATGGCTGTCACTAGAGCCTAAGGCAGCAGAGAGTGAGGATTCATATGAGGTGTCTAAGCACGAAAGGCCAGAGCTGAGCAATCCATATGTGGCTCCTCGAAATGAAACTGAAAAAGCGATCTGTCAAGTATGGCAGGACTTTATGGGCATGGAGCAAGTGGGCATTCACGACAACTTCTTTGATCTTGGCGCAAGTTCACTGGATATTGTTCAAGTCACCAATCGGTTAAATCAAGCACTTCAAACAAATGAAGCGGTTGTGACCTTGTTTACGTACCCATCTGTCGCAGAGCTTGCGAAATATATTAAGCCTTCTGATGAATCGAAGGAAGAATCGATGGAAGAAGAACTAGCCGTCGTCACATCAGGTGATCGAAGAGCTCGTTTTAAACAGCAACGGAATAAAAGATTGAGAGGCGGAATCGAGAATGAATGATACAACGAATCACTATCATGGCGCAGAAATTGCTGTTATCGGTCTTGCAGGTCGTTTTCCAGGTGCCAAAAACGTAGAAGAGTACTGGGAGAATCTGAAAAAGGGAAAGGAAACAATCTCCTTTTTTACAGAGGAAGAATTACGGCGTGAAGGTACAGATGAAGCCTTATTGAAAAACCCCCGGTTTGTGAAAGCAAAAGGAATGCTTGATGATGTCGATTTATTTGATGCGGAATTCTTTGACTATACACCAAAGGAAGCGGCTATGATGGACCCGCAGTTCAGACTGTTTCATGAATGTGTTTGGACGGCGCTTGAGGATGCTGGGTACGATCCGTTTGAATATAAAGGTCAAATTGGCCTCTATACAGGTGCAGGAATCAATACAGAATGGGTCATGAGAGCGCTTCAAGGGGCTGCTCAGGGTGAGGACTCGAAAACACTGGAAGCCGCTGTTCTCAATATGCGTGACTATTTGGCGACGATGATTTCATATAAATTAAATCTGAAGGGACCGAGCATGGTGGTGCAAACCGCCTGCTCGACCTCTATGGTGTCAATTCACTTAGCTGTTCAGGCTTTATTAAGCGGAGACTGTCATATGGCAGTTGCAGGCGGCGTGTCCATTCGTCTGCCGCAAAAATCAGGCTATCTGTATCAAGAAGGTATGATCCATTCATCTGATGGACATTGCCGCGTCTTTGATAACAAAGCCGATGGAACCGTTTTTGGTGATGGTGCAGGAGCTGTCATTTTAAAAAATTTAGAGGATGCCATTGAAGACGGGGACCACATTTATGCTGTCATTAAAGGATCTTCTATTAATAATGATGGAAATAGAAAAGTAGGGTATACTGCGCCGAGTACAAAAGGTCAAGTATCAGCGATTAAGACAGCACTTCGAATGGCCGAGGTGGATCCTGAAAGCATTTCTTACATTGAAGCACATGGGACCGGAACAACGCTCGGAGACCCGATCGAAATTGAAGCACTCAAGCAAGCGTTTGATACAGATAAAAAAGGCTTTTGCCGCATTGGTTCTGTGAAATCAAATGTTGGTCATTTGAATGATGCTTCAGGTGTCGCCGGTTTTATTAAAACGGTCTTAAGCTTAAAGCATCAAGTGATTCCGCCGACGATTCATTTCGAGACGCCGAATGAAAAAATTGAATTTGCCGATTCACCTTTCGTTGTGAACACAGACTTGACACCATGGGGCGAGCAGGCAGCTCCTCGCCGGGCAGGTGTAAGCTCATTTGGAATTGGTGGAACAAACGCTCATGTCATTTTAGAAGAAGCACCGAATACACGTGTAGCAGCAGATAGCGCAGATGACAGTGAGCTTCTTTTATTATCTGCAAAAACACCAGCAGCCCTTGAGAAAATGACGGACCGCCTTGCCGACTATTTGCTTCAGCATCAGCAGCATGTCCGTTTAGCGGATGTCGCCTATACGCTCCAAACAGGACGCCATCATTTCCCGCATAAGCGTGTGATTCTTGGAAGTGACACAGCTGACATGTTACAAGCGCTGAATCAAAGGTCAAAAGAGGTGGTCAAGACGGCCAGTTCTCAAACATCGAGCCGGCCTGTCGTCTTTCTTTTCCCAGGCCAAGGATCTCAATATGTGGACATGGGGCGTCAGCTTTATGACAAGTATCCAGTCTTTAAGGAAGCGCTGGATCAATGCTTGGAGCAATTCAAACAGCATGTTTCAGTTGATCCATTCAGCATTTTATTTTCAACAGAAGTAAGTGATGACCGTCAGCTGATCAACCAAACAGAATATACGCAGCCGCTCCTGTTTAGTATTGAATACGCTTTGGCTAAATTGTTGATTCATTTTGGGATAAAGCCGCAGGCGATGATCGGTCACAGTATTGGAGAATACACAGCAGCTGCTGTGTCTGGTTTACTATCTGTAGAAGATGCCATAGATCTCGTGTCTTACCGTGGACAACTCATTAGCCAGCTTCCGAAAGGCTCTATGCTGAGTATTCCTTTGAGTGAACAGAAGGTGCTGCCACATTTGACAGATGATCTTTCACTCGCCGCAGTAAATGGTCCTGAGTTATGTGTGGTGTCAGGTGAGACTGCAGCCATTGATGCACTCGCTGAGAAGCTAGAGGCTGCTGGACATGGGTGCAGAAAGCTTCACACCTCTCATGCCTTCCATTCGAGTATGATGGATGACATCCTCCCATCATTCAAAGAAAAATTAGCAGAGTATCGATTGAATGCACCGTCTATCCCGTATATTTCTAACGTCACGGGTACGTGGATTGAAAATGAAGCGGTGCAAGACCCAGCATACTGGGCCGATCACTTGCGGCAAGCGGTCCGTTTCCGTGATGGGGCAGAGACATTATTAACGGAGCTTGATCCCATTTTCATTGAAGTCGGACCAGGGAATACGTTAAGTGCCTTTATTCGCCAAGCCGCTAAGGAACACCATCAGCAGCCGATTCCATTGATGCGTCACCCGAAAGAAGAGGCAGCAGACGACCGCTACCTGCTGGGCAGGCTGGGTGACCTCTGGCTTCAAGGAGTGCCGGTTGACTGGACAAAATTAAGACAACACAAATCAATTCAAAAAGTATCCCTGCCGACCTATCCGTTTGAACGACAACGATATTGGATTGAAAAGGTAGATACATCAGCACTCTCTTCGTCTTCAGGTGTGCAAATGGTGGTGCCGAAGGAAAACAAGGGGCAGGAAATAGAGGAAAACAATCAAGGCAAAGACGCAGCAGCGAGCGACATTGAGGCAACACTAAAGCGGATGTGGAAAGACATTTTAGGAATCGAAAAGGTGGAAAGGGACGATCATTTCTTTGAGCTTGGCGGACATTCGTTAAATGCGACCGGTCTGATTTCTCAAATTCACAAAGAGTTTGGTGTAGAACTTACGCTCACAGACATGTTCAACAATCCGACGATTGAAAAGCTACAAGCATTCATCGAAAAGGCAGAGAAGCATCAATATTTCAAGATTGAACCAGTGGAAAAGAAAGACACGTATCCATTATCTGCTGCTCAAAGACGGACGTTCCTCATTCATCAGCGTATTGGTCAAGTGACCTCATACAACATGCCGATGGCACTAAGATGTAAAGGTGAAATTGACGTCGAGCGTTTTGAGCAGACCTTCAAGCAATTAATTGATCGTCATGAAACCTTGCGAACGACCTTTGAATTAAAAGATGGAGAACCGGTTCAGCGGGTCCATAATGAATACCAGTTTGCTGTTGAAATGACAGAGGCGAAGGAAGAGGAATTAGAAGCACAAATCGATGAATTCATTCGCCCATTTGACTTAAAGGCTGCACCATTGATCCGTGTGCGTTTTGTGAAAATCGCAGCAGATGATCATCTCTTATTAGTTGATATGCATAATATTGTGGCTGATGGTGCGAGCATGAACATCTTTATTAAAGAATTTACTGAGCTTTATCGAGGGGAAGCCTTGCCTGAACTTACTGTTCAATATAAGGATTATGCAGAATGGCAGGATCAGTATTTCCGCAGTGAGATGTTTCAAAAGCAGCAGAATTATTGGAAGGAGCAAGTGGGCTCAAACGTTCCAACCTTGACGATGCCATATGATTTTGAACGGAAGGAACAATCCTTCTTAGGAAGAGCGATCAAATTTAATATTGAACCGCACATCGTAGAAAAAATTGAACAGCTCGCTGAACGATTTCAGCTGACAAACAATGTCATCTTGTTCCAGCTATATGGTCTGCTGCTCTCACGTTATGCCGATCAGGAGGAGCTGATTGTCGGTTCTCTTGTTGCTGGAAGACGTCACGCAGATATTGAACATACAATTGGCATGTTTACGAACTTCCTGCCAATTAAACTAGACATGGTACAAGATGTATCCTTTACAGAGCAATTGGCTCAAACAAAGCAAGTCCTGCTTGATGCTTATGATCATCAAGAATATCCATTTGATCAAATGGTCGAGCATCTAAATCCAAAAACAAGACCGCATCGCAATCCATTCTTTGATACGATGCTCATTTATCATAATGAGTACGATCCAAATATTAAAATTGAAGCGGATGGACTGACCTTTGAAACGCATGAGTTTGCTAAGGGAATTTCCAAGCTCGATATGAAAATGGATGTTGTCAGAGAGGTAACAGACGAGTTAAAGTGCGTTCTTCAATACAATCTTGCTCTGTTTGAACATGAGACGATGCAAGCTTTCGTGAAACACTTCCAGCACTTGGTCGAACAGGCTGTTCAAGCACCTGATCAATTGCTCAAGGAATTTAACGTGCTTTCAGAGGAAGAAGAACGATTGGCAAAAGAGAAAAGAGAGCGTGCAGAGAAAAAAGCACCACTTGTGCTGACAGTCAGCTCCACGTTTACGGCAGATCCAGTTGCTCCTTACATTCAGTACTGGACCAAGCAGTTTGATGTGCAGCTCGATGTTCAATTTGCACCGTATGGGCAGGTCTATCAGGAATTGTTAAACGAACGCAGCCTCATCTCACAGAAGAAAAATGGAGCCAACCTTCTACTCATTCGTTTGGAGGATATCACGGGTCCAGCTCATCTATCACTTGAAGAAAAGAAAAAGCTGGCCTCAGAACATGCTGGAGAGCTTGCCAACGTTCTGAAATTAAAAACGAAACATAACCTATATTTTGTTGGCATTTTGCCAATGAGTACTGCTTTTAAAGACACCCTGCAAGACGTGGAACAAGAGTGGATCGCCCAGTTATCTGAGATGAGCGGCGTTCAGTTAATCGACTGCCGCCAGCTTGCTCAGCAATATCAGATTGAAGAGATTTTTGATGAAAAAGGAGAGCAAGCCGCGCATCTCCCATTCACTGAAGCCTTTTGTGGAGCAATTGGTACAAAAGTCGCGCGAGAGATTGTTGCATGGCAAGGTGCACCATTTAAAGTAGCGGCCATTGACTGCGACTATACACTTTGGAGAGGTGTCGTTTCAGAAGACGGCGTGGAAGGCATCGAGATCACGCCAGAACATCAAACGCTCCAGCGCTTTTTAAAACAAAAGCAACAAGAGGGGATGCTGCTTGTCCTAAGCAGCAGGAATAATGAAGAAGATGTGTGGCGTGTGTTTGAAAACCACCCGGATATGATCTTGCAAAAAGAGGATATTGTCGACTGGCGGATCAATTGGGAAAGTAAACCGGATCATCTAAAAGAGATGGCAGATTCACTGAACCTTTCATTATCTCAGTTTATTTTCTTAGATGATGACCCAGCGCAGTGCTTGCGTATGAATGAAGAGCTACCTGAAGTGATGACACTGCTGTTACCTGCTAATGAAAAAGCCATTCCGTTATTTACCCAGCATGCTTGGGCATTTGACCGCTATGATGTCACCGATGAGGATAGAGGGCGGACAACGAGCTATCAGGCTGAAAAAGCGCGTCAAAAAGAGCGAGCAGAGTCGCCGTCAATGGAGCAATTTTTAAAAGATTTGAATTTGAACATGAGCGTAACAGAATGGGGAGAGCAGCACCTTGCCCGGGTGGCTCAGATGAGCAGTCGCATTAACCAATTCCGTTTAAATGATCAGCGCTTTGATGAACAGCAGCTGAGAGAGCGGATGGAGAATGAGCATGTTCAAGGCTGGATCATTGAGGCAGCGGATCGCTTCAGTCATGAAGGGATTGTAGGCGCCATCTTGGCACATCATGCGAATGAAACGTTGAAAATAGATGCATGGATGCTGAGCTGCCGTGCTCTAGGGAAAGGGATTGAGCAAAAATGTCTGACATGGCTCGCTGAATACAGCCGTCAGCACCAACTTTCTACCATTGAATTTACGTTTGCATCTACTGGACGTAATCAGCTATTCAAGTCATTTATGGAAGAGCATCAGATGCAGGAGATTGAGGGTCAGCAAACATATCGAATACAAGTGGAAGAAATCGGTTCATTGAGTGATCACATTCAAATCGTCAATCAACTGTCATCTCGTCAGCACTCAGCTGGAGAAATAGAGGATCACACGATGAAGGCAGCAAGTCATCCCGCTTCGGAAGCTTATACATGGGAAACGGTTCAAACAGATCAAACATTGCACAGCGGCTATGTGAAGGCTCTAAAGGTGCATGATGAAGAAGGTCTTCGTTCATTATTAAAGACGGAACATACGCAGGCTGATGGACTTTACGCACAGCCAACCAATGAACGTGAGGCCTTACTTTTAGACATTTGGTGTGACATTCTTCATGTGGAAAAAGTAGGAATTGACAACGACTTTTTCGATTTAGGAGGAAATTCTTTACTTGCTGTCAAAATGGAAGTAGAGATTGAAAAGAAGGGTTGGTATGTTGATGATTTGAATTTTGCTGAAAAACACACCATTCGCGAATTAGCAAAATATATGAAGAGGGAGAATCAGCATGCATAAAGATGTAAAAGCCATATATGACGAATCGAAAATTTTAGATGAGGCAACTCATTTATACGGGGTCCAGCGAAGTGACATCCACTTTATCGCAGATGCAGAAAACTATGTGTATGAAATGAAAAAGGACGGAGAGTCTTTCATTTTAAAAATTACTCATACCATCCGCAGATCACCTGATTATATTTTAGGTGAAATGGAATGGCTGCATCACTTAGCGAAGGGCGGTCTTTCGGTTGCGAAACCAATTGCTTCATTAAATGGCCGTGATATCGAGCAAGTAGACGATGGGCAAGGCGGTGCGTTTTTGCTTCGAGTCTATGAAAAAGCACCAGGCCGAAAAGTTGAAGAGGCAGACTGGAACGATGAATTATTTTATGCCCTTGGACAATATACAGGCCGCATGCACAAGCTGACAAAAAGCTATCAGCTGTCAGACCCACGCTATAAAAGACAAGAGTGGGATGAAGAGGAGCAGCTTAAGCTGCGAAAATATGTACCAGCAGATCAGACGCTTGTGTTCGAACAAGCGGATCGATTAATGGAAAAGCTGGCAAAGCTCCCGAAAAATCAGGATACGTACGGATTGGTTCATGCGGATCTGCATCATGGAAACTTCCACTGGGATCAAGGGAAAATCACGACCTTTGATTTCGATGATATTGGATACAACTGGTTTATGAACGACATCAGCATTTTGCTATACAATGTCTTGTGGTACCCAGTGATTCCATACGAAGACAAAGCTGCTTTTGCAGGGAACTTTATGAAGCAGTTCCTTAAAGGATATCGTGAAGAGAATGAGCTTGGGGATGAGTGGCTCGCCTACATTCCTGACTTCCTTCGCTTACGTCACATGCTGATCTATGGTTTGCTGCATCAAGCCTTTGATTTGGCCACCCTCGGAGAAGAAGAGAAGGCTATGCTCGCTGGCTTCCGCTCCGATATTGAGCAAGCAGCACCTATTACGACGTTTGACTTTACAAAGCTAAGTCAATCTTAAAACGAAAATCCCCGCCTATGTGTTGAGGCGGGGATTGTTTTTTATGGGCGATATGCGGATGGCGATTCAATCATTTGAAACAGGTTTTTTCCTTGCTTTGTATTATCAATCCAGCCCTGAAATGCTGCTTTACCTGGCCCGTATGCATAGACAGGGACATCCTCACCTGTATGGGCAAAGGTTGTCCAGCCTGTGAAAGAACGCTGATCAAAGATACGTTGAATACTGAGTTGGATCGTACTGGCCTTCCCTGATTGTGCCGCTTTTTCTACCTGTGAGATTTCTTCTTCTGTGAGTGAGACATCAATATAGGTGTGAAGTACATCACGTACTGATTGACCACCTGCGATTTTCTTTGCCATATACACAGGCGTTTTCTTTGCAGCTAGGATGGGCGCTGGGTCCCATTTATAGCCGGTCTCACTTGTCATACCATCTGCGCCAAAAGAAAAGCCGCCAGTCGCATGATCTGCTGTGATGACCACGAGGGTTTCTTGATCTTTTTTAGCGAATTGAAGTGCCGCTTGGACCGCTTTCTCAAAATCCTCCATCTCACTCATTGCTCCGACAACATCATTTTCATGTCCAGCAGAATCAATGGTACTGCCTTCAAGCAGCATAAAAAAGCCATGCTGATTGTCCTGATTTAATTGGGTCAGTGCTGCCTGCGTCATGTCTTTTAAAGTAGGCACATGCTTCGGACGGTCGATGGCTCGATCTAGCTCATCGTCCTGAAATAAGCCGAGCATTTGCTTTGATGATTGAGATGTTAAATCATCTTTCGATCGAAGAATGGCATACCCGCTCTTCTTAAATGCTTGAACAAGATCACGGTCTTTGCGGTCAAAGTATTGCATGCCGCCACCGAGAAGGATATCGACTTTGTGCTCTCCATTGATTTTCTCATCAAAAAAGTGGTCTGCAATTTGTTCTTTGTTTTTTCGGGAGACGTTATGTGTGCCAAAAGCAGCCGGTGTTGCATCGGTGATATCAGATGAGACGACAAAGGCTGTTTTCATTCGTGCTTCCTTTGCTGCTTCAACGACGCTTCTAAGAGGTTCTTTTTCATGATTGACGGCGATAGCATCATTGTATGTTTTTTTTCCGGTTGCCATGGCTGTGGCTGCGGCAGCTGAATCAGTAATATTATCTCGAGGATCATCTGGATGTGTCGTCTGCATCCCGACTAAATAAGGGTCCCAGACAGTCTGTTCTTTTGAAGAAGAATGCTTTTCCTGCTTGAACGTACGGTAGGCTTTGATCACGGGCATCCCCATCCCATCACCAACGATAAAGATGATGTTTTTTGGTGTCTTTGTTTGTTTTTTGTCTGCTGCATTCGTTGATGCGGGAGTGACATAATGTGAGGTGAAGATGACAGCTAGTGCGAATACTGCCAGAATACCAGTAAAGAGAAAAATGCGATTTTTACGATCCATTGAGCCCATGAGAAATCCCCTTTTATCATTTATTTCATATTTTGTATTTTATTTGAATGTGAGCTGTGGTTCAACCCCTTATCCCATAAAAAAGGTGATGAGACTTTTGTCTCATCACCTTTTACACCGTATCACACTTCACGCCAACAACGCCTTCTAGATCTTTAATATCAAAGTACACATCGGTTGTATATCGGTCTTTATGCACACGAACGCGTACTTCCATGATCGGATAGTCCTTTTCCTTTAAATCATCAATTCGAACAGAATGAATGCGAATATTGAGTGCTTTCATTTCTTTTAAAATGTCTGTCATCCGGTTTCGATCAGAAAGTGACATCCTGATGCGGATTTCTTTTTCCTGCAGGCGGATCGGCCCGATTCGCTGGAAGAGCCATGGTAAAAATTCGACACTGATCAGAATAAAGAAAAGACTGAGGAAGGCTTCTTTATAAAAACCTGCACCTGTTGCAACCCCAAGTCCTGCTGCTCCCCAGATCATCGCGGAAGTCGTGAGACCTGAGATGACATCATTGCTTTTTCGCAGAATCACACCTGCTCCAATAAAACCAACACCAGATATAATTTGCGCCGGTAACCTGAGTGGGTCCATTTGAAGCTTAGAGACTCGAGGGAAATTGTAGGCTGCATCAATGCTGATGATGGTTAATACGCAGGAGCTGACAGCAATGACAATACACGTTTTTAAGCCGAGCGGCTTTTTCTTAAGCTCGCGTTCTAGACCAATGATCAGCCCGATTAAGGTGGCCACGGCTAATTTTAAGACAGTATCCCATTCAATTGTCCAAAACATGCGTATCGCTCCTTTCACTTCATGTACGTTTCACATCATGTATATGATCTTCTCACAGCCCATATGGCTGCACAACTTTTATTTTATTCAGATTCGAAAGAAAGAAAAGCTTTTTATTTAAATGAAAAAGAGAGTCATCCGCATAAGGCAGATGACTCTTCATTTCTTGTTATTTTGTTTCGTCTTCAAGATGATTTTCCATTTTGGTAAAAAGCTTCTTAGAAGCTTTAGACGGTTTATTCGTGAAGAGGCTGACAGTAAGAGCAGTCAAACCACTTAAAATAAATCCTGGAACCATTTCGTACAATCCAGTTGTGTTATTCAAGCCTGTTGAAATCCACACTAGGACGACAACAGCCCCCACAACCATTCCGGCTAAAGCGCCATGATGATTCATTCGCTTCCAGTATAGACACAATAAGATCACTGGTCCGAATGAAGATCCAAATCCAGCCCAAGCATAGCCGACAAGGTCAAGAATGGTATCACTTGGGTTTAGAGATAGACAAAGGGCAACAATTGCAACGACTAGTACAGACATACGTCCAATCATCACAAGCTCTTTGTCAGAAGCCTTTCTTCTAAAGAACGTACGGTATAAATCCTCTGTCATTGCACTTGCAGTGACAAGCAGCTGAGAAGAAATTGAACTCATAATCGCAGCTAAAATGGCAGAGAGTAAAAATCCAGTAATATATGGATGAAATAACACTTTAGAAAACACAATAAAGATAGTTTCAGGGTCTGCCAAAGTGGTGCTTGTTTCATGAACATAAGCTACACCGACTAAACCGACAGATAGTGAGCCAATGACAGACACAATCATCCAGCTCATACCGATACGACGTGCTGGCTTTAAATCTTTTACAGTCGTAATCGCCATAAATCGAACAATAATGTGCGGCTGTCCAAAGTAACCAAGTCCCCAAGCGAGGAAGGAAATAATGCCAATGACGCTCGTTCCTCTAAAAATATCAAGCAATTTAGGGTCAATCTGTTGAATATCATGGAACGTGGCAACAGGTCCACCTAATTGAGTAAAGGCAACGATCGGCACGAGCACTAAAGCTAAAAACATAATGGCGCCTTGAACGAAATCAGTTAAACTAACTGCCAAAAAGCCGCCGAATAGTGTATACAAAATGACAATACTAGAGGTTAAGATTAAGCCAAACATATAATGAGTTCCAAACGCTGATTCAAATAAGCGTCCGCCTGATACCATACCTGATGAGGTGTAAAGCGTAAAGAAAATCATAATGATGACTGCTGAGACAACTTTCAATAAAGTAGATGAATCTTCAAATCGTTTGTCAAAAAAGTCTGGAATGGTGATCGCATCATCAGCAACCTCTGTATACGATCGCAAGCGAGGAGCTAAGAATAAATAATTTAAGTAAGCCCCACTAATTAAACCAACAGCAAGCCATCCAGATGAAAGACCAGTTGTATACATAGCGCCTGGAAGTCCCATAAGCATCCAGCCACTCATATCAGATGCGCCAGCAGATAGAGCTGTCACATAAGGACCTAGCCCGCGTCCGCCTAACATATAATCGTTTAAGTCATTTGTTTTTCTAAATGCATACCAGCCAATAGAAAGCATTCCAATAAAATAAATAGATAAAGAGATTCCAATTTCAATACTCATGTTTCCATATCACCTTTTTCGTATTAATTTGACATCACCTCATTCAAAATATACACAGAACATCCGATTGGTCTGTCTGCTCCCTGCTATGGTTACTTAACCTATCAGAGTATACCCAAGTGATCAACCTTCTTAAACCTCTCCACTTTTATGAAAAAGTGCACGGATCGGTGATAAGCCTCTATGTGTAAGCGTTTACAAAAATAAATAAAAGTAAAAATTTTCTGAAAAATAAAAGCCGCCTAATGAATATTTTAGTCACTGGTTGGATGACGATGACGGTTCAAGAGAAACAGCCTTTCACCGCGCCCGCGTAAAGTTGCTTTAGAACAGTAAAATTTGATATGATAAAGTGTATATGACTTATGATCATGACTATCAACACGCATCATTTTTGGAGGTGAACCTGCATGTCAAGAATTTCAATAGAAGAAGTAAAGCACGTTGCGCATTTAGCACGGCTTGCCATTACAGAAGAAGAAGCTGAGATGTTTACAGAACAGCTTGATAGCATCATTTCATTTGCAGAGCAGTTAAACGAGGTAGATACGGAAAACGTTGAACCAACAACACACGTATTAAAAATGAAAAACGTCATGAGAGAAGATGTTCCGAATAAAGGTCTTTCCATTGAGGCAGTCATCAAAAACGCGCCTGATCATAAAGACGGCTATATTCGTGTGCCATCAATTTTGGACTAAAGGAGGCCTGAGACATGTCACTGTTTGATCACAAAATTTCTGAATTAAAAGAGCTTTTACATAAAAAAGAACTGTCTGTTTCTGATTTAGTGGACGAGTCTTATAAACGAATCAATGAAGTAGACGGGAAAGTACAAGCATTCCTTGCACTGGACGAAGAGAAAGCACGTGCGTATGCAAAGGAATTGGACGAGGCAGTTGGTGAAAAGGACGAGCTTGGACTATTGTTCGGTATGCCGATCGGTGTGAAAGATAACATCGTGACGAAGGATTTACGTACAACAGCATCAAGCAAAATCTTGCAAAACTTTGATCCAATTTATGATGCAACCGTTGTGAACCGTCTAAGAGAGGCGGAAGCTGTCACAATCGGTAAATTAAACATGGACGAATTTGCGATGGGATCTTCTACAGAGAACTCAGGCTACAAAGCAACGAAAAACCCATGGAATTTGAATACAGTTCCGGGTGGATCAAGCGGTGGATCAGCTGCATCTGTTGCAGCAGGTGAGGTACCATTTTCTCTTGGATCAGATACAGGCGGTTCCATTCGCCAGCCGGCATCATTCTGCGGGGTTGTTGGTCTTAAGCCGACATATGGCCGTGTATCCAGATACGGTTTAATCGCATTTGCTTCATCATTAGATCAAATTGGGCCGATTACGCGTAATGTAGAGGACAACGCATATGTTCTTCAAGCGATTTCTGGCGTCGATCAAATGGACGCAACAAGTGCAAATGTCGATGTACCAGATTTCCTTTCTTCATTAACTGGCGACATCAAAGGTCTTAAAATTGCAGTGCCGAAAGAATATCTTGGCGAAGGCGTTGGCGAGGAAGCAAAAGAGTCTGTTCTCAAAGCGTTAAAAGTATTAGAAGGACTTGGTGCGACATGGGAAGAAGTGTCTCTTCCGCATTCTAAATATGCGCTTGCAACTTACTACTTACTGTCTTCTTCTGAAGCATCTGCGAACCTTGCACGCTTTGACGGCATCCGCTATGGCTACCGTACAGATAACGCAGACAATCTCATTGATTTATACAAAAATACACGTTCTGAAGGCTTCGGCGACGAAGTGAAGCGCCGCATCATGCTTGGCACATTCGCTCTAAGCTCAGGATATTACGATGCGTACTATAAAAAAGCACAAAAAGTCCGTACATTGATCAAAAAAGACTTTGAAGATGTGTTTGAAAAGTATGATGTCATTGTAGGACCAACAACACCTACTCCTGCATTTAAGATTGGTGAAAAGACAAGCGATCCACTGACGATGTACGCGAACGATATTTTAACGATCCCTGTTAACCTTGCAGGCGTTCCGGGAATCAGTGTGCCTTGTGGATTTGCAAACGGTCTTCCGTTAGGGCTGCAAATCATCGGCAAGCACTTTGACGAAGGAACAGTTTACCGCGTGGCTCACGCTTTCGAGCAAGCAACAGATCATCATAAAGCAAAACCTGAACTGTAAGGGGTGAATCAGAATGAACTTTGAAACGGTAATTGGACTTGAAGTCCACGTAGAGCTAAAAACACAATCAAAAATCTTCTCAAGCTCGCCGACACCTTTTGGTGCAGCTGCCAATACACAAACAAGTGTCATCGATCTTGGTTATCCTGGCGTACTGCCTGTACTGAACAAAGAAGCGGTGAACTTTGCGATGAAAGCCGCAATGGCGCTGAACTGTGAGATCGCAACAGACACAAAATTTGACCGTAAAAACTACTTCTATCCTGATAACCCAAAGGCTTATCAAATTTCACAATTTGATAAACCGATCGGTGAAAACGGCTGGATTGAAATTGAAGTAGACGGCAAAACAAAACGAATTGGTATTACCCGTCTTCATTTGGAAGAGGATGCAGGTAAACTGACACATACAGGCGACGGTTACTCACTTGTCGATTTCAACCGTCAAGGCACACCACTTGTTGAAATCGTATCTGAGCCAGACATTCGCACTCCAGAAGAAGCGTACGCTTACTTAGAAAAGCTAAAATCTATTATTCAATATACAGGTGTATCTGACTGTAAAATGGAAGAAGGCTCACTTCGCTGTGATGCCAATATTTCTCTTCGCCCAATTGGCCGAGAAGAGTTTGGAACGAAAACCGAACTTAAGAACTTGAACTCGTTCGCTTTCGTACAAAAAGGGCTTGAATTCGAAGAGAAACGTCAAGAGCAAGTATTGCTTTCTGGCGGTCTGATCGAGCAGGAAACACGCCGTTATGACGAAGCGTCTAAAAAAACGATCCTTATGCGTGTCAAAGAAGGCTCGGATGATTACCGCTACTTCCCAGAACCGGATTTGGTGGAGCTGTACATTGATGATGAATGGAAAGAGCGCGTCAGAGCATCGATCCCAGAGCTTCCAGACGAGCGCCGCAAACGCTACATCGATGAGCTTGGACTGCCTGCATACGATGCGATGGTTCTGACGCTGACAAAAGAAATGTCTGATTTCTTTGAAGCGACCATTTCAGAAGGTGCAGAAGCGAAGCAAGCATCGAACTGGCTGATGGGTGAAGTATCTGCCTACTTAAACGCTGCTCAAAAAGAGCTGGACGATACAAAACTAACGCCTCAAGGGCTGGCTGGCATGATCCAACTCATTGAAAAAGGAACGATTTCCTCTAAGATTGCCAAAAAGGTATTCAAAGAGCTCATTGAAAATGGAGGAGACGCAGAAACAATCGTCAAAGAAAAAGGGCTTATCCAAATTTCTGACGAAGGTACTCTGCTCAAACTTGTCACAGAAGCACTTGATAACAACCCGCAATCCATTGAAGATTTTAAAAATGGAAAAGACCGCGCCATTGGTTTCTTAGTCGGACAAATCATGAAAGCATCGAAGGGACAAGCAAACCCGCCGATGGTCAACAAGATTCTTCTCGAAGAAATCAAGAAACGCTAAATGGCAAAAAACCGTCTCAGAGAAGAGGCGGTTTTTTTGCTTGAAATGACAGGGTCGTATCATAGATTCAGACCACCGCCGTATATCAATTCGGAGATTCTTTTCTTATAATGAAGCATAAGCGAAAGACATATTTGAAGGGGATCAAGGTGAACTAAATTGAAAAACGGCACGTAATGTTATTGAAGAAACAGCTTCAATTGTTCCACTACTCTTAGGACGGCAGGGTCCTCACACATGTCTAAATTTGTCAGCATCCCTTGAATGACCGGCTTACGAGGCTCATCTTTCGCCAGTTCTTCTTCAATCACTTCGATAGATACGAGCGTATCGTCAGAAAGAAGATGCTCAAGCTTTAACAATCGAAGCTCCTCTTGAAGAGAAACGGCACTCGGCGCTTCATCCTCCCAAATGGCTTGATTCAGAATCGGCTTGGTCTTAGAACGAAGCAGTCCTTGAACCAAATCATCAAACCGATCGAGAATAAAGGAAGAGAGCTCATCAAATGATAATTGGATATGATCTTGTAAAAGTAGTAACTGCACATATGATTGAATGATCCCTTGGGTCATGACTGACAGGTCAGTTATATAAGGTTCAATCTGTTGTCCATAAGTAGCCAAGAGGGAAATTTGTATTTCATCATTCATTTGTTTTTTCACAGTTTTAGAATGCTTTTTAATTTGCTGATTTTCCGGAATAATGTTCTCGCTGAGGATCAAAATGATAAAGTCCTTGTTCTCGGCAAAATGCTGGAACTGTTCAGCGATTTGTTTCTGAAAGATCTCTCTAGGCGCAAGATGTTGATTTTCTTTTCGAATCTTTTCAATACTTTGCATAGAAGTGTCGATATAATATTCAAACGCTCGATTGAAAAGCTGTTCTTTTGATTTGAAATGCAAATAAAACGCGCCTTTCGATATTCCGCACTCATCTGCAATTTCCTGAATGGTCGTAGAAGAAAAACCCTTTTTCGCAAACAACTGGATGCTTGCTTTAATGATTTTTTCTTTTTTTTCGTTCATGAAATAAGGCCCCTTCAGCTTTAGAATGTTACGTCAAACGCAAGTGAAATGGTTGACGGCATTGTATATCACCGTTTATTATGATATAGAATGACCAGTCAGTCAATACATAAAGGAAAATGGAGGACATAATGAATTCGATCATCAATTTTGTATTAAAGAATAAGTTCGCTGTATGGCTCATGACGATTATCGTAACAGTTGCTGGTCTATATGCCGGATTGAATATGAAGCAAGAATCAATCCCGAATATCAACACTCCAGTCATTACGGTTTCTACAACGTATCCTGGCGCAACGCCGGACGAAGTATCAGATAAGGTGACCGATCCAATTGAGAAGTCTATTCAAAACCTCAATGGGGTCAAGGTGGTCACATCCAATTCCTTTGAAAATGCCTCATCGATCCAGGTCGAGTACGATTACAACAAAGACATGGATGAAGCAAAGAAGGAAATTGAAGATGCCATTACTAATATCAATTTTCCGGAAAATGCAGAAAAACCAAAAATCGCACGCTTTAGTATCAATGCGGTTCCAATATTGGCACTCAGTGTATCTGGTGATAAAGAATCATTAGAAGAACTGACGAAAAAGGTGGAAGATGACCTTGTTCCTTCACTTGAAGGATTAGATGGCGTATCTTCTGTCGAAGCTTCAGGACAGCAAATCAAAGAAGTAGAATTTTCTTTTAAACAAAAGAAATTGAAAGAATACGGTTTAGATGAAGAGACCGTCCAAAACATGATCAAAGGCTCTGATGTGAATGTACCATTAGGTTTATACACATTCGGCAACAAGCAAAAATCAGTTGTCGTGGACGGCAATATTTTAAGCGTCAAAGATTTGAAAAACATGCGAATTCCAGTCACACCAGGTGCTAGCGGCAGTGCGGGAAGCGCTGGAGCACCTTCTAACGGCTCAGGAAATGCAGGTGCGCAAAGTGCGGAGCAGCAGGCTGGAAGTGCAAGTCAGCAGCAAGCAGCAGCTCAGCAGCAAACAGGTGGAGGTTCAGCAAGCAGTCAATCTGTAGAGCTGCCGACAATCAAGCTTTCTGAGATTGCGGATATTAAAGTCGTCAAGGATGCAGAATCGATTTCTAGAACAAATGGAAAAGACAGTATCGGTCTGCAAATTGTAAAAGGCTCTGACGCCAACACAGTGAGTGTGGCAGAAGAAGTCACAAAAGAGCTTGAGAAATTCAAAAAAGATAACAAAGGAATCAAAGTAAGTACCACATATGATCAAGCAGAACCGATTAAAGAGTCTGTCAGCACAATGCTGAACAAAGCCATCATCGGAGCGATCTTTGCGATCATTATCATTCTATTGTTCCTTCGAGATATCAAATCAACATTAATCTCGGTTATTTCAATTCCGCTATCTCTGTTGATTGCAGTTTTAATATTAAATCAGCTGGATATCACACTAAATATCATGACACTTGGTGCCATGACCGTCGCCATCGGGCGTGTGGTCGATGACTCCATAGTGGTCATAGAAAACATTTATCGGCGAATGGCGTTAAAGGATGAACCGTTAAAGGGGAAAGCACTCGTCAGAGAAGCCACAAAAGAAATGTTTATCCCGATCATGTCTTCGACGATTGTCACAATTGCGGTCTTCTTACCGTTAGCACTAGTGGGTGGAATGATTGGTGAACTATTCATCCCATTTGCATTAACGATTGTGTTTGCTTTACTTGCTTCACTGGTAGTAGCCATTACGATTGTTCCAATGATGGCACACAGTCTATTTAAAAAGAATCTGTATGGACAAGCGAAAAAGGTAAAAGAACATAAACCAAGCAAGCTTGCCGGCGGTTATAGACGTGTACTCAATTGGACACTCAACCATAAATGGATCACATCAGGAATTGCGATTCTCATGCTTGTCGGAAGCTTATTCTTAGCACCACTTGTCGGTGTCAGCTTCTTACCACAGGAAGCAGAAAAGACGGCGATGGTGACATATACACCTGAACCAGGGCAAACGAGAGAACAAGCAATAGATGAAACGAAAAAAGCAGAAGAATACTTAGTAAAACGTGACCATGTTAACACGGTTCAATATTCACTAGGATCTTCAAATGCACTCACAGCAAGTGTAGGCGGCAACTCTAACGGTGCGTTATTCTTTATACAATATGATGAGGACACACCGAATTTTGATAAAGAAAAAGATCGCGTGGTCAAAGCTCTGCAAGACAAAGCGTCTAAAGGGGAATGGAAATCACAAAACTTCTCTTCTGCTGGCGCAAGCAATACGGTGACGTACTATGTGTACGGTGATAAAGCAAGTGATATTGAAGGCACAGTAAAAGATGTCGAAAACATTTTAAAAGATGAGAAAAACCTGAAAAACGTCAGCACAAGCTTATCTGAGAAATATGACGAATATACGTTTAATGCAGATCAAGAAAAACTGGCGAAGCTAGGTCTAACTGCTTCACAAATTGCACAGGCGATTGCTCCTCAAAACAGTGAAACAACACTGACGAAAGTAACAGAGGACGGCAAAGAACTTGATGTGAAGCTTCAAACGGAAAAAGATGAATATAAGAGCAAAAAAGATTTAGAAAATAAAAAGGTCACAACACCGACAGGGCAACAAGTCCGAATTGGTGATGTTGTTAAAGTGAAGGATGGCTCAACAGCAAATACGGTGACAAAGCGTGATGGAAAAATCTACGCAGAAGTGTCTGGTGACATGACAACAGACAACGTATCAAGTGTGACACAAGATGTTCAGAAGAAAGTCGACAAGCTTGATTTGAAATCTGGCGTAACGATTGACACAGGCGGCGTAAGTGCGGATATCCAGGAATCCTTTACACAGCTTGGGCTAGCAATGCTTGCAGCCATTGCCATTGTGTATCTCGTTCTCGTCATCACATTTGGCGGAGGTCTAGCACCATTTGCGATTCTCTTCTCGCTCCCATTTACGATTATTGGCGCACTCGCTGGATTGTTTATAGCGAAAGAAACCATCAGCTTAAACGCCATGATTGGATTGCTCATGCTGATCGGGATCGTTGTGACAAATGCGATCGTCTTGATTGACCGAGTGATTCATAAAGAACAAGAAGGTCTATCAACAAGAGAAGCTTTACTTGAAGCAGGTACAATAAGATTACGTCCAATCTTAATGACTGCACTTGCGACGATTGGTGCATTATTGCCGCTCGCATTAGGTTTTGAAGGCGGAAGCCAGATCGTATCAAAAGGACTTGGTGTAACCGTTATTGGTGGATTAACAAGTTCTACACTTCTCACATTGGTCATCGTTCCAATCGTGTATGAAACCTTAAGCAAGTTTAGACGTAAGAAAAAGTTCGCAGACGAAGAGTAAGAGGAAGCCCCGCTCATTGGCGGGGTTTTTTTATGTGGAAATCTGACAAATAGCTTTTCTCATGAGTTCTTCAAACGCTTGGAAAAAGGCATCACGATCGACATGGTCAATAACTTGAATGGATTTTCCATCTGGATGCTCTTCGGTACGACCTTGCTTTGGTGTTTCGGTGTAAACGATCGCATTCATCTCCTTTGAACGGGTAAATGAGGTGGAAGCAAGAGTGATGGTTGTCAGCACATCCCATAAGTAGTAAGTTGAGTTCGTTTCGTGATGAATGAGTGGCGGACAAAAGGCATAGCACTGTCCGATAAAATCAATCCCAATATGAGAGCGAAGGGAAGCCCAGCGCTGGCGTACATCAAGTGTAAGCGGGACTTGATTCGTGCTTTCAAGTGCGACCATTTCAATAGGAAAGCGCTCCTGGAAAACAGTGCTGACAGCATAAGGGTCCCAAAAGGCATTCCATTCTGCTGTTCCATCATGCTCGGGTTCTTCTACATTGCCCTTTTCAAGGAAAGTGCCGCCCATCCACACCAATTTCTCAATTTTATTAGAGATCGAGGGATCCTCTTCTAAAGCGCGTGCTAGGTCTGTGAGCGGTCCTGTAAAGAGCAGGGTGACAGGCTCTGTTGCCTTTTTAACAGTTTCAATTAGATGAAGGTGTGCTGGAAGTTTGGATACTTTCGTATCAACAGCGCCTTTTTCATTTAAAATCGGAAGTGCGTCTACATAAAAGGCATGCATGCGCCATTCCTTTGGAAATGGATTCACGCCTCTAGAATTTGAAGCAGCGACTTCAATTTCATAAGGGCTAAATCGGTCAATGATTTTTTGAGATGCGCTCAGCGCAGGCTCTAAATAACAATCAGCAGGAATCACAGACAGCCCAATGACTTTCAGATGCTCCATTTGAAGGAGCAGAAATAAGGAGACAAGGTCATCCACACCGCCGTCATGATTGAAATAGACAGGCTTTTTCATGGCATACCATCCTTTTCATCGTTTTCTTTTATCTTATCAGAATGCTTATCTGTTGAGGGAAACGTGCCTGAGATTTCAAATATTAGGTGGTTGTTCTGTTGCCATTTTCAAAACTCATAGTATAATTAAAGGTTGTTAGTGGTGAAAATAGATTGCATAATGAATATAGGATGATGATGAATGAAACGTGCTCGAATTATATACAATCCGACATCTGGGCGTGAACTCTTCAAGAAGAATTTACCGCAGGTTTTGCAAAAATTTGAACAAGCTGGCTATGAAACATCTTGTCATGCAACGACATGTGCAGGAGATGCGACACAAGCAGCAGAAAAAGCCGCACAGAGAGATTTTGATTTAATTGTAGCAGCAGGTGGAGACGGCACGATCAATGAAGTCGTCAATGGACTAGCACCGCTTGATAAAAGACCAAAATTAGGAATCATTCCAGTTGGAACGACAAATGACTTCGCAAGAGCACTTGGAATTCCAAGAGAAGATATTTTAAAAGCAACAGATGCCATTATTGATGGTGTAGCAAAGCCGCTTGATATCGGTAAAGTCAATGGCCATTATTTTATTAATATTGCTGGCGGCGGCCGGTTAACAGAGCTGACATATGAGGTGCCTAGTAAGCTGAAGACAATGCTTGGACAGCTTGCTTATTATTTAAAAGGCATGGAGATGCTACCTTCCATCCGCCCGACAGAAGTCGAAATTGAATATGACGGCAAATTATTTCATGGAGAAATCATGCTGTTTCTTGTTTCACTAACAAACTCAGTAGGCGGCTTTGAAAAGCTGGCACCAGATTCCATTCTAGATGATGGGATGTTTGACTTGATTATTTTAAAGAAGGTCAACCTAGCAGAAGCCATTCGAGTGGTCAGCCTTGCACTTCGAGGCGAGCATATTCATGATAACAATGTCATCTACGCAAAAGCGAATCGCGTCAAAGTAGATGTAAAAGATAAAATGCAACTCAATTTAGATGGTGAATACGGCGGCATGCTGCCAGGTGAATTTGAAAACCTGTATCGCCATATTGAATTTATTATGCCAAAAGCAACAGCTGAAAAAATAGGGTGAAGATTGAACTTGGTTCCTTATGGCGACCAAGTTTTTCTTTGCAAATGAGGTGATAAAATTGGTGAAAATGAAACCCCCAGTTCAAAAGAATGAATATTACAATGTAACCTTCGAAGACTTAACGCACGAAGGTGCTGGTGTCGCTAAGGTTGAGGGCTTCCCTGTCTTTGTACCGAATGCCCTCCCGGACGAACAAGGGAAAATCAAAGTAACGCGTGTCAAAAAAGGATTTGCTTTTGGACGACTTATGGAGCTGACAAAGGAAAGTCAGCACAGGCAAGATGCGCCATGTCCCATTTACAAGCAGTGCGGCGGCTGTCAAATTCAGCATATGAGCTATGAAGGCCAGCTGCTATTTAAACAGAAACAAGTAAAGGACGTATTAGAGCGGATCGGCAAGCTTGATATGAGCCGTGTAAAAGTTCATCCTGTAATCGGCATGGAACAACCATGGAATTACCGAAATAAAGCACAAGTTCCAGTTGGCGAACGGGAAGGCGGGCTTGTTGCAGGATTTTATCAGCAGCGTACCCATGAAATCATTGATATGGAAACATGTCTGATCCAGCAGTCAGAAAATGATGCAGTGGTACAAGCAGTAAAAGACATTTGCAATGCGTTCGGCATAAAAGCATACAATGAAGAGCGGCACAAAGGCTGGCTGCGTCATGTCATGGTTCGCTACGGCATCGCAACAGGTGAAATGATGGTTGTTTTTGTGACAAGAACGGCTGATTTTCCGCAAAAGCAACAGGTGATTGAGCAGATTATAGCACGCTTCCCACATGTTCGGTCAATTGTGCAAAACGTGAATTCAAAGAAAACAAATGTTATTTTCGGCGATGAAACGACCGTTTTGTGGGGAGAAGAATACATTTATGACACGATTGGCGACATCAAATTTGCTATTTCAGCCCGCTCGTTTTATCAAGTGAACCCAGCTCAAACAAAGGTGCTTTACGACAAAGCGCTTGAATATGCAGAGCTGCAAGGCGAAGAAACCGTCATCGATGCGTACTGCGGAATCGGTACGATATCCTTATTTCTCGCACAAAAAGCAGGCAGAGTATATGGCGTTGAAATAGTGCCAGAAGCGATTGAAGATGCAAAACGCAATGCTGCATTAAATGGGATTAACAACGTTGAATTCGCAGTCGGCGAAGCAGAAACCGTCATCCCAAACTGGTACAAAGAAGGCATCAAAGCAGACACGCTTGTCGTTGATCCGCCAAGAAAAGGCTGTGACGAAGCACTGCTTGATACCATTTTAAAGATGAAACCAAACCGCGTTGTGTATGTGTCCTGTAACCCAGGGACGCTTGCTCGTGATTTGCGTATTCTTGAAGATGGTGGATATGTGACAGAGGAAGTTCAGCCTGTGGATATGTTTCCGCATACGAGTCATGTGGAGTGTGTGGCAAGTCTTGTGATCACTCAGTAATTTATTTAAACATCCCGATTTCGTGAAAAACATCGATATCGGGATATTTTTATTTTCATTTGCCCTACCAGCACCATAAAAACAATATTTTCAACCCGTATTTCATCACTAAAATTACTTTTTTGCAATTTTGCCCGGTTCATATTAAAGTATATAATGATAAAAATTGCTGAAAGAATTTATAGATGGACATGCCCTTTAGGCGCTATGTCATGAGAGGAATTGGATGAAAGATGAGTAAAAATTTCTGGCGTGATTTACCACGGCCATTTTTTATATTAGCACCAATGGAAGAAGTGACAGATGTTGTGTTTCGTCATGTTGTGAGTGAGGCGGCGAGACCGGATGTGTTTTTCACAGAGTTTACGAATAGTGAGAGCTATTGCCATCCTGATGGCATTCAAAGTGTGAAAGGCCGTTTAACGTTTACGGAGGATGAACAGCCGATTGTTGCTCATATTTGGGGAGACAAACCTGAAAACTTTAGACAAATGAGCATTGGAATGGCGGAATTAGGATTTCAGGGGCTGGATATTAATATGGGTTGTCCTGTACCGAATGTGACACAAAACGGGAAGGGCAGCGGATTAATTCTTCGTCCTGACGTTGCGGCAGAGCTGATTCAAGCTGCGAAAGCAGGTGGATTACCTGTCAGTGTGAAAACAAGACTTGGCTTTACAGAGGTTGATGAATGGCGCGGATGGCTCAGACACATATTGGAGCAAGACATTGTGAATTTATCGATTCACCTTCGCACAAGAAAGGAAATGAGCCAAGTGGATGCGCATTGGGAGCTCATTCCAGAGATTAAAAAGCTTCGTGATGAAGTAGCACCACATACCCTTTTGACCATTAATGGTGATATTCCTGATCGACAAACGGGCTTAAAGCTCGCTGAGCAATATGGAATAGACGGAGTGATGATTGGGCGTGGGATTTTCCATAACCCATTTGCCTTTGAAAAAGAGCCGAAGGAACATACGAGCGATGAATTGCTAGGTCTTTTAAGATTACATCTTGATCTCCATGATCAATACTCCTCATTAGGTCTGCGTCCGTTCAAGGCGCTTCACCGCTTCTTTAAGATTTATGTCAAAGGATTCCGAGGAGCAAGTTTCCTAAGAAATCAATTAATGAACACATCATCAACAGATGAAGTGCGTGCGATGCTTGATGAATTTGAAGCGAGAAATAAAGAACAATCATGATGAAAAAAGAGGAGGGAGAGCCCTTCTCTTTTTTCTTTGTAATAGGACTATTAAACTAGTTTAAATAAATGGTAAGATGAGATAGAAATGACATTTGGAGGTATTTATATTGAAACCATTCTGGGATAAAGACAGAGAAAGCGATGAAACATTTAAGAAAATCAATGAGAAAGGAATTGCAAAAGCTGAAAAGAAGCTAGGCGTCATCCTGCCGGATACATATAAGAAACTGATCCTTGAACAAAATGGCGGATACACCCTTCATAACGCCTATCCGACGGACCAGCCGAATGGGTGGGCAGAGGATCATGTGCAATTTGATCATTTAAGAGGGATTGCCAAAGGCGAAGGCATTATGGATAGCGATTATTTAATAGAAGAATGGGAATTGCCAAAGGGGCTTGTGCTCATTTATGGGGATGGGCACACGTGGATTGCGCTGGATTATAGAGAAACAAAGGAGCATCCGCCAATTCATTACTTTGATCTAGAATATGAGACGGATTTCAAATTAGCGGATTCGTTTGATGAACTGCTTGAGGGGCATTATACTGCTGAATAACATTAAGCAGTCATCACTTATTGCAGAAAAATATTTTGGTGTTTTTTGAGAGAGACGAAAGAGTCTCTCTTTTTTGTGAAGCAATATTCAATCTTTCAATTGGTTCCATTTCCACTCACTAAATTTCCTGACGATAATATCTGCCACAATATAAAATGGCAGAAAGCTTGAGTTGTCCACTTTGTTATACAAGGGAAACGGGGTGCTGCTTACATAGATGTTAAACATGGCATTTTGTGCAAGGAAGTTATTTCTCAATGTGGTCATACTGATAAATTTGATATGTCTCGTTTTTACCAATTGAATGATTTCATCTAAATTCTTCGATTCGCCTGATAAAGAAATGATAAATAAAAGATCATCCTCACCAAATTCAATGATTCCATCTGTTAAGTCTCGCTTACTTCGTAAAACTTGAGATTTCTTATGCAGCGACCATAGCTGTCGTTGTACATCATTGGCCAAATCGAGCTGTGCTGTTCCTGTACCATAAATATAAATATACGGTGCGCGATCAATCAGTTGATTTAATTGATGAAAGTCCAGCTGCTCCATATATTTCCTTGTCTGCTGGATATCTTGATCGAGCAGCTTCATTAAATCTTGTGTTGTTTCTTCAGTATGATTATTCAATTTCACATAAGACTTTAAGTCACTGTAGCCGTCGAACCCTATTTTCTTGGCAAGCCGATGGATGGATGAGATGGAAGTATGAGCATAATGAGCAAGATCCTGAATTTTCATGGTCTTCATTTCTTCAAGGTGATCGTGAATCGTTTTAATAATGTGCAGGTCATTCTTATTTAAATCTTCGAAGTATTCATTTACCAGCTTGTCCAATATCATGCGATGTGCCCTCCAACATGAAAATATTTTCTTCCTGTGAAAATATAATCTAATGTTACAACTTGATTTCTAAATACGTCAAACCTATTGGTTTTTGTAAGCGCTGCCTTTACAGTGGTCTTATGGATCAAACAAAGGGGTTATGCTTATGAATGCAATCAAGCGATTTGGCAGTGCTATGGTAGTTCCAGTCCTTTTATTCGCGTTTTTTGGTATTGTTGTAGGTCTTGCGACTTTATGTAAGAATCCAGCGATTATGGGGGAAATGGCCGCAGAAGGTACGATGTGGTATAAGGTTTGGGCACTGATTGAAAGCGGGGGATGGACGATTTTCAATCATATGGAGCTGGCATTTGTGATTGGCTTGCCGATCTCACTTGCAAAAAAAGCGCAAGCACGTGCTACGCTCGCAGCTTTGATGATTTATCTTGTGTTTAACAATTATATTCATGCTATTTTGACACTTTGGCCGTCTACTTTTGGTGTTGATTTATCGCAAGGTGTCGAGAACGTAGCAGGAGTAAAAGAAATTGCGGGTATACCTACACTGGATACAAGTATCATTGGTGCGGTGATGATATCTGGAATCGTCATTTGGATCCATAATCGTTTTTATGATCAAAAACTGCCTGAAATGCTCGGGATTTTCCAGGGGCTTGTCTTTGTTGTCATCATCGGATTCTTTGTGATGATTCCTATTGCTTTTATCGTGGCTTTTGTATGGCCTTATGTTCAGCAGGGAATTCAATCTCTCCAAGGGTTCATGTCACAGTCTGGTTATATTGGTGTCTGGCTGTTTCATTTCTTGGAAAGGGTGTTAATTCCCACAGGACTTCACCATTTTATTTATACACCTTTTGAGTTTGGTCCAGCGGCTGTAAATGGAGGGTTAAAACCATATTGGATTGCTCACTTAAATGAATTTGCGACCTCAACTTCCAATTTGAAGGATCTTTATCCATACGGATTTTTACTGCATGGAAATATAAAGATGTTCGGCTGTTTAGGGATAGCTCTAGCCATGTATTTTTCTACCCCGAAAGAAAACAGAAAAAAGGTTCTGGCATTGGTATTACCCGCCACATTAACAGCGGTATTTGCCGGAATTACAGAACCACTTGAATTTACATTTCTATTTCTCGCGCCTTATTTATTTGTCATACATGCACTTCTTGGAGCCACCATGGTGACAATCATGAATATGTTTGGTGTTGTCGGAATGATGGGTTCAGGGCTTATTGAGATAGCTGCATTGAACTGGATTCCGCTCTCTTCAAATCATGGAGGGATTTATCTGATCCAAGCAATGATTGGACTTCTATTTACAGCAATGTATTTTGTCATATTTAGATGGATGATTGTGAAATTTGATATTCCATTACCAGGACGAAAACATGAGGAGGAGACGAGGCTATATACAAAACAAGATTATGAGAATGCTCATAAAAAAGCTCATGACAAAAAGGAAGCGCCCGTTTATGCGTCTGAGTATGAAGAGAAAGCCGTTTATTTCTTAGAAGGCCTTGGCGGTAAAGAAAACATTAAAGATGTGACAAACTGTGCCACGCGTCTGCGTATTACAGTGATTGACCCTAGCTTGGTGAAAGATAGGGAATACTTCACAAAAAATAAACGGGCACATGGAATGGCTAAGAGTGGTCAAAGCATTCAAATCATTGTTGGCTTAAGTGTACCGCAAGTAAGAGAGTCCTTTGAGACAAAACTTTCATTAGATTGAAAAAGGAGCTGGATATCATGAAAAAAACATTTAATATTACTATTGCTGGAGGCGGAAGTACATTTACGCCAGGGATCATTTTGATGCTGTTAGACTATCTAGAGGAGTTCCCAATTCATACAATTAAACTCTATGATAATGATGAAACTAGACAAAAGACAATTGCAGATGCATGTGAGATTATGTTAAAAGAACGAGCACCAGAAGTGCGACTACTGGCAAGTACTGACCCAGAAGAAGCTTTCACTCAAGTCGATTTTGTGATGGCACATATCCGTGTTGGCAAATATGCAATGCGTGAATTAGATGAGAAAATTCCATTGAAGCATGGAGTCGTCGGACAGGAAACATGCGGTCCAGGTGGAATAGCTTATGGAATGCGGTCCATTCCAGGTGTATTAGAACTTGTCGATTATATGGAAAAATACTCACCTGAAGCTTGGATGTTAAACTATTCTAATCCTGCAGCGATAGTAGCAGAGGCAACTCGTAAGCTAAGACCGAATTCCAAAATTTTAAACATATGTGATATGCCAATTGGCATCGAAGAATTGATTGCAAAGAATTTAGGCTTATCTTCACGAAAAGAACTGGAAGTAGATTACTATGGTTTGAATCATTTTGGCTGGTGGACAGATATTCGAGATAAAAAAGGAAATAGCTTAATGCCTGAGGTCATTCAGCATGTAAGCCAGCATGGTTATGCAACAGATGGAACATCTGAACTAGAACAGCAGAAGAGCTGGAACAGCACATTAAAAAAAGCCAAAGATATTCAAGCACTTGATCCAAAAACAGTACCGAATACGTATTTGAAATACTATCTATTTCCAGATGAAGAAGTGGCACATGCAAATATAGCGTTCACACGTGCCAATGAAGTGATGGAGGGGCGAGAAGCCTTTGTTTTTAGTGAATGTCAGACCATCATTGATAAAGGAACTGCAAAGGAAACAAAGCTGACCATTGATGAACATGCTTCTTATATCGTTGATTTGGCAAGAGCCATTGCTTTTAATAAAAAGGAACGGATGCTAATGATTGTAGAGAACAATGGCGCAATCAGGAACTTTGACCCAACAGCCATGGTCGAAATTCCTTGTATCGTTGGCAGCAGCGGTCCAGAAAAATTAGTGGTTGGAGAAATTCCTAGATTTCAAAAAAGTCTCATGGAGCAGCAAGTTGGCGTAGAAAAATTAGTAGTAGAAGCATTTGAAGAAAGCTCCTATCAAAAACTATGGCAGGCCATCACATTATCGAAAACGGTGCCGAGTGCTAAAGTAGCAAAAGATATTTTAGACGACTTAATTGTGGCAAATCAAGCATTTTGGCCAGAGTTAACATAACATGAGAATAAGCAATATGGGCGTGATAGCGCTCATATTGCTTATTTGTTTTTTCAATTGATGTATTGTGATGGAGAAGAAAAGACCCCCTTACCAAAAGGGGGCTCCATTTTCTTACTCTGCACTCTCCTCAACCTCACGGCTATCTTCTGTTTCACCAATATAAATTGGGCCGTTTGCGTGATCGACTCGGATTGGCCATTCGTATGGGACTTGCAGGCGTCTGGCGATGGCTCTCCAGAATTTTGTGGAATCGAGTTCGAATTCTTGGAAGTCTTTTAATAATTCTTTGTAAGATGAGCCATCAAATTGAATGTACATGTCTTGCAGACGCATGAATGCGACATGTCTCACTTCTAGTGCTGCCGCAGCTTCCATTTCTTCTTCTGTTGCTTCTCCGATGATTGTACCTGCGGGCGGAAGCATGTCGTATACGTTGAATTCCTCTTCTTCTTCGTGTGCTGCATTGTGCTGTTGATCTGACATTTTTCTTCACTCCTTCTAGTTTTCAATCAAAACTTTATTCCGTGCTTACTTCTATTATCGGAAGGAAATGTGAAATGTGGAATGAAAAGAGGAGCAGATCCACAACACTTGCTTTTTTCTCTTGAATCATCTATGATCAATTACAGATATAAAAGGTCTATAATAGATAGAAAGGAGCTTCCTCATGAAATATTCTAAAGCGACCAACTATGCGCTGCATACGATGGTGTTTTTAACTCTTGCGCCAAAGGGCAAAGCGATTGGCGTTGAGCCTCTTGCTAAGATGCAAGATCTTTCACCTACCTATTTATCCAAAATTTTAACAAAGCTTGTGAAGGCGGGATTGATTGAATCAACGCCTGGTGCAAAGGGAGGATACACCATTATCAAACGAAAGGAAGACATTTCGTTTTTAGATGTCATTCAGGCTGTAGAAGGACAAACGAATTTATTTCACTGTTCCTTAGAGCATGAGTCTTTAATGTCTCACGATGGTTGTTTGATTGAACAAGTCATGCAGGATGTTGAAACAAAAATGCAAGAAACCCTCAGTCAAAAACGTTTAATTGATATTGCGAACCAAATTGAGCAGACAGAAAAAAATCCATTTCTCAAGATGTGATTTTTTTGAACCTATTATAGATATAAAGAGTCTTTAAAGTCTTTAATAAAAAGGAGAGATTCACATGTTAATAGATTGTGCCATTATCGGAGGCGGACCAGCTGGATTAAATGCAGCACTTGTTGTGGGAAGGGGCAGAAAACAGGTCATCGTGTTTGATGACGAGCAGCCAAGAAATCGAGTGACACAGGAATCACATGGTTTTATTACAAACGATGGAATGACACCGTTTGAGATTAGACAAGCGGGAGAGGCAGATCTTCAGACATATCCTAATATCCAAATGAAACGAAGTAGAATTGTTGATATACAAAAGAAAGAGGACCGCTTTACGTTACTGACACAAGAGGGGGATACGGTTGAATCAAAAAAAATCATATTGGCAACAGGACTTCAGGATATGTTACCAGAGATCAAAGGGATTCATGATGTGTATGGAAAGACGTTGTTTAGCTGTCCTTTCTGTGATGGATGGGAATTAAAGGACAAGGCACTTGCGCTCATTGCAGAGAATCAACGTGCCTTGCATATGGCTAAGCTTCTTTCAAATTGGACAAAGGATTTGATCGTGTTTACGAATGGACAACAAGTGTTAGCTGAAGAGGAAAGGGTACTTCTTTCGGCGCATTCTATTCAAGTCATTGATGTGCCAATTGTGTCGATCGAAAATGACAATGGGCAGCTGTGCTCTCTTCAACTTGCGAATGGGGAGAGAGTAAAAAGAGAAGGCGGGTTTGTAGCAAGTGATTTCAAGCAGTCAGCCCCATTTGCCGAAAAGCTTGGCTGTCAAATGACGAAGAATGCGGGTATTGAAACAGATATCCTTGGACGCACATCCGTCAGCGGTGTATTTGCATGTGGTGATAATTTAGGCGGTCCTGCTCAGCTAGTTCTTGCAGCAGCAGCTGGCAGTCAGGCAGGAATGGGCGTGATTCATGAGCTTGTACAAGAGGCGTTTCAAGAAAAAGAAAAAACATCTCTATGAAAAGAGATGTTCAAAGATGAGCGGTTTTTCGTTTTGATAGGACGTGAGCTGTCCATTCGACAAGAGCGTAAATGACAAAGAAGATGATGATCCAGCTGCTGGCATCGACCCATACATTGGTGACATGAATGATGTTCGCCTGATCAAGTCCAGCCTGAATCCACATCGTGATCAATGCTGTGAGAAACACGTGTAAAAGCCATTTTGATTTTTTCAATTGGTCACACCTCCATCTCTTTCCATCATATAAGAAATGACAGTTCATTTCCAATTGTTTTTCTATAGGCTTCAATATTAAAATAAGAAATAAAACCAATGGAAGGACATTATATGAGCGATCAAACAGATATGTTTTTAAAAAATAATTTTCCTGATCTTTTACTAACGCCATCACTTTTTTACCAATGGCCCTTTGGACTTCGGTTTGAAGTGGCAGATTGGTCGATAGAAAAGGAAGCGGACGTGTTAGAGAAAGCAGGGGATCGTGCTTTTGAGATTGTGAAATATGCTTTTCATCCAGGGGACGACATGCTGCTTGTGACAGATGTGTATACAAAACATGCACATGAATTAACGAAACGTAAGCTCCTTGTCTATCAAAAATATGTCCACCGGCAAGTGCGTAACCGATTACGTCACGAGCCTTTGACCTATGTACGACCAGAACTAGAAGAAGCACTGAAATTAGAGAGATTTACACTCAATTGCCAGCTGCAAGATATTCGATTGCGCCCGCTTCTCCATGCCATGTGCCAAGAGGATTTCTATGCACCGAATCAAATCATGAAAGGAAAGCTTGATTATGAAATTTATCTCATCAATTTATCGAAACAGATGATTTTTCACTTATATGATGATCGAGGCTGTGATCTCATTGCGGCAGATCCTGAACGCCTACGCCCACTCTATGAAGGCTTACCGCACTGGCTATTAGACTATGATCACGCTCAGATGGACAGGCTGTTTGCAGGCAAATAAGAAAAACCGCACTTTCAACAAGTGCGGTGTTCCTTTTTAAGCTTCTACTGTATTGAAAAACTGAGGCAAATACTCTTTGTGTGCTTCTAGCATTTCATCTAGGATGCTTTTTGCGATGGCATCTGATGGGACAAGCGGGTTGATGGTCATTGCCACAAGTGCTGTGTTGTAATCGCCTGTAACGGCAGCTTCAGCGGCTACACGTTCAAAGGATTTAATTTGAGAAATCAGTCCTTTCACAGCGACCGGCATTTCACCAACAGCGATTGGTTTTGGGCCGTCTTTTGTGATGACACAGTTCAGTTCAACCGCAGAATCATTTGGAATGTCGCTGATGGCGCCATTATTGATCGTGTTCACAGGCTGAATGTCATGCTTGTCGTTATAAATCGAAGCAATCAAGTTACAAGCTGCATCACTGTAGTAGGCACCGCCTCGTTTTTCAAGCTGTGGCGGCTTGATATCAAGATCAGGGTCTTTGTAAAGCTCGAACAGGTCATTTTCTAGTGTACGAACGACTTCTGCACGAGTCCCTTCGTTCGCTGCTGCTTTCTTTTCTTCAGCCAGCATATCACTTGTTTTGTAGTAGTAGCGGTGGTACGGACAAGGAATCACGCCAAGACCTTTTAAGAAATCTGCATCCCACGGGATTGCTTGAATGTTGTTCATCGACATCGTGGAGTTTGGATCTGCCATATCTTCGATGACTTGATCCATGATGCTTTTGCCATCTAAGAACACGTTGAGTCCAAATACCATATGGTTTAATCCAGCAAAGCTGACTTCGACTCTGCTTGCATCTACATCCAGCCCTTTGGCGATACCCATGCGAATGCCGATTGGCACGTTACATAGGCCAACGACTTTGCGGTGGTTTGAATAGCGAAGAACTGCTTCTGTGACCATACCGGCAGGGTTCGTGAAATTCACTAGCCATGCGTCAGGGCATAATTCTTCAATATCTTTGACAATATCAAGAATGACAGGAATGGTGCGCAGCCCTTTGAATAAGCCGCCTGGACCATTTGTTTCCTGACCAATGACATCATATTTTAAAGGAATGCGTTCATCCTTCATGCGTGCTTCAAGCAGTCCGACACGGAATTGTGTTGTGACAAAATCAGCTCCCGCAAGCGCTTTCTTCCGGTCTAATGTTAAATGGACGTCGATTGGAAGTCCTGCTTTTTTGACCATTCGTTTTGCGAGGTCTCCAACGATCTCAAGCTTTTCTTTTCCTGCTTCAATATCGACGAGCCAAAGTTCGCTAATCGGAAATTCATCGTACCGTTTAATGAATCCTTCCACAAGCTCTGGTGTATAGCTTGATCCTCCGCCAATTGTGACAACCTTTAATCCTTTTGCCATGTTCTGCACCTCCGAATAATGTAACGCCCAATGTTATAATAGAGTGGAGCCAATTCTTATTCTTTTGTTTGTACATCTATAGCTTATCGTGAGAGTATCTAGCGCGTAAATGACTTCAGCGTCTTTAGGCAAGGGTGTCTCATTTAGAGATTTGTTACATAGGAGAAACACCTTGTGACATATTGTTGGAGAAAGGGGAAGTCAGATGTTTTCAAGTGAGGTCATTTCCAGCTTTAATGAACTAGAAAGCGCTTTATACCGATACATCATGGAAAACAGTGAAAAGGTCGTGTATATGAGAATTCGGGACTTAGCAGATGCTGCTCATATTTCCACCTCGTCTGTCCTTCGCTTTTGCCGAAAAGTGAATTGTGAAGGCTTTTCAGAGTTTAAAGTAAAGCTCAAAATGTATTTAGAATCAGAGCAAACACCTTCTTTGAAAAGCACCCAGCATTTTCTATATGAATTTATAGAACGAACACTCAAAGGGGACTTTGAGGAGAAAATCAAAGAGGCAGCAAGGCTCATTGCCGAAGCGAAAAATGTGCTGTTTATCGGGACTGGCAGCTCTGGCATTTTGGCGCAGTATGGGGCAAGGTACTTTTCGAGTCTTGAGAAATTTTCATTTTACATCAATGATCCGTTTTTCCCGATGAATATGCAGTATTTAGACAATAGTGTCACCATTGTGCTGTCTGTAACAGGGGAGAACCGTATTACGATTGATCATATTTCGAAGTTAAAACGAGAAGGAAGCACAATCATTAGTATTACAAACAATCAGCACTGCACGATTTCGCGAATTTCTGATTTAAATATTGCCTATTACGTCACAGATGAACGAGTGCACAGAGCCAATATCACCACACAAACACCGGTCGTGTATATATTAGAAACAATGGCCCGTGAGATGTTTGCGATGTTAAAAGAAAAGTAAAAGAGCCGCTGCATTAAACAGCCGCTCTTTTTTTCTGTCTCATAAAAGCGAGGATGGCAATACCGGAACAGACGAGCACAAACAGACCGCCTAACAAATACACAAACCGCGCTCCGAATGCATCTGCGATGACCCCAACAAAGAATATAGATAAACCGACAGATACTGAAGAAAGGACGTAGTGAGCGGAATACACCTTTGATAAATCATGGACTGGTGTTTCCGTTTGAAGAATGGTTTGCTGCGAAACATCCCGGATTTGATAGGCAGGTCCCATCAAAATACAAAGCAATAGAGCAAGCCACGGAAGGCTGTTCAGTGCAAAAAGAATGGTCAGGACTGCATAGATGAATGAACCTGCTGCCATAAAGAGGAGCAGCTGCTTTTGAATGAAACGACTCATCCACGCAGCCAAGAGCCCACCTATAATGGCGCCAGTATAATAAGCAGCATTGATAAAGCCCCACCAATCCTCACTTTCCTTTAAATCGTGTGTGACAAAGGCAAGCGTAATAGCCCCGATCCAAACAGCACCTGCTATATTTTCACAAACATCCATAAAGGTCAGGGTGCGAATCGTTTTATTTGTCCAAATAATCGCCCAGCCATCCTTGAAACTGTTCATCTTATTTGCTTTTCGATCTATGTCTTCTTGCTTGAGAAGAGGAAAAACAGGGATGAAAAACAAATAAGACAACACAATCATGAGACAAGTAATCCCCAGTAAATAAAATGGCCCAATCCACAAGACGAGCATTCCAGTAAACGAATAGCCGGCGATTTGAACCATTTGATGAAAAATGGAGGCTGTACTGTTCGCTTTCACAAGCTGATTTGCTGGCACAAGCATTGGCATGATGGCCTGTAATAAAGGACTGATGAATCCGCCTGTCATCGAAATCAACATGAGCGCACCAAACATCCAGACCATATGCTGCTGAAAGAAATGAAATTGGGATGTAAACACGATGAGCATCACAAGACGTAAAAGTGGGACCCATTTCAATAGACGATAGGTTTGAAAGCGATCTGTCAAAACAGGGGAGATGAGCCCAGCTAATAGCTGGCATAGCGTTCTTATTAGCGGAAATAGAGCCGCATAGGCAACAGATTGTGTATCTTGATAGATCACAAACGTGATCGTCATCACAAAAAGAATATCACTTAGCATGAGAAGGCTTTTACTGCCTGTATAAAACCAAAACTTGTTTCCCATATCAAACCGGCTCCTTTTCAAAAACAAGTTCAGTATAGCATGGGGATGAAGTGCCCAGAGGCTTTGCATTGAAAAATACATCTTAAGGATGAGATGATTGTGATAAGCTAAATGAAAGACACCGTAAGGAAAGGGGTTCAATCTAGTGAGAAAATTACCGGCACATGATTTTTTGGACAAGCTCGGCATCCCATATGACATCAAAACATTTTCTTCCGAAACAGAAAAAGGTGCAGCAAATGTAGCGGCAGCCCTTGGTTTTCGTGAAAGACAAATGATCAAAACATTGATCTTTGAAACAGGGGAAGGGGAGCAGCTGCTTGTGATGGTTGGCGCTGACCAGCATATCAAATCAGGAAAACTAAAGAAAGCGGCCGGCTCCCGTAATATCAAAATGGCTGCACCGGACACGGTTCTTGAAGTGACGGGCTATCGAATTGGTTCGATTCCGCCATTTTGCTGGCAGCCTGAAGGCTTCCGCACGATGATCGAAGCTTCGCTATTAGAAGAAGAGGTATTAGGAGTTGGAGCGGGCGAATGGGGAAATGAAATACTGATAACACCAGAACGATTAGTCAAAGCGGCCAAGGCTTTACCGTTTGACATTGTTCAGCCATCTGAATAGAGAAAGTGCCTGTTTCTTCAGCAGGCACTTTTTTAATTTGTTGCAGGAGTTGTAAACGGATCAATGTCTTTCATTTGCAGGAAGGCATTCACCGTCTTATTTTCTTCAAGATCATTCGCTCGTTTGCAGATAACAACAGGTCTGACGATTTCAATTCCTTCAATGTACACGCGCCCAATTTCTTTCCGTTCGAGACTTTTGTGAACAGCATCACGTGGAACAAGGGTGATGCCATAGCCTGCTTTGATCATTTGAATCGCTTCATGGACACCGCTGAATTGTAAATCAACGGTCGGTTTTTTAATTCCTTTAGAGGTAAAGAGAGAAAAGAGCTTTTCTCTTGTGGAACTGCCTTCTTCGCGCATTAAAAAAGGTTCATGGCTCAGGCGTTCAAGCGGGACGGTTTTTCCGTTCAATGGATGGTCCGCTGGGACAATAAAATCATAGCTTAAATGAGTCAAATGGGAGATGAGAATCTCCTCGTGGTGCAAATCTTCAATCACAGCGATGGCCACATCTGATTGATATTGAAGCAGGCTCTCTATGACTTGAGCGGAGTTTCCACTTTTCAATTCGATTTCTGTCTGTGGTGATGCTGTTTTAAAAGCAGCAAGCCAATCAGGCAGCAAAAAGTTGAGCGGTACGTAGGTAGAAGCGATTCGGAGTCTCCCTTTTTTTCCGCTTTGTAATAGTGTGATCTGATATTCTACTTCCTTTTCAGCTTCAAACACTTGCCGGGCGTAAGGATACAGAATTTTCCCCATCTCCGTGAGTGTAATTCCCCGGCCATTACGTTTAAAAAGGCGAAAACCGATCTCTCGTTCAATGCTCCTTAATTGAGCCGTCACAGCTGGCTGTGTCAATGCTAACACGTCTGCCGTTTGTGTGACGCCTTTTGTCTCTGCGACCTTTGCAAAAATTCGGAGGGCATGTAAATTCATTTTTGCACCACCTATCAATTATTTTGATGATTAAATCAAAAACATTCATTAGATTTATTATAAGGCATCCCTTATCGTAAAGGTAGCGAAGGAGGCAGGGAAAAATGGACCGTCGTCAAAAGCAAGTCGTCTCAATCTCGCTCATCACAGCGTTTGCACTTATTGGAGATTCAATGCTTTATGTTGTTCTTCCGATCTATTGGAGAGAGGTTGGTTTATCATCGATTTGGGAGGTCGGATTACTGCTGTCGATCAATCGATTCATTCGCATCCCTCTAACGCCTGTTGTTTGGTGGCTATACCGATATGTGCCAATGAAGACTGGCGTATTGATTGCTATCTTGATCGCCTCAGTGACAACGATACTATATGGTGTCAGCGGTTTTTGGCTGCTGCTGATCTGCCGCTGCGTATGGGGATTGGCATGGACTTTACTTCGTATGAGTGGAATGCGGTTGATTGCTGAAATGGATGAAGGCTCACAAGGCCATTTGACGGGTCTTTATAACGGGCTTTACCGCCTTGGCAGTTTATTCGGCATGTTATTTGGCGGCCTATTCGCAAGCTTCATCGGCTTCCAATCCATGACGCTCATCTTTGGTTTACTCACATTGCTAGGCTGCATTTTTTATGTGTCTTTGGATGATATTGAAAAGGGGCAAGGTAAAGAAGTGTATCTAGGCATTAAACAGAAGTGGTTTGCACGAGATGTAGTAAAAGTACTGCTGACTGGTATGCTTGTAGCACTAGTGATACAAGGTTTATTTGCTTCAACGCTAAGTCATGTGATTGAAGCAAAGATCGGTCATGGTGAATTTGCTCTTTTCGGTTATGTCATAGGCGCATCTGCTTTAAGTGGAGGGATTCAAGCGATCAGATGGGGATGGGAACCATTTGTAGCACCGAGAACAGGCAGATGGTTTGACAGGCTTGTGCTCAAGGAACGAAAGCTTTGCTGGATGTTTCTTTCGTTTGGAGGTCTCAGTATTCTTGCAGTCATGCTGAAGGTAAGTGGCTGGTTTCTTGTTATGTTGCTTTTGATCCAGCTGCTGTCAACGATCCTAACGACGATGACAGATACGCTTGCTTTTCAAAAAGCCTCTACTCAAACAGATAAGAACCGCTTCCTTGCAAGCTATTCCTTCGTTCAAGATATTGGTGCTGCTTTAGGACCTTTGTGCGGGTATACGATGATTCAATTTTTTGGATCGAGCAGCGTCTTCTGGCTGATGATCATCATAAGCTTACTGCTTTTAAGCATGTGGGCGGTAGGCGGCCGGCTACATGTCTCTTCTGATGCAGCGTAAAAAGTTTACGCTTTACGATGTTGATGTCAGCATATGCAAAAGCTGATATAAGTAATAAACTGCCTCATGCAGCTGAACGCAAGAGGCAGTGATATTCTCTTAATCTATGTCTGAATCGTATGCTTTTTGCGTCAGCTGGCTGACGACCTCTTTTAAGCCATTTGGTTTATGGAATTCAACAGGTGTGCTTCCTTTTTCGAATACGATTTGGTCTGCTTCAACCAGCACGACATATCGATTGTTGACCTTCGCAATATGGATTGAGTGGCCAAAGTCTGCTAGAAGACCTTTGATTTCCGTTTCCCCTAGACGCATTTTCATCGTGATATCAGGGGTTTGTTCAACAATGTGTGAAGCTGCTAACGTAACCTGTTCTGTATCAAGTCGTTCCCTGATCTCTCGTTTCTCACTCGCTTCCCATATTTCAAGGTCCTCTTCAAATTGTTTTAATTCTTCACTTTCATCCTGTAATGTTTCAAATACTTGTTCCTGCACCATATTCATGACCTGTGATTTCATGATTTCAGGCATTGATTCTCCGTATTCGACGAATTTTAGAAAGTCCTCAAAATAACGGGCGTGTGAGGACTGGTGAATTTTCACTTCTGCTTCCTCTGTCATGCCCTCTTCTGGCATAAACGGATATTGAATTGATTTCATGTTTTTGGTTGTAATGGCCATTTCGACTTTTCGAATCAAGGTAGATGTATCGGCGATAGAAGCGACTTTCTGTTCAAAATCGCATTTCATGATAAAGACAAAGGAGTCATCGAAATACTTTTTAGGAACCGCAGACGCAACTAAAAAAACGCCGCCTCTGACAGCACTTGTATCTAAATACGTGCGAACAAACTGTTCACTGCACTCATTAAATACTTCTTTTGAATCAGCAAATCTTGTCTGATGAAATAAATTATAGTTTGGATTTGAATCGAGCTCATGGCCCGGTTCTACAATGAAACGGCCAATTTTGGTCGGTACTTGTTCAGATTTAGGGTGTCTGTCCACTTTTCGTTTGACGATTTTTTTCAGCTCTCCGTCTAAAAAGTCCTTCAGCTCACTTTGTTCAAATTCCTCTTGGTCTAATGTTTGATAATGTTTAAATCGTTTATTTGCTTGTTCATCTTTGCCTTCGACTTCAACGACAAAGAATGATAGAAAACGCATCGTAAAATCCATTGATTGGTCACCACTTTTTCTTCTTCGGATAAGTTGAGTATAGAAAAAGGAGTGAAAATCGTCAACGAATGGAGAAATATCGTGTCATTATTTCCCGAGAAATGTTTATTGAAAAACACTTGATAATAATTATCATTCTTGATAGAATGATAAAAGAAAAGAAGGAACCTGCCAGTTCCTTCATCTTAGAAAAATGTATTATTTTGTTTCAAATGTTTCGCAATCAGTTTCTGCATTGCGAGTCACGTCAGTCATTGTGCTTTTACCAATTTTAATTGTAGAAGCTGTACAGCTGTTTTCAGCCCAAAAACGGCAAGAGTTCACTTCACAAAGTACGTTTTGTGCCATGGGAATTCACCTCCGTGATTCATATTGAGAATGAAGCAAGCTGCCACTTGAATTCATTCAATCTAGTAGTCTCTTTATAGAAAGAGGCTGTTTGTGCTTCCTATGCACGTGTTTATCATACCATCTACCCTGAAAATATACAATTTAAACTCCGAAAGAGCGAGAATACATATCTCGCTCTTTTTTATTTGTAAAAATAGTTAAATGCTAGGTGGCACCATCTCTCATTTCGACATATGAATAGAGTAGATTCAAAACCTGATGTCGGACAAAGTATGAGAATACATGTACTAATTTCCACATAAAGATAGGGTTTTCAATCAAAATCTTCATAGAGAGATGAGGGGAGAAGATGAAAGCAGTCATTCTCTGCGGAGGAAAGGGAACGAGAATGAGTGAGGTCACACAAGCGCTTCCTAAACCACTTGCTATGATCGGAGATCGGCCTATTCTATGGCATATTATGAAAATCTATCAGTATTACGGTGTAGACGAGTTTATCTTATTGCTTGGATATAAAGGAGAGAAGATCAAAGAGTATTTTCTCAACTACGACTGGCGGAATCACAGCATGCAGCTGGATATGTCGACAAGAGAAATGAAGCTTTTAGGGAAATCAGAAAGATGGAAAATCACCTTTTTAGATACGGGCGAGAATACGATGACAGGCGGACGTTTAAAACAGGTGCAGGACTACATTGGTGATGAGACATTTATGATGACGTATGGTGATGGGCTCGCCAATATCAATATGTTTCATTTGCTCAAGCGCCATCAAGATCTTGGGGCAGCTGCCACTGTCACGGGAATTGAAAAGATGTCACAGTACGGGACGCTGAAGGTGTATAACGGGATGGCACAATCCTTCTCTGAGAAGACAGACAGTATCGGGATGATCAATGGAGGATTTTTTGTGTTGTCTCCAAAGGTATTTGATTATTTGACAGACGATGATCAATGCGTGTTCGAAGCGGAGCCTCTTCAACATCTGGCGAATGATGGAGAGCTTGCGGTTTATGAGCACCACGGGTTTTGGACAGCAATTGATACGTATAAAAATCTGAAGGAAATCAATGGCATGTGGGCAGAAGGAAAACAACCATGGAAGGTTTGGTGACAGCATGAGCGGATTTTGGAATGGCAAGAACGTATTTGTGACTGGATGTACAGGGCTGTTAGGAAGCTATCTCGTCAAGGAATTGATTGATCAAGGCGCCAACGTGACAGGGCTTGTGCGTGATCAGGTGCCAAGATCGAATTTATATCAAGGCAGTCAATTTGAAAAGATGAATGTGGTGCAAGGCGCATTGGAGGACATGCAAACGATTGAACGTGCGTTAGGAGAATACGAAATTGATACCGTCTTCCATTTGGCGGCCCAAGCCATTGTTGGGGTCGCAAATAGACATCCTGTTTCTACATTTGAAGCTAACATTTTAGGTACATGGAATGTGCTGGAGGCGTGCAGAAGACAGCCGCTGATCAAACGAGTGATTGTGGCTTCAAGTGACAAAGCATACGGTGATCAGGAGCAGCTTCCATATGATGAAGAGATGCCGCTTAACGGGAAACATCCGTATGATGTATCGAAAAGCTGTGCAGATTTGATTTCTCACACATACTACAACACATATGGTCTTCCGGTTTGTATTACGCGATGCGGCAATTTATACGGAGGCGGAGATTTGAATTTTAACCGAATTATTCCGCAAACCATTCAGCTAGTTTTAGAGGGGGAGACACCGGAAATTAGAAGTGACGGCACTTTTATTCGTGATTACTTCTACATTGAAGATGCGGTCAAGGCCTATTTGCTGCTAGCTGAAAAAATGGAGGAAAAAGGGCTGGCAGGAGAAGCCTTTAACTTTAGTAATGAAATTCAGCTGACGGTCCTTGAGCTCGTGGATAAGATTTTAAAGGCAATGGGAAGCGATTTGAAGCCTCGTATTTTGAATCAAGGAACGCATGAGATTAAGCATCAATATTTATCGGCAGAAAAAGCGAGAAAACTGCTTGATTGGAAGCCTGACTACTCCATTGATGAAGGTTTAGAAAAGACAATTGAATGGTACCGCGAATTTTTTCAGAAATAGAGGTGTAAATAGATGAACAGCATATATTGTACGGTTCTATCAAGTGGAAGACTTTATCAAGCCATTGCGTTTTTCTTATCGTTGAAGCAAGTAGAAGATGATGCTGTCATCAAGACGTTATGTATGGATGATGCTGCATTTGATTTGCTTCGTCAAATGAATTTCCCACATGTCGATCTTGTTCATGTACGGGAGCTTGAAACGCCGGAGCTGCTAGAGAAAAAAGAGGAACGGGATGCGTCGGAATATTGCTGGACATTAAAGCCGATGTGGATTGAGAGGTTATTTGAACAGGAGAAGACGGAGGAAGTGACATATTTTGATGCGGATTTGTTCTTTTATGAGAGCCCGCAAGTCATTTTTCAAAACCAGCCGGATGCCTCTGTTTTACTATCGAGAGGAGATATTGTCATTCCAAGCTTTGATCCAGAGGAAGTGAAAATGCTTCAGAAGCTTTTAGGGCGCTATAACTCGGGCTTCCTACACTTTAAAGGAGATGAAGCCGGGCGGAAGTGTCTCAGCTGGTGGAAAGAAGAATGTCTAAAAGAATGCAAAAATGCACCGGGAGAAGGCAAGTTTGGAGACCAAGGGTATCTGGATCATATGCCGATGCTATTTGAAAAAGTAGAAGATATTAAAACAAAGGGCGTCAATATTGGTCATTGGAACTATGGGCAGCATTCCTATCGGGAAGAGAATGGGCGTATTCTGCTTGAGGATGGGAGCCCGCTCATTTGCTATCATTTCAGCGGCTTTCGAATCGTGAGCAAGGATCATATGCAGCAAATCCATGAAAAAGGGAGAAATGACTTGCCATTTTTCCAAGAAGCCTATCGGGAAATGCTTCGTCATGTGATTGAATCTGTGGAGCGAGTCAACCCAATGTTTAACGGCTATGCCAAACTCGAGGGGGATGACGCATGAACAAAAAGCCAAAGGTAAGCGTCATTATTCCAAGCTATAATGCGAAAGAGCGCTTAGAAGGCAGCCTCTTTTCCTTAACGCTTCAGGAAACGGATATTCCATTTGAGGTCATTGTCGCCGATAATGGGTCAACGGATGGCACGATGGAAATGCTCGAAAAAATTGAGGTGAACTTTCCGATCAAAAAGGTGCGTATCCCTGTCAATCAAGGGATTGCCAAGGGACGCAATCATGCCATTCGCGAAGCAGAGGGAGACCTGCTGATTTTCCATGACAGCGATATGCTGGCAGAGCCGAGGTTTATTCAGAAGCATAGAGAGGCGCATGCAGATCAAGAGGATCTCGTCATTTGCGGTGTGTGCTGGAAGCGGATCTATCGTTATTTTTACACAGCATTTGATGAAGATCACGTGAAGCGATTGAAAACACAAGGGCTGTATCAGCGGGAAATGAAGAACAAAACGCCTCTTTTATCAATGGAAGAAGTCGAAAATGGTGCATTTCTAGAGAAAAGTTTTGATTTGCAGTCTGAGTTTATTGATATCCTCAAAGACATCTTGCACACGTACCACTATGATTTAAGTTCTTATGAGCTGCCGTGGCGATTTTTCATTACAAATAACTCCTCAGTAAAGCGAAAGCATGTCATGGCACTGGGGATGTTTGATGAAAATATCGTTCGGTACGGGTTTGAGGATTATGATTTAGGGATTCGTCTGCATCAGCTTGGCCTGTCATTTGAGCTGAGAGAGGATATCATGAGTGTGCATCAGGAGCATCCAAGTAATTTAACGTCATTTGATGACATTAAATATAACATTTTGTATATGTGCGAGAAGTATAACAATATTGATTCCATTGATGTCCATTTGGCATTCTCTGGCCCGTTTTCTCACACGGTGACAAATGACATCGTGAAAGAAATTCGTCAGCTGCGTGAGAATCCGTCATTTGATGGTCTGTTATCTTATTTTTTAGAGCTGCTTCATTTGATCACAGAGCGGAATGTAGGCATCAAACGTGATCAAAAAGATGTGCTGACAGCAAAGCACTTTCCTTTGAAAAAGCTGTCAGAGACTGCGCAGCTTGCAAGGCAGGAATATGGCTGCACGGTTCTTGTGGAAGCAATTCAAAGGCTGACGAATGAGCTGTTATGCGTTGATTTGTTTCAAGTGGATGTGTTGTAGATGGCATCCTATCATTTTACAACCATTGTGTCGAATACCCATGTATTTAAGCTGCTCGCACTGATTCATTCACTTGAACAAACCGCCCATTCATTCAAGCTGTCTGTTTTATGTGCGGACCCTTTGGCTTACAAGGTGTTAAGTGAGTTCCCTCATCCGCATGTCCAATATGAACAGCTTGAAGACATTGAAGATGGTTCGCTGCGAAAGGCAAAAGGTGATCGTACGTTCCATGAGTATTGCTGGACGTTAAAGCCTGCCTTTCTACTCAAAATTCTTGAGTCCTCAGATGCGGATTATCTCGCTCATTTGGATACTGATTTGTATTTTTATCATGATCCAGGGGCGATATTTGAAGAGAATCCACTCGCTCATTTATTTTTGACGGATCATATGAATTCCAAGCGATTCTATCACTTTTATGAATTGTCCGGCCGCTTTAATACTGGTTTTGTAGGCTGTCGTAACACAGACGTTGCCAAACAGGCGGTAACGCAATGGAAAGTAAACTGCATTGCGCACTGTACAGTAGAAATGGATACGGAAAAAAAGACGTACGGAGACCAGCGGTATGTTGAAAGTTGGATTGATGATTTTGAAGGTGTCCATGTGGTGACATCTAAAGGGGCCAATGCGGCGATTTGGAACATTGAAAACTATAAGCTTTCCATTGTGGAAGGGGATATTTACCTCGACGAAAATCCTCTACTGTTCTATCATTTTTCTGCCTTTACGATCATTGATGAGAATACCTTTAATCTGAATTGGTATTACTATATGAAAGAACAAAAGCTTGTGGATCATCTGTATATTCCGTATGCCAATTTGGTTCATCAAAAAATTAAACAGGTGCAAGAGATATTTCCAGAATTTCAGCAAGGGTTTATTGCGAAGAAGCATGTTCCCGACACGCATTTTTATGAGATATGAAAAAACCGCTCATTATCTGAGCGGTTTCAGCGTGTAGATAAACCCTCGCATTCGGTGTCAGTCCTCACGAATCTCAAATTCGCTCCGCTCCGGTACTCGTCCATCCTAGACTTCAAGGGTTTTCATAACACGCTGAAAAGAAGACAAAGGGCTAAAATAAAGTTCATTTTAGCCCTTTGTCATCAATCTGAACCGCTCATTTACTGAGCGGTTTTTAATTTTATGATTCATTCCATTTGGAGATGGTGTGATCACTAGGAAGTAAAACGGCTAAAATCCCTAAAATCGGTAAAAAGGCAGCACCGATCATTGTAGGGGTTAAACCAAAGGCGTCAATCAATGAGCCGAGGGCAACCGATCCGATCGCACCCATTCCAAACGCAAGCCCAACAGTTAAACCAGACATTGTGCCAATTTTCCCGGGAAATAGTTCTTGAGCATATACCACTGTGACAGAGAAGCTTGACATCAAAATCAGGCCAATGAGTCCAAGCAAAGAGTATGCAAGAACAGGTCCAGCAAAAGGTAATAGAAGTGCAAGTGGAAAGGATGCCAATAATGAAGCCAAAATGACATTTTTCTTACCAAATCGATCTGCAAGCGGTCCGCCTAAAAATGTCCCGACTGCACCTAGAATAAGAAATATGAAGATATAAGTCTGTGATTCTTTAATCGTCACACCGTATTGTTCAATGGCATAGAACGCATAGAAATTCGAAATGGCATTTCCATACCAAGAGCGGGCAAAAATAAGGAAGACGATAATGCCAAGTGCTGTGAGTGCTGACTTACGGTGAATATCAGACCTTGGAGCTTTCGCATGTGCTTTCTTCGCATGTGCTCTAATGGCTTGAAGCTTCGCAGCGTACCATCTTGAAATATAGAGAAGGAAACCGACAGCAAGCATTCCAACAATCGTAAACCAAGCCACTCCTGGCTGACCGAGCGGAACGAGCATTAATGCAGCGATAAGTGGTGCAAAGGCTTGACCTGTATTCCCGCCTACTTGATAGATGGACTGGGCAAGTCCTCGTCTTGGACCAGCTGCCATGTTGGCCACACGTGACCCCTCTGGATGGAAGATCGCAGAGCCGAGTCCGATAAAGACAACGCAAAGCAAAATGGTCGCAAAGGATGGGGCAAACGCAAGTCCGAATATACCGACAGCACTTGAGAATAAAGCAATAGGAAGTGCATAGGGCATCGGCCGTTTATCTGTGTACCACCCAATTGCAGGCTGCATCACGGAGGAGACCATATTTAATGTAAAGGCAATCAGCCCTAATTGTGTAAAGGTCAGCCCCATTGAGCGTTCTAAAATAGGGAACATGGCAGGAATAACGGCTTGTAATGTGTCGTTGAGCATATGACAAATACCAATGATCAATAAAATGGGATAAACCGTTGAGCCGGTTACAGCTTTTTGGGATTTATCCTTTGCACGAGCAGCAATAGCCAATGAGACTTCCTCCTTTCATCCAACTGTTTTCTTTTTGCATTCCCCTCATTTTATTCATAAGGTGAACTATAAAACAATAGAAAATTTTCATGATTTAGAAAAAAAGAGAATACCTTACATAGAAGTGTCGCCGGAAACATGGCGGTTCAGCGGGGAGGGTGAGAGAGGAAATTGTCTTACATCATTTGCAATATGCTGAAGTTCAAAAATGCGGATTTGAAGGGTCTGCAAATTCATAATGAGAGGGGAAAAGAGAGCCATACGAATCCAGATATTGATGAGAGCCGGACCAAGCTGAATTATGATTTATTGCACCAGCACCAACAGATGATTGATGATAAGTCCATCATCAATGAGCACATTTCAAAAAATGGGGGAAACGAAGCGCGCGATTCGGAAAGATGCCGTCCGGTGCTGTTCGTTCATGATTTCAGCCAACCCCGAATTTTTTGAGGGGCTTTCGCCGGAGTGCGAAAAGGCATTTTTTCAATCGAATTTGGCGTTTCTTCAGGAGCGCTACGGAAAAGAAATCGAAAAAGCCATGAGATCGTCTCTTGGCTTTATAATGGTCAGATGTTAAAATCGAATGGGTAATATTGGAATGGCCGCGTATATTTTCTCTTTGCATCAATACCCGTCTCAACACTGTGAAAAGAGAGGGGATTGTAACGTGTATTGTTTGCCAAAAACCACCTTTAGCACTGCTTTCATTTTAGCAGCCGGATTGCTGTGGATGTCCATCGTTCCTCAGCAGGCCTTCGCTCATGGGTTTATCGAAAAACCGGGGAGCAGAGCGGCTCTGTGCAGTGAGGCTTTCGGATTTCTCAATCTGAATTGTGGAAGCGTGATGTATGAGCCGCAAAGCCTGGAAGCGAAAAAAGGGTTTCCGCATAGCGGCCCGGCAGATGGACAAATCGCATCCGCGGGCGGACTGTTCGGCGGAATTCTTGATCAGCAGTCGGAAAATCGCTGGTTTAAACATATCATGACCGGCGGAGAACACACCTTTACCTGGACATATACCGCCCCCCACAATACGAGCCAATGGCACTACTATATCACCAAAAAAGGCTGGGATCCTGACAAACCGCTTAAGCGCGCAGACTTTGAACTGATTGGCGCCGTTCCGCATGACGGGTCCCCTGCATCTCGCAATTTATCTCACCACATTTATATTCCTGAAGACCGCCTCGGGTATCATGTCATACTTGCCGTTTGGGATGTGGTTGATACTGAAAACGCTTTCTATCAAGTGATTGATGTTGATCTAGTGAATAAATAAAGCATGGACTTTTCTTGATCTGTTTGGAAAACCGACTTGTGAATCAGCGGGTTTTGGTGGAAACAGAGAAAATAAGCGATCAAAAACCCCGGCTCTCCAAAACATGCCGGGGTTTTTGAGATTCGTTATTTCTTTTTCTTCATTGCGGCATCCATAAACGGCAGCAAGGTGCCGAACAGCATCGTACCGCCGAAGAAATTCCCGAGGCAAGATTGTGAGGGGACTGGGTGCGGCAGGGATGGAATAAAAAGCGCGGGATTTCTGGAGAATACGAAAAGCTGGTATACTTTTTGAGGGGTAGGAAGGGGAACAAGTTTCCCAACCATACACATGAGTCAACGGTAAGCGCAACGAAAGTGAGCATTAAGGAGTTGACTCATTCACAAAACCAAAGAGACACAAGCTCTTGATTGAGCGTGTGTCTCTAAAGGATTATTGATAAAAAGAAGCGATCACAGGCTTCATTTTTTGAATGACAAGTCCACTGCCGCCGCGGTTTTTCACACCTTCGATCATGCCGACGAGGACGTAATCTTCTTTTTTAGGATTAAACGCAAGTAAAAATCCATTTTCAGTGCCATCTGTTGCACCTTGTTTGCTCTTCAGCTCTGCCGTTCCAGTTTTAGCGGCGATATCTGCTCCTTTGATTTGTAAGGAGTGAGCTGTACCGTTTGGATTGGTGACGACTTGAGTCAGCGCGTCTTTCACCGTGTTTGCTGAGTCTTCTTTGATGATCTGCTTTGGTGATGCTGTTTTTTCATCTTGAATCACTCGAGGATAGACAAGCTTGCCTCCGGTTGCAAAAGGAGAATAGGCATGCACTTGCTCAATCGGTGACATGAGTAATTCACCTTGACCATATGCCGAGTCAGCGAGTAGGATGTCCGATTGAATGCCATTGTTCGATACTTGTGCTGGTTTCATTGTAAATGGCATGTGTAAGTCTTCGCCAAACCCAAAAGTTTTCACTTTTTTCTCGTAGGTGTCTTTACCAATTTCAAGTGCTTCCTGTCCGAAGTAAATATTGTCAGAGTACACAAGGGCATCGACCATATTCACTTTTTCTTTGGCGTGCACCCGTGTAATTTGATAATTTCCCCATGATTGATCCTTTTGCCATTTCAGTCCATGAATGGTGCGCACTTTATTAGGCTTTGTGACACCTGTTTCCAGCCCAATGGCTGCTGTAATGGTTTTGAATGTGGACCCTGGTGCATACCGGCTCGCATATCGAGCTTGGAATGGGAGGTCCGGATTTTCACTGTATGCCTGATATTGCTTAGGTGTTATCCCGTTTGTCATGAGATTGACATCGTAGGAAGGGGTGCTGACAAGCGCTAATAGATCACCAGATGATGGATTCATGATGGTGACAGCCCCTTTTTCACCTTTCAGCTGCTCATAGGCTTTTTTCTGTAATGAAGCATCAATGGTCAGCTTCACTGTTTTTCCGTCTTTTCGGTCTGTTTTTTGCAATGTCTCTTCAATACCTGTTTCATCATGGACAATGAGAATGCTTCCGCCATCTTGTCCTCGTAAATTTTGATCGAATGTGAATTCAAGACCGGTTTTGCCAATGATTTGATCAGCCTTTAATGCTGGATTCCTTTTGATATCATCCGCATTTGCTTTTCCGACATAGCCTGTTAGATGAGCAGCGGCTTCGTTATATGGATAGTAGCGCATTTCCTTCGATTGATAGGTGACGCCGTTTACGTCCTTTGGAATCGGCATTTGCTTTAACATAGATTTCAGCGGAACAAACGTGTCGTCTGTGACCCATGTTTGTTTCAGCTGATTTTGAATCAGTTCTTCATCTATATCAAAAGCTTTGCTGATCTTTTTCATATTGCGTTCTTTTTCTTTCCCTGTCCCGAGCTTTCCTGGGATGATGCCAAGAGCGTTTCCACCAGTTGTTTCTGCTAAAGTACGGCCTTTCCGGTCCACAATATTTCCACGTACAGCAGGATCTGATTTTACTTTGATGGTATCTCCCTTCTCCATTTGCGGGAAGATGAGATTTGGCTTCCAGTCCACTTTCCACTTGTCAGCCTCTTCGGTGAGAACCCCCTTGTATGACAGCTTGTTCAGCTTTCCAAGAGACGTTTTCATCGTGACATCATAGGTGAACTGATACCCATTTCCTTTGTCCTGTTTTTCGACTTTGACCTTTGATACGTTCAGATCATAAGCACCAATTCCATTAAAAATATTGTCGTATTTTTCGGCTAGTTGTTTTTTGGAGAAGTCATTGGCTTTCAGAGACGCACTCGTTACCTCGTCTGCCAGCTTCGCAAAGTCTTTCTTCTCCATGTGTTTCGTAAAGGACTCGGCCGCCTGTAACGCCTCTTTTTCTTTTGAGAGAAGAGTATCTTTTAAGAAAAAGAAGGCAGCAGCAATCACGATCATACTAAGAATGGGTATGATGACTTTTTTTTGTTTCCAAAATGATTTTCGTTGATCTGTATACAATGAAAACACCTCAATTTTTGATTAGATCCTCTATATTTTACAGTTATTGCGTGTGATTTGTATAGTTTCTCCTATGAAAATAGACCAAGTCATGGTTTAGGAATGTGAATAATGACAGTAAGTTTATCTAAAAGATATCTTCATTTTTTCTTATGATTTAAAGGATTTCTTTTGAAATCATCGAATGTGGAAAATTAGAAAAATTTTTAACAAGCGTTTTCATTAGGGGGGATTGTGATCGTTTATAAAAAAGTGAATTTGACTGGACTTGTTCTTGGACCAATGCTCTTCTTCTTGATTTTTTTTCTCATACCAGAAGATGAATTGGCCTATGCTGCGAGAGTGGTATTAGGCATTACGGCTTGGACTGCGACGTGGTGGGTGACTGAAGCATTGCCGATACCAGCAACCTCTTTATTGCCAATCATCCTTCTGCCAACACTTGGCGGACTCTCTATGGAGCAAACATCAAGGGCTTATGGAGACCCGATTGTCTTTATGTACATGGGCGGATTTATGATCGCAATCGCAATTGAAAAATGGAATTTACATAGAAGAATGGCATTACATATTTTAAAGATCATTGGCACAAGAAGTGACCGCATTGTATTAGGTGTCATGATCGCGACTGCTTTTTTATCTATGTGGATTTCTAATGCAGCTACAGCACTGATGATGCTGCCGGTGGCATTGGCTGTTATTAAAGAGGTCAAAGCGAACGAAATCTTATCTGGTGCATCTCTTGATCGATTCAGCAAAAGTATCTTATTATCGGTTGCTTATTCAGCGTCAATTGGTGGCTTGGCGACACTTGTTGGGTCAGTGCCAAATGCTGTTTTTGCAGCGATGTCAAAAAAGCTGTTAGATCGGGAAATTATGTTCTTTGAATGGTTTTTGTTTGGTTTTCCCGTGGCGATTGTTCTTCTTATTCTCTTATTTCTGTATTTGACCAAGATACAGTTCAAGGTAGAGCATACAGGTGAAATGAGTGCAGCGTTCATACGGAAGGGGTTAGAAGATTTAGGCAAAATGAAACAAGAGGAAAAATGGGTTTTTGTTATTTTTCTCATGACAGCTTTTTTGTGGATATTTAAAATCTTTTTGTTTGGAGGGATCACCGTATCTGATACATCTATCGCCATTTTTGGTGCGATGTTGTTATTTCTCATTCCAGCGACAAATGGAGAGAGAATACTAGAATGGCAGGATATGAAGCAGCTGCCGTGGGGACTTTTGCTTTTGTTTGGGGGCGGGCTTTCGCTCGCTACGGGCTTTGCAGAGACCAATCTAACAGGATGGATCGGGGAAAATTTACAGCATTTAAATGGGCTTTCGTATCTCATGCTGCTGATTATTTTATCAAGCGCTATTTTATTTATGACAGAAATTATGTCCAATACAGCTGTTGCCAATATGATTATTCCGATTACGGTAGGACTTGGCCTTGCGATTGGCATCGAGCCGTACGGTTTAATGGCTGCGGCTGCTTTAGCTTCCTCTTGTGCGTTTATGCTGCCCATTTCTACACCGCCAAATGCGGCTGTCTTTAGTGCGGACGTGCTGAAAATCTCTGATATGGTCAAGGCGGGCTTTTGGTTAAATATCATCAGTATTGTGGCGATTGTCCTTGCGGTTTATTTCTGGCTGCCGATCGTGCTTAAAAGCTGAACCGATGAATGTCGGACAAATAGCTAGCAGATTGGCAATCACGGGTAGGGACAGAATGTTGGAGATGCAAGCGGTTTTGCCGGGACAAAAAGCCACGTAGATGATCGAGATCAAGTGGACTCACCTGCCTCTTTTTCACCAGCAGCTAAATCCATTCAAAGGAAGTATGTGTGTGGACTCGAATTCAGCAAAAAACAGTTTCATTTAAACAAAAAAAGAGACCGGGAATCCCCGTGTCTCTTTTCTAATGTGTTTGATTGAGATGGCTTTTTCGTCTTGCATAGGTGAAATAGACAACGACACCAATGGCCACCCAAATGAGGAAGGCTCGCCATGTAGTCCATTGAAGTGTTGCCGCCAATATCATACAGATGATGGCACTAATAATTGGAAGAACAGGCACAAATGGTACTTTAAAGGCTGTCTTCATATTCGGATGTTTCTTTCGTAATACGATGACGGCAATAGAGATCACGGTAAAGGCTGCAAGTGTACCGATGCTGACTAAATTAGCGAGCGTCGATAAGTTTACAAATCCTACAATACAAGCTGCCACAGCTCCTGTCAGCCAAGTGTTGGCAACGGGTGTTTTCGATTTCGGATGAACCTTTGAAAAAATCTTTGGCATAAGCCCATCGCGGCTCATCGCAAAGGTTAGGCGAACCTGCGCATACACCAAGGCGATTAAAACCGTCGTAATCCCGATAATCGCACCGGCGGATATGATACCAGCCACACTATTAAGGCCAACGACTTGAAGAGCAAAAGCGACAGGGTCACTGACATTCAGTTTCGTATAGTGAACCATGCCTGTTAAGACAAATGAAACGCCGATGTATAAAATGGTACAAACACCAAGCGCACCGATGATTCCAATTGGCATCGCTTTTTGTGGATTTTTGACTTCTTCTGATGCATTGGCGATCGCATCAAATCCAAGGTAAGCAAAAAAGACAGTTGCTGCCCCTGCGATCACGCCATGAAAGCCCATTGGCATAAAGGGTGTCCAGTTTTCCGGTTTGACGTAAGCGAAGCCTGAAATGATAAAGAGAAGGACAATGGCAATTTTGATCAGCACGATGATGTTATTCAGCTTCGTGCTTTCTTTTACGCCTCTTGAGACAATAAAGGTAATGAGTAAAATAATGAGCGCGCCTGGAAGGTTAAAGACGGCGCCATCAGCGGCTCCAGGGGCAGCCGATAAAGCCTTCGGTATGTGCAGACCGAATCCACTGAGCAGTGATTGAAAATAGGACGACCATCCACTTGCGACAGCAGAGAGCGCGACAACATACTCAAGCATGAGATCCCAGCCCATTAAGAAGGCGAGGAATTCACCAAGTGTTGCGTAAGAATACGTATAGACGCTTCCTGACACAGGAATAGACGAGGAGAATTCCGCGTAGCAAAAAGCAGCAAGGGCGCATGCGATCGCAGCCAAGATAAAAGATATAATAATCGCAGGTCCCGCATCTTTCGCAGCAGCAACCCCCGTAATGACAAAGATTCCAGTCCCGACCACACAGCCGATGCCAAGCAAGATTAAATCAAACGTATTCAAAGAACGACTGAGCCGCTTTGTTTGACTTTCAAGCATGAGCTGGTCGAGAGACTTTTTTCGAAATAAAGAACTCATGTTGACCTCCTAATGGATAAATCTATTCGTAAGACGAATGTTAGTATATGCGTAAATGACAATTTAGTCAATTGGTTGAAAAACGCTTTAAATCACTAAAGTGTTAAACGTCACAAACGAAACATTGTGTAAAAAAGAGACATCCGCCGGCATATGGCAGGCGGATGTGGTGACAGACGATCTATGTCTGTTCAGTAAATATTTTTTCGTTGTACATCACACTCGGATGGGTCGGATAATGTCCCGAGGAGGCAAGGTGATGTGTTTTGGCTTGATCGAAATCGCCGAGCTGATCATAACAATAGCAAAGCTGGAGGTGAGGGTACCACGTCTTATATTGTGTGAGTGTAAAGGCTGTATCATTTTCAGGAGCCTTCAGCGCCTGCTCATACCAAAAGATCGCGGCTTGATGTTTATTTTGCGTTTTTAAATGATCCCCGATCCGGCAGCAAAATTCTGGGCGGGGCTGATCATATAAGAAGGAGCGTAATAATGAGGATAAGGCCGCTTCCTCGAAACCTACCGCATAATAGCAGTCAGCTAAATATTGGCATGCGCGAATTTCATCCTCAATCCAGCACTGTTTTGTTGCTAAAAATTCATGGTAAAAACGAATCGCCCTGACATGCTGCTGGTGATCTCTTAATTCATTGGCAAAGTAAAAGAGATCACGAGGCGTCATATCCTCTCCTTTTGCAAGCATGTCTTCATAAATTCGCAGGTTGCGCCCAGGCTCACCAGCGATTGTTTTCTTCCGCTTTTGATGCGTGACGGCTATATCGGCCGGAAAGATGTTGCCACACACTTGGAGAAACTCATGCACGGCCCCGTACCACTGAAAGTTCAAGGCACGCTTCACGAGCCGGTTTCTTCTATATTTAAAATTCACCCGGCCGTCCTCATCAAATCCAACGTGATAAAACATAGAGACGGCATCCACCGCGGGATCAAGTGTCTGCTTGAGGTGAAGAAGTTTTTTTCGGTCTTCTTCAAGCAGGACATCGTCAGCATCCAGCCAGAAGATATACTCTTTTGTTGCATGTGAAAAAGCGAAATTGCGTGCTTTTGCAAAGTGCTGGACCCATTCAAAATCCAGCACCTGTGCTGAAAAGGAGTGAGCAATTTCCTTCGTTCGGTCTGATGATCCCGTATCAACGATGATCATTTCATCTACAATGTCTTGAACAGAAGAAAGACAGTCCGCTAAAACCTCCTCTTCATTTTTCACAATCATACATAAGCTAATGGTTATCATCTTTAGATCACCTCTTCATAGTGTATCGAGCATCGAAAGGAAACATTCTTTTCAGCAGCGGTTTTTTTAAAACTAGTTTTCTTGTACTGGCTGATTTAAAATAAAGGAAGAATCTATGTAAGGGCTGATAAAAATGAGTTTATTGAATGTTGAAGGATTATATAAAACCTATGGCGAAAAAACGCTGTTTGATCATATTTCTTTTCATATAGAACCAAAGGAACGGATTGGGTTAATTGGACCAAATGGAACAGGGAAGTCAACGCTCTTAAAGGTGATTGCAGGACTTGAATCGTTTGAGGAGGGTGACATCACGAAAGCAGGGACACTTGATATCGAATTTCTCGAGCAAGACCCTGAAATGAGCGGGGATGAAACGATTCTTGATTACATTTTTTCTGGAACTGCACCAATCATTCAAACGATGAAGGCGTATGAACAGGCGCTCGCCGATTTAGAGCATGATCCCCAAAATGAAGCAAAACAAGAAGCGCTGATGCGCATGCAAAATCAAATGGATCAGGAGGACGCATGGGATGCGAACCTTTCGGCAAAAACGATTTTGACAAAGCTTGGGGTCAAAGATGTGAGCCGCTTTGTTCATGCATTATCAGGCGGCCAGAAAAAGCGTGTCGCGATTGCTAAAAATTTAATACAGCCTGCGGGTTTGCTGATTTTAGATGAGCCGACCAACCATCTAGATAATGCAACAATTGAATGGCTCGAAGGATACTTAAGTCAATACAGCGGTGCTGTCATTCTGGTGACGCATGATCGTTATTTCTTAAACCGCGTCGCCAATCGAATTTATGAATTAAATCAAGGGCAGCTCTATACGTATAAAGGAAATTATGAAGTCTTTTTAGAAAAAAGAGCGGAACGAGAAGCAGAAGCTCAGGTAAAAGAAACGAAACGTCAAAACCTGCTTAGACGAGAACTTGCATGGCTCAGAAGAGGGGCAAAAGCAAGAACGACGAAGCAAAAAGCACGCATTGGCAGAGTAGAAGAGCTGAAGGATCAAAAAGGGCTCGATGCAAAAGGTGAGCTTGATTTTGCTATCGGCTCCCACCGCCTTGGAAAACAGGTCATTGAGGCAGAAGACATGTCGATTTCATTTGCTGGCCAGACACTTGTGGAGCGGTTTACTGATTTAGTCGTGCCGGGCGACCGTATAGGATTGATCGGACCGAACGGGGTGGGTAAAACCACTTTACTCAATTGTTTAGCGGGCAAAATGGAACCGACTACCGGACAACTGGTCATTGGACAAACGGTTCGAATTGGCTATTACACGCAGGATCATAAAGAAATGAATGAAGAGCTGACCATCATTGATTACATCAAGGAAACAGCTGAAATCGTCAAGACATCTGATGGCGCGATCGTGACAGCAGAGCAAATGCTAGAGCGGTTCTTATTCCCAAGATCCATGCAGCGGACTTTTATACGCAAGCTGTCAGGGGGAGAGCGCCGCAGGCTGTATTTATTGAAAGTCTTGATGGAAGAGCCGAATGTTCTCTTTTTAGATGAGCCGACGAACGACCTTGATACAGAGACGCTCAGCATCTTAGAGGATTATTTAGAACAGTTCCCTGGCGTTGTCATCACGGTGTCGCATGACCGCTATTTCCTAGACCGAGTCGTCAATCGCCTGCTTGTCTTTGAAGGAAATGGCCGGATCTCCCATTTCCAAGGAGCTTACAGCGATTACATGGAGCAGGAAAAAGCAGAGAAGCGAACAGAGACAAAGCCTGCTGAAAAACAAGTGGAAGCCGCACCTAAAAAGAGAAAAAAACTATCCTATAAAGATCAGCTTGAATGGGATGGGATTGAGGATCGGATACAGGCATTAGAGGAAAAACACCAGCAGCTTGAAGCCAGTATCGCTGAGGCTGGCAGTGATTTTGGGAAAATCCAAGAGCTGATGGATGAACAAAAAGCCGTCGCTGAAGAATTAGAACAAGCGATGGATCGCTGGACAGAACTGTCGCTGATGATTGAGGAATTAGAAGGCAATTAAGTGTATTGACAAACCCTCGCATTCTAGTCGTTAATTACGTAGAAAATAAAACTAAGGGCTATCATTAGCCCTTAGACAACCACCTGAACTGTAGAGTCACTCTACAGTTTTTTTTGAAAAGAGCATTTTGCATAGGCATCATGCTGGTGAATGGACTCCTCATTTCGGCACTCGACTTGGAACCCTTTGATCCAGCTTTCTTCATACAGTTCGACCGCAATTAACCTCGCTACATCCTCTACAAAGCGTGGATTTTCATATGCCTCTTCCGTCACTTTCTTTTCATCAGGTCTTTTGAGCACGGGATAAAGCGGTGCGCTCGCATTGGACTCAATAATGTGTAAAAGAACTGCCTTCATGTCGTCAGGGAGCAATGCTTGTTCAAACAGCTCTACTTGAATGGAAACAGAGCCGCGCTGATTATGCGCGCCATATTCGCTGATTTCCTTTGAACAAGGACATAAGGTTGTGACCTGTGCGTTGCAACCAATTTTACAGGTAAATCCGTTTTTTTCATGAAAATGGACGTCATATTGCACAGTCGCATGCATCAAACCTGTCTTTCCGCTGATCGGGCTCTTTTTTTCTATGTACCAAGGGAAGGAAGCTTGAACCGCGGCAGATGGCTGCTTCATTTGCTTGGCAAGCTGTGCCGTCAGTTCTTTTAAGGAATTCACATCAAGCGGTTTGCCGCTGTCATAAAACGAGTGCAGCTGTTCGGTGAGACGGCTCATATGAATACCTTTTTGATGAGCTGGAAGATATGTGCTCAGTGCAAAGACAGCGGAAGTTGTTTGATGCTGTGGTGTCGTTTCAGACAAAATATGTACAGGGTAGGACACGCGGCAGATGCCCACTTGTTCAAGATCAAAATAAAAGTCCTGCTCGGTTTTTTGTATGTCCATCATGTCCTCTTTATGACAAGGCTTCGTTCCAAGGGTTGGCGGTACAGATCCAAATAGCTGATGGCGTTCTTTTTTGGGTGGAAAAGATAGCATGAAGTCCCTCCTATAAATCGTAATAATTCCTATTTATTTTGCATCAAATGATAAAAGAAATCAAGGGTGAATAATATAACGTTTACGTTAAGGTTATAAAGGTGTATAATAAAACATGAATTGATGAGCAGGAGGCACTGGCGATGGAATGGATGAAAATTGATCAAGTGGCGAAAAGGAGCGGTCTGACAAAACGGACGATTCGTTTTTATGAAGAGATTGGTTTATTATCAGCACCAAAGCGGACAGAGGGCGGTGTCAGACTTTACTCAGAGGACGACATGGAAGAACTAGAGAAAGTAATGCAGGCAAAAGAGGTACTCGGCTTTTCTTTACAAGAGCTTCAATCGTTTATGGAAATAGGAAAGCAGCTAGAGCTGAATAAAGAAGGTTACTTGCTGTCACTTGATCCGCAGGAACGATTAGAGAAGCTGTTAGATATTGAGGCGCAGCTTCATGAACAGCATCAATTGATTACAAAAAAGCTTGAAACGATTCAATCCTTTAAAAAGGATCTTGAAACGATGAAAGAAAGAGCGGCTCATGCTATTGAGCAATTACAAAAATAAACACCTCTGTGTGTTTATTTCAGCGTGTAGACAAACCCTCGCATTCTGTGTCAGGTCTGCGTGCCGGTGCTCACGAAAGTTAAATTCGCTCCGCTCCGGTACTCGTCCTTCCTAGACTGCAAAGGTTTTCTATCACCCTGAAAAGAAGACAAAGGGCTAAAATAAACACCTCTGTGTGTTTATTTTATTTTGTCAACATTTGAAGGAAAGGTTCTGATGGAATGAAGGAAGAAGAAGTATTGAAACAGCGCGCAAGTCTGCTTAGGCAGCCGAAAGCCGTTTGGGCTGTAGCCTTTGCGTGTGTGATTTCGTTTATGGGAATTGGGCTCGTAGACCCGATTTTGCCAGCCATTGCATCACAATTAGATGCATCTCCAAGTCAGGTCTCCCTTTTATTTACGAGCTACTTACTTGTGACAGGCTTTGTCATGTTTTTTACCGGCTTTATTTCTAGTCGTATTGGTGCGAAATGGACGTTATTAGTAGGACTCATCTTTATTATTGTCTTTTCTGCTTTAGGCGGTACCTCTTCAACCATTAACGAATTAATTGGCTTTAGAGGAGGATGGGGCATTGGGAATGCCTTATTCATTTCAACTGCACTCTCTGTCATTGTTGGTGTGTCTGTTGGGGGAAGTGCGAAGGCCATTATTTTATATGAGGCCGCACTAGGTCTTGGGATTTCTGTTGGACCGCTCCTTGGCGGTGAGCTTGGAACCATCTCTTGGCGCGGCCCATTCTTTGGCGTTGCGGTGTTAATGCTCGTCGCTCTTTTAGCCATTACGTTTATGCTTCCATCTATGCAGAAGCCTCAGAAAAAGGTGAAATTATTCGAGGCTGTCGGAGCTTTGAAATATAAAGGACTTTTAACGATGGCATCTGCTGCTTTTTTATATAATTTCGGTTTCTTTGTTCTTCTAGCATATTCGCCATTTGTGCTCCATCTTGATGAGCATGGTCTTGGCTATGTCTTTTTTGGATGGGGATTATTTTTGGCTGTGACATCTGTCTTTTCAGCTCCGGTCATTCATCGCAAACTTGGTACATTGACTGCCCTTGTTGTTCTGTTTGCTTCGTTTGCAGTGATTTTATTCGGCATTGGGGTATGGACGTCACATGTTGTCGTAGTCATCTGCGGGATTGTCATGGCTGGGGGAATTCTCGGCATGATCAATACAGTGCTCACGACGGCTGTAATGGGTTCGGCACCTGTTGAGCGTTCGATTGCTTCATCTTCATACAGTGCCGTACGATTTATTGGTGGTGCGATTGCTCCTTGGGTTGCCGGAGTACTCGCTGAAGCCTTTACAGCAAGCACACCTTACTATGTAGGGGCGGCTGTTGTTCTGCTAGGAATGATCATCCTGCTCCTTGGCCGAAAGCATTTGGTGAATATTCAAGCAGGGCATTAATTAGAAAAAATCCTTATATCTGCATAAGATATAAGGATTTTTTGTCGTTATAATACTTTTGTCGTCCAAGATTCGCAATTCCATGTTTCGGTTGCAACATCTTGATAAAATTCAGGTTCGTGAGAAATCAATAAGACGCTGCCTTTATATTCTTTTAGAGCGCGTTTTAGTTCTTCTTTGGCATCGACATCCAAGTGGTTTGTCGGCTCATCGAGAACAAGTAAATTGGTTTCTTCGTTGATCAGCTTGCAAAGACGAACCTTTGCTTTCTCTCCTCCGCTTAAAACAGATACGCGGCTTTCAATATGTTTTGTCGTTAATCCGCATTTGGCAAGGGCAGCTCTTACTTCATATTGTGTGTAAGAAGGGAAGGTGCTCCACACCTCTTCAATACAGGTGTTGCTGTTTTGCTCTTTTACTTCCTGCTCAAAGTAGCCAATGTGCAGGAATTCTCCGCGTTCAACCTCACCAAAAATTGGCGTGATCTCTCCTAGAAGACTTCGCAGCAACGTCGTTTTTCCGATTCCATTTGCGCCGTATAACGCAATTTTTTGCCCGCGTTCCATTTTCAGATTCAAAGGGCGAGAGAGCGGCTCCTCATAACCGATCACTAAATCCTTCGTTTCAAAAATCAATTTCCCGGAAGTACGTGCAGGCTTAAAGTGAAATTCTGGTTTTGGTTTTTCTGCGGCCAATTCAATCATGTCCATCTTATCCAGCTTCTTTTGACGAGACATGGCCATATTTCTTGTGCTGACACGTGCTTTGTTTCTGGCGACAAAATCCTTTAATTCAGCGACTTCTTGCTGCTGCCTTTTATAGGCTGCTTCCAGCTGCTGCTTTTTGACTTCGTACACTTGTTTGAATTGATCATAATCACCGACGTAGCGTGTCAATTCTTGATTTTCGACATGATAAATCAAGTTAATGACACTGTTTAAAAACGGAATGTCATGTGAGATGAGGATAAACGCATTTTCATACTCCTGTAAATAGCGCTTCAGCCACTCAATATGCTGCTCATCCAAATAGTTGGTCGGCTCATCGAGAAGGAGAATTTCTGGCTTCTCTAACAGCAATTTCGCAAGCAGCACTTTCGTACGCTGACCACCGCTCAGCTCTGTCACATCACGGTCTAGCCCAAGATCCGTTAACCCAAGACCTCTTGCAATTTCTTCTACCTTGGAATCAATGATATAGAAATCATTGTTTGTCAGTGCATCCTGAATGATGCCAACTTCTTCTAGCAGCTTTTCTAGCTCATCAGGGTCAGCTTCACCCATTTTTCCATAAATGTCATTCATTTCTGCTTCCATGGAAAATAAATAATGGAAGGCATCCTGAAGGACCTCACGAATGGTTCTTCCCTTTTCTAGTACCGTATGCTGATCAAGGTAGCCGACGCGGACATTTTTAGCCCATTCGACTTTTCCTGCATCTGGCTCTAGCTTACCAGTAATAATATTCATAAACGTTGACTTTCCTTCACCGTTGGCGCCGATTAAGCCGACATGCTCGCCTTTTAATAAACGGAAGGAGACTTCGTGGAAAATGGCTCTGTCACCAAAGCCATGGCTTAAATCTTTAACAGATAATATCATTTTTTACACCTCAAATAGATTCAAAACGGCTAGTGCCTCTCATGATTATATCGAACTGTCCGGCTCGATAAAAGCATCAAAAGAAAAATTGCGTTTCAAAGCTGATTTTGAGATACTTAAGGATAGATTGAATGAGGATAAAGGAGATCGACATGACGGAAACTTGGGCATTTTTTAAAGAAGCAAAGCCATTTATTCAAGAGAACTTTGAAGCGGCTGGCTTCGGGCAACCAACAGCTATACAAGAAAAAACAGCAGAGTGGATTACGAAGAAGCGTGATGTGATTGCAGAATCACCAACTGGAACAGGGAAGACACTTGCGTATGTTCTGCCGCTCTTAAATAAAATTGATGTGAATATCAAACACCCGCAAGTCTTAATCTTGGCACCTTCAAGAGAGCTTGTGATGCAAATTTTTGATGTCGTGCAAGAGTTCAAACAAGGATCAGACATCAAAGCTGTCTCCTTGATTGGCGGAGCGAACATCAAGAAGCAGCAGGAAAAGCTAAAGAAACACCCGAACATCGTTGTGGCCACACCTGGCCGTGTACAAGAATTAATCAAAATCAAGAAACTGAAAATGCATGAAGTCAAAACGATCGTATTAGACGAAGCAGATCAGCTTCTTGTGCCAGAGCATATGAAAACGATCCAAGCGATCATTAAATCCACATTAAAAGAAAGACAAATCCTTTGTTTTTCTGCGACTTTGAAAAAGGAAACTATTCAACTAATCAAAGAAATGACATCTGAACCAGAGGTGTTGAAAATCGGCAGAAGCCAAGAAGAAGCGCAGAAGGTAGGTCACTATTATCTGTTATGTGATCAGCGGGATAAAGTGAAATTACTGCAAAAGCTATCGCGGCTTGAGGACATGCACGCGCTCGTCTTTGTCCGTGATATCACGAACTTAAGCATTTATGCAGAGAAATTAGCGTATCACCATGTGGACCTTGGTGTGCTTCATAGTGAAGCGAAAAAAGCGGAACGTGCTGTGATCTTGAAGTCATTCGAACAGCGTGAATTCCCACTTCTTTTAGCAACAGATATTGCAGCAAGAGGCATTGATATTGATGATTTGCCGTACGTGATTCATGCAGATCTGCCAAATGAAGAAGGCTATATCCACCGTTCAGGCAGAACAGGCCGTGCAGGCAAAGAAGGGGCTGTCATCAGCCTTGTCACACATCAAGAGCATGCGATGCTGAAAAAAATGGCGAAAAAGCTGAATATCTCGCTTGAGGAAATTGTGTATAAGCAAGGCCAGCTGCATCTTGCGCCTCAACAGGCATAAAAAAAGGACCCGCCAGAAGGCAGGGTCCTTTTCTTGTTATGAAATTTTGACAAGCTGTTTCCCGACATTTTCGCCTTTGAACAGTCCAATGAATGCATCAGGAATGTTGTCAAAGCCTTCGGTAATGGTTTCTTTGTAAGTGAGTTGATCTTCTTTCACCCATTGTGCAAGATCCTTTGCCGCCTCTTCAAAACGATCTGCGTAGTTGGCGACAATAAACCCTTGCATCAATGCGCTTGTTTTAATGAGCTTTGTTTGCACACGCGGTCCAATGTCCTCGCTTGCGCTAATGTTATAAGAAGAAATAGCCCCGCACACTGGAATGCGTGCAAAACGGTTCAAATGATTCATCACTGCGTCAGAAATCTCACCGCCTACATTGTCAAAATACACATCGACACCGTTTGGACAGGCTTTTGCAATAGCATCATCTAAATCATTTGTTGTTTTATAATTAATGGTTTCATCAAAGCCCAGCTCTTTTAAATAAGCAAGTTTATCATCAGATCCGGCAATTCCAACGACGTGTGCGCCTTTGATTTTAGCGATTTGTCCGACAACGGAACCAACGGCACCTGCGGCTCCTGAAATCACAACCGTCTCGCCTTCTTTTGGCTGACCAATTGAAAGAAGTCCAAAATAGGCTGTTTGCCCAGGCATGCCCAAAATCCCTAAGTAATAGGATAATGGCGCAATGGATGGATCAATTTTTGTCAGCGACTCAGCTTTGGCAGTCGAATATTCCTGCCAGCCGAGGAATCCAAGGACAAAATCACCTTTTTCAAATTGAGGAGATGTTGACTCGACGACTTCTCCGACAACACCACCTTGAATCACTTCATTTAGTTTGAACGGAGGTGTATAGGATTTTGTATCCTGCATTCGTCCTCTCATATAAGGATCTACAGAAACATATTTCGTTTGAATCAAGACTTCGCCATCTTGCGGCACGGGTATATCAACTGTTTCAAAACGAAAAACATCTTTTGTAGGTAATCCTTTTGGACGTTTTGCTAATTGAATTTGCTTTTGTTGACTCATGTCAAATCCTTCCTTTCACTTGCATCCTAGTTTTACATTAACATGATGCTTCTTTTCATTCAAAACATACGGTCTTTTCAAAACACATACAAAAAAGCAGCCACCATCCAAAAGAATGGGACTACTTTTTTTGAAAAGAGACAGAGAAGAGCGGCGGGAGACAACCAAACAGCTGATATACGTCCGCATCACGTTCTTTTAACAAATATTCATTTGCATTTTGCATGGAGGCTTTTATCATATCGCGCGTCACAAAAGGAAAAAGGATATTCAAGTATGAGGACAACAGGTCTTGTGGATCTTGATCAATCGACTCGATATCTCCAATGTTCATAATGATAGAAAAGAGATAATCAATGGAGATGTGAAAGTGCTGTTCAGCAAACAATGTAAGCGACTTTGCTTTTGCTTCTTCAGGATTCCACTTTTGAAAAAGCTGTTTCACCAAATCACTGACAACCCAAGCATTAAACTGCTGCTCCACTGAAAAATAATACATCAGCTCTACCTCATTTCTAGCCTCCAGTATAAGAATTGTACAACAAATCAACAGGAATGAACACGATATTTCAGAAAATTTAGTCACTTTCACAGGGTTTTTGTCAAAAATAAGTCAATAGGCACGGTAAATACATGCAGCAAAATGGATGTGCTCGTGGAAGGTTTAATGACAAAAGTGACGGGTAAAAGATTCGTAAGACGTTAAAGGAGGAATATAAAATGAAACCTGTTGTAAGAGAGTATTCAAATGATGAAACACTTCAACGAGATGTAGAGCAATTAAAAGAACTCGGTGTTGCAAGAGAGGACATTTATGTTCTGTCCCATGACGATGACCGAACAGAGCGTATTGCAAGTCATGCAGATGCCAATACGATAGGTCCAAGAGAAGTTGGACTTAAACATGCTGTTGGGAATATCTTTAGTAAAAAGGGCGATGAGCTCCGCAATAAAATTCAAGAGATTGGATTCACTAAAGAAGAAGCTGAAACATTTGAAGAACACTTAGACGAGGGAAAAGTCCTTCTATTTGTAACAGATCATGAAAAAGTGAAAACCTGGGCCTAAACGCAAACTTTAAAAAGCCTCTTGACAAAGGGCTGAAATTTTTATTTTAGCCCTTTGTCTTCTTTTGAAGTCAAGGAAGGACGAGCACTGGAACGAAGCGAATTTGACATTCGTGAGCACCAGAGCGCAGACCTGACAAAGAATGCGAGAGTTGTCTACACGCTAAGCCTCTTACTTTTGTAAGGGGCTTTTTTTCATGTCTTCATGTTTAGATCAGACATCCATCTTTTTTACTGTAATAAGAAAGTTGAATGGATTGGAATAAACAGTAAATCATCTAATTGAAAATGTAGAAATACCAAAGAAAATCATCAAAAAACAGAAAAAATAGTCGAAATATCACAAATAACCACTCGGGAAATAATTATGATATATTTCATTTTTGTCTCAAAATGAAATAAAAATCTTGTGTAATTTAGTAGATAAATTTCTTAGTTCTATAGATTTAAATTGTATTTTTGTGTAGAAATTAGTGTTTTAAGGTCAAGAAACCACGAAAAATACCTGTATTTTCAATTAGAAAATTCATTCTAATATTTAGGAAATAATCTATTGACAAAATAATCTAAAAACAATATATTGGGCTTAATCCAGTCGTTATGGAATTAGTTGTTAAAAAATCTGGTAGGTTTACTCGAAGCATATTCTAGTGAAAGGTGGTGCATGCAACCAAAGGACAAGTGATTCTGAGGGATATACATGTTCTACTAGACTAGAGAAAATGATTTTTTATTTGAAGAAGAAACGGAAGAATGATAGTCGTTTTAAACAATAGTTTGAACTTTCTACTACGATCAATTTGCAAGATGTATCAAAAAGATGTCAGTTCTTGTATAAGCCGATTAGAGGAATACAAAAGAGAAAGCGCTTTCAATTATACCTTGATCAAGCAGTGAAGGAGGTGAACTCATATGAAAAAAAGAGACAACAAGCTGAGGCGCCGTATCTTGCGAATGGCTGCATGTGAGGATGAGTGCTGAAAAAGAAGAATGAACATGTGGGATGCTTCTCTTTTTTTAGAAAACAGATTTTTCTAGAAAATCCATCTTTCATTCTATCATAAGGCTTTTTGCTTGAAGACCATCATTGTCAGAAAAGGTGATTGTGAATTGAAGGAGGTCCCGTGATGAAAAAGGCTTTGTACCATGAAGACAGTGGGTTGTATTTAGAAAAAATGCGCATGGCATTTCAAGAACACTATGAGCAAAGAACAGATATGTGGTCTACTGATCCGTCATTAACGGACGCAGCTGTGATGTCATTAAAGGCATGGCGTTCAAGGGAAAAGGATGCACTTGCTTCTGTGCTGGATATCGGGTGCGGGAACGGCCGGGCACTTGAACATTTAAGCGGGCTTTCAGCATATGTCGGCATTGATCTGTATGAGCATGAGGAGTGGGAAGGGTTAAAGAAAAAAGACACGATTCCTGTCCATTTCGTTCATCAGGATTTTATGTCATGGTCGAGTGATCAGGGGCGCGAGATGCAGTTTGATTTAATTTTAGATCATGGCTGTTTTCACCATCAACATCCTGATGATCACGAACGTTACTTAAAGCAGGTCTCTTCTTTACTTCATGAAGGTGGCGTCTTTTCACTTGTTGTATGGGGAGAAGAGTGGAAAACAGGATTAATCGGAGAAGATGGCCGATTTCATTTTTCGTTTTCAGATTCTCAGCTTGGAGAAAGAATTTGTACATCAGGTCTTGAGCTTGTATCGATTGCACCATTAAAAGCAAAGGCCGGAATCAGCCAGCATCATGTCATTGCCGTCAAAATCTAGTACAAAGGAGGATAAACACGATGTATGAAGTGATGGTTCTTGGTGCAGGTTCAAGTCCAAGTGGCTTAAGTGCTGCAATCATTATAGCTGAAAAGAAGTATCATCTATTCATCAATGGTGAGTGGCGAGCCCAGCTGATACGCACTTATGTGACCAATAGCATATAAAGAACCAGATCTTCTAGTAAAAGGTAGAAAGCAGCTCGAAGCTTACGGAGGTGTTCTTTTAAGAAAGGGCGTGCAATTACCGGATGGTGTCGCTGCTCTTACAGAGAATACAGCGTATGAAGCTCGATTTCTGCTCCTTTGTACTGGACAAAGGCCAGGTCGAAGAGTCGTCGTTCTTCAGGCATTTCTTTTACGAAAATAAAGGGACTTAAACGATGAGAGGCATCGCGCATCCATGGAGCGAATGTATGCACCCGGCATTTGTACAGGCATTTCCTCACAAGCCATGATTGCAGCTGGAAACGCGTGCCCAGGCTGAGGGAGTGTGCATATTCATCACTCCATCACTGCGCTGTCAAAATCGAATTGAGTGCAGTGATGAATAGGGGGGAGACAAATGAACAAGTTTGTAGCTGAATTACAATCAATGATTCATCATTTTTCATTTCAAGAAAAAAACTATTTGCTCGTGGGGCCAGTGAATCTGCCAATCTCTATTCAACATGAGGAGGTGCAGTTTAAATGGTATGCCTTTTCACCTGTTGAACCAGATACAAAGCCAACGATCGAATCCATTGTACAAATGAGTACCACGCAGCAAACATTTTCCTCTTGTCTCCTATTTGGCGACTTTGAAAATGAGGTACCTCCGCTTGTGCGAATTCATAGTGTCTGCCAAACAGGGGATGTGTTTGGGTCACTGAAATGTGATTGCGGTCCACAGCTTGCGTTATCGCTGAAGAAAATCACAGAACACGGAAAAGGCATGCTTGTGTATATGGCCAACCAAGAAGGGCGTTCCATTGGGCTGATGGCGAAAGCATTCACGTATAAATTACAGGAAATGAAACTGGATACGTTTGAGGCCAATCGCCTGATCGGCTGCGGAGATGATGATCGGCATTACGAGGAAGCTGCGGCTGTATTGCACTACTTAAACAAAGGGAAACCATTGCACCTGTTAACAAACAATCCAGATAAAGTCGACTCCATTGCTGCTTACGGGCTTCCAGTTTTACGATTTGATCATACGGTAGAAGCCTCTCTCTATAACGAAGCGTATTTAAAGGCAAAAGCAGCCTCAGGGCATATGGTCGATGAGAAGAAATTAATTAATCAGTAGATGAGTTTATTTAAAGAAGGCGGGAGAAAAGCGTGAAACCTGATATCAATTGGATTCAAATCCCAAGCGGCTATGCAACGATTGGAAGTAATGAAGAAGATATGAAAAAGGCATCAGAATTTTGGAAGGACAAGCTTCTCAATCCAGCCTATGGACGTGAGAAAAAATTTCAAAAATGGCTGTACAAAGAATTTCCATCCTATCAGCCGTATATCAATGAATTTTTTATCTCAGATACGGTCGTACCAAATGAATTGTATCAAAGCTATTGTGATGAAACAGGCCAGACTTATCCGGAAAGCTTAACGAACCCAGAGCTTGGCGGAGGAAAAGACCATCCAGCTTGGGGCATGGATATCGAGGAAGCCTTCTCGTTCTGTCAGTGGCTGAGCGGGAAGCTCGGATATGACGTTTCAATCCCTACTGAAGAAGAATGGGAGTATGCTGCCCGGGGTAACACGAGAAATCAATACCCGTGGGGAGATGAGTTCGATCCTTCTTGCTGCAATACGCACGAATCCAATATCGAAAAAACGACGCCTGTCCGTCATTACGAAAAGGGCAGATCCCTATTTGGACTTTATGATATGGGAGGCAATGTCGAGGAATGGGTCAACACCAAATATCACGTATATGAAGGCGGGATCGAGGTCGTAGATGATTTAACGGAAACAATCGGCAGCGATTACTACATTCTAAAAGGCGGCTCCTTCGCAAGAGGCGGAGATTTATGCAGAGTCGCAAGAAGACACGGGAAGCACCCAGACCCCGTTTTTCGATTTACTGGTTTTCGTCTAGTTACTCGTCAAAAAAACATATAAAGATAGGAGTGTAAAACCATGCATAGAGGACCAATTACATCTGTTTTATCTACTGAGCATGACCAAATTGTCTACACTGGCGGCTATGACCGCTGTATTTATAAGTGGGACCGGGAAACAGGAGAAGGAACGTTTATCGGGAGTCACGAGCATATCATTAACTCTTTATCTCTTTCTGAAAGTGGAAAGTATCTAGCGAGTGCATCGTCAGACTATACCATTCAATTGTATGATACAGGCACACAGACACGAATTCGTACGCTGTTTGGTCATGCGGATGATGTGGAAGCCGTCGCCTTTGCCAAGCAGGATACCTTGCTAGTATCGGTATCTAGAGATAGAAGATGCTTAGTATGGGATATCGAAACAGGAGCCATCTTACGAGAATTCCATGGACATAGCAAAGATGTATTAGCTGTATGGATACATGGGGATAAAGCTTATACAACAGGTGATGATGGCTATGTCCTTGTTTGGCTGTATGATACAGGAGAAATTGTGGGGGAAATTGGCCCATTTGATTATGAGCTGGACACAATCAGCGGCAGCAATCAAAAAGAAGTGTTTGCACTTGGCAGAGATGATGGCACCGTCATCATATATGATGCGAACACTTTACAGGAGAAAAAAATCATCAAAGCCCATTTACAGGGTGTAAAGCGTGTGAATTTTTCTCCGAGCGGAGATTACTTGCTGACAGCAGGCTATGACCATTTAATTAAGCTGTGGAATTATGAAACGGGAGATTTAATCGATACGCTGCTGCCTCATAAATATCAATGGGAGCGCTCGCTTGTCTGGACAGAGGATGAGAAGGCCATCCTAGGAGCCAGCTTTGGGAAAACGTATTGTGAATGGTCGATTGAAGAGGGAAAAGTCATATCTGATGAGATTGAACTGGCGACACCGTCTATTAATGATATTGCGTTGACTGATACGGGTGACATCATCACCGCATCAGATGACGGAAAATTCAGAAAAAACGGGATCGAAATCGCAAAATCGACAGGCGTTTTAACAAATGGGGTGGCTGTCGCACGGGATGGAAGCTATTATGCTTGGGGAGATCATGCAAGTCAAGTGCACATTGTACACGAATCATTACAGCAAATGGTCTCTTTTGATCTCAACACAGGCCCAGTCAACAGTGTGTATTTCCACGAGGAGGACCGACAATTCTATATTGGAACTTACGGCGGTTATGTGCATGTCATTTCGACGGAACACTTAAAGGAAATCGGCCGTTCCAAAGCACATGATTGTGCGGTCAAAGCATTAAAGGTAGAAGGAGATCATATCATCACCGCTGCGGTTGAAGGGACCATCTGTCTTCTAGATAAAAAGAGTTTGTCCTTAAAAGCGGAATATATCGGTGCGACAGAGCTATTAAATGATGTATTTATTGACAGCAAAAGAGACCGCATTGCCATTGTCAGCCGTGACAAGAATGTCAGATTGTTTGATTTGCATACAGGTAGAATTTTAGACCAGCACAATGAGCATCAATATTCCATTAAATCAGTCACTGTCACAGATTCTGGCTATATTGTGAGCGGAGATTATTGGGGATACATCGTTGTGTGGAATCCAGAGTTACATGTGAATACTGGTCCAATCAGAATTGCCAAGAATGGGATTAGTGCAATCAGACAATTAGGTAATGATGTATATGCAAGCTCATATGACGGCGGTATTTATCACATTAGAGAAGATGGTACGCATACGGAAGTACTGCGCTTATTTGAACAATTTCCGAAAGAAGTAATCTCTCATTAAGAAAAAGAATGTAAGCGGGGGATTCTCATGATAAGTGTTTGCAAGGAACATATGAAAAAGGGTCTGACTGTACTCAATTGTCCGCATGTGCTCCTCATTAATAAATATGAATTACGCAAATGCTGTTTCTGTAAACAACGAGCATCGTATAAACTGTTTTATTCCTTGCCTTACTATGATCGATCTGAAAAGAAACGGATGGAAAAAATTTAGCACATGAGAATAGAACTCCTTCATTTTCCTGAAGGAGTTCTTTCCCTTGAAAGAGAAGAAAGGAGCCACAGATGAAAGACGATGTTTTTTATATGAAGCTGGCCATTGCCAACGCAAAGGCAATGAAAGGACAAACCTCACCCAATCCGCTTGTCGGTGCAGTGATTGTTCTACGCGGGGAGATCGTTGGGATTGGTGCTCACTTGAAGGCAGGTGAGCCGCATGCTGAAATTCATGCGCTGCAAATGGCAGGAGAAAAGGCGAAGGGGGCTGACATGTATGTGACACTCGAACCTTGTACGCATCAAGGAAAAACGGGTCCTTGCACACAAGCCATCATCAAGAGCGGTGTGAAACGTGTGGTCATTGGCACTCAAGATCCGAATCCGCTTGTAGCAGGTAAAGGGATGACCATGTTGAAAGAAGCAGGGTTAGAAGTAGAAGAAGGAATATGTAAACAGGAAGCAGACCGCTTAAATTTGCCTTTTTTTCATTTGATTCAATCAGACCTTCCGTATGTCATATTAAAATCAGCTATTTCAATAGATGGGAAAATTGCAACGGCTTATCAAGAAAGCAAATGGATCACCGGAACAGAAGCGAGAACGGAAGTGCAGCTTTTACGTCAAGAAGCAGATGCGGTGATTACAGGAGTTGAAACGATTATTCAAGATGATGCAGGTTTAATTGTGAAGGATTCATTCATCACTCAGCCCATTCGTGTCATTTTAGATTCAACATTAAGGATCCCGCTTCATGCAAAATGTTTAACAGATCATATGGCAGAAACCATTATTTGTACCTCACGAATGTACGATCAAAAAAAGTATGATCAGCTTGTGCAAAAAGGGTATGAAGTATTTGTCACAAACGGGGAACGACGGACAGATCTTCAAGATGTGTTACACATGTTAAAGAAGCGCTCTGTGATGTCAGTACTTGTTGAGGCAGGAGGCAGTGTGAGTGCGTCATTTTTAGAAGCGTCACTTGTGAATGAAGCTGTTATTTATGTGGCACCTTTATTGATTGGCGGGAAAGATGCACCTACTATGTTTGAAGGAAAAGGAATAAAAAAACTAAAAGAGGCGATCCGTCCAGCGGATATTGACTATAGTATGGTAGGAAAGGATTTAAAAATGACGATGAGATTTCAATGAAGAAAAGACCTTGTGCATGGAGTGCAAGGTCTTTTCAATATTTCTAAATAAAATGAAAAGTGTACATACACCTTTCCCCATATGGATGAATACGATGGATTGGGGGGATTCTATGAGAAGATGTAGACAGTGCAGAAAAACATATCCAGCTCATTCGGCCGACCACTACCAAAATGGAAGCTGGTATGATGCGTATAAGGATAATGGATGGGTATGTGATAGTTGTAAGAGTGGAAAACCTGAAAAGTCAGTGGAAAATCTTTGTTGCGGACAGGATCCATGTGTTTGTGGAATACAAGGTTTGCCAGGAAGGGGGGATGGAAAAGGCTCAGCAGGCCCAGTAGATGTAGGGTTAACACGAATTGTGAATTTTGATCCAGCGGTAGCAGCGACCTATCCACTAGATCAAGTTGTGACATACAATGGCAGTACATATAAAGTGAATAAAGCTCTGCCATCAGGAACACCAAGTACATCGGCCGATTACACGTTATTAGCTGCTGCAGGTTCAGCGGGAGTAAAGGGAGACAAAGGTTCAACTGGTGCAACCGGAATAGGGTTAATTGGAATAGTGGATTTTGATCTAGAGACGGTTTCGACACATACATTAGGTCAAATTGTGACATACAAGGGTAGTACGTATATGGTGAATACAGCATCGCCAATGGGTACCCCAGATACATCTCCAGATTATACGTTATTAGCAGGCGCTGGCAACACGGGAGTAACGGGAGCGACAGGAGTAACGGGAGCGACAGGAGTAACGGGAGCGGCAGGAGATACCGGAGCGACAGGAGTAACGGGAGCGACAGGGGTAACTGGTGCGGCAGGAGATACCGGAGCGACAGGAGTAACGGGAGCGGCAGGAGATACCGGAGCGACAGGAGTAACGGGAGCGACAGGGGTAACTGGTGCGGCAGGAGATACCGGAGCGACAGGGATAACGGGTGCGGCAGGAGTAACGGGAGCGACAGGGATAACGGGAGCGGCAGGAGATACCGGAGCGACAGGGGTAACTGGTGCGACAGGAGATACCGGAGCGACAGGAGTAACGGGAGCGACAGGGGTAACGGGTGCGGCAGGAGATACCGGAGCGACAGGAGTAACGGGAGCGACAGGGGTAACGGGTGCGGCAGGAGATACCGGAGCGACAGGGATAACGGGTGCGGCAGGAGTAACGGGAGCGGCAGGAGTAACGGGAGCGACAGGGATAACGGGAGCGGCAGGAGATACCGGAGCGACAGGGGTAACTGGTGCGACAGGAGATACCGGAGCGACAGGGGTAACTGGTGCGGCAGGAGATACCGGAGCGACAGGAGTAACGGGAGCGGCAGGGGTAACGGGTGCGACAGGAGTAACGGGTGAAAGAGGAGTAACCGGCGCTACCGGAAAAACAGGAAAAGCAGGGAAAACAGGAGCCACCGGAGCCACTGGTTCAACAGGTGTCACAGGATCGAGTGCGATTATCCCATTTGCATCAGGAACTCCTGCTGTTTTGACGACAATCGGAGGCGGTCTAGTCGGGACATCTAGCTTGGTTGGATTTGGTAACTCAGCGACAGGTGTCAGCATTGTAGGTGGGATCATTGATTTAACAGGAGCCGCAGGAACTTTATTAAACATGGCATTTTCTGTACCGAGAGCTGGTACCATTACTTCATTTGCCGGCTATTTTAGTACGACAGCAGCACTTTCTTTAGTCGGCACAAACATCACAGTGACAGCTAGCTTATTTGCTTCACCGACACCAGATAACAGCTTCACTCAAGTAGCGAGCGTCACATTGGCTCCAGACTTAACAGGGATTTTATCGATAGGTGCTATTTCAAACGGCATCGCTACCGGCCTGAATGTGCCAGTTACACCGGAAACAAGATTACTGGTTGTATTCTCTGCGACTGCAACAGGCTTATCTTTAATTAACACCGTAGCAGGCTATGCGAGTGCTGGTTTATCCATCACGTAATCAACAAACAGGGATGACTTGATTTGAGTCGTCCTTTTTTGTTTGAATGAATTTTCTCTCAACTTCGTAAGAAAAAATGATATGATTTTCTTAGAGTTTATTCGATGAATCTATTTGAATTAGGGGTTGTGGCGGTGAGGATGGGCAAAAGGAAAGTCACTTTACAAACGAAAATATTGGGATTAATTATCGGGCTTTTGCTTGTTGTCATTGCTTTATTGACCATTTGTTTTGGTTTTTTGCAGACAGCAGAAAGGCAGGGACAAGCTGAACAGCTGGCAGTGCAAACCGCTAGAACGATATCATATATGCCGCCAATTAAAGCATCGGTAGCCGCATCAGCATCTCAGAATGAAGAACAGGCAGTGCTCGAGCAAATGAAGGAGCAAGTAAGAGCACATGCCATCTTAATCACCAATCAAAAAGGAAAGGTCCTTTTTCATACGAATCATGAGCATGTTGGAAAAACCATCAGTGTATCTGAAGGAAGGAGTACCCTGCTATTTGGAGGAACCTCCATATCGACTGGTGATTCTGCTGGTGAAATCGTTGTCAGGGGCAGTGCCCCGATTATGAAAGAAACAGGACAGCATGAAGAAATTATTGGGACAGTCACTGTTGAATTTTTAAAAAGAGAAATCGATCAAGCGACAGCCCATCAACTATTCAAATTGAGTTATATCGCCCTTCTTGTTTTGCTGCCTGGCATATTCGGTGCCATTTTTTTAACAAAGAGTATTCGCAAAGATACATTAGGGCTTGAACCGCATGAAATTGCTTCATTATATCGAGAAAGAGAAGCGATGCTGCATGCCATCAAAGAAGGAATCATTGCGTTTGACCGTAAAGGTGCGATTACGATGATGAATACGTCAGCTGAACACATGCTGCGTGCTTCTTCAGCGCTGCCGCATCATATTGACCAAGTCTTGCCAAATACCAATCTTCTTTCCTATTTAAAGGCAGAGACGATTGAACCTAACATCGAAACCGTCGTCAATGATAAAACCTTTGTGTTAAATGTGAAAAAAGTGGTGCAGGACCATAGAGTATTCGGGGGAATTGTGAGCTTTCGAGAGAAAACAGAGCTGACAAAGCTGCTGGATACATTGACAGAGGTAAGCCAATATTCAGAAGACCTTAGAGCACAAACACACGAGTTCTCAAATAAGCTGTACGCCATTTTAGGCTTGCTTGAGCTGAAACAAGTGGATGAAGCCATCGACTTAATTAAGGAAGAATATACGCTTCAAAATCGTCAGCACGATTTACTCATGAAGCAAATTCGCTCTCCGAAGATACAAGCCATTTTACTCGGAAAGTTAGGCAAGGCATCTGAGAAGAAGGTCCATTTCCATATTGATGAAAATAGTTCATTGGAGCCGCTTCCAGCTCATTTGAGTTTATCTCACTTTATCACCATTATTGGCAATCTCGTAGACAATGCCTTTGAGGCCGTATTGAATAAGGAAAAGCGAGAGGTAGGCCTGTTCATCACAGATATTGGATTTGATATTATCATAGAGGTTTCTGATTCAGGTGATGGGGTGAATGAAAAAGAACTGTCACATCTTTTCACAAGAGGTCATTCATCAAAGGGAGAAGGGCGAGGCTACGGACTAGCTAATGTGAAAGAAGTATTAGATGAACTTGGGGGCTGGATTGAAGTAACGAACCAAAAAGAAGGCGGTGCCATCTTCACTGTATACATACCGAAAGGCACAAAGGGGGAATAGATTGTGATAAAGGTACTCATTGCGGAGGATGATTTTCGAATCGCTGCCATTCATGAAACCTATATACAAAAGATACAAGGCTTTCAAGTCGCTGGAAAGGCAAAGAGTGCAAATGATATGTGGGAGGCACTCCAAAAAGAACAGGTCGATCTCATTTTGCTTGACGTGTATATGCCTGATGAGCTCGGCACAAACCTTTTGCCGCTTTTAAGAGAACGTTATCCTGAAGTAGATGTCATCATTATTACTGCTGCAACGGAAACAATGCTTCTAAGAGATGCCCTTCATTATGGAGTGGTTCATTATTTAATTAAACCGGTGACAGCCCAAAAATTCACGCAAGTCTTAACCGAATATAAAGAAAAGAAGGACTTGATCAATTCAAAGGATGAAGTCAATCAAACAATGATTGATCTGTTTTTTGGCCATATGCAGGAAGAACCAAAACAAAAGGGTGACCGAGACCTGCCAACAGGCATTAATTCACTGACCTTGGACAAAGTGAAAACACTGATGGCATCAGAGAATAGCGGGATTACAGCGGAAGAACTCGGAGAAAAAATGGGCGTATCACGTACAACAGCGAGACGTTACGTAGAATATCTCGTTACAACGGGAGAATGCCGGGCAGAGCTTGCGTACGGGATCATTGGCAGACCAGAACGAAGATATTATTCTGCCAAAAAGCAAGCGGAGTCATAAAAGATGAAAAAAGGAATACTTCTTGTCATCATGATCTGCCTTTGTATGTCGCTCACCTTTAATGAAAAAACAGCAGAACATTCTTTCCAGCAGCGCAGTCCATTATATATTGTGGTGTCAGGTGTGCCTGACGGTGGATTTGACCAAACGGCTCAGGTGATGAAATCAGTGCTTGAACAAGAGAAGCTGGTGAAACGGCCTGTGAATATCCTTTATCAAAGAGACGGGACGGTGGATAAAGGATGGACGTATATGATGGAGCAAGATGCCAATTATATTAGTTTAAATTCAAGCTTATTATTGAGCCGTAATTTGCTTGGCAGCAGTAACGTAACAATGAATGATGTAACACCACTCGCCATTCTTGCTGAAGAGTGGCAGGTCGTCGCAGTCCCTGTAAATTCTCCTTTCTCAAATGGAAAGGAACTGTTAAACACACTAAAGAAAAAACCAGATTCTTTAAAGATTGGTTTTGCCCCTGACTTTGGGAATGACGATCAAATCTCGTTCGCCCGGGCAGCAGAAATGGCAGGGATTGACCCTTACCGCATTCAATTTTTGAAATTTGACAGTGCAGATGATTTATTTCAGGCGCTCATTGACCATGAGGTGGATGCAGCAACGACTACTATTACAGAGGTTCGTCATGATTATGAAAAGAAGAGGCTAAAACTCATAGCGACCACAACCAATAAGCGATTAGAGGGCTTTGAAGATGTGCCTACATGGAAAGAGCAAGGAATCCCGCTCATCTTTTCTCATTGGCGCGGTGTCATGGGACCTAAGCAAATGAATCAGCACGAGATTCGTGAATGGGATCAGCTTCTTCAAAAAATGACGCAAACCGAGTCCTGGAAAAAGCAGTTAAAACAAAAAGGCTGGACAAGTCGTTATATGAACAGTAAAGAGGCAAAGGTCTTTATGGAAGATCAATTAAGGCGTTATGAGCAATTCATACAAGGAGAAAAAGCGGTCGAGTGAGGCCGCTTTTTTATATGGCATCAAAAAGAACAACGGTTGCACAAAATGAACAAAAAGCATTTATCGACCGAAAAAGAATTAAAATTCATAATATTTACTTCAATTTCAACGTCAGATATGATGACAGAAAGGGTTGGAAATGGGATACCAATAATTAATGAAAGCGTATACAACATAAGGGGTGAATAAAGTGTTAGCAATCTTAGGATTTCTTATGATGATTGTATTTATGGTTTTGATTATGACGAAACGTATGTCTGTTCTAACGGCATTGGTATTAACACCAATTGCATTTGCTCTTATTGCAGGTTTTCATTTTACTGAAATTTCAGACATGATTGTCAAAGGTGTGCAGCAAGTCGCTCCGACAGCTGTCATGATTATGTTTGCCATTTTGTACTTCGGCATTATGATTGATGCGGGTTTATTTGATCCGATGGTGGCGAAAATCTTAAAAATCGTCAAAGGCGACCCATTAAAAATTATTGTCGGAACAGCTGTCCTGACCATGCTTGTCGCACTTGATGGTGACGGGACAACGACGTACATGATTACAACAACAGCGATGCTTCCGTTATTTACGCTGCTTGGCATCCGGCCGATTATTTTAGCAGGTATTGCGGGTGTTGGCATGGGGATTATGAATACGATTCCATGGGGCGGTGCAACACCTAGAGCGGCAAGTGCACTTGGCGTTGATCCATCACTTTTATTTGGCCCGATGATTCCAGTCATTGGCGCAGGGGTTTTGAGTATGATGATTGTCTCTTATTTTCTTGGAAAAGCCGAAAGAAAACGCCTTGGTGTGATTGAACTTGACCAGCCGATCCATGCAAATGAAATGGCAGCGGCACTGCAAGATGACATCAAACGCCCGAAACTTTGGTGGTTTAACCTGGCGCTTACTTTGTTATTGGTGCTATTGCTTGTGTCAGGAAAAGTCAGCCTAACCGTTCTATTTGTTCTTGCTTTCTGTGTGGCGATTATCGTGAACTATCCAAATTTAGATCAGCAGCGTGAGCGGATTGCGGCTCATTCAACAAACGTGTTAGCGATTGCTTCTATGATTTTTGCGGCAGGTGTTTTTACAGGTATTTTAACTGGGACGAAAATGGTCGATGAAATGGCGATTTCGATTGTATCTGCTATTCCAGAGCAGCTTGGCGGATTTATTCCAGTCATTGTCGCGTTAACAAGCGGGATATTTACTTTCTTTATGCCGAATGATGCATACTTTTATGGGGTACTGCCGATCCTATCAGAAACAGCGGCAGCATACGGTGTCGATAAAATTGAGATTGCCAGAGCGTCTATTATTGGTCAGCCGATTCATATGTTAAGTCCACTTGTTCCATCGACTCATTTACTTGTTGGACTTGTTGGGGTATCACTGGATCGTCATCAGAAATTTGGGATGAAATGGGCTGTGCTTGCGGTCGTCGCCATGACCGTCATGGCGGTTCTCATTGGAGCCATTTCCATTTGGTGAATAAAAGAGTGTCCTGCTGTATAGAGCAGGCACTTTTTTTTAGGTCATATTGCCGAGCGAGCTCCATTCATTTGCCCTATACAAAGAAATGCCTGTTCCTCCAAAAGATATATTTTTGAAAAATACTGACACTTTGTCTGTTTTTTTCTTTATAATGCAAATCAACGAAGGGAGAGGATAGCATGTCCAAACGAAAAGGAACAATTCTTTTTGCTGCTGTATGCCTCATAACAGGCAGTTTGTCGATGATGACTCCAGCCTCAGCAAACGCAGACACCCCTTATTATGGAAAAAGTTATGAACAGCCAGCCTCAGTCAAAAAGCTATACCCTGAGCCTGACGAGACGTTCGACACACCTGCCTTTCAGAAAAAAGGAGACACATTTACGACTCAAGAAGAGCTTCAACATTTCTTACGTGACATTGTCCGCAAAAGTCCTTACGCCACGCAGAAACAGATTGGAACATCCATTGATGGCCGGTCTATTCCAGCTCTCTACTTTACAAAGGATCGTCACATCTCTCCACTTTCAAAAAAGCCAACGATCTGGCTTCAAGCACAAATACACGGAAATGAGCCAGCCTCCGGCGAATCTGCTCTTGTTATCGCGAAACGACTAGCAGGTGAAGAAGGAGAGCGTGTACTCAATCATGTCAATATCATCATCGTCCCAAGGATCAACCCAGATGGTTCATATGCCTTTGACCGCAGGCTTGCAAACGGAATGGACGGGAATCGTGATCATATGACATTAGAATCTCCAGAGCTCACAGCCTTGCATCAAGAATTTAATCGTTATGGGCCAGAGGTGGTCATTGATGCCCATGAATACGATGTAGGCCAAAAGCAGTTTGAAGATGTTGGCTCATCAGGCGCCCTCAAATATCATGATTTACTCATTTTATCGGGTAAGAATTTGAACATTCCTGAAAGCATTCGTCTGACATCAAATGAGTTGTATGTGAACGGAGTTCGGGAAACGCTGACGAACAAAGGATTTTCTAATGACCTATATTATACAAACACAAGAGGGAAGGATGGAAAGATCGATCTCTATGAAGGCGGAACGGATGCACGAATTGGCCGAAATGCCCTTGCACTCTCGCCAGCTATATCATTTCTTGTAGAAAGCAGGGGGATTGGAATTGGAAGGGAGGACTTTGCCCGCCGCGTCGCAGCACAAGTCACCACTCATGAAAAAATCATTGAGACAACGGTGAAGCATGCCAAACAAGTCAAGCAGCAAATGGTGACGGAGCGGCTGAAACTGGTGAAAAAGGGTCTTCAAACAAACGATGACGATCAAGTGGTCATTCAAGATGATTTCAAAGCACCTGTGAACGATTCACTCGAAATGGTGGATATTGAGAAAGGACAGACCATCGATGTCCCTGTGCGTTTTCATAGTGCGAGCGATGCAGTTCCCGTATTGACAAGAGAGCGACCGACAGCTTATCTCATTCTCCCAGGTCATGAAGGGGTAGAGAGGAAGCTCAGAACATTAGGATTAAAAAGTGTCACATTGCCTGTTGGCGTGAAAGTGCCAGTACAAGCCTATCAGGTGACACAGCGAGAGGAAAAGAGCAAAACAGACATTCAGCTTGAAACAAGACTCGTTGAAAAGAAACGTCAGCTGCCAAAAGGAACCAAGGTGTATTTGACAGCACAGCCACAAACCAATTTGCTGTCACTTGCCCTTGAACCAGAATCAAAAGATAGCTATATGTCATCAGGGTTTATTGCTTCGAAAGCAGGCGATGAACTGCCAGTCTATCGTTTCTTGCTTCATCAGAAGACGTTAGGGATCAAATAAAAAAGCGGCACGCATTGTGCCGCTTTCAGATTGTTGACAAAGGGCTAAAATGATTTTTATTTTAGCCCTTTGTCTTCTTTTCAGCGTGATAGAAAACCTTTGAAGTCTAGGAAGGACGAGCATCGGAGCGGAGCGAATTTGACATTCGTGAGCACCGGCGCGCAGACCTGACAACGAATGCGAGGGTTTGTCTACACGCTGAAGCGGCACGCATTGTGCCGCTTTTACTATTTTCGCCCAGCTCTTATTTCATCTGTCATGCCTTCGTACGGTGCTTCTGCGATAATCGTTTCGTCATTTACACCTGCATGGTTCATATACGTAATGTCAGCGAATTCTGGAACAACATATTTCGGATATGTTTCGTATTTTTCACGAGATTGTTTCATGAGATCGATGTAGTCATTTTGATAGCAAACCGTGATATCTGGACGTTCATGCACCCATTTTGGGAAGAAGATGACGCCATGCATACGTTTTTCCTCAGGCATAAAGTTCAGAGAAACGTCTGTCCCCGTTGGTTCTGTCCAGGAGACTTTGTAGACGCCTTTTGTCAGCTTCACAATATTCACTTCTTGATCACGGACCCAGCGGCCTCCGACCATTCCGCTATGAATGCGGTAATCAATGGTGTGATCGTTTTTAATGTAAATCTCATATTCCCAGCCATTTTCATACGTATAAATCATATGAAGTCCAACGAATTGTTCCATGTTTATTCCTTCTTTCATTAGAATGATGTTGTTTCAAACATGTCATGATTTACATGTTTATTTTAGAGTGTATGGTATACTATTGTCAAAGAATATGCGTTGGAGGCCCATCATGAGAGTACTGAAATATGCCATTCTTGGCTTACTAGATCAGCGTGAGCTGACGGGATATGATATCACAAAACACTTTAAGGATTCCCTTGGACAGTTTTGGAGTGCCAAGCACAGCCAAATCTACCCCGAGCTGAAGCGTTTAACGGAAGAAGGGTTTATTGAATTTGATATTCACATACAAGGAAAGAAGCTAGAGAAGAAGGTCTATCAAATCACAGAAGCAGGAAAAACGGACTTGCATAAGTGGCTAAGGACAAAAGACCCGATTCCAGAAACATCAAAGGATGAATTTATGCTAAAAACATTCTTTATCTCCTCCATGGATAAAAAGGAAGCGGCTGATCTGTTTTCATATCAACTACTAGAGCGGACCAAAAAAGTAGACATGCTTAAACAGAAGCTGAATGCTTTAACGGAGGAAGATCCTTCCGCCCAATCGCTGCATTCAGCGCAATTTGGGCATTACTTAGTGCTGACAAGGGCAATTGAAAGAGAAAAAGGGTATGTTCACTGGCTCCAAAAGACCCTTGAGCTCATTAATTCATCCACTGTCTAAGGACAATAGTCGGATGACATGATAAAAAATGGTTTGAAACAAGTGAATTTATTAATAGAAACCGCTACAATGGATATATTCGTATTAAAGTGAGGCGAGTATGTTTGAGTAACCAAGAAGCGTTGTGGAATGAAGCAGAAGCTTTTGTTTCTTTATGCTATGAAGAATTAAACAAATCAAATGAAGAGAAAGCAGCACGTCTGCATGAAATAAAAAAAGAAATAGAGTCTGAAGGTATATACACCCATACACCAGAAGAGCTAGCTCACGGGGCGAAAATGGCTTGGCGCAACAGCAACCGCTGCATTGGCCGTTTGTTTTGGTCAACGCTGCATGTTCATGACTGCCGGCATGTGAAGACAAAAGATGAGGTGAAAGAGGCGCTCTTTCATCATATTGAGTATGCAACAAATGGCGGGAAAATCAAACCGTCCATTACGATCTTTCCGCCAGAGCACGAGGGACAGAAGGAAGTGGTCATTTATAATCATCAGCTTGTTCGTTATGCAGGCTATGAAACGGAATATGGCATCATCGGCGACGAGGCATCCCTTGAATTAACAAAGTTGTGTGAAGCCTATGGCTGGAAAGGGGAGGGCACGCATTTTGATATTCTCCCTCTCATGTTTCAGCTGAAAGGTCAGCCGCCGGTTCTGTATGATCTTCCGAAAGAGATCGTCCAAGAAGTCGAGATTACCCATCCTGAATATGAAGGCTTTCATGATTTAGGGCTGAAATGGTACGCTGTTCCGATTATTGCGGATATGAAATTAGAGATTGGCGGTATACATTACAATGCAGCACCGTTCAATGGCTGGTATATGGGCACAGAAATTGGCGCACGTAATCTAGCCGATGAAAATCGCTACAATATGCTGAAAAAAGTCGCTTCGATTTTAGGACTGGACACGACAAAGAATGCGTCGCTTTGGAAGGACAAAGCCATTGTTGAGTTGAATGTGGCGGTTCTTCATTCTTACCGAGAAGCAGGGGTGACCATTGTTGATCACCATACAGCAGCACATCAATTCAAACAATTTGAAAAGCAGGAAGAAAAGGCTGACCGCAAGCTGACTGGGGACTGGACATGGCTGATTCCACCGGTATCACCAGCTGCTACCCACATCTTCCACAAGCATTACGACAATACCATTGTGAAGCCGAATTATTTTTATCAGGAAAAGCCCTATCATGGAACAGAAAAAGCCTAGCGAGAGCTAGGTTTTTTATGAAAAATTCATCCTTTGATGCGAAAATCCTTATAATGAGCTAATTCGGTGAGCGGCTCCATCTGCATATCTGTGACTTTTGAAAAAGGGCTTCCTTTTCGAACGGTCTTTAAGAAATCAAGCACTTCCTGCTGCTCACCTTCTACCTTTAACTCGACATGACCTTCATCTGTGTTGCGTACCCAGCCTTTCATCCCACGATTGACGGCTTCTCCTTGGACAAAATAACGAAATCCGACCCCTTGCACTCGTCCTTTTACAATGGCGTGATAATGAACCAATATCATCTCTCCTTTTTTCTCATCGTACCATAGCCAGCATCGTTCCTTCACACATCGACTTTGATTTGGCTGTCAAACGATGTAAAATAAAAGCAATGAGACAACCAAAGGAGATGGTCATCGCGGGACAGAAAAGGTACGACATAGAAGGAATTCAAGTAGGACAACCTATCACCACTAATGCAAATGGAAAAGAAATCAAAACAGCCATCAACAAAAGGCGTATTGATCATGTTAATTCTCTGCTAGTTGAGTTTGAATAAGTTAATAAGTAAGAATGATGATACAGTAGAGTAAAAATAGAGGAGGTGCAGTTTTGAAGTTAACTTTATCATTTTTATCATTTTTTATGTCAATAGTAATTTTGTCTTCCTGTGAAAAAGAGTATAGTAGTGATTATGTACGATGGGGAGAGAAAATTGACAGAGGAAATTCTATAGAGTTGCTAGAAAAGCATAACATTCCTTATAAGTTAAAAAAGGGGATAATTTACATTCCTGAAGATGCTGTGAATAAAGCTGTATATTGTTGTTCGTAAGTTTTAATTCTATATAGTACGGCTAGTTAAGAAACATTGTATTTCTTAACTAGCCGTAAATATTTATAGGATTTATTTACCTGTAACTCCATTTGTAGCAGTTAATTGACCTTTTACAATTCTCACCAAGGAACCTTGCTTAACCATAGTTCTAATTGATTTGCTAAATTGGGTATTGGTATTGTAATATTTTGTAACTCCTAATTGTCTTCCTTGCTCATTATTATATAAATCCATTTCTCTATCAGCACCTTTGCTGTTTTGCTCATGAGCAGTTGTCCATACTTTTGCTCTATTATAACCATGATTTGGGCCTTTCATTGTTCCTCCAAAATTAGGCACCAAGATAGCATTCCAATATGTGTGTCTAAAAGCATCTCCATTTCCTTGCCAAAGTTGAGATTTCCCAAAATATTTATTTGTTTCATCACTTGCATTCTTTGCTGTGGATGCGTAAGTAACAAATTCTACAGGGTGTTGCCTAGCTAACTCAACTTCTTTTTCTGTTAAATCACTAAAGCCAGGAATATAAGAATAACCTGTTTTCATCGTAGTCATTATAAATTCTCTTGTTTTATTTGTGAGGGTACTTTTTATTTCTTGTGTCGCAAATCTATTCATTTCTTCTTCAGTATATTCATTGTCTTTATTCTTTATATCTAATTTTTTTCTAATCTGATCCAGTTCAGCAAAGTCGATTTTGATAACTTCATCTTTTGTTAAAAAATTTGTTGCTTCTTCCTCATTACTTTCAATAGCAGATACAGAAGTGGGGATAAATACTAAACAAAATAGTGCAAATGAAAGTATCATAATTTTTTTCATGCCATATCATCCTTTTTAATTGTATTTTACTTAAATAATAGTACCATTTAATAGAGTGATTTAACCTTAAAATCACATTAAATATAATTCTAAGTATATTTTCTTTTTATTATTGCTTTTTGTATGTTTTACAGGAAATATCAAAAATTACTGAGAAATAAAGTATTTTGAAGCCTATTATGCTACTAAATTTATAAAATAGATGATTCATCTTTGTTTTTTAGAATTCGCTTGGTCCTTTTTTCTCATCGTACCATAGCCAGCATCGTTCCTTCACGCATCGACTTTGATTTGGCTGTCAAACGATGTAAAATAAAAGCAATGAGACAACCAAAGGAGATGGCCATAGTGGGACAGAAAAGCTACGACATAGAAGGGATTCAAGTAGGACAACCTATCACCACTAATGCAAATGGAAAAGAAATCAAAACAGCCATCAACAAAAGGCGTATTCATGAACCTGTGTATTTGAGCAAGCTCAATTTTGAGGGAGATGGCCAAGGTGATTTGGTTCATCACGGGGGCTATGATAAAGCGATCTGCGTCTTTCCATATGATCATTATGATTACTTTGAGCAATTTTTAGGTGTTTCGTTACAGGAGGCGGCCTTCGGCGAGAACTTGACAGTGCATCAACTTGTGGAGACAGAGGTGTGCATTGGAGATGTGTTTCAGCTTGGAGAAGCGCTTGTTGAGGTTAGTCAGCCAAGACAGCCATGTGTGAAGCTATCCCTTAAGCACGGCAACATGAAGCTTGTGAAGGAAGTGCAGCAAACTGGGTATACAGGCTTTTATTTGCGTGTGTTAAAAGAAGGAATGGTGTCGCCTGATGAACCTCTTGTGTTAGTAGAGAAAGCGTTCCATCAGATTACGGTTCATGAGGTCAACGAAGTAAAATACCATCAAGCAGATCCACAGAGGCTGAAAGCCGTTCTTGAAGTAGATGCCTTGGCAGATGCAGTGAGGAATTCTTTAGAAAAACGAATCCGGCATATTTAAAAAAAGCCGTACATCAGCACAAGATGTACGGCTTTTCAGCGTTTATGAGCTTGGTTTCTTTTGCTCAAGAAGATTTGCAAGGAAATAAGTTTTTAAGCTTTGAAGCTTTCTTCCTTCATGCTTGGTCACACCAAGCTTCTTTAATTCTTCGACATACCAGCCTTTGCTACCATAATGCATGATAGAAAACTCCTTTCAATTGGAACTGCCTGCATTGTAACATCTCAAAAAAGGACGTGAAAAGTGTGCAGGTGTTAAGAAATGAAAACTGATTCTATCTGCCTATGGTGCATGTATATGCTGGAAATGATGAATTATGAATTGGGTGGATTGAGGGTGACAATGATCATCCCGATCGTCATAATCATGATGACAACACCAAGATATGTCATCATGGATTGTTTTTTCTTGAGACCCACAACCGTTAAGATAATACTTTCGATGAAAAAGATGACACCAATGATGATGAACCACATATCAAATAAGACCCCTTTCGCATATCTTTGCCTATTTTACCACAGGCATTTTTGTTTAGTCGTGACAGATTCGTGAAAGGGATACGAAAAAAACCCCTCCATTGAAAGGAGAGGATGGATTGACTTACAGCTTTGTTAAAATAATCGGTTCATCTTTTGTGATCACAATGGTATGTTCAATCTGTGCCACCAGGCTTTTATCTGGCGTTTTAAATGTCCAGCCATCATCAGCCTGATAAATGGATTCAGCATTTGTTGAAATAAAAGGTTCAAAGGCAATGACTGTGCCATTCTTAAACAAAGCATTATCGAATGGATCATAATAATTCAAAATATGGTTTGGTGCTTCGTGTAGACTTTTCCCAATGCCGTGTCCTGTCAGGTTTTTAATCACTGTAAAACCTTGTTCTTTGGCGGTATTGTAAACCGCACGGCCAATTTGGTTTTGTCTTTTACCGGCTTTTGCATGCTTTAACCCTTCAAGGAATGCATCCTCCGCACACTGGCATAATGCTTTAAGCCGAGCATCACCTGTGCCTAGTACGAATGAAATTCCAGTATCGGAATAATATCCATCAAGCTCTGCTGAGATATCAATATTAATGAGGTCTCCCTCTTGTAAAATGGTTTTTTCACTTGGAATACCGTGTGCGACTTCATCGTTCACGCTAATACAAGTGGTACCAGGAAAGTCATATTCCTTTTCAGGCGCTGAATTGGCCCCATGCTCTTCTAATATTTTTTTCCCAATCAAATCTAATTCCTTTGTAGACATGCCTGGCTTCGCTTGGCTTTTCATTTCTTCTCTTGCCAAAGCGACAATTCGGCCGACTTTTTTTAAGGCTTCTAACTCATGATCATGTTTGACAATCACTGTTCATTCCCGCTTTCTATAACTTCATTCTATTCAATAGCTTACCACATTTTATGCTAAAAGAGTAAAGGGCGGGATTTCTAGTAGATATGGACAAATTGGTATAGATAACTAGACGTGCATATGATATATTTTTTATGAACATCATGAGTGATTTGGTCATGATGATGACAAAGGGGGGAAATTCAGATGGTGTTTCAGTTTTTTCAAAAGTTAGGAAAATCATTTATGCTTCCAATCGCTGTGCTTCCTGCAGCAGGCATTATTTTGGCCATTGGACGGGAGGATGTATTCAATATCCCGTTTATTCATGCGGCAGGGAATGCAATTTTTGCGAATTTGGCTTTGATTTTTGCAATAGGTATAGCGATCGGCATTTCAAAGGATGGTAACGGAGCAGCGGCGTTATCAGGGGCCATTTCTTATTTCATTTTGTCAGCTGGTACAACGTCGATTAACTCGACCAACAATATGGGGGTATTGGGCGGTATTTTATGCGGGCTCTTAGCAGGTTACGTTTACAATCAATTTAAGGATACGAAACTGCCGGAATACTTAGGTTTCTTTAGCGGAAGACGGCTTGTGCCAATTATGACAGCACTTTTCACCATTCTATTAGCAGCCGTTTTCGGTTATGTATGGCCTCCGATTCAAAGTGTGATCAATGATTTAGGGGAATGGATTTTAAGTCTTGGTGCCACGGGTGCGGGGCTGTTTGGTTTCTTTAACCGATTGCTCATTCCACTAGGACTTCACCATGTGCTTAATAACTTATTCTGGTTTCAATTTGGGGACTTCAACGGGGCAACAGGGGACTTAGCGCGATTCTTTAAAGGAGATCCAAGTGCAGGCGTCTTTATGACCGGGTTCTTCCCAGTGATGATGTTTGGTCTGCCAGCGGCATGTCTAGCCATGATTGTAACAGCAAAGCCAGAAAAGAGAAAAGCAACAGCTGGTCTGATGATTGGAATGGCGCTAACGTCATTTATTACAGGGATCACAGAACCAATTGAATTTTCATTTATGTTTTTATCTCCACTTTTATATGGTGTCCATGCTATATTAACTGGTCTGTCACTCTTTATCGTGAACACCCTGGGGATTCATAGCGGCTTCGCCTTTTCAGCAGGTGCGATTGATTACGTCTTAAGCTTTGGCATTGCTCAAAAACCAATCATGCTGCTTGTGGTTGGGGTGATTTATGGCGTTATCTACTTTGTTGTCTTCTATTTCCTCATTAAACTGTTAAAGCTGAAAACACCGGGCAGAGAAGATGATGACATTGAAGATATCCCATCAGATGATGCAAATACTGCCGGAGCGAGTATGCTCGTAGAGGGGCTTGGCGGCAAAGACAATATCACCACCATTGATCATTGTGCCACCCGCCTTCGCTTAACAGTAGAGGATACGAATTTATTGAACGAAGGCACATTGAAAAAAGCAGGTGCTAAAGGGGTACTGACTTCAGGGAAAACATCCGTACAAATCATCATTGGAACGAATGTGGAATTTGTCGCAGATGATCTCCGCAAGGAAGTCGATCGAGATTAAAAAAAGCGTTCAGCCAGGTCAAATGGGCTGAACGTTTTTTTGTTTGCGTTGTTCGATCACCAGAACAATACTGATGACAACAAGTAAAAACCATGAACTGATTTTCCCTAGATGTACGAGAGACCAAGCGTGCTGTTGATTTGGATATTGCCATGCCCCTAAAAAGGTAGTGACATTTTCAGCAATCCAAATGAAAAAACCAATCAAGAGAAATGAAACAACAAGCGGCATTCGATAGGCAGATGAACCGACCTGAAAGGAAACCGTCGTTTTTCGAAACACTACAACAAGGAGCAATGTCAGCCACCAGCGGAGATCATAGATCCAGTGATGAGTAAAGAAATTTAGATAAATACACATACTGATTCCAATCGAAAAAAACGGATGAGGCCAGGCCGTCACCTCTACGCGAAGTCGTGAAAGTGCCTGATAAATATAGCTTGCCACGCTCGCATACATAAAGCCGCTATAGAGAGGTACCCCAAAGATTTTCGTATAAGCATCCTCAGGATAGGACCAAGAACCCATATGTACTTTATAAATTTCTAAACCTATTCCAATGAGATGAAATAAACAAATGACCTTCAGTTCAGTCAACGTCTCTAGCCGAAGCGTCAGCATGAGAATCTGTGCCATGAGACAAAGCAGAAGAATGAAATCATAGCGATGAAGAAAAGGAATAGTTACCGTTTTCGATAGTGCAAGTGCTGCAAAGATCATGACAGGGAATAGACACGATATGGCCTGTAAATAAGCGAAATGGAATAATGTTTTCATACATGTTCAAACCCCTTTTATTTATCTGAAATGACTTAGACGGTTAAAGGAAGGGAAAAGTTTACCTCGACTAGATATTCATGAACAATTTGTGAATATATATGTGAAAAAGATCACAAATTAGATGTTACATAGTATAATAAGATCATAAAGAAAATGTGAAATATTTCACATAAATTAAAAGGGGGCATCATCATGTTTACAAAATTCTTACAAACGAATGTGTGGGCAGCCGTTATACTTTTGGCAGCAAGACTTTATATCGGATGGACTTGGCTGACATCTGGTATTGGAAAACTAACAGGCGGATTCGATGCATCAGGATATTTGCAATTTGCGATATCTGAACCCGTTGTCAAAGATGGCCATCTTGTTTATCCGTTCTATGTATGGTTTTTAGAAAATGTCGCCTTGCCAAATGCTGGACTATTCAGTGCGATGGTCATGTGGGGAGAAATCTTAGTTGGTCTAGGGTTAATTGTTGGATTGTTCACAACAACGGCAGCCTTTTTCGGTAGCGTGATGAATGTCTCTTTCTTACTTGCTGGTACCGTCTCTGTCAACCCACTCCTTCTTCTGATTGCTGTCATCATTATGGCAGCGAAAGGAAACGCAGGGAAATTTGGTCTTGATTATGTAGCAAGTCCAGTCTTCAAACGAACAATAAAAAGAAAGCCGCATTTAGAAGTGGCATCATCATAAAGAAAAGCATCCTCAGCTTATGCTCAGGATGCTTCAGCGTGTAGACAAACCCTCGCATTCGGTGTCAGTCCTGCGTGCCGGTGCTCATGAATGTCAAATTCACTCCGCTCCGGTACTCGTCCTTCCTAGACTGCAAAGGTTTTCTATCACGCTGACAAGAAGACAAAGGGCTAAAATAAAGATCATTTTAGCCCTTTGTCAACATTCTAAAGCATCCTCAGCTTATGCTCAGGATGCCTTTTTATTTAAGAATCGGCTTTGATGAGATTGATATGCAGGACAGTGAGCTCGTGCTGGCTGATATCTGGATCATGTCCGACGATAAATTCGAGCTCATAATCACCGGTTCGGTAAACGTATTTCTTCTCTTTTGTTTGTGGGATGGTGCTCACTGAATCGGCCGGTCCAAGCTGTTTCTTTAATAGGGAAGGGGTCATTCCGCCGATATTCGTTTCTTTTTCTACATTTGTTCCGAAATAACGTATTTCGTCAATTTTGCCTTTTTTGTCATAGTGAAAAGCAAATCCTGGATTCCCCATTTCAGCATGATACAAATCAAAGCTACTTTGACCTGTTTCTGGATAAGGCTGTCCGAGCTTATGATGAACGTCTTTTTTTGTTTGAACGCCTATTTTGAGCCCTTCTGCATAGTAGGGCATTTGTCCTTTATTCGCCAGCTTATAAATGCTGTTTAGTGAGGCTTGAGGACCTTGGGGAATGGATTGTTCTGCCGCCGTTTTGGTTATGGCGTGTGCTGTGATCGCAGGGCTGAAACCGAATAGGGCGGAAGAAGCAAGTGAGGCAGTCACGATAAAAGCTGCTGTTTTTTTCATGATAAATCCCTCCTTGATCTCCTATACCCGGTGCAATCAGGATCAAACGTCAAAAGAACCAGCTGATCAGGATCGGCTGGTTCTTTGATTGAGAAAGTTACTTTGAAGAAGTGCTGGATTCATCTTTGGCGGAAGAGGAATCTTCTTCATCCTGTACTTTCTTTGTATAGTCATACTCATTGCGGTCAATCGGTGTAAAGCCTTTAGGCTTGTAGAAACGGAGTAAATCTTCTGTGACGATCTTATCAGATGTCTCTAGCATCTTTTTCACCGTTTCATTTTCTTGCGATGCTTTTTCAGTTGGCTCGATTTTCTCGCCTGTTTTGTTGCTGTAATAGTTATTGCCTACTTTCGTGTAGTCCTTGGACACGAAGTCTCCATTTCTAAATGGCACAAGCTCTTTGAAGTTCTTCGATAAGATATCAGAACCAGACATTAAATAGTTCTTCGTATCATCGCCGAGCAGGTGCAGAAGGGTTGGAGCGATATCGACTTCACCAGAGTATTTATGAATCTGTCCGCCTTTTACGCCTGGCACATGAATAAAGAGCGGCACACGCATGAGCTGGGCATTTTCATAATCTCCAATTTTTTGTCCAGTCACTTTTTCCATCGCTTCATTATGATTTTCCGAAATGCCGTAATGGTCTCCGTACATAATGACCACTGTATTGTCATATAGACCTGATTTTTTCAAGTCTTTGAAGAACTGTTCAATGGCTTCATCTAAATAATGAGCAGATTGGAAGTAGTTATCGACGACAGAGTCTCCGAAATCACCAGGTTCGAAATCGGTATCACCTTCATCCATGCCAAATGGGAAGTGGTTCGATAACGTAATGAATTTCGAATAAAACGGCTGCTTCAGATTTTCAAGCATTGGCATTGATTCTTTGAAGAACGGTTTGTCTTTCAAACCATAGTTCTTCGTATCTTGCTCGTTCATATCGTAGTACTCAGAATCGTAAAATCTGTCATATCCAAAGGACTTAAACATTTCATTACGGTTCCAGAAGGTTTTCGTATTCCCGTGGAATTCTGCTGACGTGTATTGATCCTTCTTCAAAATGCCGGGAAGTGCCTGATACGTATTTTGCGCTTTGTTAATAAAAACAGAGCCTTGTGATAATGGGAATAGCCCAGTATCCATCATAAATTCGGCATCAGATGTCTTACCTTGTCCAGTTTGATGGAAGAAGTTATCAAAATAAAACGTTTTGTTGTCATGTGCCAATGAATTAAGGAATGGAGTGACTTCTTTTCCGTTCACCTTATAATCAATGACAAAGTTTTGCAGAGATTCAAGAGAAATCGTAATCACGTTCATGCCCTTCGCTTTCCCGTAATAAGCCGGGTTTGGATCAGCACTGTTCGCCTTTAAATAATTCTCTACATCTGTCACATCATTTGAATTTGCCAGTGCACGCTGGCTGTTTGATTTCACATTTTGAATGGCATCAAACACGGTAAAGTTATAAGCACCCAAATATTTGACTAAATAATTGCGGTCGAACGATCTTGACAAAAGCTCTGGACGATCAATCTCTGCAGCGACTAAGTTGAGAACAAAGATCACAACAGAGGACGCAAGAACGAGTCTAAACGATTTTGACTTTTGAACAGGTACAGTTGCTGTACTTGTTTGCTGCTGCCTTTTCATGCGGACTGCGAGTACGATCAAGATGATTGTATCGATAAAGTAAAACACATCAGTCCAACGCATGAGTGAAAATGCACTATCACCTAATTGTCCGCCATTCGTTCCTGCCTGCATTACAACAGGCAGCGTGATAAAGTCATTGAAGAATCGATAGTACACGATGTTTGCGTAAAGTAAAAAAGACATGAAAAAGTGAATCACAATGATAGCGGCAGGCTGCCATTTTTTCTTGAACAATAAAGCAAAGCCAAGAAAGAACAAGCTGGAGCTAATAGGATTCACGAAAAGCAAAATATGCTGAAGCATATTTGATATACCAAGTTTGAATTCGATTAAATAAGCTGTATACGTTTTGAGCCAAAGTAGGATGGCCGCAATCACAAAGAAACCGAGGCCTCTTTTTTGAATAAATGTTTTCATATAAACACTCCTTTTCTCCGTTATACGGAAGAGGCGGAACGAAAGAAAACGAACCATTAGAATATACCACGAAATCCGCAAATAGAAAAGTCATAACCGATGAACTACGTGTTCAGCCTGTCCGAGCAATATAAGGAAAGAAATCGAAAATATTCGATCTTCGAAAAACTTTTTGTGAAATTTATCCTAATATTAACAGAAAATTCAGTAATTTTCCTGTTGTTATATCAATAAAACAGGTAAAAAGACACAAGTCTAAAGAATTAATTTGATTTCTACAATGGTGATTTCGAGAGAATTTCCAGTGTTTATTAATGTTTATGCAAGTTAAGTAAAAAAAATGAGTCAATGAACAGTGAATGATGGTGGATAAAAATTCCTGCTAGATAATATATTGATATATTTTGTTGTTTCACAAAAAAATGGTTTTTATTTGTTTTGTAAGGGTTTTGTTAATTTTGATGAGTGAACAAATTATCTGAATATACTTAAGTGGACATTTTGAGACTATAAACTTTTCAATTGAAGTCGATATAGAGATTGACAGGAAATCTTCCATTGAAAGGATTGATAGTATATGACTGTACGAGCTGAGAACCTCGTTCAGAACTGGTTTCCGAGTGAGGACGGAAATGCAGAAGAGCGTAAAGAATTCATCAAATTAATGGAACAAATCATTTCAGGGGTCGATCACCTGAAGGATCCGAACCGTGCTCACCTAAAAGGTGAAAAGAATCGTGGGGAGGATTTTTATCAAAAGCTCACTGAAACAAGTCAAATTCCGGTGAACGGACAACAAGCGGAACTTGTGAATGAAGAATTACTTAAGCTTTTACATAACCATCCATACCACACAAAGTATTTCTTCACGAACATTTTGCCAATGGCAAGTACGCCAGGAATTCTAGGCATGCTGACGGCGATGCTGGTAAATGGAAACAACCTATGGGATGTTTATGGACCAGCAGGTGCGGAAGCTGAGGTCAGAGTGGTCTCAATGATGTCTAAGCTCATCGGATATGATCCAAATGTGAGCGGGGGATACACAACATGGGGAGGTCAGGGGGCTATTTTCTCAGGGCTTCGTTTAGCGATTGCGAAAGTCGCACCGGAGTCATTACGAAAAGGTGTCCCGCAAAATCTTTATGCGTTTTGTTCTGATGCAGCACATTACAGCCTATTTAAGTCAATGGAAGCAACCGGACTTGGCACAGACAATTTAATCAGAATTAAGACAAATAAAGATCATTCAATGGATATGGAAGATTTGCGTTGTCAAATGGAATGTGTTGCGCAAAATGGGGGAATTCCCGTTTATATTGTGGCAACAACCGGAACAACAGATGCCATCGCAATTGATGATGTAAAAGGGGTACGTGAAACAGCAGAAGCCATTGCTGAGAAGTATGGTCTAAAGGTGCCGCATATTCATGCAGATTCGGCGCTTGGCGGATTCTTTGCTTTCTTTAATGAGTATGATGTATCTAAAAACCCGCTGCAATTCTCAGACGGTGTTCTTCGTATGCTAAAAGAAATCAAAGTGAAATTCCAGCATCTCTCTCTTGCAGACACGATGTGCTTTGATTTTCAAAAGCTCGGTCAAACACCTTACACATCCAGTTTATTCTTAGTGAAAAACGCTGCTGACTTAAAGCGTTTGGACCTAGAAGAACAAGAGACACCATATGTTGGACATAGAGGCTACGGGGAATACCATACGGGTTATACACTTGAATGCTCAAGAATGGGAAGCTCTATCAGCATGCTGAGCGTGCTATTAACGTTTGGGATTGAAGGATACCAGCGCTTGCTCGGTCAATTTTTAGAGGTGAACCTTGCATTCAGAGAAGCACTCAGTCAGGAAATTCCGCAAGCAGAAGTCGTAAACGATGGCAACGTCGGAATGGCTACATTGTTTAGAATTTACCTAGACGGATCTCCGCGCTTTAAAGAAGAGATTTCCGGAGAGGCGACTTCAATGGAAATTGAGCGGAACAATCAATTGAACAAAATGCTGTTTGAAAAGCTTGGAGAGAAAAGAGACGAAATGTTCTTTGGCGATACAACAAAGTTTTTACTTGTGAATGCGAAAGAAGGTCAAGAATTTTATCTAAGTGTAAGTAAGTTTTTTGTGATCTCACCTTATACGTTACCGGAGCATATCCCTCATATCGTATCTTATTTAAAAGACGTGATTGCATCTGTTTGTGGACAATTTGAAAGTGTACATGCTTAAATCAAATCTGAGAGTGGAGATGTAGAAAAAAATGGCGAAACAAAGGAAATTTGGAGGACTCACGATATCCTCCAAAATCATGTCAGTCGTTGTCGGCACATTACTCGCAACCGTTGCACTATTCGTTCTAACATTTTATTTAGTCAGCCAGGATTTATCATCCCAGTTATTAAAGCAATTTGATTATCGGTTAACGACAGATATCGATACAGCTAAAAAAGAGATCGACAGTATCGATGGAAACGTCCTAAGCATTAGCGGGAAGGACGATCCTCTTTATATCGAGATTAAAAAGAAAATCACAGAGCTTCAAGAAGATCATACGCTTGAGAACTTATACGTATTATCAAATAAAGGCGGCAAGGAAAGAATCATTGTGTTAACTGGGGAAGACAATGATTTTGATCAAGATTATGTATTCTCAGATGAGATGAAACAAGCTCTTTCTGAAGATAAAATGGTCAAAAGTGATATTTACAAAGATTCATTTGGAACACATAAATCAGTCTTTTTACCAATCAAAGATTCAGGCGGTGAGCTTACTGGTATTCTAGGAATTGATTTAGATGCGTCTGTTGTGCCAGAAACAACGAAGAAGCTGACGATCTATATCACGATTGCATCTGCTATTGTGCTCATCGGCGGATTACTCTTCTCATTCTTCATGGGAAGAAGAATTGCGAAGCCAGCACGTTCATTGATGGAATCAGCGAACCGTATTGCAGATGGCGATTTAACTGGAATGGTAGAGGTTGAAAGTAAAGACGAGATCGGTCAATTAGCCGCTTCTTTCCAAAAGATGCAGGGACGGATCAAAGAGCTCATTGGGAAGATCTCAAACTCATCAAGCGAAGTATCGAAAATGTCTTCACAGCTTCGCACCGTGACGAACGAATCGAGTCAAAGTGCGCAGCAAGTGTCAGAAGCGATGACGAATATGAGTGAAGGAATTAATGATTCTGTAGCAAATATTACAGACTGTACGACCTCTGTTGCGGAAATCGATACTCAAATTGAAGGCGTAACGAAAGAAGTAGATGAAATGAAATCTGTTTCATCAGAAGTACAAAAGCAGTCAGAATCTGGTCAAAAACTGGTGCAGCATGTCCTTGAGCATCTCAATATGTTACACGACAAGATGACAAACTCAAAGCAGGCAGCAGAAGAATTACAATCACATTCAACTGAGATTGAAAGTGTCATCTCCATTATTACCGACATTTCAGCGCAAACGAATTTGCTTGCACTGAATGCTTCAATTGAAGCAGCGCGTGTTGGAGAAGAAGGAAAAGGGTTTGCTGTTGTGGCTGACGAGGTGCGTAAGTTAGCTGAGCAGTCAGCTGATGCGGCTAAAACCGTTTCAGATTTAGTCATCGGTACACAGGAAAACAGTCAGCGTGTTCTTGAAAGTGTAGAGGAAAGCAGTAAGGCAGTGGAAGAAGGACGTGAGCAAATGGAAGGCACGTCACAGAACTTCGCTGTTATTTATGATGGAGTGTCTCAGTTTGCAAGCAGAACGAACAATTTGCTTCAATCCATCAAGCAGGTAGAACGAGCATATCAAACGATTTCTACATCGATTGAACAAATTTCGGTTGTGTCAGAAGAACATGCTGCGAGCTCTCAAGAAGTAGCGGCAGCAACAGAACAGCAAAGTGCTGGCATGCAGCAAATTTCAAGTGCGATTGAACAGCTCTCTGATATGTCAGAGGACTTGGCCCAGATGGTATCCACCTTTAAAATCGACAAAAAATAAGCAGAAAGCTGGCTCTTGTGAGAGAGTCAGCTTTTTTGCTATGCTTAATCAAATACATGCGGCCGAAAGGAGAAGCGCCATGGATTTTGCGCAGAGATTGTCAGAAGAACGGATCAAAAAGGCGATGGACAATGGAGCTTTTGAAGGATTATCAGGCTTTGGGAAACCTCTGCCAAAGGATGACGCTGCTCATGTACCTGAAGAACTGAGGATGGGCTACCGCATCATGAAAAATGCCGGCTTTGCTGGGGAAGAAACGGCACTTAAAAAAGAACTCATGACCGTCAAAGAATTACTCAAAACCAGTATAGATGGAGAAGAAAGAAAAAAACTTTCTCTCATATGTGAAGAAAAACAAAAACGTCTGGATGAACTCACATCAAAGCGCCAAACGTTTGCCCGTCCAGCCTCCTCCTTTTATAAAAACAGGGTCTACGAAAAATTAACGGAGCATAAAAAAAGATGATGACACGTCGCTGCCTCTAGCACATTGAGGGAGCTTTTTTTATGAAAGCGCTACATTTTATTGTTGACTACATGTATATACAAATATAAAATATGAAGTAAACATGTATATACAAGTTTTTGATTCTTTTTTCTTATAAAAAAACGGTCTCGGAGGGGATAGCATGGCTGATTATCAGGCAGCAGCAGATCAGATTGTGAAAGCCATCGGCGGCAAAGAAAACATTGATCAAGCGACACATTGTGTGACAAGACTGCGCTTTGTGCTGAAAGACGAAGGAAAAGTTGATGAGAAAGCACTTGAACAAATTGAAGAAGTGAAGGGATCTTTCTCAGCGAATGGACAATACCAAGTCGTCATTGGCCAAGGGGTCGTGAATCGGGTATATGCTGAAATGGTCAAACAGACGGGAATTGGGGAAGCAACGAAAGAGGACGTCAAACGAGCCTCTGATCAGAAATTAAATCCATTGCAGCGTGCTGTGAAAACGCTTGCGGATATCTTTATTCCGATCCTTCCTGCTATCGTCACAGCCGGTTTATTAATGGGGATTCATAATATTTTAACAGCTCCTGATATTTTCTTTGATCAAAAATCGATTGTGGATGTGTATCCGGCATGGGCTGATTTAGCGAATATGATCAACCTGATTGCAGGAACTGCCTTTACCTTCTTGCCGGCATTAATTGGCTGGTCGGCTGTGAAGCGATTTGGAGGAAATCCGCTTTTAGGGATGGTTCTTGGACTGATGCTCGTACATCCTGACCTGTTAAATGCGTGGGGCTATGGAGCGGCTGAAAAGTCTGGAGACATTCCTGTCTGGAATTTGTTTGGACTTGAAGTGCAGAAGGTAGGATACCAGGGACAGGTTCTTCCGATACTCGTCGCCTCCTATTTACTTGCAAAGCTCGAATTATTTATGACAAAGCGGACACCTGAAAGTATTCAGCTGTTAGTCGTTGCACCGATTACGTTATTACTCATTGGGTTTTTATCGTTTATCGTCATTGGACCTATTACATTTGCGATCGGAAACGTTTTAACCTCTGGACTTGTGACCGTATTCCAGCAATTCGCAGCACTTGGCGGTCTTTTATACGGCGGATTGTATGCAGCGTTAGTTATTACAGGTATGCACCATACATTCCTAGCTGTCGATATTCAATTGATTAACTCAAAATTGCATGGCACGTTCCTATGGCCGATGCTCGCACTGTCCAATATCGCACAAGGATCAGCTGCGCTTGCGATGATGTTTGTCTTAAAAGATGAAAAGCAAAAAGGACTTTCGCTGACTTCAAGTATTTCCGCTTACTTAGGGATTACCGAGCCAGCGATGTTTGGGGTCAACCTGCGCTATCGATTCCCGTTTATTTTTGCACTGATCAGCTCAGGGTTAGCTGGTATGTTTATCGCCTCTCAAGGTGTACTGGCAAGCTCGGTCGGAGTTGGAGGCATTCCGGGGATCTTCTCGATCATTCCGAAATATTGGGGCGCATTTGCAATAGGCATGGTGATTGTGCTGATTGTTCCGTTCATTGGTACCCTTTTATATGCAAAATTAAAAAAGAAGAAGGATTTTTCACAAGAACTTAACTAGTGGTGGTGAAGGAATTTGAATCAACAAACAAACGAACCGTGGTGGAAAAAAGCGGTGGTCTATCAAATTTATCCGAAGAGTTTTTTAGATACAACAGGCTCTGGTACAGGTGATATCAATGGTGTGACGAAAAAGCTCGATTATATAAAAGAACTGGGGGCAGATTGTATTTGGCTGACCCCTATGTATGAGTCACCGCAGTATGACAATGGCTATGATATTAGTGATTATACAAAAATCCATGATATGTACGGCACAATGGCTGATTTTGAGCACATGCTGAAGGAAGCACATGAACGAGGAATTCGTGTCATCATGGATTTAGCAGTCAATCATACATCGATTTTCCATGAGTGGTTTCAAGCCTCGCGTGAGTCAAAGGATAACCCTTATCGAGATTATTATATCTGGAAGGAGCCAAAAGCGGACGGATCTCCGCCGAATGATTGGCAGTCAAAATTTGGCGGTCCAGCTTGGGAGCTAGATGAAGCGACAGGTGACTATTATCTTCATTTATACGATGTCACCCAAGCGGATCTCAATTGGGAAAATAATGAGGTGCGCAGGAAAGTATATGACATCATGCACTTTTGGTTTGAAAAAGGAATTGATGGATTCAGGCTGGATGTCATCAATAACATTTCAAAGGATCAACGTTTTCTGGATGATGCCGGACAATCTGTGCAGGGGGACGGCCGTATGTACTATACAGATGGTCCGAGAATTCATGAGTTCCTGCATGAAATGAACGAGGTGGTTTTTTCAAAATACGATAGCATGACAGTTGGAGAAATGTCTTCAACGAATATCGCAGACTGCATTCGGTATACAAGACCAGATCGGCAGGAGCTCGATATGACGTTTAACTTCCATCATTTAAAAGTAGATTATCCAAACGGTGAAAAATGGGCCATCGCGCCATTTGATTTTCAAAAATTGAAGTCGATTCTGGCTGAGTGGCAGACGAAAATGCATGAGGGAGGCGGATGGAATGCACTCTTCTGGTGCAATCATGATCAGCCGCGTATCGTCTCAAGATACGGTGATGATGGTACGTATCATCAGCAATCAGCGAAGATGCTGGCGACCACGATTCATCTGATGCAAGGAACTCCGTATATTTATCAAGGTGAGGAAATTGGCATGAAGAATCCTCGCTTTGAGAACATTTCGTCCTATCGAGATATTGAGTCTCTCAATATGTACGAAGCCATGCTTGAAAAAGGGAAATCAGAGGAAGAAGCACTGGCGATTTTACAGGTCAAATCAAGAGACAATGCCCGTACACCAATGCAATGGTCCACAGAAAAAAATGCAGGGTTCTCAAAAGGAACGCCTTGGATTGAGCCGGCCAATAACGACATTTCAGTGGAAGCTTCATTAAAAGACCGCACGTCTATTTTTTATCATTATCAGGCTCTTTGCAGACTGCGTAAAGAATATGATGTGATCACGTATGGCAGCTTCACTTTACTTTTGGAAGATGACCCAAAGGTTTTTGCTTATGTGAGAGAAAGAAAGGATGAGAAGCTCCTCGTGATCAACCACTTTTATGCAGGAGAAGCGGACTTTACGCTTCCTGATGAGCTATTAAAGGATGCAGATGAGATGGACGTTCAAGTCCTGCTATCCAATTATGAGGATGTTCCGGCAGAGATCAAGGGCTTTACGTTGCGTCCATACGAGTCAATCGTTTATCATTTAACCAAACGCTAATAAATGGGGCGGAAGGAAAATGAAAGAGAATAAATTTCGAGTGATTTATGATCAGCTCGCGCGACGAATTGAACAAGGTGAATGGCAGGATAAAGGCATCCTTCCATCAGAGCATGAGCTTTCCTTAATGTACGACACGTCCCGGGAGACGGTGAGAAAGGCATTAAACATCCTTGTGCAAAATGGCTATATCCAAAAAATCCGCGGGAAAGGCTCTGTATTGCTGAATCGGGAGAAAATGCAGTTCCCTGTTTCAGGTCTCGTCAGCTTTAAAGAGCTTTCCCAAACGCTTGGCCGGAAGACGGTCACAACTGTTCATGAATTTGGTTTAATCAAACCGGATCAGTATATTCAGTCTCAGCTGAAAATAAATGGGCAGGAAGACGTCTGGGAAGTTATTCGTTCTCGCAATATTAGCGGGGAAGAAGTCATTTTAGACAAGGATTACTTTTTGCAAAGGCATGTGCAGACACTGTCTAAGGACATATGCAACGGATCGATCTACGAGTATATTGAAGGAGAACTCGGTGTATCGATTAGCTATGCTCAGAAGGAATTTGTGGTGGAGCCATGTACAGAAGAGGATGCCAAGTATCTTGATTTGAATGGGTTTGACCATGTAGTAGTGGTGAAGAATTACGTGTTCTTAGAGGATACAAGTCTATTTCAATACACAGAAAGCCGTCACCGATTAGACCGCTTCAGATTCGTCGATTTTGCAAGAAGAGAAAAAATGGACAGAGCATAAGCTCTGTCTATTTCAGGTTTTGGGGGAGCAAGGGGATAAAAAACGACAAGAGCAATATCTCAGGAGGAAAAATGATTAGACTGAATAGACCACTAAAATTACGGGATTTAGAAATTTTTAGCGTGATGAAAGATCACATGATTTTATGTTACGTCATCATTGAAGATACGAGAAAACCATTTACGGAAGAAGACAGAAAACTAGATCCATTATGTTATATGGATGAAGAAGATATTCAAGCGATTTTAAATGTGTTTCATATTTCAATTATTAGTGATGAAACATTGAATGAAGAGGATTTAACTCTTGTCCAATCGTACTTTGCTTATTTTGTGAATAATACGAACTTAACGAATTTTATTACGAGAGAATATGTTCTAAAGGATTTATATGATGTCGATGATGAAGATGACGTCACTTTCTTTAATAGAATGTTACGTCATATAGGATCAGATGATGTGAAAGAATTTGACGATAGAAATTGGATTTATTTATCTCAAGATTGATGTGGAAATGAAAAAAGGACAAAGCCTATGCTCTATTTCAGCGTGTAGACAACCCCTCGCATTCTGTGTCAGCCCTGCGTTCCGGTGCTCACGAATGTCAAATTCGCTCCGGTACTCGTCCTTCCTAGACTTCAAGGGTTTTCAAAACAAGCTGAAAAGAAGACAAAGGGCTAAAATCATTTTAGCCCTTTGTCAATAATATGAGGACAGAGCATAGGCTCTGTCCATTTCTTTTAGGATGATATATTTTTTCTTGTTCGCTTGCGCTGGTAGTAATAAAGGATACCGCCTGAGGCGAGCATGAGCAAGCCAATCAATACAGCCGTATACATCATCGTTGCCGTATTCGGCAAAGTGCCGCCTGGTAGCCCGGTTCCATCTTGGCTTGGATCCGTTCCGCCTGGTGCCGATGTTCCGCCGTCTTCACCGGTTTGATCTGGGGCAGTTCCAGCTGCTTCACTTTGATTGAGCACTGTGTATTCACTAAAGTGTTTTGTTTCACCTGTTACGATCCCGTTTTCGAACGAACCGTTATTTGTTTTAGTGTAACGATTTTTCTCACGATCCACATAATAAACACCAGGTTTCTCCGCCTTTTGAGGCTCGTCTAATGTAAAGGAAAGTGTGACAGGATCTTTAAAGGTAGAAACTTTTTTCTGATCTTGTTTGATTTGGAAATCATACGATTCGGTTAATGCGTTTTTCACCTTATCTGTTTTCGCCATTCGTATATCTGCACTTTTATCTGACAAATTGGAAAGCGGTAATTTTAGTCCGACTTTGTCATGATAGATGGTGACGTTTGGATCTTGCTCTCTTTTCTTCAGCTCGGCTACTTGCGCTTTTGAAAGGGACAATTGAACGTTTTTCGCTTCGGTTGCTTTGTCTAGATAGAGCAATGCTTTGTTTGTATGCTGCACATACGTTTGGAATTTCTCATTATCTTGAATGTCATAAGCACCTTTTCCTGTCATGCGAGGAAGGAACACTTCTTTCACTCGATGATCGATGACAGGAGAAATTTGACCGTCTGCCTTTTCAATTTGCTCTTTGAAGATTTCATAGTCAACATAGCCTAAATCTTCGCCGTGAGAAGCTTCTGTAAAGACACTGTAGCCGTCGCCGCCTGTACCGACAAATGCATTTGTGGCTACGCGGTATGTTTTCTCATCATTAAGGTCCGTCAGTTGACCTTTTTGATCTTTCAGTTTCACATCAATCAATCTGCTGCCAGCTGGTTTACTCAGTGTAAACGTATATTCAATGCCAGCTACATGAGGGAATGCGCCTCCGCCTTCCTCGATGCCTGACAGTCCTTGTTCGAGCGCTTTTTTAATTTGACTGCCTTTTAAATCTGCGACATAAAGTGTGTTTCCGAAAGGCATCACCGTTAAAATATCACCTAATGTGATATCACCTTTTTCGATGCTTCCTCGAATCCCGCCGCCGTTTGTGAGTGCAAGGTCAGCACCGGCAGATTCTTGCGCTTTCTGAAGCATGCCGTCAGCAATAAAGTTTCCAAGATTCGTTTCCTTTGCACGAACGTGCTCACGCTGCCCGTCTAAAAGGACATCGGTCGTCCCGACTTTTTCCGTTTTTATATCTTGAATATCTGCCTTGTATTGATCAAGGATCGCTTTTGCATCCGCATCTTCTTTGACAGAGTCATCGATGGGGATCAGGTCAAAAGAAGATTCTTTTGGCTGTACAACTCCTTTTTTGTCAAAGGCCATGTCTACTTTCCCTAAAAATTGTCCGTAGTCTTTCACTTGAGCGACGATCGTAGGTTCTTTTTTATTGACGACCTTTAATTTTTCAACAAGGGTGTGTGTGTGACCGCCAATGATTAAATCAATGCCGTCTATTTTTTGAGCAAGCTCAAGATCACGGTTATAGCCGAGGTGTGTTAAAGCAATGATTTTATTGATTTTTTCTTCTGTTTGAATGGTGTTGACGGTTTCTTTTGCTTTCTTGTATGCATCTTTAAATTGAATGTTTGGACCACTGCTGGATGTAATGGCCGTGTCTTCAGTGGTTAAGCCAAATACAGCCACCTTTTCGCCGTTTACATCAAGCAGGATGTACGGGTAAATCCCGGCTTCTTTTTTCTCACCAGCTTTAAACATGGCTGGTTTTTTCACTAGGTCTCTTAACTGTTTTTCCTTAGAAACATCAACGTTTGATGACACAATTGGGAAGTGAGGCTTTTCAAATTGATGACGGTTGTTAGCATCTACGTCTGATGCATCTCCTGTCAGGAATTGACGAAGGACAGTTGGGCCTTTGTCAAATTCATGATTCCCAAACGTCATGGCATCGTATTTCATCAAGTTCATCAGCTTCAGATCGGCAAGTCCTTGCCATTTTGTGAAGTATAGGTCACCAGAGAACACATCACCAGCGTCTAATAAAATATTGTTCTCACTTTGAGCACGAACTTCTTTGATCTTTGTCGCACGTCTTGCAGCATCGTCTAGGTGTGCATGTGTATCGTTCGTATGCATCACCGTTAAATTCCAGTTGTCTGAGGCAGGCGGTTCTGTTGTGCCGTCCTCTTTGAAGGCTAGCTTGTATACGCCAAGGCCATCTGTGCTTGCGTTGCGGACAAAGTCTACGCTGTTTGATTTCTCTGCAAAAGGCTTTGCCAGAAGAGAAGACTCAAACGTTAAAGTAGCGCCTTTGACCGGTGCAATGGACCAGTTTTGATCCGCAGTTGGGTTAATGTTTTTTTGCTCGATAATATAATCCATCAGCACTTGACGGTTCTCATCCGCTGAGGCAAGCACGACTTTATCTTGCGTGAGGTGCGGGAAGCTTCCACCGCCCGAAGCACGGTAGTTGTTCGTTACGACTAAAAATTCTTGATTGTCAGAGACAGGCTTTCCATTGTAAGACAGATTTTTGATACGGTGCGCATTGGCATTTACTAGTGTGCCTGTTGTGCTATATTTAGCAGGCTGAGACACATCGACTTGGTACGTCACACCATCGATCACATCAAAGTTATATGAGCGGTATTCTTCGTTTAAAATAGGCTGTTCTTTTGAATCGTTTGGATTGATTTGGTTAAATTGCCCAGCAGACATCTCTAACCAGTCTTTCACTTCACTGCCTTTGAGTTTCACAATCTGTACGGTGTTATCGTAAAGGTAGAGATCGCCGATATTCTTAATCGCTAAATCTCCTTTTGCGATATTTGTATAATAATTTACGCCATTTCGGCCGCCGGCCTTAAATGGCGCACCCGCAGATAAAATCGGTAAATTTTTATACGCCGTGTCCTTCATTTTTTCTTGTGCATACCATTTTTGTGCATCTGTCACAATTTGAATAGACGGGTCATCCACCACTTGAGCAAAAAAGCTATTAATGTCTGCTTCTGTTTTACCAACAGGTTTTCTGACATAATCAAGTGTGTTTTGATGTGTCGTTTGAATGGCATCTTTCACTGTACTGTTTTGAGATGACACCCCAGCAACAGCTTCAATTTTTCCTGTTCCGTCTGTGACCTTCCAGCTGCTGCCGTCAGGCTCTAGTGTCAAATCAATAACTCCGAGGTAGCTTCCCCAGTTTTTTGACATGACGACTGGAATGCCGTTGATGGTTCCTTTTGAGACATCGAATTTGTCTACGCCGCTATATTCAGAGCTTGGGAATGTGCCGTGCTGATGACCAGACACAATCGCATCGATACCCTTCGTTTTAGTGGCAAGGTCAAAGATCATATTTTCTGACCCTTTAGGCGAAGCGGTTTTTTCAATTCCTGTATGGGCAAGAGCGACGATGACATCTGCGCCTTTCGCCTTCATTTCAGGAATGGTTTCATTGGCAGATTCGACGATATCCTGCACTTGAACTTGTCCATCTAAATGCTTCTTATCCCACGTCATAATTTGTGGTGGGACGAATCCTATGTAACCGACTTTCACTTTTTGTGATACTCCGTTTGCATCTTGAAAGGTTTTATCTTGGATCACATAAGGAGTAAAGCGATGTTCTCCATTTAACTTTTTGACGTTCGCATTGACAATCGGGAAGTTGGCGCCCGCAATGGTACCGTCAAGGAAGGATAATCCGTAGTTAAATTCATGATTGCCAAGTGTTCCTGCATCGTATTTTAGTTTGTTGAGTGTATGAATAATGGGATGAACCTTTGTTTGATTGATGATGCTGTCTTTTTCATTTTTGTAAACGTATTCTCCAAGAGGGGTTCCTTGAATCAGGTCTCCGTTATCAACAAGGAGTGTATTAGGATGTTGTGAACGGTGTTTTTCAATCAGTTCGGCTGTTCTCGCCAAACCGAATTCATTTGTTTCTTTGTCGCTGTAGTAATCGTAATTCATCATGTTCGCATGAACATCGGTTGTGGCTAAGATGCTGATCTTCACGGCATTGCCGCTTTCTATTTCTGCATGAGTAGGTACTACTGGGAGAATGAGACTAATCATCATAATGGAAGTGAGCAGAATAGACAGGTTTTTTTTTCGTTTAGACCTATGCGTATGCTTCTTCACCTGATCTCCGCCTTTCTAATTTTTTTGACCACAATACCTATTGTAGAAATGTTTCGTTAACTTTTGTAGTTATTTTTTGCAGATTATTGTAAAGATAACATAAATCATACGAATTACCTTGTTAAGGGAAAGAGAATGAGTCCAAATGCTTATTTTTGTCATAAGGGGTTTTCTGATAGGGATAGGATGTTTGATTTCACCATGCCCGGGTATAGTGTGTAGTGTAAACGATAATCAAGCAGGAGGGTTTCTACATGGGTAAGAAAATTGCAGTTGTATTAACAGATTACTTTGAGGATGTTGAATTCACCGAGCCTGCAAAAGCTTTTAAAGACGCAGGCCATGACATCACAGTGATTGAAAACGAAAAAGGAAAAACAGTCAAAGGGAAGCAAGGAGAGGCTGAAGTGAGAGTGGATGCGTCCATTGATAACGTGAAGCCAGAAGACTTCGATGCACTTCTCATTCCTGGCGGTTTCTCACCAGACATTCTGCGTGCAGATGAGCGTTACGTCCAAATCACTAAAGCATTTATGGACGAGAAAAAACCTGTGTTTGCGATCTGCCACGGGCCGCAATTGCTTATTACAGCGAAGACGCTGGAAGGAAGAGGCGCAACTGGCTATACATCCATTCAAGTCGATATGGAAAACGCAGGCGCTAAATTTAAAGACGAAGAAGTTGTCGTTTGTCAGGATCAGCTTGTGACAAGCCGTACACCAGACGACATTCCAGCATTTAACCGTGAATCATTAAAACTGCTTGCGAAATAAACAGCAGTTGTTACAGCATAAAAAATCCAGCACTTCATAAAGTGCTGGATTTTCTGCGTGTTGATCAAGAAAAACTGCACGAAGACCACAGGGCAGTTCCCTTTGCACAATTATTTTCGTAAGCTTTTCAGCTCGCTTGCGATGGCTTGCATTTCACTTGGGCTGAATGAAGATTTTTTCATCACCATTTGGTGAAGAAATTCAATATCTTCGTACTTGTCTGGACTGAAGTCCTCGGCTTTGATGACTCCAATGTTCAGCATATTTAGCTTTTGCGAAATGTCTTCAATCAGCTGATTGACTTCAGCCGCTTTTTGCTCTGACAAGGGCGGCACGTCCTTTCCTGCATGTGTGTTGAATAATATGTCTATTTTAACAGAAATGCAAAAGAATAAAAGGGCTATTAAGACAACAAGGAGGTGTTTTTCTCCTTTTTCTCTTCCTTGATCTTATCAATGATTCGTTTTGATTCAAATACCACAACCCCTGATAAACCGATGAGCCCAATTAAGTTTGGAATGGCCATAAGCCCATTTAGCATATCTGCAAAACCCCATACGAAGTCATTCTTAAACACGGCTCCGAAGAAGACAGCAATGACAAACACGATGCGATAATACATGACGTACGAATCTTTCGCCAAATATGTAAAGCATTTCTCTCCATAATACGACCAGCCAATGATCGTTGAATAAGCAAACAAAAGTAACCCGATTGCTACGATAGTTGAGCCAATTGGTCCAAGGAAATGGGCAAAGGATAAAGAGGTCAGTGCATCACTTTTTTCTGTTAAATACATATCTGCCATCACAATGGTAATGCCAGTAATGGAACAAACAATGATTGTATCAATAAATACTTGTGTCATAGACACGAGAGCCTGACGGGCAGGCATATCCGTTTTGGCAGCAGCAGCTGCGATCGGTGCGGAGCCAAGACCAGCTTCATTTGAAAATACTCCACGTGCCACACCCCAGCGAATGACAGTTCCAATCGCACCTCCTGCAACGGCTTGACCAGTAAAGGCATCAGATAAAATGAGCCCAACTGCGCCTGGGACAAGATCAGCATTCATAATAAGAATGATTAATCCACAAATGACGTAAAATAAAGCCATGACTGGTACAAAAATAGAGGTTACACGGCCAATGCTTTTAATTCCGCCTAAAATGACAAGTGCCGTAAAGGCAGTAATAATGATACCTGTCACCCATGTTGGAATTTGAAAGGTAGAATTCATTACCCCTGAGATTGAATTAGACTGCACAAGGTTCCCGATCCCAAAGGCAGCACAGGCACCAAAAATAGCAAATAGCACCCCTAGCCATTTTTGCTTCAAGCCATGCTCTAAATAGTACATAGGTCCGCCAGACATTTCGCCTTTTTCGTTTTTGACCCTGTATTTAACAGCAAGAACGGCTTCTGCAAATTTTGTTGCCATCCCAAAAAATGCGGCAAACCACATCCAGAATACAGCACCAGGACCACCAGCTATAACTGCCGAAGCAACACCTACGATATTCCCTGTGCCGACAGTTGCAGCCAGAGCCGTCATTAATGCTTGGAAATGGGAGATATCCCCTTCTGATGTTTTGTCTTGTTTCGAAAATGCGAGCTTTAAAGAATAAGGAAGTAATCTAATTTGAATGAAGAGAACGCGAAAGGTGAGGTATATTCCAGTACCAACAATTAAAATCAACAGGGGAGGTCCCCACAAAAAATTGTTCATCGTCGTGACAAACTGCTCAATTATTCCCATCAAATATCCCCCTTTGTTTGTGTAATTCTCCTAAAGTTTCTCCTGTTTTTGTGTAATTTGTCAATGCCGATGAGAGTTTTTCTTGCAAAGTTTTCAAGAGAAAATGGTCTTGATATGATAGGGGAAAGGTTTTTGAAAGGGACTCTTAGGGAAAAGATAGGAGGAGAATGAAGGATGATTCATGTATTATTTGTGTGCCTTGGTAATATTTGCAGGTCACCGATGGCAGAGGCCATGTTTAGAAAACGAGTAGAAGATGAAGGCCTTAGCGAGCACTTTGTCATTGATTCAGCAGGCATTGGCGGCTGGCATCAAGGCAGTCCGCCCCATGAAGGAACAAGAAAGCTGCTTGAAGAAAAAGGAATCAGCTATGAAGGAATGACCGCAAGACAAATTATCGATGAGGATATCACAACATACGACTATATCATTGCGATGGATGCTGAAAATGCAGGGGCACTCCGCAGTATAGCCGGCTATGGGAAACATCACTTTATTGGCCGTCTTCTTGACTTTGTTGAAGACGACGATCGAGATGATGTGCCAGATCCTTATTACACAGGGAACTTTGAGGAAGTACATGATTTAATTGAAACAGGAATTGACCGTTTTTTGACGTATGTAAAGAAAGAGAAACACCTTTAACTGAAAGGAGATCAGATGAGATGGAAGAGAAAAATCAAATCGTGCTTCAAGGAGCTGTCATAGGAGCAGCCTGCGGTGTATTGCTGACATTATTTCATCGGCCAACAAGACTTGCACTAAAAGACAAATGGAATGACTGCCAGCAAAAGCTGGATGAGTACCGCCAGGAGCCGGGCAGGATGTCTGCTTGCATGAAAGAAAAAATGGAAGAAACGAAGCAGCTAATGCGAACGGTCTCAGATGATTTATCATTTTTAAATGAACAGGTGAATCAGTTAAAGGAAACAACCCCAAAGGTATTAGAGATTATTGAAGAAACAAAGGATCACTTTCGAACGAAACAGAAAGGTTGATCATTGGAGATGAGGCGTATGGGTTTTGTTAAAGCGTTAATTGAACGCTTTTTACTGCATGAAGGACCGGCTAAATCTGCTGAGCTTGCGTACTTCTTTTTACTTTCATTATTTCCGTTTCTCATCTTCGTGCTGACGCTGGTTGGGTATTTGCCGCTGACGTCAAAGGATGTTCTGAGCGTCATTTCTGGTTATGCGCCAGAGGGAGCGCTTTCGATGATTGAATCCATTGCCGAACAGACGCTGAATAACCGTAACGGCGGGTTATTGTCGTTCGGGATTATTGCCGCCCTTTGGTCTGCATCCAACGGCATTAATGCGGTCGTCAGAGCGTTTAACCACGCTTACGAAGTTGAGGAAAATCGTTCCTTCATTCTCGTACGTTTAACATCAATCATCTTAACCATTGCGATGGTTCTTACGATTATTTTCGCCTTGATGCTGCCTGTCTTTGGCAAAGAGCTTGGTTTATTTGTTGCCAAATTAGTTGGGCAGTCAGATGCCTTCCTCACCATGTGGACAGCCATGAGGTGGATCATTAGTCCGTTGATTTTACTGATTGTTTTTACATCCTTGTATTATTTTGCCCCAAACATCAGGCTGAAATTGAAATTTGTTCTGCCAGGCGCCATTTTTGCGTCTATCGGCTGGATTCTGGTGAGCATGCTGTTCTCATTTTACGTAGGCGAGTTTGCCAACTACAGTGCGATGTACGGTAGCATTGGGGGGATCATTATTTTAATGATCTGGTTTTATTTAACCGGCATCATGATTATCCTCGGAGGCGAGCTCAATGCGCTTTTACATAAGCGTAAAATCGTACCAGACAAGCTGTAAAGAAAACAGGGCATCCTAAAGAAGAACGAACGAGTTCAATCTTGAAAGATGGGGGAATCACATATGTCCAAACAATCGAAAAAAGGCGGAAGCAACACAAAACAAAACAAAGGCCATCAGCCAAAGCACAAAACAAGCGGCAGTGCGAACGGGCAAAATGGATATCATTAGATGAAAACAACCTCCTCTGCACAGGTGCAGGGGAGGTTTTATTGATTCAACATTCGTATATACCGCCTAAGGACAAAATCTGTATCAGGTTTGGGCTGATAGTGAGGATCGAGCTGGAACCCAGCCTTAATCGCTACACGTTCACTTCGAACATGACCAACAGGACAAAAGATTTCAAATCCATCGACTTTATGAGCAAATGTTCCTGTCATATATTTCACTGTTTTCGTCACGATACCTTGACCTTGTGCACCTTGACCAATCCAATAACCGATATTGCCTATTCTATTATGAAACGTCAGACGGAACACACCGATCAATTGCTCGTTCAGCATGATGCCAGCTTCCATTCCTTTTTGTTCGGCATAGGAGGTGCGAGTCGATTGAATAAATGTTTTGACATCTTCTATGCTCTTGCAGTGATGAACCCAAGGCAGCCACTCTCCTAAGTGAGTCTTATTCTCTTGAATGAGAGTAAATAATGGTTCGGCATCAGCTAATTGTAAAATCTCCAATTTCAATTCATTTGTGATGTCTAGTGTAAACAAGAAATTGATCCTCCATTTTAATTAGTTTCAACCATTGCCGTCGTTCTCCCAAATCGAACGCAGCAAAACACGAATAGAATCACGATGCTGACAAGGTAAAGTAAATTCATCCCCTCAAACGTTTGAACAAAGATTCCTCCAAGAACCGGTCCAAGAATACTGCCTGCACTAAACGCCATCCCGCACATTAAATTACCGGCAGGAAGCAGATGCTTTGGCAATAAGTCGGTCATATAACTGATGCCAAGTGAGAATGTAGAGCCTACAGCCATTCCGGCAATAAAGAAACAAATCGCAACAGCCAAAACGGATTGAATGAAAATACCTGCCAAAAGGAAAAAGAAGGATCCAGCGAGTGTGACACATAAAATGATTCGGCGTCTGCCAAACCGGTCGCTGAGCATGCCGAGAGGAAGCTGAAAGACAATGCTTCCAATGGCAAAAGCAGGTAAAATAAATGCAACAGCATCTACTGTCACCCCGCTTCTTAGTGCATACACAGGGAAGTTACTATTGAGCGTCGTTTCTAAAAAGCCGTAGCAAAAAGGCATCATAAAGGCCACCCAGCCAAATTGAAAGGCTTTTTTGAAGCGCTTCAAACTGTTTGTTTGCTCTGACGTCTGCATTTCGTCTGTATCTGGATATGTATTTTTTAAAACAAACACAAGCAGCCAAATACATAAACTAACGGCACCAGAAACGATAAAAGGCAATGATGGATTAATTTCAATCAGTGGAGTTAAAAAAGGCCCAGCGGCAAAACCGAGTCCAAAGGATAACCCGTACAATGAAATATTCCGCCCGCGATTTCTAGATGACGAAGCATAGGTCACCCACGTCTGTGTGGAGAAATGCAGCATATGGTCACCAATGCCAATCATGAGCCGCAGGAAGAACCAGACGACATAAGATTCAAAAAAGACAAAGCTGAACAAGCTTAAAAAGACAGCAGCGCCTCCAATGACGATTAACGGCTTAAAACCAAAACGGCGAAGCGGCGCTTCCATAAAAGGAGATGCAAGCAGCACGCCGAGATATAAGCCAGTGGCATGCAGTCCGTTTAACGTAGGGGAAGTGCCCGCATGTTCGAAAATAATGGATATAACAGGAAGTAACGCTCCCTGTGAAAAGCCAGATACGGATACAAGTAAAATTAAAATCATAAAGTGAATTCTCGGCATAAGAAGCTCCTTACAAGTTCATGCTTTCATCGTACAATGGAACCATAGGGGTTTCAATAGAAAGGTGGAAAAGGAATGAAGCTGACATACGAAAATGATCGGTGGGTGGCACATACTGATGATGGACAGCTGTATATTTCAGGAAAAGAAGAAGCTGGATACCGGCCATATCAATTGTTCACCTCAGCTATTGCAGGTTGTTTTGGAGAAATGCTTATTCATGTATGCGGGAAAAAACGAATATTCTATGAAGGGCTGACCATCACACCTAAAACGACAAGAGAAGGAGCGGCAAACAAAATCTCCCGCATCCACTTACATATGATCTTTGAAAGCATCAGTACCTCTGATGAACAAATAGAAAAAGTGATGAAGCTTGCGATGAAGCATTGTTCCATGGTGCAATCCGTTAAAGGAAGTATCGACATCACCATGTCACACGAGCGAATCTAAATGTATACGATGCCGGCACTCACGAAAGAATAACAGTCAGACATATGTAAAGGAGAATGGCTGTATGAATCGTTTGTTTCTTGTGATTGTCGCAATCGGTGTTCCACTATCTGTCATTGGCAGTTTTTTTCACTTCCCGCAGGTTGTCATGTTCGCTGTTTATTGTATCGCCATTATTGGTCTTGCTAGTTTTATGGGAAGAGCCACAGAAAGTCTTGCCATCATTGCGGGGCCAAGAATCGGTGGACTATTAAACGCTACATTTGGAAATGCAGTGGAGTTAATCATTTCGTTTTTTGCCTTAAAGCAAGGGCTGACTGCCATTGTACTTGCTTCATTAACTGGATCGGTCATCGGGAATTTACTGCTCGTGGCAGGGCTGTCTTTTTTCGTTGGCGGATTAAAATATAAGCGCCAAGAGTTCAATGTCCACGATGCAAGGCACAACTCTGGCTTGCTCATGTTTGCCATCATTGTGGCGTTTGTCATTCCAGAAGTGTTTTCGATGGAAATGGCTGAGGAGAAGCAATTTGTTTTAAGCATTGGCATTAGCATTGTGATGATTTTGCTTTATGTTGCAGCACTCTATTTCAAACTGGTCAGCCACCGAGGTGTTTATGTTGCCAAGCAGGAGAGCATGGACGGAGAGGCGGAGACGGAAGAAGAAATACCTGAATGGTCTGGTAAGTTTGCCACTTTGATTTTGCTGCTTGCAACGATGGCCGTTGCGTACATTTCAGAGCGCCTCGTCCATACATTTGATACAGTGGGAGAACAATTTGGCTGGAGTGAGCTGTTTATCGGGGTCATTATTGTCGCTATCGTCGGCAATGCAGCGGAACACGCCTCTGCTATCATCATGGCGTATAAAAACAAAATGGATGTGGCGGTGGAAATTGCCTTCGGCTCAACGCTTCAGGTCGCCATGATGGTGGCGCCTATCCTTGTCATCAGCTCTCTTTTTTTCGAAAAGCAGATGCCGCTGATTTTTTCCTTACCAGAACTCATTGCAATGGCATCCGCTGTCTTACTGACGGTCATTCTATCAAATGATGGTGATACGAACTGGTTTGAAGGGGCCACATTACTCGCTGCCTATTTTATTATGGCGATTGGATTTTTCCTTTTATAATCTTTTGTGGATAAGGGACGTCTTTGCGGAAAATACTATGGAAAAATGAATGAGAAAGAGTGATGATATGAAAAAGATGCCCCGCATCATGTTTGTTGTTCTCTTATCCTTAAGTTTTCTATACAGCTTTCCAGCCGAGGCGGCTAAGCCGTTTAAGGTACCATCGTCTGTCGCCAGTATCTCAAAGGAAAATACGTATCCAAACGCGTCACAAGATCAGCCGCTGCTTCAGCCGAGCGAGCTGACGGCCGAATTATTTAAAACAACGAATGTACCGATTGAAAATACCCATTTGATTAAAATGCTGAATGAATCCAGCATCTCAGGAACGCCGTTAGCTGTTGGATATCGTGCGACCATTTTCCTCGGAAGATGGGCACTGAGCTACGATTCAAATGAAACCGTCGCCAACTGGGAATACAAAAAAGTGAACACCAATCACATTGATAACAGAGGCGGAAACAAAACAGCCATTGGCAAATATGTTCAAAAGCAGCAAGTGAAAGTAAGCGGAGGGCTCACAGCAAAAGTACCAAACCCAGAAGATGTGAAAACATTGATGATGCAAAAAGCCATCCAAAAAACAAAGCTGCCGCTCGCCTTCGACACGGTGATTGGCGCAGGAACAAAACGAGATCAGTCATACCATGTTTCTCCGAAAAAAGCAGCATCCTTGCATGCCTATGCTCCAGCCATTAACGAAAAAGGAAAGGTCACATACGGAGAAGTGTACCTTGTGCTAAAAGGAAATAAACGCAAACTCGTCGTAAAAAACGTGACCTCACAAGGAATCGGCGCATGGATTCCTGTTCAGGATCATCTGACGTTTGGGTTTCAAGGGATGAATTAAAACAGTCAACTCCTCTATTGATAAGAGGAGTTGACTGTTTTTTGCTAATAGGTTTTATCTTTTTTCTTTTTCATTTCACTTATGTAAAAGTCAAAGGCGTTATAGAATAACCATCCAATGAACAGAAATAAGAAGACCTTAGTAAACGTCGTCAGGTTGTTGAAAATCAAGCATAGGGAAACAAAAGGTATGATCATAAAGCCGTAATACGAAAACCACCATGTTTTAAAAATGAAACTCAGCCCCTTGAACATGTGTATTATTTAACAATTTATTCATATGTTACTATTTTATAGGTGGGTAGTAAACCTTTTAAAAAAATAAAAAAGCCGTTGTAGAAGCTCAATCAATCGAGCGACTACAATGGCTTCTATTTTTCCTTATTCCCCTAAATCCACATTATGATAAACCTGCTGCACGTCTTCAAGCTCTTCTAATACATCGATTAGTTTCTCAAATTGTGCTTTAGATTCATCATCTAATGTCACTTCGTTTTGTGGAAGCATCGTGATTTCGGCGACAGTGAATTCTTCGACACCGGCTTGTTTGAATGCTTCTTGTACGTGATGGAATTGATCTGGCTCAGCGTAGACGATGACCGTTTGATCTTCTTCCATGATGTCACGTACATCAATGTCTGCTTCCATTAAGAGCTCAAGCGTTTCTTCTTCGCTTTTCCCTTCGACACCGATGACCGCAGTTTGGTCAAACATGTAAGCAACAGATCCACTGACGCCCATGTTTCCGCCGTTTTTTCCAAAAGCCGCACGAACATCCGAAGCTGTACGGTTCACGTTATTGGTGAGGGCATCGACGATCACCATCGATCCGTTTGGACCAAATCCTTCATAGCGCAGCTCATCGAAGTTCTCTTCTGAACCACCTTTGGCTTTTTCAATCGCACGGTCCACAATGTGTTTTGGGACACTATATGTTTTTGCACGTTCTAGGACAAAGCGAAGTGCTTGGTTTGATTCTGGGTTTGGCTCACCTTGTTTGGCAGCCACATAGATTTCACGCCCGAATTTTGCGTAAATACGACTTGTATTGGCATCCTTTGATGCTTTCTTTTCTTTAATGTTGTTCCACTTACGACCCATCTTATTCACTCTCTTTCACTTAGTAAATACACAGTATGAGGGTCCCCATGCTGCATGAAATCATTCTGCCCTCTATTATACATGAATCAGTCAAGGGGATAGAAGCAAGAGGGCCGAAATGAAGAAATTCCTTAGCTGATGTGTCCAAGCTGTTCAAGCGTCTCATGTTTCTCATGAGGTCTAGTCAGCTCGTCACATTGAATGATCCTGCCGTCTAATAAAGTAAATAAAGCCATTACATCTATAAGACCACGATCTCCGCTGGTCAGCTCGACATGTACAGTGTAACGAAAACATCCTTGCTGCGTCTCTTCATCAAATAACACATCATGAAAGGCGGGGATCTTGAGCTGTTTTGTCATTTCTTTTAATGTGAATAGATGCTTTTTAAATTCATCAAGCGTGGAAACCTTTCCATCGGTCACTTGCTGATAGTCAGGAGAAAAATAAGTCTCCACCTTTTGTACATCTAATTCAGTTAATACATCCTGATACATTTGCTTGATGAAAAAAATCGCTTCTGCCTTTGTCATCTATAAACATCCTCTCTTTTTATTAACTGACTAACTAAATAACATTATAATTAACTGGTTAACAAAAAACAATGACAAAAAATAACCTCACAAAGAATGAGGTTATTTTGCAGGCTGAGGATAAACGAGCTCTTCAAGCAATTTGACATCGTGCTTATGAAGCTGCTTGATGATTTCTTTACGTACAGCGAGGGCGGCTTCGAAGTATTTTTCATCTTCGACCATCCCTTTCACAGTGATTTCTATCCCGCGATTAAGCTTATTGAGACCCATAATTCCATGAACCTGAAAGGGTTCAATGGCGTTTTGGAATTCATCTTTTTTGAGAAAATCATGATGCATTTGATTCAGCTGGTCACAAGCTGATTCAAGCGCTTGAAAGGCGATGTCTGGGTTCTGATTGGCACTAATTAACACCGACTCCGTGATACGCATGTAATGTATGTTGTAGTTTTGAATTTGCCGGATGTCTCCGTTAGAAATGGTTAACAGCTTGCCGCTCCATTCTCTAATTTGCAGAGAACGGAGACCAATTTCTTCAATGGTTCCATTAAAGAGATTATTCACCGTCACGTAGTCACCTTTATGAATCTGCCGTTCATAGATCAGGAAGATGCCTGCTAAAATATCACGAATCAGTGTCTGGGCGCCAAAACCGATGACGATTCCGGCAACACCAGCACCAGCAAGAATTTTTCCAAAGTCATGAAAGAAGAGAGAAATGACATAGAACACAAAGCAAATCGAAGCTGTGTACTTCGTCACAGATTTGACCAAGCTCTCGATCGTTTTCTTCTTCTTATCTTCAATAAACTCCGTTCGTTTAAAGAAAATTTGAAGGGCTTTGTTGATGATAAAGACGGCAAACCAAAGAACAAGCCCAACAATTAGAATTTCAATGTATTTGTTCTTGACCACTGTCAGAAATGTATCGTCCATTTATCGGTTACCCCCTGGCTGTACGAGAAGTAAAATCAACATCTTGATAATAGCTGTTTTTCACAAGAACATTCGGACCAAGGCATTGCACACTTGGACAATGACAATTCAGTTCTTTCGCTAATTTCGTGTCCATCCAGCGTGTATATGCAGATTGCAATGTATCGGTTTCAATATTTCCAAGCGGCGGCGTATCGCCAAAGTCTGTCACAATAATATTCCCATCAAAAATATTCACATTCAACCTTGAGCGGCCGTCAGGATCATTTCGTACAGTGATATTTTTCTCCAGGCGCAATCGCTTTAGGAGGCGATGGTCTTCTTCATTTGTGCTGCATGAATAAAATGGCAAGGTGCCAAACAGCATCCATGTGTTCTCATCACGAATATCAAGCAGCTGATGAATCGCATCACGCATTTGCGGAAGCGTTAATGACTCAAGTGCACTAGCGAAATCGCTTGGGTACATCGGGTGAACTTCGTGACGCTGACATTTCATCTCCTCCACGATTTGACGATGGATGTGTTCAATGTAAGGAAGCGTGCGCTTATTGAGCATGGTTTCAGCGGATACTGTGACACCCGCTTTCACAAGTGCCTGACTATTTTCGATCATGCGGTTAAATAATTTTTCGCGCTGCTGCAAGGTTGGTTTTCTATCCATCATCGCAAAGCCGACCGTTGCAAACTCTTCGACAGTGCCCCAGTTATGTGAAATGTGCAGAACATCTAAGTATGGAATAATCTCTTCATAACGCGCCAAATCAAGTGTTAAGTTTGAATTGATTTGTGTGCGGACGCCGCGTTCATGGGCATACTTTAATATAGGTACGACATATTCCCGCACAGACTTGAGAGAAAGCATTGGCTCTCCGCCTGTAATACTTAGTGAGCGCAAAAGCGGAACTTCCTCTAAACGGCGAAGCAGCAAATCAAGTGGCAGTGCATGCGGGTCCTTTGGCTGCAAGGTATAGCCAACCGCACAGTGCTCACATCTCATGTTACATAAAGTCGTTGTCGTCAGTTCAATATTTGTCAGCTTCATTTCTCCGTAATCCTGCACATCGAGATAGGCTTCCCAAGGGTCGTATGCAGGTGTGATCGGACGAAGTGCTGTTTTTTGATTCATGGTATCTATCTCCTTTTCATTCGGGCAAACGCAGACCCGCCAACAGTTAATTTTAAGCCCCATGCCCGTTATACGCAAGGGGGGGAGACAATTGATTTATAAGAGAAAGAAAGATAAGCTATAAACAAATGCTAAAGGGAGTGTATCTATGGGCAAGGCAGCAGACAGCAAAGAGCAGCAGGTTGATTATTTAAAGAACCGATTAGATATGTTTATGAATGTGATTGATTCATTAGATCCCGAATCAACAGACGTTGAGGATATAGACAGACTGATCCAGATGATTGACGATCTAGAAGCGAAATATGAACGGTTTAAAAAAGATTGGAAGGAAGAATAGCTCGCGCGGATGCGGGCTTTTTTCTTTAAATTGGCAGGTGAATGGACGTATGAGTCTCGGTCATATTCTGCACAATAAAAGAAAAACTGGGAAGTGACGTAGATGAAAAAATATATGCTGATCTGTTTATGTGTGCTTTTTGTTTCAATGCCTCTGTCAGAAGCAGCAGCCGAGTCTAATAAGCCCATCCACTGGGGATTCGCTAAAAGCAAAGAGCACAAACCAGCAGATGCTGGAAAGGAAATGACGACACTCCTAAAAAAATATGATGCCTTTTATTTAGGAAACACGAAAAAGAAAGAGATTTACTTCACATTCGACAATGGCTATGAAAATGGGTACACACCGAAAATTTTAGACGTGCTGAAAAAACACCAAGTACCAGGCGCCTTTTTTGTGACAGGGCACTTCGTGAAGGATCAGCCGCAGCTTGTGAAACGTATGGCAGAGGAAGGACATATCATTGGCAACCACTCCTATCACCATCCAGACTTAACGAAAAAGAGTGCGAAAGAAATTAAAGAAGAGCTAGACAGTGTAAATGAAGCGGTGTACAAAATTACGGGAAAACAAGATAACCTCTATCTACGTCCGCCGCGCGGGGTATTTAGCGAAAGAGTATTAAAGGAAACAAAGAGGCTTGGCTACCAAACCGTTTTCTGGTCAGTTGCCTTTGTGGATTGGCATATCCATCATCAAAAAGGAAAACAATATGCCTATGATGAAATGATGAAGCAGGCACATCCAGGTGCGATTTATTTACTTCACACCGTCTCACGAGACAATGCCGAGGCACTGGATGAGGCCATCACAGCTCTTAAAAAACAGGGGTATTCCTTTAAAAGCCTAGACGATCTCATGCTTGAAAAAGTATGGCATCTGCCGCAGCTATAGAAAAAAGCTTGCAGAGGAACTGCAGGCTTTTTGGTTATTTAAAAATCCGGAACCACCCTTTATGCTTAAACCATAAAAGCATACCCGAGACGAGCAGACCCATGAAAATAAGCACGCCAAAATAGCCGTATTTCCAGTGCAATTCAGGCATGTTATCAAAGTTCATCCCGTAAACCCCAACAATAAAGGTCAGTGGGATAAAAATAGTCGACACAATCGTCAGTGTCATCATAATCGCATTCATCCGATTGGAATTCAGCGTCTGATAGCTGTCTCTTAAATCTGCTGTCATGTCTCTGTTCGACTCGACAATCTCTGTCAATTTTAGAAGGTGATCATAGATGTCATTGAAATAGGCTTGGCGATTTTTGTCGTTTTTCATCATGTTCATGTTCACGATACGGTATAAAAGGTCTCTCATCGGAATAATTGTCCTTCTTAGCTTTAACAAGTCTGACCGAATCCCGAATACTTCGTTCATTAAAGTGCCATACGTTTTATGACCTTCTTCATCTTCAATCTCATTTAGCCTGTCTTCAATTTGATAAATAATCGGGAAATAATCGTCAACCAGATCATCAATCAGCATGTAGGCAAGATGCTCAGGTCCACTATTTCGTGCGTGTTCAGATGCTTTTAGCTTTCGAATCACACGATCAATGTATGGTGCTTCCTTTAAGTGAAAGGTGACAATATAACTTTCACCAACAAACAGATCCACTTCCTCTGAACGAAGTGTTTTTTGATTGAGCGCATGAAGAACGAAAAATAAATACTCTTCATAAAAATCAAGCTTAGGCCGCTGTAAATAATGGAAGCAATCTTCAATTGAAAGCGGATGAAACTGAAAGAATTCCTTCAGCAGCGCTGCTTCTTTTTCCGTTGGCGCATGAAAGTCAATCCAATACCAGGCGGTATCGGGGCTTGAAAGCTGCTGCAATGTTGCATGTTCAATCAAGTCTCCGTTTTTTGTCACTGCAAGTTTTTTCAGCATATACACCCCTCCAGACTTGCATTATATCATGAAGCAGCGTGCACAAACTTATTCATCTTATCCACAAAAAAAGCCGATCTCATGATTGAGATCGGTCCATGTGCGTGTATGATTGATGGATAAAGGCGAGAATTAAGGACGACGGAAGTTGACGAAACCACCGTTACGGTCAAACCATCCTCTAAATGCCCAGTTGATGTAACCGCCGTCACCTTTATTTGTGAAAGATCCATTTTCAAATACCCAAACTCCATAAGTGATGCTTCCGTATTTCACAGTAGCGAACGTTTTGACTCCGCTAAAACGAGTCTCGTAGCCTTGGCTTAAGTTAAATACCATGACATTGTATTTAGCGCCAGCAGCATAGAAAGCAGACTCCATTAAACCTTTGACAAAGCCTTCACGGTTTGTGTTTGCATTTGCAGCATTGATCAGTGCATTTGCAATTCCAAGAACGTCAAAGTTAATGTTTACGTTTGTCGCATTTGTCGATGCTTTACCTTCAGCAACTTTGTTTAAAACAGTTTGCTGAACAGTTGTTGAAACTGGAGCAGCTTTTTGCTCAGCAGCATCAGCGAATACTGGTAGTGTTGAAGAAACAGCAGTGGCAAGGGCAACAGAAAGAATAGTTTTTTTCATTGGTCGGATCTCCTTTGTTTTTGAATTTTTTGGGTCTTCTTTTTCGTAAAACGTGAAACTAGGTGAAGCCGGTAATCAATGAGGTAAATATGTTCCTGCAAGATGAAACAAATGATTGCCTAATCCGCTAATTCCTTTGTTCACCTCCTTGATATGTCATAATTATACAAATATTTTTGAAATAGAAGATATCACCCAGAGGTTCTATTTCTAATTTAAGGAAAATGATCCTAAAATGTTGAATAATCGTGTCGAATATTAGCTAAATTCGACTAAAACTTTCATCAATCCAAAAGGAAAATGACCAAGAATAAGGAAGATATAACTGATAAATTCTTGTACTCTTTATATTTAAAAGTATTCAATATAGAGAATGATTCACGCAAAATGAAACAATCACATCCGCGTGTGTTTACAGAAAGGAAGAGGAAAAACATGTGGGAAAAACAGCTGGTGGTTGAGCCGCCATATCACTTTGATCAAGTGCTCAGACGCTTATCAAGTGATCCATTAAAGGCAGTCGATTTAAACAAAAGAGAAATCAAAGTGCCGATGAGGTTGGATCAAAAGCCGTACGTGGCAGTCGTTCAAGCCACAGGAACAAAAGAAACGCCTACGTTCCGGGTGCAATCAAACGGCCCTGAGAAACCCATCATTTCTGAAGTGAAGCGGATTTTTGGCATGGAGCATCAATTACACGTTGTTCATAACCATTTTTCTCAAACGAATCTAGCGTCTATTTTTGAACGTCACATCGGAACACCGCTCATGCTGGACTTTCATTTATATCATTGTTTGATGAAATGCATCATTCATCAGCAGCTCAATCTAGCGTTTGCTTATGAGCTCACGAAACGGTTTGTTCATTCGTACGGTGAGCAAATAGAAGGCGTTTGGTTTGACCCTTTACCGGAAACCATCGCATCGCTTGAAACAGACGATCTGAGAAAGCTCCAATTCAGTCAGCGGAAGGCAGAATACGTTATTGATGTATCAAAGCGAATTGTGAGCGGCTCTCTTTGTTTAGAGGAATTACACGATTTGCCGGATATAGAAATTGAGGAACGTCTGCTTCCGATTAGAGGCATTGGACCTTGGACGGTTCAAAATGTCCTGATGAATGGACTTGGAAGACCAAATCTCTTTCCGGTAGCAGATATTGGTATTCAAAATGCCATCAAACGGCACTTTGACCTGCCTGAAAAACCGACAAAAGAGGAGATGGCAGCCTTAAGCAAGGAGTGGACGCCTTATTTAAGCTACGCTTCCCTTTATTTATGGAGAAGCATTGAGACAGATAAATAAATGAAAGGCATTTTCTCTCTTTGTCCAAGTCGTGATATACTAATGAGATGGAATAAAATGAGGACAACCTATAACGGTTCAAATAGAACGGAGAGAATGAAATTGAAAGAAAAACAGCAAGGGGCCCTTCTGCAAAAGGGGCAGCAGTTCCCGCTTACCATTAAACGCCTTGGTATTAATGGTGAAGGGGTCGGTTATTTTAAAAAGCAAGTGGTCTTTGTCCCGGGTGCGCTTCCAGGTGAGGAAGTGGTCGTTGAAGCAACAAATGTACAGGCAAAATATGCAGAAGGTACGGTCAGAAAAGTGCGAAAACGCTCGGAGCATCGAGTGAAGCCGCCATGTCCAGTATACGAGCAGTGCGGCGGCTGTCAGCTTCAGCATTTGGCGTACGAACAGCAGCTAAAGGAAAAACGTGATATTGTCATTCAATCAATGGAACGACACACGAAGCTATCGGTTGAAACGCTAGACATTCGACCAACGATCGGCATGGAAGATCCGTGGCACTACCGGAACAAAAGTCAGTTCCAAGTAGGGCGGTCTCATAGCGGCGACATCATCGCTGGGCTTTACGGACTGAATTCTCATAAGCTTGTGCCGATTAAGGAATGTATTGTGCAGCATCCGAAAACGAACAAAACAACAGGCGTTGTCCGCAAAATTTTAGAGAAATTCGGCGTATCGGTTTACAATGAACGGACAAGAAAAGGTGACGTGCGGTCGATTGTCGTGCGAGTCGGCTTTGAAACAGGTGAAGTGCAGGTCGTCCTTGTCACATCAAAACCTGAATTTCCAAAGAAAAAAGAAATTGCCGAAGCCATTCAAAAACGTCTGCCAGAAGTGACGTCCATTATGCACAATATCAATGGCGAAAAAACGTCGGTCATCTTCGGGCATAAAACATCTCATCTAGCAGGCAACATGGTCATCCAAGAATTTTTAGGAGACGTCTCATTTGAACTAAGTGCACGTGCGTTCTTCCAATTGAATCCGAAGCAGACATTAAAGCTTTACGATGAAGCGAAAAAAGCGGCCAAACTGACAGGAAAAGAAAAGCTCGTCGATGCCTATTGCGGCGTTGGCACCATCGGCATGTGGCTCTCAGATGGCGCAAAAGAAGTCAGAGGAATGGATGTCATCAAAGAATCGATCGATGATGCCAAAAAAAATGCCAAAAAACACGGCATGAAACACGCGACCTATGTGACAGGAACAGCTGAACATTGGCTGCCAAAATGGGTCAAAGAAGGCTTCCACCCTGACGTCATCGTCGTGGACCCGCCAAGAACAGGCTGCGAAAGCACCTTCTTAGACACCGTCAAACATGTCAAACCAAAACGCTTCGTATACGTCTCTTGCAACCCATCCACACTAGCAAAAGACCTGCAATACATGTCAAAAGACTACAAGATCGAATACATGCAGCCAGTCGACATGTTTCCGCATACGGCGCATGTGGAGTGTGTGGTGTCTTTATCCCTTAAATAATAAGGAATTGACGGCTATGATGAACCAAAAACAGCAAATGCGGTCAAACGATTCCAATCATGCATGGACACAGCAGAATTGATGGACCGAAAACGAAAACAGCAATAGAAAAGGCACATTATCTAAATGAATAAAAGACCCTTCCAACAGGAGGGGTTTTACTTTAACTAACAATCTATTTTATTTTTTTCCTAAGCGCTCATTTCGTATTCTCTTCTATCATTGTACTTAGTACTCTATAATGAGACATCCATCAGGAGCCCTCGATTCTCAAACAAATCATTTTTTATTGTCTCACTCAAATATCAGCTGTATGAATATAAAATAAATTTTAAAAACCCAAAAAGGCATATAATAGCCAATCAGGGTCTTTGGCAAGGTACTCTTTAAACACAACTTTTACAGGGAGTTATTAAATATGAGACTGAAAGAACATGAAATATAACAACTTTATACATTCGTAAGAGGCCCACCAAATATTTAATCATTAAAACTGCAAAATGATTATTGGAGGGATTATGATGAATGACAAACAGTTTTCTTCATTTATAAAACAAGCAGATGAACCTTTTGTTGGGTGGGATTTCTCATTCATATCTGAAACTGGAAGAATGAAAAGTGAGTTGCTTTCATGGTCATATGGTAGTATAGCTATTTCTCTTGTTCAAAGTGCAAAATCAATACTAGATATGGGTACAGGTGGTGGAGAGTTTTTATCAAAATTAAGACCTTTTCCAACATCAGTTTATGCTACAGAAGGTTACATGCCTAATGTACCTATCGCAAAAGAACGATTAACACCTTTAGGAGTTAAGGTAGTTCAAATTGATAATGATGGAATTCTTCCGTTTGAGACTGGAAAATTTGATCTTATCATCAATCAACATGAGTCATTTTCATCTAAAGAGGTGAGAAGAATTATCTCGAAAGAAGGTATTTTTCTAACACAACAAGTCGGTGGACTCGATTGCATAGAGATTAATGAACATCTAAGGGAACCAATAAATGAGGAATTTATTGATTGGAACTTAAAGCTAGCTTTAAAAGAAATACAGGAGAATCATTTTGAGGTTTTGAAAAGTGCCGAAGAGTTCCCCATTCTAAGATTTTATGATATTGGAGCATTGGTGTATTATCTTAAAGCAATTCCTTGGCAAGTGCCAGTTTTTGAAATAAGTAATTTCAAGGATGAATTATACACCATTCATAAAACCATTGAACAAAAGGGTTATTTTGACGCAAAACAACACCGATTTATTATTTTAGCTAAAGCAATATAGTTGGAAATGGGGCCTACGATATATTTGAAGGCTCCATTCTAATTCTGAACTAATACCACTCCTGTCAGCACTATCAAATCATAGGGCTTTTACTGGTCATGGATTGACTACATTCGGGAGAGTTTTTTAACTGCTGCCTTCAAGATAATCACTAATTAAATGCTAGGCTGCTTTTTTCTCCATAACCTTTTATTTATTTTCATGGATCCAAACGGAATCCTTTATTATATGTAACTAATTGTTGGGCTTAAAAGCATTCCAAAAAAATATAGGAGGATAACGATGAGCCAATTCGAGATCCTGACAAAATACAAACCGATGCTTCAGGAGGATCGTATCGGAGAATGGGAAATCGATCAAGCAAATGATGGAACAGCTGAACACTCAATCCAGATGCCCTTTGTGAATGATTCTGAAACGGTCCGTCACTTTATCGAAGATGTCTATACCTTTGCAGAACAACATCAAGAGATGGAGCTTACCCGCTACAGAGAAATCCTCAAAGAAAATGGCATTGAAGGTGGAACGAACGATTTGGGGAATGTGGATGTATCAGATTTAAATGCGCAGTGTGTACTGGCTCTCATCATGGGGATTGTGATGGCTGAGTGGTTTTGCGATGGTGCCATCTTCAATTTCTTTAAAAGCGGAGCCATATTAAAGTGCCTTGAAAGATTGGATTGTTTGGAGTAAGGGATGTGTACGTTTGATAAAAACTGAACATGAATGGATTGAAACAATGAAAAACCTAGATGATATGAAATCTAGGTTTTTTTGGAACATTTCTTCTGTTTCCGAACAAGGTCACGAGCATGTTAACTTCTCAGCTTTTTGACGAAATAGATCAAGCAAGAGCTGCTTGGTGTTTTTCAGAAATAGATGAGGTTCCTTATGAGATAAGATTCCTATAGGAATAAAAGGGTCCTCCATTTCGATTGGAACTTTCACAAACTCGTCTGACAATGGTGTAGAGGAAAGTACGACTCCGACGGAGGGGAATTCCTTTAGAAATGGCGGAATTGCTGAAATCTGGCTGATAGTATAAGTGAACGGCTCAATATTTATTCTTGAGAGTTCCTTTTGTAACTTCATGTGATATAAACAACTTTCCCCACCTATGATCAGTGGTTGTTGATAAAGATCCTTGATCAATGAAATCGTTCCAACTTGATCTGCCTGCTTTTTTGCGATAATAAAAGACATTTCCTCTTTGTACAATTCCTCAAACGGAAGTGGGTTCATCGCCGGTTCTCCTGCAATAGCAAAATCGATCTCCCCCTTGAGTAGCTGTTTGTGAAGGGAATCTGTATTACCGATGATAAAGTGGCATGTGATATTCGGTTTTTGCTTTTTGAAGGTTTGAAGGACTGAAGGAAGAATAGAGATAGCAATTGGTTCTATGACACCTATATTCAAGGTTCCGACTTCTTCTTTTTGGAGTTTTTGAGATTGATCTAATACAAAATTCCAGTGGAGAATCAGCTGATCAATCTCTTTGGCAAACAATTGCCCTGAAGGGGTTAATTCAGCCTCCCATCCTCTCACAAACAATTGAAACCCTAACTCCTTTTCTAATCGTTTGATTTGATTCGTTATCGTCGACTGTGCATAATTCAATTTTTGAGCGGCTTTTGAAAATGTCCCTTCTTGAATCACGGCTTGAAAAGCTTTTAATTCTTTTAAATCCATTTCTAATAATCTCCATTCGTTTTATGAATAATATTTTATATATTATTCAATTATACAAAACGAGTGTTGAGACGTAAAATGAAGTAAGACAGAAAGAGGAGTTGACATACATGCCATTTGTAAAAGTCAGTTATATGGAAGATGAGTACGATAAAGAAAGCTTAGCCTCAGTTAGCCAAACGATCATGAAGGCTCTGATGAAAGAATTTCATGTTCCTGAAAAAGACTACTTTCAGGTGTTCCATTCACATAAGAAAGAAGAATTTTATTATGACCCCAATTATCTTCTTCGTCATGATAGGGATCATCGTCTCTTATATATCCATATTACATGTGGTTCAGGAAGAACTTACGAACAGAAGCAGTCTTTATATAAGGAAATAGCTGACCAGTTATATAGCCAACTCCATATACCGAAAGAAAATGTATTCATTATGCTGGTTGAGACGGGCTTGGAGAATTGGTCCTTTGGAGAAGGACTTGCTCAAATGATCAAGTAACGAAATGAATGGAAGGGGAAATAGATATGCATCAACCAATTAAGTCAACTGTGAATTTAACCCTCGGAGATTTTGCTCCAGCATTTGTTGAGTACTCCGAAAAAGTTCTCTTTGGGGATTTGTGGCGAAGAGAGGAACTTTCGCTAAGAGATCGAAGTATGATTACAGTTTCAGCCTTAGTAAGTGCAGGCAGCCTAAATCAGCTGGAATACCATTTACATCTAGCCAAAGAAAATGGTGTAACGAAGAACGAATTGATTGAAGTCATCACACACCTTAGTTTTTATATCGGATGGCCTAAAGCAGCTTCAGCATTAGAAGCAGCTAAACACATGTTGGAGGAAAAATAAAACAATCAAATCAACGAGCCCTTATTTGAGTTAGGGCTTTTTTCTATGCGAATAAATTGGATTTTAAAATCTTCTATGTCATACTTTTGAATGAAATTGACTCAATAGAATTGACGCAAGAACCATGAATAGGTCAAGATGAAATAAACTGTAAGATAAATGGAGACGAATGATGATACATATCGTATTTGGGGCAGCACCTGCTGGTAGTTTAAAACAAGCATTAAGCAAAGTGAAGCAAGATCAGGCTGATGATATTATCGCCTTTGATGACATTTATTCGATTGGACCTCTTCTGCATTTGCATGAACATGAAGGACAGGAGAAGCGTAAAGAGTGGCTGCGTAAGGTGATATCAAATGAATTTGGACATATTGACGACATGGTCAACGATCAGCACAGAATGCTTCAGCAAATAAAAGATATAAAAGATGGCAGTCGTATACTCATCTGGACAGGCAGTAATGCACATGAGCAAATTGGTTTACGTTATGCCATCTATTTATTAAAAGAGAAAAGGATAGAATTGTCTTTAATCAATACAACGACTGCTTTTGACCAGCTGTTCAATACAAATACAAGAATAATGATCCTTCGACATGCCGGGGAGATCACATCTGAAAAATTTAAAATTTTGTACGAGAGTAAAGAGCATATTCACACAATGACAAAAGAAGAAAGAGAAAGATTACAAAACGAATGGCTTTCATTTGCTAAAGAAAATCATACGCTGCGGATATGGCAAAAAGGACAAACGATCAGCGTACCAGAAGATGAATTTGATGCTTATTTAGTGAAAATGGCTAAGCGAGTTCAGCAGTCCGAGTCAGAAGGGGAGTACATCAAAACTCCACGCTTAATTGGAGAAGTCATCGGTCATTTAGATCAGTATATCGGTGATGACTTTATTGAGTATCGTCTAAAGACATTAATTGATCAAGGTATTTTTGACATGATAGGAAAACGATCTTCAATGCGTTTTTATTCGATTAAGTTGACAGAATTCGGTCAGCACTTCAAAAAATGGGTGTGCTGTCGCGAGTTTGAGGATCACCCTTATGTGAAAATAGAAGGGACCTACGGTGGTGAACCTTTTCAATGTGGACACTGTCAATCCCATTTAGAAAGAGATGATGTACCTCTAAGCGATGCGCTCTTCTCGAAAATCTGGAATTGGGCCATACAGTATGGCCGCTGGTTTGATGAAGAGACAGAAGACTTGCTGCCAGATGGGGTAGAAATGGAAAAGAAGTTCAATCAAGAAGGAGAGCGCATGACGGAAGAAGTAAAACGTGCATTATCTCCTACGTATCAAGTCGAGTATAGCCCAAGTGAAATCACTCAACATTTTATTTAAAGAATGAATTTCAATCGCTCTGCACAAAATAAAGCTTTACATGATTAGTCATCATCATGTAAGATATGAAGAAATTAAAAGCGAAGAAAAGGACATGAGCAATTTGTACTGGTTACCAGAGAGGGAAGTCACGCTGAAATCTTCCTAACGCAGGAAAGTTGTCTTACCACCTTTGAGCTGTATTGGGGAAAATCGCAGTATCCAATACCGTCTACGCCACGTTACGGCACCAGAGCCATAAAGCGAATACGCATTATGGGAATTTGGGTGGAACCACGGATCACACATTCGTCCCTCTATGAGGGATGGGTGTGTTTTTTTGTTCACTCCTACATCATCATTACTTTGAAAAGGACATGAGCAGCTTTTAACGGTTACCAGAGAGGGAAGTAAAGCTGAAATCTTCCTAACGCAGAAAAGTTGTCTTACCACCTTTGAGTTGTATTGGGGAAAATTGCAGTATCCAATACCGTCTTTGCCACGTTACGGCACCAGAGCCATAAAGCGAATATGCATTATGGGAATTTGGGTGGAACCACGGATTACACATTCGTCCCTCTATGAGGGAAGGGTGTGTTTTTTTATTTCAAAAAAATGAAAGGTGTGTCAGTCATGAGAGAAAACATGGTGAAGATTCAATTTCCGGATGGAAAGGCGAAGGAGTTTTCCACAGGTACGACTGTCGCAGAAATTGCCTCCTATATTAGTCCGAGTTTAAGAAAGAAAGCAGTGGCGGGAAAGGTAAATGATCAAACAGTTGATTTAAGTTATGAGCTAAACAGCGATGCAGTGCTGTCTATTTTGACACTCGATTCGGAAGAAGGGCTTGAAGTGTTACGTCATACATCTGCACACGTATTAGCCCAAGCCGTGAAAAGGTTGTATGATGATGTAACACTTGGGATCGGACCTGTCGTCGAAAATGGATTTTACTATGATATGAAACTAAATCGAACTTTACGTTTAGAAGATCTGGCAGCGATTGAAAAAGAGATGGAAAACATCATGAACGAAAATCATCTGATCCAAAGAATCGAAGTGTCTTACAAAGAAGCTGAAGCGTTGTTTGCGAATGACCCATATAAGCTGGATATTTTAAAAGGTCTCCCTAAACAAGAGACAATCACGGTTTATCAGCAAGGAGAATTTATAGATTTATGCCGTGGTCCTCATCTGCCATCTACAGGATATATGAAGGCATTTAAATTAACACGTGTTGCAGGGGCTTATTGGCGAGGGGATCGCAATCACGATGTATTGCAGCGGGTGTATGGTGTTGCGTTTCAACATTCAAAACATCTAGCTGATTATCTTCGTTTCATAGAAGAAGCAAACAAGCGAGATCACCGAAAATTAGGCAAACAATTATCTCTATTTATGTTCTCTGAAGAAGCTCCAGGTATGCCATTTTATTTACCAAAAGGGCAAATTGTCAGAAATGAATTAATGGTTTTTTCAAGAGAAGTGCGAGGTAAAGCACAATATGAAGAAGTGAGTACGCCATTTATGATGAACCAAGAACTTTGGGAACAGTCAGGCCATTGGGATCATTATCATGAAAATATGTATTTCTCAGAAGTAGACCATACAAGCTTTGCTTTAAAGCCGATGAACTGTCCAGGGCATATGCTCATGTTTAAAAACAACTTATATTCATACAGGGATCTTCCAATCAGGATGGCCGAATTTGGTCAGGTGCATCGTCATGAATATAGCGGTGCATTAAATGGATTGTTCAGGGTCAGGACATTTTGCCAAGATGATGCCCATATTTTTTTGAGAGAAGATCAAATTGAGTCTGAAATCAAACAGATTTTCCAATTAGTTGATCACGTATATCGAACTTTTGGATTTGAGTATTCAGTTGAACTTTCGACTCGTCCAGAAAAAGCATTAGGGGATGATGCAATTTGGCATCTATCTGAAACAGCCCTAAAGAATGTGCTTGACCAGCTAAAGGTCGACTACCAGCTAAATGAAGGAGATGGGGCCTTTTATGGTCCAAAGATCGATTTTCATATTAAAGATGCACTAGAGCGGAGCCATCAGTGCGCCACAATTCAACTTGATTTCCAAATGCCTGAAAAATTTGACTTAACATATATCAATGAAAAAAACGAAAAGGTCCGGCCGGTTGTCATTCACAGTGCCATTTTTGGTTCTCTTGATCGTTTCCTTGGCATCTTAATCGAGCACTTTGCAGGAGCCTTTCCATTATGGCTAGCACCAGTACAAGTACAAATCATACCTGTCTCAAGCGTTCACCTCAATCACTGCTTGGAGGTTCAGCAGTACTTAAAAAGTGTAGGGATAAGAGTCACAATTGATGAACGGGATGAAAAACTCGGCTATAAAATGAGAGAAGCACAAATGCAAAAAACGCCTTATATCGCTGTGATTGGCGATAAAGAAATGCAAGAAAAAACGCTAAATATTAGGCGGCATGGAGAAAAGGCTTCAGAGCATATGTCTATGGAGGATTTTAAAGGCTCGATAGCTCAACAAATAAAACAAAGAAAGATTGCTCAAGAATTAGTGTGATGTTTTTCACCATTGATAAGGAAGATCGAAGGGTTAAGCGTTCATTGAAATGATGGGCGTTTAACCCTTATTTTCATTTGTTAAAAAACCGAATAAACGGATGAAAGGGAAAATATTGAAACATTTACTCAATAAAATCGTAATATAGATAGAGCGCTCATCAGAAACATTTGAAACGGAGAGGAGCATTACATGGAACAAGCAACGCTAAAAAAAATGAGAATAAAACAAATAGCCGCCTCTAATTTAATAGCCGGTATCATGATCGTCGCTTTTTTTATCTTGATTCAAATTTCTGAAATTCGATTTACACATTTCTTTTTTTGTTTAGGGATTTTAATGCTCCTTCAAAGCATTTTTGGTTTTATCAAAAAAGGATCGACGAAGTCTTTTATTCCACTTTTTGAACAGGTAGCCATTTATGAAAAGACGAAATTGGGGAAAGAGTGGGAAAAAGAACAGAGAACAGAAAATATTTGGAAATTGATATTGAGTGGGCTTTTGTTCTTTCAGGCATTTAGCTTCCAAAATGTCACGAATCCATTCTTTGATATAGAACCTATATTTCTAATTTTTTTATTGGTTATTGCTCTAGCCCTTATCAATGTAAGCATGCTTTTTCGCTTTAGAAAAATTGACCGATCAACTGAAGAGCATGAATTAAAAGGGTATACAAAGGAATCAAACATGATGGCAATAGCTTTAGGTTTCTTGACAGTTATCGTTATATTTTTCTTTATCATCGTCTTTGTCCTTCCATAAGACTGATTACTTAACATTTTGAGGTGAAATAAATGAATGCAAACATTCAACAACTGATAGATCAGACAAGGATGAAATTTGGCTTAGATCATTACCATTTAAAAAGACACGGTTTTTATCGATATGTCAACATGTTCAATGAAACCATTTATAAATTGAATATGGAGTGGTTTCCTCCTTATGAAACGGAACCTGAGGATGACGATTTAAACCCTGATGGCACAGCCGTGATTGAAGTGAATTTGAATACGGGACAGGTTGAGAGTGCGGTTTTTGTTATGGGCAAGACATATGCAAAGAAAGGGGTTCAGTTTGATAACGCCCATCCAAATGAAGTCATCAAATGGATTGAACAAGAAACAAATTTGATCTATGGAGAGCATTTTCACTTACATAAGGAGAAAGAAGGGGAACTTCTTTTCGAAGAAAAAATGGATGATGTACCAGTGACTCCTTCAGGCATGATAGAGGTGAAATGGGATGAACATGGACAACTCATTTACTTTATTCATCACGGGCCATTTCTAGCTAAAAAAATGCTGAGAGCTGAAAAATATTCGCTTTTCATTGAGATGATCGAGAGCTTAGCACAGCAGCAAGTGCAAAGGGTAGAATGGCCTTCCTTTGAGCAGAATAAAATTCGACCTGTTTATGCGTTAGAAGAAGTGTATGTTAAGAATGATGGAACAGGAACGATTCCGTTTGAAGATACGAGTCAGGAACATCACTGTTTCAATATTAATAAAATCATAGAATGGGAGGACCCGATAAGTGAACCTTTTGTAGGAAAGGAATTGAATATTCAAGAAGATATCTCAGCTGATCAAGCCTTTTCATGTGAACCTTCACCAGATACAATGCCAATTTCAGAAGAAGAAAAAGATAGGTGTTTGAAAGCAGTTCAAATCTTTTTGCGGCAGGAATATCCTAACGACACCGGAAAATGGATCTTACTTTCTCTCCACCGTGATCATGGTTACATTCATGCAACAGTAAAAGCAAATACACAAGAGAAAAGCGTGCTTACAGGTAAAATCATGATATTCATTGATGCCTATACATTTGAAGCAGTCAATTACATAGATAGACAACAAATGTTCAAGATGTGTGGGATGTTGGATGAACTCCAATCTCCAGATAAAATCACCCTATCAAAGGAAGAAGCCTTTGAAAAATTGAGAGAGTACCTGGAGCTTACACCCATCTATGTCTTTGACTTTGCGCAAAAACAATATGTTTTATGCGGAAAACTGGATTGTCATTATGGGGTAGATGCAGCCAGTGGTGAAGTCATTCCATTACAGGACATTTGAAGTAATGAAGACAAGGCACTTTACGACTTTTTAAAGAACAGTGAGGAGCTGTTCTTTTTTCTGTCTATTTAACCTATTTTTTGAAGAAAAATGGAATTTTGTAGCAGGAAGTTGTCGTTTCATCACGAAAGAAAACAGATAAGAATATGATCATAGGTCCATCGTTTGGATTCGTGGTTGAGTTAATGAGAAGATATAGTAAACGTCATATATACTAAACAGTCGTGACAGTACAGTTGATCTACAATTGATCTCTAGAATAGAGAAATTGTGTCTCAAGTAGTATGCGAAAATACGTGTGCCGAGATCATATGATGAGTTGATTACGTTTATGTTTAGGTGAGTTTGAAGTCAAGATAGAAGAAAGTGAGGATATCTACCTTGAGTACATTGGAAGTGTTTCGTCAGTTTTTGGTTGACCATTATCCTGCGTTACAAGATGAGCTTTGGCTGAAAGATGTTGATACCCTTCGAACCTCTCCTATTCTTCATCCTTTTCTGAAAAGCAAGCTGCCAGAGGGGATCGAAAAATTCACTTGTGTGCTATTCACGCAGCAGACAGATCAAACAGCTGCCCCGCTCAAAGTATATCTTCTGTTAGATGAATATGAGCAGTTAATTTACGCCATTGATTTGATGAATGAACAGATCGTACTTCATTAAAAAGAAAGGGAGGAGAGCATCTCCTGCCTCAGCTTGTAGAGAAACCTATGTTTTTCTACAAGCTTTTTTGTTTTAATAATGTGTTTTTCATCTTTATGAAAGAAACAAAAAAAGGACTCCCACACCCCTGACCTAGCTTCGCTAGTGTGTGGCAATCTTCTTCATATTCTGGCAAGCGGCTGTGAGGAGAACTTGTTCTTCGTTCACATTTCGTTCCCCTCAATCGGCAGCAGCGAAGCCCATGCAGCTGTTTTGAATCTGCAAAGCAGCGCTCTATTTTTTTGTAGAGGATTTTTCCCGAGTCAGGATTTTGTCTACAAGCTGAAACAACCCGTTTTCAAAAGAAAATGGGTTGTTTTTAGTGTGAAGAGAAGGCTTTATTGTGTCAGTTTGATCGCTTGGTCCAGAACTTTTGCTCCGTTCATCATTCCATATGCCATTTGGTCAATGATATCGACCGGTGTCTGGTATTGTTCCGCTCGTTCTGCAATTTGTGTTTTTAAATAGCGGACTTGCGGTCCGATCAATATGACATCAATATCATTCATATGGCTTTGTAAATCCGCTTCAGCATAAGCGTTGATTTCAACGACTATTTTACGGCTTTCCGCTTCTTCTCTCATTTTTTTCATCAGCATGCTGGTCGACATGCCGGCAGAACATACAAGTGCTATCTTCATTTTGGTTTTCCACTCCTCAGCTCTTGATATAATTGAATCATTTCTTTCGCTACATCTTTTACAGTCATTGACGTCATCAAATGGTCTTGTGCATGGATTAACAATAGATTGGGTGAAAGGCCTTCACCTTGTGCTTCTTTTTGCAATAAGCGGGTTTGTGCCTGATGCGCTTGAAGCAGTTCCGCTTCTGCTTCTTGGATCTTTTGATTCCCTGAATCGTACTCGTTATTTTTCACATGCTGTAATGCTTCCATTGCAGATGAACGCGCATTTCCAGCATGCAAGATGATTTCAAAAGAGACCTGTTCTAAATGTAGTGTGTCCGCCATGATATTCCCCACCTTGTTTAGTTATTTTGTTGCCTGATGCAGAGAGGCTCGTTCTGCTGCTTTAATGAATGGCAGGTAAAGCAAGACAGCCAGCACCAAGTTGAAGATTTGCAGAAGGACTCCCCGGATTGATCCTCCGGTTACGAGATAACCGCTGACAATCGGCGGCGTCGTCCACGGAAGAATAGCTACAGTTTTCGGAACGAGTCCACAGGCTAAAGCGATGTACGACGTCACCGTTAAAACTAATGGAATCAATAAAAATGGAATGAACATAATCGGATTTAATACGATAGGAAGGCCGAACAGAATAGGTTCATTAATGTTAAAAAGGCCGGGTGCGAAGGATACCTTTCCGATTGTTTTGTAGTGCTTCGATTTCACGCCGATGAAAATAGCAGCGAGCAAAGCCAATGTTGTCCCCGATCCTCCCATAAACACATAAGAATCAAAAAAGGGCTTCGTCACGATATAAGGCACTTCAAACGCGCTCATTCCTTGCGAGAATAAATGCTGATTTTCCTGAATGAGCGGAAGATAGATGGATTCCATGATCGGTCCTAGAATATTTGTTCCGTGCAATCCGAAAAACCAAAGCAAATGATTCAAAAAAGTAAAAATCAAAGCTGATCCAATCGTGTTGGAAAGGCCTTGCAACGGTTCCTGGATCGAGCTGAAGACTAGCTCGTGGATGCTTTGACCGAAAAAATACACGATCAGAGTGTTAAATAATCCTGCTGCCGCCAATATCACAGCAGCCGGCAATAAAGCGTTCAAGGATTTTGTAACGCCATCAGGTACACCATCAGGCATTTTGATTTTAAGTTTCTCATTTTGAGAGAAGAGCCTAAATGCTTCCGTTGATAGCAAAGCCACGATTAATCCAACGAAAAGACCTTGAGCCCCCAGCCAAGTCATTGAAAAACCAAAGTCTTCTGTCGTCGGTGTAAGTACGGCAAATGCCCCGACCCCGATTAATGCGGCAGAAAGACCATCAGTCTTATAAGACTCTGCAAGCTTGAAACTGATAGCTGCAACGGCCAGCAGACTTAAAATAGCAAATGATCCATTCCATATAGCTCCGCCGGCAGCCGTCCATCCTTCTCCAAAAAGACTCGTCATGAAATCTTGAAATGCCGGTATAGGGAAATGATTGATCAGTATGGCAAGAGAGCCGATGATGATTAAAGGCATAATGGCAATGAATCCATCGCGTATGGCAATTAAGTGCCTTTGGGAGCCGATTCTTCCAGCGATCGGCATGATTTTAGATTCGATGAACGCCATGGTTTTATTTTGTTTCATATTGTACAGCCTCCTCAAAGAACTGGGGAAGATAACGTTTATGAGCCTCAAGCATTTCATTCATCACCGTTTGGGCTTTATGATCAGATGAAATTAGCGGATTCATGATCATAGCGGAATACAATATGTTGTCATCACCCGTGATCGCTGCTTCGATAACTAATTGTTCGAATTTTTTCATAGAGATCACTGCCCCGCTGATTGAATCTGGCAGTTTTCCGACTGTCAGCGGTATAGGGCCGCTTTTTGTGATGACACTGTTGACTTCAATCACTGCATCATGTGGAAGATCTGGTATGCTTCCTTTATTCAATGTGTTGACGGTCTGAATATCCATCGAATGATGATAAAGCGAGTTCATTAATGAACAGGCTGCTTCACTATAATAAGCCCCGCCGCGTTCTTCCAATTCTTTAGGCTTTTCATGGAGGTCTGCGTCTTTGTATTTTTCAAACAGCTGCTTTTCTACGTTCAAGACAGCTTCTGCGCGTGTCCCTTTGTTTTTGTATGCTTCGATATCTTTTGCAAGTACATCTTCATACTGATAATAATACTGATGATACGGATTCGGAAGCATGCGCAAAGAACGTAAAAATTGGCGATTCCAAGGCAGCATCGCAATATTGGAAGGAGAATAGTCTATGGTGTCATTCAATAGAAGACCTATTGCCTCTTCTGTGCGGTCAACCCCGTCAATCCACACCTTTTGTCCGAAGACAAAATGGTTAAGCCCTGCGAATTCAATCATGACACGGTTCACATTCACGTCAAAAATTTCTGCAATGCTGTTTTTCATGTTATAAGGGATATTGCAAACCCCGATGACTTTTTGATGGGATCCATGTTTCAATAAAGCTTCAGTCACGATGCCTGCTGGATTTGTAAAATTGATCAGCCACGCTTCTGGACAAATCTCGTTTATATCGCGAGCGATATCCAGCATGACGGGAATGGTCCGCAAAGCTTTAAAAATACCGCCGGCGCCATTTGTTTCTTGGCCGATAAGACCATGGCTGAGCGGGATTCTTTCATCCATCGCTCTGGCCTTCAATCCTCCGACTCTTATTTGAACCGTGACGAAATCCGCATGTTTCAGCGCTTTCGCACGATCTTTTGTATAGCTCAATTCAATCGGAACATCCGCATGTTTGATCATTCGCTTCGCGAGTTCTGAAGTGATGCGTACTTTTTCTTCCCCTTCCTCAATGTCGACGAGGACAATCTCTTTCACTGGAAAATGCTGATACCGTTTGATGATACCTTCAATGATTTCTGGTGTGTAGCTTGATCCCCCGCCTATAATGACTAACTTCAACGCCATAATCCCCCTCCTCAAATCTCTATTTTTGAAAGCGCTTTACACAATTGGAATTTAACATGTAGTAACAAATTTGTCCATACATATTTGTTATGATAAATTATTTTTTTTGAGAACTTTTTGTGCTATTCTATAGTTAATAATGTCACTCTAAAGGAGAAAATAAATGGCAAAGCAACCACAACTCCACAGTCGAATTAAACAAGATATTGTAGATAAAATAGAGAGCGGTTATTACCCGTCTGGCAGCCTGCTTCCGACGGAGTCCGAATTTTGCAAAATGTACGATGTCAGCCGAACAACGCTGCGGACTGCCTTGAACCATTTGCTTATGGAAGGAGCTATTTACCGCAAACAGGGGAAAGGGACATTTGTCGCCAAAGGAAAAGTAAAGCAGATCTTAAGTTCCAGCAATCTTCGCTATGCAGATCAATTAAAAGCGCAAGGTATTAAACCGAAAATCAAAGTTGTCGATTTGCAAAAATTAAAACCAGCCAAAAAGATCCAAAATTGCCTTGGGATTGATGATGAACAAATGGTCTATCAGGTGAAGCGGATTCGGTATGCGGATGAGGAAGAAATCCAGTTCGAAATGGCCTTTATCAGAGCCGATCTCGTGCCGGAGATAACGGAAGAAATGGCCAATATTTCTCTGTACCAGTGTATTAACAGTCAAGGAAATACGATTAAAAGAACCGAGGAGCAAATCAAAATCTTTATTTCGGATGAAGAAATTGCACAGCATTTGAATATCACAAAAGGCACGCCCTGCTTCCAGATTGCAACACAAACATTTTTGGCGTCTGAAGAAGTCGTGGAGTTTTCTCTGGCTTATTTCCGCGGAGACCGCGTTGAATTCTTCATAGAACGCGACTATGAAGAAAGAGGGGATGAAGGATGAAAGCTTTGATCATAAACGCCGATGATTTTGGATTTTCACGGGGAGTCAACCTCGGCATCATTGATGCGTTCCAGCGAGGGGTGCTCACATCGACTACGCTCATGACCAATATGCTAGAAATGGAACATGCCGTCTTACTTGCAAGGGAAAATCATGAACTTGGGGTCGGCGTTCACTTAACATTGACAGCAGGACGTCCGCTTCTCAGCGGCCTGCAAACGGTTACGGAGGAAGATGGGAATTTTCGCAAGCTTTCATACTATCAAGGTTTTTTCGACATCGATCTTGATGAAGTGTATCAGGAATGGAGAGCACAGATAGAAAAAGCCCTCTCCTGCGGCTTGCATCCGACGCATATCGACAGCCATCATCATATCCATACATACGGAAATCTTCCCGAGGTGTTTGTGAAACTGGCAAAAGAGTATGATCTTCCCTGCAGAAAGGTGAACGATCATCATCCTTCCTTGTGGAAGAATGTGAGATCGAATGATGCCTTTGAGTTGAAAGTGGACAGATTGAAAGACTTATCATCCTTCCTTGATCTTCATCAAGACGCAGAAGTCATTGAAGTCATGTGCCATCCGGCTTATGTTGATAAATTACTGCTCGAAAAATCTTCATTCCATTATCCTCGGGTTTATGAGCTTTCATTACTGACTGATCCTTTGTTGAAAGCGGCTTTAATACAATGTTCGGATATTCGCCTTATTTCTTATGCCGGTCTTTAAATCTACAATTCTTGTAAAAATATGAAAAGGGCTCATGAGAACGTCGGCTTGCCGTTCTCCAAGTCTTGATGCTGGAAATGTCTCAGGCATTTTCAGCATTTAATGCAAAAATAGCATTGACAATTCAGAATATTCTAATTATCATGAATTTGTCATAACAAATTTTTGTATCATTAAGTTTTTGCTTGAAGCTATTCTTGCCAAATAAGGTCTAGACATCCATACCTGTTATTCAAAATGCCATTCTAATGTTTACTCTCCACTCACATATACGGTTTGAAAAAGCATATGAAAACTAGAAATGTAAGCGTTTTCTCGTTGTTGTCTTCAGTGCCATCAGCTGCTATGTCATGACAAGGTGAATATAAACCTATTGAAAAGGGGGTGAACAAAATAGCGTTTCAGTGATGAACAGCCAAAAAAATTAATGAAAAGGGGATGAAAAAATTGTTTTTAAACAAAAAGTTTCTCGTTTTTTCTTTCATTTTTGTGATGCTTTTAAGTCTGTCCTTTTTTAATGGGGAAAGTGCAAAAGCCAGTTCTGACAAAAGTTATAAAATGATCGGCTACTATCCGTCCTGGGGCGCTTATGGAAGGGATTTTCAAGTATGGGATATGGATGCTTCTAAAGTCAGCCATATTAATTATGCATTTGCTGATATTTGCTGGGAGGGGCGGCATGGAAACCCTGATCCGACAGGCCCGAATTCCCAGACATGGTCTTGCCAGGATGAAAACGGAGTGATTGATGTTCCTAATGGATCAATCGTGATGGGGGACCCATGGATCGATGTGCAAAAGTCAAATCCCGGAGATACTTGGGATGAGCCGATTCGGGGCAACTTTAAACAACTATTGAAGCTGAAAAAGAACCATCCTCATTTGAAAACATTCATATCAGTTGGCGGTTGGACCTGGTCAAATCGCTTTTCAGATGTTGCGGCAGATCCTGCGGCCAGAGAGAATTTTGCTGCTTCAGCAGTAGATTTTTTAAGAAAATATGGGTTTGATGGAGTCGACCTTGACTGGGAATATCCGGTAAGCGGAGGGCTGCCGGGAAACAGCACCCGTCCGGAGGATCAGAGAAACTACACGCTACTCTTGCAGGATGTGCGCGAAAAGCTTGACGCCGCAGAAGCGAAGGATGGCAAGAAATACTTGCTGACAATCGCCTCCGGTGCCAGCCCTGAATATGTAAGCAACACTGAATTAGATAAAATTGCTGAAACCGTTGATTGGATTAACATTATGACCTATGACTTTAATGGCGGATGGCAAAGTATAAGCGCCCATAACGCCCCATTATTCTATGATCCAAAAGCGAAAGAAGCCGGCGTTCCAAACGCTGAGACATTTAACATTGAAAGCACCGTGAAGCGCTACAAGGAAGCCGGTGTCAAAGCGGACAAATTAGTGCTTGGCACACCGTTCTATGGCAGAGGCTGGAGCGATTGTGAATCTGCAGACAATGGAGAATATCAAAAATGCGGACCGGCTAAAGAAGGGACGTGGGAAAAGGGGGTATTTGATTTTTCAGATCTTGAAAAGAACTACATCAATAAAAACGGCTATAAAAGATATTGGAATGATCGAGCAAAAGTGCCGTTTTTGTATAATGCAGAAAATGGAAACTTCATTACCTACGATGATGAAGAATCGTATGGATACAAAACCGATTTTATTCAATCAAACGGATTAAGCGGGGCTATGTTTTGGGATTTCAGCGGTGATTCAAATCAGACTTTGCTCAACAAATTAGCAGCCGATTTAGGGTTCGCTCCAGGTGGGAGTAATCCAGAACCGCCTTCATCTGCACCGGATAATTTGCGTGTGACCGAAAAAACCGCAACCAGTATCAGTCTGGCGTGGGATGCACCGAGCGACGGAGCAAACATCTCAGAGTATGTGCTGTCATATGAAGGCGGGTCCGTATCGGTCAAGGAAACATCGGCGACAATCGGGAAATTAAAGCCGAATACGACATACTCATTTACAGTATCGGCAAAGGATGCGGACGGAAAACTCCATACCGGGCCAACGATAGAAGCAGCAACAAACTCTGATCAAACATGTGGGTATAACGAATGGAAAGATACAGTCGTCTACACAGGCGGAGACCGAGTTGTCTTTAACGGCAAAGTGTATGAAGCGAAATGGTGGACGAAAGGAGAGCAGCCGGATCAGGCTGGTGAGTCGGGTGTATGGAAATTAATCGGTGATTGCAAATAATCAGTTTAATAGAAAACGATAAAGAGAGAGTGGGCTCCCCATCTCTCTTTATGAGAAAGGAGGATGAATGAAGTGAAAAGAACCGCTTTATTTACTTTGTCATCGATGCTGCTCCTGTCACTCTTGACCCCGTTCCAGAACATTTCCGCAGAGTCTCCAAGCAAAAAACAGACTTGCCGTCCAGAAGGGTTATGGGATTCGGGTGTTGCCAACATTCCATATTGTGATGTGTACGATCTGGAGGGGCGCGAAAAGCTGGCCAATAATTTAGACCGCAGAATGATCGGCTATTTTACGGGCTGGCGTACGGGAAAAGGCAATCAAGATCGTTATTTAGTAAACGATATCCCATGGAAGTACTTAAGCCACATTAATTATGCATTTGCTCATATCGGGGAGGATCATCGGGTTTCAATCGGGAGCGAGACGGATGCGAACAACCCGTCCCTAGGGATGACCTGGCCGGAGTATCCGGATGTAAAGATGGATCAAACATTGACGTATAAAGGCCATTTTAACCTTCTTCACCAGTTTAAAAAGAAATACCCCGATGTCAAAGTGTTGGCAGCAGTCGGCGGCTGGGCTGAAACCGGCGGTTATGTCGATAAGGATGGGAACCGAATACCAAGCGGAGGCTTTTACTCTATGACAACGAATGGTGATGGATCTGTGAACCACAAGGCAATCAGCACCTTTGCTGAATCTGTCGTAGCGTTTCTCAGAAAATATGAATTGGATGGAATTGATATTGACTACGAATATCCCACAACCATGCAAGATGCCGGCAATCCGTTAGATTGGAGCATTTCCAACCCGAGACGCAAGGGATTAAATCAAAGCTTTGATGTATTGATGAAAACATTAAGAGAAAAACTTGATCAAGCATCTGCTGAAGATGAACAATATTACATGCTCACCATTGCAGCGCCATCATCAGCCTATTTGCTGAGGGGCATGGAAACCTTTAAACCGCTCCGTTATGTCGATTATGTCAACATCATGTCCTATGATCTCCATGGAGCCTGGAATGAGTTTGTCGGTCCTAACGCTTCCTTATATGATAACGGCGAGGATGCGGAGTTAAAGCAGTCCAACATTTACAGCACGCCGCAATATGGGGGGATCGGATATTTAAATACAGACTGGGCTTACCATTATTTTAGGGGAGCGATGGAGGCAGGCAGAATCAATATCGGCGTTCCTTACTATACGAGAGGCTGGAAAAATGTGAGCGGAGGAGTAAATGGTTTGTGGGGAAGCGCTAAAAGTTCAAATTGTCCTCAAGGCCTTACCAAATGCGGCGACGGGGCAGTCGGGATCGATAATATTTGGCATGATCAAGATGAGCAGGGAAATGAACTGGGAGCAGGAGCAAATCCGATGTGGCATGCCAAAAATCTCGAAAAAGGCATTGCCGGTTCTTATCTAGAAAGGTATGGACTAAGCAAAGCCGATTTAAAAGGTGCTTACACTAGATATTATGACGCAGCGCTTGCGGCACCTTGGCTATGGAATGACGAAAAGAAAGTATTTCTATCTACTGAAGACGAGGAATCAATAGAAACAAAGGCCGATTATGTCATTGAAAAAGGAATCGGTGGTGTGATGTTTTGGGACTTAAGCGGTGACTATGACTGGTATCCCGACAGAAATGACAACAATGGAGAGTACGGTATCGGCAGGACATTAACGAGAACCTTATATCATAAATTTGCGGACGCGACACCATACGATAATCGGCTCAGCACGTCACCTTTACCTCGCGAATCACTAGATATCAATATAGAGTTTACCGATTATCCGTTAGGAGATCAAAATTACCCGATCCATCCGAAAATGAGGCTGACGAATAACAGTGATGTCACCATAACAGGAGGATCTGTGATTGAATTTGATGTGCCTACCTCTACTTCACCCCTATTTGGAAGCTGGAGCGGTGACCAGGTTGAAGTCATTTCTAAAGGGCATACAGGCCCGAACATTGGCGGGCTGACAGGAGATTTCCACCGCATCGGTGTGACCCTATCAAATTGGAAGTCAATTAAACCAGGTGAGACAGAGGAGTTTCAGCTTGTCTATTACTTGCCTATCAGCGGACCATCTCATTTCACCATCACCATTGATGATGAAAAGTACAGTTTGAAAGGCCAGTGAGGGCGAGTCCTATTCCCGCAAGCACAGCTGTAGCAAAAAACGAAGACCAGCCCGTTCCCGAGGGAAGCGGGCTGTCTTCATGTCCTTATTGTTTTATTGTGCGCTGTCTTTCAGTTTGTGAAATGAAAAGACTTCTTTTGTGATGGGGGTGCCTCTATTGTATGAAGAACCTCCGTATACTCCATTCGTATGAACCGCAAGAGAGCATGGCCGCTGCAATTTATCTGTGAACTGCTTTGTTCAAATACAGGTGAACCGCTTTGTCCTCCGTAAGTGTCCATCGCATATTGCAGTTTGTAAGTTTCTGATACGGCGATCGATCCCGAATGCTGCCACTGGGTGCCCGATGGTGTGTCACCTGGATATCCACTGACGGTCAAGCTTGTCCCAACGAGGGATGAAGTGGTGTATGATTATCTAAAGTAACCGGCGGTGTTGCCAATTGGCTCACTGTGTTCGAGGCTCAATTTTCTCGGTAGCCTGAGGCAGAAAGAGCATCTCCTGCCTGTTTGTTTGGAATCACGCAAACAACTTCAGCCCAACAACACCAATCACAATCAGCAGCAGGCTGAGCATGCGAATTATGTTTTTCGGCTCTTTAAATAGAATCATATTAAACAAGACAGAGCCCGCAGTTCCAAGTCCAATCCAGACCGTATAAGCGACGGATACTTGAACGGAAGAGAACGAGGCGTATAAAAACAAAAAGGATAAGGCAAAACCGCCGACAAATAGGATGCCTGTCGTGATTTGTTTTTTCTTACTAAACATATTCAAGCCAATGGTTCCGCCGATTTCAAAGGCAGAGGCTAACAACACAAAAAACCAGCCCATATTATACCGCTTCTCCTTTCTGCTCATGTGTCTCTCCATCAGACACTTTTAGTCCAATAATGCCAAGGACCAATATTCCCATAAATAATAGCTTCTCGAATGAAAACGAACCGCCGAACAGCGCATAATCCATTATAGACGTACCGATTGTTCCAACTCCGGCAAATACGGCGTATACCGTTCCAGTCGGCAGCTTCTCACAGGCTTTCATTAAAAAATAAAAATCAATTGGGATGAGGCAGATAATGACCGCCCATTCCCATACAGCATCTGCTTTATTTAAACCAAACACCCAAAGTAATTCGAATAAACAGGTGAGGGCGACATACATCCAGCTTTTCTTCATGATATTTCCTCCTAAAACTGACGATTCGTCATTTTGTAGCCAAAAAAGAGCGTACAGCAAGTGCTGTACTATGTTAAGGTGTCTCTATGCCAAGTGCGTAAAGGAGAAATTGCTTGACCTCTCGTTTTTGAATCAGAACCTCTTCTGTATCTGTTTCTGTAAATAAATACATTTGCTCAGCTGACGATTCAAGTAAACCGATAATGAACTTCGCCGCGTAATGACAATTTAAATTGGCACGGACTCTTTTGTCCTGCTTTGCTTTTTCTAAAAAAGCAGCGACCCATTTGTAAATCGGCTCATAAATATCTTCCCATTCCTTTAAATGCTCAGTGGCAGCTAAACCTGAATAGGTCAGGGCAAGGACATCACGGTATTGTCTTGTAAAAGAAAATATAAATTCAACAAGCGCATCTGCTTGATCGAGTACATCCGCATGCTGAGTTAATTCCTTTTCAATTGCAGGAACCATCTCCGAGATCAGATGCTCTGCGATAGCAGGCATGACAGACAGCTTTGAAGGGAAATATAAATAATACGTTCCTTGCGCCACCCCTGCTGCTTTCACAATATCCGAAATGGTCGTCTTTTCAATTCCTTTTTCTTTAAACGCGTCAATGGCAGCAAGCATAATCTTTTCTCGTTTTGACATATCATCACCGACCTTAAATGACTGAATGTCAGTCAGTTTAGCGGAAAACTGACAATTTGTCAATATGATATTTCCTTCATTGATTGAGAGAATAAGTGATGAATAGATGCGGGCAGGTCTGAATAAGCTGTAATATGGTCAAGCATTATGTGAGAAAGGGGCAGCTCTCCGTATGACATCGAGCGCTATGTTTTCAATGGCTTATTTCCTCCTGCTCGTCCCGCTATATATACATATGAGATACAGACAGGCAAAAAGGCACAAACGCTTTATCTATTTGCGAACAGAAATGGTCCTTGCCTGTCTGTTTGTTTATACGAATGTTTTATTATATTTGACGGTCTTTCCGAATCGTTTCTCTGCACCAAGGGATCAGGTGAGTGTCAATCTCATTCCTTTACAATCTATTTATCAAAATCTTCACGCCTACCATCACGGTTATCCAAATCTCGTCTTTTTGAATTTGGCAGGGAACATTTTATTATTTGTGCCACTCGGTTTTTTTCTTTATCAAGCCTTTCGGACAATGCGCTGGCAAAAGGCGATTTTAGCCGGCTTGATCTTGTCAGCAATGATCGAAGTACTTCAATGGATGTTCTCGCAATCTGGTATGATTACAAGAAGCAGCGATATTGATGATATCCTCTTAAATACACTTGGCACAGCGCTAGGCTGCACTTTGTATCAGATGTATCGACGAAGGAAGGAGAAAATCAGGTGAAGCGAGTATGTATCATTCCATGTGGCGCTAAGAAAATATGGGACGTGAATCCAGAGGCAGGAAGCCAGCCGGCGAACCTTGTATACTTAAGCCCGCTGCATCAGCGTACGAAAAGCTACGCTCAAACATTTTTTGCAGACTGGCTGATTTTATCAGCAAAGCACGGATTCTTAAAGGCAGATGATTTCGTTCATGAAAATTACGATGTGGCATTTGGCACGCCGCATGCTGAACAGGTGACACGAGAAGAACTGAGTCATCAATTTCATGAGAAAAATCTGTCCGCCTATGATGAGTTTGTGATACTAGGTGGAAAGAAATATCGAAAAGTGATCGACCCTTTATTACATCCTCATCAAAAAGCGAATTATCCGCTGGCTCCATATAAAGGAATTGGTTATATGCTTCAGGCGTTAAAGAGAGCCGTTGAGACAAAAATAGAACTTCCGCCGCATATTTAACTCATTCACATCTCCCAGTAAGCAGGGTTTTCATCATCAAAAAGAGAATGATTGAAGTAGCGATGCTGATTGTTTCTTATCTTTTCAGCAGCCACCAGGATGTCTGCATCGCTCATAAGAGGTGGTTCAATGACAAAGGGGGCGTATGAACATGACAACCATCTATTTAGCTGGTGATTCAACCGTTTCATCTTACCCAGATCGTCCTGTTCAAGGAGGATGGGGAGAGTTTTTACACCGCTATACCGCGCATGATGTCAAAGTCGAGAACCGGGCAATCGGTGGAAGAAGCTCAAAAACATTCATTGAAGAAGGACGCCTTGATGCCATATTGGCTGAGATTCAGCCGGGAGACTGGCTTTTCACACAAATGGGGCACAATGATGCTTCAAAGGATAAGCCAGAGCGGCATACAGAGCCTTTTACAACGTATAAAAGCTACTTGTCTCAATATATTCACGGAGCAAGAGCGAAAGGGGCAACCCCGCTTTTATTAACCCCTGTCGGCCGTTTTCATGAAAAAGACGGAGAATATATCAATGATTTCCCTGATTACTGTGCCGCTATGAAAGAACTAGCCGATGAAGAAGAGGTTCTTCTCGTGGATTTAAATACCGCAAGTCTTCAGTTTTATCAAATTTCCGGCATTGAGAAAACGACTTCTTTCTTTATGCTGTCAACTGAAGATCGCACGCATTTTACAAAAGAAGGAGCAGATGCGATTGCAAGACTTGTTTCTCTTGAACTAAAGGACCTTGGTTTAACCATTGTATGATGGACGGCAGGACGAGCGAGCGCTCGTCCTGTTCTTTTTTTGCAGAAAGCTATTGATTCCCGTAACCAGAGTAGACTACAATAGATACATATGATAATGAGAATCAATATCACTTATAAATAGATCGAACGATGAAAAACAACTGGAGGGACTCAAATGACAGATCAGCTTGAATTGTTTGACGTCACAATTATTGGCGGCGGTCCAGCAGGAATGTACACCGCCTTTTATAGTGGGATGCGGGACTTAAAGACGAAGGTACTTGAGTACAACGAAAGCCTTGGCGGAAAAATCCTTCTGTATCCTGAAAAAGTCATTTGGGATGTGGGCGGTTTGCCGCCAACAAGAGGAGAACAGCTGATTCAGCAGCTCGAGACGCAGGCGAAAACATTTGAACCCGAGATTGCGCTGAATCAAAAAATGACGAAATTCGAGCGCGTAGAGAATGATCACATCTTGCTGACGGCTGAAAATGGCGACCGTCATTTGACAAAGACCCTCATATTAGCCATGGGTCATGGGATCCCAGTCCAGCGGAAACTTGAAATCGAGCATGCAGACCGTTATGAGGTGACAAACCTGTATTACACAGTGCAGGAGCTCAAGACATTTGCAGGGAAGCGAGTAGTCATCTCTGGAGGAGGCGACTCAGCTGTTGATTGGGCAAATGCCCTTGTTTCAATTGCTGAAAGTGTCACCGTTGTGCATCGCCGTGACATGTTTGGCGGACATGAGAAAAACGTCGCCAACATGAAGGCATCTTGTGCACGAATTTTAACACCGCATGAACTGACAGAGCTTCACGGTCAAGGTGACAAAATTGATGCTGTCACGATTCAGCATTTAGAGACAGGTGACATCGAGCGAATTGAAACAGACGCTGTCATCGTCAATCATGGCATGAAAGGTGATTTAAGTGTTCTATCAGAATGGGGCTTAAAGCAAGGTGAATGGGGATTGATCGAGGTCAATGAAAATATGGAAACCAATTTACCCGGCGTATATGCGGTAGGCGATTTATGTACACACAAAAGCAAAGTTCGTTTAATTGCTGGTACGTTTGTTGACGGAGTAAATGCGTTGAATAGCGCAAAGCTTTACATCGAACCAGAAGCCGAAAAAGTGGCGTACGTCTCTTCCCATAATGAACGCTTTAAAGAGAAAAACAAAGAACTGCAAACGGCTGGAGCTCGTTAAATCATTCAAATAACATCATAAAAGTGCTGCCCGCATGTGGCAGCACTTTTTATATGGGGCTATTAACTGCGGGGCGCAAATAACATCACACTGACTCCTGCCAAACAGATCAAAGCACCTATCCAGTCGTAGAAATCAGGTGTTTTACGATCGACCCACCAGCCCCAAAACACAGCAAGAACAACAAACACACCGCCATAGGCCGCATAAACTCGTCCAAAGGTCGGGAACTGCTGGAAGGTAGGGATGACCCCATAAGCGACGAGGATGAGGCTGCCGGCGATTCCATAGCTGACAGGTTTTGCTTCACGCAGCCAAAGCCAGACAAGATAGCCGCCGCCAATTTCAGCTAAACCAGCTAATAGAAAAAGGACAATCGTTACAATCATTTACGGACACTCCAGTTCTCCTATTTTACGTTCTATTATGACATGATCAAAGAATGCGTTCTATCCAATTTGAATTGAGAGACTGGCGAGAGTTTGCTAAAATCAACTGAACAGTGAACGGTAACACATGGATTCTTGACTCTTTTGGCATAAGTGATCCAAATGGTCTATCAGTTCGTAAAGTAAGTACATTCTCATGAGGAGCACACTTCCTTTTTCAGCGCTCTTTTTTTCTCCTTAAAAAAAGAGTAAAGTACAAAGTAGGCTTATCACTGTAATCTCGTGATATAGCAATACGTGAAGGATTTCATGATGAATGCAGCATGCTCTTTCTCATGAAAAAGGAAGGAGAGGACCATGGACACACTGAAGGACTTTGAGCTGTATCACAAGATCAAATATGATCGTCACAAGCCTTCGCTTGAAATGTTGTACGATCGTTATGAACGTGTATTATATTCGTTTATTTATAAAATGACTGGAAACCGTGAGCTGGCCGAGGAAGTGCTTCAAGAAGTCTTTATCAAGCTTTGGCGCGGCATAGGAGAATACAATATGGATAAAGGGAAATTCTCCTCGTGGTTATTCATGATGTCACGCAACACAGCCATTGATCTCCTAAGAAAACACCGGAACGAAACAGCACTGGAAGATGAACATATCGAATACTTAGCAGATCATCAAGAAGATGTGTCAAAAGAAGTAGAATGGAACGAGGAAAAACAAATCATACGTGAAGCAGTATCTACATTGTCAAAAGAACAGCAAACCATCATAGAAGATGTCTATTTTAAAGGACTGACACAAAAGAGCATTGCAGAAAAGCTAGGCATTCCCATTGGAACGGTGAAGGGAAGGGTTCGATTGTCATTGAAGCATTTACGAACGAGACTGTCTCGCGGAGGAAAGGAGGAAGAGGCATGACTCAGTGTAAACATCAAGTCATTGATTATTTCAACGGGCATTTACAAGGAGAAGAGAAGGCGCAATTTGAAGAGCACATCAAGCACTGCTCGGCTTGCAAAGAAGAGCTTGAAGAACTGACATCTCTCATGTCTGACATTCCGTTTCTAGCTGGTGACCAAACACCTCCGGCGGGGATGAAAGATCGCATTTTATCCCAAGTGTTTGAAGATGAGACGTCAGAGACAGTCGCAGAAAAGACCGACAAGAAAAAAGAGCTCGGGGTCGTATCTGAACGAAACGAGATCAAACCGCCGCAAAAGAAGCGAAACCAATGGCTATTGCCACTCGTTGCCGCACTGTTTCTCATGTCTGCAGCTGGAAACGTGTATTTCCTGACGAATGGAAAAGAACAAGCGGAAGAACCTGTAAGCGTTGTTGCGACAAAGTCACTGGCATCTGCCGCATCACCAAAAACAACGGGTGCTTTTTCAGTGATCGAGCATAACGGCAAAAAAGAGCTTGTTGTGAGTGCAGACGGGTTAAAAGGTCAGCTTGATTCATCTGCTGTTTATCAAGTATGGCTCATTAAAGGAGATCAGCCGGTTCCAGCCGGAGCTTTTAAAACAGACAGCAAAGGGGAAGGCACGGTCACCTATGCGTTATCTGAAAAAGAAGCAAGCGAATCATGGGATACAGTGGCTGTCACCCTTGAACCCAAAAAGGATAACCAGCTTCCGCAAGGTCCTGTCGTACTAAGTGCCGCATTTTAAAGTTTGTTATTGAAAGGATGCCTTTTGAAGGGCGTCCTTTTTTAATAGGCCAAGGGAACCTTTTAAAAAAGGAGACGTAGTACAGTAGAGGTGAAACACATGCAACCATACACAGAAAAACAACTATTTCTCTTATCATTCAGATACGCATTTATCGCTTTGTACTCTTTGGTGATTCCATTCATGGTAAAAGCCCTTTTTGTGCCATCCCCTTTATTTATTGTTTTGATCGCTCTTTTTATAACTCATAATCTAGTAGGAAGTATCGTGTGGTTTTACAAATCGAGACACATCCGAAAGCGTCAGTCAGGCGACCTATCCAAGCGGGGACATGTCTTTGTCCAGATCGTGCAAAGGCTCGAACAGCTCATGATAATCGGTTTTGTCATTCTCTGGATCAGCGAATGGATACAGGGAGGGGCAGATAACTTTACCCTCTCATTCACTATTTTTCTATTGATCATCTTTTCCCTGCATCACATTCAGTTTTATTACGTCCAACTATTCTTTAAGTCCAACAGCTGGTTCACTTATGTTCCTTCTTTGAAAAAGGCTCGTCCTTCTTATATTGTGAGGGAGCGAAAGGCTTTGAAGAGGTCATAAATGTGCAATCGCTCCGTTGATCCACCTATAAACATCAGAAAATTATGATAAAATGTGGAAAAGAAGCATGGAGAAAGGGAGTGCGAGCGAGTGAAAGCAGTTGGACTATTTGAGTACTTGCCGATTGAGCATGAGCAAAGCCTGATTGATCAGGAGGTAGCAAAGCCTCAAGCAGCTGGCAGAGATATACTGGTGAAGGTAGAGGCTGTGTCGGTGAATCCAGTTGATACAAAGGTGAGGTCACCGAAGGATCAGAAGGAAGAAGAACTGAAAATTCTTGGCTACGATGCAAGCGGAACGGTTGTTGAAGTAGGCGAAGATTGTACGTTGTTTCAGCCTGGTGACCACGTGTACTACGCAGGAGATATCACGCGTCAAGGCTCAAATAGTGAGTACCAGCTTGTGGATGAGCGCATTGTGGCGAAAAAGCCTGCAAATCTCTCTTTTGCAGAAGCAGCAGCGATTCCTCTTACAACGATTACGGCATATGAGGCTTTATTTGACCGGATGCATGTCAAGCGAAATGCAGAAGGCTCGACACTGCTTATCATCGGTGGTGCAGGCGGGGTGGGCTCGATTGCCATTCAGCTGGCCAAATTGGCGAAGGCAACCGTGATCGCCACCGCATCAAGACCAGAAACAAAAGAATGGTGTCTGTCATTAGGGGCCGATCATATCATTGACCATCATGAGCCGCTCTTCACGCAGCTTCAGGAAAAAGGGATTGGCGAAGTGGATTTCGTTTTATGCTTAAATGATACAGACGGGCATTTTAAAGGCATGACAGAAGCCATTAAACCTCAAGGCACGATCTGTACCATTGTTGAAAATCAACACCATCTAGACATTCAATTGCTCAAAAACAAAAGTGCTGCATTTGTGTGGGAATTCATGTTCACACGGCCTATGTACGAAACAGCGGATATGATCAAGCAGCACGAGCTTTTAACTGAAGCGAGCAAGTTATTTGAACAGGGAAAATTAACGCATACTTTAACAAAGGTACTCAGCCCGATCAATGCCGCCAATTTGAAACAGGCACATCAAACGCTTGAGCAAGGGAAGATGATTGGTAAATTTGTGCTAGAAGGGTTTGAGAGAGGGGACAGCATATGACGTCATTACAATATCCGATTGGCTTATATGAACCGGTTGAAACACAAACGAAAGAACAACTTGAGGCATGGATCGATCAGTTGGCTGCGATTCCTCAACGGTATGAAGAGGTGACTGCACAGTTGGCAGATGCTCAGCTGGATACACCGTATCGGCCGGGAGGATGGACCGTCCGTCAGCTCATTCATCACGTAGCGGACAGCCATCTGAATGCTTACTTGCGATTCAAACTCGCTCTCACAGAAGTTACACCGCACATACGTCCATATGATCAGGAGGGATTTGCCTCCCTTCCAGATAGTAAGGCACCCATCAGCCTATCACTGTCCTTGATCAGCAGTCTGCATCGCAGGTGGGTCACCCTGCTTCGCGGGATGACAGAGGAAGACTTTAGCGCTGCTTATTATCATCCAGCCGATCAACAAACGGTGTCTTTATATGATGCAACAGGAATGTACGTCTGGCATTCACAGCACCACCTTGCCCATGTGACGGAATTAATCAAAAGAAATCAGTGGAATTAAAGGAGTAGACACATGTCTGGTAGAAGAATTTTCGGCGCCATGTTTATCTGTATGGCGGCATTGTTTTAAATAGCAAAATACGTTTTGTTTGAGATACGCTATAGTAACAGCTTAGGCTCAGAAAGAACGATTGAGGAACTTGAACATCTGCTGCCTGGTGGGACATGGATCAGCATCATTTTTCTCATCATCGGTGTAGGTTATCTCTTATGGGATGACAGGGAAGTCATTCGTCAATATCTCTTCACCCCAGATCGACAAGTAGAAGAAATAAAAAAGACGGACCTCAAGTGACCGTCTTTTTTCCTTTTCATTTTTAGCCTCGTTCAGGACGTAGTGCCTTTTCTAAAATGGCTAGACCTTCATTGACTTTTTCTTTTTCCTCATCATTGAGCCGTTGCAGGGAATTTTTAATTTTTTCGTGTCCTTTTTGATAAATACTTCTGAAAATATTTTTGGCTTCCTCTGTCAGTTCTACAACAATGATTCGCCGGTCACGCTCAGAATGCTTTCGCTCGACAAAGTTAGACTGTTCTAAACGGTCAAGCAGGCCAGTCATATTGGACAAAGAAGCCCCCATTTTTTCAGCAATTTCGGATACCTTGAGAGAGCCATGGTTATTGAGCAGCATGAGCACCTTCATTTGAGGCATACTCATATCAAGCTTCATCCATTCAGAAACATCTCCAAGTCCTGCAGCAGTGAGCACTTTCATATAGAGCACCCATGTCTTTTTTTCCTCAGGAGATAGAATTTCTTCTTTTAGTACGGTGGTGTCATGAATATTATATTCCACGCTTGTTCACTTCCTTTAAGCGGCTCTTTTCTTTATATTACTGATTTTCCCTTCTAATTGAAAGTATCATCAAGCTTTTGAATGTTAAACTGCATGAATCAAGTGGTATTTGTTGTATAATAATGTTCAGTTGAAATAAATGAAGCAACCTAGAAAGTTGGGAAAAACATGTGGAACAAAAAAACGGGTATGACGATCTTAAAAATGCTCTTTCCGATCGTGATCATCCTTGTCTTAATTTTTGTCGCCAAGCAGGAGCTGAGCGGCCTTTCCATTAAAAAGACTTTTTATATTATTGACAGCTTGAATCGAATGGACTTGTTTATTCTTGTCTTTCTTGGACTTGTCGCGGTTTTATCGATGTCCTTATATGATTTTATTTTAAGAAGAAGCCTTAACATGCCAATCAGCGGCTGGAAAACGATTCGCATTTCTTGGATTGCGAACTCCTTTAACAGTGTACTTGGTTTCGGCGGCTTATCGGGAGCAGGGCTCAGAACGCTTCTATACAAAGAGTACATAACAGATACGAAAAAACTGCTGAAAGGCATTGCCCTTTTGACATCGTCTGTCCTTTTGGGCTTATCTATTTTCAGTGATTTGATCTTGGTCAGGGTTCTGCCTGTTGAAAGTATTATTAGTCAGGAGCCGTGGTTATGGGCATTTGTCATTATCTTTGCCTGTATTGTGCCAATTTACATCATCATGGCCTCGGTTCGAAAAAGCTCGATTGAGAGCGGTGAAAATGGACTGAAGCACCCGATCTACGCTTATATCGGCGCATCGTTTTTAGAATGGCTGGCAGCAGGTCTTGTCATGTACATGGCTGTCGTCTCAATGGGGATGAACGTCGATGTCCGTATTGTATTAGGCGTGTTTGCGATTGCATCAATCGGTGGTTTAATCAGTATGGTTCCGGGCGGATTTGGTTCATTTGATTTGATCTTTTTACTCAGCATGCAATACATTGGTTTTGACAAAGAGATGGTGCTGACGGCGCTAGTATTGTACCGCTTCGTGTACTCGATTTTCCCGTTTATCCTTGGACTATGTCTGGCTGCATATGATTTAACGGGAACGACGCTTAGACGTCTTGAAGGCAATCCGAGGATGGCACCTGCCATTGAAACAACGAACGTCTTAATTGTCTTACACCGCGCCCTATTAATCCGCTTGTTGTACGGATCTTTATCCATTTTAACGTTAGGAAGCGGCCTGCTCATTATGGCTTCCGTTGTGCTTCCTGTTGATCGGTTAGGCGTGATTACCAGCATTCCACGCTTTCTGTTATCGGGATTTAATGGTCTTTCTTTAATGTTTGGGATCATTCTGATGATTTTGTCCATAGAAGTGTATAAACGGACAAAAAGATCTTACGTGCTGACGATGATTGCCTTAGCTGGCGGCTTTGTGTTTACTTTGTTAAAAGGGTTTAACCTGAGTCTAATCTTTATTTTGCCAGTCATCATGGCGGTGTTTTTCTCTCTTCGACATCAATTTGTGAAGCAGCAGGCGCCGTATTCCTTGTATCAGTTTGTGGCGGCTGCCGCCGGATATTTACTCGTTTTGTTTAACTATAATGTCATTGGCAACTTTATTTGGACAAAAATCGGGCATTTCTTGAGCAAGGACTATTTGGTTCATAATGAACGGCATATCACGATGACAAGCGTGATTGCTTTAATCGGTGTACCGCTTTTCTTTTTCATTAGTAAATTGATTTTTAATAAAAAGGCATTTCCAATTGGAGAAGAGGCAGATGAAGAAAAATTAAACGCGTTTTTAGAAGAAAAGGGAGGAAATGCCCTCAGTCATCTTGGCTTTTTAGGAGACAAAAAGCTGTTTTTCTCAAGTGATGGAGAGGCGATGCTACAGTTTGGCCGAATTGGCCGCTGCGTCATTGTGCTCGGAGATCCATCTGGACGTAAAGCGTCTTATCCACTTGTACTTGAAGAGTTTTTGCAGCAGACCGAAAAAGCAGGCTATCGTGTCGCTTTTTACCAAGTAGAACGAGAAGGGATGGCTCTCTATCATGACTTAGGTTTTCACTTTTTTAAGCTTGGAGAAGAAGCCATGGTCGACTTAGAAACGTTTTCTCTATCAGGTAAGAAAAAATCAAATTTACGAGCTGTCGCTAATAAGTTTGAACGAGAAGGCTATACCTTTGAGATGGTGGAACCACCCTTTTCAAATGAATTTATTTCTACCTTAAAACAGATCTCTGACAGCTGGCTTGGAAAGAAAAAAGAAAAAGGATTTTCTCTCGGCTACTTTCATGAAGACTATCTTCAAAAAGCACCGATTGCGATCTTAAAGGATGAAAAGGGACAGATCATTTCCTTTGTGTCATTAATGCCGATGTACCAAGAAGGAGAAATATCCATCGACTTAATGCGTCATATGCATGATGCACCGAACGGAATGATGGATGCGCTGTTCATCCACCTTTTTCAATGGGGGAAAGAAAAAGGCTACAAATCCTTTAACATGGGAATGGCGCCTTTATCAAATGTAGGGACGTTCCATCAGTCGTTCCTCACAGAACGTTTGGCGAGTGTCATCTACAATAACGTCAGATATATGTATAGTTTCAGCGGATTACGGTCGTTTAAACAGAAATATAAACCCGAATGGCACGGGAAATATTTAGCGTATAAAAAGAATACGTCACTAGCTGTCACCATGGTGCTTGTCACTAAACTGATTGGGATGGACCCAAATCGGAAACGGCGTCAATAAATCAAAAACCTTTACCTTTCACTAGGTGAAGGTTTTTTTTAGACAAAAGAATAGCAAAAGTGGTAAAGTTGAAGGGTAAGGGGGATGTTAAAATGACGACATTGAATGAATGGTTTATAAAGGGATTAGCTGAACGTACATATGTACACAACATGGAGAAAAACCGTGAAAATCTGCTCACGGTGTACAACCAGTACACAATTCATCAAAAAGAAAAAGAGCTGCTTCAACGGCTGCAAAAGAAAAAGCTAAGAGCGCTTGTCATCACAGCGGATTGGTGCGGGGATGCGATGGTCAATGTACCGATTTTCATGCGTATCGCGAGTGAAGCACTCATTGATGCGCGCTATTTCATTCGGGACGAGCATCTAGACCTGATGGATCAGTATTTAACGAACGGGACCGCAAGATCTATTCCGATTATCGTCATCATTGATCAGGATGGGAATGAAGTGGGGAAATGGGGACCTCGCTCAGCAGAAGCGCAGCGCTTTGTCGACGAGAAAAAACCGGACAAGGATGCACCTGACTTTGAAGAAGCATTTAAAGTTTTTGCGAAAGAAGCCGCTCATCACTATACGACAGATCGTTACTTATGGAAAGATATTGAGAAAGAAATAGTAGAAGTTTTGGCAAAAATATAAACCAAAAGACTACTTCGCCGCAATGGGAAGTAGTCTTTTTTTATCTTGTTTTTGCGTTTCACCTACAAAACACCGAATAAAGTTGTAGAAAAACCGCAGATTTCTATCAAATACCGCAGAAAACCGCAAAGCACCACGATTTTCCCAACCACTTTTAGTTGAAAAACCTCATATATGCCATGAAATCATCAATTTTGCCCTTATCTAAAGGCTCATATAACGCACGTTGGTTTGCTTTTTCCCAATACAAGAGGCCCAGCAACTATAGTAATCTAATTGTAATCTCCTTTGAACGAACTAAAAAAACAAATGACGGAAAAGGGCTGGCGATCAATCTATGAAAAAAATCATTTATCTCGACCAAGAAAAGAAAAAGCTCGCTGAATCAAAAAAAAGAGAACAGCGTTCCATCAAATCACTCAGGCTGCTTGTGTTTTATGATGGACAAAGTCCTACATGTGCAAAAGCGATTGACCTGTTAAAATCACTTGATTGGAAGAACCGTATACACTTTGAATCATTTAGACATTCACAGCTGCTGAGGCTGAATAAAATAAGTGAAGAGAAGGCAGAAAAACGAATCGTCTCTATTTCCTTAGCCAAAAATCAGAAAAATTCAGGGATCTATACTTTGCTGCGTATTGCTTATAACATCCCTGCATTATGGGGAACGGTCCCATTCATTATGCTCAGCATTTGGCTAGGATTTGGACAGCATGCGTATGATTATTTTGCGAGAAAACGATATATTCATTCTGTCGAACAAGTCACCCGTCCTGATACAGATCAGCAAAAAACCATTTAATGAATAGAAAAAGCATGACCTTCGATCGGCAGAAGGTCATGCTTTTTTGTAATAGGGCACATATGACGCTAAGTGATCAAGCAGCTTCCCCGTGTAGGACATATACGCACGTTCGTCAAGCTCAGAAGCTGCATAGGAAAGCAAGGTTCTAAGAGCAAACAAGTACTCACTGTGCAGCTGATTGTGTTCAAAATAAGGAATGGCTGCTTCGGCTAAATATGTTTTCAAATCATGAGGATTCTCCTCAATCATCAATTTATATATTTTAATCATATATAAACAGTTTGGCTGAATACGAGGCTGTTTTAACAGCTCGTGTATGTAAGGAAGCGCCTTTTTACGATCATATTCAGCATACAATGTCGCAATTTCATATAGCGTTTCACAGTAACGATCTTCTATCTGTTCTTGATTAAAGTAATTGAGTGAATCTAGTAAATAAGGCACAGCTGAAGAGAAATCACCTTCACGTTTTAAGAGCACCCCATAATAAAAATAAGCCGTCATTTTAATATAGGCATCAGGGTGAAGGGAAGTGTGCAAAATCACTTCTTTTAAATATTTCTTAGCTGTTTGAAAAGCTTTTAGTTCCAGTGAGATCACGCCATGAATGAGTGTACAGTGAATGATCCGCTTGAAATTGTTCTTTTGTCTATATAAATCCATCGCTTGATGTGTGGCTTCAAGCGCATCACCAAGATGTCCCATATTTCCAAGTGCTTTTGCATAGTGATAATACAGGTCACTTTGTTCAACAGACGCGTAGGAAAAGCAGCTTTCAAGTTTTTTCAGCCCTTCTTCAAGTTGACCATTTTTAATCTGATGGATGCCATCTAGATATTCAAAAATTTCTTTTTCCGTTTCAATAAAGGTTTTTTCAAACTTTTTGAGCACGCGGTGTGTTTTTAAGGCAAGCGGCTGTTTTTCCGTTAATAAATAAAATTGAAATAAGGACAAATGATACTGAATTCCTAAATCTAGCGAAAAGAACTGTTCCTCGTGTTGAATGATCATTTCTGCATTTTGTTCAGCCTGATCGAGTGCATAGAAATACATATTCATTTGAAACTCATCCAAGAGTGACAGCAGGTGACGCGCCTTTTGCGACAGCGTTTCTTGGCTGATACCAAGCCGTTCAAGCAGCAGATTAATCGTATCTTGATTGGCCTCCTTTGAGCCATTTTCAATTTTACTTAAATGAGAGACAGAACAAATCCCTTCTGCCAATTCAGATTGGGTCATATTTTGTTTATAACGATAGAGTTTAATGATTTGCCCAATATTGATTTTCATTCCATCCAGAAGCCTCCCTTCCAATCATGGGTTGAAAGCCTTTTGAAAAAATGACCGAATCAGACGAAATGGGAATACATGAAATCATTTCATCATCTTGGCTTTTTTCTCAAAATTTGTTTAAAACGTAATATGATTGTAACATTACTTGAAAAACTCAAACAACTTTTTAGCAGATGGGGAGGGACACTCTATTTGCAACAGCACGTGATGATGTTTATAATGTGAATGAGAATCAATTTCAATTAAAATTGATTGAAAGGATGACATATATGCCAAACATGAAACAACAAACAGAAGCGTTAACGGTTCGAGACGCTGTCAGATATAGACGATCGATTCGAAAATTCAAAGAAACGACAGTAACCATTGAGCAGCTTCAGCCATTATTAGAGGATGCGGTCTATGCACCAAATCATAAAATCACTGAGCCATGGCGCTTTCTATATGCGACAACTGCTGAAGCAAAAGCGACATTTGTTGAGCGCTTCATTGCTTTCTTTAAACGCAACAACCCAGATGCAAAGGAAGAAAAGATTACTCAATACAGAGACTACTTTACAAAAGTCCCAGCGCTATTATTTGTCGTATTAAAGGAAGACGAGAACCCAGTGGTGAGAAATGATGATTTTGCTGCAGTGAGCGCTTTGATTCAAAACTTCCAGCTGCTTGCTTGGGATCAAGGGATCGGTATGGTATGGAAGAGCGGCCGCATTTTATACGACAAAGGCTTTCAACAGGAGATGGGATTAAAGGAAAACGAGCGTTTTGCAGCCATCCTTCACATCGGTTATCCAGAAGAAGTCCCTGAAGAAAAATCACGTCAGAAGGCATCAAGCCTGCTTACTGAAATTAAATAAAAGCAGCCCTTTTTGAAAGGGACTGCTTTTTTACTTATTGTTTTTTGGCGCGCTGATCGGCTGCTTTCATACGAGCCATTGCTTTTACGTCATTTGGATCTGCAAGTTCTTTGGAAAATTCAACAAATTCGCCATCCGTCTCTTGAGCTGCGATTTCTTGGACAGATTTTTTGTGTTGGTCTTTTTTCAAAGCCTTCTCCTCCTTTACAAGATCACTATAGTTATGTGCTTGTTGGAGTGGAATATCCGTCTTATTTGCTTCTTTTTTCTGCTGCTCTTTCCGCTTTTTTGAATTCCTGCTGATACAGGACTTCCTGGGTCTTCTTCAGCTTCGAAGTTGGCTGGTGGTCTTTTTTCTTCATCAAATTGCCCCCTCATATCGTTTCTTCATAGGGTGGGTGTTTTTGACAAACTTTATTCCTCTGAATGTAAAATCGCTTCTTTTAGCTCAGGGTGCAAAAATTCATAAGAAGAAAGCTGGGCCTTTTTCGGCAGGGCACGCTGGCCCTTTAAAACAAGTAATGACATTTCGCCAAGTGCCGTTTTGATAACAAAGGATGGCACCTTCAGCCAGTGGGGGCGGTGAAGGGCGGATGCGATGGTTTGTCCGAGCCGCTGCATTTGAACAGGATTTGGAGAAGTGACATTGAGTGGACCCGATACCGCGTCATGACGGATGGCAAAGGCAATGAGATGTGCCACATCTTCCACGTGAACCCACGATACCCATTGTGACCCCGAGCCGATGGTTCCACCGGCAAACAGTTTGTATGGCATGGTCATCAGAGGCAGTGTCCCTTTTTCTCCTAACACAACCCCAAAGCGTGTATAGACAGTACGGATGCCGAGAGCTTCAATTTTTTGAGCCTCAGCTTCCCAAAGCTTTGACGTATGACTTAAGAAGTCTGTATCGGCTGGAGGGGCTTCCTCCGTAAAATCCTCTGTCTTAGAAGTGCCATAAATACCGACAGCACTGGCTTGAATGAGCACAGACGGTTTTGATTCCTGCGCTTCGATGATGCGTCTCACTTCTTGCGTTGATTGTAGACGGCTAGAGAGAATGCCTTCTTTCGCCTTGTCTGTCCAGCGTGTGAAAATGGATTTTCCAGCAAGGTTAATCCATACATCGATGGCAGGCAATTCATGTTCAGGCGTAGCACCTTCTGTCAGCCACTGCACGTAATGTAAATGATTTTGTTCGGATTCCTTTGGATTTCTTGTTAAAATATATAGATGATGTCCTTCGTCTGCGAGCACCTTTGTGACGTGCTGGCCGATAAAACCGGTTCCTCCGGTGATGGCGATATTCAATTGACATCTCTCCTCTCATATACATACCTATATCTTTCACAATTTTGAATCCGAAGAAACATCCTGACTGTTTTAGAAAAGGAGTGATTACAGGATGCCTTATATTACAAAAATTTCTGCTCAGAAAAACAATACAGAGCGCGTGAACATCTTTCTTGATGAAAAGTACGCCTTTAGCGTTGATCTAGATGTGCTCGTTCAGCACGATTTGAAAAAGGGGAAAGAGCTGGACGAAGCAGAGATCATTGAGATTCAATTCGGTGATTCTGTCAAAAAAGGATTTCAGCAGGCTGTCGATTATTTATCTTACCGCATGAGATCAGTGAAAGAAGTCACCGATTATTTAACGAAAAAAGAAATACCAGCACCTGCTATTAGTGAAATTATACACAAATTAAAGCATTATAAGTATGTAAATGATCTTGAATTTGCAGAAGCATATGTGAGCACCCACCGGAAAACGAACAGCAAAGGGCCTTCCGTCCTGAAAAAAGAATTAAAGCTGAAAGGCATAGACGATGACACCATTGAACAATCGCTATCGCAATATCCTGATGACTTACAGCTGGAGGAAGCCGTCAATCAGGTTCTCAAGCTGGTGAGAAAAGAAAAGAATCGTTCTGCAAAAGAGATCGAGCAGCGCATCAAGCTTCAGCTTCAGCGAAAGGGATTTTCGTTTGCGATCATTGATAAAGCCCTTCAAGAAGCCTATGATGGACAAGAAGAGGAAAAAGAAGAAGAAGCCCTCCTGTATATGCTAGAGAAGGCAAAGCGCAAGGTAGGATATGACGGATCTTTTGAAAAGAAGATGAAAGTGAAGCAATTTTTATACCGAAAAGGCTTTGATCTCGATACTATTGATCACGTGTTAGACAAAGGGGAATGACAAATGGAAAAACGCTATAGTGAGATGACAGAATATGAATTAAAGCAGGAGATTGCAGCCCTTTCTGAAAAAGCTAGAAAGGCTGAGCAGCTAGGCATTGTGAATGAATACGCCGTCTTAGAGCGAAAAATTGATATGGCCAAAGCCTATTTATTAGATCCAGCATTGATTCAGACCAAGACGACCTATCAAATCAAAGACACAGACGAGCAATTTTACGTGGAATATCTAAACGGGGTGTTTGCTTGGGGGTACAGAGTGTCGGCTCCAAATAAAGAAGATGCCCTGCCGATTTCAATGCTTACGCAAAAGGACTGATCTGATGATCAGTCCTTTTCTTTACTTCGAACGCTGTTTACGGACGTTGTTCTGAAGTACGATGTCGTGCTGCGTTTGCTGCGTTTCTCCGTTGACCTGAGAGGCAGAATGCTTTGCATTCGCCCATGGTTGAGGGTAAGCGGTTGTCCTTAGTTGAACAAAGTCTGCCATATACGATTTCCCATTTGAACTCATATCTCAAGCACTCCCTTTGGAAAAATTAGCGTTTCCCTGATGCCCTCATACGTTCCTGTGGACGTGTATTCGTCTCACCATTCGGCCTTTTAGACGCATAAGCATCTGTGGCGCCTGGTTCGCCTTCAAACTTGTGATTCACTTGATTTGGAAAGCCTTTTGCTTTATTGCGCATATCGATTCCCTCCAAACAATACAAATCATTTGCGTCTTTTGAAGACGTAAGGGTAGTATATGAAAAAAGAGGTTTTTTTAAAAAGGCACTTTCTGCTAGATGAAGGAGGAACCGACATGGAACAATACTTTGAGCGATTAACAGAACAACTCATGGAAAAAAACAATATGCTGACATATGAAGAAGCACGTACATGGGTAGAGCTGCTTTGGAGTGATTTTGAAACGACCTATGCAAAGGCAGGCCGCAAGTATAAAGGACAGGAAACGACAGAACGGATTGTCCAAGAATGGATTGAGAGCTACGGTGCTCAGCTGCATTTATTTCAAAATAAACAATCAAAGGCAAACGAGCATCTGCAACAAAACCACAAAGGGCTTCTGCACTAAAAGAGTTGTCCTTTTCACTTCTACTCATCTTTTTTAAAAAACAGGAAAATATATTAAAGTAAAAACAATTTTATGAAACAATACCCAGTCTGTGATAGGAATTACAGGCTTTTTACAATGTTTAAACTTAAAATTACATTAAATTCATCTTGCTGAAAATCACTGGAAATAAAACTCTGATATAATGAAACGATTAAAGAGACATGTAATTTATGGATAATAAAAAAGGGTTTCGTTTTCTGACAAAAAAGGAATAATGAACATAACAGACTATGTGAAAAAAGTGAAGAGAAGGTGCGATATGGAACGGGAATTGCTCTCTGTTATAATTCCTTCTTACAATGAAGGTGAAAACATCAGACGAATCTTTGAGGCACTCGAGGAAGAGTTTCGCGATTTTCATTATGACTTTGAAATCATCTTTATTAATGATGGAAGCAAAGACAATACGCTTCAATACATGAGAGAGCTCTCTCGCAAAAGTGCAAAGGTCAAATATATTTCCTTTTCGCGTAACTTCGGGAAGGAAGCCGCTATTTTGGCAGGGCTTGAACATGCAAAGGGAGTAGCTGCGATCATTATGGACGCCGACCTGCAGCACCCGACGTATTTGATTCAGGATTTTGTCAGAGGGTATGAAGAAGGCTACCATCAAGTCATTGCCAAACGGAACCGTAAAGGAGACAGCAAGCTTCGCTCTTACTTATCATCGATGTACTATAAAATCATGAACAAGGTGGTTGAAGTAGACTTGCGTGATGGTGTAGGAGATTTCCGTTTAATTTCACGCCAAGCAATCGACGCATTGCTGAAGCTGAAAGAGGGAAATCGTTTTTCGAAAGGGCTTTTTTGCTGGATTGGGTTTGAAGAAAAGGTCATCTATTATGAAAATGTCGAAAGACAGCATGGTGATACAAAATGGTCATTGAAGAAATTATTTAACTATGGCATTGATGGTGTGATTTCCTTTAACAACCGCCCGCTGCGTATTTGTTTTTATACTGGCATACTGATCTTATTCCTCTCTTTGATTTACATCGTGGCCACCTTTATTCAAATCGTCAGAACGGGCATTATGGTACCGGGTTATTTCACACTAATATCGGCTGTGCTTTTCCTCGGAGGTGTCCAGCTTTTGAGTCTAGGCGTGATTGGAGAATATATTGGCCGGATCTACTATGAAACGAAAAAGAGGCCGCATTATTTGATCCAAGAATCAAATGTCATGGAACAAGAGACAAGCTCAAAAGAACAAGACCGAGTGTTAACGCAGTTATTTAAATAACGTGGAGTCAAATAACCGGCAAGCACGATTCGCTTGCTGGATTGTTTTGTTTCAAAGAACAGTGGATCTTTTGTGGAAAGGATTTAGATGATGAAACGTAGATGGATAATCATTGGAATGTGCCTCATTCTCGCTCTATTAGGACACTCCTTTTTCTTATATGAATATACGCAAGGCCGATATATGACGGGAGATGGGGATGGCATTTCGCAAATGCTCCCATTTAAAAAGCTGCTTTATGACGAATACGTCAAAGGAAACTTCTTTTATTCCTATCAATTTGGTCTAGGCGGCGGTACATACACACAATTAGGCTATTATTTTACAACGTCGACTGTCTTTATGGTCACAGTGCTTGTTGTCTGGATAATGAATGCGCTTCATCTCATTCAGTCAACGGACATTCATTTCTGGGCAAATGCGGTGATTTGGATCAGCGTGATCAAGCTGACGTTGATTCTTTTCATTGCCTATCGCGTTCTATTTTCGCTCGTTCAAAATAGACTTGGCGCACTGACTGGTGCCGGGATCTATGGGCTGTCTATTGTGTATTTTCGACACGAAACGTTTTGGGAATTTTTCACCGACAGCATGATGTGGCTCCCGCTGCTTGTGCTTGGGATTGAACGTATTTTCAAAACAGGCAAGCCGGCTTGGTTTATTGTGGCTTGCAGCCTCATGCTGATCAACAATTTTTACTTTGCTTATATTCACTTTATCTTTTTAGCGATTTATCTCGTATTCAGATATATGATCAAGCTTCGGAGCGAGGAGCGCGGCTGGAAGGTTTTCTGGACCCTTGCGATTTCAACGCTTTTATCCTTTGGGATCAGTGCCGCCTTTTTTATCCCATCTGTTTACGGCTTTCTCAATAATATAAGACCGCCTTATGAACAGTCGATTCCTTGGTTCGAGCTGCATGATCATCTGCTGTTTACAAGCAGGGTGTATTTATTACCGGTGATCTTTCTCATTTGTTTGTTCCTCGTTCCGCTTTATCGGAACAGGTGGTTTTTCATGTTTACATCGATTAGCGTTCTGCTTATTATTTTTCACTACAGTCCAAAGATGGCGAGCGTGTTTAATGGTTTTTCGGCACCGCAGTACCGGTTTGAATACATTCTTGCCTTTACAGTTGGAGCGGTCGTCGCCATTACCATCAAGCATTTTGCGCAAATCGAGTGGAAGTGGAAAAAGCGTGCGGTATTAGGCGCCTGGATCGTTTTTCTCCTCGCTATCGTCTTGTCAGAACGAGCGATGGGGAATATGGATGTCGTTGTATTTACAGGCATAGGACTGCTTGTGATTAGCTTGTTCTTCCTTTGGATACATGCTGAGAAACGTCAGCACCTTCGTCTCTTTTCAGCTGTGCTCATTGTCGTTAGCCTACTGACAGCAGGCATTTATCAACAGGTTTATTTATCTGAAAGCAGCAATATCAAGGAAGTATCAGATACGTATATGAAGAGTGAGGCGTATGCTGGCCCTGAGCAAATGAAGCTCATTCAGCAAATTCAAAGCCGCTCAAAAGACCCGCTCGCCCGAATTGATTGGATGAATGGTGTGCGAAACAATACCCCGTTATTTGAAGGCTTTCAAGGGATGAGTGTGTATTCGAGTATATTGAATAAGCATTTGCTCAATTTCTACTGGAATGACCTGCAAATTGATATGGGACGAGAAAGTGTCAGCCGTTATGCAACAATGGGGGACAGGGCGAATTTATACAGCCTGACCTACGGCAAGTATTATATGAGAGACAAAGCGATGTCTTACTCACCGCCAGCTTATTTTAAGCCGATGTTGGAAAGCGAGCATTATGAGGTGTATGAAAATACAAGGCCGCTGCCATTTGCAAGAACAACAAGCAACGTCTATTCAGAAGCATCCCTAGAGCATTCGTCAGCACTTGATAGAGAGCACGCGATGCTGCAAGGCGTGATTTTAGACAAAAAAGGGAACGCTGAAATCGAGCACTCACCCGATCGAGTAAAGGATACAAACATTCATACTGAACAAGCGGTGTATGAAAATGGTGTGCTTGATGTATACGGAAAAACGGGCGGGCTGAATATCACGCTTCCAGATGATATGGCCCGTGCCGGGGATGTGTATGTGAGCTTTTATGTCAAGCGGACAGACCGTAACGAAGGGTTTCAGTTGTCTCTTGATGACTACGTCACATCACGAAAAAGCAATACATCGATCTACAAAACAGGCGTCAATGAAGTGACCATTCGGGTCCCTGCTGAAAAGATCCTCTCTATTCGAGTGCCAAAAGGGACGTATGAACTGAGTCAATTAAAGCTGTATCACGAACCATATCGCATCTTAGAGCAAGCATATGAAAAAGAAAAACAGGATGACGGCAGCCAGAAAGTAAAGCTCCAAAACAACCGCTTTACGATTTCATATAATAACAAGCGCGGCGATGATTATATGGTCCTGCCTGTTCCATATGAAAAAGGCTGGGAGCTCACTGTGAACGGACATCAAACCGATATTGAACAAGCCAACTACGCTTTTATCGGTTTTCCAATAGAGAAAGGCGAAAACGAGATTGTGCTAACCTATTATCCGCCTTATATCAGAATTCTCGCGTTGATTTCATTGATCAGTCTGATAGCTGCAATCCTTTATGCACGTAGAAAACACAAGAAACACCACTTTTCGTCATAAGTGGTGTTTTTTTATCTTTCTTATCACCTAATTGATACAATCTATATAAAGCATGTATGGGGGAGAGCCATTTGACGTTAAACAAAGAATCTATTATTGATCATTATGAACACACCCTTGAATGGGTACAGTCGCTCACAGAAGTAACAGACCAAGAATGGCGCAGCGCTATCGCTGATGGAAAGTGGAGCATTGCTGAGATCATCTCACATTTCGTTCCGTGGGATGAATTTATTTTACACGATCGCCTAAAGGAATTTTGGAACAATCGACCGTTACCGCAGGCACCTGATGTGCATGAAATGAATCCGATGTCAGCTGAAAGGGCGAGAAAGGAAGAGAGAAGCGAGACGATTGAACGATTTATTGCTGTCAGAACAGAATTACTTCAAGAAATGAAGAAAATCGAAGCATCTCGCTGGAATACATCCTTTTTTATCGGTCAAACCGAGCTGACGTTATCAAGTTATTTTCAAGGGCTGATTGAGCATGATATTCATCATATGAAGCAGATCAAAGACGCACTCTCTCCAGAAAGACAATAGAGAGTCACGAAGCTTCTTTCTCAAACGGAAACGTAGCATAATCAAACAAAAAATGAAACAAACAAAGGCTTAGAGCAAAGAGAATTTCCTCAGAGGTAGAAAGCCAAATGCCGCCCACCAATTCGTCTGATAAATAGACGGCTCCCCAAATAAACAAAAGATGAAGTGAAATGGCATAAAAAACGATCGATCGTTTTTTGGACCGGCACTTTTTGACAAACCGCACGAGCACATGTTCCACATGTTCAAAAGATATCCCAAGCACGACATAGATGCCCATAAACAGCAGCATCGATAAAATCGATTGATAAAAAGCACCCGTCAAATGAAAGAACAGCACACAAAACAACAAAAATATGTAACAGACAGCAGAGGCTGCCATGAGCCATTTCAGCCCTTGCCATAAAGCGTGAACAGATTGCTGCATATGTAAACAATCACTCCTTTACATGAAATACCTGCAAAAAGGACAGGCCTTTTTGCAGGAAGTATGCGTTAATCCTCTTTTTTAGGTGCAGCGATGACAGGATGTTTTTCTGTAGAAAGCAATGTTAAGAAGTCTTCGCCTTGATCTAAATGGTCTAGCACCAGCTGTTTCGGTGTGACCGCAAGCCACTGATTGAGTGAAATGTCTGCATAATGATCGCTCTTGAAGATTTCTAAGAAATAAAGCGGTTCGTCCCCAGTATTTTCTACATAATGCCCCATCGCAAATGGTACATATCCCACGTCTCCCGCCTGATAGTTGAAGGTTCTTGCATGTCCGTCAGAAGCAAATACCGTCATTCGTGCTTTTCCAGAAATGAAATATTGCCATTCATCCGTATTTGGATGCCAGTGCAGCTCACGAATGGCACCAGGATCGACTTTGACAAGAGCGGACGCAATCGTTTTAGATGCTTTGAAATTGGTTGAGTCTGCGATCCAGACCTGTCCGCCGCTTGAAGTAATCGGCTCTTGTTTTAACAGCTCATATTTAAAGGAATGAGGGACTTCTCCTTGCTCTGTTTTCACCTTGTCACTTTCAAGGGAGCCAGGCAGACCTTTTTGGAATATATACTTCTCTTTCTCTGGCAGCTTGTTAAACTGTTCCTTTGTCAGTCCGAAGTTCTTGAGCACGACTTCTTCTGGCGTATGAGCAAGCCAATCGGTCACTTGGAAGGTACTATTTTCTGAGAAAGACCCGTCATCAAACACAAGCAAAAATTCAGCTCCCGGTTCAAGTGCTTGGATAGAGTGCGGCAGGCCAGAAGGGAAGTACCACAAATCACCCTCTGTTACATCCTCTGTAAAATTGCGCCCCTCTGCATCAACCGATGTAATCCGGGCTTCCCCATAAATCATGTACGCCCATTCCGCTTCCTTATGCCAGTGCAGCTCGCGAATCGCACCAGGCTTTAGCCGCATATTGACAGATGCAAGGCTTTTAGAGATCGGTAGTTCGCGGACTGTTACCTCGCGGGCATAGCCGCCTTTTTCTAAACGGTTGTGCGTATCAGAAAAAGAATATTTCATGTTGGAGACCGTTCCATGATCTGTTTCCGGCGGCGTGAGCATATCTGGGTTTTGTCTGTCCCGCTCGAGATTACGTGGAATTTTGACCGTTGCTCCTTTTTCTCCTCGGATCGGCTGTGGTACACCATTTTGCTTTTCACTCATGATAAAATCTCCTTTCAACATCGTATTGTGTGAGGTGACAAAAGGCCTTTCATTTCGCCCTCGTTTTCATAAGGTGAAACCAATCAAGCAGATGTCAATCTGATTCATCATTTTTTTGAGCAGCGACTAATCGTTGGATGAGCTTGCTTAATTCATCAAACTTTCGTTCAAAGCGTGTCAGCAAGTAAACCGTCAAAATGGCGGGGAAGCCAGCCTGACCGAGCTGCTTCAGCCATTCCTCTGAAAAAAGGTTCTCCATTTGTCTCACCTCCCAGCTGATGCTCGTCTCTTATATAGGTGGTCTGAAAGAAGAAAAAGGAAAGCAAAGCGGGAGAAAATGAACCATTAGACCCGTTTCATGAAGTTTACTTTTTTTAACTTTTGTCCACTTAATTCAAATAGAGGAAACAAAGGGGAGGATGCACATGGATTATCGGCTGTTATTGAAAGCGAAATGGAAGGAAATCATTGATCACCCGCTTATTCAGCAGTTTTTAAGCAATCCTAAAAATCAGCAGCTGCTCAGGCAAGTCATGGAAGAGCCAAACGAGGAGAATGCGAAAAAGCTAGATTCCGAGTTCAAGCAGTTTTATCAAAAAATCCGCATCATCAAGTATATTTCCACAATGATCCGCATCTTTTCAGTCGACTTTGACAAACGAGTCAAAAAAAAGCAGCAGCGTTTTCCGCTCATACTCGATCATCCTGATCAGCAAGAAGTGAAAGACCCTGTTCAAACAGATACGTATGAAGCTGTGCTCTTCAACCAACAAGACTTAGGGGAGCACCTGCAAGATCAAGCGTTGTACAAGGCCTACCAGAAGCTCACAGACAAACAAAAAATGGTCTTAACCCATATTTATGTTGAAGGTCAAACGATGAAGGAAATAGCCGACCGGCTGGGCGAATCAAGACAAAATATCTCAAACATCCACAAAAAAGCACTGAACAAACTAAAAGAAGAAACAGGGGGAGATGTCCGTGCACGAAGACAAAATGACCAAAGGAGAAATGGAAGAACTCATTGAAACCTTCACACCCATGATCAAAAAGAAACTACAAAACACGGCATATCAAGAAAGAGAAGACCTCGAACAAGAACTCTATATCAAACTCATCGAAAAAATAGACCGGCTGATTTACCAAGAGGGACCTGGATTTTGGGAGTTTATTGTGGAATATATGACGAAGTTATAAGAGGAACTGATGGTGCGAATGTGAGGTGAACATAAAATCCCCGGGGCATTCGCACCTTTTTATTCGACAAAAATGAGAAAAATGTATATTTCATGAAAGAGAAAACAAAATTCTATATTGAAGTTTGAGGATTTTTACAATCATTCCCTAAAAAATGTTACAATTAGGGCGGAAATCGCAGTCGCACTCTATGTGAGTGCGTGTATTGAAATCTTAATCTTTCCAAGCTCTGCTTGGTCAATTATGGTCGTACTCTATGTGAGTGCGTGTATTGAAATAATAGTTAATTGCAACTTTTCAACATCACCAATAAAGTCGCATTCTATATGAGTGCGTGTATTGAAATTTCTTGTAGCTGCTCAATTGCGTTTTGAAACCTGCCGCACTCCACCTGAATCATTAATCAAAAACACTTTACTTTTTCCTCCCGTACAACACCCCTTCACAATCACAACACAAAAAAAGACTCGCTCACACAGAGCCGAGTCTTAATTTTTTTTGCAGTTTTTCTTCACTGAAAATCCAGCCGGTATAGGAGTTTTTGATTTGATGATCCATGTCGATATGGCAGATCGCGACAAAAGGATAGTGACCTTTGCTGCGGTAGCGCAAATCAATGAACCGCACTTCATAATGATCCTTGTATTTATCCACTTCCCACCTGTAGACAGGGGAGAAGGAGAGAAAGGCTGAAATGTTTTCATCTTGCTTAGCAATTTTCATAATTTCTGTATCAGGGACCGGCACACGGTTAAAGGTGTCTAAAATGACAATCTCTCCATTCATGCTTCGACCGACATGGAAAGAGGATTTGCATTTGACTGCAATGCGCCATTGTCTGAACTTCATTGTAGGCGAGATGATAATTTCTTCAATTTCATCAAATCGTGCACGCAGCTGACGTTTAATCTGAAGCTGCATGATGACCCTAACGATATAGTAACAGAAAATCACGGCATACAGCGTGATGAACGTATAGCCGGGATGTCCGCCAATGGCCCAGATGACAATGGCGACAAGGTGTGTAAAAAAGATAAACGGATCAAAGGTGTTAATGATCCCAAGTGCTACCCACTTCTTCGAAAATGGACGAATGGCCTGCGTGCCGTATGCATTGAAAATATCGACAAACACATGTAGCACGACGGCTAACAGAGTCCATAACCAAAGGTGAAGTAAATTCGCCCCCGGCACAAATGGGAAAAGCACAGCCGGAATCAGCAACGACCAGAACAGTACAGCCGGAATGGAGTGAGTAAATCCTCGGTGATTTCTTATATAAACCGCATTATTTTTTAGTTTTAGCACAGTATCAATGTCTGGTGCTTGGGAGCCGGCAATGGTCGCGATCATCACGGCATGTGCCATTTGTGGATCTGCGCTGACGGCTGGATCTAAAAGTGCAAGTCCCCCAAGAGAAATGCCCATTACTACATGAGTACCAGTATCCAATTGATTACCTCCTAGTTGTCATGCTTAGGAACAATCATACAAAGTATACGTCTTCATTCAAGACTATGTGCAAAATCACTTTTGCTTTGTCCTAATTTAATGTAACATGTTAACGTATCTACAAACAGTATACAACAAATAAGGTTCTTTTCAGAACGTTAGCCCTTGGTTCAATGAGAAGGAGTATAAAGATGAAAGACATTCAAGAAAAGCTGGACCGCAAAGATATTGCGGGTTTTCAGCATGATTTAATTGATTGGTATGAAAAAGAACAACGGACACTGCCATGGCGTGAAAATCAAGATCCATACCGGGTCTGGGTATCAGAAGTGATGCTCCAGCAAACGAGAGTGGATACGGTCATTCCGTACTTCAACCGGTTTATGGAGCAATTTCCGACTGTCAAAGATCTCGCTTTAGCCGATGAAGAAAAGGTCATGAAAGCATGGGAAGGTCTTGGCTACTACTCAAGAGTTCGTAATTTGCAGGCAGCTGTGAAAGAAGTATATGAATCCTACGGTGGTGTCGTCCCTGATACGAAAGAGCAATTTTCAAAGCTCAAAGGTGTAGGCCCATATACGAGCGGCGCAGTACTGAGTATCGCCTATAACAAGCCGTACCCTGCTGTAGATGGCAACGTCATGAGGGTCATTTCCCGGATCTTATCGATATGGGATGACATTGCAAAACCAAAAACGAGAAACACGTTCGAATTTGCTGTCGATCAGCTCATTTCCCGGGAAAAGCCGTCTGAATTCAATCAAGGGCTGATGGAGCTAGGTGCGCTCATTTGCACCCCAACATCCCCTGCATGTCTCATTTGCCCTGTGAACATGCATTGCTCGGCACTCGAGGAAGGTGTTCAGCATGAGCTCCCAGTGAAAAGCAAAAAGAAAAAGCCCACTGCCAAATCAATGGCAGCAGCGGTTTTATTTGATGATGCAGGTCACCTATATATTCATAAGCGGCCAAGTACAGGCCTCCTTGCGAATTTATGGGAATTCCCTAACTTGGAAACCGTGAAGGGAAGAAAAACGGAAAAAGAGCAGCTGCTTGAATTTCTAAAAGAAGAGGCAGGTGTACAAGCGGAGCTTGGTGATTTAGAAGGCACCATTCAGCACGTATTTACCCACCTCATCTGGAATATTTCTGTTTTCTTTGGACGTGTGACCTCTGTATCTGATGACACTGAGCTTAAAAAAGTCACAACAGAAGAGTTTGAGGCGTATGCTTTGCCGGTCTCACATCAAAAAATATGGAAGATGGCACTCGAGCAGCCTAGTCGTATTTAACCGTTGTACCGTGGGTATAATCGGCTTCATTCCGGTGCAGACCCCCGCGGTTTTCGATTTCAGAAATGATTTCTCGATACTTAGATTGCCCTTCTTCGTTTAAATAAGGTAAAATTTGTTGGAAAGCATGATGAAAGTAAGCAAGCTCAGTATCTTTCCATTGATCCTTGGACATCATGCCAAGCTGGCTTAAATCGCGTCCGACATACATGAATGTAACCTCCTAATAGGAACTTTCCTATTAGTGTGAAGCGAATGGACGAAAACTATTCAAATCAGGAGATGAACCATAATGAGTCAACGTAAATGTGCATTAATTACAGGCAGCAGCAGAGGTGTCGGTAAAGAAGTTGCCCTTCGCCTAGCTGAAAAAGGATATGACATTGTCATTAACTATGCAAGAAGCAAAAAAGCTGCGCTTGAAACAGCGGAAGAAATTGAAGCGATGGGCGTGAAAACATTGGTCGTGAAAGCCAATGTAGGCCAGCCTGAGAAAATCAAAGACATGTTTCAGCAAATCGATGAAACATTTGGCCGTTTAGATGTATTTGTCAACAATGCGGCATCTGGCGTACAGCGCCCAATCATGGACCTTGAAGAAAACCATTGGGACTGGACAATGAATATCAATGCGAAAGCCTTGTTATTCTGCGGACAAGAAGCGGCGAAATTAATGGAGAAAAACGGCGGCGGACATATCGTCAGCATTAGCTCACTAGGCTCCATCCGCTACCTTGAAAATTACACAGTGGTCGGTGTATCAAAAGCAGCACTAGAAGCTTTAACGCGTTACCTTTCTGTTGAGCTGTCACAAAAAAATATTGTCGTGAATGCCGTATCTGGCGGCGCGATCGACACAGATGCACTCAAGCACTTCCCGAACCGAGAAGAGCTTTTAGAAGACGCGAAGAAAAACACCCCTGCTGGCCGGATGGTGGAAATTAAAGACATGGTCGACAGCGTGGAGTTCCTTGTATCAGGCAAGGCAGACATGATTAGAGGACAGACGATTATTGTGGATGGCGGACGTTCTTTGCTTGTTTAAAAAAATCATGAATAGGATGTACACCTTCTGCACAAATTAATGTGCGTGGAGGTGATAATGATGGATAAACAACAAAACAAAACAAACGCACAACAAGTGAAAAAACAAAACCAAGCTGCTGCTCAAGGTCAATATGGTACTGAATTTGCTAGCGAGACTGACGCACAGCAAGTAAAAAAATACAACCAAAAAGCTGAGCAAAACAAACAACAAAACAGCTAATCACTGAAACAGAGGGAAGCACTTCATCTACGAATGAAGTGCTTTTCTTTTTGCCTGTCACCACCATCCGACAAAACCTGTAAAACCTCTACATAAACAGTCAAAGGACTTCTTCAACCTTTCAAGAAATGGTATAGATACAAAAAATGGATTTGAGTGAAAAGGGAGGAGTTAGATGTCTGATTTCGATCAGCTTGTAAGAAAGCAAATGCAGCTCATGGATCAGCTGCTCGATGTACAAGGGGAACTCGACATGTGCTTAGAAACAGAAAAACGATTGCTGCAAGATGAAAAAAAAGAAGAGCGGCATAGGCTTCATGACCAAATCAAACAGAAACGAGAAGAACTGCAAAAAGTCCAAACTTTATTTACAAAACAGACAGAACAGGTCATCAATTCATATAAGCAAATGGAGAAGAGTTCAACCGTGATGTAAGAGAGTGTGCCGTTCAATTGGGTTGAATGGCTTTTTCATTTCATTTTTTAACTATGTAACGGTATAATATAATAGAGACATGTTTAGTTGGGAAATTAGGTCTTTGGACTGTTAGGTTTGTTTGTTATAGAAAGTAGGGGAGAAAATATGGGCTATCCCAAGGAAGGAGAAACCATCCAAATTCAAAGCTATAAACATAATGGCTTGATCCACAGGATTTGGAATGAAACCACCATTCTGAAAGCAACGGAATTGTGTATCATTGGTGCAAACGACCGTACAATGGTGACTGAATCCGATGGCCGTACATGGATGACGAGAGAACCGGCTATTTGCTATTTTCATGCAAAACAATGGTTTAATGTAATTGGGATGCTTAGAGATGATGGGGTATATTATTACTGCAACATTAGCTCTCCTTTTGCGACAGACGAAGAGGCAATTAAGTATATTGATTACGATTTAGATGTCAAAGTCTTTCCAGACATGACGTACAATATTTTGGATGAAGATGAATATGCAGACCATAAGAGGCAGATGAATTATCCAAAAGAAATCGATAGTATCTTAAGAGAGCATCTGAATACATTACTGCATTGGATTCACCAGCGGAAAGGTCCGTTTGCTCCTGAATTTGTGGATATGTGGTATGAACGTTTTTTACATTATACAAAATAAGCAAGATCAGCAAAAACCTGTTTGGCTTTATAGGCTAACAGGTTTTTGACTGCGTACGGATAAGAGGCACTGATAGATTGGGAAGGAGATTTACATGGGGGTCATTAAACGCTACATGGCTTTTGTAACACCGTATAAAAAACAGATTGCATTGACGATGGTCATCGGAATGATCAAGTTCTCGATACCCTTAACCTTGCCTTTGCTCTTAAAGTATGTCATTGATGATGTCATCCAAGGCTCGGGGTCGGCTGAGGAAAAGACATCATCTCTACTCATCATGATGGGAATCATGCTCGTATTATTTTTAGTGATGAGGCCGCCTGTCGAATACTACAGACAATATTATGCACAGTGGACAGGCAGTAAGGTATTGTTTGATATTCGGGAAAAGCTGTTCTCGCACATTCAAAAGCTAAGCCTTCGTTATTATGCCAACACGAGAACAGGCGAAATCATTTCAAGGGTGATCAACGATGTGGAGCAAACGAAGGAATTTGTCATTACAGGCCTGATGAACATTTGGCTGGATTTGATGACCGTCCTTATTGTCATTGCCATTATGTGTACACTGGATATCAAGCTCACCATCGTATCTGTCATTATTTTTCCACTTTATGCGATAGCTGTGAAGTATTTTTATGGACGGCTTCGCAAGCTGACAAAAGAGCGGTCACAGGCGCTGGCGGAGGTGCAGGGGCATCTCCATGAACGAGTACAAGGAATGCCTGTTATTCGCAGCTTTGCGATTGAAGAGTATGAACAAGAGAATTTTCACGGTGAAAACAAGAATTTCTTAAACAAAGCGATCAATCACACGAATTGGAATGCCAAAACATTTGCAGTCGTCAATACCATCACTGACATTGCACCGCTACTCATCATTGCATTTGCTGGCTACACCGTGATTAATGGATCGCTTTCGATTGGGACAATGATTGCCTTTGTCGGCTACATTGACCGGATGTACAACCCGATTCGCCGTCTCATTAACTCATCGACGACTTTAACCCAGTCGGTTGCGTCTATGGATCGTATTTTTGAGTTTATCGATGAGCCCTATGAGGTAACAGATCGGCCAAATGCAAAAGAAGCCAACGATTTAAAAGGAGAGGTAGAATTTAAAAATGTGTCGTTTCGCTATGAACATACACAGGAAGAGATTTTACATAATATCTCCTTAAAAGTAGAAAAAGGACAAACGATTGCGCTTGTAGGAATGAGCGGTGGAGGAAAGTCAACGCTCGTCAGCTTAATTCCAAGATTTTATGATGTCACAAACGGGTCACTTGAAATTGACGGCATCGATATTAAAGAGTACAAAGCAAGAAGCCTCCGAAATCAAGTCGGAATGGTGCTGCAAGATACGTTCTTATTCAGCGACACGATTAAAGAAAACATTGCTGTTGGTGACCCGGAAGCGTCCTTTGAGAACATCGTATCGGCTGCCAAAGCGGCAAATGCCCATGATTTTATTATGTCTCTTCCTGAAGGGTATGACACGAAGGTAGGAGAACGAGGCGTGAAGCTGTCAGGCGGACAAAAACAACGGATTTCGATTGCGAGGGTATTTCTCAAAAATCCGCCGCTCCTCATTTTAGACGAAGCGACGTCTGCACTTGATTTAGAAAGTGAGCATTATATTCAAGAAGCGATGCAAAAGCTAGCGAAGGACCGCACAACCTTTATTGTCGCGCATCGCTTATCGACCATTACCCATGCCGATCAAATTGTCGTCATGGAACAAGGTGAGATTGTGGAAAAAGGAACACACGAAGAATTAATGAACCGAGACAGCCACTATCGCCATCTATTTACCATTCAAACATTAAATTAGTAGAAGCCTATCCGAATCTAGCGGATAGGCTTTTTTATGCTTGTCAAAAACATGACATATTTCCCAGCTTGTCTCAATACAATTTTAAAAAGTATGACGGGGTGGTGAACATGTGAAAGAACAAGAGGTGTTGCTAGATGTCAAACAGCTATCCATTGCGTTTCAGCAAAAAAAGCAGAGAGTGCCGATCGTCCATCACATATCGTTCTCGATTCAAAAAGGAGAAACCTTAGGCATTGTTGGCGAATCTGGCTGCGGGAAAAGTATCACATCGATGTCATTAATGGGGCTGAATCAGCAAACAGAAACAACGGGTGAGATTCAATTCGAAGGTCAAAACCTGCTGTCACTTTCGGAGAAACAGTGGCGAGAGGTGAGGGGAAATGACATTTCGATGATTTTCCAGGAGCCAATGACCTCTCTGAATCCATTAATGACCATTGGCAAGCAAATGACAGAAGCTCTTTTCACACATCAAGAAATCGGCCAAAAAGAAGCAAAAGCGAAGGCTGTTGATTTGCTTCAGACAGTTGGATTGAAACAAGCAGAATCGTTACTTAAAAAATACCCACATGAATTATCGGGCGGCATGCGCCAGCGTGTGATGATTGCGATGGCCATGCTTTGTCACCCAAAACTCATGATTGCAGATGAACCGACGACTGCACTTGATGTCACCATCCAAGCACAAATTCTTCGTTTGCTCAAAAAGTTAAACGAAGAGATGAACACCGCTATTTTATTTATTACCCACGATCTAGGCGTCGTGCGGCAAATATGCCAGCGTGTCATGATTATGTATGCCGGTCGAATCGTAGAAGAAGGAACCGTTGACCGTATTTTTCAAAAACCTCTGCATCCCTACACAAAAGGCCTTTTCGCCTCTGTTCCATCATTTAAAGAGAAAAAAGAAAAACTCATCTCTATTGCAGGCCATGTACCAAAGCCCGGGGCCATCCAGTCCGGCTGTCAATTTGCACCACGCTGTCCATATCAAATGCCGCAATGTCTAGAAAACGACCCAGCCTTACAATCCATTGAACACAATCATCGCGTGGCATGTTTTCTAATGGAAGGAGGAGAAGACACTGAGTCACCCACTCTTGCAAGTGAATCAGCTGACAAAACGTTATGAGACATCAGCTTTTTTTTCTAAAAATAAACACACGACCTTGGCGTTAAATCAAGTGTCCTTTCATTTGAAGGAAGGGGAAACGCTTGGCATTGTTGGCGAATCAGGCTGCGGAAAATCAACGCTTGGCAAAAGCTTAATGAGATTGACTGAACCGACTTCAGGCTCTATTCAACTGAAAGGGCAAGAAGTGACAATTCTGAAAGAACGAGACATGCGTTCCTTAAGAAAAGACATTCAAATGATCTTTCAGGATCCATACGCTTCCTTAAATCCACGAATGAAAATCAAAGATATTTTAGAGGAACCGCTCATCGTTCATCAACACGGGAAGAAAGCAGAAAGGCAAAAGCGGGTAAAGGAGATGCTGCACATTGTTGGGTTTGATCCGTCCTATGGAGACCGCTATGCGCATCAATTCAGCGGCGGACAGAGGCAGCGTATTGGGATCGCTAGAGCACTCATCACCCATCCAAGCCTTGTGATTGCCGATGAACCCGTTTCGGCGTTAGATGTATCCGTTCAAGCACAAATTCTGAATTTGATGCTCGAATTGCAAAAGACGCTTTCTCTTACGTATCTGTTTATTTCTCATGATCTCGGCGTTGTCAAGTATATGAGCGACCGAATTGCTGTGATGTATGCTGGCCGCATTGTGGAGATGGGTCCTGCGGAAGACGTATTTCACAAGCCGCTCCATCCCTACACTTCGCTGCTTCTGAAATCCATTCCACATATGGACGTGCTAGAGACGCATGATGTGGAAGCAGAAGAGTCGACTTTGGCGGAAGAAGGCGGGTGTCCTTTCTACAAAAGGTGTCCGAAAAGGTGGGCGCACTGCCTGCAAGCTGTTCCTACTTTGTATGAGGAGGAAACTGGCCACGCAGCTGCCTGCTATTTATATCAAAAGGAGGAACACAATGAAGAAGACATGGTTATTCAGTAGTTTCATTTTTGTGCTGGCACTTGCGCTATTTTTAGGAGGCTGTTCGTCTGCACCAACATCAGAAGAAAAGGCAACAAAAGACACCCTCGTATTCGGCAGAGGAGGAGACTCCACTTCACTTGATCCGATTACAACGACAGAAGGTGAAACCTTCAAGGTCACAGAGAATTTGTTTGAAAAGCTTCTGAATTACGGCGAGAAAGACACGACCATCCATCCTGGCTTAGCTACAGAATGGGATGTTGCAAAGGACGGGAAATCCTACACGTTCTACTTACGAGAAGGTGTGAAATTTCACGATGGCACAGACTTTAACGCAGAAGCAGTCAAATTCAACTTTGACCGCTGGATGAATGGCGATGCAGAAAAATTTCCTTACTACGGCATGTTTGGCGGCTATAAAAAAGATAAGGGACATGTCATTAAGGACATCATCGTCAAAGGTGAGCATGAGGTTGAATTTCAACTAAAGCGCCCGCAGGCAACGTTTCTGAAAAACATTGCCATGTCTCCATTCGGGATCGCAAGTCCTGCGGCTGTCGAAAAAAGCGGCAATTCATTTCGTGAAAATCCAGTTGGTACAGGACCATTTAAGTTTAAAGAGTGGAAGCAAAACGACCGCATTGTCTTAGAAAAGAACGAAGATTACTGGCAGAAGGATAAACCAAAGCTGAATCAAATCATCTTCCGCTCCATTCCAGAAAACTCTGCTCGTTTAAATGCGCTGAAAACAGGCGAAATCGATTTAATGGATGGCGTGAATCCGTCTGATTTAGATGGCATTAAAAAGGACAAAGCCCTCCAGCTCATTGAAAGACCATCGATGAATGTAGGCTATATCGGACTGACAGTGACGAGAAAGCCGCTTGATAACAAGCTGGTTCGTCAGGCGCTCAATTATGCGGTCGATAAAGAATCCATCATTGAGTCATTTTATGGCGGACTTGCTGAACCAGCGAAAAATCCGCTTCCTCCCTCTTTAGAAGGCTACAATGACGACATAGAGCCATATCCATATGACCCAGAAAAAGCGAAAGAGCTATTGAAAGAGGCAGGCTTCCCTGACGGCTTTCGCATCAAGCTTTGGGCAATGCCTGTTCCGCGTCCGTATATGCCTGATGGGATGAAGGTAGCAGAGGTCATTCAGTCAAACTTTGAAAAGGTCGGCGTCAAAGCAGAAATTGTGACATATGACTGGGCGACCTATTTAGATAAGGCAAGTAAAGGGGAAGCAGATGTGTTTTTGTTAGGCTGGACAGGAGACAATGGCGATCCTGATAACTTCATTTATACACTACTGGATGAAGACAGCATTGGCGGCAACAACTATACATTCTTTCAAAATGATAAAATGCATGACATTTTAATTGAAGCGCAAACAGACACAGATCAAAAGAAACGAAATGAACTGTATAAAAAAGCTCAAGAGATCATTCATGACGAAGCGCCTTGGATTCCATTGGTGCATTCAATTCCAATGCTCGCAGCAACTAGTGATTTAAAAGGATACCAGCCGCACCCAACTGGTTCAGAAGCTTTGACTGACGTGTATTTCGAATAAGCAAATAAGGGGGAGAATTTTATCCCCCTTATTCAAACAAATCAAAAGGCGGTGAAAGCTGTTTGTTTGCTTATTGTATGAAACGAGCAGGAATGCTCATCCCAGTACTGATCGGAATGACATTGGTCGTGTTTTCGATTATTCGGTTTATACCGGGGAATCCAGCACAGGTCATCTTAGGGCAGCGGGCAACAAAAGAAGCAGTAGAGCAATTAACCATCCAGCTTGGTTTGAATCAGCCGTGGTACGTTCAATACGGCCATTACATGCTGGGCCTTTTAAAAGGTGATTTAGGGACTTCCATTCGAACAGGAGCAGCTATTGCCCAGGAAATGAAGCCTTACTTATTTGCGACGTTAGAACTAACATTTTTTGCGATGGTGCTGGCGATTTTTATGGGAGTGAATGCTGGAATCATTAGTGCTTGGTTTAAGCATTCTTTCTTTGATTATGTCGCGATGTTTATTGCTCTCATTGGTGTGTCCATGCCGATTTTCTGGTTAGGCTTAATGGGGCAGTGGTTATTCTCGATCGAATTAGGCATTTTGCCGACAACGGGCCGAGAAAATGTGAGGAATCCAGTGGAGTCAATCACTTATATTCATACACTGGACACGCTTTTGCAAGGCCGGTTTGATCAATTCACTGATAGCATCAAGCATTTGGTTTTACCAAGTACAGCACTCGCAACAATCCCTGCTGCGATTATTGCGAGGATTACGAGGGCAAGTATGCTGGAAGTGCTCCATTCAGATTATATTCGAACAGCAAAAGCAAAAGGGGTACGTTCGTTTTTCATTATTTATCAGCATGGGCTGAAAAATGCGCTCATTCCGATTTTGACGATTATCGGTCTTCAGACAGGTCTCTTGCTTGGCGGGGCCATTTTAACAGAAACGATTTTTGCTTGGCCAGGAATTGGGCGGTATATATACGATGCGATCAGCTATCGTGATTATCCAGTCATTCAAACAGGTATTCTCGTTGTTGCGCTCATATTTGTCCTGATCAATTTCATCGTGGACATATTGTATGCAGTTATTGATCCAAGGATTAAATATTAGAGAAGGGAGAGTGACAACATGGAAGCGCAAAAGGAGCTTCAAGCACCTAAGCCAAAAAAAGAACGCTCTCAATCACTGATTCTTGAATCGATGAAGCAGTTTTTTCAGCACAAGCTTGCGGTCATTGGCAGTGTGATTGTCTTTTTATTTCTCATCCTAGCGATCTTCGCACCGCTCATTGCTCCTTATGGAATCAATGAACAATCACTCGGTGAGCGGTTTAGTGCACCTTCAGCTGCGCACTGGTTTGGTACAGATGATTTCGGCAGAGATATATTTTCAAGAGTTGTACATGGAGCGCGGATTTCCTTATGGGTTGGTTTCTTCTCGGTTCTCGGGTCAGTCATTTTAGGCACATTGCTTGGATTGATGGCCGGTTATGGCGGAAGGGTGCTGGATGCTGTGATCTCGAGACTATTTGATATTTTACTCGCCTTTCCTAGCATTCTATTAGCGATTGCCATCGTCTCCATCTTAGGTCCTTCCTTACAAAATGCCCTTATTGCCATAGCGATTATTAACGTCCCGACCTTTGGAAGGCTGGTTCGATCAAAGGTGCTGAGTATTAAACAAGAAGAATATGTGCTAGCAGCAAAGGCAGTTGGGATGTCACACCGCCGCATCGTCCTGCGGCACATCCTGCCAAATAGTATGGTGCCGGTCATCGTACAGGCGACGCTTGCGATCGGAACGGCAATTATTGAAGCGGCAGCTTTAGGTTTTTTAGGACTGGGTGCACAGGCGCCAAGTCCGGAGTGGGGAAAAATGCTAGCCGATGCAAGGCCTTATCTCATTCAAGCCCCATGGACTTTATTCTTCCCAGGGATAGCTATCATGCTGACGGTTCTTGGCTTTAATCTGATGGGAGATGGATTAAGAGATACACTTGATCCTAAAATGAAGAAAATAAAATAAGACCGAATCTAAGAATCGGCCTCAGCTTGTAGGCAAACCCTCTTATTCTTTGTCAGGTCTGTGCTTCGGTGCTCGTCCTTCCTAGAATTCAAGGGTTTTCAGGCTACGCTGAAAAAAGAAGACAAAGGGTTAAAATAAAGGTCATTTTAGCCCTTTGTCAACCATCTAAGGCCGATTCTCGGGAATCGGTCTTTTCTGTTTATGCTTCTTTTTCTTCTGTCTCAATTTCACTATCTTTTGGGTGATACGTCTGGAAGCTTGTAATCAATGTATCTAAATGTTCCAATTCATCACGGTATTCGATGATGCTGGACATCACATTCAGCATATTGTAATCGAGCAAGTCGTTTTCTTGGTTTTGCTGATGCTGAATAAATGATTTCGTTAATGTTTCAAGACGAAGAGAGCATTCATTTTGAAAATCATCGTCCTGCGGCTTCATTTTTCCGACAAACTTCATCAAGGTGCGCTCATGCCAATACAGTAAATAATCAATCTCATCAGTTAAGCTTTCCCTAAAATGCTCTGGCATCAAATGAATTTCATTTTCTAATTTATGAAGCTTTTTCAGCAAGTACAGAGCTCGATTAGACGTCATAATTGCCTGTCTGAACAAAACCAGCTTTCTTGATTTGACATACGTGGTTTTCTTTAAATAGCTTCGTTCCTCTTTGTATAACAAGTAAATGTGATCTAATTTGATCATACGTTCTTTTATTTGATCGATGTCATCCTTTAAGGTGGAATGATCAGTAGACTGTCTGGAGCTCAGACGGATCCATTTTAAAATCTCCTCCGTATTTTCCATAATGTGATGAACCAGCTTTGTTTCATACTTTGGCGGCAGGAAGATTAAATTCACTAAAAATGAAGAAAGTACCCCTAACACCACAGTAGCTGTTCGAATTAAGGCAAAGGAAAGGAAATGATCCCCTGCACTTTCTAAAATCGCGATGACAGTTACAAGTGCAATCGGAATCGTGTGTTCAATCTTCAGCTTTAAATTAATGGCGATGACCATGACGGCGGTTAAGCCGATAATGACTGGTCCTGTGCCGAAAAGCAGACCGAACATAATGGCAAGTGCTGCTCCAATAATATTGGCTTGCACTTGATCAACGATCGTTAAAAATGATCGATAAATAGATGGCTGGATAGCAAATACAGCTGCAATTCCCGCGAAGACGGGCGTTGGCAACCCAAGCCATGTTGCCAGGTAAAGCGCGAGTACAATGGCGATACCAGTTTTTAAAATACGGGCTCCAAGTTTCATTGGTTTTGTCCCTGCATTCCTTTCTTTTTGATAATAGATGATCACTCGTCATTTATTATAAATATTTTGATGAAACAACTAAGTAATATACAGCGGTCTTCCGAAATATTCAAGTGATTTTTGAAAGTTCATGAAAACATCAAAAGAAGGTATTGAGAAAAAATGTAACAGATTCACTCGCTTTTGACAATCATGAGCTGATTAATAAAAAAACAGACGCATGGATTTACGTCTGTTTTTGTCTCCATTATGATATTTTCAGCTGTTCAAACGCATGATCTACCGCTTGTAACGTCTCAGAAATATCTTTTTCAGTATGTGCGATGGTTAAGAACCAAGCTTCATATTTAGAAGGAGCAAGGTTAATACCTTGCGTGAGCATCAATTTGAAGAAGCGTGCGAACATCTCGCCATCCGTATTTTCAGCCTGCTCGTAGTTCACAATCGTTTCTTTTGTAAAATAAATCGTGAGAGCACCTTTTAAGCGATTCACTGTAATATCTACTTGATGTTTTTTGGCATGGGCTAAAATTCCTTCTTCTAACATAGCGCCAAGCTGATCAAGACGCTCGTAGACTCCGTCTTCTTTTAACACTTCCAAGCATGCAATACCGGAAAGAATGGACGCAGGATTTCCTGCCATCGTGCCAGCTTGATAGGCTGGTCCAAGCGGGGCGACTTGCTCCATAATTTCTTTTTTTCCGCCGTAAGCGCCGATTGGAAGACCGCCGCCAATAATTTTACCTAATGCAGTGAGGTCAGGTTTTACTTGAAGCAAGTCCTGTGCACCGCCGTACATAAAGCGGAAAGCTGTAATCACTTCATCATAGATCACCAGTGCGCCTTTTTCATGAGTGAGGTCATTGACCTGCTGCAAGAAACCATCCTTAGGCTCCACAATTCCAAAGTTGCCGACAATCGGCTCAACAAGGACAGCCGCTACCTCATCGCCCCAGCGATCTAATGCTTCTTTGTAGCTGTCAATATCATTAAATGGAACGGTAATGACTTCGTTGGCGATGCTTTTTGGTACGCCCGCTGAATCAGGCGTTCCTAAAGTGGAAGGGCCAGAGCCAGCTGCCACTAGCACAAGATCAGAGTGACCGTGGTAGCACCCGGCAAATTTAATGATCTTTGTTCTGCCTGTATAAGCGCGAGCTACACGAATCGTAGTCATTACAGCTTCCGTACCTGAATTGACAAAACGAACTTTATCTAAAGCAGGCATCGCTTCCTTCAGCATCTTCGCAAACGTGACTTCATGCTTCGTCGGTGTTCCGTAAAGGACACCCGTTTCAGCCGCTTTCGTGATGGCTTTTGTAATATGAGGATGAGCATGTCCTGTAATAATTGGGCCGTATGCTGCTAGATAGTCAATATAGCGGTTTCCGTCAGCATCCCAAAAATAAGCGCCTTCTCCTCTTTCCATTGCAACGGGTGATCCGCCGCCTACTGCCTTATATGAACGAGACGGGCTGTTGACACCTCCAACAATATGCTCCAGCGCCTCTTGATGTAATTTTTCTGATTCTGTGAATTTCATAAATAGCCTCCTATCTCAACGTATCACGTCGTCTATCATTATTTTAACATGCCGATGCAAGCGTCCTTAGTTGAATATCCTATCAAAATTGGATAGGCTAATTAAAAAATAGGTTGGAGGGATTGTGTCATGACAATCGAAGTGGGGCAGCAAGTACCTGATATTGAATTAACCGGTGACAAAGGGGAGAAAGTAAAGCTTTCTGATTTTAAAGGAAAACATATTGTCCTTTATTTCTATCCAAAAGATATGACACCAGGCTGTACAACAGAAGCATGCGATTTCCGCGACCGTCATCAAAGCTTTGCAGAATTAGATGCCGTCATTATTGGCGTAAGCCCAGACAGTCAGGACAAGCATCAAAAGTTTAAAGAAAAACATGATTTACCGTTCCTGCTTCTTGTAGACGATGAACAAAAATTGTCTGAAGCCTTTGGGGTATGGAAGCTGAAAAAGAACTTTGGCAAAGAATACATGGGAATCGAACGATCAACGTTTCTTATTAATAAAGAAGGAACGCTTGTCAAAGAATGGCGAAAAGTAAAGGTGAAAGACCACGTAGAAGAAGCGCTTGAGGAATTGAAAGCTCACGCTTAATCAGATCACCGGATGAGATCGGCAGAGATGCCGGTCTTTTTTGTAAAGAAGAATAGGTAAAAAAGAGGATTGTAATTGACAAAGATTCGGCTCTGGGGGTACACTATTTATAAAGATTATAATATAAGAATATTTTTGAAGAGAGGTGCATGATGAAATGGCTGCTCACGAACTAAAAGACGCTTTAGATGCTTTAAAAGAAACCGGTGTTCGAATTACTCCGCAGCGCCATGCCATCTTGGAGTTTCTCGTAAATTCTATGACTCACCCAACCGCGGACGATATATATAAAGCACTTGAAGGAAAATTTCCAAACATGAGTGTCGCAACGGTTTACAACAATTTACGAGTCTTCCGGGAATCTGGATTAGTAAAGGAATTAACGTACGGTGATTCCTCAAGCCGATTTGATTTTGCGACATCTGACCATTACCATGCGATTTGTGAAAACTGCGGAAAAATAGTGGACTTTCATTATCCTGGCCTTGATGAAGTTGAACAGCTTGCATCCCATGTGACGGGCTTTAAAGTCAGTCATCATCGCTTGGAGATCTATGGAACTTGTCAAGAATGTGCGAAAAAAGAAAATCATTAATGAAAAAGCTGACCAGGTGAATGGTCAGCTTATTTTTATGACTTTTTTCGATTGTAGGATTCATCAAACTCTTTACCCTCTAATGCTGGATCGAGAGTAAGCGGCTCTCTGCAATGCATGCACATATCCACTCGTCCGAGCACCTTTGTTTCCTTTTCACAGCTTGGACAAACGACTCGTACCGCCTTCGTAGAAAGCATGCCAATCCAAAAGTAAACGGCTGTACTTAATCCGATCGATAAGACGCCAAGCAGCATAAAAAAAGTCGACAGCCAGATCGATTCCTTAAAGAACACACCGATATACATGATCAGAAAGCCGACAAAAACCAAACTAAGTGCAAATGTTCTGATTTTATTAATCTTACTGGAGTATTTCGCCATCCCTAGCCCCCCTTATCTCCAATATAGCACATTTTACCTTTCTGTTTGAATTAGTTATAGAGTTTTGTGAATAAATTGCTTATAATGATTCAATGATCTTTTTTCATGTATTGAAGGAATTTTGATTCTATGAGGAGAAATACATAGCATTAGAGAAGAACCTTACACCCAAGTATTGGAGGAATCACTATGGAAAATCTTCTCCGTCCTATTTATCAAGAGCGAGCGAGCCATCCAGACACATTAGCTGTGATTATAGTAGAAAGAAGACATAAAGTATCTTCTGAGACGGATAACTTTGATGCAGCACTTCTTGTCATTGTAAAAGAAGCGGAAGAGCCGTTATTTATCAAACACTATGAATCCGATCACCAAACAGCTTCCTTAAATGTTGTCACAGATGATCAGCTGAAGGAATGGATTACCCTCGGCACTAACCGCCGAATCATTGATTGGATTTTGAATGGAAAAGTCCTATTTGATCGTAATGAATATATTTTCAACTTGATTGATGAACTGAGTACATTCCCGTTTTCAAACCGTAAGCTCAAAATCGGTTTAGAATATGGAAAACTCATTCGCAGATATATAGAAGGAAAAGCATTTTTTGAGTCAAATCAATTCCTTGATGCATATAATTCCATTGTGCATGCCCTGCATCATCTGGCACGTATTGAAGTGATTGATAAAGGCTTCCACCCAGAAGTGACGGTTTGGAACCAAGTGCGTCATATGGAGCCGGAAGTATATAAACTTTATTCAGAACTGATTGAAAGCCACGAAAGCCTGCATAAGCGTTTGGAACTGTTATTTTTAGCGAATGATTTTTTGATCCATTCAAAAGCAGAAATTGGTGCCGCTCATTTGCGTCATGTCATGGAACAGCAGGATATTTGGCTTTTTGGCGAGCTTCTTGCGCATCCTGACCTCAAGCATTTCACGCCTGACCTTAGCGTCATGATTGATTTCTTTGTGGAAAAAGGAATTGTTCAAGTGGAGCCAATTGAGACAAAGGGACAAAAAATCTATCATCGAGGATATTTTATAAAAAAAGATATTGACGCATGAATATTATGATGGTATATTATTAAACGTCGCTAATGAGCAACTGAGTTGCTTTGAAAGAAAAGCTGACAAAAAGAAATCCTAAAAAACACTTGACGCACGCGGTGCTCAAATGTTATATTGAAAAAGTCGCCTCTGAGCGACAATGAACATGATCTTTGAAAACTAAACAAGACAAAACATACCTGTTAATTCGAGTTTTTATAAAAAAATCCTATGATACATCATAGGTAGTCAGTCAAGCTGACGAGGCAGGAAGGATCACATACTAAGTTCGCTACATCGTGTAGCAACGCATGTGTGATATGCATCCTGCATACCTCGGAGAGTTTGATCCTGGCTCAGGACGAACGCTGGCGGCGTGCCTAATACATGCAAGTCGAGCGGACAGAAGGGAGCTTGCTCCCGGATGTTAGCGGCGGACGGGTGAGTAACACGTGGGTAACCTGCCTGTAAGACTGGGATAACTCCGGGAAACCGGAGCTAATACCGGATAGTTCCTTGAACCGCATGGTTCAAGGATGAAAGACGGTTTCGGCTGTCACTTACAGATGGACCCGCGGCGCATTAGCTAGTTGGTGGGGTAATGGCTCACCAAGGCAACGATGCGTAGCCGACCTGAGAGGGTGATCGGCCACACTGGGACTGAGACACGGCCCAGACTCCTACGGGAGGCAGCAGTAGGGAATCTTCCGCAATGGACGAAAGTCTGACGGAGCAACGCCGCGTGAGTGATGAAGGTTTTCGGATCGTAAAGCTCTGTTGTTAGGGAAGAACAAGTGCGAGAGTAACTGCTCGCACCTTGACGGTACCTAACCAGAAAGCCACGGCTAACTACGTGCCAGCAGCCGCGGTAATACGTAGGTGGCAAGCGTTGTCCGGAATTATTGGGCGTAAAGGGCTCGCAGGCGGTTTCTTAAGTCTGATGTGAAAGCCCCCGGCTCAACCGGGGAGGGTCATTGGAAACTGGGAAACTTGAGTGCAGAAGAGGAGAGTGGAATTCCACGTGTAGCGGTGAAATGCGTAGAGATGTGGAGGAACACCAGTGGCGAAGGCGACTCTCTGGTCTGTAACTGACGCTGAGGAGCGAAAGCGTGGGGAGCGAACAGGATTAGATACCCTGGTAGTCCACGCCGTAAACGATGAGTGCTAAGTGTTAGGGGGTTTCCGCCCCTTAGTGCTGCAGCTAACGCATTAAGCACTCCGCCTGGGGAGTACGGTCGCAAGACTGAAACTCAAAGGAATTGACGGGGGCCCGCACAAGCGGTGGAGCATGTGGTTTAATTCGAAGCAACGCGAAGAACCTTACCAGGTCTTGACATCCTCTGACAACCCTAGAGATAGGGCTTTCCCTTCGGGGACAGAGTGACAGGTGGTGCATGGTTGTCGTCAGCTCGTGTCGTGAGATGTTGGGTTAAGTCCCGCAACGAGCGCAACCCTTGATCTTAGTTGCCAGCATTTAGTTGGGCACTCTAAGGTGACTGCCGGTGACAAACCGGAGGAAGGTGGGGATGACGTCAAATCATCATGCCCCTTATGACCTGGGCTACACACGTGCTACAATGGACAGAACAAAGGGCTGCGAGACCGCAAGGTTTAGCGAATCCCATAAATCTGTTCTCAGTTCGGATCGCAGTCTGCAACTCGACTGCGTGAAGCTGGAATCGCTAGTAATCGCGGATCAGCATGCCGCGGTGAATACGTTCCCGGGCCTTGTACACACCGCCCGTCACACCACGAGAGTTTGCAACACCCGAAGTCGGTGAGGTAACCTTTATGGAGCCAGCCGCCGAAGGTGGGGCAGATGATTGGGGTGAAGTCGTAACAAGGTAGCCGTATCGGAAGGTGCGGCTGGATCACCTCCTTTCTAAGGATATATGGAGCAGCGTGCGTTTTGGTCTTGTTTAGTTTTGAAGGATCATACCTTCAAAACATGTCTCTAGCGAGACAGGATTGTTCTTTGAAAACTAGATAACAATAAGTAATACATTCACATTGAATGCAATGCAAAGTTCATCACACATAGTGATTCTTTCTAAAGTAAGAAATGGTTAAGTTAGAAAGGGCGCACGGTGGATGCCTTGGCACTAGGAGCCGATGAAGGACGGGACGAACACCGATATGCTTCGGGGAGCTGTAAGCAAGCTTTGATCCGGAGATTTCCGAATGGGGAAACCCACTGCTCGTAATGGAGTAGTATCCATACTTGAATACATAGAGTATGAGAAGGCATACCCGGGGAACTGAAACATCTAAGTACCCGGAGGAAGAGAAAGCAAATGCGATTCCCTAAGTAGCGGCGAGCGAAACGGGAACAGCCCAAACCAAGAGGCTTGCCTCTTGGGGTTGTAGGACACTCTATACGGAGTTACAAAGGAATGATATAAGCGAAGAGGTCTGGAAAGGCCCGCCAGAGAAGGTAACAGCCCTGTAACTGAAATGTCATTCCCTCCAGAGTGGATCCTGAGTACGGCGGAACACGTGAAATTCCGTCGGAATCCGGGAGGACCATCTCCCAAGGCTAAATACTCCCTAGTGACCGATAGTGAACCAGTACCGTGAGGGAAAGGTGAAAAGCACCCCGGAAGGGGAGTGAAATAGATCCTGAAACCGTGTGCCTACAAGTAGTCAGAGCCCGTTAACGGGTGATGGCGTGCCTTTTGTAGAATGAACCGGCGAGTTACGATCCCGTGCAAGGTTAAGCAGAAGATGCGGAGCCGCAGCGAAAGCGAGTCTGAATAGGGCGCATGAGTACGTGGTCGTAGACCCGAAACCAGGTGATCTACCCATGTCCAGGGTGAAGTTCAGGTAACACTGAATGGAGGCCCGAACCCACGCACGTTGAAAAGTGCGGGGATGAGGTGTGGGTAGGGGTGAAATGCCAATCGAACCTGGAGATAGCTGGTTCTCTCCGAAATAGCTTTAGGGCTAGCCTCAAGGTAAGAGTCTCGGAGGTAGAGCACTGATTGGACTAGGGGCCCCTACCGGGTTACCGAATTCAGTCAAACTCCGAATGCCGATGACTTATCCTTGGGAGTCAGACTGCGAGTGATAAGATCCGTAGTCGAAAGGGAAACAGCCCAGACCGCCAGCTAAGGTCCCAAAGTATACGTTAAGTGGAAAAGGATGTGGAGTTGCTTAGACAACCAGGATGTTGGCTTAGAAGCAGCCACCATTTAAAGAGTGCGTAATAGCTCACTGGTCGAGTGACTCTGCGCCGAAAATGTACCGGGGCTAAACGTATCACCGAAGCTGCGGACTGTTCTTACGAACAGTGGTAGGAGAGCGTTCTAAGGGCTGTGAAGCCAGACCGGAAGGACTGGTGGAGCGCTTAGAAGTGAGAATGCCGGTATGAGTAGCGAAAGACGGGTGAGAATCCCGTCCACCGAATGCCTAAGGTTTCCTGAGGAAGGCTCGTCCGCTCAGGGTTAGTCGGGACCTAAGCCGAGGCCGAAAGGCGTAGGCGATGGACAACAGGTTGATATTCCTGTACCACCTCCTCACCATTTGAGCAATGGGGGGACGCAGGAGGATAGGGTAAGCGCGGTATTGGATATCCGCGTCCAAGCAGTTAGGCTGGGAAATAGGCAAATCCGTTTCCCGTAAAGGCTGAGCTGTGATGGCGAGCGAAATTTAGTAGCGAAGTTCCTGATTCCACACTGCCAAGAAAAGCCTCTAGCGAGGTGAGAGGTGCCCGTACCGCAAACCGACACAGGTAGGCGAGGAGAGAATCCTAAGGTGATCGAGAGAACTCTCGTTAAGGAACTCGGCAAAATGACCCCGTAACTTCGGGAGAAGGGGTGCTTCTTAGGGTGTTAAAGCCCCGAGAAGCCGCAGTGAATAGGCCCAGGCGACTGTTTAGCAAAAACACAGGTCTCTGCGAAGCCGTAAGGCGAAGTATAGGGGCTGACGCCTGCCCGGTGCTGGAAGGTTAAGAGGAGCGCTTAGCGTAAGCGAAGGTGCGAATTGAAGCCCCAGTAAACGGCGGCCGTAACTATAACGGTCCTAAGGTAGCGAAATTCCTTGTCGGGTAAGTTCCGACCCGCACGAAAGGCGCAACGATCTGGGCACTGTCTCAACGAGAGACTCGGTGAAATTATAGTACCTGTGAAGATGCAGGTTACCCGCGACAGGACGGAAAGACCCCGTGGAGCTTTACTGCAGCCTGATATTGAATGTTGGTACAGCTTGTACAGGATAGGTAGGAGCCTTGGAAACCGGAGCGCTAGCTTCGGTGGAGGCATCGGTGGGATACTACCCTGGCTGTATTGACCTTCTAACCCGCTGCCCTTATCGGGCAGGGAGACAGTGTCAGGTGGGCAGTTTGACTGGGGCGGTCGCCTCCTAAAATGTAACGGAGGCGCCCAAAGGTTCCCTCAGAATGGTTGGAAATCATTCGCAGAGTGTAAAGGCACAAGGGAGCTTGACTGCGAGACCTACAAGTCGAGCAGGGACGAAAGTCGGGCTTAGTGATCCGGTGGTTCCGCATGGAAGGGCCATCGCTCAACGGATAAAAGCTACCCCGGGGATAACAGGCTTATCTCCCCCAAGAGTCCACATCGACGGGGAGGTTTGGCACCTCGATGTCGGCTCATCGCATCCTGGGGCTGTAGTCGGTCCCAAGGGTTGGGCTGTTCGCCCATTAAAGCGGTACGCGAGCTGGGTTCAGAACGTCGTGAGACAGTTCGGTCCCTATCCGTCGCGGGCGCAGGAAATTTGAGAGGAGCTGTCCTTAGTACGAGAGGACCGGGATGGACGCACCGCTGGTGTACCAGTTGTTCTGCCAAGGGCATCGCTGGGTAGCTATGTGCGGACGGGATAAGTGCTGAAAGCATCTAAGCATGAAGCCCCCCTCAAGATGAGATTTCCCATTCCGCAAGGAAGTAAGATCCCTGAAAGATGATCAGGTTGATAGGTCTGAGGTGGAAGCGTGGTGACACGTGGAGCTGACAGATACTAATAGATCGAGGACTTAACCTATATTCTAATGTGAAGTTTGAACGTTGTTATCTAGTTTTGAGAGAACATTTTTAAAATATCTCTTGATTTATTTTCAATACATAGTATAATATCTTTTGTCACTAAATTGTCTGGTGATGATGGCGAAGAGGTCACACCCGTTCCCATACCGAACACGGAAGTTAAGCTCTTCAGCGCCGATGGTAGTTGGGGGTTTCCCCCTGTGAGAGTAGGACATCGCCAGGCTTTCTTCATTCCGCAGTAGCTCAGTGGTAGAGCTATCGGCTGTTAACCGATCGGTCGTAGGTTCGAATCCTACCTGCGGAGCCAATTTGGAGAGCTGTCCGAGTGGCCGAAGGAGCACGATTGGAAATCGTGTAGGCGGTAACCCCGTCTCAAGGGTTCGAATCCCTTGCTCTCCGCCACAAGATACATATAATAGAGGGCCCGTTGGTCAAGCGGTTAAGACACCGCCCTTTCACGGCGGTAACACGGGTTCGAATCCCGTACGGGTCACCATTTTATATAATACATACCAGCATTTTTATTCGGAGGATTAGCTCAGCTGGGAGAGCATCTGCCTTACAAGCAGAGGGTCGGCGGTTCGAGCCCGTCATCCTCCACCATATCTTTTATATCGTCGCGGGGTGGAGCAGTTCGGTAGCTCGTCGGGCTCATAACCCGAAGGTCGCAGGTTCAAATCCTGCCCCCGCAACCAAATTATTTTATATACCAATAGGGAGTACTCATTAAGTGCAACCAAAATGGTCCGGTAGTTCAGTTGGTTAGAATGCCTGCCTGTCACGCAGGAGGTCGCGGGTTCGAGTCCCGTCCGGACCGCCATTTTTCAAAAATAATACTTGGCTCGGTAGCTCAGTTGGTAGAGCAACGGACTGAAAATCCGTGTGTCGGCGGTTCGATTCCGTCCCGAGCCACCACTATTTGCCGGTGTAGCTCAATTGGTAGAGCAACTGACTTGTAATCAGTAGGTTGGGGGTTCAAGTCCTCTTGCCGGCACTGTTTTTCTTTATTATTTCCATATGTGGAGGGGTAGCGAAGTGGCTAAACGCGGCGGACTGTAAATCCGCTCCCTCCGGGTTCGGCGGTTCGAATCCGCCCCCCTCCACCATTTTTATTTTCATAGGGGCATAGTTTAAAGGTAGAACAGAGGTCTCCAAAACCTCCGGTGTGGGTTCGATTCCTACTGCCCCTGCCAATTATATGATATGATTCATAACATCTATGGCGGTTGTGGCGAAGTGGTTAACGCACCAGATTGTGGCTCTGGCACTCGTGGGTTCGATTCCCATCAATCGCCCCATTTTATTATTGGGCTATAGCCAAGCGGTAAGGCAACGGACTTTGACTCCGTCATGCGTTGGTTCGAATCCAGCTAGCCCAGTTGATATGCGGAAGTAGTTCAGTGGTAGAACACCACCTTGCCAAGGTGGGGGTCGCGGGTTCGAATCCCGTCTTCCGCTCCAATAATGGCGGCATAGCCAAGTGGTAAGGCAGAGGTCTGCAAAACCTTTATCCCCGGTTCAAATCCGGGTGTCGCCTTTTTTGAAAAGACTGCCGGGGTGGTGGAATTGGCAGACACACAGGACTTAAAATCCTGCGGTAGGTGACTACCGTGCCGGTTCAAGTCCGGCCCTCGGCACCATTGATTTTTATCATAAGTTGCGCTCTTTAATGATCATGCCGGTGTGGCGGAATTGGCAGACGCGCACGACTCAAAATCGTGTTCCTCACGGAGTGCCGGTTCGACCCCGGCCACCGGTATCTATTAAAATTTTCATAATCGGTAATTGAACTTAATATACCGTCAAACTAACGTTTCTCCATTGTGGTGAGGCGTTTTTTTGTTTTCCCATCACCTCTAATCGAAGTTGCGAGGGGGAGAAAGCTATCTCACAATGGAATGATACGTGTGAACTAGAACGCGAGTATATAGTGAGAGGGGATTTTTGTTCCGTACTATGACTTTGCTTCAGACGATCATTCAAGACGATAGGTCTCATTATTATCCGCTTTTTAGAGAGTACTGTGAACGAAAAGAACAGGGGCTGCGTAAAGATGCGCTGAAGGTTCTTCAGTCCTTTATAGAAGAGATGAAGCAGTTGGATTTTGAAACTCAGCGAGTATTTGTTGCGTGGCTGTTTGAGTGGATTGAACAGTTTGAGGATGGCCATCATTTGCTCGTTTTTCCGCTGACAAGGGGTATTATCATTCCGGTATTTTCAAGAGTGGATGAAGCTTGATCGTGTTGATGTGAGGCCATATCGCTGGCAAGGCTTGTTTGTGCATCAAGGAGAAGGGCTGCCTTATTTATTGAAGGCGGGCAGTGAGGAGCACCGTGTGATTGTTCATATTTGTGAAATCTATCTAGCGGCTTTATGGTATTCGTTTCATCATATACATGATGATCTTTATTTAAGTACCTTCGAGATGGATCAAGAGCGAATTCAGGGCATTCAAGATGTCATGATGCTGATACAAGATGAAAGAACACGTACTTATTTTCAAAAACAAGCAGACTACTATGCTCAGCTTTTATCTGCCTGGATTGAATTTCAGCAAACGGAGACAATCGGGTTTATGAAATGATGTGCGGAACTTGAAAAACCATATGAATGGGTGGAAGCCTTTTATTATCGCCAATAGGTGTATTGTGATGAGAAAACGACAGAATGGATTCTGCCGTTTTTTATATGTTATGCCATATTCGTTCTATTTCTAAATGATCTGAGTGAAAGTATTTCAATACATAGACATCTGGATTGCTGAGCTTCTCCCACTCATTGAAGCCAATGTTCGAATCGACGTGTTTGAGGAGCAGGCTCATGATATTACCGTGTGTGACGAAGAGGGTATGATCTTCTTCTAAATGTATTTGTTCGTATAGAACCTCTACGATCCTTTTCATGGCTTCCTGGCTTGATTCACCGCCTTCATATGTGATGTTTACATCCATAAAACTAAGCTTTAGCTTCTCATACCAATCGTCCATTGGTTTGCAGCTTAACACACGTTCAGAGAGACGTTCATCAATTTTCATCTTAAGTTGTTTTGCAAGAGCAAGAGGCTGGATGGTTTGGATCGCTCGTTTATAAGGACTTGAGATGATCTGATTGAGGTGTATGCTGGAAAAGAATTGGGCAAGTGTGTGTGATTGAGCGATGCCCTGCGGTGTTAAAGCCGCTTCTTTGGATTGTGCATCTGCTTGGCAGTGTCTGACGACATAATAGGTTTTCATGGAATTACACCTTTCATTGAGTATAAAAAAATCATCCAGGATTGGATGAGCATTCATGATCTAGGTTCATTTGTTCGTATCTGTTTCTTTATAGGGATCTGTAAGCTTGGAGGTCAGGTCTAAGTTGAACAAAAAATCATCTACGGTGTCTGTACCAAAGGGAAGTGTGGAAAAGTTGATTGGAATGCTGTCTTCTTGCGTTTCTGAAGCGATCGGCTGTTTGTGCTGCTTTTTTCGCCAGTTCTTAAACAAGCGCATGTGGGAGCCTCCTTTTCTAAGAAAAAGATGGATTTATACATAATATACGGGGAGAGTTGTCCAGGCGTCAAATGTTTTCTTTAAACATTTCTATTATTTGATTTTCGATCATTTGTTGCGATATCTTCAAGTAGCAAGTCACTTTGCTATAATGAAATGGAAAACATCTCACAGGACAAATGAAAACATTTATAGAGGAGCATATACAAATGAGAGAGATTTCAATATTAGTGGCTGATGATGATCGAGAAATTGCGGATTTAATTGCCATTCATTTGAAAAAGGAAGGATTTCATGTTATCACAGTATCAAATGGCCGGGAAACGCTACAGGTCGTGGAAGAACAATTGATTGATTTACTCATATTGGACATCATGATGCCTGAAATGGACGGCTATGAAGTGACACATCGTATACGTGAAAAGTATCATATGCCTATTATCTTTTTGAGTGCGAAAACATCTGATTTTGATAAAGTACAAGGACTTGTGATTGGGGCAGATGATTATATGACAAAACCATTCGTTCCAATTGAATTAGTAGCTCGTGTGAATGCGCAATTACGCCGTTCGATGAAGTTTAATCAGTCTCATGCTTTGAAAGAAGATCACACACGGTTAGAATATAGTGGGCTAGTGATTTCGCTTGATCAACGCTTGGTTACGTTATATGACAAAACCATTGAGCTTACGCCGAAAGAGTTTGATATTTTATATTTATTAGCTAGCCATCCTAAGAAAGTCTTTAGTACAGAGGCTATTTTTAACAAAGTGTGGGGAGAGGTTTATTTTGAAGGTGCAAACACGGTGATGGTTCATATTCGGACACTTCGGAAGAAATTAAAAGAGGACCGGCAGAAAGATAAATGGATTAAGACTGTTTGGGGCGTAGGGTATGCATTCAATGGTTAAATTCATGAGTTTTCGTATGAAAATGGTACTATTGTTTGGACTAAGTATGCTGCTTGCTGGAGCCGTCATTTCTTCTGTCTTTTTAGTTCTTCGTTTTTACTATCAAAACTATGTCCAAATGGGGGGCTTTTTCCATCAAGTGCGTCTAATAATTGCTGCATTTGGCGATTATAATCTGTTTTTGTGCTTGTTTATTCCTCTGTCCATTCTTTTTTTCTTTTTGCTCACAAAGCGATATGCGTTATATTTCCAAGAAATTTCACAAGGCATCCATCAACTTGCCGAGGGAAATTTTACACATCGTGTGCAGATTAAATCGAAGGATGAATTTCAAGCGATTGCTGAGGATATTCATTCTGCAGCAACCACTTTAAAAGAAGCTATTGAGCGAGGGGATTTTGCAGAAAGCAGTAAGGATCAGTTAGTGGTGAATTTAGCACATGATTTGCGAACACCGCTGACGTCTGTTCTCGGGTATTTGGATTTGATTTTGAAGGGTGAGTATGTAACCGAAGAGCAAATGAACCACTTTTTAACCATTGCGTTTACAAAATCACAGCGTTTAGAGAGACTGATTGATGAATTGTTTGAGATCACTCGGATGAACTATGGAATGCTTCCAATTAAAAAGAGTGAAATTCATTTAACAGACCTTCTTCATCAGTTGAAGGAAGAGTTGTATCCTTTAATAGAACAAAATCAATTGAGTGTCCGAATCCATTCTACGTCTGATCTGATGGTCATGGGTGATGGAGATCTTCTTGCTCGAGTATTTGAAAATCTAATGACTAATGCGATTCGGTATGGAAACGACGGTCAGTATATTGATATCAATGGTTTTACGGATGAGAATGTGAAAGAAATTGTGATTCAAGTTGTGAATTATGGACATGTGATCCATGAAGGTGATCTGCCCCATCTTTTTGATATGTTTTATATTGGAGATAAGTCGCGAACGTATAAAGAAAATAGCACTGGGCTCGGCTTGTTCATTGCTAAAAATATTGCAGAACAGCATGAAGGAACAATTACTGCGGATAGCAATAGAATTCAGACTACTTTTGAGGTTCGATTGCCAATGGAGAAAAAACTTTATGAAACGTCATGATGGTTTAAGAAAAATTTAAGAATTGCCCTACTTATTATTTAAATCATTTCGCCTATACTTTTCTCTAAGATAAGAGAATTTGTGAGGGAAGGGTAGATGATAGATGAGAAAGGTGTTAATAGGGGGCAAAATTTTTGTCATCATTGTGCTGTTGATAGTTGTTTGGGCAAAGGTAGAGGAACAAATACATGTAGATATGAAACAGTTCATTCCTTTTTCCGGTGCCAATGAATTTGTGAGTCCAAATATTTATATGATCGATCGAGAATCAGGGGATGTCGTTTACGAAAAAAAGGCGAAGTCTAAGGTGTATCCAGCATCATTGACAAAAATCATGACAGTGATTGTAGCACTTGAACATTTGGACGACCTAACTAAATCGGTTTCAATTGATCAAAATACATATCAAGACATGATCTCAAAGAATTCTTCAATGGCTGGTTTTTTGGGTGGTGAAACAGTCACGTATCGTGATCTTTTATATGGAACCATGTTACCTTCAGGTGGTGAAGCAGCAAACTCGTTGGCCATCCATACTGCAGGAAATGTGAAGGATTTTGTTCGCATGATGAATGAAAAGGCTGCTGAACTCGGATTACATGATACGCATTTTATGAACCCTGAAGGACTGCATGATGAAAACCAATATACAACCGCTTACGATGTTGCGAGCATGTTATCTTATGCGCTGAATGTTCCACATTTTAGAGAGGTATTTACAAAAGAAACCTTTCAAACCTCTCCAACGAAAGAGCATCCGACTGGTGTTTTGTTGAAATCAACTGTTCTTACGTTACTTCATCAGGAAGACAAACAGGGATTTGAGATTATTGGCGGTAAATCAGGGACGACTTCCGAAGCAGGTCAATGCTGGGCGTCTCTTGGGGTAGTCAATGATCGTGAATATATTACTGTTGTCATGGGTGCTCCGCTAGAAGATATACGTCATCCAGACAGGCAGCAAATAAAAGATACGATGAAGTTATATCAAAAAGTGACGTCTATTTAAGAAGTGGAATTTTGAATTTGCAAGAGTCACCAATTTCTGAGACATAAAAAAGCGCCCAGTCCCGAAGTGGGGCACTTTTTTATATTTACATGGCACGGCGTAATGCTTGCAGTAATTTACGTTCGCATCTTATGTTGTAACGCTTATGATGGAGTTTATCCGTTTTAAACCGACCAATGACACGGCGAACATCTTGGTTATAAATGATGAGCTCTCTGAAAGTTTGATCATTTAATAACGCTTGAAACCAGCTATATTTTTTCAGATGTGCTGCGTTCCTTGATATCTCTTCTTCATCTACCTGTAGAAAAAGGATGTACAGAGCAAGGGTAAAGATGTCTAAAATGAATCCCACATGACCTCCTCCTTTCATATGTTTCATTACGCTTAGAAAGAGGAAAGGTTTCATTCAATAGACAACTCCATCCTTTAGCCTGCAATGTGTGCATCTTTAAATGTGCCATTTATATTTCCAGTGACAAGGATGACATGTCCCAAAAATAAATCACCGTCATGATAGTAGGCTTCAAACTCTCCATTTGGATAAGCTTGCAGGCTTTCAAGTGAAATGCGGTTTATAAATTGGTCATGTGTGATCTCTTCTTGATTTTCATCTGAATCGTCTTGTTCCTGCCAGTCTTTTGCTAGCTCAATCAGCTTATTTGCCGCAAATGATTTAATAGAAGAATCCCATTTAGTCTGCTCTTGTACGAGTCGTCTAGCGGTTTGGAGAGAGTCGTTTATTTCTTCTTCTTCTCCGAGATTGAAGTAGAGAAGGCACTCGTGTTTCCCCCATTGGATCGTCGTTTCAAATAAGTCTAGTCCTTTCACTAATTCAAAGGTGCCCAGCTTGTCATCGTGATAAAAGACTGGTTTTTGAGCTTCTTCTAATATCTCTTGAAGCTCTCTATCCTTTGTATCTGTATCGATGAGTGACACCAGCATGAATTCATCTGTACCTTTTCGTACCTGAAGTGTAACGATTGATTCTTTATGTAATTGTGCCTGTTTTTCCCGTAACCCCTCTTCATCTGTTAACCAGCAGAGTCTCACTTTTTCGGTTGTGATGCGGCCTTTTTCCTTCCATGCAATCAGTGGAATTGAAGCGGTCCAAAGAGATTCTTTTCCTGCTTTTCCTGCGCCTACTCCAGAAGGTCCTGTGACAGCAATCATGTCTACTAGTTCTTCTGAAAACCTTTCTTCAAATGCGTTCATTTGTTTGTTTTTCTTCATGTGATGTCCCCAGCTACATAAGAATGATATGATCAAAATCTATATCTTTATCACACCGCACATTAGCAGGGGAAATCAAGCCTTTTTTGCTTAAAACTGTTTTTTGGACTTACAGAAGGAGTGAGAATACATGGATTGCTGGAGTTGAGTCACAATAAAAGAGCAAATTGAGGAGTTGGGTTCGAATTTTGTATAAATTTGGGTAAATGAGTCGAAAAGCCTAGGTGATTCTTCCTTTTCTTTATAATTACTTTGACACGATTAGATGAAAAAAGTAAAGTAATACTAAGTGATTTACAAAACCTTCATCATCCACTGAAGCATGAAGTGTTAGTGAATTTAATGTAAATGGATATTTCACCTTTTATTTACTCGTATTTTTTTGAAACTTATGATGCTTCTCATCCGTTATATTAAAGGAGCACATGTATCCGGCGGAGACAGAGCATCGGAATGCTGGGTGCAGAAGATTTACATTTGCAAAATGAATGTAAATTTTTTATGATTTCATTTATATCAGATCGAAAAAAAGAAAGAAGAGGTTTTATGAAAAAAATATTTGCGAACAAATATAGCTTTTTTGTTTTGGCTGTTCTTTTATTCTGGGCAAAATCTTACACAGCCTACAAAATGGACTTTAATTTAGGAGTGAAAGGTTCTTTTCAAGAGGGTCTTCTCTTATTAAATCCATTTAGTTCAGCCATCGTGTTTTTGGGACTTGCTCTCTTTTTGAAGGGGCGTAAATCTGCCATTGTTTTAATTGTCATTGACTTTATTATGACCGCACTTTTATATGCAAATGTAGCGTACTATCGTTTCTTTGATGATTTTTTGACTTTCTCAACAATGAAACAAGCAGGCAATCTTGGAGGAGGTATGACTGGCGGTGTGTTGTCGAGCATTAAGCCGCATGATCTTTTGTACTTCCTTGATATCATGATCTTGATTGCCATTGTGATTTGGAGACCGGAAGTGAAGAAATTCCAAATGAAAAAGACGTTTGCACTGCTTATTGTGGCTGCAGGTGTTGGGTTGTTCTTTGTCAATCTGCATTTAGCTGAAAAGGATCGTCCGGAATTATTAACGAGAACATTTGATCATAAGTATGTTGTCAAATATTTAGGTGTCTATAATTATACGATTTATGACGGGGTGCAATCAGCGCAAAACGCAACGCAGGTCGCAAATGCGAGCAGTGAAGATTTAACTGATGTCGTGAACTATACGGCTTCTCACTATGCGAAGCCAAATGCAGAATATTTTGGTAAAGCGAAAGGTAAAAACATCATTAAAATCCATTTAGAGAGTTTCCAGTCGTTCCTAATTGATTACAAACTAAATGGAGAAGAAGTAACGCCGTTTTTAAACAAACTGGCTCACGGAAAAGGTGATTTTACGTATTTCGATAACTTCTTCCATCAGACAGGTCAAGGAAAAACAGCAGATGCTGAGCTGATGATGGATAATAGTATGTTTGGCTTGCCAGAGGGTGCAGCGTTTGTGACAAAGGGTGAAAATACCTACCAATCACTTCCTGCGATCCTAGATCAAAAAGCAGGCTATACAAGTGCTGTGCTTCACGGGGACTACAAGTCTTTCTGGAACCGTGACACGATTTATAAGCATATGGGAATTGATCAATTCTTCGATGCTTCATATTACAACATGGATGAAGAAAACCTTGTAAATATGGGTCTGAAAGATAAGCCATTTTTTAAAGAATCAATCCCAATGTTAGAATCAATGAAAAAGCCATTTTATGCACATTTAATGACACTGACAAATCACTATCCATTTAATTTAGATGAAAAAGATGCGACGATTGCTAAGGCCACAACTGGCGATAAAACAGTGGATAATTACTTCCAAACAGCAAGATATTTGGATGAGTCATTAGAGCAATTCTTTAAGGACTTGAAGAAATCAGGTCTTTATAAAGACTCAGTTATTTTATTATATGGTGATCATAACGGTATTTCTGAGAACCATAACCGTGCAATGAGTGAAATTCAAGGAAAAGAAATTACACCTTATCAAAATGCACAAAACCAGCGTGTACCGCTCATGATTCGTATCCCTGGAAAACAGGGTGGCGTGAATCATACGTATGGTGGTGAAGTAGACGTAATGCCAACGCTTCTTCATTTACAAGGGATTGATTCAAACGAGTTCGTGAATTTCGGAACAGATCTATTTTCTAAAAAGCATGACCAAACCGTTGCATTCCGTAACGGAAACTATGTGACACCGACATATACCCTTGTAGATAATACAGTCTACGATACAAAAACGGGTAAAGTGGTGAAACAAAATAAAAAGACAGAGGCAATTAAAGCCCGTGTTGATAATCAGTTAAGCCTTTCAGATAAAGTGCTCTACAGGGATCTTCTTCGATTCCATAAGCTATCGGATTTCAAACCAGTGAATCCATCTGATTATTTCTATGGTAAAAACAAAGAGAACGAAGCAGATTCTTCTGCTAACTAACTGAGTTTTGGGCAAGCACAGAAAGGTGCTTGCCTTTTTCTCTCTTACAGCTTGATTTGTTGGCAAAATATGTTTATATTTAGGGGGAAACAAGCGTGACGTCAGCTGTAAGCTGACGAAAACTCATTTCGTCCTAGGGGATTTCAGGAGGAGCTTATGACAACAAATACAAAAACACAAAAAAAGAAATCAGAGTTATGGGGCTGGATCAAAGCCATCTTAATCGCATTCATTGCTGTTTTTATCATTCGTAACTTTTTATTCGCACCGTACATTGTCAAAGGGTCATCTATGTATCCGACATTGCATGATACAGAACGGGTTTTTGTGAATAAAACCGTCGATTATTTCGGTGATTATAAACGAGGACAGATCATTGTCCTTGATGGGGAAGACCGCAGCACTCACTACGTGAAACGATTGATTGGTTTACCTGGTGATAAAATCGAAATGAAAAACGACCAGCTGTATGTAAATGGCAAAAAAGTGGCAGAGCCTTATTTAGCGTCAAACAAAAAGCAAGCAGCCGCAGATGGCACTTTGCTGACACCTGATTTTGGCCCTCTTACAGTCCCAAAAGGAAAGTACTTTGTCATGGGTGACAATCGCCAGAATTCAATGGACAGCCGCAACGGCTTAGGTCTTTTTACAAAGAGTGATATTCAAGGGACAACATCATTTGTGTTTTATCCTTTCCAAGATATTCGATTACTCAACCAATAATAAACAATTTGAAAGCACACAGCCGTGTGCTTTCAGATTGTTGACAAAGGGCTAAAATGATCTTCATTTTAGCCCTTTGTCTTCTTTTCAGCTCAGCGTGATAGAAAACCATTGAAGTCTAGGAAGGACGAGTACCGGAGCGGAGCGAATTTGACATTCGTGAGCACCGTCACGCAGGACTGACACCGAATGCGAGGGTTTGTCTACACGCTGAAAGCACACAGGCGTGTGCTTTTTTCTGTTTCTTTAAGACTGGCTTTTTGCAATCGCCTGCTCAAGATCTGCAAGGATGTCTTCAATCGCTTCTGTTCCAACAGATAAACGAATGAGTTCTGGTGTGACGCCTGTCGCTTTTTGCTCTGCTTCACTTAATTGTTGATGTGTCGTGCTGGCAGGATGAATGATCAGTGATTTAGAGTCGCCCACGTTTGCAAGATGTGAGAAAAGCTGCACGGAATCAATGAGCTTTTTACCTGCTTCTCGTCCACCTTTAATACCGAATGTGAGGATCGCACCTTGTCCTTTTGGTAAATATGTTTGAGCCAGCTCATAGGATTCATGGCCTTCAAGACCAGGGTAGCTTACCCACTCTACAAGAGGGTGATCCTGTAAAAATTGCGCTGTTTTTAACGCATTTTCACTATGCCGCTCAAGACGTAAATGCAATGTTTCTAAGCCTTGAAGAAGCAAAAATGAGTTAAAAGGTGACAGTGCTGCGCCTAAATCACGTAAGAGCTGTACACGTGCTTTTGTGATATAGGCCGCTTCTCCAATCGCTTCAGTATACGTGAGACCATGATAACTTGGATCTGGTTCAGTCAGCCCTTTGAACTTATCACTGTCAGCCCAAGGAAACCCGCCGCTATCGACGATGACACCGCCAATTGATGTGCCATGTCCGCCAATGAATTTCGTCGCTGAGTGGACGACAATGTCTGCGCCAAACTCGATAGGTCTTAATAAATAGGGGCTGGCGAGCGTATTGTCCACAATAAGCGGAATATGGTGTTTGTGTGCAATGGCTGAGACGGCTTCAATATGTAAAATGTCGCCTTTTGGATTCCCGATGCTTTCTGCATACACTGCTTTTGTTTTATCCGTAATCGCTGCTTCAAGTTCTTCAAGATTGGATGAATCGACAAATTTCACTGTAATCCCGAGCTTTTTTAGGGTATGAGCAAACAGATTGTAGGTGCCTCCATAAAGACTGCTGGAGGATACAATTTCGTCCCCGGCTCCTGCAATGTTTAAAATAGAGTACGTAGTGGCTGCTTGTCCAGAAGAGACAGCAAGTGCACCAATTCCACCTTCAAGCTCAGCGATCCTTTTTTCAAATACGTCGTTTGTAGGGTTCATAATACGTGAATAAATATTTCCAGGTTCCTGCAGTCCGAATAAATTCGCCGCATGCTCACTATCCCTAAAACCGAAAGAGCTTGTTTGATAAATAGGCACGGCTCTTGAATAGGTTGCTGAATCAAGTTCCTGACCTGCATGAATGGCTTTTGTTTCTAAACGAAATTGAAGTTCTTCTGACATGTGTGTATCCTCCTTTTGTTAGATAAAACCAACTACTTTGATAAGAAATATTTAATAAGACTATAAATCTTGTTTCATGCTTGGTCAATCATTTTTTAGATAAATCTGAAAAAACAATAAATATAGTTGACAGGTCGGAATAATATGTATCAACATAAGCATACTGAAAACATCACCAAGAATGGCTGATCGGTCAACCGAAGGCTCTATCACTCAAGCATGAGTGAAGGGCCTTTTTTTATTTTAATCAGAAGGGAAGATGAACTTGGAAAAAAGAAAAAAATACAGAAAACATATGGATCTCACACTAGACATTTTGATTGAGCAGAACAAATATGAGATTTACAGCAATCAAGAAAGAACGAATAGAAGCGATTTACGATCGAATTGATGAAAAGCATATAAGGTCAAAATAACTTTTTTAGGTTAAGGGACTTACTGTGTATATGTCTGATGACAACAGGGATCGAGGTTTCATTGACAATTTCAATTATGATTGCTGGTGAAATCATTGGGAACAATAATTTTTCTGATAGAGCCTCTGCCGCAATTTTCTCAGAAATATAGAAAAAGTATAGTAGTCACTTCTAGACTGCTGTTCTTTTTTCATCGAAAGGAAGCGAGTCATATGTTGTGTCCTGCTGAAGCAGGTAAGGGCTTTTTTCCCAAGGCGCTTTCTTGTATATACATATTTTCGGTGACAAGAGAAGAAGGAAAATATGCCCACTCTTTTGTCGGAATTATCAGTAAATATTTCATAATTGGTGACATAACGACATGAAATCAGGACTTTTATATCTGATATATCGGGGGAATTCTTTCTATCTCACAAAAATGAAAGAACATATAGAAGAGATGATGAAAATGAACTATTTGAAAAAAAGTAGAAAAAAGATGGAATTATTGCCATTATATGGGTTTTGTAGGTATTGTGTTGTGGTAAAAACTAGTGAAAAAGAGAGGGTTCATCCAGTTGGGAGTGAATAATTGAATAAAAAGTCACGTTTTAATCGAAAATGCGTTCGGTCAAAAATGGGATCTTCTGTTGATGTTTGGAGTGTGACGCCTATGATACGATCATCATAAGCTGGGAGGTGAAAAGTATGACTTATGCAGCGCCGCAAGTTGACTATTCCACTATGGAACCTGCTATTATGGACCAAGCTTGGTTCTTAGTATTTGTTGCAGTCCTTCTTGGATTGGGAGCAACAGTTGTTCTAGGAGCAGCAGTTTGGTGTTTAGCAAACGGCAAGGGTAGCTTTACAGGAGCCGTTCAGTGGGAAAGTGGCTTAAAAGTCCAAATTGAATGTAAGTAGCTATACTTAGGATTCATCTTTTTACTTCTATGATATGACACCAGGGCTAAACCGTCTGTGGCGGGCGGTTTAGCCTGATCTGTTTTTTAAAGAATATGCAGACACTTGGAGGTTATATGTTTACGATCGAGAATTTAACCAAGACGTATAAAAATAATGTGACTGCTGTCAATGATTTTCATTTAAAGGTTGCCCCTCATCAAATCGTTGCTGTTGCTGGACCGAATGGATCTGGTAAAACAACGATGATTAATTGTATACTCGGCATCATTAAGCATACAAAAGGAACGATTCACTTGCAGGAGGTCACAAATGATGACCCATCCTTTAAAAAACAAGTAGCCTATATTCCAGATGACCTGCTGCTCCCTGAAGCATTGACTGGTGCTGAATATTTAGATTTTGTTTCTTCTATGTATGAATGTAAAACAATTCATAGAAGAAATCAACTAATTGAACTGTTTGATATGGACTCGGCTTTATCAAGACCGATCGAAACGTATTCACATGGTATGAAAAAAAAGACACAGCTCATTGCCGCCTTTATGCTTGATAGTCAATTGGTGATCATGGATGAGCCCTTTAGAGGACTTGATATTGAAGCGGTTATAAACACAAAGAAACTGATGAAGCGTTATGCCGAGAACCATGGTGCAATCTTGCTTTCAACGCATGATATGCTTTCAGCGGAAGAGCTGTGCCACAAAATCGCCATTATTTCTAAGGGAAATAAAATGGATGAAGGAACAGTCTCAGCCTTAAAGGAAAAGTATCAATCAAGCACACTGGAACAGGTGTTTCTGAAAGCTTCAATGTTAAGTGATAGGGGTGCACATTTTGATGAAATCATTAATCATTTCTAAAATGATGCTTAAAATGTGGCAGCAGGAGATGTATAAGCTCTTTGATACTCAAACGAAGCGAATCATTGTGGTCTTATTCTTTTTGTTTGCAGTCACAATGGGGGCCATCATTGGATATAGTTTTACTGGTGTCTTTATGAAGGCTTTCTTAAATGGAGATGAACGTTCACTTGGATTATTGGTTGTGTCGATGGCGATCAATGCATCTATTTTTACAAGCTTGTTATTTGTTCTGATCAAGGTCAGAACGCCTGAACAAGACCGGTTTTCTATGCAGCTCAGCTGGTTCCCGCTCTCTACCTTTCAGAAAAGTCTTGGATACTTCATTCCGATGGTGATAGTGGTGGCAGGGCTTGTTTTATTTTTTATCGGTATCCTGCTTTTACCTAACTTTATTGCCCAGGGAATCGGAATTTTCTTTATCTTTACTTTCTTTTTGATGGTGATTTTGCAATCGCTTTTTGTCTTCATGCTGCTGCAGCTCATTTATAACATTACCTATTTGCTCGTTCTAAAATTAAAATTACCGTTGCAAAAATTTGCAGCGATCTTTGTTTTATTGGCACTGGTTGTGGCGTATGGATTGACGCATTTTGATATCAGCCAAATTCAGCAATCATATATTCAGTTTGATTATCATTTAATGTATTTTACAGCACCGTTTTTCCTTGCAGCACAAGGGATGTCTCCAGAAGGGGTAAACTATGCAATTTTGATTCTGTTCATCCTTTTATCAGCGGGCGGCGCATTTCTTTCTCTTGCGATGATGCCGATTATGGCAGAGAAAAAAGCGTTAACCTTTTTAAACAAATTGCCGTTCTCTTCTTCAAAAAAATGGTCACTTATTGTAAAGGAAATCAAATCACAGGTGCGAAATGAAGAAAACATTTTAAACTTTCTCATTCTTCTCATTGTGATCTTATTCGTCCGTTATCAGTTTGGATTCCGGTTTGAAGAAGAAGCGTTTTTTGTTCTATGTGCTCTTGCTGGATTAACAGCCTTTAATTCATTTGGCAATGATAAACGTATGCTAGGGATGTATAAAACATTTGGCCTAATGTCGTGGGAAGTGGCTCTGTATAAGTTTATTGGACTTCTGCTCGTTGGTGTGATGCAGATTGCTTTATTCATGCTGACAACACTGACGCTTCCTGATCAGATTTGGAACGTATTGATTGGGGCCGCTGTGTTATGCAATGCTACTGCGCTCTTTTATGTGGTAGGTATTTTACTTCCTCTTGATCGGAACAATCCATACACAGGCATTTTTTCATTTGGAGCACTTATTTTACTTATGATTCCAATTGTTTTTATTGGAAACTATGTCATAGGGGAGTCGAGTCAAACGCTTCAGTGGCTGCTTGTGGCTGCTTTTGAGGGTCTGCTCATCTTTGCCATATACAAAGGTTTTTCATGGAGGTATTCACATGATTCAACTTCTTAACAGTAAGCTAAAGATTGAGCGGGTACCGGCTCTTGGGCCTTATGTGACCTTACAAAAGAGGCATCTCACTGATACGCAGTATGGAAGCACACTCCCGATTAATGAAAGTGCCTATCATATGTTAACGAAAGTGGACGGCAAGAGGACAGAAGCGAGTATTACAGCAGAGCTAGCCGATTTGTTTCAGGTCGATGAGTCTGTCATTGCTCGTGATTTTTATCAGCTGATGATGGGGCTGAATCAGCATCATTTGCTGTCTATTCATTATCAATCACCATATCGGATTGTCACAGCCTGCTGTCAATTTTTTAAGCAGTATCAAGTAAAGATGAAGGAACGATTTGATTGCACAGGCCACTCATTTCTTCAAATATTGGGGACGGCCTTGCTTATGGTGACGCGTAAAATCATCTTTTTCTGGGTGCTTTTCATGGTCATGGCAGGCATCGCCTTTTTATTCATCCCTGATCCATCGATTGCAGCCATTGCGATTTATTTTTCCATTATTTATTTCGGATTAATTACCGGGACGGCCTTGCATGAGGCAGCACATGGTTATGCACATCGGAAGTTTGCGGGACGGGATGGTCCTCAAGGTTTTTTTGCGAGTGATATGATGTCTGTGAAATTTGTGAGACCTGTATTAGATCCATTTCAGAAAAAGCAGGTATGGATTACGCTGCTTGGACCGCTTCTCCCTGGTGTGATTGGGGCAGCTGGAATCATTGTGACCGTATTATTTCTGAAAGAAAATCCAATTTCGACAGGTTTTTTTATTTTTTCAATTACGTATTTTATTCAATTACTCTATCTTCTTCCGTTTATGGGGGATGGTAAATCCATTATGAAGCAGCTATTGCTTCGTGGAATGGGAGGACAACGATCATGAACGTTCAGGCAATGAAACAAGGTGCTATAGTTGGTGGTTTCCTAGGATTCTTAGGCTTTCCGATGCTGACAATTGGTGTACTGTTCTATCATTTATTTCAATCAAAAACAAATGATGCATTATTATTTAACAGTCTCGCTTTTGAGATGGAAGGTTCGTCAGCGTTTACTTTTCAGATCAAGCCAAACTTTTTTATTTATATGATTGTGATTTTTGCAGCGAGTTTTCTCATTGTGGCATTGCTGTCGGCAATGAAACAGAAAAAAGCGAAAGATTAGGAGAATTTTCCTAATCTTTTTTTGTATGCTCAACCAAATTTTAGTATAATAAAGAATGAAAAATATTAAAGGGGATATCAATGATTAAAAAATGGAGCATACTTTTGTTCACTGTTTTTCTATTAGCAGGATGCGGTGAGAAGGCCGAAGAAACAACAACGACAGTGAAGACAGTATCTAAAAAAGAAACAGAACCCGTATCTAAGGATCAAGTAACAATTGAAAAAATGAAACTGACAAAGAAAGAAGAAAGCTTACTAGATGCCACAACCACTAATGAAATGGTGGCTCTTACCCTAAAGGGATTAACGAAGAAGAATAAGAGTATCACTTTTATTGGGAGTCATTACAAAAATGGTCGATTAGTTGATAAGGAAGCATCATCTGCCACCTTTGTTTTACATCAGGATGGAACCGATCAAACGATGAATGTGCTCTTACAACTGAATCATCAGAAAGATATATACGAATCACAATTTAGTATTTGGTCAGACAGAAAGAATGATGGAATGATAAAAGCGACTTCAAGCTTTCCATTCAAAGTAGGTGACTATGTTTTTTCTGCACAATCTGAATCTGTCAAAGTGGCTTCAGGAGAAAAAGCACTAATTGCGTATACAGCTGCAATGGGGAAAGATGGGAATTTACCAATGCTTGAGGCAATCGAAAAGAACCCAGAGAAAGCGTTGAAGAATATGTCACATGCATACTTGTTTTATGTCCAGCTAGATAAATAACTATCTTAATATATATGGAGAATATGAAGTTTTTTGACGAAAAATCTTCATATTCTCTTGACGAATTGTTAAGAAAGTTGTAACATAATAAAAGTCAACGCAATGACGTTGCTTTTAAAAGATTGATGCGGGTGTAGTTTAGTGGTAAAACCTCAGCCTTCCAAGCTGATGTCGTGAGTTCGATTCTCATCACCCGCTCCAATACATAATTTTGTTTATAACGCAGTATTTCGTTTCTTAGATAAACGAAGTGTTGCGTTTTTTATTATGTCAGTATAATGTGAAAAAGCACTGTCAGCTACAGTGCTTTTTCAATGAGTTCATATTTGCTTTCTCCACCATGTATTTGTATAAACATCTTCGTCAAGGATTGTATAAGAGCTTCACTCTTTTCCCGGGAAATAGATGGCGGGAAAAGGATGATTTGAAGAATGTTCTTTGTGTCTTGAGAAATTTGTGCTTTACTTGCTTGAGAAAATAACCCTTTAAGTCCCGTTTCGTCCTGCCATTCGATGTGACCAGCATCATTTTTTGCAAGTGAAAGTGGCTCTTTTAGGCGATCGGCATCTAATGTCAGGATGGGCAAGAAATATTTTAATGAGAAAAATATCGACAAATCCTGTACGGAATTGGTCGAGTCAATAAATTGTTCCTTTTGAATATCAGAAAGAAGTGGAAGGAAAGGAATGTCTTCTATAAGCTCAGTCCATTCTTTGATCGCAGGTACTTCTTTCAAGGCTTTATCTTCGTATTCAAAAAACAAAGACTCTTGAAACAGGCGTAATCGACCTTTTAACATTTGAGGTGATTTACCGACTTCAATATGTGAATATTCAATCTGTCCAACATGGATAGACGGGCTTTGAGGATAAGGAATTTCCATATGTATCTTCACAGTGACTCACTCCAATCGGTCATGATACACTCGTATTATACTGAAAACAACAGAAGAAACAAAGAAAGGAGGTTTGCAAGGTGATTCATGTTGGAGAATTAAAAGAAGAATTGATTCAATATGCGAAAGAAATTGGTGTCGATAAAATTCGATTTGCAAGTGCTGATACATTTGATTCATTAAAGGACCGCCTGATCTTACATGAATCGTTAGGGTATTTGTCCGGCTTTGAAGAGCCTGATATCGAAAAACGAACAAACCCTTCTTTGCTGCTTCCAAAGGCCAAATCAATTGTTGCAATAGCGCTCGCGTATCCTTCCAAAATGAAAGATGCCCCTCGAAGTACAAAGGATGCAAGAAGAGGAATCTTTTGCAGGGCTTCTTGGGGAACGGATTATCATGTTGTATTGAAAAAAAAGCTTGATATGCTCGAGGAATTCTTGCGGAGCAAGCATGTCGATATACGAACAAAATCAATGGTGGATACAGGGGAACTGTCTGATCGTGCTGTAGCAGAACGCGCTGGCATTGGTTTTAGTGCAAAGAACTGTATGATTATCACACCAGAGTTCGGCTCTTATGTGTACTTGGCTGAAATGATTACAAATGTTCCATTTGAACCGGATGAGAAAATTGAAGACCAGTGCGGGACGTGCAATAAATGTGTGGATTCGTGTCCAACAGGTGCGCTTGTGAATCCAGGACAGCTGAATTCTCAAAGGTGCATTTCGTTTTTAACTCAGACAAAAGGGTTTTTACCTGACGAGTTCCGTTCGAAAATAGGGAACCGCTTGTATGGGTGTGATACGTGCCAAATAGTTTGCCCGATCAATAAAGGAAAAGACTTTCATCTGCATCCTGAAATGGAGCCGGACCCTGAAATTGCAAAGCCGCTTTTAAAGCCGCTCCTTACGATCAGCAATCGTGAGTTTAAGGAAAAATACGGTCATGTATCAGGATCATGGCGGGGGAAAAAGCCCATTCAGCGGAATGCGATTTTGGCACTCGCTCACTTTAAAGACGCATCTGCCTTACCAGTTTTGATTGAATTGATGCACAAGGATCCAAGGCCGGTCATTCGAGGCACGGCCGCTTGGGCCATTGGCAAAATTGGCGACGTGCAGCAGCTTTCAGAGCTGGAAAAAGCTCTTGAGCGGGAAAGTGATGAAGAAGCGAAACAAGAGATGATCAAAGGGATTGAGCTATTACAGACACCTTTAAATACTAAATAACATCCCTATGAACATAGAATGTACCAAACAGAGGTTTTAAAAAAAGTTTTGGTGGTGTCTGTGTGAAACAATTATTAGCGCAAACGTTAGAAGACAGGCTGGCGTATTTATTAAATGACAGTGCGATCAAACAGCCGCAGCTCATGTCTGATGTGGAAGCAGTAGAACGAAAAAAGGAGCTTTTTGCTAGAAGACAGGTTGAGATTGTGAAGGCAAAGGCAAAAACAAAGCTTCTAGATTCAACAATTCAGGATGATGGGGCTCAGCATGTGCAATATCTTGCTCATCTCACTTATGTCTGTAAGGATGTAGACGATTCTTTTTATTTGGAGGAACAGGTTGAAAAAAGAGAAGCGTTTCTTTATAACGACATGCTTGTCAAAGATCGCATGATGCAGGAGGAACGGCAAAAGGAGGAGCGGGTGGATGAGCGCTTCCAGAACGAGGAACAATTCGGGAGAGCCTTTCACTATGATCGGCGGGCAGCCGTGCAATATGCGGAGACGTACTGGAATAAACGGAATCCAGCCTACAAGAATTTTGAAGATAACTGTACAAATTTTATTTCACAATGCTTGAAAGCAGGGAATGCGCCAACGAGAGGGTATCCGAATCGCGGGTCTGGCTGGTGGGTGCGTCCACATACGTGGAGCTACAGCTGGACGGTGGCTCATTCGATGAAAAACTATTTAGCGAATTCTAAAGCAGGCTTAAGGGCAAAGAAGCTAAAAGAAGCGCAGGAGCTTCAAATTGGTGATGTCATTTGCTACGATTTCGAGGGTGATGGAAGGTATAATCATACAACCATTGTTGTTGATCATGATAAAGGCGGAATGCCTCTTGTGAATGCACAGACGTATGACAGCCGCATGCGGTTTTGGTCATATGAGGATTCAACTGCCTATACACCAGCTATTCGTTATACGTTTTTTCACATTTTGGACGATGCCGCAAAGGATAGTTAATGGTATAATGTTGAGCGGAAAAGAAAATTAGAGGTGAACTTTTTTGGGACTTCATGTCGTTTTATATCAACCAGAGATTCCAGCTAATACTGGAAATATTGCGCGTACATGTGCAGCAACAAATACAACACTTCATCTGATTCGTCCGCTTGGTTTTTCGACAGATGACAAAATGCTGAAGCGTGCTGGACTCGATTATTGGAAGTATGCCAATGTGGTCTATCATGATTCACTCGATGAATTGTTTGAGGCCCATCCGAAGGGGCAATTCTTCTATATCACAAAGTTTGGCCAAAAGCCGCATACAACGTTTGATTACTCTCAGTTAGATGAAGACTATTTCTTCGTCTTTGGCAGAGAGACAAGTGGGTTGCCGAAAGATTTGATTGAACGAAATATGGACCGCTGTCTTCGTTTACCGATGACAGAGCATGTTCGTTCGCTTAATCTATCGAATACAGCAGCGATCCTTGTTTATGAGGCACTTCGCCAGCAGCAATATCGAGATCTCATATAAGATCATGATGAAAGCCGAGATACCCATCTCGGCTTTTTTATGTGGTGATGAAAAATATGACTTATTTATACTTTTTGTACATGTTGAAAATAGATATGATGATAGATTGCATTTTCAAAAATGATGAATCCATTAGGAGGAATAATGAGATGAAAAAACTACTGATTACTAGTGCCGTTATCTCAGCTATTTTAATGGGGATCGTTCCAGTCAGTATCCCAGGTCTTTCTCAGACGCAGGAAATAGGAGCAGCGCAATGATCTAAAGGAATTGGCGGGCGTACCTATATCAATAGTAATGGATCTATATTGGTCACAAAAATTCAACTTCCTTCCACGATGAGTGTGTCTAAAGGGGCAGCTTATATTTATTCTGGATTCACAGGATCAAAAGAAGCGGATATTGGTCTTCAATACAGTCCAACCTATAATGTATGGAAACCTACGATGAAGGTAGGAACAAATAATCAAGAAACATATATCGAAGAACATAGTAATTTTACGTATACAAAAGGATTTAAGCCTGGAAGTACTGTTCAAATGACCATTTATAAAAATTTGAATGGACATACAAGAGCGACTTTCTGGGGGACAAACAATGTTGGTTATACAGGGCGCATTATCACAGAAATTCAAAACTCAAACATTATCTCTGTGACCAAATGGAAATTACTTTCGACGGTTGCAGTGACTGACGATATTTATCGGAAAGATATTCGGGCAAACTTCTCTACTCGTTTTACTGATATCACATTAGATAATTGAGCAGTCACACTGGTGATAGATACGCAACTTTACTTCGATTCAGGTGTCAGGTAATACAGTGAATATGCAAGTGCTGAAAACAATGAACTAAATGAAAAAAGGATGTTCCGCTAATGGAACATCCTTTTTTTCATTTACCAGGCTTGCCTTCGTAGCCAGCTGTGAAAATGGATACTAAAAACGTAATGATGACGCCCATCATAATGACCGTTCTCATATAAGCTCCCCCTTATCCCTTTGTTCCTGTCCGCTGCCTGTTTCATATGATGTGAAGTTCGCCTTGAAAAGCAGGAGAAGAAGATCATTTTTCTCCTGTTTTTCCTTTATTATGAAGGGTCTTGCGGATGGTTGTCAATTCAGTTTGCCAATTCGTCATTTTGAAGAACGAAAGCATGTAATAGGACGCCTGCGCATAGATTGTAAAACAGTATCTGATTACTAGCTTCAATCTTGAAAGAGGAGGTTCATATGGATATTTTAAAGAAAATTGAACAGCACAGAGAAGAAGAGCAGCGTCTCAAATGGGAAGGCACATTCAGCGATTATTTAGACATTATTAAGGAAAATCCACTTGTCGCTCAATCTGCTCATTCTCGCGTTTATCATATGATTAAAGACAGCGGGATTGAAGAGGAGAATGGGGTCAGAACCTACAAATTTTTTGATCAGGAGCTTTTTGGATTAGAGGAATCACTGGAAAGGCTAGTGGAGGAATATTTTCATCCTGCTGCAAAGCGATTAGATGTGCGGAAGCGTATTTTATTATTGATGGGACCGGTAAGCGGCGGGAAATCGACGCTTGTAACAAGGCTGAAAAGAGGACTCGAAGCCTATTCCTTGACAGACAATGGCGCAGTCTATGCGATCAAAGGCTGTCCCATGCATGAAGACCCGCTTCATCTCATTCCGCAAAATCTGCGGGAGGATTTCTATAGAGAATATGGTATTCGTGTGCAGGGGAATTTGTCGCCTCTGAATATGATGAGACTGGAAGAGGAATATGGCGGCAGAATTGAGGATGTAAGGGTTGAGCGGATTTTTTTCTCAGAGGATAAACGGACCGGCATTGGTACCTTCAGCCCGTCTGATCCGAAATCTCAGGACATTGCCGATTTAACAGGCAGCATCGATTTTTCAACCATTGCTGAATTTGGATCAGAGTCAGACCCTCGTGCATACCGGTTTGATGGAGAACTCAATAAAGCAAACCGCGGGATGATGGAGTTTCAGGAGATGTTAAAGTGTGATGAGAAATTTCTGTGGCACCTTCTTTCATTAACGCAGGAAGGAAATTTTAAGGCAGGCCGATTTGCCTTGATTAGTGCGGATGAATTGATTGTCGCTCATACGAATGAAACCGAGTACCGGTCGTTTATTTCAAATAAGAAGAACGAGGCCCTTCATTCAAGAATTATTGTGATGCCGATTCCTTATAATTTAAAGGTGACAGAGGAAGAACGGATTTATCATAAAATGATTTCAGAAAGTGATGTTTCAGACGTTCATATTGCACCGCATACGCTGAAGGTGGCAGCGATGTTCTCTATTTTGACGAGACTCAAAGAGCCAAAGCGTTCTGATATTGATTTGGTGAAAAAAATGCGTCTGTATGATGGGGAAAGTGTCGAAGGCTTTCAATCTGCTGACATAGATGAGATGAAAAAGGAATTTCATGACGAAGGGATGAGCGGAATTGACCCGCGTTATGTGATCAACCGAATTTCATCCACCATTATTCGAAAGAATATGGAATCGATCAATGCACTGGATGTGCTTCGTTCCTTAAAAGAAGGGCTTGATCAGCATCCATCCATTTCAAGTGAAGATCGGGAGCGTTATTTGAATTTTATTTCTGTCGCGCGAAAAGAGTATGACGATATTGCGAAGAAAGAAGTTCAAAAGGCATTTGTGTATTCGTATGAGGAGTCTGCGAAAACACTAATGGATAATTACTTAGATAATGTCGAAGCTTACTGCAATAAAAACAAGCTGCGTGATCCGTTAACTGGTGAAGAAATGAATCCTGATGAAAAGCTTATGCGCTCAATTGAGGAACAGATCGGTATTTCTGAAAATGCCAAAAAGGCATTCCGAGAAGAAATTCTCATTCGTATTTCGGCTTATGCGAGAAAGGGCAAGCGTTTTGATTATAATTCTCATGAGAGATTACGAGAGGCGATTCAGAAGAAGTTATTTGCCGATCTAAAAGATGTGGTCAAAATTACGACATCGACGAAGACACCAGATGAACAGCAGCTGAAAAAGGTAAATGAGGTAGTGGCTAGATTGATTGATGAGCATGGCTATAATTCAACAAGTGCAAATGAACTCTTAAAATATGTAGGCAGTCTTCTGAATCGTTAATAAATGAAGGAGGCATTATTGGCGCACATCCGCACCGGTAATGTCTTTTTTAGAAATGATCGTCATCTTGGATGACGGCAGCATACGATAAAGGAATCGATAGTTAGAAGAATTGCGTAAACAGGTGAGGAGGGGGATGGATGTCCCGGCAAGAAAAAAGTCAGTTTATTGTTTCTCAGGAAGACTGGTCCCTCCATCGAAAAGGCTTTGACGACCAGCAGCGTCATCAGAAAAAAGTCAAAGAGGCGATTAAAAACAATTTGCCGGATCTTGTCACAGAGGAAAGCATCATCATGTCTAATGGAAAAGATGTTGTCAAAATTCCGATTCGTTCATTAGATGAATATAAAATTCGGTACAACTACGACAAGAATAAGCATGTGGGTCAAGGGGATGGAGACAGCCAGGTTGGTGATGTTGTCGCGCGTGATGGATCAGACAGTAAGCAAGGGCAAGGGAAGAGGCAAGGTGCTGGAGATCAAGCAGGTGAGGATTATTACGAAGCAGAAGTTTCATTAATGGATCTGGAGGAAGCGCTGTTTCGTGAACTAGAACTGCCAAACCTGAAACAAAAGGAGCTTGACGACATCATTGTCGAGCAAATTGAATTCAACGATATTCGCAAAACGGGCTTAACAGGAAATATCCATAAAAAACGAACGATGCTGTCCGCATTTAAACGAAATGCGATGACGGGAAGTCCTTCCTTTTATCCAATCTACCCAGAGGATATTAAATATAAAACGTGGAATGAAGTGACCAAACCAGAGTCGAAAGCCGTCGTTTTGGCGATGATGGATACGAGCGGAAGTATGGGACTTTGGGAAAAATATATGGCGAGGAGTTTTTTCTTTTGGATGACACGTTTCTTACGGACAAAGTATGAGACGGTTGATATTGAATTTATTGCCCACCATACGGAGGCGAAGGTTGTAGAAGAGGAACACTTCTTCTCACGGGGTGAGAGCGGGGGGACCATTTGCTCGTCTGTCTATCGAAAGGCACTAGAGCTCATAGACGAACGATATCCGCCGTCACGATATAATATTTATCCTTTCCATTTTTCTGATGGTGACAATCTGACCTCAGACAATGCGCGGTGTGTGAAGCTTGTTCAAGAGATTATGAAAAAAGCCAACTTATTCTGTTATGGTGAAGTGAATCAATACAACCGGCACTCTACGTTAATGTCAGCATATAAGCATATTCAGGATGAGAAATTTAAGCATTATATTTTAAAGCAAAAATCAGACGTTTTTCTCGCATTAAAAAAATTTTTTCAGCAGGAAGAAGTTCTTTCTTAAATAGCACATTTGAAAAAACCTTTCAGCATAAGGGCTGAAAGGTTTTTTTTGTGGAAAAGGAAGGGATCACCAGAAAAAAAGTAAAACTTTCTCTTTGACATTTCAATTTACATTTATTAATATTTAATCTTGTTAAATATAAGTTTTTCAAAAAAGATGCCGATCGTCTTTTCTTCTTTTTCTGCTCTTTGCTCATGAGTGAACAATAAGTATAAATGGGCTGCACACCATTTTTCAGCGGAGTAGATGAAGGGGAAATGTCAGCTTTATGAGCTTGTTTCATATTCTGTCAGATGATGGGCATTCTAAGCTTGCTAAAGCAGATGACACTATATTTTTATACATGAAAGGAGAAACAAAACATGAACAGAGGGCGTTTATTACTAACGAATATTATTGGCCTTATTGTGATTCTTGCTATTATTGCCGGAGGTGCTTATTACTACTACGAAAGCACAAACTTTGTAAAAACAGACGAGGCAAAAGTGACAGGTGATATGTATCAAATTACAGCACCAGCAGCTGGACAAATCAAAGGCTGGGATATCAATGAAGGTGACGAAGTGCAAAAAGACAGCACAGTTGCAAAAGTTGAAGGGGAAGCAAAAACAAACATTAAAGCAGTAGCTGATGGCACATTAGTCAAAAAAGAAGTACAAAACAATCAGCAAGTGCAGCCAGGTACAGTTCTTGGTGAAACAATTGACCTAAGCAAGCTTTATATCACAGCAAATATCAAAGAAACAGACATTAAGAACATTGAAAAAGGTGACAAAGTCGACATCGTGGTAGATGGTGATTCTGATACAACATTTGAAGGAACTGTTGAACAAATTGGTTATGCGACAAACTCAACATTCAACATGCTGCCAGCAACAAATTCAAGTGGTAACTATACAAAAGTGACACAAAAAGTAGCAGTCAAAATTTCAATTAAAAACCCATCTGACAAAGTACTTCCAGGTATGAATGCTTCTGTCAAAATTTCATCTTAATGATGATTGATATTAAAAAATGAAAGGAGGTTGTCTGAGATGGCAAATCAACCTGCAGCGACAAAACAGGGAACAGGCTCCTTGTCTTTACTGATCATTTTAATGGCCGGTTTGTTCGTAGCGATTTTAAACCAAACGCTTCTGAACGTAGCCATGCCCCATTTAATGACTGAATTTAATGTCAGTGCGACGACCATTCAGTGGCTTACAACAGGTTACATGCTTGTCAACGGTGTGCTGATTCCGCTATCCGCGTTTTTAATCACACGTTTTGGACAGCGCAGCTTATTCCTAGTAGCCATGATCTCGTTTACACTTGGTACCTTTATTTGCGGTATTGCACCGAACTTTTCTACGATGCTCATTGGCCGCTTGATTCAGGCAATCGGTGGCGGTATCTTGCAGCCGCTCGTCATGACAACAATCCTTTTTATTTTCCCTCCGGAAAACAGGGGGAAAGGAATGGGGATTTTTGGTCTTGCGATGATGTTTGCACCAGCTGTAGGACCAACATTATCTGGTTACATTATTGAACATTATTCTTGGCGTATTATGTTTTATGGCCTTGTACCAATCGGTTTGATTGTCATTATCGCGGCTTTCTTTATGTTTAAAAATATTGTAGAGCCCAAAAAAATCAAGCTGGACACCCTGGGTGCGATTCTTTCAATCGTTGGTTTTGCTTCGCTTCTATACGGAGTGAGTGAAGCGGGGAGTGATGGTTGGACAGATCCGATCGTCTTATCGACGATTATGATTGGTGCGATTGCGATCATTCTCTTTATATTCCAACAGCTAAAAGCTGATAATCCGATGCTTGATTTCCGCGTGTTTAAATACAGCATTTTCTCATTATCAAGTGTCATTAATATCATTATTACCGTTGCCTTATACACTGGAATGTTCTTACTTCCGATTTATCTGCAAAACCTCGTTGGGTTTACTGCATTGCAATCGGGTCTGTTAATGCTTCCAGGGGCACTTGCGATGCTGATTATGTCCCCGATTTCAGGGATCTTGTTTGATAAATTTGGACCTCGTCCGCTTGCGATTGTGGGGATGGTGATTACTGTTGTCACCACATACGAGTTTACAAGGCTGACCATTGATACATCCTATAGTCACATTGTGCTCATGTATGCAGTACGTGCATTTGGTATGTCACTGCTGATGATGCCTGTTATGACAGCTGGGATGAACCAATTACCACAGCATTTAAACAGTCATGGTACAGCGATGTCTAATACATTAAGACAAATTAGCGGCTCGATCGGTACGAGTTTGATCACGACGATTTATACGAATCGGACAACATTCCATTATTCGAATATGGCAGATCAAACGAATACAGCTGACCCATTCTTTATGAATTCATTCCAGACGGCTGTGTCGAATGTGATGCATCATATGGGGATGACAGCTGAAGCTGCCCAAAAATATGTATCCACCCAGCTCTTTACGAAAGCACAGGTCGATTCAAACGTGATGGGCATCAATGATGCTTACATGTGGGTCACATTATTCTGTGCGGCCGGTGTCATTCTCAGCTTGTTCCTGAGAGATGTACGTAAGGATAAAAAACGAAAAGATCAGCAGCATAAGAAACAAGAAATGACGCTGCTTCCAGCACCTAAGGAAGCAAACCAAGATGCAAGATAAGTGTGGAGGGACCGTACATGAAAATTTATGTCGTATACGATAGTGAAGGTGACCATACAAAAGCACTTGCAGAAGCGATTGCAGCGGGCGCAGGTGAAACAGAGCAAGCTGAAGTATTCATTGATCATGTGAAAGATGCGGATATTCGCACGCTTGATCAAATGGATGCGATCATTTGGGGCTGCCCTGGTCACTTTGGTACCATTAGTTCTGGATTAAAGACATGGATTGACCGTCTTGGTTACTTATGGGCAGAAGGAAAACTCATTGATAAAGTCGGTGCTGTTTTCTGTACAACTGCTACAGCGCACGGCGGTTTAGAAATGACGATGCACAATTTGATTACGCCAATGTTCCATCAAGGGATGCTTGTGGTAGGCCTTCCTGGAAATGTTCCAGAGAATGCTTTATACGGCTCTTATTATGGAGCAGGTGTGACATGTCCAATTGATTCTGATGAATTGATTTCTACGGAAGGCATTGAACTCGGGAAAGCATTAGGAAGACGTGTAGCATCAGTCACTGCGTCATTTAAGCGATAAGGAGAGGGTTCTTTTGGCGACGATTATTGTAGCGTTAGTAGCTGCTCTTCTAGTCATTATCGGATTAGTAGCGTTCAATGTCAGACACGCTTCGGTCGAGAAGGAAGAGATCAAAGAAGATGTGTCTAATCAGCCTGACGTGCCGCGCAGTGAGCCAGAAGTTGCGGCGAGACCTGTAGAGCCTGAAGAAGAAGAAAAAGCGTCAGAGCCTTCTCAAACGGACGAACACGTGTCTGGCGACGATTTCTATAGACAGGCGCTTCAAAAGTTTAAGCAGCCAGAACCACCTGTCAAAAAAGAAGAACCAGAGACAAAAATGAATGATAATATGTATCGTTCTGCTTTGCAGAAGCTAAAGCAGAAGGACAAATAAAAAGAGAACCTCTCGTCAGGTTCTCTTTTTGATTGCATAAAAAAACCGCCGGCAGAAGCCGAGCGGTTTTCCTTCACTCTATAAAGTGCTAAAAGAGCAGATGCTCTTAAATTACGCTTTGTTAACGTTAGCAGCTTGTGGTCCACGGTTACCTTCAACGATTTCGAAAGAAACTGCTTGACCTTCTTCTAATGTTTTGAAGCCTTCGCCTTGGATAGCAGAGAAGTGAACGAATACATCGTCTTGACCTTCTACTTCGATGAATCCGAAACCTTTTTCAGAGTTGAACCATTTTACTTTACCTTCTAACATGAAATTTCCTCCTAAAGCGATCTTAACGCTTAAATTCACTATTCTTGCTCTTACACAAACTTCAAAGACGAAAACTCTTTCAAAACTTTCTTCTTAAAGATGATACGAACAAAAATAATTACCTTTACTTTACCAGTGTTTGCGGGAAAAAACAACTGTTATACGAAAACTTTTTTAAAAATAATTAGCGCTAACAAATTGAGGAAAAAGCCTATGTTAATTGGCCTCTTTTTCTCTCTGAGAAGCTCACTTGATTTCGGCCAGACTGCTTCGCTTTATAGAGCTCCTGATCAGCCATAATCGGTAATTGTTTGATGTCTGCACTTGTTCCGTGGTAATAAGCACACCCAAGTGATACTGTGATATGAATGGACATTCCATTTTGTAAATAAATCGGCTGATCCGCAATTTTTCTCCGCAATCGTTCTGCAATTTGCCATGTTTTTTCAACTGAACAATTCGGTAGAAGCACAGCAAATTCTTCACCGCCGATCCGTCCGATATAATCAGAGCTTCTTGTGTTTTTGATCAGCCTTGTCCCGATTTCTTTTAAAACGATATCTCCCTCATGATGTCCATATTGATCATTGATGGATTTGAAATAATCGATGTCTATGTAAATAAGGGACATTTGATGGATAGGCTGCTTTAATTTTAGAGAAAAAGCATCATTTAATACCTCATCAAATTTCCGTTTATTTAAAACACCTGTTAAAAAGTCATAATGAGCTTGGAATTTATACAAATTTAACAGCTGATAGGCTTTTGTTTGATGCTCAATGACATAAAAATTAAATAATCCGGCAATATACGAGAAAATCCAATAAGCGAAATGCATTTCAATTGATATTTCATGTGCGATGGTGATAAACAAAATGGTTGCGATCACGTTGCTGATCGTAATAGATAACAGCATTTTCAAGACATGATTGATATGACGTTCAGCAATCAAAAAAGAGGCTGTGGCGATAAATATCATGGAAAAAATATTGATGAAAGAACCGACGTTGGTTTCGATTAATAATCGACCAATAATGACAACACATGCCGCAATGAACGTTTGCGCGATGCCTCCATAAAATGCTGTTAAAATAAGAGGTATATGTCTTAAATCGATGATCGCTGGTCCTGCTTTAATAGAAAAAAACATGATGAGGACACCGAGTAGCCCAGAAAGCATGCCTTTACATAGTTGTCTGAGCAAGGTATCTTCTTTCTTTAAAAACTTCTCTCTAAACACAAGCATAAATAAATAATGGAAAGTGACAAGAATTGTTATATTAATAAAGAGGTCTCTTAGCAAAATAAAATCACCTTTTTAAAATTACTAAAATTTGTTGCAAAAGAAAAGAGAAAAAGGATAATTACTAAAAATTTCATTGATGAGGGGGTTTAAACAGATGCGAGGAAAACGCTACCCAGATGAAACGGATTGGCTTTCTTTTTTTGAAACAGCCAGTTGGCATGCTTGAAAAACAGATGCCGATTGAATATCAAGAGGAGCGATTTGTCGTAACCATGTCGCTCGCGATGCAGGAGTTTTCCTTAGAGGTCGTTTGAAAAATGAACGCAGACGTTTTAGGGATAAATGATGTTAAAACTGTGCAAGATGTAGAGATAAAAAAAGATCGGAAGGGTGAGAAAGAGCTTTTGCTCATATTAGATACTCGTAACCGCTTCATCACAACGAGTGAAATCACTTTTTTGCCTTCCTTTTGTCTCATGGACAAAGAACATTTTTCAGGAGAATAAACAGGAGCCTTTTTCATGAAGGCTCCTGTTTCATTTATTTGTGCTCGATGTCATTGATCACTTGCTGGATAGATTCATCATCCATCACATTCATGACACTTTCATCAATGTGAAGAGATTGTGCATAAGACTCTCTTGGCTGATGGGTTCTTGATGGTGATTGGTGCTGGTTCGTGTGATCTGGCTGGACAGCGGTAAATGCTTGCTTGATCATTTGCCCAACTTCAGCCGTTCCTTTTGATTCTTTATGGGAGTGTGACTCATGGCGAGACGAGTCATGGTGCTGATGATCATTGCCTTTCATCATTGAAGACATATTCATTTGCGTCATGCTTTTCAGCCTTCTTCGTAATACTGGTGAAAATAATGCAATGATGGCTGTTGAACCTGCGATCATTGCGCCAGTGCTCATGCCTTTTCTTTTCTTAAACAAACGAATCCCTCCATTTGATCGTGATGATACTTCTTCATCATGTTTAGGATGACCAAAGTAGGCTGAATTATGAATTCATTTTGATGAAATAGAAATGTGTGCATAAAAAGTCGATTGGATGAAAAACCTATGAACAAAAGGAGGGAATAATTGATGAATAGGAAATGGATGCTTTCTTTACTACTTGTTCCAACATTGATCACTGCTGGGTGTGGAATGAACAATCAAGGCGATGAGCGAAGAGGAACAATGAATCGACAGTATGAAAATGTCACATATAAGAACGACAACATGAGACAGGATCAGCCAAATGTTCAAACACCTCAGAAAGTCAAAGTGGCAGACAAGGCGTCAGAGCTTGTAGCCAACATGTCTGAAGTGAAAACAGCAAACGTGCTTGTCACAGGAAAAAATGCATTTGTTGCCGTTATGCTTGAAGGTAATAAAAACGGCGATGTGACAGATGATTTGAAAAAGAAAATTTCTGACAAAGTAAAATCAACGGATCAACAAATCGATAATGTGTATGTATCCGCTAATCCAGACTTTGTTGATCGTATGCAAGGATATGGAAAACGTATTAGTAGCGGAGAGCCAATTTCAGGATTTTTCGATGAATTTACTGAAACTGTTCGACGTGTCTTCCCTGAATCAAAATAGCTACGACAAAAGCCGTATGTCATATGCGGCTTTTTTGTTTGGAACCGCACCTTGCGCACCTGACTGCATAAAGTAAAAAATATATCACCTCTTGTTGATCTTTGTTTTTTCATAGAAAGAGAAAGAGGTTGCAGGATGAATTCAGGTGGGGAGTAAATGAAAGCAAAATCGTCATTGATTCATAAAAAACTTGTAAGCGGAATGATTGCAGCAGGTTTGATTTTTTATGCGTTCACCGCGTACTTGATTTATGTTGCGTTTCAGCTGACAGGACATTATTTAGAGCAGCAGTCTTCTCCTAAAACGGTCTTAACAGAAGGACTCAATAAGCAAGTCTATGAACATATCAGAATTTACTATGCAGAGGAAGAGGACGTGTTTGTGGATCTGACAATAGAGGCCCTGGATCAGGCAAAGAAGAGGACAGCGTCAGTGTTTCAGTTTGAACCTGACAAACCTTTAGACATTATTTATTTTGATGATAAAGACACGATCGAACAATTTGCCGGCATCAAGCATATTACGGGCTTTTACTCTGATTATGATCAAATGATTGGGTTATACCCAGATAAACGGGAAGAATTGTTGAAGAAAGAGACACTGCCTTTATACTTTTTCAACACGTTATTCATTCATGAGTATGCTCATTTTGTTTTCTATGAAAAGGTGCATGCATACAAGGTATCTCCAGTGATCTTCCCTCTTTGGTTCCATGAAGGAACAGCAGAATGGACGGCCTATGACGTGTTAAATGCCACGTCTGAACGGTTCGACGTCGTTCCTTTTCAATCTCTTCATTCTGATCAAGACTGGCAAGACTCTCGGATGACGTATGAGACAGATGTTTATTTACAAAGCTACTATATGATCTATGAGCTGGTCCAGCTTTACGGACGAGACATCATACATGAGATCATGGAGGAAACGGCGAAAACGGGCCGATTTGATAGAGGCTTTGAACAGGCGACAGGGCAGCGGCTAACTGACTTTGAAGAACAGTTTAAAGTGATGTATCAAAGAAAAAACGGCTGACCAGAGAAAGGGGTCAGCCGTTTTTTTAATGAAGCGGCTTTTGCTGATTGGCTTTGCTTGGAGGCATTTGAACTTGGCCCTGCATTGGGGCGAATGTAGACGTCATGGCTTGCATGTCTTGCGTAGAAAGCTGCGGGACTTGATAGTAGCCATGTTTGTTTTGATATAAGAAAATTTCATATGCCATTTCAATAAAGTTCGGAATTTGCGCGGCAAGCACACGTCTAACCACAGGATTTGTTACCTCTAACGCGGTCATTGAAAGTAATCCTGCATGTGATTTAACGAGGCCGAGCATATGCCCTGTAATCCCTGCGTCTTTTACGTCCTGCAATGACTGATTCGGCTTCTTTGGCTGAGATGGTTTAATTCCGTATGACACCTGTGTTTGTTCTTTCATCATATAAGTAGTTGTTTCTTCACTAGGCTTTTGTCCAGTAGAAAAACAATCTACCGTGACATTGTACTGCGACAAAACGAATTGATATTGTCGATCTAAGATGTCGGATAATGCAGGATCTTGGATAAATTGCCGAAAGATCATGTATTGATCCAAAATATTAATCGTGCCTGCTAAAATTTCATGTAAATCGAATAACTCATGCCCACCATGGTTGAATTCAGGTTGCTGAGCATTTCCTTGAACGAAAGACTGCTGATCGTTTTGCATAGAGATTCCTCCTTCTATTTATATGTTCTGTTTTAATGTGAGGATGTTTTCCTTATTTCATGCAAAAAACATTATTTACAATTAGAGGGTTTTCTTCCTTTTTGTCGAAAAAAAGTATCAGACGAATGAACATGGGGGTACCAGATGCAGGACAAAATCATTAATCGTTTGACAGAAGACGAACATGTGCAGGCACCAGTGATTGGCATCGGTGTTTCGCCGTTTGAACAGCATCATCTTGAGGCTTTTTTTCAATCGTTTCCACATGAATTAAATGCCTCTTTTATTGTTGTACAAAATCATGTGACGGGCGATTGTATCACTGATTTGGAATCACTTGTTTTACCGATTGGCTACCGGGCAAAAACGATTAAGCATGGTGAGAAAGTCATGAAAAATATGATTTATTTTTGTCCGCAGCATGCGTTTGTCATGTTAACAGAAGACAAGCGGCTGCACGTATCAGAGCAGCTTCCAACGAACAAGGCCTGCTCTGTCGACTCGCTTTTTCAGTCACTTGCCAGTGTGCAAAAGGAAGAGGCCTTTGCGATCTTTTTTCAAAAAGGCCATTGTGTGGGGAGCGGACTGCTTCAATTGGTGGAGCAAGGCGGTACAGCCTTATCATGCAGTGAGATAGAAAGTGGTTTTGACAGCATGTATCATCAAACATTCAAAGATCCTTCAATTCTTGCGGCATATATCGCCAATATCATCAATGTCCCGCATGTCGATGATGCAGATCCCGTCTTGCTCAGAATAATTGAACGTCTTGAAATGTATAAAGGAATTGCCTTTTCAACCTATAAAAAGAAAAGGATGCTCACTGTCATTCAAAAACGCATGCGGAGTGCAAAACAACCGATTTCATTATTATCAGAGTACGATCGTTTATTAGAAAGGGAACCAGATGAGCTTGACCGTTTACATGTACAGCTTCTAAGCGGCACGACTTCTTTTTTTAGGGATATGGAGGCCTTTCGAGTATGTGAACATAAGATCATTCCGTCGATCATTGAAAATACGATGAAAAACGGGAAATCTCCATGCCGCATTTGGATTGCGGGATGTTCCACAGGGGAAGAAGCCTATTCCTTTACGATTTTATTTTTAGAAGAAATGAAGCGAAGACAAGTGTCCATTGAACTTCAAGTGTTTGCAACAGACATCAACCGGAAAGCCATTCAAATGGCTAGTAAAGGTCTTTACTCGGTAGAGTCTATGGCAAGAATGCCGGAAAAATGGCGGGTGCGATATTTCGAAAAAAAAGGTGACGCTTTTATTGTGAAGCAGTCGCTTAGAAAACATATTGTCTTTGCTCCTCACAATTTATTGATCGATTCACCTTTTATCCACCTCGATTTTATCAGTTGCCGAAATGTTCTGATGTACTTCCAGCCAGAAATACAAAAACGAGTGTTGTCCCGATTCCAATATGCTTTAAATGATCAAGGGATGTTGATATTAGGGCCAAATGAAACTGTACCCAATATCCCTCATTTGTTTCATTTATTCAATGAAAAGTGGAACATTTACACCCATTCAAACGTTGCTAAATACAATGTACCTTGGACACATGATGCTCGTTATGTGGAGGAGTTAAAAGAGCGAGCTGCACAATATATGCAAGAAGTGAGGAAGGATTATGACGCATGCATGGTGATCAATGATTGTGACAAAATCCTGGCGATATCGAAGGGTGCCTATTCTTTCCTAGAGCATACAGAAGTGCCAGATCAATCATGTGAATATGTGATACCTGATTATATGAAAGAGATGTTGAGCCAAACCTTTCAAAAGGTGTGGACAGATGAGACAGAGGTTGTGTTTCAGCACGTCCTCATTTCGGAAAAAGGCAGAAAGCAGTATGCAGATTTTACCGTGAAAAGTTTTGACCGCCGTTTTAAGGGAGTATACGTCATTCTTATTCGGATGAATGAGAGAGGAAAAAATCAAAAGAACGGCAGGGACAAAGGGATGCTAGATCAGAATTCAGTCTATCAACAGCGTATTGTCGATTTAGAAAATGAACTCAATGAAGTCAAACAAAAAGAGCAAGAGGCAAGGGCTCAATTAAAAGCGAAAAACACGCAAATAGAGGAGCTTGAGAAAAAACACGAACATTTTATTAATATCATAAACAACTTAAAGGTGACAAGAGAAGAACTGTACCGCCCCTCTGTGAAGCCAGAGCTTGCGACGTTGTTTGTGGACCGGGACATGAATATTCGCTATTACACTCCTACAGCTGCCTCTTTATTTACTTCAGCTCAAATAAGGCACCAGCAATCCTTTCAGTCGATGGCTAAGAAACTAACGCAGGAAACGCTTTATCATGATATTCAATCCGTCATATCGGACAGGCGCGTGATCGAACGTGAAATTGAAACGAACGAAGGAGAACAATTCACTGTTCACATTACACCTATCTATGATCAGGATCATGAGGGGGCGGTGATGACATGGATCAAAATGACGGAAATGACGAAAATGAAACAGTCACTTCATCTTGCGGTGACAGCGCTTGATAACAGCCATATTCATATTGTTGTCGCAACAGAGGAAGGCACTATCCAATGTGTGAATCAGCGCTTTTGTCAGTTTGTACAGCAGCATGAATATGACCTTATCGGCAAAGATATTTTTTCTGTCTACCATTCGCTATGTCAATGTGACGATTTAGCGAAGCAATGGGAGGTTTGTTTAAGAGATGGCAGCTGGACAGGTGAGCTGTACTTTCAGGATTTGTCAGGACGCGAACGATGGGAGAGAGTCTCTTTACATCGAATTGATGATCCTAACAAAATGCAGGCAACCGTGATGCGTATTTCAGAGGATATTACAAATCAAAAGCAGTCAGAGAAGATGCTGATGAAGTCTGAGATGCTGTCGGCAGTAGGCCAGCTTGCAGCCGGCATTGCCCATGAGATACGTAACCCGCTTACGTCGTTAAAGGGATTTTTACAGCTGATGATTCAAAGTAAAAAGTATCAAAAGGATTATGCAGATGTGATGATGTCAGAGTTTAATCGGCTTGAGGCGATTATTAACGAATTCCTAGTGCTTTCTAGAAACAAATCTGTGAAATTCGAGCCGGTACATGTCAATCTTCTGCTCGAAGAAGTCATCATGGTCGTTGAATCGCAGGCGGTCTTAAAAGGCGTGTCCATTCAAAAAAACCTGTCTCCGTCACTGCCAAACATTCAAGGCATACCGAATGAATTGAAACAAGTTTTCCTGAACATCCTTAAAAACGGAATTGAAGCCATGGATGGCGTGACAGGTGTCATCCAAGTGACCTCGGTACTGAAAAATAATCAAATGATGTTGATATTTGAAGACCAAGGAAAGGGCATACCAGAAGACGAAATGGGGAAACTGGGTGAACCTTTTTATACAACGAAAGAAAAAGGGACGGGCCTTGGATTGATGATGACCATTAAAATCATTGAAAGCCATGGCGGCACCATTCGTTTTGAAAGCAAAAGCTTTGAGGGGACACGGGTGATTATTTCGTTTCCAATGAGTTGATGGAGATAAGTTTTACATGAAATCCATTCAACATCAATATTTACTTTGTACACTATGAGAGATGAAGTTCAAAGGGGAGAGATCTAATGAAACGTATTCTATCAATTCGAATGATCTGTTGTTTGGTTTTGGTGATCTTTAGTCTGCAATCCTTACTGCCTGGCATGATGGCAGCAGAGCAGGCAGGGGCATCTGAGAAGAAGGAAACTGTGTGGAAACAAATGAAGCCAATGAATATCAAGAAAGCCCGTCAGCTGATAGGAGAGACGGTTACGGTGAGCGGAATTGTGACAGCAGATCAATCCGCTATAGGCAATGGGAAACTATCAACATATATTCAAGACAAAACAGCTGGAATCAATATTTATTCAGCGCAGCCTAAAAGTTTCCCGGAACTGAAAGCCGGCATGAAGGTGACGGTGACTGGCAAGGTTGCGTCTTATAAAGGGCTGATCGAAATTGTGCCAGTTCAAAACCGCCTGAAGGTAGATGCTGTGAATCAAACATTGCCAGCGCCGAAACGAGTCTCCATTCAACAACTGGAAACGGATCAGGCAGGTAAATATGAAGGAAGACTCGTGAAGGTAAAAGGCTACGTGGAATCAAAGCCGGATCAGCCTGCTGGCGGTGGATATAATGTGGTCATCATAGATAAAAAATATCACAGTACTATCCTTAGAGTGATGGCTGATACAGGTGCCATTGATCAGGTGAAGACAGGGAAATGGTATGAGTTTACAGGGGTTTTAAGCAGGTACGATACGCTGCAGATGCTTCCAAGACACAAGGATGATGTCAAACTGCTGAAACGCCAGCCAAAGCCGCCGAAAATCAAGAAAGAATATCATTCAACGGTTGACCGTGTGGTGGATGGAGATACCATTCATTTAAAAAAGCCTGTGCTAGGTACAACCAAGGTGCGCTTTGTGAATATGGACACGCCTGAAACCTATCATAAGCCAAAAAATGAATTAGATCAAAATCAACTGCGCTTTGGACAGCAAGCGACTGACTATTTAAAGACGCTTCTTTCAAGCGGTGATAAAGTCACGTTAAAAATTGGCCCTGAAGCGAAGGATGGCTACGGACGTCTGCTAGCTCAAGTGAAAACCAAAAAAGGGGTCAATACGAATTTAGAGCTTGTGAAAAAAGGATATGCTCCCACTTATTTCATCTGGCCAGTTGGAGATGAAAAAGACTATCATACGTTCCAACAAGCAGTTAAAGAAGCGAAGGAAAAAGGGCTGGGTGTTTGGAACGAAGCGGATCCTCTGCTGGAACAGCCGTTTGAATTTAGAGCACGCGAGCAGAAAAAAGGACTCGCACGTTATGTCGGTGATTCATCTGCGAAAACCTATGTATCCCCTGAAAACTGGAAAGACGTAGACGTAGATAAACGTGTCTTTTTTGCTTCAAAAGAGGAAGCAGAGCAGGCTGGATATCAGCCGGCAGAGGAATCCAGCAAAGTACCATTAACGATTTTAAGCATAAATGATTTACATGGTAAAATCGATCAAGAATACGAGCTGGATATAAAAGGTGATGGCAGTAAAGGAATGTACGGACGAATGGATTATGTGGCGGCATATATGAAACAAAAACAAGCAGCACACAAAAATACAATTACGGTCCATGCAGGGGATATGATTGGTGGAAGCTCTCCGGTATCTTCTCTGCTGCAAGATGAACCAACAGTTGAACTCATGGAGAACATTGGCTTTGATGTTGGCACGGTCGGCAATCATGAATTTGATGAAGGCGTAGACGAGCTATTGCGTATCTTAAATGGCGGAGATCACCCTAAAGGCACAAAGGGGTATGATGGCCAGAACTTTCCGCTCGTTTGTGCGAACTGTGAATACAAGGATACTGGCAAACCGCTTTTACCTGCCTATGAAATCATAGATGTCGAAGGAATTCCTGTGGCATTTATCGGTGTTGTGACGAAGTCAGCCGCAGGAATGGTGATGCCAGAAGGGATTAAAGACATTCAGTTTACAGATGAAGTGAAAGCCGTCAATGAAGCAACGACGGAACTAAAGCAAAAAGGGGTCAAAGCCATTGCAGTGCTGGCTCATATGACAGCCTCTCAAAATGGCGATACCATTACTGGGGAGAGTGCGAAGCTTGCCAAAGAAGGTGATGATGAAATTGATGTCATTTTTGCAGGACATAATCACGAAGTGGTCAATGGAGAAGTCAATGGGAAACTAATCGTTCAAGCCTTTGAATATGGGAAAGCCATTGGCGAAGTGAGTGTCACACTTGACCGGAAAACGAAGGACATTGTGAAAAAGAGTGCCAATATCCAGTATGTAGACCAATCTAGTATTGAAAAAGACAAGGAAGCAGCCGCTATTTTAGCTCATTACGGAAAAGAAGTTGAGCCAATCATTAGTGAGGTTGTTGGAGAAGCAGGCGTAAAAATGGAAGGCGGGTATTCAAATGATGGAGATACACCGCTCGGTAACCTCATTGCGGATGGCATGAGATATTCAATGAAAAGTGACTTTGCCATGATGAATGGCGGTGGCATCAGGCAAAACCTCGAAAAAGGGCCGATTACTTGGGGAGATCTCTTTAATATTCAGCCATTTGGCAATGTTTTAGTCAAGCTGGAGATTAAGGGGAAGGACTTGGTTGAGATCATTGAAGCACAAATATCTCCTCAATTTGGGCCAGATTATAGCATTTCGGGTTTTTCATATTCCTATGATCCGTTAACATATCAAGTAGTCGACTTGAAGCTGCCAGATGGTTCAGCCGTTGCTTTCGATCAAACGTATACACTCACGGTGAATAACTTCATGGCAACCGCAACTGGAAGTAAGTATGCGCCGATAGGCCGGCTAGGGAAAAACGCTGAAACGGGCCCAGAAGATTTAGAAGCAACCGTTGCCTTTGTGAAGAGCTTTGAGGGTGCTTCCATTGTGTATCAAAAAGAGGGACGCATTCAAAAAGCAAAACAAGAAGAAAAGGCAGCAGCAAGCTGAAGGGTATCATCTAAATAAAATGTAATGGTTCATCAAACAAAGGAGCTTAAGCATGAAAAAGTGGCTGGCACTTACTGTGATGACAGCAGGTATTGTCCTGCTCGGCTGGGGAATTTGGCAAATCGCCTCTACTCATCTTCAAACAGCACAATCATTAGAAGAAGCGAAGAAGGCCGTAGCGGTCGATCAAGGGATGTCAAAGAAGCAGTTTGCTCCTCAAATGGGGAAAGCTGCTGGCATCTTGACGATTCCGAAATTAAAAGCAGATCTTCCCATTGTCGAGGGGACAGATGCGGACGACCTTGCCAAAGGAGTAGGGCATTATAAAGGCAGTTATTACCCTGATCAGAATGGACAAATCGTTCTGTCAGGTCACCGGGATACGGTGTTTCGCCGGACAGGGGAGCTGGACATTGGGGATCAGCTGAAAATCACTGTGCCGTATGGTGAGTTTGTTTATGAAATCACGCATACGAAAATTGTGAATCAGCATGATACATCCATTATCACCTTGCAGAATGAAAAAGAAGAGCTGGTGTTAACTACATGCTATCCATTCCATTTTGTCGGCAATGCACCAGAGCGGTACATTATTTATGCAAAAAGAGCATCTGCATAATGGAACAAGAGCCTGCTGTTCATATGCAGGCTCTTGTTCGTTTAATGGATGATCTTGTCCATTAGCTCTGCCATATCAGGTGGAAGCGGCGCCTCTATGGTGAGATGCTCACCTGTAAATGGGTGTTTCATGTCTATTTTTTTGGCGTGAAGGGCACATCTTTTTATCCGATCACGTATACCCCCGTATAATGTATCTCCAGCTAAAGGGTGCCCGAGGCTGCTAAGATGGACACGAATTTGATGCGTCCTTCCCGTTTCTAATTGAAGCTTGACGGCTGTCATTTGTAGGTGTTTATTGTTTTCAATGACCTGAAAATGAGTCACAGCACTTTGTCCAGTAGGAGAGATTCTCCGTCTGACTGCATGGTGCTTGTCACGGCCGATTGCCGCATTGACGGTGCCTTTCTTTTTCTTGAACAGTCCTTCTGCGATGGCGATGTATGTTCTGTTAATCGTTTTTTTAGAAAGCATTTGATCAAGGACAGCATGTGCTAGCCTGTGCTTTGCAAAAATGACGGTGCCGCTTGTGTCTTGATCAAGCCTGTGTATATGTCTCACCCGCTTCTCTTCCCCATTTGCTTGAAAGTGGAAGGCGACTAGGTTGGCCAGTGTGCCCATTTGTCCTTTTTCATTCGGGTGCGTCGGTCGACCAGCTGGCTTTTGCACAATCAATAAATGCTCGTCCTCAAAGAGCACCTCTAATTCACCATATTCTGGCGTGACATCACTTTCTTCCGTTTCAAATAAATCGATGATGATCTGGTCACCTGTACTGACTTTTGCTGCGTGAAGGGCAGGCTTCTGGTTTAAACGTATTTTATGATGCTCCATCCAAAAATGGATGATCGGTTTAGAAGCAGACACTTCTGTTTTTAAAAAATGACTCAATGAAGCGCCATGCTGCTGCTCACCTACTTTTAGTGAGAGCGTGTGTCCTTTTATTGACATGATATCGATTCCTCTCTTTGGGTATATATAGGAAACACTTACCTTGGCGAACGCCTTTTTTTCTGTGCTATTCTGAATGGAGAAATAACGACAGAGAGGTAGATGTCACGTGAGATTAATGAAAGCTGCTACAGACCTGCAGGAGCAGGCAATTGAAGAAATATCAAAGGATGTTGAAGATCTTTTATCCCATGTTGTCAATGAAGAGCAGCAGGAAGCGCGTCAAAAACAGCGCCCGCTTACATTCATTGATGGGGTTTATAACGGGACGATGGATGATGCTTTTCGTATTTTATCGGGTCTTCAGCTATTACATACCATTATTTTAAAACCTAAACGTCATGTAACAAAACAAGATCGTGAGTTATTCGAGCGGAACCGTGAGCAGGTCAATGCGTGCGGCTTTTCTTTTCCGTTTGACTTAGACGATTTTGTGAGCCGCCACCTTCAAAATGCGTAAAAGTTGGTGTGAACTTCCTTGTTAACTTACAAGGTGGTCGCACATACTATTTTTAAGGGAACGGAGAAACCTTCAAAATCTGTAATACCAAACCCGCTCTTTTTCAACATTGCTTATTTCTCCACGAATCGGAGCGCTTGGACCTCTTGCAGAATGAATCGAACATGATAGGAGCCTGACAAAACGATGCAGGCTCCTTTTATACATAATCATTTTAGCAGACATTCATCTTTGAAAGTCAATTTTATTCACGATATGATAGCAGTGAGTATCATGTTTCAGACTTTCGTAAAAAAAGGAGTGGCCTCGTTGGTAAAGGCGATTATATTTGATTTTGACGGATTAATTTTAGATACAGAAACACATGAATATGAAGTTTTACAGGAAATGTTTGCGGAGCATGAATCGGAGCTGCCTCTTTCTGTATGGGGTAATGTGATTGGGACGCAGGCAGGCTTTAAGCCATTTGAATATTTGGAAGAGCAGTTAGGGAAGACGCTAGATCATGAGGCTCTCACAGCGGACCGGCGTTCCCGTTTTCAAAAGAGAATGAAGGACGAATCAGCAAGACCTGGCGTAGAAGCTTATTTAGAAGCAGCTAAGGAGCTAGGGATTAAGATTGGACTTGCCTCCAGCTCAGATTATAAATGGGTGTCTGATCACCTGAAGCAAATTGGTCTTTTCGATTACTTTGAATGTATCCGCACGGCTGATGATGTGGAAGAAGTCAAACCAAATCCAGAACTTTATTTGCAAACCGCAAGCTGCTTAGGTGTAGAGCCGAAAGATTGCGTGGCATTTGAGGATTCTGTGAATGGCTCAGTTGCTGCCAAACGAGCAGGCATGAAATGTGTCATCGTGCCAAACAAAGTGACGAGCACGCTGCAATTTGAAGAATATGATGTCAGATTAGAATCCATGGCTGAAATCGAATTGCTCCAGCTATTCCATCAGCTTGAAAAAGAGGACCAGTAAGGGGGCAAAGACGTCATGGCAGAAAAACTAGATTTAACGCGTTTTGAAAAAAGAATGGTGATCCGTAATATCAGGGAAGAGGATATTGACCGAATCATTGCGCTGCAAGAGGTATGCTTTCCGGGCATGGATCCTTGGAAACGAGAGCATCTTGAAAGTCATCTCGAGCATTTTCCGGAAGGACAGTTTTGTGCGGAATTTGAGGGAGAAATCATTGGCTCTTGTTCAAGTTTATTAATTAACTTTGATGAATACGATGATCGGCACACTTGGCAGGACATTACAGATGATGGGTACATCACGAATCATAATCCAGATGGAATGAACATGTATGGAATCGAAGTGATGGTTAGTCCTGAGTACCGCCGCATGAAAATTGGTCATCGTTTGTATGAAGCTAGAAAAGATTTAGCGAGAAGATTAAATTTAAAAAGCATCATCATTGGCGGACGTATCCCGAATTATCATAAATATCAACAGGAAATGACGCCTCGCCAATATGTGGAGCAGGTGATGCTCCACCAAATTTATGATCCAGTTTTATCTTTTCAGCTGTTAAATGAATTTAGTCTCATGCGGATCAATCCGAATTACTTGCCGGATGATAAAGCGTCTAGCACATATGCGACGTTAATGGAATGGAACAATGTCGATTATCGTCCGCAATCGAAAAGATATTATAAATCGGCCTTCCCGGTTCGAATTTGTGTGATTCAATATGCGATGAAACAAATTCATTCCTTTGAAGAATTTATGAATCAGGTGGAGTATTACGTTGATGTCGCATCAGATGCGTCGGCTGACTTTGCCGTTTTCCCAGAAATTTTCACGACACAGCTCATGTCTTATTTAGAAGAACGATCACCAAGTCTTGCGGTACAACGGATCACGGAATATACCGAGGACTACATTAATTTATTTACAGATCTCTCTGTGAAGTACAACATTAACATTATCGGTGGGTCCCACTTCGTTGAAGAGGAAGGGAAAATCTACAATATTGCGTATTTATTTAGACGTGATGGAACGATTGAAAAACAATATAAGCTCCACATCACACCAAATGAAAGAAAATGGTGGGGAATTTCAAGCGGTGATCAAGTCCGTGTATTTGATACTGACTGCGGCAAAATTGCGATCCAAATTTGCTACGATATTGAATTTCCTGAGCTTGCTCGGATTGCTGCTGACAAAGGAGCAAAAATTATTTTCACTCCGTTCTGTACAGAAGACCGCCAAGGCTATTTACGGGTGCGTTACTGTGCACAGGCTAGAGCGGTTGAAAATCAGATTTATACAGTCATCTCTGGAACTGTCGGAAATCTTCCGCAAACCGAAAATATGGATGTCCAATATGCACAATCTGCTATTTTTGCCCCTTCTGACTTTGAATTTGCAAGAGATGGGATTGTAGGAGAATGTAATCCAAATATTGAAATGGTTGTCGTTGGTGATGTTGATTTAGAAATTTTGAGAAGACAGCGGCAAGATGGAACGGTACGTCAGTTGAAAGACCGTAGAAGAGATGTGTATCATATTGAATATAAGAAATAATGAAAAGAAGCGCCCCGTTATGATGCGAGGCGCTTGTTGTTATGTTTACATTTTCTTTAATGCTGATGTAGCAATGTGAGCAAAGCTTTTGGCAGCTAAAAATGGAACACCTGATTTGATCAGAGATTGATAAATCGTTTTATCTACCTGCTTCCATGTAAGAGCCGGTTCTTCTAAAAGACTTTTTAAATCAGGTCCTACATGTTGATTGAAAAACTGTTCAAATTGTTCACGCTTTTCTTGTCCTGCAATCAATTCTAATTTTTGTAACCATTTTTCTTGTTTTTGAAAAGATTGTTCAATGTTTTGTTTAATTGTGTCTGTGATTGAAGGAAGCTGAAAATCACTCTCTGTTGTGACCTGCTTAGTTTGAATAGATGCAGCATCAGCTGTCTGTGTCAATGGTGAAGCGAATAAAAGGACAGTAGTGGAGAGCATTAAAGATTTTGCGATTGTTTTCATAATGAAAACCTCCTAGTTCATTTAGTATTGTGTTCGAGATTCATTATACATTTTTGTTAAAATAAGGTAATGGGTCTTGACGCTTATTTTTTCATGTGACAAAGGGATGCCGAAGCAAAAGACGAATATACTGGAATGGAGATCATCGGTTCAAAAAGGAGAGGAATATGGGACGACAATCGAAACATTTGTATATCAACTTGCCGGTAAAGCATGTGAAGGAATCAAGGGTTTTTTTTGAGCAGCTGGGCTTTGACTTCCAACAGCAGTTTACGAATGATCAGGCCGCTTGCTTGGTCATTGACGACACGATCACCGTCATGCTGTTATCCCTTAAGCATTTTCAATCCATTTCAGAGAAACAATTGGTCGATGCAAAGCAGGCATCTGAGGTGATTATCTCGATGCGGGTCGATTCAAGAGAAGAGGTTGATGAGCTGGTAGAGCAAGCGATTGCAGCAGGCGGTTCGCCGTTTAAGGAAAAGCAGGATCATGATTTCATGTATGGATGGAGCTTTCAGGATCTTGATGGTCATTTGTGGGAAGTGTTCTATATGGATGAGGAGAGAAGCGGCCTTTCATAAGGGTGCTTCTTTTTTATTGTTTATCAGTGGTATGATAATGAGGAAGCAACAGGAATAAGGAATTCATCTAGAGAAAAGTAGGTGCAGCATGGAGTTTTTACTTGTCTTAATGCCAGTGTTCGGCATTTTCCTCATAGGGTATATCGGGCAGAAGGCAATTGGTTTTGACATACATACGCTCTCATCAATGTCTTTATATTTAATGTCACCATTTCTTGCGTTTGAAACCTTTTATCAAAACAAAGTATCGATGGACTATGTGTACCTGTCCATTTTTGTCGTAGGGCTTTGCCTTTCACTTGTTTTATGTGTCTTCATTTTATCTCGGATTTATGGTTATTCGAATGAAACGTATTGTGCCATGATTCTGTCGTCAGCATTTATGAATAATGGGAATTACGGTACGCCCGTTGTCCTGCTTGTTTTCGGAGCAGCTGGCTTAGATATAGCAATCGTTTTAATGGTTCTTCAGCAGCTTGTCATGAGTACAATCGGCATGTATTATGCAGCCAAGGGCGGAGAGGATGCGGGAAATCTAAGGGTCGTTTTGAAAAAAGTGCTGCGGATGCCGATTGCTTATGGGGCACTCATCGGTCTATTATTTCAGCTGATTGACCTTTCATTACCTAAAGAGCTTATGACGGGTGTTCAGCTTGTTGGGGATGCGGCCATACCGACGATTATGCTCATTTTAGGCATGCAGCTGGCAGTGATTTCTTTTAAACAAGTGGAGTATCGAAATATTTCCTATGCTGTGCTGTTGAAGCTGTTTATCTCACCACTGATCGCATTCGGCTTTACGCTCATTTTACCGGTAGATGATTTGGTGAAACAAATTATGGTCTTAGTTGCAGCCATGCCGACAGCAGCGAATACAACGCTGATGGCTGTACAATTTCGAACGAAGCCTGAGTTTGTCTCAAGCACAACGTTTCTCAGTACAATCTTAAGTATCGTCACTTTACCTGTTTTATTATGGATTTTATCCATGCACCCTCTGGGATAGGGGACGGCAAACAAAGGGGGACATATGAATGAATACAGATGTTCATTTTCAAGTGAGTGATGTGTTGAAAACGAAGTATTTTACGCATGCGAAAGTATTAGCTGGGGAAAAGGGACTGTTTCGGCAGGTCAAATGGATACATGTGTTAGAAGTGCCTGCTGTAGAGGATTTGTTAAATGGGGGCGAGCTTATATTAACAACGGCCGCAGGTTTCCATGATCAATTGGATGTGTTTAAAGAGTTTTTAAGGCAGCTGATTGACTCAGGTGCAGCCGGCTTGTGTATTGAATTTGTTCCGCTGCGCTTCGATGTGCCGGAAGAACTGATGGCCTATGCAGAAGAAAGAGATTTTCCACTTATTCTGTTTACAAAAGAAGTGAAATTCGTCAACATCACGCAGCATCTTCATACGATGATGATCGAGCGCCAGTATCAAATGATGGCCGACTTAGAAGCACTATCATCAAAGCTGAATGAGCTTTTACTGACCCCTCATCCGCAGATGGATATTTTAGATCAAGTGTATCAGCACTTAAGAGGAATTCTTTTACTCATACCCGTTCAAGGCGAGCCGATTATTTTATGTGATTCTTCCAAACAAACTGAAGAGCTTGTCATGAATTATTTGCAGTATGCTTCCTTGCCAAAAGGATACGAAGTGACTCAAAAACAAGTCCTCGCACTCAAACAGACATTTGCAGATCTTGTGCTCATTCATCAATCGAACACACTCTCAGAATTTGAACTGCTCGTGATGGATAAGGGAGCGAATGCCCTTGCCCAGCAAACCTTAAGAGAGCTTTATACTGAAGAACTGAAGAAGACAAAAGAGAATGAATGGCTGCAAAAATGGTTCCAAGAAGAGCATACAGAAAGAGACATTTTAGAGCATCTTGAAGAAACGGAAGGACTGAAAAAACCAACCGGCTGTGTAGTCATGCTCTTTCAAAAACATCATCAAATCGAAGAAATTGCAGGAAATCTTTACTTTCTCGTATCTTGCCGTTCCATCTTTCAGCGTGCCGGTTTCCATCTGATCGCTTATGAGCATCAAGGACAAACCTTGTTTATTTTATTGAACACGAGAAAGGTAGAGGACTGGAAGGAGCGAGTAGAGAAGGCAGCAAATGAAATGAGGCAATTATATGATCGTGAGCAGCCTCGCGGAACCGTAATCAATTTTGGCATCGGTCAATATTGTGAACAGTTTCAGCATATGAGAAAAAGCTTTCAAGCAGCGAAAGAAGTGCTCCATTTAAAAAAAGTAATGCCGCACCGAGTGGAAAGCCCGTTTTATCAAGATTTACATCTGCTCCGTCTCATGCCTGTTATGAAGGAAAGCGGTCTATTAGAATGCATGGTAAAGGAGTATTTAGAGCCGGTGATTTTATATGATAAGCAAAATAACGGTAGGCTCTATCAAACGCTGAATATCTTTTTGCAGACGAACGGATCTAAAAAAGAAACAGCAAGCCAGCTCTATATTGTCAGGCAGACACTTTATCATAGATTGGATAAATTGCATGCTTTGCTTGGAGAGGATATGATGCAAGCACCGAAACGCCAAGCGCTTGAATTTGCGATCCTCGCTTATGAATTTTTGCAAGGGAATCGCCGTTAATGAGATTTGTTAGATTTACGAATGCAGCAAGTAGAATGTCTTATGGTTCTTTTCAATCAGTTGACGATCTGTCTAATGTAATCTGCCCGGCCCCTTTTTTATAATGAAAGTAACAATTGGTCTCTCTTAGAGGCGGCCTTGTTTCAGTTTCATATGCCTCACTTTTCATCCATATAATGAATGAAGAGGCAATGTACTGTACTGGTCTAAGCTTCTTTAATGATGAAAACGGATACATGGGGGCGTGGGATGATGAAAATACATGAGCAAGCTCAAAATCTTCAGGCAAAAGATGATCAGTTGATCTGGCATCATATGAAAGGGACAAACAAAGAAAATGAAAGCATGGTCATTCACGAGGCAGAAGGCGCATGGGTGACAGATATTTATGGGAATCGATATTTAGACGGGATGTCAGGCCTTTGGTGTGTAAATGCCGGATATGGCCGAAAAGAGCTTGCAGAAGCGGCGTATAAGCAATTAAATACGATGCCTTACTATCCGCTTACACAAAGCCATGTACCAGCTATTCAGCTGGCTGAGAAGCTAAGTGAATGGCTTGGGGGTGACTATGTCATCTTCTTTTCCAACAGCGGTTCTGAAGCCAATGAAACCGCATTTAAGATTGCAAAACAATATCATGCGCAAAAGGGAGAAAGTACACGAACAAAATTCATCTCCCGATATCGATCGTATCACGGCAATACAGCAGCAGCTCTTGCTGCAACGGGTCAAGCGCAGCGTAAATATAAATATGAACCATTAGGGCAGGGCTTCATCCACGTCGCGCCTCCTGATCTGTATCGGCATCCAGAGGACCAAGAGAATTTGGCAAGTGCTGCTGCGATTGATCAAGCGATGACGTGGGAATTAAGTGAGACCATTGCTGGGGTCATCATGGAGCCGATTATTACGGGAGGCGGTATCCTAATGCCGCCAAAAGGGTATTTGAAAAAGGTCAAAGACATCTGTGAAGCTCATGGAGCGCTCCTCATCGTGGATGAAGTGATATGCGGCTTTGGCCGAACAGGAAAGCGGTTTGGTTTTATGCATGAGGAAGTGAAGCCAGATATCATTACGATGGCAAAAGGGATCACAAGCGGCTATTTACCGCTTTCTGCCACATGCGTCAAACGGGAAATCTATGAAGCCTATGCAGGAGAAGATACGTATGACCGGCTGCGTCATGTCAATACATTTGGCGGTCACCCTGCTTCCTGTGCGGTTGCACTTGCCAACCTAAATATCATAGAAAATGAGCAATTAGTGGAACGTTCTGACACACTTGGTCGAGACATGCTCGAACGTTTGCAAGAGTTAAAAGAACATCCATTTGTCGGTGATGTCAGAGGAAAAGGCTTGCTGTTTGGGATTGAGCTTGTGCAGGATCAACAGTCAAAAAAGCCAGCTGATCCTAGTGTTGTCGGTCAATTGATTGCAGAATGTAAAAAACGCGGTTTAATCATTGGGAAAAATGGTGATACGGCCGCTGGCTATAATAACGTTGCCCAGCTTGCACCACCACTAAATATTACAGACGAAGACGCGGCATTTATCATCAATACGATAAAAGAAAGTATGGCACAGCTTTAGCAGAGAGACATCTCTCTGCTTTTTTCTATGAGAGGCGAAGACGTTGCTAGGTCGAATCGGCAATGGGACACACTAGGTGTATTGAAAAAAAGAAGAGATTCTATTACTGTAAGGAGAAGGCTGAACCAACACACTTTAGAAGGAGACGGCATATGAGTTTTTATGATCAACCCATTTTACCTGCTGTTCGTAATATGAAGCAATTTGAGGAATTTTTAAAAAGTCCATTTACATATGGAGTCTTACTTGATGTTCACTTAGGCAGGCTTAAGGGCATCATGAATGAGGCGAATGCCCATCACAAAAAAATGTTTGTCCATGTCGATCTCATTCACGGGATCAAACATGATGAATATGGAACGGAATTTATTTGTCAGGAAATGAAGCCGGCAGGAATTATTTCTACTAGGTCTTCTGTCATAGTGAAAGCTAAGCAAAAAAAGGTATATGCGATTCAGCGAATGTTTTTACTTGATACAAGTGCGATGGAAAAAAGCATGGAGTTTGTCGGGAAACATCGTCCGGATTTTATAGAAGTATTGCCGGGTGTCGTGCCAGATTTAATTACAGAAGTGCGCGAAAGAACGGGAATACCAATATTTGCAGGGGGATTTATCCGAACAAAAGAAGATGTGGAAAGAGCGCTTGAAGCAGGAGCAACAGCTGTGACGACATCGAATACAGACCTTTGGAAAGCATTCCAAAAGTGAAAAAGATAAAATGTGAAAATTGATTGACAACGTTTTCATCCTCTGATACTATAGCACTAAGTTAATATCATGTGATGGAGAAACGGAGATCCACAACAGCGCTTTACTAGGTGACAAATGACCCTGATGTAAAGTATGTTTGTTGTGGATCTTTTTTCTTTATCTTTTCTACACATTCATAGGGGATGGCAACTGAACCAGAGGAGGAATTTTTCATGACACCATTTTGGGGTGAAGTCGTAGGTACAATGCTGCTCATTATTTTTGGAGGCGGTGTGTGTGCGGCCGTAAATCTAAAGAAATCGCTCGCCTATCAGTCCGGCTGGATTGTAATCGCTTTCGGTTGGGGATTTGCAGTAGCCATTGCAGCCTATGCAACTGGAGGAATTAGCGGGGCACACTTAAACCCGGCGCTGACAATTGGTCTTGCTCTAGAAGGAAGTTTTCTTTGGGCTGATGTTCCAATGTATATTGTCGGTCAAATGCTTGGCGCATTACTCGGAGCTATTATTGTCTTTTTACATTACTTACCACACTGGAAAGCAACAGACGATCCAGGTGCAAAACTAGGTGTATTCTCAACTGGTCCTGCGATTCCGCATACCTTTGCAAACGTACTCAGTGAAGTCATCGGTACATTTGTATTGGTTCTAGGAATCTTAGCGATTGGTGCAAATAAATTTGCAGACGGAGTGAATCCGCTGATTGTTGGTTTCTTAATTGTAGCGATTGGTCTTTCTTTAGGTGGAACAACTGGTTATGCAATCAACCCTGCACGTGATTTAGGTCCAAGAATTGCCCATGCGATTCTGCCGATTCCAGGTAAAGGTCCATCGAATTGGAAATATGCTTGGGTTCCTGTTGTTGGTCCCATTTTAGGCGGTGCATTTGGCGGTGTTTTCTACAATGCTGCCTTTAAAGCGAACGTCACTCCAGCCTTTTGGATTGTAAGCGTTATTTTAGTTGTGGTATTGTTAGGACTCTATGTCTCTACGAAAAACCAAACAAATGCTGTAAATGAAAGTATGTAAGGGGAGGAAAACACCATGGCAAAAGAAAAATATATTCTCGCATTAGATCAAGGGACAACAAGCTCAAGAGCGATCTTATTTGATCAAGAAGGTAAAATTGCACATACATCACAGAAAGAATTTAATCAATATTTTCCGAACCCTGGCTGGGTAGAACATAATGCAAACGAAATTTGGAGCTCTGTTCTATCTGTTATTTCAACCGCTTTAATTGAATCTGGCATTGAAGCAGATCAAATTGCGGGTATCGGAATTACGAACCAGCGTGAAACAGCTGTTGTTTGGGATAAACATACAGGCGCACCAGTTTATAATGCAATTGTTTGGCAGTCTAGACAAACGTCTGGCATTTGTGAAGAGTTAAAAGCCCAAGGACACAATGAGACATTTAGAAATAAAACAGGTCTTCTCATCGATGCTTATTTCTCAGGCACAAAAGTGAAATGGATTTTGGACAATGTAGAAGGTGCCCGTGAGAAAGCAGAAAATGGCGACTTATTGTTTGGCACAATCGATACATGGCTCATTTGGAAAATGACAGGCGGTAAATCACACGTCACAGATTATTCTAATGCGTCAAGAACGTTGATGTTCAACATTTACGATTTGAAATGGGACGAAGAATTACTTGATATCCTAGACATACCTGCTTCTATGCTTCCAGAGGTCAAACCATCTTCACACATTTATGGTGAAACGACGGACTATCACTTCTTTGGTAAAAATATCCCGATTGCAGGTGCGGCGGGAGATCAGCAGTCTGCTTTATTCGGTCAGGCTTGCTTTGAAGCAGGAATGGCGAAGAACACATATGGTACAGGATGTTTCATGTTGATGAATACAGGGGAAAAAGCCATTAAGTCGGATCATGGTTTATTAACGACGATTGCATGGGGCATTGACGGTAAAGTTGAATATGCTTTAGAAGGAAGTATTTTCGTAGCCGGCTCAGCGATTCAGTGGCTGCGTGATGGACTGAGAATGTTTAAAGACTCGAAAGACAGCGAGGCTTACGCAAAGCGTGTCGAGTCAACAGATGGCGTATATGTCGTTCCAGCATTCGTTGGTCTAGGCACACCTTACTGGGATAGTGATGTCAGAGGCGCTGTATTCGGTTTAACACGCGGTACTTCTAAAGAGCACTTTGTCCGTGCAACGTTGGAATCACTTGCTTATCAAACGAAAGATGTTTTAGATGCGATGGAAAAGGATTCAAACATCTCATTAAAAACATTGCGTGTCGATGGCGGGGCTGTGAAGAATGATTTCTTAATGGGCTTCCAAAGTGATTTGCTGGATGTACCAGTAGAACGTCCAGAAATTAATGAAACGACGGCACTCGGTGCGGCCTATCTTGCGGGAATAGCAGTTGGCTTCTGGAACGACCGTTCAGACATTGCAAAACAATGGAACCTTGAAAAGCGCTTTGACCCTAAGATGGAAGAGGACAGCCGTGACTCGTTATACAGCGGGTGGAAAAAGGCTGTAAAAGCAGCTCAAGCTTTCAAATAAACAAAAAGTATGGTATACTTCAAGTAAGTTAATAGAACGGTTGGAGAACTGGAGAGACCGCAGGCACCGAAGTGTAGAAATACGCTTTGGGTGTTTGCGGTCTCTTTTTCTTTACCGTACAACATGGGAGGAACAAGAGATGACTTTTTCTAGCTTAGAAAGAGAACAAATGCTGCAGGAAATGACAAAAAAACCATATGATGTGTTTATCATTGGTGGGGGTATTACAGGCGCCGGTACAGCACTTGATGCGGCTTCACGCGGGATGCGTGTCGGTCTTGCGGAAATGCAGGATTTCGCAGCAGGTACGTCTAGCCGCTCAACGAAACTTGTGCACGGTGGGCTTCGTTATTTAAAGCAATTTGAAGTGAAGATGGTGGCAGAGGTCGGTAAAGAACGTGCCATTGTATATGAAAATGGTCCGCATGTGACAACACCAGAATGGATGCTTCTTCCGATGCATAAAGGCGGTACATTTGGTAAGTTTTCAACATCAATTGGTCTAAGAGTGTATGACTTTTTAGCTGGAGTAAAGCATAGCGAACGCAGAAGCATGCTAAGTGCGAAAGAAACACTTGCAAAAGAACCGCTTGTGAAAAAGGACGGCTTAAAAGGCGGCGGCTACTATGTTGAATACCGTACAGATGATGCACGCCTCACAATTGAAGTCATGAAAGAGGCAGTGAAATTCGGTGCAGAAGCTGTCAACTATGCGAAAGTAAAAGAATTTATTTATGATAAAGGAAAAGTTGTCGGCGTTGTCATTGAAGATGTCATGACGGAGAAAACATATGATGTGTATGCGAAGAAGATTGTCAATGCGACAGGTCCATGGGTAGATCAGCTAAGAGACAAGGACCATTCAAAAGAAGGGAAACACTTACAGCATACAAAAGGAATTCACTTAGTATTCGACCAATCGGTTTTCCCGTTAAAACAAGCGATCTATTTTGACACGCCTGACAAACGCATGGTCTTTGCGATTCCGAGAGAAGGCAAAACGTACGTTGGAACAACAGATACGGTATACAAAAAACAGCTGGAACATCCGCGTATGACAAAAGCAGATCGTGATTATGTCATCCAAGCGATTCAGTACATGTTCCCAGATCTCAACATTACGGAAAAAGATGTTGAATCCAACTGGGCCGGTCTTCGTCCGCTCATTCATGAAGAAGGAAAAGACCCTTCAGAAATCTCTCGTAAGGATGAGGTATGGACATCATCTTCAGGCTTGATCACCATCGCTGGTGGTAAATTAACAGGCTACCGTAAAATGGCTGAGCACATTGTGGATCTTGTACGTGATGGACTGAAGGAGGAAACTGGAAAAGATTATGGATCATGTAAAACGAAACATATGCCAATTTCAGGTGGGCATGTAGGCGGTTCTAAAAATATGGCATCCTTTGTTCAAGCGAAAACGGCAGAAGGAGCATCCGTTGGTTTAACAGAACCGATTGCTCAAAAACTAGCCGAAAAATACGGCTCAAACGTCAGCAGTCTCTTCCAGCGTGTGGAGCAGCTTCAAGGCGAAGCAGACAAACGAAACATTCCAGCGTACGTACTGGCAGAGCTTGTCTATGCGATCGAAGAAGAACTAGCCGTTACACCTGTCGATTTCTTCTTAAGAAGAACAGGAAGCCTATTATTTAATATCAACTGGGCAAAAAAATATGCACAGCCTGTCGTTGACTATATGGCAGATCGTTTTGGCTGGGATGAAGCGACAAAACAAAAACATCAAACAGAATTAGATCAACTATTCCATGAAGCAGTCGTACCGCTTGATGCCGAATAAGAGAAAAGCCGATCGCGTATCGTCTTTCAGCGTGTAGACAAACCCTCGCATTCGGTGTCAGTCCTGCGTGCCGGTGCTCACGAATGTCAAATTCGCTCCGCTCCAGTACTCGTCCTTCCTAGACTGCAAAGGTTTTCTATCACGCCTGAAAAGAAGACAAAGGGCTAAAATAAAGGTCATTTTAGCCCTTTGTCAACAGTCTCAAGCCGATCGTGTATCGGCTTTTTATATTTGTTCATCATTTTTCCATCTGCCAATGATATAGCATGACATAAAGGGTGATTCCATATAAAATAACAGTAGATATTATTTTATTGATGAAAAGAACTGGGAGGACGACCATGAGTTGGAATACGAATTATGAGCGATGGATCAATGAGAAGCACCTGGATACTGAACTAAGGGAATGGCTAGAGGCGCATCGAGATGATCATCAAGCTCTTGAAGACTGCTTCTACAAAAACCTTGAGTTCGGAACTGGAGGAATGCGCGGAGAAATTGGTGCAGGAACGAACCGAATGAACGTCTACACCGTTCGTAAAGCATCAGCGGGTCTTGCTGCGTATATTGCGAAACATGGAGAGGATGCAAAAAGAAGAGGCGTCGCCATTGCATATGATTCACGCCATAAATCTCCTGAATTCGCGATGGAAGCAGCCAAAACGCTTGCTTCACAAGGCATTCAAACGTACGTATTTGACGAACTGCGTCCGACACCAGAACTCTCATTTGCTGTTCGGGAGCTGAATGCATTTGCTGGTATCGTCGTGACAGCAAGTCACAACCCACCAGAATATAATGGCTATAAAGTATATGGAGAAGATGGCGGCCAGCTGCCTCCATTTGAAGCAGATCTAGTCATTAAAGAAGTAGATGCAATTGAAAATGAACTGGCGATTTCAGTAGAGTCAGAAGAAACGTTGAAACAAAATGGGCTCATCCATATGATTGAAGAAGAAATTGATCGTGCTTATATTGAAAAATTAAAAACCATCAGTGTGCATCCTGAGCTTGCAGATGAAGTCGATGTCAAAGTGGTGTTTACCCCGCTTCATGGTACCGCCAATCAACCTGTCCGAAATGGGCTTCAGGCTCTTGGCTATCAGCATGTGACCGTTGTGCCTGAACAGGAAAAACCAGATCCGCAATTTTCAACGGTGACATCGCCAAATCCAGAGGAGCATGCAGCGTTTGAATATGCCATGAAACTTGGTGAAAAGCAGAATGCCGATATCCTCATTGCAACAGATCCTGATGCAGATAGGTTAGGCATTGCCGTCAGAGATCATGAGGGAGAATTTACGGTCTTAACAGGGAACCAAACAGGAGCGCTGCTGCTTCATTATTTATTGTCCGAAAAACAAAAGCTAGGTCAGCTGCCGCCTCGTCCAGTTGTGATGAAAACAATAGTTACAAGTGAGCTTGGGCGTGCTGTCGCATCAGCATTTGGTGCGGACACCATTGACACACTTACTGGCTTTAAATTTATTGGAGAAAAAATCAAGCAATTTGAAGAAAGTGGAGAATACACGTTTCAATTCGGTTATGAAGAGAGCTATGGCTATTTGATCGGTGATTTTGCCAGAGATAAAGATGCGGTGCAAGCAGCGCTGTTAGCCGTTGAAGTCGCTGCTTTTTATAAAAAACAAGGCAAGTCATTGTACGACGCTCTTGTCGATATTTTCAAGGAGTTTGGATTTTACCGGGAAGGATTAAAGTCATTAACCTTAAAAGGAAAAGAAGGAGCAGAGCAAATTTCAGCGATCCTTCATACCTTTAGAACAAATCCGCCAGCCGCCATCGCAGGTCAGCGCATCACTGTCATTGAGGATTACCAATCAAGTCAAAGACATCTCGTGACAGAAAAGAAAGAAGAAACAATTCACCTGCCGGCATCAAACGTGCTGAAATATTTCCTTGAGGATGGCTCATGGTTCTGCTTAAGACCTTCGGGTACCGAACCTAAAGTGAAATTTTATATTGCAGTTAAAGGCTCATCTTTAACAGATAGCGAAGAAAAACTGAAGCATCTATCGGAAGAAGTGATGAAAGTCGTTTATGATATTGTTGAAGAAACAGCTAAATAAAGAAAGTAACAAAGCCATCGTGTGAATGCATGATGGCTTTTTTCTCAGCCAAAAGTATGAGAAGAAATCATCCTTTTTGAGAAAGAGACAAAAGGGTGCTCGTGGTATAATCAACATAATGATAAGAGGAGGCAGCAAATGCCGGGGGGAAACAGCATGGGAGAATACAAAGAGAAGGTTAAAACATTAAAAACGTTAAAAGAAATTGCTGAAAAGTTAAATGAAGGCTTGGAAATGAAAGACACGCTTCATGAAGTGCTCCATATGCTTATGGATGTGACAGGCTTTCAGACAGCATGGATTTATTTTATAGAAGAAGACGGCTCGTATGAACTGATGGCAGAGGTATCTTTACCTGAAGCACTTGCAAAGCACCAAAAGCAATTGATGTGTCAAAACGACTGTTATTGCATCAATCGATACACAAAGGGATCACTGCAATCAGCCACCAATATTATCAACTGTAAACGGATTGAAACGGCCATCGAGCAAAAGCTTGGGGATACAGAAGGCATTACACATCATGCGACAGTTCCGCTCAAAGCGTGTAAGCGCACGTTCGGTTTATTAAATGTGGCGGCAAAAGGAAAAGTCACATTTACGCAAGAAGAGCTGAATTTGCTTGAAAGCATTGCGCTTCAAATTGGCACTGCCATTCAGCGAATGAAGCTTGTACAAAACGAACAGCAGCATGCACTTCTGGAAGAAAGAAACCGGCTTGCGCAGGATTTACATGATTCTGTCAATCAAATGCTGTTTTCAGTGAGTCTGACTGCGAAGGCTGCCCGTCAAATGACAAGCGATCAGAATCTAGGGGAAATGATTGATTTTATTCAGCATTTGTCACAAGATGCCCTCATTGAAATGCGGTCGCTCATTTGGCAGCTAAGACCAAGAGGACTTGAAAAAGGGTTTACGACGGCGATTGAAGAGTACGCACAGCTCTTAGGATTAAACTGTACATTATCTTTATCAGGCTGTATGGAGATGGATCATTCGCGGCATGAAACTTTGTTTCGCGTATGTCAAGAAGCGCTGAATAATTGTCAAAAACACGCGGGAGTAGAAGAAGTCGAGGTCAAACTCGAGCAATCGGCAGACACGTTTGAGATGGAAATCATCGACCGCGGAAAAGGATTTCAGTATGACGAGCAAATGAGCCTTCCTTCACTGGGGCTGAAAGGGATGGCTGACCGCATCCGAAGAACAGGTGGTACATTTTGTATTGATTCTGAGCTAGGTAAAGGAACCACGATTCATGTGAAAGTGCCATTTTCTCAAGAAAGGAAGGGTTCGTCATGAGAGTAGTCATTGCAGATGATCATCATATTGTGAGAAAAGGGCTGGTGTTTTTCTTGCAAACACAGCCTGATGTGGACATCGTTGGTGAGGCATCCAATGGAGAAGAGGCGCTTGAAGTTGTCAGACAAACGCAGCCTGACATTGTCTTAATGGACCTCTCTATGCCCGTTATGAATGGCATTGAGGCAACGAAACAAATGACACTGGAAATGCCCGATACGCGCATTGTGATCTTGACAAGCTATGCAGATAAAGATTATGTCATACCAGCCATTCAAGCAGGGGCGAAAGCCTATCAGCTCAAGGATGTAGCGCCAGAAAAACTGCTCACGACAATGATTGAAGTACAAAATGGCACCTATCAATTAGATGGTCATATCACGACTTTCCTTGTGCAGCATCTGACAGAACCAAAAGAGCAGAAATGGGCACAAATGAACGAGCTGACCAATAGAGAACGAGATGTCCTATTTGAAATTGCAAAGGGTAAAAGCAACAAAGAAATCGCCTCAGCGCTGTTTATTTCTGAAAAAACTGTCAAAACGCACGTATCTCATTTATTATCAAAGCTAGAGCTGGCAGATCGAACCCAAGCGGCTCTTTATGCAGTGGATTATCAAAAAAATCAGTCAAAAGAGCTGCTTTGACAGAAAAAATGTAAACATGCAGTCACGATGCCAAATGAGGAGGATGCGCTGTTATTTTCACAAAGAGACATGGATGAAAGCCCCTTTAAGTTTCCAATCACTTGGCACTGCTAAACGTATGTAAAAAGGCTGAAAATCAGCCTTTTTCTTTATGTGTACAGCGGTTCTGAATAAAATTCAGCAGCAGCAGCCTCTGAAGCATGATCAATGTACTGCAGGAGCCCGTATAAACATTTTTCAACATCTGCATCGTTTCGGTTAAATTGATACGCATGTAAGAAATGCTCAATACGTTTCGAGAGCAAGTCATCTTGCGTACGTACCATAAGAATAAGTAAATTATCCCATTGCGAGCGATGCGTATAATAAAGTGCCTTATCATAATCCGCCACATTCATGAAACCTTCTCCTTTCCCTTGAGAAGTCCTCATTAGTTTGCTCGGATCATATCGACTTTTTCAGGGGAAAAGTTGGTGTCCGCATGAATCGCGTACCGGAAATTATAGGCTGAATAAATGCTTCATGTATGAAAAAGGGTCGTTCAGCAAAACCTAATCAAAATATACATGAAAGTGAGATCAATGATATCATGCAGCCGAAATTGTGGATGCTTTTTGCAGCAGGAATGGTTTTGCTCGGCAGTCTCATGATCCATCCTGCATCAAAAGCAGCGGTGCAGCCCGTTGAAAATTGGGAAAGACTTGCTTATACCGCGTTGCAAGATGAATATGAAGGCGCCGCTTTAAACGACTATCATTACATTGGACGAACAAAAGTAAATGATGAACAGACAAAAGATGTATTTCGCGTGACGGTGAAGGAAGGATCGACCCTTTTTGCAGCACACGCAGAAATTTATTTTCACCCGGTGACCGGACATTTGATTAGTATTAATGTGTTTCGGTTATAAAAAAGCACCTCTTTTGATAAGAGGCGCTCAGCGTGTAGACAAACCCTCGCATTCTGTGTCAGTCCTGCGTGCCGGTGCTCACGAATGTCGAATTCGCTCCGCTCCTCGTTCTTCCTAGACTGTAAAGGTTTTCTATCACGCTGAAAAGAAGACAAAGGGCTAAAATAAAGATCATTTTAGCCCTTTGTCAAACAACACGAATTCAATTATTTCATGCTTCCTTGAAGATATGAGCGAATATCCACACCGAGTGAATCTGCTAAACGCTGTCCGTAATCTTCATCTGCACGATAGAAATTGCAGATCGCAAGTAATTTTGTTTTTTCATTTACACCTTTGAGATCAGCTGTTAGGTTTTTGATCAACGCTTGTTTCTCTTCCTCAGAGTAGCTTCGATATTTTTCCCCAGCTTGTTTGAAATCGTTCGGTTTTTCGATTTTTTGTCTCACCATACGGTCACCGTGAAGAACAGGCTCACTTTCTTTGTAGTGAGGGTTTTCTTTTGGCTGATCCTCGTAACGGTTTGGTTCATAGTTAATATGACCGCTTGGACGAGTCGTTGTCATAAAGCCATCCTGCTGGTTATTTTGCACAGGTGCATAAGGGCAGTTGACTGGAATGCGCATGTAGTTCGCACCAAGACGGTGACGCTGCGTGTCTGGATATGAGAAAAGACGACCTTGAAGCAGTTTATCTTCAGATGCTTCAATACCTGGGACAAGTGCACTTGGCGTGAAAGCAGCTTGTTCTGTTTCAGCAAAGAAATTTTCAGGATTGCGGTTAAGTGTCATGCGTCCTACTTTTTGAAGCGGGTAATCTTCCTCGCTCCACGTCTTTGTTGGATCACATGGATCATAATCAAGTTCATCATAATCGCTAAGCGGCATAAGCTGAATATATAGGTCCCAGGCTGGATAGTTGCCTTTTTCAATGCGATCATAAAGATCTCTTGTCGCATGCTGGAAATCGTTTGCTTGAATTTCTGCTGCTTCTTCCATGGATAAATTGCGAATACCTTCTGATGGTCTCCAGTGATATTTCACATATTTGGTTTCTCCATATTTATTCACCCATCTAAACGTATGGACACCGGAACCGCGCATTTCTGCGTAGTTGGCAGGGATTCCTTCGTCAGAGAAAAGCCATGTAAGCATGTGAGTAGATTCAGGTGTTAAGGTCATAAAATCCCAATAACGGTCAGGATCTTGGATATTGGTTACAGGATCTGGTTTAAGAGAGTGAACCATATCAGGGAATTTCAATGCATCACGAATAAAGAAGATCGGCAAGTTGTTACCAACCAAATCGTAGTTGCCTTCTTCTGTATAAAATTTCACAGCGAAGCCGCGCGGGTCACGTAATGTTTCAGGTGAACCTTTAGGGTGAATAACCGTTGAGAAGCGAACAAAAACGTCTGTCTGTTTCCCTTCTTCACTTAAGAAGGCTGCTTTTGTATGTTTCTCCATGCTATTTTCTACTTCAAACACACCATAAGCGCCGGCGCCTCTTGCATGAACGACACGCTCTGGAATACGTTCACGGTCAAAGTGTGCAAGCTTTTCAATCAAATGGTAATCATCGAGAAATGAAGGTCCACGGTGACCAGCTGTTCTTGAGTTTTGGTTATCGCCAACAGGCACGCCTTGATTCGTTGTCAAATTTTTATGATTTGAGTTTGTCATTCTTTTCTCCTCCTGTAAACAAAAAAATGGTTTCTAGCAATCTATATACCCTAATTATAGTGAATCAAACATGATAGTCAATATTTATTTATAATAATTTTAAATAAATTATTATTACAAGGAGGTAAAGAAAAAGACGAAAGAAATGAAATTCTTTCGTCTAAAGGAGGAGCTCTCTTAGAGCATCTTTGTTTTGTGTTAAGTCTTTTAATGTGTATTGGTCAAGAACGCGTAAATAAGCAGTGAGAGCTTCGTGAAGCACATGCTTTAATGAACAAATCGGGGAGATGATACAGCTGTTTTTCTTTGGATCAAAGCATTCGACCATGACTAAGTCTTCCTCTGTATAGCGGACAACCTCCCCAATGTTAATGCTTTCTGGGCTTTTCCCCAGCCTAATCCCGCCATTTCTCCCGCGGATTGTTTCCACATACCCGCGTTTTCCAAGATGGTAAATCACCTTCGTTAGATGATTTTTAGAAATGCCATAAATATCGGCAATCTGCTGAATATTTGACAGTTCATTGTTGTCTCTTGACGCTAAATAAATGAGTACCCTTAATGAGAAATCTGTATAATTCGTAAGTTTCATTTGGACGACCTCTAAACCTAATAGAGTTTTGTATCATCGTAACACATTTTAGACAAGAACTGGTCGAGAAAGTGTTAAATGTGACAACATTTAAAACATGTATTATAAATATTGCTTTTATAAGCCGTCATTCATTAAGATAAAGATGTATTTAAAATACATCTTTCGAAAGAAGGAATAACGATGTTATCCACAGATCAAATGAACGCGATTAAACAATCAGCCCCTTTACTAAAAGCCGAGGGAACAAAACTTGTGACTGTTTTTTATCAAAATATGATCAGGCAGCACCCAGAGCTTCTCAATCAGTTTAATAAAACGAACCTCATGAACGGAAGTCAGCCAGAGGCGCTTGCTGCGACACTATATCAAGCTGCACTGCACATCGATCGATTAGAACAATTGCTTCCTGCGGTGAAACAAATCGCCCATAAGCATGTCAGTGTCATGGTGAAAAAAGAGCAGTATCCAATCGTCGGGTATCACCTCATTAAAGCGATGAAAGAAGTGTTTGGATTAACTGAGCAGGATGACACATTATTAGCGTGGAAGGCCGCATATGATATCATTGCGAATATATTTATCACGATTGAAGCAGAAATGATGAATGAAAATGTGAAACAAAAAGGCGGATGGGCAGATGTCAAACCGTTTGTCATCAAGAAAAAGAAACAAGAATCTCCAGCGCTTATCTCTTTTTATTTAGTACCAGAAGATGAATCAGAGCTTCCAATGTATGAAGCGGGTCAATACATTACTGTGCAGGCAGATATGCCGGGCGAAGCCTATGTGTGCAGCAGACAATACAGCTTATCAGATCAATATCACCCGTCTTATTACCGCATCACAGTAAAGCGTGATGGTCATGTGTCCACATTCTTGCATGATGAAATGGAAGAAGGGGGCGTTCTTCAAGTGAGTATGCCGCAGGGAGTGTTCTGCTTGCAAGAAGACACAAAAGAGCCCGCTTATTTCATCAGTGCCGGTTCCGGTGTCACACCAATGGTAGGCTTAGTGAAAACAGCAGCTCACAGCAATCAGCCATTTACGATGATTCATGCAGACCGATTAGAGGATGTAACCGCTTTTGAAAAAGAGTTTGAAAGCGTTCTGGCTTCATCTTCTCTTGGCCGCATCATCCTATGTAACGAGCAATTTGAACAGTCCGGAAAGGGCGAGCTAGTTGAGAAGGCGGCTTGCCGGATTGACCGTCCATTCCTGCAATCAGTAATTAGAGAAGGGAAAGGCCAGTTTTATCTATGTGGTTCTGCAGCATTTACACAGGAGATGATCCATATCCTAAAAGAGATGGGAATTCCAGAACAGCATATACATTTCGAAGCATTCGGCGGGCAATCCATGAAAGAAATGGAAGTTGTCTAAACGAATGGCGGAACATCATGTTTTTTTAGATACGCTCATATAGTAGGGATAAGTCCGATGAGGAGGGATGGTTTCCTTGAGCGTATCTGAAAAACGTCTTTTACAAAGAGCCATTGATGAAATTACAGAAATTGCAGAAGGATTTGGTCTAGATTTTTATCCGATGAGGTATGAAATCTGTCCCGCGGAAATTATTTATACGTTCGGTGCATACGGAATGCCAACACGATTTAGCCACTGGAGCTTTGGAAAGCAATTTCATAAAATGAAGCTTCATTATGATTTAGGGTTAAGCAAAATTTATGAACTGGTGATCAATTCAAATCCTTGCTACGCCTTTCTACTAGATAACAATACGCTTGTTCAAAATAAATTAATTGTGGCTCATGTACTGGCACACTGTGATTTCTTCAAAAATAATTGCCGTTTTCAAAACACAAAACGAGATATGGTAGAAAGCATGGCTGCGGCGGCAGAGCGAATCAAAGAGTATGAGCATATCCACGGAACAAAAGAAGTCGAATCCTTTTTAGATGCGGTATTGGCTCTGCAGGAGCATATTGATCCGTCTCTTGTTCGTTCAAAATTAAGCTGGAATATAGACGATGAAGAAGAATATGAAGAGGATAAACCAAAACGTCAAACACCGTATGATGATTTGTGGGGAATGGATGAGCCAAAGACGCGTGAGAAAAAGAAAACCGTCAAGCAATTTCCGCCAAAGCCAGAAAAAGATATTTTGCTCTTTATTGAAGCGCACTCCAGGGAGCTAGAGCCGTGGCAGCGGGATGTACTGACCATGCTTAGAGAGGAAATGCTCTATTTTTGGCCGCAGCTGGAAACAAAGATTATGAATGAAGGCTGGGCATCGTATTGGCATCAGCGGATTATGCGTGAGCTCGATTTAGATTCAAGTGAATCGATTGAGTTTGCGAAATTAAATGCAGGCGTGGTGCAGCCATCTAAGACGGGTATCAACCCTTACTATTTAGGGTTGAAGATATTTGAAGATATTGAAGAGCGTTATGACAACCCATGCGAAGAATTAAAAAAAACAGGGGTGACAGAAGGGTCCGGCCGCAGCAAAATGTTTGAAGTGCGGGAAATTGAATCGGATATTTCCTTTATTCGAAACTACTTAACAAAAGACCTTGTGATGAGAGAAGACTTGTACTTGTTTCAAAAGCAGGGGAGAGACTATAAAGTCATTGATAAAGAATGGAAGGCTGTTCGTGATCAGCTTGTGAGCATGAGGGTCAATGGCGGTTTTCCTTATTTGACCGTGATCGATGGCGACTATTTGAAAAACAATGAACTCTATATCAAGCATTGGTACGAAGGCATTGAGCTCGACCTGAAATACTTAGAAAAAGTGCTCCCGTATTTGTATCAGCTGTGGGGAAGAAGTGTGCATATCGAGTCAGTTCTTGAAGGAAAAGAAGTGATGTTTTCATACGATGGAAAAGGGGTTCATAGGAAATATCTCGCATAAAAAAGATCAAAAAAAGATGTCTGCTTTAGGACATCTTTTTTTGTGTTTCACAAAGTTATTGGTTTTTAAGCAATTTGAAAATGTGCTTAGCTTGATCTGTATTTTCCATGAGACCTTTTAGCTGCTGGCTTGTTGGTCCATACGCATAAAATGGTACTTCATCACCTGTATGACCTGATGTTGTCCAGCCTGTATGTGATCTCGTGTTGATGACTTCTTCAATCGCATCATCAATCTGAACAACATCTTTTGTTTCAGCTGCTTTTTGAATAGAAGCAATTTCCTCTTTTGTGAAATCAAGTTCAATATATTGTTTGAGCGCAGACTCAACAGTCATGCCGCCTGCGATTTTGTCTGCAATAAAATCAGGTGTCTTTTTCGCTGCTTTTACAGGTTTGTAATCCCAGCTGCCGGAGCCGTCTGCCCCGAAGGAAAGTCCGCCAGTGGAATGATCCGCAGTCGTAATGACTAACGTATTTTTATCCTTTTTTGCGAAACGAATGGCTTCTTCAAATGCATTTTCAAAATCCTTTACTTCACTCATGGCACTGACAATATCATGGTCATGTCCCGCCCAGTCAATTTGACTGCCTTCGACCATGAGGAAAAATCCTTTTTTGTTTTTAGACAGCTGTTTAATAGCTGAGGACGTCATATCTTGTAGAGAAGGGGTGTTTTTATCGCGATCAATGGCTTTATCGAGACCGCCATCAGCAAAAAGACCTAATACTTTTTGGTTTTTGTTTTTTTGCAAGGCTGCTTTGTTTGTGACATAATCATAACCTGCTTTTTTGAATTCCTTCGTCAGATCACGATCCTTGCGAACAAAATCGATAAGTCCTCCGCCAAGCATGACATCGACTGTATGCTGTTTCCCGATTTTCTCATCGAAGAAATTATCGGCAATGGCTGCTGTGTTTTTTCTAGACACATTGTGGGCGGCATACGCAGCAGGCGTAGCATTGGTTAATTCAGATGTCACGACAAGACCCGTAGACTTTCCTTTGCGCTTTGCTTCCTCTAAAACTGTTTTTAATTTTTTGCCGTTTTTGTTTACGCTGATGGCATTGTTGTATGTCTTTTTACCAGTCGCCATGGCTGTACCGGCCGCTGCTGAATCGGTGATGTTACTTTTAGAGTCGTCAGGGTACGTTTTGTGCATGCCAGTGAGGTAAGGGTCAAACGCTGTTTGCTTTGAAAGGTCTCCGTTGTGTTTAAATGAGCGGTAAGTTGAAAGATAAGGTGTTCCCATGCCATCTCCAATTAGCACGATCACATTTTGTACGTCATTTTTTGGTTTCTTTTTCGCCTCAGCTTTGTCAGCCTGTCCAAATTCAATTCCTGAAAAAATGCCAATCGATAGCACAGATGCTGCTGCTACAGCAGCTATTTTCGTTTTCGAGCTTTTCAACACACTCATTCATTTTGCCTCCTCATTGTTTATGTATCGCTCTTACGTTTACAATGGTAGAGCAGAAGTGTGGATTCCATTTTACAGCACCGTAAAGTTCGCTTTAAAATTGTAAAGGTCCACTTTACATAGAATGAACCAAAAAGAGAAATGAATGTATCATTTATCCATGCCAGGATGCATTCGTTTTGTCATGATTGTGTAATAAAAATGAAATAAAAAGAACCCTAAAAAAAAATAAATTTTGCCGAATTAATAAGCATAATGTCGTAGGAAGTCAAGACTATTTCTTCTGGTATTTGATCCTTATAATAGAAAGTAGATAAAAATTCGGATCACGATAGATACATACAGGAGGAACAAATGAAAAAACAATTGATCACAGCTGCAAGTGCAGTTCTACTTGGGACGACATTATTTGCCGGAACTGCCTCAGCACAATCAGTAAAGGTTCAAAAAGGTGACTCTCTTTCTGTTCTAGCGAAAAGATACAAAACAACCGTGAGCAAGATTAAATCAGACAATAAGCTGAAATCTGACATGATTTATGTTGGACAAACGTTAAAAGTAAATGGAACTTCCTCGAAAAAAACAACAACAAAAGTAAAAGCGGCTTCAGCGACAGCCACTCATAAAGTTGTCAAAGGTGATACACTATCTAAAATTGGCAAAAAGTATGGGATGACAGTGAAAGAGCTGAAATCATTAAATAAACTCAAAACAGACCTCATCAAAATTGGACAAAAGCTAAAAGTGAAAAAGACGTCTAAAGCGAAGACAACACCTGTCAAAGGAAAAACAGTCTCTACTTCTTCATTAAACAAGTCTAAGCTCGTATCAGATGCTAAAGCACAGAACGGTACACCATATAAATGGGGTGGAACGACACCGAAAGGCTTTGATTGCAGCGGGTTTATGTGGTATATCATTAACAAGCAAAAAAAGATTTCAAGACAAACAACAGAAGGTTTTTGGGGCTCGATGAAGAGCGTCTCAACACCGAAGGTTGGAGATTTTGTGTTCTTTACGACATATAAATCTGGTCCATCTCACATGGGTGTCTACATTGGGAACAACAAGTTTATCCATGCTGCTTCTGACGGTGTGACGATCAGTGATATGAATTCAAGCTATTGGAAGCCGATTTACCTTGGAGCGAAAACATTTGTTAACTAATCTATTCAAAGAGACTGCTCATGAAGCAGTCTCTTTTTTCATATATCATTCGCGCAACAGGAGTGGACCTTTATTATAGTTCACTACCAGTCTAAAGGCTTTTAAATAACATGAATACGGACTCGCTAAGGGGAGTCTTATTTTTATTCAATCATCATTTATAAGCTTGGCGTCATCACATATGTTCGTTTCTTCATCTGGCTTGCTATCGAATTGATTTGTGTATTCTTATATTCAAGAAAGCAACTCAGAATTAAATAAGAAATAAATGGATACACAGAAAAAGCCAGTGCTACTTGGTGCAGTCAAGTAGCACTGGCTTTTCATTTTGTGAGTCATTAAAAACCTAACTGAAGATCTACATCAATTGATACGATGGCATAGACGCAAACAATGACAAAGATATTCAGTACGACACCTAGGAAACCTGGGCCCGTACGGCCTTTTTTGATGAACAGTTCAATAATGCCAAATGGAACTGCGGCCATTGCAAAAGGAAGCATTTGAAAAGAATAAAATGTCACATTGCTGATAATGGCGAGGTTCAGCATGAGCAGGGATAAAATAGCTGTGCCGACAGAAATCCAGCCAAATACATTATGCTCTTTAAAAATTCTTACCAATTCCATAATTCCACCTCGCTCACTTTTGCCGTTTTAATGCGTTTTGTCTTCACAAATTTCTCAATTTCTTTAGAAGGACCTGTGACAACAGAGCCATAAATCGTGACACCATTTTGATTGATATAGCGTATTCGGTTAGACAGGTCAAGTTCAGGTCTGCCGGAGATCGTTTTTGCCCAGGTTGGATGCTGATTGACATAGGCAAGGGCATCTTTGAATTGATCTACCTCTGTTTTTGATGTGTGCTGAAGCTCTTTTAAAAATTCGGAGTCTTTCCCAGGAAAACCGATCGGGCGCTGATTCCTACTTAATGAATCCTCTGTTTTAATCGCATTCCAAAGCACTTTCATATCATATTTTTTAGCCAAGGAATAAACGTCCTTTGGTGTGTAAGCTTTGTCATAGGATACATACACTTCACTCACTGTTCCTTCAGGAAGCTTGTCTAAAGTCGTGAGTGTTTGTTTTTTTGATGCATCTGCCTGCGTAGAAGGGTGGGTAAAGAAATCCTCCGTATTACGTGCACTGTCACCATAATAAGAGATTGTAGGCTGTTTTAATTTATCGAAAAACATTTCAATTTGTTCACTGCCAATGGCTTCTGTTTTATTGCCAATTTGTTTTTGCAGCTTAAGCTCTGTGTTCATACCAAACAGCTTGACCTGTCCTTTTAAATCCTTCATATCAATGGCCACGTTTGGTTTTGTCAGAGCGACTGTCACAGCAGCTGTTTCCATGAAATGATTGCCTTTGCTCTCTGCTCCGCCAACTCCGTAGTATAGATAACTTCCCAATGTACAAAGTGGTAAAATAATGAGTGTAGATATGACAGCAAGTACGGAAATACGTAAGTAAGACTTTCTTTTTCCGTATTGTAAAATGGCTTTTTGCTTTTCAGGACTGATGGAGAAGTCTGTCCAATCCGAGTCATTCAGCTCCTGACTTAAGCGCTTTTCATTTTCTTCAAGCTCTTCTTCAAACGCCATCATTTCTTCCTCATTCATCTCGCCATTATTATATTGTTCCCATCGCTTGTTAAACTCTTCATTCATCATTAACACCTCTGTTGTAAAGTGCTTTTAGGCGCTGCCTTGCACGAAATAAAACACTTTTAAAATTTGCTTCAGTAATATTCATGACCTTGGATGCTTCCTTGTAATTCAGTTCTTTTAAATAATACAATGTCAACGCTTCCTTGTAGTTATCTGGAAGCTGCTCCAAATACATGGTGAGAACTTCTTTTATTTCAACCTGTTCAGCAGGGCTTTGTACAGACGTTTGTAAAAGGCCGCCAATTAGATCATCCGATATGGTCACTTCTTTTTTATGTTTCCTGACATAATCAATAAAAGCATTTCGTGCCACCTGAAATAACCAAGGTTTCACTTTGCTATGGTCGTAGGAATGAATATGTATATAAGCACGCATAAAGGTTTCCTGCAATAAGTCTTCCGCCAAATGTTTGTCTTTTGTCATGGAGAGCAGAAACCTGTAAACATCGTTCATATACATTTGATAAATTTCATCGATCGTCACTGATTTTTCTCCCCTCTATGTTATACACGCATAAGAAAGGCATAAAGTTGCACGAAACTTCTCATAGGCCGTACATTACTCATCTCTTTCGCCGAATCAAAATCATTTCTCCTTATCATAGCGAAATTTGCTTCATTTATAAAGCATTTTCAATAGAACAAATCAGGAAAAACCTTCGAAAAACGACAAAATTGGACAATTCCTATTTTATTCTCTCCTAAAACCGCATGTCTGAATACAGAAGGAGCAAGGATTTCAAACGAAAAGCTGATTTTAGTGAGCAGCTTTTATTTTAGCGGGATCACAAAATTTTTAGTACCAGGTAATAAAAAATTTGTTATAATAGAAACAAATCCTTCATTCTTCAAACAAAGGAAGTGCACTATGTATAAATTTTCAGGCTATACCATCAAAGCATTTTTTGCTCTCCGAGGCGGAATCAAAGTATATCAAAAAGAAAATCTGCCAACGGATCGAGGTTTTGTCATTGCATGTACGCATGAGGGTTTTGTGGATGTTCTTGCACTAGGCGCAGGAATTCTTCCGTTTGAGATCCACTACATGGCGAAAAAAGAATTGTTTGCAAATAAATGGATCGGTGGATTTTTAAAAAGAATTCATGCCTTTCCAGTTGATCGAGAGAATCCTGGGCCAAGCAGTATTAAAACGCCCATTAAATTATTAAAAGAGGGAAAGATCGTTGGCATTTTCCCAAGTGGAACACGTACAACAGAAGATGTTCCTTTAAAAAGAGGGGCGGTCACCATTGCACAGCTCGGCAAAGCGCCAATTGTTCCAGCGGCGTACAAAGGACCATCAAATGCGAAAAGTCTTTTCAAAAAGGGGAAAATGCGCTTAATCATCGGGGAACCGATTGAACTGTCTGAATTCGATCATCTGCCGCCAAAAGAAAGATTAGGTGCTATGACGGAAGTATTAAATACAAAAATTAAAGAACTTGAAGCTCAATTAATGGAAAAGGCATAAAAAAAACGACCACTTGCTTAGGGCAAGGGTCGTTTTTTCTTACGAAGCGCCTTCTTCGGCTGCTTCTAATAGTTGTTCATTTAACTTTTTGACTTCGATGTATACCACGTGGTGTCCATCGACTTCATTAATGATAAATTCATAGCCTTGTTCACGAATGGAGTCATTTTTCTCTACTTCATACTTCTGCGTGAGGAACCAGCCGCCAATCGTGTCCACTTCTTCATTATCAAGTGTAATACCTAACAGTAGGTTGACTTGATCCACAAGGACTTTCCCATCAAAGATGTAATGGTCTTCTCCCAGCTTACGCACTTCGTTGATTTCATCAATATCGAATTCATCACGAATTTCACCGACGATTTCTTCAAGGATGTCTTCAACAGTAACAAGACCTGCTGTACCGCCATATTCATCTGATAAGATTGCCATGTGTACACGTTCACGCTGCATTTTTAGCAGTAAATCATGAACAGGAACCGTTTCAATCACATGAATAATCGGATTCACAAATTTTTCGATCGTATCACTTGTAGAACATTCACCGCTAATGCACGCAGTGAGAACCTCTTTAATATTCACAACACCGATCATGTTGTCTTTATCGCCATCTTCAATTGGATAACGTGTATATTTCTCTACCTTGGTGACCTTCAGCATTTCCTCAATGGTAATATCGTGAGGGAAGCTGACAACTTCGGTACGAGGAATCATAATTTCTTTCGCCAGACGATCATCAAATTCAAAAATTTTGTTCACATATTTGAATTCAGACTGGTTAATTTCGCCGCTCTTATAGCTTTCTGATAAAATAATCCGCAATTCTTCTTCAGAGTGCGCCATGTCATGATCAGATACTTGCTGTAGACCAAACGCTTTCGTTAATAGACGAGCAGATCCATTTAATACCCAAATGAACGGGAACATCACCTTGTAAAAGATCATCAGCGGTCTAGCAAAAAGAAGGGATACTTGCTCAGCCTTTTGAATGGCGAGTGTTTTCGGTGCAAGCTCTCCAACCACAACGTGTAAAAACGTCATAATACTAAACGCAATAATAAAAGTGACAATGTGACTAGCTGATTGAGGAATTGACAGCTCTACAAACAGTGGAGCAAGCATATGCGCAATCGTTTCTTCCCCTAACCAACCTATTCCAAGGGCGGTAATGGTAATACCAAGCTGACAGGCAGATAAGTACTCATCAAGGTGAGTCGTCACATGCTTGACAGCAACTGCTGTTTTATTACCTTCTGCGATTAATTGATCAATTCTTGAGCTTCTTAAGCGAATGATCGCAAACTCTGATGCAACGAAAAATGCGGTTAAAGCTATAAGTAAAGCAACTATGAGTAAATTAACTATGTCCAATTAAGGCCTTCGTTCTGACTTTGAGAACGAAGGTAACACCTCCTGTTTAGTAAAAATTTTAACTTAACAGCAGTAAAAATGATTGGACAGCCGTCATTTTTTCAGGTGTAAGCTGCTCTTTTAGTTTTTCACGTTGTTCTGGTTGAAGCTGCTTACAACGTGCCAAAATGCGGTCCATATGCTCATTCATCTGATCGATATCAGAGGTTAAATGGACAAGTTCATCATGATTCTCTTTTTGAGAAGGGAATTGTTCATTTAATCTGGATTTGATGTCAGAAAGAGCCAATCTCTGCTGTTTGCAAAGAACGATTAATTGTAATCGTTTTAAAGCATGTTCATCGTAATAACGATAATTTGAGCAAGATCTAACAGGCGCTAGCAATCCGAGATTTGTATAATAATCTACAGTTCGTTTCGTCACCTGTGCAATCTGTGCTAGTTCACCAATACGATACTTTTTCTCAGCCCCATCTGAACATCTCCTCCTAACCGTCACGTTATAGTTTATGAAAATAGTTTAATATAATTCTATGCTGAAATACAAGTTAATTGTTCATATTTCCTGCCAATAAGAAGAAACAGAGGGGGATTTCCCTCGTTCTAGGTTGTCCTGTCAAAAATAACATGACGATACAGGAATTTTCAGATTATTTATGGTAAAATAAATTGAATACCGTTTCATATATATGTAGATATGTAGAGAGGCGGATTTTACGTGAATCGGAGGTGGTTAAGTGGGACCCTCAAAGTAGTCTTATTTAATCAGTTAACCGTTTTGCAAAAGACAACATCATCAATCAGGAGGTGACTCCTTGTTCTTCTAAGAAAGAGCAAGGTTAAATGGACGATATTGTTAATCTGAGTATAGTCGGTGTTTTGATTGCTTTAACAGCTTTCTTTGTTGCATCTGAGTTTGCCATTGTGAAGGTGAGAAGTTCCAGAATTAATCAGCTTGTTGCCGAAGGGTCCAAAAAGGCCATCATGGCGAAAAAGGTGACATCAAGGCTAGATGAATATTTGTCAGCCTGTCAGCTCGGTATTACAGTGACATCACTCGGTTTAGGGTGGATCGGTAAGCCGGCAGTGAAAGAACTTTTGGTTCGAGGTTTCGGTTTGACAAACATTCCTGATTCAGCAATCAGCCTGATCTCAGCAACACTTGCGTTCTCTATTATTACTTTTTTGCATGTAGTCGTAGGTGAGCTTGCTCCAAAAACGCTCGCCATTCAAAAGGCAGAAAAAATGACGCTTTGGCTGTCAGGCCCGCTGCATGCATTTTATATCCTCATGTTCCCTTTCATTTATGTTTTAAACGGATCAGCCCGAGTGTTGACCAAAATGATGGGCATCGATATGGGCTCTGAAAAAGAACATTCCCATTCTGAAGAGGAATTGAAGATTTTATTATCTGAGAGCTTAAAAAATGGGGAAATCAACTCATCAGAATATAACTATATGAACAAAATTTTCGATTTCGATAATCGAATTGCCAGAGAGATCATGATACCCCGAAGAGAAATTTGCGCAATCCCAGAAGATATGCCATTAGACGATATACTGGCCATCATGACAAAGGAAAAGTATACACGCTTTCCAGTGTTTTCAGGGGATAAAGACCATGTCATTGGCATGTTGAACAAAAAGCAGCTCTTTGCAGATATTGTGTATCAGGAAGAAAAAGATCAACTGAAGATTCAAGATTATATATATCCTGTGATTGAAGTGATTGACACGATTCCAATTCAGGAACTACTCGTCAAGATGCAGCGCGATAGAATGCATATGGCGGTGTTAACCGATGAATATGGCGGAACGTCTGGACTTGTTACAACGGAAGATATTTTAGAAGAGATTGTCGGAGACATTCGAGATGAATTTGATGAAGATGAGCAGCCGGTCATTCAAAAAAGAGCCGAACATCATTATGTATTAGATGGCAAAGTGAGATTAGATGAAATTCATGATTTGATCGAGCTTTCCTATCATGATGAAGAAATTGATACAATAGGCGGGTTAATCTTAAAAGAAAATATTGATATCCAAGAAGGACAGTCTATTTATCTTGATGACATTCGGATAAAGGTGCTGGAAATGGATGGACGCTATATTAAAAAGATCGACCTGAAGAAAGGCGTCACGTCATCGGATAAAGGAAACACACGCACTGGGCTTGATATAAAAGAGCCGCTGTTAGTAAACGAAATGACCTTGAGCGAAAAATAAGCTCAAGGTTTTTTTAGGTATTTAGTCTCTTTTTAACGAATATACGTTCGTATATAATAAGAACAAACGTTCGTTAAGGGGGATGGACATGCTTTGGTATGAAACAGCAAGCAGCACGGAGAAAAAAGACTCAATGAAACGAATTGAGTTTCATTTGAAGAATTTCAAAAATTATCAGGCAGCAATCTTAAATATTGAAAGGCAGCTTGAAAAAAGAAATCCGCTTCATCAGGATCACATGACACGAAAAAAGTTAGAAGAACAGAAAAACCAGTATGAACTAATCGTTGCTTGTATTGAAACAGCACTAAAAGAATTGGATGACATAGAGCAGCAGCTGATTGATTACAAATATTTTAGAGATTGGCGGATGGCAAAATGTGCAATCGAAATCGGCTATAGTGAAAAAACACTTTTTTTAATGAAGCGCCAGTTAATGGATCAGCTGCTCATTAGCTTAGCCGCCATCACGAATATTTAAAAAAGGTGTTGTCCTATTTGATAAAACGCAGCAAAGAGACATAAAGACCCGATGATCGTCACAAATAAATAGACAGTGAGCTTTCCTATTTGATGCTGCATCAGCATGGTCGCAGACTCTACACTAAAAGTAGAGAATGTTGTAAAGCCGCCGAAAAACCCGGTTCCAATAATCACAAGCAGTGGATGATTGGCAGTCACTGCACCTGTCAGTAAACCTAAACCGGCAGCACCTAATAAATTGATAAGAATGATACTGTATGGGAAACGAGCATGGGAATGAGTTTTCTGAATCGATTGGCTGATGAAAAAACGAAGAGCACTGCCAATCCCGCCGGCAACAGCTGTATAAAAAATAATCATTTATCTGCTTCCTTTCTGCTGCTCATTTTGATGAAAGAGCTGCTGAGCGATCATAAGTCCAGATAAGGCAGCGGCCACTCCGGCAATCACGGAGAGCAGGATGTACATCATGCTCAAATTGAACTGTCCAGCCTGTAATAGGAGAACAGTCTCTTTAGAAAAAGTGGACATTGTCGTAAACCCACCACAAAATCCTGTTCCGATCAAAGCAGCAAGATATTTTTTTCCCTTCTGAAATAGAAAGTATCCTGTCGCAAAACCAAGAAGCAGACTGCCCAAAATGTTTTCGATCATCGTTGCATAGGGGAATGTTTGGCTGACAACGGTTTGGCTTAGTTCATATCTGCAAAGTGTGCCAAGCAGTCCACCGATAAAAACGGCAAGGTAAGCTTTCATTTAGTCATTTCTCCTTTTGAAAAAATGGTGGGTGATCTGTCACCACTCCATCAATGGGGTATTTTTTTATCCGATTGGCTGTTTTTTGATCTTTCACTGTCCATATAAATACATCCATCCCGAATGAGTGGATGCGGTCTATCCACCATCTGTTGATCATCGTTTTCTTCATATTAAGACAATCCGCAAAGGAACTGTACACCGCTAATTTTCTTTTCGCCAGTTTTAAGGCGGAAGGTTTTATGATAAAAGCTGTTCGAAGAGAAGGTGCATAAGCTTTGACTCGTTGGAGTGCATTGTCATCAAAAGATTGAACCATGATATGACGGGAATAGGTAAACCGGTTGATGATGTCGACAACTGCCTTTTCAATCCCAATCTGCCGTTTTGGTTGCTTGATCTCAATCAGTATCCCGATGCGCTGTCTGTATCTTTCAAGAATTTCTTGTAATGTGGGGATTCGTTCGTTGGCAAACCGTTCATCAAACCAGCTTCCTGCATCCAGCTTCTTCAGCTGATCAAGTGTATAACTTTTCACTAAGCCGCTTCCGTCTGTCGTTCGATCAATGGTATCATCATGGATCACGGCTACGTGCTGATCCAATGTCAGCTGTACGTCTAACTCAATATAATCTGCCCCCTGCTGAACTGCTAAATCAAACGCAGCGATTGTATTTTCTGGGGCAGCGCTTGATGACCCTCTATGCGCGATAATATACACATGCTCCAGCTCCCTGACATTCGTTCTGATCTTATCATATCAAATGCTTTGCCGGTTTTCCTTCTTTACTATATGGAGAGGTGAGAGCTGTATGTAATAGTGAAATAACATGTGCTGAGAAAGCATGTTGTATCAATATGAAAAGTTGTAGGAATATCCCAAGCTTTTATTGAGTAAATCTGAATAACATCAATTTTTCTTCGATCAATTTTGTCCAAATCGTCAGCATTCGTCAAAATATTAGTGCTTTCGTCATGTTGACTGAAAATTCTGATGTTTTATAATGATGAAAAGGAGGCGAGATGATTGGGTAAAGGGAGAATTAGAGTTGAAGAACGTATTAAGGTCGAAACCGATGCTGAAATGTTTAAAGCGACTCTCCTTGATCAGGCTCAGAAGAAAAAGTAGTTTGCTGCCCGTCGTTATGTCTCAAGCCAAAATTTCATAATTGAACATCATGCCTCGGGATAGGTCCCGAGGCTTTTTATATTAAGGTCAGACATTTAAGAGAGGACACAAACGAAGGTTATATTATAAACTAGAGAGGATTGTTTTAAAGGAGAGAGACAGATATGTTTACACAAAAATGGATGGATACATATTTTACAGTAGATATTGCGATCCAAATTGGCATTAGCCTTTGTATTTTATTGCTTTTTTTATTGCTTCGGAAAGTATTTACGAAGTACTTATTTCACCTTCTCTTTAGGCTGACGAATCGGTCTAAAACCGAGGTGATTAATCAAATTGTTGTGGCATTCGAAAAACCTGCCAGACTGTTTTTTGTGGCACTTGGTTTATATTTTGCATTAAGACAGGCACCATATTTTGAGCATCATATGGATGTCATCATCAAATTTTATAGATCCTCTATTATATTGATGCTGACATGGGGGCTTTGTAACTTAACCGCTGCGTCTTCATTCTTATTTCAAAAGGTGAATTCGAAGTTTGAATTAGAAATGGATGATATTTTAGCACCTTTTTTATCAAAGGTTCTTCGTTTCATTATTATTGCATTAAGTATTAGTGTCATTGCACAAGAATTTAATTATGATGTGAACGGGCTTGTGGCAGGACTTGGTCTAGGTGGACTAGCCTTTGCGCTCGCTGCGCAGGATACAGTGGCGAACTTTTTTGGAGGGATTGTCATTATTACAGAGAAGCCTTTTACGATGGGCGATTTTGTAGAGACACCAAGTGTACTTGGGACTGTAGAGGACATTACGTTTCGAAGCACAAAATTTAGAACACCTGCTGAAGCGGTGGTGACAGTGCCGAATTCCACCCTTTCAAAGGAGCCAATCACAAACTGGACGAGAATGAATAAACGTCAGATTACGTTCTCCGTTCGTGTGTCCTACAATACACCAAAGGAAAACATTGATAAGTGTATCAAACGCCTTAAACAAATGCTTCATGAGCATGATGGGGTTCATAAGGAAACGATCATGGTGAATCTCGATGTACTGGCAGACAGCTATTTGAGCTTATTTTTCAACTTTTACACGAACACGACGGCTTGGGCTGAAAACCTCGATATGAAGCAAGACATTAACTATCGCATCATTGATATTTTCCATCAAGAAGGTGTAGAATTTGCTTTCCCTGGACAGACCATTTATATGAAACAAAAGGGTGAGAAACAGCTGGGGGAATAAAGGAGGAATTGTGAGTGGATCAAACAAAGGTGGCAGCGCTAAAAGAGAGATTAACGCAGGCCTCACATATTACAGTCCTTTCAGGAGCTGGTATGAGCACAGAGTCGGGTATTCCCGATTTTAGATCAACAGGTGGCTTGTGGACAGAAGATACCACTCGCATGGAGGCGATGAGCCGGTCCTATTTTTTATCACACCCTCATCAATTCTGGCCGAAATTTAAGGAATTGTTTCAGATGAAAATGAGTGGAGAGTATGAACCAAATGATGGACATGATTTCTTAGCCAACCTTGAGAAACAAGGAAAGCACGTGGATATTTTTACCCAAAATATTGACGGCCTGCATAAAAGGGCGGGAAGCCAGCATGTCTATGAACTGCATGGTTCCATTCAAACAGCCACTTGTCCATCTTGCCGGACGACATATGAACTGCCTTATTTATTAAAAGAAGAGGTACCGGTTTGTCAAAGGGTCTCCTCAGGCCGCCGCACGTGTGGACGTGTGCTCAAAACAGATGTCGTCCTTTTTGGAGATATGGTGAAGCATTTTGATCAAGTCGAGAGATCGCTTCAGCAAACGGACATGCTGCTGGTTATGGGAACTTCCCTAGAAGTGGCGCCAGCACGATATATTCCAGAAGATGCAGCCCATCATCCTTCCATCTTCAAGGTGATGATGAATTTGAGTGAAACAGAATACGATTCGCTTTTTGATCTTGTCTTTCATGAACGGATTGGCGATCTCGTGAAAGCTCTATAAATCATCAAAAAACCCGCATCCAAAAGGTGCGGGTTTTCTTTATTGCTGCAGCGGCTTCATTGTTTCATCAAGGACTTCAAATGTATAGCCCTTTGCTTTTAGCTGTGTGATCAAACTGTTTAAGTATTTTGCGGTAGCTGGCTGATCATGCATTAATATGATTTTTGGTTCTTTCGGGTGTTTTGTCTCTAGCACTTGCAGCTGATTCAATACCTCTGGTACATATTTTGAGCTTTTATATTTCCAGTCAAGGCTATCAATTGTCCAATCCCAGTATATAAAGCCTTTTTGTTTTAAACGTGCTTTTTGCTGATCTGTTAAATTGGGGGAACTGCCATAAGGTGTTCTCACAAGATGTGTATACTCACCTGTGACAGAAGCCAAAATGCGCTGATCTTCTTTCATCTCGTTTACTGGAGAATCACTTTTTTGATAAAAGCGTTTCACATCATGCGTGATGCCATGAAGCCCTAATTGATGACCTTCTTGATGAAGCCTTTTAACAGCTGCTGGGTGTTCTTTGATCTGGGGCCCAAGCATAAAGAATGTAGCCTTCACTTGATGCGCTTTTAGCACATCTAACAGCTGATTTGATGTAGCAGTAGGACCATCATCAAAGGTTAAAAAGATCGTTTGATCCGTTACATGTTTGTTTGGATTGATCTTAAAATGTGCATCTAGTGTTTTCGGAGAATCATCTTTTGCTTTCAGACTTGTGCTTGTGTCTCGGAATTGACTGCTCGCAGACATTTCAGCCGGCTGGTCTGCTGCCTGCATATTGGTTTTAGACATATCCCAAATGAAAAAGAGGATCAGTGATAGAATCACTAAACCAATCGCCTTTGAGAGCAGCATCGTGTTTGAAGGTGTCTGTTTTTTCGTAACCCGTTGCATTACAATCGCTCCAATAAATCAAAAATTTGTGTCGAATCATGTAGTGGATTCTGTCTTTTTCCGCTGTTTTTTGTCGTGCTCATATGGAGTAAGTATACAGGAAAAAAGAGCCTATGAATATAGAAGATGCTAAAAAATTGGAATCTTTTTGGTTATGAATCTATATTTGTTACAATAGGAGGTTATCGATTTATGTTCGTATGAAATAATTCTGATTAATCATTGAAACGTTTACATTTATCCGCTAAGATAGCATCAGACTCAACCATTAAAGCAAAGCGAAGGGGAGATTCCATATGAAAATATTGTACAATGGAGATTTCATTGAAAAAAAAGATGCACATGTTGATATTGAGGACAGAGGGTATCAATTTGGCGACGGAGTCTATGAGGTCATCCGTGTATACAATGGTACTTTGTTTACATTAAAAGAGCATACAGAGCGTTTGTTCAAGAGTGCAAAAGAAATCGGCATTCATCTGCAAGGTACAGTATCAGATATGGAAGAAAAACTAAAACAGTTAGTCGCTCACAATCAATTAACAGATGGCGGTGTGTATATTCAAGTCACTCGGGGTGTCGCACCTCGTAAACATCAATATGGTGATTCTCTCACTCCTCAAATCACGGCATATACGTTCCATGTGAAAAAACCTGTTCAAGAGCAGGCAGCTGGTGCAAAGGCCTTATTATCTGAGGATCTTCGCTGGTTAAGGTGTGATATTAAAAGTTTAAACCTGTTATATAACGTCATGGAGAAGCAGAAAGCGTCTGAAGCCGGTGCGTTTGAAGCGATTCTCATCAGAGACGGTTTTGTGACCGAGGGAACCTCCTCGAATGTATATGCCGTCATTGATGGCGTAATTCGTACTCACCCAGCAAACAATCTCATTTTAAACGGCATTACCCGTAGAAAGCTGCTAGAGATATGTGAGGAAGAAGGATGCAGTGTCGAAGAAACCCGTATAAGCAAAGAAGAGCTACTGCGCGCGCAGGAAATTTTCATCAGTTCGACGACTGCTGAAGTCATTCCAATTGTTGAGATAGCTGGTCAGCGAGTAGGGGAAGGCGTTCCAGGAGAGATCACGAAGCGTGTACAGGAAGGTTTCCAGAAAAAAATTAAACATGAAAGTGAAGCATCCATTTCCTCATAAAGAAAAAGGCTGTAAACCAACGTTTACAGCCTTCAGCGTGTAGACAAACCCTCGCATTCTGTGTCAGTCCTGCGTGCCGGTGCTCACGAATGTCAAATTCGCTCCGCTCCAGTACTCGTCCTTCCTAGACTGCAAAGGTTTTCTATCACGCTGAAAAGAAGACAAAGGGCTAAAATCAAGATCATTTTAGCCCTTTGTCAACAATCTGATTTATTTCACAATAAGCACAGGTATATCTGAATTTGATGATAACTTTTCGCTCACACTGCCAAATAGCATTTTTTTTAATCTGCTTTGGTCACGTGCTCCCATGACGATGAGGTCTGCTGATATCTCTTCAGCATATTCGATAATGGCTTCTGCGGGCTCCCCCTCAACAATTTCAATGGCAGCTTCAAACTGCTCCTCATTTAAAAGCATCCTCGCTTCCGTAACGACCTCTTCTGTATGGTCTTCAAAGATCAAGGGACTTTGCTGTTCGGCATGAGGTACATACACAGGGGGTGTTTGAAGGTCTGCCATGCCGCCCCCGATATAAGCCCCGCCAGTCATTGGGCGTGGTGCATCAAACACCTGTCTGCTTGATTTGCTATCATGTGCATAGGCAACGGTCAGCTTGGCATGCAAGGTTTTGGATAAAGCGATTGCCTTCTTTAATGCTTTCTTACTGTCTTCATGTCCATCAAACGCAACGACCATCCGATCAGCTTGAAACAATGTCCTCATTCCTTTCAAAAGGAGTCTTTACACTCATGGTATACCCGTTATCATAAAAAGATACACATAAAGGCGATTGTATTTTTGTTAGAAAATTTCATTTATTGAAAAATATTTATTGACAAAATGGTGACAGCCACTATAAGATAAAAAAAGATTCAAGAGCCAAAAGGAGGAAATGTCATGTGCAACAGTGGAAGAATGAAATCAAACTGCATGAATGGGTTGATTCACGTGACAAATACACCTTCATTGGTCATTGAAAAGGAACCATTATGTTCCAATTGATCGGATGAATCAAGGCGTATGTTGCGTATTTGTCAACATGCGCCTTTTTATCATGTATAAAAGAGGCGTACCAGTCAGCTGGTTGCCTCTTTTTTTGTTGTATTCATTTCGTTTCCCGAAATAAAGGTATGAATATCAACAATTAAATGAAGAGGAGTGAAAGCATGTGAACATGCCAAAAGCAAGACAAATGACAAAAGCTCAAAAAACGAAACAAGGTGACAGCCAGGAAAATATAGAAAGCGGCTAGCTTTAAAAGGAGAGACGAACATGTTTTCAGTATTTGTAAAATTAGGCTGGTTCTTTAAACAAGAGTGGAGGCGATATACGATCGCCATTACGCTGCTGCTCATTGTGAATGTGCTTGAAATGCTGCCGCCAAGGTATCTTGGGCAGGCAGTTGATGACATTCGTTCTGGTCAATTTACCACATCCAGTATTGTGTTTTATGTGACTATTTTTTGTTTACTTGGTGTCTTCGTCTATACGCTGACATATTTTTGGATGTATCAGTTATTTGGCGGCGCGAATGTCATGGAGCGTGTGATGCGCGGAAAATTAATGCGTCACTTACTTAAGATGACACCAACCTTTTATGAAAAGAAAAAAACCGGCAACTTAATGGCCTTAGGTACAAACGATTTGAATGCTGTTGCCTTAACGACAGGCTTTGGTGTTCTGACATTGGTTGATTCCACTGCTTATATGCTGATGATCTTTTTTACGATGGGGCTGACGATTAGCTGGAAATTAACCTTAATGGCGATTATTCCCATGCCGCTGATGGCGATCTTGATTGCGTTTTATGGCGGCAAGATTCATGCGCGCTTTACAGTCGCTCAAGATGCATTTGGTGATATGAACGATCGTGTACTGGAATCAGTGGCCGGCGTTCGGGTCATCCGGTCTTTTGTACAGGAGAAACAAGATGTCGAACGCTTTCGCCAAATGACAGATGATGTATTCCAAAAAAACATGCGAGTGGCGATCATTGATTCATTGTTTGAGCCGACAGTGAAATTGCTTGTGGGCATCAGTTACTTAATCGGAATTGGCTATGGAGCATATCTTGTGTTTCAAAGTGATTTAACGATTGGTGAACTTGTTGCATTTAACGTCTATCTTGGGATGATGATCTGGCCAATGTTTGCGATCGGTGAGTTGATTAATATCATGCAAAGAGGAAATGCGTCGTTAGATCGGTTGAATCATACCCTCAGCTATAAGCCGGATGTAACAGACACAGCTCAGCCAAAAGCATTACAAGAGCCTGGCGATATTCAATTTGATTATGTGACGTTCAGATATCCAACTTCGTCTAAAGATAATTTAGTCGATGTGTCCTTTACTGTCCGAAAAGGGCAAACGATTGGCATTACAGGGAAAACAGGAAGCGGCAAGACAACAATTGTGAAACAGCTCCTGCGGCAGTACCCGCCAGGTGATGGACAAATACGCTTATCAGGTGTTCCGATCCAAGACACTGAATTGGATCAGCTATTTCAATGGATCGGTTATGTACCTCAGGATCATATCCTTTTCTCAAAAAGTGTAGAAGAGAATATGCGCTTTGGTCATATGGAAGCGAAACAAAATGAATTAGCACAAGCCATCAAAGACGCTTACTTTGAAAAGGATTTACGACTGTTGCCAGAAGGCCTCGAAACAATGGTTGGGGAAAAAGGCGTGGCGCTGTCAGGCGGTCAAAAGCAGCGAATTTCCATCGCACGTGCTTTATTAATTGATCCCGACATTTTGATTTTGGATGACTCTCTATCTGCGGTTGATGCGAAAACAGAAACCGCTATTTTAGAAAATTTAAGACAAAACCGTCATGGAAAAACGACGTTTATTACGACACATCGTCTATCAGCTGTTGAGCATGCTGATCTCATTCTTGTCATGGAAGAGGGACGCATCGTCCAAAAGGGAACTCACCAAGAGCTCATTCAGCAAGATGGATGGTACAAAGAACAATTTCTGCGTCAGCAGCTGACAAATCAGCTGGAAGGAGGGGATGAGGCATGACAACAGGAAGAAGACTCCTTGCCTATGCACTCCTATATAAGAAAGTACTGTCTATTGCCTTGATCTTTCTGATCATTGCCGTGGGTGCTGAGCTGACAGGACCATTTATTGGGAAGAAAATGATTGATGATCATATTTTAGGTGTCGAAAAACCGTATGTCGAGGTAAATGAAAAAACAGATGAAACGGTTTATTACCAAGGAAATAACTATATACGAAGCGATCGATTAAAGAATGAAAATGAAGCTGGAAAGCAAATCAATGTGGTGCAAGTCGGGTTCGGTTACTACTTTGTGAATGAGCCGATTCGTTTTGATGGAAACCGGACGATATCGGGAAATCAGCTTACCATTGAAAATGGGAACGAGCGCAAAACCTATGATGTACAGCGTTTATCAAAAGAGGAAATATTCGCTTTTTATCAGCCTGAAATTAGTGGTTTGATACAGCTTGTTCTATTTTATCTAGGGCTGCTCGTCATTGCGATCTTCTTTCAGTATGGGCAGCATTATTTGCTCCAGCGGATTGCAAATCGTATTATCCAAAAAATGAGGGTAGACATATTTAAGCATATTCAAACGTTGCCCATTCAGTATTTTGATAATTTACCGGCTGGAAAAGTAGTAGCACGGATCACGAATGACACGGAAACCATCCGTGATTTATATGTAACTGTCCTCGCTAATTTCGTGACCAGTGCCATTTACATGATTGGAATTTATATCGCCATGTTTTTATTAAATGTGAAGCTGGCACTCATTTGTTTGGTAGCTGTACCGATTATTTTCCTATGGTCAATGACTTACCGGAAATTTGCATCAGTATACAATCACCGCATTCGTTCTATTATCAGTGAAATCAATGCAAAACTAAATGAAGCAATTCAAGGGATGACGATTATTCAAGCATTTCGCCATGAAAAAGCGACGAAAGAAGAATTCGATGAGCTGAATAACAATCACTTTCGATATCAGCGAAAAATGCTTCATTTAAATTCACTCCTTTCACATAACTTGGTGAACCTGCTGCGTAATTTAGCGTATGTTGCGCTCATTTGGTACTTTGGCGGCGCGTCATTAGGTGCGTCTGGCATTGTGTCCATTGGCGTACTCTATGCATTTGTCGATTATTTAAATCGATTGTTTCAGCCGATTACAGGCATTGTGAACCAATTTTCTAGATTGGAATTAGCAAGGGTTTCATCGGAAAGGGTCTTCCGATTATTAGATGAGCCAGGAACAAAAGTGGAAGAACCTGATCAGAAGAAAATGGAGGGGTACGTTCAGTTTCAAGATGTAACCTTCGCTTATAATGAAGGGAATAACGTACTAAAGAACATTACGTTTGAAGCAAAAAAGGGCCAAACAGTTGCACTTGTGGGGCATACAGGTTCAGGAAAAAGCTCGATCATGAACTTGCTGCTGCGTTTTTATGACATCCAACAGGGAGATATTCTCATTGATGGAGAAAGTATTTATCATCAGTCGCGCCAAACTTTGCGTAAACAAATGGGCATTGTTCTGCAAGATCCTTATTTATTTTCTGGAACGATTGCATCCAATGTCAGCTTAGGGAACGAAGACATCAAAAGAGAAACCATTGAATCCTCATTAAAGCAAGTAGGCGCAGCAGAGTTATTGAGGCACCTTCCACAAGGCTTTGATGAACCAGTGGTTGAAAAGGGAAGTACCCTCTCTTCAGGGGAACGTCAGTTGATTTCATTTGCCCGCGCACTGGCGTACGATCCAGCGATCTTAATTTTAGATGAAGCAACCGCCAACATCGATACAGAAACAGAGGCCATCATTCAGCGGGCGCTTGATGTAGTCAAAGAAGGACGAACCACCTTTGTTATTGCTCACCGATTATCCACCATTAAGAAAGCCGATATGATTTTGGTGTTAGAAAAAGGTGAAATTGTCGAGCGAGGCAGCCATGAACAACTCATGGAGCAAGGTGGGCTGTATGCGCAAATGTACGAACTGCAAAAAGGTGCTCTTGCAAGCAGCTAAAATGAATAGCCGAAGGAAGTAGAAAAAGAGCCTCTTTCATGCGAAAGGGGCTCTTATGATTCGAGGATTTATTTCTCATTACCTCGACTTTTTACCGGTTGTATATGGTTTGCACGGGCTACATGATCAATAAGCGATGCCGACTCGCTGATGCATAAATTCCTTCGAATTTAACTGTTGATATAAAAAGTGGGCGGTATCTTCAACTGAAATTTTCTTTCCGTCTATAGGGAGAAAATCTTTTTCATAGCGATATGACCGTGTCACTTCTCCATCTGGTAAATAGGTTGGACAAATAATGGTCCAATCTAGTTCAGTTGATTGTAGGATTTCATACGCCTTGGCATGCTCTTTAGCTGCTCGGGAAGTGGTTCGCCTTGATTCACTTGTTTCAAAGCGGTAAAGCTCCGGCTGCTGCCTTGCTTTTAAGATCCCCGCCGTGCCAATCGTAATAATTCTTGATGTATTTGTTTGCTTCATGGCTTGTACGATATGTGCCATTGAAACAGATAATGTATCATCACCATCTGTTGATAGACAGCTCACAACAATATCTGATCCTTTGATCGTCTCAAGCACATCTTCTTGATTTCTTGAATTGCCGGTGACTTGAAACATACCCGCAAGCATTCCTTCCCGGTTTGTCCGAATCAATGAACGAACCAAGTAACGATCATCTACTTGAACGAAACGAAGAAATGCTTGTCCTACACGTCCATGAGCACCGAAAAGAGCTATTTTCATCTGTTCGATCCCTCCACTACATACTATAAGTGAAAAGAACACAAAATGGTACAATTTTATGTCATGCTTTTTTTATAAAGGTGAAAGGACCGAATACTATGAGCATATTCACATAATAGAGAAATACCTACAAATTGTAGAAGTTCAAAGTTCATACCGGAAATAATGTCCATGAAGATCCGCTCCTTTCTACTACATGATATGAGCTGGAAAGGGAATTGGTGAGGGATAAAAGCAAAAAAAGAAGACACCATAAGAGGTGCCTTCTATGATCCAGATATGAAATTAAGCTTTTGTTCCACCCATGTGTTGTTGAGCGTAAGATACAAGACGTTTTGTGATTTCTCCACCAACTGAACCGTTTGCACGAGCTGTCGTTTCTGCTCCAAGGTTTACACCAAATTCAGAAGCGATTTCGTATTTCATTTGATCGATTGCTTGCTCTGCTCCTGGAACTAGTAATTGATTTGAACTATTAGAATTTGCCATGATGTGAATCTCCTTTATATATATGATTTGTTTTTTGGTTGGGTTTGCTGGAATCGCACCAGCGAAATGATCAAGTCATTTGCCACTTGGCGAAACCCAATGCAGTAACTGCTTTGTACTATGTATTATGGTTATTTGTGAAGAAAACATACGAAAAAAGAACATGGTAAATGTTGTGTCGACATACAAAAACCATCACCCAATAGTGAGTGATGGTGCTTAAGGATTTCTCCTTATTCAGCTGAGCGAATGCGCAGCTCAGTATCAATATCGAAGAAGTGCGCTTTATTCATATCAATAGCAAGCGGTATAGATTGACCTGCCTGAATATCCGTACGAGAATCAACACGTGCAATAAACGATTGACCATCGAGAGAAGAATAAAGCATTGTTTCTGCTCCCATTAATTCGGCCACTTCTACGTTTGCATCAATTTTTGTTCCTTCAGATGCCTCTATAAACACAGGCTCATCATGGAAGTCTTCTGGCCTTATGCCAAGAATGACATCCTTTCCGATATAGCCTTGACTACGTAATACCTTCATCTTTCCTTCGGGTACACGAATGTGCGTTTTTCCAACTGCGATGGCGCCGTCAGAAAGTTTTCCTGTAAAAAAGTTCATCGCAGGAGAGCCAATGAATCCGCCTACAAACACATTCTCTGGGTTCTCATACACATCCTTCGGCGCGCCCACCTGCTGAATAAAGCCATCTTTCATCACAACAAGGCGAGTAGCCATTGTCATGGCTTCGGTCTGATCATGTGTGACATAGATAAATGTCGTTTGCAGGCGCTGGTGAAGTTTAGAAATTTCAGCACGCATCTGAACACGGAGTTTTGCATCTAAATTTGAGAGCGGCTCATCTAAAAGAAAGACTTTTGCATCGCGCACAATCGCTCGGCCAAGTGCAACACGCTGTCTTTGACCGCCAGACAGTGCTTTTGGTTTTCTGTCTAAATATTGTTCAAGTCCTAATATTTTAGCCGCATTTCTAACCCGCTCATCAATTTCAGATTTAGGAAACTTCCGCAGCTTTAATCCAAAAGCCATATTATCGTACACATTCATGTGAGGATATAATGCATAGTTTTGGAAAACCATCGCAATATCCCGGTCTTTTGGCGCTACGTCATTCATCCGTTTTCCGTCTAACAGAAAGTCCCCTTGTGAAATTTCTTCAAGACCTGCAATCATGCGAAGTGTTGTTGATTTTCCGCAGCCCGATGGACCAACAAACACAATAAATTCTTTATCCTGTATATGTAGATTAAAGTTGTCTACTGCTGTTACCTTGTTATCGTACACTTTATAAATTTGATTGAGCATCATTTCAGCCATAGATGATAGCCTCCCAGTCTCTTTTTGAAAGCGCTTTACTTATAAGTAAAGTGTATAGAATGGGCAAGAGTCTGTAAATGGACAACGTGCACAACATCTTATTTTCATTTTTGGGCAGGATGCTCACGTCCTCCGTTATTTATGAAAGGTCGAGAAGACTCATCATAAGGTAAGCAGCCGATGCTTCTGAAAAATGTCGTATATCTAGACCTGTGCGCTCAATAAATTTATCGATCCGATATTGAAGGCTGTTTCGGTGAACATATAAAGCTTTTGCTGCCTGCGATGCATTTAAATTACATTCCATATAGGTCATAAGGGTTCGGTAAACATCCCGATCAAAGACCGTTTCTTTAAAGACATCAGAAATAGCGTCAGAAACCACATAGGCATCATAACGAATGAGAGATGGAAGACATTGATAAAATGTAGCAACCCCTGACCTAAGCTTGCCTCGCTGCATATGCCACAAAAAGAGCTTATGTTCATTTAACAATCTCATCTGTAAATGGTCATTTGGCAAGTGCAGCTGTCCTTGTAAAAAGACAGAGTCTGTTAAAAAATCACTTGTGATGGCCTGAGACAAATCATTTAACTGATCTAATTGACCATTTTCTGACGTGGCGTTTGTTTGAATCAGCATAGCTGTATCAGCGCCTGTCCATATGAATTGAGTGCATTCGAGGCTGCTATTCACAGCCTCTTTTATTTGCTGTCTTTGTTCTGCTTGATGGTCCATTTTAAAATAATGAACACGGACGGGATGGTGGACGGTTAATGGTTTGTTTTCAAAAAGATAGCTGTACCATTTCTGTTCATCCTCAGTCTGCTGCGTGTGAGATAGATCAATTGGTGTAAGGAAAGAATTGAGAAGAATTGTTTCTCTTGCTGTAAGCGCCGTTTTGTCTACTCCAAATAGTTCGCCTTCGTCCGTTTGATACCAAAGAAACTGTTTGTCATTTGTTGGTGAACTGATGATATGGTGTCCGTAAACAAGCTTTAACTTTTCTAACATGGCGAGGCTCCTTAAATAGTTTAATCATAGACATGGAATAGCATTAATTCGTGGATTTCTTCTTTTAGGGTTGGTTCGACTTCATGAGGCGGAAGCTGGGAGCCCCATTCAATATCACCCGTTTTGTGGTAGATGCCTTCATAGTGCGCACCATTGTGAAAGAAGGATATTTTCCAGCCTGGCAATTGTGCTTTCTTAAAGAGAGGTTTCCATTGAAAATGAGAAATCATATCATCATTGCCTCCTTGCTTTTATTGATGAAACAATAAATAAACACGACAATACGGAAACAACCTTGAACTTGATTTTATTGTATCTCATCTGATGAAAAGAGCATAGGAAAAGCATAGATTTCAGAACCGACACGCGAGACGAAAAACAATCAATAGACGTTCGCGTGGTCTGTAGTTGTGAGTGCTGTTTGTGAAAGGTAAGACGTGTAATCCACAATTCTTTTCCCGATCAGCCATTCTGATTTTTTCAAGGACGCATGCTGGAAAATCTCACGGCCTGGGCGAGAATTGGCTTCAAACATCCAGATTGCGCCTGTGTGATCAATGCCTAAGTCAAAACCAATTTCACCAATATGGCCGGGCATATTTTCGTCTATCACCTGACTAAGCGTGATGGCAGTATGAGAAAGCTGTTGCAAAATCTGCAAACGCTTCTTCTCTTCAGGAAAGACATCATAGAGTGTTTTGACCGATCCTCCGTGTAACTGATGGGTCGTGACTGTGTGATTTCCTGAAACTTTTGCCGCTGCTGCCGTGACTGTCCAATGACCATACTTATTTTTATTCGTATGAACTCTGAAGTCCAGCGGTTGATTGTCTATATGCAGAAGTTCAATGCCTTGTTGGGCAATAATTTCATGAATGACGCAATCTTTTCGCAGCTGTTTGACGAAATGGTCTACTGAATCATATGAAATGGACTTCCCTTTATTCGAACGTACAATGATTCCGTTATGCACTGATTTTAATTGATAAATACCGTCTCCATGACTTCCGTTTGTCGGTTTTAAGTAAATGACATGATGCAGATGGAGGAGTGTTTCTATTTTACTTATAGCGTCCACAGGATCTAATTGTATGGAATGTGGCAGAAAGGACAATGTTCGTTTATCTGTTAATAGTTGCTCATGTATATGCCATTTATTAAAAAAATAAGGGTTGAACCAAGGGATATCGTAGTCTTGAGTGAGTTTCCGCTTTGTATCTTGAATGAAAGCCGACTGAGCAGCCTTTCTACTTGGAAGCCGGTCATAAACAACTGACGGCAGAGGGAGTTGTTTTTTAACCCATCTTTCCTCTTGATAGAGCAATCCTTCTACTATTCCTTTTTCCCAATCAATAGAATGAGTACCAAAAACATATGCAAAACCAGCATGTTGTTTGCAGGATTGCAGCAGCCTGATAAAAAAATCTGATCTTGCTCCTAATGGCTGTGTACTTTGCTCAAAACCTGCGGTGAAAATGCCAATCAGTGGCCCTATAAAGAGTGTATGGTCAGCGATGATGACATCAGCTTTTGATTGGTAAGGAATCAGTAAATCGATGTATAGATCTTTCGATAATAAAATTTTATGTGTTTGTTGATGGTAGGAAATGGTGAAGTCATCTACTAAACGAGACCCCAAAGCAAGAGAATAGATTGCATTCTGCTGTTTAAAATGGATAGGAAGATGAATTGTTTTTTCACTTGTGAGATGAGGGACGATGATGCAGCGATTTCTGTTCATAAGAAGCCTCCTTCGGCTGAGACATCATAGATTGTGCATGTTGAAGAATGAATTGGATCAATTGGTTTTCCTTTTCAGGGTAAGCCTTTAAAAGAGCCGATCGTCCTGGCTTTGATCTTATATTTGATATGAAAAGTCTGCCTTCATTTGTATGAAGTAAATCTACAGCGAACTCAAAGCATGGAGAGTAAGTTTTATCTATATATGCTGGGAGAGATGACTGAATGGATGCAATATCATCTAATAGGAGCTCTTTGATGTGTGGCTGCAATGAATGTAAGTAGTGGTCAAAGCCTACCACATGATTTGAATTTTGTGCATTGCTTAAAAGGCTATTTTCCACAGGTGATTTTGTGTGAATCCCCATGCTATTCCATTGATTTTGTGAATCTTTCATAAGAAAAACTCTAATTTCATTGAATAAAAAATCTTTTTGATCACTCGTGTTAAAAAATTGAAGAAAATATCGGCCTACAAACTTTTTGCACCAGCGTTCAACTTCTGATGGACGAGAAAATGTGATGACCTGCTTGGAACTTAGCTGAACAGTGAATGTTGTTTTGTCTTTTAAAGAAATGAAGTAAGTAGATGCTGCTTGCTGTTGAGAGAGTGGCTGCATTTTACAATATCCACCACTCCTTACCATATTGAGCAGGTCCGAGGGCTCTTTCAATAATGAGTATACAGGTAAATATGGCTGTAAAGAAGGAAGGAGACGGAGCTGCTCAAATAGCACCATTTTATTTGGGATTCCAGTATTCAAAAAAATTGTTTTTGGATACATTTTTAGCCATTCCATGATTGGTTTAGCTTGTTTAGATTGTGCGTCATGCTGGTAAAGACATCGATCGTAAATCAAGTCTGGAATTTGAAATTCTGCTGCTGCAAACCCTTTGTCATTCGTATATTTTTGACCTTGTATCAAATTCGAAGCAGGCTTTAAATCAAGAGGTGTAAAACGAACAACCTCTAAATCAAAAGATGAGGCAGCTTTGGCGAGCTGACGTGTGAATGCCTCTTCATGCTGCGGAGAAAGGGCCACAATACCTAACGTTGACGTCATTAAAAAACACCTTCTTTTCAATTTCATTTTTTACCATCAGAAAAACACTTTTTCATGATTTTACAGAAACCTTGCGCTCCTTTATCATTACGACAGATTGCTTTATCATATGTCTCGCTGCATACTTCATTTGCTTGGAATCTTGACAACAACTATAATACGTATAGATTAAAACAATAAACATCGGGTGTTGTTTGAAAGGTAGATGACGACTTTGAATATATTCACAACGTTTATCTTTATGATTGTTATAGGAGCAGTCATAGGAGCAGCGACAAACCATCTTGCAATTAAAATGCTTTTTCGTCCTTATAAGCCATATTACTTATTTGGAAAACAGCTCCCATTCACACCAGGGCTCATTCCTAAAAGAAGAGATGAAGTAGCCAAGCAGGTTGGTGTCATGGTTATGGAGCATTTGCTTACGCCAGAAGGTATTCAAAAACGAATTGAATCATCGGAGGCAAAGCAAGAGATCATGTATACAGTCCATCAATATATTGACAGGGGCGCTGATATGGAGATAACAGTGCTCTCCTTGTTAGAAAGATTTGGCGTTCCGCAGGCTGACGTAAAAGCAGATGAATGGCTCCATCAGTGGTCTGATCAGAAGCTCGGTTCACTGCTTGAAAAATATGATCAGCAAATTTTATCTGAATGGATCCCTTCGGAAGTGGAAAATAAAATCTCTTCAAAAATTCCAGATGCAGCAGATTATATTTTAAAGAGGGGCATTCATTACTTTGAAAGTGAAGAAGGCAAAGCAAGACTTGGCAATATGATTGATGATTTCTTAAAGGAACGAGGAATGCTTGGCAGTATGGTCCAAATGTTTCTTGGGAATTCAAGCTTAATTGACCGTGTACATCCTGAAATCATCAAGTTTTTAAAAAATGCAGAAACAAAAAGGTTTTTATCAGATTTGCTTGTTCAAGAATGGGACAAGGTAAAGCAGTTTTCTCTTCATGAGCTTGATGAAAAATGGAATGTGAAGGAGCTTGTATTTAGTGTGAAAAGACAATTGCTATCCCATTTCTCTACAAAGCTGATGTTAGACCGACCAGTTGGAGCTTATGTCAGTGCTGTAGCGGATGATCTCAAAACACAATTTGCGCCAGTGCTGATTGATAAGGGGATTAAAGCGGCATCGAATGCTTTAGAGGGTCTGCTCGCAAAGCTTCAATTTGAAGAAATCATTCGTGAGCAAATTGAACTTTTCCCACTTGAAAAAATGGAAGAGCTTGTGATCAGCATTTCCAGTAAAGAGCTCAAGATGATTACCTTTCTAGGCGGTCTTTTAGGCGGAACGATTGGCGCTATCCAAGCTATTTTTGTCACGCTATTCTAAGACCAGCTAGAGAAATTTTGATGAATTCATTGTATATATGTGAAACGAAAGCCATAGTTTGTTATAGTGGAGTGGTGTCCGCCGATCATATCGGTGATAACGGATAGAAAGGAGACATAACATGTCTGTAAATCTTTATGATGTTGCATATGACCTTGAAAAAGCACTGCGTCATAGCGAAGAATATTCAACTTTAAGAAACCTTTATGATGAGGTAAACGAGGATGAGTCCTCTAAAAGAATGTTTGAGAACTTTCGTGACATTCAAGTAAACCTTCAACAAAAACAAATGACTGGTCAAGAGATTACACAAGAGGAAGTGGAGCAAGCTCAAAAAACGGTTGCGCTTGTTCAGCAGCACGATAAAATCTCTCAGTTGATGGAAGCAGAACAACGCGTGAGTGTTCTCATCGGTGAATTAAATAAAATTATCATGAAGCCTCTTGAAGAGCTTTATGGAAATGCAGAAGAAAATTAATTGAAAGGGCGATAAAATTCGCCCTTTTTTTATTTAACATCTCTTCTGTATATCTTTTAAAAAAAGGTTGTCGAAGCTCAAAAATTCTGCGATAATATTTATTGAAAGTGCTTTCAAAAAAGCACTCTCGTGATCAATTGGGTGCGTTTCACTTGGGATTTGCGGCGATCAGCCAAATGAGAGAGAAGCGCTTCTGGGAGAAACGCAAAGCATAAGGGGATCTGATATAAGCAATGCTTTGGTGTGTGAAAGATAAGGGGATCATGGGGAGCTTCATCACCCCATTGTTACGCATCCAAACCATACATAAAAAAAAGCCTAGGGGTAGGCTTTTTTTATTTATCGTTGATTCATCAAGCAGGGGTTGTTTCAACTGCATGTTCTAAAGCACCAAGCTAGGGCATATCCTCATCTTAAGTACAGTCATCAAGAAGGGGGATGCCTCAGTGTCAAAAAAACTACTAGCACTCAATATAGATGGAACGTTACTTCGTTCCAATGGAAAAATTCATTCCGCTACAAAAGAAGCTGTGGAATATGTAAAGAAAAAAGGGGTTTATGTGACGATTGTCACGAATCGGCATTTTCGGGCAGCACAAAAAATCGCCAAAGCGTTGAAGATTCCAAATTCAACTCTTGTGACGCATAGTGGTGCTTTTATCGCTGATAAACTTGATGAGCCGCTGCATGTGAAGAAATTAACGGAAGAAAAAACATTTAATCTTGTGCAAATTCTTGAAAGCTTTGATTGTAATGTCCGCTTGCTGCATGAAAAATTCTCTATCGGCAACCGGAAAAAAACACAGTCTCAACTGATGGGAAAGACGTTGATCCATCCGTCTGATCCGATTTTTTATCCCGTTCAATTTGTAGAATCGTTAAGTGATATGCTGATGGATGAACCGGTCAGCACACCAGTGATTGAAGTATATTCGACCGCAGAGTTTCAGCCAGAGATTTACAAGACCATTCAACAAGCATTCCCATCTGTCGATCTCATTAAGATCAGTGATGAGAAAATGAATATCGTATGCAAAGGGGTATCAAAAGAAGCAGGACTTTCTCTTTTAAGCTCAGCGCTAGGTTTTACTTTAGAAGATACGGTCGTCATCGGCCACGGGCCAGATGACATTCCAATGCTTGAGTTAGCTGGCTTAGGTGTCGCTATGGGAAATGCACCTCATTCGGTCAAGCGTAAAGCCGATTGGGTGACACGGTCTCACGATGAACAGGGCGTCGCTTATATGATCAAAGAATACTTTAGAATGCAGCAAAGGGAAGGCTTTTTACATCAATTCGATATTAAACGATAATACGGTGAAGACCCTGTCCATCAAGAAATGACAGGGTCTTCATCTGTTCCCTTCATTGCTTTTCCTAGATGAATTTTGTAAAATGAAACAAGTTTGAAGATAAAGGTGATACGATGCGAATTTTAATTAAAGGGCTGTCAGATGAGCGATTTCATCGCCCGCTTGTCAATATAGCAAACTTATTTGAAGAAGATAGTGAAGTGCTGTTTGATCTAGACGAACTGGATGATGGTTTAGTGATGGTGTTTAGCTGGAAAGAAGAACGAGGAATGATTGAAGCATCTGGCCATATCGCTGGATCAGAAATAAACAGTCGTTTTTCAAGAGATGTGCCAGAGGGCTTAAGCGATAAGGACCGCTGGAAGCAAATCAAAAACACAGTGCTCTCTGTTTATTTACACCTGCTTCAGGAGCATACAGGAATGACACAAAAATGGGGGATTCTCACCGGGATACGCCCTACGAAATTACTTCACAAGATGCTAAGAGAAGGCATGACAAAGGAAGAAGCACATGCGGCGTTAAAGCGTGATTACTTGATTCATGATGAAAAAATTGATTTGATGCAGGAGATTGTCGACCGTCAGCTTCAAGCGATTCCAGATCTGTATGACCTTCAGCAGGAAGTGAGTATTTATATTGGCATTCCTTTTTGCCCAACAAAATGTGCTTATTGCACGTTCCCTGCTTATGCCATTAAAGGACAAGCTGGAAGAGTGGGAACGTTTCTGTTCGGTCTGCATTATGAGATGCAAAAAATGGGCGCATGGTTAAAAGAACACGGGATCAAAGTGACGACCGTTTATTTTGGCGGAGGCACGCCAACGAGTATCACAGCGGAAGAAATGGATTTACTGTATGAAGAAATGTATCGCTCTTTTCCTGATGTGAAACATATTCGAGAAATTACTGTAGAAGCAGGACGTCCTGATACGATTTCGCCTGATAAGCTAGAGGTGCTAAACCGCTACAATATTGACCGGATTAGCATCAACCCGCAATCATATGAGAATGAAACACTGAAAGCCATTGGCCGGCATCATAGTGTGGAAGAAACGATTGAAAAGTATCATTTATCAAGACAGTACGGCATGAATAATATTAACATGGACTTAATCATTGGTTTACCTGGAGAAGGGCTAAAGGAATTTCAGCACTCCTTGCAGCAGACCGAAGAACTAAGGCCTGAATCTTTAACTGTGCATACACTTTCCTTTAAAAGAGCGTCTGAGATGACGCGCAATAAGGAGAAATATCAAGTGGCAGACCGTGAAGAAATCACACGTATGATGGATGAAGCGGTCGCTTGGACGAAAGCACATAAATATCATCCATATTATTTATATAGACAAAAAAACATCTTAGGGAATCTCGAAAATGTCGGGTATTCATTAGATGGACAGGAAAGTTTGTATAATATCATCATTATGGAAGAAGTCCAGACGATCATTGGCATTGGATGCGGCGCAGCCAGTAAATTTATTGATCCGCGATCAGGAAAAATTACGCAGTATGCCAATCCAAAAGATCCAAAATCGTATAATGATCGCTATGAGCACTATACGGAAGAGAAAATTCGATTCCTTGAGTCATTATTTGTTTCTCACGTTTAAACACTGCGGTGACGCAGTGTCTCAGATTGTTGACAAAGGGCTAAAATGATCTTTATTTTAGCCCTTTGTCTTCTTTTCAGCGTGATATGAAAACCCTTGAAGTCTAGGAAGGACGAGTACCGGAGCGGAGCGAATTTGACATTCGTGAGTACCGGAACGCAGGACTGACACCGAATACGAGGGTTTGTCTACAAGCTGAAAGGGTCCTTTATTCGGGACCCTTTTTGGTTAAATGGTTGTTTCTTTTTTCACTTTTGGTTTTTCTGTTTTCCATTTGAAGATTTTGTTTAGGATGTGATAGATGCGCTTAGATTCTTTTGTTACAAGGGGCCCTAAAATCGCAAGGATTAAGACATATAATGCAGCAAATGGCTTCAATGTAGCGGCAAGCCCGCCTGCAATGCCAAGCTCAGCTACGATGATTGAAAACTCTCCTCTTGAGACGATGGTTAATCCAATATTAGAAGAGGCTTTATGAGAAAAACCAGCTCTCCTTCCAGCGAACATACCGGCAGTGAAGTTCCCAATTAAGGTGAGAATCACAGCGCCGATCGCAAGCCAGAAGGCGTCTCCTAATGTAAATGGATCAATACTCAGACCGAAGCTGAAGAAGAACATCGCCCCAAAGAAATCTCTAAATGGAACAACGAGATGTTCGATGCGGTCAGAATGCTCTGTTTCTGAGAAAACAAGGCCAAGTAAGAGAGCACCAATTGCCTCTGCTACATGGATCGTCTCTGAGAAACCAGCGACAAAGAACAAAGCGGCAAAAATCACAATGATGAACACTTCGTTTGAACGGATATCGAAAAGCTTGTTTAATCGTTTTGGCAGCTTACGCGCGATGATAAAGAAAAGCATCATATAACCAAAAGCGATTAAAATAGATAATAAGGCACCGCCAACAGATGTGGCATCTCCAAGGACAAGACCTGATACGACGGATAAATAAACGGCGAGGAAAATATCCTCAAACATAATAATCCCAAGAATTAATTCTGTTTCAGGGTTCGCTGTCCGTTTCAAATCCACAAGGACTTTGGCAACAATAGCACTAGATGAAATAGTGATAACCCCTGCCATAATGAGAACCTCGAGGAATCCAAATCCTGTCATAAAACCATAAAGCAGTCCTAGGCTAAAGTTGATCAAAATGTAAATAGTTCCGCCGACTGCAATGGATTTGCCCGATTTTATGAGCTTTCCGACAGAGAACTCAAGTCCAAGGTAGAAAAGAAGGAACAAGACACCCATTCTACCAAAAAACGAAATAATTTCCGTGCTTTCGATAAATTTCAAATCAATGATCCCGATGGTCGGAGCGTGCGGACCAACAATCATTCCGAGAACGATGAGAAAAGGAATGATAGAGAATTTAATTTTATTGGCAATTAAGCTGGCAATGGCGATGAGAATCAGCGCCGTCCCAACTTCAAAGACTAAATGATCCATTCATCACTCTCCCCCTCTAGAAAGAAAATCACGTATCAATCGCTTCAAGTGTTTTCTTTCGCCTGAAATGACCATCGTATCATTTGCTTGAATAATCGAATCAGCGCCCGGGTTGAGTAATTTTTCATTTGTATGTTTAATGATTGCAATCACGGTTACTTCATAATTTTGTCTCACATCTAAATCACCGAGTGTATGTCCAACCGCTTTTGCGCCTTTTTCCACCTTAAACCATTCAATGATCAAGTCATTGAAGGCCATTTCAATGGTTTCAAGTGCCTGTGGCTTATACACCATACCGCCGATAATCGCAGCGATTTGCCGGGATTCAGCATCATCGAGAGAAATGGTGGACAGAACTTCCTCTGGATCATCATCGTCAAAGCGATAAATCTCCCGTCTGCCATCATCATGAATCACAATCGTCATCTTTTCTCTATTTCTCGTTTCAATTTCAAATTTCTTTCCGATCCCTGGAAGATCATTTTCTTTAATGTTCATTTTATCCCTCCGAATATGATAGGTTGTGTTTTTCATATAGTGAATACGGATGAAATAAAATGAATCAGTAGAGGTAATTTGATTGACACATAATGGGGATCGCACACTTCATTTCCAAAAAACATAGATCAATGGATAATGCTGTTGATGGAGCTCGCTTTAAAAGAAAAGCTTTTGGATCAACCATTGATAATCTGTGCTTTAACAGAATAGATGAGGCATGTTTTTTTGAAAATGGAGGTGTCTTCACTGCGTTTATTTCTTCATCATAGATGGATGGAGAAATAAAATGGGATGTGCTCGCTTCTGCCTGTGAAGCAAAAACGACATTTGAAAAGGGAGAAAACATGACGATGAAGCTAACCAATATGAGTATGGAACACCTTATCAATCATCCTCCCCCTTTCAAATCATTTTTTTTTCTCATTTTACTATATAAAAATATATTTCTTGTTTCAACAATTATGCTTATTTTAGTATCAATTGATCTTGAAATTTTTTATTCAGATGAAAAGGAATTACTCGATGGAAAGGGAAGTAAGTTATAAGCTGATAAGAAAGAGGGGAATGGATGTTGACATATATCAATTGTCAGTTAGACGGGGATATTTTTGAAATCGTTTTCAATAGGCCTGAAGCTTATAATTCATTTCATGTTGACATGTTTGCTGAATTGAAGGAAGCGTGTGATACAGCGGGGGAAAGCAGTGCAAAAATCGTTGTAATCAAGGGAATGGGAAAAGGGTTTTCGGCCGGCGGAGATATTGGAATGATGCTGAAGCAGGATCGTGAAGAAGATTTTCATCGTGTGATGGATTTGATCGAGGGAATTACACTATCTCTAGCCCGAATGAAAAAAGTGACGATCGCGCTTGTCCACGGGGCAGCGGCGGGCCTTGCTTTTAGCTTTGCTCTAAGCTGTGATTATTTGTTTATGCATCAGGATGCAAAACTCGCCATGAATTTTAATGGAATAGGCTTAATTCCAGATGGCGGAGGACATTTTTTCCTCACAAAAAGAGTAAGTGAACAAACTGCCAAACAATTGATTTGGAGCGGACAAAAGCTGTCGGCTCAAGAAGCGCTCGAGCTTCGTCTCGCAGATGGCGTGTTTCAGGATGAGGTCGATACGTATCAAAAAATGTGTGTGAAGCCGTTTATAAACATGCCGCTTCAAGCTTTTATTGAAACAAAGATGATCTATTTCCAGCAGTCAGAATCACAGCTGTTAGCCGTTCTTCAAAAGGAGCGTGCGGCACAGGCAAGATTGAGGCAAAGTCATGATCACAAGGAAGGCATCCAGGCCTTTTTAGAAAAAAGACGTCCTGTGTTTCAGAAAGTATAAACGAATGTGAGGCCGGCGAATGCCGGCTTCAGCGTGTAGACAAACCCTCGCATTCGGTGTCAGTCCTGCGTGCCGGTGCTCACGAATCTCAAATTCGCTCCGCTCCGGTACTCGTCCTTCCTAGACTTCAAAGGTTTTCTATCACGCTGAAAAGAAGACAAAGGGCTAAAATAAAGAACATTTTAGCCCTTTGTCAACAATGTGAGGCCGGCGAATGCCGGCTTTTTTAACGTTCAAATAAAAGCAGCTTGCCTGCATCATCAACGAGCCGATGAGAATGCTTCGTGTATTGCTGTTCGATTAAGCGATGACGCCCTAATTCCTTCGCCTTTTCATCACTATCTGTTGTGATTTTTTCATTTAATAAGGTCTCACCTGACCGATCAAATACGGTTAAAAAGTATGCTTTTTCCATTCTTCATCTTCCTTTCCTCTGTTTTTTAATGTAATTAAACAAGGGATAAGACAAAACCTCTTTTTTGCCTTTAAAAATGTGTTTTTTAGAAAGAGAGTGATAGAACGTGCATTCGTAAAAATGGCGTGATAAAATATGGACAACTACAGTATGACAAGGAGATAGACGTTTGACTAAGCTCACCTTTATTCATGCCGCAGATCTTCATTTAGACAGTCCATTTGCGGGAATGTCGCATATACCAAGCCAAATATTTAAGCGGCTCAAAGAAAGTACATTTCAAAGTGCCAAGAACATGTTTGAACTCGCTATTGATCGAGCAGTAGACTTTGTGCTGCTGAGCGGAGATTTATTTGATGAATCAAATCGCAGCCTGAAAGCACAGCTTTTTTTAAGACAGCAGTTTCTAAGGCTGCAAACACACGGGATTGAAGTCTTTATTATTTACGGTAACCATGATCATTTAGGCGGTGAATGGACACCGATTGAGTGGCCAGAGAATGTTCACGTTTTCTCGAGTCATACGCCAAGTGAGCAATCTTTTTATAGAGGGGATCAGCTTGTCGCAAGTATTTATGGGTTTAGCTACAAAGAGCGGGCTGTCTATGAAAATATGACATCTCATTACGTTAAAACGACAGATGCTTCCTATCACATCGCCATGCTTCACGGCACATTAGCGGGTCAAGAAGGACATGATGCGTATGCGCCATTTCAGCTTCAGCAGCTCCTTTCGCGGGATCTCGATTATTGGGCGCTTGGACATATTCATAAGAGAGCCCTTCTCCATGAAGACCCATTTATTATTTACCCTGGGAACATGCAGGGCAGACATATAAAAGAAACGGGAGAGAAAGGCTGTTACTTTGTTCACCTCTCCGAAGATTCTGAGACAGCGGAGTTTATTTGGTGTGCAGATGTCATCTTTGAGACATTGACAATAGACATCACAGAAACGGTTCATATGACGGACTTGGTGACGCTTGTAGAAAGAAAGATCAATGAACTGAAAGCGCAGGGTGTTCCTCATTTTGTGAAAATTGAATTGACTGGTGATGCGCCTGCTTACTTTGAGCACACGCAGCTTGAGGTGCTCGAGGAGCTGATGGCTGTTCTTCATGAGCAAGAAGAAGATGAAGACGTGTTCGTTTGGGTGATGTCTATTGACTGCCGAACAAACGAGGATGTCGTCTATCCAGAAGATTCCTTTTTGAAAGAACTGACATCAGAAATTGCACAGTTTGAGGCATATGAAGAGCTGCTCTCACCGATCAAGCGTCACCCAACCTATAGGAAGTCAGGGAAAGTTCTCACAAAAGAGGACGAAGTGGATATAAAAGAAGAAGCACAAAGATTGCTGACAGAACAGCTGAAGCAATTATGAGAAAAGGAGAGGCATGATGAAAATACGTTCACTCCATATTGCGAATTTCGGGAAATTTTCAAATCGAACCTTTCACTTTTCTGGCGACGGTTTTCAGCTAGTTTATGGCCTGAATGAATCGGGGAAAACGACATTGAAGGCGTTTATTGAATCGATGTTATTTGGTTTTTCAAAAAGCAAGATGTATAAGCCGAAGCAGGGGTCTTTTTATGGTGGATCTCTCACTTGTGTAGATGAGGAGTTAGGTGTCATTCATATTGAGAGAACGTCCGATCAAGGCGGTCAAGCACAGGTGTTATTACCAAATGGTGAAGTGAAAGGCGAAGCTTTTCTACGCACTATTTTAAAGGGAACGGACCGCAGATTATTCCAATCAATTTATTCATTTGATGTGTTTGGACTGCAAAATGTCCAAGCCTTAAGCCAAGATCAAATCGGTGAATTTCTACTCTTTTCAAGTTTATTTGGTTCAGATGCGGCCTCAAAGATGGATAGCAGGCTGCTAAAGCTGCAGGAGCAGCTATTTAAACCAAATGGACGCAAGCCGGAATTAAACCAGCAGCTTGATCGTTTAAAAGAGCTGACAGGCCAGCTGAAACAAGCCAAATTGGTAGAAGGCCGTTATGCCGAAAAGAAACGGGAGCATTCTGAATTAACGGAGAGTATAGAAAAGCTTCAAAATGAAATGAAACAGGTAGAAGAAAATATTCATCAACTGACGGAACACATTCGACTGTATCCCATGATAGAGAACAAGGTGGAGCTAAAAAAAGAATTGGGGCATTATCCAGAACGAGTCAAACGATTTAAACAAGAAACAGAGCATGAACTTGATAAACTAGAATCACACCTTCACCCGAAAAAAGCGCAATTGACGGCACTGAAGCAGAAATTAGATCAATTGCAAACCTCGCTGGCCCAAATGCAACCACTCTATGAAAATGATACGTTAATGGAGATGAAACGTGTCGTCGATGAATCGTCTGAGGCTGAGCTTGTGATGAAGCGCTTAGCAGAAGGTAAAGCAGAGCGTGATTCACTGAAACAAAAAATAGAAGAAGCGACAGCGAAGCTGAGGTGGCAGCGTCCAATTAAGCTGGATCAGATTGATGACTCACTTGATTTTGAGTGGGAATTAAAGGAGGCTGTCAGCCAATACGTTCGTTTAATGGATAGAAAAGCGCAGCTGGATGACCGATTTGATCAAGCAAGACATGAGCTAGAAGAAGCGGAAACCGCTCTAAAAGGATTAAAGGAACAGCAGGTCAGGCAGCAGGGCACAGAAGATGTCAGAGGAACAAGAACGAAAGAGAAACAGGTTCATTCCCGGGCGTGGTTACTCCCGGTCATGTTTATGTTTGATGCGGTGATCCTGCTCGTATTATTTTTTTTAGCAGAGTGGTGGGTGACATTCCTCTTTGCAGTGTTTTCTGTTTTTGTCTTCATTGCCATTTATCCATTCATTAAACTTTCTCAAATGAGGCGAGGAAGCGGCGGAGAGACCTCTGATTCCTTTCAGGTCCAAGCAGCTTCAGCTGAAACGCTTGTGAGGCAAAAGGAGCTTCTGTACGAAAGAATCATCCGGCAATATGAAGACTGGGAGCTAGAGCTGGAACCGGTCCAACAGCAAGTAGAGGAAATGAAAAGACAGCTGGGCTTGTCCTCAGAGCTTTCTTTCCTCGTAGAAGCCTTCCATATCCTGAAACAATTAAAAACGAACACAGCAGCATATGAGGAGCTTACTCGGGAAATAGACGTGCTCGCCGACCAGCATTCAATCTACGAGCGTAGAGTGTTAGCGTTAAGCAGCATACTTCAAAGAAATGAAGGAACCATTCAAAAGAACATCTCAGCCTTTCAAGAGATATTGAAAGATGAGGCGAAAAGAGAAAAAGAATGCCAGGCATTGAACGTATCCATTCAACATGTGGAGCAGCAGCTGACAACGCTAGAAGGGGAAATTCAATATTACGAAAAACAAATTGGCGAGCTTTTTCGTCAAGTAGAAGCGGAGTCAAAAGAAGATTACCAAGTACTTTCCCATCTATCTAAAGAATACCGGGAGCGGCTGTACAATTTGCAGCAGCTGAACCAAGAGCTGCATAGAAGCGGCAGTTTTAATGAGGAAGAATGGATTGCTCGGAAAGGATTACGCCTCCTTGAGGAGGAATGCGCAGAAGCGAAGCAGCATCTACATGACATTCAACTGAACTTGAGGAATATGGAAAAGCGCTTAGCAGAACTAGCAGTGGACATCCGGCAAATAGAAGCATCAGGTACGGTGTCTGATTTGACTCATCAGCTTGCAGCCGAGCAGGAACATGCAAAGCACCTTGCGAAAAAATGGGCAGCTATTCAGCTTGTCCGCTCCGTCATTCGAGAAAAATTGAATGAACATAAAGAAACAAGGCTGCCAGCGCTCCTTCAAAGAGCTTCCAGCTTTATTCAGCCGTTAACAAATGATCGATATGAAGCCATTTTATTTTCAACTGAAGATGACCGGCTGATTGTAAAAAGGGTGGATGGACGAATATTCCGCCCAGAGGAGCTTTCGCAGGCAACATGTGAACAAATCTATCTCGCGATTCGTTTTGCGCTCGCTTTGTCTCATCAGCAAGATTGTCAGCTCCCATTTATGATGGATGACAGCTTCGTTCATTTTGATCATGTTCGCCTAGGAAGAGTGCTGGAGATGATGAATAAAATGACTCGTTTTGAGACACAGCTGTTTTATTTCACCTGTCATCATCATATGAAGCAAGCAGCAGAAGAGAGCCAGATTACGAGTTTAGCAGTTGAATGATTGACAAATAATGACTTATGTTATACTTATATGAGCAGAAATATGGAAGGAGCTTTTATTGAATGGCTAAAGGGATCATGACCTATGATGTCGGCGAACAAGTTGACCTGCATTTATTAATTAAATCATCTACTAAAGGGATTGCAAGTAATGGCAAACCATTTTTAACATTAATTCTTCAAGATCAAAGTGGGGATATTGAGGCGAAGCTATGGGATGCAAAGCAGAATGATGAACTCACATATGCCGCGCAAACCATCGTGAAGGTAGTAGGTGACATTCATCATTATCGCGGGAGGAATCAGCTGAAGCTTAGGAATATACGCCCTGTTGCTGAAAACGAGCAAATTCGAATTGATGATTTTCTCGAAACAGCTCCTATTCCAAAACACGATATGATGGATACGATTATGCAATATATCTTTGATATGAAAAACCCTAATATTCAGCGTGTCACACGGCATTTGCTGAAGAAATACGGACAGGAATTTGCTGATTATCCAGCAGCGACAAAAAATCATCACGAATTTGTCTCAGGTCTCGCCTATCACGTGGTGTCCATGCTGCATTTAGCGAAATCAATTGTTGACCTATACCCATCACTTGATCGAGATCTTTTATATTCTGGCATCATTCTTCATGATTTAGGGAAAGTAAAAGAGCTTTCGGGTCCAGTCTCAACCACATATACAGTTGAAGGGAATTTAATTGGACATATTTCGATTATGGTGACAGAAATTGCGAAAGCTGCAGAAGAGCTTGGCATTGATTCAGAAGAAATTCTGATTTTACAGCACTTAGTACTGAGTCATCACGGAAAAGGAGAGTGGGGCAGCCCGAAACCACCAATGGTGAAGGAAGCCGAAATTCTCCACTATATTGATAATTTAGATGCGAAGATGAATATGATGGATCGTGCGCTTGAGCATGTGAAGCCAGGAGAATATACAGAACGTATTTTTGCTCTAGAGAATCGTTCATTTTATAAACCAACCTTTCATGATCAATAACAATGTCAAAACGTCCGTTTATGCGGGCGTTTTTTTCATAACTTGTCTTCTTCTCGCATAAGCATGTAACACAAAGGAAGAGAGAGCAGTTCTGAAAAAAGGAGGCGATGAAAAAATGTTGTTTTTTCCATGGTGGGTGTATGCATGTATCATTGGCATTATTTTCTGTGCGTATAAATTAATGACAACGGCCAAAGAGGAGCAAGAAATTGATCAATCCTTTATTGAAAAGGAAGGAGAAATTTTTATCGAGCGAATGGAACAAGAAAGAGAGCGCAGACGTCAAGATCAGCAAGTGAAAAGATCACAGGATACGGCGGCACATGAAGATCACTCGATTGCTTAATCAGGTCATATAAAAACCCCTCTGCACGATCACGGCAGAGGGGTTTTTTGTGATTACTGGTTTTGTTGAGGTTGTTGATTTTGTGCGGGTTGTTGAGACTTTTCTTTGAATGTGTTTTCAAGTTCTTTATCTTTTACTTTCACATCGGCATCTTTCACCAATTTGTTTAAGATCGTTTGGATTTCATTTGTGTCTGCTTGTTTTTGATTAAGTAGTTCTTTTTTCAAGTCTGCTTTCATGTCATCGTATTTACCGCGTTCTTCGGTCTTTTTAATGATATGGTAGCCAAATTGTGATTTCACTGGTTTGCTGATTTCATTCACCTTTAGTTTGAAAGCAGCTTTACTGAAGTTCTCGTCCATTTGACCTTCTTTTGCGAACCAGCCTACATCGCCGCCTTGTGCTGCTGAAGCCGTGTCAGTTGAATATTCAGACACAAGGGCATCCCATTTTTCACCTTTATCTAATTTCTTTTCCACTTCGTCAGCTGTTTTCTTATCAGCTACTAAAATGTGGCTCGCACGGATTTTTCCTTTTAGGTCATCGTAATACGCCTTTACTTCTTTATCAGTGATTTTGATGTTAGCTTTGGCAGCCTTTTGAGTCAGCAGCTCATATTTTACTTGATCTTTGATGTAATCTTTTCCGAATTCATCTTGAAGTTGTTTTAAACGATCTTCACCAAGTGTCTTTTTATATTCTTCCATTTTCTTATCAATTTCTTTATCTGATACTTTGTATTTGTCAGCAAGAACCTTTTGTTGAACAAGTAGGTTTAAAGCATCTCCACCTGCTTGTTTCTTAAGAGTTGTATAAAGCTCTTCTTTTGTGACATCTCCTGATTTTGTTGTTGCGATTACATCTTTATCACCGCTACTGCATGCGCCAAGAGTTAAAACACTTACTGCTGTTACAGCTGCTAAAGCCATTTTTTTCATTCAAAAAACACTCCTAATCTTTCCAATTTATTTATCATTGCTTGTATCATAACATATTGTGACACGCTGTAAAAAGAAATGCAAATGGGAGGGCATTCGTCTAGTCAAAAATTTGCGCGCCACATACACATATAGTGATCACAAAAAGGAGGCTGAATTATATGGGAGCAGGATATTCTAATGGGTTTGCTTTATTGGTCGTGCTATTCATTTTGCTGATCATCGTTGGTGCAGCATATCTTTACTAATTAAATCGCTGTTACAGAAAGGAGCCGTCCTGCCATGCGTGCGGGCGGTTCTTTTTTCAAACGATGACAGGTGCCTAAACGTTTTCAATTTTTCTGCATACACTGTGCTTAGAACAGAGGAAGAACTGGCAGGAGGTGTTTTCACATGGGAGGAGAAGTCTTTGCTGGCGGTTTTGCACTAGTCGTCGTGTTATTCATCTTATTGATCATTATCGGTGCATCTTGGATTTGCTAATAGATCATAGAATACAAAAAGCTGCCCTCAAACTGGCAGCTTTTGCTTTGATCTTAAATAGAAATGGTAATTTCAACAAATGATGAGATAAGTAAGATCAGTATCGATACATTGATAAAGCGAAACACCTTATCTTGCCGTTCTTCAGGAATCTCTCTGACAAGGCATAATGTATTAGTAAGCCTGTTTATTGAATACACAATAAACGCGGCAAAGACGATGAAGTAAAATAAAACTATCGGAGATCCCCCCTCTCTATGCTATTCCCATACTACATTACCAAATTTTTTATGAAAAAGATAGAAGTTGGCTTTAAAAACCTCATGATGAGGAAGTTTGGTCAACTAAAATATCAAACTCGTCTTGGGCTTGATCAATGATACAGGATTTTGGTGCTTTTAGCAGTTTCCATGCAAATAAAAAATCAGGCAAACAATAGCCTGCATGAATACTTGCAATGATGATAAAATAGTGTGCGTACATTGGAAACGCCATGCCTAAAAAAAAGTAAACAGGTGAGATGACACAAAACGGGCTGAGCAGTGAGAAAAGCATCACTCTCTTTGGCACGCGCTGCCAGCAATTTCGTTTAAATAACGTCATTTTTTTCTTGTTTTTCATCACTGGAATCAAGTGAACCACACGGTGGACAAGCAATGTCGCAAGTAAAAGCACAGCAAAAAGCGGTGCATTGTGACTGCTTAGTCTCGTTTCAGGATGAGTCAGTTGAAAACATAAAAAAGCCATAATGAAAAAAAGTACAGCAAGACTTATAGCTGAAATCACCATTCTCGTATAACCATAATCCTTTTCAAGATTAATGGTCTTCCAACAATTCATTTTCATCCTTCCAATCTAAAATCTAATTGAATATCTCCAGATAATTTACTCTTCCTGAGGATAAAAATCAATGGTTTTTATGAAAAAAAATAAAATGTTGCATTCATATGGAATAAAGAGAGGAAACTTTGGATTTTTCAAGAAAAAAAGACATAAGGGGGAGGTTCGTCTCTTTCGTCAATGAGTCATTTCGGCTAAAATAGAAAGACTAAGAGAAAGAGGGAACGTACATGAGTATTGAGGAACGAATGAGCCAACTCGAATATTATATGGAACTTTTACTGACGGCGACAGATATGAGCCGTTATCCATATTATGCGCTATTGATCCGGCAGCGTGTATCGAAAGAAGAAGCAGAGGATATTGAGCGTATTTGTGCTGAGCTTTCAGATGAAATGGACAAGCAAAAAGCACAAGGCTATGTCATGTTTGACGATCTCCTTGCGCTTTTTGCGGGACAGTTAATTGAAAAGCTGGATGTTCATGAGACAATATTTGCTTTACATGATCAAGGGCTGTTTCAGCCGTTAATGAATGAATTTATAAAGATCATTAAACAATTTGATTTGATTTAGCCGCTTTTTCTGCTGCCTCAGCTGAGTCTTCGAGTTCCTCAGGCTTTTTCGTGATTTTTCCACGCTCATTCAAAAAGTCCTTCTCAATGTTTGAAAACGATTTCTCAAAAATCTCCATGAAGTCCTCACCATAAATGTTTCGGATAATACACATCATTTCTAAAATTTCAGGGAACTTTCCGTAAATGTCATGAAGCGGCTGTGCGCCTTTGACAATACCAGTTCGGGCCGGGTCGAAATCTTCGAGTAGTTTATGGAATGTCTCTTCGCCTTTTGGCGTTAGCTCAATATACGTATTGCGTTTATCGTTTAACTTTTTAGAAAATTTCAAAAATCCTCTTTCTTCCAGTTTTTTGGAGAAGTTAAACGCAGTTGATACATGCATGACGCCAAACTTTGCAATTTCTGATATTGAAGCTCCTTTTAATTGATACGCAATCCACAAAATATGATGTTCATTAATATTCAGGTTATACGGTTTGATCCACTGCTGCCAGTCTTTCTCAATGGATTTCCAAAGAGCTTTGCTCAATTGGGCCATTCTTTGACTGAATAAAAGTGCTTCTTTTACATCGAAAGGCTGTTCCGAATGATTCATCCATTTCACCTACTTCTCTTTTTCTTGTAATTCTATTATGCCAATAAAATAAAGATTAATAAAGCTGAAAATTCAAGAATTTTTAAAAGTCATGAAAAACATTGACAAAATAACCTTTTTTCAACAAAAAAAGTGCGGGATACGCACCCCGCACACTTTTGTAAACGAATATTTATTTGTGAGTATATTAGTTTTGTAAGGTTTTCTCCAGTTGTTTAAGCTTTTCCTCAATTTCCTGAATTTCCTTTTGTAAGTCCTGCTGATGAGGTTTGATTTCTTCGCGCCATTGCTGAATAGATGTTTGCAATTCAGTCCCAACCTCTTTAATGACTTCTGCACTTTCTTTTGCCGTTGCAACAATTTGCTCTTTTAAAGCTTGTCCGTCTCTTTTTAATCTTGTCAGCGTATCTTCGAATTTGTCATAGCTGTCTTTCATCTTTCCGCGTACATCTCTGCCAGAAGAGGGAGTCGTCAGGAGCACTGCCGCACCTCCGAGGAGACCGCCTACAAATAATCCTGTTAATAAAGAACGTCCACTAGCCATTCAAATCACCTCTAGTCAAATTTTACACATTCGCATGTTCTCTCTTAGCTGATGATCAGCTTCATTGAACTTCCATACATAGCTTGCTTTATTTTAGCATACTTTTGAAGAAAAGGGAGGGGAGAAGGTTGTCTGTCTTTCTGTTCGTTTTTACGTGTATCGGTGTCGTTTTCACAGGTGGTTCCATTCATTATGCAAGACAGCTTGGGTATGCAGGGTCTTATCCGCCAAAACATGTATTAAAGCAAAAAGCACTTGTGTGTGCGGCAGGTGCAGGGATTTCGCTTCTCGTTTTGCTGCTTACCCTTTTTCTTTTATAAAAGCATGAAAAAACCTCTTCATCTGACATGAAGAGGTTCGTTATGCGTTATGCGTTATGCAACTTCTATCATTCTTGCACGCCTTAGAATGGACTGAGCAATTGGGAAGACAAATACCATGGCAATGGTATTAATCACAACTGCTGGCAGGACAACACCCACAAGAAGTGCTGGTAATGCAGCTGGCAGTCCTGTGATCAGTAAAGCGGCAGATAGGAAAATCACGCCGGATACGGCGGTTCCAATAGCTGTTAGCACAGCGGTCAGCACGATTTTGTTCTTCATCTTCTGGCAAGATAAGAAAAGGGCTAGGAAGATAAAGGCTGTCACTGGTTTATCAATCATATTTGGAATTTGTCCGCCTGGGAAACCCGTTGTCAAAGCGGAAATGACACCAGTCACTAGGGCAATCACGACTACATGCTGTACCTTAGGGAAAAGGATGATGCTTAAAAACATCATGACCAGCATCATATCAGGTTTCATTCCGAAAAAGATGGGCGGGAAAATCGTATGCAAAACAGCTCCCATTGCTGCAAGCAATGACATAATCACTAATTCTTTTGTTTTCATTTCTATGCTCTCCTCTGCTAAGCTCTTATAGGACTCTCCAATAATATGGCTCATCATTTATTGCAAGAGTCATCATTTGATAGTTCTCGTTATTATAACAAATTGATTTCATGATAGAAAAGCCTTTTTACTCATTTTCTTGCTGGAACTTTTTCATAAAGTCCGCAAGCTTTTGGCAGTCTTCAATTGAAACCGCATTGTAAATAGATGCTCTGCATCCACCGACAGAACGGTGTCCTGCAAGTCCAACCATTTGTTCTTGTTTGGCTTTCTCCACAAATGATGCGGTGAGTGTGTCATCACGAAGGGTAAACGTGACATTCATATGAGAACGGCTGTCAGCGCGGGCATGCCCTTTGTAAAAGCCGCCACTTTGATCAATCGCCTCATAGAGAATGCCCGCTTTTTGTTCATTGCGTTTTTCCGCTGCTTCTACGCCGCCAGCGTTTTTGACATGCTCAAGGACAAGAGACAGCATATAAATCGCAAAAGTCGGTGGTGTGTGATAAAGAGAGTTGGCTTTTGCGTGTGTTGAATATTTTAATATTTTAGGCGTGCCGCTTTTTTCTTTCTCTAAAAAACGTTTGCGCGCGATCACAATCGTGATACCAGAAGGTCCTAGGTTTTTTTGTGCACCGGCGTAAATGAAATCAAATGAAGAAACGTCTATTTGTTTGCTGAGAATATCGCTGGACATGTCCGCAATGAGCGGCAATGAAGTGTCCGGGAACGTTTTCCACTGTGTGCCGAAGATCGTATTGTTCGATGTGATGTGCAAGTAAGCACCGTCTGTTAAACCGGAAGCATCTACATCTGGAATATACGAATAATTGTCATCTTCACTTGAGGCAAACACAGACGTTTCACCAAATCCTTTTGCTTCTGACAATGCTTTTTCTGACCAAGCGCCTGTTTGAATGAAATGAGCGGTTTCACCTTCATGTAAGAAGTTCATTGGAATCATCGCAAATTGAAGACTAGCTCCGCCTTGTAAAAAGAGGATCTCATAATCTTCTGGAATGTCCATCAGCTCCACTAAAAGCGCTTTTGCTTTATTGTGGACTTCTTCATATTCACCGCTGCGATGAGAAAGCTCCATCACAGACATCCCAGTTTGTTTAAAATCAACAAGTTCTTCCTGTGCTTTTTGAAGCACTTCTAGCGGCAGTGCCGCCGGACCAGCATTAAAATTCGTCGTTCGCTTCATCACAATCTCTCCCTATTTCTCGCGTTAATGGATCAAAAGATAAAACCATCCTATCACAAATTTGAAGCATTTGGACAAAAAATTTGAATCGTTCTAAATATCTTACTATTAGGAAATGTAAGCTTTAAGAAGTGGCAGAAATAAGAAAAACCTCATCTTTTAAGATGAGGTAAGCCGCGTGTGGATGGCAGAAGAAATCTCTTTTAAATCCTCTGACGTGTATTGGTCTTGATGTGATTTCCATACGGCACCAAAGCCATCGCCTTTGCCGTAACGCGGAATGATATGCATGTGGTAATGGAACACAGATTGTCCGGCTTTTTCGCCGTTGTTGTTCAGGAGGTTTAAACCAATTGGTTCAAATTCCTGTTTGATCGCCCTTGCAATTTTCGGAATCGCTTGGAAGTAGTGATTAGACACTTCTGGTGTCATGTCATAGATGTTTTCTTTATGTATTTTCGGGATAACAAGGGTATGCCCTTTTGTTACTTGGCTAATATCAAGAAAAGCCAATACATGCTCGTCTTCATATACTTTTGCACATGGAATGTCTCCATCAATGATCTTGCAAAAAATGCAGTCGCTCACGCCGTGTCACTCCTCATTATTTTTTCCTTTATCGTATCACAAAAAGAAGAAAAAAAGAAAACAGGACAAGCGAACTCCTTTGGTCGCTCATCCTGCTCCTGCAGAAGAAATGCTGATGCTTTCATTCGATATGCCTTTTGAATTCTCTATTTACTGAAATAAAGAATTCATATGCCTGCTATTTCTGCCGTAAACACCTCATTTGACGATTGTATAGGACACAAAAATCAAGAATCAGTGAAGCAAAACAGAAGCTAAGGTTTTTAGATGAAAAACCAACTTGTCATGCGGTACTTTGCCTTTAACAAACACCTCATTTACTTATTGGTCATCAAGTTCATTTCTTCTACATACATTATGATGACCAATGCGCCTATTTTTTATTCAGGCTCGTCTATAGGTAAACATTTCAAATTACCTTTCGTTTTTGGTACTATAAAGGAAAAAAGAAAGAAAGGAACGAACTCATGTCCCTTTTAACTGTAAAAGATGTAACGGGTGGATATACGAAGAATCCCGTTCTAAAAAATATTTCATTTGAATTAGAAAGAAATCAAATCGTCGGTCTCATTGGCTTAAATGGAGCGGGGAAAAGTACAACCATTCGTCATATCATCGGTCTGATGAAACCACATAAAGGTGTCATTGAACTGAATGGACGAACATTACAAGAAGATCAAGAGGCGTATCGTTCGCAATTCACCTTTATTCCGGAAACACCTGTCTTATATGAAGAGTTAACACTAAAAGAGCATTTAGAGCTGACAGCGATGGCTTACGGTCTTTCAAAGGAACAACTAGAAGAACGTCTACCATCATTGCTGAAAGAATTTCGAATGGAGAAACGGTTGAAATGGTTCCCTGCTCATTTTTCTAAGGGTATGAAGCAGAAGGTCATGATTATGTGTGCGTTCCTTGTTGAACCAGAGCTGTATATCATCGATGAACCGTTTTTAGGGCTTGATCCTCTTGCGATAAATGCACTATTAGAACGAATGAATGCTGCAAAGACAAGCGGCGCTAGTGTCCTGATGTCAACGCATATTTTGGCGACAGCTGAACGTTATTGTGATTCCTTTATTATTTTGCATGAAGGTGAAATCAGAGCGAAAGGAACACTGACAGAGCTAAGAGAGCAGTTCAACATGAGAGATGCGACACTCGATGATCTTTATTTGGAATTAACAAAGGAAGAAAACTATGAGTAAAACAACGCAAACCATTTGGAAATCACGATTAGAGGAACACATGCAAGACACAAGAAAATATTTAAAATACATGTTCAATGATCATCTTGTCATTGTGCTGATTTTTTTCCTTGCAGGCGGGGCGAGCTGGTATAGCGGCTGGCTCAAACATATTCCAACTCACTTCCCTTCGTACTGGGTCATGGCAGTTGTTTTCTCATTGGTGCTGACAAGCTCTTACGTACGTACGTTGATCAAAGAGGCAGATCTCGTGTTTTTGCTTCCTCTGGAAGCGAAGATGGAGCCTTATTTAAAAAACGCTTTTAACTTTAGCTTCCTTTCTCAGCTGTTTCCTTTGATTGCCGTATCGATTATCGCACTCCCGCTTTATTCGGCTGTATCTTCAGGAGATCTCATGCTTTATGTGCTGATTTTGGCGCAAATGATCTTGATAAAGGGCCTGAATACAGCGATTCAATGGAGAATCACTTATTTTCAAGGAAAGCATGTCAGATGGCTTGATGCAGTGTTTCGTTTTCTATTGAATACATTTCTGATGTATACCGTTTTACAGGCAGCCTATTCGATTGCAATCGTTCTTTATCTTATATATGCCGTCTATCTTATTTACTTAACAAATGCAGTGAAAAAACAGCCTTTTCAATGGGAATTGCATATTTCTGATGAATTAAAACGGAAACAGCGCTTTTATCGCTTGGCAAACTTATTTACAGATGTGCCTCATTTAAAGAAACAGGTGAAAAGAAGAGCGTACATGGACTGGATCTTGCAATTTGTTCCTTACGAGCAGCGTAAAACTTTTTCTTACATGTATGTGAGGGCGTTTTTACGTTCAAATGATTATTTTGGTCTTGTGTTTAGATTAACGGTCGTGTTTGTGCTGATTATTCTGTATACAGGCGCAGCAGACTGGGTGGGCGCGTTACTTGTCTTGTTCACAGTATTTATCACTGGTGTACAGCTTGTTCCGTTAACGAAGCACTTTGCGCATCTTTCGTTACAGGCACTATATCCAGTTTCTCAGCAAGAAAAGGATCGTAGCTTCTTTGTTCTCGTCCGTAATGTGCTCATCATTCAATCGATTTTGCTGAGCTGCGCGGTACTCCCAGCAGGAGGATGGAAGGGAAGTGGACTTGCTCTTCTCATTTCATTGACATTTGTGCTTGTTCTATTCAAGCCTTACGTCCAAAGTCGATTAAAAAAGATGAGATAAGTGGAAATCTATTTTTTACAGCGAGCGTATGATGACATCAAGGAGGGAACCGGATGAATGCAGCTGAACGGGAGTTGTATGATGAGGCCATTCTTTTTCAAACGCGATTTTTAAGAAAACCTTCAAAGATCGAACGATTTTCAAAAGGAGTTCAGCAGCAAGTGAATCGCCGAATACCTGCGAGATTTCATCAAGTCATCACAAGTGCGGTGAAATCAATGGTCGAATCCACCGTATCAGGGACGCACTTCACTTCATTTTCAGTGATCGATGAACAATTAACGATCGTAGAGCGAAATGAGCTGGCAAAGGATAAAGTGAAGTATTATCAAAAGGCGGCGGCGATCGAAGGAATTGGAACAGGGGCAGGCGGTGTATTCCTTGGAATGGCGGACTTTCCCTTGCTGCTGAGCATTAAAATGAAATGTCTTTATGAGCTGGCATGTATTTATGGCTTTGATTTGTCTCAAAAAGAGGAAAGACTCTTTTTGCTCTGTATTTTTCAACTCGCCTTTTCAAGCAGTGCACATCGTCAAAAGATGATGAAGGTCATTGATGATTGGGAAACAAGCCGGGAGGAAATGGATTGGTACAGCTTTCAGCAGGAGTACCGAGATTACATTGACCTTGTGAAGCTGTTTCAATTAATGCCAGTCGTCGGTGCGGCTGTTGGCGGGGTGGCCAATCATCAGCTGACAGGACAGCTCGGAGATGTTGCACGCCATGTGTTTCACTTACGAGTATTGAAGAAATGAAGTGAAAAAGCCGCTGATCAGCGGCTTTTCTTCATTCATCATAGGAAAGAACGGCGTGAGCGAGTACCTTTGCTGCGACTGGCATTGCTTTTTCGTTGATATCGAATTTCGGATGATGATGTGGATACATATCCTGGCTGTTTTCTGGCATGGCTCCTGTGTAGAAGAAGGTGCCAGGAACATGCTGTAGGTAGTAAGCGAAATCTTCTCCGCCCATTTGGGTTTCCGCTTCTTTTACTTCTATGACACCTTCTGTCTGTCTTGCTATTTCAGCAATATATTCAGTTGGTTTTGGGTGATTTTTGACAGCAGGATATCCTCTCACATATTCATATGTGTACGATGCATCATGCATGTGGCAAACCCCTTTCACCACCTGTTCAATTTCACGTTCAATGATATGACGTGCATTTTCTTCAAAGGATCGTGCAGTGCCGGTTAAAACTGCTGAATCTGCAATGACGTTAAAGGCATTCTCAGCCACAAAACCTCCAACCGATACAACAGCTGAATCAATTGGATTGACTTTACGGGCGACGACCTGCTGCAAGTTTGCGACAATTTGTGAACCGATGAGTACAGCATCTTTTGTTAGATGAGGCTGGGCGCCGTGTCCGCCTTTACCTTGGACTTGAATAGAGAAACGGTCGGCGGCTGCCATAAAGTTCCCGCTTTTATACAGAACGGTGCCACAAGGCTCTGATGACCAAAGGTGAGTACCGAATATGACATCGACTCCGTCTAAACAGCCGTCTTCAATCATCGGCTTAGCACCGCCTGGAGCATATTCTTCAGCGTGCTGATGAATGAGGACGATTTTCCCTTTTAATTGATCACGAAGCGAATGTAAGATCTTTGCTAATACAAGAAGGGTCGCTGTGTGCCCGTCGTGACCGCATGCATGCATCACACCTGGTTTTGTCGATCGATAAGGCACATCCTTTTCATCGTGGATGGGCAGTGCATCAAAATCAGCTCTGAGGGCAATGGTCGGCCCTGGGGAAGCTCCTTCAATAAAAGCAAGAACACCATGACCGCCCACCTGAGTACGTGTAGGTATATGTAATGTTTCATAGTAATTCGCGATGAAAGCGGCTGTTTCTTCTTCCTGAAAAGAAAGTTCTGGATTCATATGGAGATGGCGTCTAATTTCAACCATTTCCTCATAATGTTCATCAAGACGTTCATTGATGCTTTTTTGTAAAGTGGATATTGACATTGATCCGAAAACCTCCTTCATGCTCTTTTACTGATTGTATGGTAATTGTTAGAATCTTTCAACAGAAGAGGATTTCGTGTTCAACATCAAAAGGTCATTTTACATAAAAGTCGAAGGTTGATATGAAACTGGAAAAAGGGGGAAGTGGCATTGGGGAGCTGTCCAAATTGTTCAAAAGCATTTTCTTTCGTTGAAAAGTTTCATTTATCACATACGAGAATGATGATGTGTCCAAGCTGTCGGCACCAAATCAAAGAAACGTTTGTCTCAAAGATGAGTTTTTTCATGATCTGCTTGATTCCGCTATTGGTGCTGCTTATTCAGTTGAAAGGCGCTTCACCTATGTTGAAGTGGCCGATCTTATTAGGGTGGATATTGCTGAATTTCTATGTGCTTCAGCCTATCATTCATCGGTACGAGCTTAAGTGAAGATAATGAAAAGAAGAGCCCGGCTAATGGGCTTTTTTTTATGAAAAAAGAAGTGCTAAAAGCAGCACTTCCTTAATTGTCTGTGACGGCATGGTAGGATGTGAGATAGGCAGGACGAGAGAAGATGGAGCCTGTATCCTCGTGCGGCTGAAAGAACGCTTCTGATTCTTGAAAGTCTTGAAATAAATCCTCTGATTCCCAAAGTGTCAAAATCAGATAGACCTCTTCATCTTTTTGTGGTCTTAAGACACGCAGAGCCTTGAAGCCGCGCTGATGCTCTGAGATGTTTGTTTTCTTCTGAAAGGTGGATTCAAAAAGTGCTCTGCTTTCAAGCTTAACAGGGATATGATTCAAGGTGACGAAGCCAGATTGGACAAGCTCGCCTTTCGCATAAATCACATCATAGGCATGAGGGGCTTTAAATACGGTCTCTCCCTCGGTTTCATGAAAAAGAGCCGCTTGTTCTTTTCCAACCATATAAAGTAGATTTTCCAGATGGTGTTTCTTTGCGATTTTATGCAAGAAATCTGCTGTTCCATATGTAATATAGACATTCATCTAAACCGCCTCCTGCTTGATAGTATAACAAAAGAATGATATATAATTCTTTGGTAGTCAATCCATAAAACATATTATGAAGCAATACATCCCATACTATCCGTATAAAGGAATGAGGTGACCTAATGTGAAGAAAAAGAAGATAATCATTCCGTTAGTCATTGCAGGAAGCACACTCGTGCTTTCATTTATTGGTTATCTGACCATTTTATTTTTAGGACATTATGTCATAGATGAGAAGAAGCTTGTTTTTCACGCTTCCTCAAAAATCATTGATCAGAATGGAAAAGAACTCACAAGTATGTATTCAGAAAATCGGGACCCTGTGTCATTAAAGGAGATACCTGATAAAGTAGCGAAAGCTTTTGTTGCTGTCGAGGACAAGCGTTTTTATGAGCATCATGGAATTGATGCACAATCTATTTCAAGGGCGGTTTATCGAGATATATTAGCAGGAGGAAAAGTAGAGGGCGGCAGTACGATTACCCAGCAGCTCGCAAAAAATATTTTTCTCACAAACGATAAAACCTTTCTTCGAAAAACAAAAGAAGTCATTATTGCTATTAATTTAGAAAGAGATTATTCAAAGGATAAACTGCTTGAGATGTATTTGAATCAGCTTTACTTCGGCCATGGCGTCTATGGGATTCAGGCGGCAGCCAATTATTATTTTAGTAAAGATGTCAAAGATTTAACTGTCAGCGAAGGTGCTACACTTGCTGCTATGCCAAAGGCACCGTCTTCTTACTCGCCTGTTTTACATCCTGATAAAAATAAAAAAAGGCGAGATACCATCCTGAATTTAATGAATGAACAAGGATATTTGTCATCCACAGAAACAGTAGAAGCAAAAGGGAGGACACTAGGTATCCATTTGAAAAAGAAATCAGAAACGCCTTGGGTGGACAGCTATGTCGATCTCATCATTAAAGAAGCGGAATCAGAGTATGCCATTTCACATGAGCAATTGCTTCAAGGCGGCTATACCATTACCGTCCCGATTGATATGAATTTGCAAAAAGTTGCCTATGATGCGATGAAAAACAACCGTTATTTCCCGGGAAAAAGCGGGTCTCCGGAAAGCAGCGCCGTGTTTATTGATAACGAGTCTGGTGGAGTAAAAGCAGCCATTGGAGGACGAGAATATCAGGCAAGGGGCTATAACAGGGTAACGGCTGTTAGACAGCCTGGATCTGTTTTCAAGCCGATTGCGGTGTATGGTCCGGCGATGCAGGAGAAAAAATTCAGACCTTATTCACTGCTTGAAGACAAAGAAAAAAGCTATGACGGCTATTCACCAAAGAATTACGATGGGCAGTATGAAGGCAGGGTCACGATGGTGGATGCCCTGATGAAGAGTAAAAATACAGCTGCTGTGTGGACGTTAAGTCAGCTTGGCATTGACACCTCTAAATCTTATCTTGAAAAAATGGGAATGGAGATTTCGGATAAAGGACTTGCCATGGCACTTGGCGGCTTAGAAAAAGGGGTTTCTCCATTGCAGATCGCTGGAGCCTTCCATACATTTGCAAATGAAGGCGTGTATAAAAAGCCTTTCTTTATTCAGAAAATCACCAATGATGAAGGGGAAACTGTTGAGAAGAATCGAAACAAGCAAGAGCGAGTGTTTAGTGTGCAAAACGCATGGAATATGACGAGAATGCTTCAGCAAGTCGTCAAAGGCGGGACAGCTCAGAGCGGTTCATATGCTGGAGATTTAGCAGGTAAAACAGGAACAACCACCTATTCAGGTGTGAAAGGTGCAACAAAAGATGCTTGGTTTGCCGGCTATACGCCTAGTACAACGGGTGCGATTTGGATGGGATATGACAAAACTGATAACAGCCACTATTTAACTGGCGGCAGTCAGTATCCAGTGCAGCTGTTTAAAGATATTTTAACGACAGCCCAAATCACCAATGAAACATTCAAAAAGCCAGAGGGGATTAAAGAACTTCAATCACCGATCCATTTAGAAGGGCTATCAGGATTTGAAGCCCGCTATGCCTTTAAAATCAAAGGATTGTTTACATTGGAGCTGTCTTGGGACGAACAGGAGGATAAACGGGTTGAATATCGCATCTATGAAAAGAGAAATGGAAGCGAGACGCTGATCGACTCAGTGACAGGCGTGGGCAGCTACACAATGCCGTATGCCAATGTGTTTTCAGATGCGCAGTATAAGGTTGTTCCATACAATACCCAAACAAAAGAAGAAGGCGAAGGCAGTTCTTATGTCAAGCCAGAGACTTTTGGACGTTAATATTCGGCGATTTTTTGAACATTGAGCCGCTTTAGTATACCGTGCCTTGAAAAAGCGGTATAGTAAAAGCAGTGTTTGAGCCTTATACAAAGAGAGTGTGGGGCGAAAGGTGGAATGAAAGGTAATGGGAAAAACGAAAGCTTTTAATGACACGTTCTTAAAGGCGTGCAAAGGGGAAAAAACAGACCATGTACCTGTTTGGTACATGAGACAGGCAGGACGCTCGCAGCCTGAATATCGTGCCCTCAAAGAAAAATACGGGCTATTTGAAATTACGCATCAGCCAGAGCTATGTGCTTATGTAACAAGACTTCCTGTAGAACAATATGGTGTAGATGCCGCTATTTTATATAAAGATATTATGACCCCGCTTCCGGCTATTGGAGTGGACGTTGAAATTAAAAATGGAATTGGACCTGTGATTGATTCACCCATTCGGACAAAAGCAGATATAGAACGTCTTGGAGAACTTCATCCTGAAGAAGACCTGCCATATGTGCTTGATACAATCAAGCTTTTGACGAAGGAGCAGCTAAATGTTCCGCTCATTGGTTTTGCCGGTGCACCATTTACGATGGCAAGCTATATGATTGAAGGCGGTCCATCTAAAAATTATCATAAAACGAAGGCACTCATGTACAGTGAGCCAGAGACATGGATGATATTAATGAATAAATTAGCTGATATGACGATCACGTACATACGGGCGCAGGTAAAAGCAGGAATCAGTGCATTTCAAATCTTCGACTCTTGGGTTGGCGCCTTAAATGCAGCAGATTACCGGACATTCATTAAGCCTGTCATGCAGCGTATTTTCACAGAGCTGAAGTCTGAAAACGTACCGATGATCATGTACGGAGTTGGTGCGAGTCATCTGGTGAAAGATTGGCATGACCTGCCGCTTGATGTCGTTGGACTTGATTGGCGTATGAGTGTAGACGAAGCGCGAAAAGAAGGACTCACAAAAACGATACAAGGAAACCTTGATCCAACCATCTTACTTTCTCCATGGGAAGTGATTGAAGAAAGAGCAAAAGACATCTTAGATCAAGGGATGAAATCAGATCACTTCATCTTTAACTTAGGTCATGGGGTATTTCCTGATGTTTCACCAGAAACGTTAAAGAAGCTGACAAGTTTTATTCACGACTATTCGGCTAAACATAAAAAAACATCCATTTAAACTATTTCAAATGATCTGAAGGAGTGTTGGTTGTGGAGAAAAAGAAAATGGGACTTCTTGTCATGGCATATGGCACCCCATATAAAGAAGAAGACATTGAGCGTTACTATACACATATCCGTAGAGGCAGAAAGCCGGAGCCAGAGATGCTGCAGGATTTGAAGGACCGCTACAAGGCAATCGGCGGTATATCTCCTTTATCAAAAATTACAGAACAGCAGGCAAATGGTTTGTGTGATCATTTGAATGACATCCAAGAGGACATTGAATTTCATGTCTACATTGGCTTAAAACATATCGAGCCTTTCATTGAGGATGCGGTTGCTGAAATGCATCGAGACGGCATCACAGAAGCTGTGAGTATCGTCCTTGCGCCGCACTTCTCAACATTTAGTGTGAAATCGTATAACAAACGTGCACAAGATGAGGCAGATAAGCTTGGAAATCTGAAGATCACTTCTGTTGAAAGCTGGTATGATGAACCGAAGTTTGTGGACTATTGGGTGAAACAAGTGAAAGATACGTATGCATCCATGAGTCAAGAAGAAAGAGAATCGGCTGTGCTTATTGTGTCTGCACACAGCCTTCCTGAAAAAATTATTGCAGCAGGAGATCCATATCCTGATCAATTAGCACAATCTGCAAAGATGATTGCAGAGGGAGCAGGAATTGAACATTATGAAATTGGCTGGCAAAGTGAGGGTAATACGCCTGATCCGTGGCTTGGACCAGACGTGCAAGACCTAACCCGGGATCTATTCGAACAAAAAGGCTATAAAACGTTCGTATATGTGCCTGTTGGATTTGTCGCTGATCATCTGGAAGTGTTATACGACAACGATTATGAATGTAAAGTCGTAACAGATGAAATCGGTGCAGCCTACTATCGTCCAGAAATGCCAAATGCGAAACCAGCATTTATTGATGCGCTGGCAACAGTCGTGTTAAAGAAGCTTGACGAAAGCAAGTAATCATATAAAAGAAGGCGATCCTATGCATGACAATCAAAAACACCTTGTCATCATTGGCGGTGGCATCACTGGTTTAGCCGCCGCCTTCTATTTGGAAAAGGAGATTGAAGAAAAAGGTCTCCCTATCCAAATATCTCTTATTGAAGCAAGTCCTAGGCTGGGTGGAAAAATACAAACATTATATAAAGATGGCTACATTATTGAACGTGGTCCTGATTCATTTTTGGAAAGAAAGGTCAGTGGACCGCAGCTGGCAAAGGATGTCGGTCTGTCCGATCAGCTCGTCAATAATGAAACGGGGCAAGCATATGTATTAGTCAATGAAACCCTTCATCCGATGCCAAAGGGCGCTGTCATGGGCATTCCAACTCAAATCAGCCCTTTCATTACAACTGGTCTTTTTTCAGTAGCAGGAAAAGCGAGAGCGGCGATGGATTTCGTTTTACCAAAAAGCAAGCAGACAGAAGATCAGTCGCTTGGTGAATTTTTTAGAAGACGTGTGGGCGATGAAGTCGTTGAGAATTTAATCGAGCCTCTTCTTTCAGGTATTTATGCAGGTGACATTGACCGCCTTAGCTTAATGTCTACCTTCCCGCAGTTTTATCAAACGGAACAAAAGCATCGCAGTTTGATTCTTGGGATGAAAAAATCACAGCAGCATGCGAAAGCGCAGCAAGTGACAGCGAAAAAACAAGGACAGTTCCAAACAATCAATCAAGGACTGCAAGCCCTTGTTGAAGCGGTAGAAAGTAAGCTCAAGCTGACGACGATTTATAAAGGGACAAAAGTGAAGCAGATTGAAAAAACAGATGGAGGCTATGGCGTACAATTAGACAGCGGTCAAACGCTTTTTGCAGATTCAGCTATTGTCACTACGCAGCATCAATCGATCTATTCCATGTTTCCAAAAGAAGCAGGGCTTGATTACTTGCATGACATGACATCTACTTCTGTTGCAACAGTTGCACTTGGCTTTAAAGAAGAGGATGTTCATAATGAATATGATGGGACAGGTTTTGTCATCTCAAGAAACAGTGATTTCTCTATTACAGCCTGTACGTGGACGAATAAAAAATGGCCGCATACAGCTCCTAAAGGAAAAACGCTATTGCGTGCGTATGTAGGGAAAGCTGGTGACGAATCGATTGTCGAGCAGTCTGATCATCAAATCGTCAGCATCGTGCTGGAAGATTTAAAAAAAATCATGGATATTAAAGCAGATCCAGAACTGACAACGGTGACTCGCTGGAAAACCAGTATGCCGCAATATCACGTTGGTCACCAACAGCAGATTTCGAATATGCGTGAAACGTTTAAGCAATCATATCCTGGTGTTTATATCACAGGTGCTGCTTTTGAAGGTGTCGGAATCCCTGATTGTATTGATCAAGGAAAAGCCGCCATCTCTGAGGCAGTATCTTACCTATTTTCATAAAAATAAACTCCCTTTTCTGTCATGGAAAGGGAGTTTTTCATGTTCGTATGATAAGAAAAGAGTTGTGAATAATAAAAGTGAACAAAGTAGTTGCATCTGTAGAAAAGGATATGGTATATTACTTTCTGTACTTAATGACCAAAACGTTCAAATAGTCATTTTCAGGAGTGAGATCATGAGTGTTGATAGGAGACAAATGATTTTAGATGGGGCCACGAAGGCATTTACTCAATTCGGGTATAAAGCCACGACAATGGACCTTGTAGCGAAGCTTGCCAACGTCGGAAAAGGAACCATTTATACCTTTTTCAAAAACAAAGAAGAGCTGTTTGATGAAATTTTCACTTCCCTTTTAATGGAGATGAGAAAAATTGCTGATGATGCAATTGATGAGAAGAATAGTTTCTCTGAAAACCTTCACTTAGCACTCTTTGCAATATTGGAATTTCGAAAAAACCACCAGCTCACAATAAAAATCTTTCAGGAAAATGCGGAGCTTGGCACGTCCGCGGTCAAGGAAATGATTGAAAAAATGGAGCAAATGATCATTCGCTATATTAAAACAAAAGTAAAAGAAGCGATTGATAAAGGCGACATTAAGCCTTGTGATCCTGAATTGACTGCATTTGTGATGGTGAAACTATATATTGCACTTATTTTTGATTGGGAAAAGCGATACGAGCCTTTAACAAAAGAAGAAGTAGCCGAATCGCTCGAGCTTTATGTACTAAAAGGGCTTTCTACAACAGCGTAATTTTTTTTAAGTTCAAATGACCAAATTGTCAATTTAGTCATTCATCTATGGGAGGAAAACAGCAATGAATTTAATTCGGAATCAATGGAAAGACATTGTGACGAGCAAAAAACTACTGATCCCGATTTTAGCTGTCTTATTTATTCCGCTGATTTATAGTGGTGTATTTTTAAAGGCTTACTGGGATCCATATGGTACAGTTGATCAATTACCTGTAGCGGTTGTCAACTTGGATGAAGGCAGTCATTATGATGGCAAAACACTTCAAGTCGGCGATGATTTGGTGAAGGAATTGAAGAAGAACGATAGTTTTAAATGGCACTTTGTCGATAGTGAAGAAAAGGCCGTCAAGGGATTAAATAACGAGGACTATTATCTCGTCGTAGAAATACCGAAAGATTTCTCTAAAAATGCAAGTACAGTGCTAGACAAACATCCGAAAAAATCGAATTTGAAATATTATACGAATCCAGGCGCAAACTATGCTGCGTCACAAATTGCGAATAATGCCATTATCAAATTAAAAGATTCGGTTTCAAAGGAAGTCACAGAAAACTATGCAGAGGTCATCTTTGATAACTTCAAAACCATTGCAAAAGGATTAGATCAAGCAAGCGATGGTGCGAAGAAAATTGATGACGGAACAAAAAGCGCAAAAGATGGCAGTAAAAAGTTAAAAGACAATCTGGCGAAATTGGCTGAAGGAACGTTAACATATAGTGAAGGCGTTCATCAGTTCGCAGGGAAAATGGGTGAACTGAACACAGGGATTCATTCTCTTGACAGCGGGCTTGGTCAGCTCTTAACGGGCTATCAAACCATCGATCAGAAATTTGGAGAGCTTGGCACAGGGATTGATACGTTGACCGAAGGGTTAAACACAAGCCTTGAAGGACATCAGCAGCTTGCTTCTAAAATGCCGCAATTCACAGCAGGCATTGAGCAGCTAAACAATAAAGCACAGTCATTTTCGGAAAAAATTGCAGCAGTAGAAAAAGTATTGTCTTCACCAGAATTAGCGAATCTTGAAAAGATGGCGCCTAAACTAGATCAGGTGAAAAAAGACGCACAAACGTTCAATACAAAACTTGCTTCATTAAAAGAAGCACTGTCTAATCGAGATGCAAAAGTGAAAAGCATTATTCAAAACAGCTCAATGACAGACGAAGAGAAAAAGGCGGCAATGGATCAGCTCGAAAGCCTTCCTAAAATTGATCTGCCTGACCTTTCTGGACTTGAGCAAAGCTTAGCAGCCTTGCAGGAACTACCCGATGCTAGTGAAGTTCAATCTGCGGTTGCTTCGGCAAAAGCACAGCTGCAGCAAGTAAAACAGCTGCCAAAGAAAACAGAACAGCTATACACATCTACAGTCGCGATACAAAATGCCATTGATCAAATGACATCTGGTACGAATAAATTGTATCAAGGTGCACTTAAGCTTCAAACAGGTCAAGGGCAATTACAAGAAGGCCTGCAAACAGCAAATGGAAAGCTTGATACAGCGAAAAGTGGTGCGGATACGCTTGCAAATGGTTCAAGCCAGCTTAGCGCAGCGTTAAATAAGCTAGAAAGTGGTTCAACGAGTATCCAAAGCAACTCATCTAAACTTGCTGAAGGCTCAAAATCGCTTGATAAAGGATTAGGCGACTTAAAGAGCGGTACAGGGAAGCTGTCCGATAAATTGAAAAGCGCCGCGGATGAAACAGGTGAAATTGATGCGGATCAGGACAATTACAATATGATTGCGAGTCCAGTCAAAACAGAAAACGATACAGCAAAAAAGATTGATAATTACGGAACAGGGCTCACGCCTTATATCTTATCCATGGGACTCTTTGTAGGGGCTCTCATGCTCACCGTTGTATTCCCAATGAAAGACCCTGCTGGACGCCCTAGAAATGCGTTTGAATGGTTTGTCAGCAAATATAGTGTGCTCCTGCTTGTCGGTATCTTACAGGCAGTCATTGCAAGCTCCATGCTCATCTTTGGACTTGGTCTTGAGGTGGAGAGTCTCTGGCGCTTCTATCTCTTTGCGATCGTCGTCAGTCTGACGTTCCTAGCGATCATTCAGCTTCTGGCGACAACAATGGGGAACCCAGGGCGCTTCATCGCTGTCATTATCTTGGTTCTTCAGCTTGCAGCAAGTGCGGGTACATTCCCGCTTGAGCTCGTCCCAAAATTCTTCCAAGTCATTCATAGTCTGCTTCCAATGACGTATACAATCAACGGATTTAGAACGATCATTGCAAGCGGTGATGACAGCTATTTATGGCACCAAGCAGCGATCCTTGGAACAGTTGCCATCATCATGATGGCCGCAACAACAGCATACTTTGCTTGGAACGTGAGAAAAATGAAACAAGAAGAAGCGTAATGAATGAATCCTTTCTCTTCATAGAGAAAGGGTTTTTTCTATTAGAAATTAGACATCAGGAACCCGAAGCGATATATTTTAAGAAGAGATGCTGAAAAAGGCATACATGGAAAGAATTGCTTTCAGACAAAGGAGGAAATGCCGAATGACGACTGAAGTAAACGAAACAATACAACTTATTCAAAAGCTCGTATCGATCCCAAGTCCATCAGGGAATACAGAAAAGGTGATCGGCTTTGTTGAACGTTTTTTACAAGATCTGAATATTGAGACAAAGCGTAATCGAAAAGGCGGATTAATTGCCACAATAAAAGGAGCAGATGACGAGGAACACCGTATGCTGACAGCGCATGTCGATACGCTCGGTGCAATGGTAAAGGAAATTAAATCAAATGGCCGAATTCGTCTTGCACTCATCGGGGGCTTTCAGTATAACTCAATCGAAGGCGAGTATTGTGAAATTGAAACAGCATCAGGTCGTACATATACAGGAACAATCCTCATGCATCAAACGTCAGTTCACGTATATGAGGATGCTGGAAAAGCGAAACGAAACCAAGAAAATATGGAGATTCGTCTCGATGAAAAGGTGAAAAAGGCAGACGATGTCAAAGCACTTGGGATTCAAGTAGGGGACTTTATCTCGTTTGACCCTAGAGTAGAAGTGACGTCTTCAGGCTTTATTAAATCAAGACACCTTGATGACAAGGCAAGTGTGGCGTTATTGCTGCGTTTAATTCACCGGATTCAAACGGAGAACATTACTTTGCCGCATACGACACACTTCTTAATTTCAAATAATGAAGAAATTGGATACGGTGGAAATTCGAATATTCCAGAAGAAACGGTGGAATATCTAGCTGTCGATATGGGAGCGATCGGTGATGGTCAATCAACAGATGAATATAGTGTGTCGATTTGTGTGAAGGATTCAAGCGGTCCTTATCATTATGGTTTACGCAAGCATTTAGCAGCATTAGCTGAAGCAAATGAAATTGATTACCGTCTTGATATTTACCCTTATTATGGCTCTGATGCATCAGCAGCGATTAGAGCAGGGCATGATATCATTCATGGACTGATTGGACCTGGCATTGACTCTTCACATGCTTTTGAAAGAACCCATGAAGATTCACTGATTCATACAGCCAATCTCCTTTACGACTATGTTCAATCCAAATTAATCACAGCATAAAAAAAGAACCTCGACTATTGGGGTTCTCAGCGTGTAGACAAACCCTCGCATTCTGTGTCAGTCCTGCGTACTGGTACTCACGAATGTCAAATTCGCTCCGCACCCTAGACTTCAAAGGTTTTCTATCACGCTGAACAGAAGACAAAGGGCTAAAATAAAGATCATTTCAGCCCTTTGTCAACAATCAAAAAGAACCCCATCTATCGGGGTTCTTTTTGATTAGCTTGAAAGCTGTGTTGGCTCAGGAACATCTTGTCCAGTCATCACACGATGTCCTCTTTCAGGGTCATATTGCCCTTCCCATTTAGACATCACGACAGCTGCAAGTGCATTACCTGTTAAGTTGACAACAGTTCGCGCCATATCCATGATACGGTCAACACCTGCAATAAATGCAAGACCTTCAGCAGGTACACCGATCGTTCCTAGTGTTGCGAGTAATACGACAAATGAAGTACCAGGAACGGCAGCCATTCCCTTTGATGTCACCATCAGCACAAGAACAAGTGTGAGCTGCTGTACGATCGTGAGGTCAATGCCATATACCTGTGCAAGGAAAAGCGCAGCGATGGCTTGATACAAGACGGAGCCGTCCAGGTTAAACGTATAACCGATTGGGATAACGAAAGAGACAATTCCTTTTGGACATCCGATGCGCTCCATTTTATCCATGACTCTTGGTAAAACTGTTTCAGAGCTTGATGTACTAAAGGCAAGAAGCATTTCGTCTTTCATGTAAGCAAGAAATCTGAAAATATTGACGCCGATCATCTTTCCAATAATTCCGAATACAACGATAAGGAAGAGAGCCAGCGCAAAATAAACAAGACCTACAAGCTTACCTAATGAAATAAGAGATTCAAGACCAAATTTTGAAACTGTTACACCAATGAGTGCGAAGACACCAAATGGTGCAGCTTTCATCACAACATTGACGACATGGAACATGGCATGTGATACACCTTCAAAGAAGGCGAGCACTGGTTTACCGCGTTCACCAATGGCTGAAACGCCGAGTGCAAATAAGACAGTGAAGAAAATAATCGCAAGCAAATCACCTTCCGCCAATGATTGGAAGAAGTTCGTTGGAACGATATGAAGGAACGTATCAGCAACTGATTTACTGCTTTGCTCTTTTTCCGTTTCAACATACTGGCTAATATCTTGTTTTTCCGTATGTCCAAAGTCAACGCCCGCACCAGGTTGAACAAAGTTAGCAAGTACAAGACCAAGGATAATCGCAAATGTTGTGATAATTTCAAAATAAAGAATGGTTCTAAAACCGAGCTTCCCTACTTTTTTACCATCACCGGCACCTGCAACACCTAAAATTAAGCTAGAGACGACAATCGGTATGACAATCATCTTAATGAGTCTTAAGAAGAAGTCTCCAATTGGTTTTAAGTATGTCTCAACACCTGGGTTACCGAAAAAGATCGCACCAACAACGACGCCGAGAATAAGACCGATTAGGATTTGTGTAGCTAATCCGAATTTTAACTTTTTTCATAGATTTCCTCCCTAACTTATTCATTAAAGGAATATTCCCATCATATTAAGTTTTAATATATGAATTAAAGTATAACTAAAATTAAAGAGGTTCGTCCACGATTAAATTATATTGAGAAAATACAAAATTGTTTGAAAAAATGGACACTTCGAACCTCCTCCGTTGTTTTAAGTCAATAAAAAGTGTCTTCAGAACTAAAAGTCATCATATGAAAATACTAAAAAACCCTTTTGTGACAAGGGTTTTACCTTTTTACCTATTTTTCTGAAAAAATAAAAAGCACTTTTGACTCCAACTGACGACGGAGGAAAAAAGTGCTTTTTTATTCAATTTATTCCCTTATTTAAGATAACTTACTTGTGAGCATTCCTCACATTCATTACCGTAACACTCGTGCTGTTCCATTAAATCATTTCCACATTTTGTGCATTTCTTTGAGGGCAAATTTCTAAAAAACTCAGTGATTTTTCCTAGCATTTGTCATCCTCCAATACATTTTGTTACTATCATTGTATTATAACAGATTAATAATTGTCAATCTGTTTTGTAACAATAGGCAAGAAGAATGCTTTTTTCATGAAAAATGGGTATATTGTAAGAAGGGGATTTTTACAAAAGGAGGGAAGAATGACGATGAAATTAACCGTGATTGGATGCTACGGAGGGTTTCCAGCAGCCGGTGAGGCGACATCAGGTTATCTTTTTGAATCAGATGGTTTCCGGCTGCTTGTAGACTGCGGGAGCGGTGTTCTTTCTAAGCTTCAGCAAACCATTGATATAGAAGAACTAGATGCTGTTCTCCTTTCTCATTATCATCACGATCATATTGCTGATATAGGACCTCTCCAATATGCGAAATTAGTGGGTTATCATTTAGGGAAAAGCAGCGGTCCGCTTCCGATCTATGGACATACTGGTGATCAAGAGGCATTTGATCGGCTTTCTGATCATGTACATACAAAAGCAAAGCCTTATCATCCGGCAGAAGGCATGCAAATCGGCCCATTTCAAATTTATTTTTTGAAAACGGTTCATCCGGCAGAATGCTATGCTATGAGAATTGAGACAGATGATGCTGTGGTGGTGTATACAGCAGATTCAAGCTATCAGGACGCTTTTATCCCGTTTAGTAAAAATGCAGATCTACTGATCGCCGAAAGCAATTTTTACGCAGGACAAGACGGATCAGGTGCAGGACATATGAACAGTACAGAAGTGGGGAAGATTGCAAATGAAGCAAAGGTTGGGGAGCTCATCATCACTCATCTCCCTCATTTCGGACGGCATAAAGACCTAGTCAATGAAGCGCAGACACTATATACTGGCAGTATACAGCTTGCCCATTCAGGGCTTAGATGGAACAAGGAAGGAAGATAGAGATGCTGTTTATCGATAACGAACAACATGTTGACCCAATGATTAATCTGGCAATTGAAGAGTATTGCTTAAAATATTTAGATCCAGAAGAAACGTATTTGCTGTTTTACATCAACCAGCCGTCGATTATCATTGGAAAGAACCAAAATACAATAGAAGAAATCAACACAAAGTATGTGGAAGATAATAGCATTAAAGTCGTTCGCCGCCTATCCGGCGGTGGTGCAGTTTACCATGACAAAGGAAACTTAAACTTCAGCTTTATTACAAAAGATGACGGGGACAGCTTCCATAACTTTAAAAAGTTCACGGAGCCAGTCATCAAAGCACTTGAAAAGCTAGGAGTCAAAGCTGAATTAAGCGGCAGAAATGACATCATGGCAGATGGACGCAAAATTTCTGGAAATGCCCAGTTCGCCACACGAGGACGTATTTTCAGTCATGGCACACTGCTATTTGATTCAGAAATTGAACATGTCGTCTCTGCATTAAATGTGAAAAAAGAAAAGATTGAATCTAAAGGCATTAAATCCATTAGAAGCAGGGTCGCGAATATTAGCGAACTAATGGATCAAAAAATGACAACAGAGGAATTTAGAAAAATTCTTTTAAGCTACATTTTTGATACGGATGGGGACGTGCCTCGATATCAACTGACTGAAAAGGATTGGCAAAAGATCCATGAAATTTCCCAGGATCGATATCAAAAATGGGAATGGAACTACGGCCGTTCACCTAAGTTTAATTTGCAGCACTCTAAGCGGTTCTCAGCTGGCTCGATCGATCTGCGTTTAGAGGTGAAAAAAGGCATGATCCAAGACTGCAAGATCTTTGGTGACTTCTTTGGTGTGGGGGATATTGCCGATATTGAAAAAAGACTGATCGGACAGCAATATGATCGTAAAACCATCAGCGACGTATTAGAAGATATGGATATGCGCCACTATTTCGGCAACGTATCGAAAGAAGATTTTCTTGATTTGATTTATTAAGCGGGGGACAAGCACGGCTAGAGATAGCGGTGCTTTTTTGATTAAAAGAAATGAAAGCGATTAACATTTGATCTTGTGGATTTTTTCGATTGTCTATTATAATAGAAAGGAGGAATGCTTGGCCATAAAATGAATGGCTATTCATTCATTGACGACGCATAAGGGGTGGGAGAATGGAATTGATCAAAAATCTTGAGCAGACTGCGATGACCAAGGGAGAAAGTATCGCACTGGTCTTTGAAGGAAAGAAGTGGACCTATCGAGAGCTGATGACAAGTGTCGAGCGTTTTGCAGATGGCTTAGTCAACGAAGGGTTTCAAGCTGGGGAACATATCGCGCTTATTTTAGGAAATTCACCGCATTTCGTCATTTCTTTTTTTGGTGCATTGAAGGCAGGGCTTGTCGTTGTACCTGTCAATCCAACATACACGCCAAGTGAAATTGGATATATGCTGATCACAGGAGATGTAAAAGGCATTGTTGCACCTGATCAGCTTTTGCCAGTATACGAGCAGGTGTATGAACAGCTTCCGGCTATTGAACGAGTGATAATTTGTGCAGAAAATGAATCGGCGTGCAGATCAAGTTTTAAGGAAGTATCTGATCGTCTTGTCTTCTTTGGAAAGCTTGTGTCTGGACATGCGCCAGAAACGACACATCCTTCCAATCAGCCTGACGATACTGCGGTTATTTTATTTACATCTGGCACGACAGGAAAACCAAAGGGTGCGATGCTGACTCATTTCAACCTTTATTCAAATGCCAGAGACATTGCTGAGTACCTATCGATTGATGAAAGGGACAAGGTCATTGCTGCTTTGCCCATGTTCCATGTATTTTGTTTAACGGTCTGTATGAATGCACCGTTGATTCATGGCGCGACCATTTATGTCCTGCCGCATTTCAGCCCATCTGAGCTTTTGCGCATGATGGAAAAAGAAAAACCCACGCTATTTGTTGGTGTTCCAACCATGTATAACTATTTATACCGCCAAGACGGTCATGATGAAGCGATGACATCAGTGAGGATTTGTATATCAGGTGGTGCTTCGATGCCTGTTGCTTTACTACACGGTTTTGAGAAAAAGTTCGGTGTCACGGTGCTGGAGGGCTATGGATTATCAGAGGCTTCCCCAGTGACTGCTTTCAATCCTCTTGATGGAAAAAGAAAACCGGGTTCAGTCGGGACCGACATTATGAATGTGAAGAATAAGATCGTGAATGAGCTTGGAGAGGAAGTCGGTCCGAATGAAGTCGGAGAACTCATTGCAAAAGGGCCAAACATCATGAAAGGCTATTATCAAATGCCAGAAGATACTGAAGCTGCATTGCGGGACGGGTGGCTGTATACAGGTGATCTGGCGAGAAGAGATGAAGATGGATATATTTATATTGTCGATCGAAAAAAGGATATGATTCTCGTTGGCGGTTATAATGTCTATCCAAGAGAAGTAGAAGAAGTGCTTTATCAACATGAAGCTGTAGCAGAAGCCGTCGTCATCGGTGTGCCAGATCCAAACACAGGTGAGGCTGTCGTCTGTTACATTTCCCCTAAGAAACATGCTCACATCAATCAAGAAGACATCATCATACATTGTTCACGCTATTTAGCGAAATATAAGCAGCCCCAAACGATCCATTTCATAGATGATATTCCAAAGAACACAACAGGTAAAATTTTAAGAAGAGCGCTAAAGGACAAGTATCAAACAGAAGAAAGTAAATAAAAAAGGGGAGTCTCTTATGAAGAAGCTCCTCAGCGTGAAGATAAACCCTCGCATTCGGTGTCAGTTCTGCGTGCTGGTGCTCACGAATATCAAATTCGCTCCGCGCCAGTACTCGGCCTTCCTAGACTTCAAGGGTTTTCATATCACGCTGAAAAGAAGACAAAGGGCTAAAATCAAGATCATTTTAGCCCTTTGTCAACAATCTGGGAGTCTCTTATGAAGAGACTCCCTCAGCGTGTAGACAAACCCTCGCATTCGTTGTCAGGTCTGCGCGCCGGTGCTCACGAATATCAAATTCGCTCCGCGCCAGTACTCGGCCTTCCTAGACTTCAAGGGTTTTCATATCACGCTGAAAAGAAGACAAAGGGCTAAAATCAAGATCATTTTAGCCCTTTGTCAACAATCTGGGAGTCTCTTATGAAGAGACTCCCTTTTGAATGGCTTCTTTTAACTGTTTCTGAAAAGAATTTGACTGTTTTTGATTCAGTTCATAATACGTGCCATCTACTAAAAAAACGACCTGAGAACGGTTGGTCCATAGCTGAAAGGTGGTGCCGTTTGTTCGTCCAAACATCACCTTGGCAATATAATCAGGTTTTTTTATATTTTTCTTAAGATGATTGCTTGTTTGTTTGCCTTTGTTTAATTCTTCAATTAAATCTTCAGCTGTGTCTTTATCATCTATTTCATAAGAAATGGACTGATTCGACGGTGAAAGCAATAATTTTTCTGCTCGATTCTCATCGAAAATGTCACTAGTCCTGCTGAACACATAAAAGAAGGTGATCAGTAAAAGTCCAAAGATCACAATTCCTGCAAGAATTTTCTTCATTTTGATCCTCCAACTCACTGTTTTACCTATAGCTTCCCCGGTTTTTTAGAAGCATAATCATTTTTTTCGCTCAAGCTTTTGCAGATGGGGCATGCTATGATGGAGGCAAATGAGACAGGTTCTAAACAAAAGTGTGCGTGATTAGAATAAAGAGAGGGATGGAAAGGAGGCTGACCTGTGCGCGTACGTAAATGGGTAGCTCTTGCAACGTTAGCATACATATTGTACGGTCTGTTTATTTATTTTTATTTGTTTCTAATGGGTGATTCATCTGTTCCTGAAAGTGTGAAAGGGACAAGTGCAGACCCGCATACCTTTATGACAAGCCATGAGCTTGTCATCAGCGAGAATTTCTCGAAAATACGTAACCTGCTGTACTTTATGACAATCCCGTTAGATTGGTACGTCTTTTTCCTTTTGCTCATTTCAGGGTTTTCACGGAAATTAGCAGACTGGAGCTTTGCAGCAGCTCGTTTCACATTCTTAAGTAAACTTGTTTATGTCTTCGTGCTGTCACTTCTAACGATGCTGGTTTCATTGCCGATCAAGTGGATTGGCTATCAGCTGTCTTTACACTACGGAATATCTGCTCAAAGCACAGCAAGCTGGTTAAAGGATCAAACGCTGGATTTCTGGATTCAATATCCGCTCCTTTCCCTATGTGCCCTTGTGTTCTTTTGGCTTATTCAAAAGAGAAGGAAGTTATGGTGGCTGTATGGCTGGTGTTTGACAGTCCCAGTCACACTCTTCCTCTTCTTTATACAACCGGTCGTCATTGATCCGCTATACAACGATTTTTACCCATTAAAGGATCAAGCACTTGAGAAAAAGATATTAACGCTTGCAGAAAAAGCGCATATCCCGGCAGATCATGTATATGAGGTCAATATGTCTGAGAAAACAAACATGATGAACGCTTATGTAACAGGGATTGGTGAAAATAAACGCATTGTCTTATGGGACACGACGCTGCAAAAGCTAAAGGATCAGGAAATTTTATTTATCATGGCGCATGAAATGGGCCATTACGTCATGAAGCATGTCTATATTGGCCTAGCTGGATATTTAGTGCTGTCACTAGCAGGATTTTTTGCAATGGACCGCCTTTATTTTTACCTTCATCAAAAGGGAGCTGCCTCATTTCGGCTGAAGGGACCACAGGATGTCGCTGCTCTTCCGCTTCTTTTGATCATTGTATCCATGCTGTCATTTGCAGCTTCCCCTTTTACAAATGCTGTTTCAAGGCATCAAGAACGGGCAGCTGATGAATATGCAGTGAACCTGACAAAAGATGGGGAGGCGGGGGTGACATCTTTTCAAAAACTTGCAAAATCAGGTCTGTCCCAAGTCAATCCGCCGCTTCTAGTGAAAATATTCCGCTATGGACATCCTACGATGATGGACAGAATCACGGATATGGAAAAGGCAGCAAAAAAAGAGGGAACGTCAAATAGCAGTAAATAAATAAAATCCGGCTGGGTCAGCCGGATTTTTTGCACACTTGTTTAGTTAGAAGCCGCTTGAACGTTAATTAACCCTTTTCCGTAATAGAAGGAGTTACCAAGCGGTGTTGCCGTGTTTTCTAAGCGCTGGCGAACCTGTGAATTTGATAGATTCGGGTTCTTAGAAAGAATAAGCGCTGCTGCTCCTGCTACATGAGGAGAAGCCATAGACGTTCCAGTATAAGAGGTGTATCCACTGCTTGGTACTGTACTTAAAATGGAAGTACCAGGTGCGGAAACATCTAATTCAGGACCTGCGCTAGAAGATGAGTTTCTTACATTGCTGCTGTTCACATTGGCAACGGCAATTGTAGAATCATATTTTGCTGGATAGCCAACAGTACTTGTAGAGCCAGTGGAGCCTGAATTACCTGCAGCAGCAACAACAACGATTCCGCGGTTGTTTGCTGTATCAACAGCATTTTTAAGCGCTGTTGAACCGCTTGGTCCGCCTAAGCTCATATTGATGACATCCATGTTATTGGCAACAGCCCATTCAATCCCGCTAATAATCCAGCTGTATTGTCCATCGCCATAACGGTCTAACACTTTAACAGCATACAAGGAAGCGCTTGGAGCGACACCAAGAACACCAATTGTATTATCAAGAGCAGCAATGGTTCCGGCTACGTGAGTTCCGTGTGATTGAAAGTCTTGGGTGGCATTTGGCTCTGAAGGGACGAAGCTAGCACCGCCTGCAACATTTAAGTCAGGGTGTGCAGCGTGGATACCAGTATCAAGGACAGCTACTTTGACGTTAGCACCTTTATAACCTTGAGCGTGTACAGCTGGAGCTTTGATTTGAGGGATACCATAAGGGACGGTTTGTGCATATGCTTCTGCTTTGTGGTCTTCTTCTACATAAGCAATGCTAGGGTCATGCTCAAGTTTTTTTGCGGCTTGTTCGGACATTTTCACTTGTGCAGCATTAATGAGCCGATATTGCTTTTCTAGTTTTCCACCATTTTGAGTCACCGCTTGTTTTTTAGAGCTGTTTGTGGTGGCAGAAGCTTTAAAGCCAACGATATAGCTTTTTTCACTTTCTGACTTTGAGGCAGTCTCGGCATTTGCCATCGTGCCTCCAAACCCTGATGAAAACAGAAGAGGGACAGCCAATAAAACACTTGTCATCACATTTTTCTTTTTCACGCACATTCCACATCCCTTTTTTCTTATTTCAGAATAATCATCCGTAGTCTATAAGAATGAAACGTTTGATTATTCTGTATTTTCAGTTTAATAGAGGTAGGCAAATAAGAGTAGACCTGAATTTTTGTGAAAGTCCTAGCGGAAATTAGGGAATTAAGTCGCTTGTAATAGGTATTGAATTATGTTTATTTTAGTTTTTCTGTGTTTTCCTATTAAAAAGGAAGTGTGCTTTTTTTCTCATGATCAATTTCAGGACAAACATTCGATACCCGAAAGGTCATTAAATAGGTAGAAAAGGCTAGCATCTATTTCGAATTTCGATATAAAAAAATATTATTTTATCATTGTTTCTGTCATAAAAAAAAGAACCTGCTAAGATCACAGGTTCTTTAAGAAGGAGAAGATTGAGTTAAATGGCTGACCACGTTGTAATCACGAACCTTCCATTTACCATCTTTCCATTCAACATAATTTAAGCAAGCATTGACAAGTCTCGTGTTCTGAAGACCCATATGTTCGTCAGCTAAAGCGGTGAGTAAGGCGTGGATGGCAGCACCGTGCGCCACGATCAGGACATGTTGATCTGGATAGGCTGCTTTGACCTTTTCAATCCCTTCTAACATTCGATCTTGAATCGTCTCAAGTGGTTCCATATTTGGATACTGCTTATCTGGAAACAGCTTCTGGCGCTCCTCAATCGACATGCCTTCAGCGTCACCATAATCACGTTCAATGAAATCGTCCATGATGACGAGAGGTGCGTGTACATGTTTTAAAATCAAATGAGCTGTTTCTTTAGCCCTTGATAATGGACTGGAAATGACAACATCCCAATGGACATCCTTTAAGTAAAGTCCAGTTTGTTCAGCCTGCCATTTACCTGTGTCGTTTAAAGGGATATCTGTTCGCCCTTGAATTCGTTTCGCTGCATTCCAATCTGTTTCCCCGTGTCTGACTAGGCAAATTGTTGTCAATCAAATCCCGCCTTTTCTATCTTTTCTTCTATTATACTAAAGCAGAAGAAAAATGACTGGATTAGCGATTTGTCAGACTCGTTAAGGATTCAACTGAGCTGGCCACTTGGGAAACCGTTTGTTTGACTTCCTTCAACTCGTTTAGGAATGTTTGGAGATCTATTTCAATTTTTCCGTTTTGGTTCTTACTTAAGTTCATGCTGCTCACGATATCATCGAAAAGAGAATTGATTTGAGTCATTTTTTCTTTACTGTCAGTCACAAGTAAATTCACGTCCGCAATATGCTGTGACACAATGGCGATTTGTGAATTTGTGTTGTTGACAAGCTCTGACACAGTTGAAACCGTTTTCTTTGTGTCCTCTGATAATTTGCGAACCTCGTTTGCGACGACAGCGAACCCTTTTCCATGTTCACCTGCTCGAGCAGATTCGATTGAGGCATTTAAAGATAACAAATTCGTTTGCTCTGCTATGCCTGTGACGATCCCGAAAATTTGTTCAATTTGTTTTGCAATTTCTTCTAAGCGTTTAATTTCAGTTTCAATCTTTGTCATGCTGCCATCAATTTGATTCATTTGTGTTTGCTGAATTTCTAATTCTTTTTTACCGCCGATTGATTTTTCTTCGACCTGTGCTGATATTTTCGTTCCAGCCTGTGACATATCCGCCATCTCATCAGATTTTGATACAAGCTTGTCCACTGCACTTGTTGTGTTGGAGAAGAGAGAAGCAAGCGAATTTGAGGTTTCTGTAATTTTTGTATGAAGCTCTTGCTGTTGTTCTTCCGCTTCATCACGAATTTTAGAATATTCATTTTGGAACGTATCTAGGACAAGCTGCTGCTCTAAATTTAAGATTTTCGTCGTCGCTTTGACTGCCGTCTGATATTCTTTGAAATCTTGGATATGCTGTGCAAATAAATCCATAATTGAAAGCAAAAGGTCTTGGAATGCCGCCATATACCATTTAGGCTGGAGGCCAATCCGTAAATGAACTTGTGCAATTTTAATTCTTTTTGCCACGTAGGCATCGTCAATCACACCTGCAAACATTTCGCTAATATGAATGCGGAGTGTTTTTTTCAAACGTTCGACAGAACTATTATCTTGAATAATATGCATCAAGGAAGACTCTACTTCTAAATTTTTATAAAATTTATCAACGATATGTGCAATATCATCTTGAACGATTGGATTCAGCTGTTTCAATATAAAAAGGTCTTGCTGCGTCAAATCAATCATTTTAATTTGCTTGGCAATGTCCGTATTCTCCGAAAAGTTGATTCTTTTTATCCCATCATCCTGCTGTGTGAAAAAAGCAGTGTTTTTTCTTTTAGTATCTTTTTTAAATAACAATGTTATTGTCCCCCTATAATCATCACAAATATCAGACTTTATGTTTTTTATCGGATAATATTGGATTTTTTAAAGGGGAAACAGTGAAATTTTACTGTTCTTTATATGACCTTTTTAGTGGTTTCTTTGCTGGGCCTTCTACTACTTCTCCAGTAATTGAAAAACGTGAACCGTGGCAAGGGCAATCCCAGGTGCGGTCACTATTATTCCAAGCGACTTCACAGCCTAGGTGAGTACATGTTGTATCGACAAAAAAGACATTCCCATCCTCTGATTTAAAGGCACCGCATTTCTTATGTTCATAAGATACAATGCCGCCTTCGCCTGGTTTTAAATCATCAATGGTTTGATCAGTTCGTTTTAATTTACCGCTGATCAGCTTGGCAGCGACATTGGTATTTTCTTTCATAAAATCTTTGATGAATGAGTCAGAAACAAGTCTTGATGGTGTAAAGATCGATTCGTAGGGATTCGATTTCTCCTCAATTAAATCACCGATAAGAGTCGCTGCGACATGGCTTGTGGTCATGCCCCATTTTCTAAAGCCGGTAGCAACAAAGATATTCGGATGATGCTTGGTCAGGTGGCCAATGTAAGGGATTTGATCCATTGTGACCATATCGTGCGTCGACCAGCGATAAAGAACCTCCTCAATTCCAAGTGTATCGTTTCCGAACTTTTCTAGTGATTCATAGTGTGCGGATTCATCACCGCCTTGTCCGGTTTTATGGCCTTCTCCTCCGATGAGAACCACTTCTTCACCGTGAAGTTCTGCCGTTCTTAAAGAGTGAGCGGGCTGGTCGATTCCTAAGTACATGCCGTTTGGAAGCGGCTTGGTTGTTTTGGCTGCTACTACATAAGATTGCTCGGGATGAATTCGAGTGAAATAAAGTCCTTTGCCATCATAAAAAGGAAAGTGTGAACAGGTAATGATATAGCGGCCTATCAGATGATGCCCACTTTTTGTGACGACAGCAGGCCGTTTCCCTTCTTTAACATCGACTGCGGTTGTCTGTTCAAAAATACGCACACCTCGCTCAATGAGCTGGTCGATCAGTGCATTTAGATAATGAAGGGGATGAAACTGTGCCTGCTGCGTCATCGCAAGGGCAGCTTTTATGTCAGTGTCAAAAGGAAGCTCTGTTTTCCATTCTCGGTCAATGCCTAGCTGTTTGTAGGCATCTAATTCCTTTTTTAACTTTTTTATGCCGCTTTCTTCCTTTGTATAAAGGTAAGCATCTTTTACCTCTAGCTGACAATCGATTTCGTGCTCTTTAACACGTGCTTGAATGAGATCTTTTGCTTTCTCATTTGCTTCTACATACAAACGGGCTTTTGGCATGCCAATTTGCTGAATCAGCTCATGATAGTACACATCGTGCTGTGAGGTGATTTTAGCTGTCGTGTGTCCGGTCGTGCCTTGCAGTAATTGATCCGCATCAATGATGATGACATCGAGCCCGCGTTCTGTCATTTCAAACGCAGTAGCGATACCGGTGATACCGCCGCCTACAATAATCACATCTGCTGTGAGATCCTCACTTGCAGAAGGAAAAGAATGCTTCTGACTCTCCGCTAACCATAACGATTTTGCCTGCTTCATTCCTTTATGTTCTTGTTCCATGTTGTCGCCTCCAGTTACTTGTTGTGTATAATTTTTCCACAATGCAGAAAATCATACATCTGAAAGGAAACAAGCATGACATACATAAAAAAATAGCCAACACATAAAAATAAACAAGATAAAAGGAAGGAGTGGACTGACGTGTCAACAAAGCAGCCGAAGAAAACATTGCCGCCTCAGCATCAGAATGAACGTCCGGGTCTTGAATATAAAATGAACCCTAGACCTATTTTTGATCGAGAGGTGCAGAATAAAAAGCTAGCGGGGAAAACGGCCATTGTGACAGGTGGAGATAGCGGGATCGGAAGAGCAGTCTCTGTTTTATTTGCAAAGGAAGGAGCCAATGTAGCCATTGTTTACTTGAGTGAACATCGTGATGCAGAGGAAACGAAGGACTATATTGAAAAGGCGGGAGGCCGCGTCATCTTAATTGCAGGTGACTTAGGGGATGAGGCTTTTTCAAATGAGGTCGTTAAAAAAACAAAAGATGCTTTCGGTTCCATTGATATTTTGGTAAACAATGCAGCAGAACAGCATCCGCAAAAAAGCATTGAACAGATTACCTCGCATCAGCTTCTTCGGACATTTCAAACGAATATTTTTGCCTTGTTTTATTTAACAAAGGCTGTGCTCCCTCATTTAAAGAAAGGAAGCAGTATCATTAATACAACCTCCGTCACAGCCTATAAAGGGCATGAAACCTTAATCGATTATTCATCGACGAAAGGGGCGGTTGTGACATTTACTAGATCATTATCCTTATCGCTCATTAAACAAGGGATTCGAGTGAATGGGGTCGCTCCGGGGCCTATTTGGACGCCGCTGATTCCATCAACTTTTACGGAAAAGGAAGTCTCTGAATTTGGTGGAGATGTCCCAATGGAACGGCCTGGTGAGCCAGTAGAGCTTGCGCCAAGTTATTTATTTTTAGCGAGTGAAGACTCGTCTTACATGAATGGACAAATCCTGCATGTGAATGGCGGAACCATTTTAAATGGGTAAACAAAAAACTTGCGGTAAAGAGACGAGTTGCTGTCTCTCTGCCGCAAGTAAAATCATCATGATTAATGTAAGCAGTGTTCTGCATATTGAGCTGAAAGGTCATTGAATCGCTTTTCATCTCGCTGATCCAGTGCCTTATCAATCTCTTCTCTAAGGAAGGTTAAGCGCTGTTTATAAAGCGCCTCATCTAAAACCATTTGAATATAGATGTCTAAAATAGTGACGCCGTTTTCTTCGGTTTTTTGGGTGTTGCGGGACTTCATGAGCTCAGCGTACGTTTTTTTCTCTTTCATAAAGAATCCCCCCGATGCCTTTTTTATAGTATATGGATTGGCAGAGAAAAAATCAACAAGAATTTATAATTTTTAGACAATTTATTTTTGAGCAAAATCGACACCTCTTGTCCAATCGACAGGATATGATATACCTTTAAAAATGACTTTTAGATAGATCGAATGTACTAAAAAATATGATAAAAAGATGATTTTAAATAAATTTTGAAAAAATCCTGTCGTTTCTTATACGTTGGTGATAGATTAATAGTATCTAAAATAACCAAAAATTAACACAGGAGGAAATGAAGTGTCAGGAATTAGCGAAACACCTTTAGATTCATACGTCATTAATCAAACAACGATGGCGGTCCTTCCAATTGAAGAAGGAAAAAGAGTATATTCAAAAGTCATAGAAAGAGAGACAAGCTTTTACGTCGAATTAAAGCCGCTGCAAATCATTGAGCGCAGCTGCAGATTCTTCGGCTCAAGCTATGCAGGCAGAAAGGCGGGAACATACGAAGTAACAGGTATTTCTCACAAGCCTCCGATCGTGATTGACTCATCCAATCATCTGTATTTCTTCCCAACCTATTCATCCAATCGTCCTCAGTGCGGCTGGATCTCCCACAAATATATTCATACCTTCCAAGAATCATCCCTCGGGGACACGATGGTCACGTTTACAAATGAGCAAACGGTCAAATTAGATGTCTCATATAAATCATTTGAGAGTCAGGTACACCGGACAGCGTATCTCCGAACGAAATTTCAAGATCGTCTTGATGGAGGTCTTCCTAAAAAACAAGAATTTATGCTGTATCCAAAGGAACAGCAGCTCAATCTTGTATACGATTTTATTTTAAGAGAACTTCGTAACAGATATTAACCAAAAACCAGCGGCAGAAAGCCGCTGGACTCCTCAACCTTCGCGAGCTTAGCACATCGTCATTTCTTCCTTGTAGAAAAAACAATTGATATTCGTATAAAAAATTATATAATTTAACTGTATCGTATAAAATTTTATATATATCTAATGGCAGTGAAAGGGGATATGATGATGACTTATGATGAACTGGATACGCCGGCGCTATTAATTGATAAACGGGTGATGATGGAGAATATAGCCGTTATGCAGCAATATGCTGATGGTCAGCAAGTAAAACTGCGTCCTCACACGAAAACGCATAAAACGCCTAGGCTTGCCAAAGTGCAGGAGGAGATGGGCGCATCTGGCATGACCGTGGCGAAAGTAGGAGAAGCTGAAGTGATGGCATCTCATGGGCTGACAGATATTTTTATCGCAAATCAAATTGTAGGCGAGACAAAACTAAAGCGAATTCGAAAGCTGGCAGAGTCAATACATATCTCCTTCGGTATTGATTGTGTAGAGCATGTTCATCAAATTGAAGATGTCTTTCGCAAAGCAGAGAAAAAAGCTCAGGTTTTAATTGAGATAGAGGTTGGAGAAGAAAGGTCTGGTGTCATTGAAGAGAGTGATTTCCGTCAAATCTTACAAGCCATTCAGACATGTGAATTCGTTCATTTAAAGGGAATTTTCTCTCATGACGGACATACATACAAGGCGGAAAGTAAAGCACATTGTCAGGCATTATACGAAGATGCTGTGAATCGAACGCTTCAGTTTGCACAGATAGCAGAAGAAGCAGGCATGGTGCTAGAGGTAGTGAGCATTGGGTCAACACCTCCATTCTTATTTCAATTTGATATTCCAAAGGGAGTAACGGAAATCAGACCAGGCACGTATATCTTGATGGATGCTTCCCAGTCCAATGTGCTCGGCACATTTTCACATTGTGCGGCAACCGTGCTGACGACGGTGATCAGTAAACCGACAAAGTCCCGGGTCATTACAGATGTTGGAGCAAAAGGGCTGACGGCTCAAACTCGTACAAAAGGGCTGACCAAAACAAAAGGATTAGGCAAAGTGAAAGAATATGATGATGTATTTGTTTCAAGTGTATTTGACGAGCATGCCATCATCTATCATGAAGACTTCCGCCAAAGTGTAGAGATCGGTGAGAAGGTACAAATTATTCCGAATCACATTTGCCCTGTGGTCAATCTTCATGAAAAAGCATACCTCATTCAAGATGGTGAAGTGGTAGAAGAGCTTGTGGTTGCTTGCAAAGGAAAACTTCAATAAATCAACTGATAGAACAATGGAGTGAAAGAAATGTCAGAAGTGAAATATCAATTCAATCGCTACATACCAATCGCTAAAACGATTGCGCATATGTTTGGCCCTTCTTGTGAAGTGGTCATTCATGATCTGACCCAGCCGCAATCGTCTGTCATTTTTACGATCAACAATCATGTAACAGGGAGAGAGATCGGACAGTCCTTTGATCATCTAGTGAAACAGGTCCTCTTGTCGGATGAATTTGGCGAAGATTATTTAGCCGGCTATGAAATAAAAACAGAGGATGGAAGAACCATCAAAGCGTCTACAACGCTGCTCCGTGATGACAAGGAGCAGGTGATTGGTGCGCTGTGTATCAATTACGACATGAGTGCAGTCAGTCATGTGAAAGAATTGATTGAAGAGCTCGTCCCTGGCTTATCAAAAAAGGTGCCGGCAACGCAGCGTAATGAAGACAAGGATTCACTGCAAAGTGTAGATGAAATTGCGGATCGCCTCATCGAACAAATTATTTCTCATCAAAAAGGATCATTAAAAAAACGTCAAGAAAAAATTGAACTCATACGTTTTATGGATGAGAAAGGTATTTTCCTCATGAAAGGCTCTGTGGATAAAGTAGCGGAGCGTTTAGGTATATCAAAGGTGACAGTTTACAGCTATTTAGACGAATTGAAGAAAATAAAAGAATCAGAGGAAACATCGTAAAGCTTTGAATTCAGTAGGGGGCTGGCTATGTTAAAAGAAACCTATGTTTGTGCTTCATGTCACGCAGTCTATCCAAGTACACCTGATATTTGGAGATGTCCGTGTGGCGGTTTATTGAATGTAGACTGGGAGAGGCCAGCATTTTCAAAGGAACATATTCGAAGTGAATGGCCTGGGATGTGGAGGTATGCGGGCGCACTGCCTTTTCATTCTGAAAACAGTGTGTGGAAAGAGATCACAATGGGAGAAGGATATACGCCGCTTGTGCCGTTATCCCAAGAAGATCCGCATACATTTGTGAAAGTCGATTACATGATGCCTACGCTTTCTTTTAAAGATCGAGGAGCAGCTGTCCTGATCGCAAAGGCGAAAGAGTGGGGCGTCAAAAAGGTCATTGCTGATAGCAGCGGAAACGCAGGAACATCTATTGCCGCCTATGCGAAGCGTGCTCAGGTGGAATGTGATATTTTCCTAGGGGCAGGCACTTCACCGAAAAAAATCGCTCAAATAAAGGCACATGAAGCGAATATTCGTATGGTAGATGGAACCCGCGAGGATGTGGCAAAGGCAGCGCAGCTCGCAGTTCAGCAAGAAGGTACGTTTTATGCTAGTCATGTATTTAATCCGTACTTTTATGAGGGAACAAAAACGTACGCTTACGAAATATGGGAACAGCTTAGAGGCGTGCCGGATACCCTGATCATTCCTGCCGGTAATGGTACACTCTTATTAGGTGTGTACCAAGGTTTCTGTGAACTGTTAGCGGAAGGTCTCATAGAGGTTTTGCCAAAAATCGTCGCGGTTCAAGCAGAAAACTGTGCTCCACTTGCACAAGCTTTTCATGAGCAGTGTCTTGAGAAAGTAACGGTTCAAAATAAAGGAACGATCGCTGAGGGCATTGCGATTGCAGCACCTGAACGTGCAACACAAATCCTTCACGCCATCAAGCAGACAAATGGATATATCGTGACAGCAAACGAGAAAGAAATCAAAGCGGCGCACACAGCACTTGCGGCAAAAGGGTTTTACGTTGAACCGACAACAGCTGCCAATTATGCTGGCTATTTGAAGCATGAAAAAGCGGCACATGAACTGATTGTGATGCCACTATGCGGAGCGGGTTTAAAAGCAGTTTAAATCAAAGGGGGATCACAGATTGAAATCAATTCATCTAAAAGACAAACTCACAACATTTACTGAGCACTGGTCACCGAAGGTCATCGCAGAGATGAATGATGTGCAATTTAAGCTAGTGAAAATACAAGGGGAATTCGTTTGGCATCAGCATGATGATACGGACGAAGTGTTTCTCGTCATTGATGGCCAGATGGGAATTGAGTTTAGAGATGGCAAGGTCGAACTGCATGCAGGAGAAATGTTCGTGATCCCAAAAGGAAAAGAACACAAACCATACGCCAAAGAAGAATGTCATGTCATGCTGGTTGAACCGCGGGGAGTTGTCAATACAGGGGATGCCTCTTCTAAGCTGACAGCAGAAAATGATGTGTGGATTTAATGCAAAGCGAAAAGACGCCGAAAGGGGTCTTTTTTTTTTAGAAAAAATCATGAAAATGACATACACTGAAACCAAATATATCTCTCTAGTCGTCTATTGACTGTATCGGCAGGATGTCAATGAAATGACAGGGAAATGTGGATCATTCGACGTCTTTTCATCCATTTGCTCATAAATCACAGAAGTGACACGAGCCGTCTGTTACAATAAAAGAAATCATTTTTTAAAAGTGTTCGTATGAGGTAAAGGATACTCATAGTTGACCGATATGAACGAATGGGAATTAGAAATGGAGGCTCTGTATGAAAAAACGATTGCATTTGATGCTGCTATTCACCGTGACAGTGACATTACTAGCAGCCTGCCATGAAGCAGGTCAGTCGCCTTCAAAACAAGACACAAAAGAAGCTGCGTATGAACAATGGGTTCAGCGTTATATGGATGAGTTAAATGAAGCATATGAAAACATGACAGACCAATTCATTTCAGATGGACATGGAAAGATTCAAGCAAATGGAAAATTGGCAAAAGCGACGAAAGCATTTGATCGTGTGATTCAAAAAGGACTTGCTCATCAAGAAGTTCCAGCTGCGTACAAACAGGCTGACAAACAATTAAAGACAGGCCTTGCTTCATTTGAAAAAGGGATCGATAAGGTGGAGCAGCTGTTGAAGCATCATGATCACGAAAAGCTGTTTATTTCCGCTACCCATCATTTACAAGATGGTTTGCAACAGATAGCTGCATTTATTGAAGAAGTAGGTCACATACAGCAATCATGAAAAAAGCTTGGAAGTTCACTTCCAGGCTTTTTTAGATGTGAAGTGTTTGCTTTAAACGGCGCACGCCCTCTTGAATCATTTCTTCATCTGTACAGGCGAAACCAAGCAGCAATCCCTTTCTATTGCTTTGATAACAATAGGGGCTTAATGGATAAATTCCGACACCAGCGTCTTTAGCAGCCGCAATACTGCCTTTTTCATCAAAGTGTGGCGCTCCTTCTAAAAAGACATGAAGGCCAGTATCGGTTCCATATAAGTGGAAGTGTTTGTCAAATTGATGTATCAAAAGGGCTTCCATCATAGCCGCCTGCCTTTTTTTATAAAGCTGTCTCATTCGCCTGACATATCGCGTGAATTCTCCTTCTCTGAAGAATGAAGCAAGTGTAATTTGTTCCATGATCGGCAGCTGTCTTTGGATGAGTGATTGCAGCGCAGCGATTTCTTTGATGACAGCTTTGGAGCCGATGATTGCAGCAAGGCGTATGCCGGGTGCCAGCACCTTTGAAAAGCTTAAGATGTATAACACATGATCGGGTGCTTCTGAAAATAAGGAAGGAAGCGGCCCGCCATGATAACGATAATCCCCATCAAAATCATCCTCTAATATATAAGACTGGTGGCTGACAGCAAACTGTATCAATTGCTGTCTTCTGTTTACACTCATACATACACCTGTTGGACGCTGATGGGAAGGCGTCACTGCGATCAGCTTGGTTCGTCCGGGCAGTGCGTTCACAATCATTCCTTCTTCATCTACTGGTGCGGGGTGAATGTTCATTTCACGATGTAAAAACGAAAGCCTTGCCCCAGGAAAACCTGGATCTTCAACAGCGACCGTATCGCCTTTTTTGAGCAGGACTTGTGAAATCAAGTCAATGGCTTGCTGCGTGCCCCCTGTTAACACCATTTGATCTTCTTCTACATCGATTCCGCGTTCAACAGATAAATATTGGCGTATTTCTGAGCGTACTTCCCATAATCCGTGCGGGGAAGAATAGCCCCAATCCTTCAAGTCTAAGCGCTGTAATGCTTTCATAAGCGAGCGTTTCCATATGTTTTGAAAATGTTCGTCGATGGCTGGCTCTTGATGGCGAAAGTCGATATCGAGCTTCTCATGAAATTGATTGGCCGAGAGCCAGTGCTCCATTTGTTTTTCAGCCTCGTCAAAATGAGGCCTAACGGGAAGTGCAAAGGGCGGCTCACTTTGATGGGGAGTGGAAGCGGCGTATTGGTCACTTGAGATAACCTTTGTCCCGCCTCTTCTAGATGTGCTGACATAGCCTCTTGCCAGCAGTTCATCATAGGCAAGCTGTACGGTTGATCTTGATACGTTTAGCTCCTGTGCTAACACGCGTGTCGGCGTTAACTGATCGTTAGGATTCAGTCTTTGTGAATGAATTTTTTGAATGATACCAGTCACGATTTGCTGCCATAGCGGGGTAGAGCTTGAGCGGTCTAAATGAATATACATGAGGCACCTTCTCTCTTTGTCACGTCATCATATGATGATGACACGGAATTATGGACTGGTCAATAGAGTTATTTTTGGATGTGGGAAGAAAGCCAAATGGTGTGTAAACTGTTGTCAGATGTTATTTACATAGAGGAGAGAGTCAAATGATTCCTGCATCAAAAGAAGAAACGGCACAACGATCCATGATCCCGTTTATTTTCGTTTTATTTGGTCTTTTCATGATTACGACTGCTGTGAATCTGCAAGTGCCTCTTTATACGGCGTATGCAGATCAAGCGGGGTATGGAAAGGCGGCAACAGCACTTGTGTTTGCTGCGTATGTATTCGGACTTATTCCAGTATTGCTTTTTCTCGGCGGCATTTCTGACCGGGCTGGACGCAAACCAATTTTATTGGTCGCGCTTTGCTTTTCGTTATGTGCCACCCTTTTGATGGTCGTGCATCCTTCCATACAGATGCTCTTTGCTGCCCGGATGCTGCAAGGAGTGGGTCTTGGTCTAAGTGTTGGAACATGCACGGCCTATTTGATTGCTTTATATCCAGAGAAATCAGGCTGGATACCAACTTTTATTGCATTATGTAGTTCGGTTGGATTTGGGGGAGGTGCTCTTTTTACAGCGCTTCTTTCTTTTCAAAGTGTGTCGCTCACACCGCTTAGCTATTGGATTGTTTTGGTCTTTTTGATGCTGACGATTGTTGGTGTATTCTTTTTTGTGCCGCCTATACAAGGAAATGCGAGTAAACCGATGATGAATATGCCAAGGTTTCCAAAAGGGACGATGCCGGCGAACTTGGCGATTGCCATCGCATGGTCAGTGTGTGGGCTTGTGATTTCTATTTTGCCAGCACAGCTGAAATTAAATGGATATGAATTATGGGTAGGGCCGGCGCTGTTTTTTATTAATATAGCAGGTGTCCTCATGCAGCCCTTTGTTCGTAAGATGAACAGCAGCGCAGCGCTCCGGGTGGGTTTTATCTGTCTTCCGTGCGGATATGGCCTGCTGCTGTTCGGCGCAAATGGCGGGTCCATCTTCCTTGTACTTGCCGGGACCATGCTTGCGGGCACTGCTTGCTATGGATTTACTTACTTAGGTGGTCTTCAGCTGATTGTCGAGCGAGGGAAGAAGGAGGCGGCTAGAGCGGTTGCAGGATATTACTTGTTTGCTTACTTAGGTCTTGGCATCCCGAGTGTTTTTGTCGGTCTCTTTGCTGATATGTACGGTACTCAGACGGTGTTAACCCTCTTTTTCTTGGTCGTTTTGGCCGCCTGTCTCATACTGTTTATCTCAGGTTTCAGACGGAAACAAAAGTGAAATGTCCATCTTTCTCTTTTTTGATCAATTCGTTTAAAATAAAGGCAAGAGGGGGGAAGATGAATATGAAAAAAGTGCGGCTGGACGGTGCGATATGCAGGTCGCAAGAGGAGCTTCATGACCAACTAAAAACAGTTTTGCACCTTCCTGACTACTACGGGAAAAACCTTGATGCCCTTTGGGACTGTTTAACAGGAGAAGTGAATCTTCCTGTAGAGCTTACATGGGTGAATTTTCAAACAAGTAAAGACGCTCTTGGCCATTATGCAGAGAGCTTGCGGCAGTTATTTCAAGAAGCAGAAGAGGAACTGAAGGGACAATTTCAAGTGAACATTCAATAATTGGGGAAAAAGCAGCTGATACCGTAGGCTGTTTTTTTATGAGCTTCGGTCCTTTCTCATTACGGTATTGAATATTTCACTAGATGTGATAATATATGAATTGCTGCTTAATTGATAATGATAATCATTTATAGCGGAGAGAGCTTGATAGAAAGTGAGAAACCTGTATGAAGTTGTATCAATTAAGTTTGTTATTTGTGTGTTTGGCATGTGCATCACTGTTTGTCGGTGTACAGGATCTGTCTATTTTACAGCTGTTTCATTTAACAGATGGACAAATGCATACCTTATTGTCAAGTCGCATCCCACGGCTGATGAGTATTGTGCTTGCTGGCATGAGCCTTAGTTTATGCGGCTTTATTATGCAAAGCATGACAAGGAATAAATTTGTTTCACCAACCACAGCAGGAACAATGGATTGGGCCAAGCTTGGTATTTTAGCAGCGATGCTCGTTTTTACACATGCGAGCCCGCTCACGAAAATGGGCATCGCATTTTTATTTACTCTAGCTGGCAATCTCCTATTCTTAAAAATCCTTCGCCATATTAAGGTGAACGATACGATCTATGTACCGTTAGTCGGATTAATGTTTGGCGGGATCGTCAGTGCAATATCTACGTTTATCGCCTATAAATATGATCTGATCCAAAACGTATCTGCATGGCTTCAAGGGGATTTTTCTCTTATTGTTCAGGGGCGTTATGAACTGCTCTATGTGAGTGTTCCACTTTTGATCATCGCGTATTTATATGCTGACCGCTTTACAGTGGCTGGTATGGGCGAGAGCTTTGCTGTCAACTTAGGTTTAACGTATAAACGTGTGATGGCGGTTGGTTTGGTGATCGTTTCGATGATTACGTCTGTCACCATTTTAACAGTCGGAATGCTGCCATTTCTCGGCTTAATCATTCCTAATATTGTATCGATCTATCGAGGCGATCACTTGAAAAAAAGCCTCCCGCATACAGCCTTACTAGGTGCCATTTTTGTTCTGATTTGTGATGTGCTCGGAAGGGTGATCATTTATCCATATGAAATTTCAGTTGGGCTCATGGTAGGCATCATCGGAAGTGCGATCTTCCTGTACATGCTATTAAGGAGGAAACGCTATGCATAAGAAACGTATATTATTCCTCATTGCAGCCATTGCAGCCGTGCTGGTCGTGATCTTCATCACCTTTCAAATGGGATACTGGCAGTACACAGTCCCGAGCCGTTTAAAGAAAGTGCTTGCGATGACATTGACGGGAGGCGCTATTGCCTTTTCATCTGTTGTGTTTCAAACGTTGACCAACAATCGAATCTTAACGCCAAGCATTTTAGGCTTAGACGCACTTTACTTGTTTTTACAAACAGCGATTATTTATCTTTTTGGATCGACCAATTTGATGATCGTCAATAAAAATCTGAATTTTTTCCTTTGTGTTGGGCTGATGATTCTTTTTTCCGTGCTGCTCTATACGGTGATGTTCAAACGTAAAAACAAGCACATTTTCTTACTTCTACTTGTTGGTATTGTATTTGGTACATTGTTCAAAAGTCTTTCTTCCTTTATGGAAATGCTCATTGATCCGAATGAATACCAGGTCGTACAGGATAAATCCTTTGCAAGCTTTAACCACATGAATACGGATATCCTACTCATTGCCTCTGTTTTATTTGTAGCGTTATGTCTTTATATTTGGACATTCCGCTCCAAATTAGATGTGATGTCCCTAGGAAAGGAACATGCTGTGAATCTAGGGATTGACTATGACGGCATCACAAAAAAGATGCTGATCGTGATTGCCGTCCTTGTGTCTATCGCAACGGCTCTTGTCGGACCTATTACGTTTCTTGGCTTACTCGTCGTGAATGTGGCAAGAGAGCTATTTCGTACATACCGGCATACGTACTTGCTATTAGGCTCTTTTTTCATCAGTGTCACTGCCCTTGTAGGCGGGGAGTTTCTTGTAGAAAAGGTATTTACTTTTCAAACGCCGCTGAGTGTCTTGATTGATTTAGTCGGCGGATTGTATTTTATTTACTTACTTTTAAAGGAGAGTCGTTCATGGTCGTGATGAAGGGAGTCAGTAAGACATATAACGGAAAAACAGTGCTTCACAAAACAACTGTCAGTGTGAAAAAAGGACAGCTGACCTCTCTCATTGGTCCAAATGGTGCGGGCAAGAGCACGCTTTTGTCCATCATGAGCCGCCTGATTCAGCCAGACACAGGTGCAGCTTATTTAGAAGACAAACCATATAGTGCGTATCCTCCGCAGGAGCTTGCGAAAAAGATGAGTATTTTAAAGCAGTCCAATCACATGAGTGTGCGCCTGACCGTACGGGAGCTTGTCAGCTTTGGCCGTTTTCCTTACTCACAAGGCCATCTGACAAAAGAGGATGAGAAGATGATCGATGTGTCTCTTCAATACATGAGGCTCGTCGATATTCAGCATCAATACTTAGATGAACTAAGCGGCGGACAAAGGCAAAGAGCCTTTATTGCGATGGTACTGGCTCAGGATACGGATTATATTTTCCTAGATGAGCCTTTAAACAATTTGGACATGAATCATTCTGTTGAGATGATGAAGCTGTTTAAGCAGCTCGTCCATGATCTCGGGAAAACGATTGTTGTGGTTCTCCATGATATTAACTTTGCATCTGTGTATTCTGATCATATCGTCGCCTTAAAAGATGGACAGGTGATCCAAGAAGGCGGAGTAGATGAAGTGATTCAAACAGATGCACTTGAACAAATTTATGACATGCGCATACCGATTGAAGTCATTCGTGGTGAGCGTATTTGCTTATATTTTTCTTAAAAAAATGAAGAGGTGATCAAGCATGAAAAAATGGATATGGATGATGACTGTATTAACAGCGATTGTTGTACTCGCTGCCTGCGGTAACCAAGGGAAAACAGAAGGAACAAATGAGGAAACCGTGACGGTAAAAGACATGTTGAATAAAGATGGCGTGAAAATCAAGAAAAACCCGAAAAAAGTCGTCGTGTTTGATATGGGAAGTCTTGATACGCTGGACAAACTAGGTGTGAATGTGACAGCTTTACCAAAACAAGTCGTGCCAACATATTTATCCAAATATGAAGGTGGCAAATATGAGAATGTCGGCGGCTTAAAAGAGCCGAACTTTGAAAAAATTGCAGAGCTCAACCCGGATTTGATCATTATTCAGCACCGTCAAGCAGATGCATTCGACGAATTTACTAAAATTGCTCCTACGATTTTGATGGATGTAGACACTGCCAACTATATGGAATCATTTAAAAAGAATGCCACGACGTTAGGGGAGATTTTTGATAAGGAAGATGAAGTCAAAAAAGAACTTGCAGCCATTGATCAAAAAGTGGATGCATTAAAGAAACAAGCAAAAGAGTTGAAACAAAATGGGTTGGTGATCATGGCGAACGACAGCAAAATGACTGCCTTTGGATCTAAATCAAGATATGGTCTCATCCATGATGTGTTTGGTATCACACCGGCAGATCGAAAGCTTGAGCCATCTGATAAACACGGCCAAAGCATTTCGTATGAGTACATGGTCAAAACGAATCCAGATTTCTTATTTGTCGTTGATCGAGGCGCAGCGATCGGAGAGGAAACGTCTGCGAAACAGCTTGTTGAAAATGATTATGTGAAATCAGTTAAAGCGATCAAAAACAATCATGTGGTGTATTTGAACTCAGATATGTGGTATTTATCTGGCGGCGGCCTTGAATCATTGACTGCCATGATTGATGAAGTGAAGCAAGGAATTGAACAAAAATAATGGATGAAAAGCTGCTCGTCTTGAGCGGCTTTTTTAATTGTGGATTCATAAAAATATGTTGCGTGCAGGAAACTTTCAGTGAAATATGTTATAGTGGAACCTACATTGATAGACTAAGATAGAGTGAGGGTTCGGAAAGGATGAAGGAGAAAACAAGATCAAAAAGAAGGCTGAGACCTTGGGTGAAAGTCGTGCTGTTTATCATGGCATTTGTCATGTTGATGGCGGTATCTGTGACAGGATACGCATATTATAAAATTTCAAAAGCGTCGAATAAGGCGCAAGTCTCGTTAGAAAGAGGAGACACCTCGCAAAAGCGTGTGAAAGCTTTTGATCCAGGGAAGGATAGCTTTTCGGTGCTGCTGCTTGGAATTGACAGTCGTCCAGGTGAAACGGTAGATGAAGCAAGAAGTGATGCGGTCTTACTGGCGGCGGTGAACCGAACAGAGAAAACCATCAAGCTCCTCAGTATTCCTCGTGATTCTTATGTAGATATTCCGGGAAGAGGATATGATAAAATCGCCCACGCCCATGCGTTTGGGAGTGCAGATTTGTCAGTCAAAACGGTAGAAAACGTGTTGAATATTCCGGTAGACTATGTGATTTCAGGAAACTTTAAGGCGTTTCAAGACATTGTAGACGAGCTAAATGGAATTGAAGTAACGATTGAAGATGAAGGCATCGCCAAACAAATGGAAAAGGATTCAAAGGGGAAAGTTCATGTGCAAACAGGCACACATACACTGAATGGCGAAGAAGCATTAGCCTTTGTGAGAACGAGAAAGGCAGATAGTGACCTCATGCGTGGAAAGCGCCAAATGGAAGCACTTCAAGCCATCTTTGAAAAATCTAAATCCATTTCTTCGATCCCGTCATATGACAACATCATTGATACACTCGGTGATAACGTCTCAACCAATTTGTCCATGAAGCAGTTTATCGGACTTTTCCCGTTACTAAGCTCATTGAAATCAGTGGAGACCATTCAGTTAAAGGGACATGATTATCAGCCTGGGAATGTGTATTACTTTGAGTTAGATGGAGCAGGGTTGGAAGAAGTCAGAACAGAGCTGAGAGAACAGCTTGAATTATCATAAATAAGAATGAGCCTGCCGCCGCGGCAGGCTTTATTCTTTTAATAGTAGAGGGTTGCAGGCATCGTTGGGTACCACACGCCATTTAAAGCAAGCGCCCAGCCATCGATCAATTCGGCAAAAATCGAAGGGTCTCTTTATTTTTGTAAAATATAACCATTTTTAATTTTCTTGATGGAGAAAATAACGAGTAAGCAGTTCCTCTACACGATGCCGTATACGCGGATTAAAGTATTTATGCTTTTCTTCATAGCCATTCATGATAAATAAATACGTCGTAAACCCTTCATCGTGTTCAATTTGCTGTACCTTCATTTTTTCTTTACGTAAATGCTGCTTCAGCTGATAAAGTGCTTTTTGAGCTTCCTGTAATGCAGAGGTGACAAGCCGAATATATGGTTCATTTAGTTTAAATGTTTGATGTTCTTTTAAGTGTGTCAAATCACGATTGAGGATGGAGATGACCATTGGAAGAAAGATGGCCTGTTCCATCATCTGAAGCTGTATTGTTGATAGTCTTGTCATGTCCATACCTGCTTTCTTTATGAATAGAACATTTGTTCTTGTTTATTATATCGAATGAGTCAAAGAATCTCAAGGGGGGGATGGAGAGGGGATTCATTTGTATATTTTTATGTTTTCCATGTAAAATGAAAAGTAGACAAACCTTGAAGGAGTCAAACAAGTTGCCATCATTTCTTTCTATCTTTACTCATGAAAATATCACATCATTTTTTGAGAGCTACAAGGCCTTTGGACCAATTGTGGCTATATTGCTCCCTTTAATAGAAGCATTTCTACCGTTTTTACCTCTTGTTGCGTTTGCTGTGGCAAATGCAAATGCGTTCGGCCTTTGGGAAGGCTTTTTATTGACCTGGATCGGTGCAAGCGCAGGGTCTATCCTTGTCTTTGTACTGATCAGAAAATTTGGGCAGATGAGAATGCTGAACTTTATCAGCAGACACCCTTCCATTAAGAAATTGATGCTTTGGGTGGAAAAGCGGGGATTTGGTCCGTTATTTATTTTACTCTGCTTTCCTTTCACACCTTCGGCTGCCGTTAATGTAGTAGCAGGTCTCTCAAGAATTAGCATCTGGCAATTTTCATTAGCTGCTTTATCAGGTAAGTGTGTCATGCTCTTTATCATTAGTTTTATTGGCTATGATCTTTCTGCTTTAGTAAAGAATCCGTTAAGAAGTGTTTTTGCGGTTCTAGTTATCGCTTTATTATGGTATGTTGGAAAGAGAGTAGAAAATAGGTTGAATATTCGAATGAGCAAGCGTGAGGACAAAGGAGGCTCTTAATGAAAAAGAAGCCATTACTATGGTTGATGATTATTACATCCATCGTCTTATTGTTCCAAGTAAAGAATTTCATGTTTGTCACGTACAAAGTAGAAGGGGTTAGTATGGACCCGACATTTACAGATGGAACAGAATTATTAATCAATAAGTTCTCGCCAAAACTCACGAAAATTAACCGGTTTGATTACGTTTTATTTCACGGGCCTAAAAATCAAATTTTGATCAAACGGGTCATTGGGCTTCCAGGAGAAAAGATCAAGTATGAAGATGATCAGCTATTTGTCAACGGAGCAAAGTGGAAAGAACCGTACTTAAAAGAACAGAAAAAACATAAAATGGGGAACGTCCTGACAGGAGATTTTCAGCTGAAAGCCATCACAGGACACGATAAAATACAAAAAAATCATTACTTCGTGGTCGGAGATAACCGAATACATAGCTTTGACAGCCGGCATTTTGGGACCATCTCAAAGGACCAAGTAGTCGGTGTAAAGAGGAATAACGATGAATAAAAAAGAGGCGCTCTGCTCATGCAAAGCGTCTCTTTTTTATTTTGCAGCTTTATAATCAGTCTGTCTTTTTGCCCAGAAATGATGTAAGAATCGAAAAAACGGTGGCAGCATGGCAATCACAAGAATGATTCTGACGACTTGTACAGCGACAACAAAGGTAGAGTCCTCGTGAAGGGTGACTGCTGTTGTCGCCATTTCTGCAATACCCCCAGGCGAAAAAGCAAGAATGGCTGTAATGACAGAAATACCTGTGATTTCTGCAATGGCAATTGAACTGAGAACAGTCGCAGCAATCAGCCCGGCTGAACTGACGACGGCCACAATGAAGGTGTTTTTTAGCCCAACAAACATCTGCTTATTCATTTTTGAACCGATGGTGGCACCTAGAAATACCTGTGAAGCAATATTCGTTTGTGCTGGCCAATAAGGAATCAAATCATGACCTGTGAGCGCACCTGCACCTACTTGAAGAGCTGCGACCCCTAACATGCTGCCGATCAGCCAAGGGGCAGGAAAGTGAAGCCGAACCGCTAGGCGTGACATGAGCCACGCCCCTAAAATGAGCGCGGCGGTCCAAGAGATGTTTGACAGTGTGAAAACGCCTGATGAGAAGGCACTGCCCTGTGCTGCTATAACCGCATCAGATTGATTTTTTGTATTTAAATAGAACACCGTAAATGGGATGGTGAGTACAACCATTAATACACGTATCGTTTGTACGAGACTCACAACAGCTGTATTTGCTCCAACCTCTTGGGCAATCCCCGGCATTGCGGATAGGCCGCCTGGTGCAGTTCCGACAAAGCTGGTCAGCATATCTGTTTTGCTCAGCTTCCATAAGAGAAAGCCGGAGAGCATCGCTAGTAGAATAGAAAAGACGAGCATGAAACTCACTGGGAGCCAATTGTCAGCGAAAATGTGAATGACTTTCATGTTCATTTTCTGTCCAAGTTCGATTCCGAGAATGAATTGACCAAGGAGTAGCCATCTGCTGTGAATACGTATGGTGTTGTTTCCTTTACGCTGAAACAGGGTGGGGCGGCGCATGGCAATAAATGCAGCTGTGATTAACGTACCGACCATCCAGCCAATAGACATTCCTGTTAAAGACAAAAGAAATCCACCTAAACCGCTTATCGCGATCAGAATCAGATCGGCTCGAAGGCTGTTTCCTTGTTTCATCACATGTAAACCTTCTTCCTATATGTTTGTTCAGTAAGTGAAATGTTGTTATATTCACTATAATACAAAAGTCTCTATAAATAAAATACGAATTTTTTCACCATTTTCATAAGATTATCTTATCGTTAATACGCTCTATTTATCTTCATGTAATAATATCGGATTTATATAAATAAAGATATCATTTTTACCAAAAGCAACAACAACACACAACGATTTTCCCCTATTTTTGTTATCAGTTGACTATCATTTTCAATTACACTACAATGCTTAGTGTGGGGTGATGACATGAAAATTCCTTCTTTTAAATATAACGAAAAGGGATTGAATCGTTTTTTTGGTCCTTTAGAGGGAAGGATTATGGAGATTCTTTATCAAGGCGAGGATATGCCGATTAAAGAGGTACAGCAGAAGCTGTCAGATGAGAAGCCGATTAATTTCAACACGGTGATGACTGTGCTGAATCGCTTAACCGAAAAAGGAATTGTGGAAAAGAAAACAAAAGGGCGTTCATCTATTTATAATCCCATTTTAACAAAAGAAGAATTTCTAAATGAGCAAACAAAGTGGATTACGCAAGGGCTGATGGATGATTTCGGTCCACTGGCAGTGAATCATATGGTAGATGCGATTGAAAGTGCTGATCCTGAATTACTCAAAGTACTTGAAGCAAGGCTTGCATCAAAAAAAGAGGAGCAGCAAAATGAATAAAATGAAGTCGAGTCTGCTTTTTTTAGGCGGTATATTGATTGGTTTAGCGATTTTTTATCAGATGGGGTATTATGTGCTCTCAAGCTTTTTCGGGTGGAATCAAGCATATAACCTGATCCATGTATGCCAGTCTGTTCTCGAATTCTACGGATTCACTCCTTTAAAATATTTTCTGGATGCTTTAGTTCTCTACACATTGGGATTTGCGGTTTTCTATATGACGAAGCAAATCAGAAAGTACATCCAATTCAAAGGAAATATGATGATGGCAGTCGATCAGGAAACGACCGATTTTCTATCAGAGAAATATGCAAACGACATCATTGTTTTTCATTGTCATGAACCACTTGCTTTTGCAATGGGGATGCTTCATCCAAAGGTTTACTTATCAACGGCACTTATGGACATGCTTGATGAAGGGGAGATTGATGCTGTTGTTCATCATGAATTGCATCACAAATACAGCTATGACCCTTTAAAGGCTTTCGCTTTTTCAATGCTCACAAAAGTGATTTGGTACATTCCAGTGTTAAAGCATATGAGACAAAGTTACTCCGTTTTTCGTGAAGTGATTGCAGATGACTATGCTATTCGGCAGACAGGCACGGAGCTTGGAGTGGGGCAGGCCCTCTTGAAACTCATTAAAAAGAGAACCCAGTTTCAAAAACAAACGAAGTTTGCGGTGTCCTTTGGAGATCGGGCGTTAAATTTAAGAATACAAAAGATCTTAAACCCAACATACAATATTCCTTTCAATGTACCGCTCATTCCAATCGTGACATCAGCCATCCTCATGGTGGTCTTAATGATTATGCTCAACCTAAATTACTAGTTTTTTTACTTATTCACATTACATTATGTAGTGTAAAAACAGGAGGAAATCACTATATGAAAACGAATCAAGAAATAGGAACACTTTTCGTACGCGTTATCCTAGGTATTATTTTCTTTTTACACGGGCTTCAGGCTTATCAAGGAGGGCTAGGGGGCACAGCTGCATTCTTTGGTCAAATCGGTGTGCCGGAATTTATGGCCTATATTGTGAAGACAATTGAGCTGGTCGGTGGAATTGCCCTGATTTTAGGTCTAGGAACACGTATTTTCGCAGCTTTATTTGTGCCAATTATGGCTGTGGCGATTATAACAGTTAGTTTTTCTAAAGGATTTGTTGGCGGTTATGAATTTGAACTTTCTTTATTGGTCATGGCGCTTTATTTGACACTTAGCGGAAGTAATTTACTGTCAATTGATGGGTTGTTAAAACATCAGCAGCAAAACAATGAAGCAAAATTTCATTAAAATATCATGAAAAACTCCTCCTGCTTTTTGTAGCAGAGGAGTTTTTTTTGATCAAATCGCCTTTTTCTCGTTTGAAAAAGTGAAAGAGATGAGAGGTTTTGTTGATGATAGCAGTTTATTTCACATGTTGAACGAAGAAAAAGGGATTTTCATTTTTTGACGGAACGTATGATCTCCTATTAAAATGAGACTACCTAGGAAACATGGTGCGTTAAAAGATATAAAAACCACACCGCATGCTGCTGTTCATCTGAAGCGATACGTTTCATTAATTCTTTTGTTCCTTGATCCCGGACATAGTCTGATATCGATAAGTAAAAATCGACTGTTTTTTGTTCGTCTTTAAAGGCGAAAACAAGGCCTTCTCTGAATTGATCTGGACAAGTTTCTGTCATGCTTGGTTTGTGGTTTTTACCAGTTAAAGAATAGTATAGCTTTGAAAACAGTTGATAGTGTCTGACTTCATCCTGGCGTATTTCTTGAATGATTTTTTTCGCCTCAGGATTATTTGCTTTTTGGGCAAGTTTTTCGTAGCATTGGATCGCAGAATATTCACCATTAAGAGCCTTCTCAAGGTCTGAAATGATTCTTGTGTTTTGGCGCATGTCATAGGGCGAGTAGTCATAGTAACCGTAATACATGATATTGCCAGCTCCTTTTAGATCATGATGGTTTATGATATGAAAAGAGCTAGGAAAGGTGCCTATTTCTTTTCAATGAAGAAGGAGAAAGGGAATATGATAGGAAAATAGCTATTTACCCTTATTTTCGCTAGAATATGAGTACATAAGAAAGGTGTTGTGGAACGTGGAAATTCAGTTTTTAGCAGGCAGATCGGGGAGTGGAAAAACGACTGCAATCTTAGAGGAGATAAAAGAACAGCTTCGGCTTGATCCGTTGGGTCCGCCAATCATTTTTTTAGTCCCGGATCAAATGACATTTTTAATGGAATACGAGCTTGCAAAAACGTCTGAAGCTGGCGGAATGATTAGGGCCAAAGTATTTAGTTTTACTCGTCTTGCTTGGTCTATTTTACAGCAGACTGGCGGAGCGAACCGGCAATTTGTCACAAGCACAGGGATTCAAATGCTTTTAAGAAAAGTGATTGAAGAGCAGAAAGAAAAGTTTAAAGTATTCAAAAAAGCGAGTGATAAGCCGGGGTTTGTTGAGCAAATTGAAAAAACGATGGCTGAATTCAAAAGGTACTGCATGCTGCCGGAGGATATTGAAAAAATTTCAGCGTCCAGCATGCATTCAGAGTATACAGAAGAAAGACGGGCAGCAGAAAAACTGCATGATCTGCATGTTCTTTATCAGCAGATGGAGCAGCATTTACAAGATGAATATGTGCACTCAGAAGATTATTTGACACTTCTTACGCAGCAAATTCCTTTATCTGATGAACTAAAAGGAGCGCATATTTATATAGATGGTTTTTATCAGTTTACCCCGCAGCAGCTTCTCGTCATTGAGCAGCTCCTGCTGCATGCCACAAAAGTAACCGCTGCTTTCACAGTGGATCGTTCATATCATGACACGCAGCCAAATGAACTTGATCTATTTCGCATGACAGGCAAAACGTATTTTCAACTCTATCAGCTTGCCAAAGAGTGCGGAGCGGACATTTCTGAGAACATTTTGGAGAGAAATAAACGGCATCTTCATACACCAGACCTAGCTTATTTAGAAAATCAATATGAGCAGAGACCGCCGCAGCCGTATCAAGAAGAAACGCCTCATCTCACAGTATCTAAAAGTGCAAACAAACGAGCTGAGATTGAGGGAGTAGCGAGAGACATTCTTGATTTAGTGAGAGAGGACGGCTTCAGGTTACGAGATATTTCGATTGTTGCAAGGCATGTAGACGACTATAAAGATACGTTAAAAGAGGTTTTTCGAGATTACGATATTCCTTTTTTTATTGATGGAAATGAATCGATGCAGTATCATCCGCTCATTGAATTGATTCGTTCGAGCTTGGACGTCATAAAAGGGAACTGGCGGTATGAAGCAGTGTTTCGCTGTGTGAAAACAGAGTTCCTATTTCCGCTAGAACTCGCTAAGAACAAAGCGAGAGAACAGGCAGATCAGCTCGAAAACTATTGTATTGCTTATGGTGTAAAAGGGGAACGCTGGACAAACAGCTCCCGTTTTCATTACAGGCGATTCCAATCATTAGATGAAGATTTTGGACAAACAGATCAAGAAATTGAAATGGAACAAATGCTGAATGACGTGAAAGAATGGATTGTTCCCCCTCTTTTTCAATTGCAAAAAAGATTGAAAAAAGCACAAAAGGTGAGGGACATGGTAGAGGCCATCTATGTCTTTCTAGAGGAAATACAAGTGCCGGATAAGCTTGAAAAGGCAAGGCTTGAGGCTGAAGAAACAGGTAGATTAGCTGAAGCGATGCAGCATGGACAAGTATGGGATGCTGTTATTCAATTAATGGATGAATTTGTTGAAATGCTCGGAGAAGAGGAGCTCTCATTTCCTTTATTCCAACAGATGATGGATACAGGTCTAGCATCTCTAAAGTTTGCTTTGATTCCGCCTTCACTTGACCAAGTATTTATCGGAAGTATGGATCTATCTAGAATGTATCAAGTGAAGTGCACGTTTATCATTGGTGTAAATGATGGCGTTATTCCAGCGCGTCCTTCTGATGAAAGTGTATTGTCTGAGGATGACCGGGAATGGTTAAAGCGAGCAGGAGCAGAGCTGGCAGAGACAGGGAAGGAACGGCTGCTAGATGAGCAATTTTTAATTTACCAAGCGTTATCAAGTCCATCCCGTCATTTGTATCTATCCTATTCGGCTTCAGATGAAGAAGGACGTTCTCTATTGCCTTCGACTTTCATCAAGTATTGCCAAGAGCTTATGCCAAATCACCAGCATGCTCTTTATGTGTTAGATCCAGAACAGCTGGATGACGAGGATCAATTAAAATTTATAGCGAATGAGCATGTCTCGTTATCCTATACCGTCTCGCAGCTGCAGCAATGGCTCAATCAATATCCCATCAGCGATGTATGGTGGAGTGTATATAATGATTTAATGACGTCACCCAATCGGGATGTATCAAAAAAGATCATGTCAAGTTTGTTTTTTACAAATAGAGCGAAGCGCTTAAAGCCAAATGTCACAAAAGAGCTTTACGGTGATCATATTCAAGGCAGTGTTTCAAGGATGGAGAAATTCAATGCGTGTGCATTTTCTCACTTTGCTTCTCACGGGTTAAAACTAAAGGATCGACAATTTTACAAATTGGAAGCACCCGATATCGGTCAGCTGTTTCACTCAGCTTTAAAACATATTTCAGATACGCTCATTGAACAAAAAAAGGATTGGAAGAACTTAACGAAGGAAGATTGTGTCACCTACTCAAGACATGCGATTGAACAGCTTGCTCCGCGTCTGCAAAAGGAAATTTTATTAAGCTCTAATCGGCATGCTTATATTAAAGAAAAACTTCAGAAGATCCTGATTCGCGTCTCTTCTATATTAAGTGAACATGCCAAAGTGAGTGGATTTTCTCCAGTTGGACTTGAATTAGGTTTTGGAGGTCAAGGGCCTCTGCCGCCGTTTACTTTTCAATTGAAAAATGGCTGTACGATGGAGCTTGTCGGAAGAATAGACCGAGTGGATAAAGCAGAAGGTTCAAAAGGGCTGCTTTTGAGAATTGTCGACTATAAGTCCAGCGAGAAAGGGCTTGATTTAGCAGAGGTATACTATGGCTTGGCCTTGCAAATGCTCACTTACTTAGACCTGACAATTACTTATTCTAAAGAATGGCTAGGCATGGAGGCGACTCCTGCTGGAATTTTATATTTCCATATTCATGATCCTCTCATTCAAGCGCCTATTCCGCTCGCAGAGGATGAAATTGAGCAGGAAATATTCAAGAAATTTAAAATGAAGGGTCTGCTGCTTGAAGATGTAGAAGCAGTAAAACTAATGGATCAAACGCTTGAGTCAGGATTATCCCAAGTCATTCAAGCGGGCTTGAAAAAGGATGGATCTTTCCGTTCGGATTCTGCAGTTTTAAGTGAAGATCATTTCCACATACTCACCAAACACGTTCGGCGCACTTTTAAAGAGGCAGGAGAAAGAATTACGAACGGTGAGGTAGAAATTAATCCATATAAATTGAAGGATCAAACACCTTGCCGCTTTTGTTCATTCAAGTCTATTTGCCAGTTTGATGAATCAATAGAGGACAATGAATTTAGAGTGCTCACATCAGAGAAAGATGATGTCATGATAGACCGGATCAAAAAAGAAGGAGATCAGTATGCAAATACCAAAACCGAATAACAGTACTTGGACGGATGACCAATGGGAAGCCATCGTTTCAGAAGGACAGGATATCCTTGTTGCTGCTGCGGCGGGGTCAGGTAAAACGGCTGTCTTGGTTGAACGGCTGATTCGAAAAATGACCCGGCCTGAGGATCCAGTTGACGTAGACCGTCTGCTCGTTGTGACTTTTACAAATGCATCTGCGGCAGAAATGAAGCACCGGATCACTGAAGCACTTGAAAAAGAGTTATCCAAAAACCCAGGGTCACTTCATATGAGAAGACAGCTGTCCCTCATGAATCGAGCCAATATTTCTACCTTGCACTCCTTTTGCTTGCAAGTTCTACGCACCTTTTATTATGAGATTGATCTTGATCCAGGCTTCCGTTTGGCTGATCAAACAGAAGGAGAATTATTAGGAGATGAAGTGTTAGATGAGCTGTTTGAAGATGAATATAAGGCTGGAAAGCCAGCATTCTTTGAACTGGTTGATCGTTACACATCGGATCGGCATGACTTAGATTTGCAATGGCTCGTGAAAAGAATTTATGAATTTTCTAGGTCTCATCCTTCTCCGGAGCAATGGATGCGGGCATTCCTTTCTCTTTATGATGTGGATGCACAAACAAAAGTAGAAAAATTACCATTTTATCCATATATAAGAGAGGATCTTTCTCTCGTTTTCCGGAGCTGTCAGGAGCTGCTCGAACGAGCTCTTACCCTATCAAAAGAGCCGGGTGGTCCAGCACCGAGAGCAGAGAATTTTATAGATGATTTAGAGCAAGTACATGAATTAATCAGGCATCAAGATGATTTTGAGAAGCTTTATGAGCTCTTACCGAACATCAATTTTAAAAGGCTAAAGACGTGCAAAGGGGACGAATACGACCCTGTTCTGTTAGAAAAAGCCACAGAGGCACGCAATCAAGCGAAAAAACAATTAGAAAAGCTAAAAGATGAATACTTTATGCGCAGTCCTGCACAGCATTTAAATAGCTTGGCTGAAATGAAGCCAGTTGTTGAGACCCTTGTGGAGCTTGTCATCCAATTTGGAGAACGTTTCGAAAGAGCAAAACAAGAAAAATCAATCGTAGACTTTTCAGATTTAGAGCATTATTGCTTACGCATTTTAGCGAAGCAGGACGCGGAAGGAAATTTGATCGAAACAGAAGCAGCTAAATACTATCAACAGCAATTTGAAGAAGTGCTCGTTGATGAATACCAGGATACAAACCTTGTACAAGAAACGATTTTAAAGCTTGTGTCTAAAGGGGAACATCCTGCAGAAGGCAACCTTTTTATGGTTGGTGATGTAAAGCAGTCCATTTATCGGTTTAGACTGGCTGAGCCAATGCTCTTTTTAAACAAATATAAACACTTTAAAACAGACGGCAATGAAACAGGTAAGAGAATTGATTTAAATAAAAACTTCCGTAGCCGTTCTGATGTTTTAGACTGTACGAACTTTTTGTTCAAACAGCTGATGGGGGAAACAGTTGGAGAAATTGAATATGATGAACAAGCTGAATTAAAGCTTGGGGCGAGTTATCCGCAAAGCAAAGATACAACGACAGAAATGCTCCTTGTCCATCTAGATCAACATGAAGCGGAAAGCGACGAAGAACGAGAAGAACTAGAGACCGTGCAATTTGAGGCGAGGGTCATTGCAAAGAAAATAAAAGAATTGGTTGAACAGCCTTTTCAAGTGTACGATGCAAAACAGCAAATGACCCGCAACTTGCAATATCGAGATATCGTGATTTTGCTTCGTTCTATGCCGTGGGCCCCGCAAATGATGGAGGAATTGAAGAAGCAGGGAATCCCTGTGTATGCGAATCTTTCGTCAGGCTATTTCGAAGCAACAGAGGTGTCTGTGATTCTTTCTCTGTTAAAAGTAATCGATAATCCATATCAGGATATCCCGCTTGCAGCTGTTTTAAGATCACCTATTGTTCATTTAGACGAAAATGAAATGGCACTTATGAGAACGAGTGATAAAAAAGGCACTTATTATGATGCTGTGAAGGCATTCATGAGTGTAACCCATTCTGATCACCCTACATGCAAAAAACTAGAGAGATTCTTCCGATTTCTGCGTAAGTGGCGTGATTTCTCCATGAATCATTCGGTAGCAGAATTGATTTGGGAAGTGTACCGCGATACCCAGTATGTAGATTATGTTGGCGGGATGCCTGGCGGGAAGCAGAGGCAGGCAAATCTTCGTGCTCTTTATGATCGAGCAAAGCAGTATGAAAAGGCTGCCTTTAGAGGACTGTTTCGATTCCTTCGTTTTATTGAAAGAATGCAAGAGCGTGGAGATGATCTTGGAGCAGCGAAAACGTTCAGTGAAACAGAGGACGTTGTTCGCATGATGACGATTCACAGCAGTAAAGGTTTAGAATTTCCAGTTGTCTTTACCGCAGGACTCGGCAGGAACTTTAATATGATGGACTTAAACCAGTCCTACTTGCTCGATAAAGAACTAGGCTTTGGAAGCAAATATATTCATCCAGAGCTGAGAATTAGTTATGCGACATTACCGCTTGTGGCGATGAAAAAAAAGATGAGAAAAGAGTTATTATCTGAAGAGCTGAGGGTTCTATACGTGGCGCTTACAAGGGCCAAGGAAAAATTATTCCTTGTCGGCTCCGTCAAAAATCAGGTGAAAGCATTAAGTAAATGGCAAAATGCCGCAAATGGAGAAGAGTGGCTCCTCCCTGATTTTGAACGATACCAAGCCAAAACTTACTTAGATTTTATAGGACCTGCTCTCATCCGTCATCAAGCGATGTCATCCATTTTAGAAGAAGCAGGCGATGTTGTTCTCTCACATCCATCATCATTCACCATCTCATTTACTCAAGCCTCAGATCTTCTAAAAGAAGATGTGTCACTTGAAAAGAAGCAGCATGACGAAGTGGTACAAGCATTAATGGAAGGTCTTCCTGTTGAAGGACGTGGTGATTATGAAGAGGAGGTTGCCGAGAGACTCTCATGGAAATACCCATATGTAGCGGCCTCGCAAGTCGGTACAAAGCAGTCTGTCTCAGAGATAAAAAGGATGAAAGAAGTACAGGATGAGTACAGTGTTCCTGCTTCTATTCGAAAAGCTCGTGCAACCTTGTATGACCGGCCGGCTTTTATGAAGAAAAAAACACTCACTGCCGCAGAACAAGGTACTGCGATGCATACAGTCATGCAGCACATTCCGCTTCCTTCAGAAGAGCCTTATGATGAATCTCGTATAGAGCAGCTGCTCGATTCCTTGCAGCAGCGAGACTTACTAACAGATGAGCAAATCCTGTCTATTGATCGAGAAGGGATCATGGCCTTCTTTTCTACTTCTATTGGTCAAAAACTGCGGAAAGCGGACTGGGTGAAACGAGAAGTGTCATTTAGTATGATTTTACCTGTCAAAGAGGTGTACAGCCATATTGATGCAGAGGATGAACCTGTGCTTATTCAAGGAATGATTGATTGTTTGTTTGAAGTAGATGGAAAGCTTTATTTACTTGATTATAAAACAGATAGAGTGCAAGGCAGATATTCTGGCGGACTAGAGGCTGCCGAATCGATTTTGAAAAAGCGCTATGAAACCCAATTAGCGTTATACGCAGCAGCAGTAGAACGTTTAACAAACAGATCATTAGAGGGGAAAATTCTCTATTTCTTCGATGGGAATTTAGAAATTTCTTTATAAAAATAACGGAATGAGAGGTGAATCACATGAGGATTCTGCATACAGCGGATTGGCATCTCGGTAAAACCCTTGAAGGCCGAAGCCGGCTTGACGAGCAAGCTCAGTTTTTAGATGAACTGTATCAAATCGTCAAAGACGAACAAATTGATGTCATTGTGATGGCTGGTGATGCCTTTGATACAGTGAACCCACCTGCTAGAGCAGAGCAGCTTTTTTATGAAAGTCTGTCTGCATTATCTGATAAAGGAAAGCGTCAGGTTGTGGTCATCTCAGGCAACCATGATAATCCGGATCGCTTATCAGCCGCATCTCCTTTAACAAATGATCAGGGGATTCATTTAATTGGCTATCCGACAAATGACATGATCCGCGTCAATGTTCCTTCTTCAAGTGAACGTCTATCCATTGCAGCACTCGCTTATCCGTCCGAGGCGAGGCTAAACGAGGTGCTGGCTGAAACATTTGAAGAGAAACTGCTTCGTGATCATTACAATTTAAAAATACAACAAGCGTTTCAACATTTAAGTGCTCAATTCCAAGCTGATACCGTCAATATCGCAACGAGCCATATTTATGTGGCAGGAGGAAGTCAAACAGATTCAGAAAGACCGATTGAAGTAGGAGGTGCATATACCGTTGCGGCTGAAAGTCTTCCCGAAGCCGCATGTTATGTCGCACTTGGTCATTTGCATCGTCCGCAAACTATCAAACGTGCCAAAACGATTGCCCGCTATTCTGGATCACCGCTTGCTTATAGCTTTTCAGAGTCAGGCTATGCCAAATCAGTCACCATTGTAGATGCAAAGCCTAATGAAAAAGCAAGCTGGAAAGAAGTGTTTTTATCAAGCGGTAAACCACTTGTGAAGTGGAAGGCGACTGAGGGGCTGAGTCAAGTACACGAGTGGCTAGATGAGAAACGGGATCTTCATGCCTGGATTGATTTAGAGATTCATTTAACAGATCAACTGTCAATTGAAGAGATCCATCAGCTCCGAAAGCAGCATAGTGGTTTTGTCCACATTAGACCAAAGTTCAAAGAATTAGAGAAAATAGAAGAAGAAAAACAAGTGGAAAAGCTCTCAATCGAAGAGCGATTCGTGAAATTTTATGAACGCCAGACAGGTGGCGGTCTGCCTGATGAAAAAACAGTCAAGCTGTTTTTAGAGCTTGCCAATGACATGCAAGAGGAGGAAGCGACTTGAAGCCGATCACGCTAACCATTAAAGGACTTCATAGCTTCAGAGAAGAACAAATCATTGACTTTAGCTCTTTATGTGATGCAGGTGTGTTCGGCATCTTTGGACCGACAGGAAGCGGAAAGTCATCCATATTAGATGCCATGACACTAGCACTCTATGGCAAAGTTGAACGTGCGTTAAATAATACACATGGTATTTTGAACCAAGCTGAAGAAAAACTGTCGGTTTCCTTTACATTCGCTTTGCAAAAGGAGCATCACATTTCTTATAAAGTCGAACGTGCTTTCAAGCGAGCAGATGAAATGAAGGTCAGAACGACATTATGCCGGCTGATTGAAATCAGTGATACGCAGACAGTTCTTGCAGATAAAGCGAGTGAGGTCAATCGTAAAATAGAAGAATTACTTGGATTAACAATTGATGATTTTACGAGAGCGGTTGTCTTACCACAAGGAAAGTTTGCAGAATTCCTTTCATTGAAAGGAGCCGACAGACGCCAAATGCTTCAGCGTTTGTTTAATCTAGAAAAGTATGGTGATCAGCTCGTCAAACGTTTGCGGGCAAAGGCTCAGAACCAGTATGGGCAGAAAAATGAACTGCTGGCTGAACTGAATGGCTTAGGAGAAGCTGGCCCAGAGGCATTAGCGCAAGCGAAGGAAGCCGCTAAGCAGGCAAAGGCCATTTTTCATGAGAAAAAACAAATGCGGGACGAAGCGTTAACTGCTTTTACAAAGGCGCAAGCGATTTGGCAGTATCAAAAAGAACTAGAGGCATATGAGACTGAACAAAACAAGCTCAACCTGTTGGCACCAACGATGGAAGAGAAAAAAACTCAACTCAACATCGCGGAGCAAGCAGAGACATTAAAGCCCTATGCGGATGCATTAACAAAGGCTGAAAAGCAGCTTTCTCAAGCGTCAAAAGAGAAGCAAGAAGCAGAAAAACAGTTACTTCATCAACGAACGATCTATGAACAAATGACGCAGGAGTATGAGCGAGCCCGGCAGACAAAAATAGAGACTGAGCCAGCGCTTCTTCAAAAGAAAGAACAGCTGATTCAGTTAAAGGAAATTGAACGTAAAAAAGAGGCGGCTCTTCAGGAAAAGACGGGGCTAGAGCAGCAAAAAAATGAAAAAGCGCAGCAATTGATACAAAAAAAAGCAGAAGCAGAGAATCTCCAATCTCTATTAGAGCGTGCACTGACGAAACAAACACAGCTGAAGCGTGAGCTGGAGCCATTACAAGTCTCTGTAAAAGAGCGGAAAAGTGTACAGGAGGCTTTGCGTTTAAGTGAAAATGTTCAAAGAATCAATCAGAACATTCAAAAGGAAGAACAAAAGATTGGGGAGCTAAAAAAGCGATCCTCACAGGCTGCAGAAGCTTATGAAAAGCTTCAAAAACAGCAAAAAGACCATCACGAAAAAATAGACCAGTCGTTTCAAGCGATTGAACAACTCTATTTTTATGTATGTGAATTTGAGCGAGCTCTTACAGAATGGAGTAAGAGAGAACAAAATCAGAAGCTCGAAAAATTAAAACAGCGTGATGCTGTAAGGGCAGCAGAATTAAGAAAAGAATTAGCGGCAGAGCTTGTAGATGGTGAGCCATGTCCCGTTTGTGGGTCGATTCATCATGATCCAAAAGCTGCGATAGCCAATGACCATGAAGAAACTGTTACCCAAATCGATGAAGTCATTCAAAGAATAGACAAAGAGCTCAAGCAAGCAGAGGAATATGCTAGAGACATGTATGCCGCAAAGCAGCTGCTAGAAACGTATGCCAATCAATTAGTAAAGCAGTTCGCCTTTTTATCTCAAAAAGCCCCCGGTGCGGAGGTAGCTGCAGCAGTAGAAGCAGTGCAAAATCCGCAGTCCTTGCAGCATCTGATTCAAGAATGGAAAGCCATGAAACAAGATATTCAAGAAGTTGAACGTAAACGTGCTCGTTTAATGGATGAAACCCGTGATCAGGCAGCAGAGATGAACAAAATGGAAGATCAATTGACATTTGAACAGCAGCGTATTCAAGAATTAGAGGTACTGATCAAGGAGCTTCAATCTGAGCTTTCAGAGCAAACAACACAATTTGAGCAGGCCTTCCCGCACTTTATATTGAGCCAAGTGCAAGAGATGCAAAAGCAAATCGATGAAAAGGACCAACAAGCAGAAGGCTATAAAGAACGTATTGAGAAAAGTATTTCGTTTTTAGAAGAAAAACAGCAGATAAAAGAGCAGCTGCAAACAACCACATACGATTTAGAGAAGGAGCTAGATAAACTAGCGCATCAGCTAGAAAGTCAGCAGCAGCTCATCCATCAATATGAAACAGATATAGGGCGATATCCATTAAAAGCTGCCTCTATTTCTGATGAACTGATCGAGGTTGAACAGTCTCTTAGTCATCTAAATGAAAAAGAACAGCAATCGTACCAGCAATTAAAGCATACGCAGCAACTGTTTAGTGAGGCGCAAAGCCATTTTTCAAGCAGTGAGCGTCAACTCCAAGAGGCTAACCAGCGAAAACAAGAAGCTGAAGCAGCATGGCAAAAAGAAACAGAGACTTCTCCTTTTCATAAGCCGCAGGAGATTGAGTCTGCTTTCATGGATCGAGCAGTACGTCATACGGTCAAACAGGAAATTGAAGAATTTGAGGATAAAAGAAAGCAGTGTGCTGCAAACTTAAAGCGAATTTCTGAACTGCTGAAAGAGGAGTCTCTAGATGAAGAGCAGTGGACAGAGGTTCAATTAAGAAAAGAAGCGGCAGAAAAGGCACTTGAAGAAGCAACAGTGATGAGCGGGTCTGCACATGAACACCTGCGTGTGATTGAAGAAAATCATCAGCGATTTGCAAGTATTCATGAACGCTTGGAAGGACTACAGCAAGAAATTGATCGGCTCGATAAGCTGCAAACTGTTTTTAAAGGGAATACATTTGTTGAGTTCCTAGCAGAAGAACAGTTAGAAAGTGTCAGCCGTGATGCATCAGCCCGTCTAGGCATTTTGACGAGACAAAGGTATGCAATTGAAGTCGACTCAGAAGGCGGTTTTGTGATGCGTGATGATGCCAATGGCGGCGTTAGACGCCCAGTGTCCAGCTTGTCTGGCGGAGAAACCTTCCTGACGTCATTGGCGCTTGCGCTTGCTCTTTCAGCGCAAATCCAGCTGAGAGGTGAGTTCCCGCTGCAATTCTTCTTCCTTGATGAAGGGTTCGGTACACTCGATCAAGACTTGTTGGATACGGTGATTACTGCACTAGAGAAACTACAGTCTCAAAATTTAGCAGTTGGTGTGATCAGCCATGTGGAAGAATTGAAGATGAGACTGCCGAAGAAACTGATTGTCCACCCAGCAGATCCAAGCGGGAAAGGGACAACAGTATCAATGGAATTAATGTAAATGTTGAGGTGATGACAGGGTGGCAAAGCAAACGATTGGATTATGTGAGCTGTGCGGAAGACAAGATGTCCTGCTCACGGAACACCACTTAACGCCAAGAGAAGAAGGTGGGGCATTTTTACCGACTGCCTTCCTGTGCATCTCTTGCCATAAACAAGTGCATGCCCTTTTTACAAACCAGGAGCTTGCCGCACGTTTGAACACGCTTGATGCGCTAAGACAAGATGAAAACCTTGTTCCGTACATCAAATGGATTCGAAAACAGCCGGCAAGCAAGCTGGTCAAAACAAAAAAATCGAGACAACGCAGAAAGAAATAAGCATAAAAAAGCACTCCTCTAAATGAAATGAGCGTAGAGGAGTCGCTTTATGCATTGCCTACCATATTCTGATCATTTAAGTCAGGATCCACATAGTTGGTGGCGCTAATGCCATTATTTAATATCAAGAAATCTCCGGTATTCCCCGCTCCAGAGCCTAAAGCAGATTTTGACGAACTTTTAGGCGAAAGGTAAAATGAGTCACCGACGTTTACGACGCCTCCAGAAATAGAGTTAATGTAAATGGGTCCGACAATTGCTGGCATAATCGACATCCTTTATTCGAAGTCATATCATCATCATATGCGCAGGTAGGTCCACTTGTGAGTTTGGCGGACTTTCGTCGTTGCTAAATACTAAATAACTGTCGAATATGCTTCACTCGCGCAACGCCATTCATTCTACACGTAGAGCCAATTTGAAATACAGAGGATGACGACACCCCTTCTACATGTATCGAAGAAACTTTAATAACCGGCTTTTCATGGTGAAATGCCGTTCTAACTGATCGTTCTGGCAGCATCAATGGAATGGGCTCATAATACACTTCAAATTCTTTTGCATCTAAGTTTTCTGCTTCATTCCCATAAAACAAACTAATCGTTCGTTGAACAGCCAGCACCTTGATCTTCGGGCATAGCTCCTGTGTATCACCAATTTGAACTACACTCGAAATCCCGACAGAATTCACCTTCGTGAACTTCACTTGAGATGTGCGCTTCATCATTATTGAGGTGACAGAGGAACAAACGGGCCGATAATAAGAGATTCTGGCGGTGTATCGAAAATCGAGGATAATTGTACATGGTCTGTGTCCCCGATGATAAATAGAGAAGAGGACGATACCCCAACTACTTTAATGCTTCCGGTCTCGATGTTGCGGTTGACAACTGTGAAATTCATCCGTTTTCCTCTCCTTTCGTTTCACTTGGAATATGGGCTAAAAAATGCTCAATCGCCCGCTTCACATCATGTTTCACATATTCAGCAATTTGCTCTGAACGCTGCAGCGGGGTCATATCTTCCCGTTGTGGCAGCTGTCCCGCATAGTATTTGATTCTGCTGTCAATTTGTTTTCGAATGTCCTCAATGATATGGTGTTTATTGCTTTCATCAAGAGAGCCTTCATATCGCTCCTCTAGTTCTTCAAGAAGTTCTGGTGCTTCTTCATTTAAAAATGCATCGACAAGCTGGCGTGTTTGATTGAAAAATTGATCAGCCATTTCTTGCTGCATCATTCCAATTCCCGGGGTTGTTGTTTGGCCTACTTCAAAATTTTGAACACTGTTTGGATCAGATGGATTGAGGCCAATATTCAATGTACCTTCCAGCCGCTCGATTTTCAGTTGATCAAATTGATAATCAATCCGTTCAATATTCGTTGTCGGTTTATCTTTGATCATTTGTATTTCCTGCTGAAGCTCGTTAAGCTTTTTTTCAAGCATCATGATTTGTTGTGTTTGCTTTTGAATGATGCCATACACTTGTGAAGCGTTGCTTTGATAGTCATACATTTACATACACCTCCGGGGATTGCAGATGAACTTAAGTTGTTGGTGACTGAAGCGGTACAAAAGGTACTGTGCTTGCGCCTTGAGATTCTTCAATTCCTTGTGAGCCTGCTGCGGCAGGTGCTGATTCTACGTAGCTGCCTGTGTTATACAGGTTGGAAAGCGCCTTGATTGATCCAGCACTCCCAATTTGCAGAACAGATGAGTTACTCACAGACTCCACACGTAAATAATTAATTTGTATCGCTTGATTAATATAGAAGTTCAACGGATTCTCACTCCTTACAAGTTACCAACAAGCGGTTGATCAATGACATCACTGTCGTACGTATTTGTCACACTTTTATAGTTGCTAATGCGCAATTGATCACCAGTGTTAAAACTGCCTGCGCCAGCAAACGTTTTAACCTGACTATTTGGAGAAATGGTGATGCAGTCTCCAACATGAACGACTCCGCTCGTTCCGACGGCATTTACTTTAAAGGCTCCAACAATAGCCGGCATAGCGGTGCACATCCTTTATAAAATTAGTGCGCTTTGATTTTGGGCGTTTCACCATAGCTTATGATGGGTCTTTTAATGTGTGATTGTCTTTTTAAAAGCTTTTGATGAGAGGAATTAGGTGTATGGTTTACCCTTTATTCGAGCATTCTTTAGAGGTGTATTTGCTGCCTTTATTTAAGAGTGTGTCAAGCTCTTGACTGCACCTGATGGTTTCTTCAGCATTCATACCGAATTTTTTTGCAGTCTCAATTAAATGTAATCTTTTTTGTTCAATTTCATAATTGATCATAACGGACGCCAACTCTCACATTTTTTATCAAATAGAAGGATATGGTTAGTATACTCTATTTTTCTATAAAAAAAGCTGTTTCGTCAATATGAGTAATAAAGTGACAAAATTCGAAAAAGTTCTTACGTGCCAGAGGTCTCTTTTCTAATCTCAGCTTGTAAATAACGTCGTCTTTTGTTGATATACTGCCGAATTAACTCTCGCTCTGACTGTAGTACTTCTTTTCGATCTTTCGTATATGGGTCGTCTGCGATTCGGTGCTCAATAGAGTCATGCCATTTCTCGATCATTGGACAGAGGCGGTCCTGTGAAAAATGTGTATCTAGTACATGCTGGAAAAGAGCATAATAGGCTCTCTTGAACGAAGGAATATCTAGTAATCTAGCGGTTAATGTATTAAATCCGCTTACTGGAATATAATCGAACGCCATTTCTTCTCCATGAATGTCACGGCCCCATGTCGCATCATAATCCCAAGGAAGCACTTGAAACCGCCCTTGTTCATTCACATAAAGAGCGTAGTTATGAACAAAGCCATCAAAATTTTGGGTGCACACTACACCAATGAGCCAGCGGAAATATTGATTGACATCAAGGTATTGCTCAATCTTTTCTGCAAAAATGTCGTCTGTTGCTGTATTCAGAAAGTAAATAAATTCGCTCAGTTGCTCGTCATGTCTTGATGTACCCGTTTTTTTCTCGTACCCGAGAAGAAGGTGTTTTTTGGGCTTTTTATCAAATGAACTTAAAAGGGAGAAATTGGCGTCGTCATCTACTGCATAATAAATACCGCCTCCTGATAGTTGCCGTTTTTGAAGAAATAGCTCATCCACGGATTCTATTTTTAAATAAATGCCTTCTTTTCTTCCATTGATGGTCAAGAATACATGAGAAGCGGCAGGGCTTAGCACCCCCATCTGTTCGAAGAAATAAAAGGACAGCCTGTTTCGAATAAAAGAAGGGTCATTGTACTCTGCATTTAAATGAAAGATGGCTTCGCCTTGTCTTTTTTTGGGTTTTCTATATTCAATTTGATAGGACTTTTTCTTGAGCTTTCTAATGTGTGATCCGCGGTAGGAAGCATAAATATGTGATTTGGTCTTGCCGGTTTTAAGAATGGCCTCAACAGGTTCATCGTTCCAGACGTCTTTTCTTAATTCAATAAGATCCTTTGGGTGAATCCAAATATCAAGTTGCTTTAAAGGTTCTGTGGTCATGTGTTCATCAGCCTCCTATGATCTTCTTTACTATATGAAAATGAAGGAATGTCCTGTACCCCTGCTGATAGGTAATCATGGAGTTTTGAAAGAAAGAGGCATTCGCCAAGAACACTTGTCTACCCAGTCTCGTAACATAAAGCAGAGAAGATAAACAGTTTTGTCTGTTTGTTTTGTCAAAGCATAGACTGGGGAGGGGAATTGTTCGTGAGCACATTTGATCATTCACATATTGAACATGCAGTTGATTCACTTCGAAGTGAGGGACGTGATCATCACTTAGATCGTGAACCAGAATCGAGACATTCGCACAAATCAGATCGTTCTCGTCATTCAAAACGCCGTCATTGGTTCTTTGGTGGAGGCGGCTGCCGTAAGTCACACCGCAGTAAAAAAAGCCACAAAAGCTATCGCTCTAAAAAAAGCCGCTGTTCAAAGAAAAGCGTGAAGAGTGAGAAGCCATGCAAAAGTAAAAAGTCGTGTAAAAGTAAAAAATCATGCCGAAGCAAAAAGAGTGAACCGAAAAAATCATGCCGTAGCAAACACAGATCCCATCATAAGAAAAGCTGCCGCAAGTCACACCGCAGCCATCGATCTAAACGTTCTCATCATCACAGACGAAGTCATTCTTGCCGAAGATGCGGAAAGAAAAAGCATCATTCCCGAAGCAGAGGAAATGTTGATCGTAAATGGGATCAAGGGAATATGTGGGAGTATCGACGCTACCGCTAAACATGAGGTCATCATTTTTGAAACCCTTTTTAAAAGAGAGTATGATAAAAAAGGGTTTTTTTTATTTCGTAGAGAAATAAAATGAGACATCATAACTTAGCGAATGAAGATTGTGAGGGGAAGACATGAAGTTTTTTACAGGTGAGATACATCACAGGATGTTTATTGGGGTAGTCATTGATGATGAATGGGTGATGGACGTTAAAAAGGCCGAGGCTAAATTATTTGAGCTGGAGACACTGCCAAACTCTTTAGCTGAATGCATCAACATGGGGGACAAGTTTGTCGAACACGTCAAACAGCTTCTTGATTGGGCTGAGAAAAAAGAGGAAGACCGCGGCTCTTATGTATATCCGCTTTCTGACGTCAAACTCCATGCACCGATTCCAAAACCAGCTAAAAACATCATGTGTGTTGGAAAGAATTATCAAGATCATGTCATGGAGATGGGAAGTGCGGCAGATATTCCTAAAGACGTGATGATTTTTACAAAGGCGCCTACTTCAGTGATTGGACACGAAGCGGATATTCTTCTTCATGAAGGTGTGACAAGTGAATTGGATTACGAAGGTGAGCTTGCCATCGTCATAGGCAAATCAGGGAAGAATATTGCACCTGAACAGGCACGCGATTATATCTTCGGTTACACCATTTTAAATGATGTAACGGCAAGAGATTTGCAGAAAAAACATAAACAATTTTTCATAGGCAAAAGCTTAGATACATCCTGTCCGGTGGGGCCTTATATCGTTCATAAGTCAGTGATCGAGGATCATGGAGCGCTCCATGTGGAAACAAAGGTAAACGGAGAAGTTCGTCAGTCTGCCAGTACGGAACTAATGATCTTTCCGATTGAGGACATTGTTTCAACTCTTTCAAAAGGGATGACGCTAGAAGCAGGTGATATCATTGCAACGGGTACACCTTCTGGGGTTGGCAAAGGCTTTGAACCGCCAAAGTTTTTAGCTTCAGGAGATCATATTGACATCACGATTGAACCGATTGGGACGTTATCGAATCGCGTCAAATAAAGGGCATGTTGACACAGGATTGTCGCTTTGTGTTCGACTTATTTCGTGGTACGATGAGATGGTACTTGTTCTGATAAAGGGGGAAATAACAAATGGGAACACATTTACATATTACAGCGTGGGTACTAGGGATTATTTTATTCTTCGTGGCCTTTGCTCTAGCAGGTAAAAACGACAAAGGTGCTAAAATTGTGCACATGATCGTCAGACTATTCTACTTGCTCATTATCGCAACAGGCGTAGAGCTGTATGTCCGCACAGGAATGAAAATTCCAAGTTTCGGGGGCGAGTATATCGGCAAAATGGTACTCGGTATCCTTGTGATCGGTTTCATGGAAATGGTTCTTGTACGCAAGAAAAAAGGAAAATCAGTGACGGGTGTGTTGATTGGTTTTATCGTGTTTGCGATTGTGACCATTCTTCTTGGTTTACGTCTGCCGATCGGTTTCCATATCTTTTAATATAAAAAGGGCATTGCTTATATGAAGCAGTGCCCTTTTTATGTGACATCAAACTTGGAAACCGACCGGTGACCGTCAGAAGTGGTCCATTCAAAACGAATTTGACCGGCGGCAGGCTCATGGTGACATTGTAGTGCTAGCGATTGTGTATCTGCTGAAAACTGAAAGAAAGAGACGCATTGAAAAGGATGAAAGGAAGAGAAGACACAATCGTAGACGGAAAAGCCAAACTGTTCTACTTGTTCAATGATTTGATAAAAAACGTTTTCAGGTACGAACATGAGTAAGTCAAGCCACCCTTTGGCAAGAGATGCTGTATATTGAATCATTTCACCGCCTTGTACTTCCAACAACTGCCCGTTTTCATGAAGAATCATAGACCCGAGCAATTCTCCTTTTGTCCATCGGTCATTCTCTTCCAAACAGATCATAGAGCTTTGAAGACTTTCTGGCAGCATGATCTCTCCTTCTTCATCTTCGATTAAACAATGCCCGTTTTCAATCAGTAAATACCCGTTACACCACCTTCGGCTGCAGCGCTCGAGATGCTTCATTCGTTTCTCCATTTGCAAAAGCTCCTTTCCTCTTTCTTTTCTTACCAAATGATGCTTGTCCTATACGCCGGAAAAAAAGGACAAATCAACTATCAAGGAGACGATGCATAAACTAAGAAAGGCTGAAAGAGAACACTTGATGAAAAACGGATGGGAGCTGATGATGATGTGTGGAATAACAGGCTGGGCAGACTTTAAAAAGCAGCTCATCCAACAGGATCATGTAATCAATCAAATGACAGAGACATTATCTAAAAGAGGGCCAGATGATACAAATACGTGGAAAAGTGAGCATGTGCTTTTCGGGCATAAAAGGTTAGCGGTTGTAGATGTAGAAGGCGGAAAGCAGCCGATGACATATACACATCAAAACCATGATTATACGGTTGTATACAATGGAGAGCTCTATAACACGGAGGATATAAGAAGAGAATTATTAAAAAAGGGGCACCGCTTTCTTGGGCATTCTGATACAGAGGTTCTTCTTCACGCTTACACAGAATGGAAGGAAGAGTGTGTCACCCATTTTAATGGTATTTTTGCATTTGTGATCTGGGATAGTGAGCGTGAATTATTATTTGCAGGGAGAGACCGGCTTGGTGTCAAGCCATTTTTCTATACAGAACGTCATCATTCCTTTTTATTTGGTTCAGAGATCAAAGCACTTCTTGCTCACCCTGATATGAAAGCAAAAGTCGATCATGAGGGGTTATCAGAGATCTTTGGCTTAGGACCGTCTAGAACACCAGGGCAAGGGGTATTTAAAGGTGTAAAAGAGCTGAGACCTGCACATGCTTTGACCTTTTCAAAAGATGGCCTGCGTGTGTGGAGGTACTGGAATGTCAAAAGCGAGCAGCATACAGACTCACTTGATGACACCGCTCAGCACGTCAAACATCTCTTTACAGATGCTGTCACAAGACAGCTCGTCTCTGATGTGCCTGTTTGTACATTTCTATCTGGTGGCGTTGATTCTAGTGCCATAACCGCCATTGCCGCCAAGCACTTTGAGAAAATAGGGAAAGCGCCGCTTCATACGTATTCCATTGACTACGAAGGAAATGATCAATTCTTTGAGGCAAGTCAATTCCAGCCGAATGCTGACGGCCCTTGGATTGATCAAATGACCAAAGCATTTCAAACGAATCACCACAGCTGTGTCATCGGCCAAAAGGAACTGGCTTCTTATTTGAAGGAAGCAGTTGAAGTTCGAGATTTACCGGGCATGGCAGATATTGATTCATCCTTACTTTGGTTCTGCCGAGAAATGAAAAAGGATTTCGTTGTCGGCCTTTCAGGTGAATGTGCTGATGAAATATTTGGAGGCTATCCGTGGTTTCATATGGCAAATGAAACGAATGGTTTTCCTTGGATGAGATCGACTGAAGCCCGCACGCAGCTTCTTCAAGACTCGTGGCAAAAGAAACTATCACTGAAGGAATATGCGCACAGCAAATATGAAGAAACCGTGGCAGAAACACCTCTTTTAGATGGAGAAACTGGAGTAGATAAAGCCCGGAGAGAACTTTTTTACTTAAATATGATCTGGTTCATGACAACGCTGCTAGATCGAAAAGATCGAATGAGTATGGGCGCGAGCCTTGAGGTGCGTGTGCCATTTGCAGATCATCGCCTTGTCGAATATGTTTGGAATATTCCTTGGGAAATGAAAATGCATGGAAATCGTGAAAAAGGGGTTTTGCGAAAAGCATTAGAGGGAATTTTACCGAATGAAGTGCTTTATCGCAAGAAGAGTCCTTACCCGAAAACGCATCATCCAGCCTATACCCAGGCTGTGAAAGAGATGTTAACAGATTGCCTTGCGCAAAAAGATTCTGTGCTTCATGAATTTTTAGATCCACACCAATTGAAACAGCTGATTGAAACCGAAGGGGCTTCCTTTCAAGTGCCTTGGTATGGCCAGCTCATGAAAGGTCCGCAGCTAATCGCCCATCTGGCGCAGATTCATCATTGGTTTGAAACATATCGAATTGATATAGACGCGTAATAAAGGGTCGGCTTTCTTGCACTTGTTGAAAGGAAGCCGGCTTTTTTGATACATAGCAAGAGACTTTTAGAGCACATCGAAAGTTGATCTAACCTTTCTAATTTGTATAATTAACTTAAAGTGAATTAATTTGGAGGAAAAAGGATAATGAAAATCATTGTGATCGGAGCAGGACCAGGGGGACTTGCGGCAGCGATGATGCTGCAAAGCAAAGGACATGACGTTCATGTATACGAAAAACAGCCCTTTGTTGGCGGACGTAACTCTAAGTTTCAACTTGGTGATTTCACGTTTGATACAGGTCCTACCTTTCTCAGCATGATTCATATTGCAGAGGAGCTGTTCACCTTTGCTGGCAAAAATCTTTATGACTATATCGATGTCATTGAATTAAAAGAAATGTATAGACTAATCTTTCAAGACGAGCAGCTTGATATGATTCGAGATCGAGACGAGATGTACAAACGGTTAGAAGCCTTTGCACGTGGTGAGGGCGAAGGGTATGTACGCTTTATGAACGATACAAAGCGCAAAATGGACCGCCTTACGCCAATTTTACAAAGTAAAATGGACCGTTTTCATCACTATTTGCGTCCGAAGGTGATAAGAGCACTTCCACAGCTCTCGTTAAATAAGAGTTTATATGATGTGCTCTCAGACTATTTCTCGAATGAATCGGTGAAATACGCATTTACGTTTCAATCAAAGTATTTAGGAATGTCACCTTGGGAATGCCCTGGAGCGTTCTCGATCCTTTCGTTTATGGAGCATGATACAGGCGTTTTCCATCCGAAAGGCGGCGTGAATCAGCTGTCAGAAGCGATGGCAAAGGCGGCAATTGAATCTGGAGCAGCCATTCATCTGTCATCTGGCGTCGAAAAGCTGCTCACTGAAGGCAGGAAAGTAAAGGGCATTCGCTTAGAATCTGGGGAAGAAGTACAGGCAGATGAGGTTGTCGTAAATGGAGACTTTGCACATGTGATGACAAAGCTGGTAGAGCCAGGTCTCTTAAAGAAATATAGTGAGAAAAAATTGAAAAAGAAAAAATTCTCATGCTCCACCTTTATGCTTTATTTAGGATTAGATACAATTTATGATGAGCCGCATCATACCATTGTTTTTTCCGATGATTACGCTAAATTCGTCAAAGGAATTACGAAAACGTATGAGCTGCCAGATGACCCGTCCATTTATATTCAAAATGCAAGTATAACAGATGACTCGCTTGCGCCAAAAGGAAAGTCAGCTCTTTATGTGCTGGCACCCGTTGCCAATAATCAAAGCGGTATTGACTGGGAAGCGCATCAAGATGAATTCAGAGAACTTGTGCTGGACACACTGGAGCGGAAAACCGGCTTTAACAATATTAGACAGCATATAGAAGTCGAGCGGATGATCACCCCGAAGCATTGGGAGGAAGACCTTTACGTATATGAAGGAGCTACATTTAACCTTGGCCATCAACTTACGCAAATGATGGTGCTAAGGCCGCACAATGAATTTGACGAATTGAAGCACTGCTGGCTCGTTGGAGGAGGAACGCACCCAGGAAGCGGATTGCCGACCATTTTAGAATCAGCACGCATCACGACAAATGCGATTCTTTCAAAAGAGAAACATACGCACAAAACGATACCTCATCACGAAAAGGGGAGCGCCTCATGAAGAAACATATATTGATTGCAGGTGGCGGTATTGGCGGAATGATCTCAGCGCTCTATTTAAAAAAAGCTGGACATGATGTCACCCTTGTCGAAAAAAATGAACGGCTTGGCGGGAGACTTGCTTTTGTACGTGAGAAAGGATATAAAGTAGATGAAGGTCCGACCATTGTCCTACTTCCTGATATGTTAAAAGGCATTTTACATGAGGTAGGAATTGACGAAACATCTCTTGATCTCTTGCAGCTTGATCCGCTGTACACGATCCAATATCAGGATGGAACATCCTACACGAAGTACTCTGATTCACTGCGCCAGTTAGATGAAATCAGACGTGTATTTCCAAAGGAAGATCAAGGGTTTCTGAAATTTATGGAAGACATGACGAATCGGTTTCAAGAAGGGCAGCAAGCTTTTCTAGAAAAATCGTTTCATGAAAAACGTACATTTTTTACAAAAGCAAATATAAAGATTTTAATGAAATTAAAAGCGTACCGTACGGTTCAAAGCGCTCTAAAAAAATATTTCTCAGATGAACGCCTGCGAGATGCATACGCACTTCAAACCCTCTATGTCGGAGGAAATCCGTATGAAGCATCTGCTATTTATTCGCTTGTTTCATATAGTGAGCACGCCCACGGAATCTACTATTTAAAAGGCGGATATGCCAGTTTAGTAGATATATTGGAGAGACAACTCATAGTGAAGGGTGTGCATGTAAGACGAAATGAAGAAATAGCGCAATTGGAGTTTGAGGGGAAACAGGCGGTCAAGGCAAAAGTAAATGATGAAAACATAGCAGCTGATGCCTTTGTAATCAACGGGGATTATCCAGCGGCGTTAAAACAGCTTGGGTTAGATGAGCAAGACCGGCGTAAATACGTTCCATCCTCTGGCTGCGTGATGGTGTATCTCGGTTTAAATAAGGTGTACCATGAAGCACCTGTTCATCAATTTTTTATGGGAGAACACTTTGATCAGCATATGAAAGAGGTCTTTCAAACGAAAACAGTCCCTCAAGACCCGTCATTTTATACATTTAATCCATCCATCATTGATCCATCTCTTGCCCCAGCAGGCTGCAGCGTTTTGTATATGCTCATTCCTGTTCCTTCAGGAGATCACATCAACTGGGAAGAGGAGACAGACTTTGTGGAAAACATGCTGAAACGTCTTGAGAAAAGAGGCTTTCCGCAATTGCGAGAGTCGATTGTATGGAAAAAGGTAAGAACACCAAATGATTCAATGCGAGAAGGATTGTTTGAGGGAGGCAGCTTTGGACTTGCGCCTAATTTGTTTCAATCAGGCGTCTTTCGCCCGCAAGTGAAGGTGGCAGAGACAGACAATCTTTATGCGGTAGGTGCCTCCATCCATCCTGGCGGCGGGGTACCGATCGTCATGCAAAGTGCGAAGCTCATGGCTTCTGTGCTACTAAAAGATTTGAACGACAGAAAGGAAGTGAAGCTAAGTGGTTGATGTGCAAACAGCATTGAAAGTATGTGAGGAGACCATTCAAACCCATTCAAAAACGTTTTATCGCGCCTTTTCTATGCTGCCTAAAAAGAAAAGACAGGCAGTTTGGGCTGTTTATTCCTTTTGCCGGAAAGCGGATGACATTGTAGATGAGTCTCCTTCACCAAAAGAGGAGTTAACATCCTTTCGGGAGGCGTTTGATCGATTCTTACATGGTGAGGTAGACCGGAATGATCCGATGTGGGTGGCGCTAGAGCATACATTTCAAGAATTTCGTATGGATGAAGCCCCGTTCCGTGACCTGCTCCAAGGACAGGAGATGGATTTAGAGCAGCATAGATATGAAACGTTAGATGAACTGCTCATCTATTCCTATCATGTAGCGAGTACAGTTGGACTCATGCTGCTTCCGATTATTGCGCCGCGTAAAAAGGAACAACTAAAAGAAGCAGCCATTTCGTTAGGGATTGGCATGCAGCTCACCAACATCCTTCGTGATATTGGTGAGGATGCAGCTGAAAGAAATCGCATTTATTTGCCTAAGCAAGTGATGGATCAATTTGGGTATACAGAGCAAGAATTGCAAGAAGGTGTGATCAATCAAGCATTCAAGCACGTATGGGAGTACATTGCTTTTGAGGCAGAGGCGTATTACGAGGAATTTTTTGACCATCTTCATGAATTTCCGCTTTATTCACGTATGCCGGTGAAAGCAGCTGCTCACTTTTATAAGGCCATTTTAGATAAAACTAGAGAAAATGAATACCGCGTCTTTACGCAGCGATCATTTCTTTCAAATCAGGAAAAAGCACTTATTTTAGAAGATATTACGTAATGGAAAAAGGACTGCACCCGCAGTCCTTTTAGCGTGTAGACAAAGACAAACCCCCGCATTCTGTGTCAGGTGTGCGCTCCGGTGCTCACGCATGTCAAAATTGCTCCGCTCCGTTACTTGTTAAAGGTTTTCTATCACGCTGAAAAGAAGACAAAGAGCTAAAATAAAGATCATTTTAGCTCTTTGTCAACAATCTGAATGGACTGCACCCACAGTCCTTTTTATGTGGAAGAAAAACGATACTCCGTCCATACCTTTGAACGCCACCGCCTATACATGAAGATGCCTCTTACCCATTCATCCACGATAAAAGAAATCCAAACCCCAATCAGGCCCATCTCAAGCTGAATGCCTAATATATAAGCGATCGGAAGCCCGATCCCCCACATTGAAATCATCGCCATATACACAGGAAACTTCGCGTCACCAGCAGCCCGCAAGGAGTTAATGATGACCATATTAAAAGAACGTCCAGGTTCTAAAATGATCGTCAATAGGAGGAGTAGGCCGGCGATTTGAATGATCTCGCTGTTGCTAGTGAAAAAAGCAAGCAAATGCGTCGATGATAAAGATAAAGCAATGGAAGAAAGAAGGGAGACGGCAATGGCCCAGTATAAACTTTTCATGCACCTGCGATAGGCAGCATCGAATTCTTTCGCCCCAATATGGCGTCCGATTAAAATTTGAGTCCCTTGGCTAATGGCTGCACCAAACAACATAATGAACATCATCAAGTTCTGAGTATATACTTTTGCTGCTAGTGCCTGCGTTCCCATAAATGTAATAAACAGCGTAATGACCATCTGAGAACCGTTATAAGAGAGCTGCTCGCCAGCAGAAGGAATCCCGATTTTTAGCAGCTTTTTTAAATGCGTCCGCTGGATATGAAACATGTTCTTCAGTGAAAACCGTAACCCAATTCGGCGGCGAACAATCAGGATCATCGCTATTAATCCGATGAACCGAGCAAGTGAGGTTGAAAGGGCAACACCCATTACACCTAACACTGGGAAGCCAAACGGACCGAAAATGACGAAATAATTACCGGCAACGTTTAACAAGTTCATTCCGATGGTGACATACATCGTGTCTCTTGTATATCCATAGCTTTTTAAAATAGCACTATAGGTCATAATGAGCGCTTGAATAAAAGAAAGCAGGCCGACAATTTGTAAAAAGACCGTTGCATCTGGCATCAGCTCACTTGATAACCCCACCATGTGTAAGATTGGAACAGCTAACACAAACATGAGGAGACTAATGACAAAGCTAATCAGGAAGTTGGTTCCTAGTGAAACATAGGCGACTTGAGCCGCTTCCTGCTCGCGGCTCGCTCCTAAAAGCTGAGCAATTACAATCGTCGTACCTGTTGTAATGAAGCTGAACATGACAATCAATAAATTTAGCAGCTGGTTGCTTACACCTACTGCGGCAACGCTGTTATCAGAGTATTGGCTCAGCATGAGTGTATCCGCACTTCCCATGAGCATATATAAAGAGATTTCGATAAAAATAGGCCAAGTTAACGCAAATAATGAAGGGTGGGATCTTTCACTTTTGGCTTGAATCTTTTGAAATGACAGTGCTTGAGGTTTCATCACATAGCCCCCTTTCGTATAAATCCGATTTATAGTGTACCTTGCTTCGACTATAATAAGAAGAGATGAAACCGAAACTTATTGGAGAAATCCGACTTCATAAGGGGATGAATATGGATCTATTTATTACATTTACTGTACCGCCGTTTCCGGTTTATATTGCTTCAGGCAAAGGCATATTTCATCAAGGAGAAAGACATATCTCTAGAATCTTCACTGTATTTGATCTTCTCTATGTCACAAAAGGTAAACTATGGATAACAGAGGATGAGGCGGCTCATCACGTAAAAGAAGGAGAATATATCATTCTATCACCCGGCCTGTCTCACGGTGGACATCTGCCATGCGAAGAAGAAACCCATTATGAGTGGCTGCATTTCTCAATTGATCCATTTGAGTTTACGAACCGGCCGAGAGAACACTGGTTTGATATGAAACAAAATCAAGCCACCTTTGAAAAACCCGCAAAATATGAATTTAGCCTGCCACGTCAAGGAAAAGTGAAAGGAAGAAGCGTGTTAGAGAAGCACCTTTCAGCTATGAGGGCGTTGAATGATGACGCGTCTGAACTTCCGTTAAAAAAACAGCTTCAATTTGAGGAGCTGCTCATTCATTTACAAAAAGAAGCATTTCATATTCCAAGTGCAAAGGAGACCGTCGCATCAGAAGTGGTTCACTATCTCGAGCGCCATTTTATGAAAAAATTACAAATGAAGCAGCTGGCAGAGAAGCTTCATTATCATCCTGATTACATCACACGATGCATGCAGACGGTATATGGACTGACTCCTAACCAGTACATCAATCGTCTCAAAATCGAAAAAGCCAAAAGCCTGCTTGCCTCAACGAATGAAAAAATAGCGGCCATTGCAGAACGTGTAGGTATTGACGACCCTACTTATTTTTCTAAGCTGTTTCGGCAAAATGAAGGCATGCCGCCTATCCAATACCGTCATCTAGCAAGAAGAACGACAAAGTAAAGGAACGTGAAATGATGAAAGGGAGAAAAGAGGAGTTTGTGAGCATACGCCCATTAGACGAAACTGATTTAGAGGTGGTGTGGCATTTGAAATTTAAAGCACCAGACCAGTCCTATCGAAAGTGGAATGCACCTTATTTTCATGAACACGAGATCCCGCTTGCTGCATTTAAGAAACGATACGTACAGGATGACGCCATTCCGCCAAAGCTATATGGCATTGTCATAGGTGGCGAAATGAAGGGCACCGTTTCTTATTATTGGGAGAATGAACGAACACGCTGGCTTGAATGCGGGATTCTTATTTATGACTCACGCTTTTGGAATGGAGGAGTTGGAACAAAGGCGTTAAGTCTATGGATAGATGAGCTATTTTCATACATTAATATCCCGCGAATCGGTCTCACCACCTGGTCTGGTAATGAACGCATGATGCGGTGCGCGGAGAAATGCGGGTTTACCCTTGAGGGAAGACTGCGAAAGGTCCGTTACTACCAAGGAGAGTATTATGATTCTATGCGTTACGGGATGCTGAGAGAGGAATGGCAAAGCCTCCCGCGCCATACCACTGAATAATTATTTTTATTTTTAGGACAAAAGTAGCGTATAATTGAATAAACTAAAAAAGAAGGGTGGCGAATGAGTTGCGCTGGATGACCGGATGGTTTGTGTCGATTATAGTGGCCATTTATCTATTTGTAGATGCGCCTAAACATGGGAAGAATAAATGGCTTTGGGCCATTTTAGGCCTTTTATTCGGGCTCTTTACACTTGGAGTATACCTCATCAAAACAGAAAGAAAAGGATTGGGCTGGACGGTTCTGATCGTGTCCATTATCATCTATTCTATTTTCATTCTAGTCTATGTCTTTTACTTCTTATTGCTGATCATTGGATACTCAAATGCATAATAGAGAGCACGCGTGTACATAAGGGGGTGTTTGAATCTTGAGAATTACGGGTTTATTCGTATCACTTGCTGTTGCCATTTATTTATGGTTTGATGCGCCAAAGCATGGCAAAGACAAATGGCTGTGGGCCATTTTAGGCGTGCTATTTAGTACAATCGTTCTTGGTATTTACTTGATCAAGACAGAAAGGAAGGGACTCGGCTGGACGATTCTCATTTTAACCATCTTGTTTTACCTCATGCTGCTGATCTCTGTTTTGATCGGTATGATTCTTTTTTATCAGAGTCCTTCATGAAGAAGGGCTTTTTTCTTTTACCTTTTGAGCAGGCACACCTGCAATGATCATCTGCTCTTCATGAAAGGAACGATTCACCACTGCATTTGCTCCAATTGAAATATGATTCGCAATATAGATGTTTCCAAACAGCTTAGCACCAGGGCCAATCCATACATGATCTCCGATGGTTGGGACATCATTTTCATGATGGTTTTGACCGATATTCACCCCTTGATGAATATCACAAAATGCCCCGATTTTTGCATGCTTGTTCACAATCAAAAGACCAGTATGATTGATTCTGAGCCCAGGGCCAAAGACGCCAATCGGAATATCAAAGCCAAGCTGCATGCCTTTCTTTTTATGTAAATAGCGGTAAAACCATTTGCGTAATGTGGCTCCGCTATTTGTATAGTATTCATATTTTCGTAAATACCTCTGATATTTCCATATATCATCCCCAAACCACTTTGGTCTTCTGTGCGTGATGGCTAATGCTTTCTTATCCTGTGACAAGTAGTGGTGAAGATCATGCTTCGTTACAATCATCAGATCTCCCTCGATTCCCTTTCGTTTCAGAGAAATTATACCATTAAAACCATTTATATCAATAAAAAATTGTGTTATTGCTTTTTTTCTACATTCATTTCATCCAGCTTTCTGTATAAAATAAGCACTCAGTGACGAGTAGAACAAAAGAACCAGGAAGAATGATTTGTCATTTTTTTCAACATTTTCACGATCAAGCGTTCATCTCCTTACGGCAGTAGATGTTTGTAAAAGATACACGAAAATACCCGTAAAAAAGAAAATATTGCATTCATATGATTTTCGAATCATCTTTTTGAATACAATTGACTTTCATATCGCATATCCTCTAGTCTAGTAAATGAAAATGATAATCTTTATCAATTGGAGGAGTGTTTTATTATGTCCATCAAAACCGTTTCTAAAAATCAGCAGTTTTTAGAGCAGCAAAATCAAAGAGAATCTAATGCAAGGTCTTATCCGAGACGGTTCCCATTAGCCATGCAAAAAGCCGAAGGTATGATCGTGACAGATGCGGATGGCAGAGAGTTTTATGACTGCCTGGCAGGCGCAGGAACACTTGCACTTGGTCACAATCATCCTGTTGTTATAGAAGCTATTGAACGTATGCTTCATGAAAAAAGACCATTGCATACGTTGGACATAACCTCAGAAATTAAAGAAGAATTTGTGAATGAGATTTTTTCTCACTTGCCAGAGGAGTTTGCAAAAAGAGCGAAAATCCAATTTTGTGGACCTACTGGTGGTGATGCGATAGAAGCAGCCATTAAATTAGTCAAGACAGCGACAGGAAATCGTTCGATTCTCTCCTTCCACGGGGCTTATCATGGTGCGACACATGGCACGATGTCATTAAGCGGCAACTTATCTCCAAAGGAAAGAGTGCAAGGTTTAATGCCAGATGTTCATTTCCTGCCTTATCCATATGAATACCGCTGCCCATTTGGGATTGGTGGTAAAGATTCGCACCGCATTTCCAGCTCTTATATTGAGCGTGTATTAAATGACCCTGAAAGCGGCATTCTTCCGCCTGCAGGTATGATCTTTGAAGCCGTGCAAGGCGAGGGCGGCTCAATACCAGCATCCATTGAATGGATGAAAGAAATGAGACGAATCACAAAAGAAAAAAGAATTCCGCTCATTATCGATGAGGTTCAATCAGGCATTGGCAGAACAGGGAAGATGTTTGCCTTTGAACATGCAGGAATAGTGCCAGATGTCATTGTATTATCAAAAGCAATTGGTGGAAGTCTGCCGCTTTCAGTTGTGATTTATGATAAAGACTTGGATCAATGGAATCCAGGAGCACATATTGGCACATTTAGAGGAAATCAAATGGCGATGGCTGCTGGAACCGCTACGCTTAAATTTATAAAAGAATCCAATCTGCTTGATCATGTAGACCAATTAGGTGATCGTATGCAGGCTCATCTAAAAGACATCCAAAAACAAGTGCCTGCACTCGGTGATGTACGTGGAAGAGGTTTAATGATTGGCGTTGAAGTCGTCAATCCAAATGAGAAACAGGATGTGGACGGAAGCTATCCAGCGAATCCAGAGCTAGCCAGTATCATTCAAAAGAATTGCTTCGATAAAGGCTTAATTGTGGAGACAGGAGGCCGTTTCGGAAGTGTAATTCGATTCTTACCACCATTGATCATGACAGAAGAACAGCTTGAAAAAGTCATCGCTATTTTTAAAGAGGCAGTTTACGATGCAATCAACTAAGCCTTCTGTTGATTCATTATTTATTAATCAAAGCCAGCTTGGGAGAGAGTCCTTCCAAGCGGCTCTCCATACATCCATCGACAGCTTACTGGCCCAGTGGCAAAAAGACACAGGACCGTACAGCGGAATATTGCCTGGGAAATTAGCGGCTAGTGTCGAATCGTTATTTCAATTTCAACCGTCTGGTGAATCAATTGATTCTGTCTTTCGAGATATAAAAGAACACCTTTTGCCTCATTTGGTTGATGTGTCACATCCTAAATGCTTGGCACATCTTCATTGCCCGCCCCTCATTCCTGCACTTGCAGCAGAGGTGATGGTAAGTTCCTTTAACCAATCGATGGATTCCTTTGACCAAAGCGGCATTGCTTCTTTGGTGGAGGAGGAAATCCTAAAGTGGCTGTGTGCGAAGTTTTCTTATGGAGATCTAGCAGATGGGACATTTACGAGCGGCGGAACCCAATCTAACTATATGGGACTGCTGCTTGCGAGAGATGCATTTTGCGAAAACACATGGCAATGGAATGTTCAGCAGAAAGGTTTACCGAGCGAAGCTCACCGTATGCGGATTCTCTGCTCTAAGAATGCTCATTTCACTGTGAAAAAATCAGCATCCCAGCTAGGTTTAGGGGAACAGGCAGTCGTACTGGTAGAGACCGATGAGCATCACCGAATGGACCTCAATGATTTGAAGCAGAAGCTGGTTGAGTTAAAGGAGCGTGATCTGCTGCCATTTGCGGTAGTGGCGACTTGCGGGACAACTGATTTTGGCAGTATTGATCCGGTTCGAGATGTGTATGACATCGTCAAGCCATACGGCCTGTGGATTCATGCAGATGCTGCATATGGCGGAGCACTTGTGTTAAGCGAAACCTACCGAAGTAAATTAGACGGTATTGAGCTTGCTGATTCGATCACGATCGACTTTCATAAACAATTTTATCAGCCGATCTCCTGCGGGGCATTTTTGCTAAAGGATAAAAGACATTTTGGTTTGATTGATTATCATGCAGATTATCTCAATCCAAAGGAAGATGAGCTGGAAGGAATTCTACATCTCGTGAATAAATCTGTCCAAACAACGCGCCGATTTGACGCACTGAAATTACTTCTCTCACTTCGTCTTATTGGAGAAGAAGGGTTTGGCGACATCATAGACCATACGATCCTTTTTGCGAAGGATGTGGCTGCGCTCATTGAAACAAATGCTCACCTTGAGGTGATCAATCCTGAGCCAGAGATCAATGCGGTTGTGTTTCGATTTATAGATGATCATCGAGAGGATGACATCAATAAGATCATTCACCGGACATTATTCCAAACAGGTACTGCTGTCGTTGCAAAAACAGTGGTTGATGGTCAAACATGCTTGAAATTCACTTTGTTAAATCCGAGAACGACAATCACACATATTGAGGAAATCCTTTCTGACATCATTGATATCGGGATCGCTCATATTCAATCCGGGAGGGTACTACGTTGAGTCAATATAAACAAATGGCTGAAAATGCAACCATGCAAAGCTTTTTAAACTGTTTTTTACGTGAAACAGGAATCGATCGATCTGCAAAAAAAGAGACCAAAGTAGATGGCTCACTTGTATTCGTGGCAAAACTAGCAAAGCAAGATCTTGAGCTTGTGATTCCGATCCGATATTTTTCACCTGTAGGCCGTCATCTATTTGATTTTCCGATTCGCTTTCGCCCGCAAGGTAGTGAACAAGAAGGCACGATTGTCGATTACACAACACTTGTTGCTTTATGTTCTAAGGAGCTTCTCATTGAATATGGCCGGACAGATGCAGAGGATGAATTCATGCTTCGCATCATTTTAAGCTGCCGGAATATTGAACGATTCTTAAAAGAGAGAGAAAGTGATCGAACGGCTCTTTCTCAAGCTGATTTTGAGTATATTGAGGCGGAGCAGTCACTTCTCCTTGGACATTTAACGCATCCTACACCAAAGAGCAGACAGGGAATGACAGAAGAGGAGGAAGCGGTTTATTCTCCTGAGCTGAAAGGGTCTTTCCAGCTTCATTACTTTAAAGCGCACCATTCTATCGTGCTTCAGGATTCTTCTATTTCACAGTCTGCCGCAAACCTCATGCTAGAGGAGCTCTCACGCCAGGTGCCAGAAGAAAAAGAGAGACTGCATACATTAACAGAAGACGGAGAATATGTCCTCATTCCGATCCACCCGCTACAAGTCAAAGTGGTCATGGAGAAAGCGTTCGTAAAGCGTTATGTGGATGGAGGGAAACTGACTTATTTAGGGCCGCTAGGGTCTGAATACACAGCGACCTCTTCGTTTAGAACCGTTTATCAAAAGGACTCTGCTTACATGCTCAAATTCTCTGTTCCTGTGAAAATTACGAACTCCTTACGTGTGAACAAACAAAAGGAACTTGATCGCGGAGTTGAGATGTCTCGCATTTTAAAAACTGAATTGGGCGTTTCTTTATATGACAAATTCTCTGGATTCCGGGTGATTGAAGATCCAGCGTATCTATCCATTCAAGGAGATGAGGCTGAATCTGGCTTTGAAGTGGTCATTCGTCAAAATCCATTTTTGCATCATGAAAAAGGGGCAAGCTTAATTGCTGGGCTATGCCAGGATCATGCGTATGGAGGAAAATCGCGATTAGCAGGGATCATTCATGAACTTGCAGACGCAGAAGGCCGGTCAACGGAGGCTGTCAGCCAAGATTGGTTTAGACAATATTTAACCATTTCGTTAGAGCCGATGCTCTGGCTGTTTGAAACGTATGGTCTTGCGCTGGAAGCACATCAGCAAAATGCTGTCGTACAGCTGAAGGCTGGTTATCCAGACACATTCTATTATCGTGATAACCAAGGCTACTATTATAGTGAATCGAAAAAGGATAAACTCGCAAATCTTGTCCAAAACTTGAGCGTCAGAAGTGAAACCATTTGTGCTGATGATGTTGCCGTTGAGAGACTGCGTTATTATTTCTTCTTTAATCATTTATTTGGTCTCATTAACGGCTTTGGCACAGAGGGGCTGGCAAAGGAAGAGGTTTTGCTGGCACTTGTTAGAGACACATTGCTCGCTCATGAAGAGAAATATGGTGCATCTGACCTGACAAACAGCCTTCTCCGCTCAAAGGAACTGCCTTCAAAAGCGAATTTGCTGACAAGGTTTGAAGATATGGATGAGCTGACGGGGTCTCTGGAAACACAGTCTCGATACACATCTGTATTGAATCCGCTCTTTTTACATAAGGAGGCGCTGATTGGATGAGGCATCGTATTAAGTTCATTCGCGCTGAATATGAAAGGGACGTCCGGCTTGTCCATAAGTGGATGCAAGAAGAGTACGTTCACCCATTTTGGCATTTGAATATTCCGTTTCCTGCTTTTGAAAAGCATTTTTATCAGGCGATTCATGATCCGCATCAGACCCTTTATTTAGGAACCATTGACGGGACGCCGATGAGTTATTTTGAGGCATACAACGTCAAAGGTGATGTGATTGAATCCTACTATCAGCCTTCTCCGCATGATCAAGGAATTCATCTGTTAATAGGGGAGCCAGATTATGTCGGAAAAGGATTTGCTGCGCCGCTGCTTCAGGCGATGACAGCATTTCAATTTGAGCAGAACAAAAGAACAGAAAAAATTGTTGCTGAACCGGATATTCGCAATGAAAAAATGATTCATGTATTTGAAAAATGCGGCTTTGAACGTGTAAAACCAGTTACTTTACCTGATAAAACAGGGCTTTTGATGTTTTGTGATCGAGATCGATTTGAAAGGAAGTATAACCATGACGTGGTTCAACAAGCAAAATAATGTAGTGGATGTAATTGGGATTGGCATTGGCCCATTTAACCTAGGGCTTGCCGCACTATCTGAAGAAGTAAATGAAATTGACGCTTTGTTTTTTGAAAGAAGTGAAGCCTTTCATTGGCATCCAGGTATGCTCATTGAAGGGACGACACTTCAAGTCCCATTTTTAGCGGACCTTGTCAGCATGGCAGATGTGAAAAGTAAATATAGCTTTCTCAACTATTTGCAGGAGCAAAACCGTTTGTATTCATTTTACTTCCTAGAGGACTTCCATATCCCGCGCAAGGAATACAGTCATTATTGCCGCTGGGTCGCTGACCAATTAGACTCTTGCCGGTTTGGTATGAATGTTGAATCTGTCTCATTGATCGAGAAGGCAGGAGAAAAGCGATATGAAGTGCATGTCCGTCATGTGAAAGATCAAACCGTAGAGGTGTTTGAAAGTAAGCACCTCGTCTTAGGAATTGGCACGCAGCCGGCGATACCAGCATCGCTCCAGCCAGCTTTAGGAGATAAGGTGTTTCATTCTGCTGACTATTTAAAACGCAAGAAAGAAGGCTGTTTCAAAGGAAAGTCTGTGACGGTCATCGGCTCTGGTCAAAGTGCGGCAGAAGTGTTTTATGACATTTTATCAGATGATGAGGCGAAGGATATTCACTGGTTCACACGGTCTAAAGGGTTTTTCCCAATGGAATATTCAAACCTTGGACTTGAGTATTTTTCTCCAGACTATATTGATTTCTTTTATGAGCTTCCGCAAACAAAAAAAGACGCGTTATTAAAGCAGCAAGACTTGCTGTATAAAGGCATCAGCTCTGCGATGATCCGTGATATTTATCACTTGCTTTATGAACGTTCTGCCTGCGGAGAACAGTTGAACACGGTGCTGCAAGCGATGACCGAGGTCAACTTGATTGAGGAAACAGCGGATGGCTTGTCGATTTCCTGCTCTCAATGGATAAAAGAGGAATCCTTTACTCATGAGACGGATATTGTCGTCTTGGCGACTGGCTACCAATCGGTATTGCCGCCGTTCATTGATCCGATTGCCCACCACATTGAGTGGGATGATCAAGGACGATTCCAAGTTGAACGTGAATATCGCCTGAAAACAAACACAATGGGTGAAAATGATATTTTTGTGCAAAATGCAGAGCTTCATACACATGGGGTCGGCGCACCAGATTTAGGGCTTGGGGCTTACCGAAACAGTGTGATTATCAATGAACTTGCCCGAAAAACCGTGTATCCACTATATCAAAAGCACGTCTTCCAGACATTTGGTACACACAAGAACGCAAACACATTTGAAGAAATCAAAGGTTAAGGAGGATGAAGCGATGAGTGTACAAGATGAATTGAAAAAAGCGGTGAATCCTGCTGCTTGGAAAAAGGCAAACCAGCGAATGGTGGCAAAAATGCTGTCTGAATACATGTATGAGGACATGCTTCATCCCGTTCAGCTAGATCGTAAGGATGGCATCGCTCAATATGAATTAATCATTCATGAACATAAGAAATATCGCTATCTCGCAAAACCTCGTTTGTTTGATAGTTATGATACGATCGCTGAATCGATCGAGTGCTGTCAAGACGGGAAATGGACAAAGGATGTCAGTGCCATTGTGTTTTTACTGGACATCCAGCCGATCATTCCAATGTCTTCTGACACAACAGGCCATCTGATCAAAGAGCTTCATCATACCCTGCTCGCAGATGTTCATTTGCTGTCGAAAAAAGCACTTCGTGCGGATGAACTGACAGATACAGATTACGCCTGGATCGAAGGAGAAATGACAGGGCATCCTTGGATTGTGTATAACAAAGGGCGCATTGGATTCAGTTACGATGATTACTTAGCCTATGCACCTGAAAGGCAAGAAAGTGTGCAGCTGTCTTGGATTGCTGTTCACAAAGAACTTGCGACATTCCATGCGGTTGAACATGAAAACTATGAACAAGTGATCGCAAAAGAATTAGATGAAGTGACCATTCGTCAGTTTCACCGCGTCTTAAAGGATGAAGGGCTGAATGCGGCTGATTATTATATGATGCCTGTTCATAAGTGGCAGTGGACTCATATGATTATTCAGCATTTCCCAGAAGATTTGGCCATGCGCCGCATTGTGTATGTAGGAGAGGGGCTTGATCAATATATTCCGCAGCAGTCGATCAGAACCTTTACGAACATTTCAAATAAAGGTAAGCATCATATTAAACTGCCAATGAGTATTTTAAATACACTTGTGTACCGAGGACTTCCGTCAGAACGTACAGTCATCGCCCCTCGTATTACAGCGCATATTAAAGGGATTGCTGATCAAGACTCATTTTTATCTGACGTATGCCGCGTGATTTTACCAGGTGAGAATGCAAGTATCAATGTCGATCATCCATACTACAGCAAATTGTCTGGTGCGCCGTATCAATATCTTGAAATGCTCGGTGTGATTTTTAGAGAAAGCATTTATACGTACTTAGATGAAGGGGAGTGCCCTGTTACACTTGCGGCACTCACTTATGAGGATCATGAAGGAGAGCCGTATATTAAACAGCTCATTGAAAAATCAGGTCTCTCAGCAAAAGAATGGATGGCGAAATTTTTCCATGTCGTGATGCCGCCGCTGCTGCATTTTATGTATCAATACGGTACAGTCTTTTCACCGCACGGGCAAAATACGATTCTTGTGTTAAAAGATCATCGGCCGCATCGTTTGGCGATCAAAGATTTCGTTGACGATGTGAACATTAGTGATCAGCCGCTGCCTGAATTAGCTTCACTAGAAGAAGAGTTAAAAGAAGTGCTGCGCAGTGAGCCGCCGGAAGGTCTAGTACAATTTATCTTTACAGGATTGTTTATTTGTAACCTGCGTTACGTATCAAACGTGTTAGACAATCATCAGCTGTTAGATGAAACCACTCTTTGGCGCTTGCTTGCAGAAGAAATTCAGCATTATCAAGAGCAATTCCCGCAGCTAAAGGACCGTTTTGAATTATTTGATCTATTCCAGCCTCAGTTGACAAAGCTTTGCTTAAACCGTAATCGAATGATTGATTATGGCTATGGAGATGGAGACGACCGGCCGCATGCGTCAGAGCATGGGAAGGTCACAAATGCACTCGCTCATGTTCTTTCATCCGTTGGCGAGAAGTAAAAAAGAAAAGCTGTAGACAAACCCTCGCATTCGGTGTCAGTCCTGCGTGCCGGTGCTCACGAATGTCAAATTCGCTCTACTCCTGTACTCGTCCTTCCTAGACTGCAAAGGTTTTCTATCACGCTGAAAAGAAGACAAAGGGCTAAAATGAGTTTATTTTAGCCCTTTGTCAACAATCTGAGCTGTAGACATCCTTTGTCTACAGCTTTTTGGTTTTTTAAGAAAATGCTTGAGAAGCAAGGAAATAAAGAAGCGCCGGATCGTTCTGCTTTTCTTTTCCGCGAATCATCATAAAATGCGCTTTGTTTGTTTTCGTAAACCCTGCTTCTATAAGTGATGTATGCAGGCGCTCAGCTGTTTCCTCCTGCATATCTAAACGAATGGCACCAGAATAAGATGAGATGAGCGATTGGATGAGTGAAAGCGCCGTTTGTTCATCGTTTGCTGCAAGCGGGCCAATCATCAGATTGGCTGGCGTTTCGACGCCAAAGGCAAAGCCGGTTATTTCGTGATGTTCATCCTTTGCGATCAGCCGGAACGCTGCTCGTTCCATTCGTTTTTTTAAAAAGCTTGCTCGATTGGTGCCTGCACCTTTCTCGTCAAGTGCTTCAATGGACGGAAGGTGCGTTTCACCAGCAGGAGAAAGGTCGATCTTACCTGACACGCGAAGTGCCGAAGGGTTTGTTTTCTGTGCTTTGTATGTATGAATGTAACCGGCCGTGTGAAACCCGATCTTTTCGTAAACCGGCTGCCCCTGTGCAGTAGCCGTTAAAACGACAGGAACGCTCTGATCACTTTGACGAAGCAAGGTGTCAATCATTTTACGTGCAAGGCCTAAGCCGCGATGTGTCTCCGATACAATGACAGCCCCAATTGACGCGACTCTGTCATATTGGAAAAGTCCTGCACATGAGATCACTTGTCCGTCAGTTGTTGTAAAACCTGTAAAATGTCCATTTGTTAAAAGAGATGTGAGTTCTTCTGCATTGTAATCAGGCCAGTCTACCTCTTTTGACAGTGCGATGAGATCTGGTATGTCACCAAGTGTTAATGATCGTTGAATAACGTTTGCCAATACACGCAACTCCTTCTTAGCTGAATTGATCTATCTGTATCGTACCATAAGAAGTCATAAGAAAAAGGAAAAGGGGGCTCCTTTTCCTTTCAGCGTGTAGACAAACCCTCGCATTCGGTGTCAGTCCTGCGTGCCGGTGCTCACGAATCTCAAATTCGCTCCGCTCCGGTACTCGTCCTTCCTAGACTACAAAGGTTTTCTATCACGCTGAAAAGAAGACAAAGGGCTAAAATCAAGATCATTTTAGCCCTTTGTCAACAATCTGAAAGGAAAAGGGGGCTCCTTTTCCTTTTTGTCGGATTAATAATTCAGGTCACGGTTGTATTCATATTCAAAGGTGAGCTGCAAGTTTTTAATCGACACAACGCCCACTTTGATTAATCGTCCACCAATCAACTGAGGAACCTCTGTCGCATTGAAAGACACAAAAAAGCGATCTTTTGCCGGAACCTGACTTGTTCTATAAGAAGAGATGTCCACTTTTTGTCCATTCCAAGCTACGTTCACTGTCCCGCCTTTTAAGGAAGAAACGGTGAATACATAATTGTGTGCGTTTGTACTGCCTTTTTCAGCCTCTAAGGAAAGACCAGTCACAACGGCATCCTGAGGCAAGCTGCTTAAATCAAAAGAAGAATTTGGAGAACCGGATTCATTGAAGCTGTTAAGTGTGGCAGGTGATCCATATCGTTTGGTTGTGCCTTTTTCAATGCTTTTATCAAACACAATACGATACATGTTATCTTCTTCATTTAATAATCGTTTTGGTTTAACGGCTAGGTAGTAATCAGTGCTGGCGGCAATTTTCGGCATATGAATGATCTCGTTTTGGTTGTTTGTCCGCACAGAGGAAGACACAAGTGACCCGTTCTTATTGTAAAGGTAGAGGTCGAAATCATTTCCAGACTTCACATTCACGAGTTTAATAGAAAAGCGGCCATCTGCTCCATCAAATTTGGAGCTGGTGAAACGGTAAAAATCGATGTCATCCATAGAAGAGATACTGCCCTCATGATATAAATACGTTTTACTCAGATGAAGGGAATGCTGTAAGAATTGAGCTTTTTCCATCGTATCATTGTTTGCATAATCACTGTCAGGGTACAGGTGCTCTAATTCTTCTGTATAATATTTTGTTTGTTTCGTAGAGGCTTCACTTGCTTGTGCAGGTGATTGAAAGAGAGGTGTAGCGATGAAGAGGCCGGTAAGCAGTAAAATCCCCATTTTCTTTTTGAACATGACAAACATCTCCTTTTAAGTGAATGACTTTCATTTGTAATATCGGTAAATAAGAGTAAATATTGATATTTATCCCAATATTTATCAAAAAAGAACCTCCAATCACGGAGGTCCTGCATTAATGAACATTAAAATATCGAGCTTCAGGATGAGAAACGACGATCGCTGAAACAGATGCTTCAGGTTCCATCATGAAGCCTTCTGTCAGATAGATGCCGATTTTTTCAGGCTGAAGCAGGTGGAACAGCTTTTCTTGGTCTTCAAGATTTGGACACGCTGGATAGCCGAAGGAATAGCGCTGCCCTTGATATTTGGCCTGGAACCGCTTGTCCATTGTGAAATCGACTGGGTCAGGGAAGCCCCATTTGTCACGAATCACTTGGTGGGTTCTTTCAGCTAAGCCTTCTGCAAGCTCAAGCGCCAGTGCTTGGACAGCATGCATTTTTAAATAATCACCTTCTTGCTTAAATTGCTGCGCCACATCACGTATGCGCGCACCAGCTGTGACGGCAAATAAGGCGATATAATCTTTCTCATTTTCTTCGCTTTTCCGCACATAGTCTGAAATGGAGCGGTATGGAAGTTTCTCCTGTCTTGGAAATTGAAATGTTTCAATGATGCGATCAGGCGCTTCCGGATCATAAATATGCAGATCATTCTCGTTTGAACTGGCAGGGAAGAATTGATAAACAAATGCCGGTGCAAACCAGCCTTTCTCTCTGCCTTCCTGAAGAAGGTCTGTGACAAGCTGTTTTAGCTCCAATGCTTTTGGGTGCTGTTCAGCTAATAATGTTTTGACCTTTCCTTTTAAGCCGAGGTGATGACCAATAAGCATTTGCTCATTCACATAGGGCATAATATGATGCAAATCGATGTCACGCACATAATGGCGTTTTGTATTTTCTGGCGTGAAAACCGGCGCCTGCGGGAGTGCCGCGCGTTTTTCCAGTAATTCAATGACGGCTTTCGGCTGTTTCACTTCTTTCTCTTTGATAAGTGCCTCTTGTTCCGCTGAGGGCTTTGTTTGAAATTGAAGAGGGTTTGCTTTTAACTCATTGGCTAATGACAGGCCGTCCATTGCATCTTTTGCATAAAGGACGGGTCCGTCATAATGAGGCGAAATTTTCATCTTCGTAAATTTCCGTGAAAGAGCAGCACCGCCGACCAAAATGGGAACGGAGATGTTCGCTTTTTGTAAATCTTGAGCGGTCAGTACCATTTGCTGTGCTGACTTGACAAGTAATCCGGATAATCCGATCATATCTGGTTTTTCCTTTTGCACAGCTTCGATCAATGTTTGAGGTGTGACTTTGATCCCGAGATCGACCACTTGAAAGCCATTATTGCTCAAAATGATGTCGACAAGGTTTTTCCCGATATCATGGACATCTCCTTTAACCGTCGCAAGGAGAATCTTCCCTTTGCCGCTTGCATGCTGCTTTTCCATATATTGCTCAAGATACGAAACAGATGCTTTCATGACCTCTGCCGATTGAAGCACTTCAGCCACAATCAATTCGTTTTGATTAAAAAGACGTCCAACTTCAGCCATTCCCTGCATCAAGGGTCCATTGATGATATGAAGAGGTGATTCGAATTGGTCTAAGGCAAGGGACAGATCATCAATCAGCCCTTCTTTTGTTCCTTCGACGACGTATAACGCCAGCCTCTCATCAAGCGATAAGGAGACCTTTGGTTTTTTCTCCGTTTTCTTTTTCCCGCGGTAAAATTGGGTGAATTCGGCAAGGGTTTGATCATTTGTTTCATAAAGTAATGTTTCAGCTAGCTTGATTTCTTCCTTTGGAATCGAAGCGAAACGTTCAAGTTTTTCAGTATTAACGATTGCATAATCAAGTCCTGCTTGGACGCAGTGATACAAATAGACGGCATTCAAGATCTCTCTGCCAACAGGCGGGAGTCCGAAAGACACGTTACTAATGCCTAAAATCGTGAGACACTCAGGCAGTGTTTCCTTGATCATTTTGATGCCTTTGATCGTTTCTTCGGCAGCGCCAATATACTGCGCGTCTCCAGTGCCTACCGGAAAGACGAGTGGATCAAAAATGATGTCACTTGAGGGAATTCCATATTTCTTCGTTAAGAGATCATGAGAACGTACGGCAATCTCGAGCTTTCGTTCTGCTGTTACAGCCATCCCTGTTTCATCGATCGTGCCGACAACAAGTGCGCCGCCATATAGTTTCACAAGCGGAAGAATTTCTTCAAACCGTTCTTCGCCATCCTCGAGATTAATGGAATTGATGATGGCTTTCCCTTGGGAGTACGTGAGTGCCTTTTCAATCACGTGTTTATCCGTTGAATCAATGACAAAAGGAGCTTTGACTTTTTTCATGGCCTCTTGTAAAAAGCCTTCCATGTCTGCTGCCTCGTCACGGTCTGGATCAGCGAGACACACATCAATGACGTGAGCGCCATTTTTCACCTGTGCACGAGCAATTTCTGACGCTTCTTCAAACTTTTGTTCCGCAATCAGCCGTTTGAATTTCCGGGAGCCAATGACATTTGTCCGTTCACCTACAAAAAGCGGACGCATTGCTTCTTCATAAATAAGGGGGTCAATTCCTGATACGGTATGCTGTGACGATTCATGAACCATGCGGCGCGGCTGGAGCGAGCGCACTTCGTCTGATAATGCCTGAATATGTGCAGGTGTTGTTCCGCAGCAGCCCCCGACGATATTTAACCAGCCTTCCTGTGCGAAGGCGGCGATTTTTTTAGCAAGGGAAGCAGGGGATTCGTGATATTGTCCTTCTTCATCTGGGAGACCTGCGTTTGGATAGCAGCTAACAGCTGACTTTGCGATGGAGGAGAGTGTGCGGATATGGTCTGTCATAAATTCTGGACCAGTTGCACAGTTTAGGCCAACGCTGATTGGTTTCATATGCTCAAGAGAGATATAAAAGGCTTCAATATCTTGACCGGCAAGGGTGGTGCCCATTGGTTCAATCGTACCTGATACCATGAGTGGTAATTGAATGCCGGTCGCGTTAAAGGCTTTCTGAATGCCCATGAATCCAGCTTTTACATTCAGCATGTCTTGGCTTGTTTCTAAAAGAAGGGCATCACATTTGCCATCAATGAGTGCGCGAGCCTGCTCTTCATAGTTTCTGACGAGCTCTTCAAAGGTTGTGCCGCCTGTCACAGATAATGTTTTAGTTGTAGGCCCCATTGCGCCTACAACAAAACGAGGCCACTCCGCTGTGGAGAAACGATCTGCTTCATTCTTTGCCAGCTGAGCAGCTCGTACGTTGAGTTCATAGGCGAGATGGCCAAGCCCATATTCATCAAGGACGAGCTTTGTAGCGCCGAACGTATTCGTTTCAATGAAATCCGCACTTGCTTCAAGATATTCCCGGTGGATTGTGGAGATGATGTGAGGGGCTGTCATGTTCAAATATTCGTTACAGCCCTCATACTCTTCTCCGCCAAAGTCCTCTGCTGTGAGATTGGCGTTTTGAATCATTGTGCCCATTGCACCATCAAGGACAAGGATGCGTCTCTTGAGCTGTTCAGTGATAGTTGACATGTACGTTTGGCTCCTTTTCTTTCTGATGGATGTAGGTTGTCAGTTCTGCTGTTAAATCTGATCGAAGGAAAGGGGTAATTAAATAAATGCCATTAAACAATTCGCAGGCTGTATCTAATAAAGAGCGGGCAATCGCTAAGCCTTCTGCTCGCTGCTTTTCCTTATCCTCGCCAGCCTTGACCATAATGTCACGAATGGAATCAGATAATTTGATGCCTGGAATTTCATGATGAATAAACTCTGCATTTCGGCTGCTTGTTAACGGCATAATGCCGATGTAAATCGGTTTATCCAAATGACGGCTTTCCTCATGAATTTTCACTAGCTGTTCCTCTGAATAAACAGGCTGTGAGATGAAATAATCAGCGCCGTATTCTATTTTTTTCTCAAGACGTTTTACTGCTTTATCAATATGACGTACATTTGGATTAAACGCGCCAGCCACTGAAAAATTGGTCTTTTTGCCAAGCGGCTTCCCAGAGAAAGAAAGTCCTTCGTTAAACTGTTTGATGAGACGAATCAAATCAAAGGAGGTTAAATCATAAACAGATGTTGCACCTGGGAAGTCACCAATTTTAGACGGGTCGCCTGTAATGGCTAAAATATCGGTTAATCCGAGAGTGTCGAGTCCCATCAAATGGGATTGTAGCCCAATCAAATTACGATCACGACACGTGATATGGACAAGTGAACGCATATCAAGCTGCTGTTTCAATAATGCACCGCAAGCCACATTGCTAATGCGCGGAGTCGCAAGAGAATTATCAGCTAACGTCAGGGCATCAATGCCTGCACTCTTTAATTCATTTGCTGCGACAAGGAATTTTTCAAAGTTCAGCTTCTTTGGCGGGTCCAGCTCTACGATAATCGATCGTTTTTTAACAGCCAGCTCGTCAAGTCCAGGTTCAGTGCGCTGGTCTTGGATCGAAATGATTTCTTCTTTTAATACTTTCACTTCTTTTTCAGTGATCGGTGCTAAATCTTTAACTGCTTCAGCCATTGCGTTAATATGCTGAGGCGTCGTTCCGCAGCAGCCTCCGATAATGCGTGCGCCTTGATTTCTAAACTCTAGTGCACTTTTTCGGAAATAGTCATTATCTGTATCATAGACGAGTCTGCCTTCTTCAAGAGACGGGAGACTGCTGTTAGGATAGACAGATAAATGAGAATTTTCCAAAATCGGAACGCCTTCGAGTGCCTGAATCATATGATAAGGGCCCAGCCTGCAGTTGATCCCAACGACATCAGCGCCAAGAGAGGATAATTCAGATAAACCGTCCTTCAGCGGTGTACCGTCCTGCAAAACACCTTGCTCGTGCATGGATACGTTCATGACAATCGGGAGAGTCGTTTCTTTGCGCGCAATTTCGAGAACGGCCTTCGCCTCTTCCATATCATAATACGTTTCAAGCAATAATCCGTCAGGCTGTTCATTTAATAGGATGTACAGCTGCTCTCTAAAGCTTCGTTTGATCTCGTCTATCGAGTAGGCATTTTTGTTAAACGTTCGAATGCCGCCAATCGTTCCGAGTACATAAGCTGAGCCAGCGGCAGCTTTTGCAATTTGTACCGCTTTTGTATTGATACGTTTTGTTTCTTCCTCTAAGCCGTAGCGGGATAGTTTAATATAATTCGCACCGTACGTGTTCGTTTGGATGATGTCAGCTCCAGCCTGCACATACGCCTCATGCACTCTTTTCACTTCATCTTCTTTTGATAAATTTAGTTCTTCAAAGCACCGGTCAATGCCGTAAGAGTATAAAAGTGTTCCCATTGCTCCGTCAGCAATCAATACGCGATTTTGTAAGTCTTGTAATAGGCCCATTGTATTCCTCCTTATTTCTATGTAACAAAAAAAGCCTTCTGATAAGAAGAAGACTTTTTGGCTGTATCGTAATTCTTCTCCTTATCTTCCAAGCAGTTGCTTGCTGGATTTAGCACCTTGGTCATAGAAAATACATTTCTACTACACCGGTTGCTGAGGCTTCACAGGGCCAGTCCCTCTGCCTCTCTTGATAAGAAAGCGATATGAACATGTCAATGAATTGAACTTCCATCAACTGTAACGAAAAAATCGAAAATAATCAATGGAAAATTTAAAATTTATCGAAAATTTATAAATTGGACGTCAATCGGCAAATCTGCTTTGCGCATGAGTGAAATGACCTCTTGTAAATCATCTTTATTTTTCCCTGTTACACGCACTTGGTCATCCTGAAACTGCGACTTCACTTTGATCCCAGATTGCTTAATGAGTGCGTTGATCTTTTTGGCATTGTCTTTATCGATACCGCTAATCAGCTTGGCACGCTGGCGTACTGTTCCGCCTAGGGCATGTTCGGTTTTTCCGTAGTCGATGTTTTTAGTTGGTACATTTCGTTTAATCAGCTTTGTCACAAGCACATCTTTTAGCTGTTCAAGCTTGAAGTCATCATCTGAGGTGAGAACGAGCTCTTCTTTTTCAAGTGAAATATCACTTTTACTTCCTTTAAAATCATAACGATTTTTAATTTCTTTTAGCGCTGCTTGAATGGCGTTTTGCACCTCTGGCAGTTCCACCTTCGATACAATATCAAATGAACTTTCTTTTGCCATAACACATGACCTCCAAGTATAGATATTGCGTCTATTTTATCATGCAAACAGGGCAAGAAGAAGCTTTATCATATAGACAAATCAAAGAGTTCAGCCGCTTGCGGTATAAATCAAGGGAAGTTTGTCCACTTTAGCTAACAGAACTAGAGATGTTCATGTTGAAAGAAGTATAGTAGAATAAAGTGAATCAAAAGATGAACGAACGCTCTTTTATGGGCAGATAGGAAGGAAGAGAACATGAGACCAGGTGAGCAATTGACCTTGCAAATAGAGAACGAGATGGAGTACGGCTACTTTTTGACAGATGGTGAAGATTCTGTCCTCTTGCATCGCAGTGAGATGACAGAGGATATTGATGACAGGGATGAAGTAGAGGTCTACTTATATGTAGATCATGAAGAAAGACTAGCAGCTACGATGAAAATGCCTACAATCAATGCACATACATATGGCTGGGTAGAAGTCGTAGACGTTGTAGAAGACATGGGCGCATTTGTCGATGTCGGGCTATCAAAGGATGCACTTGTTGCAACAGAACACCTCCCGCCTTTTGAGGAAGCATGGCCGAAAAAAGGAGACAAACTCTACTGTATGCTGAAAGTCACAAGCTACGGTAGAATGTTCGCAAAGACAGCCACTGAGGATGTGATCAGTGAATTGTTCACTGAGGCGCCAGAAACCTTAATGAACAAAGAAATCACTGGGACAATTTATCGCTTAATTGCGACAGGCTCTTTTATGCTGACAGATACAGGGGTGAGGGGATTTATCCACCGCACAGAACGAAAGGAAGAACCAAGATTAGGATCGGAAGTGACAGGCCGCGTCATTGCGGTGAAAGAGGATGGAACCGTGAACGTTTCTTTGCTTCCTAGAAAGCAGGATGCGTTATCTGTTGATGCAGAAGAAATTTTAACCTATATGAGAACGAGAAATGGCGCCATGCCTTACTGGGATAAAAGTGATCCAGAAGATATTCGTGAACGATTTCAAATGAGCAAGGCGGCCTTTAAACGCGCATTAGGTCATCTGATGAAAAATGATCTAGTCTATCAAGAAGAAGGCTGGACCTACGAGAAAAAGTGAGCATTTGCTCACTTTTTTTATTTTTGTCATAAATAATGGGTTTTTTCAGTGAAAAAAGTCATGAAAAAAGCTGAAAAACCTTCCCTTTATCATTGAAACAACGCCACTCAAATCCGATAAGAAAGGAGTAAGGATGATAAAAGGAGTGTGTTTTTGGATGAAAGTGAAGGTGTCAATACTTCTGATGGCAGCCATGCTCATGGTACTCGCCTCATGCAGCAATCAACAGGGAGGACCACCGAAGTCAAATGTGAAGCATATTGGCGTCATGCTGACAGACGATGGTCTTGGTGATCAATCATTTAACGATTCATCATTTAAAGGTTTAGAAAAAGCACGTGACGGGCTTGGCATTGAATTTGATTATAGAGAAATTGCAGAAACGGATACATACGAAAAAGGACTGGCAGAGCTCGTAAAAGATGGCAATGACCTGATCATCGGTGTAGGCTTCAGTATGCAAGAAGACATAGAAAAAGTCGCAAAAAAATATCCAAAGAAGCAATTCTTGCTGATTGATGCCGTATCTGAGCTGAAAAATGTGACCTCCGTGACGTTTAAAGAAGAGCAAGGCAGCTATTTAGCAGGGGCACTTGCTGCCATGACAACGAAAAGTGATGTCATTGGATTTGTTGGCGGCGTCGATGCGGATGTCATTCATCGTTTTGAAAAAGGATTTCAAAAAGGTGCCAAATCTGTGAATCCGAAAATCAATATCTTATCCACCTATGCAGGTACATTTAGCGACGCAGGCAAAGGTAGTAAAATTGCCAAAGAAATGATCAAAAAGAAAGCAGATGTTTTATATGCCGCAGCCGGCTATACGGGTGTTGGTGTATTAAAAGAAGCACAATCACAAGGCAAATATGCAATTGGCGTAGACAGCGATCAGTACTATACGGCTGAAAAAGCTGTGATTTCATCCATGGTCAAAAAAGTCGATGAAGTGGTCTATCAATTCAGCGAACAGCTCGTAAAGAACAATCAAATCAAAAGTGGGCATATCGTCTATGACTTAAGCAATGACGGAATCGATATGGCCAGAATCCGGGTGCTCAAGGATGCTGAGAAATTGACCAAAAAATTAAATGGACTGAAGCAGACGCTTCTGAAAGAAGAGGGGGCAGCATCATGAGCTTACGTGTCAAAATCTTGCTCAACTCACTCATCTCACTTCTTTTAGCGGTTGGTGTCATCGCCTTTATCATTGTCAGCATGACAAAGATCCAATCATCGAATGAAACAGAAGTTCAAACCTTACTAAACGTACAAAAAACGAAGGCGAGCTTTGAAAGTGTCGAACAAGCCATGACCAATTATTCCATGACACTTTCAGATGAACAGCTAGAGGTCGTTCAAACCGATATCTCTACAGCAAAAAAACAACTCCAAACGTTAAACAAAAACGCAGGGAATATGAACAAAGAAGCATTAACGAGGTTAAATTTAAAGTTTGACACGTGGACCAAGGAAGCGAACAATGCCATTGGTGAAAAAAATGCTTCTGATGCAAGACGTGTGGCAGCAAGAATTGATGGTGTCTTAAACGACGTGCATACGATGAATAAAAGAGCACAAGAAGCGTATGAACAAAATCAAGAGAATGCAGCAGAAAATGTGCAGTGGATCATCACAAGTGCGTTAGTCGCAGCCCTCACACTGATTGTCATCGCCGTCTTTTTAAATATTGGTTTAACGAGATCCATCGTGACACCAATCAAATCACTCTCCTACCGGGCAAAACAGATTGCAGAAGGAAACCTTGCTGTGGAGCGGATGGACATCCGGCGTAAGGATGAAATCGGCGGCTTAAATGAATCATTCAATCAAATGACAGATCAGCTGATTAGTCTGATTAAAGAAATCAGCAATGTCTCAAGTCAAGTGGAGACATTCTCGATCCAGTTAGATGATGAAAACAAAAAGCTGATGGAATCTGCAAATCAAGTATCTGTCTCGACAGACGAAATGGCAAATGGGTCACAAGCCATTTCAGAGGATCTCCAGCATGGCGTTAGCTTGATTGAAAAGATGGATCAGCATGGACGTAAAAATTCCGAACGTTCACAAACAGTCATCCAAAGTACAGAGGATGCGATAGAAGCAGTGGAAAGTGGAAAGCACACGTTAACAGAAACAAAAACGGCGATTGAAAAAAATACACATGCCACAAGGCAAATCGAGCAGTCGGCAGGAGAATTCACGCAATATGCTAGCGGGATCTCGGCTATGGCCAAAACAGTTTCTGACATTGCGGATCAGACAAACTTACTTTCGCTAAATGCGGCGATCGAAGCGGCAAGAGCAGGTGAGGCTGGAAAAGGCTTTGCCGTTGTAGCAGATGAAATTCGTAAGCTTGCCGACGAATCATCTAACGCTACAAGACAAATCTTTGATATGGTCAGTCATATTGAAAGAGGCATTCAATCCATTAGTCAAACTGTCAAAGAAGGGGTCAAGCTTTCTCTTCAGCAGCAGGATGCGATGGACAAAACCTCACACTCCTTTGAAGATATAGAAACAAAAGCACAGCATATTAAAGAAGAAATGGCATGTTTAAATGACCAAATTATTCAATCGACAGAGCTTGGCGGACAAGTGCTGCACTCGATTGAAAATATGAGTGCGGTTGTAGAAGAAACAGCAGCAGGCAGTGAAGAAATTTCTGCCTCGGCCAATGAACAGCTGCAATCGTTCCATCAAATGAACAAACAGGTAGAAGAACTGATGAGTATGACGGCTAGGTTAAATGAAACCGTTCATCGATTTAAACTTTCATAAGAAAAGCACCCTTCCCTATATGTTGAGGGAAGGGTGCTTTTTATGATGGTTTGCCTGTAAAGAAGATCGCAAGCGTGCTAGGACCTGAATGGGACCCGACAGCAGCACCGATGATATGAATATCTATTTCTTTTGGGTGGAATTCGGTTTCGATCAATTGTCTCATGTCTTCTGCAAGTGCAGGATCATCTCCATGACTAATGCCAACCGTTTGGTTCGACCAGTCCGTTCCGCGCTCTTTCATCAATTCAATAATGCGTTTCAGCAGTTTTTTACGTCCACGAATTTTTTCAAGTGGTATCAGTTTTCCATCCTCGACGTGTAAAATGGGTTTAATGCTTAACAAACCGCCAACAAATGCAGAAGCTTTACTGATTCTTCCGCCTCTTGCTAAATACGATAAATCGTCTACAGTAAAAATATGTTGTAAAGATTCACAAAAATGCTTTACAGACGTTTCAATTTCTTGTATTGTATTTCCGTCAATGGCAAGTGATTGTGCGTGTTTAACAGCAAGTCCATAGCCAAGTGAAGCACATTTAGAATCAATGATTCGTAAATCGAAATCAGGGTATTCTTCCTTCACTTCGTTTGCCATCATCACAGCTGTTTGGTATGTACCTGAAAGCTCTGATGAAAAGGCGACATAGATGGCGGACGTATGGGTTTGTGCAACAGAAACAAAGGCTTCCTTGATTCGGTTTGGTGAAGCTTGTGATGTTTTTGGACTTGCGCCTTGTCTCATCGCATCAAATACTTGTTTTGGTTCAATGGTGATCAAATCCTCAAATTCCTGCTCGCCAAGTAACACACGCAGCGGAATGAGTGTCATGTTATGTTCATCATAATAAGAAAGAGGCAGATCAGCAGCACTGTCTGCTATGATATGAACAGTCATCAAAATCCCTTCTTTCTAAAAAAATAAGCCATATTTTACATCTTTTTAGCCTAACTATATCATAGAAATCAACTTTTCGTGTTCAAATTCTAAATTTTAGGGAAAACCATAGAGAGAATGGTAGTGGAGGAATGACAACATGTTCATTGGAGAAGCAAAAAAACTCATTGTCGTCGTCATTGGTGCATTACTCAATGCGATTGGACTGAATTTATTCTTAATCCCAGCTGACGTATATGCGAGCGGTTTTACAGGGGTAGCGCAGCTGTTATCCAGTTTAATCGATCAATATGCGCCATTTTATTTATCAACAGGGATCCTATTATTTATTTTAAACATTCCAGTCGGCATTTTAGGCTGGATGAAGGTTGGCCGTTCCTTTACTTTGTATAGCATTATCAGTGTTGCACTGACGACCATTTTCCTTGGGATTTTACCAGAGACGAGCGTTTCTGAAGATATTTTATTAAATGCTGTGTTTGGCGGTGTGATTTCTGCACTCGGGATTGGAATCACGCTGAAATACGGGGCATCAACCGGCGGTCTCGATATCCTTGCGATGATTTTAGCAAAATGGAAGGATAAACCAGTCGGAACGTATTTCTTTATTTTAAACGGAATCATCATTTTTACAGCAGGATTATTACAAGGTTGGGAGAAAGCATTATATACCCTTGTCACATTATATGTGACCACTAGGGTCATTGATGCCATCCATACAAGACACGAGAAGCTGACGGCGATGATTGTGACGAAGAAAGCAGATGAAATCAAAGAAGCTATTTATGGAAAAATGGTCAGAGGCATTACGACTGTACCAGCGAAAGGCGCGTTTACCAACGAGCAAAAAGAAATGATGGTGGTTGTTATTACAAGGTATGAGCTGTATGAACTTGAACAAATTATTAAAGAAGTCGATCCAAAAGCCTTTACGAATATTGTTCAAACAACCAATATTCTTGGATTTTTCAGACGAGATTAAAAGGTGGGTAGAAGATGAAAAAAGGTGTGGTGCTTCTTCTCGTTCTATTGGTTTTAGCAGCTTGTGGACAACAAAAAAAGGATGAACCAAACAAGGAGGTATCCGGTCAAATGGGAGAGAAAACGGTTGTACTCACAGTAGACCCTGTCCAAAAAGGTTCTTCGGTTCAATTTAACATGTCACTGAAAAATGAATCAGATCGAGATATTGAATTTACATTTAACACAAGCCAGAAATTCGAGCTAAGTGTGTATGACGAAAACGGGAATGAACAATACCGCTATTCGAAAGACCGAATGTTCACACAGGCCATCCAATCCTTTGTGCTGAAGAAAGATGAGGCGTATGATTTTCAAGATACGTGGTCAAACGGTGTGGAGCCGGGAACGTATGAAGCGGTCGTCACATTTAAAGGAAAAGCAGAAGGGCTTAAGCAAATCACGGAAAAGAAAACATTCCATGTGAAATAAGTGCTTCCTGCTTCATGAGAAACAGAAAAAGCTGTCCAGATAGTGGACAGCTTTTTTACGTTAAAGATCATCAAGCATGTCTTGGAAGGTATGCAGCTGGTTTCTTTCTGCATCTGTAGAGTTGGCAAATGCAGATGATACGGCATTTTTTGCTCGCTTGACAGCCTGTTGACGCTCTAACCCAGATGAAAATGAAGAAGTAAGGGCTTCTTCAGTAAATGATTTGGCTTGATCAAAAAGTTCGTTTCTCACAATGAACCTCCAGAAGCATCAGTCTTCATATTTCCCCGGTCCTCCGCCGCTTCTTCAAGTGTGGAACGATACGGAAAACGTGCGTCATGCAGACTGACAGAATCTTTACCTTGTTGTATAAAGCGTTTCGATTTGCTTCTTTTACCCATTCGGAATCCGCCCCTTTACACAAGCTGACAGGTCAACCTGTCTAACGGTAGTATGCCCGCTTTCTTCGGATATGTATGAATGGAAAAATTAAAGAGAGAAGTAATTCGTTAGGAATTTTGCAATCCCATCTTGTTCATTCGTATCTGTGACTTCATTTGAGACGCGTTTCACTGCATCAATCCCGTTGCCCATTGCAACGCCGCATCCAGCAAATTCAATCATCTCTAAATCATTGTCTTCATCTCCAAATGCCACAATTCGCTCCTTAGGAACCCCGTAATAATCACTGATTTTTTGCAGTCCAACGGCTTTGTTCATGCCTGTTTTAATGATTTCAATCACGTGCCACGGAGCGGCCCATCGCCTGTGATCAATTACTTCTGCATGAACATCTGTTAAATAGCTCCGAATGGCTCCGACGTCTTCTTCTTTTGCATGAATTAAGACGCTCGTCACATTCTCTCCAAGGTTGTTTCTAAGGTCTCCGACAGTAACTTTGTTTGCATTCATATTAAATATATCAATGAGTTTTTCATCATGATAATGGAAATACAAATCATCGAGCACTTCAGCCAACACATTGTGCACTTTATACTCCTCACTGATGTCCACAAGCTGTTTAACAACTTGAAGATCAAGTGACGTGTGAAATCTGCCCCATTTTTCATCAAGAGGATGATGGACAAACGCTCCATTAAAGTTCACAATCGGTGAATCAAGCTGTAATTGCTGATAATAAGGAGAGCTGGAACGAAATGGCCGGCCTGTTGATATACATACATGATGCCCGCTGTCTTTCACTTTTTGAATGACGTCAAGCGTGTGTGAAGAAATGGTTTTATCATCTTTTAATAACGTGCCATCCAGGTCAAGTGCGATTAGATAAGGTTTAGTCTCCATAAAATCTCCTTTGATCTGTAAGTGATAGGAGGCAGTTAGTAATGGTGCCTCTTTCTATAGTGTATCTTTATCACATCTTCGTTGTCTACATGTTAAAATAAACAAAGACGGGAATGATAAAGGAGGATTCATAGGCTGTGATCACCATTGATGAGCAAATTGAACACGATATTCCATTTTTACATATCGTAAAAGCTGAAAATAAAGAAAAACCGCTGCCGCTTGTATTTTTCATACACGGGTTTACAAGTGCACGTGAGCACAATTTACACTTCGCCTTTCATTTGGCCGAAAAAGGCATGAGAGTCATTTTGCCTGACTGTGCTTATCATGGTGTAAGATCAGAAAACCTCAGCTTAGAGGAACTGGCATCAAAGTTCTGGGAAATTGTCCTGAACGAAATTCGTGAAATCGACATACTCAAAACACATTTTCAAGCAAAACAATTGATTGAAGCCGATCTGATAGGCGTTGCTGGTACATCTATGGGGGGCATCACGACCTTTGGTGCACTTGCAAAGCATGATTGGATTAAAGCAGCTGTCAGCCTGATGGGCAGTCCGAAATATACGACTTTTCTACAGGCACAAATCATGGACATGCGTCACAAAGGTTTCATGAAAGACATCACGGACGAAGAGGTCAAACAGCAATTAGACGCACTCCGCCCTTATGATTTAACGCTGCAAATGGATCGATTGAACAAAAGACCGCTGTTATTCTGGCATGCGGAAAACGACCCTGTTGTCCCTTATCGCCACGCAAAAGCCCTATATGACGAGTTAGCGGCAACCCAATATAAGCAAGACCCGCACCTGATTCGTTTTATCACAGATGAACAAGCAGGCCACAAGGTCTCAAGACAAGCGATGTTTGAAACGATTGACTGGTTTGTGACGCACCTGAAAAGCACAAACGTTTAGCCAAAAGTAAAAGTACGTTATACTAGTTGAAAAAGGAGTGGATATCATGGATGAAGCATTGAAAGAAAATATTTTAGGCGCCCTAGAACAGGTGATTGACCCTGAGTTAAATGTCGACATCGTCAATCTTGGACTTGTCTATGATGTCGATCTTGATGAGAATGGAAAAGCAGATGTCACCATGACCTTAACATCAATGGGTTGTCCTTTAGCACCAGTTATCGTGGATGAAGTCAAAAAAGCATTAAGCGACCTGCCTGAAGTGAAAGAAACAGAAGTTCACATCGTATGGAATCCGCCTTGGACACGAGACAAAATGTCAAGATACGCTAAAATCGCACTTGGTATTCAATAAGCACATATGAAAAACGCCTGGTATGAGTTGAACTCGTACCAGGTTTTTTTATGAAAAATTAAGGTGGGGGAGAGAATGGCCTGATATAATGGATGTAATTTTAAAGAACGGAGTACCTATAATGAAACGAAAGTGGATATGGATCGTTCTTTTCATGGGATATGCTGCTGCATTTTTTGCATCAATCACTATACGTGAAGGTCAAGCACATAAAAGTCAAAATCTTGATGCCTTTACAGATGTCAGTCATCTCATGCCTGTCAAAATAAAAAAAGTCGTTCAAGGTAAAGAAATACAGACATTAAAAGAAGTATTAGAAGAAGCAAAAGAGAAACATCTGCCGATTTCAATTGCCGGAAAGCAGCATAGCATGGGCGGCCACACGTACTATGAAAACGGGATCGTGCTCGATATGACTAAATTCCGCCAGATTTTAGCATTTGATGAAAACAAGCAGACCATTCGTGTCCAAAGCGGCGCTACATGGGATGATATTCAAAAATTTGTGAACCCATACGGTCTTGCTGTGAAGGTGATGCAATCGCAAAATATCTTTACGGTTGGAGGGTCATTAAGTGCAAACGCACATGGACGTGACATTCGCTATGGGTCACTCATTGACACAGTTCGGTCCTTCAGACTATTAAAAGCAGATGGAGAGATCATCACAGTCAAACCAGATGATGACTTATTCACTGCCGTCATCGGAGGATACGGCCTGTTCGGCGTCATTTTAGATGTTGAGCTTTCGTTAACGAGGGATGAATTATATAAAATGGAAACCACCTCTCTTGATTATCGTGAATACACCGCTTATTTTCAAAAGCATGTAAAAGACAATAAAGAGGTACGCATGCATCTTGCAAGAATCTCAACAGCGAAAAAACACTTTTTGAAAGAGATGTATGTCACCAATTACACCCTCTCTTCTGATCAAGAGATAGAAACATATCGGGAGCTCAAAGAAGATCAGCTTGTCATGCCCTTAACATTTATGCTCGGCCTTTCGAGAAGATTTGATATGGGGAAAGATCTGCTATGGAATTTGCAAAAGAAATATTTCCAAAGTCAAAATGGACAGTTGATCACAAGAAACAATGTGATGCGGTCTGATTCTGCATTTTTAGAATATGAAAATGAGTCTGACACTGATGTGCTGCAAGAATATTTTGTTCCAGTTGATCGTTTTCGTGCGTATATCGATGAAATGAGAGACCTATTACAACATGAAGAGTTGAATTTAATGAATATCACGATACGCTATGTACAAAAAAATGAAAAAGCGGACCTTTCATATGCAAAACAAGATATGTTTGCACTTGTTCTTCTTGTGAATTACGGTTTTGAGAAAGAAGAAAAGGCAGAAGCGAAGCGGATCATCCGCCAAATGACAGATGTCACCCTGCGGCACCATGGAAGCTATTACTTACCGTACATGCCTTATCAAACAAAGGCACAAATGAAACGGGCATATCCTAAAACCGATGTATTCTTTCAAAAGAAAAAGCAGGCAGATCCAGATGGCAGGTTTATCAACTATTTTTATGAAAGGTACAATACTCAATGAATGCAAAAGCAATGAAATGGTTCGTCTACTCACAAAGCCTGCTGTTTTTCGCCAGCAGTCTGATCTTCCCTTTTTACATTCTTTTTATTAAAAATGTTGGATCAAGTTATTCTCAGTTTGGTCTCGCGTATGGTCTGTTTGGTTTAAGCGGTGCGTTTATTCATTTACTCTTAGGGAAACTGCCAGAAACAACCGACAGGCGGCTCTTTTTAATCATTCATTCGTTTGGTATGGCTTTTCTTTTGCTGCTTTTTCCGCACATTACAGAAGTGGAGCAAGTGTATATGATACAGCTTGCACTAGGTGCGCTCGGTGGTTTTCAAAAGCACGGGGAGAAACTGCTCGTTACTGAACTGACAACTGAGAAGAAAAGAATGAAAGAAGTTGGGCACTATCATTTTTGGACAGCTCTTTTTTCATCTATCGCCATTATGCTGGGCGGCCTGTTTGCTGATTTCTTTACCGTTCATTTCATTTTTTATGCAAGCTCCTTATTATATTTATGCAGTGCGCTCATGGTCATCAATATGAAAAACGAAAGATAAATCCGCATGTCTCACGAAGATATGTGGATTTTTTTATGAAAAAAAATGAAAGAAAATATTAAATATACAATTGAATTAATTTTTATACATGTTATAATGTTAAATAATTTCACAAAGACCAAGAGGGTGTATTGACGTTGAAAATAGGTATTATAGGTGCTACAGGGTACGGTGGTGCGGAATTGGTTCGTATCTTAAGGCACCATCCACATGTGAAGGAATGTATATTGTATTCATCAAGTGGTGATGGGCAATCATACAGTCAATCTTATCCACATCTGACAAACATTGCAGATCAAACATTAAAAGCCATTGATCCGGCTGCCATTGTGCAAGAAACAGATGCTGTGTTTTTAGCGACACCAGCAGGCGTATCAAGTGAACTTTCGCCGAAGCTTATGAATCAAGGGGTGCCAATCATTGATTTATCAGGTGACCTGCGTATACAAGATGGAGCAACTTACGAAGCTTGGTATAAACGAAGGGCAGCGGATGAAGCATCCATCCAACAAGCTGTGTACGGTTTATCTGAACTGAATCGAGAAAAAATTGAGCAGGCTGAAGTCATTGCAAATCCCGGCTGCTTTCCTACCGCAGCTCTTCTCGGTTTAGCACCGCTGATGAAACAGAATTTAATTGATGAATCCATGATCATTATAGATGCGAAAACAGGGGTGTCCGGTGCTGGACGATCTGCCTCACTAGGAACGCATTTTTCAGAACTGAACGACAACTTTAAAATTTATAAGGTGAATGAGCATCAGCATACACCTGAAATAGAACAAGTATTGAGAGAATGGAATCCGCAAACGGCAAACATCACATTTTCAACGCATCTTGTCCCGATGACAAGAGGGATTATGGCGACGACGTATACACAATTGAAATCAGATGTCACAAAAGAAGAATTGATGAAGCGGATGAAAGGCTTTTATGAAGATTCCTATTTTGTCAGAGTGAGAGATCACGGGGTGTACCCGCAAACAAAAGAAGTATACGGCAGTAACTTCTGTGACATCGGTTTTCATTTAGATGAGCGAACAGGCAGGCTGACGATCGTGTCGGTCATAGACAATCTAATGAAAGGCGCGGCCGGTCAAGCGGTTCAAAACTTCAACATCATCAAAGGCTTACATGAAGAGGCGGGCCTCACAATGACACCTCTTTATCCATAAGAACAGGGGAGACAACAAACATGATTGAATTAAATGAAAAAAGCATTGTCAAAATAGACGGTGATGTATCATCACCAAAAGGCTTTGAAGCGAAGGGAATTCACATTGGATTACGCTTTTCAAAAAAAGACCTTGGCTTGATCGTCAGTGAAGTACCAGCAGCGAGTGCAGCGGTATACACTCAAAGTCACTTTCAAGCTGCGCCTCTACAAGTCACACAAAAAAGCTTAAAAAAGACAGGGCAATTAAAAGGTGTGATTGTCAATAGTGCCATCGCCAATGCATGTACCGGTGAGCAGGGATTAAAAGATGCATACGACATGCAGGCAGCCTGTGCAGACATGTTAGGGGTAGCGCCTGATTACATTGCAGTTTCTTCTACTGGTGTGATTGGAGAATGTTTGGATATGGATAAAATCAAAAAAGGCATCACCCAGCTGAAAGCAGCAAAAGCAGCAAAAGGCCATTTTGAAGAGGCGATTTTAACGACAGATACGGTCATTAAAAATACAACATACACCCTTACGATAGACGGAAAAGAGATTCTCATTTCAGGCGCAGCGAAAGGCTCTGGCATGATTCATCCGAATATGGCGACAATGCTTGGCTTTGTCACAACAGATGCAAATGTCGAGCAGGAAGCCCTGCAAAATGCACTTCGTGACATTACGGATGTGACCTTTAATCAAATTACCGTCGATGGAGAAACATCGACAAACGATATGGTACTTGTGATGGCAAATGGAATGGCAGAAAATGATGCGCTGAATGAAGAGCATCCAGAATGGCCATTGTTTAAAGAGGGCTTAAAACTAGCTTGTGAGGATTTAGCAAAAGAGATTGCAAGAGATGGAGAAGGCGCAACCAAATTAATCGAAGCGAAAGTCGCTGGCGCTAAAAACAACTTGGAAGCCGGTATCATTGCGAAAAAAATCGTTGGTTCAAGTCTTGTGAAAACAGCCGTATACGGTACAGATGCAAACTGGGGCCGGATTGTCGGAGCCATCGGACATAGCGCAGCTTCCGTTACACCAGAAGAGGTTGAAGTCTATTTAGGCGGACAATGTCTGTTTAAGCATAATGAACCGCAGCCTTTCTCAGAAGAGGAAGCAAAAGCGTATCTAGAGCAGGATGAGATTACGATTTTGATTCAAATGAATGAAGGAAATGGTGAAGCGGCAGCGTGGGGCTGTGACCTTACCTATGATTACGTGAAAATTAACGCGAGCTATCGCACATAATGAAGGGGATAGACATGGATAAAACGATCGTGTTCAAGTGTGGAGGCAGTGTCATTCGAGAACTTTCAGATACCTTTTATGAAAATGTCCGCTCACTTCAAGCTGCTGGATTTAAGCTAGCTATCGTACATGGCGGAGGACCTGAAATCACCAACATGCTGCAAAAATTAGAAGTGAAAACAGAATTCGTTGATGGACAGCGTAAAACAACGAAGCCTGTGTTAGAAGTAGCCGAAATGGTTCTTTCGGGAACAGTTAATAAATACTTTGTTTCAGAGCTGGCAAAGCATGATATTTCATCTGTCGGCGTATCTGGTAAAGATGGTCAGATGCTTGTCGCTGATTTTCTCGATCAAGATGTTTATGGGTACGTTGGTGAAATCAAAGAAGTCAATCCTGAAATGGCAGAAGCATTAATGGAAAAACAATTCATACCTGTTATTGCTCCGCTATCTATGACGGAAAAATGTCAAACCTTAAATGTGAATGCCGATTTAGCAGCATCAGCTGTCGCAGGAGCCATGAAAGCCGATAAGCTCATGTTTGTCACAGATGTTGAAGGCATTTTAAAAAATGGTGAGCTGTTAGATGTCGTCACAGAACAAGAAGCCCTTACACTCATTGATGAAGGCATTATTTCCGGGGGAATGATTCCAAAAGTACAATCAGCTTTAAGTGCTTTATCAGGAGATGTGGATGAAGTCATGATCGTGAATGGCAAAGGCAGTATATTTACAGGGGAAACCTTTAAAGGAACACGAATTGTGAAACAAAAGGAGGCGGTCCTGTGAGTCATCTCTTTCAAACATATGGCCGGTGGAATGTTGAAATAAAAGAGGCTGCAGGTTCTTGGGCAGTCGATACAAATGGTAAAAAATATTTAGACTTTATTCAAGGCATTGCGGTCACGAATTTAGGTCATAATCACCCAAAGGTGCATCAAGCCATCAAGGAACAGCTGGATCACGTTTGGCATGTATCGAATCTATTTCAAAATGGACTGCAAGAAAAAGCAGCAGAAAAGCTGGCAGCAAACAGTTCAGGGGATCTCGTGTTTTTCTGCAATAGCGGGGCTGAGGCAAATGAAGGTGCTATTAAATTAGCGCGTAAAGCCACAGGGAAAACAAATATCGTGACATTTTTGGACTCTTTCCATGGGCGCACCTATGCTGGTATGGCTGCCACAGGTCAAGATAAAATCAAAATCGGTTTTGGACCTATGCTAGAAGGCTTTCACTATGTACCGTTTAATGACCCTGAAGCCATGTCAGCGTGTGAAGTCGATGATGTTGCAGCGGTCATGCTGGAAGTTGTGCAAGGTGAAGGTGGAGTGAATCCTGCTACAGCAGAATTTCTAGAGGCAGTTCAAGCGTTTTGCAAAAAGCATCAAGCACTGCTCATCGTAGATGAAATTCAAACGGGCATTGGGCGCACAGGAACAGCATTAGCATACGAGCAAGCGGGACTTGATCCTGATATTATCTCAGCTGCAAAAGGTCTAGGAAATGGCTTCCCGGTCGGTGCGGTCATAGGGAAAAAAACATTAGGAGACGCTTTCTCACCAGGTTCACACGGAACAACATTTGGAGGCAACATGCTCGCCATGGCAGCTGTGAACGCGACACTCGATGTCATATTCAAAGAAGACTTTCTTTCAGAAGTCAAAGAAAAGGGTGCTTACCTTTTAGAAAAACTGCAAGATGTCAAACAGCTGAACATCGTCAAAGAAGTACGTGGAAAAGGATTGATGGCAGGCATTGAGTGTCATCAGCCAGTAGGTGACTACATCACAGCTCTTAGAGAACAAGGTTTACTGGTGCTTCCAGCTGGTCCGAATGTCATTCGTTTATTACCTCCGCTAAATGTGGAAAAAGCAGAATTGGATCAAGCGATAGAAGCGATCATTCAAGTGTTAGCAAATGAAACGGTCACAGTTTAAATTTTTTTACACAATTACGTATAAAAATGCATTGATATAATTAATTATTCAATTTTGGGGTGACACAAGCATGAAAGGTTATTTAAATTTAGAAGATGGAGCCTCTTTTGAAGGAGATCTGACAGGAGAAGCTGGCATTACTGGTGAAGTGGTCTTTTTTACAGGCATGACAGGTTATCAAGAGGTGCTCACAGATCCTTCCTATAAAGGTCAGATCATTGTTTTCACCTATCCACTGATCGGAAATTACGGCATCAATCATGAAGATTTTGAGAGCAAAAAGCCACAAGTAAAAGCGGTGGTTGTCTATGAGGCAGCTGAGCATTTTTCTCACCATCTTGCTGCGGTAAGCTTAAAAGAGTATTTACAGAAGTGGAACATTCCGCTTCTTACACATACAGATACTCGTGCAGTCGTGCAAAACATCCGGGCAAATGGCACAATGAACGCTGTATTAAGTGTAGACGAAAACGAAACGCCGCCGGCGATGAAACAAGACAATGTAGTAGCTCAGGTCACAGAAGATGAGATCTACACACAAGGCAGCGGCGAGGAACATGTGGCGCTCATTGATTTTGGCTATAAAAAGTCAATTGCAGATTCACTTGTGGCGCGCGGCTGTAAAGTAACAGTCATTCCATATAAACAAATGGAAAAGGTGTTTGAGATCAAGCCGGATGCGATTCTTCTGTCAAACGGACCTGGAGATCCCAAAACAATGAAACCATATTTAAAGACCATTCATGACATCATGATGACCTTCCCGACACTTGGCATTTGCTTAGGTCATCAATTAATCGCTCTTGCACTGGGTGGGGATACGTATAAGCTTCCTTTTGGTCACCGCGGAGCGAACCATCCCGTACAAGATACAGAATCAAAACGTGTCTTCATGACAAGTCAAAATCACAGCTATGTTGTGAATGAAAAAAGCATGAATGACAAAGAAGTGGATGTGAAATTCCTTCACGTCAATGATGGATCTGTAGAAGGATTCATTCATAAAGAGAAGCTGATTATGTCCGTTCAATTTCATCCAGAAGCACACCCAGGACCTGCTGAAAGTGAATGGGTATTCGATGATTTTATTGAGAAAGTGAAACAAGCAAGGAGAGAAGTCGCACATGCCTAAAGATCAAAGCATACAAACCATCCTAGTCATCGGGTCTGGTCCAATCATCATTGGTCAGGCAGCAGAATTTGATTACTCAGGAACACAAGGATGTATGGCCTTAAAAGAAGAGGGCTACAAAGTCATCTTAGTGAATAACAACCCAGCAACCATTATGACAGACGAGTCATTTGCTGATGAAATCTATTTTGAACCGCTTTCAGTTGATTCAGTGACAAGAATCATTGAAAAGGAAAAACCAGATGGTCTTTTAGCCAACCTTGGCGGACAGACCGCTTTAAACCTTGCTGTCGAGTTAGAAAAAGCCGGTGTGCTGAAAAAGCATGGGGTTACACTGCTCGGAACGTCAGTTGAAACAATTGAAAACGGTGAAGATCGAGAGAAGTTCCGTGCTCTCATGAAACATTTGAACGAACCTGTGCCAGATAGTGAAATTGTGGATAATGCGAAAGATGCCCTTCAATTTGCAAAAGAAGTAGGTTTCCCAGTCATTCTTCGACCTGCGTACACACTTGGCGGTAAAGGTGGAGGAATTGCTTTAACAGAAGAGGCGTTTAAACCGCTCATTGAAGGAGCCCTTTTAGCGAGTCCGATTCATCAGTGTTTAGTAGAAAAAAGCATTGCTGGCTTTAAAGAAGTCGAATATGAGGTCATGAGAGATCGTCAAAATACGTGTATCACTGTATGTAACATGGAAAATATCGATCCAGTTGGTGTGCATACAGGAGACTCAATTGTCGTTGCACCCTCCCAAACATTAACGGATCAGGATTATCAAATGCTCCGTTCAGCGAGCCTGAAAATTATTTCAGCGCTGGCCGTAGTCGGCGGTTGCAACATTCAATTTGCTCTTGATCCACTCAGTAAAGAATACTTTGTCATCGAGGTAAATCCTCGGGTCAGCCGTTCTTCAGCTCTTGCATCAAAAGCAACAGGCTATCCGATTGCAAAAATGGCTGCAAAGCTTGCGGTGGGCTATACACTAGACGAATTGAAAAACCCGCTCACAGGCACAACTTATGCTAGCTTTGAGCCGGCACTTGATTATGTCGTCGTGAAATTCCCGCGCTGGCCGTTTGATAAATTTAAACATGCAGATCGTAAATTAGGCACAAAAATGAAGGCGACTGGTGAAGTCATGGCCATTGACCGTAATTTAGAGTCTGCCATTCAAAAAGCAGTCGCCTCACTTGAAATCAAAACAAAGGGCTTTCACTTGCCAGAACTGAAAGAGCAATCGACTGAACAATTATTTGAATTAATCAAAACGCCAGACGATCGTCGTTTTTTCGCAGTCATGGAGCTTCTTTCTAGACAAGAAACGGTTGAAACGATTCATCAAATGACGAAAATCGATCTATTTTTCTTACATGTGTTCAAACATATGATTACACTCGAGCAAGAGCTGAAGAATCATAAGGGAACTCTATCCAAAGACACCTTGAAAAAGGTAAAGGAAAAGGGCTTTCTTGATGAAACGATCGCTTCTCTCACGGGAAGCAGTGAAGAGGCAATTAGACAGCTTCGCCAAGAATATGGCATTGCCGCTTCATTTAAAATTGTCGATACTTGTGCTGCGGAATTTGATGCGAAAACGAATTATTTCTATTCCACATACTTTGGGAAAAGTGATGGAGAGCATCAGGAGAAAACAAAGCAGCGTGCATTGATCATTGGCTCTGGTCCAATTCGAATTGGGCAAGGAGTCGAGTTTGATTATAGTGCAGTACATGGGGTTCTCACCTTGCAAAAGCTTGGATTTGAAACCATCATGATGAACAACAATCCAGAAACGGTAAGTACCGATTATGAGATTGCAGATCGTTTATATTTTGAACCCATTACATTAGAGCATATCTTAAACGTTGTGGAAGCGGAACAAATTGATTTCGTCATCGTCCAATTTGGCGGGCAGACAGCGATCAACGTAGCAGAAGGTTTGGAAAAAGCCGGTGTCACTTTGTTAGGTACGTCTTTTGACACACTAGATGCGCTAGAAGATCGTGATTTGTTCTATCAGCTTCTTGATGAACTGAAGCTTCCTCATGCAAAAGGAGCTACTGCTCATTCAAAAGAAGAAGCACTCGCGCATGCTGCAAGCATCGGTTACCCTGTGCTAATTCGCCCATCGTATGTCATAGGCGGAATGGGAATGATTGTTGTTCAATCTGAAGCGCAATTAACGTCACTGCTTGATCAGCCTGATCATTTGCCATATCCGATCTTAGTTGATGAATACGTCACTGGAAAAGAAGTTGAAGTGGATCTCATTTCTGACGGAAAAACAACCTTCATTCCAACGATCGTTGAGCATGTTGAGAAAGCTGGCGTGCACTCAGGTGACAGCTTTGCCATTTTACCAAGTGTCTCCATCAGCGAGGAGATCAAACAGCAGGTGTATAACGCATCTGAACAAATAGCGGAGAAATTAGCATTCAAGGGCATTATGAATATCCAATTTGTGATCAAAGGCGGTCAGGCACTTGTATTAGAGGTGAATCCTCGGGCAAGCCGGACTGTCCCAGTAGTCAGTAAGGTAATGGGCATTGAAATGATTCCGCTGGCAACACAGTTATTAGCTGGTGCGACGCTTGAAGAACTGAACCCTTCAACGAAAAACAAAGGGGGAACAGCTGTCAAATTCCCAGTTTTCTCATCACATGCCATTCAAGATATCGATTTAAAACTGACACCAGAAATGAAAGCGACAGGTGAAGGAATGTGTGTAGGCAAAAACGTCGAAAGCGCCTTGAAAAAAGTGTTTGCGTCCATCTGGCGTCAGAAAGGAAGTCTCTTTATACAGGGTAGTGAACTGTTAATAGATGAAGCGAAACATGCAGGCTTTGATGTCTGGACTGGCAGCTTTGAATCTTGGCTGCAACAAGGCGATAAATCTCTTCACATTCATTTAGGGGAAGATGAAGAGGCAAAAGAGCAGCGTGTAAAAGCTCTCACACATGGTGTTCAAGTACTAACCGAATATGAAACAGCTCAAGCATTCCTGCAAGGGAAAGAGGGAGATGTGTCGCCCGTATCTCTCCATGAATTATATAAAAAGGAAGTGACGGCATGAATCAAGTAGACGTGCAACCAGCATTATACGGAAAAGACTTTTTATCGTTAAAGGATTTCTCTATCCAAGACATTGCGTACTTAATTGAAAAAGCGGAAGAAATGAAACAAAATCCATATCAGAATTTATTCAAAGGGAAAACGTTAGCGATGATCTTTGAAAAATCCTCTACTAGAACTCGTGTATCGTTTGAAGCGGGAATGACGCAGCTAGGAGGGCACGCGCTCTTCCTCAGCTCAAATGATTTGCAAATTGGCAGAGGAGAAACGATTAGTGATACCGCCCAGGTGCTGTCTGGCTATGTAGATGGCATTATGATTCGGACCTTTGAACATGAGAAGGTAGAGGAGCTTGCAAAATACGCGTCCATTCCAGTCATCAACGGACTGACGGACTACTCCCATCCATGTCAGGCGCTTGCTGATTTATTGACGGTGAAAGAAGCAAAAGGGACATTAAAAGGCGTCAAAGTGGCGTATATCGGAGATGGAAATAACGTGGCTCACTCCTTGATGGTCGGCTGTGCGCAGCTAGGCTGTGACATTGCGGTCGCATCCCCAAAAGGCTATGAACCACTCCAAGACGTGACAGATACTGCACGTGAGTTTGCAAAACAATCAGGCGCAGAAGTGATTGTTACGACAGACCCTGTAGCAGCTGTTCAAGATGCTGATGTCATTTATTCAGATGTGTTTACAAGCATGGGGCAGGAGGTGGAAACAGAGAAACGTCTAGCTGAATTTAAAGAATATCAAGTCAATGATGAACTGATGCGTCATGCAGCAAAGGACTATATCTTCCTTCATTGTCTGCCTGCACACCGCGGAGAAGAAGTAACAGCAGACATTATTGACGGGCCGCACTCAAGAGTATTTCAGCAGGCAGAAAATCGCCTTCATGTGCAAAAAGCGTTAATCAAAGAGCTCATGTATCAACAAACCAAATAAACCTAAATGTGTCCCTGACTCGTATGAGCAGGGACTTTTTGCATATTGGATTGGAGAGGCAATGGAAGGGACATAATAACATCAATCGAGAAAGGAGGATGGAAAATGGGTCAGAAGCATCAGTTTAAATCTGGGAATAAAGCACCTAATAATGGTGTCTATATCGAAATCGGTGAAACCGGAAGTATGGTGAAAGATCCTTTAAAGATTAAGCTCAAAGCAGGCGACGTCTTTCCGGATAACTCGAACCATAACCGTGTTTGGACCTACCAAAGAAAGCCGTAAGCAATTGACTAAGAGTCCATGTGAATAAGTCTTTAGAGGCATGTGTCATGCCTCTTTTTTCTTTATAATAAAAAACAATTAAGTTCAAATTTTCAAATAAATAGTATGAAAAAAAGAGAATGTAAGGTAAAATATGTAATTATTAATAGAGATGTTGAAAGGATTTGTGTGATGGAAAAGACGAATCTCAGTGAAAGTGTTTGGAATAAACGCTTCACCTCATTATTCATATCAAGACTCATTAAAAATAGTGGAGAAAGTTTTGCTTTTACATCCGTTCTTTGGCTATTGATTTTAAGAGGGGATGGAGCGCTCGGTACAGGACTTCTTCTAGCAGTTACAGTTCTTCCTTCATCATTGTTAGCCCCAATACTAGGACCTCTTATGAAAAAGCACCATTTGTCTAAATGGATGTTCGCTTCAGACGTCGTTCGAGCAACAATTGTACTCATTATTCCACTACTGCACTTTTCGTATCTATTGCCCCTATGGTTATTGATCTCATTAATGGTGATTCAATCGGCAACAGGTGCAGCATATAACCCAGCTTCTGTGGCCATCTTACCGCAGATTGTTCCAAAGCATCTCATTCAAAAAGCAAATGCGATCCTGCAATCTTCTTTTGAAATTGTCGCACTTGCAGCAGTGATGGTAGCTGGTCTCTTGGTCAAATTAATTGGACCTGCAGATACACTGCTGATCACAACTGCCTTATTTATCATATCTGGCCTGTTTATTATTGGCGTCAAACTAAAGAAGACAGACGAAGAAAAAGCAGCAGGCATTAAACAAGCAAAGAATACATATCTGTATAACTTAAAAAGAGGCTTCCTTGTTGTCAAAAATCATCACATTTTATTTGCACTGACGCTGTATTGTATTTTAATGAATGTCGCAGCTGCCCCGTGGCAGGCACTATCCGCTGTATACGTAGCAGAAGCGCTGCAAAGTGATTCAATGGTGTATTCCATTTTAAGAGGCGTTGCCGCAGTGGGCGCATTTATGATGGGCTTTGCGCTGGCAAAGGTGAAAATTAAAAGATTTGGTTTGTTCTTTATTGTCGCTGGAATGATTGAAGGGGCAGCGTTCTTTATCACAGGGATGAGCACATGGCTGCCGGTCGTTCTGCTTGCTTCCTTTATTTTTGGCGCCGCCGTCAGTGCGATTAATGTACCGGAAATGGTCATTATTCAAACATCAGTTGACCAGGAGGATCAGCCGCAAGTATATGCTGTGATCAATGCATCATCAAATGTCTTTCTCCCGCTTGCAGCAGTCGTATCGGGTGTCCTGGCAGAAAGATTTGGAGCGGGACTTGTCATTGCTGGCGGAGGAGTGCTTGAAATTTTATCAGGCATCGCGATCTTCCTGTTTACAGGGCTTGCGAAAAGCCATTTGACAGCAGACAAACAGAACGCTGAAACGGTTGAGATGTAAACCAATAAAAAACCCCCTGTATTCAAGACAGGGGGTTTTAGACTGTTGACAAAGGGCTAAAATCATCATTTTAGCTCTTTTTCAGCAACTTACGTATTAAGAGTGTTTTGTTGAACTTTCCGTTTCTTTCATTGGACTTACTTCAGCAAAGATGAATAAAATAACCGTAAACACAATGGCAAGAATGGAAGTCAAAGTAAAATCATAAGCAGCTCCATTCATTGATGCAACGATGTAACCAGCCATATGTGTCAGCAGAAAAGTCCAAATGAGGGTGATAATATAATGCATAATCCCACCGTCCTTTATGTAACAATCTATTGATTATCATACCATAGATACGAGTTAAGGGAAAAGACTGTTTTCCGCCTTTATGTGACCATTTTTAGACCTTCTGCTATAAAAATGAAAAGAATTCTTCTGTCTTTAGGGGATTTCCCTATTCCTACAAGAGTTGTTGTTCATATCATAGAAAGCAGAATCACTGAAAGGAGGCTGGCCATATGGGTGTAAGCGAACGGTTTTTTCAGCTTGGTTCCCAGTGGAACGTCATTCACCTTCCTCAAAAACCAAATGGCTTTGGCATTCTTATCCTCGGTGACCGAAATCACTTTGTGCAGGAAAATACATCATTCTGGCTTCAGCATTATGGAAGAAACCAGCTTTTAACTGCCTTAAAGGATGAAGGATATACATTGTTTAATAGTCATCTTCATGGGAATCACTGGGGATGCGAAGATGCTGTTTTTAGTGCAAAGCAGCTCGTTCATCACACATTAAAACAGGAAATATTAAACCGGGAAATTCATGTGCTGGCGGAAGGGATGGGGTCACTTGTCGCCATGAGCCTTGCCGAAGAGATGCCAGAAGTGCTAAGGTCCATTGCGATGGTGAATCCATGTTTGCATCTGCATGCACAAAGAGAAAGAGAAAAGGAACACAAATTCTTTTACAAACAGCTGATCAAAGAGTTAGCGCAGAGCTATGGCTGCTCTGAAAAGGAAGCTGAAACGTATCCACTGCCTTCTTGCCCCGTTCATTCAGCTCATGTACCGATTCACATATGGCAAAGACTAAGCGGCGCACCATATTCATATGAACTTCACGCAAAGCCTTTTATCGATCAGCATATGATGAATTCAGAACATTGTCAGGTCGATCTCACCTTGCATATGTTTGATCATCCAAGAAGAATCTTTCAGTCCATTCACAAGTTTTATAAATCGCATGAAAGAGAATTGTAATGAATAGGATGATAACAGCCCTTCATGGAAAGGGCTCTTCTTTTTATTCGATATGCTAAAAAAGGGGACATGAACATGGAAACAGGACTGATCATAGGTGCAGATGAATTTTTTGGCCTGACACTTTGTGAATATATGATAAAAGAGGGCATTCAAGTGGATATCACGTGTCCTCAAGAGTATACAGAAAAACAAAAGATGCTATTAGAAGAGCGGATGATGTGGCTCGGCCGGAATGACCTCGTCTGTGTCATTGACCTTCAGGATGGCAAAGAGACATATGACCTGATCTTTATTCAATCAGAGGAACCACATGAAAGAGAGACAGACATCAAAGCGAAACATGGCATGTACCGGATACTGTTCGAAGAACCCGAAGACAAACTGTCCAAACAGAATGTGCCAGCTGTTATTCTTCCTCGCATGTTTGGACCATGGACACTCGATGAAGAAAGAAGAACAAAGAATGACCACTCAGTTTTTGTAGAAGATGTCGCAAAGGAACTTTTGAAGTGGGCGTCGAGCACCAACCAAAGACAGGATATGACGCATCAATTGAAGGTAGAAAGCCAAACAGATGACAAACAAGCAGAAGAAATGATCGCAGATTGGAAAAGACAAAACTCAACATTTTTCGACAAAAAGCAAGAATGATCTTCCATCTTATCTTTTTTCAGTATAAAATAAACCTATATTTAACATACAGGTTCATGCCTGCATGTTGCAAAGGGAGTTGAACATGGCATGAAGTACCAACGGCTTGTCATGATCTTTTCGTTCCTTCTCCTATTATCTGCCTGCTCGCAGGCGCCTTTAAAAGGACATATTGAGAAGGTGGGTTTACTCGTCCCCGATACGATCAATGATCAAGTTTGGGGAACGAAAGGTTATAAAGGCTTACTAAGTATTCAATCGACATTTGGTGTAGATGTTTATTATAAGGAAGGAATGGTCGACAAGGAGAAAATCGTTGATGCCATTGAAGAATTTCATAAAAAAGGAGTCAATTTGATCATTGGCCATGGCAATGAATACAGCGAAATTTTTAACTTGATCAGTGAAGATTATCCCAAAACACAATTTATTACGGTCAATGGATCCAAGCCTCAGGCAGACAATGTCACAAACGTGACGTTTAAAGGAGAAGCCATGGGTTTTTTCGGAGGCATGACAGCAGCGCATATGTCAAAAACCAAAAAGATTGGTATTCTTGCTACATACGATTGGCAAAGCGAAGTAGACGGCTTTATCAAAGGCGCAAAATATCAAGATGAACATGTGCAAGTGCTAGCGGAATTTGTCGAAAACTGGGACGATGCTGACAAAGCTGTGGATCTGTATCAAAAATTGAAAAAACAAGGCGTAGATGTTGTGTATCCAGCAGGTGATGGTTATAATATCCCTGTCATTGAACAAATCAAAGCCGATAATTTATCAGCTATCGGGTATGTCACCGATCAATCCAACCTCGGAAGTCATACCGTCTTAACGAGCACAGTACAGCATGTCGATAAAGCGTATAGTATCATTGCGAAGAAGTTTAATGAAGGCAAGCTAAACGAACAAGATGAGTACTCCTTTGACTTTAAAGAAGGAGTGATCGAAATGGGGAAATTTAGCTCAACCATTGACCGCGCTTTTGTGAAAGACATTGAGAGTGATATTGCGTATTACAAAAAAACAGGCAAACTGCCAAATGAAAAGTGAGGACATTGAACATGCAGCACGAAAAATCGATGGAGTTTTTACAAATTGCCATGAAGTATTTCCCGCAGGCAAAAGAAGAATTAGATAAAGCGGGGATTCAGCTTGAGCCTGAAGCTCTTCAGCCGCTTCTATCATTATTTACATCGGTCATGCAAGAGGCGTATGAGCTTGGAAAAGCAGATGCAGAATCAGAAAAAGCCACACAATAGTGGCTTTTTTTTATGATAATTTTTTCTTGAAGGCACTAATCATAGGGCCAACATCTTTAAACACAGGCTTCAGCTCGTCGATCGAGTTCATAATGTTCCCGATCTGATTCATGACATGCATATAGTCGATTGAGTCATCATTTGATGATGTATCCGCACGTTCCTCCTTTGCTTCTGTCTTGCTTTTCTCCTTTTCAAGTGGCTGACCAAACATCATTGCCGAGAAAATATCCTTTTGCGCCATATCACATGTTCCTTTCTACTATTGGTATATCATTAATCTATGAAAAAAGTGAGAGGAAAGGTTAGACGTTTGTATTGCCAAGGAGAAAAAAATAAGGTAAAATTAGTACCAGATACTAATATAAGATCACAATATCACATGCTCGTATGAGTAAAAGGAGTCTTATTCAATGAATGCTGGAATTATTGGCCTTGGCCGCTATATACCTGAAAAAGTATTAACAAATCATGATTTAGAAAAAATGGTTGAAACTTCTGACGAGTGGATTCGTACTAGAACAGGTATAGAAGAAAGAAGAATTGCATCTGATGATGTCAATACATCACATATGGCGCTTGCTGCTGCAAAAAAAGCATTAGCTGACGCAGATGTGGCTGCAGAAGATATTGATATGATTCTTGTGGCGACAGTCACGCCAGATCAAGCATTTCCGACAGTCGCTTGTATGATTCAAGAACAGCTCGGTGCACATAAAGCATGTGCAATGGATATTAGTGCTGCTTGTGCTGGCTTTATGTATGGGCTTGTTACTGGAAAACAATTTATCGAATCAGGAACTTTCAAGCACGTGCTTGTCGTTGGCGTTGAAAAGCTTTCTCGTATTACCGACTGGGATGACCGCAATACAGCTGTTTTGTTTGGAGATGGAGCAGGTGCTGCTGTGTTAGGATCAGTCAGCGAAGGTAAAGGAATTCTATCATTTGAGCTTGGAGCCGATGGAACCGGCGGGAAGCACTTGTACTTAGATGAAAAAGATCATACAATCATGAATGGACGAGAAGTATTTAAATTTGCTGTAAGACAAATGGGCGAGTCAAGTGTAAACGTCATCGAAAAAGCTGGACTATCGAAAGAAGACGTTGATTTCTTGATCCCGCATCAAGCAAATATTCGCATTATGGAAGCAGCACGCGAACGCTTAGAACTGCCAGTCGAAAAAATGTCGAAGACTGTCCATAAATATGGAAACACATCAGCAGCATCCATTCCAATTTCACTATGTGAAGAAATCGAAGCCGGAAAAATTCATGACGGTGATGTGATTGTAATGGTTGGTTTTGGTGGCGGATTAACGTGGGGCGCAATCGCTATGCGATGGGGCCGATAAAAGAGTGAGGTGCACAAATTAATGGATAAAAAGCGAGTAGTTGTTACAGGATTAGGTGCTTTGACACCTCTTGGCAACGATGTAGAGTCAACGTGGAAAAATGCTGTAGCAGGTGTATCAGGTGTTGGACCGATCACACGTGTCGATTCAAGTGAATATACCGCAAAAGTAGCTGCAGAACTAAAAGATTTTAACATCGAAGATTACATGGAGAAAAAAGAAGCGAGAAAAATGGCGCGCTTCACTCAATATGCAGTTGTTGCTGCTCAAAAGGCTTTAGAAGATTCACGCCTTGAAATCACAGATGAAATCGCACCGCGTGTTGGTGTATGGGTTGGGTCTGGTATTGGCGGACTTGAAACATTTGAAGAGCAGTTTGAAGTGTATTCAAATAAAGGGGCAAGACGTGTAAGCCCATTCTTTGTCCCAATGATGATTCCAGATATGGCGACAGGTCAAATTTCAATTGCACTTGGCGCAAAAGGAGTTAACTCTTGTACAGTCACAGCATGTGCAACAGGTACAAACTCAATTGGTGATGCATTTAAAGTCATTCAGCGCGGAGATGCTGATGCCATGATCACAGGCGGAACAGAAGCGCCGTTAACAAAAATGTCGTTTGCAGGTTTCTGTGCGAACAAAGCCCTTTCGACAAATCCTGATCCAGACACAGCAAGCCGTCCATTTGATAAAAACCGTGACGGATTTGTCATGGGTGAGGGCGCTGGGGTTATTATTCTTGAAGAACTAGAGCATGCGTTAAAACGTGGTGCGACCATTTATGCAGAAATCGTTGGATACGGTTCGACTGGTGATGCATACCATATTACAGCTCCTGCTCCAAACGGAGAAGGCGGCGTCCGCGCGATGAAAGAAGCGATTCGAGATGCAGGTTTGACTGTGGAAGAAATTGATTATATCAATGCCCACGGAACAAGCACACCTTACAATGATAAATTTGAAACAATGGCCATTAAAGAAGTGTTCGGAGAGCATGCGAATCAGCTTGCGATCAGTTCGACAAAATCAATGACAGGTCACTTACTTGGCGCAGCAGGCGGAGTAGAAGCGATTTTCTCTGTTCTTGCGATTAAAGACAGCGTCATTCCTCCAACGATTAACCTTGAAACACCGGATGAAGAATGTGACCTTGACTATGTAGCAAATGAAGCACGTTCAAAAGAAGTTCAAGTTGCTTTGAGTAACTCACTCGGTTTTGGCGGGCATAATGCGACAATTATCTTCAAAAAATACGAAGCGTAATACTTCCTGAGCAGGCGGCGATCAATAAACAGATCGCCGCCTTTTTGCATATGATGAAAATGGAGGTGTTAAACGGTATGGGTCTGATTAATACACAATATCTCATCCATCAATCATCATCATTTCAGGAGCTTGCGGCGCGCTTTGTCCCTTATTTTAAAGGAGCAGCAGAAAAGGAATGGTCCTCTATTCTCTCCCATTTACAGCATCACGGGATGGTGCGGTCTTGGAACCCATGCCAGGAAATGATCGACAAGCTCAAAGAAAAAGGGTACTTTAAGCTCGTCATGAAAGAATACAAAAAGCTGCAAAAACAGTGGGGAGGCCCTGACGTCCCTGTGTTTATTTTACCTGTAAATGAGAGCAGTAAAGAAATCAGAGAGCAATTTTATTATCAATCCGGCATGGCATTTGACGACAAGGTTTTTCTCTTTTTATCGCCAAACACCCCAAAAGAGCGTATCGGTACATTGCTGACACATGAATATCACCATGTATGCAGGTTGCATTTTCTCACGAAAGAAGAAAAAGATTTTACATTCCTTGATACAATCATGATGGAAGGGCTGGCTGAATATGCTGTGTATCATAGATACGGAGAAAGCTTTACAGCCAAATGGACTACATTATATGACGAAGCGCAGCTTCAGCGCATGTACAAGAAATGGGTATCCAGTCACCTTCATAAGAAAGTCCAGGACGACGAAAGACTGATACAGAATCTCCTTTATGGAAAAGGGAACTACCCCAAAATGCTTGGTTACGCCACTGGGTTTTATATCGTGAAAAAGTATTTCAGTGAGCATCGAATGAGCGAGGAGTCTATGATTGCAGAGCCAGCCGAAACCTTTTTAAAAGCGATAGAATCATAAAGTGAATGATTCACATAAAAAGAGGTAAATTACAAATTTACTAAATACTTCTTGATTTCGTCATGTTGATGTAATAATATACAAATATAAAATTTGATAATTCTTTTTATTCTAAAAAGACGGAATATTTAGATTTGGTTCTATTGATCTATGGAGAAAGGAGCGAATGAATGAGCGTACTACTTGAAGTGCAAAACTTAAAAACATATTTTTTTCGAAAAAAGGAACCGATACCTGCTGTTGATGGTGTTGATTTTAGCATCAACAGAGGAGAAACTGTCGCATTAGTCGGTGAGTCTGGATCTGGCAAAAGCATTACGTCCTTATCCATTATGGGTCTGATCAATGGGACTGGTGGAAAAATCATGGACGGTTCCATCAAGCTTGATGGAAAAGACCTTGTTACATATGGTGAAAAGGAATTATGCAGTATTCGCGGTAATGATGTATCCATGATCTTTCAGGAACCCATGACCTCACTTAATCCAGTCTTAACCATCGGGGAACAAATAACAGAAATCCTCATCTATCACAAAAAAATTTCAAAAAAAGAAGCCACCAGAAAAGCGATTGACCTGCTGAAGCTTGTTGGTTTTTCTCGCCCAGAACAAATCATCAAAGATTATCCGCACCGTTTATCCGGCGGCATGCGGCAACGAGTTATGATTGCCATTGCGTTAAGCTGTGATCCGAAGCTTCTCATTGCAGATGAACCAACAACCGCTCTAGATGTCACCATTCAAGCGCAGGTGCTCACCTTGATGAAAGATTTATGTGCAACATTTGGTACATCGATTCTCCTCATAACACACGATTTAGGTGTTGTGTCTGAAGTGGCAGATCGAGTGATTGTCATGTACTGCGGACAGGTAGTTGAAAATGGAACCGTCGAGGAATTGTTTGATGAGCCGCTTCATCCTTACACAGAAGGACTGCTTGAATCGATTCCTGTCATTGATGGAGAGATTCAGCCATTAACGGCGATAAAAGGAAATGTCCCTGCGCCAGATCAGCTTCCGGCTGGCTGCCGCTTTGCTCCTAGATGCCCGAAAGTCAAAGATCGCTGCATGGGGGAATTGCCAAAGCTGAAAACATTAGAAAATGGCAGAAGCGTCAGGTGTTTCTTATATGAGGAGGCAAGCCAAACATGACACTTGCTGAAAATCAGCCACAAATGACAGATCTTCCAGAGAAAGAAACCATTCTTGAACTGAAAAATATTCAAAAGCACTTTCCAATTAAAGCGGGAATTTTGCAGAAGAAAGTAGGTGCGGTCAAAGCTGTTGACGGCATAGACCTCAAGATTTATAAAGGTGAAACGTTAGGCATTGTCGGGGAGTCAGGATGCGGTAAATCGACATTAGGACGGACAATGATTCGCTTATATCAACCAACAGAAGGACAAATTCTATTTAAAGGGCAAGATATCTCTCACATATCTGAATCAAAACTAAGACAATCTACAAGAAAAAACATCCAAATGGTTTTTCAGGATCCCTTTGCATCACTCAACCCTAGAAAAACACTTCGAAGCATCATCAAAGAACCCTACAAAACACATCATTTATACTCCTTAAAAGAAAGGAATGAAAAAGTAGAACAGCTTTTATCAAAGGTAGGTCTTCATCCAAGCTTTGCGAATCGCTACCCGCATGAGTTTTCTGGTGGACAGAGGCAGCGGATCGGCATCGCTCGTGCGCTTGCCATGAATCCCGAGATGATCATAGCAGATGAGCCTGTTTCAGCACTCGACGTATCCATTCAGGCTCAGGTCATTAATCTGATGGAGGAGCTTCAGGAAGAATTTGACCTGACCTATCTATTTATCTCTCACGACCTAAGTGTGGTCAGGCACATTAGTGATAGAGTAGGCGTCATGTATCTCGGCAAAATGATGGAGCTTGCCGATAAGCACAGTCTGTACGATGAACCGCTCCATCCGTATACTCAAGCACTGCTTTCTTCTGTTCCGATCACCCGTAAAAAAGGTCAGGTGAAGAGAGAACGGATTATGCTGCAAGGTGATCTACCAAACCCTGCGAATCCGCCAAAAGGCTGCGTGTTTCACACAAGATGCCCGCATGCGAAAGAAATCTGTAAAGAAAAAGCACCAGCATTTCAGGAATTAAGAACGAACCACTTTGTTGCCTGCCATCTCTACGACGCTTAAAACAGCTTGTATGATCTCATCTTTGAGAGGGGGGATAAAGCGGCATCTGTCAGCATTTCTAAAAAAAGATAGGGGGAATTGTACATGAAAGGTAGAAATCAAAAATCCATTCTGGTCAGTTTACTGCTGATCTTTACACTGATACTTGCGGCTTGCTCTGGTGGAAATAAAACATCTGGGGACAGTGAAAAGAAATCCACTGGTAAGCCTGTACAAGGCGGAGACCTTGTCATTGGTTCAATTGCAGAGCCTACGTTATTTAACTCGCTGTATTCAACAGATGTGGCAAGCTCTGATATTGAGGAAAGAATCTACAGCTTCTTACTTCAAACAGACGGAAAACTCAACCCGCAGCTATCGCTGGCAGAGGATATTAAAGAATCTGATGACGGCAAACAGTATGATGTGACCATTAGAAAAGGTGTGAAGTTTCATGATGGTGAAGAACTGACTGCTGATGATGTTGTGTTTACATACAGCATTCCGATCAATAAGGACTACAACGGAGAGCGTGGATCAGGCTTTGAAGTATTAGATTCTGTCAAAAAGACAGGGGATTACTCTATTGAATTCAAGCTCAATAAAAAAGATCCGTATTTTTATAATGTCACACTAGGAAGCTATGGCATTTTGCCTAAGCATATTTTAGGTGATGTGCCTGTCAAGGATCTCGGCGAAAATGAATTTAACCGAAAAAAACCAATCGGTTCAGGTCCATTTAAATTTGCAGAGTGGAAAGAAGGAAACTATGTCAAACTAGAAGCCTTTGATGATTATTGGGATGGCCGTCCATACCTTGATACGGTCACCATTAAAACCATTCCTGATCAAAATGCAGCCATTGCCCAGCTATCAGCAGGTGATATTGATTTCTTTGCTGTACCGGGAGCAGAGCTGCAAACAGCTGAAAAAGTCAGCAACGTCAAAATTGAATCTGATCTAGGGCTCAATTATTCATATATTGGCTGGAACCAGAAAAATGATCTCTTCAAAAGTAAAAAGGTCCGCCAAGCTCTTACACATGCCATTGATCGTCAAACGATTGTCGATCAAGTGTTAGATGGAGACGGTAAAGTAGCCAACATTCCGGAAAGTCCGCTGTCATGGAACTACCCAAAGACTGAAAATGTCCCAGTGTTTGAATTTGACCAAGAAAAAGCGAAAAAGATGCTCAAAGAAGAGGGCTGGGAGGATTCAGATGGAGATGGCTATCTTGATAAGGATGGCAAAAAGTTCTCCTTTGTATTGAAGACGAACCAAGGAAACAAAGTGCGTGAAGATATCGCTGTCGTTGTACAGCAGCAGCTCAAAGAAATTGGCGTTGAAGCGAAGCCGCAAATTGTGGAGTTCAGTGCATTAATTGAACAGACCACACCGCCTAAGTGGGATTATGATGCTTTGTTGCTCGGCTGGAGCCTTGCAACATTCCCTGATCAGTTCAGCATCTTCCACTCAAGTCAGTCAGAAAAAGGCTTGAATAACATTTGGTATAAAAATGAAGAGGTCGATCAGCTGCTAGTTGATGCGAAGAACTTAAGCGATCGAAAAGAATATTCGAAGGCGTATGAAAAAATTTATGAGCTGATCGCAGAAGACCAGCCGTATACGTTCCTTTATTATGCCAACTCACATCGTGCAATGCCATCTAATCTCCAAGGCTACTCTTACCACCCGAAAGATGAGTATTACAAAATCGAAAAATGGTGGATTGAACAGTAGGCAGCTTGTGAAGAAGGGGAGTCTTCTCCCCTTTTTATATCACAGTATGGCCATCCGATGAAAAAGGAGTTGTGCACATGGTTACATATATCATTAGAAGGACATTGCTTTCCATTCCCATCTTGTTTGGTATTACGATTTTGTCCTTTGCCATTATGAAAGCAGCACCAGGCGATCCGATGTCACTCATGATGGACCCTACCATTAGTGCCGCAGACCGGGAAGCCTTTATTGATAAGTACGGCTTGAACGATCCCGAATATGTGCAATATATGAAATGGCTTGGCAATATGCTTCAAGGTGATTTTGGCACATCCATTGTAAAAAAGGGAACCCCCGTGGCTGATTTGATCTTTGCGCGGCTGCCAAATACCCTCATCCTCATGATTTTTTCTACATTAGTTGCCCTGATCATCGCCATCCCATTGGGTGTCCTTTCAGCAAAACGTCCGTATACAAAGCTTGACTATGGCATTACGGTTACATCATTTATCGGACTGGCTATTCCGAATTTTTGGTTTGGTCTGATCCTCATTATGGTGTTATCTGTGAATCTAGGGTGGTTCCCAACTGGTGGAGTCTCTACCTTGAATGCCGATTTTAATGTGTTTGACCGGCTTCATCACATCATTTTACCAGCCTTTGTTTTAGCAACTGCTGATATGGCAGGGCTCACGCGTTACACAAGGTCGAGTATGCTGGATGTCATGCGGCAGGATTACATTCGCACTGCACGAGCGAAAGGCTTCAGAGAAAACAAAGTCATCTTCAAGCATGGCTTAAGAAACGGTTTGATGCCTGTCATTACGATTTTTGGCCTCATGATTCCATCCTTTATTGGCGGCGCGGTCGTGGTGGAACAAATATTCACATGGCCCGGTCTTGGAAAGCTGTTCATCGATTCTGCCTTTTCAAGAGATTATCCGGTGATTATGGCGATGACCGTTATTTCCGCAGTGCTAGTGGTTGTTGGAAACTTAATAGCGGATATTTTATATGCGATCGTTGATCCGCGTATTGAGTATTAGAAGGGAGCTGAAGCACAATTGGCACAGCCTAATATGGGAACACCACCTGTTGATCTCAAATTAAAGGAAGGCCTTCCGCCAAAACCTGAGACGATGCTGCGTTTATTTTGTGAGAAATTTTTCAAAAATAAATTGGCGGTTGCCGGCTCCGTTATTTTATTGGTGATCATCTTTTCGGCCATTTTTGCTCCATTGATCGCCCCTTACGCACCAGAGCAGCAAGATTTATTGAAGCGGCTCCAGCCGCCAAGTGCAGAGCATTTTATGGGAACTGACAAGTTTGGCCGCGATATTTTTTCAAGGGTGCTTTATGGAGCGCGTGTCTCTCTTTTAGTTGGCTTCGTCTCAGTGGTCGGAGCGATCACCATTGGCACCGTCGTTGGAGCGGTAGCAGGCTACTTTAAAGGATTTGTTGATTCTGTATTAATGAGGTTTGTTGATGTCGTGCTGTCTATTCCGGACATCTTTCTATTGATCACGCTAGTGACGATTTTCAAACCGGGCATTGATAAATTGATTTTGATCTTTGCTTTGACCGGCTGGACAACAACCGCCAGACTGATCCGCAGTGAATTCTTATCCCTGCGAACAAGGGAATTCGTATTGGCGGCAAGAACGATTGGAACGAAAAACCATGTCATCATCTTTTCGCATATTTTACCGAACTGTATCGGTCCTATCATCGTCTCTGCTACGTTGAAAGTAGGTTCCGTCATTTTAGCAGAATCGACGCTCAGCTATCTAGGGTTTGGCATTCAGCCGCCAACGGCGAGCTGGGGCAACATGCTGCAAGATGCACAAAATTTCTCGATTATGGTGCAGGCATGGTGGTATCCGCTTTTCCCAGGTTTACTGATCCTGCTCACCGTCCTATGCTTTAATTTCTTAGGAGATGGACTGAGAGATGCGCTTGACCCTAAAAAACTAAAGTAAGGTTTACACCTTCATAACAAGTTGAATGGGACTTTGCAATACGTTCTCCGTTTCCTTGATGAAATAAAGAAATGCAAACCGTCATTCGTTCAGCTGGAAGTTTTGATAAAGTTGGAATAATTTCTCTATCCCTTGCCCATACTGTGGACAACAGTTTTTAAAAAGTGAGGGATTGGTTATGTTATTTCTTCATGACGTATGGGTGAATTGGTTTGAAGGGGAAGAAAATGGCTACAATGTGTGCCATTTTCATGAGTGGCGCAAGGAGGACAGTGTCGAGTTGTTAGATCAAGTGCCTTTACTCAAGGTGCAGAGTCCTTTGTTTGATTACATAGAGAATGATCTATCAGAGCTGCCGAAAACGCTGCTAGAATCTGTATTTGAGAAATCATATATTCGAAAAAATCATGAACGGCGAAAATTAGAGTATTGCTTTGTCGTAACCGACGGCATCCGAATCATTGCTGTTGATACGATTGGGTATTCCATTCCTGTGAGAAAAAGCCGCTTAATCCCAAGACAGGAGCAACTGGTGTACGAAATGGTGAAAGATGTAAAGGCAGAGGAATATGAATTCTCTAAAGACAGTCTTGAGTCGACGAAAGAGTATCATATTTTATCATTGCCGCCGCAGCACATCAGTGGATTAACGAGAAAAGAAAGACAGCTGAAGCAGCTCATGTTTATGGCGCTCGATCAATTAAAAGGACTTCAAAATAGGGCGGAAATTGCGTATTGGTATACGGAATGGAATCCACGTATGTACAACCAAATCAAACGAATGTCATTCGAGGAAATTTGGAACATGCTTTACAATGAAACAATTGACGGGTGGTCTGAAAACCATTTAGCATTCTGTGAAAAAATGATTAAAGGACAGCCGTTTTTCGAAAAGCTTTGGGAAATGGAAAACGAGTCAAAAGTGAATTAGAAAAAGCTTGCAGCGTGATGAGCTGCAAGCTTTTTTTATTTGCGTTTTCTGCCAAGACCCATCGCATTCTCCATTTTTTTCAGCATTTTGTTTGCCGCGCGGTTTGCCTTTTCAGCGCCTTCGTCTAGAATGCGGTCAAGCTCGTCTGACTCAATGAGTTCATAGTATCGATCTTGTATAGGTTTTAAAGCATCAACCACAACGTTCGCAAGATCTCCCTTAAACTCACCATAGCCTTTGCCTTCATACTTTTGTTCAAGCTCCTCAATAGATACGTTACCTAATACAGAATAAATCGTCAGCAAGTTGGCGATTCCAGGCTTGTTTTCTTTGTCATACTTGACGATGCCCTCTGAATCAGTGACTGCACTTTTAATTTTCTTTTCAAGCTGCTTTGGTTCATCTAATAAGGTAATGAAGGATTTTTGGTTCGGATCGGATTTGCTCATCTTTTTCGTCGGGTCTGTTAATGACATGATTCGAGCGCCTTCTTTTGGAATCTTCACTTCAGGTACAGTGAAGATGTCATTATACTTTCGGTTAAAGCGTTCAGCAAGCGTTCTTGTCAATTCAAGGTGCTGCTTTTGGTCTTCTCCGACAGGTACTAAATCAGTACCGTATAATAAGATATCGCCAGCCATTAATGGCGGATACGTTAACAGGCCAGAAACGACAGCTTCCTTACCAGCGGATTTGTCCTTAAATTGAGTCATTCTTTCTAATTCCCCAATATAAGCGACACATTGCAGCATCCAGCCTGCCTGGGCGTGGGCAGGTACCTCTGATTGGATAAACAATGTCGCCTTCTCTGGATCAAGTCCTACTGCCAAATAAAGAGCCGCTAAGCTTCTAATATTTTGACGAAGAGCTAGCCGGTCCTGACTCACCGTAATCGCATGCTGATCCACCACACAAAAATAGCCATGATAGTCATGCTGCAAATCAACAAATTGCTTCATTGCCCCAATGTAGTTCCCTAATGTCACAGAACCGCTAGGCTGAATGCCTGAGAAAATCGTCTTCTTTGTCATATTAAAACCTCATTTCTTCAATATAAAAAGGCCCACCCATCACTTTTCAACAGAAAAGGGACGAATGAACCGCGGTACCACCCTTGTTATTTCGATCAGAAATCACTCAAGACGTTGATATCGGAGACTGCTCCGTCTAAGCCTACTCACTTTTTAGAAGTGTTCGGTTAGCTGCTCCAAAGCCCATTCCATACATGCCATTATCTGCTCACACCGGCCGCAGACTCTCTGTAAATGGTGAATATATGTACTCTTCTTTTTCATCGCAACAGTATGTCTATCTATTATAAAGGATGACCATGAAAAAGTCACGAAGCCCTTGTGTGACCTTCTCATCATGTCGTTTGACACTTTAAATTTTAGATAAAATAACAACTATCTGTCAGAATTTTTTAAAAAAGGATGATTAATTATATGTATAAAACATTATTCTTGCTGAATTTGTTTAATTATTTTAATCAATTTACGCTTTAATTTGTTGAAGTGATTGAGACTTTAGTTTATAAAAATCCCTCTTTATCCCCATTTACGTTTTTTAAAAATATGTGAAATTGATATTGCAATAAATTATTCTATTCATTATAATGAATTTGTTCACACGTTTGTGCTAGGCTCTTTACATAGTGAAAATTCAGAAAAAACAAAAGAAATAGAAAGTAAGCTATTTAGGGACTTTTTTACGCTATTTCTTAAATCTGAATCTCATCTTCTATCGAGACCTTTGAACTAAAACATATTATAAGGGGGAATACAGTTGAAAAAGCGTTGGTCTGTTGTTACTTTAATGCTTATTTTCACACTTGTATTAAGCGCTTGTGGTTTCAGCGGAAACAAATCAGGCGACAGCACGAGCAGTTCTGGAGAGGCTAAAACAACATTAAATGTGAATATCTCCACTGAGCCTTTTTCTCTACATCCGGGACTGGCAAATGATTCAACTTCAGGAAGTGTCATCCGTCAGACTTTTGAGGGATTAACAAGAATTAACGCTGAAGGAAAGCCAGAAAATGCGATGGCTTCTGATATCAAAACAAGTGCTGATGGTAAAACATACACATTCACACTTCGTGATGCAAAATGGTCTAATGGTGACCCTGTTAAAGCAGAAGATTTCGAATATGCTTGGAAATGGGCATTAGATCCTAAAAATGAATCTCAATATGCTTACCAGCTTTACTATATTAAAGGTGCTGAAGCAGCAAACAAAGGGAAAGCGAAAGTTGCTGATGTTGGCATTAAAGCTAAAGACGACAAAACGCTTGTAGTTGAGCTTGAGAACCCAACACCGTTCTTTACTGAACTAACTGCATTCTATACGTATATGCCAGTCAACAAAAAAGTGGCTGAAAAGAATAAAAACTGGTACACAAATGCTGGTGAAAACTACGTATCTAACGGACCATTTGCTCTTACTAAATGGAAACATGGCGGTTCTATCACGCTTGAGAAGAACAATGAATACTGGGATAAAGATACTGTAAAATTGAAAAAGATTAACATGTCTATGATCAAAGATACAAACACTGAGCTTAGCATGTTCGAAAAAGGCGAGCTTGACTGGGCTGGTTCTCCAACTGGAAACCTTCCTACTGAGTCTCTAAAAACATTGAAAAATAAAGGCAATCTTAAGATCCAGACGATTGCAGGTGTTTATAATTATAAATTCAACACTGAAGTAAAACCTTTAAACAATGCAAACATCAGAAAGGCACTTGCTTACTCAATCAATCGTCAAGCGATTGTTGACAAAATTACACAAGGTGAACAAGTTCCAGCTATGGCAATCGTTCCTCCAACAATGGAAGGTTTCGAGGACAACAAAACTGGCTACTTCAAAGATCATGATGTAGCAACTGCAAAAGAATTTCTTGAAAAAGGTGTGAAAGAATTAGGTTATAAGTCAGTTTCTGATCTTCCAGCATTGAAACTTTCTTACAACACGGATGAAGCTCACCAAAAGATTGCACAAGCAATTCAAGAAATGTGGAAGAGAGACTTAGGCGTGAAAGTTGAACTTGATAACTCTGAGTGGAACGTTTATATCGATAAACTTCACAGTGGAGATTACCAAATCGGACGTATGGGCTGGTTAGGTGATTTCAACGATCCAGTGAACTTCCTTGAGCTTTACAAAGATAAAGACGGTGGAAACAATGACACTGGTTGGGAAAGCAAAGAGTATAAACAATTATTGAATGATTCTGCGAAAGAAACAGATAAAACGAAGCGTGAAGAAATGCTGAAAAAAGCAGAAGAAATTCTCATCAACGATATGCCTATAGCACCAATCTACTTCTACACTCAACTTTGGGTACAAGATCCAAAACTAAAAGGTGTAGTTGTATCTGGACTCGGTGATGCACAATACAAATGGGCACATTTCGAAAAGTAAGAGTTATAGTGTAAGAGATCTACGGCAAGGATCTTAAGGTATATGGAGGATGTCTCTCCATATACCTTTCTTGCTGATTAGAGAAATTGTTGTAAAATCATGGAGGTGCAATTCCGTTGCTTAAATATATCGGTAAGCGATTAATATATATTTTAATCACACTGTTTGTTATTGTAACTGCAACTTTCTTTCTCATGCAGGCAGCACCTGGTGGTCCATTCTCTGGAGAGAAGAAACTTCCTGCTGAAATTGAAGCAAACCTAAACGAGCACTACGGGTTGGACAAGCCCTTATTTGTTCAATATGTAAGCTACTTAGGTTCCGTTGCAACATTAGATTTTGGCCCCTCATTTAAATATAAAGGACAAACCGTAAATGACTTAATCAGTTCTGGATTCCCCGTTTCCTTTACCCTCGGAATTGAGGCAATTCTCCTCGCATTAGCATTTGGTGTATTGTTTGGGGTCCTTGCAGCGCTCTATCATAACAAGTGGCAAGACTATACGATTGCCATTTTAACGATCTTTGGAATTTCAGTTCCAAGTTTCATTTTAGCGGCGCTACTACAATATGTATTTGCATCTGAGGCAAGCTTCTTTGCGATTTTCCCAGTTGCAGGATGGGAGTCTTGGGCCAGCACCGTACTACCTTCTATTGCACTTTCCTTCATGCCAATGGCATTTATCGCTAGACTTGCGCGGTCAAGTATGCTTGAAGTACTAAACAGTGACTACATTAGAACGGCTAGAGCGAAAGGATTAACGAAAACAGCTGTTACGATCAAACACGCGATTCGAAACGCATTGTTACCTGTCATTACATACATGGGACCAATGGCAGCTTCGGTTTTAACAGGTAGTTTTGTCGTTGAGAAGATTTTTGGTATTCCTGGCTTAGGCTCTCACTTTGTCACAAGCATTACAAACCGTGATTACACCGTCATCATGGGTGTCACAGTCTTCTACAGTATTATTCTATTAATCAGTATTCTAGTCGTTGACGTCCTCTACGGTATTATCGATCCTAGAATTAAACTGACGAAGGCGAAGAAAGGGGTCTAACACATGGAAGAGATGAGAAAAGATTTATTTGTGCCCGCGACGGCTGATGCAGCAGAATCTGAAAAAATTTCTAAACCGAGTCTATCTTTATGGAAGGATGCTATGCTTCGCTTCCGTGCAAATAAACTTGCAATGGTTGGGCTCGCAATCATTTTTATTATTGTGATGCTGGCAATCTTCGTTCCGATGTTTTCTAAATATGATTACTCTACGACAGATTTGCTTAATGCAGACCAGCCGCCTTCAAAAGAGCACTGGTTCGGTACGGATGATTTAGGCCGAGACATGTTTGTTCGTACATGGGTAGGGGCAAGAATCTCGATCTTTATCGGTCTTGCTGCAGCTATTCTTGACGTGATCATCGGTATTATCTGGGGAAGTATTGCTGCATTCAAAGGCGGTCGTACGGACGAAGTGATGATGCGTATTGCAGACGTTTTATGGGCAATCCCAACACTATTAATGGTTATTTTAATGATGGTTGTTCTGCCAAAGGGATTATTAACAATTATCCTCGCCATGACAGTTGTAGGCTGGATTAACATGGCACGTATTGTTCGGGGACAAGTTTTACAATTGAAGAGCCAAGAGTACGTTCTTGCTGCACAAACATTAGGTGCGAAAACATCTAGACTTTTATTTAAACACTTAATTCCAAACTCAATGGGACCAATTCTTGTGACGATGACATTAACAATTCCTTCTGCTATTTTCACAGAGGCATTCTTGAGCTATCTAGGGCTTGGTGTACCGGCTCCATTAGCGAGCTGGGGAACAATGGCATCTGACGGAATTCCGGCCATGACGTACTATCCGTGGAGATTATGGTTCCCAGCCGCATTTATCTGTATTACAATGTTTGGTTTTAACGTGGTTGGAGACGGACTAAGAGACGCTTTAGATCCGAAGTTGCGTAAATAAGGAGTGATTAGGATGGAACGTGAACGTATTCTAGAGGTGAAAGACCTTGCAATCTCATTTAAAACATATGGTGGAGAGGTTCAAGCCATTCGTGGTGTGAACTTCCACTTAAATAAAGGCGAGACACTTGCGATTGTAGGTGAATCTGGCTCTGGTAAAAGTGTGACATCACAGGCCATCATGAGATTAATTCCGATGCCGCCAGGTTATTTCAAGCGCGGAGAGATCCTTTTTGATGGGCAAGATATTGTCAAGAAAACCGAAAAACAAATGCAAACCATTCGCGGAAAAGACATCTCGATGATCTTCCAAGATCCGATGACTTCTCTGAACCCAACCATGAAGGTCGGGAAACAAATTACAGAAGTGCTATTCAAGCACGAACAAATTTCAAAAGAAGCGGCTGAAAAAAGAGCCATTGAACTATTGGAACTCGTTGGAATTCCAATGCCTGAAAAAAGAATCAAGCAGTATCCGCATGAATTTAGTGGCGGGATGAGACAAAGGGTAGTCATTGCGATGGCACTCGCAGCAGATCCAAAGCTATTGATTGCCGATGAGCCGACGACTGCACTTGATGTAACGATTCAGGCGCAAATTTTAGAATTAATGAAAGAAATTCAGCAAAAGGTTGAAACATCGATTATCTTTATTACCCACGATTTGGGTGTTGTTGCCAATGTCGCAGATCGTGTAGCTGTCATGTATGCAGGACAGATTGTGGAGACAGGAACTGTCGATGAAATTTTCTACAATCCGAAACATCCGTATACATGGGGACTTTTAGCATCAATGCCAAGTTTGGATACAGATGGCGGGGATGAAGGGAAGCTGACGGCTATCCCAGGAACACCGCCAGACCTGACAAACCCGCCGAAAGGAGATGCATTTGCACTCCGTAGCGATTATGCAATGAAAATTGACTTCGAACAAGAACCACCAATGTTCAAAGTATCCGATACGCATTATGTGAAATCATGGCTACTTCATCCGAATGCACCTAAAGTTGAACCGCCTGCTGCTGTAAAGGCGAGAATGCGTGAACTAGAAGGTAGCTACGAAAAACCTGTATTAGTAAAAGAGGGTGAATAGCATGGCAGAAAAACTGGTAGAAATTAAAAATTTGAAGCAGCATTTCCATACAGCAAGAGGAACTGTGAAAGCAGTTGACGGCGTTTCATTTGATATTTACAAAGGTGAAACACTTGGCCTTGTAGGTGAGTCTGGATGTGGTAAGTCCACTACGGGCCGATCCATCATTAGACTTTATGATGCAACTGATGGCGAGGTTCTTTATAAAGGAGAGAGCGTACACGGAAAGAAATCAAGACAAAAAATGCTTGAATTCAACCGACAAATGCAGATGATCTTCCAAGATCCGTATGCCTCACTTAACCCTAGAATGACAGTCCTTGATATCATTGCAGAGGGCATAGACATTCATGGCCTTGCGAAATCAAAGCAAGCGCGGAAAGAGCGTGTGTATCAATTGCTTGAAACTGTTGGCTTGAACAAAGAGCATGCGAACAGATATCCACATGAATTCTCAGGTGGTCAAAGACAGCGTATTGGAATTGCTCGTGCATTAGCAGTTGAGCCGGATTTTATCATTGCCGATGAACCAATCTCTGCACTAGATGTGTCCATCCAAGCGCAGGTCGTCAATTTAATGAAAGAACTGCAAGATGAAAAAGGCTTAACGTATTTATTCATTGCGCATGACCTTTCCATGGTGAAATACATCAGCGATCGTATCGGTGTGATGTATTTTGGGAAATTGGTTGAGCTTGCACCAGCGAATGAACTATACGAAAACCCGCTTCATCCATATACAAAATCATTACTATCTGCGATTCCGCTTCCAGATCCTGATTATGAGCGTAACCGCAAACGAATTAAGTACGATCCATCTGTTCATAAAGGAACGAACACGGAGTTCCGTGAAGTGAAGCCAGGCCACTTTGTGAGCTGTACAGAGGAAGAGTTCAAAGAGCTCCAGGCTAAACAATAAGAGAAGAAGCACTGCTAGGTCAGTGCTTCTTTTTTATTTTACAAAAAAACAATATTATGGTAATTTTTGATTCGCAAAAAGAGAAGTCTAGGAGGAAATAAGATGTCAAAATGGAAGGCTTTTCGCTATTCAGTGCTTCATTTTCTGATCGTATTCATGCTTTTCTCAACGTCATTTTTGAAGGAACAAAACGGAGGACAATGGTTGCTCGCGTTTATGGTGCTCATTGGCAGCATTTCGTTTTCGGTGGAATATGTGCTTTACCGTCATACAAACAACGAGAAGCCAGAAGCACGGCGCATAAAGTATCTTTATTTAATCATGTTTCAAATAGCGATGACACTCATTCTGTTTGTTTGCTTTCACATGCTCATGAATCGTTCGATATAAAACCAAAACTTTTTTTGTATTGTTTGAAAAAAAGTGAAACCACCTAAGACTTTTTAGCGTCTTACTAGTACAGGCGTTTAAATAGCAGGAAATCGGGAATATATAAGGAAGTGGTTCTTCACTATATCATAAGGAGCGGATCCATGAATTGGTATGAAAAGCTCAGTGAATACTTCCCGATAGAAGAAATGAAGTCAAAAGAGCATATGGAAGCTTTATTAAAGGAAAGAAGTGAAATTTATCATAAGGAAGAAGGGCCTCATCATGTGATGATGTACGCTGAATTCGATTCTTTCATCTTTATTGATTATTTATTTGTTTCCAAAGATGCAAGAGGTGAAGGCCTCGGCTCAAAGCTCATTCATAAGCTGAAGGAAAAAAAGAAACCGATCTTGCTTGAGGTGGAGCCTGTAGATGAAGATGATGCAGATACTGCAAAACGCCTAAAGTTTTACCAAAGAGAGCACTTCAAGCATGCTGAATCAATCGGTTATAAACGCAGGTCACTTGCAACCAATGAAGTGAACCGTATGGAAATCCTTTATTGGTCGCCTCTTACAGATAATGAGGAAGAAATGATGGAGGCCATGAGGAAGACATATGAAAGAATCCATACGTATAAAGATGAAGAATGGTATGGACAATCGTATGAGGATGTTGATGATGTGTTGAAGGTCATTGAAAATAAAAAACAAAAAAATATTTTCGATCATCTCGACTAAATGAGAATGTTCAGACATCAAGCATCACTACAAAAAGAATGAAATTGTTTAGTTTTTGTCACAAAAATTGCAAGAAAATCTGTTCACACTTACTTTTTTATAGTATAATCACTATAAAGATTACTTATTTAGAACAATTTTAATTTAAGAATACAGATCAATATTCATTCTACAAATTGAGGAGTGAAGATTTATGGTAACATTATACACATCACCAAGCTGTACATCATGTAGAAAAGCAAGAGCGTGGTTAGAAGAGCACAATATTCCATATCAAGAGAGAAACATTTTTTCTGAGCCTCTTTCAATCGATGAAATCAAAGAAATTCTTCGAATGACAGAAGACGGTACAGATGAAATCATCTCAACACGTTCTAAAGTCTTCCAAAAGCTAAATGTGAATGTTGAGACAATGCCGCTTCAACAATTGTATAAACTAATCAACGAGCATCCTGGTCTTTTAAGACGTCCAATTATTTTGGATGAAAAAAGATTACAAGTTGGGTACAACGAAGATGAAATTAGACGTTTCCTTCCAAGAACGGTTCGTACATTCCAACTGCGAGAAGCTCAGCGACTTGCTAACTAATAGAAAAGCGAAAAGCTGCCGATCATCTGGCAGCTTTTTTTATTTGTTTTCAGCCGTTTGTTCATAAAAGAGGCTGGCTAAAATGACGGTTGCGACTGTTAAAAATGGAAGTAAAAATTCAAGGGTTGCATGCTGAGCCATAAATTCATTCAATTTCACATCACGGACAATCATTTCACCGCCAGTAAAAGCTAAAAGGGCACTTCCTCCGTATAAAAGAAACGGAAATTTGGTTAATGCTGTATGAATGAGCTTACTTCCCCAAATAATAATAGGCACTGAAATCATTAAGCCAAAAGCGGTGAGCACCATGTTGCCTTTTGCGGCTCCTGCAACTGCGATCACATTATCAAGCGACATAAACAGGTCCGCAATCACAATGGTTTGAACCGCACGCCAAAGGGAGCCGCTGCTTTTAATCCGAATCGATTCTTTCTTTTGTTCAATTAACAGATTGTATCCTATATAAAGGAGAAAGAGCCCGCCGATAAATTGCAAATAAGGGATGGTCAATAAATAAACTGCTGCACCTGTCATCGTAATTCTCATCAGCACTGCCAAAAGTGTGCCGATCCATATGGCTTTATTGCGTTTATCATTTGATAAGCTTCGACTGGCCATCGCAATGATGAGCGCATTATCTCCGCCTAAAATCAGGTCTATGCCAATAATCATCAGTAAGGATACGATCCACTCTGTTTCCACCCATTTCACCTCACGTCACTAATAGAGCTCGTACAACCAATATATGAGGACAATTCAAATATATGTTTCTGCAAGTTTTCTTTGCAAAAAATGCGTTTTTATTTCTTTTATTCATGTTTTATCATAAAATAGACAGTACAAAGCAATACCTCAAGTCTTTAAACGGTTAACATGTAGACGGAACGGGTAAAGTGTAGTAAAGTACTATTAATTGGGAGCTTGTATGTCCCTTCAACATCTTATATAGAAGGGAAGGTTGGCAAAATGGAAATCGAAAGAATAAATGAACATACAGTGAAATTTTATATTTCCTATGGTGATATTGAAGATCGCGGTTTTGACCGTGAAGAGATTTGGTATAATCGTGAGCGCAGTGAAGAGCTGTTCTGGGAAGTAATGGACGAAGTGCACGAAGAAGAAGAGTTTGCAGTAGAGGGACCGCTTTGGATTCAAGTACAGGCCCTTGATAAAGGCCTTGAAATTGTCGTGACAAAAGCCCAACTTTCTAAAGATGGACAAAAGCTCGAATTGCCGATTCCAGAAGATAAAAAAGATCAAACAGAAGAAAGCCTAGATGCACTGCTTGATGATTTTCATAAAGAAGAGCAGGATCAAGAAGAACATAATGAGAAGGACAAAAAGCTTCAACTCCAATTCGTATTGAAAATGGATGATTTTGAAGATTTGATTGCACTTTCTCAATTAAATATGCAGGATTTTACCACAAGTTTATATTCGTTTGAAAACCGTTATTATCTATATGTTGACTTCCACGAGGATTTGTCAGATGAGCAAGTGGAGAATAAGCTCAGCATTCTGCTTGAATACGCCCATGAATCAGTGGTCAGCATCTACAGACTACAAGAATACGGTCAGCTGATTATTAAAGGGAATGCCCTTGAAACGCTTCAACAGCACTTCTCGTAAACAACAAAAAGTCGATTTCTATAGAGGAATCGGCTTTTTTATCTGAATGAATAGTTAAACAAAGAGATCGGCAAGGAGAAAATGAAATGAGAAATTTAGTTAAGGTTCTATTTTTTCTTATCATTACGATAAGTGCTTATTTGATTATCCAAATTTTTGCCGGTGATCTAGCGGTAAGTGTACTCAGTTCCGTCAGTGTTCTCTTCACTTTATCGATTATCTTTATCGGATTTGTCATTTTCTTAGAGAACCGGAACCCGTCTCAAACGATTACGTGGCTTGTCCTGCTTGGCAGCTTTCCGTTATTCGGATTTTTGTTCTATATTTTCTTTGGACGTAATATTAAAAAGCGCCGGCTGTTTGAAAAGAAAGCGGTGCTGGATGAGCAGTTAATTCAGGAAGATGAACGCATTCACAGAGAAGCAATTGAAAAAATGACACATATGGGTGACCATCAGCAGCTTTTATTTAAGCTTGCCCATAGACTTGGACATACCCCCATTACGTATCGAACGTCCTCTAAAGTCCTAACCAATGGAGAAGAAACGTTCTCTCATATTTTTGAAGAGATCAAAAAGGCAAAACATCACATTCACTTAGAATATTATATTCTCCGCCACGATGATCTTGGTCAAGAATTAAAGGACATATTAATTGAAAAAGCGAAAAATGGCGTCATTGTCCGTTTTTTATATGACGATGTAGGCAGCTTAAAGCTCTCTCGTCAATATATTGCTGACCTAGAAAAAGCTGGCGTTCAGATCGTTCCGTTTTTACCAGTAAGACTACCCTTGTTAAATAATAAAATCAACTTCCGAAATCACCGAAAAATCGTGGTGATTGATGGAAAAGTAGGATTTGTCGGCGGTCTTAACATTGGGGACGAATATATGGGCAGAAGCAGGCAATATGGATTTTGGCGTGATACGCACCTGATGATTCAAGGTGAGGCAGTTCGCGATTTGCAGCAAATTTTTATGCAGGATTGGTATTATATGACCAATGAAAGATGCTCAGGCGTGGACTATTTTAAAGATTTTAGCCATATTGAAAGTACAACAGAAGGCGTCCAAATGATTGCCGGCGGACCTGATAAACAGTGGGAGGTCATTAAAAATCTCTTTTTCTCCATGATCATCTCAGCTAAAAAGTCAATTTGGATCGCTTCACCGTATTTTGTACCTGATGATGATATATTGTCAGCGTTGAAAATTGCTTCTTTGAGTGGAGTAGATGTACGGATTATTGCACCGAAGAATCCAGATAAACGCATCGTCTTCCATGCGTCTCGTTCATACTTCCCGGAGCTTCTTGAAGCAGGGGCGAAGGTGTATGAATATGATCAAGGCTTTATGCATAGTAAGTTTATTATTGTAGATAGTGAGCTGGCATCGATTGGGACGGCCAACATGGATATGAGAAGCTTTCATTTGAACTTTGAAGTGAATGCCTTCCTCTATAAAACGAAAAGCACAGAGAAGCTGGTCAACGACTTCTTAGGTGATTTAGAGCAGTCGCATGAAATTGTCCTAGAAGAATTTGCAAAGAGACCTTTGAGAGTGAGACTGTTTGAATCTACCGCAAGATTATTATCACCACTTTTATAAAGATTGTATTTCCCCCATTTTCTAAAAGGGGGATTTTTCATTTTAACGAGGAAAAGCTCGGTGAAACCATGTTTTGAAACGATAAAAGTCCATTTTCGATATTCGCTTCCCTTGATGAGAACAAGCTATAATCTGGTCATCAAAGAGCAAGGGGCGAAATGAATGAACGCAGCGATCATGGATAATGGGAAGCTTATACGAATTACACATCATCTAACGAAAAGTCGGCTAGAGCATGTAAGGGCTACGTGTAAATTTTATTGTCCTGAATGCAGGCAGGAGGTGCAATTAAAGTTAGGCGAGCACCGTGTCTATCATTTTGCACATAAACAGCTGACAGCATGTCCGTTAGCTGCTTCAGGCGAAACGGTTTATCATCAGGCGGGGAAGGCTGCCATCAAGGATTGGCTCACTAGGCTTGGACATGAACCGGTGATGGAGAAGTATGTTTCAAAGGTTCAGCAGCGCCCTGATGTGACCGTCGCTATAGGTGATGCAGGCTATGCGATCGAATTTCAGTGTGCGAATATTTCGCAGCAAGAGCTGCGGAAAAGAACAGAAGGTCTCCGTGCAGCAGGGCTCTTTCCTATATGGATCATAGGTGCAAATCGTTTAAAAAGAACATCTACCCAGCTCTTTTCTTTCTCCTCCATTCATTGGGGAATCTTAAGGCAAACGAAGAAAAGGAGACTGATTTTTTACTGTCCGATCCAGCAAATGTTTCTCCATCTTGATCAAATCCTTGTGTTTCAGCCCACGAAAATATGTGCCACAATGACCGTCAGACCGCCTTCAGCATATCGTCAACTTTCGGCACTTCTATATCCTTCCTTGAGCAAGCGTCCATTAAACAAGCAATGGCTTAGGTGTATTCAGCAATTTAGGCAGAGGCCTCCTGGCATTTTATCAAATGAAAGTAAGCGTTTGAGAAACATTTTTTATGAGCATCACCATACGGCATTTCCGTTTTTGCCATCTGAATTATTTATCCCGCTGACAGAAGCGTATATCTTTTCAAGTCCCGTTTATGTCTGGCAGGGATGTCTATATGATTGGATGGTTAGAAAAAGAGGAAGAGGGCCAGTGACCATTCAACACCTAATAAAAGAAATCTATCGGTGTGTGCAGGCAAAAGAAGTGAAGCTCCGATATGCAGGTGTCTCAATAGAAGAAGTCAAAGAGGTGATCACCGCATATGTAAAGGTACTTGTCTGCCAAGGGTTTTTACACATGACGAAAGAGGGTAATTATGAAGTAACGTCGAATCAAATGCCAATCCGAACAATAGATGAAGTGTTAAAACGAGATGCTTTCTTATTTCATTAGCATGTTTCATGCCCACTTTGATCATGATAAGAAAAAGGTGGTGCTGCTATTGAATAGAAAGAAACGCTTTTTTCTCATTTTTTTAGCCTGTTTGGTATTTATTTCTGCATATGATTTGACAAATATAGTTCAAAACAAAGAAGATAAATACAACACCAATTTCTTTCACTTTCCGAAAGGTTGGTTTAACACAACTCATGCAAGGGGGATTCATATGACTTCACAAAGCAAAAACAACCATTTACCAGACAGAAGCGAAGTAAAAGAAGAAAACAAATGGCGTCTTGAAGATATTTTTGAAAGCGTCGATTCATGGAGCAAGGAATTCGAAGCTGTAAAAAAAGAAATTCCTAAGCTAGCCCAATTTAAAGGCAAGCTGGCTCATTCTGCTGATGTCCTGTATGAAGCCCTAACATTTCAGGATCAACTTTCTGAAAAGCTTGGCAAGCTTTATACATATGCGCACATGAAATACGATGAAGATACAACAAATTCATCATTTCAGGCATTAAATGATAAGGCGTCCAATTTATTTACACAGCTGTCTAGTACATCTGCTTATATTGTTCCTGAGATTTTATCGATTCAAGAAGATAAACTGCAGCAATTTATTCTGGAAAAAGAAGAATTAAAACTTTATTCTCACGCTCTCGAAGAAATTAACAAAGAGCGCCCACATATTTTAAGTGAGGAGCAAGAAGCTTTATTAGCTGAGGCCTCTGAACCTCTCTCATCTTCATCCACAACTTTTAGTATGTTTAACAATGCCGATATTTCGTTCCCTTCTGTAAAGGATGAGAATGGGGAAGAAAAGAAAATCACCCACGGCAACTTCATCACATTTTTAAACAGTGATGATCGTGAAGTGAGAAAGAATGCTTTCAAAGCTGTGTATAAAACATATGATCAGTATAAGAATACACTTGCTTCTACACTGAGCGGTTCGATTAAAAAAGATAATTTTTATGCGAAAGTACGAAATTACAAATCTGCAAGAGAAGCAGCACTATCAAGAAATAGCATTCCAGAAGAAGTGTATGACAATCTAATTGATACAGTTCATCAATACTTACCGTTATTACACCGTTATATTGAATTACGTAAAAAGGTATTAAAGCTTGATGAAGTGCACAATTATGACTTGTATACACCACTTGTGAAAGATGCTGGCATGAAGTTAACCTACGATGAAGCAAAGGATTATATGCTGAAAGGGTTATCGCCATTAGGGGAAGAATATGTGTCCGTGTTAAAAGAAGGACTCAACAATCGCTGGGTAGACGTTTATGAGAATAAAGGGAAACGAAGCGGTGCGTATTCATCAGGAAGCTATGGTACCAATCCATATATCCTGATGAACTGGCAAAATAATATTGATAATTTATTTACACTGGCTCATGAATTTGGGCACTCTGTCCATAGCTACTATACAAGAAAGCACCAGCCTTATCCTTATGGAAACTACAGTATTTTTGTAGCTGAAGTGGCTTCCACAACAAATGAAGCGTTACTAGGCGAATATTTGCTAAATCATTTAGAGGATAAAAAGCAGCGTTTGTATGTGTTAAATCACTTGTTAGAAGGGTTTAGAGGAACGGTATTCAGACAAACGATGTTTGCTGAGTTTGAGCATCTTATTCATGTGAAAGCGCAAGAAGGAGAGGCATTAACGCCAGAGTTCATGACGAACCTTTATTACGACCTGAATAAGAAATATTTTGGCGACGGCATGGTTGTTGATAAGGAAATCGGATTAGAATGGACGAGAATCCCTCATTTCTATTACAACTATTATGTGTACCAATATGCGACAGGCTATAGTGCGGCGCAGGCATTAAGCAAGCAAATATTAGCAGAAGGTAAACCTGCGGTGGAGCGTTATACAGATTTCCTTAAAGCAGGAAGCTCTGATTACCCAATCAATGTGCTGAAAAAAGCAGGTGTTGATATGGCATCTAAGGAACCAATTGAAGCAGCTTGTCAATTGTTCGAAGAAAAACTCAAAGAAATGGAAGAACTCATCTCAAAAACGGGTGAGTAATGAAAAGACTTCTGTCAGACGTGTGAGTGCAAGCTCATCTTTTGACAGGAGTTTTTTTCTGATCATAAAAAAAGACCTCTCATGAGGAGGTCGCAGATTGTTGACAAAGGGCTAAAATGAACTTTATTTTAGCCCTTTGTCTTCTTTTGAAGTCTAGGAAGGACGAGTACCGGAGCGGAGCGAATTTGACATTCGTGAGCACCGGCACGCAGGACTGACACCGAATGCGAGGGTTTGTCTACACGCTGAGACCTCTTCTCATGAGGAGGTCGTTCTTGCACATCATCAACCTTTAAATCCTTTAAAGGTCTTACGGTGGTTCATACGATAGAGCGTAAAGAAAATGGAAGCAAATAAGAGCGGAGACGTCAGATAAAGAGGCAGCATTTTCATTAAGCCTAATATATTTAAAAAGAAACATAAGCCAATGGCAACAAGTCCAATGGTTGTGCTGCGCATGCAAATCCCTCCATTTTTTCGTTACTTTCACTATATGAAAGTGACAACCCTCTTATGTTTTGTGACAAAAATATGAACATATAGCATATCGGTTGTCATAAGTCGACAAAATTTGATATACTACAGATGTGAAATTAATCACATACAAACATTACCCCTTTGTTTGACCGTGAAAAATTTCTCCCATCCCCTTTGTTGTCGTTAAGACATAGTGAAACCGCGCTTATCCCGGCGCGGTTTCTTCGTGTTAAAAAACAGAACATGTGTTCTTGTGTGAGGTAAAGAAAAAACACGGGTCAGCACCCATGTTCATTCTCACAGCGGTAGACGTCAAGATCTGAATGGCTTTCATCTTCTTTATAGCGCCAAAACATTTCTTGATGTACTTGTACACGTTCTACCTTTTTGGCGAAAGCCAGCTTCTTCATTTTTCGTTCAACTTCTTCAAGCGTCAAGTCATATACTACGGCAATCTCTTTTGCAGAGGCAAATTGAAAGTAAGCAATAAACCATTCAATCGGAGGTCGTTCTGAAGGTGTAGGTTTTTCACCAATCATTTCAAAGAGAATTTCCTCGTATATATCATAAGAGTAAGCACCTGAAATCTTTAATCCTTCATCTCCGTTAATCGTATTAAAAAACGCGAAGGTAGGGAGCTCAGATACGTCCATCTCAGCTGCGATTTTCATATCACATTGTAATGCTTTGACAGCACTTTGAGAATGGATATCCCGCTGGAACTCCTCAATGTCCAGTCCGGCACTTTTTGCATTTTCCAGCAAGACATGTTCACTTGTGACATCTTGCTGATGACAAAAAAGGGATTCTTGAATGAGACGTAAAAATTTCATTCCACATTTTCTGCCTTGAAGCTCAGCTGCTTTTAGTGCGAGCGAGGCGAGATAAGGTGATGTCACAATTTGTTCAGACAGCATTTGTTCTTTTTTAGTCTGAGTTTTGGTGGCAAATTTCCCCCATGCTTCTGTCAGCAAATGCTTTTTTCTTTTCCGGTTCAATGCATTAATACTCGAACTTGTGACCGTTCGTAAAGTGAAGAAACGGCCATACTTCATCTTCAATTTTTTAATTGATGGCTCCAATAACCAGCAGTCTGGGCTGAGAGGATCAATGAATACATAGATTTCAATCGGCTTTTGAGGATGTCCGTGACAGTGTGAGAAATATTGATCGTGCTGATTGCAGCTCAAGATCGTCCGTCCTTTTCAGGTGTTTGATTGACCATATGACGAGCCGTCAGAGAAAGCCGCTCAAATAAAAAGTCACGAATATCGCCGGTTAGTCCTACTTGATCCATTGCATCCTCCATGCATTCAAGCCATGCGTCAGCCCGCTCCTCCGTAATCGGAAAAGGGAGATGTCTCGCCCGCAGCATGGGGTGACCATGCTCGTCTGTATAAAGCGGGGGTCCGCCTAAATATTGAGTTAGAAACTGTTTTTGTTTTCTTGCTGTTTCTTTTAAGTCATCCGGGAAAATAGGATGAAGCAAGGGATGACACTTTACATTTTCATAAAAAGTATCAACAAGTTGCGATAGAAGTTCCTCTCCAACCGCTTCGTAAGGTGCGTTAAACGATTGTACCATGTTGACTACTCCTTTTACTCGTAGCTAATAGGATGGATCACCCTATTGCGAATTTCATTTATTTCAAAAGTGATATTCAGTTTATTCTATTTTGTTGTTTCTATTCTTGTATACTTATTTTAACAACCTCAACTCAATTCCACAAACAAACCGCTTTGGCCTATTGGAAATACAGAGAGAGAGGGGTTCCGTGATCAATTGACCATATCATAACACATTCAGTCAAAAAAGGGTGAAAAGCGACATACAAAAAACCGAAGAGGTTATTCTCTTCGGTTTAGGCATAATATTGAGCTGTGATTTTCTTTACATAATTTTGTGTCTCTTTAAATGGGGGAATGCCTCCGTATTTATCTACGTTTCCTGAGCCTGCGTTATAGGCAGCTAAGGCGAGTGAGACATTTCCATTATATTTCTGAAGCATTTGTTTTAAATACTTCGTACCGCCTTCAATGTTTTGGGACGCATCAAAGGCATTGCTCACGCCAAGTGATTTAGCAGTAGACGGCATGAGCTGCATGAGCCCAAGCGCACCTGCATGACTGACAGCATTCGAGCGATAGCCGGATTCTTGCTTGATGACAGCGTGGATCAACTTCTCTGGGACGCCATGCTTTTCAGCCATTTGTGACACGATCTGATTCACCTCTTTTGATGAACCGCTTGAGACCGCTTTTTGAAGCGGCGGCGCATAGCTGTTGTTTAAGACGTTTCCAATGCCATTCGCCGTATTTAATTGAGCGTCATCTGCATATAAAGACTGGGCTTGAAGCTGTTCACTGCCGGCGATGGCAGATAGGTATGGATTCGTACGCGCATATTGTGTGTTCGGAGCCGTTGATGGGTCCGTTCCCATAAAAGCAGAGATTGAGAGCGGGAGACGTGATAGTTCTGATCCGCCTAAAAAATCTTGCAAAAGCGACTGGAATGAAGCTTGAGCGCTCGATTCTTGGCCAGTCGGCATTTGCGATTGCCCGTTATCCGATTGTAACGTTTTGAGCGCTTGAAGCTGCATAAAGGATTGAAGTTGATTGACGTTCATCATGTTCCTCCTTCAAGGAATTCATCTATTCTGTGTTTTCATTTTTTCTTCATAAAAACGTACGACTTTGTTTTTCGTGTTTCGTACAGGAATTTGGAATTTTTGGAGCAATGCGGAGAATGCGGTTTGTCCGATTTCCAGGTCGCTCACTTCAAATTCAAGTTCATAGTCCTCTACTGTTAAATATCGGCTGTGATCCAAAACAATTAAGCCTTCTTTGATCATTTTTTCTGCTCTCGACGTTTCAAGTGAACCAAAATACACAATTTGATTCTTTTGAATGTTCAGATGGTCTAACCTGTCAGCCACTTCGCCTTCTGGTAGCTGAAAATCGTCAAGGCTTGAAGGAGGAGCGATCGTTTGGTGGGTTTCAAGCAAGCCTATCTCGTGTGGTTCCTTTAACGTGAGGACCCATTTGCCGTCTTTTTCTCTCATCCTTAATGCAGCAAATTGAGATTTTATATCAAATTGAGGTGTATCAAAGTAATAGTTGGTTTGAGTGCGGAAATCCGCATCCTTCAATTGAAAATATTGTTTTAGCTGTTCAAATTCTTCTTTCAGTAATAATTGCTTTAGTTCGATTTCAATTTCCTGTGCCACTTTAACATCAACCTTTCATTTAGAGGAAATATTCATATTGTACATGATGTGTGTTCTCTATGTAAAAGTCTGTTTTTTTCTTTATTAAGTCCTTTAACATGTGCCAACATTTAGGCTGAATGGTGTGAAATGTTCATATAAAAGAAGAAAACGGCATTTTCGCAAAAAGTTCGGTTTATCAATATTGAACTTGATATGATAAAATAAAGCTGTACTTTGTTGTAAAGGAGATCATGATGCAAAACAGAATTGAAATCACAGAAGCAACTTTAAAAGAAGACAGGCTGATTTTGACGATCCAGTCAGAGGAGCAAATTCAAAAAGCAAAAGCATCAGGACAAATGCTTGTTGATTCTGATCACTTTGCGTTCGTTTACATACTCGAAACCGAGGAGTCTTTTATGTATCTTATTTTAGGGGAACATACATGGGCTCCATTAAAAGAAGCAATGAATCTTGACATCCCTGTCTATTTGGCGGCGGAAGAACAATCGTTAGAACTCATTCAACTTCATCAGGAATTAAACTATTTAATTGACAATATTAAAGACAATGCCAATTACGGAGATATGGAAGAGAAAGTGAAGAGCACATTCCTCTGAAATAATTAGGTATTTGGAATTGGGGGAAATTTCATGGACAAAAAACAATGGGATCAATTCCTCGCACCGTATAAACAAGCAGTCGAAGAATTAAAAGTGAAACTAAAAGGCATTCGAAAGCTGTATGAATTTGAGGATGACCATTCACCAGTAGAATTTGTCACAGGCCGAGTGAAACCCGTTGCCAGCATATTAGAAAAGGCAAAGCGTAAAAACATCCCGATGCATGAGATTGAAACCATGCAGGATATTGCTGGGCTTCGCATTATGTGCCAGTTTGTAGAAGATATACAAGTTGTGAAAAAAATGCTCCAGTCACGAAAAGACTTTGTGGTTGTAGATAAACGCGACTATATTGCAGAACATAAAGAAAGCGGATACCGCTCGTACCACCTTGTTGTGTTATATCCGCTGCAAACAGTCAACGGAGAGAAGCAGCTCCTTGTCGAAATCCAAATTCGTACGCTTGCTATGAACTTTTGGGCGACCATCGAGCATTCTCTGAATTATAAATATAGCGGGAATATCCCAGAGAAGGTCAAACTGCGCCTTCAAAGAGCTTCTGAGGCAGCATCTCTTCTTGATGATGAGATGTCTGAAATCAGAGGGGAAATTCAAGAAGCACAAGTGGCATTTTCCCGGAAAAAGAAAAACGATAGCTGAGCCTAAGCTTGATCAAATATGATGCTGCCCTCTCATAGCAGCAAGGTGGAAAAGGAGAAGAATTCATGAAATTTGCAGTTTCTTCGAAAGGGAATTCTGTATCTGACACACTTAAAAATAAAATTCAGACCTACTTATTGGATTTTGGAATGGAATTAAATGAAGAGGAACCGGATCTTGTCATTACTGTTGGAGGAGACGGAACCCTTTTATATGCCTTTCACCGCTATAGCAACCGCCTGAATGAAACGGCTTTTGTTGGTGTTCATACAGGTCATCTTGGTTTTTATGCTGATTGGGTGCCAAGTGAAATCGAAAAGCTTGTCCTAGCGATTGCCAAAACACCTTATCATATTGTGGAATATCCGATTCTTGAAGTCATCGTCAGATACAACGATGGCGGCCGGGAAGAGAAATATTTAGCAATGAATGAATGTACGATTAAAAGTATGGAAGGTACGCTTGTGGCAGATGTTGAAATTAGGGGTCAGCTTTTTGAAACTTTCAGAGGAGACGGTCTTTGTTTGTCTACGCCATCTGGCAGTACGGCCTATAATAAAGCACTTGGGGGCGCCATTATCCACCCTTCCATTAGAGCCATTCAGCTGGCAGAAATGGCCTCAATCAACAACAGAGTATTCCGTACGGTCGGTTCACCGCTGATTTTGCCAGACCACCATACTTGTGTAATCAAACCAATTAATGATGTTGATTTTCAGGTAACAATTGATCATTTGTCGCTGCTTCATAAAGATGTTAAATCTATTCAATGCCGGGTGGCAGACGAGAATGTTCGTTTTGCCCGATTTAGACCATTTCCGTTTTGGAAAAGGGTGCAAGATTCCTTTATCGGAAAAGGAGAATAAGAAAGAGGTCGTTCTCGCTGGAATACTTTACGTTAACCAAAACCATGACAGCCAAAGAAAAGGGGCTGCTCTTAAAGGACTTTTTAATTGATCTTGGCATTTCAAAAAGAATGCTGACGGATATTAAATTTGATGGCGGTGATCTGCTGATTAATGGAGAGCATGTCACCGTGAGATACGAGCTTCACGAGGGAGACAGGCTCACCATTTTATTTCCTGAGGAAAAAGTGAGTGAAGGTCTAAAACCAGCTCCGATTCCGCTGGATATTATATTTGAGGATGAGCATGTGCTTGTGCTGAATAAAAAGCCATATATCCCATCCATTCCTTCTAGAGAGCATCCTGAGCATAGTATTGCAAATGGTCTGCTTTACCATTATGCTGAGCAGTCTGTGCGGCTGACGGTTCATTTGGTGAGCCGTCTTGATCGTGATACATCTGGCGTGATGCTTGTCGCCAAACATCGCTTTGCACACAGCCTTTTATCAAAAGCGCAAAAAGAAGGGGAGGTCAAGCGAACGTACAGAGCTTTTACACAGGGCATAATTGCACAAAAGCACGGAACCGTTCGTGCAAAAATTGCCCGAAAAGGGGATAGTATCATTGAACGCATGGTCGATGCGGCTGGCCAGGAGGCAGTGACGCATTATACAGTACGACAGGTAGACGCTGATTTGAACATGTCGGATGTGTCTCTTGTACTTGAAACTGGAAGAACACATCAAATTCGTGTGCACATGCAATATCTTGGTCATCCGCTCATCGGTGATACGCTGTATGGCGGAACGAGCGAGCGGATAGACCGGCAGGCGCTGCATAGTGAAACCCTTATCTTTCCTCATCCGATGACAGGTGAGCAAATGACATTTTCGGCTCCATTGCCAGCTGACATGAAGGCACTGCTTCTTTAAACAATGAAAACCCGGTCACCTGCAAAGCAGGGCCGGGTTTTTATGATGTGAAATGCTGGAATCTAGAATCATCATAAGGCATAGATGAAGGGACAGAGACAGTTTCAAGCTCAGGATATTGAAGAGCCGACAGCTGATTTCCAAAAACGCAGCCTGTATCAATATTGACTGTTTTGCCAACGAATCGAGGTTCTTTCACCGGTGTATGACCGTAAACAATCCACGGTTTTCCTTCATATTCCTTTGCCCAATCCTTCCGCACAGGTCGTCCATCTGGCCAAGTCTCTCCTGTGACAGCGCCAAATAATAGATAGGATCGCATCTGTTTATTCGGCTCCTTTCCAATATCCTTTTCCTTCATCGCTGCGTGTGCAATGATCAGCTCATCTGGGATCAGCACATCATAAAGCGGAGCCTTCTCAAATAACTGTTTAAATTCATGTGATAATTTGTTTTTTTCATGAAGCGGCAGTTTTTTTATTTCGTTCACTGTTGTTTCAATGCCATGCAGTAATTTAACGGGATTTCCTTTCAAATAGCGATAAAGCTTAAAGCAATGGTTTCCAGGCACGTAACGGATCGCTCCATGTGAATAGGCATGTATGACAAATTGCATCACGTCTACTGATTGAGGGCCTCGATCTGTTAAATCACCGACAAGTGCTAGCGTTCTCTTATCAGGATGGACGGGTAATCCATGTTTGAGTTCGTATCCTAGTTTGTATATGAGGGTAAGCAGCTCTTCGTAGCAGCCGTGGATATCACCAATGATATCGAATTTCATAAGGTTTCCTCCTGATCTTTCTCATCCATTCATCGGGTATAAAGAAGTTTGAATTTTAGAACATATAACGAATGGCTTTCATTTCATTTAGGCAATTGTTAGAATCAATGCTTTAACGTAAGACTTAAAAGATTAAACATCAATGTTAGGAGGCTTTAGCCAATGGAGCATACATCTGTTTCATCACTCGTTGTCGTTATTATTGTCGCCTTTTTCACCCCCATTTTATTGCACCGATTTAAGTTGACCATTCCGGTCGTTGTCGCTGAAATTATCATGGGGCTCATCATTGGAAAAAGCGGGTTTCAACTGGTTGTCGAACATGATGCATGGCTAGATACGTTATCCATGCTCGGTTTTATTTTTCTGATGTTTTTAAGTGGACTTGAAATAGATTTTTCTTCTTTTGAATCAAAGAAGAAAGCACGAGAACTTCCAAATGGTTTAAAAGAACCAAATACGTTTAAAGCAGCCACCATAATTTTTCTTGGGGTATTTTGTATTTCCTTTATCCTGTCCTATGCGTTTGTACTTGCAGGGTTTATTCAAAATGCCTTTTTAATGACACTCATCATTTCCACCATCTCATTAGGTGTAGTGGTTCCGACCTTAAAAGAGGAAAAGTTGATGCAGACGAATATTGGTCAAATCATTCTGCTTGTGGCCGTCATTGCAGATTTGGTGACAATGATTTTACTTGCTGTGTTTTCCTCCATTTATGGCGATGGAACAGGGAACATGTGGCTTCTGCTATTATTATTTGCAGCAGGCATTCTTCTTTATTTATTTGGCCGAGTATTTAAGACAAAATCCATTTTTCAGTCCATGTCAAAAGGAACGGTGCAAATTGGGACAAGGGCAATCTTTACTCTCATTATAGTCTTAGTTGCCTTATCTGAATCACTCGGTGCTGAAAATATTCTTGGGGCGTTTTTAGCAGGCGTGCTCGTGTCCCTTCTTTCGCCAAATAAAGAGCTTGTTCAGCAGCTGGACTCATTTGGTTACGGATTTTTAATCCCGATCTTTTTTGTGATGGTCGGTGTGGACTTGAATATATGGGCGCTGTTCAAGGACCCAACCATTATGATCATGATTCCGCTATTGTTTATTGCATTACTGCTTAGTAAGCTAATTCCAATTCTTTATTTGAAAAAATGGTATGACATGAAAAAAGTCATCGGCTCCGGCTTTTTATTAACATCGACGTTATCACTCGTCATTGCAGCTGCGACGATTGGGGAGCGGCTCGGTGTCATTGATCATAAAATGTCAGGCGCACTGATTTTAGTCGCTGTGCTGACGAGTATTTTAACGCCTGTTTGGTTTAAAGCGCTGTTTAAAAAAGAACAAGAAGCGAATCAAAAAAAGCGTGTGACCTTTATTGGCGCAAACCAGCTGACTTTACCTGTGACACTTGACTTGCATCAGGATGAATATGACATCCGTATTTTGCACGTTTTTCAAGAAAATAAAGAAGCACTGCTTGCCGATTCGATCTTTGAAGTTGAAGCGATTGAAGAGTACGACGATGAGACGCTGAGAAAGGCAGGCATCGGCCGGGAGGATGTTCTAGTCGTAGCAACAGGCAGCGAGACGCAAAATAAGGAAATTGCTTTATTTGCAAAAGAAGAAGGAGCGAAACAAGTCATTGCTAGTGTCAACAAAGCTGAGGCAGAGCTGACATTGAAGGAAGCGGGTATTGATACGTTTTCGAATTTCCTATCATCTAAAACGGTGCTAAGAGCCTTGATTGAAGCACCAGATGCGATTCGATTGTTAACAAATGAGGATACTTCCTTGTATCAAATTCAAATGAACAATCATCGGTATCATAATGTCATGCTGAGGGAATTTCCGTTTATCGGTGATTTGGTCTTTGTCCGTATTTTCAGAGGGGTAGACAGCTTAGTACCGCACGGAGATACGACGCTCAGAAGCGGAGACCGCGTGCTTGTGTCAGGTTCCCGGGAGTATGTAGCAGGACTTAGAGCCCAATTAGAGTTGCAATGAACCCTTGACCAATGAACAATTCCTGATTAAGATAGAGGTACAACATTATATGTTTGATCCACTAGGGGAGTCCTTTAAAAGGGCTGAGATAAAAGTGTCGACTTTTAGACCCTCATTACCTGAACAGGTTCATACCTGCGTAGGGAAGTGGTGCGGTTTTTGACTATGCTTTTTACAAATTCCAAGCCACTTTCCACGCGGAAAGTGGCTTTTTTATATGAAGAAACAGGAGGAGAGAAACATGACATTTTCAAAGGAATGTAAAGAGGCAGCAGCAACATGGTGGAATGGAAGCTTTACGCATCCTTTTGTGAAAGGGATTGGAGATGGCACACTTTCACTCGATCGGTTCACCTATTACGTGATGCAGGATTCGTATTATTTAACTCATTTCGCAAAGATGCAAGCATATGGAGCTGCCATTAGTGAGGACTTACATACGACGGGCAGAATGGCGTATCATGCGCAGGGCACGTATGAAGCAGAGCTATCGCTGCATAGAAAGTTCACAGAGCTGCTTCAGATCTCTGATGAAGCACTTGAAAGCTTTAAGCCTTCACCCACTGCTTATGCGTATACCTCACATATGTACAGGTCTGTGAAAAGCGGACGATTTGAAGAAATTTTAGCCGCGTTATTGCCGTGCTACTGGCTATATTATGAGGTGGGAGAAAAGCTGAAACAAACGACACCTGACCATCCGATTTATCAAGAATGGATTTTGACATATGGAGGAGATTGGTTTAAAGAGCTTGTCTTTGAACAGGTCAACCGCTTTGATGAACTTGCGGAAAAAGCACCAGAACATGTGCGGGCCAATATGAAAGAAAATTTTGTGATTTCAAGCTATTACGAATACCATTTCTGGGAGATGGCGTATAAAAAAGAAACGTGGCAAACAGCATGCTTGGATGGGGTTGGTGCAAATGGAACTCCACGCAGTGACAAATGATTCGTTTCCGGTCAATGAGCTGATCAAGCAAATAAAAGCCATTGAATCTAAAGTGGACTTTATTCATATCCGGGAACGGTCTAAAACAGCAAGTGAACTTGTTGATCTCGTGAGACAACTCCTTTCAGAAGGTGTACCGAAAGAGAAACTCGTTATCAATGACCGAGTAGACGTTGCGCTGCTCACCAATATTCACCGGGTACATCTCCCAGGTCACAGCTTTTCGCCAAAGGAGCTGCGACAAAAATTTCCTCACCTTCATGCGGGTGTGTCTGTTCATTCGATAGAAGAAGCCAAAGCGGCCGAGGAAAGTGGTGCAGAGTATGTCATGTTTGGGCACATATATGACACCTCATGTAAACCAGGGCTTAAGGCGAGAGGCGTAAAGCTTGTGGAAGAACTGACTTCTGCGCTGTCCATTCCGGTGGTGGTCATTGGTGGATTGACGCCTGATCGAATCCCGGACTTGATGCATGTGAATGTGAAAGGGATTGCTGTCATGTCGGGAATTTTCACACACCATCAGCCGCACATCATGGCGCAAGCATTTTCTAAAAAGCTAAAGGAGAATCCTTATGAAAAAGCATTATGACATTGCAATCATTGGCGGTGGAATCATAGGGATGTCAATTGCCTATCACCTTGCAAAAGCAGGAAAGCAGGCTCTATTACTTGAGGCAAATGAGATAGGGAAGCAAACGACGAGTGCGGCTGCTGGAATGCTTGGTGCACATGCTGAAGGAGAGGGTCATGAGGATATTTTCTTTCAGGTAGGCAGAGCAAGCCAGACATTATATGAAAAATTAAAAGTCGATCTTCAGCATGAATCAGGCATTGATATTCGGACATCAGTGGGCGGTATTATGAAGGTGGCCTTTACAGAAGAAGAAAAACGTGCACTTTGCCGGATGCAGCATTTGTCCACGTTTCAATGGCTTGAAGCAAGTTGTGTGAAAAAACGTATGCCGCAAATCGCAGATGACATCATGGGAGCAGGTTTCATTGAAGAAGATGTTCATGTTGAGCCTTATGCGGTATGCAGGGCATTGTGGCAGGCGGCTGTTCGGTACGGGGCGGATGTGAAGGAGTTTACACCTGTGATCGAAGTCAAACGGGACAAAGATGTATTAACTGTCAGAACAGCTAAAGGCACATTCACATGTGATGACCTTACGATAGCAAGTGGTGTATGGTCTGGCCGCTTTTTTGAAGAGCTGGGGTTACCTTATTCTCTCTATCCAGTAAAAGGAGAATGTGTGTCTGTGTGGAATAGTGGTCCAGCGCTCGCACACACCATTTACCATGATCATTGTTATATCGTTCAAAGAGATAGCGGAAAGCTGGTGATTGGTGCAACGATGAAGCCAAATGAGTGGCAGGCTGTTCCAACACTTGGCGGCATTGAAGCTGTGATTCAAAAAGCGTCTCAGCTCATGCCTTCTATCAAGGAGATGCCGATTGAAGAGTGCTGGGCAGGTCTTCGTCCGGCGACAAGCGACCGGCATCCCTATATCGGAAGACACCCGGAAGATGAGCGTATCCTTTTTGCGACGGGACATTACCGGAATGGCATTTTACTTGCGCCAATTACTGGAGAAATTATTCGAGACCTGATATTAGGCGAGCCTGTCCAAGAGGAATGGCTTCAAGCGTTTCGCATTGGTCGAAAGGAGGCATTGTTCGTATGAAAATTCAATTAAATGGCAGAGTGGTTGATTTCGATAAAGAGAATGGAACGATCTATGATCTGCTATCAGCCTATCAGCTTGAAAATCGTGTGGTGATCGTCGAAAAGAACCAAGAAGTTATTGATAAAAAAACGTTTCAACAAGTAGAAATTCAACCAAATGACACGATTGAAATCGTTCACTTTGTAGGAGGAGGATGACAAAATGCTACACATTGGCGGAAAAACATTCACATCAAGACTATTACTTGGTACAGGAAAGTATCCATCATTTGAGGTTCAAAAGGAAGCAGTGAACGTATCAGAAGCTGAAATTTTGACCTTTGCTGTGCGAAGAATGAACATTTTTGAAGCATCTCAGCCGAATTTTTTAGAGCAGCTTGATTTATCAAAATATACATTACTTCCAAATACAGCAGGCGCAAGTACAGCGGAAGAAGCGGTGCGTATTGCCCGTTTAGCGAAGGCTTCGGGGCTGTGTGACATGATTAAGGTAGAAGTGATTGGCTGTTCAAGATCCCTTCTGCCAGATCCAGTCGAAACGCTAAAAGCATCTGAAATGCTATTGGAAGAAGGTTTTATCGTGCTGCCGTATACATCAGATGATGTGGTACTGGCAAGAAAATTAGAAGAAATCGGTGTTCACGCCATCATGCCAGGGGCCTCTCCAATTGGTTCAGGTCAAGGCTTACTAAACCCTCTGAATCACTCATTTATTATCGAGCAGGCGAAGGTGCCGGTCATTATTGATGCGGGCGTAGGCTCTCCTAAGGATGCGGCTTATGCGATGGAACTAGGGGCTGACGCTGTATTGCTGAATACTGCTGTGTCTGGTGCAAAGGACCCTGTGAAAATGGCAAAAGCGATGAAGCTGGCCATTGAATCAGGAAGATTAGGTTTTGAGGCAGGACGTATTCCGTTGAAAAACTATGGTACAGCCAGCAGTCCGCAGGAAGGGATGCCAGCATTTTGAGCACACGTTATTCACGCCAAGAGCTTTTTCGGCCGATCGGAACAGATGGGCAAGAGCGGCTAAACGCCTCAAAGGCTGTCATTATTGGAGCGGGGGCCCTAGGGACAGCTAGTGCTGAAATGCTCGTTCGAGCTGGCGTGGGCTCTGTCACCATTTTGGATAGAGATTATATTGAATGGAGCAACCTTCAGCGTCAGCAGCTTTACACAGAGCAAGATGTACAAGACAGGCTGCCAAAGGCTGTGGCGGCTGAAAAAAGACTCAAGCAGGTGAACAGTGAAGTCCGTGTAAGAGGAATCGTCATTGATGTGACCGCTCAAAATATTGATGAACTCGTCAGCGGGGCTTCGATCATTGTGGATGCAGCGGATAATTTTGAGGTGCGAATGATCGCAAATGATGCGGCCATCAAACATCAAATCCCTTTCCTTTATGGAGCCTGTGTAGCCAGCTATGGCATTCAATTCACTGTCATTCCGGGAGAGACGCCGTGTTTACACTGCTTGCTTGAGCATTTACCTGCACAAGGCATGACATGTGATACAGCTGGTATCATTAGTCCGGTTGTGCAGCAGGTGGCGGCATATCAAGTGGCAGATGCTCTTAAATGTTTAACAGGACATCAAGTGACTCCGATATTAAGATCCTTTGATTTATGGACAAATGAACGGTCTGACATTCGGTCCATCTTGTCTTTAAAGAAGGAGCAATGTCCAAGCTGTGGACTGAAGACATATCCATTTCTCTCATATGACCAGAGAGCGAAGGCAGACGTACTTTGTGGCCGCAATACGGTGCAAATCCGCAGTGCAGCAGGGACGCCACCGCCTTTACATGAAGTGGCCATTCGGTTAAAGAAAGCAGGAATGGACGTGCTTGAAAATCCGTATTTGCTTTCTTGTCAAAAGGATGAGTTCAAGCTCGTCTTATTCAAAGATGGCAGGGCGCTTGTACATGGTACAAGTGATATTGTCAAAGCGAGAACCATTTATCATCAATGGATTGGCTAATGAGAGGGTGTGATGAAATGACGATTAAAAAGGCATTAACCATCGCGGGTTCTGATTCTGGCGGCGGAGCAGGCATTCAAGCAGATTTGAAAACCTTTCAGGAGCTCGGGGTGTACGGAATGTCTGCGATCACAGCGATTACAGCGCAAAACACACTTGGTGTTCATGGTATATATCCGCTTTCTATCGAGGCGCTCAAAAGTCAAATAGATGCAGTGGCAGAAGACTTACTGCCAGATGCCGTCAAAACGGGGATGCTGTGGAGTGCTGAAATGATCAACACGGTCGCTGAAAAAACGCTTCAATATCAGATGAAGCTGATTGTAGATCCAGTCATGATTGCAAAAGGCGGGGCTTCTTTATTAAATGAAGATGCTGTCTCTGCAATGCAAACACACTTGCTGCCTGTCAGCTATGCAGTAACACCTAATCTTCCTGAGGCAGAAGTGCTGACAGGCATACGCATTCAGACAAAAGAGGATCGCTACCTAGCAGCAGAACGTCTTTATGAGCTCGGCACGAAATACGTTTTGATCAAAGGTGGACACGGTCCATCTGACGGCCTGATCACAGACCTGTTGTATGATGGAAAAGGCTTTATTGAAGTCACAAATGAACATATTGATACACCACATACACATGGCACAGGCTGTACTTTTGCAGCGGCATTAACAGCGGAAATAGCCAAAGGATGTCCCATGAAGGAAGCCTTTGAAACAGCAGAAACCTTTGTCCATGAAGCCATCAAATATCCTTTGCATATTGGCGCTGGTCACGGGCCTACCAACCATTTTGCTTATCAGCAAAACAGGATCAAAGGATAAAAAATTGGACCGTCTTCACTTGTGGGGACGGTCTCAGTGTGTAGACAAACCCTCGCATTCTTTGTCAGTCCTGCGTGCTGGTGCTCACAAATGTCAAATTCGCTCCATGCCAGTACTCGTCCTTCCTAGACTTTAAGGGCTTTCAATCACGCTGAAAAGAAGACAAAGGGCTAAAAAGAAACTTTCTTTCATCGGAAATTGTCAATATCTTATGATCTGTGATAATATTATGATCAGGTACTAATACTATGTCTTGAAAAAATAGGAGGCTTTAATACATATGAACTTTTCTTTAGAAGGCCGTAATATTGTGGTGATGGGTGTTGCCAATAAACGAAGCATTGCGTGGGGGATTGCTCGCTCACTTCACGAAGCAGGAGCACGTTTGATTTTTACTTACGTTGGAGACCGTCTTGCTGAATCTGTAAAAGAGCTTGCAAGCACACTTGAGCGTGATGATTCAATTATTCTTCCTTGTGATGTGACAAGTGATGAAGAAATTGAAAAATGCTTTGCAACAATTAAAGAAAAAGTACAAGTGATTCATGGTGTTGCTCATGCGATTGCATTTGCAAACAAGGAAGAGCTTGTCGGTGAATATTTGAACACGAACCGTGAAGGTTTTCTTTTGGCGCACAACATTAGTGCATACTCATTAACAGCAGTAGCAAAAGCTGCACGTCCATTGATGACAGAGGGCGGAAGCATTGTGACGCTTACATACCTAGGCGGTGAGCGCGTTGTATCTAACTACAATGTAATGGGTGTAGCGAAAGCAGCACTTGAAGCAAGTGTGAAATATTTAGCAGCTGATCTAGGAGCAGAAGGTATCCGTGTGAACAGTATTTCTGCTGGCCCAATTCGTACTCTATCTGCAAAAGGAATCAGCGGCTTTAATACGATCCTGAAGGATATTGAAGAGCGTGCACCGCTTCGCCGTACAACAACTCCTGAAGAAGTTGGCGATACAGCATTATTCTTATTCAGTGATCTATCTCGCGGCATGACAGGTGAGAATCTTCATGTTGATTCTGGCTTCCATATCATTGCCCGCTAAGCGAATAAATGACTTGCAGCATACCAATGACTGGTATGCTGTTTTTTATTTTTCTTCTGATTTGAAGCATCCGTTCATATATATAAGGAATGAATCATTCGGGAGGGATCAGTATGTCAAATAAAGGTGATGAGAATCAAAAGCCGCTTATGTATATTGTTCAGCCGAGCTATGATGAATCAAAGCCGGCCATGCAAGATATGGTGAGAAAGCGAAAGAAGTCAGAAAAACCGTCAGAAAACAAAAAAAGCGCTAAAGAACCGATCGGAGAAAGCGAACAGGAACCTGTATCACAGGAAGTAGAGCAAAAAAAAGAAGAAGAGCCGCCTGCACTTCAGCAAGAACAAGAGAGCACAGAAGAAGCAGAGCTTATACAAGAACGAGAGCCCCTGAAAGAAGAGGAAAAGCAGCCAGAAGGCGTATTTCATGAAACAAAAGAAGAACCAAGAAGAAAACGAGTGAAAAAGCCTTTAAGTCAAATGAACATTGACGAGAAGGTCGATTTTCTGACAAGTCTGCCTCATAATATGCCAAGAGCACTTTGCCTTGTCGAAGCCGATGGTAAAACATACAGAGGGATTATCATGGATAGAGAAGAAAATACGGTGATCATTCGTACTGCAGGCGGCGGAAATCCAGTCGAATTGGCGATTGATGAGATCTCCTCGATTCATCCGCTTGGTTTTTAATGAATATGAAAAAAGTCCCATTTAGGGACTTTTTTTGTTAGCAGCTACGGTTGATGAGTCGTGGATTTAAGCACTCGATTGCGCAGAAGCAGTCAAGATCCACTTCGATGCAATACTTCGATTTTTCCAATCGGAACACATCACATACGGAATCTTTATCTGTAAAATCTAAAATATGACGGTCTTTGTCAAATGCAATAAGCAAGCTGAGTGTTGCGCAGTGATCAGAGATGTGTTCGACTCTGAAAAATGCAGTGCTGAAGCAAGGTCCTGCATCTACTTCTCCGACGTTTCCGAATGCGACAAATGGTTTTGATTTGGATGTAAATAGAACAAACGGGACAGTGTCACCTAATGAATGTGATGGAGAAAGGAGATTGCTGTAACAGCTAGTCGGGCAATCTTCTTCGACGGCATTTTGTAAGTCATTAATGTTTTCAACAGCCTCTGCTACACAGTTCCATGAATGTTTGCGGCTCATATTCAACCCTCCTATACAAGGAATTTTGTTTGAGTATTTGAGCACTGTCATCATCTACAAGCGATATGTTGTGTTGCGCCGGTTGAAGCCTTTTGGTTCAATCAATGCGGAAGCGGCAGCTTTTTTGCTGACTGCTCCGCATGATTGGTTGTCATTCGTAAGGAAGGGGATGCTTCGACTCATGACAAGTTAGGTCAACGGACGATTTGTTTAGCTGTGGTGATGATGTTTTTTATCTTTCGTTGGCATGACTCTGTCTACAAGTTCTGGGTTTAAACATTGGATCGCGCAGAAGCAGTTCAAATCAACCTCGATACAAAAGTCCGTTTTTTCTAAACCAAAGAAGTCAGGGTCACAAGGGTGACACACGCTCAGCGTATGTCCGTGTACATCAACAGGTCTTAATACAGATAATGTGGCACAGCAGTCATTTAATTTTTCAACCCGGAAGAAGATGGATTCGAAGCATTGGCAATCGTCAACAAATCCTCCAATGTTTCCGAAAGTAGAGAACAATCCGCCCTTTTTATCAAAAAGTAAAAACGGAATTGTATCTTTTCCAGAAACTGTCGGGCTTAATAAATTACTGTAGCAGCTCGTAGGACATTTATCTTCTACAGCTTCCTGCTCTGCTAAAATCTTATCAACCGCATCGCATACACAGTTTTCATCATGTCGGCCATGGTGTTTTCCGCAGCTCATGGATTTCAGCTCCTTTAACAAGGTATTTGACTTTAGTCCTTAACAACATATGTATGCGCCCTCTAGTTGGTGTGGGTAAATGACTAATTATATTTGATGTATTTTTAATAAAAAGAAAAGCAGAGCTTTTCGCTCTGCTTTTGTACATTAGAGGATACCAATTGCAACGATTGTCGCAACAAGTGTCTGAGTAAGTGTTTGGATTGCGATCGAGATGTCTGCATCGATTGTAGATACTGTAACGTTTCTTGAATTTTCGATGACAAGTTTTTGACGGTTTGTTTGTTTGTGAGTAGCGGCTTGCAAGAGATCTTGAGTAACGCGGTCAGCCAAATCACCATCAGCGATTGAGATGTTTGTAATTGTGATAATCGCTGTTTGAACAGCTACTTGGATAGATGCTGCAACTTGTGCGTCAACAGAAGATACGTTAATGTCACATGAGTCTCTGACGATAATGACTTCCTCAGATGTCTGCTTTGTTACACTCACTTGATCAAAGTCTTGTAAGACGTCTTCGTCATTATAATAGTGGCCGTCACAAACAGCTTTTCTTTCGTAGTTGTAATCGCCGTGGTGTGTACAGTTACGATCTAGAGCGACCCAAGAGTATGGTTTAGAATCCATTTCTTTTCCTCCTTCCGTTTACTTTATTAAATGCTGGAATGAACTGTTTTGTCTCGGGCATTTACCCTAGCAGGCAACCCATTTTTATTTAATCGTTGTTACGCTGCGCATCACGGCGCTGCTGAATACGATTTCGAAGCGAATTTCGTTTTGGGCGCACTTGTGATTCAGGCTCGACTTCTTCAAGATGTTTTGCTGCTTCAGCCTGCCTTTTTTTCTCCTGCTGCTGTTCTACGAAATCATTCGCCTTCTTTTGTAGGTCCTCAACTAATTTCAGAATCATTCTTCTCTGATCATCTGAGATATTTGCTTTCTGATCATCGGTGATATTGTTTTTGTTTAAAATATCACTCACAAGAAGGCTTGTTAATGGATCAACATCAGTATTGATTTGAAAATCCTTTTTTTCGTTCTCTTCAGCCACGATTATTTCACCTCTTTCATACGTAATGTTAGAAAAAGAAAGGGTCAAAGAATGCCGGCTTCAACTAAGAGTACATTCAGTGTTTGAGTGAGAATTTGTACGGAGTTTAGAATGGATGCATCAGATAATGTAATCGTGACGTTATAGCAGTTGATGATTTGAATCACAGTTTTCTTTTGGACTGTCACTTGTTGTGTGGATAAAAGCTGCTCTGTGATGTCTGTAGCCAATTCATCGTCTGGTACAAGAATTTGAATTAAAAGAGTAATGATTGTCGTTACGGTCGCTTGAAGGGAGAGTGCAGCTGTTACATCTGTTTTATGAATCGTGACATTTTCAGAATCCTTGATTTCGATGAAATCATCATAATTGCTGATTAATTCGTTTAACAGTTGTGTGTATAATAAATCAGCACTTTCTTCAATAGACAATACTTTCACTCCTTTCTTATCTATACATTATTTAATGCAGCAGAGGCTCAAGGTGGAATCGGAAAGCGTGAAAAAGTACAACCCAATTTTATTTCCGCTCGATTCATCATGGCGGTCTTTCTTTTTGCATATATAAAGAAAGGACGGAAAAAGAAGAAAGAAGGAGGTGGAGGTTCCTGAGTGGTGCTTTGTCATTTGCTATATTTGCCCTCGCATCCTTTAGACTGACGAGGCTGATTGTGTTTGATACCATTACTGCCCCTTTCCGCCGTCTATTTCATGAAGAACAGGAAGAGGTAAACGAACAAGGTGAGGTCGAGACATATATCATCATCAAAGGAAAAGGACTGCGGTCTTGGGTAGGAGAGCTGTTAAGCTGCTATTGGTGTACTGGCATGTGGTGCACTGCTGCTTTACTTGTGATATACATACTTTTTCCTGTCATCAGCATGTGGCTAAATTTACTATTAGCGATTGCCGCAGCAGCAGGCATGATTGAAGCGGTCGTGTCGAAGCTTGTGAAATAAACAGGCATTCTGATCAGACACGCTTAAAAAAAATGCATATACTAACATGGAATAGGAAAGGAAGGGTTGCGATGAAACCAACTGAAACGCCGTCACATATGCTTCAAGGTTATCCAGCGCAGTCAAATCAACAATCTGTTCATACGAAGAAAATCAAGAAGACTGGCTGCGGCTGTGGAAAGAAAAAGAAATATCAATAGTAGCAAAAACAAAAGCCGGATTTATCCGGTTTTTTTGTTGCCTTTTTTTGAGTTCTGCATATGAAAGAGAGAAGGGGTGACCAGAATGGACGCATTCGAACAATTAATCGGCTCTTTGTTCACTAAACCGCATGATGGGAAAGAACAAGCGCACGAAAAGGTTGAAATGGATCTAGCTGATAAAGCGAATGATCTTGAGCAGCACTTAAAGGTATTTGGCGACAAGATGGATGCTTTTGCAAAGGAAACAGAGGCATTCATGATGCGTCATGGAGACACGGCTTACGTATTTAAACAGCAAAAATAAAATTTCCGCACTTTTTTATGTGATCGTCCAAACCATTTCTTGTTTTTTTCATATTTTGTAATGGAGTAGAGGAGGTGCTTAAATATGAGTTGTTACGGTTACGGTGGCGGTTATGGCGGCGGATACGGCGGCGGCTATGGTTCAACATTCGTTCTTGTCGTCGTGTTGTTCATTCTTCTAATCATCGTTGGTGCTTCTTTCTTTAACTAAACAGTAAGAAGGTGAGGGAAGCAATGGGGGAGCCTTTTGCTTTCCTTTCTCTTTGGTCAAACAAGGCCTTAGGATAGGCACATATCTCGCCTATTTTCATATAGTAAGGTGATTACTCCACAAAGAGGAGGCAAATGAATGGATAATAAATTCTTTAAAAGCGTCGAAAATAAAACAGGTGTGAATATGAATGATGTCTTTAAGCTTGCAGGTTCATTGCAAAATGCCAATTTTAAAGATGAGGCGACTGTTCGAGGCGTCATTAAAAAAGTAGCGCAGCTTGCAAACAAACGTGTACCTAAAGAGATGGAAGACAAAATCGTTCAATCGATTACAAGTGGGAAAGAAAAGCTTGATTTCAATACAATCGCTAAAATGATGAACAACAAAAAATAAACAACAGGCTCTCCGTTCAAAGGGGGGCCTGTTGTTTTTGTGTGAATCATTCACGATTTTTCTTTAGAAGAGGGTACAAAAAGCGAGAACGATGAGCGGTTTTCCCTCTTCTAAATGATGGAACAGATAAATAGAGAGATTGTTCTGCTCTTGTCATAGCAACATATAATAAGCGCCGCTCTTCTTCAATAGCTTCCTCATCACCGCTTCTCAGTTCATCAAGTGAGAAATCATGGGGCAGTGCCCCGTCGACCACACAAGTGATGTACACCGTTTGGAATTCAAGTCCTTTTGCACGGTGAATCGTCATGAGCTGAACACCTGGTTCATCTGTTTTTTCCTTTTCAGCAGACTTCATGTGTTCGGCATGTGCGAGAAAGGCTTCAATTGTTTCAAAGCGTTTTGCAGCTGTTTTCACATCACGTACATCATCTGCCCCTTTTTCAAGCACATTCGTATCGTTCACACGTTTTTTTAAGTAATCACCAAGTCCCATCTTTTGTTCAATAAACGCCACAGCGTCAGACGGCTTTAACGTTCGTAAGGTTCGGAACAGGGGAACGATCGATTGGAGCTTTTTACGCTGAAACGGCTGAATGTCTGTTAGTTTTCCAAGGGCGTCTACCATTGAACAATCCTCCGTGATGGTCAGCGCCTTCAGGGTGTTCAGTGTCTGCTGCTTTAAAAAGAAGACCGGCAGCAGCTGTTTCATTGCAGCCACATCATCTGCATCCTGACTTAAAGAAAGAAAGGCGAGCAGCACTCGAACAATTCGTCTGCTGTAAAAGGCTTTCACGCCAGCATCTGTCTCATACGGAATCGCCGATTGATGCAGCCGCTCATAAATGGCGCGTCCTCCCGTATTGGTTCTAAACAGCACGCAGACATCATTCGGCTTTGCTCCGTTTTTAATTTTTTCCTGAATATCTGCCACAATCATGGTCGCTTCCTCTTCCTCGTCATATGGATAAAAGAGAGTGGGAGGGATTTTCTCCGCACGAACAGCTTTTAACGTCTTCGCGTAACGATGCTGGTTCCTTTTAATAATGGCATCTGCACTTGCGACAATTGTATGGTGAGAACGATAATTCGCATGTAAATGGACGATCTGAGCTGAAGGATAGTCCCGTTTGAATTCAAGAATGAAAGCAGGGTTGCTGCCCCTAAAGGCATAAATGGCTTGATCATCATCACCTACACAAAATAGCTGCTCTGATTCTCCGGCTAAAAGCTGAATCAACTGATATTGAACCGGATTAATATCCTGAAATTCATCAACTAAAATATATTTGAATCGTTCTTGATATCGTTTGAGAAGTTCAGGCTGTTCCGTCAGCATGTGTAAGCAGGCAATGGCCATGTCATCAAAGTCAAATTGCTGATGGTCCCGTTTCTGCTGTTCATACGATTGATAGATCGTCCAGATTTTTTTGTCCTTTTCATCTTTTAGCTCAGGAAGTTCGCCTGGTAAACAGGCATTTTTCCAATAGCCGATCGATTGTAACACTTGATCGGTAGGGTAGTCCTTCTCATCAAGTCCTTCATTCATGATTGCTTTCCGAAGGTACTGTTCCTTTTGCCAGTCGAACTTGATCAGGTGCTGGCCGTTCCATCTGTTCGGATCATCTTGAAGCAGCATTTTATAAAAAAGACTGTGGAAGGTGCCCGTCACAACTTGGTTCGCTTGTGATGGATGAAGCTGGTATTGCTTGCGCAGTCTTTCTTTCATTTCACTGCTGGCTTTTGTAGTGAAAGTGACGAGTAATATATGGTGAGCAGGGATTTGATGGTGTGAGATCAGATAAGCCGCTCTAGCCGTCAGCACCCTTGTTTTCCCGCTTCCGGCACCAGCCAGAACAAGCATTGGACCATCTTTATGTGTGACAGCTTGAAGCTGCGGCGCGCTAAAGGTGATTTGAGGAAAAAGGTCAATGGTATGTACTTGTTCATTCTCTTCTAAATGTAAGGCTTCGCTAAATTGAATCGACCTTGGTTCCTGCCAATCATACGATTCCTTTGTTTGCGAGATGACCTGTTTGCCAGTTGGAAAACGGAAGCTGCCAAGTTCTTTGTAGGAAGCACTTTCCTCTGGTTCTTTCTTTTTTTTCATGTTGTCTTCTTGTTCTTCTGCTTTTTCGCACATCTCTTGCTGAGACGTTTGCTTATGAATAAAGGCAGGCTCTTCATGTATATTTAATCTGAAAAAGACGGGTTGTCCGCAATATGGGCAAGATAAGTGCCCTTTTTTCCCCTCATCATGGAGGAATTGATAATGTTCTCTCGAATACGTATGTAATGAGATCGTTCGATCATGTCGTCGTGCGCAATTCAAAGCTAGTCCTCCAATAGTCAATCAATCTTTAAAAGAAACAAATCTAATCATATCAAATGAAGCGTGTTTCAAACAGTCATATTTAGGGAATAGTAGAATAGAAGAGAAGCAAAGGAGGCGTTCTTGATGGGATATATAGCCCCGATTCAGCCGGATCTGTATTTTCAATATATCAATCGTCCTGCTCCTCAGGATAAAGAAGACTATGCGAAAGTGACAGAGGTCACTCGCACCTTTCATGACAAGGTATACAGAGAGCTGGAGAAAAAAGAGGACTTAGTGACAGAAGCAGAAACGAAAGTACAGCAAAAAAAGCGGGAACGCTTTGTACGAGATATGTTTATGGAGGAAGGAAAGGGCATTCATATCAATGCGTATATATAAATGATTGCGCTTTCTTACCTTGACGAACGATAATGAATAATGAAAAGCCAGAGCATCCATGATGCCCTGGCTTTTCTCTTTGATCAAACAGATAGTGTTTTTGTCATTTTGACATGTGTGATACCCGCTTCTTCAAATGGTTCAGAAACGGCTTTGTAGCCTTTCTTTTCGTAGAAAGGAAGAGCTTGGACTTGTGCATGCATAACAGCTTCCTTCGCTCCCTTGGAAGCGGCCTCTGTTTCTAGCGCCTCTAGTAGTCTGTGACCAAGGCCAAAAGAGCGCGCCTCTTTTAGCACACAAATCCGTTCAAGCTTTGCCTTGGGACCTTCAATCATACGCAGTCTAGCGGCTGCCTGCGGCTGATTGTCATCGTTATAAATGACAAAATGGGTGGCTTCGTCTTCTAGTTCATCAATTTCGATCTCTAAAGGAACTTCTTGTTCTTTTACGAACACTTCTTTTCGAACGTAATATGCATCTTCTCGTTGTGTTTGTGCTTTTGCGATGACTGTTTTCAAATGTCTTTATCCCTCTCCTAAAATAAATGTTTCATAAACGGTCCAAGATCCATTCTCTAATTGATATAAAAGATGGAAGCGGTCAACCGTTTCTTCATGATCAATCTTTCTCAGCTTTAATGTGCCAAGTATGTCTGAATGCTCATCATCTGATAATGTTTGAGCCACTGTTACATGCGGAACAAATGCATATTCCGGTGTGCCAGCAAGTGAGTCAGTGTACAATTTTTCATTTAGACCCATTAAGTCCTCGTTCGGTTCTACTTTCATATAAATGACGTTGTTTACAGGAGCGAATGAACTGAATTTTTTAATACGTAAGGTAATGGGAGAAGCATTTTTTGCATACTCTCGCAAGGTTGAAACGATCTCAGCTGCTTCTAGATCCGTTAATTCAAAAGGTGTTCTTAATGTTAAATGAGGCGGTATGAGTGCATAGTTCGGATCATAACGTTTCCGATAAGAGTTCGCAATATCTTGCAATTTTTTTGATGGAAATATAACAACTCCGTATTTCATCATGTTCCCTCCTGATTAAGAAAGTATTTATTATTGTTTATTATAACAAAATTCAGTTGATTAACGAATATGGGAGCATTCTTTTTAACGAAGGGGCAATGAGTGGCTGCCAAAACGTCCATTTATGATCCCCTTCGAATGTCTCAAATAAATAATCCGCACCAGACTGTTCAAGAAGGGCCTTTAAGTCTGCGTTCGGTTTGATAAAATCAAGCACTTGGCCATCTGTTGTTTTCACAGCCGTTTCTTCCGATCCAATTTGATGGATAATGGCATAATGAGAAAGTGCTGTTGACTGTTTGACGGCTTCTAAGACCGACTCATCAACATATGGAGACTGCAAAATCAGCCCGCCAAATAAAGAAGGATAATCAATGGCTGTCATGAGTGAAATCGTAGCGCCTAGTGAATCACCAATGAACGTACGTCCTGACCCAATTTGATACGTTGGATAGTGTTCATCAATATAAGGGACAAGTTCATTTGCCAAAAAGCGTTTATACGCCTCAAACTTTGTGCCATCTGGATGATACGTATCTCGCCTTTCAGTGACATTTTCGTAAGGAACACCAATGATAATCGAGCGTTCTATTTCTTTATTTTGCATCAATTCTTCCGCCTGTCTGCCTATTTTACCTAAGCGGAAATAATCATGACCATCTTGTGCAATGATGACATGATATGTATAAAGCGGGGAGTAATTGACTGGCAAATAGATTAAAACGGTCATGTCCGTCCCAAGTTCTTTTGACTGTAAGGTTTCTTCTTGAATGATTCCTGTTTTCTTCACCATAATCCATTCCTCCAGCTAACCAAATTCATCACAAGTGAAACGTTTCCATTCATTGTAACATGAAAGACAGCGTTGTTCCTATATGCTAACATGCAATCAAATCGGCTGACATCCATTCTATTATAAAATACAGAAAATTTTAATTAATCATTACAATTCCCCTTGAAAAATGAGTTTTAATACGTTACAGTATTAAGAATTAGAACAGACAGACAACACATTCTTATCGTGAGAGGTGGAGGGACTGGCCCTTTGAAACCTCAGCAACCGGTATGCATCACGTCATGTGATGTACCAAGGTGCTAAATCCAGCAAGCAGCTTTTTTGCTTGGAAGATAAGAGGAAGCGATTAAACCCCTTCTTCTTATGAAGAAGGGGTTTTCTGTTTTGAAATCAGATTTTACTTAGGATGGTGTCAAATGACAGAACATGTGGAAACGAAATTAGCGCAAATTGGAAACCGAAGCGAAGAGGCGACTGGCACAGTCAGTCCTCCCGTTTATCTTTCAACAGCATACAGACATAGAGGCATAGGTGAATCAACAGGGTTTGATTACATTCGAACGAAAAACCCAACAAGACAGCTTGTAGAGGATGCGATTGCTTCACTCGAAGAAGGGACGGCCGGTTTTGCCTTCAGTTCGGGAATGGCAGCGATCCAAACGATCATGGCTCTATTTGAGAGCGGAGATGAACTCATTGTCTCATCAGACCTATATGGCGGAACATACCGTTTGTTTGAAAACGAATGGAAAAAATACGGCTTGCGTTTTCTTTATGATGATTTTTCAGATGAAGACTGTTTACGCTCTAAAATCACGCCAAACACAAAAGCCGTCTTTATTGAAACGCCGACAAATCCACTCATGCAGGAAGCGGATATTCAAAAAATAGCGGAGATTGCAAAAGAGCATGACGCTTTGGTCATTGTCGACAACACCTTTTACACCCCAGTCTTGCAAAAGCCGATTACGCTTGGAGCGGACATTGTCATTCATAGCGCAACCAAATATCTAGGCGGACACAACGACGTCCTTGCCGGGCTTGTGGTCACAAAAGGAGAGCAGCTATCTGAAGACATGTTCCAGCATCAAAACGCCATCGGAGCGGTCCTATCTCCATTTGACTCATGGCTTTTAATGAGAGGAATGAAAACATTGGCCCTTAGAATGCGTCAGCATGAGGCAAATGCGAAGGAGTTAGCGGATTTTTTAGAGGAGCAGCCTGAAATTCAAGATGTTCTTTACCCAGGCAAGGGAGGAATGCTGTCATTTCGTGTAGCCAAAGAGGACTGGGTCAATCCATTTTTAAAGCAGCTGAAAACGATTTGTTTTGCTGAAAGTCTTGGTGGAATCGAAAGCTTCATTACGTATCCTGCCACGCAAACGCACATGGACATTCCAGAAGAGATTCGCATAGCAAACGGTGTGTGTAACAAACTGCTCCGTTTTTCTGTTGGGATTGAGCATGTGGATGACCTGAAAGCTGATCTGAAACAGGCACTATCACAAGTGAAAGAGGAGGTACATGCCAAATGACCACACACGATTGGACACTCGAAACAAAACTTGTTCATAATGCGTTTAAAACAGACCGTTCAACAGGTGCAGTCAGTGTGCCGATTCAGCATGCGTCCACGTTTCATCAAAGCAGCTTTGATGAATTTGGCCAATATGACTATTCCAGATCAGGAACTCCTACACGTCAAGCATTAGAGGATACCATTGCAGCGTTAGAAGGAGGAACAAGAGGGCTTGCCTTTGCGTCAGGTATGGCAGCCATTTCAACCGCTTTTCTTCTTTTATCAAAGGGAGATCACGTCCTTGTCACAAAAGATGTGTACGGCGGAACATTCCGTATGATCACGCAAGTCCTTTCGAGATTTGGTATTGAGCATACCTTCGTGGACATGACGGATTTGAATGAAGCCAAACAAGGCATTCAATCGAATACGAAGGTCATTTATATGGAAACACCGTCAAACCCTACACTGGGGATTACGGATATTGAAGGCGTCGTCCAGCTTGCAAAAGAGCATGACTGTCTGACCTTCTTAGATAATACGTTTTTAACGCCTGCTCTCCAGCGGCCGCTAGACCTTGGCGTTGATGTTGTGCTGCACAGCGCAACGAAATTTTTAAGCGGTCACAGTGATGTGCTGTCTGGTTTAGCGGTGGTCAAAGACGAAAAGCTGGGAGAGGAACTATATTCGCTGCAAAACTCTTTCGGTGCGGTCCTGGGCGTGCAGGATTGCTGGCTCGTGCTAAGAGGGTTAAAAACCCTTCAGGTCAGATTAGAAAAAGCAAGTCAAACCGCATTAGAACTAGCTTCGTTCCTCAAAGAACATCCTGCGGTGAAAAAAGTATACTACCCAGGCTTAGATGACCATCCAGGGGCGGACATTCAGCGAAAGCAGGCAAGCGGAGCTGGAGCAGTCCTCTCATTTGAATTAGAAAACCAAGCGGCTGTAAAAGAATTGGTCGAGGGCGTCACATTACCTGTATTCGCCGTCAGCCTGGGCGCTGTCGAATCCATTCTGTCCTACCCGGCCAAAATGTCACATGCCGCTATGCCAAAAGAAGAAAGAGAAAAAAGAGGCATCACGGATGGATTGCTGCGATTAAGTGTCGGGGTCGAAAATGGAGAAGACCTCAAACGCGACTTCAAACAAGCGCTCGGTCAACTAAAGCCCGTCCTTGTGAACCAGTCATAAATGAAGTGGGAAAAAAGCCGGCTCCTGAATCCGGCTTTTTGGCCTTTTTTGAACAAAACCATTGACGCCCTGTATATATGGTTATATAATAGAGACTGTCAGTACAGAAAGCCCAGAACTGATACATAACCCGATTCCGTAGCTCAGCTGGGAGAGCGCTACCTTGACAGGGTAGAGGTCGCTGGTTCGAGCCCAGTCGGAATCATCGTTGAAACCCTTGCCTAGCAAGGGTTTTTTGTTTTTCTGATAACGAATATTTGTTCTGTTTCTTTTGATTGGGGACGAATTGGGGACGAACTTTATCCACCAGATTGTTTCTCAGTATTTTTAGGATCAAAACGACTAAAGTGTTCGACTTACCATCTGGCATCTTTAAAGTGACCGAGCCTTTGACAAGGGGTGCTAGAGTAAAAGCTCGACAGGAAGCACTGTCTGCTGTATTTTTCTATCCTGAAAAGGAAGCCAAAAACAATGGGATAGACGGCTACTTTGGACCAAAAACAGAAAATGCGGTCCCAGCTCATGCATGGGCTTAGCGCTGATGGTATCTATGGTCCGAAGACAAAAGCACTCTTCAAAAAGCATCGAAATAATTAAATCCACTGTCCTTTATTGGATAGGGATTTTTTGTGTTTTAATAGGGAAAAAGTTAGTTATAAGGTTAGGTGAAACGTGATATGGTTGTAAAAAGGAGGTAATATGATGACATTTAAAAAAGCGTCAATATAGGTTATTTTGTTTTGCTTTTATCTTTTATTGTCGTATATTTCTTGCTTCCAGTCGATCAAATATTTACTGCAATCATCATCCTAACCGTACTATTTGGAGTATATCAATTTGTGATTTTCAAAAAACTAAAAGAACAAAAACAGCAATAAAAGACACCCTAGTCTGCATTAGAATGGGGCTATTTTTATTCAACCAGTTCCACACATATACACTTTTCCTGGAGAACTTATTTCGTCCAGTTTTTTATTTTTACGTTTACTGTCCGAGAACATTTTTAAATGTCTCTTTCTCCATAAGTAACAAATGTCAGTGTCTGCACGTGTTCCCCAACGTGCGGAGAAGTAACCTGTTTTCATTTTCAATTGGATCATTACTTGAGCAGCGGCAGCAGCAATCCAGCCAACATAAGGAATATGGTTTAAAATTGCTGCTGCAATTACTCCCAGCTGCCTTTCCCTCTACTGTAACACGGTAATGATCATATTTGGACCACGCCCATTTTCCCTTTTGTTTTTGTGTTGTGAAATTATTATTCGCTAACTGTTCAAGAGAATTACTAACTTTATTCATTTGATTTTCTAATACAATGCTATTTGCAATCTTATTTACTTGTTCTTCAATTGCGGCTATTTCGTAAGATTTTAGTTAGTTACTAGAAACAGAAATATTACCTGTCTCTTTGTTAGAGGTATAGGTGGTTGTTCCAAGTTCAGTTTTAAAAATTGTAGATTAATAGCTTTATGCACTTTTCGAATAAATTAAAAGAAGCCCTAATCTAGAAATAACAGAGTAAAGATAAACTGATAACGTTCAGGAGAATACACATTTGATAAAATATTCAGTGGAGGGGAGAAAGATATGAAGTCACTTTTACTAATTGGACAATCAAATATGGCGGGGCGCGGCTTCAAGCATGAAGTGCCTCCGATTTATAATGAAAGAATCATGATGCTGCGAAATGGTAGATGGCAAATGATGACTGAACCCATTCATTTTGATAGGCCGGTAGCTGGCGTAGGACTGGCGGCTTCCTTTGCGGAGGCTTGGTGCAAGGATCATGAAGGAGAGAAGATTGGTCTTATTCCATGTGCCGAAGGTGGCAGTTCCATTGATGAGTGGTCGCTAGACGGAGCATTATTTCGTCATGCAATAAATGAAGCTAAATTTGCAAAGGAAAATAGCGAATTGGTCGGGATATTATGGCATCAAGGAGAAAGTGACAGCCAAGATGGGAAATACAAAGAATACTATGAAAAAATACTAAGATTATTTCATGAACTAAGAACTGAATTATCTGTACCTAACATTCCGCTTTTAATAGGAGGTTTGGGCGATTACTTGGGAAAGGTGGCATTTGGCGCAGGGTGTGTGGAATATCAACGTATTAATGAGGAACTACAAAAATATGCACATCATAATGAAAATTGTTATTATGTTACTGCGAAAGGTCTTATATCTAACCCAGACGGAATTCACATCAATGCGATGTCCCAGAGAATATTTGGTATAAGATACTATGAAGCATTTCGAAAAGAAGAACATATACATGAACCATTACCAAATGAAAATGAGTTAGTCAATGAATGTCATAATAAAATGAATACTTCAGCGGAGAAAACATATATAGCACTAGAAAATTTCGCGTTGGGCAAGATTACTTACGAAGAGTTGCTGGAGGCTTTATCATAGGCTAAGCTTATGGTAGCCTTTGAATGAAAACGTTATAACTCACATTACTGATAGACAGAAACATTACATATCTCTTGAAAGGATGATTGTGGTGGTGAAAACAGATAAAGTCTCCTCCTGAATACATGAAATCACATTCAGGAGGAGATAAAAAATGTTTAAACAAATAGACGAAAATTACCCGCGAAAAGAGCACTTTCATCATTATATGACGTTAACTCAATGCTCATATAGCCTGGTGATTGATCTAGACATCACGACATTGTATTCAATATTGAAAGAAAAAAAGCTAAAAGTATATCCTGTGCAAATTTATTTGTTAGCAAGAGCTGTGCAAAAAATACGAGAGTTTCGAATGGATCAAGTGAACGATGAACTTGGCTACTGGGAACTTCTCCATCCTAGTTATACGATTTTAAATAAAGAAACGAAGACATTTTCAAGTATTTGGACGCCTTATGACGAAAACTTTGCTCAGTTTTATAAAAGCTGTGCAGCGGACATTGAAACATTTAGTGAAAGCAGCAAACTATTTCCAAAACCTCATATGCCAAAAAACATGTTCAATATTTCAAGTCTACCGTGGATTGATTTCACTTCTTTTCATCTTAATGTATCTACAGATGAAACTTATTTACTGCCAATATTTACGTTAGGTCAATTTAAGATGAAAGAAGAAAAAATCATCTTACCAGTCGCCATTCAAGTACATCATGCTGTTTGTGATGGCTATCACGTCGGTCAATATGTGGAATATTTGAGGTGGCTTATAAAACATTGTGAAGAGTGGTTAAATGATTCATTGCATATTACCTGAAGACAAAAGGTGTTCCCATGGAAATCTAGAAGATGAAGGCAGACTGAAATGAGTCTGCCTTTTTGTTTTGTGATGATAATGTAAATGGGCTAAAGATTTATTGGTGTGCAACAAGGCAATCATGTTAAGTTTCTCAATTGTTCTTTTTGCGGTTTCTTTTCGGTGATTTGTAAATTCCTGTATGTGATAATAAATGTAATATAAGGGAGTTTAGTGAAAGGGGAATAAGGGATGGAGAAAGTTCTTTCTTCACATGTAGGTGTGAAAATAAATGAATGGTATAAAATGATTCGGCAATTCAGTGTACCTGATGCAGAGATTTTGAAAGCTGAGGTAGAACAAGAAATTGAACGAATGGAAGAGGATCAAGATTTACTCATTTATTATCAATTGATGTGCTTTCGACATCAGCTTATGCTTGATTATATCAAACCTTCAGAGCAACGGTCTTTATCCATTGCAGACCTAGTGGATAAAATCGAAAATTCAAATCATAAATTATCCGGCATGCTGCATTATTATAACGCATTTTTTCGTGGTATGTATGAGTTCAGTATAAAAGAATATGTACAGGCCATTCAATATTACAAGATCGCTGAGAGGCAGCTCGCACTGGTTGTAGATGATATTGAGCAAGCGGAGTTTCACTTCAAGGTGGCTGAAGCCTACTATATTATGAAACAAACCCATGTTTCCATGCATCACATTATTAAGGCACTTGAAATTTACGATCAGTATGAGTTATACAAGATTAGAACAGTTCAATGTTTATTTGTAATAGCAGGAAATTATGATGATTTTAAGCAGTATGAAAAATCATTAATACACCTGAATAAAGCCTGTTCCATCGCTGGAAAAATAGCGGATAAAAGGTTGATTGCCAAGGTACTTTTAAATATAGGAAACAATTATGAAAAAAAACAAGATTATGCAAAGGCTATCCAATATTATCAAGAGTCCCTTGAAATATCAGAAGATGGTATGGACGATGTAAAATCGGTCATATATGTTAACCTTTGTTGGGCGCTATATAAGACAGGAAAAACTGATGAAGCATCCAAATTAGTGGATAAAGCTTTGAAACTGATCTCTCATAAAGAGAACCCGCACGAAATTCTATTAATACGTTCTATAAGAACTACATATGAAAGTAATGATGAGGATAAGATTCAAGCTATGCTTCAGACATTTGAAGAAAAGCAGTTGTTTGTTTTCGTAGAAGAATTCACTAAAAATCTTGCAGTTATTCATGAAAAAAGAGGAAAGTTTGAGAAAGCAACAGAATATTACAGGATGGCATTTCAAGCCCAACAAAATATTCAAAAAGGAGAGTGTCTTTATGAGTATTAAAAAAATGATTATTATAAGCTCTATAATCTTTCTAGGTGCAGGTGTATATGAAGCATCTAGTACGATAAAACCAGCATCAAATCGAAATACAACAATGGAAGATTCAAATAGAAATACAACTTTCATTCCACAAAAAATCGATCGAAACACAGCATCTCAAAACGTATAGATGAAAAGAAAACAGACCTTCTTAAGGTCTGTTTTCTTTTTGGGAAACATGTTAAAACAACAAGGCCTATAATAAAACCTTCACAGATATCTTCTACCTTTATTAAGCATAAGGATTTCCATACTTATGACAATATTCATAAAAACCATAACGATTCATAAATATTATTTTTTCAATGTTCTCAGGAGTATCAAATTCTATCATTTCTAAAGTTAAACTAGTAAATTCAATCGGGGCAGTTCCATTTGCGGTGACCAATTGTTTATCTCTTACCGCCTGTTTCTCTATGAACTCACAGGTCGGTTCATAATGTTCGTCATCTCTCCATAAATCAGCAGAATTCCCCGTATGGCTATGATGATTCAACAATCCGTTTTTTGCCAAATAATCCACTGCTCCGCATATCGCCGCTACCGGAATGTTTTGACGAAATGTATTTTCAACGAAATGTAAAAGCTTTTTACTGTCATCACCCCAGGAGTTCCCACCAATCATCACGAGCAAATCAAAATGGTCAGGTTCTGATCCTATGATGTAATCGACAGTTGTTTTAAAACCACCTATTGAACGAACAATTTGCTCTAAAGAAATAGTATAAACTGACCAATCTTCCTTTTGATTTAATGAAGAGGCTAAATAAGCACCTTCCCAATCAGCATACTCATCTAATAGAAGAAAAAACACCTTTTTCATCATTTGTCGCTCCTTAGATTCGTTTTTAACATAATGATAGAGAGTCCACTGTTAAATGGACCTGTGATCTTTCTTTTTATTATATCAATTTCAAAGTGACAGTAAGTGTATAAAATGAGCAAATGAATCGTTGGTCAATGTTATACTTATCTCAATAGATACGAGGAGGCACCCACTTTGAAATCATTCTGGGAAAAAGAAGAAGAGAGTCCTTTTACGTTAAAAAACATAGATGAGGAACAAATTCGTGAAGCAGAGGGAACACTTGGAGTCACTTTACCTGATACATACAAAAGCTCATTTTAGAATGGAATGGCGGCTTTACAGTTCGTAATGCTTTTCCAACTGAACAGCCGAATTCATGGGCTGAGGATCATGTTCAATTTGACCATCTAAGAGGAATCGCCAAAGATGATGGCATCATGAATAGTCCCCAGTTAAGTGATGAATTGGATCTGCCTGAGGGACTTATTATCATCAGCGGAGAAGAAGATACATGGATCGCAATGGATTATAGAGAAACGAAGGAACATCCTCCTATTCACTATTTTGATTTAGAGATGGAAGTAGATTTTAAGCTGGCAGATACTTTTGATGAATTCATTAAGAAATTATATACAGCTGAAGATGCGATGGTCGAAGTAGTAGAAATTGAGGAGGAATCTTCGGATTTGTATGTCAGTAAAGAAGAGCTTGAACTCATATTTGAGAGGCAAGACCTTTGTCAGCAGAATCTCTTCAAAATGGCACATTATCCGATGGAAGAAATGGAAGAGATCGAATGGTTTTTTGATCGTATGAAAAAATGCATTCAACAGATAAAAGATCAACATGTCTTGTATGAAGCAGCGACAACGATTCACTCCATCCTTCTGTTAAACCCGGTTATGCCAAGGAATGACCGTATCAATCAAGAGCTGCAAGAAATTGCTGAGTTTCTAGAGAATAGTGGAGAGCCTCGTACCGTCTTTTTGGGAGAAGACATTCATCCAGTGAAAAAAAGCCCTAAAAAGGGCTTTTTTTAAGTAGCTTGATCTAATTCTTGAAAAAACTGTTTGAGTTGATCAATGAAAACTAATTTGGATTTTCCTTTTTTATAAATGAACTCGATTTTGATGTTGAAATTGATGGATGGATCTATCGAAATTTGTTTTAATGTTCCTTGCTCTAACTCATTTCTAACGCAATGATGAGGAAGAAACGATAGTCCCATTCCTTGATATTCAGGTGCGAGAGTAAATCCGATTTCAACGTTTCTGGGCTCACTGTCAAGTGTATGAATGGCGCAATCTCCTAACAGCTGATTGGATTCAGATAAGGCAATGGCGTATTGAAACCATGTCCCTGGTTGATTAGGTTTTTGCGTCATTTGATGTTGAACAAATGATTCAGCTTCTTCGTACGTATAGTTTTCCCAAGATTGATATGTTGCAATAGAGGGATTTGCTCGGTACTGATAAAATGCTTCAATATCTTGCAGATCAAATTGACGAATAACTACCCGGTTTGTCCTTGTGAATATGCTGTTTGCATTCTTCATGTTTTACCCTCATTTTTTAGTTTGTTTTTGATTTGTAAAAGTCTGTCAGCCATTCAGATAGCTGCTGCTGTGCTTTGCTGACAAATCGATCTGCATAATAAGTTAATTCTAAGTGACGAACAGGTGCCGGATCAGCAATAGGAATCGATACAATATTTGGCCACGTCGAATGGTATTGCAGCAACCCTCGCGGCTGAATGGTTGCACCGATGCCGGCTTCAACCAGCTGCAATAATGAAGATGCGGACCCAACTTCCATGACGGTGTCCAGTTCAACTCCCTGTTCTTTACATACGTCATCTACTAAATCCCTTCCTAGATATCCCTTCGGATACATGACCAAAGCATGCTGCGTCAGCTCTTCCAATGTCACTTCACTCTTTTGGGCTAGATCACTTTCTGAATGAACAAATAATTCGTAGGGCTCACTTCCAAGTGGAATTTGAACGAGACGCTTATCCGCAGGCCCTCGCAGCCCGATGCCGAGATCCACTTTATGCGAAAGCACCTCTTCACGAACGAATATGGTTGAAAATGCTTTCAGATTGATTTCGCGATAATGTGTTTTGAATTCTACGAAAAGCGGAACAAGCTGAAAGTCAAGATCGGAGGGGAGTACTGCGAGACGAACGGTTCCTCGCTTCTCGGATAACAGTTCTTTCATGGCATTTTTCGCATCTCTTTCAGCTTGAAGCATTTTCATACCATATTGATAAAGTAGAGAACCAGCTTCGGTTGCGACCACTTTTTTGCCGATTCGATCGAAGAGCGGCATCCCAAGTTCTGCTTCAAGCAGTCGAATCTGCTGACTTAGTGTAGGCTGTGATATCCCTAAATGCTCAGCGGCTTTTGTGAAATGTAGATGTTCGAATACTGCCATAAAATACGTAATATTTCGAGTGTCCATATTTTATCCTTTCACGAATGATAGTATTTTACTATCATCATAATACGAATTATTGTATTGATCAATGAATGTGGCAGACGTATACTCTAAGTAACCTCAACAAGATGAGAGAGGAAGAAGAGTATTTATGAAAAAAATATTTTATTTAGCCGCTTTATTTTTAGCTGCATTAAACTTGAGGCCGATCATTACGTCTGTGGCTTCTATGATGAGTATGATTCAATCAGAGCTGGGTGTAAGCGCACTGACAGCAAGTCTTTTAACCACTTTACCTGTCTTGTGTATGGGGGTGTTTGCGCCTGTAGCAACTAAACTAAGCCGCCGTTTTGGTTTAGAGAGGACGCTTTTTTTCTCGATTCTTCTCATCACGATCGCTACTGGACTACGTGGGACGAGTCAAACGGTTGCCATCCTTCTCATCACTGCATTTGCAGGAGGCGTTGGGATTAGCTTTGCAGGACCTTTGTTGTCTAGTTTTATCAAAAAGTATTTCCCGAAAAATCCGGGAATTGTGAGTGTCTATTCTATTTCGATGACGATTGGTGCAGCACTTGCTTCTGGCTTCACCATTCCGATATATCTTCGCAGTGAGCATAACCTTCCGCTCGCCTTGTCTTGCTGGGCGGTTTTAGGGATCATCGCATTGATCTTATGGCTAGGGCTGGCTCGGAAAAAACAACAGGCTGATCATGCAGTTTTACCGCTAAGGCTGCCGCTGCGAAACAAAAAAGCCATTCAATTCACCTTGTTCTTTGGCTTTATGTCCAGCATGTTCTATTCGTTAACAGCATGGATTTCACCCATCGCCCTTAGTTTTGGAAATAGTCCACAGTATGCCGCCATGCTGCTGACGATATTTACACTGATTCAGGTTCCGGTGGCACTACTCGTTCCAGGAGTCGTCACTCGCTTAGGAAAACCGAAATTATTTCTGATCTTATGCAGTGTGTCAGAACTGATCGGCCTTATTTTCCTTCTACTTCCAATGCCGATTTTGCCAGCCGTCATTTTTCTAGGGATTGGGGCAGGGGGATTATTTCCTTTAGCACTTATGCTGCCCATTATTGAGACGCGTACACCGGAGGAAGCTGGTACATGGTCCGCTATGTCGCAGATGGGAGGATACATCATGGGCGGGTTTGGTCCATTTTTCATTGGTTTGGTTTTCGATCTAAGCGGACATTTTCAAGCTTCCATTGTCGCAATGCTCGTCATTGTCTCATTGATGATTGGCGTTCAGTTATCAATGAAATTAGGTAGAAAAGAGGAAGAAGTGTCGAGTTAAATCATGCTGCTTCACATTTCAATCAAAACGGGGAGGTTTTATTGCTTAAGAAGGGGAGCCTGGGGAGAGATACTGGGTGCTTGTTTATGATGGAACGTAAGGAATGTCTTCATTTTTCGCAGCCGCTTTTATAGCTTTTCTTTATTGAGTTTGCGCAATAATGGAATATTTCACAAAATAATAGAGTCACTAAAGGAGGCAAGTATTGCCTCTCTTTTGTTGTTTTAGGAGTAAACACGAGTGATACTTTCATTTAACCAGAAATGCTATTGCTTTTTTGCTCGATTAAGAGTTTGATTATAATAGAGACTGTAAAACAGAAGGCGATAGAATAATTCAGTATCATGAGCTCCAGTTATTTTTTTGTACTTTTGCAAGATATGTTCCGAGAAAAATTTGCACAAAAAGAACTAGAGGTGAATAATATGACAACCTATGAGTCGAAGGATATTTTAAAGCAAGCAATCATGAAGACGTACAATCAATACGATGAAGAATTCAATATGATTCCAGAAGAAATGAAAGATGATCGAATAGAGGATGTAAGCCGAACTCCTGCAGAAAATTTGGCCTATCAAGTTGGTTGGACAACCCTGCTGCTTCAATGGGAGCAACACGAAACTGAAGGAAAGGTTGTCCATACGCCAGCAGAAGGTTATAAATGGAATCAGCTTGGCACATTATATTCTCATTTTAATGAGAAGTATGCCTGCCAATCACTAGTCGCATTAAGAGCTCAGCTCAAACAGAATGTTTTAACTATTTGTGATATGTTGGATCGTATGAGTGAAGAAGAAGTGTTTGAACCTCATCAACGAAAATGGGCGGATGATGCGACAGCAAAGGCTGTTTGGCCAGTTTATAAATTTATTCATGTGAATACCGTTGCCCCTTTTAAAAATTTCCGTACTCAAATTCGTAAATGGAAACGATTAAAACAAGTTCTACCTAGGGATGGCTCTACTATTTGAAATAGGAGAGCATTCAAAAAACCTGACTACATACATGTAATCAGGTTCTTCTTAGTTTCAATGTTTAGGTTGGATCTCTAATGTTTTGGACTTGTAAACAACAGTTTCACGCCAAAGCCTACTAACACTACACCTGTTATTCTATCAATTGTTGTTTGAACTTTCGCTGATAATAAGAATTTTCTGATGTAGCCAAGTAGAAATACAATCGTTGTAAACCACAATATAGACAATAGCGCGTATATTGAACCCATTACGACAAACTGAAAGCTTGTATTCAATCCTGGTGTGACGAATTGAGGTAAAAACGTTAAGAAGAAAATAGCTACCTTGGGATTTAATGTATTTGAGATTAATCCCTGTTTAAAAGCCGAATGTTTTGGCGATTGGACTTCATGAGATGGGGCGTCTTTCTCTTTTTTATGAATGAAAGAAGACACACCTAGATAGATGAGGTAGATAGCGCCTAGATATTTAATGATTTCAAATGCTAAGGCAGACTTCATTAGGATTAAGGAAAGTCCAAATGCTGCAGCAAGTGTATGAATAAGAGCGCCTGATGTTAGACCTAACGCCATCTTGATCCCATCAGATTTCCCAGTACCAATGGTTCTTTTCGTGATTAAGGCGAAATCAACTCCAGGAGAAGCAACGACAAATAAGGTAAGTAGAAGAAAAGTCAGAAGATCATTCATATCCATACGTCCTTTCAAAAGTAATAATCCATATTAACGCACAAGTGTATAAATTGCAATACGTATCATACAGTTTATTCGCAGTATAAATTGCCTGAAAAGCTATTCATTATTTAAAATGCATACTCTTTCTCTTTATTCCACGTTAAGCCTTATTGGTCAAGAGGTTTTTGATTGCTTGCTGGATGGTATTCTCATCCTTAAACATTTTATTACAATATTTGTTTCCAAATTTGTTTCCAAATGATAAAGCTTCCTTGAGTATTTTAACCATGTTATAATGTAATATCTTAATTCCTAAATGGAAATATGACTTATTATGTTTATAGATATTATTGTACTCAGATTGCATTTGATCAAGATACATCATATTTGATAAATTGAGGTGAAAGACATGTCAGTTATTATATCAACAGATGATTTAGAGCATATTTGTCCTAATTGTAATGGAACAGGTCATGTTTCTATTAAAAACGAAAAAATCATATGTCCAAAATGTGATGGGAAAGGTGTTATTCTCACTGCTTTAGGCCAAACATTACTTCATTTTATGAAGAAGCATATTTAATTTCATTACCGTAAAATAAATTATCGACCCTTTTATATAACGTGCTGGAATGTTTCTGGTGAAAAATTGAATCGGAAGATCATCAATGAAAGACGAAACAAAAAGTGACTCTCTACATTTGATGGAGAATTTAGCTACTAATGCATGTTTCTTGTCACAATCAGGAAATACAGATGACTCTGTGAAAAATTTCTTATAAAAACGACTATTACTCACATGACTCCATTGCAGGGGCTTTTTTTTTGCGGTTTCTTTTCGGTTAGAATGATAATATATGTCATTATAGGGAAAATGGAGGAGGGGGTAAGGACTGATGGAGAAAGTGCTTTCTTCTCACGTGGGCTTGAAAATCAATGAATGGTATTATCATATTCAAAGATTTAACGTACCGGACGCCGAGGCATATAAAGAAGAAATAAAATCAATGCTTGATCATATGGAAGAGAATCAGGATTTATTATTGTATTTCTCACTTATGGAGTTCAGACATAAATTAATGCTTGATTACTTGAATCCTTTAGAAAATGGGAAAGAGCGGGCGAACTTTAGGGAACTCGCAATGAAGATCAAAAGGGATCAAGAGAAATTAACAGGGTTACTTGAGTATTACTTCATTTTTTTCTACGGCATGTACGAATTTGAAAACTATGAATATCTAAACACCATTACCTTCTATAAACGAGCAGAAAAAAAAGCTATCTCTTGTTAGTGATGATATTGAACGTGCCGAGTTCAATTACAAAATGGCTGAAATCTATTACCACATGAAACAAACCCATATGTCCATGCATCATATCGCCCAGGCGATAGAGTGCTATAGAGAAAAAGATACATACACAGTAAGAGAAATACAATGTTCTTTTGTCATTGGATTAAACTATATAGATATGGGCTGCCCCGAAAAAGCAATACCCCATTTTGAACACGCAATAGAAAAAGCCGCCGACAACTCAACAAAACGATTAAAAGGATCAGCGCTCTATAATTTAGGGTTGAGTTATTTTCATAACAAAGAATTAGCATAAGCAATTACTCATTTTAATGACTCGATTCGCGCATTTAGAGAGCAGGGATACGAGCATTTAAATAGAATCTTAGATCCACTCATTATGTTGTCAAAAGCCTACTTCAAAAAGAAAGAACAGGATTTAGGTACATATGCTTTAAATAATGGCATGGAACTATCTGAAAAGCTGAAAGATCATGTTCTGTTATTGATATTCAAGTTTTTAAAATCACTATACGTTGACAACAATTTTGAGCAATTGGAAAAAATAATGGAATTGTTAGAAATAAAGTCAATGTATCCTGATCTTGAAGATTTAGCAAAAGATGCTGCAAAATATTATAATGAATTGGGAGATAAAGACAATGCGATGCTTTTTTATGAGAAGATTCTTTATTTCCAAACTCAAGTGAAGCGGGGGGACTGTCAGTATGAAATTTAAAACTTTATCAGTTGTATTAATGATGATCAGTGTAATAAGTGTTGTTAGTTATTTTACGTCTGAAGTGACAGCAAGTCATGATGAAGCAAGGAGAGGTCATACGGCAAGTATCGGTTATTCTGCTTAAATAAAAGGCCCTTAATGGGGCTTTTTATTTTAAGGGTGATATTGAATATATCGCATGAATTCGGAGTCATTAAAATGTTAAAATCAAAATTATTCCGAAGGATTTCCACTATATTATTTGTTTTAACCTTTATGATTAGCCTATTCAATATGGGACACCAGCGTTCTATTATGTTGTCCTTATTAGTAAGATGCTGGTGATCAGTTTGTTAAATGGTATGTTTTTCGGAACAATTTTCTATTTGATCGTCACCTTTATCAATACTAAGTCTTCCAAGCAAAATCAATAATAAGTGAGCGGCCAAATGGCCGTTCTTTTTTGTTTAAAAAAATCGAACATCTTATAAAAGAGAAAAGAGATTACTTAATCTTTTACCTAACCATCAGATTGGAATTCCTAAATATGTATTTTTCATAATAAATTCATTTATTTTTAATAACCTACTGCATGATATTTTAAAGGATGTTACCGATGGATGTAAGGAATGATTGGCTAATCTTTCAATAAGTGTTGGAGGGAAATCTGAATTACAAAATTGAAAATGGTGTATATGAGAAATATAGGACCATACGGCAGCAAAAAGAATTTAGATATGATGAAGGATTAAAAATTAGATGGTCAAAAATCATTTAAACGATCAATTGCTATTCTTGGATTAAGAATGGCTTTTATCTTTTGAAAAACCACTATGTGAAAACAGCACAGCTTATTTCATCACCCATTGTCTCATTCGTGTAGGTATTGAAAGTGAGATTGTGTTGACTCCTCCACTAGACGTGTTACATTTTTTTCTCCTATAAAACTCCACTATAAACTCATTCAAAAACTTTAGAGTGGAATACACTATATTGAATAAAAGATAAAATTAGAGAAAGGGAGGCTTTTTCATGGCAAATATCACACAGGATTTATCAGCTCTAGGCTTAAACATCTCACAAAATGTAGGATTAGGTAATCAATCATCTACACCTAGTACAAGTACAGCGAAATTTAGTGGACTTTTTGCGGGACTTCCACCAGGTACTGATCTTAGCATCGTTGGTGATTCAGGTTTCTTTTATGGCCCAGGAAATTTTGTCACGTTTAATCAATTGGCGGGCATTGTATTTTTTAATGACCCAGGATTAGGAGGTACGGGACCTACTTTAATAGATGTGAACAAAATTGAAAGTGTGACGTTCCCTAGTTAAATATTGTCACATTCTTTGGTATGTGAATGAACCTATAGCTGGCATGCGTTCGTATTTAATCAAATAGGTTATTTCCAGGGGAATATTTGAGATCATGAATGAAGTTACTAAAGGATGCTATAGTGTGCTAGATGTTGACACCATCAATCATTTAAAGATGTACAGAAACATGAAAAAACATCATTCAGTCATTTTGCTGGATGGTGTTTTTTCTTATATGAAAGGATTCACGCTGCATAATTGACGAGGTGCAAGTAGGTGAAGATGACTTCTTCAAGTGTCGATATGAATATCACTGAAGGGTATAAAATACTTCGACAATTTCGTGCGACAGCAATGGCTAATCGTCATACTTACTTTATGAAGGTTTAGGGTCGTTCACTAGCTTATCTAAGCACTCGATATATCATCTTTTTGAAGAGGAACAGACTCATACATGCGAGTCTTGAATGTTTCCATGCAACATGGAATAAACATAATGCATGAGGAAAAATGGATGTATGAGATAAGCAGGGAGGTTATACGAGTGCAAAAGATTTGCCGGGAAGTCTGGATCGAAGTCAGTCTTGATGCAATAAAGAGAAATATACAAGCCATTCAAGCGCATATTCCAAGGAAAAGTAAGATCATGGCAGTGGTGAAAGCGAATGCTTATGGACACGGGTCAGTGGAGGTAGCGCGACAGGCACTGGAAAGCGGTGCGACAGAGCTGGCGGTTGCCAGCTTGGAAGAAGGCATTGTATTGCGAAGAGCGAAAATTGAAGCGCCTATTCTAGTCCTCGGATTTACCCCGCTCGACTGTGTAAAAAAAGCTGCGACATGGAGAATTGACCTATCCGGTCTTTGTGCAGACTGGATCAATGAAGCAAATGAGATTTTAGCGGAAGAAGAAAGTCAGCATCGGCTTGGCATTCATGTCAATGTCGACACAGGCATGGGGCGACTAGGCGTTCGAACGAAGGAAGAGCTTTTGGAAGTCGTTGAGGCACTTGAAGAAAGTGAATACCTCCGATGGGATGGAATCTTTACGCATTTCTCAACTGCGGATGAGCCGGACCCCGATTTCACATTGCTTCAGCACAATATTTTTACTGATTTTCTTCGTTTTCTAAAAAAACAAGGAATTACGCTGCCTACCGTACATATGAACAATACGGCTGCTGCCATCGCATTTCCTGAATTTAGTGCCGATATGATTCGGCTTGGCATCGGACTTTATGGACTTTATCCCTCGCAATATATTCAAAGCTTGGATGCTGTTCAATTGGAGCCGGCTCTAAGTTTAAAGGCGAGAATTGCTTTCGTGAAGGAAATGGTGACAGAGCCTAGAACCGTCAGCTATGGTGCTACCTATGTGGCAAAGCCTGATGAAGTCATTGCGACTATACCGATTGGCTACGCGGATGGGTACTCGCGTGCTTTATCCAATAGAGGATTTATGCTTTTCAGAGGAAAACGAGTGCCGATTGCGGGGCGAGTCACAATGGATATGACCATGATCAGTTTAGGCGAAATGAAGGCAAAGCAAGGCGAGGAAGTCGTCATTTACGGCCGTCAAAAAGGCGGAGAAATTTCTGTCGATGAAATCGCCGAAATGCTCAATACGATTAACTATGAAGTCATCGCCACCTTAAGCCGCCGTGTTCCAAGGTTTTATCGTCGAGGTGGGAAGATTATTAAAATGTCAACACCGGTGATGTATGTGTGAGTTTTTTATTATAAAAGTTAATCCGTAATTACTTTTAATTGTAAACTTTGTAAAAAATAAAACGATAAAAAGGAGGAATAGAACGATTTGGAGGAATGAGAAATGAGAAAAAGTTTTTTATTATTCGTTGCAGTACTTCTTTTAATGAGTACTCTTAGTCCATTTAAAGCAAATGCAGCAAAAACAACTGGCTGGGCTAAAAGAGCTGATTTACCAGAAGAACGTATTAATGCTGGTGTGGGAGTAGTTGATGGAAAGATTTATGTGTTTGGTGGAGCAAGTGAAAAAAATAAGTTGAATAATCAAACATTTATGTATGATCCTAAAAAGGATGCTTGGGAAGAGAAAGCCAGTATGCCAAGAAATAGAACAGGGGGTACTTATGCTACAGTAGGTAAAAAAATCTATCTAATAGGTGGAATTAACGAAGAGACAGAAGTAGCTTATAACACAATAGATATTTATGATACAGAACTTGATCAGTGGGCTGAAGAGCCGATTCAAATTCCAAGAGACCCGGTATTTTCAGCTTATAGTAAGGGAACTTTACACGCAGTTGCAGTGAAAGAGAATATATATATTGTATCTTCAAAAAACTCTTATAAGAATAATGTCTATCAATACAATACAGCCTCTGGTGAATGGAAGAGCTTGAACTCATCGGGTTTACCATCTCGAAATGGGAGAGCCATTTCTGAAATTGACGGAAAAATATATGTTGCAGGTGGCGAAAATTCGATAGGGCATAGTAGAGAAAAGTATTTGTTTCAGTATGATATTGCAACAGATACTTGGAAGAGACTAATTGATGTTCAGTTAACATCTTATACATATGAACCCTCCTATGAAACTTACAATGGAAAGTTCTTTATTATTGGTGGGCAATTATATGGTGATGGTTCGAAAAATATGGTAAACAAAGTTCAGATTTTCAATCCAAAAGATGGTCAATTTAAAAATTCAGCTTATGAATTGCCAGAAGGAAGAGTATCAGCTGTTGCAGCAATTGTTGATGATCAATTATATGTTATTGGCGGACGTGACTACTCGTATTATATGAGACATCTTTCTGTAAAAAGTGATTACAGATCAGTGATTTCTATTTCATTAAAAGACTTACAAGTGACTGAGGATGAAACAAAGCCGGATGATGGGACAGCAGAAGATCCAAAGGATCAAGACGGAACAAAGCCAGATGATGGCACAACCGAAGAACCGAAAGATCAAGACGGAACAAAGCCAGATGACGGCACAACCGAAGAACCGAAAGACCAAGACGGAACAAAGCCAGATGATGGCACAACGGAAGATCCAAAAGACCAAGATGGAACAAAGCCAGATGACGGCACAACCGAAGAACCGAAAGACCAAGATGGAACAAAACCAGGAGAAGAAACTGCGAAAGGTATACTTTCTATTACCATGGTCAATGGGTTACAAAAGGATTATCTGCTCTCAATGAAAGAAATCAACGATTTTCTTAACTGGTATAAAGAAAGAAGCTTTGGAATCGGAATGAACTTCTATGAAATTAATGATGAACACAATAAAGGACCTTTCGCAAGTAAGAAAGATTATGTGATATACCAAAATATTTTAACGTTTGATATCAAGCAATATTGATAAAATGGAAAGCTGCTGATAATAGATCAGCAGATTTTTGTATTTTTACATAATTGTTAAAATTAGGATTAACATCATAAAAAAACAAGATATTTTTTTAAAAATCTGCTAAACATCCTATAACCACGTCCGATAATAGAATTGTCAGGGTTGATAAGCCCTAGAATAAAGGACTTTTTTCAGACAAGGACGTCTGTCAGGTCCCAATTACATGGAGGTAATAGGAAATGAGAATTAACCACAATATCGCAGCACTTAACACATTGAACCGTTTGTCTGCAAACAACGGTGCTAGCCAAAAGAACATGGAGAAACTTTCTTCTGGTCTTAAAATCAACCGTGCAGGAGATGACGCAGCAGGTCTAGCAATCTCTGAAAAAATGCGTGGACAAATCCGCGGATTAGAAATGGCTTCTAAAAACGCACAAGACGGTATCTCTCTTATTCAAACAGCTGAAGGTGCATTAACTGAAACTCACTCAATCCTTCAACGTGTTCGTGAACTAGTGGTTCAAGCTGGAAACACTGGTACACAGCAAGATGAAGACTTAACTGCAATTAAAGATGAAATGGATGCTTTAATTGAAGAGATTGATGGTGTTTCTGATCGTACAGAGTTCAATGGTAAAAAATTGTTAAATGGTGACTATAAAGCTTCAACTCCACCAGCACCAACTGATCCATCTTTAGTTTTCCAGATTGGTGCTAATGGTACGCAACAAATCAAAGTTAACATTCAAGATATGGGTGCTGATGCATTAGGCGTTGATGATGGTGCTGGTGGCATCACTGCAAACCAATCGATTAAAGATTTAGATGTAACAGCTTTTGCAACTAATGCAGCAGACGCAGCAGATGTTGGATTTGATACTCAACTTAAGATTGTTGATTCAGCTATCAATCAAGTTTCATCTCAACGTGCTAAACTTGGTGCGGTCCAAAACCGCCTAGAGCACACAATTAACAACCTTGGTGCATCTTCTGAAAACTTAACAGCTGCTGAGTCTCGTATCCGTGACGTTGACATGGCGAAAGAAATGAGTGAGTTCACGAAGAACAACATTCTTTCTCAAGCTTCTCAAGCAATGCTTGCACAAGCGAACCAACAGCCACAAAACGTACTTCAATTACTACGTTAATGAAAGGCCCCTTTATGGGGCTTTTTTTTATGCTCTTTTTTCTTCGCTTTTTCTCCTTCTCCTGATTTATGATTCTTAAATCCCCTTGATAAATGATGAAAAATGACCTTTAAATTTGGCATACTCTAGCGAAACGATCATAATGAATAAGACTTTTTCCTTATTTATCCCTTTTATGTTAAACATTTTCCATTAAAGTTCGATAAATGGATTGTAAGGCTTACAAAAAAATTCTAATTTAGAACTTTTAGACATGGATGTCTAATTGGTTCAAAACACATGGAGGTAATAAGAAATGAGAATTAACCACAATATCGCAGCACTTAACACATTGAATCGTCTTTCTACTAACAACGGTTCAAGCCAAAAGAACATGGAGAAACTTTCTTCTGGTCTTCGCATCAATCGTGCAGGGGATGACGCAGCAGGTCTTGCGATCTCTGAAAAAATGAGAAGTCAAATCCGTGGTTTAGAAATGGCTACTAAAAACTCTCAAGATGGTATCTCTCTTATTCAAACGGCTGAAGGTGCACTGACTGAATCTCATGCGATACTTCAACGTATTCGTGAGCTTGTTGTTCAAGCAGGGAACACAGGTACACAACAGGAAGAGGATTTAGCATCAATTCAAGATGAAATCTCAAACTTGCAAGATGAGATTACAAGCATTTCTACTCGTACAGAGTTTAACGGGAAGAAATTATTAGACGGGACTTATTCGTCTAAGGGTGCTGAAGAAGGTGGTGAGGCACAAAGCCTTGTATTCCAAATCGGTGCAAACGCAACACAACAAATTACACTTAACATTGAAAACATGGGTGCTTCAGTTTTAGGAACAGATGGGACTGCTGAAGGTGAAGATGGAGCTGGTTCTGTTGCTGGCATCGATGTGACAAAATTCATTAGTGCAAGTGATGAAGATGGCGAGGAATCTGCTGGATTTGATGCACAACTTGGTATTATTGAAACAGCCATTAAGCAAGTGTCTGCTCAGCGATCTAAGCTTGGTGCGGTCCAAAACCGTTTAGAGCACACAATCAACAACCTTAGCGCTTCTGCTGAAAACTTAACAGCTGCTGAGTCTCGTATTCGTGACGTTGACATGGCGAAAGAAATGAGTGAGTTCACAAAGAACAACATTCTTTCTCAAGCTTCTCAAGCGATGCTAGCACAAGCAAACCAACAGCCACAAAACGTACTTCAATTATTACGTTAATGAAAAAGCCCCATTGAGGGCTTTTTTTTATGTCAATCTGATGGCAGCAATTGCTGTAAACGAAAGTCAGGAACAGCTTCATGGAAAAAAGCTTGATTTAATTCGTCGTTCTCTTTGTCCCATTGACACCACCAACGAGCAGTGTCACCAGAGGAATCAGCTTGAATCATGTCATGCAGCTGCTCTAGGTTGATGATCTCTCTCGGTTCAGTTAAGAAAGAATGCATACGGTGATACGCCTCAAGACGTTCAGCCTGTTTTGTTTGAACAGCATATTGTACGTAGCGATTTAAATATTCTTGTACAAATGTCAAATGGGGAATAGGCTTTCCTCCCTTTAACTCGACTCCTTCCCATGCCATATCAGCAATCGCACAAAGCCACCAGCCAGGCTCATTGGCGTGCTGCATTTGTTGTAAGGTGTTCCTTTCAAAAGACAACCGTCCCTTTCCTTGTGCTTGCTTGAGCATACGCTCGAGTGTTTGCGCCTCGACCGCTGCTTTTGTCATTCCCTGCCCATGAATCGGATCTAATGTACACAAGGCATCGCCCATTACCAATAAACCACTTGGCCAATTATGCATTTGTTCATAGTGATTTCTCACACAAGCAGGCAGTCTAAATCCCTTTGGCTTTGTAAAAGGAGTTAAATGGGTGATGGCTTCTGCTATAGCGGGATGGGTAAGCGCAGCGGTTTCTGAATCAAATTGATCAGCATCCGTTGTTGGATAATGTGAGCCGCCCGCTGCTGAGAGAAGAACAGCTACTAAATCATGATCTACCCGTTCAAACAATCCTGTCGGAATTTGTTTATGTGGCTGTCCAACTACGACCATTGATTGCAAGTTTGGCGCCTCAGGTGGTATCTGGTAGTATCTTGTGCTGTAGCCAAGAGAGACGCTTAACTCATCTGTCTGTGGCAAGGGCAGTTCTGCATCTTTCAGCCATTTTGGCAATTTAGACATTCTTCCAGACGTATCGATCACTAAGTCTGCTTTCATTTGATGAATGATTCCTGGCTTTACACGCCGGTCTTTCACAATGAGTCCTATGACTTGATTTGTTCCTTCCTCAAACTGTAGCGAGATCGCCTCATGTTTTTTTAAAAAATGAACACGTTCCTCACTTAACATTCTTTGCATCAGCACCCACTCTAGCAAGGCACGTCTTGTGACAGCTGTTTCTTCTGTATCGGTGAGCGCTAATTCACCATCTTTTGTGATAAATCGAGATGTTTGATGCCATGTATTAAACCCGCCTATTGCCAGTAACTCTTTTGTATAACCAGGAAATAGACGCTCAAATATTCGCTTGCCAAGTGGCAGCATTCTATGTGGATGAAAGGCTTGAGGAGTGCCGAGACGGTTCTCAGGAGAATTTGGCAGTTCGTCCTTTTCAATGATAAACACCTGATGATAAAACGTTGATAAAACCTTTGCAGCGAGCATTCCGGTGATACCGCCGCCAATGACGATCGCCCGCTCATATTTCATGGGTTGTGTCACAACATGCGCCTCCAATGAATAAGTAAAATGGTTACATGACCATTTCATCATATGTTGATGCTCTAATTATAGCAAATTTGCGCTTTTTTGAATATATTAAGGAAATGACATACTTTTTACCTGTAAATATGAGAAAGTAACTTCAATTCATTTGTGCACTCGCTTTAGGTTTTTCGCTCAAAAATCAATTGGAGCAGCCCGAGCAGGAAAAGAGGGAGCAGATTTTAGTGTTGTAGCAAGCGAAGTCCCAAAATTATCAAGTGGAACCTCACGTGCAACTGAAAATATTGAAAGCTCATTGCAAGGGATTTTCTCTAACATCCAAACATACATTACTTGAGAGTAAGGAACATATGATGGGGTCATCATTAGACCAAGCTTTACTTGTGACAGAGTTTAGTGAAATTGTGGAGCGGTTGACTGTGGTAAGCAAAGAAAGGAAAGGCTTTATGCAAAAGGTGATGTAAACGTAAAAAAACGAATCTAAAGAGGATTCGTTTTTTGATGACTCGTTATTTTCTGTTTCTTTTTTCAAAGCGATAATCGTACGTTTCGCCTTTTACAACATTTAAAAACTCGTGTCCAATTTGAACCAGCTGTGTATTTTTCCATTTGATGAGAGGATCTTTATCAGGGTATTTCCAGTAAATCGTTTTCTTTCGATGGGTCAGTTTGTTTTCAATTTCTGCTCTGACTGCGTTCTCCTTTAGCTTTCCTCCACTATGACGATAGGTGTTGATGATATATGTTCCGTCGGGTGATGACATAGAGCGGATGAATGTTCCATGAGACACGCCTTGAAGAGAGAAGCATTTCCAATAAATGATACCAGCAAAGCTAATGAATAAGATGACAAGGATGATGGTGGTTTTCTTTTTTAACATGAATTCCTCCAGATTTAGATCACAATAATGCTAATTTATGAGAGAGAATACAAAAAGATTCATATAGTCTAAAAGTTCTACTTGTTTCAATTATCGGTCATTTTTTCTCAAAATTCAACAGAAAGCCGTAAAGATAAGGAAAATTTAAGGATGTCTTCATGTGGATAGACGATTCGAAAACACTTTACAAAAGAATTTGAGATCAGTAGACTTATGCTCATATAGAGGAATGGGGCAGATAGAATGACGCAAATCATCGATACGTATCAAAATTATGAAGAGCTTTCCGCTCATGAAAGAAAAGGGATTGACTATCAAATTCTACACAAGCGGGAAGGAGATCAGCTTCTGATTTTGTCGCCTCATGCCGGAGGAATTGAATCAGGCGTGAGTGAGCTGATCCATGAATTAGCAAGCGATTATTCAATGTATTTATTTGAGGGCCTTAAAGTGAAAGGCAATCATGTTCTTCATATTACAAGCACACGTTTTGATGAGCCGATTTGTCTTTCTCAAGTGCATACACATCATTATACGTTTGCGCTCCACGGCTACGGAGAAACAGACGTGCTTCAAACATTAGTGGGCGGTACAGACAGAGAAAGAGCTGCAGAAACCGTGAAACGTTTAACATTGAATGGTTTTCCTGCATTGCTTTTGTCTGAATCAGATCGTTTTTCTGGAACACATCCTCATAATATTAATAATCAATGTCTGACAGGAAAAAGCGTTCAAATTGAAATCAGTCAAGCTCAAAGAAGAGCATTCTTTCAAGACTTTAGGCGGCGCTACCGGCGTGATACACAAAATGAACAATTTTATAGATACACAAATGTACTGAAACAAGTATTAAGCCTTTATGAATAAACCTCTTTTGTCATGCGTGCAGGTGTTTACGTTTGATAAGCAGCTTCTTTTTCCGCAACCCTTTCCGCTTTCATTAAATAGGAAGTAAACTCCTTTTGAAAGCGAATGCCTACTCTTCGCTGTTCGAATAAGGCAAGCCGTTTTTCAGCAAAAGCCCAGGTGACGTGAAATGTTTGAGCAATTTGCAAAATAGCTTGCTGACGTAGATTTGGAAGCTTCATTTGCAGGAGCAAAAAGGTCGGAACACAAAAGTGATACATGAATTGTTTTGCCTGAAACTCTTGCAGTTCTCGAAAGAGCCTATGCATTTTGAAATGATTGCCTGCGTGTTTCAACACATGACAGAGCTCGTGGGCAAAATCCTGCCACTGTTCTTCTGGTGATAGGGATCTGTTTAAAATAATACTGTAAAGACCTTGATGTTTGATCATCATGCTGCCGGTATCCTCGTAATGGACCCATACATGAAATTCAGAAGCGATCCTTTGCATGTCTACATATGCAGGACCGCTTATTTGTAGTTGAGCGTATAACCGTTTAATATCTTCTTCTAAATGGGTTAAAAAATAAGTCATTTAAAAACCTCCACACAAACGTATGTTCTATTTTTGGCATAAAAGAAAAGTCCGTATAGGACTAAATGGCTAATAAAGCTATCGCTTACTTTTTATATCGGCTTGTTTTTAACAATTTTAACATAAAATCAAAGAAAAATGGAATTATTTCCTGTTTTTTTCTTCATTTTTTCATTTTCACTATTAAAAAGGGAAGATTGAATTCAAATTTTACCATAGTCTTATAACTAAAACAAACAAAATTTGTCTTACGAATGCCACCGATTGATGAGAAAGATCAATTCAATCTAGCAAAAGGGAGTGCAGAACATGGTACAAATTTATCAAGATTTTATTCCAGTTGGAAACGGAAACCGGCCAGGATACGCCATGACACCGATGTATGTGACTGTTCATAACACAGCAAATACATCTAAGGGAGCTGACGCGAAAAGTCATGCGGCATACGTCAAACGACCAACGACAGAGGTGAGCTGGCATTTTACAGTGGATGATCGTGAAATTTTTCAGCATCTGCCTTTAAATGAAAATGGCTGGCATGCAGGGGACGGACATGGGAATGGTAATAGGAAATCGATCGGAATTGAAATTTGTGAAAATGAAGATGGGAACTTTCAGCAGGCTGTCAAACATGCTCAATGGCTCATTCAAAAGCTATTAAAAGAACATGACATTCCATTAGTAAATGTGGTTACACATGAGCATTGGTCTGGAAAAGCATGTCCACGCCTGCTTCTATCTACATGGGATGCATTTAAAAAAGGAATTGAAACCGCAGGTGATCCGGCGACGGTCATCACGTATGTGGTCAAAAGCGGGGATACGTTAACAAGTATTGCTAAAGCCCATGGCGTCACTGTGAGTGATTTACAGAAATGGAATGACATTAACGACCCGAACACGATTCAAATTGGACAGGTTCTCAAAATTTATCGCAATGATGGAAAAATCATGTATGAGCTGCCAGATGGGATTTTAAAGGTGACATCTCCTTTGACGAAGGGGGAGCACGTACGCCTCGTCCAAAAAGCGCTTGCCGCTGTTTATTTTTATCCTGATAAAACGGCTGTAGATAAGGGAGTTGACGGAATTTACGGGGAAAAAACGGCCAATGCTGTAGCGCGTTTTCAGCTGATGAATGGTCTGACAAGTGATGGGGTATACGGACCTAATACGAAGAAAAAGCTGCTTGAGCAATTAAATAAGTGAGTTTTTCTGTTTGTATGAATGAATGACTGCTTCACTTTTTTCATTTAATTGGCGGACATAAGGGGACGGCTGAAATTCAGCAAACTGAACATATCTCAATTGTTTGATTTTCTTTTTCATTTTGGCACCTCAATGGTTACAGCATATGGTTTTATTGTATGCGAATCGATGTAAAAAAGGAATCAGGACGCGGGTTTAGTTCCGCGTCCTTTAGTGTGATCAAGCTTTTTTATTTTTATACTCATCCAGAAGCTGTTCATTCTTTTTGAAAATACGCTCTGTATGGGGGCTTACTTTGTAATCGGCCATACTAATATGGCGTTTCTTCTTTAAAATCTTAAAAGGGTTTTTCTTGCGATTGTTGTTATCCCCTTGAAGTGCGTGGTCCATCTTCATCACCTTCCTCTTCGTCAGGCAAGATTAGGTCATAAATTGTTGTAAGTGAAGTCATTAATAAATAGTCAAACTCAGTGACAATCTCATCAGAGGTCAGCTTTATGACAAAGTGTGCATCTGCTACCGAAAACGGAATGAGCACCAATTTGCCGAAATCATCGTAATATACTTCCTGCCTGTCAAGCTTTGCCTGAATGAGAGCTCGCTGGTCTAGTGTTCGCAGCAGGTCATCTTTTTGTTCCTGTGTATCATACGGACACAGAACCGCTTGAATATTCATTTTTTCTGCAAAAGAATAAATCAGCCGTTCAATTCCCTCTATATATGCCTCTATACTTCCATAATATACATGGATCGGTTCGTTTTTCAATAGGTATTGGTACGTTTTTAGTTTATTGAGGTAAGAATGAAGTAGATCGTTGTTTTGTTCAAGGAGTTGATGGGTGTCGGTTTCCAGCTCATGATTCCCAAGCTTTTTAATATAGGAGCTGAGAAAAATGAAAGCATCGGTTAATGCGAAAAAAACAGCAATGATTAAGTAGTGCATCCAATCGGTGAAGATTGAAGAGGGGTCATTTGTCCAATAAACAACAGCACCAGCTACATAAATCCAATACCACGTTTTGCGAATGGCAAACATTTTTTCTTTTACTTTTTGTTCAAAGCGCCATACAGCAAATACATACACAGCAAGGGCACCTAGCAATAACCATACGGTCAATTGAAAAAATAATAGCATGTCGTTCTCTCCCATAGACAATTGAATACTTATTTACTTCTATGGGTATGATTGGAAAACCTTCTTCATGAAAAAAACTGCCTGCAAGAACAGGCAGTTTGCATGATTAGAGAATTGCGTTTAACACAAAGTATATGAGAGCACCTAGAGTCCCTGAAATCGGTAATGTGATGACCCAAGTGACAAGCATACGTTTTGCCGTACCCCAGTTCACACCTTTGACTCTGTGCGCAGAACCTACGCCTAGAATAGAAGATGAAATAACGTGTGTGGTACTAACAGGTAAGTGGATAAACGTTGCACCGAAAATAATGGCTGCACCAGTTAAATCGGCAGATACTCCGTTTACTGGACGGATTTTCATGATTTTACCACCGACTGTTTTAATAATCTTCCAGCCGCCAACAGAAGTACCAAGTCCCATTGCAAGTGCACAAGAGAATTGTACCCAGAATGGAATGTCATCAGTTGTATGAAGATTACCTGCAATTAAAGCCATCGTAATAATTCCCATCGCTTTTTGCGCATCGTTCGTTCCATGGGTATACGATTGAAGTGCAGCAGTTAAAATCTGAACACGTCGGAATTGTTTATTTGTTTTTGCTAGATTGTTGTCTCTGAATATAAATTTAATAATGGTATACACGATATATCCCAATACGAAAGCTAGGATAGGTGAAAGCAAAAGTGCTTGAATGATTTTAATGAATCCCGAATAGTTTAAAGCGCCAAAACCGGCAGAGGCGATAACAGCCCCTGCAATTGATCCAATCAGTGCATGTGAAGAACTACTCGGAATCCCGTAATACCAAGTAAGCAAGTTCCAAGTGATGGCCGCAATTAAAGCAGCTAAAATGACAACAGAACCGTTTTGAAGTGTAAATGGATCTGCGATGTCTTTTGTAATGGATTTTGCCACACCTGTAAATGTCATTGCTCCTAAGAAGTTCATGAACGCTGCCATAATAATAGCATGTCTTGGTTTTAACGCTTTTGTTGAAACTGAAGTAGCAATGGCATTTGCTGTATCGTGGAATCCGTTAATGAAATCAAAAGCAAGTGCACAAATGACAATGAATATGGTAAGGATGAGTAATATGTCCATGTTTAACTAACCCCGTTACGCATTCTTCATAATGATTGTTTCTAGATTGTTGGCAACACTTTGACAGGAATCAGCAATTTCTTCAAGTGTTTCGTAAATTTCTTTGTATTGTATCACCTTAATTGGATCTGTTTCTTTTCCAAACAAATTCTTTAGTGATTTTCGATAAAGATTGTCACAATTATGCTCAATCTCTTTGATCTTGATTGCGTGCGGTTGAATATCTTTCAAGCGATTTTCAGCCAGTAAATCAATCGTGATTAAAATTTCTTTCGCACATTCTCTGATGTAGTGACTGAATTTGTCGATATGTTCGTCTGAGCTTGTCATTGAATAAATTTCCATTGTCGCTGAAAAATGCTCAATTCCATCTAAAACATCGTCGAGGCTATTCGTCAATTGAAGAATGTCTTCACGCTCAATCGGTGTAATAAAGGCTTTGTTCAGCTCTTTAATCATGGTATGAACATGATGATCACCTTTTGTCTCATATTCCTTCAATGTGTCAGAAAATTCTTTCAGAGTGGTTTGATTTGTTACTTTATAGCTAACAAAATACTCAGCAGTTTCATCTAAATTTTTAGCAATTTCCGTTAACAAGACGGAAAACTTGTCTTTTTTCCTTTTTAACATGTAAAAACCCTCCATTGTATAAATGAGACAATGCACACATCAAATAATTATATATTCTTTTGTCGAAAAAAAACAGGTGTAGTCGAAAATTTCTTCAGTTTTTCTATTTGATCTTATTCTGACCTAAAGATGAAATCTCAACACACCTTTTTCAGAAAGGGGAAAAGAAACGGAAAAAGCGGCCCGTTTTTGGCGCCGCTTAAAGGTTAAGAAGCTGAATGAATCAGTTTAAAACGTTCACAAACAAGAAGCATGTCTTCTTTAAAGTCTAATCCGTATGGCTTGAGTGCTTCTGTGAAGAATTCTTTATGGACTCTATACCAATAGTCATATGATAGATCGCCTTCACCTTCTGCTTGTGCAAATGATTCAGGGACTTCATTCATTGGCATCACATCTACATGCATAATTTCGATGATGGCTTTAGGTTCATCCTGGCTGTCCAAAATGATCGCATATTGCCCAGCCTTCGGAAGCGGCTCCTGTTCCTTTTCATAAAAAATATGTCCAGAACAAGTGGCTGTTTTTTTCCCTTGCTGTACAAGGTCAAGTAAGTGATCTGGATCTGCACCAAATGCCCAAGCCGAAACAAACGTGTTAGCTGGTGCTTTTTCTGATTTATCTTCCCAATACGTTTCCCAAAAAATGTTGCTTTTGTGGTTCACCATTTTTCCCCCTTTGTCATGTGTTTATTATACCGTTAAAGCAAATACGTGAAAACATTATGTCATTATCCCTACTTTTTGTGCATGTCATATGTTTTGAAAAAGCGTGTTTTATTTGAATTATGTAGGAGTATAGAATGAAAATTTTTGAAATTTTAGAATAATCTATTGTATTCTGGTCAAGAAGTAGGTAATGTCAAAGTAAGAATATGGAAGGGGTGTTGTTTATGAAACGCATTTCTCTAACTGTTTTGTCCATATGTCTGTTTGTTTTCTCGTTTTTTCTTCCTGTCAGCCAAGTCACTGCAAACGAAACTCATGGGAATAAAGTAGCTGTTGGCAAAGATGGCATGGTGGCTACAGCTCATCCGCTGGCATCAAAAGTTGGTGCTGATGTATTGAAAAAAGGTGGAAACGCAGTTGATGCTGCTGTTGCCATCCAGTACGCACTGAATGTGACAGAGCCGATGATGTCGGGAATTGGCGGCGGAGGATTTATGATGGTTTATGATGGAAAGACAAAAGAAACATCCATCATCAATAGTAGAGAGCGGGCACCACAGGGCGCAACACCTGACATGTTTTTAACTGATGAGGGAAAAGTCATCCCATTCGCTGAGCGATCCACACATGGTAATGCAGTTGGTGTTCCCGGGACAGTAAAAGGTCTTGAGGCGGCATTAGATAAGTGGGGGACTCGTTCTATGAAGGAATTGATTAAACCTTCTATTCAGCTGGCAGAGGATGGATTTGAAATTGATTCGGTCCTTGCAAAAGCCATTGATGATCATCAAGGGAAATTGAAAAAAACGGCTGCAGCGTCAATCTTTCTTCCAGATGACCAGCCGCTCAAAGAAGGAGATCTGCTTGTTCAGCCAGGTCTTGCAAAAACATTTAAACTGATTGCGAAAAAAGGAAGCAAGGCGTTTTATGAAGGTAAAGTAGCAAAGGCACTCGCAAATACGGTCCAAGATTTTGGTGGTACGATGACAACAGATGACATTGATCATTATGAAGTCAAGACTGACAAGCCAATCTGGGGAGACTATAAAGGGTACCAGCTTGCAAGTATGCCTCCGCCAAGCTCGGGCGGGGTGTTTATGCTACAAATCCTAAAAATACTTGACCACTTTAACCTATCTCAATATGACCCCAAATCGTTCGAAAAATATCAGCTGCTTGCTGAAACAATGCATCTCTCCTATGCTGACCGAGCCGCATATGCCGGCGACCCCGAATTCGTAGATGTTCCACTAAAAGGACTATTAGACGATGATTACATTTCAGAAAGAGCCTCTCTTATTCAATTAGATCAAATGATTCAAAACCCGACAGAAGGAGATCCGTGGGTGTATGAGGATGAAAAAAATCCATCTCCAATTGTCCCGCAGCCAGAAGATAAAACCATTGGTGAAACCACCCATTTTACTGTTGCAGATCAGTGGGGAAATGTTGTGTCTTTTACAACAACCATTGAACAGTTATTTGGTACAGGGATCCTTGTCCCGGAGTATGGTTTTTTCTTAAATAATGAACTCACGGATTTTGATGCAAGGCCTGGCGGCGCCAATGAAGTGCAGCCAAATAAACGTCCATTATCAAGTATGACGCCAACGATTATATTTAAAGATGGAGAGCCTGTCATGACCGTTGGATCACCTGGAGGAACAACGATTATTGCTTCTGTTTCACAGACGATCCTGAATTTGCTTGAATATGATATGGAGCTTCAGGATGCGGTGGAAGAACCAAGGATTTATACAAACAGTTTAACTTCTTACCGCTATGAAGTAGGTGTCCCTCTCGATGTGAGGACAAAGTTAAACGATATTGGACACCGTTTTGGCAGTTCGCCTATTGATATAGGAAACGTGCAAGCTCTGCTAATTGATCGAAAAGCAGGGACATTTACTGGAGTAGCTGATTCAACCAGAAATGGAACCGCTGTTGGTGTCAATTTAAAGCTATCTGCAAATCAATAACATTTCCCGGGAAAAGAAGCGTCTCTTGAAGATGGCGTTTCTTTTCTGTGTAAACAAAAAGAAAAAGACACTGTTGACTCCTGTGAATAGTTTGAATATATATAGACTAACATCAATCATACATAGCTGATCGGACAACCGAAGGCTCTTGGCATTTGAAGTACAGGACTGTGATGTATTTCAAATGCTAAGGGTCTTTTTTGCGTAGAAAAGGCAAGGGTGGTGTCAACATTATGTGATAACAGGAGAGCGGGATAACATGAAAAAGTGGAAATGGGTCTCGATCGTGACCACCTTATTAATCATCACGAGTACTCCATGTTCAAATGCGAATGAAGACTCAAATCAAAAGGGGAAGATTGATCTGTTAAGTAGTGCGAAAGCACAGATCGGTTTTGTGTTCCAGCAATATGCTCTTTTTCGAAATATGATGATAATGCTGCGTATGGTCTTAAGATGAAACCAAGAGGAGAAAGGCTGCCCAAAAAAGACATCAAAGAGCGGGTGCATGAGCTATTAGAGGTCGTTCAGTTAACGCAGAATGAGCACCGCTATCCAGAGCAACTGTCAGGCGGACAAAAGCAGCGTGTAGCGCTGGCACACACGCACTTGCTGCATCTTTTTTTATAAAAATTTCCCTAGGAACATTGACTTATAATTTCGAATATTATAATATCTTTACAAAGGTAACAAAGATGAACATTTTTAAAAACAAGTGGTTGAGATCGCTTTATAAAAGGTTCTATTCCAAAATGTTCTTTCTTTTTGTTACATTTGTTCATATTTACATCAAATGAAAGAGGTGATTGTTTGAATAACTTGTTTGAATTAGATAAGGAACTAATTGAGCTGCAGTACGATGCATCTTCGAGAGAGGAGGTGACCGCATATTTAGCAGAACGGTTAGAAGCTGGGGGTTATATTAAATCGAGCTTTCTACCAGCAGTGCTTGAAAGAGAAAAAACATATCCTACAGGCTTGCCTCTTGCGACCTTTGGAGTGGCTATTCCGCATACAGATCCTGAACATGTGAACAAACCGGCGATCAGTGTAGCGACTTTAAAGGAACCTGTCATTTTTCATAAGATGGGAAGCCGTGATGAAACAGTGCAAGCCAAAATTGTATTCGTCCTTGCAATCTCTGAACCTAGTAAGCAGCTTGTGATGTTAGAAAAGCTCATGGCGCTTTTTAGAAAAGAAGAAGTGATGAATAAGCTATCTCTCATGACATCGAATGAAGAAGCTGTTGATGTCCTTCAACAAGAATTAAACCAATAGTCTTTTACGAAAGAATGTAAGCGCTTTATCTGAAAAATTCAGGAGGTGGATGTATGATCAAGCAAGCCGTCGATTTTATATTAGACCTTGGGCCAACTATTATGCTCCCGATTATTATGACGATTTTCGGTATGATTTTAAGGCAAGGCTTTAAGAAATCTTTCCGAGCCGGTATCACAATCGGAATTGGATTTGTCGGTGTCAACCTTGTCATTAATTTGCTCGTGAGCGGTCTTGGACCAGCAGCAAAAGCCATGGTCAATTCCCTTGGATTAAAGCTCGATATTTTGGATGTCGGCTGGCCGATTGGAGCTGCCATTTCATTTGGTACACCTGTTGCCCCTTTGATGATTCCTCTTGTGCTTTTGTTAAATGTCATCTTGTTGTCCGTTAATTTTACGAAAACACTGAATGTGGATATTTGGAATTTCTGGCATTTGATTTTCGCAGCCTCTGTTACTTACTACGCTTATCATAATATGTTCTTGGCCCTTGCCGTTGGCTTGATCGTCTCTGCAATTACGCTTAAATTAGCCGATTGGACGGCGCCAACAATTGAACACCATTTCGGATTAAAAGGCGTATCGATGGCTCATGCTGAAACGGTCAACTTCGCGCCGCTTATGTATGCGTCAAACCGCGTCATTGATAAAATCCCTGGTTTAAACAAAATTCATGCTGATCCAGAAACATTGAAGAAACGTTTTGGCATTTTTGGCGAGCCGCTTGTGATGGGTCTCATACTTGGTATCATTATTGGTCTTCTTGGCGGCTATGATGCGAAAGGCGTCATGACTCTTGGTATTCAAATGGCAGCAGTTCTTGTGTTAATGCCAAGAATGGTTGCCTTGTTAATGGAAGGACTTATTCCAATCTCTGAGGGCGCTCGTTCTTATATTCAAAAGCGTTTCCCTGGAAAAAATGTCTATATTGGCTTAGATACAGCGATTGTGATCGGTCATCCGGCGAATATGGCTGTAGCCCTTTTGATGGTGCCGATTACGATTTTGCTCGCTGTTGTTCTTCCTTACAATGGCATGCTGCCATTTGCGGATTTATCGGTTCTGCCATTTACGGTTGTATGGGCAGTAGCAGCCGCTCGTGGAAATATTATTCGCGGCCTCATTAACAGTATTTTTACATTAATGATTGTCTTCTTCATCGCAACGAATCTCGCACCACTTGCGACAACAATGGGTAAAGCAGTAGGCTTTGATTTCCCAGAAGGGGCAAACATGATTTCAGGTATTGATTTAGGTTCTCACGTCATTCCTTGGATCATGGTGAGACTTCTTGATCCGAGCAACCCTTACTTTATTGCAGCGATTGTGTGTGCACTGGCTTATGCGCTTCTATGGTACTGGGTGCGAAATGATATTAAAAAGCAGTATGCAAAAGAAATGGGCTTAGATCAGAAAGACCAATAAACAAGCTGGAGGGATTCTTATGGCAAAGAAAATATTGGTATCGTGCGGAACAGCAGTTGCAACATCAACGGTTGTTGCAAAAAAGGTAGAAGAGACGCTAAAGGAAAAAGGATACGATGTCGTGGTTGAACAGTGTAAGGCATCTGAAGTACCGCAAAAAGCGGAGGGCGCCGATTTAATTGTAACGACAACGCCTGTAAGTGATACAAAAGGAACTCCTGTGATTCAAACATTATCTTTTTTAACCGGATTTGGCATTGAAGATGATATTGAGAAAATCATTGATCATATTAAGTAAACTTTGCATGGAGGAGCTTTTGTAGCTCCTTCCATGTCACCTGAAAGGAGGGAGTCTTATGCAGCAGCATGCTTATAGCCGAACGTCTGCGGTGTTTTCTATTTTTCTTCCGGCCCTGCTCATCTGTCTGTTTTTTCTCTGGTCTCTTTATACCTTAATGTCGGCAGGACCTGAACCGTTAGCTGTGTTAGGTGTTTATACGCTACCTATTCTGATGCTTTCTAGCATCACGGGACTGAATCAGCCGACGAACGTCATCATTAGTGGAGATGAGCTGAAGATAGGTGCTTTTGGCAGATGGCACACATATGCTGTTTCCGATATCAAAGGAAAACTGTTTTTAAAGCCATATCCCCATATCGGGAAAGTATATGTCAGAGTGGGGCAGGCGCGAATATTCGGAGGACGTTACTGGATATCAAGTGAGATAAGTGAATACAAGCAGCTTGTTCAAACTTTACACGGTCTTGCGAAGTGTGATGAAAAGGAGGATGCAGCTACATGAAATCAGCTGTCTTTTATTCTTCAGAGGACATTCGTTATGAGGAGAGGGAGCGGCCTGCGATTGGTGATGATGAAGTTCTTTTAAGGATGCGTGCCTGCGGCTTATGCGGGACGGATATTTACAAAGCAACACATGAGACGGTACCTCCTGGGACGGTGCTAGGACATGAAATTGCTGGTGATATTGTCGAAACGGGCAGTCACGTGACAAATGTCCATACGGGAGACAGGGTGTACGTGGCACATCATGTCCCTTGTTTCACCTGTGACTTTTGTCAAAGAGGATTTTATACAATGTGTGCCCAGTTTTCAGCTACAAATGTAGAGCCAGGCGGTTTTTCAGAATATATCCGTGTTCCTGCTTTACATGTAAAGCACACAATGGGCAAGCTCCCGCATGGCGTCTCATATGAGCAAGGAGCCATGGTCGAACCAGTTGCCTGCTGCCTGCATGGGTTTGAACGAGCGCCTGTTCATCCTGGAGATTCTGTACTGATCCTTGGAGCGGGTCAAATTGGCTGCATTCAATTACAGCTCACCAAATATTATTTAGCTGAGAAAGTGATGATAACGGATGTGAATGAGAACCGGTTGCTTCAAGCGAGAAATTTAGGTGCAGACGTCGCTTTTCATCCAGCATCTGAGCCAGTGGAAAAACGGGTCATGAAAGAAACAGATGGAAAAGGGGCAGATCTCGTCATCATTTCTGTTGGGAGCAGTGCGCTTTTAAAAGAGGCGTTTCAAGCTGTAGCTAGAGGCGGGACGATTTTGGTATTTGCGCACTTTCCTAAAGGAGATGTCTCCATTCCGGCTGAGCGATTTTTCCATGATGAAGTCAAGGTAGTGGGGGCCTATTCTTCGCATCCGTATCATTATGATGAAGCGCTTCAGCTTCTGAAGGCGAAGGTGGTTCACACAGAGAAGATGGTGACGCATCGCTATCCTTTAAGTCAGCTGCTTCAGGCGATAGAATGCGCGAGGCACCCTGAAGGTGAGAGCGTCAAAATCATGATGTATCCAGATGAATGAGAACGTATGAGATTGAAAGAGAAAGAGAAGTTCTTTGGAAAAGGGCTTTGCCTTTCTCTTTTTTTCTGATAAAAAATGAAAACGCTTAAAAATGAAACGGAAATGCTTGACTTCAATGACACTTAAACGTATGATAATTACAAATGTAACACATAAGAACAAATGTAAAGGGGAGAGAAGAAATGCAAAAACAAATCACTTTGCCTGAACAGATTAGTCATGAGAAATTAGCAGATTTATATAAACAAATGTGGTTAGTCCGATATTTTGATGAAAAGGTCGATCAATTCTTTGCAAAAGGACTCATTCATGGAACGACTCATTTATGTGTTGGACAGGAAGCGTCAGCTGTTGGCTCTATTGCCGTGTTAAAAGATGAAGATAAGATCGTCAGCACACACCGTGGACATGGACATTGTATTGCAAAAGGTGCAGAGGTCAATAAAATGATGGCTGAACTGTTTGGACGTGAAACCGGCTATTGCAAAGGAAAAGGCGGCTCGATGCATATTGCCGACTTAGAAAAAGGGAATCTTGGAGCAAATGGCATCGTTGGCGGCGGTATCCCGCTTGCAACAGGCGCAGCGCTGACATCTAAAATGAAGCAGGAAGGCTATGTTGTCCTTTGTTTCTTCGGAGATGGTGCGACAAATGAAGGCAGCTTCCATGAAGCGTTAAACCTTGCATCTATTTGGGATTTACCTGTTGTGTTTATTTGTGAAAACAACCAATACGGCATGTCTGGACCTGTGAAAGAAATGATCAACATTGAAGACATTTCAACAAGAGCAAAGAGCTACGGGATGCCAGGAAAAACCGTCGATGGAAATGACATGGTCGAAATCATGAACACAGTAGATGAAGCGGTGAGCCGTGCAAGAGCTGGAGAAGGTCCATCACTCATTGAAATGAAAACGTATCGCTGGAAGGGCCACTCAAAGAGTGATGCGAAAAAATACCGTACACGTGAAGAAGAAACGGAATGGAGACAAAAAGACGGAATCAAACGCTTTAAGTCACTCTTAATTGATCTAAATGTTTTGACAGAGGAGCAGGCAGCAAACTTACAGGAAGAAGCGAAGAAGGAGATCGAAGCATCTGTTGAATTTGCTAAAAACAGTAAAGAACCGTCAATTGACACACTATTAGAGGATGTATACGCCTAATTAGGAGGGGAATCACGTGACAAAAACAACAGTGAGAGAGATTTCATATTTAGAAGCCGTTCGAGAGGCTATGAGTCAGGAAATGAGAGAAAACCAAGATGTCTTCATTTTAGGTGAGGATATCGGCGTATATGGAGGCGCTTTTGGGGTTACGCGCGGCATGATTGAAGAATTCGGTCCAGAGCGCGTACGCAATACGCCAATTTCAGAGGCTGCCATCGCAGGGGGCGCAGTCGGGGCTGCTTTGACAGGCATGCGTCCGATCTTAGAACTTCAATTCTCTGACTTTATCACCATCGCTATGGATCAGCTTGTCAACCAAGCGGCCAAAACACGCTACATGTTTGGCGGAAAAGGAAAGGTGCCGCTTGTTGTGAGAACACCAGCAGGCTCTGGAACAGGTGCTGCGGCTCAGCACTCACAAAGTTTAGAAGCGTGGATGGCTCATATCCCGGGATTAAAGGTGGTCCAGCCTTCAACGGCTTATGATGCAAAGGGACTTTTAAAGGCAGCAATGGATGATGACAATCCTGTTATTTTCTACGAGCATAAGCTTTTATATAAAACAATCGGTGAAGTGCCAGAAGAGCAGTATTCGATTCCTTTAGGGAAAGCGGATGTGAAAAAAAGCGGGAAGGACGTCACGATTGTAGCAACAGCTATTATGGTGCATAAAGCATTAGAAGCGGCGAAGGAATTAGAAGCAGAAGGAATCGATGTTGAAATCATTGATCCAAGAACACTCGTACCTTTAGATGAAGAAACCATTATCGAATCTGTGAAGAAAACGGGTAAATGTATCGTTGTTCATGAGGCGGTGAAACGAGGCGGATACGGCGGAGAGATTGCGAGTATGATAGCGGAAAGTGAAGCCTTCGACTACCTAGATGCTCCTATTAAACGACTTGGCGGTCTTGCGGTACCAATACCTTATAACCCAACGCTTGAAAAAGCGGTCATTCCACAAGTGCCAGATATTATTGAAGCAGCAAAAGAGCTTGTGCGCTCTTAAATAAAGGGGAGAAGATCATGCCAAAAGAGATATTTATGCCGAAGCTAAGCAGTACGATGGAGATCGGCACCTTGCTTCAATGGTTGAAAGAAGAAGGAGATTCGGTTGAAATCGGTGAGCCTCTTTTTGAAATTATGACAGACAAGATCAATATCGAGGTGGAAGCCTATGATGATGGCATTTTTCTGAAGAAATACTATGAAGCCGATGATCAAATTCCTGTTAATGCTGTCATTGGCTATATCGGAGAAGCAAATGAACAGGTGCCAAGCGAGCCGCCTGAACAAGCAGATGAAGAATCCTCGGGCAGCGGCGAATCATCAGTAGAATCTGCTTCATCCGGTTCTACTGAAGCCGAAAAGATCTCTGCTGAAAAAGTCCGTGCCACGCCTGCGGCGAGAAAAACGGCGAAAGATCACCATGTGCCGATTCACGAGGTATCTGGCACAGGACCAAAAGGGAGAATTCAAAAGCGGGATGTCGAAGCAGTCGTCCATACTGATAAGAAAGATCAGCGTGTGTCACCGCTTGCAGGAAAAGTGGCTGCTCGTGAAGGAATCGATTTAGCGGCAATTGCTGGATCTGGCGCTCACGGAAAAATCATGAAGAGTGATGTGAAAGCAGCAGCTGTACAAAATGCAGACTCTGCTCCAGTGAAAACACAAAAACTAGCTGGCATGAGAAAAGTGATCGCTGATCGCATGTCACAAAGTGCCTTTACAGCACCGCACGTTACATTAACAAGTGAAATCGATATGACAAAAGCGAAAGAAGTGCGCAAGCAGCTATTGCCGGCGATTGAAAAAGAGACAGGCTACAGATTGTCGTTTACTGAAATCATCATTCATGCAGTCAGCAATGTCCTTACGCGCCACCCGCAAATCAATATGACGTTTGAACAAAATGAGCTCCATTTCCATGAGGATGTGCACATTGGTCTAGCTGTTGCTGTGAAAGACGGCTTAATGGTTCCAGTCATTTCTCATTCGAATCAAAAAGGATTAAAACAGCTGACAAAAGAGGCAAAAGAAATTGGCCGAAACGCACGTGATCAAAAACTGCTGCCAGATCAGCTGAAAGGGTCGACATTTACCATTAGTAACTTAGGCATGTATGCCATTGATACCTTTACCCCGATTATTAATCAGCCAGAAGTGGCGATCTTAGGTGTTGGACGCATTCAAGAAAAACCTGTTGTCATAGACGGAGAAATTCAGGTGCGGTCAATGATGGGAGTCAGTTTATCGTTTGATCACCGAGTGGTAGATGGTGCACCAGCGGCTGCCTTTTTAACAGATCTCAAAAAAGTGCTTGAACAACCATTTGAATTGCTAATGTAGGAGATGAATCGGATGACGAAAACGTATGATCTGACAGTCATTGGCGGAGGGCCTGGCGGGTATACTGCTGCCCTTCAAGCAGCGGAGCGCGGACGAAAGGTCGCTTTAATTGAAGAGGATTTTCTAGGTGGTACTTGTTTAAATCGAGGCTGTATCCCTTCAAAGACACTGCTCAAACATGCAGAAGTCATTGAATCAATTGAGAAGGCGAAAAGCTGGGGAATCGAAACAGGAGACTTGGTCCTTTCCTTCGAAAAAATGAGAAAGCGTAAAAATGATGTCATTGAAAAGCTCAGAGGCGGAATCGCCTTTTTAATAAAGAAAGGAAAGATTGATGTATATAACGGCAGAGGTACAGCTGTCACAAAGCATCGGATTGAGATTGAAAAGCAAGACGGATCAGAATCGATTGAAACGAAAGAGCTCATTATTGCGACCGGATCTTCACCTGCCATACCGCCAATTCCGGGGCTCAAAGAGATTCATTTTGATACAAGTGATACGATCTTTGACATCCCGGATATTCCTGCTTCTGTCGTCATTATTGGCGGAGGTGTCATTGGTCTTGAGCTCGCATGCATCTTCCAGAGTCTACAATCAAAAGTCACGATTATTGAAGCGGCTCCGTCCATTATTCCGCAAGAGGATGAAGAAGCATCTAAACTGCTAGAAAGAGAATTGAAGAAAAAAGGGATTCATATCGCAAAGAAAACCACTGTGGCAGAGGTGACAGAAAGCGAAGGAGTCAAAGCGGTTCATGCAGCAGATGATAAAGGAGAGACTCACATCTTTACGGCTGAAAGACTGCTCGTTTGTGTAGGGAGAAGACCTAATATATCAGCTGTAAGCCAGCTTGATCTTCAGTTGGATGGTCCTTTTATCAAAGTAAACGGTCAGATGCAGACAAGTGCTGAAGGTGTATATGCGGTTGGTGATGTTGCCGGCGGCTATCAGCTAGCTCATGCGGCGATGGCAGAGGCAGCCGTTGCGGTCAGCAATGTATGCGGCGAGCCTGAAAAAATGAATGCTGACATCGTACCTAGGTGTATTTATACATTACCAGAGGTGGCGAGTGTTGGGCTTACAGAGAAAGAGGCGAAAGCCAAAGGGCTTAACGTGCGGGCAGAACGATTCGATTTAGCCGCAAGCGGAAAAGCATTGGCGGCAGGTGTTCAAACAGGCTTTATTAAACTGGTGTACGACACAGCATATGGGGAAGTTATTGGCGCCACTATGGTTGGTCCGCACGTAACAGAGATGATTTCAGAAGCTTCCTCATTTATGTATTTAGAAGGGACAGCAGAAGAGATGGCTAAAATGATTCATCCGCATCCAACCATCTCAGAAGGCTTTTATGAAGCAGCCCTTCATATCGTGAGCAAGCTGAGAAAATAAATGCCAAACAAGTGATAGGGAGGAGATGCATGTGCACGCCCAGCTTCATCAGAAAGCGGCACTTGTAACAGATAGCACAGATGGATTTGGAGAAGCCATCTGCCTGGCTTTAGCCCGGGCAGGTGCACATGTTTTTATACACACTTTTCATGATGAATCAAAGGCAAAAACCATTAGTAAAGAGATTCAAAAAATAGGCGGTAAAGCCAGTATCATCATGAATCCACTTGAGACACCGCGTGATGCGACGAACATGATGAGGCAAGTAATTGATACATGCGGCAAGCTTGATATTTTGGTCAATCAAGCACAGCAAAAAGCGGGCGCGGAGCTTGCCGGCGTAAGTCCTGATAGATGGGTGGATGAAGTGGAATCGACCGTAAATACAGCTTTTCTTTCCAGTCAAGCCGCTGTATGGCACATGGTTGACCATAAGCAAGGCTGTATCATTAATATATCGTCATCAGGCAGTATAACAGGTGATGGCGGGATGTCACATGCTACATCGAATAGTGTGCTGAATGCCATGACAAAAGGTTTAGCGCGAGAATTTAAAGACAAAGGCATCCGGGTGCTGGCACTATTGCCGCCTCCTCTCCATTTGCTTCCTGACACAGAGCAAATCAAGGAGACTGTGGCTCATATGACGGTGTTCTTAAGTACCTCGTATGGGGCATTTACAGATGGAGCAGCGATTATGCTTGATGGAGGTGAGAGCGCTGGCTAATCATCAAAAAGCAGTTCTTATCGTTGGTGGAGCCCAAGGGATCGGGAAAGAAATTGCCGAGCGTTTTTTAAAAGAAGGGCATCGTGTTGCTGTGTCAGATATAGATGAACAGCGACTTTCATTCTTCAAAAAACAGCATCCTCAGCTGCTGACGCTTCAAGCTGACGTTTCATCGTGGGAAAGTGTTCAGCAGATGATGTCAGCAGCTGCAAGGGAGCTAGGCGGCATTGATCATCTTGTGTATTCAGCAGGGATGACGAAATCACTTCCTTTTTTAGAAGTTGATTTTTCGCTTTGGAAAAAGACGCTGGCTGTAAATTTATATGGTCTTTTTTATTGCATTAAAGCCTCGGCACCCTATTTATGTGAGCGGCAAGAAGGCAGTATGGTCATTATTGGATCAGGATCTGCGATGACAGGATCTGGCGGCGGTATTCAGTACTACGCGTCCAAAGCAGGTGCTTTTGGCCTGATGCGTTCGCTCGTAAAGGAATTAGGCACACATCATGTGCGCATTAATGTGATTGCACCCCGCGTCATTGAATCTCAAATGCTTGATACCCTTTATTCTACTGAGGAGGAGAAAAGGCAGCTCCAATCGCTCATTCCTGTCGGGAGATTAGGAAAACCTGAGGATATCGCAGAACTCACTTTATTTCTCGCAAGTGACGAGGGAAGCTATTTGCACGGACAGATTATCCTGTTAGATGGCGGGAGAACGTATCAGCCGAAATATACCGAGGGAAAAAGAGCGGAGAGTTGATCGCTCTTTTTGTCATTTTCATAACAATTGTTCCAATTAGAAACGAATGTTTGGTATACTGGGAATCATAGTATATTAAAAGGATGATGTCACATGCTGAATTGGGAAGAAAGACGACAGCTCGTCAAGGTTGCTCATCTTTATTATACAGACGGGTGGACGCAGCAGGAGATTGCAAAAAAGCTAAATGTCTCAAGGCCAGTCATTTCAAAACTTCTACAAAAAGCAAAAGATGCGGGAATCGTTGAAGTGTACATTAAAGACGAAAGCATTCATACGGTGGAACTGGAAAAGCAGCTAGAAACGACCTTTCAATTAACAGATGCTGTCGTTGTCCCAAGTGTCGGGACAATGCCTGAGATGGTCAAGCGGGCAGTCGGTCAGGCAGGAGCCTATTATCTTTCTAAAAACATGAAAGATGCTGAGAAAATCGGCATTTCTTGGGGGACCACGCTTGCTGAGCTTGTGAAAGAATATCCGTTTGAACGAAGAAACGAAGTCAAAGTCATCCCTTTAGAGGGCGGGATGGGCAGGCAGGCAGTCGACATTCATGCCAATCAGCTGGCATATGAGCTGGCAAAGAAAATGAATGGCACGTGTTCCTATTTATATGCCCCGGCAATTTTAGAAACAGAAGAATTAAAAGAGCGGCTTATGGCAATGCAGGATATAGAAGCTGTGCTTGAAGAAGGCCGAAACGTGGATATTGCCCTCATCGGTATTGGTAACCCGCATAAAGGCTCTACTTTAAAAACAGTCGGTTATTTAAAAGAAGAGGATTTATCTGGTTTAAGACAATCAGGAGCTGTCGGTGATATTGGTTTTCGCTTCTTTGATGGTGAAGGTAAACCTGTCCAAGATGAACTGAACCAGAAAGTCATTGGATTATCGTTAGAACAATTAAAGAGCGTCGAAAAAGTCATTGCTGTAGTGGAAGGAACCCATAAAGCTGAAAGTATTTTAGGGGCTTTAAATGGCGGCTTCATTCAAGTGCTGGTGACAGACGAACAGACTGCGGCAGCCATTTTAAAGGAAGCATCAGTCCAATAAACGGCTGGCAGTGATCGTATTGTATAAAAAGAGCAACATCAAACGAGAAAGGAGCTGTGTATCTTGAAGCAAACCGAAATGGAAGCAAACCTACATTGTACTCGGTGCCAAGAAGAGACCCTCCACAGCATCGTTTATGTGAATGATCAGATGAAAAGCGTAGAGTGTACAGAGTGTCATCAGAAGATCAGTGTGAAAGTCGACATCATGAAGGAATTTTACAAAGAAGTTTACGAAAAAATTGCCACAAAGCCGAAGCGGGTGACGCAGGAATATAAGGCGAATCTGAATGGCTTTATCTCAAGGCTCCCAATTCGCGTTCTAAGTAAGCCATACCGGCTCATGAGATATTTAAACGAATCATACAAAGTGATCAAGCAATATAAAAAATAAAGCAGAGGCTATTTAGCGCTCTGCTTTATTTTTTGTCTTTTTCATATAATAATAAATAGGCAGTCCAGCCAATCCGATCAGCATGGAGAAAAGGCAGCTTTTCCAATCCGTGATCATCGTGCTGATTAAGACGAATAAAGAGCCAATAATCGCAATGATCGGTGTCAGCGGATAAAGTGGTACGCTATAAGCGCGCTTCATTCCGCTGTTTTGTTTTCTTAGCTTAAATACAGCGAAAAAGGCCATCACATAAAAGATATAAATCATGAAAATCGAAACCTCTGACAGCTTCTCAGGATTACTGACGATCATAAATACAATGGCGATCAAAATTTGCACAAATACAGCGACCCAAGGTGTTTGGAAGGTAGGATGTATACGTGAAATGGCTTTGGCGAAAGGGATTTGTTTTCGTTCTGCCATCGCAAAAATCACACGAGGGAATGAAAGAACCTTTCCGTTCAAACAGCCAAAGATACTAATGATGATCCCAATGCTAATGATTTTACCGCCAATTGGACCAAAGAGCATCGTAGCAGCAGTACTTGTCGCATTTTCACCCAGCTGAACGATATCATTAGCTGGTAATACGTGCAAAAGTGCCACATTAATAAAGAGATAACAGGCTGTGACAATTAAAATCCCGCCTGCCATCGCTCGAGGAAGCAGTTTCTCTGGGTTTTTCATTTCACCGCCAAGCGCTGCAAGCAAAATCCAGCCATCATAGGCAAACAATGTAGCCAAAACCGCCGCACCGAAGTTCATCTGAGCGATACTGTCGTTGACAGCCGTGAAGATGTTTTCATTTCCTTTCCATAAGCCAAACACAATAATAGCGGCAATCGGGACAAGCTTTCCGATCGTGGTTAGCCCTTGTACAAACCCACCGTATTTCGTTCCCATTATGTTGATGACACATAAAAATAGAACCGTAATAATGCCAATGGCTGTAGACCATAAAGAAGAAAGAGAAAATAAATTGGCTAATAATGAACCAAAATAAAGACCAAGAGCACCAATAATGGCAGGTCCGTAAATGATAATTTGCACCCAGCCGCATAAGTAGCCCCAAAATTCACCGTACACTTCTTCAAGATAAGCATACAAACCGCCGGTTCGCGGGATTTGTGTACCAATTTCGGCGACAGTCAGTCCGCCTGCAAGGGTTAATATCCCGCCTAACAGCCAAGCAAATAATGCGATGTCGGAGCTTCCTGAATAGGAAAGGACGTTGCCTGGCTTCATAAAGACGCCTGACCCGATAATGGTCCCGATGACAAGAGATAGGGCAAAAAATAAGCCGATGTCTTGTTTTAACGCTGGTTGTTCTTTGTTCATTACACACGACCTCCTGCATCACTTTCGTACGTTACTGTGACATGTATTTTGTTCATTGTAATACGATTTTAGGAAAACAAGAATTAAAAAAATTTTCTGATTTTCGTATTTGTCTCTAAAAGTGTTTATTTATTGGAGATATTAGGGTGAATGTTGTGTTAAAAACGAACGATATAAGATTATTTTCGTTTTAATGTTAATTTAAAGGGCGAAAACCGAACATACAGTAAACGTGCAGCCAAACGGTTGACTTTTCTTGAAAAATGACCTATTTTATTCATAAGGATATTATCTTGAATTCGAGATATTTTGAAATAGGAGTGAAAATAATGAAAATAAATGGGATTCACCACGTATCTGCACTAACAGCCAATGCTCAGAAAAATGTTGATTTCTACCGCCGAATCCTTGGCTTGAAACTTGTGAAGAAAACAGTCAATCAGGATGACCCTTCTATGTATCACTTGTTTTATGGAGATGAGGTCGCCTCACCAGGAACGGAGCTCACATTCTTTGAAATTCCAATGCTGGCCAGACGTTTGGAAGGAACAAATGCCATCACACGCACAGGCCTTCTCGTTTCTTCTGAAGAAGCACTTTCATTTTGGGAAAAGCGGTTTGAAGAAAAAGGCGTGCAGCAAGAAACAGCTTCCTTAAGAGGCGGCAGACCTGCCTTGCGATTTACAGATCCAGAAGGGCAGCAACTATTTTTGACAGTAGAACCGAACGGACATGAGGCAGGTTCACCGCCAGTACATGACGATATTCCTGCAGATTTTGCGATTAGAGGTTTAGGCCCAGTAGAATTAACAGTTGCAAAAGCAGAAAAAACGATCAGCGTCTTAACGGATATCCTTGGTTTCACTGAAAGGGCACGTGAACAATCAAATGACGGTGAGATCGTGACCATTTTTGAGTCAGGAAATGGCGGTGCTGGAACAGAAATTCATGTGATCGAAAAAACTGAAGGACCTTCTGAGCGTTCCGGCAGAGGAAGTGTGCATCACGTAGCCTTTCGCGCGGAGGATGCAGAGGAGCTGGAAAAATGGCATGACAAAATATCAAAAGCAGGCTTCACGAACTCTGGTGTTGTGGAACGCTTCTACTTCAAAGCACTTTACTTTAGAGAGCCAAATGGTATTTTGTTTGAAATTTCAACAGATGGCCCTGGGTTTACAGTAGATGAAGGAGTGGATGAGCTTGGTGATCAGCTAGCACTTCCGCCATTTCTAGAGCACAAACGAGCAGAAATTGAACAACGATTAACCCCAATCCAGTCATGATCAAAAAGCAGCTCAAATTAATGGGCTGCTTTTTCGTTAGGAGCTTACTTCCTTTGATTCCGATTGCGTTAATGTGACCTGTTTTGTTTCTTCTTTTCCGTTTCGAATGAGTGTGATCTTCACCGCGTCTCCTACTTTTGCATTCGTGTAAAGCTTGTGTCGTAATTCACTGCCGGTTTTTACTTTCTTGCCATTGATGGCGGTAATGACATCCTCTGATTTTAATCCAGCTTTTGCAGCAGGTGAGCCGGCGGCGATATCTTTGACGTACACGCCTTTATCCAGCTGACTGCTTTTGAGTCCTAGTGTTTCTTTCTGATAAACATTTGGGACTTGTTCAAGATCCAGCATGCTAATGCCGATATAAGGACGCACAATTTTTCCTTTTGCGAGAAGCTGTTCGGCGATGGGTTTGACATCATTTATTGGGAGCGCGAATCCAATTCCTTCAACACCTGTTTCAGAGATTTTCATACTCGTGATTCCCACAACCTTTCCGTCTGTTGTTAAAAGCGGTCCGCCGCTGTTGCCGGGGTTAATGGCTGCATCTGTTTGAATGACATTAATGCTGCTCTCGCCAGCTGATGTATTCATAGAGACGGTTCGATCGACACCGCTGACAATTCCTTGCGTCACGGTTCTTGATAAATCTTCGCCAAGCGGGTTTCCGATCGCGATGACAGTTTCTCCAGCTCGAAGTGAAGAAGAATCGCCTAATGTCGCAGCCTTCGTGACATTGCTGCTGCTAATTTCTACAACCGCTAGGTCAGTCAGCGGGTCTGCACCGACCAATTTTCCTTCAACGGTTTTGCCATCGTGCAAGGAGACCGTCAGTTTGTTTGCCCCTTCAATGACATGGTTGTTTGTTAAGACATAGGCTTTACTGCCGGATTTTTTAAAAATAACCCCAGAGCCTGTACCAGTCTCTTCCTCTTGACTGCTTTTGTTTTGATTTTGCTGTGATTCATCGAAAGGCGTATTGACATCGCCAAAACCCGCTGCCGTTTGACTTTGCGTTTGGTAGTTTGTTATGCCGACAATGGCTGGTGATACATTTTCGACCATGCTTGAGATGCTGCTTGATGAATTCGATGTTTGTACGGCTGTCGTTTTTGACGTTTTGGCGTTTGTATCATTTGTTGATACAGCTTCTGTTTTTGTTGACGATTTATTTGCTCTACTGCTTTCTGAGTGCTGAGCATATGGCGTGAGGACGTAGACACCTAATGCTAACGTGCCGCCTACAATGCCGCTTACGAACGGCTTAAACCAGCCACTCGGCTTCTTCTTCGGTTTTTGTGGTTGTTCGATTGTTTGTAATTCATAAGAAGGTTGTTTTTCATCTTTGTAATTTGTCATTCGGATCACTCTCTTTCATCAATTTTTACATGTATGTGTTCAAGGTGTTTTACGGTATGTGGTGGATACTGACTTTATCGTAAGAAAAAAATGTGGGATAAAAATGAAAACATTGTGGGAAATTGTTAAAATAAGTAGTGAATCTAAGCAAAATAGAGGAGATTAAACTGTGGAGACAATCGGAATCATTGGATATGGAAGCATGGCTGATATGATGGTACAAAAATGGCTGGAAAAAAGGGTGCTAGATGCCCGTCAGTTCATGATCCATACAAGAAGTGAAACGGAGCGGCTGCATCAGCTCAAAGAGAAGCACGATGATGTAAACATCTGCTCATTAGATGAACTCTCTGCGTCATGTGATGTTCTGTTTGTCTGTGTGCCGCCGCTTGCTGTACTTGACGTTCTGGATCAGCTGCACCCGGCAAAGAAAGCGATACATATTGTGTCAGTGGCAGCGGCTGTGACGTTAGATAAATTAACGCAGCATACGAATCAACCAGTATCCAGATACATCCCAACTTTGACTTCAGCCGTTGGGACGGGCGTATCGCTAGTTGCGCATGGTGTAACCGTAGGGGATGAAGAGAAAAAACGTTTGAACCGTCTGCTTTCAGCCTTTAGCATCGTCCGGGAAGTGGAGGAAGACCGGTTTGATGCGGCGAGTAATTTGACAAGCTCTTCTCCTGGTTTTATCGCTGCTATTTTTGAAGAAATGGCGAAAGCCGCTGTGAGAAATAGTGAGCTTTCCTTAGAGGAAGCATATGAATTTTTAACTTATGCGCTTTTAGGCACAGGCCAAGTCCTTGTAGAACACGGCCTCACATTCGCTGAAACGGTCAATAGGGTGGCGACAAAAGGCGGGATTACAGGAGAAGGCGCTGCGGTCATTCAAAAGCAGGCACCGCAGATGTTTGATGACTTATTTACACAAACCATGAAGAAATACGATCAGCTGAAATCGCAGATAGACGAAGCAAATAAACACCACTAAAGACATAGTTAGTGGTGTTTTATTTGTTAAAAAAATCCTTTACTTTCTATTCTTTTGACCTGTAGCAGATGAGTCTAAACTCCTTATTTTTAGAAAATGTATTGAAAAATCAAACAAGTTCTCATATAATTTTTTAGAAAATTTAGAAAAATATAAACAAATTTTAAGTTTAATTAAAGGGGGATGGAGATGAAGCTCTATGTATCTGTCGATATGGAGGGTATTACTGGTCTAGCTGATCATACATTTGTCGATGCCCGTCAGCACAATTATGAGCGGGGCAGAAAAATCATGACAGATGAAGTGAATGCCTGTGTAGAGGCTCTTCTTGGGCATGGTGCAACCGATATTTTGGTCAACGACAGTCATTCTAAAATGAATAATCTCTTGATCGAAGAACTGCATGAAGAGGCAGCCCTCATATCAGGCGATGTAAAACCTTATTCAATGGTTCAAGGATTAGATCAAACGTATGATGCAGCTGTTTTTTTAGGCTACCATGCGAGGGCATCAATGAAAGGTGTGATGTCCCACAGTATGATTTTTGGTGTCAGACATTTTTACATAAATGATCATCCAATTGGTGAAATGGGCTTTAATGCGTATGTCGCAGGCTATTATGGTGTTCCGGTGATCCTTGTATGCGGAGACGATCAAGCAGCACTTGAAGCAGAAAAGCTGTTGCCTGGCGTGAAAACAGTTGCAGTGAAAGAAACCATTTCAAGATCTGCTGTGAAATGCTTAACCCCAGCCAAAGTAAATAAACAAATCTCGCAGCAAGTGGAAGCTGCAATGAAACAGATTCATCAAATAAAGCCGCTGACGCCTCCTGATCAGCCGCTGCTCAAGATTGAGTTCGCCAATTATGGACAAGCCGAATGGGCGAATTTAATGCCGGGTACTGCCATCATAGAAGGGACGACGACGGTGACGTATCAAGCAAAAAATATATTAGAAGCCTACCAAGCGATGCTTGTCATGACAGAGCTTGCCGCACGTACAACATTTTGTTAAGCGAGGGGGAGACAGCAGATGGCCAGCTTTTTGCTCAGGCGTTTTATTGCAATGATTGCCACGATCTTAACCATTACGACTTTAACGTTTATTTTGATGAAGGTCATTCCAGGATCGCCCTTCAATGAAGAACGAAATACAAACGAAACCGTCCAGCGAAACCTCGAAAGCTACTATCACTTAGACGAACCACTTTATGTTCAATATGTCATCTATTTAAAATCCATCGTTACCTTTGATTTTGGTCCTTCCATTAAAAAGCCCTCTGAAAGCGTCAATGATCTATTGGCGAGAGGCTTCCCAGTCTCATTAGAACTTGGTCTTATCTCAATTTTGATTGCTGTCATCTCTGGCATCCTGCTAGGGGTCATGGCTGCCCTCCGGCATAATGGTTTGATTGATTATATCGCCATGACCATTGCTGTTTTCGGAATATCCATTCCAAACTTTATCTTTGCTACCTTATTAATTCAGCAGCTTTCTGTGAATTTGAAGCTCTTCCCCACAGCGATGTGGACAAGTCCGATGCATATGGTGCTTCCTACAATCGCACTGGCTGTCGGTCCAATGGCTATTATTGCCCGGTTAACGAGATCGAGCATGATTGAAGTACTGACGCAGGACTATATTCGCACTGCCAAAGCGAAAGGACTTTCTCCTTTTAAAATTGTGTTTAAACATGCACTTCGGAATGCGCTTTTACCCGTTGTGACCATTCTTGGAACACTTGTCGCAAGTATTTTAACAGGAAGTTTTGTCATTGAAAAAATATTTGCCATTCCTGGAATGGGAAAATACTTTGTCGAGAGTATTAACAACCGTGATTACCCTGTGATCATGGGTACCACTGTTTTTTACAGCATCATCTTAATCACACTTCTTTTCATTGTAGATGTGGCGTATCGTCTGCTTGATCCAAGGATTCAGCTGCATCAGAAAGGAGGAAAGGCATGAGCGTACACCTTCAGCACGATCAACCAAACCGAAACCATGAAGTGCCGGATGAATGGTTTTCTCCTAGAGAGCAAAAGAAGACCGAAGCCCATGCCATTAAAAGACCCTCTCTTTCGTACTGGGCAGATACATGGAGACGGCTAAAGCAAAATAAGCTCGCGATGTTTAGTCTATCGGTGCTGATTTTTCTTTTTATGATGGCGGTCTTAGGTCCACTGCTTGCCCCAAATCATGTGACAGAGCAGCGGCTTTCGATGCAAAATCTACCGCCCTCGGCTGCTCACTGGTTTGGAACGGATGAGCTTGGACGAAATGTGTTCACGCGTACATGGTACGGAGCACGCATTTCGTTATTTGTAGGCGTGATGGCAGCCCTCATTGATTTTGCCATCGGCGTGATTTATGGCGGTATTGCGGGCTATAAGGGCGGGAGATATGACCATGTCATGATGCGAATCGTCGAGGTACTCTACGGTCTTCCTTATTTACTCGTCGTCATTTTATTGATGGTGCTCATGGGGCCCGGGCTTGTCACCATTATTGTAGCACTCACCGTCACAGGGTGGATTGGAATGGCGAGAATCGTGAGAGGTCAGGTTCTTCAGCTGAAAAGCCAGGAATATGTCCTTGCCTCGAAAACCTTTGGTGCAAAAAGCCTGCGAATCATCCGCCGGAACTTACTGCCGAATACGATGGGGCCGATTATCGTTCAGATGACTCTGACTGTGCCGACAGCGATATTTGCTGAAGCGTTCTTAAGCTTTCTCGGTTTAGGAATCCAGGCGCCATTTGCAAGCTGGGGCGTGATGGCCAATGATGCTCTGCCGACTGTCCTGTCAGACAATGGTCACTGGTGGCGTTTGTTCTTCCCTGCATTTTTTATTTCACTGACGATGTTTTGTTTTAACAATTTAGGTGATGGCTTGCAAGATGCGCTTGATCCAAAGATGAAGAGGTGATGGCGCTTTGAAAAAAGTTCTTCAAATGATCGATCTGCATGTCAGCTTTCGGACATATGGCGGATCGGTTCAAGCGGTACGCGGGGTGAATGTGGATGTGTATGAAAAAGAAACCCTTGCCATTGTTGGAGAATCAGGCTGCGGAAAAAGTGTGACGTCACAAAGTATCATGCGGCTTCTTCCGGCATACAGCGCTCATGTAGATCAGGGGGAAATTTGGTTTCGTGACCGTAACTTGCTTTCTTTATCTGAAAAAGAAATGCGCGCCATCCGTGGTGTCGATATCTCTATGATCTTCCAAGATCCGATGACCGCATTGAACCCGACTTTGACAATCGGTGATCAGCTGATGGAAGCAGCGAAGGAGCATCAGAAGCTGACAAAAAAAGAAGTGAAAGAAGCGGCTGTTCGAATGCTTGATTTGGTTGGCATTCCGCAGCCGAAGGAGAGACTAAAGCAATATCCACATCAGTTCAGCGGCGGAATGAGACAACGGCTCATGATTGCAATGGCGCTGATTTGCGAGCCGAAGGTGCTGATCGCAGATGAACCGACAACTGCCCTTGATGTCACCATACAAGCGCAAATTTTAGAGCTATTTAAAGAGATTCAGAAGAAAACAGGTGTCACCATTATCTTAATCACACACGATTTAGGGGTTGTAGCTCAAGTCGCAGATCGAGTGGCTGTGATGTACGGAGGGAAAATCGTTGAGGTCGGCACAAGACGGGATATCTTTTACAGTCCGCAGCACCCGTACACAAAAGGACTGCTGCAATCCGTTCCAAGACTTGATATGAAAGATGAACTCATTCCAATTGAAGGAAGCCCGCCGGATTTATTTGCTCCACCGAAAGGCTGTCCGTATACAGAGCGCTGCCCGGCAGCCATGAAAGTGTGTGATCATATCATGCCGCATGAAACGCAGCGTTCACCTACACATACAGTGCATTGCTGGCTCCAGGATGAACGAGCAAAACAAACGATTTTATCTGTAACACAAAGGGGGAGTTTCTCATGAGAAAAAAAGGTTGGATCGTCAGTGTATGTTTGTTAACAATCATGCTGCTCGCAGGATGTACAGCCAATGAGCAAGCAAGTAAAGGATCGTCAAGCAATAAGGGTGGAGAGAAAGTGTTAACCATAAATAACGAAAACGAACCGACGTCGTTTGATCCGCCGATTGGTTTTAATAATGTATCTTGGCAAGGGCTGAATAACTTAATGGAGGGGTTAACGAGACTGAATGAAAAGCACGAACCATCTCCTGCAATGGCAGAAAAATGGGAGATTTCAGAGGACGGGAAAACGTACACATTCCATTTAAGAGATGGTATCAAGTGGTCGAATGGTGATCCAGTCAAAGCGAGCGACTTTGAATATGCTTGGAAGCGGCTGTTAGATCCGAAAACAGGATCTTCTGCATCGTTCTTAGCATACATGATTGAAGGAGGCGAGGCATTTAACAGCGGCAAAGGAAAGAAAGAAGACGTGAAAGTCACCGCTGTAAATGACAAAACGCTTGAAGTCCAACTTGCGTACCCGCAGAAATCTTTCTTAAATATGACCGCAAATCCTGCCTTTTTCCCTGTGAATGAGAAGGTGGCAGGGAAAGATCCGAACTGGGCGAAGGATGCCAAAACCTTTGTCGGGAATGGACCGTTTAAGCTCACAGAGTGGAAGCATGACGAGAGCTTCACAATGGAAAAAAGTGAGACGTATTGGGACAAAAAAATGGTTAAGCTGGATCAAGTGAAATGGCTGATGATCAGTGATCGAAACACAGATTATCAAATGTATCAATCAGGAGATTTAGATACTGCCTTTGTCCCAGCAGAGCAAAGTGAAAATCTGCTGAAAAATAAAGATGTACAAATTGAAGATCAGGCCGGACTGTTCTTTTATCGTCTGAATGTGAATATGGAACCTTTTCAAAATAAGAACATTCGCAAAGCCTTTCAAATGGCCATCAACCCGCAAGATATCGTGGATTATGTGACGAAAAATGAAGAGAAGCCAGCACGTGCCTTCGTCTCGCCGGGGATTCTAGATTCAAAGGGTGAGGATTTCAGAGAAGCTCGCGGCGATCTTGTGAAAAATGATAAGAGTGAAGCTGCGAAGCTGTTAGAAAAAGGGCTGAAGGAAGAAAACTATTCGAAGCTGCCGCCCGTCACATTAACATATAGTACAAAGCCTGAGAACAAGAAAAAGGCGGAAGCCATTCAGCAGCAATTAAAAGAAGCGCTAGGTGTAGACGTGAAGCTTGCGAACATGGAAGCGAATGTGTTTGCAGAAGATCAAAAAGCACTGAAATTCCAATTCTCGCAAAGTTCATTTTTAGCAGATTATGCAGATCCGATCAATTTCCTAGAGAGCTTCCAAACAGGGAATGCGATGAACCGGACAGGGTGGTCAAATGACACCTATGATCAGCTGATCAAAAAGGCGAGCCAAGAAGCAGATGAACAAAAGAGAAACAGCATTCTGCATGATGCGGAGGCACTTCTCATTGAAGAAGCACCGATCATTCCGATACATTTTTATAACCAAGTACATCTACAAAAAGAAGGCGTGAAGGGCATTGTCCGTCACCCTGTTGGTTATATCGATTTGAAATGGGCGCAAGTAGATGGAGAGTAAATGAAGTAAATGTGGTAAAGGGACGCTTTGAAAAAAGCGTCTCAGCGTGTAGACAAACCCTCGCATTCGGTGTCAGTCCTGCGTGCCGGTGCTCACGAATCTCAAATTCGTTCCGCTCCGGTACTCGTCCTTCCTAGACTTCAAGGGCTTTCTATCACGCTGAAAAGAAGACAAAGGGCTAAAATAAAGGTCATTTTAGCCCTTTGTCAACAATCTTGGACGCTTTGAAAAAAGCGTCTGTTCCTTTATTCGTTCATGTTATGAAGAAGATGCCCATAGATTGAAAGAAAAAGAGAAAGAGGGGATATGGCATGAACCAGCTGCCAGCGGCACTTCAAACAGGGGATACGGTGGGGGTTATTGCACCAGCAAGCCCGCCTGATGAGCTGAAATTAGCAAAAGGGATTGCCTTTTTAGAAAGCCTTGGGCTGAAGGTGAAAAAAGGGAAGTATATTGACTGCCGGTATGGGTATTTAGCAGGCCGCGATCATAAGCGAGTAGAAGATCTTCATCGCATGTTTCAAGATCCAGAAGTGAAGGCCGTTATTTGTGCTTGCGGAGGATACGGGACTGGAAGAATTGCGGAAGCGATTGATTATGACCTCATTCGCCGGAACCCAAAAATCTTTTGGGGTTATAGTGATATTACGTTTTTACATACGGCCATCCAGCAGCAGACGGGTCTTGTGACCTTTCATGGCCCGATGCTTTCCTCTGATGTGGGATGTGAGGAGGTCCATCCGTATACGAAGGATACTTTTTTGCAGCTGTTCACTCCGAAGACCTTTACGTATGCGCATCACCTGTCACCACTTCAAACCTTCTATCACGGCACTGCCTCAGGCGAAATCACAGGAGGGAACCTTGCCCTGATCGTGACAACACTTGGTACACCGTTTGAGATCGATACGAAGGGGAAGCTTTTGTTCATTGAAGATATTGACGAAGAACCATATAAAATCGATCGAATGATGCAGCACCTTACATCTGCTGGCAAATTGGAGGATGCGGCTGGATTCATCATAGGGGATTTTCATCAATGTGAGCCAAAAAAGAAAGAGCATTCCTTAACGCTGGAAGAGCTATGGGAGACCTATATTGTGCCGCAAAAGAAACCTGCACTTGGCGGCTTTCGGATCGGTCATTCATCTCCGAATTTTGCCATCCCAATAGGCGTGCAGGCTGCACTAGATGCGACGGGGAAAAAACTGCATATTTCTCCAGGTGTCGCAGCGAAAGAGGCGATCAAATGAAAATCGTAGATGTTCGTACATGCAGAACGAGTGTACCGCTAAAGAAGCCGTTCAAAACCGCTTTAAGAACGGTGTATGACGCAGCATCTCTCATCGTGATCATCACATATGATCAAGGGGACATCAGCTACGGAGAGGCAGTCCCAACATCGGTGATTACAGGTGAAACGCTGGAAAGCATCGACTATGCCATCTGTGAAGTGATCAGGCCGATCTTGCTCGGGGCTTCATTGTCGCAATATGAACAAATCTTTTCAGCTATAGACCGTGTGCTCGCTTGCAACACAAGTGCAAAGGCTGCAATTGATATGGCGATTTATGATGGCTTAGCGAAACAGGCAGGGCTTCCACTTTATCAATACCTTGGCGGATATCGCGATCAGCTTGAAACCGATTATACAGTCAGTGTAAACCGGCCGCTAGAGATGGCAGAAGATGCGAAGCAATACGTAGCTGAAGGCTTTCATACTTTAAAGATAAAAGTAGGAAAAGATGACATAGACACTGATATTCAGCGCATCAAGCGGATTCGAGAAAAAGTCGGGCCGGATATTCAGATCAGGCTCGATGCAAACCAGGGCTGGACGTGGAAGGAAGCGATCGTGGCCATTCGAAAAATGGAGGCGCTGAATATCGAACTAGTTGAGCAGCCAGTGCCTAAAGAAGATATCGAAGGCCTGCGCCGGGTGACGGAAGCCACAGACACGTTGATTATGGCGGATGAAAGCATTTTCGGGTTCCATGATGCGATCAAGGTGCTTGAAACGAGAAGCTGTGATCTGATGAATTTAAAATTAATGAAATCAGGTGGTATAAAAGAAGCACTGAAAATCAATGGTTTAGCAGAAGCTTACGGCGTAAAGTGCATGGTTGGCAGTATGATTGAGAGCAAAATTGGCATTACAGCAGCCGCTCATCTCGCCGCAAGCCAGCCGAATATTACCCGCTACGACTTTGATGCCCCGCTTATGCTAAAAGAGGACTTAATAGACGGAGGAATCGTGTACAAAGGAAAAAATATATTCTTTCCACCACATCATGGGTTAGGCATTCAAGGAGTGAAAGGAGTCTCGTGATGATATATGAATCAAAGGTTCCAGTCGCGAATGTATGGACAGCGCCGCAGTCGCCAAGAGAAATTGATCGAAAGATTCTTCAGGGTTCCGTCAAAATCAAAGAGTGGATTAACCAGCAAACCTACGAAGAAAAATTGGCTTTATGTGAAGAAAATCTGATTCAATCGCAAGTGCTGCTCGGCGAACGAGTCATTGGATTAAAAGAGACAGACGGATGGATGAAAGTCGTCATCCCGCAGCAGGCAAGCCGGAAACATCCGCAAGGCTATCCTGGCTATATCCCTATTCAGCAATTAAAGCAAGTAACGGAGGAAGGTGCGCCAGCTACAACCCATGTCGTAGGTCAGAAAAAAGCCGTGTTATATCAAAAAGGGAAAGCGGATATGGAGGTTAGTTTTTTAACAGAGCTGGCAGCGGTTGAAGAAGCCAGTGATCACTTTCATGTTCTTACCCCAGTAGGAAGGAGAGAAATCAAAAAAGAGGATGTGCGTCCGGTTTCATTGCCTTTCACTATGACGGGTAAGGATGCCTTAGACATTGGAAAACAATTTATCGGGCTTTCGTATTTATGGGGCGGCATGAGCAGCTTTGGCTACGACTGTTCCGGTTTTGCTTACAGCATGTACAAAGCGTGCGGATATCTTTTGCCAAGAGATGCAAGCGAACAAGCAGTTCAAGGAACCCCGGTCACATCAAGCCATTTAGAACCAGGTGATCTGATGTTTTTTGCAAATGAAAATGGCAAGGGAGCTGTTCGCCATGTTGGGATATATGCGGGGGATGGCCTCATGCTTCACTCGCCTAAAACCGGTAGACAAATTGAGCTTCTTTCCCTTTCTGGCACTTCATATGAGAGAGAATGGGCAGGTGCAAGGCGGTATTTGCCAAGCGAAAGGGGGAAGGTGTGATGGCAGTTGAACCACTTTTACAAGTCAACAATCTCAAAAAACATTTTCATCTATCCAAAGGAAAAACCTTAAAAGCATTAGACGGCGTCTCTTTTCAGCTGAAACAAGGTGAAACCTTTGGTCTCGTTGGTGAATCTGGCTGCGGGAAATCCACACTTGGGAAAGTGCTCATGCGGCTTTACGACCCGACAGATGGTGAAGCCTTGTATGAAGGGAAAAGTCTTCACCACCTGTCTAAAAGTGAAGCATTTGATTTCAATAGACAAATCCAAATGGTGTTTCAAGATCCGTATTCATCTTTAAACCCAAGGCTGTCAGTAAAAGATATTATGCTCGAACCGATGGAGATCCATAACCTTTATGGGAGTCAAAAGAAGAGGATTGCCCGCGTGAAAGAACTACTTGAAGCGGTAGGGCTAAGTTATGATTTCGCCACCCGCTATCCGCACGAATTTAGCGGAGGACAGAGGCAGAGAATAGGAATTGCAAGAGCACTTGCCTTAGCCCCAAAATTTATTGTGGCAGATGAGCCGATTTCTGCACTAGATGTATCTGTTCAAGCACAGGTCGTGAATGTGCTGAAAAAGCTGCAAAAAGAGGAAGGATTAACGTTTCTATTCATTGCGCATGATTTGTCTATGGTCAAATATATCAGCGATCGAATTGGTGTGATGTATTTAGGACATCTCGTGGAAATGACGAGCAGTGATGCTTTATATAAGACGCCGCTGCATCCGTATACACAGGCTCTGCTATCTGCTATCCCCATTCCAGATCCTGACGTGGAAGACAAGCGCAAAAGATTCATTTTAAAAGGAGAAATTCCAAGTCCAGTGAACCCGCCAAGCGGCTGTGTATTTCGAACAAGATGTCCTGCCGCCATGGACATCTGTGCTGAAAAAAAGCCAACATTACAAGCAGCAGAAGAAGGACATGAAGTCGCCTGTCATTTATACGATAGGAAATAACGCCATGCCATGGCATAGGACAAGCCGCATAAAAGCCAGCAAGTAGACAAACTGTTCTACAAGCTGGCTTTTTTGTATTTATGAACGCTTAATAGGCAGTGTGCAGCATCTAAAAGAGCCGCCAGATTTAATGATTTCTGAAAAATCCACTTCAATGACGGTGTAGCCGTGAGCGGTTAATGCAGCATTTGTTTCTTGATTGATCGGTAAGCTGATCACTTTTTTCTTCCCAATGGATAGAACATTGGGTCCAAGTGTGAATTGCTCTTGTTCACTTATTTCAATCAGGTCATAATGCTTTTTGAGCAAGTGAAGATCCTTTTTGGTGAAGGCTTCAGGGTAAATCAATATCTCCTCATGAGAAAGAATATTCATCACACAATCGAGATGCAAAATGTGAGGAGGAAGATGAATGGGAATGATGTCGTGATCCGGCAGCTCTTTTTTTAGCTGATGGATAGCGGCTGGATTTGTTCTTTTGCTCGTTCCAACAAATACACGGGTCTGATCCACAAGCACATCGCCGCCTTCAATCGTTCCATCTGTCACGGTGACGGTTGTCCATCCCTTTGCCTGAGCCCACTCTTTTAAGGATTGTTCTTCCCCTTGCCGAACCGAAGCGGCCATGTTTGACACAAATAAGGTATGTCCAATCGTAAACCCAATATCCCGAGTGAAGACTTGTTCAGGAAAGCGGTCATTTGCAGGAAGCAGGGTAGGCCGTACATGATGGTGTTTTAACGTTTGAATCAGCTGCTTATGCTGAGCCACTGCTTTGATTTGAGAAATATTTTCTCTAGCAAAATGCTTTTGGGTTTCGTTGATGATTTGTTTGATTTCCATATAGATAGGGCTGCATAAGAGGACTTCTTGTAAAGCATCATATTCACTCATACAGTGCGGCGTTTTGTACACTTTCTCTGATTTCATAGAATCCATCAAATGGCCTCCTTGTTCGTAGATAGTTCTATTATTCCTCCTTCTAGTAAATGTTGAAACATTTCCGAAAGAAAATCTCTCATGTGAGACTAAAGCAAAAAGTTTAGACAAACCTAAAAGAATAGTGTTTAATAAAAAGCGTTCCGCATCAAAGAAATCAGCAAGAAGGGGCTATGATGATGAGTGAAGAAAATTTCAAGTATTGTAAAGAATCAAAAGTCGTTAAAACAAGCAGGGTATTCCCTCTCGATACGAATAACCATCAAACATTATTTGGCGGTAAATTAATGAGTTATATAGATGATATTGCCTCCATCTCGGCAGCAAGACACAGCCGATGTGAAACGGTCACGGCATCAATGGATTCAGTTGATTTTTTAGAGCCGATTGGACAAAAAGAGTCTGTATGCTTAGAGTCCTATGTCACATGGGTCGGCACATCTTCTATGGAAGTATTCGTCAAAGTCATCAAAGAAAACTTAATGTCTGGAGAGCGCAGACTCGCAGCGACTTCATTTCTTACCTTTGTCTCGCTAGATGAAAATGGGAAGCCAAAGAAAGTCCCACAAGTCATGCCGGAAACAGAGGAAGAAATCATGCTGCATCAAACAGCGAAGCAGCGAGCAGAGGAAAGAAAAAGCCGCCGAAAGCATAGTAAAGCATTGGCTGACGCACTTGGGACAGATAAACCATGGGCGTAAAAATCACCCTTTAAGCGGTGATTTTTTTCTATTATGGTATCTTGCATGACAAGGTAGTATGTGGTAAGATGAAGCTATCTTGTGGTGCAAGGTACTGAAATCGGAGGAATAATGATGACAACATCAACACAAATGCTAAAAGGAATTTTAGAAGGCTGCCTGCTGTCGATTATTTCTGAAGGTGATATTTATGGGTATGAAATGACGAAGAAGCTCGCGCATTATGGATTTGATCAAATTAGTGAAGGAAGTATTTATCCGATTCTGCTGCGTATGCAAAAAGAACAGCTGGTCAGCACGGTCACAAAAGCATCAGCAAGCGGGCCGAAAAGGAAATACTATACGCTCACTCAAGCGGGAGAACATGCGCTAACAGATTTTATTGCACGCTGGAATGAGCTGTCAGGAAATGTAGAGCGCTTATTACATAAAAGGAAGTGAGAATATGGTAACTAAAGAAACAAGACACATATTACTAGAGCTGAAACTCTATCTCATATCAAAGGGGAAAAATGAGGACGAAATTGACGAGGTCATGGATGAATTGACAACACACGCTGTCGAGGCTGAGAAAGATGGCAAATCAGGTGAGGATATATTTGGCGGAGATCCGCGGGGCTTTGCTGATGAACTGGCAAAAGAGCTTTCAAGACATCATAAAGACTGGGTTCCATTTGTCAGTGCCTTTTTGATTGGGTCGCTCTTTTACATGATTTTAGCAGACGCAGTCAGTCAAAGCTTATCGTATTCTTGGTACGCACTGATTGGTTACCCGCTCATTTTAGTGGCCAATGTCATCATAACGATTGTGATGTTTAGAGCGTCTGCCTTTCAAACAAGCCGCCGGGCATTTTTCTATTTTTGGATCTTAGGGATCTTTCAGCTGACGGCCATGATCACAGTGAAATTATTGGATCAAAAGCTCGGTACACCATTACTTGTGCTTACTTCAAGCCAAAGATGGGGCGTCATCCTTCTGATGTTGCTTTGTATCGTCGTATTTAATGCAATCTTAAAGGCGAATGTCGTTTCACTGATTCCGATTATTTTTTTCGGACCGCAGCTCATATTCGAATGGATTGGCTGGACGTCACCAAGTGTGCTTCTGCTCACAAGCCTGCTATCTGTTGTCATCTTAATATTGCTCACGCTAGTTGTCTTGCGGAGAACAAACAAGAAAAATGAAAATACCATGTAAAACAGAGCACATCCTATACGATGTGCCTCAGCGTGAGGACAAACCCTCGCATTCGGTGTCACTCCTGTGTGCCGGTGCTCACGAATGTCAAATTCGCTCCGCTTCGGTACTTGTCCTTCCTAGACTTCAAGGGTTTTCATATCACGCTGAAAAGAAGACAAAGAGATAAAATAATCTTTATTTTAGCCCTTTGTCAACAATCTGGAGCGCATCCTATATGATGTGCTTTTCTTTTTCTAAAAAAATGTAGAAATGGAATCATGTTTTTCATTACAATGGGAAGAGGACAAAAATGAAAAGGGGTTCTGTTTTTGGATATTGTATGGGGGTATATACTCGTTTTTGTATTGGCTGCTTTGCCTTTTTTTGAAGTGGTTGGTGTCGTTCCGCTGGCAATCTTAAGTGGACTGCATCCTGTGACATCAGCGGTGATTGGGTTCATCGGCAACTTTCTTACAGTCTTTCTTCTCATTGTCTTCGTTGACCGGTTTAAAGCATGGCGGTTGAAGAGAAAAGAAGATAAAAGTGATGAAAAAGGGGAGAAAAAGCAGCTGCGGGCCAGAAAAATTTGGGAACGATATGGTCTTCCTGGTCTTGCACTCGTCGGTCCTTTTATCATTGGCAGTCATTTAGCGGCTTTTATGTGTATGAGCTTCGGTACGAAAAGAAAACAAGTGGCGGTGTGGATGACAGTCAGCTTAATGATGTGGACAGCACTAGCAGCTAGTTTAACCGGTGCGGGCTTTCAATACTTTGCCCCGGAATCAAATGGATTGTTTGGAGATATCTTTAGCAAGTAAGCGAGGGGAGGAGAATAGGTGAAAAATCAGACACGGACAGTGCTCGAAACAGAACGCCTTAGCCTTAGAACAATGAATGAGCATGATGCACCATTCTTATATGAAAAGTTGTTCCAAGATGAAGAAGTCATGAAGTATTATCCTTCTTTAAAGGATGAAAAACAGACGAAAGAGTGGATTGCCTGGAATCAAAAAAATGACCGCATGTACCATACCTCCCTGTGGGTCATTGAAGATAAAGAAACGAAGGAACCGCTTGGACAAAGCGGAATTGTGCTGCAAAACATTGAAGGACAAACTGAGCTTGAAATTGGCTATATGCTAAAAAGAGCGGCGTGGGGAAAGGGGTATGCTGTTGAGGCCGCACGAGGCTGTCTGACATACGGCTTTGAAGAAATGAAGGTCAGACGAATGGTAAGCTTAATTCGTCCTGAAAATGAAGCGTCAGTGAAGATCGCTTTAAAAATGGGCATGAAAAAAGAAAAAACCATTTCAAAATGGGATCAAATCATTGATGTATACAGCATCACCCGTGACGGAGAAATCGGCTCGCTTGAACAATAAAGAGAGCCGATTTTTCTTTTATACACGCTGTTCTAACTGAAGTAAATATTTCTTGCGTTCAATTCCTCCGCCATATCCGCCAAGCTCACCGCTTGTTTGAATCACACGGTGGCAGGGAATGATAATCGCCAATTGATTGGCACCATTTGCATTGCCAACCGCCCGAACCAAATGAGGATCGCCAAGCATGATGGCAAGATCTCGATACGATCTCGTTTCGCCTGGCGGAATGCGTAAGAGAAGATCCCACACCTTTTTCTGAAATGGGGTGCCATGTAAGGAAAATGGCACAGTAAACTGCGTGAGTTTTTTTTCAAAATATAAGGCCAATTCCTTTGCTAATTGCTGATGAACGTTTGTTTCTCCAACTAAAATACGGGCATGATGCTTCTTTCTCATGGTCTCAATTTCTTTTTCAAGCCCCCGCCTGTCCATAAATTCCAGTAAATACACATGTGTGGCATCTGTCACGCTGATCATCCGCCCGATCGGTGTAGAAATAAAATTGGCATGCAGGATGTTGACCTGTGCTTTTTTAGGTGGATTCCCCATAATTTTCGTAAATGCATCATTGAAGGCACTAGAAGATTCATAGCCGAAGGTGACTTGCTGATCAATGACTTTTTTTCCGTTCAGAATTTCTTTAAAGGCAAGTCCCATACGGCGTGATCTAGCATATTGAACAAAGGTCATTCCGTAGATTTCTTTAAATTTTCTTCGCGCCGTTGCAGAGTGAATCCCTAATTGGCGAAAGTCTTCTTCTTTCCATCGTTTCTCAGGACTTTTTTCAACTGCTGAAACGAGTGTTTCGACTTCTTCTGGAATGCTGTTAGGGAATGTTAATGGTGTGCAGCGTTTGCACGGGCGATACCCTGCTAGCAGTGCTTCTTCTGCTGTAAAGAAAAACTCACAGTTTTCATATTTCGGTTTTCTGGCGGTACATGTGGCATGGCAGAAGATGCCGGTTGTTTTGATGCCAGCAAAAAATGTGCCGTCATATTGCGGATTTTTTTCAACAAGTGCTTGATAAAATGCATGTTTTTGTTCGTCGGTCATCATCATATGATCCACCCCTTGTTTTCCTATAAAATGATTGATTTTGTTATTCATGATTTCTCTACGGTCTGACACAGAACGAATCATTTGTACACACAAAGGCATGACCTTAATCGTTCATAAAATGGATCTTGTTTCATTATATCAGCCAAGTACTAAAAGCGGTTTTCGATATCATGACATCCGTTTGGTTCGAAGCTCGCAGCACGGTCTCATGATTTCCTCTTGCTATGATTTAGTATACTTCGGCTCACATCACTTTCTTTCGAAAAATGAACAAGTATATTTGATTGAGAAGGTAAAGCAGTAGACCGGCATACTGGGGTGTGATACAATTTTTTCATACAGAATCTGCTCTATGGCAGGTCTGCTTATGATGAATTGGTTTTCTAGGGTTCCGTGCGGCGACGCAGTCTGGACCGAGAGAAAACACATAGGGTCTTTAGAATAGACCATATGGACACGGAGGGATAAAAGCCCGGGAGATTTGATCAAACGATCGATTTCCGGGCTTTTTTTGTTGCATGGAATCGGTAAGAAAGGAAGAGATCGGATGAAATGGGGAAATGTATTCATTGCGGCCATATTTGAAGTCGGCTGGGTGATGGGACTGAAATATGCCCACTCCCTCTTGGAATGGAGCGCAACCATCGTTTGTATTATCGTAAGCTTTTATTTACTCATGAAAGCAACGAATGTGCTGCCAGTTGGTACACTTTATGCCGTCTTTACCGGGCTTGGAACAGCAGGTACCGTCATCTTAGGCATGGTACTCGGTGAACCGGTTCAGCTTGTTAAATTACTGCTGATCATGATGCTTTTGTGCGGTGTATTAGGACTGAAACTGACAACAGGTGAAGAGAAAGGAGAGGCTGAATCTTGAGCTGGCTTTTACTCATTGGTGCAGGCATCTTAGAAATGCTTTGTGTCACCATGATGAATCAATTCCAGAAAGATCGACATCTGAAATGGATTTTATTCATTGCAGCTGGATTTTCGCTGTCCTTTCTGATGCTGTCTCTTGCGATGAATACAATTCCGATGGGAACAGCGTATGCCATTTGGACTGGAATTGGAGCTGCAGGAGGCGCCATTGTCGGCATGCTGTTTTACGGCGAGTCGAAAGAGGCGAAACGCATTTTCTTTATCGCACTGATATTGTCTGCGGCGGTAGGGCTAAAAATCATTGAATAAAAAAAGGCTGGCATCTGTTTGCCAGCCTCAGCGTGTAGACAAACCATCGCATTCGGTGTCAGTCCTGCGTGCCGGTGCTCACGAATGTCAAATTCGCTCCAGTACTCGTCCTTCCTAGACTGCAAAGGTTTTCTATCACGCTGAAAAGAAGACAAAGGGCTAAAATAAAGATCATTTTAGCCCTTTGTGTCACATCGAATGATGATTGGAATCGTTTTCATTTTTGCGGTAAAGCTGACTCACAAGCAGAAAACATACACCAAACGTGAGTAAAGGAATGAGTCTTTCTCCGGTCATAAAAAGATAAATGCCGGTAATTAGACATACGATGCCGAGCCAAAAGCTCACTTTACCAAATAAAGTCATGCTTTTCATCTCCATCACTCCTTTTGTGATAAAAGGTCTATTCATATTATATCACGCCTGATGCGGAATTGAATGAATATTCATAAAAAATGCGGCTCTCAATTGCTTTTTCTCTTTCCAGTCCAGTATAATATTTCATTAGAATGAAAACGTAAAAGAGGTCATGATACATGAGAACATTGATTACAGAGAAACTTGAATTACACAGACAAAAGCACGAGCAAAAAGGAAGATTACTTGTCAGCTGCCCGGATCAGCCCGGTATTGTGTCTGCTGTATCTACCTTTTTATTTGAGCGCGGAGCAAACATCATTGAATCCAGTCAATACACAACAGATCATGAAAGTGGTCGGTTCTTTTTAAGAATTGAATTTGATTGGAAAGACATCTCGGCTAATATTGCTCAGCTGAAAAACGGCTTTGAGCCAATTGCTGAATCATTTCAAATGACGTGGAGCATGTCACGCGCAAGTGAGCTCAAAAAGCTGGCGATCTTCGTGTCAAAAGAACTTCATTGCTTACATGAGCTTCTATGGGAATGGCAGAGCGGAAATTTAATGGCTGAAATTGCGGTTGTCATCAGCAATCATGAAACGGCAAAAGATACAGTAGAAGCGCTCGGGATTCCATTCCATCATGTGAAGGCAAATAAAGACATTCGCAAAGAAGCAGAAAAACAGCAGCTCGCATTATTAGAAGAGTACGATATTGATGTGGTTGTGCTTGCTAGATACATGCAAATTTTAACGCCTGCCTTTATTGAACAGCATCCGAACAAAATCATTAATATTCACCATTCCTTCCTGCCAGCGTTTATCGGTGCGAACCCATACAAACGGGCATATGAGCGGGGTGTCAAATTAATCGGTGCGACTTCTCACTATGTAACAAATGATTTAGACGAAGGGCCGATCATTGAACAGGATATTGAGCGGGTAGATCACCGGGATGATGCAGAGGCACTAAAGAATATTGGTCGTACGATTGAACGAAGTGTGCTTGCACGTGCTGTCAAATGGCATCTAGAAGATCGGATTATTGTTCATGAGAATAAAACGATCGTGTTTAATTGACCGCTTGACTTTTCTGAAGCAATTGGTGATAATATAAAAAAATTAATGAGCGTTGAAAAGGAATAGTAAGCAGGAACTGCTGTGTAAAGAGAGCAAATGACAGGCTGAAACATTTGCCGCAGACAGCTGCTGAACCTACCCTTTGAGCCTTAGAGGAAAAATCTAAGCGCAGGCCTGGCGTTACAGGAGTTGAGTGGAATAAGCACACGCATGCTTATTCAATGAAGGTGGTACCACGGAAAATCCCTTTTCGTCCTTTAATTAAGGAGAAAAAGGGATTTTTTTGTGCCTAAAGGTATAGCGGAGGGAATCAATGATGAAAAAGCAAAGGATCGTCATAAAAATTGGCAGCAGTTCATTAACAGAGCAAAAGGGAGCCATTGATGAACAAAAAATGTGGGATCATGTGAGAGCCATTGCAAAGCTTAAAGAGGCAGGACATGAAATCATTTTAATTTCGTCAGGGGCTGTTGCGGCGGGATTTGGCAGTTTAGGATATCCATCAAGACCTGTGACCTTAAAAGGAAAACAGGCTGCTGCTGCCGTTGGTCAAGGCTTATTAATGCAGAAATATACAGAGCTATTTTCACAGTTTCACATGACACCTGCACAAATGCTTTTAACACGTAATGACTTTTCAGATCGCACAAGATATCGAAATGCTTACGCAACGATGATGGAACTATTGGAAAGAAAAATTTTACCGATCATTAATGAAAATGATTCGGTTTCGATCGAGGAGCTTACCTTTGGTGATAATGACATGCTGTCGGCTCTTGTCAGTGGATTAATCCATGCAGATCAATTGATCATCTTAACTGACATTAACGGAATTTATGATGCAAATCCAAATGAGCATCCTGACGCGAAGCGGTTTGATGCATTGACACACATTTCAGATAAATTGTTTTCATATGCGAAGAGCACTGGTTCGAAGGTTGGAACAGGCGGGATGAAATCAAAGCTGTCTGCTGCACAAACCGCACTTTCACTTGGCGTCAAAGTCTTCATTGGCATGGGTACAGGGGAAGACAAGCTTCTTCACATTCTCGCAGGTCAAGGTGATGGAACGTATATCGGTGAACAAGACTTATCATCGGTCAATAACCGCCGTCAATGGATTCAATTCCACTCACCTGTCTCTGGGAAGATCATGATTGATGCGGGAGCGGAAGCGGCGATTTTGCACAACGGCAGAAGCCTTCTTCCGGCGGGTGTCATTGATGTCGCTGGTGATTTTTCTAAAGGAGAGGTCGTTGAAGTCGTCGGTCCGAACGGATTAGTTGGTAAGGGACAAACATTGTACGCATCTGATGAGCTTCTCGGCATTAAAGGAATGCGAAGTGATGAGCTTTCACATGAGAAGCCTGAGGTCATACACCGAGATCACTGGGTGCAGCATGTACAAAACTGAGGAGGGAATACGATGAATGAAGTTCTTGAAAAAGCAAAAAAGGCAAGTGCGGCCAAAGATCAGCTGCTATTAAAAACGACTGAACAAAAGAATGCTGCTTTACACGCAATCGCAAAAGCTCTAAAAGCATCTTCAGCTTTTTTAATTGAGGAGAACGAAAAGGACGTTCAAGCAGCCGAGGAAAAGCAGTTCACCCCATCTGTCATCGACCGGATCACACTCACGGAAGAGAGAATTGAAGCAATCGCAGATGCTACGCTTCAACTGGTTCAGCTAAAAGACCCAATTGGTGAAACGTTAGAAACCATTCAAAAAGAAAATGGCCTTTTGATTGAAAAAGTACGTGTGCCTCTCGGAACGGTTGGGATGATTTATGAAGCAAGGCCGAACGTGACAGTAGATGCTGCGACCCTTTGCTTGAAAACTGGAAATGCTGTGATCCTTCGAGGAAGCTCATCGGCCATCCATAGTAATAAAGCGATTGTGAAGGTCATTCATGAAGCACTTCATGCAACGGATATTCCAGTAAACAGTGTGCAATTGATTGAAGATACAGGCCGAGAAACGGCTAAAACGCTGTTCACCTTAAATGATTACCTAGATGTCCTCATTCCCCGCGGCGGGAAAAATTTAATCGATCTCGTTGTGAGAGAGTCTACCGTGCCAGTACTTGAGACAGGCGCAGGGAACTGTCATATTTACATTGATGAAACAGCCAAAAAAGAGATGGCTGAACAGATTGTTCTGAATGCCAAAACCCAAAGACCATCTGTTTGTAATGCCATTGAGAGCATTGTCATTCATGAAACATGGGCAAAGGCACACGGCGCTTCGCTATTTGAAGCACTTCATACAAACGGGGTAGAGATCCGAGGCGATGAAGCTGTATGCGCACTTGCTCAGGGCGCAACACTTGCGACAACTGCTGACTTTGAAACGGAATTCTTAGCACCAATTGTCAGTATCAAAATCGTTCAGAACATAGAAGAAGCGATTCAACACATTCAAACATACAGCTCCAAGCACTCTGAAGCCATCATTACGGAAAATGATCAGCATGCGGCATTTTTCTTAACAGCCGTCGACGCTGCCGCTGTTTATCATAATGCCTCCACTCGATTTACAGATGGTTTTGAATTTGGCTATGGCGCAGAAATAGGCATTAGTACACAAAAACTGCACGCAAGAGGGCCGATGGGTCTGCCAGCCTTAACTTCTGAAAAATTTGTCATTCGTGGTCAAGGACAAATAAGAGAATAACGATGTCAAAAGAGAGTCTAGTCACTACAGGCTCTCTTTTTCCTTTCATTTTTGTATTTCTCAGGTCAAGTATGATAAAATATGGTAATGTTTTATATTTTGAGAAGATTGGAGAAGGCAACGTATGGCGAAAATCATTCCCTCTTCGGATATTGGAGTGAAAATCAACAAGTGGTATGAATTAATCCGCAGATTTGATTCAGAACAAGCAGAACAGTTAAAGCAGGAAATTCGCACCTCTCTTGATTCAATGGAAGAAGATCAGAATTTGCTTCTCTATTTTTCTTTAATGGAATTTAGGCATGAGGTCATGCTCGATTATTTAAAGCCATTAAAGGAAGGAAAGCTTCGCGCCAACTTTTCCGAGCTTTCGAAAGAAATAGATGAGCATCAAACGCATGTCACAGGCATGCTTGAATACTACTATCATTTCTTCAGAGGCATGTATGAATTCGGCCGGAGGCAATACATTGCTGCCATATCGTCTTATCAAAAGGCGGAGCACAAGCTTTCTTTTGTATCCGACGATATTGAACGTGCGGAATATCATTTTAAAATGTCAGAAATATATTATCACATGAAACAAACACATATTTCGATGCACCATGCCAAACTAGCGCTGGATGTCTATATTCAGCACGAACTATATGCGCTTCGTACCATTCAGTGTGAATTTATTGTAGCTGGTAATTATGATGATATGAGAAGGCATGAAAAGGCATTACCACATCTCGAAAGAGCACTTGCGAGATCAAGAGACTTTCAGAATGTGCGTTTTATTGCTTCCTCTTTGTTTAATATGGGCAACAGCTATTACAGAATGGGTGAATTGAACCGCGCACTCGACTTAATGAAAGAATCCATCTCATTATTTGATCAAAATCAATCTGATCATCTTCGTCGATCGATAGATCCTCTTTATACAGCCGCTCAGATATTATACAAACAAGGTAAAAACGAAGAAGCATTATACTACAGAGAAGAATGTATGAAACGAGCAGAAGCTCTGCAGGATGACATTCATATTCAAAAGACAATATTTCTAGAGGCGTTGTACTTGAGACAAGACGCTGAGCATATTAAACGAATTTTCCATTTTTTAGAGTCTGCTTATGCATATCCCGATATAGAGGAGCTAGCATTAGACACCGCAAAGTATTATAATGAAATAGAGGATTATGAAAAATCTTCCATGTTCTATGGGGAAGCGGAACATGCTCGAATCTATATTCAGAGAGGGGATTGTTTATATGAATTTTAAAAAATGGACAGTCGTCTGTACAAGCATCATGATCATGGCATTATGGGTGGTATCAGCTAGTGCCGCTCCGGATAACAGAAACCACACGTTAGAACAACCGAATCCGCAGCATGTCACCATTTAAAAGCCCTATGTAGAGGGCTTTTTTTATTGATTGACTGCCTTAAAAATGAGCCAGCGTGATATGTTCATAAAAATGAAACTTGTAGGAAAGCTTAATAAGAGTGTTTTTCATTGACTCTTGAAATTAGATTGTGTACAATTAAATTGTAGAAAATATTAATGAAGAGAAAGAGGGTTATATTCATGTCAGACGTTTTATTTACTGCAACGGTATCAGCTGTAGGAGGAAGAGAAGGAAAGGTTGTTTCAACAGATGGAGTACTAGAGCATGATGTGGCAATGCCTGGAACACCAAGAGCGAAAAAGCTTGAAAAAGCAACAAATCCAGAGCAATTATTCGCAGCAGGCTACTCTGCATGTTTTGATTCTGCCCTTCAAATGGTAGCGAGACAAGAGCGCATCCGTTTTGAAAGTGAAGTAACGGCACATGTGAGCTTAGTCAAAGACAGTTCAGATGGCGGTTTCAAACTAGGCGTTAAATTAGAAGTAAAAGGAACTGGAATCGAGCAATCAGCATTAGACGAACTGGTTCATAAAGCACACGGCGTATGTCCATATTCAAAAGCAACTCAAGGAAACATTGAAGTAGAACTAGTGGCTGTCGCACAATAATTGACATCATAAAAGGCTGAGGGATTGTTCCCTCAGCCTTTTGGCTGTGTTAATTTTTGCAAAAGCTCATGTAAAGAGGCGCGCAATGTTTTAAGCTCTTCTTCTGATCTGCCAGTTCCAGACAGCATACGAAATGGAATCGCAGTGGCCTTCTCTTTTAGCTGTACTCCATATTCAGTTAAACGAATTTGCACAGATCGCTCATCCTCTTTTGAACGCTCGCGGATGATGAGTCCGTTTTGCTCCATCCGTTTGAGCATGGGGGTGAGTGTACCGGAGTCTAAATACAGAAGCTCGCCCATTGTCTTCACATTTAACGTCCCATGCTCCCACAATAAAAGCAGTGCCAAATATTGCGGGTAGGTGATGTTTAACTCTTCTAATAACGGTTTATACTGCTTCGTCATCTCTCTTGAACTTGCATATAACAAGAAACAGAGCTGATTTTCCAGCTTCATATGTTCGAATTCATTTGTCATGTCAGTCACCAACTATTTTTTGTCATACTTATCATTGTATAAGATTTTCTTCCTTTTTAAAATAAATACAGACTAAAAATGAAAAATTCCTCAATGTGCGATAAATGTTTGAGAAATGAATAGAACGTGAAAGGTATAAATAGAAGAAGGAGGAGATGAAGATGAAACCATTATTCACAGCAAAAGTAAAGGCGCAGCATGGAAGAGCTGGGCATGTTCGTTCAGACGATGGTGTGCTTGATCATAACATTGTCATGCCAAACGCAAAGAAAGATGGAGAGACTGGCACGAATCCAGAGCAATTATTTGCAGCAGGCTATGCGGCCTGTTTCGGAGGAGCGCTTGAACAAGTAGCGAAGAAGCAAGGGGTAGAAATTGAATCAGAAGTAGAGGGACATGTTAGTCTTTTAAAAGATGAAAGCGATGGCGGCTTTAAACTTGGCGTGAAGCTGATTGTGTCCGCTAAAGGCCTTGACCATGACAAAGCAAAAGAGCTTGTCGAGGCTGCGCATCAATTCTGTCCATATTCAAAAGCAACAAGAGGGAACATTGAAGTGGAGCTTGAAGTGGCTGAATAATGAAAAGAAGACAAAGGGCTAAAATAAAGGTCATTTTAGCCCTTTGTCAACGATCTGACACCTGCTCTCAGCAGGTGTCTTTTTTTAATATTCTTTCTTTTTGTCGTATGTTTCCCAAGCTTCAAACGGTGCAAGGGTTTTTTGAAGAGTCAGCTGGTAAAATGGAATGTTTCTTGATTCGTATTCTTTGTTGATTTCTTCATAAATAAACGAGTCATCAAAACCAGAAGTCGCGGCATCCTGATGTCCAGCTGCAAAATACACGGCTTTTGGTCTAGCCCAGTAAATAGCGCCGAGGCACATCGGGCAAGGCTCACAGCTTGTATATAAAATACAATCTTCTAATTGGTATGTATGTAGAGCCTGGCACGCCTTTCGAATGGCTGTGACTTCTGCATGTGCAGTTGGATCATTATTCGTTGTGACATTGTTGCTTCCCTCTGCAATAATCTGACCATCCTTGACAATGACTGCTCCAAAAGGACCGCCAGTACCACTATTGACTCCTTCTACTGCAAGATCAATTGCGCGTTGTAAAAAAGCTTCGTGACTCATTGTCTACCTCCCTTTGTTCGACTGACTTCTCTAGTATAAACGAATCATGCTAGAAAAGGAATCATCCTAGTAGATGATCGAACAGGACAATACGCGCATAAAAAACCCCTGCCATGTTCAGCAGGGGAGAGAAATCAATTATGCATGCTGCGCCAGTTTTTTACGAGCCACTTCAGCAGCTGTGACCATATTTTTCAAAGCAGCAATGGTTTCAGGCTCTTGTCTTGTTTTTAGACCACAGTCAGGGTTGACCCAGAAGCGATCTGTCGGACAAACGTTCAGCGCATCATCAATGATTTTACTCATTTCTTCAACAGATGGAACGCGCGGGCTATGGATGTCATATACCCCAAGTCCAAGTCCTTTCAGATACGGATGTTTTTCTAAATAATCAAGGAATCCGCCATGACTGCGTGAGTGCTCAATCGTGATCACGTCTGCATCAAGGTCTTCGATGGTATCGACAATATCCTCGAAGTTACTGTAGCACATATGTGTATGAATTTGCGTTTCATTTTGAACAGAAGATGTTGATAAACGGAAGGACTCGGCTGCCCAGTTTAAATATTCTGCCCAATCACTTTCTTTGAGCGGAAGACCTTCTCTAAGCGCAGGCTCATCCACTTGAATAACCTCAATACCTGCTTTTTCTAACGCTTCTACCTCTTTACGCAAAGCGAATGCGATTTGGAAGGCAATGTCTTTCCGGGAGATATCTGTTCTTGGGAAAGACCAGTTTAAGATGGTGACAGGTCCTGTCAGCATTCCTTTGACCTTTTTCTCAGTTAAGCTTTGTGCGTAAACCGTTTCTTTCACTGTCATCGGCTCTGTAAATTCTACATCTCCATAAATGATTGGCGGCTTCACGCAGCGTGATCCATAGGATTGCACCCAAGCAAATTTCGTAAAGGCAAATCCGGCTAGCTTTTCACCGAAGTATTCAACCATGTCTGTACGTTCAAATTCTCCATGAACGAGAACATCCAGGCCAATCTCTTCTTGAATATCAATCCATCTTTGTGTTTCTTTCTTAATAAATTCATCATATTCAGCATCTGTCCACTCGTTTTTACGCCATTTTTGACGAGCACTTCGCACTTCAGCTGACTGCGGGAAGCTGCCAATTGTTGTCGTTGGCAGGAGCGGCAGTTCAAGAGATTCGTTTTGGATACGAAGGCGTTCTTCAAAGGCAACTGGACGTTTAAAATCTTTAGATGAAAGATTGTTGCGTTCGGCTGTTAGATCCGCATTTGTTCCTTTCGCGAATTCCTTTAAGGTAAGAAGCGCTTGTGCTGCTTCATTGATGTCTGCATCAATGGCAGCCGCTCCTTTTGTTAAGCCTTCTTTTAATCGTGTTAATTCAGCCAGCTTTTCAGTGGCATAAGAAAGTCCGTTTAATAGTTTTTCTTCAAGCTGTTCGCTTGGGTGTTTCGCAACTGGCACATGAAGCAAGCTGCTTGAGGGCTGTAGCCACACTTCTTTCGGCTGAACGTCAGCAATCACTTCAGAAATGAATGATAATCTTTCGCCAAGATCTGATCTCCAAATATTTCTTCCATCAATGATGCCTGCTGCTAAAATTTTATCTTTCGGGAAGCCATGCTTCTTCACTTGATCAAGGTTGCGACCTTGATCATGGACAAAATCAAGACCGATGGCTTCAACAGGATAAGAGACAAGCTCTTCATAGGCATCCACTGAATCAAAGTATGTTTGAAGAAGAATGTTTAAGGCAGGTACGGCTTCTTTGATTGTTTGATAGATTTCTTTTACTGCTGTCACGTCTTCACTTGAAGCGGTGACAAGTGCAGGCTCATCAATTTGAACCCATTTGACGCCGGCTTCTTGAAGCTCTTTTAAAACTTGAGTATAAAGCGGCACTAGACGCTGCTCGATCTCTTTCACTTCATTTGCTTCATAGCCTTTAGAGAGAGAGACAAATGTATAAAGTCCAAGTACAACAGGTTTTGTTTCAACGCCAAACGCCTTTTTTACCTTTTCGTAAGCTTCAAGCGGTTTGTTGTGTGTGAGTTTGAATTCGGTGCTTTTTTCGTATTCTGGAACGATGTAGTGATAGTTTGTATTAAACCATTTTGTCATTTCACTTGAGACAGCATCTTTTGTTCCTCTTGCCATCGCAAAGTATGTATCTAGCGGGTCTTTCAAGCTGCGGAAGCGCTCTGGAATCCAATTGAACATAACAGCAGTATCCAGCACGTGATCATAGAAGGTGAAGTCTCCAGAAGGAACAACATCAATTTGTTGGTCAATTTGTGTTTTAATGGCGGTTAAAAATTGTTCATCCAGTGTGCTTAAGAGGGTTTCACGGTCCGTTTGACCCTTCCAATAAGACTCAAGTGTTTTTTTCCATTCTCTGTTTAAACCAATTCGCGGAAAACCTAGATTACTTGTTTTAACAATTGTCAATTCCAATTCCTCCTCTAAATTTAAAAAGACATCTACACTCATGATCAAGATTGATGAGGGCAAATGTCTGGTTTAAAAAGACAAAATGTGTGTGCGAAATCAAGCGTGAGCATAACTGACGCTTTTCCGACATCTCCTATCAACCGTAGGGGGTTTGATGTGATAGAGCGGCTGGTATCCTGGCTGGTGAATCTACAAGCTTTTCATCCTTCCCATCCTCATGACAGTGGATCAAAAAGAAAAGCTCTCCTCACTTACAGTGGCGGGACCGCGCCGGATTTTCACCGGTCTTCCCAATTAAAATTCGACGTGGCATCGAATTACCGACTCTCAAACTATGAATTTATTGTGTTCGATTATATAACGTTCACTTCATTTCGTCAAAGTAAATTTTGAATAATTTTAATTAAAAAAATCCTGAGAAAATTCGATCTATTCTCAGGACCTATATTTAAGCTATAGAGATAAAAGATCTGCTTCCAATGTTTTTTCTAAAAGTACTTCAGGCGCAGTTAAATATAAAAATCCGTTCCCTACAAGGGTTTTCGATTGTTTCAGTGGAAGGGTTCTTCTCACAAGCTGAGCATAGACCTCAGGCTCTGTCAGCTTGCGCTGGAACGCTTCTTCCTCGGCATTTTTAATAATGGCCAGTGCACCGCTCACGTGAGGGGCAGCCATTGAAGTACCTGTCAGTCTGCCGTATTTATGGTTAGGGAGAGTGGATAAAATGTCTTCTCCTGGAGCGACGAGGTCGATTTCTTTATTGGCATTGGAAAATTCAGAGGATTCTCTTGCAAGGGAGACAGAGCCGACGGCAATCACCTCATTGTATGCAGCTGGATAGGAAAACTCTTCCGTACGCTCGTCCCCGTCACCTTCATTTCCTGCTGCGCAGACAACAAGCACACCGCTTTTCACCGCATTTTGAATGGCTTCCTGCAGGGCTGGCTCATTGCTTGGACCACCGAGAGACATGGAGATAATATCAGCCTTCTGCTCAGCGGCATAGTTGATGCCATTAATGATCCATTCGTATTTCCCGCTGCCATTTTCACCGCCTAGGACTTTCACGATCAGCAGCTTGGCTTCAGGGGCAACACCTAAAATGCCGCCATTTTGATCCGTTGCTGCAATCGTTCCTGCTACATGGGTGCCATGTCCGTTGTAGTCTTTCACATTATCCGCATCTCCGTTATCATCATCGGTAAAGTTCTTTCCTCCGATAATCTGATCTTTTAAGTCGGGATGCTCCGTGTCGCAACCTGTATCAAGGACAGCAATGGTTATGCCTTTTCCTTTGAAGCCACTTGACCAAAGTTCGGGTGCTTTAATCTCCTGAATACTTTCCGGCGTCTCTTTCGCTTCCATCACATTGGCTTTTACTTCATACGGAATTAAGCGAATGTCACCTTTCATAAGAAAGCCCTCCTTATTTTGTTTTCAAAGTAGATTCAGGCTGCGTAATGTTATTGTATAAAACAAACTTTTGATCGGAAAGGGTCAATTGTAATAATTTTTCAAATAATCAATCTATTATTAAATGTGCAGTTCTCCTCGCTTCTTGCCGAAAGAGGTCACCTTTTGAGGAAAACTCTTGATATCATATGAAAAAGAGGGAAATGCTGCATAGTGTGTTTGCACCTGTACAGAGCAAAATGGGTGGAAAGAACTAAAAAGGGCAGACTGAAAAAAACATCGAAATCAAGCGATAGATGAGATGAAAAGAGAAGAAGGCATATATGAAATGTTTTTGTTCGAAAATAAATTCCTCTTTCATGAAAAATAAGATATGAAGATTGTGACTGTTCCAAATGTGAAAGGCAACATATAATAATGGAAAGACAAGCCTGCCTTTTAGATAGGAGAGATAGAGATGAACAAAGGGAAGATACTCGTGATCGAAGATGAAAAGAAAATTGCAAGGGTGCTGTCACTTGAACTTGAATATGAAGGATATGAGGTTACAGTCAAAGATACAGGCATGAACGGACTCCAGGCTCTTGAAGAAGGTAGCTTCGATTTAGTGCTGCTTGACGTCATGCTGCCAGAATTAAGCGGCCTTGAGGTGCTTAGAAGGGTTCGAAAGACAAATACAGCCACGCCCATTATTTTGATTACAGCAAGAGGGAGTGTTCCTGATAAGGTAAGCGGCCTTGATCTTGGGGCAAATGATTATATTACAAAGCCTTTTGACATAGAGGAATTATTAGCGCGAATTCGTGCGCAGCTGAGATTCAATATAAATGCGCAAGAAGAAAAGGAGACAGAGCTGAGTATAGCAGATCTGACCGTCAATGAGAAAACAAGAGACATACAAAGGGGCGGGCAAATGCTTGAGCTCACACCGAGAGAATATGATCTGCTTGTCCACTTGCTAAAGCATCAGCAGCAAGTGCTCACAAGGGATCAGCTTTTAACAGCCGTTTGGGGCTTTGATTACTTCGGTGACACAAACGTGGTGGATGTCTATATTCGCTATTTAAGGAAAAAAGTCGACTACCCATTTGAAAAACAGCTAATTCACACAGTGAGAGGTGTGGGTTATGTGATGAAAGGATAAAGAATGAGATTAAAAAATAAAATCCAGCTTTATACGTCGTTGTCTTTGTTTTTAATGGTGCTGCTGATTCATACAGCCATTTATTTTATTTTTTCGATAACTTTGACGCAAAAAGATATGTCCCGGCTGTCTGAGGTAGCTGAAAATATTGCCATTGCTTTGAAAAAATCAGAAGAAGAGGGTCTTCCATCTTCGGAGCTGCTGAAAGCCTATTTGCCCCAAAATGGGATGATTCGTGTTGTGACAGAAACGGGTAAATCAAAGCTGACTGTCACAAAGGAATCAACGTTTAGTTCACTGCCTTTTACATATGAATCTGGTCAGACAGCAGAAATTAAAGAATACAACAAGCATATGATTGCGTTCGCTGCGATTCCGGTTATTTGGACAAATGGCGAGATTGTATCGCTACAAGTATATGAAGAAATTGAAAATACGGAAGAGAATTTAGCGTTATTAAAAATGATTTTAATCGCTGCAGGCGTTTTATTTATTGTGCTTTCCTATTTTGCAGGCCACATTTTAACCAAACAAATCGTCCGCCCTATTAGTAGAATGACCAATACAATGAAGGCAAGTATGAAAGAGAAGGCGTTTAAGCGAATCAAACTAGCAGGCGATTCAAAGGATGAATTGTATCAAATGGGACAAACCTTTAATGAAATGTCAGAAATACTCGAGAAACATTATGAGAAAGAGCAGCAATTCTTGCATGATGCCTCTCATGAATTGAAGACACCGATTACCGTCATTTTGAGCTACAGTCATTTATTAAAGCGCTGGGGACAGACACGTCCAGAGGTTGTAGAAGAATCATCTCAAGCGATTCATGATGAAGCGAAAAAAATGAAAAGGCTGACAGATCAATTATTAACACTTGCGAAAAATGGTCAGCCGCTTTACTTGGACATGAAGCCAGTTGATCTTGGTCATTTATGCAAGCAGGTATGTCATACACTTGAAGTCGCAACCAATCGAACCATTGACTCTGATGTGCAAACAGATCAGCCGCTCGTCGCTGAGGGGGACGAAGAGAAAATCAAACAGCTTTTGACCATCTTGATTGATAATGCGGTTAAATATAGTGCAGAGCCAGTTGGTGTGACCTGCGGGAGAGCAGGAGACAAGCCGTTTATTTCAGTCATTGATAAAGGAATTGGCATAAAAGAAGAGGATCTGCCGAAAATCTTTGACCGCTTTTTCCGTGTGGATGAAGCGAGAAACAGTGAGACGGGCGGAACCGGACTCGGCCTTTCAATTGCAAAGCAAATTGCTGAAGAGCACGGGGCCGAACTGAAGGTAGACAGTCGTATAGGCGAAGGGACAACCATGACCATTCTTTTTCAGAAATAAATAGGTCTTTTCTCATCGATTTCTCATTTCCTCCTTATAAAATAGGAAATAGGAAGGAGGCGCTGCATGTCTAGAAAAACGAAAATGGTACTTGCGCTCGCAGGATGTCTCGTCATTCTTGCGGCCTTTGCAATGCTTATGATTCAAACCATTGATCAAAAATTATTAAGTGAAGCCGAAATCAAAAAAATCATCGCAAAAGACTACAATGGAAACATTACAAATATTGATTTAATCAATCATAAACAGGACTATACATTGACGCTGGAAAATTCAAATGGCATTTATCAAATCATTGCATCTTCCGCAAACGGTCAAATGAAAGAAATCAAACAGTTAAAAAGCTATCAAAAGCCAAATGAAAAAAATGCTGCACTGCAAGCAGAAGAAGCGGCCGTTAAAAAAGTGAACGGAACCGTGATCCAAAAGAAAGAGAAGTCAGATCGTTTTATCTTTACGATCCAATCAAAAAAAGAATTATATCAAGTGGATGTCGATAAACAAACCTTTAAGGTGATAGAAGCAGAAAAGAAAAAAACAACATCTAAAGAAAAGAAGGTGACGAAAATAACGGTGGAAGAAGCCATTCAAATCGCCGTAAAAGAAGTCGGAGGGACAGTGGATGATGCAGATCTTGAAACGTTTAGCGGCATGCTCGTGTTTGAGGTGGAGCTAGATTTGCCTGATGGTAGAGAGGCAGAGGTGCTTGTGAACGCGTATACAGGAGACATTGAAGGCATTACGTATGAAAACTAATCCTTTTCTCATGATATTCTCATGTTTCTTTCCTTCCTTTATCATCTTGTTTTATTAAGATAAAGGAGAAATCAAACAGAGGAGGAAATGAACATGATGAAAAAAGTACTAGTAGCTACAGCATTAACAGGAACTCTTGTCGCAGGTGGTTTCACACTTCAAGCGCAAAATACAAATCAAACAGCAAACGCAGAGCAAGTGGTGCAAAAGAAATCATCGTTTGTCTCAAAGAAACAAGCTGAAAAAGCAGCACTAAAAGTGGTGAAAGGCTATGTGGATGATGTGGACCTTGAGCGTAAAAAAGGAAAATGGGTGTATGAGGTCGAGATTAAAAAAGGCGGCTTTGAATATAAAGTATATGTCGATGCAAAAACAGGAAAAGCGCTTAATGATCCAGTGAAAGAAAAGAAACAAAATGTGAAAATCACAAAAAAGCAGGCTGAAAAAATTGCCCTTGCAAAAGTAAAAGGCTCAGTCACAGATTCAGATTTAGATAAAGAAAATGGTGTGTACATTTATGAAATTGAAATCACTACACCAGGCGGCGAGGAAGTTGATTTTGAGATTTCCGCTAAAACAGGCAAAATCCTGAAGCAAGAATGGGATGATTAAGCAATGATCGAACCTTACACTTTCATGTGTAAGGTTTTTTCATTAGGACAAACTACGGGAAAGGAGGCGAGAGAATATGAAGAAGAAAGAAGAAGAGCAGACAATGGATCATGCGGAATATGTTCCGCACCCTGATGGAGAAGGATATGCTTTGTTTTTGCATGATTCCTTTCATCTCCTCTCCCAAGAGGATATGAATCAGCCGGAAGAGGAATAAAAGACATGAAAGGGCGATGGTCAACTTGTCTATCGCTCTTTTTTTTGAAAAGTAAGCGAATACATGAGTTGACTTGGCATCTTGCTTATTGACATCATTCCACTTTTTCTGTAATCTCATTGTGTTAACAATATGAGACTTCGTTAGGTGAGGCTCCTGTATGGAGATACGCTGCTGCCCAAAAATGTCCAAAGACGCCAATGGGTCAACAGAAATCATCGACATAAGGTGATTTTTAATGCAGCTGGATTTTATCCTATGCCATACAGTGCTAAAGCTCTACGATTGAAGGAGCAAGTGTTTATTTTGCTATGCTTACAAAGCGCCTTCATTCGGTTGAAGGTGCTTTTTTATAAGAAAAGGAGGTGTGGGGATGGATCATCCCGATTCGCGACACATAGAGAGTATGTCAAAAGATCAAATTGAGACATCAGATAGAGGAGATCCTGACCCCCGCACATTCTAAGGGATTCGGGTATCTCCTGACTTTGGGGAGGTAACAGCAATGATACAGAACATTACGTACGATGAACTCATTTTAAGAATCATTATTTTATTAAGAGATGGCAAACGCAAAGAATTTAAAAACATTATGGAAGAGCTTCAGCCGTATGATATGGCCTATTTATTTAAAGAGCTTCCAGAAAAACACCGCGGCCGCTTTCTCAGTTTTTTAACAGTCGATGATGTAACGGAAATGATGGGTGAGCTTGAGCGGGAATATCAAGAGATCGTTCTTGAAAAAGTAGGGAAAGACAAAGCTACCTTCGTTACAAACAAAATGGATAACGATGACTTAGCTAACTTGTTCGATGAAATGGATGATGACCTAAAAGATCAGCTTTTATCAAACATGGAAGCAGAGGAATCAAAGGCCGTCCAGCTTCTCATGAATTACCCTGCTGAGACAGCAGGCCGGATCATGACCAACCGTTATGTATGGATACCTCAGCATTATACGGTTCAGGATGCGGTTGTGAAGCTGAAAAGCTTTGCTGAAATTGCAGAATCGATCAACTACTTATATGTGATCAATGATCAAAAACAGCTTGTAGGTGTCCTCTCATACCGTGATCTTATTTTAGGTGAACCGGATGAAAAAGTGCAGGATCTCATGTTTACAAGAGTCATTGCCGTCGGAGCATTTCAAGACCAGGAAGAAATCGCAAAGCTGATTGAACGGTATGACTTTCTCGCCATTCCTGTTGTGGAAGAGAACAATGTCCTTGTCGGAATTGTCACAGTCGATGATATCATTGATGTCGTCATTCAAGAGGCAGGCGAAGACTATGAGAAGTTTGCTGCCTCTGGTAAAGATATTACGTTTGACACGCCGTCATTTGTTGCGGCATACCGCCGTCTTCCTTGGCTGATTTTACTATTATTTATTGGACTGATTTCAGGCAGTATATTAAATTATTTTGAAGATACCCTTCAGCAAGTTGTTGCTCTTGCTTTCTTCATGCCGATGATTGCAGGTATGACAGGGAATACTGGTACACAGTCTCTTGCAGTCGTCATTAGAGGGCTTTCAAAAGAAGAATTAACGAAAAAAACCATTATGCGCCTTATTTTTAGAGAGCTGAGAACAAGTATTTACATTGGCATTGTCTGTTCAATCATTATTACAGTTGTCGCGATGGTTTGGCAGGGCAATATGATTTTAGGATTTGTCGTTGGTTCCTCACTCCTTGCGACACTCATTATTGGAACAATGGCAGGTACTGTCGTGCCCATTATTTTACACAGATTAAACGTGGACCCGGCTATTGCATCTGGACCGCTGATTACAACATTGAATGATATTTTATCACTGCTTATCTATTTTGGGATTGCCACAGCGTTCCTTCATACACTGATGTAGCAAAAAGACTGTAAAACGTGTCGTTTTACAGTCTTTTTTGAATAAAGATTGCATATAGCGCTTTCATCCTTTACATTTTAAGGAGAAGGTGGGAGAGAAGCATGAAGAAGTTCTTATTCATTTTGATGTGTATTCTTTTGCTTAGTGCATGTCAAAGGGAAGACGAAGGGAAAGACAGGCGGCTTGTTGCTGCAGAGCACATGCTTGAAGCGATCGCTGAAGGGAATAAAAGAAAAATGGAGAACATCTATGTCGAAGGTGCGGTCCCAAGTCCGAATGATATTCTGACATTAAAAAAAGAATGGGGCATTGAGAAGCTTTCCTATCAAGACTTTCAGCTGGAAGAAGCAAGCATTCATGTCTTTCATGCGAATTATAAAGATGCTCAAACTGGAGAGAAAAAGGCACTTGCCCTTCGGGTAAAGGAAGATCCTGAAAGAGGTGTCCTCATTGACTTTGTAGGGGTTGTCGAAGGAGATGAAGCGTCGTCTAAATAAAAAGAATCGTTCAAAAGAGCGATTCTTTTTTGTTTATCGATTTTTGTACCGGAAGTGTGCATTGATCTGGCCTTCCAGCATTTTTTTCTTAAATTGCCCGCTTTTTAACGCCTGTTCTTTTTTCTTCATATCTTTTAAAATTTCGGCTGTCTGCACACCATCTTCCCGTTTATTGGCGATGTCCATTAAACGTTCTACATCAGAAAAAGAATATTTCCGCGTGCCTCTTGTTGAGCGCTGGGGGTAGATGAGTTTACGTTCCTCATAATATCGGATTTGCCTGACAGAAAGCCCTGTTAATTCACTGACAATCCCGATTGAAATGACTTTTTTATCTTTATAAGATACATCTTCCTGCGTCATATACTCACCCCTGCAAGTCTTTTCTTTATATTATATAGAACGACAAGTAAAAAAACCTAACGTTTGTTAGAAAATATAACATAAAAACGAAAAAAATGAAAAAATCATGGGAGGAAACTTAACACTAAGCGTGCAAAGCATCTCACGAGCACATATAATAATGGTGAATTGAAATAGGAGGAGGAGCATATGATGGAGCAAACACAGATCATCCGTATGGCAAAAGAAATCATCGCTTTAGATGTGAAGAGGGACGAATTGCTTGAGCAATTCATGCAGGCTGCGGGTCAGAATGCACATGCTCTTCTAAGAGCCGTACAAAATGATTTGTATAAAAGGTCTTCATAAGCACCCGATCCATATCAATTGATAGGAGGGGATATTCGGTGCGGCGTATATTAAAAGAAGCTTTAGCGAAAGAAAGACGTTATTATACGAAGCAGCTGTGTTCGTTAGGGGTTTACAGCCCTGACACGGCCAAAAACATGACAATTAGTGACTTAAAAAAAGAGTATCATTTCTTTTTCAACAAAACAGAGCGCAATCTGTGAAAATCCCTTTAAATGTGCGCAAGTCACATAGAGGGTTCTTTTTTTGCGTGTTCAATATTATTTCAATATTGAATTTTGTAGAATTTTGACGAATTAGTTGCAAGAAAACATAGAGTCTTTACAGATTATGTTAAAATTTGTCGTAACTTGATGGTTTGCTAAAAAAGCTTTTTTTCGAGATGATTGTGAAAAATAAGAAGGATTTTAAAAGTTTATATCGAAATCTTATACATAACACGAATGGAGTCAATTATGTGGTTGAAAGGGTTTTCAAAACGTACTTCTATTTTTTACGAAAGGCTCCAACTGCACCGCAAGAAAGCCTTGAAGTTAAAAAAATATTATAAGAGGTAGATATGTGATGAGACTATCGTTTAATGAAGAAGAAGTAGAACGTTCAATGACGCTTTACAAGGTTTTTGCAAGAGCATTTAAAAGCGTTTCAGAACACAGTATTAGAGACAGCAAAGAGCATGGATTTAATCCAACTGAATTTGCCGTTCTTGAATTGCTGTACACAAGAGGTGCTCAAAAGCTTCAGCAAATCGGCTCAAGACTCCTGCTTGTCAGCGGGAATGTCACGTACGTAATTGACAAGTTAGAACGAAATGGTTTCATTGAAAGAGAACAGGACCCAAAGGACAAACGGTCGGTTTATGCCCATTTAACAGATAAAGGGCGCAGTTATCTTGATAAGATTTACCCGATCCATTCTCTTCGTATTGCGCGGGCGTTTTCTGGTCTGACGCGTGAAGAACAAGAGCAATTGATTAGTCTGCTGAAAAAAGCGGGCATTCACAGTCAGCATTTATTATTTAGATAAAACGAAAAGGTGCCATCGTTGGCACCTTTTTTTATGTGTCCAGCTCATGTGCAGGATAGGCGATGAATTTCTCAATATCGCTTGCTGGAAGGGGTTTTGCATAATAAAAGCCTTGTAAGTCGTCACAGCCCTGCGCAGATAACAGCTGCGCCTGTGCGAAGGTTTCAACGCCTTCTGCAATGACTTCGAGAGATAATTGGTGGCCCATCGCTATAATGGCACCTGTGATCTGTTCAGACTTTGAATCACTTAGAATATCCTCAATGAAGGATTTGTCAATTTTTAGTCTATGAATTGGCAAATCCTTTAAATAGCTTAAGGAGCTGTGACCTGTACCGAAATCATCAATACTAATGCGAACCCCAAGCTGCTTAAGTGACGTAAGCACCTGTTTTGATTGCTTAATGTTGTCCATTGTCATACTTTCTGTGACTTCAAGTTCGAGCAGTGACGGCTTAAGGTCGTATTTTTTCAGTGTCAGCTTGATCAAATCAATTAAGTCCTCAGCATTGAACTGTTTAGCAGATAAATTGACGGCCACAGGAATCTTGAAACCATTGTCATACCAAATTTTTGCCTGCTTACACGCGGTATCAATGACCCATCTGCCTATATCAATGATAAGGCCTGATTCCTCGGCTAGTTCAATAAAAGCCTCAGGTGACTTTAAGGAGCCGTCTGGTGCTTTCATTCTTAAAAGGGCTTCAACCCCTGTCATTTTTCTTGTTTTGGCACTGACTTGAGGCTGATAGTGAAGCACAAACTGCTCTCTTTGAATGGCATCTCTTAACTCCAGCTCTCGATTTAGCCTGTCTTCACTCGATTTTTCCATTGATTCGGTGAAGAACTCATAACGGCTTTGCTTATGTTTTTTGGATAAATACATCGCCATATCGGCTTTTCTCATCAGTTCCATCCCATCTTTGCCATTTTGCGGGGAGATGGCGATTCCAATACTGATCGATGTAATGAGTTGATGATTCTGGATGAAAAAAGGGCGTTCAAATTGACGGATGATATTTTTAGAAAGCTGTTCAATTTTATATGTATCATGCTCCAAGTGTGGGAAAATCATTAAAAATTCATCTCCGCCAAGTCTAGCAATAAAGCCATTGTCCGGTAAACATTGCGTCAGTCTGTTTGCAGCGGCTTTGAGCAGTAAGTCCCCTATGTTATGACCAAGTGCATCATTAATAATTTTAAAACGATTCAGGTCAAGAAAAAGAACAGCCGTTGATGTCCTTGTCTCTCCTTGAGTGGATAAAACATCATTTAAATGATTGATACCGTGACGCCGATTAGGAAGCTCAGTTAATGCATCATAATGTGCCATCACATGAATTTCTTTTTCTGCAATCCGCTGCTGCGTTAAATCCTTTAAAACAAGATAAATGCTGTCAAGTGTATTGTTGACATGAACAGGTATGTAAGTGACATGGTAATAATAAAAACGATCTGCTGCTTTCAGTTCTGCTTCACGTGTGATGGCCTTCTTTGATTGGTAAATAAATTCTTCCCACATCTCAGTCGGCATCACGTATCGGCTGACATCATCACCAATCCAGGAATTGCACACTTTTAAAATTTGCTTACCTGAGTCATTAGCAGAAAGTACCTTTCGATCGACAGATAACACGATAATGCCATCGATATTATGTTTGATGAGTGATTGGAATCGCTGCTCATTTTCCTTTAGCTTATCTGACTGCTTCATGATTCGGTGATCAATAAAAGCGCCGAAAATCATCAGCGTTTGGACAATAAGAGTCATCAAACCAATGAAAATGGATAGACTGAATGGCGACATTTCAAGAGAACCACCCGCAGCGACCTGTCCCTCTGAATGAAAAAACATGGTAGAAGCAGCCATTCCGGTATAGTGCATACCAGCAATAGCACCACCCATCACGAGTGCGCCAGCTATTTTTAACAGATGATCTTCCTGTCTTTTCTCAGATCGATGGAGCCGAAAAAAGAGATTTAACGAAAAGTAAGAAGCTAGCGCAGCAAGGAAAAACGAAAGGAAAAAGAGGACTGGATCATAGCTAATTGAAACATTGGCCATTGATTCCATTCCGAGATAATGCATGCTGCAAATAGCCGATCCCATAGTGATTGAACTAATCAGCAGTCGTCTTGTGGAAAGCTGCTGCTGAATGCATATCGAAAAAGCGATCAAAGAACCGATAAAGGATGCCAAAATCGATAAAATCAGTAAAGGGGTTTCGTATGTGATGCCAGAATGCATGTGAAATGCCGTCATACCGATAAAATGCATCGACCATATCCCCATCCCCATGATCATTGCACCAATGATCAGCCATCCCTTTTTCTTTGCGCCGCTTGACTGTATCACTCGGCTGGCTAAATGAAGAGCTGAGTAGGAGGCGACAGCGGCGACAGCGACTGACAGAAAGACAAGCCATCCGTTGTAACTTCCTGTTAAATGTGTCATGTGAGAAAACCTCCTGTATCCAAAAACAGACATATATTTAATATATCGGATCGATTGTCCCTTGTGTTCACTTTTCATTCACTTAAAAAGGACAATCAGCATTTTTTTCGTTCATTTTTTATAGTAAAATCAAATTTTAATGTAAAAAAACGATGAAAAGTGAATCGTTTCTTCGGTTTTATTCGTTTAATAAGTGGCACGGTTCTAAAAGTGATAGGGCCTGTCAAACTGATTATGTGTGAAAGGGATTGATGAACATCGAAGATTTTATTATTTCTTTAGCTGATGCCTTTAAGAATTTGTCGTACTTTGGCATCTTCCTCGCATTATGCATTGAATTTGTTCCTGCTGAAGTGGTTTTGCCTCTCGCGGGTTACTGGGTCTCAGAAGGGGACATGGCCTTCATCGGTGTTGTGGCTGCAGGATCGATTGGCGGCGTGGCTGGCCCTTTGACCTTGTACTGGTTAGGACGTTACGGCGGCAGACCCTTTTTAAATAAATATGGGAAATACTTTTTTGTAAAACCTGAGTCGCTTGATAAATCGGATGCTTTCTTTGAAAAGCATGGCGGTTTTGTCGCGTTTAGCGGCCGGTTTATTCCAGGAGTGAGAACCCTTATTTCCATTCCATGCGGTATTGCCAAGATGAATGTGTGGGTATTTTGCCTGTATACGTTTTTGGCCATTACGCCGATTACGTTTGTGTATGTGTATCTAGGATTTATGCTTGGGGAGAACTGGAAAGAGGTTGGCGCCATTTTAGATCCATATCTTTTACCGATTGGGATCGGTGTTGTGTTATTGTTCGTTCTTTACGTATGGTTTAAGCGAAGAAAGAGAAAAACAGAAACGCCAACTGCTTAATCACGGTATTGGGATGCACGTAACCTGTTGACAATCCAGTATCTATTGATTAATATATAAGTAATCTAAATATTCTTAATCCCACCAAAGGGGAGTAGCGTCCGGTATTACCGGAAACAAAGTCGTCATTACATGGACTTACGTTCCATCGGCTTTGTTGGCATGATTCTACATATCACATGTCTAGCAAGACCTTTGCCATTTCAGGCAAAGGTCTTTTTTGCATTCATAAGCCTTTGTCTGTTGTGGGACAATAGATAAAAAAACAAGGAGGAATGATGATGGATGCAGCAATTATTTTAGAATACGGGTGGGTTCTTCTCGTATTGATTGGATTAGAAGGGATTTTAGCAGCTGATAATGCGCTAGTCATGGCCGTGATGGTCAAACACCTTCCTGAAAAGCAAAGAAAAAAGGCATTGTTTTACGGACTTGCGGGTGCGTTTGTCATGCGATTTGGTTCTTTATTTCTTATTTCGTTTTTAGTGGACGTGTGGCAAGTTCAAGCAATTGGCGCAATTTATCTTCTTTATATTTCCATTCACCATATTTTGAAATCTCATGTATTTAAGAAAAAGGAATCAGAAACAAACATGAAGCAAAGCGGCTTCTGGGCAACAGTTGTGAAAGTAGAGCTTGCCGATATTGCTTTTGCAGTAGACTCTATTTTAGCAGCCGTCGCTTTAGCGGTGACACTTCCAAACACAAATCTTCCGCAAATCGGTGGACTTGATGGCGGTCAATTTATCGTTATTCTTTTAGGCGGTATCATCGGTCTAATCATCATGCGATTTGCAGCAACTGTCTTTGTGAAGCTGTTGAAAACAAGACCAAGCCTAGAAACAGCAGCATTTGTCATTGTCGGATGGGTTGGCGTGAAGCTCACGCTTTATACACTTTCACATCCTGCCATTGGAGTCGTGTCCTCTCATTTCATTCATTCAACATTATGGAAAATCATTTTCTGGACGGTGCTTCTCGCGATTGCAGCATTTGGCTGGTTTTTATCAAGTCCATCCAGAAAGGGCGGGCAAGAAAGCAAGGAAAAACAAGAAGTGCGCCTAGAAGAGTAGGTTTTTTGAAAGAAATATCATTTCATTTTCATAACACGTATATTACAAAAAAGGGGGAGATACCCCCTTATTTCTTTGCTTTTAGACGAAACGTTGTAAAGTAGATAATGAAATACGTGTCATAATTGAGTAACAGGAAATGAATTCCTCATTTCTTCCTTTGCGCTTCCCTCATAAATTAGCTATCATAAATGAGTAATATAGGGAGAACTGAGGTGAAACCATTGCTTAGCCTTTCGTTTAAAAAAGGAAAGAAAAAGCAAACATTAGAGCAGTCGGCTATCAGTATCCAACAAGGTGATAGCAATCTGCAAAATGCATTAATAGAGCAATACAAACCATTTGTCGCTAAGACGGTTTCATCCGTTTGTAAACGATATATAGATGAAAAAGATGATGAATTCAGCATAGGCTTAATTGCCTTTAATGAAGCGATAGAAAAATACTCTGCTGAAAAAGGAAACTCACTCCTTGCTTTTGCGGAATTAATTATTAAAAGAAAAGTGATCGACTATATTCGAAAAGAAGCAAGAAATGCGCCAACGGTTCAAATGGACCTTCAAGAAAGTGAGAATGGCGAATACTCTCAAAGCATGATTGAAGCAGAGCTTTCTGCAAAAGAATATAGGCGTTTAATTGAACAAGAACACAGAAGAGAAGAGATTGAACATTTTAAAGAACGATTGAAAGGATACGGCCTCACGTTTCAAGAGTTGCTTGAGCATTCACCAAAGCATGCAGATGCCAGGCAAAATGCAATTAAAGTGGCCCATACACTTGTTGAACACGATGAGCTAAGAACCATTTTATTTCAGAAAAAACAATTGCCAGTCAAACAGCTGGAAAAGCTAGTGGAAGTTAGCCGCAAAACGATTGAGAGAAATAGAAAATATATCATTGCGATGGCGATCATTATGACGGGTGATTATGTGTATTTGAAAGATTACCTTAAAGGGGTGCTTAATTCATGAGAAGAGGCATTATAGTAGAGAAAAACAAAAAATATGTCACGCTGCTGACCCCTGATGGACAATTTCTGCGGACAAAGTACGAACAGCAAAACTATGAAATCGGGCAAGAAGTGACATTTCCGAATGAATCACGTCTCGAAAGAAAAAGAGCCGGTTTTTTTGACCTGCTCCGTTTACGTCCGTTAAATGCAGGAATTCTATCAATCGCAGCTATTATTGTCGTGATTTTCACTATGATGCCATCTTTCTCAAGTCAAAGAGCATATGCATATATGACGATTGACATTAACCCAAGCTTTGAGCTAAAGCTGGATCACAATTATCAAGTGATCGGTGTCACACCGCTGAATAAAGATGCGAAACAAGTACTCGCCAGTATGAAAGATTTGGAAAAAACCGACATGACCAAAGTGGTGCAGGAAATCATAGACGATTGTGATAAAAAGGGATACGTGAACCATTCTAAAAGCATTTATATTTCAACTGTTTATGAAAACAAGCAGGATCATACATATAAAACAAACGTAAAAAGCAAAATTAACACCATCTCTGGTGAATATCAAAAGCGCGATTACAAGCTTGAAACTGTGGAGGGTGACCTGGAAACAAGAGAGAAAGCACAAAAGGCAGGCATCTCAACAGGAACATATATTAGAAATCAAGAAATGCAAGACAAAGAACAAGAAGACATCAAAAAGAATGAAGACGCAGATGGTGATGCTGTCAAAGAAGAAGAGCCAAAGAAAGATGATGAAGATCAAGCAGACAAAGACGAACAAGAAGAAGTAAAGACAGACGATAGTGAAGAGGTGCAGCCTGATCAAGAGGCTCCTGAAGGCGAAGACAAAGAGCAGCAGGAAGTAGAGAGGGAAGAGCAAGGTTCTGTTCAAACGCCTCACCAAACAAAACCTGATGATGAAAACAAAGACAAACAGATCAAAGAGGAAAAGGATCGCTCTTTCGATAAAGAGCAAAAAAAAAATCACTCAACTGACCCTGATGGTCATGCTGAAAAGCACGCAAAAAAAAACGACAGGGATCAGAAACGACCGCCCGGTGAACGAAAAAGAGAACATGCAAAGCAAAAAGGAAAAGATGTGCCGCCTTCTTATCGCGAGAAAAGGCATGAGCACACATATGAACAATAAAAAACGCCAGAATTACTCCGGCGTATTTCACCATGTCATTATTTAGATTGATTGCCCATTTGTGATTGAGCCTGTTGAACGAGTCTTTTTGTGATTTCGCCGCCAACAGAGCCGTTTGAACGTGCGACTGTATCTGAACCGAGAGTCACGCCAAATTCTTGAGCGATCTCGTATTTAAATTGATCTAATGCTTGTTCTACTCCAGGAACAAGAAGTTGATTTCGGTTTGCCATGATCATATTCCTCCTTTCACCTCATGTTTGTTGCGCCTTCTTATTTTGAAAAAAACTGCCTGCAATTATGCTGGCAATTGCTGCACAAAAAAACCGAGGTGATAAAGGTCACCTCGGCTCTGATTTAAGCTTTTTCAGCTGCAGCGTATTAAACATCATTTCTTGTGCGGTGCTTTGCAAGTGAGAAGTGAAAACAGAGAAGACTGTAGAACTGATAATGCCTTTAATCAAGTGCCATTGCGGCTTCGACAATTCTGTAAACCCTTCACGGAGCTTGTCTGTCTGCTCCTCTGTCATTTCTCGTAAATTCGTTTCCTTTAATGGAAAATGTGTATGATGATAAATAAAATCAAGGACATGCGCATATGCTTCATAAAAGCGGATGGGGCTAATAATATCATCCGTTCGATCTGTGATTGTGTTTAATAAGGCAGATAAGATCATGCGAATGGAATCAAAATCAAATACTGATTTTAAATCCCTGACAATTAATAAAATAACGACCTGATCAATGGAGTACTTTTTGCCAAGCTCTGGATGGCCGATCATATCCTTAATATCACGTTTGATCCAGTTTTGAATCGCAGTCGATTTAAGTGAAGTCAGCTCACACAAGTTACCAAGCTCAACAATTTCATTCGTTGAAAGTCCGTGCTCCGATTTTTGCTTCCGCCGTTCGAGCTTCTCAAAAAACGAAGGGATTTTTATTTCAACATATTTATGTTCCTTATCGCTTTTTACAGATGAATTCAAAAGCTGAAGCGGAGTCAGATCTCCCTCTCCTTTTAGAGAATACAGAAGTCTTGTCATGTCAATTCTCGTTAATTTAAAAGTCACCATGTTCCACCTCATTTTGTACGTCAAAAACGTGATTATTGATCTAATTCAACATCATAATCTCTTTTTGATGAAAATGCAAAATAAACTAAAACTGGAACGGAGCGTCACAATTTGTTCACTATTCATCGGTTACAAGTAGCGTGATCATTGAAATGGCGGGGCTTAAGCCGTTATGATAAACATAGAAAACGATTCCTTTTCCTTGCAATTTGAGACGTTTATTTTTATAATTTTATTAATAAGTTCATTTGAACTTAATATGACAGCGGAGGTTATGTATGGGTAAAAGAATTTTTCTGTTTATATTAACGAACATTCTTGTTATCACTACGATTGGTATTGTACTGTCGGTTATTAGTGCAGCAACTGGTGTTGGTTCTTATATAGGAGCAGACGGAAGACTTAATATCATGTATCTTCTTGTATTCAGTGCAGTTGTTGGTTTTGTTGGCTCGTTTATGTCATTAGCAATGTCTCGCTGGATGGCAAAAATGATGATGGGTGTGCGCGTGTTAAACCCTGAAAAGGATACGTTAACATATGATGAGCAGCAGCTTGTTGATCGCGTTCACAGATTATCTAGAGCAGCAGGCCTTTCTAAAATGCCTGAGGTTGGTATTTATCAATCATCTGAAGTAAATGCTTTTGCGACAGGTCCTTCTAAGAGAAGATCACTTGTTGCTGTATCGACTGGATTGCTGCATGAAATGGATGATGCAGCGGTTGAAGGTGTTATTGCTCACGAAGTCGCTCACGTTGCGAACGGTGACATGGTGACAATGACGCTGCTACAAGGGATCGTCAACACGTTCGTTGTTTTCCTTTCAAGAATTGCGGCATGGATCGCAAGTCGTTTCGTTCCACGTGAAGAGCTTGTGCCGATTGTCCACTTTATTGCTGTAATTGTCTTCCAAATTATTTTCTCTATCCTAGGAAGCCTTGTCGTGTTTGCCTATTCTAGACATCGTGAATTCCATGCAGACCGCGGCGGTGCTGACCTTGCAGGAAAAGACAAAATGATTCATGCACTTCGTTCTCTTGAGGCGTATACGTCAAGAATCAAAGATGATGATCAAACAGCAGTCGCGACACTAAAAATCAGTGGTAAAAGAAAAGCTTCTCTTTTCTCGACACACCCTGATTTAAACGAAAGAATCAGAAGGTTAGAAGCAAAATAAGAAAGACCAAAAAGACATTCTGTGATAGGATGTCTTTTTCTTTTTGATGAAAAAGAAAATAAAGCATAAAATATCTTTAAAATCATGTCTCTTTTCATTACAATGATAAGTATTGAAAAATGAAAGTTAAAAGAAGGAATAACAATGAACCCAATAAAAAAGCTAATTGACCGGCTATCGGCTTTTCAGCTGATTGCCCTTTATTATTTTCTCGCTGTCACAGTCTCATTTGTTCTTTTAAGTTTGCCAGTTGCTCATCAAGAGGGAGTAAAGTGGACATTTATTGATGCCCTATTTACAGCTGTGAGTGCTGTAAGTGTCACAGGTCTGACCGTTGTTGATATTTCACAAACATTTAGCGTCACAGGTATGTGGATTCTTGCGTTTGTTCTGCAAATCGGTGGAATCGGAATTATGACCCTCGGCACCTTCGTATGGATCGTTATGAGAAAAAGGATTGGCATTAAAGAAAGAAAACTCATTATGGCAGACCAAAACCAAAGCAATTTATCAGGAATTGTGAAACTAATGAAGCAGGTCTTATATTTAATTTTGCTGATTGAGTTTGTCGGCGGTTTGATTTTAAGTATGTATTTTCTCAAATATTACGACGTGCAAGGGGCTTTTTTACATGGCTTTTTCTCAAGTATTAGTGCGACAACCAATGGAGGATTTGATATTACAGGGAATTCGTTGATCCCTTACAAAGGTGACTATTTTGTACAATTTATTACGATTCTGCTTATCATTTTTGGAGCCATTGGCTTTCCGGTGCTGGTTGAAGTAAAGGACTATTTATTTAATCAAGACCGGAAGCATGCATCGTTTTCTCTGTTTACAAAAATCACAACGATCACGTTTGGCAGCCTAGTCGTTGTTGGCGCAATCGGGATATTTGCACTTGAAGCAGGTTTTACCTTTCTAGGGAAGAGCTGGCACGAAATTTTGTTTTATTCTTTGTTCCAATCAACGGCTACAAGAAGTGGTGGGCTTTCGACATTAGACATTACTCAATTAACAGAGCCGACGCTGTTATTTTTATGTTTGCTCATGTTTATCGGGGCTTCTCCAAGCTCGGTGGGAGGCGGAATTCGGACAACTACGTTTGCCCTTAATTTACTCGCCCTGTTTCATTTTGCACGGGGAAATAAGTCCATCAAAATTTTCAAAAGAGAGCTTCACCAAGCGGATGTTAATAAATCCCTCATGGTGACGATGATGGCCTTTATCTTGGTATTTGGTGCTACATTCCTGTTAACCTTATCAGAACATAATACACTTCTTGAAAATTTATTTGAAGTTTGTTCTGCTTTCGGAACAACCGGTTTGTCACTAGGGATTACCTCTGACCTCACTGTATTTGGTAAGTGTATTATCATGATGGTCATGTTTATCGGCCGGATTGGGATTCCAAGCTTCTTATATTTAATTGGCCGGAGAGAAAGTGAAGCGAATTATCATTACCCGAAAGAGCGCGTTATTATTGGCTAAACAGCATTCCCTGTGAATGCTGTTTTTTGATTTCCATTATATAACTGGCTAATTCACGCGAGATGTTCGCAATCTATAGGTAAGAGGTGAACGAGACGTGCTGGATGTAATATGGAAAGCAATTGTCATGCTGCTAGTTGGTACCTTGCTGCTGAGAATAGCAGGGCCTAAATCCATTAGTCAATTAACTGTACAACAAACGGTCATCATGATTTCAATCGGATCGATTATTATCCAACCCTTTATTGAGCATAATTTACTTGAAACGATTTATGCCGCCGCTACATTTATTATTGCACTCGTCATCATGGAAAAATTGTCTATCCAATCTGATTTTTTTGAAAAATTGGTGTCAGGGAAATCTGTGGTCATTTTGCAGGATGGAGAAATGCTTGATCACAAGCTGAAGAAAACGAGGCTCACAAGGGATGAATTCAAAATGCGCTTAAAGCAACAAGGCATCACGGACATCAGCAGTCTCAAAAAAGCTACGTTAGAAGCCAATGGGCAAATTGGCTATGAATTAAAACCTGAGGAAAAACCAGTAACGGTTAAGCAAATGAAAGAGCTGTTTGAACAATTAAGAGAAGAACTAAACATACCAAAAAAGGAATGATTTCAAATGAAAAGAAAAGCAGCGAAAAATGAAGCACTCACAAACAATATGACGCCAACTGAAAGCATGGTACATGACCAAGGTCAAACACAATATGACGAACAATCAAAAGATCGTCAGGCAAACCGAAATTCTCACCAAGGTAAACAAGGGGGAGCATCTCGTGACTAAAAAACATGTGAAGAGCAAGGATATCAAAGACCATAAAAAACCGATGAACCCAGACATCTTAGAAGAGGAATTTGGCAGTGAGCTTGGAGATGTGAACAGCAGCAAATGGATTGATACCCTCATGAAGCCAAAAAAGGATGCTGAATGTAAGAACCAGAAATAGAAAAAACGATCCTCGTGGGATCGTTTCAGCGTGTAGACAAACCCTCGCATTCTTTGTCAGGTCTGCGCTCCGGTGCTCACGAATGTCAAATTCGCTCCGCTCCGGTACTCGTCCTTCCTAGACTTCAAAGGTTTTCTATCACGCTGAAAAGAAGACAAAGGGCTAAAATAAACATCATTTTAGCCCTTTGTCAACAATCTGAAACGATCCTCGTGGGATCGTTTTTTATTTGATATAGCTGCTTTGTCTGCCAGTGATCGTTCGCATGAGATTGGTCATTTTGAGCTCAATCACTGGCTGTGCAACGGTTTTGACAAATGTACTAGATAGGGTAAAGGTTAAGAGGATGGTTAGCAGCAATAAAATCAGTACACTTGATGTATTTAGTGCCCAATCATCAAACCACGTTGTTCTGAGCAGCTTGATGACAAAGCCATGCAATAAATAGACATATAATGTTCTCGTGCCCCATTTTGTAAAGAAGAAACGGCGTGTTGGGACTAATGCAAAGAAGCTAAACGTAGCGCCAAAGGCAAGCAAATACCATGCCATTCGTTTCATAGCCGCAATCAGTCCTTCATCTCCAAGAGAAGAGTATGATTGTGACCCAAATAAGAAGGAATAATCGAATTCATAGAAATAGCAAAACATGAACACGCCCATCAATACAAGAAATGCTGTTATTTTCCCTTTGCTTGTTCGGATGAATTCAAAGTGCTGCTTCTTTAAATAAAAGCCAGCCAAAAACATGGGCAAAAAGACAAACGTACGCGATAAGCTGAGCGTATTGCTAATGCTGTCCACGTAACCGACAAGTAATGCAATCGATAAACTGACGATCATCGCCCAGTGGAACGGCAGTTTGGAAAAAGGAATGAGCAGCAAATTCCAAAAGAATAAACTAATTAAAAACCATAAAGACCATTGCGGATCAATTGGATTTAAATTGGACATACTTTGATCCTGCAAGAGATAATAGTACACAGAATAGATTACCTGGAAAATTAAATATGGAATGATCAGCTTAACGGCGACTTTTTTCATAAAACCAGGCTTTCTAAACCCTTTTGCAAAGAAGCCAGAAACCAAGATAAAGGCCGGCATATGAAATGTATAAATAAACTTGTATAAGTAGAGCAGCCAATCATTATCATGGATGAATGATCGTAACAAATGACCAAAAACAACTAGAAAAATCAGAAGAAATTTCGCATTATCAAAATAATGATCTCGTGAAGATGCCATAACATCACCTTTCCTGCTTCATTTCAAACATAAACGTTCTATGTCCACTGTTCCCTCATTTGCCCCATTTTAAAGTACATTTTGGCTCATTTCGCTATTTGATTTGAAATTGTAGAATGGTTGTAAAAGAAGCGTAAGAAAAGAGATTCATTATACAATCGTGTCATCCGCATGAAATAAATTAAACAGTCTTCGTGTGAAAAGTTATCTTTTTTTATGAGTCCAATGAAGGAACAATGAAAAAATTGTAGAAATATTGTAGAGGAACGAGGCTGGAAAAGGAGTGTAAGAGAATGACTGAAACGCTCGATGGCAAGCGATTAATCCCCGCGGGAGATATCAGAAAATTAGAAAAAGAGAACGAATATTTGCGAACTGAGTTGATGCAGCAAAAAATGCTGTTAAATAAGACGTTAGATGCCATTTTTATATTTGATCAGCACCTCAACATTATCCAAGCCAACGAAGCGACATGCAGGCTTGTACAGACACCGAAAGAAGACCTCCTCAATAAATCCGTTCTAGATTTCCTATACGGCATCCCGAAAGATAAAATTGAATGCTCACTCGAGATTTTTTTTCGAAAAGGTACATTAAAAAGAGAAATCTCCATCCAGCTTGAAAATGGCGAGACAAAATACATTGAATTTGTCGCAGAACATGACGCCTTGAATCAACAATATATTGTGGTGATGCGAGATATTTCTTCAAAGAAAATCTTAGAACGAGAACGCTCCATGAATGAGCAGCTGTTCAAAGATTTGTTTGACCGAGCGATTGATGGTATGGTCATTTTTGATCAGGATGGCTGCATGATCGACGCCAATCACTCTTTTTGTCAGAGCTTTGAGCTTCAAAAGACAGATTTAGCAGATCGTTATTTAAATGAATTTGTCGAAGAAGAAAATCTTCCAGCTTTGCAGCACCTTTTAACGTCATTAAAAGAAACAGGGAAGGCAAAGGGAGAGCTTCCCGTTACCCTTCAATCTGGTCAGCACAAATTATTCGAACTGACCATTACATCAAATGTTATGAGCGGTTTTTATATGTCCATCATGCGGGATATTACAGAAAAAAGGTTAATGGAAGAGAAGCTGTTAAAAAGTGAAGAACGCTTTAGAGAAATATTCGAAAATGCGATGGATGCTATCATCATATGGGCGGACGATGGAGAGATTGTGAGAGCCAATGAATCGGCCTGCCGTATTTTTGAATTACCAATGCATCAGCTGATTGGCAAGAAACTCACAGACTTTCTCGTCAAATCTGATAAGAGATATAGACCGACAAGAAGACGTTATATCAGGAATGATGAAATAAGGGAAGAACTCCTGTTCAGAATGGCAAATGGTCAATTTAAAGAGCTCGAGTTCACCTCGAAGCATGCGGTATTAGAAGGACAGCACTTAACCATTTTACGTAATGTCAGTGATAGAAAGCGAATGGAGCAGGAGCTTCGTGAAAGTGAGCTCAAATTCCGTAAAGTATTTAACGGGTCAATGGATGGCATTGTTCTTTTCGATAATCAATACCGGATTATTGATGTCAATCCTTCTGCAAGCGAACTGCTAGAACTGAAGGACGATCATTTAACTGAAATGAATCTCTTTCATATACTTGCCCCATATCAAATTGAAAATTTAGCACAGCCCACTCAGGCGATGTCATTAGATGAGATGGACAATGAGGTTCCGTTTGTGCTGAGCCACCCAGATCAGCGCATACTGGAATTCTCCTTTAAACGCAATATTATTCATAACATGAATCTAGCGATCTTTAGAGATGTGACAGAGCGGAAGGAACTAGAAGAGCGGGTGAGAAAATCAGATACACTTCATGTGGTCGGAGAGCTTGCCGCTGGAATTGCACATGAAATTAGAAATCCGATGACGGCATTAAAAGGCTTCATTCAGCTGCTGAAAGGAAATATTGAAGGGGAGTATTCACTCTATTTCAATGTCATCACATCAGAGCTAAAAAGAATTGAATCCATTATTACAGAATTTTTGATTTTAGCGAAACCGCAAGCCATTGTGTATGAAGAAAAAAATGTGGTGCAAATTGTAAAAGACACGATGGATCTTCTGCACGCACAGGCGAATCTTGGCAATGTCCAAATGCACCTCAATGTCATGGATGAGATTCCGCTGATCTACTGTGAACAAAATCAATTAAAGCAAGTCTTCATTAACATTTTAAAAAATGCGATTGAAGTGATGCCGCGGAAAGGAAATGTATACGTGAGCATTCAGCGGAAGGGCGAGGAGCATATTGTCATTTCATTGCGTGATGAAGGCTGCGGAATGACAGAGGATAAGCTAAAGCGTCTTGGTGAACCATTTTATACAACGAAAGAACGAGGAACTGGACTTGGTTTAATGGTTAGTTATAAAATTATTGAAGAGCATCAAGGAACCATTGAGGTAGAGAGTGAGGAAGGAGTAGGGACAGTTTTCCACCTTACGCTGCCACTTAGGCAACAGAAACAAGAAGGAGAGCTTTAATATGTATTATACAGTCTATAGCGCACCAATCGGGGCATTATACATACTAGAAAAAGACGGTGTCATTATCGAAGTGGTGTTTGATGATGAACCGTTTTTGGCAAAAAAGCAGACAGCCGATCTTAAAAAAGCAGATACGCCGGTCTTGCGAGAAGCGAAAAAACAGCTTGATGAGTATTTCAAGGGAGATCGTAAAGTATTCGATCTTCCACTCAAGCAAGCTGGCTCTCCATTTCAAGAGCAAGTGTGGGAGGCACTTTCGGCTATTCCATACGGTGAATCAAAAAGCTATGCAGACATTGCAGAAGCGATTGGCAATCCAAAGGCCGTCAGAGCCATTGGACAAGCCAACCGGCGCAATGCCTTGCCTATTTTTATCCCGTGTCACCGGGTCATTGGAAAAGACCGGTCTCTCACGGGTTATGCAGGAACGAAGACAGATATGAAAGCGGTTCTGCTTGAATTAGAAGGCATCCCATTTGTTCAAAAATAAATCGATTGACCTGTTCCAAATGTTTAGTAAACGACATATCCTTTTATTAAGCTAAAAAAGTTGGTTGAGGGAAAAAGGAGGGCGCTAGGATGTTTTGGGGCAAAAAAGATAAAATGTATGCCGTCACGTCACTATGTGTCAAAATGAACGTTTTGACAGAGGAACAAAAAAAAGAAATTTTAGCCAAAACGATCGAAACAAAAAAGCGCGGTGCTCTTAAATGACAAGAACACGGCGCTTTTTTGTGATCAGAGTGAGATGCTTTCAGTGAAAAGTGCATCAATCTCCTCTGTGTAATTGGAAGTGATAATTCCTTTCTCTGTAATGATACCTGAAATGAGATGGTGGGGAGTGACATCAAAGGCGGGATTAAATACGTGAACATCGGGCGGTGCAATTTGTATGCCGTTTAATTCCTTAACTTCCAGCGGGTCGCGCTCTTCAATCGGAATATCTGCCCCATCGCGGGTCGATACATCAAAGGTCGAAAGTGGTGCTGTCACAAAAAACGGAATTTGAAAGTGTTTGGCCAGAATGGCAAGACCTAACGTTCCAATCTTATTCGCTGTATCTCCATTTCGAGCGATTCGATCAGCTCCAACAATGACAGCAGAAATTTGCTTTTCTTTCATCGTATGGGCTGCCATGTTATCTGTGATGAGCGTCACATCCACACCGCCCTGCATCAGCTCCCATGTCGTCAGTCGAGCGCCTTGAAGAACAGGGCGTGTTTCACAAGCATAAATGTGAAGATCAAGATTTTTCTTTTTGGCTAAATAAAAAGGAGCAAGTGCTGTTCCGTAACGGCTCGTTGCGATGGAGCCTGCATTACAAATGGTCATAATACGGTCACCTGATTTAAAGAGCTGGAGAGCATTTTGACCAATTTGCCTGCATGTTTCTTCATCTTCGATTTGAATTTGAATGGCTTCATGGACAAGATCTGTTTTGGCTGCATTCACCGAAGCAGCACGCTCAATGCGCTGAATCAGTCGGTCTAATGCCCAGGCAAGGTTCACAGCTGTTGGACGAGCACTGTTTAAATATTCTTTTAGTCGAGCGACTTCTTGTTGAAAGACATCAATGTCTTCTGTATCAATTCCTTGAGCACTCAGCGCCAGCCCAAAAGCTGCTGTAATGCCAATAGCAGGTGCTCCGCGCACTTTTAACGTCACAATCGCATCATACACATCTTCTTTAGTAAATAAATGCTCAAATACGGTTTCGGCCGGTAATTTTTGCTGATTCAAAATGTTAATATGGTTTTCTTCCCATTCGACGGAACGGGGAACTTCAAATTCTTTAGACAAAACCCGTCACTCCTTTACAGATTGCTGGAATAATGCGACGAGGTCAGACGCTGTTTCCACTGCATGATATTGTTTAATGAATGTTTTTCCGAGCGTAAGTGCTGCTTTTTTCTGCTGAATCCGTTTAGTTGATGATGGAATCGCATCCAGATCAGCCGCATGAGCAAGCCCAATTGTTCGGCGAACAAGCTCACAGCCGGCAAAGCCTGTCGCTTCTTTTAAAATACGGTCAAAGGTTGTTTCTAAAAAGCTGTCCGATACACTAAACGCTTCAATGCTGTCTTCTTTCCAAGCCTTTGTGAACACTTCTTTGAATGTGGCCCATACATTGACAACATGAGCAAAAAGGTGCTGCTGATCCTGTTCATTCTCATGAGATAAAGCATTCAAGAACAGATTGGCAATAAAGTGTCCTATATCAAATCCAAAGGGACCGTAAAAAGCGAATTCTGGATCAATGATCTTTGTTTCAGTCTCGCTTGCAAAAATACTGCCTGTATGAAGATCTCCATGAACCAGTGTTTCAGCTGAGGTTAAGAAAATGCGCTTTAGCTCTGCTGCTTTTGCTTGCACGGCAAGATCCGCCCACAGCGCTTCGGCATCTTCTCTTAATTCCTCTTCGAAGTCATTTGTTTCACTATTAAAGAAAGGGTCTGTGAAGACGAGCTTTTCTGTGATGTCACAAAGATCAGGGTTCGTAAACTGCTTCACGAATTGTTTTTTGATTTTAGGATTTGTGGCAAAGTCAGATGTGTAAAATAGTGTTTTGCCTAAAAATTCACCGACATGATCTGATAAGTGCGGATATTGTTTTCCGGCAATTAGCCCTTTTCTGACGATTTCTAAGTGTGATAGATCCTCCATTGCTGTCACAGCAAGAGCTGTATCAGAATAATAGACTGCTGGTACGAGGTGCGGCGCATATTCTGACTGCTTAATCAGTGCAGCACTTTCAATTCTTGCACGGTCTAATGTAAGCGGCCAGCTCTCCCCAACCACCTTTGCATAAGGCAGTGCCTGCTTGATGATCAATCCTTTTTCACGTTTGTGATCAAAAATATGAAAGACGTAATTTAAATTCCCGTCACCGATTTCAGTACATGTCAAATGACTGCTTTCTTGGATCAAACCAAGTCTAATCGCCAGTGCAACTGCCGAGCTCTCTGTTAATTCTTCATATGATGCCGTAAGTGTAACCAATTGCTTCCCCTCCAAATCATATAAAAAAGCCTCTTTCTCCTGAGAGAAAGAGGCTTGATAGCGTGTATGCTCTAAGCCTCTCTTATCTCTCAGCACATACGTCTGATGGAATTAGCACCGTGCCCTATAAGACAATTGTCTTGGCGCTTTACTTGCTGCGCCCCACTTCACAGTGGTATTAACGGTCGGTTGCTGTTGGGGTCAAAAGGCCAAATCCCTCGCCCAACTCTCGATAAGAGAAATCAATATGTCATTGTTTTGTCTGCATGCATTTCTTAATTCAAGATATTATCAGAGCTGCTCTTCACATGTCAATCTTTTTTCAAAATTGCTTTACAATTCATAAAACAATCCATTACAGTGAGTGTATTGTCACGTAACTTGAATAGAAGGTGAAAAAAATGGAATTCCAGCAATCAGATGTGTTGAAACATTTACCGAAACAGTTTTTTGCGTCGCTTGTCCAAAAAGTGCAGAAAAAAGTGCAGGAAGGAGCTGATATCATTAATTTAGGCCAGGGAAATCCTGATCAGCCAACTCCTCCGCATATTGTAAAAGCCATGCAGGAAGCGGTAGCAAAGCCTGAAAATCATCAATACTCTTCATTCCGCGGGACGGCGAAACTAAAAAAGGCCGCCTCAGCCTTTTATGAAAGAGAATATGGCGTCACGCTTGATCCGATGACGGAGATCGCCATTTTATTTGGCGGGAAAGCGGGACTTGTTGAGCTGCCGCAATGCTTACTGAATCCGGGTGATACGCTGCTTGTCCCAGACCCTGGTTATCCTGATTACTGGTCAGGCGCTGTGCTTGCTGGAGCTCATATGGTCACCATGCCTCTTCTTGAACAAAATGATTTTTTACCTGACTACCATCTATTGCCTGAGGCTGATAAGAAACAGGCAAAATTGATGTACCTAAATTACCCAAACAATCCGACTGGTGCCACTGCAAGTCGTGCATTTTTTGAAGAAACCGTTACGTTTGCGAAAGATCACAAATTGTGTGTTGTCCATGATTTCGCATATGGCGGCATTGGATTCGATGGAGAAAAGCCGGTCAGCTTCCTGCAAATAGATGGAGCGAAAGAGACGGGTATTGAAATTTACACATTGTCCAAAACATATAATATGGCCGGCTGGAGAGTTGGTTTTGCAGCAGGAAATCCCTCTGTCATTGAAGCGATCGAGCTTTATCAGGATCATCTGTTTGTGTCACTGTTTAAAGCTACCCAAGATGCAGCAGCAGAAGCTCTTTTAAGCGATCAAACGTGCGTACAGGTGCAAAATGATCGTTATGAAAAAAGACGAAATACATGGATCGCTGCCTGCAAGGAGATTGGCTGGGACGTAAGTGCTCCAAAGGGATCATTTTTTGCTTGGTTAAAGGTGCCAGAAGGATTTACATCTGAATCCTTTTCTAACTTATTATTAGAGAAAGCGCATGTTGTCGTGGCGCCGGGGAATGGCTTTGGTGCTGGCGGTGAAGGCTACGTCAGAGTAGGGCTTTTAACAAGTGAGAAGCGGTTAAAAGAAGCCGCAGAGCGCATCGCTGCCTTGCAGCTATTTGAAAAAAGCCATTGACAACGTAAAAAAATGGTGGGATAATTCAGGCAATATTGAAGAAAATTGAATATTCTTATCAAGAGTAGGCAGAGGGACTAGCCCAATGAAGCCCGGCAACCGACTTCCATGAAGCACGGTGCTAATTCTTGCAGCAGGCGCTGAGAGATAAGATTCGGATGAATGAGACGAAACCTCTTTAAGGCGCTGCCCAAGCACTTAAAGAGGTTTTTTTATTGAACATATAGAGGACGCAATCGAAAGGGGATTCCTAGTGAGTGAATTACTGGCAACATACGTATTAACACACCGAGAGGATGAACAAATTGACCGTAAAGCGGAGCAGATCGCACTTGGTTTAACAGTTGGATCATGGACGGATTTGCCGCAGCTCAAAAAGGAGCAGCTTAAAAAACATAAAGGCCGAGTAGAGAAAGTGACAGAAAAGGTTGCATCAGCTGAAAATCGCCTGTATCAATCAGAGGTAACAATTGCTTATCCTGAGGCTAACTTTTCAGCAGACTTACCAGCCGTTTTAACAACGATATTTGGAAAGCTTTCACTAGATGGGAAAGTAAAGCTTGTCGATATAGAATTTTCGAATAGGTTTAAAAGAAAGCTGCCTGGACCGGTATTTGGAATAGAGGGGATACGAAAGAAATTAGATGTGTTTGATCGTCCGTTATTGATGAGTATTTTTAAAGGCGTGATCGGCCGTGATATGGCGGATTTAAAAGAGCAGCTCCGTTTACAGGCATTAGGCGGTGTTGACTTCATCAAAGATGATGAAATTTTATTTGAAAGTCCATTAGCCCCTTTTGAAGAACGAATCAAAGAAGGAAAAAAGATATTAAAAGAAACATATGAAGAGACAGGGCACCTAACGCTGTACGCCGTTAATTTAACTGGCAGAACCTTTGATCTTAAAGGTCGAGCAAGGAAGGCCGCTGAACTTGGAGCAGATGCGCTTCTATTCAACGTCTTTGCCTACGGACTTGATGTCATGCAAAGCTTAGCTGAGGACCCAGACATTCAATTGCCTATTATGGCACATCCAGCAGTGAGTGGCGCGTTTACATCATCTCCTGAATATGGGTTCTCACATTCGCTTCTTTTAGGTACATTAAATCGATATGCTGGCGCTGATTTGAGCCTTTTTCCATCTCCTTATGGATCGGTCGCACTTCCGAAAACAGATGCCCTTGGTATCTATGAAGCTTGCGTAAAAGAGGATACGGTTCAAAAAACGTTCCCTGTCCCATCAGCAGGCATTCACCCTGGTATGGTTCCAGTATTGATCAAAGATTTTGGATTCGATCATGTGATTAACGCAGGTGGAGGAATTCACGGACATCCGCGGGGAGCCATCGGCGGAGGGAAAGCATTTCGATCCATTATTGATGCGGTGATAAATGAAGAGCCCATCCAAGAAAAGGCATCATCTTGCCAAGACTTAAAAGCAGCACTTGATCTTTGGGGAAGGGTAGCAGAATAAATGAAAAAACCAATTGTATGTTGTGATTTTGATGGAACGATTACGAAAAATGATAATATTATTCGCATCATGAAGCAGTTTGCACCAAGTGAATGGACGAAGCTGAAGGATGGTGTCCTGTCAAAAGAGATCACGATTCAAGAAGGCGTCGGACAGATGTTTCAATTACTAACGAGTGATCAGAAGGAAGCCATTCAGTCGTTTATTTTAGAAGATACAGAGATTCGAGATGGATTCGAACAATTTGTTGATGATGTAAAAAAAGCAGACATTCCTTTCTATGTGTTAAGCGGCGGTATGGACTTTTTTGTCTATCCCATACTCGAAGGCATTGTAGATCCAGCCGATATTTATTGCAATCATGCATCATTTAAAGAAGATCATATTCAGATTGAATGGCCGCATGACTGCGATTCAGAATGTCAAAATGGCTGTGGCTGCTGCAAGCCCTCGATCATTCGAGAGCTGACTCATGAAAATGACTTCATTATCATGATCGGAGATTCAGTGACCGATATTGAGGCAGCAAAACATGCGGATCTCACGTTTGCGCGTGACTATTTGCTGAATGAGTGTAAAGAGCTCGGGCTCGTACATAAGGAGTATGAAACATTTATCGATTTAAAAGCGCAATTTGTTCAAATAAAGGAAGTGAAGGAATGGCTGACGCAAAGAGTAAACGATGGCAGGAGCTAGCAGACGTCAAACGTGAATTGGCACAAAGAGACTGGTTTTACGGAACAAGCGGCAATTTATCTATTAAGGTGTCGGATGATCCAATCACATTTTTGGTGACGGCAAGCGGCAAAGATAAACGAAAAGAAACGGACGAAGATTTTGTTTTAGTGGATGCAGCAGGTCAGCCTGATGATCCAAATCAACCGCTCAGACCATCGGCCGAAACACTGCTTCACACATATGTGTATGAGCGGACGAAAGCAGGCTGCTGTCTCCATGTCCACACAATCGATAATAATGTCATTTCAGAGTTGTATGGGGATAAAGGAGAGGTTCGTTTTAAAGGCAACGAAATCATAAAAGCCCTTGGTTATTGGGAAGAGGATGCAGAAGCCATTCTTCCTATTATAGAAAACCCAGCCCATATTCCGCATCTTGCAGAACAATTTGCAGCGCACCTTACAGAAGAGACGGAATCAGGTGCTGTGCTCATTCGCAATCATGGCATCACTGTCTGGGGAAAAACAGCATTTGAAGCAAAACGAGTGTTAGAGGCTTATGAATTTTTATTTAGCTATCGTTTAAAATTAACGCTTTATCAAAAGCAGCTTGTTAGATAAAAAGGAGGAAAAACACATGGCGACGATTTTTATTCATAATGAAGAGAACACATTACTTGAAAACGAACAAGAGGTAGCGGCATATTTAGAAAAACAAGGGGTCATTTATGAACATTGGGATATTGAAAAGCTGCCAAACCGGTTATCAGAAAAGTATGATTTAACAGATGAGGAAAAAGAAGAAATTTTGACCGTTTTCCAAAAGGAAATACAGAATATATCTGAACGAAGAGGGTACAAAGCGCAGGACGTGATTTCATTATCTGATGCGACATCAAATCTTGATGAGCTGCTCCAAAACTTTAAGCGTGAGCATCATCATACAGATGACGAAGTACGGTTTATTGTGAGTGGGCACGGAATCTTTGCCATTCAAGGCAAGGATGGCGTCTTTTTTGATGTGAGACTGAATCCAGGAGATTTAATTTCTGTGCCTCCGAATATCCGTCACTACTTTACACTGCAAGAGGATCGCCAAGTGGTCGCAGTTCGCATATTTGTCACAACTGAGGGCTGGGTGCCAATTTACGAAGAAGAAACGGTTTAATGAAAGGAGCTGATCCTTCCGCATGAGGCGGAAGATCAGCTTTTTTTTAGGAAAATAGACATGAAATGAGAAAGAAAATGGTTGATTTTGATCTTCTGCATAGGATAAAATTCTGTTTAATCAATGTGTCAGTCCTGCCCAAATTTGAAGTTTACCCCCAGATATGATTGAGTAAGAGGTCTTTAGGCTGTAAAAAATTAAATAAAATAAGCATATTTAATTTAATTTACAAATAAAGTATAATTTTGGTGTCGGATCATTTAGAACATAGACAGACGAATTCATTGCGGGAGCTGAGATCATGAATATTTATGTAAGGAAAGAACAACTGCTGATGTCCATTGATGAAAAGAGAAAACAAATGGTAGAAGCAGCTCAAGTGGAAGGGTACACAGGTGAGACGACAATTAAATATAGTCAAGAACTGGACAACCTGATGAATGAGTATCAGCATCTTCTTTTTCATGAAAAACAATCTGTTGCATCCCTTCATGATCTTGTGTCCCAAATGAGTCTTCTATCTGTGAACCGGCCCTCTTACTGACATGAAAAAACCGGTCTTGCATAAGCAAAACCGGCTGAACTCTTCAGCTATGCTGAGTGAGCGGAAGGAAGCATGATCATAACGGTTGTTCCTTTATTCACTTCGCTGTGAATATCAATTGTCCCGCCATACATCGAAATGATTCGTTTACACACAACAAGCCCAAGACCTGTGCCTTTTTCCTTCGACGTAATAAAGGGGAGGAAGATATGCTTTAGCATCTCTTCTGGTATGCCTTCACCCGTATCCTTCACTTTAATGATGACATGTTCTTTTTCAGCCTCAATCACAATCTTCAAATGACCGCCATTTGGCATCGCTTCTAAAGAGTTTTTCGCTACGTTTAATACGACTTGTTTAATGTGATCCTTCGTGCAATACACACCAACATCTTGAATCGTATTGATTTGCAAATCAACCTCGACATTATACAGGTTCGCCTCAGAGAAAACGATCGGCATGATCTCACTCACAATTTCTTTTACAGAATTATTCTGCCATTTTTCTGCAGTAGGTTTTCCTAACACAAGAAACTCACTGACTATTTGGTTAATCCGTTTAATTTCTTCCTCTATGACAGAAAAATAGAGCTGATCTTCTTCTGAATGATACTTCTTTTGCAAAAGCTGTATAAACCCGCTAATCCCTGTTAATGGATTGCGAATTTCGTGTGCTGTACTTGCCGCGAGTGTTCCAATTAATTCAATCTTTTGCGCCTCATTTTGATGACGCTCCTGCTGGGTTTGACGCCTTAAAATGATATATTGGACAAGTGTGAATAAAATATTTAATAAAATAAACGCACTGGATAGAGGAACCAGCGTAACGGACAGCACTTCACTAGTTGAAGCACGCTGCGGAAAAACCTCTAGCTTCCAGCTGTTTTCATCTAAATATGTAGATACGGTGCTGCCATTTTCTGATGCTGGCTGCGGCCCACTTGTAAACACAACATGTCCATTTTGATTCAGCATCTTAAAATGAAGATCTGGGTTCAATACATTCATGATATTTCTTAAATAGTCAATTTGAATGGCGGCGACTAAAACATTGGTGACTTCTTCGTTTTCATTCAAAACAGGGACACAAATGGAGAGAATCCGCTGTTTTGTAATTCTACTCACATAGTTATCTGTGATCACGGTCTGCTTGGTCACTTGAATGCGCTTAAAATAATCTCTGAATGAAAGGTTGATTTTTTCCTTTAACGGTGTGGTACTTGCTGTTACATTTCCTTTTTTGTCTAAAAGATACAGGCCTGAAAAACGAGGTTCTTGTTTATAGATTTTCTCTAGGATGTTTTGTACTTTTTTCGCCTCAAGCGGCTGGTCAAATCCCATGGCAAGGGAAGTTAATCTCGCTTCTGTTTCACTAATTAAATAATTCATTTGGTTTTTGTGAATATTTAACATAAGTGTAGCAGTTTGTTTGTTTTTTAAATCGATTTTTTCAGTTTCTTTTTCGTAGATAAAATAACTAATGATTAGGGTTGGAATCATCACCAAAATAAGGTACAGCCTGATCTTCTTCCAAAACCCTTTCAGTATACTCATCATTCATCGCTCCAACGTATTACCTAATAAACTTATTATAGCATTGAACCTATCTTTATTACGATGACTTGTATGATTTTTAAAAAATTAGGTGATTCGTTCTGGTCTCATTTTCATGCTAAAGATGGGTCAACATGTTGACATTTTACTTATTGTTTATTAATGTCACATTAGTGGGTTGCATTTCATAAAGGATGATAAAAAATGGAAAATCATAATGTTGAGAAATCTTTGAAATTATTTATTGTATTATCACGTGCTTATCGCTCAATCAATCATCACATGAACAAACATATTGTCAAGCACGGTCTGAATCCGACTGAATTTGCTGTACTAGAATTGCTGTATCATAAAGGTGATCAGCCGCTTCAGCAAATCGGTGATAAGATTTTACTCGCAAGCGGAAGCATCACGTATGTGGTCGATAAATTGGAGAAAAAAGAACTCCTCAGTCGTAAGGCTTGTGCAGAAGACCGCAGGGTGACATTTGCGCATATTACGGAACAAGGACGAGCTTTGCTTGATGACATCTTCCCAGATCATGCGAAAGAAATTCATGAGATGATCAGTGTGCTGAGTGAAGAAGAGAAGGATGCCTGCATCGATATGCTCAAACATGTGGGGCTGCGTGCAAAGCATTTATATGATCATAAAGAATAAACAAATAAAAAAGGAAGCCGCTGGTGGCTTCCTTTTTTATTTCGCTTTTCTCTCAATCGGTAAAATAAGTACTTCTACGCGTCTGTTTTTACTTCTGCCTTCCGCTGTATCGTTTGAGGCAATCGGTTTGAATTCACCGAAGCCTTTTGTGCTAAAGTTCTCTTGGTCTAGGTTGCTGTTCTCAAGTAGAATACTTAAAAAGTTTACAGCACGAATCGCGCTTAAATACCAGTTTGATTCAAATTCTGAATTTCTAATGGGGACATTATCTGTATGTCCGCTAATGACAATGTCACGAGCAGGGTTAATGACAAGCAGTTTTGAAATTTCTCTTGCTAACGGGACATCCTGCGGGCGGATAACCGCTCGGCCAGAATCAAAGAAGATGCTGTCTTCAATCGTAATGAGCAGACCTTCATCCGTAAGCTTTGTTTCGAGCTTGGAGCCAAGTTTTTTATTTGCAATGAATGAATCTACTTGTTTTTTGACCTTTGTCAGAACCGCTTGGTCTCGCGCTTTTGCTTTGGCTTCTTCATCATCATCTTCTGCTGATTTCTTAGTTTGATTGCTGTTTTCGGTTTCCTCAGTGCTTTGCATGCTGGATTGATCCATGACACCAGTGCCGCCAGTAAAAACAACATTAAAAGACTTGGCCATCTGTTCATATTTCGCAGCATCAATGGAACTAGATGCAAAGAGCACTATGAAGAGGGCGAGAAGAAGCGTAAGAAGATCGGCATAAGGGATGAGCCAAGATTCATCTACATGTTCATCGTCATCATGTTTTTTACGTTTCCTAGCCATTCTGTTTTTCTCCTTCTTCAATGACAAGATTTGCGCGTTCTTTCGCTGGTAAGTACATGAGCAGTTTTTGTTCAATGACTTTTGGAGATTGACCTTCAAGGACAGAAAGAATGCCTTCGATCATAATGAGACGAAGCTTTACTTCTTCCTTAGATTTACGCTTCAGCTTGTTTGCAAATGGATGCCATAACACATACCCGGTAAAAATCCCGAGCAGCGTGGCAACGAAGGCCGCACTGATTGCATGTCCAAGTGCTTCAATATCTCCCATGTTTGCAAGTGCGGCAATGAGTCCGACAACGGCGCCAAGTACACCAAGCGTCGGAGCGTATGTACCTGCTTGTGTAAAGATTAATGCGCCTGACTGATGTCTTTCAGACATGGCGTCAACTTCTTCTGTTAAGACGTCGCGAATAAATTCAGCACTTTGACCGTCAACCGCCATGCTTAAGCCGTTCTTTAGAAAATCATCATCGACTTCCTCAAGGCTAGCTTCTAATGCCAAAAGACCTTCACGACGAGCAATTTGAGCCCAGTTTGAAAAAAGAGGGATCATTTCTTGAATCGTTGGAAGCTTGTTATCTTTGAAAATTTTCCCGAACAATTTTGGTGTTTTCTTAATTTCACTAGATGGGAATGCGATGACAACAGCTGCAATCGTTCCAACAACAATAATCAATATAGCCGCCGGGTTGATAAGAGCGGTTAGACTCACACCTTTCAAAACCATACCGACACTCAGTGCAATAAATGCTAAAATAATACCAATTAACGATGTTTTGTCCATTATCTCACCAAATCCTTTAACTATCTTTTTCTATAGTTAATATCGGTGTGTTCTAGAAGGGTTTTAGTCAGAATATAAAATTAAGACAGTTTCTGTGAAGAAATTTTGAAGAAAGCGCTTTCTATTTGCCGTAAAAAAGAAACTCCCTTATAGATGTAGGGAGTTTCTTTTTTCATTTTGTGGTGTTTCATGTATAAGCAGCTCTTTTAATTTTTCTTCATATATGATTTTGATCAGATCGTAGTTCCAATTTATCATGTGATCCATGTGCTCCACCTCTTTTTCTTTTATCATAAAGGAAAAGAGGCGGGGGAGCGTCAGCGTTCAGTTGGAACTTAGCCACCAGCACATGATGGAGCTGCTCCTCCTTCTTAGGATGTACTTATCTTTTTTTCACAACGATTTCGTCGTGTTCAACATCGACTGTAAATCCAAAAAGGTGTTCTTCTTCAAGCAAAATCTCCGTCATTTGATCCTCGACGTGCTCTTGAATGGTTCTTCGTATTGGACGCGCACCAAATGCAGGATGATATCCGAGCTCCGCGATTTTTTCTTTCGCTTCGTTTGTGACGTGGACCGTTAAATTTTGCTCTTTTAACTGCTCTGACAGTTCATTGATCAGAAGATCAACAATTTTCACTAGATCGTCTTTGTCTAATGAGTCAAATTGAATGATGCTGTCAAAACGGTTCAAGAATTCTGGTTTGAAATAGGTGCTGAGTGAATCAATCAGTGATTGTTCCTCAATTGCTTCTTCCTGATCAGACTGAAAGCCGACTTTAACCGTTTTATCTGTGCTGCCTGCGTTACTTGTCATAATGATGACCGTGTCTTTAAAGCTGACGGTTCTGCCTTGGCTGTCTGTTAACCGGCCATCTTCCATGATTTGAAGGAACATGTGCTGGACATCAGGATGTGCTTTTTCGATTTCATCCAGCAAAATGATGCTATATGGTTTTCTGCGAACCTTTTCAGTAAGCTGGCCAGCTTCATCATGTCCAACGTAACCAGGAGGAGAACCGATGATTTTGGACACGGAGTGTTTCTCCATATACTCACTCATATCTAAACGAATGATCGCATCTTTTGAACCAAATAATTCTTCGGCTAACGTTTTAGACAATTCGGTTTTCCCCACACCTGTTGGCCCAACAAAAAGGAAGGAGCCAGTCGGTCTATGTTTCGATTTTAAGCCAGCTCTGCTTCTTTTCACGGCCTTCGCTACTTTTTCCACGGCATGTTCTTGACCGATCACTCGTGCTTTTAAGCGAACGTCAATTTCTTTCATTTTTGTTTGTTCGTCTGCTTGCAGTTTGCCAACAGGGATGCCTGTTTTTTGTTCCACAATGCCCTGAATATCCTCTGCTGTGACGACATGTTCTTTGTGATCTGTTTTGTTTTGGAGTCTTGCTTCAATCGCTTCTTCTTCATCTCGAAGCTTCGCTGCTTTTTCATATTGTTCTTCTTTTAAAGCAGCTTGTTTTTCAGCGGCGATTTGCGCAAGACGGTTTGTCAGTTCATCTTCACTTGCTACATCAAGAGAGAGGTTCGCTTTTGAACCAGCTTCGTCCATTAAATCAATGGCTTTATCCGGCAATTGACGGTCTTGAATATACCGTGAAGATAATTGAACGCACGCTTTAATGGCTTCATCAGAATAGGTGACACCATGATAGGCTTCATACTTATCTTGAATGCCTTTTAAGATGTCGATCGCTTCATTCTGTGTTGGTTCATCCACGATGACGGGCTGGAAGCGACGTTCAAGTGCGGCGTCTTTTTCAATTTGGCGATACTCTTTTAATGTGGTCGCACCTACTAGCTGCAGCTCGCCTCGTGCAAGGGCTGGTTTTAAGATGTTCCCAGCATCCATTGATCCTTCGGCAGACCCTGCGCCTACAAGAAGATGGATTTCATCTACAAATAAGATGATATTTTTACGACTTTGCAATTCTTTGATTAACTGCTTCATTCGTTCCTCAAATTGACCACGTACCCCTGTGTTCGCCACAAGTGAGGAAACATCTAATAAATAGATTTGTTTGTTCTTTAATTTATTTGGTACATCGCCACTCGCAATTTTTAGTGCAAGTCCTTCGGCGATCGCTGTTTTACCAACACCTGGTTCACCAATCAGAACAGGGTTGTTTTTATTTCTTCTATTTAAAATCTCAATGACTCTTGCGACTTCTTCATCACGGCCAATGACTGGATCAATCAAACCAGCATTTGCGCCATCAGTTAAGTTCCGGCCAAGTTCATCGAGTAAGCCCTTTTGTTTAGGCTGCTCTCCGCTTGGGGCATGTCCTGTTGGCTCGGAGAAGAATGAACTTCCTCCGAACAATTGAGGTCCCATTTTCATTTTTGACTGCTCCATCAAAGAGGTGTAGCAGTCTTCACATAAAACCATTTGGCTGCGGGACGAATTCACTTGCATATTCAGGCGAATAGTTGCTTCATTTACTTGACAATGTTGACAACGCATTTGCCATGACCTCCTTAAATAAAGTTTGACTTTATTTGACCAATGAATGTTAAATAAAATGGTCTATTGTTTGACCATCTTTGACTATAGTATACTCTGACCTATTTTGACTTTCAACTGTTTTGCTCAAAGCCGGATGAAAAATCCTTTTTTGCATTTAATCATGGTTTGTCCTTCTTTTCAAGGAACTTGTCTCATAGGATAAAAAAGAGACAATCGAAAGTGATGGGTGCGGAGGGGTCACATGAAACGTTCAAATGAATCCGCTTTTCAGCTTGCCTTTGTATATGTAGGAACTGTAGTTGGAGCTGGGTTTGCGACAGGAAAAGAAATCGTAGAATTTTTTGTTCGTTTTGGCTGGATTGGGTTGCTGGGAATTCTGATTAGCGGAGCTATTTTTACTCTGCTTGGCGCAAAATTGATGCTTATTTCTAAACGAATTGAAGCAGAGTCTTATCAAGATATGAATCGTTTTTTATTTGGAGCAGCTGCGAGTCGATATATTAATGTCGTCATGTTTTTTATTTTACTTGGTGTCACCTCAGTGATGCTTTCTGGCGCAGGGGCTATTTTTGAGGAGCAGCTTGGTATATCGAAGGAATATGGGATTTTTATGACGATCATTCTGAGCGTCATTGTGCTTTTTAAAGGATCAAAAGGATTATTTGGTGTCAACGTACTCGTTGTTCCGATGCTTATTTTCTTTTCATTGATCGTGTTTCTTGATTCATTTGTTTTTAGCAGCAGTGAAAGTTATGTTCTTGCGCTGCAAATGGGAGAGGGCGAATGGATGTTGTCTGCCGTTTCATATGGTGCCTTTAATTTAGCGCTGTCTCAAGCTGTGTTAGTGCCGGTCGCAAATGAAATGACATCAGAAGCTGTGATTAAAAAGGGAGCGGTCTTTGGGGGCATCATGCTCACACTTATTCTGCTTGCTTGCTTTTTATCTCTTTCTTCATTAGACATGCTGGAGGCGTATGATATTCCAATGGCCCAAGTGGTGTATCAAGTAGCAAACTCTATTCATCTCATTTATTTATTCGTGATCTTCGGTGAAGTCTTTACATCCGTCATAGGCAATTTATATGGGCTGGAAAGACAAGTGAGGGCGTATATCCGAATGAAAAGCATCTATACGATATCTCTTATCCTCCTATGCTGTTATGTGATCAGTAAAATTGGATACGGTACACTGATTTCAACGGTTTACCCTATTTTCGGTTATGTCAGTATCTTTTTTATCCTCTTTCTTTGTCTGAAAAAAGTGCCTAAATCGTTTAATAGGTAAAGAAGGGATAGCCTGCATGAAAAATATGTGGTACACTATCCTCTGTGAAAATTGAACAAAAATCCGTGAAAACGGGAGAGGTTCTAGCAAAACCCTCTATAAAAAACTAAGGACTTGCCGTATCCTTGGATGTGGCACTTTTTATTTTTTATGGCTAGGACACCTCATATACATGTGAAGGTGTCTTTTCTTTTGAGAAAATAGGGGGTTTCATGAGCCTTTCAGATGCAGCTAGTACGGTTGTACTCATCTGCAAAAGGAGGAGAACAGGAATTGAAAAATGAAAAAGCAGTCGTTGTTTTTAGCGGGGGACAGGACAGTACGACATGTTTATTATGGGCACTTCAACAATTTGAAGAGGTAGAAACCGTAACCTTTCATTATAATCAGCGCCATCAAGAAGAAATTGATGTAGCCAAAAGAATCGCTGACAAGTTAGGCGTGAAGAATCATCTATTAGATATGTCTCTTTTGAATCAGCTGGCACCAAATGCTTTAACAAGAGATGACATAGACATTGTGGAAAAAGAAGGAGAGCTGCCTTCCACATTTGTTCCAGGGAGAAACTTAGTCTTCTTATCCTTTGCCTCTATTCTTGCGTATCAAATCGGAGCAAGACATATTATCTCAGGTGTTTGTGAGACAGACTTTAGCGGCTACCCAGATTGCCGAGATGAGTTTGTGAAATCTTGCAACGTCACAGTGAATTTGGCGATGGAAAAACCATTTGTCATCCATACACCACTAATGTGGCTCAATAAAGCAGAAACATGGAAGCTTGCCGATGAGCTGGATGCGCTAGACTTTGTGAAAAATGAAACGCTCACTTGCTACAATGGCATCATTTCTGATGGCTGCGGGGAATGTCCCGCTTGTAAGCTTCGGAAAAACGGCTATGACACTTATATGAAAATGAAGGAGGCGAAATAAATGCTTTCTCAAATCTATCCACAAACGAATCACCCATTTTCATTTGAATTGAACAAAGATATGCATCTATCTGCAGCACATTTCATCCCAAGAGAAGATGCCGGTGCATGCAGCCGCATACATGGTCATACGTATACGATTAATATCACGATTGCAGGAGACAATCTGGATGAATCAGGTTTTCTTGTCAATTTCAGTACGCTGAAAAAGCTCATTCATGGGCAGTACGACCACACGCTGCTTAACGACCATGAAGAATTTTCATCAAACGATCCATACGCCATGCCAACCACTGAGGTTGTCGCAAAGACCGTACATGACAAAGTAGCGGCATACTTATCGACTTTAGCGAACAGACCGACATGTGTTCAGGTCTTTGTCAGGGAGACACCAACAAGCTATTGCATTTACCGGCCGAAACGAGTTGAGCTCAATGGCTAAAGCGATTCCTGTATTAGAAATCTTTGGTCCAACCATCCAAGGAGAAGGAATGGTCATTGGACAAAAAACAATGTTTGTCAGAACGGCTGGCTGTGACTACTCTTGCAGCTGGTGTGATTCATCATTTACATGGGATGGGTCAGCTAAGCAGGATATTCAGTGGCTTCAAGCAGAAGATATTGTGAAAGAGCTGAAAAGAATAGGTGGACAGGCTTTCTCTCATGTCACCATTTCAGGAGGGAATCCTGCGTTATTAAAACAAATGGAATCACTCATTGATTTGCTGCATGAAGAAGGGATCGATACAGCGCTTGAAACACAAGGAACGATGTATCAGGATTGGTTTTTAAAAATTGATGATTTAACCATTTCTCCAAAGCCGCCAAGCTCGAATATGAAAACAGATTTTACGAAACTGACACGTATTATAGATGAATTGAAAAATGGAAACAGATTGCAGCATGCAAGCCTAAAGGTCGTGATTTTTGATGATCGTGATTTAGCCTATGCGAAGGATGTTCATGCGAAATACCCAGAGCTTCCTTTTTACTTGCAGGTAGGAAATGATGACACGACGACAGCTGACGACGCTTCCTTATTGACGCATTTATTAAAGAAATATGAAGCGCTTATAGATCAAGTGGCGCAAGATCCAGACTTGAATCGAGTGAGAGTCTTGCCGCAGCTGCACACGTTATTGTGGGGAAATAAACGAGGCGTATAGAAAGGAAGAGACAAGATGACGACAAGAAAACCAGAAGAATTAGAAGGTGTCACTTTATTAGGAAACCAAGGGACCAATTATTTGTTTGAATATGCACCACAAGTGCTTGAAACGTTCCCAAATAAACATCCAAATAGAGACTATTTCGTAAAATTCAATTGCCCAGAGTTTACATCACTTTGTCCGCAAACAGGGCAGCCAGATTTTGCGACGATTTATATCAGCTATATTCCAAATGAAATCATGGTCGAGAGTAAATCGTTAAAATTATATTTGTTCAGCTTCCGTAACCACGGTGACTTCCATGAGGATTGTATGAATATTATTATGAATGACCTCATTGAATTGATGGACCCAAGGTATATTGAAGTATGGGGCAAATTCACACCAAGAGGCGGTATTTCGATTGACCCGTATACAAACTACGGAAAACCTGGAACTAAGTATGAAGAAATGGCATCGTATCGTATGATGAATCATGATATGTATCCAGAAACGATTGATAATCGCTAATAAATAGGAAAAGACATGCCGGATGACATGTCTTTTTTTATGGCGCAAATATAAGGCTGAAACCATAAAAAAAGAGAAGAGTCATGTCACTCTTCTCATACCAATAGGAATAGAACTTGCTAGGACGGCTGGGGGCTACCAGCTCGTAAATTTATTATACATGGCAGAACGTATGTTTGTAAAGATGAATTGTGTTTTTTGCTTATCTTATTTGCTTTGAGATAAAATAGAGGCAATGAACGAAAAACGGAGGCGTTTGAGTTGGCAAACAAAGAAGAAAAGACAGAGAAGCTGCTGATGGAGCTAAAAGAAGAGCTTCAAATGCTCGAACATCAAAACAAAGAACGATATAAATGGAGTGCCTCCACATTGCTTGGAGTGATTGCACTTTTGATTGATAAAGGCGTTATCACCCCCGAGGAAGTTGACATGTACAAAACGAAAGCGGAAATGCAGACCTTTCATACGCAAAAAGACTGACACTCATATGGGTAAAATAATAAGAAAAGGACATAACAAATTGATGAATCAATTTATGTTACGTCCTTATTTCTGCATCTATTTTTATGGTATTAAACAAGTTTATACATTAAAACATCATCCCAGTATTCATGTTCACTTATTTTAAATTCTTTTATTTTACGTCCCTCTTCTATGAATCCCATCTTTTTGTACAAAGAAATAGCCTTTTGATTTGTAGAGAATACGGCTAAACTAACCTTTTCGATCGAAGGATTCTTTTCTGCCCAATTTAATAACGCTGTTAGCAACATTTCCCCTACGCCTAAACCTCTAAAGCGCTTATGAACCATCAAACCGAAAGAACCTGCGTGGGCAGTTCTTTTTCTATTTGATCCATTTTCAAATGCTATAAACCCAATGACTTTTCCGTCTTTTTGAGCAACTATGTATGTTTCGTTTTCGTTCTCTATTCTTTTTTGTATCCAAGCCTTGTGTTCTAAAAGGTTTTTTTTGTTTTCTTCAGGCGTTGTAAGTAAATAATCTGATTCAGCAATCACTGATGACTGTATGTCTAAAGTAGTATCAGCGTCTTCCATATTCCCAAAACGCACAATGATATCATTTGAATTTTGCATTTTAGTTTCTCCTGTCTAGAGCTAATACTGCATATCATCACTTTATAAAAAATAGAAAGTTGTCTGAAATACCATTCACCTTTTCAACAAATAAATGAACAGCTTTGCTTCGTATTTACGTATGTATCGATAGTCTGAATTGAGGATTGCAAATTAATGTACGGAGTCTTTGATGATTTTATAGTTTTTATGATTAACGACTGTTAGTGAATCCAGTTCTAAATCTCTATAGTTGTCCATGATGGTGACATCCACAATGACAGAGTTTTCATTCACTTTTTCAACTACACCTGTTAAACCATTTCTAAATTCGATCACATTTCCAATTTTTGCAATCTTCAACCGATCCCTCTCCTTTAAAAGCAGATTTCATTCCCTATTAAAAAGTATTTTGCAATATTTTCATACCAATGTAAAGGATAAAGACGTTTTTGTTTCGTTTTCGTTGTACGCTTTTCAAACGAATGGTATATTTAATATTTGATCATGGCAGAAAAGGAGCGGTTTTTTTGACTGAAGAACAAATCCTCACAATACTTGAATCATTACGGAATGGGACGGAGAAGCAAGTGACCATTCAAAAAGATGATTTTTTAACTTTTCGTTCTATTTTGGTAAAGCAAGATGATTTTAAATATTTTCGCGGAATGGCCAAACATCGTGGAGATGTTATTTTTGAATATCTTAAAGAAGCAAGAAGCTAAAGCTTTTTCTCACTAATGAGAGAAAGCTTTTTTATTTTGGCTCTTTTGTCATACTTCAAATCAGCCTGATACATATGAAAAGAAAATGTAATAACCCATAATCAGGAGCATAAGGATGATTATAGGCTAAAAAGGGGCTTTTTTAAGCGCTAACATTTCCAGTTCATGCGCATTTCAACTAGGACATGCCATTTAATGACGGAATTTGGACAGGCATGCAAATCTTTGTGCGTGAAAATAGAAGAAGCTCTTGTTAGAGTGGACAAGTATCTTACGGCCTACTTTGATTAAAGGAGGAATGAGGCGAATGATTAAGATTCATACAGCTCTTTTTGCCATCCTTATGCTGGTAGCAGCAATGAAGATGGACAATATACAAGAGCAGCAAGGCACATTAAGTCACGAACTTTCACAAGCACCTGTTAAGCATCAGCTTTCATATATAGATCAAGATGATCATCATAAGGTAATCCCAGCATTTTCAGAGGGGAAGCGTCAGCCGAAAGTCAAAATGCTAAGCACGTCAACAGAAGAAAAGGCTTCAAAACCGAAGCAAAAAAAACAAGTGAAGTCTAAAACGACGAAAGAGGCAAACTCCAAAAAACAAACGCGTTATTCTAATGAAGAAATGGACTTGCTTTCTCGATTGGTACATGCTGAAGCGAAAGGTGAATCTTACGCAGGGAAAAAAGCTGTAGCAAGCGTCGTCTTAAACAGGGTAGAGCATGGCTCTTTTCCTGACAGCGTCAGAGCGGTTATTTATCAGCGAAATGCCTTCCAGCCAGTATCGAATGGAAGCATCAATGATAAGGCAGATCAAGATTCCGTTAAGGCTGTGAAGCAGGTTGTGAAAGAACATGACAGAACGACAAAGGCTATTTATTTTTATAATCCAAAAACGGCGACAGATAACTGGATTCGTTCCCGTAAAATTGTAGAACGAATCGGCCGTCACGTATTTGCCGTCTAAAGAAAAGCAGCGATCAACAGGTCGCTTTTTTTTGTCTTCAATTTTAAAAATATTTTCAGGACTTGTCTCATAGAATGTGAAAAGAATTTGCTTTTAGACAAGGGGAGGCTACATGAATCGATTTGTAAAAGGGGTCATTCTGCTATCTGTCGCAGCTTTCATTGCGGAGTGTATAGAGTTCTTAGTCAATATGATTTTAGCGAGAGAGCTTGGAGAACATGGGATGGGTCTCTACATGAGTATCCTTCCAATCATCATGCTTGTACTTGTGATCGCTAGCCTAGAGCTTCCAGTCTCCATTTCTAAATTCATTGCAGAGTCGCATGAGCGGCTTCACAAAAGTATGCTCCGCCATGCCTTTAAAATGACGCTTGTGGTGACATGTACAACCACGGGAGCAGCAGCGATTGTACTGCCTTTCATTCCTGTGTTTCAGTCGTATCATCCGCTCATGAAAGGCTTAGTGCTGTCTCTTATTCCGATTATTGCGTTTACCTCTATTGCACGCGGTTATTTTATGGGAAAGCAGCAAATGGGCAGAATCGCCCTAGCAAATATGCTGAAAAAAACGATCCAGCTCATCTGCTTGTTTTTATTTTTCCATTGGTATTCCTTTGATATTGAAACAGCGGTGCTCATCGCCATTGGGGTCATTGTTGCGAGTGATCTTGTCGTCTTTATTTATTTATACTCCCAATACGTCATGGCGAAAAATGCTGTGAATGTGAGGTCTGTTGAACTAAGAGGGAGTGACGTGAGAAAGCGCCTGTTGGCTGTTTCGATTCCGACAACTGGGATGCGCATCTTTCATGCCATCGCCAATGCCGTTGAACCTTTTTTAATCAAAGGAGCCCTCGTTGCAGCAGGTATCTCTGGAACACTGGCTGTTGATCATTATGGAATGCTTGCTGGTGTAGCCATGTCGATCGGTTTCTTCCCAGCGTTTATCGCCCATTCGATCATGATTGTGATGATTCCGAATGTATCTGAAGCCTATGCTTTAGGGCAGTATGATCTCGTGAAAAAACGTGTCAGGCAAGCGATTCTCATTACGTTTGGGTATGGGGTGCCGGCAGTGATGGTGATGTATTATTTCGCTTATCCGCTCACGCAGCTCTTTTTTGATTCACCACAAGCTGCCGTCTATCTGCAGCTGCTCTGGCCGTACTTTTTATGCCACCTGTTTGTGATGCCATTTCAAGCGTGTTTAATCGGTATGGGCCTGATTAAAGACGTGTTCCTACATAATATATGGGTGCATGTCGTCTCATTTTCTATGGTATATTTCCTCGGGTCAATTGAAAGCCTGAACATGATGGGCGTTATATTAGGAATGAACACGGGTATGCTGCTGCTGACTGCGCTGCATTATGCCACCATTTGTAAGGAGCTTGGCGTTTCGATGTTTCTTAGAATGAAAAAAGCTTGAATGTCATCTTTATCGAGAGGGCAAGCTATAAGAAAACTGGGAAGGAAGATCTTGATGAAACGTAAATATCTACCCGCCAGTCTTCTGATGATGACCCTTCTTCTATTTCTGATGAATACAGAGACAGAAGCGAAAGAACCTGTTATGGCGCCGAGGATAGAGGTTCCTACATTAACTGGTGAAACGCAAATCGTTCCGCCGAAAGGAAAACGAACAATCCTGCATTTTTGGACAACATGGTGCCCTTCCTGCAAAATAGAGCTGCCAGCCTTTGAACAGATCGTGAAAGAAAATCAAAGTGATGTCGACATTCTGACCGTTAATTTACTAGGTGCTGAACAAAGTAAAAACGCTGTCGCCCAATTTGTGAAAGACAGAAAGTTTACATTCCCGATCGTTCTTGATGAGCACGGAGAAATGATGAAGAAATATCAAATCATCACGATCCCGACCACCTTTTTTATTAATGAAAAAGGAGAAGTGGTGAAAAACCATGTAGGTCCACTGACGAAAAAACAAATCAAAGAGTGGACGAATTCGTAAAACAAATGTTTTCTGTGAAGAACCAATGGTCATTCCGTTGGTTCTTTTTTAGTGTTCAATTGCTTTTCATCTGAATAAACTGTGCTCAGAAGAGGATGGAATGACCTGCATCAATAATGATAATTATTATCAAAAAGAAATTATAATAATTATTAATTGAAAATTGATCAGAACCTGTTATAATGAGTTACAGACCTATAAAAAGCTTGAAATAGCAGAAATTATAGATGAAAAACGGAACGGGCAACGATTGGTGATGTGAAAACCATTATCAATTAGAGAGGAGAAAACAATCATGAATGAGAATACAGCACTTTATCAAACGACAAAACAAAAGGAATCGAAATGGTCCTTTTACAAATGGACACAGCACGGAGAATTAATGGCAGCAGGGATCTCGGGAATTCTCATCTTGATTGGGTGGGTTCTAAAGGATGAAAGCATGTGGAGTATCCCTCTTTTCATCCTTGCTTTTGTTATTGGAGGTTTTGCAAAGGCGAAAGAAGGGATCGAAGAAACCATTTCGTCTAAGACGCTGAATGTAGAACTTTTAATGATTTTCGCAGCGATAGGCTCAGCTATTATTGGATATTGGGCAGAGGGTGCCATCTTAATTTTTATTTTTTCATTGAGCGGTGCGCTTGAAACGTATACGTCAAATAAAAGCAAGAAAGATTTAACAGCTTTAATGAGTATCGCACCAGATGAAGCGACTTTAATTGAAGACGATGGCACAACCATTCAAATCGCTGCTTCATCATTAACACCGGGCGACCGTATTATGATCAAAGCTGGCGAGCGTATTGCAGCAGATGGTGTGATCCTGAGCGGGAGAACAAGTGTGGACGAATCTGCACTCACTGGTGAATCGGTTCCTCAGGAAAAAGGGCAAGGGGAGGACGTGTTTGCAGGAACTGTGAACTTAAATGGTTCTTTAACAGTAGAAGTAACGAAATATAATGAAGAGACGCTTTTTCATAAAATTATTAAGCTTGTTGAATCCGCTCAAGAAAGTGTTTCGCCAAGCCAAGCATTCATTGAAAAATTTGAAGGTGCATATGTAAAAGGTGTGTTAATCACCGTCGCTATTTTAATGTTCCTGCCTCATTTTGTACTCGGCTGGAGCATGAGTGAAACCTTTTACCGGGCAATGGTGTTTATGGTGGTTGCTTCACCTTGTGCGCTTGTTGCATCCATTATGCCAGCCGCTCTTTCACTTATCTCAAACGGCGCAAGAAACGGGATGCTTGTAAAAGGAAGCGTCTTTTTAGAAAAATTAGGCACAAGCACCATGATCGCTTTTGATAAAACGGGGACGATTACAAGCGGGAAGCCAGCTGTAGAAAAGGTTGTGCTGGCTGAAGGACAAGAGAAAGCTGCTTTTTATCAGGCGCTTTATCAAATTGAAAGTCAATCAAACCACCCATTAGCAAAAGCGATCTCTGATATGGCAAAAGAGCACCAAGTAGAAAGATCAGCACACGTCACCATTGAAGAAACCTCGGGCTTTGGTGTAAAAGCACAATGGAATGGAGCAACGTGGCGCATAGGGAAGAAAGATTTTGCCGGCAAGGCTCCTATGGACCGAGAGATTGAAGAGACGGGTGATCTTCTTTCTGAAAAAGGATATACAGTGGTGTATGTTCAAAAGGATGAAGAAGTCGTTGGCTGCCTTGGCCTTAAGGATCAAATTAGACCTGAAGCTAAAAAAATGATTCAAGAGCTGAATGATTTAGGCATTCAAACGGTCATGCTCACAGGAGATCAACAAAAAACGGCTGAAGCCATTGCGCAGGAAGCTGGCATCCAAACAGTTGTCGCTGAGTGTCTTCCAGATGAAAAGGTACATGAGGTCAATCAACTTAAAAAACAAGGTAACTCGATCATCATGGTAGGAGACGGAATAAATGATGCACCGGCACTCGCCACAGCAGATGTTGGCGTTGCGATGGGCGGGGGCACTGACGTTGCCTTAGAAACAGCGGATCTCATTTTAATGAAGAACAATTTAAATAACCTAACAAAGATGATCCGCCTTTCAAGAAAGATGAATAGAATCATTAAGCAAAACATCATTTTCTCATTAACGGTGATTTGTCTGTTAATTTGTGCGAATTTCTTACAAGTGCTTGATTTGCCTTTTGGCGTCATCGGGCATGAAGGAAGTACGATTTTGGTCATTTTAAATGGACTGCGACTGCTTCGTGCATCTTAAGCAAATGATCATAGCGCACTTGGCTTCATGCCAGTGCGCTTTTGTGCGAAATACAGCAAAAACTGATACAATAGATCAGTAGTAAAACGTGTGAGGAGGATCACGATGAACCGAATGAAGAGCTTGTCTTCTTGGCTAAAGAAAAAAGACATTCAAGGTGCATTTATACATACAAAGGAAAATGTGTTTTATCTATCTGGATACTTCACAGAGCCGCACGAAAGAGTGATGGGGCTGTTTGTGTTTCAAGAGGCAGATCCATTTTTTATTTTGCCTAAGATGGAAGTGGAGCAGGCGAAGAATGCTGGATGGTCAGGCGATATCATTGGTTATGAAGACCATGAGAACCCATTTGATTTCATTCAGTCAGCAGTAGAAAAACGAGGTGTACGAGCGGCTCGACTTGCGATTGAAAAAGAGTCGATTCCGCTTCAAAGAGCAGAGCAGCTCCAAGCTGCCACTGGGGCGGAAACTTTCGTCAGGGCAGAAGAAGAGCTCAATCAGTTAAGACTGATTAAAGATGAATCTGAAATTGCTACACTGAAAAAAGCCGCTCAATTGGCAGATGAAGGGGTAAAAATTGGGGTGAACGCCTTAAAAGAAGGAATCACCGAAACTGAAGTGCTCGCTGTCATTGAATATGAGTTAAAGAAAAAAGGCATTCAAGGCATGTCCTTTTCGACGATGGTTCTCTTTGGCGAAAAATCAGGCGAGCCCCACGGAAATCCAGGGCAGGCAGCCTTAAAAAAAGGCGATTTTGTGTTATTTGACCTTGGTGTGATTGTCGATGGGTATTGTTCAGACATTACAAGAACATTCATCTATCAAGAAGCTTCTGACAAGCAAAAAGACATCTACCAAACCGTCTTGAACGCAGAAATGGCAGCAATTGAAATGAGCCAGCCAGGCGTGAGAATTGGAGACTTGGACTTAAAAGCACGAGGGCTGATCACAGAAGCGGGATATGGGGAGTACTTCCCGCACCGTCTTGGGCATGGTCTAGGGGTGTCTGTTCATGAGTTTCCTTCTATGAGCCAGGCAAATGACGACCTTCTCCAAGAAGGCATGGTCTATACGATCGAGCCAGGTATTTATGTCCCAGGAGTCGGCGGCGTGAGAATTGAAGATGATGTACTGATCACAGCAGATGGTCCAGTCACCTTAACCAATTATCCAAAAGAGCTGACGATCATCAAGTAATGAAAAAAATCACGATGAACGTCCATGCGTTGGAAGTGTCATCGTGATTTTTTGTCACTCTTTTCGATCCTTGTCAACAAAAAAATCATCAATTGATTGAAACGGTTTGATTTTATGTTCTTTTCCTAAAGGATGTAGTGCAAAGCGAGCAGAAAACAAAACAGCCATACATAATATAATCCATATGATAATACCCATCTTGAATTCCCCTTTCCATCCAGTGATTTGTTCAGCTCACATACATCTTAAAGTATGAAACGCTTACCATATCAAGAGAAAGTAGGAGAAAAAATGTCAAACATAAGGGAGATTGCGAAAAAAGCGGGCGTATCTGTGACAACCGTATCACGTGTGATGAATGATCATCCTTATGTCAAAGAAGAAAAACGAGAGCGTGTGCTGCATGCGATGAAAGAGCTCAAGTATACGAGAAACATTCAGGCTGTGCATTTAGCAAAGGGCTACTCTAATATGTTCGGAATCGTTCTTCCAACGATTGATCACTCCTATTTCAGCGGACTTGTCACAGGCATTGCCGAGAAAGCACAGGCACGCGGCCTGCACTTTGCCTTGTTTCAAACGGGGTATGATCCAATAAAGGAAAAAGAAGCTTTGATGAGCTTAAAGGAGCGGCGTGTGGACGGTTTAATCTTTTGCTCAAATGCGCTAAGTGATCGAGACATCTTAAAGTGGCAGGAATCCGGCCCCATTATTTTTTGTCATCCTACACCACATGATGACTGTTCAGCGGTGTCGATTGCACATGATCAAGCATTGAAAGAAGGGCTTCATCATTTAGCGGCATGCGGGCACGAGCGAATTGCGATCGTTCTTGCCAGAACAGAAGGAGCGAATAGCCAAACGCGCCTTCAAGCTTATCAAGATATGATGCAATCGCTTGGGCAGGACATTGATGAGGAATGGATCATTGAAGGGAAGTTAACACTTTTTGATGGGAAGCAATTATTTACAGAATGGCAGGGGATGAAAAATCGTCCCACAGCATTACTGATCACAAATGACGACGTGTCAGCAGGCTTTTTATTAGAAGCGCAGCGTCACCATATAAAAGTAGGGGAATCACCCGCCATACTCGGCTTTCAAAACGAACAATTGAGTGAGGCTTTAGGGATTTCCAGCATTGAAATTCCACTCAAACAAATGGGGCAGGAAGCATTTGACTTGTACGACCGGGCGTTAAAGGGAGAAGCATCAGAAAAAAGAGTGCTGTCATTTCGCCTCATAGAGCGAACAACCACCGTTTTGAAAAACAATCGTTGACGCACGTTTCATCTGTTTTGTACGATAAGAGGGATTGAATAAGAAGGAGGTGGGGATGTTCATGGAATCCTTCACCGTTGATAAAGCGTTAAATAATAATGTCATCATCGCAAGACACCCTTCTTTGGGCGAAGTGGTTCTGATTGGAAAAGGGATCGGCTTCGGAAAAAAATCGGGTGATGTTCTCGATCAAGCGGCATTTGAAAAGATGTTTGTGTTAAAAAACACGAAGGAACAAACAGAATATAAACAGCTGCTTCATCACATTGATGAGAACATGATCGAGCTTGCCAATGACGTCATTTATCATATACGAGAAAAAATGGGACATCGCTTGAATGAGCATATTCATATTGCACTGACCGATCATATAGCCTTTAGTTTTAAGCGGGTGCAGCAAGGTTATGATATTACCAATCCTTTTATGCTTGAGACACAATCGCTGTACCCGAAAGAATACGAGGTCGCAAAGGAAGTCGTTGAACTGATTAACGAGCGGCCAGATATTGAAACAAAGCTGCCAGAAGGAGAGATTGGTTTTATTGCGCTCCATATTCATTCGGCTTTAACGAACCGGCCCTTATCTGAGGTGAACCGTCATTCGCAGCTCATCACGCAGATGGTCCAAGTCATAGAAGATTCCTTTCATATGAAAGTAGACAGAGAAAGTATTCATTATTTACGCTTATTGCGCCATATTACGTTTTCGATTGAGCGTATTAAACGGGAAGAATCATTAGAGGAACCAGAAAAGTTGCTTCATCTATTGAAAAATGAATATCCTTTATGCTACAATACTGCTTGGAAAATGATCAAAATTTTGCAGCATGCATTGAAAAAGCCTGTACATGATGCAGAAGCTGTCTACCTGACGCTTCACCTGTACAGATTGACTAATAAAATTTCATAGTTTCCTTGAAACGTGTAACTGATTCGATCAGGCATGAGTGACTTAAGGTAAATACAGGATAAGATCCTGTTATTTGCGCAACCTTATATCACCATGCCTTTTTTTGTGTTTGAAAGTGAAATGTAAACGGTTAATTATGAAATGTACGTCAGGGAGCAACCCAAATGTATGTTGTAAGCGAAAACAAAAGGAGGTTCAACCAGTGTTTAAATCACTTTTTGGTGTGTTGCAAAAAATTGGACGAGCACTTATGCTTCCAGTTGCGATCCTTCCTGCTGCTGGTATTTTACTAGCACTTGGAAATGCGATGCAAAATCCGCAGCTGATTGATGTAGCTCAATTTTTAAGCAATGATACAATTCAGCTTGTTGCAAGTGTCATGGAAAATGCAGGGAACATCGTCTTCTCTAATCTTCCGCTCTTATTTGCTGTAGGGGTTGCGATCGGTCTTGCCAATGGAGACGGAGTGGCAGGAATTGCCGCGATCATCGGTTATCTTGTCATGAACGTTACGATGAGTGCCGTCTTAATGGCTAACGGATCGATTCCGTCAGATTCTATCAAATTGGCCCAGTTCTTTAAGGAAAGCCATCCAGCGTATATTAATATGCTCGGCATTCCGACCTTGTCTACCGGCGTTTTTGGCGGGATCATTGTCGGGGTATTAGCAGCTTATATGTATAATAAATTTTACAAAATTGAGCTCCCGCAATATCTCGGTTTCTTTGCTGGTAAACGATTTGTTCCAATCGTCACATCCATTTCAGCACTTATTTTAGGGCTTTTGATGCTAGTCATTTGGCCGCCAATCCAAGGTGCACTGAACTCGTTTTCAACAGGACTGCTTGCAGCGAATGAGCCGCTTGCTGCCTTTGTATTCGGTGTGATTGAACGCTCACTTATCCCGTTTGGTCTGCACCACATTTTCTACTCGCCATTCTGGTATGAGTTCTTTAGCTATAAGAGCTTATCAGGAGAGCTTGTCCGTGGTGACCAGCGTATCTTCATGGCACAAATCAAAGATGGTGTTCAGCTGACAGCCGGAACATTCATGACAGGGAAATATCCGTTCATGATGTTTGGACTTCCAGCAGCAGCACTTGCGATTTACCATGAAGCAAAACCTAAGAATAAAAAGCTTGTAGCTGGAATTATGGGTTCAGCAGCACTGACTTCTTTCTTAACAGGGATTACAGAACCGCTTGAATTCTCATTCTTGTTCGTTGCACCATTATTATTTGCAATCCACTGTGTATTTGCTGGATTATCCTTTATGATAATGGATATTCTAAACGTGAAAATCGGTATGACCTTCTCAGGAGGGTTAATCGACTTCTTCTTATTCGGTATTTTGCCAAACAGAACGGCTTGGTGGCTTGTGATTCCAGTAGGTCTCGTGCTTGCTGTCATTTATTACTTCGGATTTAGATTCGCAATTCGTAAATTTAATCTGAAAACGCCAGGCCGCGAGGATGAAGCAGCAGATGGTGCAAGCGGGGCTAAGGCTGGAAAAGCCGATGACTTGCCGTATGAAATCCTTGAAGCAATGGGTGACCAAGAAAACATTAAACACCTAGATGCTTGTATTACGCGTTTGCGTGTCACAGTAAATGATCAGAAGAAAGTGGACAAAGACCGCTTGAAAAAGCTTGGCGCTTCAGGTGTCCTCGAAGTAGGGAACAACATCCAGGCAATCTTTGGACCGCGCTCTGATAATTTAAAAACACAAATGCAAGACATCATTGCAGGCCGCACGCCGCGTCCAGCTAAAGACCCTTCTGCAAAAGAAGAAGTCAGCCAGCAGGTCGAAGAAGTCATTGCAAAACCGCTTCAAAACGAGCAAGGGGAAGAAATCTTTGCTTCACCAATTACAGGGGAGCTTCATCCGATTACAGATGTACCAGATCAAGTATTCTCAGGGAAAATGATGGGTGACGGTTTCGCCATCTTGCCAAAAGATGGAACGGTGGTTTCACCGGTGAAAGGGAGAATTCTAAATGTTTTCCCAACGAAACACGCAATCGGCCTGCAATCTGATGGTGGACTTGAAATTTTGATCCACTTCGGTATTGATACGGTCAGCCTCAAAGGAGAAGGATTTGAAGCATTTGTACAAGAGGGAGATCAAGTAGAAATCGGTCAAAAACTCTTAGAGGTTGATATTGATAAAATTAAGTCAGAAGTACCATCTTTGATGACACCAATTGTATTTACAAACTTAGGTGAAGGACAATTTATTGACCTTCAAGAATCCGGCGAGATCAAAGCTGGTCAAGAAAACATCATGAAAATTTCAAAATAATTTTCATAACTGCCGTTCTTGTTAGATGACAAGCTCGGCAGTATGATATAATATTGTGGATGTATTAATTGTATAAAAAGGAGATTGATAAAAATGGCTCAACAAACATTCAAAGTAACTGCAGATTCTGGAATTCACGCACGTCCTGCAACAGTTCTTGTACAAACTGCTAGTAAATATGATGCTGATATCAACTTAGAATATAATGGTAAAACAGTGAACCTTAAATCTATTATGGGTGTAATGTCTCTAGGAATTGCGAAAGGTGCTACAATCACAATCTCTGCTTCTGGTTCTGATGAAAATGATGCACTTGCTGCACTAAAAGACACAATGAAAAGTGAAGGCCTAGGCGAGTAATGCAACAACTGAAAGGAATCGGTGCTTCAGCAGGCGTTGCGATTGCAAAAGCATACCGTCTGGAAGAACCAGATTTAACAGTTCACCAAAAAGACATTAACGATCCAGAGACAGAAGTAAAACGTTTTGAAGAAGCAATTCATGTTTCAAAACAAGAACTTGAAGCAATTAAAGAACATGCGCTAAAAGAGCTTGGCCAAGACAAAGCAGATATCTTTTCTGCGCACCTTCTTGTGTTAAGTGATCCAGAGCTGCTAAACCCAGTAAAGGACAAAATCAAATCGGATAAAGTAAATGCTGAATTTGCTTTAAAAGAAACAGCGACCATGTTTGTCACGATGTTCGAAGCAATGGACAATGAATACATGAAGGAACGTGCAGCGGATATTCGCGACGTTACAAAACGTGTTACTGGACATTTGCTAGGCGTTGACATTCCAAACCCAAGTATGATTTCTGAAGAAGTCATTATCATTGCAGAAGATTTAACACCTTCTGATACTGCTCAGCTAAACAGACAATTCGTCAAAGGTTTTGCGACAGATATCGGTGGTCGTACTTCTCACTCAGCGATCATGGCAAGATCAATGGAGATTCCAGCCGTTGTTGGAACAAAAGAAGCAACAAAAACGGTCAAAAACGATGATCTCATCATTGTTGATGGTATTACTGGAGACGTCATCATTCAGCCTTCTGAAGATGAAGTGAAAGCGTATCAAAAAAAGCATGAAGACTTCTTAGCTCAAAAAGCGGAATGGGCGAAACTTGTTGACCAGCCAACGGTCACAAAAGACGGCGTTCACGTAGAGTTAGCTGCAAATATCGGAACACCTGAAGATGTAAAAGGTGTACTTGAAAATGGCGGCGAAGCGGTGGGATTGTACCGTACAGAATTTTTATACATGGGCAGAGATCAGCTTCCAACAGAAGAAGAACAGTTCAATGCTTATAAAACAGTGTTAGAGAAGATGGAAGGTAAAGCAGTTGTTGTCCGCACACTTGATATTGGTGGCGATAAAGAACTCCCTTACTTGCAGCTTCCAAAAGAAATGAACCCGTTCCTTGGCTTTAGAGCGATCCGCCTTTGCCTCGAAGAACAGGAGATTTTCAGAACACAACTACGCGCCTTACTTCGTGCAAGTACATATGGAAACTTGAAAATCATGTTCCCTATGATCGCGACGTTATCAGAATTTAGAGAAGCAAAAGCCATTTTACTTGAAGAAAAAGAAGCATTGGTTGCCGCTGGTACAGACGTATCTGATTCCATTGAAATCGGTATTATGGTGGAAATTCCATCAACAGCTGTCATCGCAGACCAATTTGCAAAAGAAGTGGATTTCTTTAGTATTGGAACAAATGATTTGATTCAATACACAATGGCTGCTGATCGAATGAACGAACGAGTGTCATATCTTTATCAGCCATACAATCCAGCCATTTTACGTCTGATTACGCTTGTGATTGAAGCAGCGCATAAAGAAGGTAAGTGGGTTGGCATGTGCGGTGAGATGGCAGGAGATGAAATCGCAATCCCGCTTCTACTTGGATTAGGATTAGATGAATTCTCAATGAGTGCAACATCCATTCTTCCAGCAAGAACGCAGCTAAGCAAGCTTTCTAAGGAAGAAGCTGCATCATTTAAAGAGCATATTTTATCACTTAGCACAACAGAAGAAGTAGTTGATTTCGTCAAGAAAACGTTTCAACATAACTAAGTGAATCAAACCAGACAGGTTCAACTGTCTGGTTTTTTTGTCGAATTTTATCATAATGGGTCATATCGAGCAGAGAGAAGGGCAACCTATAATTAAAAAATGGAGGTGACCAGATTGCCTTTTTCTGACTATAAGCCGGGTGATCAAGTATATGTGATTTATCGAAATCCACATGCAGCAAACGTAGCACAAATTAAAGAAGCGGAAATCGTTTCACATCCATACAACGAAGAGGAGCTTGCACTATTTTTACTGGAAACGTATCATCCATTAGCACCTGATGATGCCGTATTTTCAACATACGAAGAAGCAGAAGCCCTTTATCAAGATTTGTTTGAATAAGGGAGATTTTAGAAAGGATAAAAGCCATCCTGAGCGGTTAAAGTAACGGTATGAAACCTTAAAGGTAAGGATGTGCTAAATATGATCAAACCTTTCGTCCCCCAGCTTGTTTATATTGAACCTCGAGCGCTAGAGTACCCGTTAGGACAAGAGCTGAAGGAAAAGTTCGAGGGTATGGGAATTGAAATAAGAGAAACGACTTCACATAACCAGGTGAGAAATATCCCAGGGAAAAATGACTTGCAAAAGTATCGCAATGCGAAATCAACGCTTGTCATTGGTGTGCGGAAAACATTGAAGTTCGACTCGTCTAAACCATCTGCAGAGTATGCGATCCCATTTGCGACGGGATGTATGGGGCATTGTCATTATTGCTACCTGCAAACAACAATGGGAAGTAAGCCGTACATTCGCACGTATGTTAATGTAGAAGAAATATTAGATCAGGCTGAGCAGTACATGAACGAGCGTGCACCGGACATCACAAGATTTGAAGCCTCTTGTACCTCTGACATCGTAGGGATTGACCATTTGACACATACACTGAAGCGAGCGATTGAATATTTTGGGCAAACCGATCTTGGCAAGCTTCGCTTCGTCACTAAATTTCATCATGTCGATCATCTATTAGATGCAAAGCACAACGGTCGAACAAGATTCCGCTTTAGTATCAACGCTGATTATGTCATTAAATATTTCGAACCCGGAACATCACCGCTCGATCAGCGAATTGAAGCGGCTGTCAAAGTGGCAAAAGCAGGCTATCCTCTTGGCTTTATTATTGCCCCGATTTACATTCACGAAGGCTGGCAGGAAGGGTATAAAGTTCTTTTTGAAAAACTCGATGCCGCCCTTTCAGAAGATGTGAGACACGATATCACCTTTGAAATGATTCAGCACCGCTTTACAAAACCAGCGAAGCGTGTGATCCAAAAAAACTACCCGAAATCAAAATTAGAATTAGATGAAGAAAAAAGAAGATACAAATGGGGTAGATATGGAATTGGAAAATATATCTACCAAAAAGATGAAGAACAAGAACTAAGACAGACATTAGAATCATATATCGATCAGTACTTTCCGTCTGCAAAAATTGAATATTTTACTTAAAGCAAGCCTTTGTGGCTTGTTTTTTTCTATTTAAATTTTCTTACAACTATTGAATGCGGTACCAATTTTGCCGATATACAAAATAAGATACGAAAGTAGGATGTAGGGGTGATGAGATGTTTAAGAAACTTCAAATAAGGATAGCTGTTTTTATCTCAGTTATTTTAATTTTAACCGTTGTGGCAGTTCAAGTGGGTTCCAACATAGTATTAAGACCACTCATTGAACGTGATGCAAAAACCACCACAGCAGCAACGGCAGAAAGCATGAAAGACATCATTGCATTAAGACTTAATGGTTACAGTGATACAATTAACAAACTGGCAACAAGTACACTGACTGAAGATTTTGCACAAAAACAAACAAAACAAACATTGGCATTTGAAAGCGATGAACTAAAAGGCTTACAGGAGCAGGATGAACTCATCTCGCTTGCCTATATTGGAACAAATGATGGCAAAATGTTCGCTTTCCCAGAGTCCGATTTTGGCGAAGGATATGATCCTTCTAAACGAGATTGGTTTATTCAAGCGGCTGAAAAGCCTGATGAGGTCCTGTGGACAGACCCATATATTGATAAAGCAACCAATGAAATGGTCGTCTCAGCCACTAAGGCGATTGTGCGAAATGGAAAAGTCGTTGGAGTTGCTGGACTTGATTTGAAGCTGTCCTCCATTCAATCCTATATAAAGGAACAAAAAATTCCTTATATGGGAACCGCTTTCTTAGTTGACGGCACAGGCACCATTTTGGCGCATCCAACAGAGCAAGGAAAAAACATATCAAAAGTCGCTTCTGTGAAAAAAGCGATCGACAATTCTGGTATTGATGATAACAAACAGCTGACAGTCATATCTAAAATTAAAGAAGCCGATTGGACGATAGGGGTCAGCTTCGAGAAAAAGAAACTGCTTTGGATCACAGAACAAATGAATCAAACAAGTATCATCATATCTGTGATTGCGATTATTCTTGCTATGATCCTAAGCTACTTATTAGCAAGAAGCATTACAACGCCAATCAAGCGTCTGATAGAGCATGTTCGTAAAGTGTCTGAAGGCGATTTAACCAGCTCACTTGAAACAAAGTCCCAGGATGAAATAGGTTTCCTCACGAAAAGCTTTAATCAAATGACAGAGGGCATTAGGGAGTTAATTGAAAAAGTGAAAGGGGCTTCAGACCAGGTTGTGAAATCAACGGATGAAGTGACGCAAATTTCAAATGAGACCTTACTATCAAGCGAACAGATTGCAACTGCCATTCAAGAGGTGGCAACAGGGGCGTCTAAACAAGCAATAGATGCTGAAACAATTAATGAGAAATCAGAGCATTTGTATGAAAAAGTACGTCATATGGGTGAGCTTGCCACGCAAATGCAAGCCAACTCAAAATCATCTGAAGATGCAGGCTATAGAGGGCTCGATGCTCTTGGCCAGCTCGTCCAAAAATCAACACAAGCGAATGAAGAATCGAAGAAGGTAGAGCAAATGCTGCTGGATCTTGAGCATAAAACGAAAAATATTGAAAACGTCGTGACGGCGATCTCTGAAATCTCTGATCAAACGAATTTACTTGCACTGAATGCAAGCATTGAAGCAGCGCGAGCAGGAGAAAGCGGACGAGGGTTTGCTGTCGTCGCAGAAGAAGTAAGAAAGCTTGCTGAACAATCTGCACAATCAACAAAACACATTAGTGAAACTGTGAAACTCATTCAAGATGAATCGAAGAAGGCGGCTGAAGCAATGACAGCAGCAAGTAAAATGAATGAGGAACAAGGTGATGCCATCAATGCAACAGGTGAGGCACTCAGCAGCATCACAATGGAAATGCAGGCACTTGTCGGCTCCATTGACAGCATTCATACACAGATCAATGAAATGACAGAAGAACAGCAGAAAATGAATGATTCCATTCAAAGCATTGCTGCAATTTCAGAAGAATCTGCGGCTTCAGCAGAGGAAGTGCATGCTTCTACCGATGAACAAGTACAAGCTTTAGAAAGAACGAAAACCTCGACCGAAATGCTGAACGAATCAAGCCAGGCATTACGTCAGGCGGTTGACCGGTTTAAGGTGTAATAGAATGGAAAGGAGCCTTGCGACGTGAGCAAGGTTCTTTTTGTATGATAAAATAAGTGCAGAGGGGGTGTTGACATGGATGTCAATCTATTTGGAAAAAAAGCATTGGTAGCTGCAAGCAGTCAAGGTATCGGAAAAGCAATAGTCTTTGCTCTAGCAAAAGAGGGCGCAGATGTAATGCTCTCAGGAAGACATGAGCAGACGCTGAAAGAAACGGTCAAAGAATTGTCCCCGCTTGTAAAAGGGCAGCTGACTTATCAAGTATGTGATGTATCTGACGCCGAGCAAATCAAGGCGCTTGCCCAAGCAGCAGCTGGTGATGAAAAGCGTCTCGACATTCTTGTGAACAATACAGGCGGTCCTCAAACAGGGACGCTCGAGACCTTAACGGATCAAGATTGGATGGACTCATTTCAGCTTCATTTACTCAGCTATATCCGGTTATTAAAAGAGGCCTTGCCTTATTTAAAAAAACGCGGCGCACGCGTGTTAAATATTGCGTCTATGTCGGTGAAAGAACCGATTCCAGGCTTGATGCTGTCGAATACATTTAGACCGGCGATTGCTGGATGGACAAAAACAGCTGCCCAGGAGCTTGCACAAGATGGCATTTTGATCAATACGTTAGCCCCGGGAAAAATTGAAACAGAGCGCGTCAAACAGCTGGACAAGCACCGCGCGCAAACAGAGCATCAATCAGTTGAAGAGATCAAAGCACAAGCAGAACGAGCGATCCCGCTTGGCCGGTACGGACAGCCAGAGGAATTTGCGGCATATGCGGCTTTCCTTTTATCTGAAGCGAATACATATATGACAGGTCAAACACTGATCATTGATGGTGGATTGACAAAGTCTCTTTAAGGAGGAACACGTGATGGCACAAATCAAAACAGTTGGTTTCATTGGAATCGGTGTAATGGGACATAGTATGGCAGGACATTTAATGGATGCAGGATATGAGGTTCTCGTGTATACAAGAACGAAAACGAAGGCAGACGCATTGATTCAAAAAGGCGCTTCATGGAAGTCAACAGTGAAGGAAATCGCAGCAAGTGCGGATGCTGTCATCACTATGGTCGGGTATCCATCAGATGTGGAAGAGATCTATTTAGGGGAAGAAGGGCTCGTGACACATGCTGCTCCTGGTACTTATCTCATTGATATGACCACATCGAAGCCTCAGCTTGCAAAAGAAATTGAAATGAAAGCGAAGGAAAGAGGCCTATTTGCGTTAGATGCACCGGTATCAGGTGGTGACGTAGGGGCGAAGAATGGTACGCTGGCCATTATGATTGGCGGAGAAAGGTCAGCCTATGAAGCTTGTCTGCCTCTATTTGAGCACATGGGTGAGAACATTCAATATCAAGGACTGGCTGGAAGCGGTCAGCATACAAAAATGTGTAACCAAATTGCCATTGCAGCAGGCATGGTAGGTGTCGCAGAGGCAATGGCCTATGCCGAAAAATCAGGTCTTGATCCAGAGCAGGTGCTCAAAAGCATCACAACAGGAGCTGCAGGAAGCTGGTCCTTGTCAAACCTTGCGCCAAGAATGCTGAAAGGTGATTTCGAGCCAGGATTTTATGTGAAGCATTTTATCAAGGATATGGGCATTGCACTTGAAGAAGCAGAGCTGATGGAAGAAGAGATGCCAGGCCTCTCACTTGCGAAGTCACTTTATGAAAAGCTCAGCGAACAGGGCGAAGAAAACAGTGGAACGCAGAGTATTTATAAATTATGGGTAAAATAAAAGCCTGTCCCACGGTTGGACAGGCTCAGCGTGTAGACAAACCCTCGCATTCGTTGTCAGTCCTGCGTGCCGGTGCTCACGAAACTCAAATTCGCTCCAGTACTCGTCCTTCCTAGACTGCAAAGGTTTTTTATCACGCTGAAAAGAAGACAAAGGGCTAAAATAAAGTTCATTTTAGCCCTTTGTCAACAATCTAAAAGGCTGTCCCTCGGTGGGACAGCCTTTTTCATATTATTTTCCGATGAATTGCTGCGTCCAGTAGTTGCCATCTTTCACATAACCAACACCAATATGTGTATAGTTTTTGTTTAAAATGTTCGCTCTGTGACCTTCACTGTTCATCCAAGCTGTTACAACTTCTTGAGGTGACCTTTGACCTTGGGCAATGTTTTCACCTGCTGTTTTGTAAGTGATACCGAATTGCTTCATTTGATCAAATGGAGATCCGTAAGTTGGGCTTGTATGAGAGAAATAGTTTTTATCTTTCATATCTTGAGATTTTGCGCGCGCCGATTTGCTTAATTTTGAATCAACAGAAAGTGCCTTTAATCCTTGTTTTGCACGCTCTTTATTTGTCAGCTCAACTACTTCTTTTTCAAATGCATTTAAGCTGCTGTCTGCTTTTGCTGCAGTTGTGTCTTTTTGGTCAGCTTTTGTGCTGTTATTGTTGTTTGTGTTTTGTTTCGCTGGAGTGCTTGGTTTAGAAGCAGTTGGTTTTTTCACTGATTCTTGTTTTTGTTCATTTTTTGCTTTGTTTACTTCTTTCACCACTTTTGTACCAGTAACAGGTTGACCGCTTTTGATCAGCTTGTTTAATAGAGCTTCGATCTCTTTTTGGTTAGACTTGCTTAGCTTGTTCACATCTGAAGAGATATGTAATTTTGCAGCTAATGTATGAAGATCAATGGCTTGATGCTGTACGTGTATGACTTGTTTCAGGTTAAGCTCCTTTGCATCAGCTGAATGTCCTCCAGTGAACGTAATCAATGCAGCAGCTGTTAGCGCTGAAAAAAAGAATGATTTCTTCTTCATTTTGTAACTCCTCCTAAAATCTTTGTTTTGTTTTCTCACAGAAAATCATAACATAGACTTTTTGTTATAAATGTACCAGCATCCTCCATTGACAAAGCGTGTTTGTCATTTTTGTTAAAGTCATAGAAAGAGCCTCTTCATATCAAAGGATAGGGAATTCTTCCACTTAATGAAAACGACATAAACATACCAATATTTTAAAGTGTTAGTATATTTTTTTGCAGAATAGGGATTGACAGCTTTTTTTCACTTGTTTCGCTGTAACAACTATTACAAAAGTGTTACAATAATGAGTGGTAATTGTAAAAGATTGAAAGGATGAGAGGAGCTACATAAGTGGGAGAGAAACAGCATCAAGGTGCTGCCGAGCAGAAAAAAATCAAGCGCCGGAACGCCTGGAGGATTAATCTCTTTTTCTTCGCTGTATTTAGTTTATTTGCTGTACTTGTGATCAAGCTCGGTGTGCTGCAAATCGTCAATGGTGAGGATTATAAAAAGCAAGCAAACCGAACAGAGGTCAAAACAGCATCATACCCGTCTCCAAGAGGAAAAATGTATGACGCGAGAGGAAGAGTCGTCGTTGATAACGAAAGTGTACCTGCGATCGTTTATACATCAGAAAGCGGTGTGAAAGCGGAGGATAAGATTAAGGTAGCAAGAAAACTTGCGACTTATATAAAAATGGATACTGATTTTTTGAGAGAGCGAGACATTCGAGATTTCTGGCTGGCCAGCCACCCGGAAGAAGCCGATAAGCTTATTTCAAAAGCAGAGAAAAAGGATATCAATGCGAAAGATGTCTATCCGCTTCAAGTGAAGCGTGTGCCAAAGAAAGAAGTAAAGGCCATTGAAAACGATGCAAACGAAAAAGCAGTTGCAGCGATCTACCGAAGATTTACAGGCGGCTATGCCTTTGAGCCTCAAATTGTGAAAGCAATGGACCCAAACGAAGAGAAAAAAGGGGACGAAAAAGTTGCTTTACTCGATGAAACAAAAGAATCAAAACAGACATCATCAGAGAGTTTGACATACGAAGAAATTTCACTTGTATCAGAGCACCTTGATGAACTGCCTGGCGTGAATGTCATCAATGACTGGACAAGAAAATATCCGTATGAAAAGACCCTTTATAATGTACTTGGCGGTGTGACCACACCAGAGCAAGGAATCATGAAAGAGCGTGAAGATTACTATATGGCAAGAGGCTACTCGCGAAATGACCGGGTAGGGAAGAGTTATTTAGAATATCAATACGAGGATTTCTTAAATCCAGAAAAAGCAACCGTTCAATATACACAAGTCGGCGGGAAGCTGCTTGATGAAATCAAGCGGACAGAGGGACGAAGAGGACTTGACCTTGCGCTGACATTTGATATGGAGCTGCAAAAGGAAGTCGACAAGATCGTCGAATCAGAGCTTAGATCCGCTAGTGCAAGAAACTATATGATGGACCGGGCATTTGTTGTCATGATGGATCCTAACACAGGCGACATTCTCGCCATGTCAGGAAAGAAAATGGACGGCAGAGATGTCACAGATTATGCCATTGGAAACTTTACAACGCAATATGAGATGGGCTCTGTCGTAAAAGGAGCCACTGTCCTCTCTGGTTATCAAGACGGGATGTCACACAATCAATCCTATATGGATACACCGCTCTACTTTGCAGGGAGTGGGGGGAAACCGAAAAGGTCTTACAAAGTTCTTGGGTGGGTTAACGACCTTCAGGCGCTTCAAAAAAGCTCAAACGTCTATATGTTCCAAGTAGCGATGAGGATGGCAGGCATCACCTATCAAAAGGATGGTCCTCTGCCAGCAAGACCTGAGCATTTACAAAAAATGAGAAATTATTATGCGCAATTCGGTCTTGGCGTGAAAACAGGGATCGACCTGCCGCAGGAATCAAGCGGAATGCAGACGCATCCTAAGACGGTCGGCGGGCTCTTACTTGATGAAGCAATTGGACAGTATGACACGTACACACCGCTTCAAGTCGCACAATACATGTCGACAATCGCCAATGGAGGCAACCGTGTTCAGCCAAGAGTGGTGAAAAGTGTTCACCTTCCAACGAATAAGGAAGAAGTAGGCCCGGTTGTGAAAAAATATGAGCCGAAGGTGCTGAATACCATTAACAACTCGAAAGCTGATATTGACCGCGTGAAAATGGGCCTGAAAATGGTCACATCAACAGGCGGGACTGCCGCTGGCCGGTTCGGTCAGCATGATGTAGCGGGGAAAACAGGCACAGCCCAAACCTTTTACTATGGCGCCAACCGCAGCTGGTGGGGAAATGCCACGTACAATTTAACCTTTGGCGGATATTATCCTTCTTCTAATCCAAAGGTGGCTTTTAGTGTCGTGACCCCTTATGTCACAGATAAAGATCCTGTCATTAAAACGATCCCGAGTAAAATTGTTGATAAGTACGTTGAATTACAAAAAAAATACGAAAAGCAATAAACAGCAGAGAGCACAGCAAGAGAATGTGCTCTTTTTTGCTGAAAATATGGACGTTTCACTCGATTATGGAAGGAAAATACGGGTTTTCTAGCGAATCTTTTTTATACATCAATCTAAGGACAACCCTAAAAAAATAAAAGGAGGGTCGGACGACGATGGAACAAAAAATGAAAGATTCGAATCAGCTGTATTCGAATATTGATTTACATGCCGTTCTTTCTTCTAATGGCCGCTTTCTCTACATTTCTTCCAACTGTAAACAGCTTTTGCTCTATGAACAAAAGGATGTACTAGGGTGTTTTTTGAAGGACTTTGTTCATAACGAAGATCAATTTCTCGTCGAAAGTTATTTCTACAATCAGCACATGCTAGAGATTTGCCACTTTAGACTGCTAAGAAGTGATCTTACAGCTGTTTGGATTGAAGCAAGCATTGATTTTGTTGCTTGTGATGGTTTAGACAACGAATTAGGTAGAGAAATGATCCTGAAAATGAGGGTGCTGGACTCTGAGCCTCAAAAAGCAGCATTTCAAACAACATCAGACGTGTCAGAACAGTCGTTAGGCAGTCTACCGGCTTTCCAAAATGTCAGTGAAGCTGAAAAGTTAATTGCTATGCTGCCAAATCCGTTATGTATTACGGCGCTTGGGAAAATTGTGTATGCGAACGATGCGATGCTGCAATTAATGGGGGTATGCACAAGAGATGACATGATCGGCAAGTCCACGTTTGATTTTATTGCCGAGGAATACCACGACATAGTGAGAAACCGAATTACAAGGCTGCAGCAAGGCCTTCCAGTCGGAATGATTGAACAAGAATGGAAGAGGAAAGACGGGAGCAGCATTCACATTGAAGTAAAGTCATCGCCTACGATCTATCAAAATCAGCGGGCAGAGCTTTTGCTCTTAGTGGACATCTCATCCCGTAAAAAATTCCAAACCGTCCTTCAAAAAAGCCGAGAGCGGTATCAGCTGCTTATCCAAAATTCAATTGATACGATTGCGGTCATCCATGATCATAAATGGGTGTTTATGAATGAATCGGGCATTAAATTATTTGAAGCCGAACATTACGATAAATTAATAGGAAAGGATATCTTTCATCAAATCCATTCTTGTGATCAGCCAAAAGTCAAAAAAAGCTTGTCGCGTATTATTGAAAGAGCATCAGATTCTGAGATTGTCACGATGAGCTGCCATACGTTTAAGCATAAGCTGATTTATACAGAAATGGTTTGTATCCCAACAACATTCTTTGGAGAAACAGCCGTTCAAATTATTTTAAGAGATATATCCGAGCGAAAGCAGACAGAAGAACTGATGCTGCGCTCTGAAAAATTATCGATTGCAGGCCAATTGGCGGCGGGCATTGCACATGAAATAAGGAATCCATTGACGGCCATTAAAGGCTTTTTGCAGCTCATTAAACCGAAAACAAAAGATCGTGATCAATATTTCGACATTGTTTTCTCTGAGCTGAGCCGGATTGAGGTTATATTAAGTGAGTTGTTAATGCTCGCGAAGCCGCAGCAAACTGCATCGATGCAGACGCTTGATTTGAAAAAAATCATCAGCGAAGTCACGGCTTTGTTAGAAACACAGGCCAACTTAAATGGAATTTTAATGAACACAAGTGACATTGAGGAGGATCTCCTAATGAACGGGGATCAAAATCAGCTCAAGCAGGTGTTTATCAATTTAATCAAAAATGCTGTAGAATCCATGCCGGACGGAGGAAAGGTAGACATTACGGCCAAAGCAGAAAGAGATGGGATACTCGTCACCATTAGAGACGAAGGGGTCGGCATTCCTGAATCAGTCATGAAGCGAATAGGAGAGCCCTTTTTAACCACAAAAGAAAAGGGCACTGGACTCGGCCTCATGGTGACATTTAATATTTTAGAAAATCACAACGGGACGATCCGTGTCGATAGTCAGCCTGAGAAGGGCACCGTGTTTCACATCATGTTTCCTGCAAAATAAAAACAACGGCAAGAGAGCCGTTGTTTCATTCGTCTGTTGAATGTATGGAACGTTTTTCAAGTATAAATTGTTCTAGCCGGTCAAGTCCTTCTTTCAGCGTTTCAAGTGAGTATGCATAGGAAAGGCGCACATACCCCTCGCCTAATGGAGAGAAAGCAGAGCCAGGTACGACAGCAAGTCTTGTACTTTCTAACAGCTCCATGCAAAAATCAAATGAACTCATCCCAAACGATTCAATGGATGGAAAAATATAAAAAGCGCCAGAAGGTTTAATGACCGGAAGCCCCATAGAAATGAGCCGATCATATACATAATCGAGTCTCTTCTTATATTGCTCTCTCATGATGAGTGCATCATCTACACCATTTGTCACGGCTTCAAGTGCCGCCTTTTGTGAGACAGCCGAGGCACAAGACACGTTATATTGATGTACTTTTAATACATGTTTAGCAATTGGAGCTGAAGCAAATAAAAAGCCAATTCTCCATCCGGTCATGCTATGAGATTTTGACAGTCCGTTGACCACAATGGTCTGTTCCTTTAGGAAAGAGGCAATTGAATGATGGGGCCGATCAAATGTCAGCTCACTATAAATTTCGTCGGATAAAATAAAGATGTCCTTTCCTTCAAGCAGCTGGGCAATTTCTTTCAATTCTTCTTCAGAAAGTGTGACACCTGTTGGGTTTGAAGGGTAAGGAAGGACAACACACTTTGTCTTTTCCGTTAATGCATCCTCAATCAGCTTGGCATTTAATTTAAAGCCAGCATTCGTTGTGTCGATATGTACGGGCGCCGCGCCGCACATTCGAATGATCGGTTCATAGCCAGGGTAAACAGGTCCAGGTAAAATGACCTCATCACCCTCAGTCAAAATGGTTCGAAACGCAGCATCAATTGCTTGACTTGCACCTGTTGTGACAATGATTTCTGACTCTGCATCATAATCAAGATTCACTTTCTTCTTGATGTAATGCTGGATCGCTTGTCTTAGCTCTAGGAAACCAGCATTATGAGTATATGAGGTGAAATTCTCGTCAATGGCTGCTTTAGCAGCTGTTTTAACATGATGCGGCGTATAAAAATCGGGCTGACCTATAGTCAATGAAACGACATCCTCATATGACGATACGAGATTTGAAAATGTTCGAATGCCTGAAATTTCAATATCCTTTACTCTTGGATTCAGCAAATGCTCCATTTCTCATCACCTTAAAATATTTATGTTTTTATCCTATTTTACCATTCACTGCATAAATGTCACCTGCGGAAGGGCATCGGATATCATTATATGTAGTCTATTCTCCTATCCATCACAGCATGAGTGATATATTGAAGAAAGAGCAACATTTATTATAGCGTAACCAGCTCGGAAAATACAGGCTGTGATGATGATTAGAAAACGGCAAAACTGCGTAAAATGAAAGAACGTGAGAATGAAGTCATGGGAATGGCTTTCATAGACATACGATCTCCTGAAGGAGGACGATAGATGGAACAATCAGCGAAGACATCGAAAATAGCATTTCTATCCGTGATGAGTAACACATTTGTTGTGATCTTAAAAATCATTGTGGGGCTGTTAACTGGATCTGTTGCTGTTTTATCAGAAGCCATTCATTCCTTTCTCGATTTAATGGCATCTTTTATTGCATTTATCTCTGTTCGTATTTCAAGAAAGCCAGCAGATTCAAAACATCCTTATGGACATGGAAAAGTCGAAAATATTTCTGGAACCATTGAGACCCTGCTGATCTTTGTTGCTGGCATTTGGATCATATACGAATGTGTTCAAAAATTAATGCATCCAGAGCCCGTCAAGCTGCCTGTACTTGGCATTGTGGTCATGCTGTTAGGCGCGCTCATCAATTTTGTTGTATCGAGGGTTGTGAACAAAGAGGCAGAGAGAGTACATTCTGTCGCCATGAAATCGAATGCGCTGCATCTTTTAACAGATGTTTATACGTCATTAGGGGTGGCATTTAGTTTATTGCTTGTTGCATTAACAGATTGGTATTTCCTAGATCCGATCATTGGTATGATTCTGGCCCTTTTTATTATGCGTGAAGCGTTTAAACTCATGAAGGAAGCCTTCCCGCCGCTTGTAGACGCCCGGTTAACACCGGAGGAAGAACAATCGATAGAAGCTATCATTCAAGCATTCAGCCAAGAATTCATTGAATACCATGACTTTCGAACAAGACGGTCTGGTGCAGAAGAATATATTGATTTCCATATGATTGTGGATGGAAAAACTACCATTGAAGATGTTCACCAATTATGTGATCGAATCGAAGAGAAGATTCAGCATGAATTTCCGCATGCACAAATCTTTATTCATGTGGAACCTGAAAGTGAAAGAAGTTCACAAACGTAAAAAGGCGATCAACCTGCCTACAGGTTGTATCGCCTTTTTTTACGCTTCATCTATGAAATGAAATCAATAGCCATAAGCAGTATCGTAATCTTCATACCAAGAGATATAAGCTGTGTCATCATTTGACAAACCATGCTTCATGTCTAAAAAATCAGCTTCGCAAATATCTTCAATCACAGTCATTTCGTTGTTCTTTAATAGTACGACAGTTCCCATCATGAACACCTTTCTTTAAAAAATCCTTGACTATTGTACCATGTGAAGCGCGATTGTCAACAGAAGAATCGAAACAAGACGAAAATATCACAAAATGTTAAAAGGACAGGAGATAAAAGAACTAGAAGTGCCATGATTTTCACAAATTTTCAGTATTTATTCACATAAATCATTCATGACACGCTGATCTAAAATATATGTAAAAGTGTAAAGCTCCATTGATCTTGCTATATCCATAAGATATAATAACGAATGATTATAAGAAATTTATAGAAAACATACATAATAAAGGAGAAATAGGATGGAAACAAACATAGCAGAACCACACATTCAAGAAAAGAAGCATCCTGAGCTAGCAGGCGTGGGCTATCGTTTTCTTGCTCACCTTTTGGACGGTGTCATTATCGGTGTTCCGTATGCCTTCATCATGTTTATTTTGGCGACACTCTTGTTTGTCTCAAGCCCAGAGGCAGCATTGATGCTAGAGGATGACAGCTATTACTACTCTACAACCGTCATAACGGATGAAGAATGGGCTGTCATTATGGGACTTATCTTTTTCTACGTAGGAGCGATTTTGATCGGTATCGTGGTGACATGGCTTTATTACGCCATCATGGAATCATCAAAACTGCAAGGAACTCTTGGCAAAATGGCTCTTGGGATCAAAGTCACAAAAGTAACGGGCGAAAAAGTGACATTCGGAAGAGCAACAGGCCGCTTTTTTGCAAAAGGCTTTTTGTCTCCAATCTTATGTATTGGCTACATCATTGCTTTTTTCACAGAGAAAAAACAAGCACTTCACGATTTGATTGCAAGTACCATTGTAGTGAAGAAATAATGAAAAGAAGCACCTCTGCTAGTATAGTAAGGGGTGCTTTTTGCATAGATCGCTTGTATGGAAGAGGGCAACGTCACATAAAGTAGAATGATAGTGAAAATCCAGGCAGGGAAGGGAGACAATATATTGAGAACAGGAAAAAAGACCGTACAGAAAAAAGGGGCAGGCTTCGGGCTGTTTTTGACAGCACCTGTTTTGGCTTGGGCACTATATGATTTTGCAAATACGATATTTTCATCAAATATGATCACCATTTTCTTTCCATTCTACTTGCAGGAAACGATAGGGGACAGCGCGAGAATGGATCAGATCGCCAGTACCTTTATTTCTTATGCAAACGCACTAGCCAGCTTTTTCCTCGTGATTTTTACACCTTTATACGGTGTGCTAATCGATCGTACAGGAAAGAAGAAGCGCTACATCACGGTGTTTACCCTGATTTGTATTGCTTGTACATTTTTGATGGGGATCTTTGCTGGAATTGATTTCTCAAACGAATGGTTTGGGCTGCCTGTCTCCTTATTAGTGGTGGTCACCTTGTTTGTGATTGCAAAATTTTTCTATCATTCTAGTCTTGTTTTTTATGACACCATGTTGCCCGATCTTGGGACAAAGGATGAAATACCTCTTATTTCTGGATTTGGCATCGCCGTTGGCTATTTAGGAACACTTGTCGGCCTCTCTGTTTATTTACTTGTCGGCAATGACCAGTTTCATGAAGCGTTTATCCCAACAGCACTTTTATTCTTTCTCTTTTTTCTGCCCTTTCTCTTTTTTGTAAAAGATCCTTATCCGCTGCCACAGCAAGTGAAAAAAGCGTCTTTTTTCAGCGGGTATAAAGAGATTATTGGCACGTTCAAAGATATGAAGCAATACAAGCCAGCTTTTATGTTTATGATCGCTTTCTTTTTTATGAATGATGCTTTACAGACAGCAATTGCGATGATGGCCGTTTATGCCAAAATCATCATTGGCTTTACCGCTGGGCAATTTATTTTACTTTATCTTGTATCAACCATTTCAAGTATCATTGGATCCTTTCTATTTGGATATATCACAAAAGCCATCGGGGCAAAGCGCTCGATTACAGTCGTTTATGTCATTTTAATCGTTGCGCTGATTCTGGCTGTGACAGCTTCAACAGAATGGGTATTCTGGGTAGCGGGCAGTTTATTTGGGATCTCACTTGGCGCGAGCTGGGGGGCATCACGGATCTTGATTATTGAGCTGACACCGAAAGAAAAACGCGGACAGTTTTTTGGTCTCTTTGCCTTCTCTGGGAAGGTGTCTTCAATTGTCGGACCGATCATTTATGGCTCAGTCACACTGCTATTTGCAGAGCACGGAAATCTCGCAAGCCGCCTTGCACTAGGGTCTTTACTCATCCTTGCAGCGATAGGACTTGTGATTCATCAATTCGTACGAGAGAAAGCGTAAAGAAACGTCAACTTTTTACCCATGCTGCCGATATAAAAAGTACAATCTTATATAGAAGAATAGAGGGATTTCCGTGGCTTTAAACAAACAAGAAATTTTACTTGACTCTGGTACAAATGAATTGGAAATTGTGAAGTTTGAAATTGGTTCAAATCAATTCGGCATTAACGTGATGAAAGTAAGAGAAATCATTCAGCCAGTTGAGTTGACGGTTGTACCGCACTCTCACCAAGACGTAGAAGGTATGATTAGTTTACGAGGCGAGATTTTACCAGTCATCAATCTATTTTCCTTTTTTAATGTCGAGTCAGATCGGTCCGAACAAGAGAAGTATATCGTGACTGAATTCAACCAACGGAAATTTGTGTTCCATACAGGAACGGTTTCACAAATTCACCGCGTCAGCTGGGAAGAGATTGAAAAGCCGACTGCACTCAATCAAGGCATGGACCGTCATTTAACAGGCATTATTAAGCTTGATGGGAAAATGATTTTCCTTCCAGATTACGAAAAAATCATTTATGATATTGAATCCGCTTCTGGAGTAGAAACGTATCATATGTTTGACGGTGAGAAAGACGAGAGAAGAACAGGGAAGAAGCTGTATGTTGTTGAAGATTCTCCGCTGCTCATGCGTCTATTAACGAATGAATTAACTGAAGCAGGCTATAAAAACATTGTGACCTTTGAAGATGGCAAACAAGCATATGATCATGTCATGGATCTTGTCAGCAAAGGAATCAGTGTGACAGAAGAAATTGATATGATGATTACAGATATCGAAATGCCCAAAATGGATGGTCATCGATTAACAAAACTGCTAAAGGAAAACCCTTTAACGAGCTCCATTCCGATTCTAATCTTCTCTTCGTTAATCACTGAAGATTTGCGGCATAAAGGGGAAACAATCGGAGCAGATGATCAAATTAGTAAACCAGAAATTCATCAGCTCATTGAAAAGGTCGATCACTTTATTATCTAAAGAAAAAACCACTCGGCCTGAGTGGTTTTTTCTGTTTAAAAATAACTTTCCCCGAGTCGTTTGAAGACGGGTTTCGTATAATGTGATTTTTGTTTTGTGGCGGCAGGTTTTTCTTTTAAACCAACATACGTTTGAAGGATTTGTTTTGCTCGGTTTAATGACATATTCGCCTTCGGATTGCGATATGATTGATTTAAATTTCCTAAGTGTGGCAAAAATTCGAAGTCTTCTTTAGTTGGTGGCAGATGAAAATAATAATCTCCAATTTCAATCAGCACGTCGGACTGTTGTTGACTATATTTGGGATTGTTAGAGAAATGTAGGCCCACTTTTCTTCCTTTACCTTCTTGTAATAGTTTTTGCAGCGCACGTTTTTTCAAAAGATAAAGAAACTTGGGATTTGGTGCGGTTTTAGCATGGCGGTTAACAGTATAAATGGCTTTTGCGATGTTTTCTGCTGTAGGTTCTATGTCTTTAGTATGAGCATAATCGTCCATTTTTTCTCTCCTTTGTCTTTCGTCTTCCTGTGCTTAGTATAAATTATACGTTTTTATTGGTAAATTGCAAATGGAGTTATTGTAAAAAGAAAACCTTTGGTATAAAGGGATTAGGGAGGATTAAAAATTTAATGTTTTAGAATCAACCCCCAATACTTCCCCAAAATTATAAATTCATAACCTCTTCAAAAACTTCCACTGATTCTATTTCTAATTATTAGAAAGTATGGATATATATGTCGTTGATCATTGGAGGGGTATTTCCAAGACGGTCAGCAATTACTTTGTCTGGTATTCTTTTGCTTATCAGTATAGTCGCATGAGTATGTCTTAAACCATAAACGGTAATTTTCTTTAGATTTTGATTATCGGCAACTATATTGACAGCATAATTAAGTGAGTTAGGTGATATAGGTTTTCCATTCGTCCGACTAATTAATATGAAATCTTCTTCTTTTAAAGGATGACCAAAGGAAATCTTTAACTCTTTACACCATTTTAGGTACAATTTTAATTGGTTTATTACTTTCCCCCGACTTTATAGTGAGGTAACTATTATTAGTTTTTGGGGGGCCAAGTATGAGAAGCGCAGTATAGTGCGAAATACTTTTTGAGCGCCTTCAAGAAAAATGCTTAATTGTTCAGCAGTAAAAAAATTATCGACAATCATTGTGCTTGGGTTGTCTTTTTTTATTTTAATCTTTTTAAAGCGGTTCTTCTTTATTATTTCGTTTTCGACAGCCGCATTAATACCAATTTTGAAGATTGTATGGTACGCATTAACTGTACCTGGAGTCAATTTGTCTAATAATTAAATGGTGGAATGGTTTTAACAATTGTTTATCTTCAAAAGGAGTTAGTTGGGCGATGATTACATTAGCAGGAAGCATCTGTGGCGGAGCTTGTAGTGTAACAATGGGAACAGCTTGTGCGCCTTGCTTTTATGGCTTAACATTCTTATCAGGGTTTAACATAGGCGAATGCTTTGAAAAAAATATTAGTTAGGTGGTATATAAATGAATCTAGTTCGTGTATTGTGTATTCTGATTTTTATAATATCATTAACGGGATTTATACAAATCATTATAAATAAACAATTTATTTATAATGGGATTATATATATTAATATTCCTATTATCCTTAGCTCTTTCAATCACTATCCCTATACAAAATAAGAATAATAATTCGTAAAGTGAAAACACAATGTAAAAAATGCATCCCTGTTATTGACATATCATCATACAGTCAAAGGTGCAGTTTATCAGGAGCACACCATCTTCATAGCAAAAACACCCCCATACATCCGTCTTCATGTCTCATCTAGCCGTGTCAGCTGGAAAGAATGCGACTCTTTTCATTGAAGGAGCAAAAGAGAGACTTTGAGGTAATAGGGAGTTCTTATAAGAACTGATGGAAATGAAATATATATAAAGTGAACTATTAGATCTTGATAACCACCTATTTAAATAAATGGGTAGTTTCTCAATTTGTATTTCTTTCTTATGTTGAGTCATGATTCCGTCTGAAAGCTTATACCATATGCCAGACAAAAGGGTCGAACATATGGCTTAAAAAATGGACTATTTTGTATGACTAGAATAAGCGCAATAAAAACAACCATTAAAATCAGTGTCATTCGTCATTTTTTTGGCTTCTTCAATGGCGCTTTCACCATTCATGTGTAGACCAATTAATGTACGGCTTGAAGCATCTCCTAGAAACGCACAATCTTCTGTATGTACAACATACTGTCCGTGATCATCTTTTGAATGAATAAAGTAATAACTTTTTAGCATACCCCTCACCTCCAACTTGACTATCCTACTATAAAAATTCCAATAATGTAAAGAATTTTTATTAAAATTGTTACATTTTTATACATATATCTGTTATTTAAAAAAACAAAAAAAGAAAGGATGATCATCTAAATGAACCTTTATAATGAATATGAGATTAAGTTCAATGGGTGTATATGATAAAAGAAAGGAATGTGTCTATTGAAAGACATTTTAGCTCCTTTATTCATCGCTTTGGTCGTTGGAGGGATTGTGTATGTGATAGACGATCAACCAATTCATCCTTTACTTCTCTTTCTCATTTTGTTTATTAGCATTTATGCAGTCGAAAGAATCATTGATTTTGCTTCAAATCGGTTCAATCAACAGAAAAAATAAACGTCCTAGGACATGAAGGACGTTGAAGCCATGAAAAAAAGACTTTCTCAAAAAGAAAGCCCCAGCGTGTAGACAAACCCTCGCATTCGGTGTCAGTCCTGCGCTCCGGTGCTCACGAATCTCAAATTCGCTCCGCTCCGCTACTCGTCCTTCCTAGACTGCAAAGGTTTTCTATCACGCTGAAAAGAAGACAAAGGGCTAAAATGAAGATCATTTTAGCCCTTTTAGATGTTCATTTATTGAACTCCCTGACCTTTTAATTCACGCTGTACATCTAACTCGGCAGCTTCTCTGCTGAACTTTGGCAGTGTAATGAAGTAAAAAAGGAAGACGAGTAAAATAATCATGCCCATTCCGTAATAAATATATGAAATATTCGTCACGAGCTTTGGAAATAGTACCGCAATCAAACCTAACGTCATTGATTGGGCAAACATAGTGAGCGGATCAACCCATCCTGACACACGTCCCATCAGACGAGGGTGGACGATTCTTGGCAACCAGCCGCCAATAACAATGTTGATTGGACCGATGCATGTTCCAATGACAAATGATGTGACATAAAATAACCACAATGTATGGGTAGAACCAAGTACAAAAATGAGAATGCCTGCAATAAGAATCGGAATCGACATGAGATATTGCATTTTCACCTTTTTAGCGAGAACAGAGCCCATTACGCTTCCAACAAGAAGCCCTGCACCGATCGCGATCGTAAAGAAAGATGTATGCAATTCAAAGTGTTCTGGTGAAAGACCATATTTCATTGTAAACATTGGAAGGACTGCAAATGCGCCATTGACAAGACCGAAAACGAAGAAGCCAAAAATTAAGGAAGCCAGTAATTTATTTTTTAAAATATAAATAATGCCTTCTTTAAAATCCTTAAGAGACGTTTTAATGGTCATACTTTTCCAGCCTGCTTGTCCATTTGGCTGACGCGCTTCCATTGGAATGTTACATGAACGAATCAGGATGCCGGAAATAATAAAACTGATCAAATCGATCGTAATGGCACCATGAAGCCCAATGGTTTTATACATAATAGCACCGATTCCAACACCAAACACCATAAATAAACTAAACAGCATTTGATTTAAGCCAGCGGCTTTTGCATATTGATCTTTATTTAAAATCGCCTGTACGAGAGATGCTTCAGCTGGATAGAAGAACTTCGTAATGGCACTTCGTATAAACAAGATCAAGAAAATAAGTGGAAGTGAATTAAAATAAATGACGACAAATAAAACAATTGTCAGCCCAGCTCGTATCCAATCACAATTCTCTGCGACTTTTTTACGATCAAAACGGTCTGCGACCACACCGACCATAAAAAAGACAAAGATGGTAGGGAGTGAATACATTAGCTCTGCCAATGTGGCGTAGGCGGGCTGATGACTAAAATGGTCAAGCAAATAAAAGGCAAACGCCATATTGCCTACTGTTGTCCCCATTTGCGAGGCAAGTGCTGCAAAAAAGAGACGAACAAAATTTCTGTTTTTAAAAATATCCATAAATACGCTCCTTAACCTGAAGATCCCACTTTATATCATATAAAATTTTAACCATTCATACAATTGATTTCTCTTACTGGCTAATGGTCACAGGTGTTCCGTTGGGAACGAGTGAAGCAAGTTCGATGACATCCTGATTATACATGCGAATGCATCCTCTAGAAACAGCTTTACCAATTGAAGACGGGTTATTCGTACCGTGGATGCCGTAATGAATTTTCGAAAGGCTCAGCCAATAGGCGCCAAAGGGACCTCCTGGGTTGGGCTGTCTGTTGACAATATAATAAGAACCTGTCGGTGTCATATTTAATATCTTTCCTGTTGCAATCGGGTACGAACGAATGAGCTGTGATCCAGAAAACAAAACGAGACGTTTCGTTGAAATCGAAACAGAGATGCGGTAAGGGATCGTGCTAGGATCCGGCAACCCAGGAATGATGATGACCTCATTTTGTTCTGGCTCGCGAGCCTGAAGTGACGGATTTGCAGCCTTTAAGGCATCTGTCGTTGTTCGAAAATCAAGCGCTATAGAAGCAAGTGTTTCTCCACTTTTCACCGTGTATCGCAGCATCAAAGGACACTCCTTTTACTCAAATAAAAGAAGCCATAATGTCCGTCACCAGATATACTATATGGACGGAATCAGGCCCACTAAGGTTTCTCCTAACATTTGTCATGAGAAATATCTTTAATTATACATATGCAAGATAGGGCGGTTTGGCTTCTGTTTATACGCGAGATGTGAAAGTGAAAAAGGTTAATTCAGGTTTAGCTAAAAATCGAAGCGGCAGTCTTGTTGTCCCGAGCCCGCGGTTGACATAGATGCGGTGCTGATAGCTGCCGTATAAACCTTCTACATATGTATGGCCATAAGGTGCTGTGAGAATTGGTCCATAAAAAGGAAGCTGTATTTGACCGCCATGCGTATGCCCAGAGAGCTGTAAGTTAATGGGCGCTTGTTTCAGCTCCAGTGCAGCATCAGGCTCATGTACGAGCAGTAAAGTAAATAAATCAGAGGATACTTCCCGTTTGATGAGGTCGTAATCTGGCACGCTCATCATGAGGTCATCCAGTGTAGCGATCTGAATGTGCGCCCCTTCTTTTTCTAAAAGAAACACATCATTTTTACATAATGTAAATCCACAAGCTTCCATCGTTTTCTCATAAAGCTCCACGCCAAATGGTCCGTAGTCATGGTTTCCGCATATCGCCAGCTTACCAAACGGAGCATTCAGCTTAGTCAAATAAGCTTTTGCTTTTTCATGTTCTTCAATAGATGCCTGAAAATCAACTAGGTCACCTGTGAACACAATGAAGTCTGGAGATTCAGCATTGATTTTCTGGACGACGGCTTCTAGATCCTTAGCAGGAAATGTATCGCTTAAATGAACATCACTAAATTGGGCAATTTTAAACTGGTCAAATGAAGCTGGAAGCTGAGCATCTTGAATGGTCAGTGACACGGCATCGAGCATGTGCGGCTCGATGTATCTGGCATAGCCATATCCACATGTTGTAGCCAAAAAGCCGAGAATACTCGCACCAGCTGCTCCTTTTAAAAACTGTCTGCGGGTAAGTTGCTTCATATAAGACTCCTTTAAAAATAAAATTAAGTATAGCATGATATTTGTTAAATCTCCCATATGGTGCACGGAGGGGGAATCATGATATGATAGAAAAATAATGAATGAATAGTCATTCAAAGTGTACAAAGGGGGAGAACAAATGACGAAACAAACAGTGATTGTCACAGGAGGATCAAGCGGAATGGGGAAGGCGATGGCTACCCATTTGGCACTCGGAGGCTGGAATGTTGTGATTACTGGAAGAACAGAAGAAACGCTGGAAAAGACTGCAAGTGATATTAAGCAGGAAGGAGGATCGGTTGCTTACTTCCAAATGGATGTGCGAAAACCAGAGGATGCCGATCAGATGGTGAAGTTTGCGGTGGATACATTTGGCGATGTTGATGCACTCATCAACAACGCAGCAGGGAACTTTTTGGTCCCAGCAGAAAAACTGTCTCCAAACGGCTGGAAAGCGGTCATTGATATTGTGTTAAATGGCACATTTTTTTGCAGTCATGCAGTGGGTAATTACTGGATTCGTCAAAAGAAAAGGGGAAGTATGATCAACATGGTGGCCACTTATGCATGGGGTGCTGGTGTAGGTGTGGCGCATTCAGCAGCAGCAAAGGCAGGAGTTCTGTCTCTTACTCGAACGCTTGCAGTAGAATGGGGAAAGCAGTATCGAATTCGCGTCAATGCCATCGCACCAGGACCAATCGAGAGAACAGGCGGGGCTGATAAACTGTGGGAATCTGAAGAGGCAGCGCAAAAAACTTTAGATAGTGTCCCTCTTGGCAGACTGGGCACACCAGAGGAAATTGCAGAGCTTGCGGCCTTTTTACTATCTGAACATGCGTCTTATATTAATGGAGATTGTATCACGATGGATGGGGGTCAATGGCTCAACCAATCACCATTTTGAATGACCGTGTAAGACCTGCTTTTGATGTGGTATAATCACACAAAGAGAGAAGCAGGTGATGAAAATGGTCGATCCATTAGATATTTTAACGAATATTGAAGATGTTTTCCCGCACTATCAAGCGATCTTCAGTGCGGAAGAGCAAAAAGTGATAGGCTATGAAATTCTAGGAAGAATGAAGCTTGAGTCTGAAACGGTTAGCCTAGGCTCCTTCTTTACGGATTCATCTATTCCTGACGAATATAAACTGGAAGTAGATCAAAAAGTACTTAGTCAAGCACTTGATCTCTTCACAACAGCTGATGAAGATTTGCTCATTTTTATTAATCATGATGCCAATGTTCTCATGCTTGATCATGGCGAAAGCTTTTTAGAGCTTTTAAAGGAATATGAAGCAAGAGGCATTCAGCTTAATCGGTTTGTCATTGAATTTACTGAACATACGTTTAGCGGCGACATTGAACAGCTTTACCATACGTTAACGTATTATCGTACATATGGGATCAAAATCGCCGTATCTAATATAGGAAAAGAAAGCAGTAACCTTGACCGGATTGGCCTGCTTTCACCCGATCTATTAAAAATAGATTTACACGCATTAAGGGCATCCGCTCCTTCCCCTTCCTATGAGTATGTCTTGTACAGCATTTCATTGCTTGCGAGAAAAATAGGGGCGGCTTTAATTTATGAGGACATTGAAGCGAATTTTCAGCTGCAGTATGCATGGAGAAATGGCGGGAGATATTTTCAAGGGTTCTATCTGCATGAGCCTACGGCGGAATTAATCGACCGCAACAAACGAAAAGATCAGCTTAGAGAAGAATTTCAACAATTTATTGCCCATGAGAAAAAGAAGCTTCAAGCTGTTTACGAACATTCTGAAACATTTTATAAACGAATTCACCAAGCTGTTACGACCTTGAAAAAATCATGCCGCACAAATGATGAACTCATACAAAAACTGGCACTCGAACTAACAGATTGCAGCTTTCGAATTTATATGTGTAATGAGGAAGGATTTCAAATCACTGGAAATGTGTTTAAAAAAGAAAAAGAATGGCTGTTTCAGCCGGAGTATATAGAGAAAAACTGGAGCTGGCGCCCTTATTTCCTGGCGAATATTCTCCAAATGAGAATAAGCGGGAAAGGATTTTTCAGCGATATTTACAGTGATTTAGAAACAGGGGAGCGAATACGAACGTTTTCTTATCCGTTAGAGGGAGACATGTATTTGTTTATAGATCTTCCATATGCCTATCTATATGAGCAAGATGGATTAATTTAAAAGCAGCCAGAGCGGCTGCTTTTTTTGATAGAAAAAAGAAATAAAAAAATGGTTGACAATGAAACTGATAATCATTATCATTTAGTTATAGAGAGAAGCTACTCTCTGTTCCCCAACCCCTCTATCAGATCAAGATCCAAAAAACTTGGCGCTACCCCCGCCAAGTTTTTTTTGTGCTTCAATCTTTTCCTTTATGCATAGGACATCCCAAATCCTCCATACATCTTAAATGATGATAGTTAGACGGTAGGAGGGAAAAGTCATGATCAAACGTGACAAGCGGCTGCTGATTGATTTGCCAAGACCAGATCACCCAGATGCAAATGGGGCCGCTGCTGTGCAAGAATTACTCGGCGGGAAATTTGGTGAAATGTCCACATTAAATAATTATATGTTTCAATCCTTTAACTTTAGAGGGAAACGAAAACTCAAACCGTTCTATGACCTCGTATCAAGTATTACAGCTGAAGAATTCGGTCATGTAGAGCTTGTGACAACGGCTGTGAATCTCATGATTACGGGGACCACTCATGGCGGAGATCCAGATACGACACCGATGAAAGCGGCTGTCGATAAACGAAATACACAGCATTTTATTCAAACGGCACAAACAGGCTATCCGTTTGATTCAATGGCAAAACCTTGGACAGGAGAGAATGTGTTCTCAAGTGGTAACCTGATTCTTGATCTTCTTCATAATTTCTTTCTTGAATGCGGGGCTCGTACGCATAAAATGCGTGTGTATGAAATGACGGACCATCCTACGGCAAGAGAGATGATCGGATATTTACTTGTAAGGGGCGGTGTGCATGTTGTGGCATATGCAAAAGCGCTTGAGGTAGCCACAGGAGTAGATGTAGGAAAGATGCTGCCGATTCCAAACCTCGACAACAAATACTTTGACTCTGCGAGGAAATTTGAAGATCAAAACATGCATACGAAGCTGTACACATTTAGTGATACGGATTACAAGGATATCAATAAAATTTGGAAAGGCAGCCACCCGATTGATGGAAAGCCGCTGACAGTCATTGAGGGTACCCCGCAAGGTGCGCCTGTACCAGATTATAGAGAATTACCGGAAGAGTTTGCCCCGGGCATTTCAAAAGAGGATTTTGACGAAATTGCCAAACGGCTCATGAGATCTGCCGGTTTATAAAAAACATCGTGTATGAGATGAGAGAAAAGACTCAAAATAAAAAAACAGATTCTTTTTCTTTTTTTGAATTCAAGAGGAAAAATATCATCTGAGAACACTTTATGGTATGATGCTTTGTAGGACTTGTGTATAATCAATACGGGTTCATCTTGAGTTGTTTTTTTGAAAGGAGTCTTTTTTTAGAATGTCACAATTAATGGGTATCATTACAAGGCTGCAAAGTCTTCAAGAGACAGCAGAAGCTGCAAACGAGCCGGCACAGCGTTATTTCGAAGTGAACGGTGAGAAAATCTGTAGTGTTAAGTATTTCGAAAAGAATCAAACGTTTGAATTGACTGTTTTTCAACAAGGGGATAAGCCAAACACTTTCCCATTTGACAACATTGATATGATTTCGATTGAAATTTTTGAGCTTCTACAATCCTAAGCTGAATCGTATGAAATGTTTTTTCTGAGGATTCCTTCGCTTATTGCGGCAATATACACTTGTCATCATAGGTGATGTACAAATGGAAGATGATAAATCAGCGCATTTTTCGGAAAAGAGACCATTAAAAAGGAGTTCCTTTCTGTGAGTGATTCTTTTTTCTACAATCTTTCTGAAGATTATTTAGCGTTTTCTGATGTCGTCATGAGAATGAAAGACTTTATTCGAAAAGACCCTAGATCCGTCTATGTGTTATCAATCGGCACGGATTCTCAAGTCAATCAGAATATCACAACATTTATGACTGCAATTCATCTTCACCGGATTGGCAAAGGAGCTTGGGGCTGTCTCACACAACAAGTGATCAGCAGGCCTGTGCAAAGTCTTAGAGAAAAAATTTCATTAGAGACAGCGTTTACCCAAAAGGTATGTGCAGACATCCTGGAGGGTCCTTTAACAGAACTGATGGATTTGCTTCTTCCGTTTGCTGAGGAAGGGGCAGACCTTCGTTTTGAAGCCCATCTAGATATTGGCAAAAAAGGAAGTACGAAAGAGCTGATCCAGGAAATGACCGGAATGATCACAGCTATGGGAATTGAAGCAAAAATAAAACCCGACTCATATGCAGCATTTTGCTATGCCAATCGATACACAAAATAAATTCCGTCATTTTTCTCCAAACCTTGTCGAAACGTGCGGTTGACGATTCGATTCTAGTTCCTTATTCTAGCTGTATAGAGAGGAAGCAGACATTCAAAAGCCTGCTAATCAATATAAAAGCATATATGAAACAGGGGGCCTGATGTTGAATGAGCGTCATCGAAAATCGTTTTAATGAAGAAGAGAAAAAGCTATTATTAAACGTATTGCTGAATCAGGAATATGCTGTCGAATTACTAAGCAGTGAGATCAATGATATAGAATGTGGGACAAAAAATGTCGACGACAATACGTATAAGCAATTGATCACATTGTATGACAGAGTAAGGTTTGAGAATTAATATTGGTTTAACATTCTATTAGATACTCGAGGGCTGAGTATCTTTTTTATGCAGAAAAAATCTTTCGACAAATTTCGTTTTAGTTTATGCTTAATATTAAAGGGGAATGTATGATTGATGATCGAGAGAAAAGGGGTCGAAGAAACATGATAGAGATAGAACCGACTCAATTGCTTGAGTCAACAGTAGCGGAGCATATGATTGATGCAGATAAAGTGGCACATGTTCAAATTGGAAATAATCTTGAGCATGCCCTATTGGTCTTGACAAAAACAGGATATACAGCCATACCAGTATTAGATGCTTCTTATCATCTACACGGGTTAATCGGAACGAATATGATCATGGATAAAATTTTTGGTTTAGAACGAATTGAATTCGAGAAACTGGACCAGTTGAAGGTAGAAGAGGTCATGTTAACGGATATTCCAAGACTCAAAACAACTGATCCTGTGCTAAAAGGCGTTCACGCTGTGACGAATAATGGATTTGTTTGTGTAGAAAATGAGGAGCAAGTATTTGAAGGGATTTTTACTCGACGTGTTGTATTAAAGCGCTTAAATGAGGTCATTCATTCCGCGAAAAAATGAGCTGCAGCCCAGCTTATTTTTTTTGCCTTCATAAGTTAAAATTTATATAATGATCATATGGAATAAGAAAAACTTATAGAGGGAGAGGGGACGCCCATGCAGCTTCAAGAGTTACATATGCTTGTTGTGCTAAGTGAAGAATTGAATATGAGAAAGGCTTCGGAGCGGCTCTTTGTCTCTCAACCTGCATTATCTCAAAGGTTGCAAACGATCGAAAAGGAATGGGGAACTAAAATCTTTTTTCGTTCACAAAAAGGGCTGACCGTGACTTCAGCAGGTGAACAGATTATCCAGTTTGCAAAAGAGGTCACGACGGAGCAAGATCGAGTGAGAGAGAGAATCGATGAGCTTGAAGGAGAAATTCATGGCACACTCAAGCTTGCAGTTGCGTCCATTATTGGACAGCACTGGCTGCCAAAGGTGTTAAAGCGGTATGTCGAAAAGTATCCAAATGCCAAAGTATCACTTGTTACCGGCTGGAGTAGTGAAATGCTCAAAAGCTTGTATGAAGACCATGTGCACATTGGCATTATTCGCGGAAACCCTGATTGGAAGGGGACAAAGGAATATTTGATGACTGATCATTTATATTTAGTTGATTCCGTGATCAAGGACGTGGATGAGTTAATTGAGACAGAACGGCCGTTTATTCAATTTAAAAGCGACAGCACCTATTATCAGGAAATCCAGCACTGGTGGCACCAAAAATTTAAAGTTTCCCCAAAGCAGACGATTCTTGTGGACCAAATTGAGACATGTAAACAAATGGCTTATCATGGCATCGGCTATGCCATTTTGCCTTCTGTCACCTTATATGACCACGAAAAAAGTGTTCATAAAACCCCGCTCGTTGATGTAAATGGAGAGCAAATTGGACGTGACACATGGCTTTTAGGCTATGAAGCATCTTTTCAGTTAAAACAGGTTCAAGCATTTGTTGGTGTAGTGAAAGAAATGCTTGAAAGTGATGCAGTGTAAGTACCTTCTGGAAGAGGAGGTGCTTTTTTAGGATAAGTGAACGTTCTTGGTTGAATTCAATTTCTGATAGATTCGCCTATTTATCATACTACGAAAAAAGCAGAAAGCTGGATCAAATGATGAGAAATAAACAAAGAAGAAAGATTGACATACCGAAGTGGGGAAAATATTTACGAGGGAGATGGCGTGAACGTTTTGCAAGCCATCTTTCATTAGAAGAACAAAAAGAGATCGGGATAGATGGTTTTCTATGGCACTTATGCAGCTGGAGAAAGGTTGCATGCCTTGAAAAAGAGGAAGCGATAAACGCATTTCTTCAAACAAAGCATAAATGTACAATTTTTTATCAATTTGTGGACGAAGCATATCTTCTTGAAAACGCTAGTGCACTCTCAATGAATGAATGACCATATAAAGATGGTGATATGGATTACAGCGATATGTATGTCATGGATTGGGAGGAAAATTGGACATTTGTGATGACGCACGAAACCGATTGCGGTCCATATTTTATTCAGAAACATAAAACGAGTGAATCATAAAGCTATGATATCCTGATCATTTTAGAACCGCCTTCCAATTGGAATGAGCGGTTTTTTATGTGGGTTCTTTTTATCTTGAACAACGCTTATTCATAAAAACATTTGACAATGAAAATCATTATCATTTAAAGTGTACATATAATAATTGAAAATGATTATCATTTAGATGAGGTGACCAATAGATGAAAGCACTAATTGCATTTGCGAGTATGTCTGGCAATACGGAAGATATGGCAGCAATCTTAAAGCAAACATTTCAAGGAAAAGGGATAGATACAGAGATGATGGAATTTGATGATACGAGTGCAGAGGATCTTTCTTCATACGATTATGTATTGATCGGTTCCTATACTTGGGGTGATGGAGATTTACCTTATGAAGCAGAGGATTTTTATGAAGAGGTCTCTACTCTTGAACTTAGTGACATCAAAGCGGCTGTATTCGGATCTGGTGATTACAGTTATCCGAAGTTTTGCGAGGCTGTTCATACATTCCATGACATGCTGAAATCAACAGGTGCATCCGTATTTCCTGAAACATTGAAAATGGAGCTTGCGCCAGATACAGATGAGGATGTGGCGTGCTGTCAGGAATTTGCCACCAGCTTTTTAACGTGGGCCTCTTTGTCTGAGAAACGAGTTGAAAATCATGTTTCATAAAGGTGCAACGGCCGTTGCTGCATCTAAAAGTGGTGGATACTTTGTCGCGGTAAAACGAGAAGGTATTTTCCACTACAGTGTTGAGAGCGGGTGGCAGCAGCTGTTTAAGCTCAAGCATAAAATTCATGCCATCAGCTATATTGGGCCTTATTTATTTGGTGTTGGTGAAAATGGAACAGTGATCAGGTCAGGAGATGAGGGCAATACGTGGGCGCTATCATCATTTCCAACAAATGCAGTTGTTTGGTCTATTACAGGGCGCAAAGATGGTTTTGTGTGCGCACATGGAAAACACAGTATTTATGTGTCAACCGATTTCGGGATTTCCTGGGAAATTATGAAGCCGTTTGCTCATGTGAATCAGCCTCCAGTGATTCGTTCGTTATGTGTTGCAGGTGATCACCTTTATATTGGAACACAGATTCATGAGGTTCATGGAGGAATATGGGTGTATGACTTGCAGAGTGAACAGATTTTTCTACTAAACAGAGAAGAGCATCGAATGACAGCTTCTATGCTGTTCTATGAGGAACATCTTCTTGTCTGTGCGTTAGGCTCAAAAAAAGGCAAGAAAGGATCAGTTCAAATTCTAGACTTACATACAAATATTCTACATGATATTCAATCACAGGCCTTCGCTAGAGAAGAATCGTTTTTGGATGTGTCAGAGGATAATGGCATTGTGTATGTGACCACCTCGCAAGACGAACACGGGTTTTCTAAAGTGTATCAGCTTGATATAGAGCAAAAAGAGCTCAAATGGTTTGATACGATCAAAGGACACGGTTTTCGTGTAGCCAATCAAAACGAAAATTTTTTCTGCGCGGGTTTATATGAAAGCAAGTTTGTCAGGCCTTATGAGGAGCCTGCGCTGATTCATTGATAAGGAGGAAGAAAAAGTGACAGAAAAGGTTTTATTGGTGTATGCCACGATGTCTGGGAACACAGAAGCAATGGCAGATTTAATTGAAAAAGGATTAAAGGATGCAGGAGCTAGCGTCGACCGGCATGAAGCGATGGATATTGATGCCGAGCTTCTGAATGATTACTCGCACATTATGTTAGGTGCGTATACATGGGGAGATGGTGATCTTCCAGATGACTTTATTGATTTATATGAAGAAATGGAAGAGCTTGATTTAACCGGAAAAGCGTTTGCTGTATTCGGTTCCGGAGATACATCGTATGAGCATTTTTGCGGAGCTGTTGACTTAATCGAAGAAAAAGTGAAGGATCTCGGCGGTGATATTGTCCTGCCATCAGTCAAAATTGAGCTGAATCCAGAAGGAGACGAAGAAGAGGAATTGATTACTTTTGGCAAACAATTTATTCAACTTCACCAGCAAGAAGCGGGATAATCGGGCCCGCTTGTTTTATTTTCCATTGAAGAGTCAACTCTTTCACTTGTCATTAAAACTCTCCTTTGATACAGTAATGAAGTATAAATTAAGAGGAGGACATACATACATGAAACAAATGGACGCTAATGAAATTATTTCATTTATTCAAAATAGTACAAAATCAACACCTGTTAAAGTCTATATCAAAGGTGACTTAAAAGATATTGAATTTGGTGAACAGGCAAAAACGTTCATCACGGGCAACACAGGTGTTGTCTTCGGTGAGTGGAGTGAAATCCAAGAAGCTCTAGCATCAAACAAAGACAAAATTGAAGATGTTGTTGTGGAAAATGACCGCCGCAACTCTGCGATTCCTATGTTAGACTTGAAAAACATTAAAGCACGTATTGAACCGGGTGCAATCATTCGTGATCAAGTTGAAATCGGTGATAATGCAGTCATCATGATGGGTGCTTCTATTAATATCGGTTCTGTGATCGGTGAAGGTACGATGATTGACATGAACGTGGTGCTTGGCGGCCGCGCGACAGTAGGTAAGAACTGTCATATCGGTGCTGGATCTGTTCTTGCGGGTGTTATTGAGCCGCCATCTGCTAAACCAGTCGTCGTAGAAGATGATGTTGTCATCGGCGCGAACGCTGTTGTTTTAGAAGGCGTGACAATTGGTAAAGGAGCGGTTGTAGCAGCTGGTGCGATCGTTGTCAACGATGTTGAGCCTTACACAGTTGTAGCAGGTACACCTGCTAAGAAAATCAAAGACATTGATGAAAAAACAAAAGGTAAGACTGAAATTAAACAAGAACTGCGTCAGCTTTAATTCATACAATTCGCAGCAGAAGACATAGACGTGGATGATATATCCACGTCTTATTCGTATAGTGGAAAGGAAGCGAGTTCACTTGTTAAATCGTGAGCAATTAATATCCATTCGAAGAGATTTACACCAAATTCCCGAGCTTGGTTTCCAAGAATTTAAAACACAAGCGTATCTCATCAAGCATCTCGGCACGTATTCAAAGGATCGAGTAGAGATTGAAACATGGCGGACTGGACTTTTTGTGAAAGTGAAGGGAATAAATCCCGCGCGCGTATTTGCTTATCGTGCAGATATGGACGGTTTATCTATTCCTGAGGAAACTGGGTATCCATTTCAATCTGTGCATGAAGGGAAAATGCATGCATGTGGACATGACCTTCATATGACCATTGCCCTTGGTATCATTGATTATTTCGTTCACCAGCCAATCAAAGAAGATATCCTATTTATTTTTCAACCAGCAGAAGAAGGGCCAGGCGGAGCTGAACCGATGCTTGCAAGTGATGTTTTGAAAAAGTGGACGCCAGACTTTATTACAGCGCTGCATATTGCACCTGAGTATCCAGTCGGAACGATTGCAACAAAGCCTGGGCTATTATTTGCCAATACGAGTGAACTTGTGATCGATCTTGAAGGAAAAGGCGGACATGCCGCTTACCCTCATTTAGCGAATGATATGGTTGTCGCTGCAAGTGCACTTGTAGGTCAGCTGCAATCTGTCATTTCTCGTAATGTCGATCCACTTGATAGTGCAGTGATTACAGTCGGAACGATTACGGGAGGAACTGCTCAAAATATCATTGCTCACCATGCCAAACTTGACGGAACCATTCGCACGCTCTCACCAGAGTCTATGGAAAAGGTGAGAAAGCGAATTGAAGCGCTAGCAAAAGGAATTGAAATTGGCTACGAATGCAAGGCAACAGTTCGATACCCTTCATCTTATTACGAAGTGGATAATTCAAAGGACCTGACAGAAGAATTTATGTCATATGTAGCCAAAGAAGGGCTTGCGAATGTAATTGAATGTAGAGAAGCCATGACAGGAGAAGATTTTGGCTACATGCTGAAAAAATATCCTGGCTTCATGTTTTGGTTAGGGGTAAATTCAGAATATGGTCTGCACCATGCAAAACTCATGCCTGATGAAAAGGCCATCGAAACGGCTGTAAATGTCATGACGGCTTATTTTAAAAAGCAAGCGGGTGAATGAATAATCGTGCTTCCTCCTGTACACCTTATGACCAGGAGGTGTTCTTGATTATGACAAGAATTGGTGTAGAACCATCTTTATCCGATGTAGAAGAACTTTTGAAGCAAAAAGGGTATGACGTCGTACGTATTCAAAATGAACAACAAATGGATCAGTGTGACTGCTATGTGGTGACAGGACTAGATTCAAATGTTCTTGGCATTTCAGACACAACGACAAAGGCATCCGTCATTACAGCGTCAGGTATGACGGCTGATGAAATTTGTCAAGAAGTAGAACAGCGTGTTCAATAAAGCAAGCAAAAAGAACCGGTAGATTATGAACCCGGTTCTTTTTGCTTTTTCTCTATATCGAGTACTTCTTTCATTTTTTTGCGCAAGATTCGTTCTACCCGCCACTGCTCCATTGTTTCGGTTTTCGCAATGATACGCAGCACGAGGGAAGACGAACCGAACGCCTCCACTCCGACCACTTGAGGTCATGGTCCCTCTTGAATGGTTACTAACATTCAGTATGCTTCGATTTGGAATGAAATGAAGGGTGCCATCAAAGCTTCGAAGCTGTGTAGTTCTAAGTCCGATTTGTTCTACGATCCCATCAAAGCCTGCAACCGTGATATACTCACCTACATCAAATTGTTTTTCTAATAGAATAAAAAATCCTGTCACAATATCACTTACTAGACCCTGTGCGCCAAAACCGATTGCAAGCCCAACAACACCTGCTCCAGCTAGCAAAGCAGTCGGATTATAATGAAATAAGTCGAGGATCATGACAACTAGAATAAAAATCAATAAGTAGGCGAAGATATTTAACGTAAGACTTTGCAGCGACTGAGCTCTTGATAAAGGACTTCATGCTTCTCAGAGAATGTTGAATAGGCACGCTTAATCATCTTGTTTCCTATAGCTCTGATGATAAAATAAATCAAAAAAAATAGCGATTAATTTTAGCGAAATTATACTGCTATTGAGGATGATGGAAACCCAATCTACTTGTTCAAATGCTGTTATGATCTTCAAAATCTTTCTATGTATGCTCTAAAAGAGAAGCTAATCATTTGTTCCCTCGTGCAAGTCATGTTAAACTTTTGTTAGTTGGAGCGAGAGATTGTGACGAATCGTTAATTAAATTTATTATTAATTAATATTGACTAAAAATCGCTTAAGTATTATAATTATATTTGTGAAGTTATTAACTAAATGAGAATTTCATCTTTTGATTCTCATTTTATATACAGCTAAGAAGTCTGTATAAAGATATTATTTTATGGAGGGATTTACATATGGCAGAGCGTTTTGTAGGAAAACAAGCTCCACGTTTTGAAATGGAAGCAGTACTTGCTAACAAGGAATTTGGTAAAGTAAGTTTAGAGGAAAACATGAAGAATGACAAATGGACAGTTCTTTTCTTCTATCCAATGGATTTCACATTTGTTTGCCCAACTGAAATTACAGCAATGAGCGATCGTTATGATGAGTTTGAAGACTTAGATGCAGAAATCATTGGTGTATCTACTGATACAATCCATACGCATCTTGCTTGGATCAACACAGATCGTAAAGACAATGGTCTAGGTGAATTAAAATACCCGCTAGCTGCTGACACAAACCACACAGTATCTAGAGAATACGGCGTTTTAATTGAAGAAGAAGGAATTGCACTTCGCGGTCTATTCATCATTAACCCAGAAGGCGAACTTCAATATCAAACAGTATTCCACAACAATATCGGTCGTGATGTAGATGAGACATTACGTGTTCTTCAAGCATTACAAACTGGTGGACTTTGCCCAGCGAACTGGAAGCCTGGTCAAAAAACACTTTAATTGATAGCTGTAGAAGCAGGAGGGTCTAATTGATGTTAGACCTCAGATTGTTGACAAAGGGCTAAAATGAACTTTATTTTAGCCCTTTGTCTTCTTTTCAGCGTGATAGAAAACCTTTGCAGTCTAGGAAGGACGAGTACCGGAGCGGAGCGATTGTGACATTCGTGAGCACCGGCACGCAGGACTGACACCGAATGCGAGGATTTGTCTACACGCTGGGGTCTAACTGATGTTAGACCTTTTTGTTTCGACACATACAATGGATGGAGGCGCTTCATAATGAAATTACGTCAACCAATGCCAGAACTAACTGGTGCAAAAGAGTGGTTAAATGGAGAAGTAACAAAAGAAGATCTAATTGGTGATAAACCAACATTGATTCATTTCTGGTCAGTTAGCTGTCATCTTTGTAAAGAGGCAATGCCTCAAGTCAATCAATTCCGTGATGAATACAAGGATCAACTAAACGTTGTGGCTGTGCATATGCCGCGTTCAGAGGATGATCTCGATCTAGAAAAAATCAAAGAGGTTGCAAAAGAGCATGAAATCACTCAGCCAATCTTTGTGGACAGTGATCATCAATTAACAGAAGCCTTTGAAAACGAATATGTACCTGCGTATTATGTATTTGATAAAACAGGTGCTTTACGTCACTTCCAAGCTGGCGGAAGCGGTATGAAAATGCTTGAAAAACGTGTCAATCGAGTTCTTTCTGAGTCTGAAAAGACTGCAGAATAGGCTTTCCCCCCATGAATGGGGGTTTTTTCATGGGCAAAAATAGGCGACAGATTGCACAGGATGGACTGTTCATGTAGGTGTTATTCCTAAGAAAAGAGAAAATGAGGGAGTTTATTAAAAAATATCCCTGAAACAAAAAGGTATTACGACCTATTTACATTTTTATTTTGAAATGAAAATGTAAAGATTTTAACTTTTTACTATTCAGAACGTTTTTGCACAAAAGAAATTTCAGTTTGGTAAATAACTATATAAATCAAGTAGTATAAGCATTTATTCAAATTTTTTACAATATTTTAAAGTTTGTCAAAAGCCTATAGTGGCAGTGAAATGGGTGCCGATTTTTCCTCTTTGGCAAAATTTTAGTTGAAAATACCTACCTGATAGCAAATTGTAAAATGATAAAAAAATAGTTGATAAAATTAGTTTTCTAATCTAATATTTACTATAGAATATTTTTTATATGATGAGGGGGAAATCCATTGTTTAATGAGAGGGAAGCGTTACGTTTACGATTGGAACAACTAAATGAAGCAGAAGTGAAGGTCATTCGTGAATATCAAATTGAACGAGATGCGATTTATGCAAAATTAAGAGAATTAGACCGTCAAGGAACAGGTCTAGTGGCAGATACAAAAAAAGAAGTGCGTACAGAGAGAAAGACGGATTCATTGCCTGTATTAGCTGAGCTAGCTGCACAAGAAATGAGAAGCTACCAGCAGCCGGCACAATCACAATCAAACGCTACATCACCTTTAGGAACAGGTCAGCTAAACGGTGCACCTGTAGGTATTCCTGAAGGATCTACAAGACGCAGAAGAGGCACAGCTCGACCTGGTTCAAAGGCAGCTAAGCTTCGTGAAGCTGCGATCAAAACGTTAAAGCGTCATAATGCGGCAATTAAAAGCTCAGAGCTTCAAAAAGAGATTGAAAAAGAGAGCGGTCTTGAAATCCCAAATATGACCACGTTTATGCAAAGCTTAATTAAAATGTACCCTGAAGTGAAGAAGCCTTATCGCGGACAGTATATTTTAGAAGGCGATATTCAAACAGAAGACGAATAAATAAAAAAGAAACTGCTGGGCGTAAAAGCCGGCAGTTTTTTTATTTCTTACATCATGAGCTGATCACTTCTTTTGATCAACTGTATAGACAACCTTTCGTTCTTTAGGCATGTGATCATGCTGTTTCTTGAATCCGTCGATCTTCACTGTCATGACTTCTCCATTACGCTGCACCGCATCGACTTGTGCCTGGAGTGTTTGAACTTGTTCATTTAGTTTTTTCAAAATAGGTTCAATTTCTTCCGTTGTTTGCAGGATGGTGTCTCGTGAGAATGGCTGTGGATTTGTTTGAGCTGACTGGTCAATATCAGCAAAATGAGATGCGATCCATTCCTCACTTTCTGCTAACTGTTTTTGATAGCTTGTGAGCGCTTCATAAAAAATCGCTTCCTTTGCCTTTTCAATTTGCAGTAATTTTTCTTGTGTTTCATAAAAACGCTCCTGAAGATGCCTGACGCCTTCCTGTAATAAATGGAGCTCTGCGTTTTTATCGTTTAGTGTTTGCTGCAGCTTTTCAATCACAGCTGATAATGTATTGCCTTTTTTCTCCTCTTTTGAAAGCAGCTGATCTTGATCCTGTAACCGTTCATTTAATTGTTGAGAGATTTCCTTATATTTTACAACTTTTAAATGCAGCCGGTGCTTTTCTTCTGTTTCTTTTCTTCTATGATAGGTTTCCTTTTGCAGCATCTCATGGAGAAGGACCATTTTATGTAATAATTCCGATTTACTATAGGAGAGATCCTGTATTTTAGATGCAGCATCGTCTTGATCAATGGTCATTTCATCCAATTGTTGTTTTAATTCAGTGAAATCCTTTTTCATCTCATGATATTCTTGAGTTAACTTCTTATTTTTAGAATACGTATATGTGGACTGTAAATCAGAAATCATTTGTTGATATTTGGCAGTTTCAGCTTTTAAATATAAATTCTCTTGAGACAGATCATGGAATAGGGGAGAAGCATGGCGCCGGTTCATAGGTAGACCCTCCTTATTCATGTTACCAATAAAGTATGCGAAATGAGTGTAATTAGAACAACCATATCAAAGGGGATGAGATGATGAGCGTAGTGAATGTGATATTAGCTGGAGGAGCTTCCAGACGTTTTGGAGAACCAAAGGCAAGTCATATGTATCAAGGGAAACCACTGTATGAGCATGTTAAAAAGCAGCTATTGGATGGACAAACCATCATCATCAGTCATCCAGTGCTTCTGCCTTTTTTCGAAGCAAGAGGTGAACAAGCTGTCTGGTTAGATGATGAACAGATGCGCGGGTGCGGGCCGCTTGCCGGCATATATACCGCTATGCAAAAGCAAGATGCAGACTGGTATTTGGTGACTGCATGTGATATGCCTTTCATACGAAAAGAGACAGCCGAGGCATTATCGTCCTATTGCAACGAGCATACAGATGCCGTTGTCCCGCTTGTGCAGGGCAGGTTACAACCTTTGTTTGCGCTTTATCACCGCCGCTGTCTTCCGTTTATTCACGCGTGTTTAAAAGAGAAACAATTAGCGATTAAAGACTTGCTTCATAAGCTTAAGGTGCGCGTTGTTCCAGAGGACGAACTAAACGTGACATCAAACGAATTTCACAATATCAATAAAAGAAGCGATTTACCTGAAAACGGTATGATATGATACATAAAAACGGTGAGGAGAGAACAGCATTGAAGGAGCGATATTCAAGACAAATTTTGTTCCCTCCGGTAGGGGAAAAAGGCCAGCAGGCATTGGCTGAAAGTCATGTCCTGATCGTTGGAGCTGGTGCACTTGGAACGGCATCTGCTGAAGGGCTTGTCCGGTCTGGAATCGGCACTTTGACAATGATAGATCGTGATTATGTAGAGTTCTCAAATTTACAGCGTCAGCAGCTCTATACAGAACATGATGCAAAGGCGCATGTGCCAAAAGCGATTGCGTCAAAAAAACGTCTCCAAGAGATCAATCATGAAGTGACCATACACGCCCTTATTGAAGATGCTGGGGCTGAGCTGTTAAGACCATTATTTCAGAGAGCGGATATCGTCATTGATGCGACAGATAATTTTGAGACAAGAATGGTGATGAATGATTTATCACTAGAAACGAAGACGCCGTGGATATATGGCGCCTGTGTGAGCAGTCAAGGGATGTATATGACCATACTGCCGAATAAAACGCCTTGTTTATCATGTGTTTTCACAGCAATGCCTGTTGGTGGTCTGACGTGTGATACAGCGGGGATTATTTCACCTGCTGTTCAAATGGTCTCTGCTTATCAGCAAACAGAAGCACTAAAATATTTAACTGGGCATGAAGATCAAATCGAGCGGAAGTTTGTCACATTTGATCTATGGCAGTCCACATCGTTTAAAATGGATTTATCTCGTACTAAGCAGCAGGACTGTCCATCTTGCGGCACGAAAAGAACCTACCCATATTTACACGATCAGCGTAAAAAAGCGACGGTCCTTTGCGGGCGGGACACAGTTCAAATCGTGTCAAAGGATTTAACGAATCTATCATTTGAGCATTTAAAAGAACGTCTGTCCTCTATTTGTGAGGTGGAAGTGAATGATTTTTTAATCCATGTACGCTATGAAACATACCGTATTGTCTGTTTCAAAGGAGGACGTGCATTAATCCATGGGACAAATGATGAAAAAGTAGCAAATTCATTACTAGCAAGACTGCTAGGCGTATAGGAGTGAGACGTGATGGAAAGACGACAGCCAATTCCAGTAGAAGAGGCCATGAAAAAAATCAACCAATATCAAAAGCATGGAGAAGTAGAATGGGTCCCTTTAAAGAATAGCCTTGGGAGGTTCATTGCAGAGGATATTGTGGCAGACCATGATGTTCCTGCCTTTGATCGATCTCCGTATGATGGTTTTGCACTTCGGGCAGAAGATACAAAAGAAGCATCAAGCGAGCATCCGATTGAATTTGAGGTCATCGATCATATTGGGGCAGGAATGGTCTCACCAAAAACCATTGGCCCATTTCAAGCCATTCGTATCATGACAGGTGCAAAGATTCCAGATGGAGCAAATGTCGTCATCATGATCGAACTCACAAAGACCTTCGAAAAAGACAGGAAACCTTTTATGTCGTTAAAAAGGCCGCTTCAAAAGGGACATAATATTTCTCGTCAAGGAGAAGAGACGCTCAAAGGGAAAGTGATGGTCAAAAAAGGAACAAAAGTGACCCCAGGCGTTACTGCCATCCTGGCGACGTTCGGATATGCAGTGGTGCCAGTTGTCAAAAAGCCGGTCATCGGCATTATCTCAACAGGCACAGAGCTTCTACAGGTAAGTGATGCAATGATGGACGGCAAAATTAGAAACAGTAATCTCAGTATGGTCTTTGCGCAGATTTTTGAAGCCGGAGGAGAGCCGCTTGATTTAGGTGGTGTATCCGATGATTTCGATCAAAGCTATCATGCAGTAAAAGCAGCCTTGAGCAAGGTAGACATGCTCATCACAACAGGCGGTGTGTCAGTGGGTGATTTTGACTTTCTGCCTGCTATTTATGAAAAGCTAGGTGCAGAGGTTTTGTTTAATAAAGTGGCCATGAGACCGGGCAGTGTGACGACCGTTGCTGCGTTGCCAAATGGTCAATTACTGTTTGGGCTGTCAGGAAATCCAGCTGCCTGTTTTGTTGGATTTGAATTATTTGTGAAACCGATCATCTATAGATGGTGCTTGAAAGAAAATCCATATCCTTCTTTTGCTTTGGCTGAGCTGACACATGATTTTCCAAAGGCCAATCCTTTTACTCGATTTGTCAGAGCAGCACTTCAATTCACTGGCAGCCAGCTGAGTGTGACGCCAACTGGTCTTGATAAATCAAGTGCGGTGACTTCTATTGCTGATGCCAACTGTTTCATCGCTTTGCCTGGGGGAACAAGAGGTTTTCAAGCAGGTGATCAGGTCAATGTTCTGCTATTTCAGCACGAAGGTGGTGGCTCTCCATGCTGGATGCCAAATTAAGCATATTACAGGTGGTTGGCTATCAAAATAGCGGCAAGACCACACTGATCGAAAAGTTATGTCAGCTGGCTGAACATGAGGGGCTTAAACTAGGCTGCTTTAAACATCATGGACATGGAGGGAAACCAGATCGTCTTTTTAAAGAAAAAGATACCGATCGATATGTTCAAGCGGGTGCATTTGCCGCAGGTGTCGAAGGAGAAGGTGAATGTCACTTTTCAATGCAGCACATGACGTTAGAACAATTGCTCATTATGTGTGAACATCTCCCGTTAGACGCCCTCCTGATAGAGGGATACAAACAGGCGCCTTATCGCAAAATCGTTTGCGTAAAGAATGAACAGGAGCTTATCGATCTTTCAACACTCTCCAATATACAAGCAGCCATTTATTTTTCTCAAGCGTTTCAGCTAACCGAAAATTACTCGTTTCCTGTGTTTTCAGCCTTTGAAAAGCGCGGGGTGACATGTGCTTTTAACTTATTGAAGGGGGGCAGCCTTGGTTGAATGAACTTTTTAGAATAAAAAAAGGGCCAATTGATGTGAATGAATTGATTCAGCATGTGACAAGACGAAAGGCAGGAGCTATTACGACGTTTATCGGGACGGTCAGAGAGTGGACAAATGGCAAAAAAACATTGCGTTTAACCTATGAAGCATACATACCAATGGCCGAAAGCATGCTAAGTCAAATTGGACAAGAAATCAAGAAGCAATGGCCTGATACTGAAGTCGCCATTATGCATCGTATTGGGACACTTGAGATATCTGACATTGCTGTCGCGATAGCCGTTTCGTCTCCTCATAGGAAGGCCGCATACGAAGCCAATGAATATGCTATTGAACGAATCAAGGAAATCGTTCCAATTTGGAAAAAAGAATACTGGGAAGACGGAGAGGCCTGGATAGGTGATCAGCTTGAAACGGTTTCTTATCCAGAAGGAAAACCTAGCGATCTTCAACTGAACGAAAAAGAAGGTGATCGGCATGATTAACGTATTATTGTTCGCCGGCCTTGCTGAGAAGGCCGGTAAACAACAAATCATCATTCAAAAAGATCAAACAACGGTTGATGAGATTAAATTAGAATTACAGGAGGTATATGGTGTTGATGCTGCACAAAACGTGATGGTTGCAGTCAACGAAATATATACGAGGGAAAATGCTGAAGTGCGTAGCGGGGACACTGTTGCACTCATTCCTCCTGTAAGTGGTGGATAATAGTTATTAGAGGATTTGGTTATGGCCAGCGGCTGTAACCAATTTTTTATGTGTGAAAAGCTTGTAGAGGTACTTGGGTATGATCTTCGTAAATAAAACATCCCCTTCGTGCTTTAGAAATGTGAGGGTCGAGCTGCTGGATGAGATCATACAATTCGCTGATTCGTCTCACATTAAAATCTGTTTGGGCTTGAAGCTGTTCTTTTAATTCTTTTGTGCTCACAATGCTTCCCTTTTTCTCTTTAATAATATCTACACATCTTGCAGCGTAGTATATTTTGTCATTAGAGGGTCTGCTTTCTTTCATATCAAGTAATTTGAGCTCATGATAAATCTGTTCCCTTTCCTTTCGAAAGTATTGCCATGCTTCTTGTTCCTTTTCATAAAGTAAAATCAATTGCATTTTCAATTTTTCTCTTAACATTCACTTGACTCCATTTCCACTATCATTTAACCTACCTCTATTTTACATTATATGAAAAAATAACGTTTGATCAAGTAAAATCCCTTTATTTTTATTTTTTTAATATGAAAGTATTGATACTAAAGTCTCTGTTGTTCTGTAAAAGAAACCAATCATAGTCCTATAAAGCCGAGATTTGTCGAAATTACTAGGATTATTTTAACAAAAAATTGGTGTGTCTACCTGTGACCATCCGAATCCAAAGGAAAAGGATATTTATTCCGATAGGCATGTTGTTTATTTGATAAAATGTTTTTAGGTAAGTAAAATCAGCGTTTTTTGATATGAATATCGTCTGGTCATGGTGTCATTTGGAGGGTGTCGTTCGTGAAAATAGAATAATAGAAATAGTCCTTCCTCTATGAAAATAAGAAAATCAAATGTTCTATTACTTATTGGCAATCTTTTGATAAAATAGAAAGAACAAGAGCGTGAATGTGCATTTCATACTTGCCTGACATAGAGAGGATGACATTTGATGAAAGAAAAAAGGCAAAAGCCCACGATCATAGGAGTGAGCACAAGACCAACAGAGCACCTGAAAAGAGTGTGGGAAAATCCGGTCGTTTGGCGGCCTTTATGCTGTGTGCTTGTTTTAACAGTCATTATCACTTATTTGTCTGAGCTGGTGAATGCAGGAATGTGGGCAGATTTAAGTTTGCCGATACCCGTTGTTTATGTGGTCACACTCATTGGTCTAATACTTGGGATTGTCATCAATGCTGCCATATATAGGTTCATCGTATTTTTAGCAAAAGGTGATGCTTCGTTTCAGCAGCTGTTTTCAGCGGTACTGTTTATTACACCAATTACGATCATTGGAACGATTATTTCTCATTTGGCGGTCATCCTTTTCCATGTTCCAAAAGATATCACTGTTACATCATTAAACGCACTGATTCAAGTCTCTGGTCCATGGCATGCTGTGTTAGCCAATTTCGATCTATTTGTGATCTGGAATCTTGTTTTAACAGGCTTTTTATTGATCCAAGTCGGCCGTATATCGCCGAGAATTTCTTGGATGATGATAGGAGTCTTTTATGTACTATCTTTCATTTTTCAATATGTAGGAACCACAATCAACATGTCAGTAAGCTGGGGGTAGAATGTCTTTATGAGAAAGAAAATCATCATCGGATCAATTTTTATCATTGTGATTGGTCTATTTATTGGATTTAACATTGCGAAAAATCAATCAAAGCCTGCTTCAACAGCAGCATTTAAAACAGTCAAACTCACGCCAAAAGAAATAACATCTACTGTGATGACACCTGGAACACTTTCATTCTCTGAAGAGCAATTCATTTATGTAGAAGAGGAAAAGGGAAAACTAAATGAAATTGCTGTTAAAGAAGGTGAAAAGGTAAAGGCTGGAAAGCCGCTCCTTACATATGAAAATAAGGAACTGGAGCTTGAAGAGCAGCAGCAAGCACTAGCGGCTGAATCAAGTACACTAAAACGCGAACAACTGCAAAATAGGCTCAGTGAATTAGATAAAAAACAAGCAGGTGAGTCTGGCTCCAATTCCAAAAACGAGCGAGATCAGCTTGAATTAGAACTGAAAGCAGCTGAATTAGAGCAAAAACAAGCTGAGCTTAACCAAGAAAAAGTAAAAGCACAGTTAGAAGATTTAACGATACATAGTAAAATTGAAGGAACAGTCATAACCATTGAGCAAGAGGCTGGAGCAGGGAAGCTAGAAGAGAGAGAGCCGATCATCCATATCGGCAATGAGAAAAAAATGATCGTGCGAGGTTTGATCTCTGAGTATGATGCCATAAAAATCAAAAAGAAACAAAAAGTAAAGGTAACATCTGATGTCATTCGCAGAAAAAGCTGGCAAGGAGTCGTGAAAAAAGTGGGGGTTGTTCCTGCCCGGGCAGCATCCGATACAACTGATGGCAATCAAACTGTTCAATATCCAGTTGAAATAGAAATAAAGGGAAAAAAACCTGAGGCAAAACCAGGTTTTAAAATGATCATGGAAATTGAAACAGACAAGCGCCAAGCGCAAACGATTCCTGAAACAGCAGTAAAAAAAGAAAATGATGGACAACAATACGTTTATGTTGTTGAGAAGAATGTACTGAAAAAAGTAAAAGTAGGCCTGGGGGAAACGTCAGGTCATGTTCTTGAAGTAACAAAAGGTTTAACAACAGCCGATCAAATCATTGCAAATCCATCTGATGACATGTATGACGGAATGGAAGTGAATGCTGAATGATTCAGCTTTCAAACGTGACAAAAAGCTATGAGGTCGCACAAGAAACATTTGATGTATTAAGTGAGATTGACCTTGTCATTGAAAAGGGCGAGTATATGTCGATTATGGGGCCGTCCGGCTCTGGGAAGTCGACGTTAATGAATATCATTGGCTGTTTAGACCGCCCAACCTCAGGGCAATATCATTTTCAAGGAACAGAGCTGTCAGCAGCAAAGGATCAAGAGCTCGCAGTGATTCGAAATCAATCCATTGGGTTTGTTTTTCAGCAATTTCATTTGCTGCCTAGATTAAATGCGAGGAAAAATGTTGAACTCCCGATGATTTACGCTGGTATCGGTCAAAAGGAAAGAAAAGAACGTGCGGAAATTGCACTTCAAAAGGTTGGTTTGGCAGATCGAATGAAACATATGCCAAGTGAGTTGTCAGGAGGTCAAAAGCAAAGAGTGGCGATTGCACGTGCGATTGTCAATGAGCCTCAGCTTATCTTAGCGGATGAACCGACAGGCGCTCTTGACTCAAAAACAAGCTTCTCAATTATGGAACAGTTTACACAGCTGAATGAGGAAGGGACAACGATTGTGCTTGTGACTCATGAAGAAGAAATAGCTGCATATACAAACCGGACGGTCGTTGTGAGAGATGGCCGCCTTGTTGAAGATAGTTGGAAGCAAGGGGACGCTATGAATGAAACTCTTTGAAAATATCAAAATAGCGCTGAATTCTGTTTTAGCTCATAAATTACGTTCTATTTTAACGATGCTTGGGATTATTATTGGTGTTGGGTCGGTGATTGCAGTCGTTGCCATCGGTCAAGGCGGTGAGCAAATGTTGAAAGAATCGATTTCAGGGCCAAACAATACCATTGATATGACGTATACGCCTTCTGATGAAGAGTTAAATGCGAATCCAAATGCCTTATTTGAAGCCGTATTTACTGAAGAAGACATACAAAGCATTAAGACAATCGATGGGGTGAAACAGGTCGCCTCCTCGACTGCACAAGGAATGCAATTGAGATTTCAAGATACGACAGTTGATGCTACAGTTAATGGTATGAATGAAGGTTATATGAATGTGCATTCACTTCAAATAGCAGAAGGACAGGATTTAAAAGATATTGACTTTAGAAGCGGCAGAAGAGCAGCTATCATCTCAGAAGGTGTAAAAAAAGAACTGTTTCATGGACAAAAGGCATTAGGCGAGATGATTTGGATGAACGGACAGCCTGTTGAAGTCATCGGTGTTTTAGCAAAACAGGAAGGAATGTTTTCATTTGATATGAATGAAATATATGTCCCATTTGCGATGCTCACCTCAACATTTGGTTTAAATGAATATGATAAGTTGTCTATTCAAGTAGCGCATGCTGACCAAATGAAGGAAGTAGGGAAAAACGCCGCTGCTTTATTAAATGAAAATCACCATACAGAAGACGCTTACGAAATGATCAATATGGAAGAAATAGCTGCAGGCATCGGCCAAATTACGTCTGTTATGACAACGATCATTGGCTCAATTGCCGGTATCTCCTTACTTGTCGGCGGCATCGGTGTCATGAATATTATGCTCGTTTCTGTGACAGAGAGGACAAGGGAAATCGGTATTCGAAAGGCGCTTGGGGCAACCAGGGCTCAAATACTCGTTCAGTTTTTAATCGAGTCTGTTGTTTTAACACTCATCGGCGGGTTGATGGGGATCGCACTTGGCTTAGGCGGTGCCTCGCTAGTGTCACTATTTGCCGGCTGGCCGTCTCTTGTGTCGTGGCAAGTGGTGTGTGGAGGTGTACTGTTTAGTATGCTCATTGGGATTATTTTTGGGTTAATCCCTGCGAATAAAGCAGCAAGACTTGATCCTATTGAATCGCTCAGGTATGAATAATACTGAGAAGAAAAAGAGCAGCAAATAGTGTGACTTCACCATCTGAAGCTTTTATGCAAATCGCATAAAAGCTTTTTTTAGTTCCATTGAATGAAATGAAAAATGATAGAAATGCTAATACCATGACTTTCATCTTAATGTCACATATTTTTCAGTTTACAAATGGTACATATAAAGGTAAGATGACCATGGTGAAAGATTTTGATAGTTATTGAATGTATTTGATTGTTTTGTATTGATAATGTTGAAAAAAGCGATTACAATAAAGGTGCGCGCAAAATGAATACGTTTTCAAAAGGGGGTGTTTTCATGTTAACACCGGAAAGACATCAACTCATTATCGACTGTTTGGAAGAAAATGATGTCATCAAAATACAGGACTTAACGATTATGACGGATGCGTCGGAATCTACAATCAGAAGAGATTTATCAGCCCTTGAAGAAAAAGGATTCCTCAAAAGAGTTCATGGGGGAGCAGCCAAGATATCAAGTATCCGTCTTGAACCAGATGTATATGAGAAATCTGCCAAAAACCTTCAAGAAAAGTCATTGATTGCAGAGGCAGCTGCTTCACTTTTAAAACAAGGCGATTGTATTTATTTAGATGCTGGTACGACAACACAGCAAATGATTGAATATATTGATCCAGATCAAGATATTGTTGTGGTGACAAACGGTGTTATGCACATTGAAGCACTCATGAGAAAAGGGATTTCTTTTTACCTGATAGGCGGATCAGTAAAGCATCGAACAGGAGCCATGGTGGGGGCCGCAGCTTTGACAGCGATGGAAAATTACCGTTTTGACAAAAGTTTTGTTGGGACGAACGGCATTCATCCCGAGGCAGGGTTTACAACACCTGATCCAGAGGAAGCGCTCATGAAAAAAAGAGCCATGAAGCAGGCGAAAAAAACCTATATCTTATCAGATGCCTCAAAGTTTGGCGAAATATCGTTTTCAGCCTTTGCTAGTTTACAGGAAGCGACCATTATCACAAACGATGCAAAAGAGGATTCATTCGATAATTACCATGAAAAAACGGTTATAAAGGTAGTGAAAACATGATTTATACAGTTACTTTAAACCCATCAGTTGATTACATCGTACACGTGGAGGATTTTGCTGTCGGCGATTTAAATCGTTCAACCTATGACAAAAAATATCCAGGTGGTAAAGGAATCAATGTCTCAAGGCTTTTAAAACGTCACGGTGTTGAATCAAAAGCACTTGGATTCATTGGCGGATTTACAGGCACATATATTCAAAACTTTTTACAAAATGAACAATTACAAACAGCCTTTCACGAGGTGTCAGAAGATACACGAATCAATGTGAAACTAAAAACTGGTGAAGAAACAGAAATCAACGGACTGGGTCCAACTATTACGGAAGTGCAATTTGAGTCGTTTCTATCCCAATTTACTTCATTGACTGAAGGAGATGTCGTTGTATTAGCTGGCAGCATTCCTTCTTCATTGCCTCATAACACTTATGAGCGTATTGCTGAAGTTTGTGAGCAGCAAGGTGTAAGAGTTGTCCTTGATATTTCTGGGGAAGCGTTAAAAAAAGCAGCACATATGAAACCGTTCTTAATGAAACCAAACCATCATGAGTTAGGTGAAATGTTTGAGACGAGTATTTCATCAGCGGCAGAAGCCATCCCTTATGGGAAAAAGCTGTTAGACCAAGGTGCTGAACATGTCATCGTATCCATGGCAGGAGACGGAGCCCTTTTGTTCAGTAAAGAAGGGATCTATCAGTCGAATGTTCCGAAGGGTACACTCATCAACTCAGTTGGTGCAGGAGATTCAGTCGTTGCAGGATTTTTAGCCGGCGTTTCTAAAGGTCTTTCCATTGAAGAGTCATTTAAGCTTGGTGTTACATCAGGAAGCGCTACAGCGTTTTCTGAGGAACTTGGAACAAAAGAGCTTGTCGACACACTATTACCACAAGTAAAAGTCACACGCATTTAAAGGAGGAGTCATCATGAAAATTACAGAACTACTCACGAAGCATACGATTAAGCTTCAATTAGATAGCCAGCAGAAAGAAGCAGTGATTGAAGAGCTGGTGACTGTATTAGATACAGCAGGTAAATTAAATGATAAAGAAGGCTACAAAGAAGCTGTCATCAATCGTGAAAAACAGAGCTCTACTGGTATTGGCGAAGGAATTGCGATTCCGCACGCTAAAACATCAAGTGTGAAAGAACCTGCCATTGCATTTGGCCGCTCGACTGCTGGTGTAGACTATGAATCACTAGACGGACAGCCAAGTCATCTAGTCTTTATGATTGCAGCAACTGAAGGCGCAAACAACACGCATTTAGAAGCACTTTCTCGTTTATCAACACTTCTCATGCGCGAAGAAATCCGAAAGCAGCTGCTCGAAGCGGCTACTGAAGATGAAATCATCGACATCATCAATACGCATGATCAAGACGATGAAGAAGAAGAGGAAGTTAAAGAAGAACCGGCAGCATCAGGAAAACCTGCTAAGATCTTAGCGGTAACAGCTTGTCCAACGGGCATTGCGCATACATTTATGGCGGCAGATGCTTTGAAAGAAAAAGCAAAAGAAATGGGCGTTGACATTAAAGTTGAGACAAATGGCTCTAGTGGAATTAAACATGCCCTTACAGCAAAAGAAATTGAAGAAGCGCCAGCCATCATTGTGGCAGCGGATAAGCAAGTCGAAATGGAACGCTTTAAAGGCAAACATGTCATTGAAGTACCTGTGACAGCTGGAATTCGCCGCCCGCAGGAATTGATCGAAAAAGCAATCAATCAGGATGCACCGATTTATAAAGGTTCAGGCGGAGGTTCTTCAAAAGACGAAAATGAATCATCAGGCAGCGGAAGAAGTGGATTTTATAAGCACTTAATGAGCGGCGTGAGCAACATGCTTCCATTTGTTGTTGGAGGCGGTATCCTCGTTGCGATTTCATTCTTCTGGGGTATTAAGTCGGCGGATCCTAATGACCCTTCCTTCAATTCATTTGCAGCTGTATTAAAAGGAATTGGCGGAGATAATGCGCTTGCCTTAATCGTTGCTGTATTAGCTGGATTTATCGCCATGAGTATTGCAGACCGTCCAGGTTTTGCGCCAGGTATGGTCGGTGGATTTATGGCCTCTGCTGCAGGTGCTGGATTCTTAGGCGGACTAATTGCTGGTTTCCTTGCTGGTTACATCGTGGTGCTCTTGAAAAAAGTATTCACAATCGTACCGCAGTCGCTCGATGGCATTAAACCGGTTCTGCTGTATCCATTGTTCGGTATTTTCTTTACAGGCATTATCATGCATTATATTGTCAATACACCAGTTAAAATGGTGATGGACGGATTAACACACTGGCTTGAATCACTAGGTACTGGAAACCTTGTACTAATGGGCATTATTTTAGCTGGTATGATGGCGATTGATATGGGTGGCCCAATTAACAAAGCGGCTTACACATTTGGTCTTGCTATGATTGCTGCTGGCAACTATGCACCGCATGCTGCTATTATGGCAGGCGGAATGGTTCCACCACTAGGTATTGCTCTTGCGACAACGATCTTTAGAAATAAATTCTCAAAACGTGACCGCGAAGCAGGTATTACATGCTACTTCATGGGGGCCGCTTTCATCACCGAAGGGGCGATTCCGTTTGCAGCGGCAGATCCTCTGCGCGTGATTCCTTCAGCCGTCGTTGGCGCAGCAGTTGCTGGCGGATTAACGGAATTCTTTAGAGTCACGCTTCCTGCACCACACGGCGGACTATTCGTTTTCTGGGTTACAAATCATCCGGTTCTTTATATCATCAGCATCTTAATCGGTGCTGTTGTCACAGCGCTTTTACTTGGTATTTTGAAAAAACCAGTCAAACAAGAAGCGTAATTCAGAAGAGAAGCATCGTGAAGAACGGTGCTTCTTTTTGTTTAATGATCAACAAATTAGGAAAAAATAGCTAAATGGATGGTTGTCTTGTGAATTTTTAATTGACATGTGATAAAGTAAAGTTATTCAATTCACGTTTCAAGTCTTTTAGCAGAAAGCCTTAGGAGGAAGCAGTATTTTGAACGAAGAAAACAAACAAAACGAAAATGACATTCAATCTGATGCGAAGCAAGCCAAAACAGAGAAGAAAAGTTCACTGTTTGAATGGATCAAAGCCATTTTGATTGCACTTGCACTTGTCTTTCTCATCCGTACGTTCATATTTGAGCCGTATGTGGTGGAAGGAGAGTCAATGGACCCAACCCTTCATGACGGAGAAAAGCTGTTTGTAAACAAAACCATTAACTATCTCGGTGGTGTCAAACGCGGTGACATCGTCATTATAAATGGAAAAGATGGTCAGAAAATTCATTATGTAAAACGATTGATCGGCCTTCCAGGCGACACGATTGAAATGAAGGATGATACCCTTTACATTAATGGCAAAAAAGTAAATGAGCCTTATTTAAAAGAGAACAAGGTGCATGCGAAAGAGTATGAGGTGCATTTGACAGGGGATTTTGGTCCGGTGAAAGTACCGAAAAACGATTACTTTGTGATGGGTGACAACAGACTTAATTCCATGGACAGCCGAAATGGACTTGGACTCATTGAAAAGGATCGTATTGTCGGGACATCAGAATTTGTTTTCTTCCCATTTGGTGACATTCGACAAACACAATAAAAGCACCCTTCTCCCTTCTCAAGGCGTGAGAAAGGTGCTTGAATGGACGACCTTTAAAAGAAGGGTCGTTTTTAATTTGGCGTGAGCATCGTGACAATGATCACAATGGCCAAAACAGAAGCGAACACAGACCCGGTGATGGCTAAAACGGATCGAAACAATCCGATCTTTTGATTTTCTTTTCCCCGCTTTTGTAAAAAGCGTTTGGAAAAGAGGTGGACCAGTGTGTAAATGAGAACAAGCCCAATATAAAGACCAAAGTGCTTCGCGTTAAATCCTGTTGCAGATAAATAAATGCCCATAAAGAAAATCAATAAACAGTATTCCATGAGTGTGAGTAATCTCAAATTGCATGAACTCCTTCAACAAATCATTCCAACTTATTATACCATAATGGACAAAAAGCCTTTGTTCTGAGAGAGAGACGTTTCTATCAAACGTTATTCATGTTATACTTCATAATGATGAATGAGTGATGGAGGATTAATAAATGATTGCAGTAAATAATGTTAGTTTGCGCTTTGCTGATCGTAAACTATTTGAAGAAGTAAATATTAAGTTCACTCCTGGCAACTGCTACGGACTAATTGGTGCCAACGGAGCTGGTAAATCAACGTTCCTAAAGATTCTTTCTGGAGAAATTGATGCTCAAACTGGCGATGTTCATATGAGCCCTGGTGAACGTTTAGCGATTTTAAAACAGAACCACTTTGAATACGAAGAGTTTGAAGTGTTAAAGGTCGTCATCATGGGTCATAAACGTCTATATGATGTGATGCAGGAAAAAGATGCGATCTATATGAAACCTGATTTCTCAGATGAAGACGGGATTCGTGCAGCGGAGCTTGAAGGTGAGTTCGCTGAGTTAAACGGTTGGGAAGCAGAAAGTGAAGCAGCAATCCTATTAAAAGGTCTTGGCATTCCAGAGAGCCTTCAATCAAAGAAAATGTCTGAGCTTGGCGGTTCTGAAAAGGTCAAAGTATTACTAGCCCAAGCTTTATTCGGTAAACCTGACGTTCTTCTTCTTGATGAGCCAACGAACCACTTGGACTTACAAGCGATTCAGTGGCTGGAAGAATTCTTAATTAACTTTGAAAATACCGTTATCGTCGTATCGCATGATCGTCACTTCTTAAACAAAGTGTGTACTCATATTGCGGACCTTGACTTTGGAAAAATCCAAGTATATGTCGGTAACTATGATTTTTGGTATGAATCCAGCCAATTGGCACTCAAACTAAGCCAAGATGCAAATAAGAAAAAAGAAGAACAAATTAAGCAGCTTCAAGAGTTCGTTGCCCGGTTCAGTGCGAACGCTTCTAAATCGAAGCAAGCGACATCAAGAAAGAAATTGCTTGATAAGATCTCTCTAGATGACATTAAGCCATCGTCTCGTAAATATCCGTATGTTCATTTTGCGCCAGAGCGTGAAATTGGAAATGATGTCCTTCAAGTAGAAGGTCTATCAAAAACGATTGACGGCGTGAAAGTACTTGATAACGTCAGCTTTATTATGAACCGCGAAGATAAAATTGCGTTCTTAAGCCGTAATGAGCTTGCTGTGTCCACTTTATTTAAAATCCTTGCTGGTGAGATGGAGCCAGACAGCGGGACGTTTAAATGGGGCGTAACAACGTCTCAAGCCTTTTTCCCGAAAGACAATAGTGAATACTTTGAAGGAAGCGACTTAGATCTTGTGGATTGGCTGCGTCAATATTCCCCTAATGATCAAAGTGAAAGCTTCTTACGAGGCTTCTTAGGACGTATGCTTTTCTCTGGAGAAGAAGTAAAGAAAAAAGCAAGTGTCTTATCAGGAGGAGAAAAGGTTCGTTGTATGTTATCAAAAATGATGCTGTCTGGAGCGAATATTCTGCTGTTAGATGAGCCGACGAACCATTTAGACCTAGAATCCATTACAGCGCTGAATAACGGCTTAATGAGCTTTAAAGGGGCTATGCTCTTCTCATCTCATGACCATCAGTTTGTTGAAACGGTTGCAAACCGTATGATCGAAGTGACGCCAAATGGCATTGTTGATAAACAAACAACATATGATGAGTTTTTAGCAGATCAAGACATTCAAAAGAGACTCAACGAGCTTTATGCGTAAATAAGAAAAGACATCCACATGGATGTCTTGGCGTGTAGACAAACCCTCGCATTCTTTGTCAGGTCTGCGCTTCGGTGCTCACGAATGTCAAATTCGCTCCGCTCGGGTGCTCGTCCTTCCTAGACTGCAAAGGTTTTCTATCACGCTGAAAAAAGAAGACAAAGGGGCTAAAATAAAGATCATTTTAGCCCTTTGTCAACAATCTAAGACATCCACATGGATGTCTTTTTTTGATTAAAAAGCCCAATTTCCATTACGGAAGATCGGTTCACGCTTCCCGTCTTTTGTGATTCCATCAATATTCATTTCTTTTGAACCAATCATGAAATCGACGTGTGTAATGCTGCTGTTGACACCAGCTGCGTCTAATTCCTCTCGTTTCATCTCTTTTCCGCCTTCGATATTAAACGCATAACCGCTGCCGATGGCAAGGTGGTTCGATGCATTTTCATCGTAAAGTGTATTGTAATAGAGGATATCCGAGTTTGAAATCGGTGAATCATCTGGTACGAGGGCAACCTCGCCTAAATAATGAGAACCTTCATCTGTTTCAACCAGTGATGTTAAGATATCTTCGCCTTCTTTAGCTTTGACATCCACAATCCGGCCATTTTCAAAGGTTAATGTGAATTCATCAATGATATTTCCGGCATAGCTGAGCGGCTTTGTACTTGAGACAATACCGTTCACACCATCTTTTTTAGGTACGGTAAATACTTCTTCTGTCGGCATATTGGCCATGAAAGATACACCGCGCTCACTCACGCTGCCAGCTCCTACCCAAATATGCTGCTCTGGGAGCTCGATCGTTAAATCTGTACCTGGTGCTGCATAGTGCAGCTTATGGTAGTGACGCTCATTTAATACTTTTACTTTTTCATTGAGTGACTCATCATGCTTTTTCCACGCATCAACAGGATCTGCTTGATCAGCACGTGCGACTTTAAAGATTTGATCCCATAATAAAGCGACAGCCTCTTCATCTGTATGGTCAGGGAAAATCTTTTTCGCCCAGTCTTTTGATGCAGCACCTACGACCGTCCAAGCGACTTTGTCAGATTGGACGTATTGACGATATGTATGAAGTGCTGAACCAGCAGCCTTTTGCTGTGCAGCGATTTTTTTCGAGTCAATGCCTCGCAGAAGGTCAGGGCTTTCCGACAAGATGGTAATAAAAGCGCCGCCGCGTTTTGCGATGGTTTCCATCATCTGTGCTTCCCATTCCGGAAATTGCTCAAAAACATCCTGTGGTGCATGTTCGTATTTTAAACGGGTGAGAACACCATCACTCCAGCGGATATGTACGTTTTTCGCCCCGCGCTCATACGCGTGTTTTGCCACAAGACGAACAAGGTCTGCAGATTCCGTAAACGCCGATACGACCACTTCCTGTCCTTTTTGAACATTCACACCGACTTCAACGATGGTCTTTGCATATTGATCTAGTTGTTTTTTGAATGAACTCATAAAAAACCCTCCTTTAGTCATGTTCATCATATCAGATTTATGACCGAAAAGGAAAATGGGGATCCGCTTTGAAGCCAAAATAAAAAAGCCGCTTTCGTGCGGCTTTTTTAGCGGTTCAGTTGTTTCACAGGCTGTGCATTAGAAGGGGGCATATGTGAAAATGACAGGCTCATTCCTCCTAAAATAATACCCGTTAAAATGACTGTGACAACGACCCGTTTACCTAAATCAAGCAACATGTTTTTCCTCCTTCACGTTTATCCATTTCTCACGATATGATCGAAATGAGGGAAAAAGAAGTAGAACAGGAAGATTATTTTAATGTTTTTTGCAATTTGTCGATGACTTCTAATGAACGCCCTGTTCCAATCGCTACACATTCCAGCGGATTTGCCGCAATATGAACCGGAACGACAATCTCTTGAGAGAGCCATTCTTGAATGCCATTTAAAAGAGCACCACCGCCAGTTAAAATCACGCCGCGGTCTACAATATCACCACTTAGCTCTGGAGGGCTGTCCTCTAACGTGGCACGAATTGCTTCTAAAATATGAAGAAGTGATTCTCGCAGGGCGCCTTGAATTTCATGAGAATCAAGCGTGATCGTTTTTGGAAGACCTGTGACAAGATCGCGTCCGCGCACTTCTAATGACTCAGGCTCATGTTCAATGAGTCCATACCCAATTTCCATTTTCACCTGTTCGGCTGTCCGCTCTCCGATCAATAGATTGTATTTCTTTCTTACAAACGTAATGATATCCTCATCCAGCTGATCTCCTCCAATTCGAATGGAATGACAAGAGACAACGCCGCCAAATGAAATGATCGCCACTTCGGTTGTTCCTCCGCCAATATCTACGACGACGTTTGCAACAGGCTCGTCTACCGGTAGATCAGCGCCGATTGCAGCTGCGACAGGTTCTTCAATTAAATGCACATGCTTTGCCCCGCAATTCTTTACAGCATCACTGATCGCGCGGCGCTCGACAGCTGTTGAACCAGAAGGTGTACATACAACGACGGTCGGCTTTCTAAAGGTAAATCCAATATTCTTTCCTGCTTTTTTCATAATTTGTTTTAGTAAATCTGTTGTCATATCATAATCAGCGATGACACCATCTTTCATCGGGCGGATCGCCACAATTTTCCCAGGGGTTTTCCCAATCATTTCTTTTGCTTCTGATCCGACTGCAAGTACAGTCTTTGTTTCTGTATCTACTGCCACGACGGACGGTTCATTTAAAATAATTCCCTTGTTTTTACTATAAACCAATATGTTAGCTGTTCCTAAATCAATTCCAATTTCGGCATTTTGAAACATGTTTTCACCCAATCTCTATTTTTGCTGTTTTAAACAATTTTACATTTAAAAGTTCAGAGGGCTGCTGTCATTTGTGGGGGTTTGTGATGACCTTGAAATGAATCTGTAAAATTCAAGTCTCATTTTGACAAACACAATAAATTTTCCCTTTGTTTTTTCTTTTATGAAAAAAATTTTTAAGCAGGAGAAACCTTTCGTGAATCTCTTACGTCTACGATATATCAATTGGTGAATACCAGATTGATCTTGAGCTAATGAAAGAAAGAGGGAACGAAATTGAAATCTATCGGAGTCGTAAGAAAAGTAGATGAACTAGGGCGTATTGTTATGCCAATCGAATTGAGAAGAGCACTTGATATCGCAATTAAAGACAGTATGGAATTTTTTATAGATGGAGATAAAATCGTCTTGAAAAAATATCAGCCTCAAGGTGTTTGTCTCATGACTGGTGAGATTACTTCTGAGAATCATGAATATGGAAATGGTCAAATTACATTAAGCGCTGAAGGAGCAGAACTACTGCTAAAAGAGCTGCAAGAAGCCCTTCAGCAGTAAATAAAAATAGCCTGCTCTCTTGCTTCGTGCTGAGAACAGGCTATTTTTTATGAAAAAAGTTCCTTAAAAATGCCCCATCTCCCTCAAAAAATAAGTGGAAAATGGTACAATTGACAAAGAATCTCAGGGCGGCAGGTGGAATCATTTGAACAAAACATATCAAGTGCGGATCGTGTTATCTGTTCTTGCATTTATATTAATCTTAAGCTGGGGTTTCTTTTATTATCTAGGCGGCTATCAAATTAATTGGCCGCTCGATCTAGCCTTTACAGTCGTTGTTTTAGCTGGTATTTGGGTCGTCTCAGGCTATGTGGACCGGTTAAATTTACTTGTGTCAGATTTAAACAAGCGAGAAAAAGAAGCACACGAACTGACGGAGCGGCTGAATCGAATAACAGATAACTTGCAAGAAATCGTCTTTGAAACAAATGAAAAGGGTCAAATCATTTTTTTAAATCAAGCATGGAAACAAATGACGGGCTACGATATAGATGAATGTCTAGGCACGATGTACAATCAGTACTTTGATCAAGAAGAGCGTGTTGTCAAGCATTTGTTATCTGTGATAAAAGAACATAAGGATGCGGGCCGAGTTGAACTGCAGCTCCTCCATAAAGAGGGAAAGAAGGTATGGGGAGACGTTCATTACAAGCTCTACTTTGATGAGCAGCACCAGTTTACTGGAGGTATTGGAACGGTTGCCGATATCACGAAACAAAAGCAGGCAAAGCTCGAGCTTGAAAAATCCAATCAACAATTGCAAATGCAGGCGCAAAAGCTCGCCGTTGCAGGACAAATAGCCGCTGGAATTGCCCATGAAGTCAGAAATCCGCTGACATCAGTAAACGGCTTTTTACAGCTGATGAAAACACAATATCCCGAAAGAACCGATTATTTTGACATTATCTTTTCCGAAATTAAACGGATTGATTTTGTTTTAAGCGAGCTGCTTGTGTTAGCAAAGCCTCAATCGGTCAATTTTCAAGAAGTCCGGCTTCATGAGCTGTTAGAACAGGTGATTACCCTGCTAAAAACAAATGCAGTTCTTTCTAATATTGACCTCAAGCAGCCATTTAAAAAGCAGGATGCTGGGGCTATCTTAGCAGATGCCAACCAAATGAAGCAGCTGTTCATTAATTTAATCAAAAATGCCATTGAGGCGATGCCTGAAGGCGGTAGCATATACATATCAACAGAGAAAGTGATGAATGAATGGAAAATCACCATTCAAGATGAAGGGAAAGGGATGTCTGAAGAGAATATTCAGAAAATATATGACCCTTTCTTCTCAACTAAAAAAGAAGGAACAGGGCTTGGTCTGACCATCTGTGCGACGATTTTAAAAGATCATCACGGAAGAATGGAAGTATCCAGTGAGCTGGGAAAAGGCACAGCTTTTCATATTTATTTACCTGTGTGTCAAAAGAGCAGACAGTAGCAAGGTGAGAGGACGTGATTTCATGACGAAGAAAACTTTATTTGTATATGGGGCGCTTCTAAAACATGAAGAGCACCATGAGGCGTATATGAAAGAAAACAGGCCATTAGCTAAATCAGCTTGGATAAATGGAAGGCTATACGATACTGGTGCAGGATACCCTGCGTGTATTCTCACGGGAAAAAGCACAGTATATGGGGAATTGTATGAGGTGACCGCTGAAACATTGAATAAGTTAGACGCGCTAGAGGAAGGGTATGACAAGCAGGAAATTGATGTCATGACGGATCAAGGACCAAAGGCAGCCATTGCATACACATTACCAGAGCAGATGGCATCAGGGCTGAAGGAAATTGAGAGCGGCAGCTGGAAAGAATACAGACTGTGGCAGCGTCAGCCGTCATCCTTCTATTATTTTGCCTATGGCTCCTGTATGGATGATGCAAGGTTTAAGCTAGCTAAAGTCGATCATTACTTCAAACGAATCGTCGGAGGCGGTGCACTTGACCGCTTTACAACTAGATTTACATTGGTGCGGCCTGATGGATCAAGAGCCGATATGGTAGAAGACGGCGGAGAAACAGAGGGCGTTTTATATGAGGTGCCTTTTGATGCCATTCGTTATTTGTACAAACGAGAGGGTGTATATGAGGGTACTTATCGTCCAGCTTTTGTCGATGTCAAAATGGGTGATCAAGTATATGAGGATTGTTTAACCTTTCTCGTCCTTCAAAAGAGCGAAGAAATCGCTCCGCCAGGTCATTATCGCAGTGAAATTGAAAAAGGAGCAGACCTTTACTTAAGTGAAGCGTTCCGCAAAAAAATTCGTTCGCATATGGATTCATTAACCAAATCGTAGTAAAATGCATGGTAAGTGATATAAAAGGAGTCTGAACATGAAAAAAGAATATGCAGTCATTGGTCTTGGACGCTTTGGCGGAAGTATTTGCAAGGCGCTGAGCGAAGAAGGACTTGAAGTGATGGCCATGGATATGAATGAAGATCGAGTGAACGAATACGCTAAAATTGCGTCACATGCGGTGATTGGTGATTCGACGGATGAATCTGTTTTAAAAAACCTCGGCATTCGCAACTTTGATCATGTCATCGTCGCGATTGGAGAAAACATTCAGGCAAGTATTTTAACAACGATTATGCTGAAAGAGCTTGGCGTCAAAATGGTCACAGTGAAAGCGCAAAATGACTACCATGAAAAGGTACTCAACAAAATTGGAGCGGATCGCATCGTTCATCCAGAGCGAGACATGGGCAGGCGGATTGCGCATAAAATCATTTCCAACAACGTGCTGGATTATCTCGAGCTGTCAGATGAGTATAGCCTCATTGAAATCGTTGCAAACAGCAGACTTGCCGGGCATTCTCTTTTAGATCTTGATATTAGAGCAAGATATGGCATCAATATTGTAGCGATTAAGCGCGGGAAAGAAGTCATTGTTTCCCCGCTGGCAGATGAAATGATCCAAAAAGAAGATATCCTCATTGTTATTGGGGCAGTAGCAGATATTGGACGCTTTGAAAAACGAGAAATGCAGAACGACTATTAAACACTCCGAGGGCGGGGTGTTTTTTTATGATTGTGTACACGACAGACGGACAGTGAAGAGGGGGAAACAAATTGAAATAGGCTCATTTTGTTATGAATAACAGCAAAAGTGATCCCCAATATTTTTCATGCAATTATCACTATTCAGAAATAAAAATCAGTCCTTTTATATGGTTGATTTTCTCTAAATGTCATTGACTGGGCAAACAGATTCGTTTACGATAAGAAACATTATATTGTTTACTTGGAGGAGGCAGTGTCGTTGGATAAGGAGCTTTTCAGACATCAAATTGAGGTAGCTGCAAAGAGAAAAAAAGCAGCCCTAGTGATTAAACATGCGAAGGTTATGGACGTGTTTAACCAGGAATGGATAGACGCTGATGTCGCTGTTGAAAATGGAAAAATAGTAGGGATTGGAGAATACGAGGGAGAGCAGGAGCTGGATGCAGCCGGTCAAATGCTTATACCTGGCTTTATTGATGGGCACGTTCATATCGAGTCCTCCATGGTGACCCCTGCTGAATTCTCCAAAGCTGTCGTTCCCCGCGGTGTGACAAGTGTCGTAACAGACCCGCATGAAATTGCCAACGTTTCAGGTATAACAGGCATCCGTTTTATGCTGGAAGAAGCGAGAAAAGCTGCCTTAAATATATATTTTATGCTGCCATCCTGTGTGCCGGCTGTCAGCTTTGAACGATCAGGTGCTACGCTAAAAGCGAAAGATTTAAAGCCTCTTTATCAAGAGAAAGAGGTTCTTGGTCTTGCTGAGGTGATGGACTATGTCGGTGTAGAGCAGGCAGAAGAAGATATGCTTCAAAAACTGCTCGATGCTCAAAACGAGAACAAATTAATTGATGGCCACCTAGCAGGCTTAACAGACCGATTAATAAACGTCTACCGGACAGCAAATGTCCAAACAGATCATGAGGTGACAACAGCTCAGGAAGCCCTTGAACGTGTAAAACGAGGCATGTATGTCATGCTGAGAGAAGGATCTGTTGCCAAAAACGTGAAAAATGTTTTACCAGCTGTCAATGAGAAAAATGCGAGACGCTTTTTCTTTTGTACCGATGATAAACATTTAGATGATCTCATGGCGCAAGGAAGTATTGATGAGCAGGTGCGTATGTCCATCAAAGAAGGATTGGATCCCTTTTTAGCGTATCAAATGGGGAGTTTAAATGCAGCGGAGTGTTTTGGTCTTAGCACAAAGGGAGCGATTGCGCCAGGCTTTGACGCGGATTTTATGCTCATTTCTGACCTTCATCAAGTAGACATCACAAGCGTATTTATTGCAGGCGAATTGGTCTCACAGCATGGAGATTACCAGCCAAGTGTTGAAAAGATATCACCGAGTCCTGCATTATTACAATCTGTCCATGCAGTGGATGTTCAAGATAAAGATCTTATACTGCCTATCACAGATGATCAAAAGATGAATGTCATTCGCATCATTCCGAATCAGCTTGAAACGAAATTAGAACAAGTATCTCCTTCAGAAATCAATGGACAATTTACTAGTGATACAGAAAGAGATGTATTAAAAATGGTGCTTGTCGAACGTCATCAAGGTTTATCTGAGATTGGGGTAGGGATTGTCAGTGGCTTTGGCTTAAAAGAGGGAGCCATTGCAACAACTGTGGCGCATGATTCTCATAACTTAATTGCTGTTGGCACAAATGATGCCGATATGATCAAAGCCATTGAGACGTTAAAAGAAGCAGGCGGCGGATTGACTGTTGTGAGGGACGGCCAGCCTCTTCATACACTTCCATTACCGATCTCTGGTTTATTATCAGATCAACCAGCACATCTAGTAAATGAAAGTCTTCATGCACTCCATGAAGCGTTAAAAGAAACAGGTTTTGCCTTAGATTTCAATCCATTTTTGACGCTATCCTTCTTGGCACTCCCAGTCATTCCTGATGTAAAAATGACGACAAAGGGATTGTTTGATGTCAGAAGCTTTCAGCATCTCCCAATTCAATCATAAAAGAATGAATGAGAAACCGCATGTATATTTGTATATATGCGGTTTTTTAATGCTGGACGAAAAAAAGAGACACAGCCAATGGCTTGTGTCTCTCAGCGTGAAGACAAACCCTCGCATTCGGTGTCAGTTCTGCGTGCTGGTGCTCACGAATGTCACATTCGCTCCGCGCCAGTACTCGACCTTTCTAGACTTCAAAGGTTTTCATATCACGCTGAAAAGAAGACAAAGGGCTAAAATAAAGATCATTTTAGCCCTTTGTCTGATTACACTTCCATAATGATCGGTAAGATCATTGGGCGGCGTCTTGTTTTTTCATAAAGGAAAGGTGCAAGTGTGTCAGTAATTTCGTTCTTAATTTCTGACCATTGTGTTGTCTTGCGTTCCATCACTTTTTCAAGATGCTTTGAAATCAAATCCTGTGCGTCATTGATGAGGTCTCCAGATTCTCTCATGTAGACAAAGCCTCTTGAGATCAAATCAGGACCAGCAGAGATTTTGAATTCGTTCATGTCCATGCTGACGACAACAATGACAAGACCTTCTTCTGAAAGAATGCGGCGGTCTCTTAATACGATGTTTCCGATATCACCAATGCCGCTTCCGTCGATATACACGTTACCTGATGGAATTTTGCCAGCGACACTTGCTTCGTCACCTTTCAGTGCAAGAACTTCACCATTATCCATGATAAAGCAGTTTTCCTCAGGAATTCCGCAATCATTCGCAAGTTTAATATGCGTTTTTTGCATGCGGTATTCACCATGAATCGGCATGAAGAATTTAGGTTTAATTAAACGGAGCATTAGTTTTTGTTCTTCTTGTCCGCCGTGACCAGATGTGTGAATATTATTTAGTGAGCCATGAATGACCTCAGCGCCAGCACGATAAAGCTGGTTGATGGTACGGCTTACGCTAATATTGTTACCTGGGATCGGTGAAGATGAGAAGACAACTGTGTCTCCAGGATTAATGGAAATCTGGCGGTGAGTACCGTTTGCAATACGAGAAAGAGCTGCCATCGGTTCACCCTGGCTGCCAGTACAAAGAATGGTGACTTTGTTTGCTGGAAGACGGTTGATTTCATTATGTTCAATGAACGTGTTTTTTGGACATTTAATATAGCCAAGATCTTGTCCAATATCAATTGCGGACTCCATACTACGCCCAAACACAGCGACTTTTCGGCCGTTGGCAACAGCGGACTCAATGACTTGCTGTAGTCTGTGAATGTTTGAAGCAAACGTTGCAAAGATAATACGTCCATCTACTTTTCTAAAGATGTCATCAATGCTTTCACCTACGCGTCTTTCAGACATCGTAAATTCTGGGATTTCACTGTTTGTACTGTCAGATAGAAGACAAAGGACGCCTTCTTTACCAATCTCAGCCATTTTCGTTAAATTGGCAGGCTCGCCAACAGGGGTAAAGTCAAACTTGAAATCACCTGTATGTACGATGTTGCCAGGAGGTGTCTTCACGACAATTCCGTAAGAATCTGGAATGCTGTGCGTTGTTCTAAAGAAAGACACCGCTGTTTTTCTAAATTTAATGGTATCTTCTTCTTCATAAATGTGAAGTTTCGTCTGTCTCAAGAGACCGTGCTCTTCCAATTTATTACGAAGTAGGCCGATTGCGAGTTTGCCTCCGTAAACTGGAATATTCACTTGCTTGAGAAGGTAAGGGATACCGCCGATGTGGTCTTCATGTCCGTGAGTGATGAATAGACCTTTGATTTTATCTTCGTTTTTAACTAAGTACGTATAGTCAGGGATGACGTAATCAATTCCGAGAAGCTCATCTTCAGGGAACTTAATACCAGCATCAATTAAAATGATTTCATCTTGAAATTGAACGCCATACGTGTTTTTACCGATCTCACCTAATCCGCCGAGCGCAAAAACTGCCGCCTGATCGTTTTTAACAAATTTCATTCCTCTCATAGCTCCAATACTTTAAAATTTTCACTTTCTCGTTCATAGTCTAAAAAAGCACCGTCTACAGCCTGAATGAATTCAATATTGTAGTTATGTTTTTTCAACTTATCGCGTACGTCTCTTTCAGAAACCGCTTCAACGTATAGTGAATCTGTGTGTTCTCTTACAGGTACCTCAGTAGTACTTGCCTGAAAAAATACCTTATATATCATCCAAATCTCTCCTTAAATACCGTATGTTACACTCGCTTATTCTATTATATTAAAAAAACGCGCATAAGAAAAGGCTCTGAGAAAAAAGGACCTTCAGCAAATGTGCGGAAGATCCTTTTAAGCAATCGATTTTTTACGAAGCATGTCCTTCCATTGTCTTCGAATTTTCTTACGCAGACGACGAAGCATCGCGGATCGCCTCCTTTCGGGATGATGTCATTTTAGGGCAGCAAGTCCGTTCTCTCTTTATACTTGTATTATATGATGTTTCCATTGAATGTTACATGGTTATATGTGGGAAATGGGCGTTTTAAAAGGAATTGGTTTCGAAAGCGGAAATCTTTCTGTATGATGAAGGGGAGAGTGTGTACATAACGAGAGACAGGAGACGAGATATGAATAAAAAAGTCATCTTTTTTGATATCGACGGTACTTTATATGATCATGATAAAAAAATACCTGAATCAACGAAGCGAGCAGTTCGTTTATTAAAAGAAAAAGGGCATCATCTTTTTATTGCATCTGGGCGTTCGCCTTTTTTGATTCAACCTATCTTACAAGAATTAGCACTTGACTCCTTTATTGCGTATAACGGTCAGTATGTCATGTATGAGGGGGAGGTCATTTACGGTAATCCGCTTAAACTGGAGCTGATGGAGCAAATTTATGAGACGGCGGATCGTCATGATCATCCGCTTGTTTTCATGGGGGAAAAAACGATGAAGGCTTCTGTGCCGAATCATCCGTTTATCCATGAAGGGATTGGGACTTTAAAAACAGAGCATCCTGAGCATGATTTGTCTTTCTTTAAAGAAAACGAGATTTTTCAAATGCTGCTATTTTGTAAGGCAGAAGAGGAAGTCCAATACGAGGCGTTCTGCGAAGAAATTGATCTTGTCAGATGGCACGAGCTGTCAACAGATGTCTTGCCAAAGGGCGGGTCGAAAGCTGAAGGCATCAAACGAGTTATCGAAAGACTGCCTTACGATCAAAAGGATACCGTTGCCTTTGGAGACGGTCTGAACGATAGAGAAATGATTTCATTTGTTGGAACAGGTGTTGCCATGGGAAATGCTGTGAGTGAATTAAAAACATTGGCTGATTTTGTGACAAAACCAGTAGATGAGGACGGCATATTCCATGCAGTGACCCATTTAGGCCTCATTGAAGAATAAAAAAGAAGACCCTGGCTAATGGGTCTTCTTTTTATTTTATGATCTGCCGATCGCAACAGAGTTGTCTGGCTCGGCGAATGGCTGATCCTTTTGAATATGATCATAAAACATAATGCCATTCAGGTGGTCAATTTCATGCTGAAAGACGATGGCAGGGAACCCTTTTAAGCGGATATCAATGTCCTCCCCTTCAACCGTTGTTGCCTTGACCCTGATTTTTTCATAACGCGGGACGAATCCAGGGATGGCTTCATCAACAGATAAGCAGCCTTCTCCAGTAGCCAAATAAGCTCTTTTGACTGAATGACTGACAATACGAGGATTGAACAGGGCATAGCTGTATTGCTGCCCATCCTCATCCTCACAGTGAACAGCGATCATACGTTTACTAATATTGATTTGCGGAGCTGCTAGTCCTACGCCGGGTCTCAGTCCATATTTTTCAGCAATGTCTTCATCCTGACTATTTTTAACGAATTCGATCATGTCAGCTAATTGCTGTTTTTCTTCTTCTGTTGGCGGGAGTTCGACCGCTTCAGCTGTTTGCCTCAAGACGGGATGCCCGTCCCTTACGATATCATCCATGGTAATCACAAAACTTCACTCCTATTTCCTTTGTATGTAAAGTATATAAAATGATACACAACATATGCAATGAAATAAAGAAGACCGGCCCTATGAGACCGGTCAAAGGCTTAGACAGCCATTAGCAGCAGCCGCCGCCACCGCCGCCTAAGAATGCTGCGCCTACAATGATCAATAGGATGAAAAGGACGACGATTAAAGCGAATGTACGTCCACCACCGTATCCGTATCCACCACCATAACTTGGATAACAGCAGCCACCACCGTATCCATATCCGCCGTATCCACCATATCCACCATACATACTTCCATGACTATAATTAGACATATTTTTGACCTCCTTTGGAAATACACTCGGCCTCTCAGAAGTGAAGGCGAAGCGTGTAATATAAACTATGTATGAATGCACTATTTGTATAGTCATGAGCCTATAGCTTGAAAAAAATCTTCTTCACCTAAAAAGGCTAACCTCTTTCCTTGTCACAAACGCCTATAAAAATTATAGTGGTATGTGGAGATATAAAGGGGGACCTTTTGATGAAACAGAGGAAAAGAAGCATCAAAGCAGGTGCTGCTTTAGCGGGGATATGTACCCTCTTGCTTGCGGGCTGCGGAGGTCAAAGTCCGTTCAATGAGATGCAAGATGCGATGACGAAAATGAGCGAAAAAGAGGCGACCTTTGAAAAAGAGCAAGGCGCACTGCAAAACTATGAGAAAAAAGAGCAGAAGCTGTATACGAAAATGATTCAAACGACAAAGGACCATACAAAAACAGTGTCAAGCCTTTCTGATCAGGCGTTAGCATCAGCTACGAAACGAGAAGAACATTTAAAAACAGAAAAAGACAGCATGGATCAATCGAAAAAAGAATTGCAAACTGTAAAGGAATCTGCCGGGCGGATACAAGATGCGGCATTAAAGGATAAAGCAGATCAAACGGTGAAATCAATCGAGAAGAGATTTGCGTCGTACGATCAGCTTTACCGTGAGTATCAAAAGGCGTTGAAACAAGATCAGCATTTGTATCAATCTTTAAAGAAAAAAGACTTAGGATACGAGGAACTGAAATCCAAACTGAAGACAGTGAATCGTTCTTACAGCAAGGTCAGAAAAGAAAGCAAGAAGTTCAATCAATATACAGACCAATTGAATGAGCATAAACAGGCTTTGTACAAAGCTGCAGATAAAGAGTCAAAAAAGAGCTGAAAAAAACAGCTCTTTTCTTATTTTTCGACAAAAACAAACATTTGCTATTGTAGTACAGTAGTACACTCTATACTAGTACAGTTCATGCTGTTCGTTAAACAGATTGATACAGCTCACCATAAAAAGTAAAGCGAATACATTTATTTAAATAAAGCCGTTAAATCAATTGACGGACTATTTTTCTTGTTGTAAACTATTCCTTGTTAACAGAAGTTGTATTAGTATTTTGTGAACTATCGTTAATACAGTTAGAAGGACTCAAAAGTAAGCGATCATCCAATGTTTCGACAACACTCTTTGTGGCTATTATATACAGGAGTCATATGAGTATTTTGGGTTATCCTATATCTGTATGTATAAATGGATTCACGACAAATTGACTGTTAAAAGAAAGGAAGAGGTGACTTTAGAATGGCTGCAAAAACAAAAAAAGCAATTGTTGATAGCAAAAAGCAATTTGATGCCATCAAAAAGCAGTTTGAAACGTTTCAAATTTTAAACGAGAAAGGCGAAGTCGTAAACGAAGCGGCAATGCCGGATCTTTCAGATGACCAATTAAAAGAATTAATGCGCCGTATGGTGTTTACACGTGTATTAGATCAACGTTCAATTTCATTGAACCGTCAAGGACGTCTTGGCTTCTATGCGCCAACAGCTGGACAAGAAGCTTCTCAGCTTGCAACTCACTTTGCACTTGAGAAAGAAGATTTCATTCTTCCAGGATATCGCGATGTACCACAATTAATCTGGCATGGCCTTCCGCTAACAAAAGCATTCTTGTTCTCTCGTGGACATTTTGTTGGTAACCAAATGCCTGAAGATGTGTATGCACTTTCACCACAAATCATTATCGGTGCACAAATCATTCAAGCTGCTGGTGTAGCTCTTGGTTTGAAAAAGCGCGGTAAAAATGCTGTTGCAATCACTTACACTGGTGATGGCGGAGCTTCACAAGGTGATTTCTACGAAGGTATTAACTTTGCAGGGGCTTACAAAGCGCCAGCGATTTTTGTTGTCCAAAACAACAGATATGCGATCTCTACACCTGTTGAAAAGCAATCTGCTGCGCAAACAATTGCACAAAAAGCAGCTGCAGCTGGTATCGTAGGCGTACAAGTTGACGGTATGGATGCATTAGCTGTATATGCAGCGACTGCTGAAGCTCGTGAGCGTGCTGTAAATGGCGAAGGCCCAACATTAATCGAAACTCTTACATTCCGTTACGGCCCACATACAATGGCTGGTGACGATCCAACAAGATATCGTACAAAAGAAGATGAAAACGAGTGGGAGCAAAAAGATCCATTGGTACGCTACCGCAAATTCTTGGAAAACAAAGGCCTATGGTCTGAAGAAGAAGAGAATAAAGTCATCGAAGATGCAAAAGAACAAATCAAACAAGCGATCAAAGAAGCTGACGAACAGCCTAAGCAAAAAGTCACTGACTTGATTGAAAACATGTACGATGTGAAACCATTCAACTTAGTTGAACAGCTTGAAATTTACAAACAGAAGGAGTCGAAGTAAGCCATGGCGCAAATGACAATGATTCAAGCGATCACTGATGCGTTACGCACAGAACTGAAAAATGACGAAAACGTTCTCGTTTTCGGAGAAGACGTTGGTAAAAACGGCGGCGTATTCCGTGCGACTGAAGGATTGCAAAAAGAGTTTGGTGAGGATCGTGTATTCGATACTCCACTTGCTGAATCTGGTATTGGCGGTCTTGCAATTGGCCTTGGACTACAAGAATTCCGCCCAGTAATGGAAATTCAATTCTTCGGATTCGTTTACGAAGTATTAGATTCTGTTTCTGGACAAATGGCTCGTATGCGTTACCGTTCTGGCGGACGCTGGCATTCTCCAGTGACAATCCGTTCACCATTCGGCGGAGGGGTTCATACTCCTGAGCTTCACGCTGACAGCTTAGAAGGTCTTATCGCACAACAGCCTGGTATCAAGGTTGTCATTCCTTCAACACCTTACGATGCAAAAGGACTATTGATTTCTGCAATCCGTGACAACGATCCGGTTGTGTTCCTTGAGCATATGAAACTTTATCGCTCTTTCCGTCAGGAAGTTCCTGAAGAAGAGTACACAATTGAAATCGGTAAAGCTGACGTGAAACGTGAAGGTTCTGACCTTTCAATCATCACTTACGGTGCAATGGTTCACGAATCACTTAAAGCTGCTGAAGAACTTGAAAAAGAAGGCGTTTCTGCTGAAGTGATCGACCTTCGTACAGTAAGCCCGCTTGATATTGAAACAATCATCGCTTCTGTTGAAAAAACAGGTCGTGCGATCGTTGTTCAAGAAGCACAAAAACAAGCTGGTATTGCTGCAAACGTAGTAGCTGAAATCAATGACAGAGCAATTCTTAGCCTAGAAGCACCAGTACTTCGTGTAGCTGCACCTGATACTGTATTTGCTTTCTCTCAAGCTGAGAGCGTATGGCTTCCAAACCATAAAGACGTGCTTGAAACAGCTAAGAAAGTTCTTGAATTTTAATTAAATGACAGAGGGGAAAAGAATTTATTTCTCTTCCCCTTTATCAATTACAAGACCGTGTAAACATACACAACAAGGATTCAACAAAATCTAGGAGGCGAAAAACAGTGGCATTTGAATTTAAACTTCCGGACATCGGAGAAGGTATCCACGAAGGTGAGATCGTTAAGTGGTTTGTAAAACCAAACGACGAAATCAATGAAGATGACGTTTTAGCAGAGGTACAAAACGATAAAGCAGTTGTAGAAATTCCTTCACCTGTTAAAGGAAAAGTATTAGAATTAAAAGTTGAAGAGGGAACAGTTGCAACTGTAGGACAAACAATCATTACGTTCGATGCACCTGGTTACGAAAATCTTCAATTTAAAGGCAACGAAGAAGAAGGCGAAGCAAAAACTGAAGCTCAAGTACAAGGTACTGCTGAAGCTGGTAACGAGCCAGAGAAGAAAGAAGTAGCACAAGAAGAAGCGGCAGCAGCAACTGGCGCAGGCGCACAAGAGCAAGTAGATGCTGATCCAAACAAGCGCGTAATTGCTATGCCATCTGTACGTAAATATGCTCGTGAAAAAGGAGTTGAAATTTACAAAGTTGCAGGTACTGGTAAAAACGGCCGTGTGCTAAAAGAAGATATCGACAGCTTCGTTAATGGTGGTTCTGCAACTCAAGAAGCAGCACCTCAAGCAGCTGAAAGTGCGAGAGAAGAAGCAGCTCCAAAAGCGGCAGCAGCTCCAGTTCTAGAAGGAGAATTCCCAGAAACTCGCGAGAAAATGAGCGGAATCCGCAAAGCGATCGCGAAAGCAATGGTGAACTCTAAGCATACAGCTCCTCACGTAACATTAATGGATGAAGTTGATGTAACAAACCTTGTTGCACATCGTAAACAATTCAAACAAGTTGCAGCTGATCAAGGAATCAAGTTAACTTACTTGCCTTACGTTGTAAAAGCTCTAACTTCTGCTTTGAAAAAGTACCCAGTACTTAACACTTCTATCGATGATAAAACAGATGAAGTTGTTCAAAAGCATTACTACAATATCGGAATTGCAGCTGACACTGAAAAAGGCCTGCTTGTTCCAGTTGTGAAAAATGCAGATCGCAAAGCGATTTTCGAAGTGTCTAACGAAATCAATGAGCTTGCAACAAAAGCACGTGATGGTAAATTGGCTCCAGCTGAAATGAAAGGTGCATCTTGCACAATCACAAACATCGGTTCTGCTGGTGGACAATGGTTTACTCCAGTCATCAACCACCCAGAAGTAGCGATCCTTGGTATTGGCCGTATCGCTGAAAAAGCGGTTGTTCGTGATGGCGAAATCGTTGCAGCTCCAGTCTTAGCTCTTTCCCTAAGCTTTGACCACCGTATGATTGACGGAGCTACTGCGCAAAATGCCCTTAACCACATCAAGCGTTTATTGAATGATCCACAATTAATTTTAATGGAGGCGTAATATCATGGTAGTAGGAGATTTCCCAATCGAAACAGATACTCTTATCATCGGTGCAGGTCCTGGTGGATATGTAGCTGCTATTCGTGCTGCACAGCTTGGACAAAAAGTAACAATCGTTGAAAAAGGAACGCTTGGCGGCGTATGCTTAAACGTCGGCTGTATCCCTTCAAAAGCATTAATCAATGCTGGTCATCGTTTCGAGAATGCAAAGCATTCTGAAGACATGGGTATCAAAGCTGAAAACGTAACAGTTGATTTCACAAAAGTTCAAGAGTGGAAAGCTTCTGTTGTGAGCAAATTAACAGGTGGAGTTCAAGGTCTTCTAAAAGGAAATAAAGTAGACATCGTCAAAGGTGAAGCTTATTTCGTAGACAGCAACTCTGTACGTGTAATGGATGAAAATTCAGCACAGACTTACACTTTCAAAAACGCAATTCTTGCAACTGGATCTCGTCCAATTGAATTGCCTACATTTAAATACACGGACCGCGTGATCAACTCAACTGGTGCTTTAGCGCTTAAAGAAGTACCTAAAAAGTTAGTTGTTATCGGTGGTGGATACATCGGTACCGAGCTTGGAACTGCTTATGCAAACTTTGGAACAGAAGTTGTCATCCTTGAAGGTGGAGACGAAATCCTTCCAGGTTTCGAAAAGCAAATGAGCTCTTTGGTTAAACGTAACCTGAAGAAAAAAGGAAACGTTGAAATCCATACAAACGCTCTTGCAAAAGGCGTTAAAGAAACATCTGATGGTGTCACTGTTACTTTCGAAGTAAAAGGTGAAGAAAAAACAGTTGATGCTGATTACGTACTTGTAACGGTTGGTCGTCGTCCAAACACTGATGAGCTTGGTCTTGAACAAGTTGGTGTTGAATTGACAGACCGTGGAGTTGTCAAAACTGACAAACAATGCCGTACAAGCGTATCTAACATCTATGCAATTGGTGACATCGTTGATGGACCACCACTTGCACACAAAGCTTCTTACGAAGGTAAAATTGCAGCTGAAGCCATCGCTGGAGAGCCAGCTGAAATTGATTACCTTGGTATTCCTGCTGTTGTATTCTCTGAGCCAGAACTTGCAACTGTTGGATACACTGAAGCAGAAGCGAAAGAAGAAGGAATCGAAATCGTTGCAGCGAAATTCCCATTTGCAGCTAACGGACGTGCACTTTCTCTTGACGCAACTGATGGCTTCATGAAAATGATCACTCGTAAAGAGGATGGTCTAGTCATCGGTGCACAAATTGCAGGTGTTGGCGCTTCTGATATGATTTCAGAGCTTAGCCTTGCAATTGAAGCTGGAGTGACTGCTGAAGATATCGCAATGACAATTCATGCTCACCCAACATTAGGTGAAATCACAATGGAAACGGCTGAAGTAGCAATTGGAAGCCCAATCCATATCGTGAAATAACGAACCTATAAAACCCTCTCCAAAAAGGAGAGGGTTTTTTAAACCGTTTAAAGAAAGGCTGCTCAAATGTCTCCATATGAAAAACCCCTCATGAGGTGAGGGGTTTTTTCATATGGTTATCTATAAGTGCAAGGTCGAATCGTTAATTTGTATTCACGCGGTCTAATGCATGACATAAGGGTGATAAGATATCCTCTTTACTGCGGACATTTCCTTCAATCTTTACAATGACTTTTTCATCATTGACAAGTAAAATAGCCGGTAATTCCTCTACTTCATTTTTCCAGCCTTTACGATCTTCTTTTACAATCATCTTTGACATTTCCTTTGGGTACTCATTTTTTAAATCGAGTACTGCATCATAATATGGACTTTCTTTATCAAGATTTTCTGCATCAGTAAAAAAGAGAATTCTTGGTTTTTGAATATGACTGACTTGGTCTGTCTGATTCGGTATGATATAAGCAAAAGAGCATGAACTAAGTACAAAGAGCATGGGGAATATAATGAGAAGTGTCCTCATAAAATTCAATCTATTCACCTCAAAATCCTTTGGGGTTATACCAACATTTTTAGGAGCCGATTCCCTGTTAGTCACTCTAGTGTATCATGTCCTTTTTGACAATTTTCGATTGTTACTCAATTGTTACAGAATTGATATGAAGCAAAATACAATTGAAACGTTCCCTCAATATGATGAGGAAAAAGCATATATTGATAAAAAATGATTAAATGTGTCATACAATTAACCGTTGACAACTTAAATGTGACATCATATTATAGAGATAAGAAATAGATTAAACGCTTTCAAACTATAAGTGAAGAAAAGGGGAATGTACGTGGGTACAATTATTTGTCAAGATTGCAATGAAACCATTGATCAATTTGAGAATGAAAAAGTGACAACGCTATATGGAACGTGTGGTCACTGTCATTGCGGTGATGAAGCCTCTGAATAAATAAAAAAGCATGCAGCTCCATTTGGGGCTGCATGTTTCTTTTTTATAAAATTGGTTTTTGTTCCTTAATGACACGGATCATCTCTAGTGTTGAATCTTCAGGTCCTTGGACAGGGAGACCAATTTCAATATTTTTAAAGATATACGAGACATTTTCTTCTGTGATAATTTCGCCTGGGATAAAAATCGGAATGCCTGGCGGGTATACCATGACAAACTCTGCAATGATGCGGCCAGCCGCTTCTTTAAATGGAATCACTTCTGTTGTGGCGTAAAAGGCGTCACGCGGCGTCATTGCTAGCGATGGGATCTCAGGCAGTAACACTTCCGTCACGGCTTGTTTGCCTCCCTCACATGTTGAAGTTGCGGCAATTTCCTTCATAGCCGTTACAAGCGTATCAATCGTCTCATCAGAATCGCCAGGGGTCACGATACATAAAATGTTGTAAAGGTCAGAGAGTTCCACCTCAATTCGGTAGCTTTCTCTCAGCCATTTTTCGACATCATGGCCATTTAGCCCCAGGTCTTTAATCGAGATAATTAATTTCGTTGGGTCATAATCGTAAGTAGAAGCTGAACCGAGTATTTCCTGACCAATACAGGTAATGCCGTCAATTTGATTCAGACGGTTTCTCGCTAATTCAGACAAACGAATCGCTTCATCTGCGAGCGCCTTTCCTTCAGTGGCTAAACGCTTTCTAGCGACATCTAGTGACGCTAAGAGCAAATAAGAAGTGGATGTTGTCGTCAGCATGCTCAAAATCGATTGCACGCGGTCCTTTGAAACAAGTCCTTCCTTCATATTTAAAATAGAGCTTTGGGTGAGTGAGCCGCCGAGTTTATGGACGCTTGTTGCCGCCATGTCGGCACCTGCCTGCATCGCAGACAGCGGAAGCTCATCGTGAAAGTGAATATGCACACCGTGCGCTTCGTCCACAAGGACAGGTACATTAAATGAATGGGCAATCTCTACGATCGTTTTTAAGTCAGCAGAAATGCCAAAATACGTTGGGTTAATCACAAGTAAACCTTTTGCATCTGGATGCTCGGTCAGTGCTTTTTTGGCTGAGTCTGGTGTAATGCCGTGTGAGATACCAAGTTCTTTATCGATTTCTGGGTGAATAAAAACAGGAACTGCCCCAGAAAATACAATAGCGGACATAATTGATTTATGGACGTTACGAGGAACAATGATTTTATCTCCAGGTCCACAGACCGTCATCACCATTGTCATGATCGCGCCGCTTGTTCCTTGAATGGAGAAAAACGTATGATCAGCACCGAATGCTTCAGCAGCTAACTCTTGTGCTTCTTTTATCATCCCTCGAGGCGAATGTAAATCATCGAGAGGTTCTATATTAATGAGATCAATGCTTAATGCATTATCACCAATGAATGCTCTAAATTCAGGATCCATTCCGGCTCCTTTTTTATGGCCTGGAATGTGAAATTGGACTGGATTAGTTGCAGCGTGTTTTTTTAGTCCAGTGTATAAGGGTGTATCATGTTGTGACAATTGCTTTCCCACCTTCATCGAAATACCTGCTATTATTGTGCCAATAACGACAGATTTCATTGCATAAAACAAAAGAATTATATTATGAACTGATCGGAATGTAAAGCATAAAATCGATCGGTTTCTGATAGATCAAGTGCTATAATGAAAGTTCGAATAAGAAATGAGTGTTAAAGTGAGGGACAAGTAAATGGAATATCAATATCCAATGGATGTCGACTGGACAACAGAGGAAAAGATTGCGGTCATTTCGTTTTTTCAAGCCGTTGAAAAAGCGTATGAAAAAGGAATTGCCAAGCAGGAATTATTAAATGCTTATAAACGATTTAAAGAGGTTGTGCCATCGAAAGCAGAGGAAAAGACGCACTCTGCGGCGTTTGAAAAAGGAAGCGGGTATTCTCCTTATCGCACAGTGAAAAGGGCTAGAGAGGCAGAAGAAGCAGCGATTATACGCATGTAAAAAAACGAGCCGTGATAGGCTCGTTTTTTATACAGATTCTTTCTGTGTAAAGCGGTATAGATAAGTCAACGTGCGGAAGGCTTCTTCGATTTTCGATAAAAACTCTTCATTATTCATTTGAACGACTTCTTCTCTAGGCAGCTGAATGCCGCAAAGGAGTTCGGCTTTCTTTACCGTTTGAACACGTTCAAATAGTGTTTTCAGCTGTTCAGCATCAAGCTCACTGTGACGCAGTACGTCTGGTTTCATATGATCTTTAGACCAAACGAAATCTTGCGGTATTTTCTGCTGGATGGTGTCTAGCTCTTTTTCGAATAATTGTCCATACTCACCTTTAACCGGAGATTCATAAATAAGCGCAAACCATACAAATACATGAGTTTTCCAAAGCCCAATTTGAAAATGAGGGAGCTTTTTATACCCGCGCTTACTGTTTGCAAAAGCAACCCACGTATCATTTGGCGGGTTGACTGATCTTCTCGCATGCTTTGCTACGTGTACAAACATCTCATCTCCTGTAATAGAAGAAAGAAGCGGTGCAAAATGATCGCCAAGTGCCTCAAGCTTTGGACGGACTCTTTCTTTTAATACGGTCATTCGTTCATCTAAACCGTCAACTGTGAATGTCTCAAAATCTTCATCTCTAAAACGCATCTCACTCATGTTATGCCTCCTGTATCTTTTCGCTGTTCATATTTTATCATAGCTTTGGTCAAGCTCAAAAAAAGATGCACCATGAGGAGAAAGATTGCAGAACATGATGCAGCGTTTAAAAACATCGAATTTGTGGTACATAACAAATAGGTAAAAACACAATTTTCAGAATGTCGTTGCGGTTATGCGATCGCTTCATACGATATAAGCAAGAACCAATTCTCCTATCGATTGTATTTTTTATCAATGAAAACTGACAAGGAATGAATCATTCTCTGGAAGGGGCGTTGACCAATGAAGCAAATCGTGAAGCAGGGGTATAGACAAGAGAAGAAGAATCGCATCGCTGTGTGGAGATTAGAGGTTGATTATGAGCTTTCTACGCTTCATGAAGCCATCGAGCAAAAAGATGATATCCAAATTGAACGCAGCAAACGAAAGCTTGAGCGCCTAAGAAAAGAATGGGAGCAGCTTCAAGGGTAAAACAAGGTGAGGTAAAAACGAACCAATTCATCGGTTCGTTTTTGTATGAAGCTGCTTTTTTCTTGCTTTTACGTACATAATATCAGTATGCTAATACAAATAGGTACTACATAGAAAAGAGGTTTACAGTCTGATGACAAACTGGGTGGAAATTGACCGTCTTGCAAAGCTTTGGGTAAAAGAAGCAGGAAGCCGCATTAAAGCGTCCATGCAGGAAGGTCTATCAATTGAAACAAAATCAAATCCAAATGATCTTGTCACAAATATCGATAAAGAAACAGAGCGTTTTTTCATTGAAAAGATTCAGTCGACATTTTCAGATCATCATATTTTAGGAGAAGAGGGACAAGGGGAAGAGGTGACCTCACTGGGTGGGATTGTGTGGATCATTGATCCGATTGATGGCACAATGAACTTTATCCATCAAAAACGCAACTTTGCCATTTCAATTGGGATATTTGAAAATGGTGTTGGAAAAATCGGACTGATTTATGACGTGATTCATGACGAGCTATACCATGCAGTCAAAGGAAAAGGCGCCTATATGAACGATACCTTACTCCCGCCTTTAAAAGATGTAGCGATTGAAAAAGCCGTTGTTGGCATAAACCCGACATGGGCGATTGAAAGCCCGCATTTTGACGCCAAACCATTTGCCCGTCTCGTACGTGATGTGAGGGGGACACGAACCATAGGGTCAGCTGCGCTTGAGCTCGCTTATATTGCAAGTGGCAGAAGTGACGCATACGTCACGTTAAGGCTTGCGCCATGGGATTATGCAGCAGGCTGCGTGCTGCTTGATGAAGTAGGGGCTGTTTACTCAAATATTCACGGAGACCGGCTTACGTTCCTAGAGAAAAATAGCATTGTTGCCGGAAATCGATCCATTTGTGAAAAGATCTTGCACGATTACATAAAAGGAAGCGAAAATAATAGATAAACACCATCACTTCATGAGAATGAAGTGATTTTTTGTGTTTTATGAAACTTTTAGGTAAGACAAATGTCTATACGAACGAGGCCTTAATTTGATGTAAAGGATTGTGTATCGATGTTTGATTTGTTTAGTGATGTATCCCTCCACTTTGAAAGGTATTTGATTTTAAATGAATACAGCATCAAGATCATTCAATGGTGTGTTTTTGGACTGTTTGTTCTCTTTGTCACGCTTCCCCTGTGGAAAGGAAAAAAAAGCGGCTATTTATTTTATGCAGGTGTCGTATTGCGTGTGGTTCTGCTAGGCGGAATGACAATTGAAATGGTTCACCAAGTCATGGCGAGACAATATACGATTGAAACATTTGAAGTACTGACCGATTTTATGCAATTTCTCATCTATGGTTATGTATTGCTTGCATCCCTTTATTATGTGATTTCTCTTCCTTATTTAAAAAATAAAGGCGTGTTTTTTGCTTTTGATTTATCTGTGTTACTTCTGCCTTTATGTCAAACTGTGTTTATTATTTTTGCTGAAAGCAAAATGTTCTTTATCGATGGAGATACGGGGCTTGTGTGGAGAGATCTTATCACCGCTGCGCTCATGGTTGGCTTTGCCGCATCTCTTTTGTATTTTTTCTTCCGCTCGTTTTGGCATCAGAAGTGGAAGGAATTGCTTTTGTTCTATGGCCTGATTTTCGCTGCACTGCTTTATATATTTTATCCTTCTCTCTCGAGGTATGGGCTTCAATCTTCATTTAAATCAATTGTGATTTTAGCGACAGCAGCAGGAAGCTTTATGACGATTTATTTGTTAAGTGCTTTATTACAAGACAAGATGAGGTTGAGACAGTGGTGCACAGGGAGTATAGCCGTCTTTTTTCTGCTATTACTCAATCCGATCGTAAATGTCCCTCATACAATGTTCCAATTCACCAAAACGGAACTGGTAGATACTTTCTCAGAAGAATATCGCCCTTTATCTGCAACAAGTGCAAAAGAATTCGCCTCAAAGTTTGTACCAGCGGATCAGTCGTTATATTTAAAATCTAGTCATCAGCCTATCCCTTATCTCTACGTGTTTGCAGGTGATCAGTATGAAGTGAATATTTCTGCGTTTACAGGCGAATTAAGCGGCTATTCCTACCGGGGTCGTATCGTGGGTAAGGATTTGACCGATAAAGAATATAGGGAAAAAACCATTGAATTTTTCGAAAGAAGCGGACGATCAATAGATCTAGATCGCATTCATGTAGCGATAAAAAAAGAAGGCGGAGAGACAAACGTTCTTCTTCTGCCAAAAATGTCTCAGAATGAAAATGAGAGCTTAGCATTCGCCACCTGGAAAAAAGGGACGCTTCGACAAGCGCAATACGGGAACGCCATCTTTCAATTGAAGGATATAGACGGAATCAATTTAACAGAAACTGAGATAAAAAACACGATAAACAGCATTTATAAAAACTTAAATCTACAGCCACCTGCTTATCAAATCACAGGCATTGATGATTTTTATTTTGATTGGCAGCATCAAGTGAAAGTGACAACAAAAGATCAATCGGAGTTTCTGTTTAATGGTTCAACAAAAGAATGCATCAGAATCGAGCTTTCAAAAGCGATTCTTCATCAGAAAAAAGGAAAAATCAGCGATGAAGATTTGTTAAAGATCATAGGGGAAAACCCAAAAGACGTGAGGAGAAAAACAGGGTCTGGTGAACACAAACAGTATACATTTGACCGAGCTTCTCAGTTACTGAATATTTATAGAGATACTGATGGAATTGAGTTGAATTGGCAATCAGCTTCTTCTTTGCCTCATACGGTATCTAATCAAGAACGTGATGAAGTCTATCAGCAAGTACTAAAAAAGTATAAACCATATACGATCTATAAAAAACAAATAAAACCAGTGAGAATGATCAACCAAGAAGGAGAAATGAACATTTCATGGCTTGTCATCATTCAAACATTCGGACTAAATGAGCGTAAAATCTATGAAGTAAATGGACGAACAAAAGAGGTGCACCGTTTTGACAGATAAAGAAAAGCAAGCCATCTTTCAAGACTTATTTGAATTGTATCAAGAAGGGGAGCTGGGAGAAGAGGCAGCCAGCTGGATGAAGAGACATGAACAGCAATTTCAGCATTCTTTCATAGGAAATGATCAGTCTTCAGCACTGACTGAGGATCAGAATGACGATAACGAGTTAAAACGTATGAAGGGGTTTATTTACTCGTTATATCTCTTTTTTATCGTCTTATCTATTTGGATGACTGTGTGGTTTTATTTTTAATGTCTAGACCAGCCGATCAAATTGAAAAAATATATGAAGAGTATTTTCAGGAAATCACCAAATATTTATATCGCCGGACAGGAAATATGGAAACGGCCAAGGATCTAGCGCAGGATGTATTTATGAAGGCGCTACATGGATTATCCTCTTTTAAAGGACATTCTAGTATTAAAACATGGCTTTATACCATTGCTTATCACACTTTTGTCAATGACTATCGCCGAAAAGTAAAACAGTCATTTACAGATGTAGAGGATGTTGATTACTTAGAGCAGCAGACTTTCATCACACCAGAAGACCACATAGAAACACAAGCTGACATTCAAAGGCTGTGGCATCATATCAATCAACTGAAGGATTCTTACAGGGAAGTCCTCATTTTAAGAGATATTCAGGAATTGTCATATGAAGAAGTAGCTGAAATTTTGAATTGGACTTTATCTAAAGTCAAAACAACCCTTCATCGAGCCAGATTAGAGCTGAAGCGAATGCTACATTGTGAGGAGTTCAATAAATGAGCTGTTATTTGATCGAAGAATTGTTACCACTTTATATAGAGGGGGACACGAGTACAGAAACAAATAAAATAGTAGCCGAGCACTTACATTCCTGCGAGAGTTGCCGTCATCTTTATCAAGAAATGAAAGAGCCAATTTCTCTCATGAAGACACCGGATCCCATCCCATATTTAAATGAAAAGGAAGAAAAAAGAAAATTCGAGAAGCGCTACTATGGAAAGCTCTTATGCCGAGCGAGTATCGTGTTTAGTGTAGTGTATGTCATCATGATCATTCTATATTGGCTGAAATAAAAACCCCCATCTGGACGAACCAGGTGGGGGTTTTCGAGCTTAGTTTAATTTTTCTTTTGCAAGTTGAACTGCATCATAGAAAGTTTTTAATTGCTCTTGAGGAATTTTCTTAAGCAATTGGTTGAAAATAAGTAATTCAGTAGATTTGAATCCAAGACCTTTTGCGATTTTTGAATCAATTACAACGTTTCCTTTTTTGTCTAGAACAAGTGCATCACCAGCAAGATCAGCAATTCTGATCACTGATTTGAAAAGCTTTTCGAATTTAGTTGCTTCTTCTTTAGTAAGACCAAGTTCAATCGCTTTTTCTGCATCAAAAACTAATTTTCCTTTTTCGTTTTTAGTGATGCTTTCACTGAAAACGATTGTAAGAACAGCTGCGCGATCTAAGAATTTCTCAGCAGTCGCCGCTTCTTCTTCAGTCAAACCGAGCTCAACAGCTTTTTTCACATCAAATGTGTAGCTGTTGTCTTCCTCAACAAATGAATTGATGAGAATATTGATGACACGCCCGTTCTTCTCCAATAAATCTTTAATGACCTGTTGCTGCTCAAAAGGAATCCCTTTGAAAGTTGCAGCGCTTGCTTGCCCAGGAGCTACTGTTGTGAAAGTAAGAATGATAGCTAAAGCGAAAAATACAACAGAGCTGAGCGATTTGCTCAAAAACTTCTTCATGCTTCTTTTCTCTCCCTTTTCTGTTAAATTTTGTTGCAAGAACAGCATACCATGAGAAAGTTTGTGGAAGAATAGGAAAAATGTAACTTTGTGTTTGATTTTGGAGAACTATAAAAGTTCTTGTCGAAAAATAGAGAGGTTCAGATTGCTTATATTTGCCAAGTCTATATGCTATTTTCAGTCTGATTACTCGGTTTTTCATGGGTGGTTGGTCTTGTTTTTGCTCAAAATAAAAAGCCTTCTACATGTAGAATGTAAAAGGCTTTTGAAAAAATTTATGATTGCACGTTTAATTTTCTTTTTAATGTAAATCCTGTACCCATGAAAATCAAGGCGAACACGATACTAAGGCATGTTCCCAGTATGCTTTTTTCTGCAACAGATACCCCAATAAACGCCATACTGACGACTGCAAGTAATGCACATAATAATAGAAGCCATTTGATTTGTTTCATTTGTCTCCATCCCTTTTTTTAGAGTTAATATAAGTTTACAGAAAAACGATCGGATTTTAAAGGGGATTGTGATATAATATGAAAGTTATCTAATTATTTTAGGAGATGAAAATGTGAAACTTCGAAAAGATCTTCGCAACATCGCAATTATTGCCCACGTTGACCATGGTAAAACGACGCTTGTTGACCAATTGCTCCATCAAGCTGGTACTTTCCGTGCGAATGAAAATATCGCTGAGAGAGCCATGGATTCAAATGATTTAGAGCGAGAGCGTGGTATTACGATTTTAGCTAAAAATACTGCGATCCATTATAAAGATACACGCATTAATATTTTAGATACACCAGGACACGCCGATTTCGGTGGTGAGGTTGAGCGTATCATGAAAATGGTAGATGGTGTACTTCTCGTGGTGGACGCTTATGAAGGCTGTATGCCTCAAACACGATTTGTGCTGAAAAAAGCACTTGAGCAAAACTTAACACCAATTGTTGTTGTCAATAAAATTGACCGCGACTTTGCTCGTCCGGCTGAAGTAGTCGATGAAGTCATTGACTTGTTCATTGAATTGGATGCAACAGAAGAACAGCTTGAATTCCCAGTTGTGTATGCATCAGCAATCAATGGTACGGCAAGTAATGATGCGAGCAAGCAAGATGAAAACATGGAATCTTTGTTTGAAGCAATTGTCAACCATATTCCAAGCCCAATTGATAACCATGAAGAGCCGCTTCAATTCCAAGTGGCGCTACTTGATTACAATGATTATGTTGGAAGAATTGGAATCGGCCGTGTATTCAGAGGAACAATGCAAGTAGGACAGCAAGTGGCCCTGATGAAAGTTGATGGCAGTGTGAAACAATTCCGTGTGACAAAGATTTTTGGTTTCCAAGGGTTAAAACGAGTGGAAATCAATGAAGCGAAAGCTGGAGATCTTGTCGCTGTATCTGGTATGGAAGACATCAACGTAGGTGAAACAGTTTGTCCGGTAGAACACCAAGAGGCACTGCCAATCCTTCGTATTGATGAGCCGACACTTCAAATGACGTTTGTTGTCAATAACAGCCCATTTGCAGGCCGTGAAGGGAAATACGTGACTTCACGTAAAATAGAAGAGCGTTTAGAGCAGCAGCTTCAAACAGACGTAAGTCTTCGCGTGGATCCAACTGATTCACCTGATGCTTGGGTTGTATCTGGACGCGGGGAGCTTCACTTATCGATTCTGATTGAGAATATGAGACGTGAAGGGTTTGAATTACAAGTATCGAAGCCAGAAGTTATTGTAAAAGAAGTGGATGGTGTTCGATGTGAGCCTGTAGAACGCGTTCAAATTGATGTACCAGAAGAGCACACTGGCTCTATCATGGAATCAATGGGCGCAAGAAAAGGTGACATGATTGACATGATCAACAATGGTAACGGTCAAGTTCGCCTGATCTTTACAGTACCATCACGTGGTTTAATCGGATATACAACTGAATTTCTTTCATTAACTCGTGGTTTTGGTATTCTGAACCATACGTTTGACAGCTATCAGCCGATGCAGTCTGGTCAAGTTGGCGGACGCCGTCAAGGTGTACTTGTTTCAATGGAAACAGGCAAAGCAACTTCTTACGGAATCCAAGGCGTTGAAGAGCGCGGTGTGATTTTTGTTGAGCCGGGTACTGAAGTGTATCAAGGAATGATTGTTGGTGAGCATAACCGTGAGAACGACCTTGTTGTCAACGTTAGCCGTATGAAACAACAAACGAACGTACGTTCAGCGACAAAAGATCAAACGGTTAGTATGAAAAAACCACGTATTATGTCACTTGAGGAATCTCTTGAGTACCTTAATGAAGACGAATACTGTGAGGTTACACCAGAATCCATTCGTCTAAGAAAGAAAATTTTAGATAAAAACGAACGTGAGAAAGCGGCGAAGAAGAAAAAGCTAGCAGGATTATCATAATTCCATGAAGAATTAACAAAGATAGAACCCTGAAAGATAAGGGGAGGGAATCTTTTTGAATGATCAGGAAGTAAGTGAGAATCTATCCTTTTTCGCGATGCTGTTTCGTGTCGATGAAAATCCGCAAACAGGGATGTGGCTCCTATATGGCACCATCCTTGTTTTAGCGATTATTGTTTTTAAGCTCGGCTTTGCTAGACGTTTACCGATTTTAAAAGCGCTCGTGATTTATTTGTTTTTGATTTTTGGCTGTACGTTTCTCACATTTCTAGGAATCTTCTTGCCAGTAGCGGAAGGCTTGGTCGTGGCAGCTGCCATTTTGATTATTTATAAAATACGGCTGCATCGTGCGAAAAAAGAAGGAACAGTAAATACGTAAAAAAGACCTGAACATGTGTCAGGTCTTTTTTTATGTTTTTTGTTCTTTTTTTCCTTTTTTCTTCTTTTTCTCTTTCGTCGCAGGATCTTGATAAAGAGAGAATCTGCCAGTTTTGATGCGTGCTTCTGTCTTTACTTTAATTCTTTCTTGGCAGTCATCGCACATATATGTATGAATCGGTCGATTTCTTAACCGCTTAGCAACGAGTGTATCATCATCAATGGTTTCAAGCTTTTCACATAATGAGCACTTCACTCTCATCATTTTCACCTCACTTTATTGCATTCATTATAGCATGTTTTCTGGACCACTTGAAATCAGCGTAGTAAAAGGCTTATATCACAGGAGATATAAGCCTTTCTCATTATTTCTTCTGATTCATATGATGGTTTGATTGATCGTTTTGATTTTTGTCTAACTGCTTTTGATCGTTTTGTTTGAGCTGATCATTCGGATCATTTGTCGGGTCCTTTTCGCTACGATCGATTTCATTTCGCGGCATCTCTGGCATCACACGTCCGACAATGGCAGCTAGTTCATCCATAATACCACTTACAGGACGGCCTGCTTGAATTTCTTTGCCCATTTCTTTTAAACGGCTGACTGTATCTGGGTCAGCGACCACAACAGCATTCGCACCCTCTGGGTCATTTTTCAGCGCTTTTGCGACTGAATATTTAATGGTTTCGACTTTGCTTCTATCTAAATCATCTTTTACATCAATGCCAACAACAGCATAGCGGCCGATAACGATAGCCGTTGCATCATTTACATCTGCTACGTGCTCGGTCACATTGACAAGATGCTGCGCAACATCTGTTGATGGGCGGGCTTGATCGGTATTTTTCTTGGTTGAGTCTGACACCCGTACTAAATGCTGGCGTCCATCTTGCTTGTCCAAAGCCTCTGGCTTTTCCTGCTGCTGGCAAGCGCCCAACAGAAAAATGGTATGAATCATGAATAATGTAACAAATAGTCGCATGTGTATTCCCTCCTTCACAAACTGCATGATTTATTTTATTGTTGAATTAACCTTCTAACTTTATTCATGAAAACATATATTTTAACAATCGTTTTGGGAAAGACAAGGATGAATGAAACCCCGATCAGGAGGCGAAGGACCTGAGTAAAATTTATGTATTAGACACGAATGTGTTATTACAGGATCCGAATTCAATCTTTTCATTTGAAGACAACGAGGTCGTCATTCCGGCCGTTGTGTTAGAAGAAGTAGACTCTAAAAAGAGATATATGGACGAGGTTGGGCAAAATGCTCGGCGCGTTTCACGTTTAATCGACGGTTTGAGATCGAAAGGGAAACTGCATGAAAAAATTACGCTAGAGTCAAAAGGGACGCTGCGCATTGAACTGAATCACCGCTCTTTCCATGAGCTTCAAGAAATTTTCATTGAAAAAACGAACGATAATCGGATTTTGGCTGTCGCGAAGAATTTGAGCTTAGAGGAAGAAACAAAGCCTCATGGGCGGCCTGTCATTTTAGTCAGCAAGGATGTCTTAGTGCGAGTGAAGGCAGATGCTATTGGGCTTCAAGCAGAGGATTTCTTAAGTGATCGTGTGCTGCAAAATGAAGACATTGATAATGGCTACCACGAGCTCTATATTCCGACTGAGCAGTTGAATGCATTTTATAAGCAAAATCAGCTACACGTAAAAGACGTCACCAATGCCTCGTTAAACCCTCATCAATTCGTCATTATGAAGGGAAATGAAGGGGGGTCTGCTATAGGAATGCTTGATCAAAAAGGAGAGCTCGTCAAGCGTCTTATTTATGATCAAGAACATATTTGGGGAATCCGCCCGAAAAATGTCCAGCAGACAATGGCGCTAGAGCTACTTTTACGGCGTGATATCCCGCTCGTGACGCTCATCGGAAAAGCGGGGACAGGCAAAACATTGCTTGCACTTGCTGCTGGATTGATGCAAACAGAGGATTTCGGCATGTTTAAAAAGCTCATCGTGGCCCGCTCAATTGTGCCTGTTGGTAAGGATTTAGGCTACTTGCCAGGCGAGAAGGAAGAAAAGCTCAGGCCGTGGATGCAGCCGATCTATGACAATTTAGAATTTTTATTTAATACAAAAAAACCTGGAGAACTTGATGCGATCTTAGCGGGTATTGGTTCGATTCAAGTGGAAGCTTTAACGTATATCCGTGGAAGAAGTATACCTGATCAATTTATCATCATTGATGAGGCGCAAAATTTAACAAAACACGAAGTGAAAACATTATTAACGCGAGTTGGAGAGGGAAGTAAAATTGTGCTGATGGGGGATCCAGAGCAGATTGATCATCCTTATTTAGATAGCTTAAATAATGGGCTTACGTATGTCATTGAGCGTTTCAAAGGGCAACAAATATCTGGACATGTCAAGCTTGTCAAAGGAGAAAGATCTGGACTTGCACAGCTTGCAGCTGATTTATTATAGTCCAGATCCTCTATCTTATGTAATGATTAGCTCTTTTACACCTTTAATCGGCCGAGTTAAGTTGGACTGATCCTCGAAATAAACGTGGATTGGTCCTTCTTCTGTAATAGGCTTTCCATTTTGGCTGAAATGAGCAATGCTTTCCATTGCCTTAGAAAGCGGCACAGCAATTGTTTCCGTTTCTGTGACAAATTCACACGTTGCCGCCGCATCAAGCGGTTCTGCATTTTTCAGCATGTCGCCAAGCTTCATACCGAAGCTGCCTGTGACGAGTCTTTCTTTTTCGTACTTCTTCTCTGTTTTTAAAGTGGGTGGAAGTGTTTGACCTTCTCTTATGACCCGCTCTTGGTCAAGCTCCTGATCAAGCTGATTCTCTTCACTTGCTGCGCTTTTCTCAAAAAATGAATCCATTAAAAATTTGCGGTCATCAAAAATCCACACACTTGGATCAATGGTGATCTTGTACCGTACGTTCCCCTTAATTTGAATAATGCTCATGTTCAAGACAACCCCTTTCCATCATAAATTATAGAAGTTTTCGCCCGCTTTGTCACTTTCATAAACATGCTTCTTTTTGTACACACTAACCTTACATGAAAGATAGGGAGGATTTTGGGCATGGCGTGTCGTGACAATGAAGAGCTTCAGCGAATTGTAGAAGAAGCAAAAAAAGTCGCCAAAAATGGCAAAGTAGCATCCTATATTCCCGCTCTCGGTAAAGCGGATCAGACAGATTTATCTGTGGCTGTTTATCATGTGAGTAATACTTGCCACTCGGCGGGAGATGTAGATAAACGCTTTACCCTTCAAAGTATTTCAAAAGTATTAGCACTTGCGCTCGTGCTTTCAGAAGAAGGGCCAAAAAAAGTATTTCAATTTGTTGGGCAGGAACCAACAGGCGACCCATTTAATTCGATGATTAAACTTGAAACAGCAAGCCCGAATAAGCCGCTGAATCCAATGATTAATGCAGGAGCGCTCGCAGTCACAAGTTTAATAAAAGGTGCGACGCCGCAAGATCAGCTCAACCGACTACTTGCTTTTATTAGAGAGCTTGCAAATGACACAAGCATTACATACTGCAAAGACACAGCTGCTTCCGAATTTGAGACATCGATGATTAACCGCGCCATGTGCTATTACATGAAGCAATATCATATCATTAGAGGGAATGTAGAAGAGGTCATGGACGTCTATACGAAACAATGTGCCATCATGATGAACAGCTTGGATTTGGCGAAAATCGCTTGTGTTTTTTCATTAGACGGCAGGCATCCAGAGACGGGGAAGCAGATCCTTTCAAAAGATGTCGCTAGAATTTGTAAAACCTTTATGGTGACTTGCGGAATGTACAATGCAAGCGGAGAATTTGCCATTAATATCGGGATTCCTGCCAAAAGCGGTGTCTCCGGCGGGATTATGGGGGCAGCGCCATATGATTTTGGGATTGGCATCTTCGGGCCTGCACTGGATGAGAAAGGGAATAGTATTGCTGGTATTAAGCTGCTTGAGCTCATGAGTGAAAAATATGAAATGAGTATCTTTTAACAACTCATGCCTTCTTTTTATTTTTACAAAGCGAACTGTACAAATCTGCTTGCAATTTTGGGCGTTTCGCTTTATGATAAATAGAAGAATTAGGTACTCGCCTGGGGAACGGAGGGATACTTTTGGCGTCAGAAATTTTAGTCGATCATCGGCAAAAAGCACTGTCTTTATTAAAATTGGATGCAGATAAAATTTTAAAATTGATCCAAGTGCAAATGGACAACTTAACGATGCCGCAATGTCCTCTTTATGAAGAGGTTTTAGATACTCAAATGTTCGGATTATCGAGAGAAATTGATTTTGCTGTCCGACTTGGATTAGTTGATCAACATGAAGGCAAGAAACTACTCGATAAACTTGAGAGAGAGCTTTCCGCACTTCATGATGCGTTCACAAAAAAATAATGATTGAAAACTCAAACTTCCACAACATAAGTTTGAGTTTTTTTGTCCTCCATTTCTTTTGATTGTTTGAGAAGAAACGGACTTGATTCTTTCATGAATGACGAACAATATAAAAGAGGTAAAACGGGATCAAACGGAGAAAATGTAGTAGAATAAGAACAGCTAAGAGGATATCAAGCAGAAGAAACAGACGTTAGGAAGAGGATTATATGTTAAAGAGAATGCTAAAATCGTATGACTACTCATTATTGTTCGCCATTATATTCATTAGCGCATTCGGTTTGGTGATGGTGTATAGCTCAAGTATGATAACATCTGTCATCAGATATGATGCCGCGCCAGATAATTTTTTTAAGAAACAGCTTTTATTTATGATTGTTGGGGCGGTCATCTTGATCTTTGCAGCCCTGGTTCCGTATCAGCTGTTTTCAAATAAAAAATTCCAGATCGGTATGCTGCTGCTTTCTGTTTTTTCACTCATCTATGTGTACTTTGGCGGTCACATTGCAGGGAATGCTAGAAGCTGGATTAAATTAGGACCTTTTAGTCTTCAGCCAGCAGAATTTGTGAAGATTGTCGTCATCATCTATCTTGCTGCTGTGTATGCAAAAAAGCAGCATTATATTGATCATATTTTAAGAGGAGTCACTCCTCCAATCGTGATTGTCTCCATCTTATGCGGCTTCATCATTTTGCAGCCAGACTATGGGACAGCCTTTATCATTGGCATGATTGCCCTTGCGATGATTTTATGCTCAGGCTTTAGCGGTAAAACGCTTGCGAAGCTGTTAGCACTATTTAGTGCGGTGATGGTTATCGTGACACCGTTTATTATGCTGTTTTGGGATAAAATTTTCACACAAAATCGTCTCGGACGTTTTGAAAGTTTCCAAGATCCATTTAAAGATGCAGGCGCCACTGGGCATCAATTGATTAATTCATATTATGCGATTGGATCAGGTGGTTTTTTTGGTCTTGGACTTGGAGAGAGTGTCCAAAAGTATGGGTATCTTCCAGAGCCGCATACAGATTTTATCATGGCGATCATCTCGGAAGAGCTTGGCTTTTTCGGTGTATTTTTTGTTCTAGCTCTGCTTGGCTTCATCGTCGTGAAAGGTTTTTATATTGCGAGAAAGTGTGAGGATCCGTTTGGAAGTTTGCTTGCAATAGGAATTTCCTCGATGATTGCGATCCAAACATGTATCAATTTGGGTGGTGTTTCAGGTCTTATTCCAATCACTGGGGTGACACTTCCGTTTATCAGCTACGGGGGATCGTCCATCATTTTATTAAGCGGATGTATGGGAATACTGCTGAATATCAGTATGTTCACTGAATATAAAGAGCGTTATAAAAAGAAAAAATCAATCAGTAAACCATCGCTTCAAAAAAATGGATTGCAGAAAACTTTGAATCTTTAGAAAACAAAAGTGTACAGTTTTCATTTCTTCCTTTATTATAGAGTACATATAAAATTTTAAGGGATATGGAGGAGTGAGAATGTCACAGAGAACAATTCAAAAGGTTCTAGTTGCAAACAGAGGGGAAATTGCTATCAGAGTCTTCAGGGCCTGTACAGAGCTTAATTTACGTACAGTGGCCATTTACTCCAAAGAAGACTCGGGCTCTTATCATCGCTATAAAGCAGATGAAGCATATCTAGTTGGAGAAGGGAAAAAACCGATTGATGCCTACCTTGATATCGAGGGGATCATCGAAATTGCAAAACGAAATGAAGTGGATGCGATTCATCCAGGGTACGGATTTTTATCCGAAAACATTCATTTTGCAAGACGATGCGAAGAGGAAGGCATTCAATTTATCGGCCCAACTTCTCAGCATTTAGATATGTTTGGAGATAAAGTAAAGGCGAGAGATGAAGCGAAAAAAGCTGGAATTCCAGTCATTCCAGGAAGTGACGGGCCAGTTGATTCGGTCAAAGAAGTCGAAAAATTCGGTGAAGAATACGGTTACCCGTTTATTATTAAAGCTTCACTTGGCGGCGGCGGCCGAGGTATGCGGATTGTCAAATCAAAAGAGGAGCTGAATGAAGGCTATGACCGTGCAAAGTCAGAGGCGAAAGCTGCTTTTGGAAATGACGAAGTATACGTTGAGAAACTGATTGAAAATCCGAAACATATTGAAGTGCAGGTGATTGGTGACAATCACGGCAATATCATTCATTTATATGAGCGTGACTGCTCTGTCCAAAGGCGTCACCAAAAGGTCATTGAAGTTGCGCCAAGTGTGTCTCTTACAGATCAATTACGTGAAGACATCTGCGAAGCGGCTGTTAAGCTGGCTCGAAATGTGTCGTATATTAACGCTGGGACTGTAGAATTTCTAGTCGCAAATGGTGAGTTTTATTTTATTGAAGTCAATCCTAGGGTACAGGTGGAACACACGATCACAGAAATGATCACAGGTGTCGATATCGTACAAACCCAAATTCTTGTCGCAAAGGGTCATGATCTCCATAGCAATGAAGTCGGAATACCAAAGCAAGAAGGTATCTTCACACATGGATTTGCCATTCAATCAAGGGTCACGACAGAAGATCCTTTGAATAACTTTATGCCGGACACAGGAAAAATTATGGCCTACCGTTCAGGCGGGGGATTTGGTGTACGCTTAGATGCTGGGAACAGCTTCCAAGGTGCGGTCATTACATCTTATTACGATTCATTATTGGTCAAGCTGTCCACATGGGCGCTCACATTTGATCAGGCTGCTGCTAAAATGGTCCGTAATTTACAAGAATTCAGGATTCGCGGCATTAAAACGAATATCCCATTTCTTGAAAACGTGGCAAAGCATGAGAAGTTTCTAAAAGGGGAATACGATACGTCGTTTATCGATTCATCACCAGAGCTATTTAATTTCCCTAAACAAAAAGACCGCGGAACAAAGATGTTGACTTATATTGGTAACGTGACCATTAATGGGTTCCCTGGTATCGCTGAGAAAAAGAAGCCTCATTTTGATAGACCAAATGTACCGAAGCTTCCTGTCCATGAAGAGGTTCCGGCTGGGACAAAACAGTTGTTAGATATGCATGGACCTGAGGGGCTCGCCAATTGGGTAAAAGAACAAAGCGATGTTCTTTTAACAGATACAACCTTTAGAGATGCGCATCAGTCTTTGCTTGCGACACGCTTCAGAACAAATGACTTGAAGAAAATTGCCCAGCCAACAGCAGGGTTATGGCCAGAGCTATTCAGTATGGAAATGTGGGGCGGCGCTACATTTGATGTTGCGTATCGTTTCTTAAAAGAAGATCCTTGGGAAAGACTGAAAGAGCTTCGTCAAGAAGTTCCGAACACGCTGTTCCAAATGCTTTTAAGATCATCAAACGCTGTCGGCTATACAAACTATGCGGATAATGTGATTAAAGCATTTGTCAAGGAATCGGCTGAGGCGGGCATTGACGTGTTCCGTATTTTTGATAGCTTAAACTGGGTCAAAGGCATGACGCTTGCCATTGATTCTGTTCGCGAATCAGGCAAAGTGGCTGAGGCAGCCATTTGTTATACGGGGGATATTCTTGATCCATCTCGTCCGAAATATGACCTTAAATACTATGTATCTCTTGCGAAGGAACTTGAATTCGCAGGCGCTCATATTTTAGGCATTAAAGATATGGCGGGATTATTAAAACCGCAGGCAGCTTACGAGCTTGTATCTGCTTTAAAAGATGAGCTGACCATCCCAATTCATCTTCATACGCATGACACGAGTGGAAATGGACTGTTCACCTATGCAAGAGCGATCGATGCAGGTGTTGATATTGTTGATGTTGCCGTCAGCTCTATGGCGGGGCTCACATCGCAGCCAAGTGCGAGCTCATTATACTATGCTTTAGATGGTCATGAAAGAAAGCCAGAAATGAACGTCAAAGCTTTAGAACGTCTTTCTCAATACTGGGATTCCGTCAGAAAATACTATCATGAGTTCGAAAGCGGCATGAATTCGCCGCATACAGAAATTTATGAGCATGAAATGCCTGGCGGTCAGTATAGTAACTTACAGCAGCAGGCCAAAGGTGTAGGTCTTGACGACCGCTGGAATGAAGTAAAGGAAATGTACAGACGTGTGAATGACATGTTTGGTGATATTGTAAAGGTTACACCATCCTCTAAAGTGGTCGGAGATATGGCACTTTATATGGTGCAAAATGATCTAACAGAAGAGGATGTCTATGAAAAAGGAGCAACACTGGACTTCCCGGATTCTGTTGTTGAATTATTTAAAGGCTACTTAGGTCAGCCGCATGGCGGATTCCCAGAAAAACTGCAAAAGCTGATTTTAAAAGGGGAAGAACCGCTGACTGTCAGACCAGGTGAGAAGTTAGAGCCAGTGGACTTTGAAGAAATTAAAAAACAATTCAAAGAATCACATGACCTGACGTTGACAGAACAAGATGCGATTGCGTATGCCTTATATCCGAAAGTCTTTTCTGAATTTGTCCAAACAGCAGAAAGCTATGGTGACATCTCTGTTCTTGACACACCGACGTTTTTCTATGGGATGAGACTTGGTGAAGAGATTGAGGTGGAAATTGAAAAAGGAAAAACCCTCATTGTCAAACTCGTGTCAATTGGAGAACCGAATCCAGATGCCACAAGAGTTCTTTACTTTGAGCTAAATGGTCAGCCGCGTGAAGTAGTGATTAAGGATGAAAGCATCAAATCCTCCGTTCAAGAAAAAATGAAGGCGGATCGCTCAAATCCAAATCACATTGCCGCATCGATGCCAGGCACCGTAATCAAAGTGCTTGTTGAAAAAGGGCAGAAAATCTCGCAAGGTGAGCATTTGATGATCAATGAAGCCATGAAAATGGAAACAACCGTTCAAGCACCATTTTCTGCGGTCGTAGATGAAATTCATGTTACGAATGGAGAACCGATTCAAACCGGTGATCTGCTGATTGTCTTAAAGCCTGAATAATAAGGGAGACACATCCATCGTGATGTGTCTTTTTTGAGCGCATTAAAATGTGCAGCAGCCTGCGAGAGTGATTACACTATAGAGTGAGGTGAAGAAAGTTGGAAATTGTCGTGATTTGGTTTCGACGAGATATGCGATTGGATGATCATATCGCCTTATCAAAAGCGATTGCATATGCAAAAAAACACGAGTATAAATTATTGGCTCTTTATCATCTAGATCCATTTTTTACTGAAATGGAACTGGATATAAACAACGAACATTTCTTTCAAAACTTGGCGCATTTCGTCAAGGAAGCGAGAGAATCTCAAATGTATGTTCACCTTCTCCATGATGATGTCCTGCGCGCCTTTCAGCAGGTCATGGATGTGTATGACATCAAAGCCGTCTTTTTTAATGAAGATGAAGTGGGTATCGGCCAAAGGCGTGACCAGCAAGTAACCGATTTTTTAGAAAAGAAGGGCATTCATGTATCAAAGTGGCAAGATACACACCTTCATGGGGCGAGAGACATTTTAAAAGCGGATGGGTCTCATTATCAAGTGTTCACTCCATACTATCAATCATGGCGGAAGCAAGAGAAGCAGCCTGTGATAAAAGTTGACAAATCATTTTTCAGTAGTGAGCATACGATTTGTGACGAGTCACTTTCGCAAAAAGGGGATAAAAAGCTACGAGGCATCATCAAGGGATCCTCAAGGAAATTTGATCAAATTGGTTCAGACAAAGCAATAAACACTCTGCACACCTTTATTCAAAAAAGACTGACGCGTTATCATGAGAAACGGGATATTCCGTCTGTTTTTGGAACGAGTAAACTATCGCGGTTCTTAAAAACAGGAACCATTTCTATCCGGACGATCTTTCATGCTATCAATGAAGAAACACTTTATGAAGACGAGGGCCGGGAAACCTTTATCAAAGAGCTGGCGTGGCGTGATTTTTATCATATGATTTTTGCGCACTATCCAGAGATGAAAGAAAAGGAAATCAATTCTGCATTTCAAGGGATGAAATGGAATGAAGATGAGATGCTTTTTGAAGCTTGGTGTAAAGGTGAAACAGGGTTTCCGCTCGTTGATGCAGGGATGAGGCAATTAAATGAAGAAGGCTGGATGCATAACCGCTTGCGAATGGTGACTGCTTCATTTTTAACAAAGGATTATTTGATTGATTGGAGAAAAGGCGAAGCGTATTTCGCAAAAAAACTCGTGGATTATGATGAGGCTTCAAATATCGGGGGATTTCAGTGGGCAGCCTCTGTCGGAACGGATGCTGTTCCTTACTTTCGTATTTTTAATCCAACGACCCAATCGAAACGGTTTGATCCAACCGGGGAATTTATCAGAAGATATGTACCTGAACTAAAACATGTCGAAGAAAAATGGATTCATGAACCAAGTAAAATGCCGATTGATGAACAAATGAAATCGGGATGTGTGCTAGGGGATGCATACCCACTGCCAACAGTCGATCATCAAGAAAGACGCAAAAAAGCCATTTCGCTATTTGAAAAAGCAAAACAACAATAAAAGAAATCCCCTTTCCGCATGGAAAGGGGATACAAACTTTTATCTAAATGGCTCTTTGCTTTCATATTTAAACCGTGCAATGAGTAAGCAGAAGTAGCATAGTACTCCAAACAAACAAGAAATAAAGAATGAATGAGCAAGCGCATAACCAAGTGCAAGGTGAGAATAAACAGACATCACACCTGAAATCGCTTGAAGTGTAATCAGAATGGCTGAAATGATCCATCCGTAATACAACTGCTTCTGATCTTTATAATGTTTAATGGCATGGAACATAGCGACAAATATCCATACGAATAAAAGAAGTGCTGCTGCTCGGTGAGACATTTGGACCCACTGATTAAAGTACGCTGGAAGTGCGCCGTCTTTTGAACAAAATGGGAAGACAGAACAAGCAAGGCTTGATTTTGTATGTCTCACATAAGCACCCGTATACACCACGATATACGTATATGTGATCAGGCCATAAATATGGAACTGCATTCTTTTTCCGATATGAAGCGGCTTCACAAGCTTTGTTTCAGATCTGGTTGCCTCAAACACAAGAAGGGCAAGCAGTAAGATTGAAGCAAAAGAAATCAGTGAAATACCGAAGTGCAGTGCCATGACAAGTGCGTTCGAACCAAACACAACAGCGAGTGCCCCTAACAGCGCTTGAAGCAGTAAAAATATAATGGACATGATGACCAAGAATTTGGTTTCACGGAATACTGGACTAATTTTTTTCCAGCATAAGATCGCCAGTGCCAGTACAAGAATCGTGGAAACCCCTGTTGACATGCGGTGACTCCATTCGATGATGGAAGCAGGGTTCATTTCAGGAAAGAAACGACCGTGGCAAAGGGGCCACTGCCGGCCGCAGCCAAGACCCGAGCCGGTTTTTGTAACGAGCGCACCGCCAATCAGAACGATCAGCATCACAAACGTTGTGACAACGCTCAATAGCCTTAAAGCAAATTTCATCAAATTATTTCACCTTCTCTAAAAAACTTCTGATACAAATGAAAACCTCACATGCTCTCAAGTTTAAGCCAAATGCGTGTTCTGTTGCAATTCATAATCATCAAAGTTCACAAAAAAATGATATGTTAGTTCACAAAGTTTACAGATTTAGAGTGCTTGATCTTTCTTTGACAGTCTGATAGAAATAGAGGAGAGAATATTTCATTTTGCACCGCCTTCTGAAACACACATCTATCCTAATAAATTCACGAAAAGTTCACAAATAACTTCAAGTTTGTCGTTTATTATTTAATAGGATGTTTTTTTACAGCTGTTTATCTTGTATGATAGAGTTGTAACGATTTTACGTTTCATTTGTTCGTTTGAAGGTTTGGGCAAGGGAGGTTATACACATTGGCAAATTCCAAAACAGCCGCGGAAGCAGCTATTCATGGACAAATAGAAGAAACAACAGCTTGGAAAGATTTTCTTGCGCTTATTAAAATGGGCATCGTCAATTCCAACTTCATTACAACATTTACTGGAATGTGGCTTGCTTTTTATTTTACAGGTATGAGTTTCCTTGGGAATCTTGATATTGTGCTGTTAACAATGATTGGTTCTTCACTTATTATTGCCGGTTCATGCGCCATTAATAATGCGTTTGACCGTGATATTGATATATTAATGGAAAGAACAAAAACAAGACCGACGGTTACAGGAAAAATTCAGCCGGGGCAAGCGTATGCATTTGGCATATTGCTTGTTGTACTTGGACTCATTATGCTTCTGATGACAACTGTTACATCAGCAGTGATTGGATTTATCGGTGTCTTTACTTATGCCGTCCTTTACACGATGTGGTCTAAACGCCATTACACCATCAATACTGTTATTGGAAGTGTATCTGGTGCGGTTCCGCCATTAATCGGCTGGACAGCTGTCACAGGCACAATCGACACTACGGCTTGGGTTTTGTTTATGATTATGTTTATCTGGCAAATCCCGCACTTCCTGTCACTTGCGATTAAGAAAACAGAAGATTACCGCAAGGCAGGCATTCCAATGCTTCCAGTTGTCTATGGCTTTGAAGTTACAAAACGCCAAATTATCATTTGGACAGCATGTCTTCTTCCACTTCCATTTTTCTTAGGTGGATTAGGTTGGCCGATTGTGGCACTTGGCACATTGCTAAACATTGGATGGCTCGTCATTGGCCTCATGGGCTTTAAAATGAAAGACGTCATGAAGTGGTCTACACTGATGTTCGTTTATTCATTAAACTACTTAACCATCTTTTTCGTTGCGATGATTATTATTACACTATTCTAGAGTGAAATACACTTTGATCACATCAAAACAATGGCTATATCTTATAACACAACATTTTCTTACAACTATGAAAGCCGCCTGATATTCAGTTCTATTTAGGCGGCTTTCTGTTTATACATAGATGGTATTTTGAGTAAAAACATCATTTTTTTATGAAAAGAGGAAATGTAAGTGCTTTTATAAGGGGCGGGGGTTATTGATGGGTGAAAAGTGATTTTATAAATAAGAGGTAAAAAGCGAAAGGCAAAGGAGATCAAGCAAAAGGGGTTGGGACAAATTATGATAAGAAAATGGCGTGTTTATTCACTGTTTCTCTTACTGACGCTCGTTTTAGCGGGCTGTGGTGAACCATACTTATCAACACTCAAGCCAGTTGGGGAAGTAGCAGATAAACAGTTTTTCCTAACGGTACTGAGTACACTCATTATGGTTCTTGTCGTCATTGTTGTATCGATCATTTTCTTTTACGTCATCATTAAATTCAAACGTTCTAAAGTGGGAGAAGATACGATTCCAAAACAGGTGGAAGGGAACCGTAACCTAGAAATTACGTGGACAGCGATTCCAATTCTTCTACTCATTATTCTCGTTGTACCTGTTGTGGCATACACGCTTGAGCTAGGGGATACAAGCGCTATGGATAAGAAAAAACGAGATCCTGAAAAGACACTTGTTGTGAATGTTAGAGCCAGCTTATATTGGTGGGAATTTGAATACCCTGATTATGGGATTGTCACAAGTCAGGAATTGATTGTACCGACAGATCAAAAGGTGTACTTTAAGCTGAAAGCATCCGATGTTAAGCACTCTTTCTGGATTCCAGCGGCTGGCGGTAAAATCGATACTAATACTGACAATGAGAACAAATTTTATTTGAAATTTGATTCGAAACGAACGAAAGATGCAGGAGAATATTTCTACGGGAAATGTGCGGAGCTTTGTGGTCCATCACATGCTTTAATGGACTTTAAAGTTAAAACGCTTTCTCAAGATGAGTTTTTAGGGTGGACCAAAAAAATGGCAGATTACAAGAAGCCTACATCCACGTCAGACCTAGCCCTAGAGGGTGAAAAACTATTTAAAGAGAAAAACTGCTTGAGCTGTCACGCAGTAGAGCCTGGGGACGAACGGCCTGAAGCGGCAAGGACTGCTCCAAACCTTGCGACCTTCGGAGAGCGAACGAAAGTTGCTGGAATTAAAGACATGAACAAAGAAAATGTGAAAGCATGGCTGAAAGATCCAGAAAGCTTTAAACCAGGTAATAAGATGACAGGGACGTATCCTAAATTAAATGACTCAGAAGCAGATGCACTCTACGAGTATTTAAAAGGTCTTAAAATAGAGTAATATCTAGAGCGTATGTTCAAATGGATATGTGATCTATGTGAAGTTTTTGTTAAGAGCTCCCGAATATGTCTCTACAACCGAGAAGTAGTCACCTGTCAGACGCAGTCTGTTTGAAAGATCGTTAAGATAGACATCTATATGAAAAGGGGCAAATGGGAGATAAGAGGGGGATTTCATGGTGAGTACAATAGCTAAAAAGCGGGGGTTTGGCGCTGTCTTATGGGATTACTTGACGACGGTTGACCACAAAAAAATTGCCGTACTATATTTAGTGGCAGGGGGATTTTTCTTTTTGGTTGGCGGCCTAGAAGCGATGTTTATCCGTATTCAGCTAGCCATCCCTGAAAATGATTTTGTTAGTGCAGGGGTTTACAATGAAATCATGACGATGCATGGAACGACAATGATTTTCCTTGCAGCAATGCCGCTTTTATTTGCATTAATGAATGCGGTTGTACCAATTCAAATTGGTGCACGTGACGTAGCATTTCCGTTTGTAAATTCACTTGGTTTTTGGCTATTCTTTTTCGGAGGAATTTTCTTAAACCTTGGCTGGTTCTTAGGCGGATCACCTGATGCAGGCTGGACTGCATACGCTTCGCTCACGCTGAATTCAGAAGGGCATGGCATGGATTTCTATATTTTAGGTTTGCAGATAGCGGGGATTGGTACGCTGATTGCAGGTATCAACTTTCTTGTGACGATCATTAATATGAGAGCGCCTGGTATGACGTATATGAGAATGCCGCTCTTCACTTGGACGACATTTGTCGCATCTGCACTCATTTTATTCGCATTCCCGCCGCTCACAGCAGGGCTTGCGATGCTGATGCTTGATAGAATGTTTGATACGAGCTTTTTCAATCCAGAGCTTGGAGGGAATACGATCATCTGGGAGCATTTGTTCTGGATTTTCGGACACCCGGAAGTATATATCTTGATCCTGCCAGCATTCGGGATTTTCTCTGAGATCATTCCAGTGTTTGCAAGAAAAAGATTGTTCGGCTACTCGTCAATGGTGTTCGCCACTGTATTGATTGGTTTCCTAGGGTTCATGGTGTGGGCGCATCACATGTTCACAACGGGGCTTGGACCTATTGCAAATGCGATCTTTGCCGTAGCCACTATGGCGATTGCGGTGCCAACAGGAATTAAAGTATTTAACTGGCTGCTCACCATATGGGGCGGTAACGTGAAGTTTACGACAGCGATGCTGTATTCCGTTGCATTCATTCCGTCATTCTTACTTGGCGGGGTAACCGGTGTCATGCTTGCAGCAGCTGCAGCTGATTATCAGTTCCATGATACGTACTTTGTTGTGGCGCATTTCCACTACGTGATTATCGGTGGTGTGGTATTCGGTATATTAGCAGGTGTGCATTACTGGTGGCCTAAAATGTTTGGAAAAATACTCAATGAGAAGCTTGGGAAAATTGGCTTTGTGCTCTTTTTCATCGGTTTCCATTTAACCTTCTTTATCCAGCATTTCTTGGGGTTATGGGGCATGCCGCGCCGTGTCTTTACGTTCCTGCCAGGTCAGGGCCTTGAGCTTGGGAACTTGATCAGTACAATAGGTGCTTTGTTTATGTTTGTAGCAGTTGTCATCATGCTGATTAACGTCATTTGGACAACAGCAAAAGGGGAGCGTGTATCGAGCGATCCTTGGGGAGATGGAAGAACGCTTGAATGGGCAGTGTCTTCACCTCCGCCAGAATATAACTTTAAACAGCTTCCACTAGTTAGAGGACTTGATCCATTATGGATTGAGAAAATGGATGGTAAAAAAGGAATGACAGCATCTGAACCGCTCGATGATATACACATGCCGAATAATTCCATCTTACCTGTTATTATCTCATTCGGTCTATTTGTGTCAGCGTTTGGCTTCATGTATCGTCAAGAGCACAGCTGGGGGCTTCCGGTGATCTTCATTGGCCTTGGCATTACGTTTGCGACCATGCTGGTCAGGTCTCTTAAAGATGATCATGGATATCATATTCACAAAGAAGATTTGACCGATGATGATGATAAAGGGGTGAAAGCATAATGGAACCACAAAAAATGACAGCGGAAACCTTTCCGGCTTCGCCTGAGAAAGCCACGTTAGAAGGAAAGAATAAGTTCGTCGGGTTCTGGTTGTTTCTTGGGGGAGAAACTGTTCTGTTTGCATCTTTGTTTGCCACTTACTTGGCGCTGAAAAACTCAAATGCAGGCGGAGCAAAAACCACTGATATGTTTGACATCACAATTGTCTTTATTGCCACAATGCTCCTGTTAACGAGCAGTTTAACGAGTGTGTATGCAATGTATCATATGAAAAACTTTAACTTTAAAAAAATGCAGCTTTGGCTCGGCGTGACCGTTCTATTAGGTGCTGGATTTTTAGGGGTCGAGATTTATGAGTTTTATCACTATGTGCATGCGTACGAATTTACGATTACCAGCTCTGCACTTGGCTCTGCCTTCTATACACTTGTAGGAACTCACGGAGCTCACGTCGCCTTCGGACTTTGCTGGATTACCGCTCTTATGATTCGAAATATGAGACGCGGACTGGATTTATACAATGCGCCAAAATATTATGTGGCAAGTCTTTATTGGCACTTCATTGATGTTGTGTGGGTCTTCATCTTTACCGTTGTATATTTAATGGGAATGGTGGGATAAGAATGGGAAATAAAAACACAAATCAGTCCAAAGTCGATCTTGTATACCGTAAAAAGAAAAATGCCGAAGAAATGAAGCATCAGCTCATTTCTTTCGGCTTGATGATTGGATTAACATTTGTTGCATTTTTAACGATCGCCTCTGAAGACGTCGGGAATTGGTTCGCAGTACCATTTATTTTACTGCTTGCAGGTATTCAGGTGGCCTTTCAGCTTTATTATTTTATGCACATGAACCAAAAAGGGCATGAAACACCCGCGTTGTTTCTTTACTCAGGTGTGTTTGTCGCGTTTATTACCGTTTTAGCCTTTTTGACCATTATTTGGTGGTAAGCCCGCTTTGCCCTTGAAGGAGGCGCAGCAATGGAGAACTTAGAGATATTCGGATTTCGAGCATTATGGAGTCCCTACTATTTGATTTGTATTGTATTAGCAGCTGCTTTTTATCTACTTCTCGTTACAAAGGGAAAGCACCGTGCGACGGTGAAAGAGAAAACGCTATTTCTGACTGGGCTTGTTCTGTTATATGCCGTGAAAGGCAGCCCAATTGATTTAATGGGGCATATTATGTTCAGCGCACATATGGCGCAAATGGCGGTACTATATTTAGTCATCCCGCCACTCCTGATCACAGGTTTACCTGCGGCCATTTGGGAGCGGATCATTCAAACACGAGGCATTCAGGCTATTTTCCGTTTGTTTTCCAAGCCTTTGATTGCTCTGCTTGGGTTTAACGGGTTGTTTTCGCTTTATCACATCCCGCTTGTGTTTGATTTTGTGAAAACAGATCCGTTTTATCATGCGTTGATGACGGTTGTTATTTTTATCGCTGCCTTTTTCATGTGGTGGCCGCTTGTCCATAAAGTCCAAAGTCAGCCGCAGATCACAGGCATTTTAAAGCTTGGTTATATCATGGCAGACGGTATATTGATGACACCTGCCTGCGCACTCATCATGTTTAGTGATGCACCGATCTATGCGACCTATTCAGATGCCGGCGCGTGGATACAAGCTCTGCATCTATGTGTGCCAAGCGATATGCTTGCAGGTCTTGCACTAACTGGCCCTGATATGTTTCATACCTTGCCGCTGCTGGAGGATCAGCAGCTAGGCGCTATTTTGATGAAAATTATTCAGGAGATCGTTTATGGATCTATTCTTGCTGTTGTGTTCTTTGATTGGGCAAGAAAAGAAAGAGCGAAAGATGCCGTGCCAGATGCGCTCATTCCGAAATATGAATAAATCTAAAGCACAGCCGTATGGCTGTGCTTTAGATTTTTCTTCTGTTCAGCGCAATAGAAAACCATTGAAGTCTAGGAAGGACGAGTACCGGAGCGAATGAATTTGACATTCGTGAGCACCGTAATGCAGATCTGACAAAGAATGTGAGGGTTTGTCTACACGCAGAAGCACAGCCGCTTGGGCTGTGCTTTGTTTTATGCTTCAGCAGTCATTGATTCTAGTTTTTCTTTCAGTCGGTCAAGCGTTTGTTTGCTTGATTGGATAAGAGATTTAGGGAAATCTTCGCCTTCACCGTATTCTACACCATGCGGATAATAATGTTTTCCAAGTAAAGGTGTCAGAAGCTGAATGTGTGCCTTTTTGGAACCGACATCACCTTCAGTGGCGTAGCCAGAGATCCGTAAATAAAATGTCCCTTCAACCATGCTATACTTTCTGTCATACGTCACACGCTCATAATCCCATTGATCGGCTCGTACAAATCCTTCACTTTCCATGATGAAATCTAATTTATTTAAGTCAGCTGCTACCTTTTCAATCCCCGTACCTTCAAACTTCACCCAAAACCCCTCCTTATAAAAATTCCCTTTACTGACAATCATAGTATGAAAGCGTTAAACTTTCAACTGCGAAAGGTATGTTCTTTTATAAGCTGGTTACAGTAATAAAGAAAATAATAGATGGAGGAATCAACGTGAAAACGAAAAAAATCAAAGATATTATGACAAAAAAAGTAGTGACGTGCCAAAAGGACGACAATTCTTATGAAGCGGCAGTAAAAATGAGAGATGCTGACATCGGTGCCATTCCAGTGGTTGACGGAGATCAGCTTGTTGGAATTGTGACAGACCGTGACCTTGTACTCAGAGGCATTGCTGAGAAAAAGCCAAACTCACAGGAAGTTGGCGCACTCATGACGAAGGAAGTACTGACAGCCGAAGAAGATGCGACGCTTGAAGAAATTGTCCGGTTGATGTCAGAGCACCAGCTCCGCCGCATTCCCGTCGTTAAAAGCGGAGCATTAACGGGGATTGTAGCTCTTGGAGATTTATCAGTTGAAGATTTGTCAAATGATCGTGCGGGAGATGCACTTACTGAAATCTCTCAACAAGATCAAGATCACAGGCAAGGATTTTTTCATTAACAGGGGCATATTTTAAATTCGTGTTAAATAGGCTGTATTGTCGTTGATAAATGGAGCAAGTTTTGTTTAAATGACAGTAGAAGGTACTTTTTGTACCTTGCCAATTTAACGGAGGTGTTTATTTGAAAACTGTGCTCAAAACACTCTTCATCCTCCTGGTTATATCCGGAACGTACGTTCTGTTTATTCAATATGGATCTTCACCAGAAAAAGAAAGCAGCAATGAATCGAAGGTGTCTAATGAAGAAACATCTAGCGATAAGCCGATCAACATCCCAAAAAAGGGCCTCATGTCCTTTATGGGAAAATCATCAAACGAAGTGCTTAAACAGCTGGGAGAACCAGATCGCATTGATCCTTCCGCATATGATTATGACTGGTGGATATACAACCAATCGAAGAAGCACTATATTCAAGTCGGGGTAAAGGATAGTAAAGTGGTGACTTTGTTTGCAACAGGAGACGGGCTGAATGTTGAACCATTTAAAATCGGTCAAGCCACAAGTGAAGTGTTTAAAAAAACACAAATTGCGCCTTACATTCATGTAGAGGATGAACAAAATTCATACCGCTTTGAATTCTCAGAAGATGATATGAATACAAGGCCAACCGTGAAAGTGGGAGATGATGTCTATGTCCAGCTATACATGGATAAGTTTGAAAGCACCCTTTCGAGTATCAGGGCCTATAACGCAGATACATTTGTGAAACAAAAGCCGTATGAGGTTGTTTATCGAGGTCAATTGATAGAACCTGAGTCGATATCAGGCGAAAAGTGGAAGGATATCGAAGCTTCCAGTCAAAAACAAATTTTTGATATGACCAACATTATCCGCCATAAGTACAACCTGCCGACCTTAAAGTGGGACGATGAAACCTCCGAAGTGGCATTCATGCATAGTGAGGACATGAAAGAGAATCATTATTTCTCCCATGAGTCTAAAAAATACGGTACACTGAAAGACCGATTAGAAAGAGGCGAGGTCACATTTCAGCTCGCAGGTGAAAACATTGCATATAACTATGTAGATGGACCAGCAGCTGTAGAAGGCTGGCTCAATAGCGAAGGTCACCGGAAGGCGTTATTAAATGGAGATTACACACACCTTGGCGTAGGTGTGAAAGAAAAATACTATACTCAAAACTTCATCAAGAAAACATCTTAAAACAAAGCAGCTGCACAACCGCAGCTGTTTTTTTATGAAAAAAGAGGCTCACCAAAACAGATGCTGGTGTATATAGTATAGTAGGCATTTGTATGGGGGTGAGGATATGACAAATAAGCAAAAACAAACATCCATTGATGAATTTAAACAATTCGTCAGACGCCATCCGAAGTTAATTCAAGAAGTGCAAGCGCAAGAAAAAAGCTGGCAAAGTTTATATGAAAATTGGGTCATGTTTGGTGAGGAAGATGAGATGTGGTCTCCTTATCGGCAAGCGCAATCTAAAGAAGCAAAAGACGAAAAAGACTCTAAGACAAGTGAACCGGGAAAAGCAGATTTCATGTCTAAAATGGTTTCTGCTGTGAAAAAAATGGACGCTGATCAAATGAATGAACAGATTAACAAAATGAGCCAGTCTATTTCCTCTTTACAAAGCTTACTCGGTCAATTTTCATCAAATGGCTCAAAAAAAGGTTCATCTGGAGGCAGTCAGCACCCATTCTCCTTCAGGAAAGATTAATTGAAAGGGGATGTTTTTGGTGCGGAAAGAAGTACAGGAGTTTGTCATGGCCGAGGAGGATCGAATCAAATTCATTAGACAGCGTCCTCTTTGGTACAGACAGCTGACTCGACATCCTGAAAATCTATCTTCCTTTGAATTAGATAAAATGAACTTTTACGAAAAAACTATTCCTCATCGTGTGAGTCAGTTGAGCAATAGTGTCCAAATGGCTGAAATGATGATTCAAATGTTCCAAGCAATGCGCAATCAAAATGGAGCCGGGTGAGGCTTTTTTGAGTTGATTAAGATGTCTATTTCATGAGCATCCTATGAAAGTAGACGAAAGGAGAATCAGATGATGAAATGGATGCTGTCAATATGCGCATTGCTTTTTCTTGTCACCGGGTGTCAAAGTCAACATGAAGAAGAGCAAGTGATCAAGCAAGATCCAGTTGTACCAGTGATGCAGCAAGCTCAAAGTGAAATGAAGCAGCAAGGCTTTTTAAAATACAAAGTGCAGGGATCGGCTGTCTATATAGAAAGTATACTTCAAGATTTCCATCTTGAGCCTTCACTTGGGAAGAAGGATGAGAAGGCGGGATATTTTACAGTGTATGTAGATGGGAAACGTGCGGGCAATGAGTATACTGCTGCGTTTGTGGTCAAGCACCTTTCAAAAGGAAAGCATAAAATGACCGTTGTGCTGAATTCCCGTCATCCAGATTATAAACAAAAAAGGGAAACGTGGGATGTATTTGTCACGTAAAAGCATTTTCTGATCCATAGGTTTCGTGGTAAACTATGAATTGGAGGTGCAACATTTATGTATGCGACAATCGAATCTGTGGAGCTCCAAGAGGAAGCGAATCAATTGGCTGCCATGATTCTTCAGTCGGAGGAGGCTGAACATTACCGCAACTGCTTTAAGCGTCTCCAGCAAGACGAAGAAGCCCAACAAATTATTGCCCACTTTACAAAAGTAAAAGAGCAATATGAGGATGTGCAGCGGTTCGGCAAATACCATCCGGACTATAGAACGATCTCAAAGGAAATGCGTGAGGTCAAAAGAAAGCTAGATCTTCACGATACAGTGGTTGATTTCAAAAAAGCAGAAACAGCGGTTCAATCCATCTTAGATGAGATTAGTATTGAAATCGGTCAAGCTGTATCAGCATATATTAAAGTTCCAACAGGGAACCCATATTTTGATGGTCTATCATCATGCGGCGGTGGCTGTGGATCAGGAGGCAGCTGTGGCTGTAAAGTATCTTGACGAGACTTGAACGTCTCGTCTTTTACATAATGAATGGAAAGAATTGAAAAGCGGCAGGTGAAAAGATGGAAACCAAACGTCAAGGGATGGTCGTTTGGCTGCATTCGTTAAAGCAGTCAAAAGCGCTAAGAAAATTTGGGAATGTTCACTATATTTCAAGGAAAATGAAATATGCAGTGATTTATTGTGATATGGATGATCTCGAGCGCCATATGGCAAAGCTGAGCTCATTGCCATTTGTAAAACGTGTTGAGCCTTCATATAAACCTTTTATTAAATTAGAGTACGAATCCAAATTGGACAAAGCAAAAGAATATGATTATAAGGTGGGCTTTTAAAGACACAAAAAAACCCCCGCGGCATCACCCGCGGGGTCCTTCTATTCTTAATGATTCATTAAGGAGAAGGCAAAGGGAGAGGAGAAACCGGAGGAAGAACTTATGGGGAAACGTAAGTCTTCTCCGCGGTTGGCAACAGCACCACATCAGATGCTGTTACAAGTAGTATGGCCCCGCTTCCCGTCATCTATACATAGAAAATGAATGAAATTACGCGCATTGTCCCATGCCGAGTGGATGTGGTAAGATAATGTTGAATTTTTTGTCATAAGACAGTGACCAATAGAAGCAAGCAGAAAAAGTGGTGGGAAAATGAGAGTCATCTCTGGAACGAGAAAAGGCCGCACGCTTAAAGCGGTACCAGGTCAATCAACAAGACCGACGACAGATAAAGTGAAAGAATCCATTTTTAATATGATTGGCCCGTATTTTGATGGCGGAAGGGCCCTTGATTTATTTGCGGGAAGCGGTGGTTTAGGAATTGAAGCGCTCTCTAGAGGATTCGATCATTGCATTTTTGTTGATCGAGATATGAAGGCGATTCAGACAATTAAAGGAAACCTGAATCAATTGTCGCTGATGGATCAAAGTGAAGTATTTCGAAATGATGCAAAGCGTGCTCTCACAGCCGTTGTAAAACGAGAGGAATCCTTTCAAGCGATCTTTCTTGATCCGCCGTATAAAGATCAAAAGCTGAAGGCACTTCTTGAAATGATTGATGAGCACTCCTTATTAACAGATGATGGCGTGATCGTATGTGAGCATGATAAAGACGTCTCGCTGCCTGAGGAAGCTGGACAGCTCCACATATCAAGGCGGGAACTGTACGGAATGACTGGCATTACGATCTATAGAAAGCGGGGAAATTAAAGCATGGGGAACATAGCCGTTTGTCCGGGTAGCTTCGATCCAGTCACATTGGGCCATTTGGATATTATTAAAAGAGGAGCAAACATCTTTGATGAAGTGTATGTATGTGTACTAAATAACTCATCAAAAAAACCGTTGTTTACAGTTGAAGAACGGTGTGAGCTCATTAGGCAAGCGACAAAGGATTTGCCAAATATCAAAGTTGAATCCTTTCATGGCTTGCTTGTTGATTATGCGAAACAAAAAGAGGCCAAAGTCATTTTGCGTGGGCTAAGAGCCGTGACGGACTTTGAATATGAGATGCAAGGCACATCGATGAATAAAGTCTTAGATGATGAAATTGAAACGTTTTTCATGATGACCAATAATCAATACTCCTTCTTAAGCTCAAGCATTGTCAAAGAAGTAGCGAAATACAATGGATCTGTCAAAGAGCTTGTTCCAAAAGAAGTAGAAGCAGCGCTGAAAGAAAAATTTAATGGATGAGTGCCTCGTGCACTCATCCATTTTTTACTTTCTGGTAATATAGAGCAATATACACGATCAGGCTGAACAAAGTGATCAAAGGGCCAGCTGTCACAAGCTGATTCCAGAACACACTGCTAAACATGACAACTTGCTCGCTTGCTTCAAAGGCTCCTGCTGGAAGAGTCATGTCTGATCGAGATACATAAAGAGGTTTGAATAATAAAAAGGCAAAGACAGCTGCATAAATCCCGTGGAGCAAACGGGCGAAGAAAAAAGGTTTAAAGCGTATATCGGTTGCCGCCAAAATGCCGGCTACCTGGGCTTGAACAGAGAACCCGCTGAATCCTAAAATAAAGCTGACCACAATGGTTTTAGCGAGCAGGGTGACCTCTTGTGACCCCGTTAGCTGACTTCCTAATGTGATTTCAAATAAACCGGCAATCATGGCTAGATCTAATTCTGGCGGAAGGTGCATCGTTTGCAGCATATATCCGATTCCTATGGAGAGCAGGTCTGTCACATGAACAACTGCCAGCATTTTGCTAAAGACAGAAAATAAGATAATAAAGCCGCCAATCATAAAAAGTGTTTGAATGGACGACATGACAGCATCGCTTAAAATTTGGCCGAGCGGTCTTTTCTCTGCGAGTCTTGCTGTATGAAGGGCGCTGAATGCCTCTTTAAGCGGTGGAAATAAAAATCCCTTCCGGCTTCTAAGATGCGCATCATGCCGCGCTTTATACCCTCGCATCGTCACACCAACAGCGAGATTCCCTAAATAATGTGCGCAGGCTAAAACAATCCCTAAAGCTGGGTGATGAAAAAAACCAACAGCCACCGCTCCGAAAATAAACAATGGGTTCGATGAATTTGTAAATGAAACAAGGCGCTCTGCTTCGATTCTCGTCAGCTGTCCTTCCTGTCTGAGTCTTGTCGTTAATTTAGCGCCAGAAGGAAAGCCTGAGGCCATTCCCATAGCTAGTACAAATCCGCCTACACCAGGTACTCGAAAGATGGGGCGCATAAATGGTTCTAATAACACCCCGACAAATCTGACAATCCCGAAACTAATTAATAGCTCGGACAAAATAAAAAAAGGAAGCAATGATGGAAATACAACCTCCCACCACATTGCAAGTCCATTTTTTGACGCTTGCAAAGAGGCTTGTGGATGTGTAATCACAGTGGCTGTTAAAAAGATAAAAAAAGCAGCGATGAACAGAGTGTTCCATTTTTTCATGAAGATTTCGCCCCTTGCCGTTATGATCTATTAGCGAGCTCGTGATCAAAGAAAAAGAAAAAGAAAAAAACTAACCGAGCCTGTCTTCTATTACTATACGAGCAGAAGGGGCATGTTTAGACCTATAGATTCGTATATATGCATAGAAAGAGGAGGGTGGATTTTCATGAAGCGACCGGTCATCGGGCTTGCGCTAGGCTCTGGGGGTGCTAGGGGAATGGCGCATATCGGAGTTTTATCTAGTCTTGAGAAACAAGGAATTCAGGTGGATATGATTGCTGGAAGCAGTATTGGCGCACTTGTTGGGAGCTTTTATGCGGCGGGACAAGACGTAGAAAAAATGAAAAAACTTGCACTTGTCTTCAGAAGAAAGTATTATGCTGACTATACACTGCCAAAAATCGGTCTTTTAAAAGGAAATCGAATTTTGCAGCTGATCCACACGTTTACATATGGGAAAAAAATCGAGGAATTGCGAATGCCTCTTGCGATTGTCGCCTGTAACCTCGAGACAGGGGAGAAGGTTGTGTTCAAAGAAGGGTCTGTCTCACAAGCAGTCAGAGCGAGCATTAGCATTCCGGGTGTGTTTGTTCCGCACGAAATGGGTGGCAGACAATTAGTAGATGGAGCGGTTGTTGACCGCATTCCTGTGTCTGTTTTAAAAGAAATGGGGGCAGACCTCATTATCGCCTCTGATGTATCAAGGGTGAAAAAAACAGAAAAGGCGACGAGATTATCGGATGTGATTATGCAAAGTTTGGACATCCTTCAAAATGAATTGGTTCGTCATCAAACCATTCACGCAGATCTCATGATCCGGCCGAGGCTTGAAACATATAGCTCTAGTGCGTTTACACAGGTTCAAGAGATGATTGAAGCAGGTGAGCTCGCCGCAGACCAACTAAAAGGGAAACTGAAAGATGTCATTGATAAATGGGAGTGTTAATCGAATGAAAAAATTGAATATTCGCTGGCTCAGCTTTTTTGTGGTTGTCCTTGTATTATTTGGCTTAACCTTTGTTAAACTGCCGTATTACGTGACAAAGCCTGGTGATGCAACAGAGATTGCTCCGCACATTAAAGTAGACGGGGCATATGGCGAGAAGGGCAGCTTCTCTCTTATGACCATTAAAGTAGGTCCAGCAAACCCATATACGTATTTGCTTGCAAAAATGAACAAGTATGACGAGATCGTCCCGGAAGAAAACATTAAAGCGGACGGAGAATCGGATGAAGATTATATGAAACGACAGCTTCAACTGATGAAAAGCTCTCAAGAAAATGCCATGATTGCAGCATATACAAAAGCAGGAAAAAAAGTAGATTATACGTTTAACGGGGTATATGCGAGCTACGTGATGAAAGGGATGCCTGCTTACGGAAAAATTGAAGTTGGCGACCGGATCAAAAGCGTTGATGGCAAGACCTATGATTCAGCTGATAAAATGGTTTCATATATCAGCAGTAAAAAAGCAGGCACATCTGTGCGCTTTGTCCTTGAACGAAACGGTAAAGAAATCACACAGCAAGTGACGTTAAAACCATTTAAAGAAGAGCCGAAACGAGTCGGAATAGGTGTGTCATTGTTTACAGACCGTCATGTGAAAGTGTCACCTGCGATTAAAGTAGATATTGAAAATATCGGCGGTCCATCAGCAGGCTTAATGATGTCGCTTGAAATTTATAACCAGCTGACAAAAGAAGACGAAACACATGGCTATGCGATTGCGGGGACTGGAACGATTGACGCCGATGGAACGGTCGGCCCAATTGGTGGGATCGATCAAAAGGTTGTGGCAGCAGATAAAGCAGGAAAAGACATATTCTTTGCGCCAAACGATAAAGGCGATCCAAACTCAGACTACCAAAATGCAGTCAAAACAGTGAAAGATATTAAAAGTGATATGAAAATTGTCCCTGTAGATACAATGCAAGATGCACTGAACTATTTAAACAAATTAAAAGAGAAAGCGTCATAAGAAAAGAGCAGCCCTCATTAAGGCTGCTCTTTTCTTATCGAGAGAGAAAGAGATCAGTCTCTTCATCATATCTGATCGGTGAGGTTTTAAACTCTGCTTCCGTTAGTTCCGTTTGCATTGGCTCACAGATGGGAAGGCTGAAGACGCGGGAAGCGCGTATATCAAGATCAAGTGCGGAATGTGAAAAGGAAGACAGCTTGCTCACAAGCGGTACGTCCAATTCTTTTTTCACAAGAGATAAGTATTGCTGCCCTCTCTTTGACATACCGAGTAAACGAATATAGGGTGCTTTTTTCTCTTTCAGCAGCTCATGCATTGCGGTTTTTTTCACTCTCATTAAGAGGTGCGTATTCATTCGCTGTAACCTTGTCCACGTATATCGTTTTGTTTTCACAAGTGATAGATATTCTTCATAGGAGGACGCGTGTGTGATCGCCTTTTGCATGCGGTGTTCGATGCCTTCTTCGATTTCATAGATGTCTTCTAGTTCAGCCGTTTCCATTGTGTGAAAGACATGTTTTAAGAAGCTAAAATAAGCTTCTTGCGTATGTAAAAGACCGTATGAAGAATGATAGTTGTGTAATTGCTTTAAAGTAGCGTCCGGGAGATAGGGTGTGACCGCTTCAAATGAGCCGTGCTCTTTTAAGGCTTTTCGAATACTTGTTGCGCTTGCGATTTTCTGATTTACAGGAAGTTCTTCATCATGATAATCAGATGCCATTCTCACGGAGGTAAAAGGCTGCATGTGAGGGGATCGCTCTAAGATGGCCTTTACATAATGGAAGCCTAAAATGTTATTCGGTTTAGACAAATCCAGTAAGTGGTCAAGGGAAATGGCCTCTTGAAACGCAGCAGCCGCCGCCGCCGGATAACTAAGACCTTCTTTGACCTTCTCTTTTGTTAAAAGGTCAATCTCTGCCTTTTTCTCATGCCAAGCATGAGCTGTGCGCTCAAATACGTTGATGTCCCCATCCTCACTTCCGAAAAAAAGAGTGCGGCATTTTAAAGCGTCTAGGATGGACACAGCACCATTTGCAAAGGTTTCTGCCTTTTGCACAGCGTATATGTATGGAAGCTCACATACAATGTCTACACCGTTTTGCAGTGCCATTTTTGTACGTGCCCATTTTGAGACGATTGCAGGCTCACCGCGCTGGAGGAAGGAACCGCTCATGACGGCAATGGCAACATCTGAGGAGGTTTGTTTTTTCGCCTGACGAACATGATAGGCATGTCCATAATGAAATGGATTGTACTCTACAACAACTCCCACTGATTTCAATAGATGTTCCGCCTTTCTTGCTATGGTTAAATGGTCTATGCTACAGTAGCATAAGGGAAAAATGAAGCCCATTTTTTTCAGTGTAGGCATTCCGAGAACTGATGTCAAACAACCCTCTGACATCACAAAGGACTGTAAAGAAAAAATATTGACAAATAGCATGATGAAAGCTATAATCATGTTTGTTGCTCTTAGAGGTGATACAATTGAAATGGACAGTTTATCAGTTACATCAAAAAGCTAAAAACAGCTTCGATTTTCATGAGACGGTTGACTTAAATGAACTTACTAGCCTTCATTCAGATATACGTCGCATTTCACCAGTAGAGGTGAAAGGGACTGGAGTGATCGAATCAAAGCAAGTCGCATTTGATTTAACCATCACAGGTGAAATGACATTGCCTTGTTCAAGAACGCTTGTTGATGTAAATTATCCATTTGCGATTTCAACGAAAGAACTATTTGTACTTCATAAGACAGACGATATAGAAGATGAAGACGTTTCCGTTGTAGAAGACGATATCATCGACTTAACGCCTATCGTCAAGGAAGAAATACTTCTTGAAGTGCCGATGCAAATCTTTTGCGACCAAACAGACGTAAAAGGTGCTGCACCACAAGAAGGTAATGACTGGGCGGTCATTTCGGAAGATGCACATCAAAACCGAATCGATCCGCGTCTGGAAGGCTTGAAGAAGCTCTTAGAAGAAAATAATGAATCTTAACTTAACTCTTTAAGGAGGTGGGAATAATGGCTGTACCTTTTAGAAGAACTTCTAAAATGAAAAAAAGATTGCGTCGTACGCATTTCAAACTACAAGTACCTGGTATGGTAGCTTGCCCAGAATGCGGTGAAATGAAAATTTCTCATCGTGTCTGCAAATCTTGCGGAACATACAAAGGCAAAGACGTAAAAAGCAACTAATGTATAAAAAAGCGTGAGGGAATCTTCCCTTGCGTTTTTTTATTTGTCTATTTTTTAGGTTTCTCTCCTGCAAATAGTCTATCTACTCTAGTAGGCGCATATGATGTGGTATTCAGATTCAGGGGGGATGATTAATTGACGATTACAAGGCAGGACGCATGGACACAAGATGAAGATTTACTATTAGCAGAAGTCGTCTTAAGACATATTCGAGATGGAGGGACCCAGCTTTCCGCATTTGAGGAAGTCGGGAAAGCACTGTCAAGAACAGCTGCAGCATGTGGATTCAGGTGGAATTCTTACGTCAGAAAACAGTATCAAGCAGGCATTGAACTGGCGAAAAAACAGCGGAAAGAACTGCGTAAAAAGATCGGTATTCATTCCTCAGGTTTACCACAGCATGCGTTAACAATAGAGGAGAAGACATCTTCAGATCATGCTGAATTGACCCTTCGAGAAGTGATTCAGTTTTTAGAGCAGCTTGAGAAAGAGCCTTCTGGTCCCGCCTATTTACGCGAGGAGCTAAAGGATGCACATCATCAATTAAAGGCGCTCACAGAAGAAAATGAACACTTGAAGCGCCAATTGAAAATGACAGAAGAAGATTACCGGGCACTCATTGGTATTGTTGAAAGAGTCAAACAGAATATCAGCTTAAAAGACTACGCAAAATAAGAAAACGCCCCTCACAGATGAAAGGAGGGGCGTTTTGTCATCAACCATTAAGCTGATTCACCTGTATTCTTTTTGATATGTGCGGGCTCCCAAATGAGTGGATTTTCACCTTTATCGCGTTCCATATCATATTTTACCGCTTCAAAACCCATTTTATCCCAAAAACCAGCAGATTTGACGCGTGGATTCGTTCGAATCGGCAATCCGAAAGATTTGGCGAATTCGACAAGTGCTTCGCCGTACCCTTTGCGCTGATACCCAGGAAGCACTTCTAGCTTCCACAGCTCTAAATAATCATGGTTGTGGTCAAAATACGTAGTCGTCGAGCCATCCACTTGATATAGGCTCATACGTGCCACAAGCTTATCTCCAAAATAAATCCCGTAAAATGGAGAGTTGCTGTCATTTTCAATCATATTGCTTTCAAGGTCTTCAAGCATTGAAAGTTCTTGTATGCCGTATTCCTTAAATTGTTTAAATTCCTCTAATGTTTTGTAATTAATTAGAAGACGTTTTACTTGTGTCATGTGATCTTCCCCCTTACACACATAATGTCGACAGTGATGTCTTTGAAGGCGTTTTCATCCCATCCGCCTAAAAAAGTTTTTACACTTATTATTATAGTTTTTAAATTAAAAAAATTCAATCATAGTGCGTCATCTGCTTTTTGCATCATGACATGAAACTGTTAAAATAGTGGATATGATGAAGTAAACAGAAAAAGGGAAGTGCGGCAGTTGAAAATTGGAATCATTGGCGGAGGTGCGATTGGTCTGCTTTGTGCCAGTTATTTATCACAGCATCATGACATTACCGTATTCACAAGAAGAAACGAACAGGCAGAAGAGATTCGAGCGTCAGGAATTGAACGAATGGTGAGAGGAGAAACGTTTAGGGCAGTTGTCCATGCACAGACAGGGGTAAAAGGGGTATTTGATCTAGTCATTGTGACAGTGAAATATCATCATTTGCAAGATGTACTGGACGAACTATCGGCATTACCTCATCAGAGGATCTTATTTTTGCAGAACGGAATGGCCCACCTATTAGACTTAGAGAACTGGAAAACGGCACATCAATTATATATAGGTGTGGTAGAGCATGGCGCAATGAAGGTGTCAGATCATGCAGTCGCTCATACAGGTATTGGTGTCATAAAGTGGGGGGCATTTCATCATAAGGAAGCAGCAGATGTGAAGAATGAATTGAATGAGACATCAGCCCATTTTCAGATGGTCTATACAGATGAATGGAAAAAGGTGCTGGAGGAAAAACTGCTTGTCAATGTCTGTATTAATCCGCTGACGGCTTTATTACATGTGAAAAATGGGGAACTGATCGCAAATTCCTCATATGAATACATGATGAAATGTGCATTTGAAGAAGCTGTTTCCATTTTAGGCTTGTCTGAAAAGGGGCGGCTCTGGTTCCATGTGGTCTCTATTTGTGATAAAACGGCCGCTAATCAATCGTCGATGCTTCAAGATATCGTAAAAGGCCGCCAAACCGAAAGAAAAGCCATCGTTGGCTATCTTTTAAAACAGGCCCAGGCTCAAGAGATTCTGGCGCCATATCTTGCTTTCTTCAATAGAAGCTTGGAAGTATTGGAAAAAAAGCAAACAAAATCTTTTGAGTGAGCTCATTTACATGCTATACTTTTTTCGGGAAACTAACTATTTATTGAAGAAAGGAAGTTCTAAACATGCAATTGACTGAACTTTCCATCCGAAGTCAGAATTTATTCATACGTGATTATATAGAAGAAAAAAAAGAGATGACTGCTTTTTTTGATTATGATATACATTCTGAGCACACATGGAAAAAGAGATACGACGATCTCATGGGAAGGAGCTTCCCGCGCGAGGCTTTAGCGGATTATATGAGCGCATATCACGCAAAGTTTGAATCGGCAGCGATGCGTCAGAACATTGAAAAAATCCGTGATGAACGGAGTGTCATGGTGGTTGGAGGGCAGCAGGCAGGCCTATTAACAGGACCGCTTTATACCATACATAAAATCATATCGATTATTCAGTTTGCAAAAGAAAAAGAATCAGAGCTTGGCGTTCCTGTGATTCCGGTCTTTTGGGTAGCTGGTGAGGATCATGACGTAGATGAAATTAATTTTGTGTACACGTCTGGCGAAAAAGGTCCAGTCAAACAAAAGCTGCCATTACATAGTATCAAAAAAGCTGCTGCGAAAAGAACACCGCTGCATCAGGAGAAAACAGAGAAATGGCTTCGTGATGTGTTTTCAACCTATGAAGAATCTGCTTACACAAATGATTTGCTTGATCAGCTTCTTCGATGTTTACGCAAATCACAAACGTTTACTGATTTCTTTGAATGGATTGTGTGCGACCTCTTTGAAGAAGATGGACTGCTGCTATTTAATTCAGGAGACTTAGGCGTCAAACCACTCGAGCGTATGTTATTTAAGCACATTGTCGAGACAAATGATACGATCACAGCTCGCCTGAATGAAACGCAGGCTGCCATGAAGCGAGCGGGATATCAGCCGATCATTGAAGCTGGTGACCACCAGGCAAACCTGTTTTACGAATATGATGAAGAGCGTTTCCTCATTGAAAAAGAGCAGCATCAGTTTTCTGTATCAGAAGTGGGGCTTACGTGGACAAAGGAAGAGCTTTTGCAGGAAGTCGAGGAGCACCCAGAAAGGTTTAGCAACAATGTGGTGACGCGCCCCTTGATGCAAGAGACCCTTCTCCCAACACTTGCTTTTATGGCAGGACACGGTGAAGTCAACTATTGGGGAGAACTAAAAGGAATTTTTGAACATTTTGAATTAAAGATGGCACCTGTTCTTCCAAGACTGCACGTCACCATTCTTGAAAGGCATATTGACAAAAAACTGCCGGTCAGAGAACTGTCGGTAGAAGAAGTGCTGACAAACGGAGTAAAAGAAAAGAAGGACGCGCACTTTCAGCAAAGTCTTCCAGACAGCTTCGTTCAAGCGGTTCAACATGCGAAACGTGAATTAGCAAATGTTCATGGTGCGATGAGACAAGAAGCGCTGGAGATTGAACCGAGCTTTGAGCAGCTTCTAGAGAAAAATGCCAAATTTATTGAAGACCAACTTCAATTTGTTTATCAAAAGGTGGCTCAGCGCGTGGAAGAGAAGGAAGGATATATCCTTCGCGACTTTGAACGGATTGAAAATAGTTTAAAACCACTTGATGCCGCGCAAGAAAGAATTTGGAATATCATGTATTTTTTAAACAAATATGGTCCAGAATTCTTCAAAACATTCAAAAATATGCCATTTTCATTTCAAAACAAGCAACAAATTGTCAAACTTTGAAATAAAGTTTTAATGAACCCTGACTAGTTCAGGGTTTTTTTTTATGTAGAAACAGTGTAAAATAAGTTTTGTGGAGAGAAGTGGTGGATAGTGGAGAGTAAAGGTGAGAAAGTGGGGCTCTGATGATCATGTTCATGGGTGAATACCAACATACGATTGATACAAAAGGGCGCATGATCATCCCTGCTAAATTTAGAGACGGTCTCGGAGAACAGTTTGTGCTGACGAGAGGGCTTGATCAATGTTTATTTGGCTACCCTATGAGTGAGTGGAAACTAATCGAAGAGAAACTCAAAGCACTTCCGCTAACGAAAAAAGATGCACGTGCGTTTACCCGGTTCTTCTTTTCTGGCGCAGTCGAATGCGATCTGGACAAGCAGGGGCGCATTAACATCGCATCAAACCTACTCCAATATGCAAAACTCGAAAAAGAATGTGTGGTCATCGGCGTTTCAAATCGAATTGAGTTGTGGAGTAAGTCGATCTGGGAACAATATACAGAAGAGCAAGAAGATTCTTTTGCTGAAATTGCTGAAAACATGATTGGATTTGATATATAATAATCCCTTGTGCAGCAAGCTTTCTACACATTCATTTCTATTTGAAAAAGGTGGGACCATAACATCATGTTTCAACATGAGACAGTATTATTAAAAGAAACAGTTGACGGTTTAAACGTCAAAGAAGACGGTACATATGTGGACTGCACGCTAGGCGGCGCAGGTCATAGCTCATATTTACTATCTCAATTATCAGAAAAAGGTACATTGATTGGATTTGACCAAGACGATGCTGCACTGGATCATGCACGAGAGAAGCTCGCAGATTCAAAAGCGAACATTCTTTTCATAAAAAGCAACTTCCGATATTTAAAAGAACGTCTGAATGAACAAGGCATTACAAGCGTAGACGGTGTGATCTTTGACCTTGGTGTGTCGTCTCCTCAGCTCGACACACCAGAGAGAGGCTTTAGTTATCATCATGATGCACCTCTTGACATGAGAATGGATCAATCAGCCGTATTGTCGGCAAAACAAGTGGTGAATGAATGGCCATTTGAAGATCTAGTTCGGATTTTCTACAAATATGGGGAAGAGAAATTCAGCAAGCAAATCGCACGCAAAATTGAAGAAGCTAGAAAAAAAGCGCCAATTGAAACAACGGGGGAGCTTGTAGACATTATCAAAGAAGGAATTCCCGCACCTGCAAGACGAACTGGCGGACATCCAGCGAAAAGAGTGTTTCAAGCGATCCGAATTGCCGTAAATGACGAATTGAAAGTATTTGAAGAAGCACTAGAACAGGCAATAGAGTTACTCAATCCGAAGGGGAGAATTTCTGTCATTACATTCCATTCACTTGAAGATCGGATTTGTAAAAGTACATTTAAAGAGATGTCTTCTCTTCCAGAACTTCCGCACGGATTACCAGTGATTCCAGAAGGACTTGAACCAAAACTGAAGCTGATCACGAGAAAACCGATCGTCGCATCAGAACAAGAGCTGGAACATAACAACCGTGCCCGTTCAGCGAAGCTCCGAATTGCAGAAAAAAAGTAAACGACACCATAGATGATGATAAAAAGGAGGTTTCTTATGAGTAATTTGGCTTACCAAAGAGAAGTAAAGCAACATCAAACAGAGCAGCAAGGCCAATCGGTTGTCATTAGAAGAAGAGGTTCTATTACACTTGGTGAAAAAATCTTACTTGTCATGTTTGTCATGGCTCTTATGTGCAGCTCCATTCTCATCATTTCTAAAGCCTTTGCTGTGTATCACGCAAATATTGAAGTGCAGAAATTAGAACAGCAAGTATCTTTAGAATCGAAGAAGATCACTGAGCTGCAAAAGGAAAAAGACTTGCTGAGTGAACCAGAAAGAATCATCGAAGCCGCTAAAAAAGCAGGCTTAAGCATATCGAAAGATGTTAAGAAGGTCGATTAACATGGCGATGCCTAAAAAGAATAAAATGATGAACAGAGGCGCGGCAATTGCGAGTATTTGCTTCGCCCTGTTTTTCTTTATCATCCTTGCACGTTTTATTTATATTCAGATTACAGGAACGGTTGATGGACAAGTTCTAGCCGCCAAGGCAAATGAGCAATATCAATCGAAGAAAACACTTGAAGCCAAAAGAGGTTCAATTTTAGACCGAAATGGAAATGTGATTGCAGAGGATACCTCTGTGTATAAACTCATTGCCATTATGAGCAAGAAAATGACGGTCGATCCAAAGCATCCGATGCATGTCGTCGACAAAGAAAAGACGGCAAAAGAGCTGTCAAAAGTCATTGATATGAGCGAAAGCGAAATCTTAAAGCGTTTGAATACAAAGGATGCGTTCCAAGTCGAGTTTGGTAAAGCTGGGAAGGATATTAGTTTTTCAACAAAGGAAAAAATTGAAAAGCTAAAGCTTCCTGGGATCGCATTTGAAAAAGACACGAAGCGGTATTATCCAAACGGCATGTTTGCTTCTAATTTAATTGGTTATGCAAGATTAGATGAGGCAACCAAGGACATGTCAGGTGCAATGGGGCTTGAGAAGGCGCTAAATAAATTCTTAAAAGAAAAAGATGGCTATGTGACGTATAATAGTGACAGAAGCGGGTGGGCTCTTCCGAATAGTAAAGAAGACATTGTCGCCCCAAAGGATGGGAAAAACGTCACGCTGACCATTGACCAAAAAATTCAGGCGTTTCTTGAAGAAAGTATGACGCAGGTCGCCAAAAAATATAAGCCAAAGAAAATCATTGCGACAGTTGTTGATCCGAAAACAGGAAAAGTTCTTGCGATGGGACAGCGCCCAAGCTTTAATTTAAATGAACTCGACATTACGAACTATAACAATGATGTCATTTCATATGCGTTTGAACCTGGTTCAACGATGAAGATCTTTACACTCGCTGCAGCGATCCAAGAAGGGGTATATCAAGGCAGTGCCAAGTATCAATCTGGAACTTATAAAGTAGGCGGAGGTCTTGTAAGAGACCATAACAACGGAAATGGCTGGGGGAAAATTGATTTTCATGAGGGTGTTCTCCGTTCTTCAAATGTGGCCTTTGCAAAGCTGGCAAAGGAAAAGCTAGGCTTCACGCGATACGAACAATATTTGCAAAAATTCCATTTCTATGACAAAACGGGAATAGACTTGCCGAACGAAGCGTCTAGTAAAATCAATTTCAGATACGAATATGACAAAGCATCGACGGCTTATGGTCAAGCGTCTGCCATTACACCAATTCAACAAATCGAAGCAGCGACAGCGATTGCAAACGGCGGAACGATGATGAAGCCATATGTCATTGACCATATTACAGACCCGAACACAAACAAAACGATTTTGCAGCACGAACCAACAGTAGCTGGAAAGCCGATTTCATCTAATACAGCGAAGCAAGTCCGTGATATTTTAGGTGAGGTTGTTTCCTCGAAAATTGGTACAGGTCAGCCTTATCAAATCAAGGGCTTTGACGTCGCTGGGAAAACAGGAACAGGACAAATTGGCGGTGCCGGCGGTTACCTCCAGGGAAGAAACGATTACGTCTTTTCATTTATGGGGATGGCGCCAAAAGATGATCCGAAGCTGCTCGTTTATGTGGCAGTACAGCAGCCGCAGTTGTCTGAAACAGAAACAGGCTCTGCCCCAGTTTCACAAATCTTTAACCCTGTCATGAAAAATAGTCTGCTATATTTAAATATCGCACCAACAAAAACAGACGATAAAAAATCAGGCGAACAAAAGGTGAAACAAGAAACAATGCCTTCATTCCTTGATTTAGAAGTGAAGCAGGCAGAAACGGAAGCCAAAAACAAAAACGTAACACCTGTTGTCATCGGCGACGGTCTATCCATTAAACGCCAGTGGCCGAGTGCGGGCTCTGAATTCACTGAAAGCCAGAAAGTCTTCTTGAAAACAGCAGGAAAAACCATTAAGATGCCTGATATGACAGGCTGGTCCAGAAGGGAAGTACTTCAATATGCGTCCATTTCGGGTGTGCACATTGAAACAAATGGACAAGGATATGCTGTCAAACAAAGTGTCAAAAGTGGAGCGGAGATTTCAGATAAAGTTGTCACTGTGACATTTAAAAGTCCAAATTAACTTTAAAACCTAGCAAACCATTTGCTAGGTTTTTTCTTTTGCTTTAGAGGGATGGACTAGACCGTTCTACAAAAGGACGGGCCTGCATATGATGGAAACAAGCCATATGTAAGGAGTGAACCAGGCGTGCGAGTGTCAAGTGTAACAGTGAGAAAACGATTGCTTTTCGTGCTGCTGTTTGGGGTGGTCATTTTTTTCATCATAGATACTAGATTAGGATATGTGCAGTTTATTATGGGCGAAAAGCTGACAAGCTTAGCAAAAGATTCATGGAGCCGTAACCTCCCGTTCGAACCGGAACGGGGAGATATTCTGGACCGGAATGGGGTAGAGCTGGCGACGAACAAAAGTGCTCCATCCATTTTGGTCGTCCCGCGGCAAATTAAAGATCCCGCAGAAACAAGCAAGAAACTGGCGGCAGTGCTTAATATGTCTGAGGAGAAAGCGTACAAGCACGTCACGAAGAAAACATCAATTGAGCGAATTTCTCCTGAGGGCAGAAAAGTATCTCATGAAAAAGCAAAAGAAGTAAGAGAGCTTGATTTAGATGGGGTTTATGTAGCAGAAGACAGCATCAGACATTATCCATTTGGCAGTTTCCTGTCCCATGTACTGGGTTTTGCTGGAATTGATAATCAAGGTTTACTTGGGCTGGAAGCCTACTACGATGATGACCTAAAAGGTGAAAAAGGCTCTGTGAAATTCTATTCCGATGCAAAAGGACAGAAAATGCCAGATGAAGCAGATGATTATACACCGCCTAAAGATGGTCTTGATATGAAATTAACGGTCGATTCGAAAGTACAAACCATCATTGAACGAGAATTAGACAATGCGGAGGCAAAATATAATCCAGATGGCATGATCGCCATTGCCATGAACCCCAAAAATGGTGAAGTGCTGGGGATGTCAAGTAGACCAGATTTTGATCCAGCTGACTATCAATCAGTTGATCCAAAAGTATTTAACCGAAATTTACCGGTGTGGAGCACATATGAGCCGGGATCGACGTTTAAAATTATTACACTTGCAGCAGCATTAGAAGAAAAGAAAGTGAATTTAAAACGCGATCAATTTTTTGACAGCGGATCTGTGACGGTCGATGGAGCAAGGCTCAGATGCTGGAAAAAAGGCGGGCATGGATCACAGTCATTTTTAGAAGTGGTGCAAAACTCCTGTAACCCAGGCTTTGTAGAGCTAGGCGACCGTCTTGGAAAAGATAAATTATTTTCCTATATTAAAAATTTCGGTTTTGGTCAGAAAACAGGAATCGATCTTCAAGGGGAAGGGAGAGGAATTTTGTTCCCGCTTGATCGAGTAGGTCCAGTAGAGCAGGCAACAACTGCCTTTGGTCAAGGTGTCTCCGTTACGCCGATTCAACAAGTAGCCGCAGTGGCTGCCGCGGTAAATGGCGGGACACTTTACACGCCCTATATTGCGAAAGAATGGATAGATCCGGTCACAAAAGGGGTCGTGAAAAAGCAATCACCGATTGCCAAGAAGAAAGTGATTTCAGCTGAAACATCAAAAGAAATCAGATATGCACTTGAAAGTGTAGTCGCTCAAGGAACTGGCCGAAATGCATTTGTTGAAGGGTATCGGGTTGGCGGAAAAACCGGAACAGCACAGAAGGTAAAGGACGGAAAATACATGGAAAATAACCATATTGTGTCGTTTATCGGATTTGCGCCTGCTGATGATCCAAGCATCGTTGTATATGTAGCCGTTGATAACCCAAAAGGCACCATTCAATTTGGTGGTACAGTAGCGGCACCAATTGTTGGTCATATTATGCGAGACAGCCTGCCTGAGATGGGTGTGAAAAAAAGAAAAGGACAAATTGAAAAGAAGTACCAGTGGCTGGACACAAAAACCATTGAGGTACCGAATCTTGTAGGGGGATCTGTTTCTGACCTTGAATCACTCCTCATTAACCTGAAGATCGATGCCTCAGGCACTGGCAGTAAAGTGGTGAAGCAGTCTCCTGCTGCTGGGACAAAAGTGAAAGAGGGCTCAACGATCAGATTATACTTAAACGATGAATAATAAAGAATGAACAGAGGGTAGCCGCACTCATTCGGCTGCCTCTTTTTGTTGAAAGAGAAGGGCAGTTTTAAAAAAAGAGCGCAAAGTGTGTTTTTTCCAAGAGAAACTTAAGGAATACGCTGGATGTATCCTTTTTTTTACGATAAAATATAGACTGTGTGTTTTTTTCACAAGACATGCACGTGAACGAATTTGAGAGGTTTGATATGATAATGAAATTACAAGAACTCCTTACATACTTTAAAAGTGAAAACAACGAATTGATAAACGAAAATCCCGATATTACTTCCATTGAAATGGATTCAAGAGAGGTGAGAAAAGGGAGCCTGTTTGTCTGCATAAAAGGTTATACAGTAGATGGACATGATTACGCTGAAAAAGCGGTGAAAAGCGGGGCTGCAGCAATTGTAGCAGAACACCCTCTTAACATAACAGATGTACCAGTCATTATTGTGAAACACTCTCAAAGAGCACTTGCAAGAATTGCTGATGCGTTTTACAGGCAGCCAACCCATAAGCTAAATCTTATCGGTATCACAGGAACAAACGGAAAAACATCAACAACACACATGATCGAACAAATGATGAGAAAAGCCGAGAAGAAAACAGGCTTAATCGGTACGATGTATATGAAGGTGAATGATGAAATTCTCGACGTGAAAAACACAACACCTGAGAGTGTCACACTTCAAAAAACCTTTAAACAGATGCTTGATCAAGGTGTAGACACGGCAATTATGGAAGTATCATCACATGCATTGCATCTTGGCCGGGTTCATGGATGTGATTATGATATGGCCGTTTTCACAAATCTTACGCAAGATCATCTTGACTACCACAACACCATGGAAGAATATAAACACGCGAAAAGCTTGCTATTCTCCCAGCTTGGAAGTGCCTTTCATCACGATAAGCCGAAGTACGCGATTTTAAATGCAGATGATGAAGCTTCTAGTTATTTTGAAAAAGTCACAGCTGCTGAAATCATGACGTATGGCTTAGAGCAAAAAGCAGATGTCATGGCAAAGAATATTCAAATCAAGCCTAAGGGAACTCAATTTGATTTGATCACTCCAATCGGCACAAAAAATGTGACGGTGGCCCTCATCGGAAAGTTCAATGTGTATAACATCCTGGCTGCTGTATCAGTAGGGATCGTATCCGGCTTATCGTTTGATACGATCGCCAGTGCAATGGAAGAGCTGGAGGGAGTCAAAGGAAGATTTGAACTTGTGAACTGTGATCAAGACTTCCCTGTCATCATTGATTACGCGCATACACCTGACAGCTTAGAAAATGTCCTCACAACGTGTAGAGAATTAACTGAGGGCAAAATTTTCTGTGTGATAGGCTGCGGCGGAGACCGTGATAAAACAAAGCGCCCTCAAATGGCTCAAATCGCTGTGAAATATGCAGATGAGCCTGTATTTACATCAGACAACCCAAGAAGTGAAGATCCATCAGCTATTTTAAAAGATATGGAAAATGGTGTGCCTGAGGCATATTATCATAGCTTTGTGAATCGTAAACAAGCCATCTTCTTTGCGATTGCCAATGCGAAAAAAGGCGATACCGTCTTAATAGCGGGAAAAGGCCACGAGACGTACCAAATCATTGGCGATCAAGTCTACGACTTTGATGATGCAAAAGTTGCAGTGGACGCTATTTTAGATCTAAACAAATCTTAAAAATGATGAAAAGAGTGTAATGAAATGAAGCATTTTGTACAAAAACAACATATGAAAGACTCGAATGAATATCATAATAATGAATGCTATTTTCTGGTGGAAAACGGCTTTGGAAATTCGGAAGGAGTAAAGAACGATGCTTGAACAGGTGATATTGTTTACAATCATAATGGGATTTTTAATCAGTGTTCTTTTATCCCCGATTTTTATTCCGTTTTTAAGAAGACTTAAATTTGGTCAGAGTATTAGAGAAGAAGGACCGCAGTCTCACCAAAAGAAATCAGGTACTCCGACAATGGGCGGAATTATGATTATCTTTTCTATCACAATTACAACAATTGTGATGATCAACAAATTCTCTGAGATTAGTCCAGAAATGTTTTTACTGTTATTTGTCACACTTGGCTACGGCTTATTAGGATTTTTAGATGATTATATTAAAGTAGCGATGAGACGAAATCTTGGATTAACATCGAAACAGAAATTGATCGGTCAAATTGTGATCGCAGTGATTTTTTATGCAGTCTTCCATTATTATCAGTTTGCAACGACGATTCGTATTCCAGGAACGGATGTCAGCTTTGATTTAGGATGGGCTTACTTTATCCTCGTCATTTTCATGCTTGTCGGTGGTTCTAATGCGGTGAACTTAACAGATGGACTTGATGGTTTATTGTCTGGAACAGCTGCCATTGCTTTCGGAGCTTTTGCCATACTTGCTTGGAATCAATCCCAGTATGATGTGGCCATCTTTTCAGTAGCTGTTGCTGGAGCCGTCCTTGGTTTCCTTGTGTTTAATGCGCACCCTGCAAAAGTATTTATGGGTGATACAGGGTCACTAGCTTTAGGCGGAGCCATTGTAGCGATTGCCATTTTAACGAAGCTTGAAATTTTACTCGTGATTATTGGAGGAGTATTTGTTGTTGAAACGTTATCGGTTATCCTTCAAGTCATCTCCTTTAAAACAACTGGAAAAAGAATCTTTAAAATGAGCCCGCTTCACCACCACTATGAGTTAGTTGGCTGGTCTGAGTGGAGAGTGGTTGTCACCTTCTGGACAGCTGGTTTATTACTTGCTGTTTTAGGAATTTACATCGAGGTGTGGTTGTAATTGAATAAGATGCAAATGTTAAAAAACGAACATGTACTAGTATTAGGTCTTGCAAAAAGCGGATATGCGGCCGCCTCAATTCTTCACGAACACGGAGTAAACGTGACAGTAAATGATCAGAAACCGTTTGAAGAAAATGAGCCAGCTCAGCTACTTTCTGAAAAGGGGATTGATGTCATTTGTGGCAGTCATCCTCTTCGTATGTTCGATGATAAAGAAATTACGATTTTAATTAAAAACCCTGGAATTCCATATGAGAATGTGATGGTTCAAGAGGCGCTTCGACGCCAAATTCCAGTTTGGACTGAAATAGAATTAGCATATCATTTGACCTCATCTCCTTTTATTGGGATTACCGGATCGAATGGGAAAACCACTACCACTACATTGATTTATGAAATGCTGAAAAAAGACAGTCAAAAAACTTTAGTGGCAGGTAATATTGGAACAGTTGCCAGCGAAGTCGCTGCAAATGCAGCTGGCGATGAATGGATTGTAACTGAGCTCTCTTCTTTTCAGTTAATGGGAACAGTTGAATTCAGGCCCAAAATCAGCTTGATTTTAAATATTTTTGACGCACATTTAGACTATCACCACACTCGTGAAGAATACGAAAAAGCAAAGCAGAAAGTATACGCACATCAACATGAAAATGACACAGCCGTGATCAACCTAGATGATCCATCTGTCGTTAAGCTAGCAGAAGGATCAAAAGCGAAAAAGGTGTTTTTCTCCGTGAAAGAGCCAGTAGAGCATGGAGCCTTTATTAAAAATGGCGCTATCTACTATATGAATGAACGTGTCATTGATCTAAAGGATGTTGTTCTTCCTGGTGAGCATAACCAAGAAAATATTCTGGCAGCCATTTGTGTTGTGAAAAATGCAGGCTGTTCAAATGAAGCGATCACACACGTACTCACAACATTCAGTGGCGTGAAGCATCGTTTGCAGTTTGTGGATACGATTCAAAGTAGAAAATTTTATAACGATAGCAAAGCGACCAATATACTGGCAACAAGTAAAGCTTTGTCAGCCTTCGAACAGCCGACCATTTTACTAGCAGGCGGACTAGATCGGGGTAATGAATTTGATGAATTGAAACCTTTCATGAAAAATGTGAAAGGAATTATCACATTTGGTGAGACTGCACCTAAGTTTGTGAAGCTTGGTGAAGAGCTGGGAATACATCACGTAAAACATGTCGATAATGTTGAACAAGCAGTACCTGCGGCGTTTAGCATATCTGAAGAAGAAGACGTGATTTTATTATCTCCAGCTTGTGCAAGCTGGGATCAACATAAAACATTTGAAGAACGTGGAGACATGTTTGTAAACGCCGTGCATATGCTTAAATAAGGGCTTGTCTCTCATATGACTGACAGCCCAAATGAAATGATGCTTGGGGTGTCGGTCTCTTGACGAATAAGAAAACTTCTCCGGATTTTTTGCTTGTTGTCATTACGTTACTTTTATTGACGATTGGTTTAATTATGGTTTACAGCGCAAGCGCTGTGTGGGCATCGTATAAATTTGATGATTCGTTTTATTTTGCAAAAAGACAGCTTTTGTTTGCTGGAATCGGAGTTATCGCGATGTTTTTCATTATGCGAGTCGATTATTGGACGTGGCGGACTTGGTCAAAGATATTGATTGCTGTTTGTTTTCTCCTCTTGCTACTTGTACTGATTCCTGGTATCGGTATGGAGAGAAATGGATCAAGAAGCTGGATCGGTGTCGGTGCGTTTAGTATTCAGCCCTCTGAATTCATGAAGCTTGCGATGATTGCGTTTCTCGCAAAATTCTTATCTGAAAAGCAAAAAAATATCACGTCCTTCCGTAAAGGTTTCGCGCCAGCGTTGGGTATTGTGTTTTCGGCATTTGCCATCATTATGCTGCAGCCGGACCTGGGGACAGGAACGGTTATGGTTGGAACTTGTATTATTATGATTTTTGTTTCAGGTGCGAGAATTGCTCACTTTATATTTCTCGGTCTTATAGGGCTAAGCGGTTTTGCTGCACTTGTCTTATCAGCACCCTATCGAATAAAACGAATAACGTCTTATTTAAACCCTTGGGAAGATCCACTAGGCAGCGGGTTTCAAATTATTCAATCCTTATACGCTGTTGGCCCAGGCGGTCTGTTCGGAATGGGTCTAGGTCAAAGTAGACAAAAATTCTTCTATTTACCTGAGCCTCAAACGGACTTTATCTTTGCCATATTGTCTGAAGAGCTCGGCTTTATAGGCGGATCACTCATTTTATTGCTCTTTAGTGTTCTGTTATGGAGAGGCATACGAATAGCACTTGGGGCACCAGATTTATACGGAAGTTTCTTAGCAGTTGGCATCATTTCAATGGTTGCCATTCAAGTGATGATTAATATCGCAGTTGTCACTGGACTTATCCCTGTGACAGGTATCACGCTCCCATTCCTAAGTTATGGCGGCTCATCACTGACACTAATGCTCATGGCAATTGGCGTACTTTTGAATGTAAGCAGGTACGCTAGATATTAATGTGCTGCTAGTTCATGAAACCATGTCGACGTTTATTTTGCAAAAATACAAAAAAATGATTTGAAGAGTGAAAATGACAGTTTTTGTTTCGAAAACATGATTTTTGACTCTTCTTTACAGGTTTTAACGGAGCCCTGTTGTTTAAAACAGGGTTTATACTTTGTTCAGAGCAGAAAAAAAATGAGGGGAAATGGTATAATGCGTATAGCAATCAGTGGAGGCGGAACAGGTGGACATATTTATCCAGCCTTAGCTTTTATTAAAGAAGTAAAAAGACTGCATCCTGATGTGGAATTTTTATATATTGGTACTGAAAATGGGCTTGAAAAGAAAATTGTAGAAAGAGAAAATATCCCTTTCAAGTCAATAGAGATTTCAGGTTTTAAAAGAAAGCTTTCCTTTGATAATGTAAAAACGGTGATGAGATTTCTAAAAGGCGTTCAAAAAAGCAAATCTTATTTAAAAGAATTTAAGCCAGATGCTGTCATTGGAACAGGCGGTTATGTGTGTGGCCCTGTCGTTTATGCGGCTTCTAAGCTGAAAATCCCGACCATTATTCACGAACAAAACAGCCTGCCTGGTATCACAAATAAGTTCCTTGCGAGATATGTTCATAAGGTAGCCATCTGCTTTGAAGAAGCAAAGGCACATTTTCCTTCTGAAAAGGTTGTTTTTACGGGAAACCCAAGAGCCTCTGAAGTCGTCTCTATAAAAGAGGGGAAATCTCTTAAAGAGTTTGGACTAGATGAAAAGAAAAAAACGGTTCTTATTTTTGGCGGGAGCAGAGGTGCAGCTCCGATCAATAGAGCAGTCATTGACATGCAAGATGAATTAAAGGCGAAGAACTACCAGCTTTTATATATTACTGGTGAGGTTCATTATGAAAAAGTGCTGAACGAACTAAAGGACAAAGGTGCAGCACCAAATATGATCACAAAGCCTTTCTTACATCAAATGCCGGAGTATCTGAAATCGATTGATGTGATTGTTGCAAGAGCTGGAGCAACAACGATTGCTGAAGTGACAGCTCTTGGAATTCCAACAATTTTCATTCCGAGCCCATACGTGACGGCAAATCATCAGGAAATCAATGCTAGATCACTTGAAAAGCATGATGCTGCTATCGTTTTAAGAGAATCAGAGCTTTCTGGAGATCGCTTGCTGCATGCAATTGATGAAATTGCCGGTAATGAAGAGAAATTAAATCAAATGAGCCGTTTAACGAAAGAACTCGGAGTACCAGATGCGGCTATACGTTTATATAATGTGTTAAAAGAAATTACGACTACATGATTGAATGATATTAGGTAAGGCGGAGGGTAATATGGAGAACTTGAAGAATGAATTATTAGAAGCGCAAGTTGGTAAAGTGCTTGAAAATGAGCCGCTTGCAAATCATACGACAATGAAAATAGGCGGACCAGCAGATCTATTGATTATTCCAAAAGATGTCGACGCAGTCAAAACGATCATGGATCAGGTAAAAATACACCATACTGATTGGACGGTCATTGGAAGAGGGTCTAATTTACTTGTACTTGATAAAGGAATACGTGGTGTAGTTCTAAAGTTAGGTGCTGGACTTGATCATTTAAATGTGAATGATGAAGAAGTTACAGTTGGCGGCGGCTACTCTGTTGTACGTCTCGCAACGTCTCTTAGTAAGAAGGGCCTTTCAGGATTGGAATTCGCAGCTGGTATTCCAGGGTCTATCGGTGGCGCTGTTTATATGAACGCAGGGGCACATGGATCAGATATCAGCAACATTCTTGTGAAAGCTAGAATCTTATTTGAAGATGGAAGCATCGAGTGGGTAACAAATGAGGAAATGAACTTTAGCTATCGAACCTCTGTACTTCAAAAAGAACGTCCGGGCATTGTCCTCGAAGCCGTGTTTAAGCTCAAACAGGATGATCGCGAGAAAATCACAAAGAAAATGCAGCAAAATAAAGACTATCGTAAGGAAACGCAACCTTATAATCGACCGTGTGCAGGCAGTATTTTTCGAAATCCGCTACCTGAATATGCAGGACAGCTTGTAGAAAAGGCGAATTTAAAAGGATACCAGATTGGCGGGGCAAGAATTTCTGATATGCATGGGAACTTTATTGTCAATGCTGGTGGCGCTACTGCTCAAGATGTGCTGGACTTAATTCAGTACATCCAAAAGAAAATTAAAGAAGACCACAATGTAGATATGCATACAGAAGTAGAAATTATCGGTGAAGCAAATTAAAAGCTAGTTTTTATGAATGATGGCATCGCAGGAAAACAAACGGCATTCTTTCATGCCGTTTGTTTTCTAATCAAAATGAAGACCCAAAGGTGTGGACAAGCAGCTTTGAATGAGGTGAAGAGTATATATGCGGCCTGATCATGAAAATGAAAAGATCGTCAATATAGAAGAGCGAATTCCTAAAATTAAAGAACAAAGAAAGCAGAAAGCAAATCGGAGACTGATCTCTTTTATTCTGCTGTTTTTTATCATGGTTTTAATTGTTATTTATTTGCAAACACCAATCAGTAAAATTTCTTCTTTAACCATCACGGGTAACGAGCATGTATCAACAAAACAGCTTGTTAAACTTTCACAAATTAAAGAAGGCGAGACAGAGTTTTGGAACTTAAATAAAGATATGACAGCAGACCATATTAAACAAAATAAACTGATTAAAAGTGTCAGTATTAAAAAACATTTCCCGAATAAGGTCAGTATTGCTGTAAAAGAATATGCAAATATTGCATATCTTCAAAAGGGAAATCTATATTATGAGCTTCTTGAAAATGGGACAGCTTTACCAGATGAAGTAACGCCTAATCATGCAGGACCTATTTTTGTCGATTGGGACAATAAAGAGAAACTGAAGCAAACAGTTAAATCTTTAAATCAGCTCCCAGCCTCTATTCAGGAACTCATCTCAGAAGTATATTATGTCCCGACAAGTTCAAACCAGTGGCTCGTTAAATTTTATATGAATGACGGGAACACCGTGATCGCATCAATTAAAACATTCGCTGATAAAATGAAAACCTATCCAGCTATTGTAAAAGAACTTTCGTCATCTGAGAAAGGCACGATTCATATGGAAGTCGCAACGTATTTTGAAGCTTTCAAATCTAAGAAAAAGGAAGATGAACGTTGAGAGGCAAAACAGTTATATTTTCAATTGTGATGCTTGTTCTTGGGTTTCTGATTTCTTTTTCATACCAATATACAAAGCAGCATCAGGCAGATGTCAATCGAACCGAACAATGGAAAAAAGAATACTCTTTGAAAAGTCAGCTGACAAAGCAAGAAAAGGCGAATCAAAAACTTGAAAAAGAACTATATAGCCTTCAATCAAAGGTTCAAGCGACAGAGTCCAGTTTGAAAAATGAAAAAGAGCAGTATTTTAATGTGTTGGAAGATGTTGAGAAATACAGAATGTTTACAGGGGAGATAGGTGTAAAAGGGAAAGGGGTAAAAGTATCTCTTGAAGATGCATCTTATATCCCGAGTGGACAAAATGTCAATAATTACATTGTTCATGAGAGTCACATTTTTCATGTGATAAACGAACTATTTATATCAGGGGCATCTGCTGTATCTATTAACGGACAAAGAATCACACACCAATCATACATACATTGTAATGGCCCAGTCGTCACAGTTGACGGAGTTCAGCATCCAGCGCCATTTGTCATTTCTGCTATTGGGGATCCTGCTGTGTTAATACCTGCTTTAAATATTGCTGGCGGGGTGGTTGATCAGCTGACAAGTGATCACATTTCAATGACGATTGAAAAAAAGGATATTCGTATGAATCCTCTTTTAAGAAACAAAGATTAAAAGTGAAAAGGTGAGTGGTGTTGAGGAAAAAGAAGCCTTTACTTAGTTTGACAGTCTTGATGGTGATATTTGGCATCATGGTCTCCGTCCAATTTAACTCTTTGCAAAAACCGAAAATTCGTGATACTCGCGATGTTTGGGAATTAAGAGAGGATTTATCTGCATCTAAAAGTAAAGAATTGGATTTGCTGAAAGAAATTGATAAATATGATGAGATGCTGAAAAAGTATGATAATCAAGGAGATCAATCAAAAGAAGTTCAATTAACAAAAACGCTAAAAGATTTAAAAGAAAAGGCTGGTTTTACAGAGGTAACGGGGGAGGGGATTGAAGTTGAGATTTCTCAGCTTTTTTCCAAGGATCTGACCGGGGAAGAAGTGAAAAATATCCCGCCTGATCTTCTGAAAAAGTTAATCAACGAAGCCAACATGTTTGGGGCAAAACATATTTCCATTAATGACCACCGTGTGATTAATACAAGTGTGATTCGAGATATTAATGGGACGACGAAAATGGATGGTTACAGCTTAGATGATGATGCAGTTACCATTAAGATGATTAGCCAGCAGGCAGACAAATTATCCAGCCGTTTAAATGTATCAGATATTGGCGATTTGTTCGCTCAGGAAAATTTCAGCTTGAGTATTAGCCAGCCGAAGAAAAAAATTCATTTGAAGGCATATGACGGTGCAATTCAGATAAACGAATTGAAGCCTCTTGACGATGTAAAGGAGGGAAAATCTTAATGTGGCTTCCTGTTCTTGGCTTAATCATAGGAGTTGCAATCGGTTTTTTAACAAATTTTACGATACCGAATGAGTATTCTAACTACCTTTCCCTCGCTGTACTTGCTGCGCTTGATACTTTGATTGGTGGAATACGAGCACATCTGCAAGGGGCATACGATGAACTGGTGTTTGTATCAGGCTTCTTCTTTAATATTATACTCGCAATAAGTTTAGCTTTTCTGGGCGTCCATCTTGGTGTAGACTTGTATTTAGTCGGAATGTTTGCGTTCGGCGTTAGATTGTTTCAAAATATAGCAGTTATTCGAAGAATCCTACTAACAAAATGGACAATTTCTAGAGAAAAAAAGAAAAAAAGTGAGTCATAAAAAAGGATATACATATGATGTAACGAATATTTTCAGTAATCCTAATAAAAAATGTTGATTTTTTAAGTTTTGTTACACACTTGTAAAAACACATTCATTGTATTGTTGTTCAGCAAATAATAGAATAGAAAGTATTGATATGTGAGGAGGTGCCATAGAATGAACAACAATGAAATTTACGTCAGCCTTGACATCGGTACATCCAATATAAAAGTCATCGTCGGAGAAATGGCGGATGATTCGCTTAACATAATAGGTGTTGGAAATGTCCCTTCAGAGGGGTTAAAAAAAGGATCGATTGTTGATATAGATGAGACAGTTCATTCTATTAGACAAGCATTTGAACAGGCTGAGAGAATGGTAGGTTTTCCTTTACAAAAGGCGATTGTCGGAATTAACGGAAACCACATTCATATTCAGAATACGAGCGGCGTGGTCGCAGTATCTAGTGAAAACAAAGAAATACATGCTGAAGATGTGAGACGTGTCTTAGATGCTGCACAGGTAGTATCTATTCCTCAAGAACATCTCGTCATAGACGTGATTCCGAGACAATTTATCGTCGACGGAAGGGATGAGATCACAGATCCGAAAAAAATGCTTGGTGTTCGGTTAGAGGTGGAAGGATCGTTAATTACAGGCTCTAAAACGATTCTACATAACTGGCTCCGATGTGTAGAACGAGCTGGGATTGAAATTATGGATATTTGCTTGCAGCCACTCGCATCGGGCTCAGCAGCATTATCGAAAGATGAAAAAAATCTAGGGGTAGCTCTTGTCGATATTGGCGGCGGATCTACTACGATATCCGTATTTGAAAACGGGCATCTCTATTCTACTCACAGTATCCCTTTGGGCGGAGAGAACATTACAAAAGATTTGTCTATAGGACTTAGAACTTCCACTGAAGAAGCTGAACGAATCAAAAAACAATTTGGACATGCGTTCTATGATGAGGCATCGTCTGAGGAAACATTTGAAGTTTCCGTCATCGGTACCGATCAAAAACAGACGTATACACAACTTGAAGCGGCCAATATCATCGAAGCACGACTGGAAGAAATCCTGTTGTTTGTGGCAGAGGAATTAAGAAATATGGGTGTTCATGATTTGCCTGGCGGATTCGTTCTAACAGGTGGGCAGGCAGCCATACCAGGTATCCTTTCTCTTGCACAAACGGTCTTACAAAACAATGTAAGAATTGCAAGTCCTAATTATATCGGGGTGAGAGAGCCTCAATATATGACAGGAGTGGGTCTGATCCATTTTGCTTACCGCAATGCAAAGATCCAGGGCAGACAGGTTGGATTCCAAATGCCGGATGAAGCGTTTCATGAAGTAGGCGCGTCCATGGAGCCGGTTTCTGCTACATCACAAGTGAAAGAAGCTCAGCCAAGACCGAAAGTAAAGCAAAAAGCACAACAAGAGACAAATAAAAAACCGGGCAAAATGAAAAAACTATTTAATATGTTCTGGGAATAGAATTAGATTTTCGACGGATTAGGAGGATTCAGCATGTTGGAGTTTGAAACAAATATAGACGGCCTAGCATCAATTAAAGTAATCGGAGTAGGTGGGGGCGGAAATAACGCTGTCAACCGAATGATCGAAAATGACGTACAAGGTGTCGATTTTATTGCAGTTAATACAGATGCACAGGCGTTAAATCTATCAAAAGCAGAAACAAAAATGCAAATCGGTGCTAAGCTGACAAGAGGGCTTGGAGCAGGTGCGAATCCTGAAGTCGGTAAAAAGGCAGCTGAGGAAAGCAAAGAACAAATTGAAGAAGTATTAAAAGGCGCTGACATGGTCTTTGTTACAGCTGGTATGGGCGGTGGAACTGGAACTGGTGCTGCACCTGTCATTGCAAAAATCGCAAAAGATTCTGGGGCATTGACAGTTGGTGTCGTCACTCGTCCTTTCACATTTGAAGGAAGAAAGCGTCAGCTTCAAGCAGTTGAAGGAATTGCTTCTATGAAGGAAGCGGTTGATACATTAATCGTGATTCCAAACGATCGATTGCTTGAAATTGTCGATAAAAACACGCCAATGCTTGAAGCATTCCGTGCAGCAGATAACGTGTTAAGACAAGGTGTTCAAGGAATTTCAGATTTAATTGCAACACCAGGTTTGATTAACCTTGACTTTGCTGACGTGAAAACAATCATGTCCAATAAAGGTTCAGCCCTTATGGGAATCGGTGTTGCAACAGGTGAAAACCGTGCCGCTGAAGCAGCGAAGAAAGCCATCTCTTCACCACTTCTTGAAACGGCGATTGACGGTGCACAAGGCGTCATCATGAATATTACGGGTGGTACAAACTTAAGTCTTTATGAGGTGCAAGAAGCAGCTGATATTGTTGCATCAGCATCTGATGAAGATGTAAACATGATTTTCGGATCTGTTATTAATGATAACTTGAAGGATGAAATTGTGGTGACAGTGATCGCAACTGGATTTATTGAGCAGGAGCCAGAAATGACAAAATCACAAAGAAATCCATTAGGTCAAGGATTAAAGCAAAATCAATCCATTCCACAAAAGCGTGAAGTAAAACGCGAGGAACATCAGCAAACATCATCTCAGCCAAGACAAAATACACAACAATCAAGCGATGATACGCTCGATATCCCAACGTTCTTGCGTAACCGCAACAAACGCTAATTGAGCATAGCTCGTCCCCTTCCATTGGAAGGGGATTTTTTAATGCCTAAAAAGGATAAAAGGACCTGTTGTTCTTCTAATAAAAAAGTCTTGAACATGCAAGAATCACTCAATCCAACCTATGTATTTTGACTTATGTGAATTAAGGCAAAAGAATCATTTTTGATACCTGTTACAAAAAACGACAAAATGATGAACTTTATTTGACTACATTAAATAGAACACCATGAATCTTGTCATAAACAAAAAGGAAGGGAGAAGTGAGGACTACACGCTGCTTGACCATTTGAGGAGGAGGGATTTGATTGAAAGTGAAGTTTCACAAAACCGCCGGCTATCGTTTGATGAGTCTATTGGTGATGGGTACTTTAGCGATGACAAGCTTTGGGATGGTTCAGGCAAAATCGACTTCTACCTCATATCAGGAGGAAGCTGTTTCCTCTAAGACAACAAAAGCAAAGATTTCATCTAGATTAATGAAGCAGTTTCAACAGGAAGACAAGGTGACCTTTTTAGTCAAAATGAAGGAACAAACAAACGCGCAAAAAGTAGCGAAGGAAGCTGTGTCGAAAGCCAAAAAGCAGAAACTAACAGCTGCGAAAACGCAGTACACAAAAAGATCAGCTGTTGTATCTGAGCTAAGAGCAACGTCAGATGAGACACAACAAGCACTGCTTGCGTATTTACAAAAGGAAAAAAAGAAAAAGCAAGTGAAGGATATTCGTTCGTACTATATTGTAAATGGTCTAGCTGTGACGGGAACGAAAGAAGTCATGGAAAAGGTCGCTTCCTTTCCAGAAGTAGATCAAGTGCTGCCGAATGAAACACGTCAAATTCATCGTCCTGTTGATTTGAAGAGTTCTCAACAGAAAAAACAAATCAAAGCAGTAGATGGAATCGAGTGGAATATTTCTCAGGTTCATGCCCCAGAAGCGTGGGCTTTAGGCTATGACGGTACTGGTACAGTTGTTGCAAGTATTGATACAGGTGTGGAATGGGATCACCCTGCTTTAAAAGAAAAATATCGCGGGTTTGATCCGGCTCGTCCGAATGAACCATCTCATGAATTCAATTGGTATGATGCAACGACTGGATCTGATTCACCTTACGATGACTTAGAGCATGGGTCACATGTGACTGGAACAATGGTTGGTTCTGAGCCAGATGGAACGAATCAAATCGGGGTCGCACCAGGTGCAAAATGGATCGCAGTGAAAGCTTTCTCAGAAGATGGAGGAACAGATGCTGATCTGCTAGATGCAGGTGAGTGGATTTTGGCACCGAAGGATGAGAACGGAAACCCGCATCCAGAAAAGGCACCAGATGTCGTCAATAATTCTTGGGGTGGTGGGCCTGGGCTTGATGATTGGTATAAAGATGTGGTCAATGCTTGGAGAGCAGCAGACATCTTTCCAGAGTTTTCAGCTGGCAATACCGATTTATTTAATCCTGGGGGTGAGGGATCGATTGCAAATCCCGCAAACTACCAAGAAGCCTTTGCTACGGGTGCAACGGATCAAGACAATAAATTAGGGTCTTTCTCACTGCAAGGTCCGTCTCCATATGGCGTTATGAAACCAGATATTGCTGCTCCAGGGGTAAACATTCGTTCTTCAATCCCAGGGAAAGGGTATGAGGATGGGTGGAATGGCACGTCGATGGCAGGTCCGCATGTTTCAGCTGTTGTCGCTCTTCTTCGCCAAGTACAATCAGATCTTTCTGTTGAAGAGATTGAGCAAATTCTCATTGATACAGCGAAGCCGCTGACAGACGAGCAATTTCCTGAATCGCCTAACAATGGCTATGGGGCAGGTTTAGTTGATGCAAGAGAGGCGATTACATCATTAACCGACGGAATTGGCACGATTGAAGGACAGGTCACCACAGAAGGGGAAGATACAGAACCACCTGTTTTTTCTCATAAAGGACCGAACGAGATCTTTTCTTCTACGCCAACACCTCTCACAATTACAGCGGAAGATGAAGTAGCTGTGACAAATGTATCCTTGACCTACCAAGTGGATCAAGGGGAATGGGAGACGCTGCAAGCAAGTCGTACGAATGGAAATCATTTAAAAGGAACCTATGTTGTCCAGCTTCCTGAACTTGAGGGCGAGAACGTCACGTATCGATGGATTGTGAAAGATTTTGGAGAAAATGAAGCGGCATCAGAGCCGTACACCCTACCGGTTAAGACATCCGTCACCACGGGCTACTCGCAAGATTTTGAAGCATGGCCAAGTGGATGGTTCAGTGGTGGAATAAAAGATCCGTGGCAGTGGGGAAAACCGTCCACAGGTCCGAAACAAGCTTTTACAGGAGAACGTGTCTATGCCACAAACTTAGACAGTCCTTATGAAAATCAAATGGATGCCAATTTATCAATGCCGATGATTGCGGTACCAGAGTCAGGCTCCTCCTTTTTGCAATATCAATACTGGCATGATCTCGAAGCAAACTATGACTATGTGCATGTACATGTGCAGCCTGAGGGCGAAGATGCTGTTCAAGTGGCAGCCTATACAGGAAAAACAAATGCATGGACAGCAGGTGAAGTCGATTTATCTGCCTATAAAGGTCAAAAGGTGAGAGTGGTTTTTCAGCTGAGAACAGATGGCAGTGTCACAAAAGACGGCTTTTATTTAGATGATGTGAAAATAACAGATCAAGCATTGCCTCAAAAAGCAAAAAAACAACTTGGCGTGATCAAAAAGGAAAAGTCTACAACGCAAAATAAGAAATCAGTCAATCCGAAAAGTGCAACACCTGCTAAAGTAAAAGAAAAACATGTGCAGATGAAAAAGGAAAAAGGTCGAGATGTCCCGTCCATTCAAGCCCTTCCTATGAAGGCACAAATCAGTGTCCTTGAAAGCGGAAAATCAACGTACACTGATGAAGCGACAGGAAGATATCAGCTTTCTCATGGAGCAGGAGAATTCACAGTAAAAGCTGAAGCTTACGGCTTTGAATCACGCACCCAAAAAGTCAATGTTTCCTCAAACGAAAAGGCAGAAGCGAATTTCTCCTTACAGCCACTTGAGAAACGAACGATATCCGGCACAGTTGTCAATGAAACAACGGGTGAAAAAGTAAAGGATGCCACTGTTTATCTTGTAGAGGATGCCAACATTGAGCCGGTGAAAACAGATGAATCCGGCGAGTTTTCTTTAGAGGCATTGAGCGGCGTTTATACAGTCAAAGTATTTGCGAAAGGTTTTAAAGGCTATTCGTTTACGGCGGATGTCACAGAAAAGCCGCTGGCAAAAGCGATCAAGCTTGAACCTTTTATCGGCTTTGCTGGTGAAATTGGCTACGATGACGGGACAGCTGAAAATGCGCGGGCTTTCTATGATCCTGGCAATGGCTGGGCTGTGAAGTTTTCACTAGAAAAGGGAAAGAAACAAGCACAAGTCACAGGCGGACTTTTCCGTTTCTGGACATCAGAATGGCCAGCTCCTGGCGGTAATGAATTTGCGGTTGAAGTGTATGACGCTTCCGGGAAAGACGGAGCACCAGGTGAGAAAATTGCAGGACCTTTGAAGGCGAATGCACTGCGTAATGGTGAATGGACAAAAGTAGATTTAGAAGATCAAGCAATCACTGTGGAGGGAGATTTTTATCTCGTCTACATTCAAACGAAAAAGAATACGGAATCTCCCGGGCTTGCAACAGATGAAGATGGGCCAAATACTGAAAGAAGCTGGCAGCTGACGAGCGGTGCTTTTTCTCCTTCTCCAAAAGAAGAGGGGAATTATATGATTCGCGCGCTTGTTAACTATGAAGCAGATGTGCCAGAGATTACATCTCCAAAGGCAGGAACCATCACAAATAAAGGTGAATTGGAGGTTGAAGGCACAGCCTCTCCTGGGCTTGATGTAGCGATCTATCAAAACGACAAAGAGGTCGCCGAAGTCAAAGCAGATCAGTCGGGCACCTTCAAAGAGAAGATCACTGTTTCAAGCGGAGAGCATATCATCACGGCAGCGACTGTCACGGATAAAGGCGCAACGAAACCATCCAAGCCGGTAAAGGTGATCATTGATCAAACAGCACCAACTTTGACCATTGATACACCGAAAAAAGGCGAAAAATCAAATAGAGAATCGCTCACTGTGGAAGGAAAAGTAACGGACGATCATCTTGATCAAGTCACAGTGAATAGAAAGAAAGCGACAGTAAAAGATGGGAAGTATTCCGCTAGAGTGCTGCTTGAGAACGGGAAGAATACGATAAAAGTGATAGCAAAGGATGCAGCAGGAAACAAAACGACTAGAAAAGTCGACATTGATGTTCAATACGAGGCACCTGACATTTCTGAGCTGACTCCAGCAGAGGATGTCCATTTATCATCGGGAGAATCTGTTAAAATTTCATTTAAAAGCAGGGAGAAGCTAGAGGCAACCTTTGTCATTCACATGCCGCTGACAAACGCTAGATCAAAGCTTCAAAATATAACAGAGCTGCCGATTCGTGAAGTAGCCAAGGGAACATATGAAGGCTACTGGACGGCTACATCTACCGCAAAAGCAAAAGGCGCGGTCATTGAAGTTATTGTGCGAGATGATTATGGAAATGTCACAAGACAAAAGGCTTCTGGCACATTAAACATCAACGAGAAGTAATCATTAGCAAAAGACACGACTCTTTGGAGCGTGTCTCAGCGTGTAGACAAACCCTCGCATTCGTTGTCAGTCCTGCGCGCCGGTGCTCACGAATGTCAAATTCGCTCCGCTCCGGTACTCGGTCTTCCTAGACTTCAAAGGTTTTCTATCACGCTGAAAAGAAGACAAAGGGCTAAAATAAAGATCATTTTAGCCCTTTGTCAACAATCTGAGACACGACTCTTTGGAGCGTGTCTTTTTTGTATCGAACAATCGTTTGAAAACTTGTCCAAAACATCGCTCTCTTGTCCCGCACTCTCATTCCTCGACAAAAACAATAACAATCCACCAAAAGTTCTCTATCATCCCCAACAAGAATTGACAGACTTCCATCTCATGACTGTTTTATACTGGTACAAACAAGTGCAAGTACTGCTTTTGATTCTTTGTTTCAGATGAAAGGAGCAGAAGGTGGTCATTTATTTAGATGTGATTTGGCTGTTAAACTTTTGTTTTGATCTATTGCTTCTCTTACTCACTGCATTTATTCTCAAACGACAAGTAAAAAAAAGGCGATATATGTTAGGAGCTCTGATTGGATCGAGCATTGTTCTCTTGCTCTTTACACCATTTGCAATGTTTGTGTCACACCCTTTAGGCAAACTACTTTTTTCTGTCTTGATCGTGCTTGCAACCTTTGGTTTTCAAAGATTTCGTTCCTTTTTTCAAAACCTGTTTGCTTTTTACTTTGTCACATTTTTGATGGGAGGAGGCATGATCGGGGTTCATTCGTTTTTGCAAACAAATACAGTCATTCAAGATGGACTCCTTATTTCACAAAATGATGGCTTTGGCGATCCCATTAGCTGGCTTTTCGTTTTAACCGGCTTTCCTGCCATTTGGCTGTTTTCAAAGAAAAGATTAGGAGAGGTTGGTGCGAAAAAAAGACAGTTTGATGAACAAGTGCTTGTGGAGATACACATTCACGGGGAGACCATCCGCTTAAATGGACTCGTTGATTCTGGCAACCAGTTGTATGATCCTATGACGAAAACACCTGTTATGATCGTCCAGCTTGATCAGTTAACGTCTATTTGCGGAGAGCCATTTATAGAACTAATGAAACAGTCTCATCCTGTTGAAGTGATGCAAAAGCTTGATGATCGGTTTCCACTGCTTGATCGTTTAAGACTTGTTCCATATCGTGCCGTCGGTCATGATCATGGGTTTCTACTATGCTTGAAACCAGATACGGTCGTCATTTATTCAAAAACGCATATGATCCAGCCAGCCAAGTGTTTTGTTGGAATGAGCCTAAGCGGTTTATCAGCAGATCAGGAATTTCAATCCATCATTCATCCAGATATGTTAGACGGGAAAATTATACAAGGGGTGTCGTAGTTTTTTGGTCATGTCTTTTATCTTACGAGGTCAACTTGACATTTAGAAGGGAGAAGAAGATGAAAAAATTAAAATTTAAACTCACTTACTACTGGTATAAACTCCTCATGAAGCTAGGTCTAAAGAGTGATGAAATTTATTATATTGGTGGAAGTGAAGCGCTGCCGCCTCCATTATCCAAGGATGAAGAACAGGAACTGCTTGTCAAATTACCGAAGGGTGATCAAACCGCAAGAGCCATCCTTATCGAAAGAAACTTACGATTAGTGGTTTATATCGCAAGGAAATTTGAGAACACAGGCATTAATATTGAGGATTTAATTAGTATCGGAACCATTGGTCTGATCAAGGCAGTCAATACATTTAATCCAGAAAAAAAGATCAAGCTTGCGACATATGCTTCAAGATGTATTGAAAATGAGATTTTGATGTACCTGCGCCGAAATAATAAAATCCGTTCAGAAGTATCGTTTGACGAGCCGCTCAACATTGATTGGGACGGAAATGAACTGCTTTTATCAGATGTACTTGGAACAGATGATGATATTATCACCCGAGATATTGAAGCAAATGTAGATAAAAAATTACTGAAAAAAGCGCTAGAACAATTAAACGATCGTGAAAAACAGATTATGGAACTCAGATTCGGCTTAGTCGGCGGTGAGGAAAAAACCCAGAAAGATGTCGCTGATATGCTGGGGATTTCCCAGTCATATATTTCAAGGCTGGAAAAAAGAATTATTAAACGATTACAAAAAGAATTTAACAAAATGGTCTAAAAAATTTTTTTGAAAGCTCTGTCCTTACGCTGCCAAAGGAATTAACCTATTTTTACATGTTTCTTGTCATAGCTCGTGCATATTTTTCCATCCCAAGGAGATACTGAACTTTGTACAACAGCTCCTGTAGGGAGGGAAAAAAGTGTCCAGAAATAAAGTGGAAATCTGCGGAGTCGACACCTCCAAACTGCCAGTTCTGAAAAACGAAGAGATGAGGAAATTGTTCAGACAGCTGCAAGATGAGGGTGACGATACAGCAAGAGAAAAGCTAGTCAATGGCAATTTGCGGTTGGTTTTAAGTGTGATTCAGCGTTTTAACAACAGAGGAGAGTATGTGGATGATCTCTTCCAAGTAGGCTGTATCGGATTAATGAAATCGATTGATAATTTTGATTTAAGCCACAATGTCAGATTTTCAACTTATGCGGTCCCTATGATCATAGGAGAAATCCGTCGATACTTGCGTGATAACAATCCGATTCGGGTGTCTCGTTCACTAAGAGATATTGCTTACAAGGCACTTCAGGTCCGTGAGAGGCTAATTAGTGAGACAAGCAAGGAACCAACGGCAGAAGACATTGCCAAAGTGCTAGAAGTGCCTCATGAGGAAATTGTCTTTGCCCTAGATGCGATTCAAGATCCTGTATCTTTGTTTGAACCGATCTATAATGACGGAGGAGATCCGATTTATGTGATGGATCAAATTAGTGATGAACGGAACAAAGACACACAATGGGTGGAAGAATTGGCCTTAAAAGAGGGAATGCGCAGATTGAATGATCGAGAAAAAATGATTCTTCGCAAACGCTTCTTCCAAGGCAAAACGCAAATGGAAGTTGCTGAAGAAATTGGGATTTCTCAAGCACAAGTATCAAGGCTTGAAAAAGCAGCCATCAAACAAATGAATAAGAACATTTTTTAAAGCCGCCACTTGATGTGCGGCTTTATTCATTCTTTTTAGAGAACACGCCTTTAGTATTGACTCGGTTATTCTTTTCATTTAATCTGTTTTTAACAAATGTTATTTCAGATATCATTTGTTAGGGAACACAGAAGCGGAAAGAAGGGTTATTATGACATTCCATGATGAAAGAAGGCTGCTCATTAAGGTTGCGCATATGTATTATGAAGAAGGCGCCACCCAATCTAAAATTGCAGAAGCTGTTGGGGTCAGCCGTTCGCTCATATCAAAATATTTGGCAAAAGCACGTGAAGCAGGAATCGTGGAAATCATTATTCATGATGAAGTCAATCAACAATACGGGTCGTTAGAAAGAAAAATAGAGCGGAAATACGGGCTGCGAGAAGTCGTATGTGTTGAATCTCTCAGTCAAGAAACAACAAAAAGCCGAATCGGCGCTGCGGCTGCGGGCTTTTTATTAAAAGTGATGAAGGATGGACAAGTCATCGGCTTTTCCTCAGGGACAACATTGCATGAAATGGCGAAAGCACTTACGTCTGTTCAGCACTATCCATGCGTGACATTTGTTCCGCTTGTCGGAGGTGTTGGGAATGAAGATGTTGACATCCATGCCAACTATATTATTGCGAGATGTACAGAGGCACTCAAATCTAAATGTGAGCTTTTACATGTCCCTGTCATGCTTGATACGAAAGAAGCGAAGGAAGTGCTGATTAGACAGCCGTCGATCAAAAAAGTCATTGAATTAGGAGAATCATCAAATATTGCTGTTGTAGGGATTGGCGGGGTTCCGCAGCATTCAACGATGGTGAAATCTTACATGACAAGCGGCGAGGAGGATATACTCCAAGCGAAGGATGTAGCAGGTGACATTTGTTATAACTTTATTGATCGTAAAGGAGAAGTGTATCCTCATCCATGGAACGATCGGGTGATGGGAATAAGCCCGCAAAAGTTGAAAGAAATCCCGCTGGTTATAGGTGTCGCTGGAGGAGAAGAAAAGATTGAAGCGATAAGGGCAGCATTAGAAGGTGGATTAATTCATGTATTAATTACGGATGAACGAACAGGAGATGCCTTATTAAAGTAACTACCTAATATGATTAGGTAGTTTTTTTGAGTCTTTAGACTCAAAAAGATTGAAAATTTTATCGATTTTAGCTTGACACAAAGTTGACACATCATATAAACTAAGTTCATAACAAATGATAAACAAAATAACAAATGTTACAATAATAAGATTTTTGTTAATTTTTATAACATTTGTTAAAATTTTCAGATTATTTTTCTAGCAATCTATTGTGAAGCAAGAAAACCTGAAAGGATGATTTAGATGTCAATTTATCAACAGTTATTAGCACGAGAACGCAGCGGAGATCCGATCAAAGTAGGAATTATTGGAGCTGGCCAAATGGGTTTTGGACTCATTTCACAAATTTCTAACATTCCAGGGATGATTGTAGCAGGTGTTTGTGATATTCATCTTGATGCAGCAGAGAAGGCAGCGAATTTTTACAAGCAGCATGCGAAGTCTCATCAAATGGTTGTCACAAATGATTATAGAGAAGTGATTCAATCAGATTTCGTGGAAGTTGTTGTGGATGCAACAGGTGTTCCAGAGGTCGGAGCAAACATTTCTTTGGAAGCGCTTAATTCAAAAAAACATCTTGTTCTTTTAAATGTAGAAGTCGATATTACAATCGGTTTGGTCATGCATAAATTATTCACGAACGCAGGGCTTGTTTACTCTGGATCAGCTGGAGACGAACCAGCAGCAACACTAGAATTATATGAATTTGCGAAAACAATGGGGCTTGAGGTGCTCGTTGCTGGGAAAGGCAAAAACAACCCGTTCTTCCCAGAAGCAAATCCAGATACGTGTAAAGCAGAAGCAGATAGTAAACATATGAGTGCTCATATGCTGGCGGCGTTCCAGGACGGAACAAAAACAATGGCAGAAATGAACTTATTGAGTAATGCGACAGGTCTTTTGCCAGATAAAGTGGGCATGCACGGAGTCGAAGCGAATTTAGACAATGTAGCAGATAAATTGAATCAAAAACAGCAAGGCGGCGTGCTGGATAACTTCGGAGTTGTTGAATATGTAAATGGACTTGCACCAGGCGTATTTGTCATCGTCAAGAGTGAGCTTGAGCCAGTAGATGAAGAGCTTCGCTACTTAAAAGTTGGAAAAGGTCCACACTATACGCTTTATCGTCCTTTCCACTTAGCGAGTCTTGAAACACCAGTCACCATCGCAAAAGCAGTCTTACAGCATGATTCATCCATCCACCCAATTGGTGTACCAGTGTCAGAAACAGTGGCTGTTGCGAAGAGAGATATTAAAGCAGGAGAAACACTTGACGGAATTGGTGGATACTCCGTAAGAGGTGTACTTGAAACGCATCAAGACATGAAATCGAACGGTCACATTCCAATTGGCTTAATCAGCGGAAAAGTAGTAGCGAAAAAAGACATCAAATTAGGACAATTTCTATCTCATGATGATGTAGAACTTGATTCAAACACAACGGTCTGGAAGCTGCGTTCACTACAAGATCACTTATTTCAATCATAAGGGCGTGAGGCTATGGAAAAATTAGCAATCGTACTTTGTATCATTCTCATTGTGCAATATGGTTTATCGTTTATTCAAATCAAGTACTACCGCAAAAGCATGAATTCACTGATTGATGACTATAAAGGGAAACAAGGCTATCACTTGTTTTCAGGAATGGAGCGGCGCAAAGTTGGTCCTGGGGCCATTGCGCTCATCATTGTCGATGAATCATATATCATTCAAAAATGTCATGTGCTTGGCGGAGTCTCGATCTTATCTAAATTTAAGGAAGTTCCTTCATATGAAGGCAAGCATGTAGGGGCTGTGCTAGACGAGCACCATATGATGAAACAAGCATTGAAAAGACGTAAAAAAGGACCAGCTGTCATGCAAGCACTCTCTATGGCAGCTGAGCAGGCGCTTGTCTCAATTTCGAAGAAAAATATAACAAATGTGAACTAAAGAAAGGGGAGATGAAACATGGAATGGATTCAATGGTTTGGAGAGCACTTTATCGGAATGTTTGAAGCCGGCGGAAAGCAATTCATGGGTCTTGTTACAGGTATCGTTCCAACGCTTGTTGTGCTACTTACTTTCACTTATGCTGTCATGAAGTTTATTGGAGAAGAGAGAGTGAATAGAGCGATCCAATTTGCAGCGAAATATACCATTTTGCGCTACACGTTAATGCCGATTTTATCCGTTCTTATTTTGACAAATCCAATGGCTTATACGTTTGGCCGCTTCTTACCTGAAAAACAAAAACCAGCATTCTATGATTCAGCTGTTTCATTTGTTCATCCGGTGACATCACTATTCCCGTATGCCAATGCAGGAGAACTATTTGTCTACTTAGGAATTGCGAACGGGATTAAAGAAGCTGGATATTCAATGTCAGAGCTTGCTGTTCGTTACTTCTTAGTCGGGATTGTCGTCATTTTACTTCGCGGAATCATTACTGAATGGATCACAAAATACTTAGCAGGAAAAATGAAAGCGAATTCACAATAGGGGAGGGTTAGACATGACAAACCACAAAGTATTTGTAGCAAAAGGTGCTGGCGGATGGGGAAAAGGCTTAGAGCTTGAACCAACTGGTAAAAGAAGAAAGGTTGTTTCCATTACAGGGGGAGGCATTCACCCAGTTGCACGTAAAATTGCAGAAATGACAGGGACAGAAGCATGTGATGGCTTTAAAAATTCCATACCAGAAGATGAAATGATGTGTGTTGTCATTGACTGCGGAGGAACCGCGCGAATCGGACTTTACCCAATGAAGCGCATTCCAACTGTAGACGTTTTGGCATCCTCTCCTTCTGGACCGCTTGCAAAACATATTACAGAGGATATCTTCGTATCAGGGGTAACAGAAAAAGATATTTCCTTTGCGGAAGCATCAGCTGGTGAGGCGAAAGCAGAAGGTCAAGTAAATAGTGAATCGATTGATAAAGAGAATTTCAAAGAAACGTATTCAAAGCTAAAAGAAGAAAATATTGAGCGTCAGGAAAAAGGCAATTTCCTCATGAGATTCTCAAGAGGAATCGGTAAAGTAACCGGCACGTTCTACCAAGCTGGCCGTGATTCTGTTGATATGCTTTTGAAAAACATTATTCCATTCATGGCATTTGTCAGTATGTTAATTGGAATTATCAATTATACAAAAATCGGTGATCTGATTGCCCATTTTCTATCACCACTCGCAGGATCTCTATGGGGGCTCTTACTGCTCGTTGTGGTCTGTACACTGCCATTCCTATCACCTGTCTTAGGACCTGGTGCAGTTATTGCACAAGTCATCGGTGTTCTGATTGGTAGTCAAATTGCACTAGGTAACATTCCGCCTCAATTTGCACTTCCTGCACTATTTGCCATCAACGGTCAAGTAGGGTGTGACTTCATCCCAGTTGGGCTATCGCTTGGTGAAGCGAAGCCGGAAACGGTACAATATGGGGTACCAGCTGTTTTGTATAGCCGTCTCATTACAGGGGTTTTATCTGTTGTGATCGCATACGTTGCCAGCTTCGGTATGTATTAAACGTATTAAAGGAGGAATCGAGATACATGGTAACACAATCTGTCGTAAAAGAAATTGGGATCTTAGTCCCGCAGTTTAAAGAAGATAAGCTGATTGTTTTATTTGGACCCGCAGCGCCGCAGGAATTAAGAGATATGTCTGTCATTCACGAGTTCGAACATTTAGAAGAAGAGCCGCTGAAACTAGGCGGAACCATTCAAGTGGGCGATCAAACTTATACGATCACTGCACTCGGCAATAAAGCAAATGACAACTTTAAAGAGCTCGGCCATATTTCGATCTACTTCCAAGAGCCGTTTGATGATGTATTACCGGGAGCTGTCTTTGCATCCCCGCACACGTTTCCTGATATAAAAGAAGGCGTACGAATTGAAATCTCGTAACCATGCAGAAAAGCTGTTCCTAAAAAAGGAGCGGCTTTTTTATGTGAGGTTTACCGAAAGGAGCATTTACGATATGCTGTAAACATTCATTATTTGTATATTCAGAATTTTTACTCAGGAGGAAATGATGGTGTCACTTGATTTGAAGGGTGTTTCTTTAAAACGAAATGGAAAATGGCTGCTGCGTTCTGTTGACTGGCAGGTGAAAAAGCAGGAACACTGGGTGCTTTATGGATTAAATGGTGCGGGGAAAACCGCTTTATTAAATATGCTGTGCTCGTATTATTTTCCAACGTCAGGTGAGATGACGGTATTAGGGCATGTCTTTGGCAAGGAGGCTCTTGGTGAAAAGCTACGGAAGAAAATTGGACTCATCTCTGCAGGTCTTGAAAAGAAGCTGCACAGAGAGGACAATGCATTTGAAATTGTCCTTAGCGGAGCATTTGCTTCTATTGGGCTTTATGAAACACCAACAGATGATATGAGAGAGAAAGCGATTGACCTATTAAAAGCGTTCGGATCATTCAAATATGCCAATCGCACATATGAAACCCTCTCACAAGGAGAGAAACAAAAAGTACTGATTGCAAGGGCTTTAATGAATGATCCGAAGCTGCTGATTTTAGATGAACCTGTGACGGGCCTTGATTTTTTAGCAAGAGAACAAGTGCTGGAGACGGTCTCATTCATTGCATCGAAGCCTGATGCGCCCACTTTGCTTTATACGAACCATCATGCAGAAGAGATCCTGCCGGTTTTTCACCACACCCTATTATTAAAAGAAGGGGCAGTTTTTCATAAAGGGGAGACAAAGCAAATGATGACAAGCGACTTGCTATCTTCCTTCTTTGAATGTCCGGTGGATGTCATGTGGAGAAATGGCCGTCCGCACTTAAGTAAATTGTAGATAAAAGAAACTATTGGTCTGCGTCCCTGCTTTTCCATCATACATATTATAGTAGAAAACGAAAGGCGGGGAAGGAAAGATGATCAGTATTTCTGAATTCCAAATCAAGGATGTCGTCGATGTATCCAGCGGGAAAAAACTAGGCACCATTGGGGACATTGATATTAATGTCACGAGCGGTAAAATACAAGCGATTATCATTGGCGGCACAGGTAAAATGATGGGGTTTTTCGGAAAAGAAGAGGAAATGATCGTCCCATGGCGAAATATAGTAAAAATTGGCGAAGATGTAATACTTGTCCGATTGTCTTCTTAATTCGTATAACTCCTCAATGAATATCTCAATTTTTCCTTAAAACGAGCTCTCCATTCTCAGCAAACAATGTCTTTTTCGGGTAATAAGATTACGTTTTCATATCAATTTGAAAAAAAACCTGTAGAAAGGGCACATTTGAGTGTAATATTTAATGAATCCCACTAACTGTCTATGCATGTCTTGTGGTAAAATAGGAGCGATATAAAGAGAGATGAATGAAAGGTGGGAGGCAGCTTTGACTTACAAATATGACCCCTTTCAGCAGAAATCACCTTATGCATTGACTATTCATGATTGGACGAACATGACATGTTCTGGTAAAGAGGTCTTGGCCGGGTTTTCAACAAAAAATGGCGGCTTCAGTCTTTCTCCATATCAATCAATGAACACTGGACTCCATGTAGGAGATGATGCTTCTAGTGTCCAAATGAATCGTCAAGTCATAGCAGATGCTACTGCTGTGCCGCTCTCTAATTGGGTGTTTGCTGACCAAACACACGAGGACCGCATCATGAAAGTCACGAAGGAGCAAAGAGGAAGAGGAAGTCTACATTATCATGAGGCACTGCCTGGAACAGATGGCTTATATACGTCTGAACCGAACATGATGCTCGCTCTTTGTTTCGCTGACTGTGTTCCGCTTTATTTTCTAGCTCCGCAAAATGAACTGATTGGAACGGCTCATGCCGGCTGGAAAGGAACCGTCAAACAAATTGGCGCAAAGATGGTATATGTATGGGTTAGCCAAGAAGGTGCCGAGGCTGATCAAATACAAGTCGTCATTGGACCATCAATTGGCAGCTGCTGCTACATAGTAGATGATGTTGTCATGGATCAAGTGAAAAAGCTTCCTTTTTCAACAGAGGATGTGTATTCCGAGATTTCACAAGGACAATATAAAATTGACTTGAAAATATTAAACAAAAACGTATTGCTTCATGCAGGAATAAAAGAAGAAAATATACATGTCAGTTCGATGTGCACAAGCTGCAGCGATCAGCTTTTCTTCTCACACCGGCGTGATCAAGGGAAAACAGGACGTATGATGTCTTTTGTAGGGTTTAAGGAGGCATAAGTGCAATTGAATGTACGAGAGAATCTCAGACAAATAAATGAACAAATAAACGAAGCATGTAAAAGAGCAGGTAGAAACCCAGCCGATGTATCGGTCGTCGCTGTGACAAAATATGTCTCGATTGAACGAGCACTAGAAGCCAAGGAAGCAGGAATTTTGCACTTCGGTGAAAATCGTGACCAAGGGTTACTTGAAAAACAGGCGGCCATAACCGATGAACACATTAGCTGGCACTTCATCGGCAGTTTACAGACGCGAAAAGTGAAATCTGTCATTCAGACAATTGACTACTTACATTCGCTCGACAGAATGTCCCTTGCGAATGAAATTGAAAAAAGAGCGGATCACACCGTTCGCTGTTTTGTACAGGTGAACACATCTCTTGAGGAGTCAAAACACGGCTTACAAAGCGAAGACGTGATTCCATTTGTGAAACAGCTTGCTGATTTCAAACACATTGAAATTGCTGGACTGATGACGATGGCTCCATTTACAGATGATCAGACTGTGGTTCGAAACTGTTTTAAAACATTAAAAAGCCTTCAAGAAGAGGTAAAACTTCTTAACCAAGTAAATGCACCTTGTCAGCATTTATCAATGGGCATGTCAAACGATTTTGAAATCGCAATTGAAGAAGGTGCGACATTTGTTCGGATTGGCTCTTCACTTGTTGGAAATGAAACAGGAGGTGCGTGACATGAGCATAAAAAATAAGTTTAAAAGCTTTTTCACACTCGACGATGAAGAGTATGAGTACGAATATATTGATGAAGAAAGAGAACCAGTTCAAGAAGAAAAAGGAACAAAAGACAAAGCAGCATTTCAAGAGCGCCCGCAGACAGGAAAACAAAATGTCGTCAGCTTGCAAAGCGTGCAGAAATCCTCTAAAGTGGTGTTAAGTGAGCCGCGTGTTTATGCAGAGGCGCAAGAGATTGCAGACCACATTAAAAACAGACGTGCAGTCGTCGTGAATTTGCAGCGCATTCAGCACGATCAAGCAAAGCGAATCATCGACTTCTTAAGCGGAACGGTTTATGCAATCGGTGGAGACATTCAGCGTATAGGCTCAAATATATTCCTGTGCACACCTGATAATGTGGATGTATCTGGCACAATATCAGAGCTTTTGGCAGAGGAAGAATCTCAGAGGTGGTAAATCAAAGTGATTCTATATTACATTTTTAATATTTTACAGACTGCATTAACGATTTACTCATTCGCGATTATTATTTACATCTTTATGTCATGGGTGCCTTCTGCAAGAGAAACAACAGTTGGCCGTTTTTTGACATCGATTTGTGAACCATATTTAGAACCATTTCGTAAAATGATTCCGCCAATTGGCATGATTGACATCTCACCGATTGTGGCATTGCTTGTGATTCGTTTTGCTTCATCCTATGGACTAACTGGTCTTTATCAAATGATTGCCGGAATCATGTAAACAGGTTGCCGGGCTTGGCATCTGCCAGGCTCTTTTACATAAAGGGGAACAAAATGAGCGATATTTATCAACATTTTAGAAAAGACGAACAGCCATTTGTCGACCAAGTGTTAGGCTGGAAAAAAATCGCACTCGACCAGTATCGAATGAAATTAACAGACTTTCTTGATCCGCGTGAGCAGTTTATTACCAAGTCCGTCATCCAGCATTCTGATGAACTTGGGATTATGTTTTTTGGCGGATATGAAGGAGCGGAGCGCAAAAGAGCCCTGATCTATCCTGATTATTTAGCACCGTCTATTCAGGATTTTGAGCTGTCTTATTTTCAGGTGAATTATCCGAAAAAGTTTATTTCGATAGAACACCCGAAGCTTCTTGGCTCACTCATTGGGACAGGCTTGAAGCGTCAAAAATTCGGTGATCTGTTATTTAATGAGGAAGATGTGCAGTTTATTTGTACAAGTGATGTCGCCGATTTTGTTCGGGCGCAGCTGACACATGTCGGCAGAGCATCCGTTTCATTAGAGGAAATCAGTGAGGCAGATATAAAGCCAGTCATCAGCAAGACAGACATCAAAGAAGATACCATTTCCTCTTTACGGCTTGATGCGGTATGCGCCGCTGTCAGCCGTCAGTCTCGGCAAAAAGCACAGCTTTTAGTCAAAAATGGACGTGTCAAAGTAAACTGGAAAATCACTGAAGACCCTTCCTTCACAATCGGCGAAGGCGATCAGCTCTCTGTTCGGGGATTTGGCCGCTTTATCTTGAAAACGATTGATGGGAAGACAAAAAAAGATAAATTTAAAGTAACATTTGAGCTTCTGACATAACGAACTTGAATCTGGAGGTGGCGAGGTTGCCATTAACACCTAATGATATTCATAATAAAACGTTCACAAAAAGTTTTCGTGGCTATGACGAAGATGAAGTAAACGAGTTTTTAAGCCAGGTACGTAAAGACTACGAGATCGTGCTTCGTAAAAAGAACGAGCTTGAAGACAAAGTAAACGAGCTGGACGAAAGACTAGGTCATTTTGCGGTAATTGAAGAAACATTAAACAAATCGATTCTTGTGGCGCAGGAAGCAGCAGAAGACGTAAAACGTCATTCTGATAAAGAAGCGAAATTGATTATTCGTGAAGCGGAAAAAAATGCAGACCGCATTATCAACGAAGCGCTATCAAAATCAAGAAAGATTGCGATGGAAATCGAAGAGCTGAAGAAACAGTCGAAGGTCTTTAGAACTCGTTTCCAAATGCTCATCGAAGCTCAGCTTGATCTTCTAAAAAATGACGATTGGGATCATTTACTGGAATATGAAGTGGACGCTGTCTTTGACGAAAAAGAATAAGCGCATCATCTTGACATGACGTGCACATGTTGCATATAATACCATCATAAATTAACAAGAGATAAACGTTTGAAAGGGACACTCGCAGCTGTTACATGCGTAATAAAGCGAATCAGGGATGGTGGAAGCCTGACATTACGAAACGCTGCAATGAGATCACCCCTTTAGTTCCTTTTCTGAAATGAACCAGTAAGAAAAGGCGTCTGATCACGTTACGATTTTAGAGTGGATAAGCGGCTGTTTCATAGTGCTTGTCTAAAAGGGTGGTACCGCGAGACAAGCCTTCTCGTCCCTTATGGGATGAGAGGGCTTTTTTTATTGTTTTTTAATACGAATTTGCATGTGGAGGAATGGGTATGAACTACAAAGACACCTTATTAATGCCGAAAACAGAATTCCCGATGAGAGGGAACTTACCAAACAAAGAGCCTGAAATCCAAGAGGAGTGGGCAGAAAAAGACATCTATCAAATGGTTTTAGAGCGGACAAAAGGACGCCCGACCTTTATTTTGCATGATGGACCTCCATATGCGAATGGTGACATTCATATGGGGCACGCACTCAATAAAATCTTAAAAGATTTTATTGTCCGTTTTAAATCGATGAATGGGTTCCATGCACCGTACGTACCGGGCTGGGATACACACGGCTTACCAATTGAAACAGCCCTCACGAAAAATAAAAAAGTGAAACGAAAAGAAATGTCTACAGCAGAATTCCGCAAACTATGCGAGGAGTATGCTTGGAAGCAAATCGAGGGTCAGCGCAATCAGTTTAAACGATTAGGCGTCAGAGCAGACTGGGACAATCCATATGTGACATTAAAGCCTGAATACGAAGCGCAGCAAATTCTTGTCTTTGGTGAAATGGCGAAAAGAGGCTATATTTACAAAGGGCTGAAGCCTGTTAACTGGTCACCTTCAAGTGAATCGGCACTTGCTGAAGCGGAAATTGAATATAAAGACAAACGTTCACCATCCATTTACGTATCATTTAAAGTGAAAGATGGAAAAGGCGTACTTGAAAACGGCGAACAATTCATCATCTGGACAACAACACCTTGGACACTTCCTGCAAACCTTGGCATTTGTGTTCATCCAAACCTAGAGTACAGTGTGCTCAAAGTTGGAGATGAGCGTTATGTTGTCGCATCTGAGCTGGTTGAACAAGTGGCAAAAACTCTTGGCTTTGAAGAGTATGATGTCGTGAAAACACTAAAAGGAAAAGAATTAGATACCATCGTTGCAGAGCATCCAATTTACGGTAGAGATTCTCTTGTCATGCTTGGCGATCACGTGACAACGGATGCAGGAACAGGCTGTGTTCACACAGCACCAGGACACGGGGAAGATGACTTTAATGTCAGTATGAAATACGGTCTTGATGTGCTATGTCCTGTAGATGAAAAAGGTGTGATGACAGAAGAAGCGCCTGGTTTTGAAGGACTATTCTACGAGGATGCCAATAAAGCCATCACAGAACAGCTTGAAGCAAAAGGTGCGCTGAAAAAGCTCGATTTTATCACGCACTCCTACCCGCATGACTGGAGAACGAAAAAGCCAACGATTTATCGTGCGACAGCTCAGTGGTTTGCTTCGATTAAAGATTTCAGAGAAGCGCTATTAGACAATATTAAAGAAACGAAATGGGTTCCAGCATGGGGCGAAACACGCCTATTCAATATGGTGCGTGACAGAGGTGACTGGTGCATTTCAAGACAGCGTGTATGGGGTGTTCCAATTCCGGTCTTTTATGCGGAAAATGGTGAGCCGATCATCACGGACGAAACGATTCAGCACGTATCTCAATTATTTAGAGAACATGGCTCGAATTTTTGGTTTGAAAAAGAAGCGAAGCAATTATTGCCAGAAGGCTTTACACATCCAGGCAGTCCAAATGGTGAATTTACAAAAGAGCAGGACATCATGGATGTATGGTTTGATTCTGGTTCTTCTCACCAAGCCGTTTTAGAAGAAAGAGATGACCTTGTCCGTCCGGCAGACCTTTATCTTGAAGGCTCTGACCAGTATCGTGGATGGTTCAACTCATCTTTATCTACATCTGTAGCTATCACAGGCAAAGCACCTTACAAAGGAGTGGTTAGCCATGGAATGACTTTGGATAAAGAAGGACGTAAAATGAGTAAATCCTTAGGAAATACCATTGAACCTGCCAAAGTAGCTAAACAACTAGGTGCTGAAATTCTTAGACTTTGGGTATCTTCTGTCAACTATCAAGCCGATCACCCGGTGTCTGATGATATCTTGAAACAAGTAGCAGAAGTTTATCGTAAAATCCGTAACACGTTCCGATTCCTGCATGGAAACCTCTTTGACTTTGAGCCAGCAATTCATGCAGTGCCAGTAGAAGAGCTTCGCGAAGTGGACCAATATATCTTAATCAAATTAAACAAATTAATTGATAAAGTGAAAAAAGCATATGATGATTACGAATTTGCTGTCGTATATCATGCGATTCACAATTTCTGTACGATTGAGCTAAGCTCTTTCTATCTCGATTTTGCAAAGGATGTCGTATACATTGAGCATGCAGATCATCCAGACCGCCGCAGCATGCAGACCGTCTTCTACGAAACATTAATGGCGTTAGTAAAGCTGACTGCACCAATTCTTCCGCATACAGCAGATGAACTATGGAGCCACTTAAGTTTTGTTGAAGAGCCAAGTGTTCAGTTAACGGATATGCCAGAAGGTGTGACTGTTCCTCATGCGGAAGCGACAGAAGCGAAGTTCGACCGCTTTATGGAAGTGCGTGACGATGTTCTAAAAGCGCTAGAGATTGCACGTAACGAAAAAGTCATCGGACGTTCACTTGAAGCAAGTGTGACACTTTACGCGACAGATGAAGTGAAAGACCTTCTTGCATCCATTAAAGAAGATGTGAAGCAGCTCTTTATCATCTCTGAACTAACGGTAGAAGATAAGCAGAAAGAAGATGCATCAGCGCCTGAATACACATCAGGACGTATTGTGGTTCAAAAAGCAGAAGGAGAACTGTGCGAACGTTCCCGCATTATTTCTAAAGATGTTGGTGCAAATCCGAAATACCCAACATTGTCACTTAAAAATGCTGAAATCGTGGAGAAATATTACCAAAATTAACAGTACGATATCACCAACTAGCGCCCCGCCATATGCGGGGCGTTTTCTATTCTGAGAAAATGACAGCGTTTAGAACGAAAGGAAAAATCTTATGGCTTTAAAGTGATCAGGCGGGGTAACAATATGATTATCACGACAGGGCAGGAGTTGAAATAGCGACATGAATGGCGATCTAGAGACGATTTACATGGAACTCCTTCAAATGAAAGAAGAACTGCAATCTAAACTGTTTGAATATGCATCATTTCGTTCACCTGATGACCATGTCACATTGGATGAAGCCAAAACGACAACGCTTCTTTATCACATCAAAGAAGAGCTGCAAGATGTGTCGCTCGCTATTGCAAAAATTGAGCAAGGAACCTATGGCGTATGTGAGGCAACAGGTCTTGCAATCCCACTTGAACAAATGAGTATTCTTCCTACAGCCCGCACGACTGACGACTTTTTATATCATAAGCAATACGAGAAAAAAGCATTCACTCCTTATCCTCACGATTCAAATGATTCTCATTTTGAAGCCTTCCACATGTAGGGAGGTTTTTGTCTGTCAACTAAAGTTTCTTTACTCCTTCCTGTTTTCTTGATAAAATGCTTAAAGATCAAAGTATGAAGATGGAGGAACGTGTGTGTTCTATTACATAATCGCATTCGTTATGATTTGTTTAGATCAATTAACAAAATGGCTCATTGTCAAACATATGATGCTCGGAGATTCTATTCCAGTGATTGATGGATTCTTTTATATCACGTCTCACCGAAATTCAGGAGCCGCATGGGGTATTCTCCAAGGACAAATGTGGTTTTTCTATGTGATCACACTCGTTGTTATTGCGGGAATTATTTATTACTTGCAAAAGCATGGACAAAAGGACAAGCTGCTTGGAGTAGCGCTGGCCTTAATGCTTGGCGGAGCGATTGGAAACTTTATCGACCGCATTTTCCGTAAGGAAGTGGTTGATTTTGCTCATTTCGTATTTGGGGATTATCATTATCCAATCTTTAATATTGCAGATTCTTCTCTATGTGTAGGGGTTATTCTGCTCTTCATTCAAATGCTTTTAGATGGAAAGAAAAATAAGGAGTCAACTACATGAATCAAGTAAATATTGCCGTTGCAGAAGAACAAACAAGTGAACGGCTTGATAAATTTTTAAGCACGACAGAACCAGAATGGTCAAGAACCCAAGTCCAGCAGTGGGTAAAGGATGGACTCATCGAAGTAAACGGGAAACAAGTGAAAGCGAATTACAAAGTCCAAGCTGGAGATCAAATCAAAGTGGAGATTCCAGATCCGGAAGCACTTGATGTAGAAGCAGAATCAATGGATCTTGATATTTATTATGAGGATGAAGATGTGCTAGTGGTGAATAAACCACGTGGAATGGTCGTTCATCCAGCACCAGGCCATGTGTCAGGAACGCTTGTGAATGGCCTTATGGCACATTGCAATGACTTATCAGGGATTAATGGCGTGATGAGACCTGGAATTGTCCACCGGATTGATAAAGATACGTCTGGGCTGTTAATGGTCGCTAAAAATGATATGGCGCACGAATCACTCGTCAATCAGCTAGTTGCCAAGACCGTCACAAGAAAATATACCGCCGTTGTCCATGGCATCATCCAGCATGATACAGGTACAATTGATGCCCCAATTGGCAGAGACAAAAAAGACCGCCAAAGCATGACGGTCACAAAAGAAAACGCAAAGCAGGCAGTCACTCACTTTGACGTGCTTGAACGCTTTCAAGATTTCACCCTTGTCGAATGCCGTCTTGAAACAGGAAGAACACACCAAATTCGTGTTCATATGAAATATATTGGCTATCCTCTTGCGGGGGACCCGAAATATGGCCCGAGAAAAACAGTCGATTTCAATGGACAGCTGCTGCATGCAGGTGTTTTAGGGTTTGACCATCCTAGAACAGGAGAATACATCGAGTTCACAGCACCAATTCCAGCTGATATGCAAGCTTTTATCGATTCATTAAGAAATAACGATTGACAGGCCGTTCTTTTTCTGAAATAATAAACAAAGAAATTGAGATTCTTTAAAACAGTCCAGAGAGGCTGAGAAGGATAACGGATCCATTTGTGCACGTGAATGCACAAATGAACGCCCCTCTCTGCCCTTTGCAGAAGGGGCTTTTTATTTGTCAAAAAGAGGTGTAGAAGATGGAACAAAAAGCAGTCATTCTTGATGAACAAGCGATAAGACGAGCGCTTACCCGAATTGCACATGAAATGATTGAGCGCAACAAAGGGATGAAGGATGTCATCCTTGCCGGGATCAAGACAAGAGGCATTCATCTTGCAAAGCGCCTTGCAGAGCGTATCGAGCAAATTGAAGGAAACCCAGTCACTGTGGGTGAACTTGATATTACGCTATACCGTGATGACCTGACAAAAAAGACAGACAACCAAGACCCGCTTGTAAAGGGTGCAGACATTCCAGCTGACATCAATGACAAAACACTCATCGTCGTTGACGATGTCCTGTTTACAGGCAGAACCGTAAGAGCGGCCATGGATGCTCTTGTGGATGTAGGCAGACCGTCTTCTATCCAGCTTGCTGTTCTAGTCGACCGGGGACACCGGGAGCTGCCTATTCGAGCGGATTATATCGGAAAAAACATCCCGACATCAAAAGCAGAAACAGTCATGGTTCAGCTCAATGAAGTAGATCAAAACGACCTTGTCGCTATATATGAAAAATAACCTTTTTAAATGCATTCCAGAGAGTTTGCAAAGAGGGCAATAACAGAGCTACCGAGCACACGGCTACATGACGTGTACGGTTTTTCTAGGCCTCTTTGCGCATACTCGCAAAGAGGCTTTTTTAATGAAAAAGGACACATCTAGGAGGAAAATCATGAGTCAGCAAAAAGCCAATCTAGGCATTCGAGATATCCCAAAACCGTTCACATGGCTATCACTTAGCCTTCAGCATTTGTTTGCCATGTTTGGTGCGACCATTCTTGTACCAAAAATCATTGACATGAGTCCAGCAGTCGCGCTCATCTCAAGCGGTGTTGGAACCATTGTTTACTTAATCATCACAAGAGGACAAATTCCGGCGTATCTTGGATCGTCCTTTGCCTTTATCGCCCCCATATTGAATGTCAAAGCAACAGGCGGACCTGGAGCCGCAATGGTTGGTGCCTTCATGGCGGGTGTGGCTTATGCGCTCATTGCCCTATTCATTAAATGGCTAGGCACAGGCTGGCTGATGAAGCTTCTGCCGCCTGTCGTCGTAGGACCAGTCATTATGGTGATCGGACTTGGACTCGCTGGAACAGCTGTCAACATGGCGATGTATGCTGATCCGAATGCGACCGAGCTTGTATACAGCCTAAAGCACTTAATGGTAGCAGGCTTTACACTAGCTGTCACAATTATCAGCATGATCTTTTTAAGAGGATTCCTTAGCCTGATTCCAGTATTAATCGGTATTATCAGCGGCTATCTCTTTGCCTTAACACAGGGCATCGTGAACTTCCAGCCGGTCATTGACGCAAAATGGTTTGCTGTACCAGACTTCGTCGTACCATTTGTCGACTATACACCTGCTGTGACGTTAAGCATTCTCACAGTGATGGTGCCGGTTGCCTTTGTAACCATGTCAGAGCACATTGGCCACCAAGTGGTGTTAAGCAAGGTCGTAGGGCAAGATTTTATTAAAAAGCCAGGTCTTCACCGCTCTATTTTAGGAGACAGTGCGGCGACCATCTTCGCTTCACTCATTGGCGGACCTCCAACAACGACTTATGGGGAGAACATTGGCGTACTTGCCATCACAAGAGTGTTTAGTATCTTCGTCATCGGCGGAGCAGCAGTCTTTGCGATCTGCTTCGGCTTTGTTGGGAAAATGTCAGCATTAATCAGTACAGTGCCGTCCGCGGTCATGGGAGGCGTTTCGTTCCTGCTCTTTGGGATCATTGCCTCAAGCGGCCTGAGAATCCTGATTGATCATAAAGTGAATTTTGAAGAAAAGCGTAATCTCATTATCGCATCTGTCATCTTAGTCATCGGAATTGGCGGGGCATTCATTGAGGTGAAACAAATCAACCTCACACTATCTGGAATGGCACTCGCTGCGATTACGGGCGTCCTGTTAAATCTAATCCTGCCGCACCAGAAAGCGGAGGATAACGAGTCAAATGAATCGAATACAGAAAACCTTTTAAAAGAAGTCCAGTGAGGCTGACAAGGGTTCTAAAATGAGCAGAATGTGCGAAAGTGCCGCTGCTTCTTTTGGAGAACCCTAAGCTGCCGAGGCTTAGGGTTTTTTTGAACCTGAAAGTGATGAAAAACTAGAGGGGGAAGAAAAATGAATGATCTATCGACAATGAGCAGCTTATCTAAGGAAGAGATTTTACAGCTGATTGAAGAAGCATGCGCACTGAAAAATGGGAAGCAGGAACATGGCTTAGCTGGAGAATTTGTAGCGAACCTCTTCTTTGAACCAAGTACAAGAACACGCTTTAGCTTCGAAGTAGCCGAAAAGAAACTTGGAATGAATGTGCTTAGTCTAGATGCGGCAAGTACCTCAGTTCAAAAGGGAGAGACGCTTTACGATACGGTGAAAACGCTAGAATCCATTGGAGTCAAGGCGTGTGTCATTCGGGACAGCACCGACGAATATTACAACGAGCTAATCGGGAAGGTAGGGATTCCCATCATCAATGCTGGAGATGGCTGCGGGCAGCACCCGACACAATCACTGCTTGACCTGATGACCATCTTCGAAGAGTTTGGCGGGTTTGAAGGCTTAACGATTTCGATTCATGGAGATATCAAACATAGCAGGGTGGCGAGGTCGAATGCTGAGGTTCTTTCAAGACTTGGAGCGACAGTGCTCTTTTCAGGACCAGCCTCCTTCCAAGATGAACAAAACCCTCACGGAACGTATGTCCAAGTAGATGAAGCCATCAAACGCTCTGATGTGGTGATGCTGCTAAGAATTCAGCATGAACGGCACGCAGAAAAGATGGGCAGTGACGATTACTTATCTACGTATGGATTAACAGTAGACAGGGCGAGCAAAATGAAAAAACGAGCCATTATTATGCATCCAGCACCAGTAAACAGAGGTGTTGAAATTGATGATTCATTAGTAGAATCCGAGCAGTCAAGGATTTTTAAGCAAATGGAAAATGGCGTGTATATCCGAATGGCTGTTTTAAAAAGAGCTTTTCAAAATAGCAGACTACATCAAAAAGGGAGAGATTCTGTCTATGTCATATCTCATTAAAAACGGTTTTATCTTAACAAGCACAGGGGAAAGAGTGCAGCAGGATATTAGGGTAGAAGGAAAAGTGATTCGGGCAATTGGTCATTTAGAAAGAGAAGACGGAGAAGAGGTCATTGATGCAGCTGGGCTGTTTGTGTCACCAGGCTTGATTGATCTGCATGTGCATTTAAGAGAGCCAGGCGGCGAGAAAAAGGAAACAATTGAAACAGGCTCTAAGGCAGCAGCAAGAGGAGGGTATACGACGATTGCAGCCATGCCGAATACACGGCCAGTTCCAGATACAAAGGAGCAAATGGAATGGCTCATGAATCGAATCGAAAAGACCTCATCTGTGAGAGTGCTGCCATACGCCTCCATCACCACTAGACAAATTGGAGATGAGATGACGGACTTTGCAGCGTTAAAAGAAGCTGGTGCCTTTGCATTTACGGATGACGGTGTTGGCATCCAAACAGCAGGCATGATGTACGAAGCGATGAAAAAGGCAGCAAGCCTTGATCAAGCGATTGTGGCGCACTGTGAAGATAACTCGCTCATTTACGGAGGGTGCGTTCATGAAGGAGAATTTTCACAAGCCAATGGGTTAAACGGAATACCGTCAATTTGTGAATCGGTGCATATTGCAAGAGATGTCCTCTTAGCAGAAGCAGCGAAATGTCATTATCATGTATGTCATATCAGTACGAAAGAATCTGTTCGAGTCGTGCGCGATGCAAAAAAAGCAGGCATTCGTGTAACGGCTGAGGTTTCACCGCATCACCTGCTTTTATGTGATACGGACATCCCGGGTCTTGATACAAACTATAAAATGAACCCGCCGCTCAGAGGAAAAGAGGATCGCGAGGCGCTGATCGAGGGACTTTTAGATGGCACAATTGATTTCATCGCAACAGATCATGCTCCGCATACAGAAGAAGAAAAAAACGAAACGATGCAGCGTGCACCTTTCGGGATTGTAGGACTTGAAACAGCGTTCCCACTTCTGTACACACGCTTTGTGAAAACAGGCGAATGGACATTAAAAGAACTCGTTGATTATATGACAATCAAACCAGCAGAAGCCTTCTCCCTTCCATACGGCAAGCTAGAAGAGGGTCAAGCAGCTGATATCACGCTCATTGATTTAAACAAAGAAATGGCAATCGATAAAAAAAGCTTCTTATCTAAAGGACAAAATACACCGTTTGACAAATTGACTGTATCAGGATGGCCTGTCATGACACTTGCATCTGGGAAAGTCGTTTATGAAGAGGGGAGACTAGTAAAATGAAGAGACGCTTAGTGCTAGAAAACGGAACAGTATTCGAAGGAACAGGCTTTGGCAGCTTAGAATCGTCAGTCGGAGAAGTTGTCTTTAATACGGGGATGACAGGCTATCAAGAAATTTTGTCTGATCCATCATACTGCGGACAAATTGTCACGCTCACTTACCCGCTCATCGGCAACTATGGCATTAACCGTGATGATTTTGAATCGATCACACCGTTTGTGAAAGGGCTGATTGTGAAAGAACTTTGTGAAAAGCCCTCAAATTGGCGCTCTTCATACTCACTTGATGAATACTTGAAAATGAAAAACATTCCAGGGCTTAGCGGAATCGATACACGGAAGCTGACAAGAATGATTCGAAGTGCAGGAACATTAAGAGGGGCTTTTGCAGGACCGGATGAACAAGTGGAAGACGTTGTGCGCCGCCTTCAAACATTGCAGCTGCCAACAGATCAAGTGAGTCAAGTTTCTGTGAAAAATGCGTACCCAAGTCCAGGGAGAGGAAAAAGAATAGTGCTTGTGGATTTCGGGATGAAGCACGGCATATTGCGCGAGCTCAATAAACGTGACTGTGACGTCATTGTGGTGCCATACAATATCACTGCGAATGAAGTGCTGCAGTTAAAGCCTGACGGGATCATGCTTTCAAACGGCCCTGGGGACCCTGTTGATGTACCAGAAGCAGTTGAAATGATTCAGCAATTGATTGGGAAGTTACCACTCTTTGGCATTTGCCTAGGACACCAGTTATTCGCTCTTGCGTGTGGCGCAAGTACAGAAAAAATGAAATTCGGTCATAGAGGATCAAATCACCCGGTCAAAGAACTAGCAACTGGCAAGGTGACCTTGACGTCTCAAAACCATGGCTACACGGTAAGTACTATTAATGAAGACTTGCTTGAAGTAACGCATATTGCTCTAAATGATAATACGATTGAAGGGTTAAAACATAAAGAAGCGCCAGCATTTACTGTACAGTATCACCCAGAAGCATCACCGGGTCCAGAAGATGCCAACTACTTATTTGACGAGTTCATGGACATGATTCAGACGAATGAGAAAGAAGGGGAAGAAGTATGCCAAAACGCGTAGACATCAAAAAGATTTTAGTCATCGGTTCAGGTCCAATCATCATCGGTCAGGCAGCAGAGTTTGACTATGCAGGCACACAGGCTTGCTTAGCACTAAAAGAAGAGGGCTATGAAGTCGTTCTTGTGAACTCCAATCCTGCGACGATCATGACAGATACAGAAATGGCCGACAAGGTATACATTGAACCACTGACACCAGAATTCTTAACACGAATTATTCGAAAGGAACGCCCTGATGCGATCTTACCAACACTTGGCGGACAAACTGGACTGAACCTCGCTGTTGAATTATCAGATCTTGGCGTATTGGCTGAATGCGGCGTTGAAGTACTCGGAACAAAATTATCAGCTATTCAAAAAGCTGAGGACAGAGATTTATTCCGTAATCTGATGAATGAACTAAATGAACCTGTCCCAGAAAGTGAAATCATTCATAACCTTGAAGAAGCGATGGCGTTTACGAATCAAATCGGTTTCCCTGTTATTGTCAGACCAGCCTATACATTAGGCGGAACGGGCGGCGGAATTTGTACAAACGAGCAAGAATTGAAGGAAATCGTCGAAAATGGATTGAAGCTAAGCCCAGTCACACAATGCTTGCTTGAAAAGAGTATTGCGGGCTTTAAAGAAATTGAATATGAAGTTATGCGTGATAGCGGTGACCATGCGATCGTTGTTTGTAACATGGAAAACTTTGATCCTGTCGGCATCCACACAGGTGACAGCATTGTCGTTGCACCAAGCCAAACGTTAAGTGACCGCGAATATCAGCTGCTTCGTAATGTGTCACTGAAGCTCATCCGTGCACTTGGCATTGAAGGCGGCTGTAACGTACAGCTGGCACTTGATCCGAACAGCTTTCAATACTATATCATCGAAGTAAACCCGCGCGTGAGCCGTTCCTCTGCGCTTGCGTCTAAAGCGACAGGTTATCCAATTGCAAAACTTGCAGCGAAAATTGCTGTCGGCTTAACGCTTGATGAAATGATGAACCCAGTCACAGGTAAAACATATGCAGCCTTCGAGCCAGCACTTGACTATATCGTATCAAAAATCCCGCGCTGGCCGTTTGACAAATTTGAATCTGCCAACAGACGTCTTGGTACGCAAATGAAAGCAACCGGTGAAGTCATGGCGATCGGCCGTACATTAGAAGAGTCTCTTTTAAAGGCTGTACGTTCACTTGAAGCGGATGTGCATCACATTGAATTAAAAGATGAAGCAGACATCACAAACGAAGTGCTCGAAAAGCGGATTATCAAAGCAGGAGACGAGCGGCTATTTTATATCGCTGAGGCGCTTAGAAGAGGCTACACAGTCGAACAGATTCATGAATTCTCAAAAATAGATTATTTCTTCCTCCATAAGCTAGAAGGCATCATCGCATTTGAAAAGACGTTAAAAGAAAAGAAAGGCAATACAGACGTATTAAAAGAAGCGAAAGATAAAGGCTTCTCAGACATCTATATTAGCCGAGAGTGGAACATGAAGGAAGCGGATGTCTACAAGCTAAGACAAGAAGCAGGCATCGTTCCTGTTTACAAAATGGTGGATACATGTGCGGCAGAATTTGAATCAGAGACGCCATATTTCTACAGTACGTATGAAGATGAAAATGAATCAGAACGAACAGACAAGAAAAGCGTCATAGTGTTAGGCTCAGGTCCAATCCGAATTGGACAAGGGGTCGAGTTTGATTATGCAACCGTTCATTCTGTGTGGGCGATCAAACAAGCAGGGTATGAAGCCATCATTATAAACAACAACCCTGAAACGGTCTCAACAGACTTCAGTATTTCAGATAAGCTTTACTTTGAACCACTTACTGTAGAAGATGTGATGCACATCATCGACCTTGAAAAACCAGAAGGTGTCGTTGTTCAGTTCGGCGGACAAACAGCGATCAACTTAGCAGATGAATTATCGAATAGAGGGGTTAAGATTCTAGGAACTTCGCTTGAAGACCTTGACCGCGCGGAAAACCGTGACAAGTTTGAACAAACATTAGAAACACTCGGCGTTCCGCAGCCAAAAGGAAAAACAGCTACGTCTGTGCCGGAGGCGGTAGCGATTGCGAATCAGATTGGCTACCCAGTCCTTGTCCGTCCTTCCTATGTATTAGGCGGTCGTGCGATGGAAATCGTTTATCAAGAAGAAGAGCTTCTTCACTACATGGAGAATGCGGTGAAAGTCAATCCGCAGCACCCAGTGTTAATTGACAAATATTTGACGGGAAAAGAAATTGAAGTAGATGCCGTATCTGATGGGGAAACTGTCGTGATCCCAGGGATTATGGAACATATTGAAAGAGCCGGGGTCCACTCAGGTGACTCGATTGCGGTTTACCCGCCGCAAACATTGTCTGATGAGATCAAAGCGAAGATCGCAGAATACACGATTAAACTCGCAAAAGGACTTAACATTATTGGACTGCTTAACATTCAATTTGTTCTATCAAAGGGAGAAGTGTTCGTCCTTGAAGTGAATCCGCGTTCAAGCCGGACTGTCCCATTCTTAAGTAAAATTACGGGCATTCCAATGGCAAACCTAGCGACAAAAGTCATTTTAGGTGACAAGCTCAAAAACTATGGCTACCAAGAAGGGCTTCACACCGAACAAGAAGGGGTGTACGTCAAAGTCCCAGTCTTCTCTTTTGCAAAACTAAGAAGAGTGGATATTACACTCGGGCCTGAAATGAAATCAACAGGTGAAGTTATGGGGAAAGATGTCACAATTGAAAAAGCCCTCTACAAAGGGTTGATTGCATCAGGGATACAAATTCCAAATGACGGAACGGTTCTCCTCACAGTCGCTGACAAGGATAAAGAAGAAGGGCTAGAGATTGCAAGAAGATTCCATTCCATCGGCTATCATATTTTAGCGACAGAAGGAACGGCGAATTACTTAAAACAAGCCTCCATTCCATCAAGTGTTGTCGGCAAAATAGGAGAAGAAGGCAAAAACCTTCTCGATGTCATTCGAAACGGGGAAGCTCAATTTGTCATCAACACCCTGACAAAAGGAAAGCAGCCGGCAAGAGACGGCTTTAGAATTAGACGTGAATCTGTTGAAAATGGAGTGGCTTGCTTAACGTCACTAGATACAGCAGAAGCCATTTTAAGAGTGCTTGAGAGCATGACATTTAGAGCAGACGAAATGCCAGAAGTGAAAACGAATGCTGAGGTGACAGTAACGATATGAAAAAAGCATACTTGACGGTCGTCTCAAACCGAGAGATCGCTGATCATATTTACGAAATGACATTAAAAGGTGACCTTGTGGACTCATTTCAAACGGCTGGACAGTTCCTTCATATAAAGGTCAGTGAATCCATGACACCGCTGCTGAGAAGACCGATCAGTATTGCCAACATTCATGCCGAGCAAAAAGAAGCAACCATCATTTACCGCGCAGAAGGAGAGGGCACAAAGCTCCTCTCCCAAAAGCGGGCGGGAGAATCAGTCGATGTATTAGGGCCGCTTGGGAACGGTTATGACCCTTCAGTTGTCCAGCCTGGGCAGACGGCATTACTAGTCGGTGGAGGAATTGGAGTACCGCCTCTATATGAGCTTTCCAAGCGTTTAACGAAAAAAGGCGTTATCGTGAAGCATGTCCTCGGCTTTCAATCGAAAAAGGATGTATTTTACGAGGAGAAATTTCAAGCACTTGGCGATACTTATATCGCGACCGTTGATGGAACATACGGCTCAAAAGGTTTTGTGACAGGTGTGATCGAAGAAAATGATTTGAGCTTTGATGTGCTGCTTTCCTGCGGACCGACACCTATGCTAAAAGCACTGAAAGACACGTATCCTGATAAGCCTGTCTACATTTCAATGGAAGAACGAATGGGCTGCGGAATCGGTGCGTGCTTTGCTTGTGTCTGTCATACCGATCAGCACGAAAAACCTTACGTCAAAGTCTGTCTTGATGGACCTGTATTTAAAGCAGAGGAGGTGGCATTGTCATGCTAAACGTGGAGTTACCCGGCTTATCTTTAAAGAACCCGATTATACCTGCATCAGGCTGCTTTGGATTCGGAAGAGAATTTGCTTCATTATATGATTTATCCATGCTGGGCGGCATCATGATCAAAGCCACTACCCTTGAAGCGAGATTTGGCAACCCGACACCGAGGGTGGCCGAGACTGGAGCCGGTATGCTGAATGCGATCGGCCTTCAAAATCCAGGTCTAAAAGGCGTGCTCGAAAATGAATTGCCTTGGCTTGAGCAGTTTGATACCCCCATTATTGCAAACGTTGCTGGCTCACAGGTCGATGATTATGTCGAAGTAGCAAAACAAATCAGCCAAGCAAAGAATGTCCATGCCCTTGAACTAAATATTTCTTGTCCGAATGTCAAAACAGGCGGGATCGCATTTGGTACAGACCCAAACATGGCGGCGTCGTTGACAAAAGCGGTCAAGGAAGTCTCCTCCGTTCCTGTCTATGTGAAACTGTCTCCTAATGTGGCGAATATTGTTGAGATTGCTAAAGCGATTGAATCTGCTGGAGCGGATGGGCTTACCATGATTAATACCTTAATTGGCATGCGTTTAAATTTAAAAACTGGGAAGCCCATCCTTGCCAATAAAACAGGCGGATTATCAGGTCCAGCTATAAAACCTGTCGCTGTTCGAATGGTGCATGAGGTCAGTCAGGCGGTTTCTATTCCGATTATTGGGATGGGCGGGGTGCAAAGTGCTGAAGATGTACTTGAATTTTTACTAGCAGGTGCAAGTGCAGTAGCTGTTGGCACAGCCAATTTTGTGAACCCTTTTATTTGCCCAGAAATCATTGACGAGCTGCCAAATGTGTTAGCGGCTTATGGTTATTCATCTGTAGAGGAATGTATCGGAAGGAGCTGGAAACATGAAGCACTTGCCCATCATCGCGCTTGATTTCCCATCAGGGCAGGAGGCACTTGCCTTTTTAGAACCCTTTGAAGGAGCACCATTATTTGTGAAGGTTGGTATGGAGCTGTTTTACCAAGAAGGTCCAGCCATCCTTGACGCGCTGAAAGAAAAAGATTGCCGCATATTTCTTGATCTGAAATTACATGACATTCCAACAACGGTGCAAAAAGCGATGAACCGGCTTGCTGCACTTGGCGTTGATTTAGTCAATGTACATGCAGCTGGCGGGAAACGAATGATGCAGGCTGCGGTAGAGGGACTTGAAAGCGGGACGCCTGCTGGACAAAGCCGCCCGGGCATTATTGCTGTGACTCAGCTGACAAGTACGTCAGAAGACATGATGAACAAAGAATTACTCATTGATCGTCCATTGCAAGAGACTGTGCTGCATTACGGACAATTGGCATATGAAAGTGGACTCGACGGTGTTGTTTGCTCTGTTCATGAATCTAAAGCCCTTCATGAGCACATCTCACCTTCCTTTCTCACTGTGACACCAGGGATTCGCTTGCCGAATGATCAAACCGATGACCAAAAGCGTGTCGCGACACCTGCCTTTGCAAAAGAGCAAGGTGCTTCACAAATTGTTGTCGGAAGATCCATCACGAAAGCTGAAAGTCCAATAGAAGCCTATCATCAAATTTTGAAAGAGTGGGAGTGACTGCCGGATGAAAACGAAAATCGCTAAACATCTACTACAAATCAAAGCTGTCTCATTAAAACCAGACACACCGTTTACGTGGGCAAGCGGCATCAAATCACCGATTTACTGTGATAACCGCCTGACTTTGTCGTACCCGGAAGTGAGACACGACATCGCTGAAGGTCTAAAAGATTTGATTCTCACTCATTTTGAGGGAGCGGAGGTTGTCGCTGGCACTGCAACAGCGGGCATTCCGCATGCCGCATTAGCTGCAGACCGCCTGAACGTGCCGATGTGTTATGTCAGAAGTAAGCCAAAAGCACACGGAAAAGGGAATCAGATTGAAGGAGCCGTATCGCCTGGTCAAAAAGTTGTTGTCGTAGAAGACCTCATTTCAACTGGTGGGAGCGTGCTTGAAGTGGTCTCGGCTCTTCAAGACGAAGGCTGTGACGTACTCGGAGTTGCTGCAATTTTCACATACGGCCTGCCAAAAGCAGCTGCTGCTTTTCAAGAGAAAAACATTCCATATGTCACACTAACAGACTATGACACGCTGACAGACGTGGCTCTTGAGCTAAAAGCGATCGAACCTTCTGCTATGAATAAACTAAAACGCTGGAGACAAGATCCTACCTCTGAATCTTGGATGGAAGAAACGGTTTAAAAGCTGTGCCACTCGCACAGCTTTTTCATTTGGTTAAAAATAGTAAAATAGACTCAAATTTAAATAAAAACTAATCCTATCAATAAAGTCGGGTTGACTTTTGTTTGAATTGTGTTAATATTTAATACAAATTAAAACTCTTATCCAGAGAGGTGGAGGGACTGGCCCGATGAAACCCGGCAACCTGCGATTCGTAAGGTGCCACTTCCTGCAAAATGATTCTATTTTGAAAGATAAGGAAATCGTGAGCTTCCTCATCTTTCTTTCGGACTGAAAGAAAGTTTTTTTATTTTAACGTGAGGAGGAAGAGGAGATGGAAGTGAAACAAAACCAGGATGAGGGCTTAGTGAAGCACATGCAAGAACTGATTGGGGATATAAAATTCGGTTCGATTACGTTGATTGTTCAGGACGGTCAAGTGATTCAAGTAGAAAAAAACGAAAAAATTAGGTTGAAGTAGTGCGCAGATTAGCAATATGAGCGGTACTCCGGAAGGGGAGAAACAATGTTAACTTACGAAAATTGGCAAGAGCCGTCCATTACATTTCAAGAGGACGATTTGTATAAAGGGGCCCTATCCGTGCTGAAATGGGCGTACGGTCATTATGGTGATCAGCTCGTTTATGCATGCAGTTTTGGCATTGAGGGCATTGTCCTGATTGATCTTATTGCGAAAGTAAAAAAGGATGCGAGAATTGTCTTTTTAGATACAGGTCTGCATTTTAAGGAAACGTACGATACAATTGATGCGGTAAAGGAAAGATACCCCGGTTTAGACATCGTACTGAAAACACCTGAGCTGACAGTTGAACAGCAAAACGAGCAGCATGGTGAAAAATTATGGGAAACAAATCCTCAAAGCTGCTGCCATATGCGCAAGGTCATTCCTTTGCAAGAGACACTATCTGGCTATCCGGCATGGCTTTCTGGCTTAAGAAGAGAGCAGTCACCAAAACGAGCAGGTACGAACTTTTTAAATCAGGATGAAAAGTTCAAATCAGTGAAAGTATGTCCGCTCATTCACTGGACGTGGAAGGACATATGGAGATATGCATCTAGAGAGGATCTTACTTATAATCCGCTGCATGACCAGGGATACCCAAGTATCGGCTGTGCACCGTGTACACAGCCAGCATTTACTGCGGATGATTTGCGTTCTGGCAGATGGTCAGGTACAGCAAAGACAGAGTGCGGATTACATGAGTAAGGGAGCATAATGTATGGAAATCGCCGCAATTTTATTTAGTTTATTCTTTGCTTTAAACATAGGCGCAAGCGGAGCAGCCGCTTCTATGGGCATTGCGTATGGATCAGGTGCAATTAAAAAGCCCATCTATGCACTCAGCGTTTGTGCAGTCGGAGTTTTAGCAGGTTCAGTGATTGGCGGCGGTGAGGTCGTCAAAACGATTAGCTCTGGTATTATGCCAGAATCTGTGATTACAATTGAAATTGTTTGTATCATCATTGGTTCTGCCGCATTATCACTCTTCATAGCGAATCTGATGGCCATCCCTTTATCAACAAGTGAGGTCACAGTAGGGGCTGTGGTCGGTGTTGCAGTCGCGTATAAAGTGTTATATGTGAAATCTATTTTAGTCATTGTGGCCTTTTGGATCATCATTCCACTTGTCGCCTTTGTTTTCACCTTTACTGTAGTCAAAATCATCAGAATGTTCCCTAAACGCACATTATCTAAAAAAAGCACTGCGATTTTATCAGTCTTGCTCATGATCAGTGGATTTCTAGAGGCGTTTTCAGCCGGTATGAACAATGTTGCCAATGCAGTCGGCCCGCTTGTGGCCTCAAGCGTCTTGTCCGTTGGGCAAGGAACACTTTACGGCGGAATCTTCGTCGCACTTGGTGCCCTGTTGCTTGGCAGAAGAGTGCTAGAAACAAACGGAAAGAAAATCACCCGCTATCAAACGGGTGAAGGGATTTTGTTATCGAGTACCGGCGCTGGACTTGTCATCGTCAGCTCTATTTTTGGGCTGCCAGTTCCACTTACTCAAATCACCTCCTCGTCCATTATCGGACTTGGGATGGCAAAGGGTGGACCTAACATTTTTCATAAACATATCGTGAAAAAGATGCTGAAGGTCTGGGTTGTGTCACCCTTTTTATCACTCAGCCTATCGTATCTGCTGGTGAGCCTTTTCCTAAAAGGAGATTATTACTCTATTTTTATCATGATGAGTGTACTGCTTGCCTCACTCGGTGCGCTGAGTCTGATGAAGGCAGTCAAAAATGAAAGCAGCTCTATTCATGAGCAGGGCGGCGGGATTTAACTATAAATCCGACTATTAACATCTAATAAATATGAACATTGAGAGGAAGATGGACAAATGAGTTTAACACCACATGGTGGCGTATTAATGAATCGAGTAAATGAAGAATATGATCTCAGCACGGCTGCGAAGGAAATTGAACTAGATGCGATTTCCTTTGCAGACCTTGAACTCATTGCAATTGGCGGGTATAGTCCAATTGAAGGATTTTTAACAAAAGCTGATTATGAAGCAGTTGTCAGCAGTATGCGGCTAGCAAGTGGTGTCGTTTGGTCTCTTCCGATTACGCTGCCAGTCACAAAGGAAAAGGCAGCCGAGATCAACCAAGGTGATATTGTGCGTCTATCGTACAATGGAACAGTATACGGGATCATTGAAGTAGAGGATCAATACACACCAGATAAGGAAAAAGAAGCTGTAAATGTGTATAAAACAGATGACCGCAATCATCCAGGCGTGAAAAAATTATTTGAACGCGGTGACACGTATATTGGCGGTAAAATTACACTGACGAAACGAAGCGAAAAACCATTTCCTCAATTTACGTATGAGCCAGAAGAAACAAGAAAACATTTTAAAGAAAATGGATGGAAAACAATTGTTGGGTTCCAAACGAGAAACCCCGTCCACCGTGCCCATGAATATATTCAAAAGACAGCACTAGAAACAGTCGATGGTTTGTTTTTAAATCCGCTTGTTGGTGAAACAAAATCTGATGATATCCCAGCAGATGTGAGAATGAAAAGCTATCAAGTGTTATTGAACGGTTATTATCCAAAAGATCGCGTCTTTTTAGGTGTTTTTCCTGCTGCAATGCGTTATGCTGGACCAAAGGAAGCGATATTTCATGCGCTTGTTCGTAAAAATTATGGCTGCACACATTTTATTGTCGGAAGAGATCATGCAGGTGTTGGTGATTATTACGGCACATACGAGGCGCAGGAGCTATTTGATCAATTTACAAGCGAAGAGATTGGCATTACTCCGTTAAAATTTGAACACAGCTTCTACTGCAATACATGTGAAGCGATGGCAACACCAAAAACATGTCCGCACGATAAAAGTGAGCATGTCATTCTTTCAGGTACAAAGGTTCGAACGATGCTGAGAAACGGTGAATTACCACCAAGCACGTTCAGCCGAAAAGAAGTTATTGAAACATTAATCGAAGGATTAAAAACGACGGTATCTTAAAGGAGCGTATGACATGAGCAACGAACATATCGTATGGCATGATTCATCTATTACAAAAAAAGAATATCAACAGAAAAACAATCATACAAGCGGCATCATCTGGCTCACTGGTCTAAGTGGTTCAGGCAAATCGACGCTCGCAAATGCAGCGGCTAGAGAGCTGTTTGAACAAGGCTACCAAGTCACAGTCCTTGATGGCGATAACGTACGACATGGACTCAATAAAGATTTAGGGTTTTCAGATGATGACAGAAAAGAAAACATCCGGCGCATCGGAGAAGTGGCGAAATTATTTGTTGAGCAAGGGACCATTGTCATCACAGCTTTTATTTCTCCATTTCAAGAAGATCGCCAAATTGTTAGACAGTTAGTCGATGATGGGGAATTTCACGAAGTGTTTGTGAAATGTGATCTGAACGTGTGTGAAGAGCGTGATCCAAAGGGGTTATATAAAAAAGCCAGAAACGGCGAAATTCCATTTTTCACTGGAATTGATTCACCATATGAAGAGCCAGCTGCACCTGAGCTCGTATTAGATACAGGTGAATGGTCTCGCGAGGAGTCCAAACAGCGCCTCGTTGATTATGTAAAGGGAAGAGCGAAATAATCGGCTGATGGCAGGGGGAGAAAGCACGATGGGGAAAGTATACATTGTTGGTGCCGGACCGGGTGATCCAGACTTAATTACATTGAAGGCCCATAAGGCAATACAGCAGGCAGATGTCATTTTATATGATCGTCTCGTCAATCAAGAGATTCTCGCCCACGCCAAACCGGAGGCGGAATTGATCTATTGCGGCAAGCTGCCAAATCATCATACGATGAGACAGGAAGCCATCAATGAAGCGCTTGTGACTCATGCAAAGAAAGGGAACGTTGTCGTTCGTCTAAAAGGCGGCGATCCCTTTGTATTTGGCCGCGGCGGTGAAGAAATTGAATGCTTAGCTGAGCACGGGATTCCGTATGAGGTCGTCCCTGGGATTACCTCTGGTATTGCAGCGGCTGCTTATGCGGGCATTCCAGTGACGCACCGTGAATTCAGCTCAAATGTCGCTTTTGTCACAGGACATTATCAAAAGGATGAACATTTTGAAGAAAAGTGGGAGGCGCTGGCAACGGGAATTGATACCCTTGTCATATACATGGGCGTCAAAAACGTAGAAAGAGTGCAGCGGCTTCTTTTGAAAAATGGACGGGACCCTGAAACACCAGCTGCGTTTATTCACTGGGGAACCACTACGAGGCAAAAGACGACTTGCTGCACTGTAGCGACGCTGTCTGAAACAGTTGAAAAAGAAGGAATCGAGCATCCGAGTTTAATTGTTGTAGGAGACGTCGTTCATTTTCATCAAAAGCTGAGCTGGTTTGAACCTGCACTGATCGAGAAATAAAGAACGAAGGGGAAAAGACACGTAGATACATCGTGTCTTTTCGTCTGATCAAAACAGGATGAGAGGGAGAAGCCAAATGAAGCAGGCTGTACTTTATGTTGGACATGGAAGCAGAGTGAAAGAAGCACAAGATAAAGCCATTTCTTTTATGAAAAGCTGTATGCCGTTAGTGGAAGCAGATATACAAGAAATTTGTTTTTTAGAGTTGACCAATCCTTCTATAGAAGAAGGGTTTGAGACTTGTGTGAAAAAAGGAGCAACACACATTGCGATCGTCCCGCTCCTCCTTTTAACCGCCATGCATGCCAAATCAGATATCCCAGTCGAGATTGAAAAAGGACAAAAACGTTTCCCGCAAGTGAAGGTGACATACGGAAGACCTATCGGGGTGAATCAAGAAGTGACGAAGGCTGTTGTTGCAAGGATTGAAGAAGCTGGATATCAAGGAGAGAAAGCACGGATTCTTTTGATTGGCCGCGGGAGCTCTGATCCGGATGTGAAGCGAGATGTGTATGGCATTGCAGGCGATGTCCGAAGCCTGCTCCCTCATGCAGAGGTTCTTCCATGTTTTATTACGGCATGTGAGCCAAATTACCGAGATGTTCTTGCGCAGTTAACAGCAGATGACGATACGCCTGTGTATATCGTTCCTTACCTGTTGTTTACGGGCATTTTAATGAAAGAGATTGAAAGCGAGGCCGTTCAGACGAGAGAGCGACTTCAGGATGTACGAGTATGCCGGTATATTGGCTTCCATCCGCATGTGAAAGCCGCTTATATTGAACGCGTGCAAGAAACCATTTTAAACAAAGAGAATGCGTTCCATTTCCAAGGAGAAAGCCATGCTTCCAGTCCATCTTGATTTAACCAATAAACAAGTGCTCATCGCCGGCGGCGGACTGGTAGCGGCAAGAAGGGCGAATGCGCTATGCACGGAGCCTTGCCGCATAACTGTCGTGAGTCCTGACATTTGTGATGAAATGGTCCATCTCATTGATGCATATGGGCTGAATTGGAAGGAAAAGAAGGTGAGCGCTGAAGATTTGGAGGATGCATTTTTCATTGTTGCTGCAACAAACGACCCTTTGGTGAACGAATGGATTGCGCAAACAGCGCTGCCGCATCAGCTTGTCAACTGTGTGAGCCAATCAGAGTTAGGCAATGTGATCGTTCCAAAGATTGTCAAAGCAGGGAAAGTGACGATTTCAGTCTCGACGAGCGGTGCAAGCCCAGCCCGGACAAAACAGCTGGCTGAGGCAATCGAGACCTTGCTTGAAAAAGAAGATGTAGACGCGCTTGAAGCTCTCTATATAGAAAGAAAAAAACGACAAAGAAAAAGCCGATAAAATCGACATGAGATTTTATCGGCTTTTTTTATTTTCGAAGCTTTAGGACAACATCTTCATCAGGCGTGACAAATAATGTTTGCTGCTGATCATACGTAACAAAGCCCGGCTTTGCTCCGTTTGGTTTTTTCACATGACGGATTTTCGTATAATCGACAGGCACGGAGCTGGATTCTTTTGCTTTAGAGAAGTAGGCAGCAATTTGAGCCGCTTCATGCAACGTTTGTTCATCAGGTGTTTGATGACGTATGACGACATGTGATCCTGGAATATCTTTTGTGTGCAGCCAAATGTCATCACGAGCAGCAGCCTTTGTGGTCAAATACTCGTTTTGTTTGTTGTTTTTCCCCACTAAAATGGGAATGCCTTGAGAAGATTCGTACGTTTCCAGCTGGATGGCCGCCGGTTTTTTCTTTTTGGCGTGCCGCTTTTGTTTGGCGCGCAAATATTTCCCTTCAACAAGCTCTTCTCTCATTTCCTCTAAATCTTTTGGCGAGGCAGAGGACAGCTGCTGAATCAGCTCTTCAAAATAAACAATCTCTTCATGTGTCCGCTTGATTTGTTCATTTACAGCCTCTACTGCATTTTTTGCCTTTTGATATTTTGTAAAGTACGCCTGTGCATTTTCAGAAGGGGTTTTGTTTGTTTTTAGCGGGATCGTCATTTCTCCGCCTTCTTCATCGTAATAATTGATGACAGTCGCTTCTTCAACCCCTTTTTTTATGGCATATAGATTGGCTGTTAACAATTCACCATAGAGCTGGTATTTATGCGCATTTTGAGATTCTTCAAGGGTTCTTTTTAGTTTTTTTAGCTTGTTTTCATTTTTCTTCTTTTCATTCACGACAAACCGTTCAAGGTCAGCCGCCTGCTGTTTGACTCTGTCCCTTTCCGCTTTTCCGAAATAAAAGCGGTCAAGCAGCTGGCTGAGAGATTCGAACGTCTTCATTTCGCCATTTACATGCTGGAGTTCTAATAAATAGAAATACTCTTTGCCGTCTTTTCTGGTGAGCTGCGGGGTAAAAGAATGCGTCCGAATGAGCTGGAACATGTCAAGCAGTGTATTTGGAATCGTTTCCTGATTGGTAAGACCGGCTCTGTGAACAGCTTCCTTTGCAAACAGCGGGGAAACCCCAGAGAATGTATCGACAATTTGACTCGCGATTTTCCCTTCTTGAAAACGCAAATGCTTTAAAATATCATCCTTCGTCACTTCAAAAGGATTCAATTTTTGCTGTGCAGGCGGCAGCAGGTATTCATGACCAGGAAGCACAGTTCGGTAGCTGTTCACAGATGGAGAAAGATGTTTCAGACCATCAATGATCTGCTGCGTTTCATCTTCAACAAGAATTAAATTACTGTGCCGTCCCATGATTTCGATATAGAGCTTCCGCGTCTGTTCATCGCCAATTTCATTTCGGCTTCGCACATGAAGCACGATGACCCGGTCAAATCCAACCTGTTCGAAGCGTTCAATAAATCCGCTCTCAAGATGCTTTCTGAGGAGCATACAAAACATTGGGGGTTCGCTTGGATTGTCATAATGATGCTCAGTGAGCTGCACTCTCGCATAGCTCGGATGAGCCGATAAAAGGAGCTTATGATTTTTCCCGTTTGACCGGATATGAAAAATCAGCTCGTGCTTATATGGCTGATGTATTTTAGAAATTCTCCCGCCAGTTAATGTCTCTTGCAATTCATTTGTCATACCGTATGTAAAAATGCCGTCAAATGACATGTTGGATACACCCTCTTTTTTCACACAAATCTACTGAAAGAACCTTACATTTTCTCGTTCTTTAGGCAGTCTTATTATTATAGCATGATTTAGGACGAGTCTGAATAAACTGGCTTATAGAACACTGCATATGAGAGAGAACAAAAGAGGAGTGGACGAGGTCAAATGAATTGGCATGAACTGAACCAAACCGATTTATTAAAAACAATGAATACATCGATAGGTGACGGACTGTCAGAAAAAGATGTGCAAAAGCGGCTTGAAAAACACGGACCAAATGAATTGCAGGAAGGGAAAAAGGCATCGGCTCTGATCATCTTTTTAGCGCAATTTAAAGACTTTATGGTCTTAATTTTGCTTGCGGCAACGATTATTTCTGCTTTTTTAGGTGAATACATTGATGCTGGGGCGATTGTAGCGATTGTTCTGATTAATGGTGTACTCGGCTTTTATCAAGAACGCCGGGCGGAAAAATCCCTTCAAGCGCTAAAGGAATTATCGACTCCGCATGTATATGCAAGGAGAAACAATGAGTGGGTCAAGATCCCGTCTAAGCACCTCGTACCAGGGGATATTGTGAAGTTTTCAAGCGGAGACCGGATTGGGGCAGATATTAGATTACTAGAAACAAAGAGTTTAGAGATCGAAGAGTCAGCCCTTACTGGTGAGTCCATCCCAGCGGTGAAACATGCAAGTCCACTTTCACGAGACCATGTAGCGCTCGGAGATTTGACGAACATGGCATTTATGGGGACGCTTGTCACGAGAGGAAGCGGCGTGGGTGTTGTCATTGGGACAGGGATGAATACAGCCATGGGACAAATTGCCGGTATGCTGGATGCTGCAGGTAATATGGAAACACCGCTGCAAAGACGTCTCGAACAGCTTGGGAAAATCTTGATTGTTGCTGCTTTATTCTTAACCGTGCTCGTAGTCGTTCTGGGCGTTGTGCAAGGACATGATTTGTATCATATGTTCTTAGCGGGTGTATCTCTCGCTGTTGCTGCCATTCCAGAAGGACTGCCGGCGATTGTAACCGTCGCTCTTTCCCTAGGTGTGCAGCGGATGATCAAACAAAAATCAATTGTCAGAAAGCTCCCAGCTGTGGAAACGCTCGGCTGCGCGTCGATCATTTGCTCAGATAAAACAGGGACAATGACGCAAAATAAAATGACGGTAACACATGTGTGGGCAGAGGGGAAAACGTGGAATATTTCTGGCACGGGCTATGAGCCGTCTGGTGATTTCACCTTAAACGGAGAACTTGTCCATGTTGACAAACATCCAAGCCTTCAAAAGGTTTTATTATATGGTGCACTTTGTAATACATCGACCATCGTTGAAAAAGATGGAGAAATGAACCTTGATGGAGATCCGACAGAGGGCGCACTTTTAACCGCAGCACGTAAAGCGGGTTTTACAGAGCAATTCATAGAAGCTGGGTTTCATGTCGTAGAGGAGTTTCCTTTTGACTCAGAAAGAAAGATGATGTCAGTCGTCGTCGAAACGAATCAAAAAGAGCGGTATGTCATTGCAAAAGGTGCGCCAGATGTACTGATGAACCGTTCAAGTCATATCATGCACGGCGGACGCACAGCCTCATTTTCAACCACTCACAGGCAAGAAACAGAAGCTGCGATTCAAGGCTTAGCAAGACAAGCGCTTAGAACCATTGCAATTGCGTATAAAAAAGTCGGTTTGACAGAAAAAATCACATCTGTTCAGCAGGCAGAAACCGATCTCACATTGATCGGGTTAGAGGGTATGATCGATCCACCTCGTCCTGAAGTCAGGCGAGCGATCAAAGAGTGCAGGGATGCTGGCATTAAAACTGTGATGATTACAGGTGATCACGTGGAAACAGCCAAAGCCATCGCAAAAGACCTGAGCCTTTTACCGAAGCAAGGAAAGGTTCTTGACGGGAAAGCGCTGGACCAGCTGAGTGACAAAGAGCTTGAGCAAATGGCTGAAAATGTATACGTTTTTGCCCGGGTATCCCCGGAACATAAGCTGAGAATTGTGAAGGCCTATCAAAAAAATGGCCATATTGTGGCGATGACAGGTGATGGGGTCAATGATGCGCCCGCGATTAAACAAGCAGATATCGGAATATCCATGGGCATCACAGGAACAGACGTAGCAAAAGAAGCGTCCTCCCTTATTTTACTTGATGACAACTTTGCGACCATTAAATCCGCTATTAATGAGGGCCGGAATATTTACGAAAATATTCGTAAGTTTGTACGCTATTTGCTTGCATCAAATGTTGGAGAAATTTTGGTTATGCTGTTTGCGATGCTCCTTGCGCTTCCGCTTCCACTCGTTCCTATTCAAATTTTATGGGTAAACCTTGTGACAGATGGACTCCCAGCTATGGCACTTGGAATGGATAAGCCAGAAGGCGATGTCATGAAGAGGAAGCCGCGGAACATGAAAGAGGGCATATTTGCTAGAGGGCTTGGCTGGAAGGTCATATCAAGGGGATTCCTCATTGGGCTTGCCACTCTGTTAGCATTTATGTTTGTGTATCACCGCGATCCAAACGAACTGCAATATGCACAGACTGTCGCATTTAGTACGCTCGTTTTGGCGCAGCTCATTCATGTATTTGACTGCCGCAGTGAACGGTCCATTTTTGAACGTAATCCATTTGGAAATCTCTATTTAATCGGTGCTGTTCTGTCATCACTTCTTCTGATGCTTGTGGTCATTTATTATCCGCCGCTTCAGCCAATTTTCAAAACGGTGTCAATTGCTCCAATTGATTGGCTGCTGATCATCGGTATGTCTGCACTGCCAACTTTTTTATTGGCAGGATCACTTTTGACAAGAAAAAAATAATTCGTTATGGTATAATTTTGAGGTAATAGTGTCTGCTATTACCTTTTTCATTTTATTAATATGAAAGAATTGGGTGTTTTGACATGATACGCAGTATGACGGGATTCGGCCAAGCGAGTAAAACGGATGGAGAACTGACAGTGTCAGTCGAGCTAAAATCGGTCAATCACCGTTTTAAAGAGGTTCATGCCCGTTTGCCGAGGCCGCTTTTATATTTCGAAGATACATTAAAAAAAATCATTCTTCGTCACGTGCAGCGTGGTAGAATTGAGCTGTTTGTCACGATTGAAGGCGGTAAACTAGCAAGCCGGTCTTTACAGATCGACTGGCCGCTGCTTGATGAATATATGAAAGCCGCAAAAGACCTCAAGGACCGCTATCACATTTCAGGTATTCAGCATGCACATGACTTACTTCAGCTGGAACATGCTGTTCAAGTAGAAGAGTCGGTCAGCCGAAATGAGCAGCTGGAGCATTTGCTGATAGACGCTTGTGAAGCGGCTGTCAAGGAGCTTTGCTTCATGAGAGAGCAAGAGGGTGCATCACTTCAAAAAGACTGTGAACTGAGGCTCTCTGAACTAGAGGCCTATACAGAAGAAATAAAAGTCTTTGCACCAGAGGTTGTAAGTCAGTACAAAGAACGATTGAATCAAAGATTGCAAGAATGGATCGGAGAGGCGCTTGAAGAAAGCAGACTGGCCACAGAGGCTGCCATCTTTGCTGATCGCTGTGACATTACAGAAGAGATCACGAGATTAAAAAGTCATTTTCAGCAATTTCAGCAAATTTTGATGCAAGGCGGCGCTGCCGGCCGGAAACTTGACTTTCTTGTACAGGAACTCAACCGTGAAGTGAACACGATTGGATCTAAAGCAAACCATCACCATTTAACAAAGCTGGTGGTCGAAATGAAAAGTGCTATTGAAAAAATAAAAGAACAAGTGCAAAATATAGAATAGTCATTGTGTATGCTGTTTACAGTGCGTCTCTTTCGGCGAGACTAGAGACGTTTATATTACAGGGGGACGAAAGAAGATGACCATAAAATTGATCAATATCGGATTTGGAAACATCATTTCAGCGAATCGGATGATTTCGATCGTCAGTCCGGAATCAGCACCGATTAAACGAATGATACAAGACGCAAGAGATCGAGGCATGCTCATAGATGCTACATACGGAAGAAGAACCCGTGCTGTTGTCATTATGGACAGTGACCATGTCATCTTATCTGCCGTTCAGCCTGAGACTGTCGCGCAAAGACTTTCTGTAAAAGAAGAAATCATAGATGAAGGGCAGGGGTAATACGCCATTATGAAAGAAAGAGGACTCTTAATCGTTCTCTCTGGACCTTCGGGAGTTGGAAAAGGAACGGTCAGACAAGCCATTTTCTCCCAGGAAGATACGAAATTTGAATACTCTATTTCAGTAACAACACGCAAACCGCGTGAAGGTGAAAGAAATGGTGTCGATTATTTCTTTAAAACCAGGGAAGAATTTGAACATATGATTGAAAACAAAAAGTTGTTAGAATGGGCAGAATATGTCGGGAATTACTACGGCACACCTGTTGACTATGTAGAACAGACACTGAGTGAAGGAAAAGATGTTTTCCTTGAAATCGAAGTGCAAGGCGCACTTCAAGTAAGAGAAGCTTTCCCGGAAGGTCTTTTTATTTTCCTTGCACCGCCTAGTCTTTCAGAACTTCAAAACCGTATCATTACTCGCGGTACAGAATCTGAGGACCTCATTCGAAATCGAATGGCCGCTGCAAAAGAAGAGATTGAAATGATGGATGCTTACGACTATGTCGTTGAAAACGATGATGTCGCGCTTGCTTGTGAAAGAATCAAAGCGATCGTCCTTGCAGAGCATCTGCGAAGAGACAGAGTCGCACCAAGATATAAAAAAATGCTGGGGGTAGAATAAACAATGTTAGATCCTTCAATTGACTCATTGATGAACAAACTTGATTCGAAATATACACTTGTGACAGTGTCTGCACGCCGTGCACGTGAAATGCAGATCCATCAAGATCAGCAGATCGAAAACACAAAGTCTTACAAATTTGTAGGGAAAGCACTTGAAGAAATCGACGCTGGTCTTTTGACATTTGAAAAAGAGGATCAAGAATAACACATCGCTTCTGTAATGCAGATACGATACGTTCAAAAAAGTCAAAACTATGATTGGTTTTGACTTTTTTGAATTGTAGACGAATTTGTGAAAAAGGCCATTAAGGGGGACAAACAAATGTTACAGTCAAAAAATATTTTGCTCGGCGTCAGCGGAGGAATCGCCGTATATAAAGCAGCTGCACTCACTAGTAAACTCGTACAGGCAGGCGCAAATGTAAGAGTGATTATGACGGAATCTGCCCGTGAGTTTGTGTCTCCGCTCACCTTCCAAGCCCTATCTCGACAAGAGGTTTATGTGGATACATTTAAAGAGAACAATCCAAGAGTCATTGCGCATATTGATGTAGCTGACTGGGCCGATCTCATTCTCGTTGCTCCTGCAACAGCACATACGATTGGTAAAATGGCCGCAGGACTTGCAGATGATATGCTCACAACCACCTTGCTCGCTTCAACAGCTCCTGTATGGATCGCACCGGCTATGAATGTGCATATGTATGATCACCCAGCTGTGAAGCGGAACATTCGCACATTATATGAAGACGGATACCGGTTTATTGAGCCAAGTGAAGGTTATTTAGCCTGCGGGTACATTGGAAAAGGGCGTTTAGAGGAACCTGAAAAAATTATTGAACACATTCGTGCGTTTTTCGAGGAGCCAAAAAGCTTGCCGCTTTCAGGGAAAAAAGTCGTGGTGACAGCAGGTCCTACACGAGAAGTGATCGATCCTGTTCGTTTCTTTACAAATCGTTCTACTGGGAAAATGGGCTATGCCATTGCAGAAGCTGCCCAGCAAATGGGGGCTGATGTCACGCTTATTTCTGGTCCTGTTTCTTTGACTGCGCCTGACCATGTAGACGTGGTACACGTTGAATCGGCAGAGGAGATGTATCAGGCTGCTTTAGATGTGTACGGGGAAGCAGACCTTGTCATTAAATCAGCAGCTGTTGCCGATTACACCCCTGTCACGACATATCCTCATAAAATGAAAAAACATGACGGTGCACTGGAAATTGAATTCACGCGTACAAAAGATATTTTAAAAGAGCTGGGGAAAAGAAAAGAGCATCAAGTGCTTGTCGGTTTTGCAGCTGAAACGCAGGATGTAGAATATTATGCGAAAAAGAAAATCGAATCCAAGCATCTAGATATGATTGTTGCCAACAATGTAACAAAAGAGGGTGCGGGCTTTGGCACAGACACAAATGTGGCAGCGATCATCAAAGCGGACGGAACAAAAAAAGAGCTGCCGATGATGAGCAAAAAAGACCTCGCTTTTGAAATCTTAAAGGAGGCAAAACAGCTATTGCCAAAAGAGCGTGATCGAGCATGATTGCTGAAGTCATAGTGGATGTCACAACGAAAGCCATTGATCGCCCATTTGACTATCGTGTGCCCGATCGGTTCAAAGATCTCGTCAAACCTGGGATGAGGGTCGTTGTTCCCTTTGGCCCGAGGAAGATTCAAGGGTTTGTGACAAGAGTCAAAGATGTAACAGACGTAAAGACAGGAAACATCAAGGACATTGTGGATTTATTTGATTTATCACCTGTTCTGACAGATGAGCTATTGGAGCTTTCCCACTGGCTGACGGAAAAAACATTGTCCTATCATATTACGGCTCTGCAATCCATGCTGCCTGCAGCCATGAAGGCAAAATATGAAAAAGAAATTCAGGTGTTATCAGATGAAGAACTTCCGCAGTCATTGAAAGAGCTTTTCGGTCAGCAAGAAAGCATACTTTACGCTGACATTCCGCCTGATCAACTGAAGCACATTCAAAAGCATGTCCAAAAAGGTCATCTAGAGGTGAGATATCATGTCTCTCAAAAATCTGGAAAGAAAAAGGTGCGCATGCTTCAGGTCGTCGTTTCGAAAGAAAGACTTGAAGAAAAGCAGCAGCAGCTAAAGAAAAATGCGGTGAAACAAAAGGAATTGCTCTCCTTTTTGCTTCAAGCGAGTGAGACCACTTTTTTAGCGAAAGACTTACAGCAGCAAACAGGCGCTAGTTCTCAAACGCTTAAAACCTTTATACGAGAAGGGCTGTTAACAGAGAGCTATGAAGAGATCTATCGAGATCCTTATGCAGACCGGGAGTTTAAACAATCTGATTCCCTCGATCTCACGACAGAACAAGCAGCAGCAGCGAAACACATTCATCAAGCAGTGAGTGATCATCAGCATGAAACCTTTCTGCTGCACGGGGTGACAGGAAGCGGGAAAACGGAGATTTATTTGCAGACCATTGATCATGTACTTCAAAAGGGAAAAGAAGCGATCGTCCTCGTTCCTGAAATTTCATTAACTCCTCAAATGGTTCAGCGGTTTAAAGAACGGTTTGGCTCAAATGTGGCTGTTCTTCATAGCGGATTATCGACAGGGGAAAAGTATGATGAGTGGCGGAAAATTCACCGCAAGGAAGTCAAGCTTGTCGTGGGAGCAAGGTCTGCTGTTTTCGCCCCATTTGAAAATCTAGGAATGATTATCATAGATGAAGAGCATGAATCTTCCTACAAACAAGAAGAGATGCCGCGTTATCATGCCAAGGACGTCGCAATTGAACGAGCAAGACGGCACCAATGTCCAGTCGTATTAGGCAGTGCAACACCTTCACTTGAGACCTATGCGCGTGCGAAAAAAGGTGTGTATACATTGCTGACGCTAAAGCAACGCGTGAACCAGCAGCAGATGCCGCACGTCTCGGTAATTGATATGAGAGAAGAATTAAGGAACGGCAACCGGTCTATGTTCTCAGAAGAATTAATGCTCAGGTTAAAAGAAGTGCTTGAAAGGAAAGAACAAGCCGTCTTATTTCTGAATAAAAGAGGCTATTCATCCTTTGTGATGTGCCGTGATTGCGGATATGTGGAGCAATGTCCTCATTGCGAGATTTCCCTTACCTATCACCGTTATCAAAAACGGCTGAAGTGTCACTATTGCGGTCACGAAGCCCCGGTACCTGCTGAATGTCCAGAATGCCACAGCGAGCATATTCGTTATTTTGGTACAGGTACGCAGCGAGTAGAAGAAGAGCTCACCAAGGTTTTGCCTGAGGCGAGGGTAATCCGAATGGATGTAGATACAACCTCTCGAAAAGGCGCTCATGAAAAGCTTCTTACCTCATTTGGCAACAAAGAAGCGGATATTCTACTCGGTACGCAAATGATTGCAAAAGGGTTAGACTTTCCAGATGTTACACTTGTCGGTGTACTGAGTGCGGATACGTCCCTTCATATCCCTGATTTTCGTTCAAGTGAAAAAACATTTCAACTTCTCACGCAAGTCAGCGGCCGGGCAGGGCGCCATGAAAAAGCGGGCTCAGTCATTATTCAATCGTATACGCCTTCTCACTATAGTATTGAATTAACCAAGCAGCATGACTATGAAGCCTTTTATGAGCAGGAGATGCTGCATCGTCGTCATCAGTCCTATCCGCCATTTTACTTCTTGGCAATGGTGACTGTTTCACACGAAGAAGTGACGAAGGCAGCGCATGTCGCTGATCAAATTGTCCAGTTTCTGAAAATGAACTGTGCACCGAATACAAGAATCCTTGGTCCAGCTGCATCTCCGATCGCTAAGATCAAAGATAGATATCGATATCAATGCGTGATAAAATACAAAAGGGAAAATGAACTGGCAAGTTTACTACGGAAAATACAAGATCATTATCAAAAAGAAATGGAACAAAAACAGTTGATGATTTCAATAGATATGAATCCATATATGATGATGTAAAACGGAGGGCTTTAAGTGGCAATAAAACCAATAGTCATACATCCGGCAGAAGTGCTTGAACAAAAGACAGAGCCTGTCGATACGTTCGATAAAAAGCTTAAAAAACTGCTCGATGACATGTATGATACAATGCTTGAGCTAGATGGAGTCGGACTAGCAGCACCGCAAATCGGTATTTCAAAAAGAATCGCCGTTGTAGATATAGGAGAAGAATCTGGCAGAATTGATTTAGTGAATCCCGAGGTTCTTGAAGTAAAAGGAAGCCAAACAGACATTGAAGGCTGCTTGAGCTTCCCATCTTTATACGGCACTGTAGAAAGACCAAATCATGTGAAGGTGAAAGCCTTTGATAAGAAAGGCAAACCATTTACAATAGAAGCAGAAGGATTTTTAGCAAGAGCCTTATTGCACGAAATTGATCATTTAGACGGCATATTATTCACGTCGAAAATCATTCAAACCTATACAGAAAAAGAACTTGTGGAAATGGAAGGGTGAAGAAAATGGCACGTATTGTATTTATGGGAACCCCTGATTTCTCAGTACCTGTGCTGCAAACACTGATAACAGAAGGATACGAAGTCGTCGGGGTCGTCACGCAGCCAGATCGCCCGAAAGGCAGAAAACGAGTGCTCACGCCACCTCCTGTGAAAGTGGAAGCCCTAAAGCATGGCATCCCTGTTTTGCAGCCTGAAAAGGTGCGCCTTGATGAAGAAATCGATAAAGTGCTTGCATTAAAGCCAGATTTAATTATAACAGCAGCCTTCGGACAAATTTTACCAAAAAGACTGCTGGATGAACCTGAATTTGGCTGTATCAATGTTCATGCCTCTTTGCTGCCAGAGCTAAGAGGCGGCGCGCCGATCCATTATGCGATCCTGCAAGGCAAAAAGAAAACAGGCGTGACCATCATGTACATGGTTGAAAGACTCGATGCAGGTGACATGATTAGTAAAGTAGAAGTAGAAATTGATGAATTAGACAACGTTGGGACATTGCATGATAAATTAAGTATAGCAGGCGCCGCATTGCTAAAAGATACGGTTCCAAATGTTCTGAACCGGTCCATCTCTCCGATTCCGCAAAATGAAGAGGCGGCAACCTACGCACCTAATATTAAGCGGGAGCAAGAAAGGTTAGACTGGACAAAAACCGGAGAAGAGCTTTACAACCAAGTTCGCGGCTTAAATCCATGGCCAGTTGCCTATACTGAATGGAACGGCGCTCATTTAAAAGTTTGGGAAGCGAAAAAAGTTCCGCTTCAAGCGCAAGAACCTGGGAAAGTGATTGAACTTCAAAAAGAAGGACCGGTCATTGGAACCGGGAATCAGCAAGGCCTTATATTAACAAGTGTGCAGCCGGCTGGAAAGAAAAAAATGACCGGCGAAGACTTCTTAAGAGGCGCAAATATCGAAATTGGACAGAAATTAGGGTTAATGAATGAAGAAAAGTAATGTGAGAGAAGTAGCGCTGGACGCTTTAATCAAACTCGAACAAAATCAAGCTTACAGTAATTTGCTTTTGCAGTCAGTCATGAAAGATAAAGATCTGGCAGATCAGGACAAACCACTGTTAACAGAGCTTGTATACGGTACACTGCAAAATAAGCTGGCACTAGATTATATGCTGGCGCCCTTTGTGAAAAAACCGCAAAAGGTGGCCCCGTGGGTCATGCAGCTTTTGCGTATGTCTCTTTATCAAATGGTCTACCTTGAAAAAATTCCAGATCGTGCAGCCATCCATGAAGCAGTCGAGCTAACGAAAAAGCGCGGGCATAAAGGCATTTCTTCACTTGTGAACGGCGTACTTCGTTCAGTACAAAGAGAAGGCGTTCCGGCATTTGATGCAATCAAAGATCCGGTCAAGCGGCTCTCGATTGAGACAAGCCACCCACTATGGCTTGTGCAGCAATGGGTTGAGGCGTATGGATTTGAAGCAGCAGAAAGCATGTGCCGCATTCATTTAGTACCGCCAAAGCAAACTCTTCGTGTCAATCGAATGAAAACCGATCGCATGGCATTACAGAATGAACTGATGGATGCAGGAATTGAAACAGAGCTCGGCGACTTATCTGAGGATGCACTGAAGCTCATGAAAGGGTCCATCGTATCAACGCCTTCTTTTCAAGAGGGCTTTGTGACCATTCAAGATGAAAGCTCAATGCTTGTCGCAAGAGCACTAAATCCTCAGCCGGGAGAAACGGTGCTTGATGCCTGCGCGGCTCCTGGCGGCAAATCAACACATATCGCAGAGCGAATGAACGATGAGGGGAAAATTGTTTCACTTGATTTACATGAACACAAAGTGAAACTCATCAAACAAGCAGCAAAGCGTCTGCATCTTACTCACATTGAGGCAAAAGCGCTTGATGCAAGGAAAACAGCGGACTATTATAGCGAAGCTTCGTTTGACCGTATTCTGATTGATGCACCGTGTTCTGGTTTTGGCGTCATCAGACGAAAACCAGATATGAAATATACAAAGTCTCAAGAAGACTCAGCAAGGCTTGCGATAATTCAGCAGGCAATCTTAAACGAAACAGCCTCGCTTCTAAAGCCGGGCGGAACCCTTGTATATAGTACATGTACAATGGGCCCAACAGAAAATCAACAAGTGATTCATGCGTTTTTACAAGAACACCAAGACTTCGAACCCGATCTATCTCTTAATGAACGGCTGCCTGAGCAGGTTGCTCCGTTTGTTCAAAACGGAAGTGTGCAAATTCTTCCTCATTATTTCGGAACAGATGGTTTCTTTATTTGCAGCATGAGAAAGAAGGGATAAAAAATGACAGAACAAAAAGTAAGAAAAGAACTGAAAACAGACATGCCGTCGATCTACTCATTTGAGCTTCACGAAATCAAAGAATGGTTAAAAGAACAAGGTGAAAAGCCTTTCCGTGCAGCCCAAATTTTTGAATGGCTTTATGAAAAACGTGTGACATCCTTTGACGAAATGTCTAACCTTTCAAAGGAATTAAGAGAAAAATTAAAGGATCAATTTGCGATCACCACATTAAAAACAGTGATCAAACAAACATCTCAAGATGGAACGATCAAATTTTTATTTGAATTACATGATGGCTATACAATTGAAACAGTGCTCATGCGTCACGAATACGGCAACTCTGTGTGTGTGACCACTCAGGTCGGCTGTAGAATTGGCTGTACATTCTGTGCATCGACACTTGGCGGCTTGAAGCGAAACCTTGAAGCGGGTGAAATCGTTGCCCAAGTATTGAAAGTGCAGCAGGCGCTTGATGAAACGGATGAGAGAGTTAGCTCTGTTGTCATCATGGGTATCGGTGAACCGTTTGATAACTTTGAGGAAATGCTTGCATTCCTAAAAATCATCAACCATGACAAGGGCTTAAATATTGGCGCGCGTCATATTACTGTCTCAACAAGCGGGATCATTCCAAAGATCTATCAATTCGCTGATGAGCAAATGCAAATCAACTTTGCTGTGTCATTGCATGCACCAAATACAGAGATTAGAAGCCGCTTGATGCCGATCAATAAGGCGTATAAGCTGCCAAAATTAATGGAAGCCATTGAATACTACATTCAAAAAACGGGTAGACGTGTCAGCTTTGAATACGGCCTGTTTGGCGGAGTCAATGATCAAGTTCATCACGCGGAAGAACTTGCTGATTTATTAAAAGGAATCAAATGTCACGTGAACCTGATTCCGGTGAACTATGTACCGGAGAGAGATTATGTGAGAACACCAAGAGAACAAATCTTCCTATTTGAAAAAACGCTGAAAGAAAAAGGCGTAAACGTAACGATTAGACGAGAGCAAGGCCATGACATTGATGCTGCTTGCGGTCAGCTAAGAGCGAAGGAGCGTCAGGAAGAGACGAGGTGACGAATGTTGATAAGGGCAGCCTTTTTAACCGATACAGGAAAAGTCCGTCAGCATAATGAAGATGATGCAGGTATTTTTGAAGCAAAAGAAGACACACTTCTAGCTGTTGTAGCAGATGGAATGGGAGGTCATCTTGCTGGTGATGTGGCCAGCAAGATGGCAGTATCTTCTTTAAAAGAATACTGGCAAGCAACATCTTCAATCCCAAATAAACCAGCCGATCTAGAAAGCTGGTTAATCTCAAAAATTAGTGAAATTAATGACCAAGTATATGAACATGCGAGAAACAATGAGGAGTGCCAAGGAATGGGGACGACCATTGTTTGTGCACTCGTTCATTTGCAAACGGTCACAATTGCCCATATTGGAGACAGCCGCTGCTACTTACTCAGAGAAGGAGCACTGACCCAACTAACGGATGACCACTCGCTTGTCAATGAGCTTGTGAAAACAGGTGAGATTTCAAAAGCGGATGCAGAATATCATCCAAGAAAAAATGTGCTCACGAAAGCATTAGGAACAGATAAACACGTTCAAATCGATGCTCGCACCTTTGAAGTTGACCCAGGAGATCAAATCCTGCTTTGCTCAGATGGATTATCGAATAAAGTAGAAGAAGAGAATTTGATTCATATCTTAGCGCAAACGACCGCACCGGATGAAAAAGTAACAGAGTTAATTCGAACAGCGAATGACAACGGCGGTGAAGATAACATTACAGCAGTACTGTTAGAAATTCCCTCCCAAACAGAGGAGGGTGACAGCAAGTGTTGATCGGAAAAAGGATCAGCGGCCGTTATCAGATTCTTCGCGTCATAGGCGGAGGCGGAATGGCAAACGTTTATTTGGCGGAGGATATGATTTTAGATCGCGAAGTAGCGATTAAAATTTTACGATTTGACTTTGCAAGCGATGATGATTTTATTAGACGGTTCCGGCGAGAAGCGCAATCAGCAGCAAGCTTAGATCATCCGAACATTGTCAGCATCTACGATGTAGGAGAAGAAGATGACATTTATTATATTGTCATGGAATATGTCGAGGGAATGACGCTGAAGGAATACATACACGCCAATGGCCCGCTTCATCCGAAAGAAGCCGTTCGCATTATGGAGCAAGTCGTTGCGGCGATGGAAGAAGCCCATGCGAAACAGCTCGTCCACCGGGACATTAAGCCTCACAATATATTAATAGACAACATGGGGAATATCAAAGTCACTGATTTTGGAATTGCCATGGCACTCAGCTCAGCGACCATTACCCATACAAATTCTGTCCTAGGATCCGTGCACTATTTGTCTCCAGAACAAGCACGCGGAGGTCTTGCAACAAAAAAGTCAGACATCTATTCACTTGGTATTGTGCTCTATGAACTCATCTCAGGACGCATGCCGTTTGAAGGGGAATCAGCGGTTAGTGTCGCGCTGAAGCATTTACAATCAGAACCCCCATCTGTGAGAAGATGGAATCCTTCTGTTCCACAAAGCGTGGAAAACATCATTTTAAAGGCGATGGCCAAAGATCCATTTTATCGATTTGAAGATGCATCTGAAATGCAAAAAGACTTAAAAACAGCCTTCGACCCTGCAAGACTAAAAGAAAAACGCTTTGTCATTGAAGAAGATCATGAAGCAACGAAAGCCATCCCAATCATCCAAGATCATCAAGTCGGCCAAGACGTTGAAAAAACAGCCGTCCATCCTGCTCAAAAACCAAAGAAAAAAGAGAAACAAAAACCGAAAAAGAAACGAAAAAAATGGCCTTGGATTGTGGCATCAATCTTATTTATTCTGACAGCCGCGACAATTTTAGCCATCACTGTGTTTCCAGGGTTACTCTTTCCAAAAGATGTTGAGATCGCAGATGTATCGGGCATGACGGTTGAAAAAGCAGAAGACACCTTGAAGAAAGCTGGATTTACTGTCGCTGGTGAACCTATTGAGATCGCTGATGAGAAAATTGAAAAAGGGCTTGTCGTCAAAACAGATCCGAAAATCGGCACAAAGGTAAAAGAAGGAACAGAGATTCAGCTTTACGAAAGTACAGGCAAAGAAAAGACCGAATTACCTGATGTAACAGGCGAAAAGGTCGAGAAAGCAAAAGAATTATTAGAGAAAAAAGGGTTTAAACAGGTCGTTGTGGAGGAAGTGAATGATAATGACACCGAATCAGGGCTTGTCATGGAACAGCAACCTTCAGCGAATACAGAGCTTGTCGCAGCAGATGAAGAAGTGACTTTGACAGTCAGCATAGGCCCTGCCGATATTACATTAAGGGATTTAACGACGTATAGTAAACAGGCGGCATCGAATTATCTAGAGGATAATGGACTAAAGCTTGATGAAAAAGAAGCGTATTCTGATGATGTGCCAAAAGGTGAGGTCATGAAGCAGGAACCAGGAGCGGGAACTGCTGTCAAACCAGGTGATACGGTCAAAATCACATTCTCTCTTGGACCGAAGGAAAAACCGGCCAAAACGGTAACTGAAAAGATTGCGATCCCATATGAACCAGAAACAGAAGGGCAAGAAATGAATGTCCAAATTTCCATTGATGATGCAGAACACAGCATTTCTGATTTATATGAAACCTTTAAAATCAATGCCCCAACCGAACGAACCATTAAATTTAAGATTGAACCAGGTCAAAAAGGGTATTATCAGGTGACGGTTGATGATAAAGTGGTGAGCTCCAAAACGATCGAATACCCTGATGATGAATAAAGGAGGGACTTTATGCCTGAGGGCAAAATTATTAAAGCATTAAGCGGGTTTTATTATGTACTGGATGAGTCTGAAGAAAGTGGAAAAGTGATTCAGTGCAGAGCGAGAGGCATTTTTCGAAAAAATAAAATAACACCTCTTGTCGGAGATTATGTCGTCTATCAAGCAGACAACGATAAGGAAGGCTACTTATTGGAAGTAAAAGAGCGGACAAACGAGCTTGTTCGGCCGCCTATCAGTAACGTCGATCAAGCGGTGCTTGTTTTCTCAGCGATAGAGCCAACCTTTAGCACATCGCTTTTAGACAGATTTCTAGTACTTGTTGAAGCCAACCATATTGAGCCGATTATCTGCATTACAAAAATTGACTTGCTGAAAACAGAGCAAGAACGCAAAACCATTCAAGCATATGCAGAGGACTATCGGCAAATTGGATATGACGTTCATTTAACATCTACGATCGAGAGGGACGGAATTGAAAAGCTGACCCCGCACTTTCATCACAAAATAACCGTATTTGCAGGTCAGTCTGGTGTAGGCAAGTCCTCACTTTTAAATGCGATGAGCCCGGATTTGGCGCTAAAAACAAATGATATTTCATCCCATCTTGGCAGGGGAAAACATACGACAAGACATGTGGAACTCATTCGAACAGCTGAAGGACTCATTGCAGATACACCTGGTTTTAGCTCACTCGAATTTACAGGCATAGAAGCGGAAGATTTAGGTCTGTACTTTTTAGAAATCAGAGAGCGGAGTGCAGATTGTAAGTTTAGAGGCTGCCTGCACGTGAAAGAGCCAGGCTGTGCAGTAAAAGATGCGGTAGAACATGAGCAAATCAGAAAGTATCGCTATCAGCATTATTTAGAGTTTTTAACTGAAATCAAAGACAGAAAGCCGAGGTACTAAATCATGGTTTATATTGCCCCTTCCATTTTATCAGCAGATTTCGCCAATTTGGAGAAAGATATCCGTGATGTGGAACAAGGCGGAGCGGATTATATTCATATTGATGTCATGGATGGTCAATTCGTACCGAATATCACATTTGGGCCGAATGTAGTGGAAGCGATCAGGCCGCATACAAAGCTTCCGCTGGATGTTCATTTAATGATTGAACATCCAGACCGTTATATCCCTGCATTCGCAAAAGCGGGCGCTGACATCATTTCTGTCCATGTGGAGGCTTGTCCGCACTTGCACCGCACGATACAGCACATTAGAGAACAAGGTGTAAAAGCAGGGGTCGTCCTAAACCCGCACACACCTGTTTCTCAAATTGAGCATGTATTAGAGGATGTGGACCTTGTGTTATTCATGACGGTGAATCCTGGTTTTGGTGGACAAGCGTTTATTCCATCTGTCCTCACTAAGGTAAAAGAAGTGAAGGCACTTAGTGAACAAAAGGGCTTAACCGATTTACTTATTGAAATAGACGGCGGTGTCAATGTAGAAACAGCAAAGAGCTGCAAGGAAGCAGGCGCTAATTTACTTGTAGCCGGCTCAGCGGTATACGGTAAAGACAACCGCGCAGCAGCCATTCAAGCGATTCGAAAAGCGTAAAGAAAGGAACCAAAGGCATTGTGATCTTTGGTTCTTTTTACATGGAGAGGAGCGTATATCATGTACATACATATCGTAGCCGGCGGTCCTTTTGAATACATCCCGCCCCTTGAACGGGAAGCGTCTAAAGATGACATCCTCTGGGTCGGCGTAGACAGGGGAACCCTCTTCTTACTAGAGCATGGAATTTTACCTGCCAAAGCATTTGGTGATTTTGATAGTGTGACAGAAGAAGAGCTTCGCGAGCTAAAAAAGAAATTACCTGCCCTGAATGTATTTCAGGCAGAAAAAGATGAAACCGATTTAGAGCTTGCGCTTAACTGGGCCTTGCATCAGCACCCAGCCCATATTCAAATATACGGCATAACAGGCGGAAGAGCCGATCATTTTCTAGGAAATATCCATCTCCTTTACAAAGGCATTCAGCACAAGCAGACCATCACACTTGTAGACAAACAAAATATCATTCAAATGTTTGGACCTGGCACATACGAAATAAAACAAGACTTGGACAAAAAATACGTGTCGTTTCTCCCCTTTGGTACACCTGTTGAAAAGCTGACATTAAAAGGTTTCAAATATCCTCTGAAAAATTGTCATATTGAGCCTGGTTCCACACTATGTATTAGTAACGAACTCATCCACTCAAATGGTACTTTTTCTTTTCATGAAGGCATATTAATAATGGTAAGAAGCAAAGATTGACCAACCTATCAATGTGGATGGCTGATTAAGCTCAATTGTGCTGCAAGCGGTACTTTTAGGAGGGGGACAAAATGAAATTTTATACAATCAAACTGCCTAGATTTCTTGGGGGCATTGTCCGTGCGATGCTTGGTTCATTTAAGAAAGATTAATGAGTAATCTCCTTTATTTCCACATAAAAACGCCTGCTACAGTTAATTGTAGCAGGCGTTTACTCTTGCTTATACACGCTCAACTTTACCAGATTTCAAAGCTCGAGCTGATACATATACTCTTTTAGGCTTACCGTCCACTAGAATACGAACTTTTTGAAGGTTCGCGCCCCATGTACGTTTTGTAGAGTTCATTGCGTGAGAACGGTTGTTCCCAGCTTTTGTTTTTCTGCCTGTAATAACGCATTTACGTGCCATTTGTTTCCCTCCTAACTGCGAAAACATATCATATTCTTCATATACGTTCTTAGAGAAGCCTCAAGATACTTTAATAATTTACCACAGCTTCAAGGGGTTTGCAAGGATTGTTTGCTCCTCTTTCAAGAAAAACACCTTGACATCTTGATAAAAAATCAAGGCTATAGTATAAGTAGGATTGGGTCGGATTGAATGATTTCTTTTAAAAAGAAGGGTCTTATAGTAAAATAGTGATAACTCAGGGCAATTTCTCAAAAAGGGGGAACCAATGTGTCCATCGAACTTAGAACGAAATACGGACAAATTGATATATCAAATGAAGTCATTGCAATGGTGGCAGGAGGCGCTGCAATTGATTGCTATGGTATTGTTGGCATGGCGTCCAAAAATCAAATGAAGGACGGCTTGACGGATATTCTCCGCAAAGAGAACTTCAGCCGGGGTGTTCTTGTGCGTCAAAAAGAAGACAGCATTCATATTGATATGTACATCATCGTTAGCTACGGTACAAAAATATCAGAAGTCGCACATAATGTTCAAACGAAAGTCAAATATACGATTTCTCACACGATTGGACTTTCTGTTGATTCGGTCAACATTTATGTACAAGGAGTAAAAGTTACGAACCCGTAGTAAGGAGGAAATATATTGTCTATTAGAAATCTTGATGGCCGCTCATTTGCAAAAATGATTCTTGCAGGTGCTCACCATCTTTCTCAAAACGCACAAATTGTTGATGCGTTAAATGTTTTTCCAGTGCCAGACGGAGACACGGGGACAAATATGAATTTGTCGATGACTTCAGGGGCAAAAGCAGTTGAAGAAACAACTACCGATCATATTGGTAAGGTCGGGGTGGCCCTTTCAAAAGGACTATTGATGGGAGCAAGAGGAAACTCGGGTGTGATCCTGTCACAGCTCTTCAGAGGTTTCAGTAAAAATATAGAACAAAAAGAGTCGATTGATGCCAAAGAATTTGCCCTTGCCTTACAGGCGGGTGTTGATACAGCATATAAAGCCGTGATGAAACCGATTGAAGGGACCATCTTAACAGTTGCAAAAGATGCTGCAAAGAAAGCGGTTGCTGTTTCAGCGACAGAAGATCAAATTGACCGCGTGTTAGAATTAACAATTGAGGAGGCAAGAGCGTCACTTGAGCGAACGCCAGATCTGCTTCCTGTTTTAAAAGAAGTAGGCGTTGTAGATAGTGGAGGTAAAGGACTTCTTTGCGTATATGAAGGTTTCCTTGCTTCTTTAAGAGGAGAAGAGCTTCCTTCTAAAATGGCCTCTTTGCCAACCCTCAAAGAACTAGTAAGTGCAGAACATCATAAAAGTGCGCAAAGCCATATGAACACAGAAGATATTGAATTTGGCTACTGTACAGAATTTATGGTGAAATTTGAAGAAGACAAACAGTCCTTTGAAGAGAATACATTCAGAGAAGACTTAAGCGAATTCGGAGATTCACTTCTTGTGGTATCTGATGATACGCTAGCGAAGGTTCATATTCATGCAGAGCAGCCAGGAGATGTTTTGTCATATGCACAGCGCTACGGCAGCCTGATCAATATGAAAATTGAAAACATGAGAGAGCAGCATAGCTCGATCGTGAATGAAGAAAGAGATCACTCGCCTGCTGCACCAAAAGCACCCGCTGCTGAAAAACAGCGCTTCGGAGTAGTGAGTGTCGCAATGGGAGAAGGAATTGCTGACTTGTTTAAAAGTATCGGGGCTTCCGTCGTCATCGAAGGTGGACAAACGATGAATCCGAGCACAGAAGACATTGTCAAAGCAATTGATAGCATACATGCCGAAACCGTCTTTATCTTACCTAATAATTCTAATATTGTCATGGCAGCTAAACAGGCGGCAACTGTCTCAAGTCGTGAGGTCGTTGTCATTCCGACGAAGACCGTACCTCAAGGGATGTCAGCACTTCTTTCTCTAAATGAAACAGCTTCAAATGAAGACAATGAAGCAGCGATGTTAGAAGCGATTGATCATGTGAAAAGCGGCCAAATTACCTTTGCAGTGAGAGATACTCAAATTGATGGAATCGACATTGCCAAAGGCGATTATATGGGTCTATTCAACGGAAAAATCACCTTAACAGCGAAAAATCAATTAGATGCAGCCAAAGAGCTTTTGACCAAAATGGTGACAGAAGATGATGAGATTGTCACAATCATTAAAGGGGAAGACGCATCATCTGATGAGATGGAAGCGTTAGAAGCCTTTATTGAAGAAACATTTGAAGATGTAGAAGTTGAAGTCCACGATGGAAAACAGCCGCTTTATTCATATATTTTGGCTGTTGAATAACGAAAGAAGGGCAAATCAAGCCCTTCTTCTTCTTTTGCAATTTTTTACTAGGGATTCCTCGGTGAAATGAGTTGCGGGAAACGAATGAATCCATTAGTCTAAAGGAAGAAACAAACCAATACGTGAGTGGTTATGAGAGGGGAAGACCTATGAAATTTAGAAGTGTGTTTGATATTATTGGACCCGTCATGATTGGTCCATCAAGTTCGCACACAGCGGGTGCGGCTCGTATAGGAAGAGTGGCTCGCAGCTTATTCGGAAGAGAACCGAAACAAATTGTCGTTTCATTTTATGGTTCTTTTAAAGATACGTATAAAGGGCACGGTACAGATGTCGCGATTATCGGCGGTGTTCTTGACTTTGATACATTTGACGAACGAATCAAAACAGCGATTGATATTGCAAAAAGCAAGGGGATCGACATTGAATTTAAAGAAGAAGATGCAGTACCAGCGCATCCGAATACAGCAAAAGTAGAGATTTCAGATGCGAACGGAAAGCTTGAATTAATCGGGATTTCCATCGGCGGAGGTAAAATTGAAATCACAGAATTAAATGGCTTTGAGCTCAGGCTTTCAGGAAATCACCCTGCCATTCTTGTCGTTCATAACGATCGCTACGGTACAATTGCGGCAGTTGCCAATGTATTAGCGAAGTTCGCTATCAACATCGGTCATATGGAAGTGGCGCGTAAAGATGTCGGGCAAGAGGCACTGATGACAATTGAAGTGGATCAAAATATTGACCCAGCTGTCCTATCAGAGCTTGAAACGCTGCCTAACATTATTCAAGTCACACAAATTGCAGAGTAACAACAAGGAGGTAATGTATGATGTTTAAAAACGTCAAAGAACTCGTGCAGCTAACAGAAGAACGAAATACCTCCATTTCAGAAATCATGATCGCGCAAGAAATGGAAGTGACAGGGAAGTCACGTGAAGAGATATTTTCGCAGATGTATCGCAACCTAGAAGTGATGGAGCAGGCGGTTGAAAACGGACTTAAAGGTGTGAAATCATTATCAGGCTTAACAGGCGGAGATGCAGTCAAACTTCAAGCATATATCGCATCAGGCAAAACATTGTCTGGTCATACGATCTTAGATGCTGTCAGTAAAGCAGTTGCAACGAATGAAGTCAATGCAGCAATGGGGACCATCTGTGCGACGCCTACGGCAGGTTCAGCAGGTGTTGTACCTGGTACGTTATTTGCAGTAAAAGAAACATTACAGCCAACAAAGGAACAAATGGTCAGATTCCTATTCACTTCTGGCGCATTTGGTTTTGTTGTGGCCAATAATGCCAGTATCTCCGGTGCAGCAGGAGGCTGTCAGGCAGAGGTAGGCTCAGCATCAGGCATGGCGGCGGCAGCCATTGTAGAAATGGCGGGCGGCACGCCCCAGCAATCTGCTGAAGCGATGGCCATTACACTGAAAAATATGCTTGGACTTGTTTGCGATCCAGTAGCAGGACTTGTCGAGGTACCATGTGTGAAACGAAACGCAATGGGTGCATCTAATGCAATGATTGCAGCAGATATGGCACTTGCCGGCATTACGAGCCGTATTCCGTGTGATGAAGTCATTGATGCCATGTATAAAATTGGTCAAACGATGCCAACAGCTCTTCGTGAGACCGCACAAGGCGGACTCGCTGCAACACCGACAGCAAGAGAGCTTGAAAAGAAGATTTTCGGAGGTGTGACCTCATCTCGTGATACAGAAACTGCTAGATAATATCTCAGTCCTAAAAGGGATTGGAGCCGAAACAGAAAAAACCTTAAATGAACTTGGAATCCATACAGTAGCCGATTTACTCGGCTACTTTCCTTATCGATATGATGACTATGAGCTTCGCAACTTAGAAGAAGTGAAGCATGACGAACGTATCACAGTTGAAGGCAAAGTGCACAGTGAGCCCGTTCTCACCTATTATGGAAAGAAACGAAGCAGGCTGACATTCAGGCTGCTTGTCGGGCGTTTTCTCATTACGGCGATTTGCTTCAATCGCCCATATTTAAAACGAAGTCTTGTTTTAGGTGATACGGTATCAGTCACAGGAAAATGGGATAAAAACCGTCAATCCATTATGGTGCAGGAATTTAAAAAAGGGACACACGAGCAAGATGGCAGTATAGAACCTGTTTATTCGGTCAAAGAAAATGTAACGGTGAAGATGATGAGGCGCTTTGTGAAACAGGCTCTGTCGCTTTATGTAGACAAAGCCGAAGATCCACTGCCAAAGCAGCTTGCCTTGGCCTATAAACTCATGTCCTATCAAGACGCATTAAAAACCATTCATCTCCCTGAAACAAGAGACTCGCTCAAGCAAGCAAGACGCCGCTTTGTGTACGAGGAATTTTTAATTTTTCAGCTGAAGATGCAGGCGATCAGAAAGAAAGAACGAGAAAAAACATCAGGTATCCAGCATCCGTTTTCAAAAGAGGCTGTCTTTGAGTTTGTTCACGGCCTGCCATTTCCGCTGACGAAGGCACAATCAAGAGTGCTTGATGAAATTATGTCCGATATGGCGTCCCCTTATCGAATGAACCGGCTGCTTCAAGGAGATGTTGGATCAGGGAAAACAGCTGTTGCAGCCATTGCACTTTATGCTGCTCATTTATCCGGCTATCAAGGTGCGCTGATGGTGCCAACTGAAATTTTGGCAGAACAGCATGCAGATTCACTGTACCAGCTCTTTGAAAAATGGGGGCTGAATATCGCCCTGCTGACGAGCTCTGTGAAAGGAAAGCGCCGCAGAGAATTGCTGGAACGTTTGAAAGAGGGCGAGATTGATATATTAGTCGGCACGCATGCTCTCATCCAAGACGAAGTCGAATTTCAGCAGCTCGGTCTTGTCATTACAGATGAACAGCACCGGTTTGGCGTGGAACAACGGAAAAAACTGAGAAGTAAAGGGCAGGACCCAGATGTCTTGTTTATGACCGCAACACCTATTCCGCGAACACTTGCGATCACTGTATTTGGAGAAATGGACGTATCCGTCATCGATGAATTACCAGCTGGCCGAAAGCAAATCGAAACGTATTGGGTCAAGCATGACATGCTCGAGAGGATTCTTGCTTTTGTGGATAAAGAGCTGAAAAAAGGAAGACAGGCGTATATTATTTGTCCGCTCATTGAAGAATCAGACAAACTGGATGTTCAAAATGCGATTGATGTCCACAGCATGCTGACGGAGGCGTATCGCGGCAAGTGGTCGATCGGCTTAATGCACGGGAAGCTTGCAAGTGATGAAAAAGATCAGGTGATGAGAGCCTTTACTACAAATGAAGTCCAGATTCTCGTTTCGACCACAGTCGTTGAAGTAGGGGTTAACGTGCCGAATGCTACCATCATGGTCATTTATGATGCAGACCGATTCGGACTGTCTCAGCTTCACCAGCTAAGAGGACGTGTCGGCCGCGGAGAGCATCAATCATTTTGTATTTTAATGGCTGATCCGAAATCAGAGACGGGTAAAGAGCGAATGCGAATTATGTCCGAAACGACCGATGGATTTGAGCTGTCTGAAAAGGATTTAGAACTAAGAGGGCCTGGCGATTTCTTTGGCAAGAAACAAAGCGGGATGCCTGAATTTAAGGTGGCAGACATGGTCCATGACTACAGAGCACTTGAAACTGCTAGAAAAGATGCAGCAGACCTTGTGCAATCGGACGCCTTTTGGACAGATCCTGAATACAAAGAACTTCGGCAAACGCTTGTGGACAGCGGTGTGCTGGGCGGAGATAAATTAAGCTGATCGAGCTGGAGGAATTTTCTTGTCTTTTTGAAACAAGGATTGATTTATCATCTATGAGATTATATACTACTATTAGTACCTAGTCATAAATGTACGGATGGTGTCTGCATATGAAACTAAATAAAAAAGAACGTCAAAGGCTTCTCCAGCAAACGATCAGCTCGACTCCGTTCATTACTGATGAAGAATTGGCAAGTAAATTCGGTGTAAGCATTCAAACGGTTCGTCTTGATCGTTTGGAGCTGTCAATCCCTGAATTACGCGAAAGAATTAAGCATGTGGCCGAGAAGACATTAGAGGATGAAGTGAAGTCACTTCCGCTGGATGAAGTGATTGGAGAAATGATTGATGTAGAGCTTGATGACCAAGCCATTTCGATTTTAGAAGTAAGAAAAGAGCACGTATTTAGCCGAAACCAAATTGCCAGGGGACATCATCTCTTCGCCCAGGCAAATTCGCTGGCAGTGGCCGTCATTGACGATGAGCTGGCGCTGACAGCAAAAGCGAATATTAGATTTACAAGGCAGGTTAAACAAGGCGAACGAGTCGTCTCTAAAGCCAAAGTAGCCTCGCATGATAAAGAAAAAGGCAGAACCGTAGTTGAAGTAAACAGCTATGTGGGTGAGGAAGTTGTCTTCTCAGGTGACTTCGTCATGTATCGCTCAAAACAAAAGTAAAAGGTGGCACATAACATGAGAATTGCAGTCGATGCAATGGGGGGAGATCATGCCCCTAAAGCCATTATTGACGGTGTGCAAAAAAGCTTAGCAGCATTTTCAGATGTCGACATTACACTTGTCGGCGATGAAAGCAAAATCAAACCATACATAACAAATAACGAGCGCATCACGATTTTAGATGCAAAAGAAGTCATTGAACCGACAGATGAACCAGTGCGTGCAGTCAGACGTAAAAAGGATTCATCCATGGTGAAAATGGCCCAGGAAGTATCTGAAGGAAGAGCAGATGCCTGCATCTCAGCAGGAAATACGGGAGCACTCATGACAGCAGGACTGTTTATCGTAGGCAGAATCGATGGTATTGACAGACCAGCACTTGCTCCAACTTTGCCAACACTTGATGGCAGCGGGTTTTTATTACTAGATGTCGGTGCAAATGTCGATGCCAAGCCAGAACATCTGGTGCAATATGCCATGATGGGGTCTATTTACGCAGAGCGCGTCTTCCCGAAGAGCAATCCGCGCGTTGGACTTTTAAATGTAGGAACAGAAGATAAAAAAGGCAATGATTTAACGAAAAAAACCTTCGAATTACTAAAAGCATCAGACTTAAATTTCGTAGGAAATGTGGAGTCTCGTGATTTATTAGAAGGTGTAGCCGATGTCGTTGTCACAGATGGTTTTACAGGAAATATTGCGCTTAAAACGATTGAAGGCACAGCCCTTTCCGTATTTAAAATGCTGAAAGAAACATTAACATCCAGCTTTACTGCAAAAATAGCAGCTGGCATGATGAAGCCTAAATTGATGCAGATGAAATCTAAAATGGATTACTCCGAATATGGCGGTGCCGCTTTATTTGGTTTAAAGGCTCCTGTTATTAAAGCGCACGGCTCCTCTGATGAAAACGCCATTTTTCATGCAATTCGTCAGGCACGTGATATCGTTGAAAAAGACGTTTCAGCCATCATTCATCAAGAAGTCCAAAAAGAAAACACGAATGAGTCTTAATGGAGGTAGAGCAGCATGAGCAAAATTGCATTTTTATTCCCTGGCCAAGGCTCTCAAAAAATTGGCATGGGAAAAGATTTATTTGACCAAGAATCAGCATCTAAAGCTGTGTTTGAAGAAGCAGACAAGACCCTTGGTTTTGACTTATCTTCTATGATTTTTGAAGGGGAAGCAGAAGAACTGACGCTGACATATAATGCGCAGCCAGCTCTTTTAACAACAAGTATCGCCATCTTAAAGAAACTTGAAGAGAGTGGAATCAAAGCAGATTATGCAGCAGGACACAGTCTTGGTGAATACACAGCCCTCGTTGCAGCAGGCGCTCTTTCGTTTAAAGATGCTGTATACGCCGTCAGAAAACGCGGCGAATTAATGAATGAAGCTGTTCCAGCAGGTGAAGGCGCAATGGCAGCGATCCTCGGAATAGATCAAGCTTCGCTTTTGGAAGTAACAAAAGAAGTAACAGAGAGCGGTCATCTTGTAGAACTCGCTAACTTAAACTGCCCTGGACAAATCGTCATCTCTGGTACAGCAAAAGGTGTAGAACTTGCATCAGAAAAAGCGAAAGAAAAAGGCGCAAAACGTGCAATTGCACTTGAAGTGAGCGGGCCTTTCCATTCAGCTTTAATGAAACCAGCAGCTGAAAAATTCACAGATGTTCTGTCAAAACTAGACATTGCGGATGCCAAAACACCGGTCATTTCAAATGTAACAGCAGACATCGTGACATCTCGTGATAAGATTGAGACAAAGCTCATTGAACAATTGTATTCGCCTGTTCGTTTTGAAGAAAGTGTGGAACGCCTTATTGATTTAGGTGTGACAACGTTTATTGAAATTGGTCCTGGCAAAGTGCTTTCAGGTCTTGTGAAAAAGGTCAATCGCCGACTGACGACTATTTCCGTTTCAGATCAAGAAACAATTGAAGCAGCAATTCAAACATTGAAGGGGGATTCTTGATGCTTACAAATAAAACAGCCGTTGTAACAGGTGCATCACGCGGTATTGGCCGTTCCATCGCGATCGATTTAGCGAAGAATGGTGCAAATGTTGTCGTGAATTATTCAGGAAACGAAGCAAAAGCAAATGAAGTAGTGGATGAAATCAAAGCACTTGGCAAGCAGGCTTTTGCTGTCAAAGCTGATGTCTCAAATGCTGAAGAAGTACAAGCATTAATGAAACAAGCGATTGATACATTCGGCTCAATCGACATTCTTGTGAATAACGCTGGCATTACAAAGGACAACCTGCTCATGAGAATGAAAGAAAATGAATGGGATGATGTCATTAACATAAACTTAAAAGGTGTCTTTAACTGTACAAAAGCCGTGACGCGTCAAATGATGAAACAGCGAAGCGGAAGAATCATCAATGTGGCATCAGTCGTTGGCGTATGCGGAAACCCTGGACAAGCAAACTACGTTGCAGCAAAAGCTGGCGTCATTGGGTTAACGAAAACAACAGCAAAAGAGCTGGCAAGCCGCCATATTACAGTCAATGCAGTAGCACCAGGCTTTATTTCTACAGATATGACAGATAAGCTTGATGACAATGTGCAGACAGAAATGCTCAAACAAATCCCGCTTGCACGCTTTGGTGCGCCTGAAGATATTAGCAACGTTGTTGTCTTTTTAGCTTCTGAAGGAGCAGGCTATATTACAGGCCAAACCATCCAAGTGGATGGCGGAATGGTCATGTCCTAAGAAATATCAAATTTCGTTACGTTTTCTCTAGTTTTTTAAAAACGAATCAACTATAATACTTTGAGGGGAGGTGAAAGGCAATGGCAGACGTATTAGAGCGTGTATCAAAAATTATTGTAGACCGCCTTGGCGTTGATGAGGCTGACGTGAAAATGGAAGCTTCATTTAAAGAAGATTTAGGCGCTGATTCCCTTGATGTAGTTGAGCTAGTTATGGAACTTGAAGATGAGTTCGATATGGAAATTTCTGACGAAGATGCTGAAAAAATTGCAACAGTCGGTGACGCTGTGAACTACATAAATAGCCAGCAATAAGTGTAACAAAGTCCCGTCTACTTCCATGACGGGACTTTGAAAATTTATGTTAGTTTCAACACATTCAGCTGATCAATTGTCAGCCTTTTTCAGATGCTGGGAGCAATGTTTCCTTGCATGTAGAAAGAGAGACTCCATATAATCAGTATCCTTAAAGGCGATTAAGCCTACCTGGAGGTTGCTATGCCAAAACACTATAAAGACAAACAGAAACAGAGCAAAAAACTAGAGCAATTTAGAGAATTCCAGCAGCGTATTTCCGTACAGTTTAAAAATGAAAAGCTTCTATATCAAGCCTTTACACATTCCTCTTATGTGAATGAGCACCGGAAAAAACCTTACGAGGATAATGAAAGACTTGAATTTTTAGGAGATGCTGTTTTAGAATTGACCATCTCTCAATTCTTATTTGCGAAATATCCAGCGATGAGCGAGGGAGATTTAACAAAACTGAGAGCGGCGATCGTGTGTGAACCGTCACTTGTGTCACTGGCACATGAGCTGTCCTTCGGAGACCTTGTTCTTTTAGGAAAAGGCGAAGAAATGACTGGCGGCAGAAAGCGCCCCGCACTCTTAGCAGATGTATTCGAGGCCTTTATCGGGGCACTTTATTTAGATCAAGGGCTGGAACCTGTTGAACGATTTCTAGAAGGGTATGTGTATCCGAAAATTAACGACGGAGCTTTCTCGCATGTCATGGACTTTAAAAGCCAGCTTCAAGAATTTGTTCAGCGTGATGGAAAAGGTGTGCTGGAATACCGAATCCTGCATGAAAAGGGACCTGCACATAACCGGGAATTTGAAGCAAATGTATCACTTCGAGGAGAAGTGCTCGGGATTGGAAATGGCCGCTCTAAAAAAGAAGCAGAACAGCACGCTGCACAGGAAGCACTTGCTAAATTGCAGAAACATCATATGAACCAATAAAATCCCCCTCGTTATTCAGGGGGATTTCACTCTGTTTTCCATCATCTTTTTTCTCTTCATATGGTAAGATGATAGTACTTTAAATACATAAGGAGGATCACTCTCATGTTCCTCAAACGTTTAGACGTGATAGGATTCAAATCTTTTGCACAGCGAGTGACCGTGGACTTTGTCAAAGGTGTCACAGCTGTTGTTGGACCTAACGGAAGCGGTAAAAGTAATATTACTGATGCCATCCGCTGGGTACTTGGAGAACAATCGGCGAAAAGTCTCCGCGGAGGAAAAATGGAAGACATCATTTTTGCAGGAAGTGACTCAAGAAAAAGAGTCAACCTAGCAGAGGTGACTTTAACGTTAGATAACGAAGATCACTTTTTACCGATCGATTTTCACGAAGTCAGTGTAACAAGAAGGGTGTATCGTTCAGGAGAAAGTGAATTTCTCATAAACAATCAATCTGTCCGCTTAAAGGATATTATTGATCTTTTCATGGATTCAGGCCTTGGTAAGGAAGCTTTTTCTATCATCAGTCAAGGAAAGGTAGAGGAAATTCTATCGAGTAAGGCAGAAGAGAGAAGAAGTATCTTTGAAGAAGCGGCTGGTGTCTTGAAATATAAAACAAGAAAGAAAAAAGCTGAGAATAAACTGTTTGAAACGCAGGACAACTTAAACCGAGTAGAAGATATTCTGCATGAACTAGAAGAACAAGTAGAACCATTAAGAATGCAAGCATCCATTGCAAAGGACTATTTGCAAAAAAAAGAAGAGCTTGAAAATGTAGAAATCGCCCTAACCGTTCATGATATCGAAGCACTTCACGAAAAATGGACAACACTTGGAGAAGCTGTCGAGCGGTTCAAACAAGATGAAATGAAGCAGTCCACAGACATTCAAGCAAAAGAAGCCAAAATTGAAGAGTCGAGAGACCGAATTCAGGCGCTGGACGAATCCATTAATGACCTGCAAGAAGTCCTTCTGTTCACAAGTGAGGAATTAGAAAAGCTTGAAGGGAAAAAAGAAGTTCTAAAAGAACGAAAAAAAAATGCAGCCGCCAACCAAGGACAGCTGGAGGAAACGCTTGTTCGCTTAACTAAAAAGCAGGCGCTGTTAACCGAAAAGATTCAGCAGCAGAAAATCACACGGGACAGCCTGCAAAAAGAAGTGCAGCAGCTAAAAGATGAAGTGAAAACAAAACAGCATCAACTGTCACTTCACAGTGAAGATGTGGAAGGTCAAATTGAACAGCTGAAAAGCGATTATTTTGATCTGCTAAATGAACAGGCTTCAATCCGCAATGAACGTAAATTACTAGAAGAGCAGCAGCGCCAAGCGGCCATGCAGCTAGAGCGTCTAACGCAAAATAATCAGAAACATATCGAAGAACGTGTGTCTGTCAAAGAGCAGAAAACGGAAGCTGAGCAGCAGCTTTCAGAACTAGAAGAAGACATTTTGACTCAGGTGAAACGCTTTAGAGAGGCAGAACAAAAGCTTGAGCAAATGAAACGTCAATACGAAAAAAAAGAAACGACTCTTTATCAAGCCTATCAATATGTTCAGCAGGCAAATTCAAAAAAAGAGATGCTTGAATCCATGCAGGAAGACTTCTCAGGCTTTTTCCAAGGAGTGAAAGAGGTCTTAAAGGCAAAGGACCGGTTAGGCGGTATTCACGGTGCCATTGCAGAGCTGATTCAAACAGATCAGCAGCATGAGACAGCGATTGAAATTGCGCTAGGTGCAGCAACGCAGCACGTGGTTACGGAAAATGAAGCAGCGGCGAGACAGGCTATTGGTTACTTGAAGCAGCATTCCTTTGGACGTGCGACCTTCCTGCCAATGAACGTGATCAAAGAAAGAACCATTCAGTTCAGAGACGTCCAAACCGCTGAGCAGCATGCAGCGTTTATCGGCGTAGCGAGTAACCTCGTTTCTTTTGACGAAAAGTACCAAAAGGTCATTCAGAACTTGCTTGGAACCGTCCTAATTGTCAGAGATTTAAAAGGCGCCAATGAACTGGCGAAAATGCTCGGACATCGTTATCGCATCGTGACCCTTGATGGGGATGTTGTCAACCCAGGTGGTTCAATGACCGGGGGCGGCGTGAAGAAAAAGAGCAATTCCCTTCTTTCAAGAAATCGAGAGATCGAAACATTGACGAAGCAGCTCGTAGAAATGGAAGAAAAAACAACGATTCTTGAAAAAGAAACAAAAGAAACGAAGCAATCGATTGCAGCAAGTGAAACCCAATTAAATGAACTGCGTCAGCGCGGTGAGACGCTTCGAGAAAAGCAGCAAGAGCTCAAAGGGAAACTATACGAACTGCAAGTAGCAGAAAAAAATATTAACTCTCATCTAGAGATCTATGATCAAGAAAAAGCAGAATTGCAGCAGCGCTCTTCTGAACTTGCGAGTAAAGACAAAGAGCAGGTCACCCTTGAAGCCTCTATAGGTGAGAAACTGACGTCTCTTGATGAAGAGATCAACACATTAACAAAGCGTAAGCAGACCCAAAGCTCAACGAAAGAAACCATTTCTGCGGAATTAACAGAGCTGAAAATCTCGCTTGCGAAAAAAGAGCAGTCCTTAGCCAATGAACAAGAGAAGCTTTCGATCTTGATGGCTGAATTGGAAGAGGCGGAACAGACGCTGATTGAAACAAAAGAAGATCTGTCACTCTTAACAAATGAAATGTCATCAAGCTCAAGCGGAGCAGAACAGCTGGAAGAAGCTGCGAAAGAGAAGCTTGAAAATAAAAATAAAACGACAGCACTCATTTCCGAGCGTCGTAAACAGCGCCTGGCTCTTTCAGAAACATTAGAATTTGCTGAACGTGAACTCAAAGAGCAAAAACGTCTTTACAAGCAGCTCACCACAAGCTTAAAAGATGAAGAGATCAAGCTTGGCCGCATGGAGGTTGAGCTCGATAATCTTATCGCCTATTTGAACGAAGAATATGCACTTTCGTTTGAAGGAGCAAAAGAAATGTACCATCTGACATTAACGCCAGATGAAGCAAGAAAACGAGTGAAACTGATCAAACTAGCCATTGAAGAGCTTGGAACAGTGAACTTAGGCAGTATTGATGAGTATGAACGCGTGAATGAACGTTATCTCTTCTTAACAGAACAGCGAAATGATCTGACAGAAGCGAAAAATACGTTATTCCAAGTCATCGAAGAAATGGATCAAGAAATGACGAAGCGTTTCTCTGAGACATTTTCTCAAATCCGCGGGCATTTTGAATCTGTTTTCCAAGCATTATTTGGCGGGGGAAGAGCAGACCTGAAGCTGACCGATCCAAACGATTTACTCAACTCTGGCGTCGATATTGTCGCGCAGCCGCCGGGGAAAAAGCTGCAAAATTTAAGCCTGCTTTCAGGCGGAGAGAGAGCATTAACAGCGATCGCTTTACTATTTTCCATCTTAAAAGTCAGACCTGTTCCATTCTGCGTGTTAGATGAAGTAGAAGCAGCGCTTGATGAAGCCAATGTCTTCCGTTTTGCGCAATATTTAAAGAAATACAGCGAAGAAACACAGTTCATTGTCATTACGCACCGCAAGGGAACAATGGAAGAAGCAGATGTCCTGTACGGTGTCACAATGCAGGAGTCAGGCGTCTCAAAACTAGTATCCGTTAAACTAGAAGAAACGAAAGAGCTTGTCCAGTAATAAAAGGAGGTCTATGAACCAATGAGCTTTTTTAAGAAATTAAAAGAAAAATTTACGCAGCAAACCGATTCAGTATCAGAAAAGTTTAAAGATGGACTTGAAAAAACGAGAAACTCATTCCAAGGAAAAGTAAATGAACTGATTTCTCGCTATCGTAAGGTCGACGAAGACTTTTTTGAAGAATTAGAAGAAGTTCTTATCGGCGCTGATGTCGGTTTCACGACCGTGATGGAACTGATTGATGAGCTGAAAAAAGAAGTAAAATTAAGAAACATTCAAGACCCAAGTGAAGTACAGGTGGTCATCTCTGAAAAGCTTGTTGACATCTACAATAGCGGAGAGGAACAAATCTCTGCGCTGAACATCGAAGACGGGCGTTTAAATATCATTTTATTTGTGGGCGTCAACGGCGTTGGGAAAACAACGACCATTGGTAAGCTTGCAAACAAGCTGAAAAATGAAGGAAAATCCGTCATATTAGCAGCAGGAGATACGTTCCGTGCCGGTGCCATTGAGCAGCTTGAAGTATGGGGAGAGCGTTCAGGTGTCCCTGTCGTCAAACAGACGGCGGGCTCTGATCCAGCAGCGGTAATCTTTGATGCCGTTCAGTCAGCAAAAGCGAAAAATGCGGATGTCCTTATCTGCGATACAGCTGGAAGACTTCAAAACAAAGTCAACTTGATGAAAGAGCTGGAGAAGGTCAAAAGAGTCATTGAGCGCGAGGTCCCAGATGCACCGCACGAAGTACTGCTTGCCCTTGATGCAACAACAGGTCAAAACGCCATGGCACAAGCGAAGGAATTTTCTAAAGCGACAAATGTGACAGGAATTGCCTTAACAAAGCTTGACGGCACTGCAAAAGGCGGAATTGTGCTTGCGATTCGAAATGAACTGAACATCCCAGTGAAGCTTGTCGGTTTAGGTGAAAAGGTGGACGATCTACAAGAGTTCGATGCAGAATCATATGTGTATGGTTTATTTTCAGACGTGATTGATCAAGAAGACTAACAAAAATGCCGGCTAAGTTGCTGGCATTTTTGTTTATACACCGCCTCATGAAGTGACAAGATAAAAACTTGACACACAGGAGAGAACCGTGTAAACTTAGTTGATGTAAAGGGAATGAACTTAACAAAGGGGAGAGAGCCCATGACGCTTGAAAAAACAACGAGAATGAACTACTTGTTTGACTTCTATCAATCGTTGTTGACCGCAAAGCAAAAGAGCTACATGTCGCTTTACTACCTAGACGATTTTTCCCTCGGTGAAATTGCGGATGAATATGAAGTATCAAGACAGGCTGTTTATGATAATATTAAACGGACTGAAGCGATGCTCGAACAATATGAAGAAAAGCTGCTCTTGTTTAAGAAATTTAAAGAGCGTAAAGAACTTCTCAATAAACTGAGAGAGCTTGTAGCAGATTCCCCGCAAAAGGAAGAAGCAGAAGCTTTAATTGAATCGCTTGAGAAATTAGATTAGGAGGCGGCACAGTATGGCATTTGAAGGATTAGCCGACCGACTGCAGCAGACGATTTCAAAAATCCGCGGCAAAGGAAAAGTGTCAGAGCAAGATGTAAAAGAAATGATGCGCGAGGTACGCCTTGCCCTTCTTGAAGCTGACGTCAATTTTAAAGTAGTCAAAGACTTTGTGAAAAAAGTAAGCGAGCGGGCAGTTGGACAAGAGGTCATGCAAAGTCTTACCCCTGGACAACAGGTCATTAAAGTTGTAAAAGAAGAACTCACTGAATTAATGGGCGGGGAAGAGAGTAAAATCGCTGTGGCGAAAAAATCTCCGACAGTCATTATGATGGTCGGTCTTCAAGGGGCAGGTAAAACGACCACAACTGGGAAACTTGCCAATTTACTTCGCAAAAAACATAATCGCAAGCCGATGATGGTGGCTGCAGATATTTACAGACCGGCAGCGATCCAGCAGCTTCAAACCCTTGGGAAACAGCTTGATATGCCAGTGTTTTCATTAGGTGATCAAGTAAGTCCTGTCGAAATTGCCAAACAGGCAATTGAAAAAGCGAAAGAAGAACACCACGATTATGTCATTTTAGATACAGCAGGACGTCTTCATATCGATGAGGAATTGATGGATGAACTTCAGAAAGTAAAAGAAGTAGCAAATCCAGAAGAAATTTTCCTTGTTGTTGACTCTATGACAGGTCAAGATGCTGTCAATGTAGCAAAAAGCTTTAATGAACAGCTTGGCTTAACAGGTGTCGTTCTAACGAAACTAGACGGTGATACAAGAGGCGGAGCAGCACTTTCGATTCGTGCTGTCACAAATACGCCGATTAAATTCGCTGCACTAGGAGAAAAGCTTGATGCGATTGAACCATTCCACCCGGAGCGGATGGCATCAAGAATTCTTGGCATGGGAGATGTGCTCACACTTATTGAAAAAGCACAGGCAAACGTTGACCAAGATAAGGCGAAAGAACTTGAACAAAAAATGAGGACCATGAGCTTTACGCTTGATGATTTCCTCGAGCAGCTTGGCCAAGTTCGTAATATGGGTCCACTTGATGAGCTGATCCAAATGATGCCGGGAGCCGGTAAAATGAAAGGGCTCAAAAACGTCCAAGTAGACGAAAAGCAGCTCAATCACATCGAAGCGATTATTAAATCAATGACGACCGAGGAAAAAGAACAGCCAGAGGTCATTAATGCAAGCCGAAGAAAACGGATTGCAAAAGGAAGCGGAACATCTGTACAGGAAGTCAATCGCCTTTTAAAGCAATTTGACGAAATGAAAAAGATGATGAAGCAAATGACCAACATGTCCAAAGGAAAGAAAAAAGGCTTTAAATTACCATTTATGTAATTGGTTATACATGATAAAACCGTTGTTAAGAAAAAACACTTTACAAACCCTTTTATCATTGTTAATATACTATCTTGTTGAAATATTTTCGGAGGTGCTAGTAAAATGGCAGTAAAAATTCGTTTAAAACGTATGGGATCAAAAAGATCTCCTTTCTATCGTATTGTTGTAGCAGATTCTCGTTCACCACGTGACGGTCGTTTCATTGAAACAGTTGGAACTTACAACCCAGTGTTATCACCAGCTGAGGTGAAAATCAACGAAGAATTAGCGCTTAAATGGCTTCAAAATGGTGCGAAACCATCTGATACAGTTCGCAACCTTTTCTCAAGCCAAGGAATTCTTGAAAAATTTCATAATGCGAAAAACAGCAAATAATGAATGAGCTGTCCTTGGAAGAATTGATTGTGTCCATCGTCGAGCCACTTGTTGATTTCCCAGAAGATATTCATGTATCTTCATTAGAAAAAGATGAGCAGGTGATTTACACACTGTCTGTCAATGCCGAAGATACCGGAAAAGTGATCGGAAAGCAGGGGCGTACAGCAAAAGCGATACGAACAGTCATTTTTGCAGCAGGTGCAGAGTCTTCTAAGAAAGTTCAACTTGAGATTGCTGACTAAAAAGGGAGAGGGCTTAGGACCTCCCCTTTTTTTACACGTTTAAATCTATTTTTCGTTATACTGTAGAGGACAAATGCCTTCGGATAGGGGGACAAAAAGGAAGATGCAGATCATTCAACATGTCACCGTGATGCAAGTATTAACTGAAAGCAGTAAGGACAAACTGTTAACGACTTTTTTGGAGAAAAAAGAAAGACTAGAACGTGAATGCAATCAGCTATATTTTCAACTAAAGAAGCATGAAAAAGAACCACATCAGCAAGAAGCCATCCCTCAATTTCAAAAAGCCATTGATAAAAGGCAAGAGAAAATCAGACAAATTGATTTTCAAGTAGAGCAGCTGCATATCTTGCCGCTTGGAAGTGAAATGAAAGAAACAGAAGTGGATGCGCTGGTTGAAGTGAAAATAGGTGATAAATGGGATGACAAAATGCAAGATAATGTCATTGTCGTCAAAGACGGCACCATTGTTGAAATACGTCAGGGGTGATTGAGAACATGGAGCTAGATTGGTTGAATGTCGGAAAGATCGTCAATACACACGGAGTGCGCGGTGAAGTGCGCGTTGTGTCAAAGACCGATTTCCCGGAAGAGCGCTACAAAAAAGGAAGCGTCCTCTATATTTTTAAGCAAGGTCAAAAGGACCCGCTGAAAGTCACTATAGCATCACACCGGCAGCACAAACAGTTTGATTTGCTCACATTTGAAGAAATAGGCTCTTTAAATGAAGCAGAGCAATTGAAAGAATCAATTTTAAAAGTAGAAAAAGAACATCTCGTTTCATTAGATGAAGGAGAGTTTTATTTCCATCAAATCATTGGCTGTGAAGTATACGATGAAAAGGACAAACTCATCGGCCACATCAAAGAGATTTTAACGCCGGGGGCAAATGATGTCTGGGTCGTTGAAAGAAAAGGAAAAAAGGATGCCCTTATACCTTATATTCCACCTGTCGTCAAAAAGATCGATATCTCATCCAAAACAGTACACATTGAAGCGATGGAAGGACTCATTGACGAATGAAAATTGACTTTTTAACGCTTTTTCCTGAAATGTTCGAAGGAGTGCTACACTCATCAATCTTAAAAAAAGCACAGGAAAAAGAAGCTGTCTCATTTCATGTCGTCAATTTTAGAGAGTATTCGGATCATAAGCATAAAACAGTGGATGACTATCCGTATGGCGGCGGTGCTGGTATGGTACTGAAAGCACAGCCTGTATTTGATGCGGTAGAAGATTTGACGAATAAAGCAAGCAAGAAGCCCCGAATCATTCTTGTCTGTCCTCAAGGGGAAAGATACACACAAAAGAAGGCAGAAGAGCTTGCAAAAGAAGAGCATCTTATGTTCATTTGCGGCCACTATGAAGGCTACGATGAGCGCATCAGGGAGCATCTTGTCACAGATGAAATTTCAATTGGAGATTTCGTTCTCACAGGCGGAGAGCTGCCGGCGATGATGATTGCAGACAGTGTGGTCAGGCTTTTGCCTCATGTGCTTGGAAAAGAAGCGTCTCACATCGAAGATTCATTTAGTACAGGTCTGCTTGAGCACCCGCACTATACAAGACCAGCCGATTATAAAGGACTAAAAGTGCCGGATGTGCTCCTCTCTGGAAATCATGCCAAAATTGAAGAGTGGCGGCGCAAAGAATCCTTGAAGCGAACCTATACAAGACGGCCAGATTTGATTGATTCATGCAAAACTTTAACGGATGAAGAAAAAAGATGGCTTTGGCAGCTTCATAATGACTAGATTGTATTGCACAGGGCATAGAGGTATGGTATGATACTACTTGTGACTTGGACGGCTTGCCGATTCAAGTTTGAAAACGATGTTCCGCTGCAATGAAGAAAGAGGACATGAGCATCTGTTGGAAGGAGTTGAAAACGATGCAACATTTGATTGAAGAAATCACAAAAGAACAATTACGCACTGATCTTCCAGCGTTCCGTCCTGGTGACACTTTACGTGTACACGTTAAAGTTGTCGAGGGTACTCGTGAGCGTATCCAGATCTTTGAAGGTGTTGTAATTAAGCGTCGTGGTGGTGGAATCAGCGAAACTTTCACAGTTCGTAAGATTTCTTACGGTGTAGGCGTTGAGCGTACATTCCCTGTACACACACCAAAAATCGCTAACATCGAAGTTGTACGTCACGGTAAGGTACGTCGTGCGAAACTTTACTACCTACGTGAACTTCGCGGTAAAGCGGCTCGTATCAAAGAAATCAGACGATAATGATATCAAAGGAAAGAGCTTGTTACCCGTAACAGGCTCTTTTTTTGTACAATGTATATAGACAACTAATAGAAGAGAGAAGGTGCACCTATGACGATTCAATGGTTTCCAGGCCATATGGCAAAAGCAAGACGTGAAGTCACAGAAAAATTAAAGCTCATCGACATTGTATTTGAATTAACGGATGCAAGAATCCCGATGTCCTCTAGAAACCCAATGATCGAAGAAATCCTTCAAAATAAACCTAAAATCATGCTCTTAAACAAAGCAGATAAAGCAGATCCTCGTATGACAAAGGAGTGGCAGGCGTATTTTGAGCAGCAAGGCGTTCGGTCACTTGCCATTAACTCTGTCGATGGACAAGGGTTAAATCAGATCATCACGACTTCAAAAGAAATCTTAAAAGAAAAATTCGACCGCATGAAAGCAAAAGGCGTCAAGCCGCGTGCGATTCGAGCGCTGATTATCGGGATTCCCAATGTCGGGAAATCGACCTTGATCAATCGTTTAGCAAAAAAGAACATCGCCAAAACAGGAGACAGGCCTGGTATTACCACATCACAGCAATGGGTGAAGGTAGGGAAAGAACTTGAACTGCTCGATACCCCTGGAATCCTCTGGCCAAAATTTGAAGATGAGCAAGTAGGACTCAGGCTGGCGGTTACTGGAGCGATCAAAGATTCAATCATCAACTTACAGGATGTCGCCGTGTATGCACTGCGTTTTCTAGAAGAGAACTACCCAGAGCGATTAAAAAAACGCTATGACCTCGCAGATATACCTGAAGATACGGTTGAGCTGTTTGATGCAATTGGCACAAAGCGCGGCTGTCTGATGAGCGGAGGATTCATTAATTACGACAAAACCACCGAAATCATTATTCGGGATATTCGAACTGAAAAATTTGGTCCCCTCACTTTTGAGAAGCCTGAAAGCTAAAAGACACGCAGCTCATGCGGGTCTTTATTTTTTGTGAAAAACTGCCGATATAAAGAAGGAGGCTGCGAAAGAGCCTATGTACACTGTGAAACAAATAAAAGAACTGATAGAAAAGCATTCGCACGACGAGTCATACATTCGTGAGCTTGTAAAAGATGATACAAGAAAAAGTGTCCAAAAGCTTATAGAAAAGTGGCACAAAGAGAGAGAAAAGCAGCAAGAACTTCGTGCAGCATGGAATCAAATGATGCAATTTGAAAACCAAGCAAAGGCGCAAGGATACACGTGTATTGCAGGTATAGATGAAGCAGGAAGAGGCCCGCTGGCAGGCCCAGTTGTCGCAGCAGCTGTCATATTAAAAGAAGAAACAGTCCTGCTCGGTTTAAACGACTCAAAGCAACTATCTGAGAAAAAAAGATTGGCTTATTATGATTTGATTCAAGAAAAAGCACTCGATATCGGAATCGGCATTGTTGATGCGGCTACGATTGATGAAATCAATATTTACGAAGCATCAAGACTGGCGATGGTGAGAGCTGTGGAGCAGTTAACTCATACACCTGATTATCTACTCATAGATGCAATGACACTCCCGCTTCCTACTCACCAGGAGAATATCATCAAAGGAGATGCAAAAAGTGCATCCATCGCAGCTGGTGCATGTATTGCGAAAGTGACAAGGGATCAGATGATGGAGGAGTATGGACGTCAATACCCTGAGTACCAGTTTGAAAAACATAAAGGGTACGGAACGAAAGAGCACCTGGCTGCCATTCAAAAACACGGTGCCACCCCCATCCATCGATTATCGTTTGCACCAGTGAAATCCGTCATTTCATAAATTTTTGACATAAGGAGGCTGCCTGTGATGACAAGAGTGGAAGACATACATACAGCACTGAATAGCCGGTTAAATACGGCAGAATCTGTTCCATTAAACACCGAAGGAAAGGAAAATGTGCACCGGCTGATTCTCGGAAAAGTACTTAAAATGCTTGGAGATGATACAGCGCTTGTTCAAATAGGCTCGACCAAAATAAAAGCGCAGCTAGCAGCTCAGCTAAAAGCGGATGCATTCTATTGGTTCCAATTTGAACAAGAGGGTGGAGGCAGTCTCAATAAACTAAGGCCCGTTCAACAATTTGATCAAGATCCCAAGACGTTAAAGGATGCAGCAGCCAAACTATTAGAAGGCCTGTCACTTAAAAATGGGATTGAAAACATATTAACGGCTACAGCCTTTTTAAAAGAAAAATCGGTCATCAATGAAGCCGAGTTAAAAACGGCAGTGAAATGGATCGAACAGTTTCAAGGAGCCGATGTCAAAAAAGGGCTGCAGGCACTCCTGTTTGCTTTGAAGAAAGATTTACCGATTCAGCAAGGGGTTCTCCAATCGATATTAGCAGTGAAATCATCTTCTGCTCTTCATCAGGATATAAAAGCGCTGCTAGATCGTTTAACACAGCTGCCGAAGCAATCAGATGCCACACAGGCCCTTACACAAGCCGTTCGGTCAGTCATAGATGCTGAGACTACTGTTCATGCAGAAAAGCTCTTATCGGTCCTTCTAACAGCGAAAGAAGGCCAAGTGAAGCAGGGAGGCAGTATGACAGTGCCATCTCATTTCAATCCGTCTCAGCAAACAGAGAATAGCCAAGCTTCAATCGTCCAAGGGCGTCAGACAGTTTCAATCAATCAGCCTAACGCGCAGCAGTTGATAAGTCCAAAGCAGCTGCCTATCCCGATTCAGCAAATAGAGCGCATACTGACAAGCATGACAAAGCAAGGTGCAGACGGACAGCAGCAGCCCGACTTAAAACCGTTCACATCACTGCTTCAAGGGCTCCAGCAGGCAGGATCTCAGCCTGACGCAAAGGCATCCGTGCTTCTAAAAGAATTTCCGTTCCTTTCAAAAACAGAGGCGAATGCATTGGCTCAGGTCATTCAGCAGACTGAACCAACATTAAGCAATAAAACCGATGTGCTCGATTTACTTACGACGATGAAAAAGGCGATAGGTGTACGTGATGAAATCGGTATGCTGAAACTACTGGAAAAAGGCAGCCAGGATGTAAAAAGTCAGGAGCTTCATCAACTAAAGCTCGTCTTAAATGATGTGAGGCAGGCGGATTTACCGGAGCACGTTAAAAAAGAAGCGGATCAATTGTTTCATAGATTGAATGGCCAGTTATTCGTGCAGCAGGAAAACCAAACCGTCAGTCAGATGATGGTCTCCTATCCTCTTTTCTCAAAGCATAGTGTTCAAGATTTAACGTTTATTTTAAAAGGACATAAGAAAAAAGATGGTTCTATTGATATTTCTCAGTGCCGCCTCATGTTTTACTTAAACATGGAAAATCTTGAAGAAACATTAATAGACTGTACGATTCAGCAAAAGGTCATGGCGATTACAATTGAGACAGCCCATGAACTGCAAGGAACAATTAATCCGATGATTCCAGCTGTTCGAGAGAATTTAAATGCCTTAGGATATAGTTTAACGGGTATTACAGCAAAGAAGAGGCAAGAACAAATAGATCCGTCTCATTTTCTAGATGAACACTTTCATAAAATCAGCGAGAAAGGGCTGGACTTACGAGTATGAAGGATTCAAAACCGCTTAGAAGAGCGGTCGCTCTACATTACGATGAAGAAAAACAAAAGGCGCCAAAAGTCATCGCAACAGGAAGCGGCTATGTGGCAGATCATATTATTGAAGAAGCAAAGAAATCAGGAGTTCCCATCCAAGAAGACCCTAATTTAGTAGAACTCATGCGCCATTTAACGCTTGATGAAGAAATACCTGAAGCATTATACGATACTGTAGCAGAAATATTTTCGTTTATCTATAGGTTAGATCAAAAAATGAAAAAATAAGGTAAAATAAGTGATTTGGATGAAAAATTTATATTTTTAATAAAATAAAAGTTTGAATGTTTAGAAGGATTTTACGATTTTACATAGAACCCTAGACATTCTCTTTTTTATTCTTTAAAATGAAAGCGCAGTCTATTTTATAATTTTTGTTTCTACATATGTTGGGAGGATGGGAAATGAATATCCATGAGTACCAAGGAAAAGAAATCCTAAGAAAATATGGGGTTTCAGTTCCAAATGGTAAAGTAGCATTTACACCTGATGAAGCAGTGAAAGCATCAGAAGAGCTAGGAAGCTCTGTATATGTCGTAAAAGCACAGATTCATGCAGGCGGCCGTGGTAAAGCAGGCGGGGTAAAAATTGCAAAAACAAAAGATGAAGTGAAAGGGTTTGCAGAGGAATTGCTCGGCAAAACACTTGTCACACATCAAACTGGGCCTGAAGGGCGCGAAATAAAACGCTTACTTATTGAAGAAGGCTGCGATATTCAAAAGGAGTACTATGTTGGACTTGTTTTGGACAGAGCGACATCAAGAATTGTATTGATGGCTTCTGAAGAAGGCGGTACTGAAATTGAAGAAGTAGCAGAAAAAACGCCAGAGAAAATCGTCAAAGTGGTCATCGACCCAGCGATTGGCTTGCAAGGCTATCAGGCAAGAGAAGTAGCGTTTAAAATTAATATTCCAACAAAATTAGTTGGCCAAGCTGTTAAATTTATGACTAGCCTTTACAACGCGTTTATTGAAAAAGATTGTTCAATTGCTGAGATTAATCCACTTGTTGTAACAGGCGATGGAAAAGTCATGGCACTTGATGCGAAATTAAACTTTGATAGCAATGCCTTATATAGACAAAAAGATATATTAGAATACCGTGACCTTGATGAAGAGGACCCAAAGGAAATTGAAGCTTCTAAATATGATCTAAGCTATATTTCCCTAGACGGAAATATTGGCTGTATGGTCAATGGAGCAGGTCTTGCGATGTCTACAATGGATATCATCAAGCATTACGGGGGGGACCCTGCAAACTTCCTAGATGTTGGCGGCGGTGCAACGGCTGAAAAAGTAACGGAAGCATTTAAAATCATCTTATCTGATCAAAATGTAAAAGGGATTTTCGTGAACATTTTTGGCGGCATCATGAAATGTGATGTCATTGCAGAAGGTGTCGTTGAAGCGACGAAACAAGTCGGCTTAACATTACCACTCGTTGTGCGTCTTGAAGGAACAAACGTTGAATTAGGGAAGAAAATTCTGAGTGATTCAGGCTTAAATATCACTTCTGCTGAGTCTATGGCTGACGGGGCAGAAAAGATTGTATCTTTAGTCAAGTAGAGCAGAAAGGCAGGGAACCTAAATGAGTGTATTTATTGATAAAAATACGAGAGTAATTGTTCAGGGAATTACCGGTTCAACCGCATTGTTCCATACTAAACAAATGATTGAGTACGGAACAAATATTGTTGGCGGTGTCACACCTGGAAAAGGTGGAACTGAAGTAGAAGGAGTTCCTGTATTTAATACTGTATCTGAAGCCGTACAAACAACTGGAGCAAACGCTTCTGTTATCTATGTACCAGCACCATTTGCAGCAGATGCCATTTTAGAGGCAGTTGATGCAGACGTGGATCTAGTCATTTGTATTACTGAACATATTCCAGTACTTGATATGGTCAAAGTGAAACGGTATATGGAAGGTAAGAAGACAAGACTTGTTGGACCAAACTGCCCTGGTGTGATTACACCTGAAGAATGTAAGATTGGCATCATGCCTGGCTACATTCATAAAAAAGGTCATGTTGGAGTTGTTTCTCGTTCTGGAACGCTTACATATGAAGCGGTACATCAGCTTTCAGAGGCTGGCGTAGGTCAATCGACAGCTGTAGGAATCGGCGGAGACCCCGTAAATGGAACGAACTTTATTGATGTATTAAAAGCCTTTAATGAAGATCCTGATACACACGCTGTCATTATGATCGGTGAAATCGGCGGTACGGCCGAAGAAGAAGCAGCTGAATGGGTAAAAGCAAATATGACAAAGCCAGTTGTTGGCTTTATTGGCGGTAAAACGGCACCTCCAGGAAAACGCATGGGACATGCTGGTGCCATTATTTCTGGTGGTAAAGGAACAGCTGATGAAAAAGTAAAAACAATGCGTGAATGTGGAATTGAAGTGGCAGAGACACCATCTGTCATGGGAGAAACCTTGATTAAAGTGCTAAAAGAGAAGAATCTCTTCGAAGCTTGTAAAACGCATTAATGACACAAGAAGACTTGTTCTTTGACAAGTCTTCTTCTTTCTATCTTAAACTGGAGGAATGGTATGTACAACGTGTCCGAAAGAATGATTTTTCACCGCTTAAAAGGCCTCATCTCACCCTCTTTGTTAACAAAATGGTGGAAAGTTGATCCTGAGTTATATATAAATGAAGAAACACATCATTACAAACAGGATCGATCATTACAAACGATCGACTTTACCCGCTTAAAACAAGCTGAAGAAAATGAATTCCCCATTTTTCAACACATCGTTCAAGCCTATTTAAAGCAAAACATTCACATGATTCCCATCACATCACCCTTATATCCCAGAACACTAAAACATATTTATGATCCTCCCCCTGTGTTATTCCTAAAAGGAAACGTAACATATTTAAATGAAGAAAAAGGTTTAGGTGTAGTAGGCACGCGTGTTCCATCGTCTTATGGAGAAGCATGTGTGAAGAAAATTGTTGGTGAACTTGTTAAGGAAGATTGGATGATTGTCAGTGGCTTAGCAAAAGGAATCGATGGACTTGCACACAAGGAGTGCATCAGAAAAAAAGGGAAAACCATTGGTGTTGTAGCTGGCGGTTTCCAGCATTTATATCCAAAGGAACATGTGCAAATGGCTCAATACATGGGAGAGCATCATTTGCTTTTGTCAGAGCATCCGCCTTATATCAAACCAGAAAAATGGCACTTTCCAATGAGAAATCGTTTAATTAGTGCACTAACAAAAGGAACCATCGTGATCCAGTGTAAAGAAAAGAGCGGTTCGCTCATTACAGCGTATCAGGCGCTTGAGCAAGGAAAAGAAGTGTTTGCGGTGGCAGGATCAATCTTTGATCCTAATTCCACAGGTCCAGCTAGACTCATTCAGCAGGGAGCAAAGCTTGTTCATTCTACGAAGGATATTTTAGAGGAATTCTCCTTCCGTGGCGTTCAATATACTGAACTCTCATAAAAATATCGTTTGACAAACGACACAGGAATATTTAATAATAGTGAGGATTTAAGTTTACACTTCGTTTTTCGTGTTTATAATGATGTTCATCATAAAGAATTTTTAACGATTGCCTGTTAGATAGGTGCAATTAACATAAATATGAATTGTGAAATGTATAAAGAGAGAACACCTCTTAAGGGGGATTTTGAGTATGGCTGATTATTTAGTCATCGTTGAGTCGCCAGCAAAGGCGAAAACGATTGAGCGTTATTTAGGAAAAAAGTATAAAGTAAAGGCTTCAATGGGGCATATAAGGGATTTACCGAAAAGTCAGTTAGGTGTTGACACTGAGCATGACTTCGAACCGAGATATATTACGATTCGCGGAAAAGGCCCCGTTTTAAAGGAATTAAAAACAGCGGCGAAAAAAGCAAAGAAAGTCTATCTCGCAGCTGACCCCGATAGAGAGGGAGAAGCGATTGCTTGGCATTTAGCACACAGTCTTGACCTTGACCTCTCTTCAGATTGCCGCGTTGTCTTTAACGAGATTACAAAAGATGCGATTAAAGATTCCTTTAAGCATCCACGTATGATTAATATGGACTTGGTTGATGCGCAGCAGGCAAGACGGATTTTAGATCGTTTAGTTGGGTATAAAATCAGTCCGATTTTATGGAAGAAAGTTAAAAAAGGATTAAGTGCTGGGCGTGTTCAATCTGTAGCACTCCGCCTGATTATTGATCGCGAGAATGAAATTAATGAATTCAAACCAGAAGAATACTGGACAATTGATGGTACATTCCTAAAAGGAAAAGAAACCTTCGAAGCTAGTTTCTTTGGCGTGAGTGGCAAAAAGCACCCATTGAAAACAAAAGAAGATGTAAAAGAAATCCTTTCGAAACTAAAAGGTAGCAAATTCTCTGTAGAAAAAGTGACGAAAAAAGAGCGGAAACGCAATCCAGCTGTCCCGTTTACGACATCTACCCTACAGCAGGAGGCTGCAAGAAAACTCAACTTCCGTGCGAAAAAGACGATGATGATTGCGCAGCAATTATATGAAGGAATAGATCTTGGTAAAGAAGGTACAGTAGGACTCATTACATATATGAGAACGGACTCAACACGTATTTCCAATACGGCGATTGAAGAAGTATCTGCTTTCATTGATCAAACGTACGGTAAGAATTTCTTAAACACAACAAAACGAACCGCCAAAAAGAACGAAAATGCACAAGATGCGCACGAAGCCATCAGGCCTACTTCTACGCTAAGAAAACCGGCAGATGTCAAACATGTGCTAAGCAGAGACCAGCTTCGTCTTTATAAATTGATTTGGGAACGATTTGTGGCAAGCCAAATGGCGCCAGCTGTTCTCGATACAATGAGTGTGGATCTTGAAAATAACGGTCTTACGTTCCGTGCTAATGGAAGTAAGGTGAAATTCCCTGGATTTATGAAGGTATATGTGGAAGGGAAGGACGACCAGCTAGAAGAAAAGGACAAAATGCTTCCTGATCTAAAAGAGGGAGATACGGTTCTTTCAAAAGATATCGAACCTGAACAGCACTTCACGCAGCCGCCTCCGCGCTACACAGAGGCAAGACTTGTCAAAACGCTTGAAGAGCTTGGTATAGGCCGTCCATCTACGTATGCACCAACATTAGACACGATTCAAAAGCGTGGCTATGTCGCACTTGATAACAAACGGTTTATTCCAACTGAGCTTGGAGAAATTGTACTCAACTTAATTATCGAATTCTTCCCCGAAATCATTAACGTGGAATTCACGGCGAAAATGGAAAAAGAACTTGATAGCGTTGAAGAAGGTACGATTGAATGGGTTCGCATTATCGACAGCTTCTATCAAGACTTTGCCAAACGGGTAGAAAAAGCAGAAGCAGAGATGCAAGAAGTGGAAATTGAGCCTGAATACGCTGGAGTTGATTGTGAAGAGTGTGGGCATCCGATGGTGTACAAAATGGGTAGATACGGTAAGTTCATGGCGTGCTCTAACTTTCCTGACTGCCGTAACACGAAACCAATTGTCAAAGATATCGGTGTCAAATGCCCGACATGTCATGAAGGAAACATTGTTGAACGAAAATCTAAGAAACGCCGCATTTTTTATGGCTGTGATCGTTTTCCAGAGTGTGAATTCGTCTCTTGGGACAAACCAATTGAAAGAAAGTGTCCAAAATGCGAAAATATGCTTGTAGAGAAAAAGCTGAAAAAAGGCATTCAAGTTCAATGTGTGAACTGTGATTATAAAGAGGAACAGCAAAAATAGCGGTGAGCAACCTTGTTCACCTGCTTTTTTGTGTCATCAAACAGAACTTACGAAATAGGAGAGTTGTACAATGAGTCAATTTGTAAATGTGATCGGAGCAGGTTTAGCAGGAAGTGAAGCTGCATGGCAAATAGCCAAGCGCGGAATTAAAGTCAATTTGTATGAGATGAGACCTGTCAAACAAACGCCAGCTCACCACACAGATAAATTTGCGGAGCTCGTATGCAGCAACTCATTACGTGCGAACGCTTTGACGAATGCGGTAGGTGTATTAAAGGAAGAAATGCGTCATTTAGATTCGGCGATTATCGCAGCAGCAGATGAAAGCTCAGTTCCTGCTGGCGGAGCACTTGCAGTAGACCGTCATGAATTTGCAGCAAACGTCACAGATCGTGTGAAGAATCATCCGAATGTCACTGTCTTTCAAGAAGAAGTACAAAGCATTCCAGAAGGCCCGACAATTATCGCAACTGGCCCACTTACATCTGAAGCACTTTCAAAAGAATTAAAATCACTAACAGGTGAAGAGTATTTATATTTCTACGATGCAGCGGCACCAATTCTAGAGAAAGATAGCATTGATATGGATAAGGTGTACTTGAAATCACGCTATGATAAAGGGGAAGCCGCTTATTTAAACTGTCCAATGACCGAAGAGGAATTCGATCGTTTTTATGAGGCGTTAATTTCTGCTGAAACGGTGCCTTTAAAAGAGTTTGAAAAAGAAATCTTCTTTGAAGGCTGCATGCCAATTGAAGTCATGGCGAAAAGAGGAAAGAAAACGATGCTGTTTGGTCCGATGAAACCAGTAGGACTTGAAGATCCGAAAACAGGAAAAAGACCTTACGCTGTTGTTCAATTAAGACAGGATGATGCAGCAGGTACTTTATATAACATCGTTGGTTTCCAAACTCATTTGAAGTGGGGCGATCAAAAGGAAGTATTCCGTTTGATCCCAGGTCTTGAAGAAGCAGAGATTGTTCGTTATGGCGTGATGCACCGTAATACATTTATTAACTCTCCAAGCCTTTTAAGACCGACTTATCAGTTTAAAAATAGAGATGATCTATTCTTTGCCGGACAAATGACAGGCGTTGAAGGCTATGTCGAGTCCGCGGCTTCAGGACTAGTGGCTGGAATTAATGCGGCTCGTTTTGTCAAAGGAGAAGAGCTTGTCACACTTCCTGAAGAAACGGCGATTGGCAGTATGGCTTACTATATCACGTCGACAAACAAGAAAAGCTTCCAGCCGATGAATGCAAACTTTGGCTTGCTGAAAGATCTTGGCGTTCGGATTAAAAACAAACAAGAGCGGTATGCAGAGTACGCTAAGCGCGCAATTGAAACTATTCAAACTATTTCGAAATCTCTGTAGTAAAACATTGCACGGAAAGCAAGATATGTGATACCATTTAAAAGCCTTAAAGAGGTGTAAAAATGACGAATAAACAGCGTCTTGTCCACTTATTCATTGAATATTTGCAAATTGAAAAAAACTATTCAGCTTTAACGATCTCAGGATATTCAGAAGCCATTGAAGAGTTTGTCAGATTTATGAACATTCAAGGAATAGACGGTTTTGAAGAGGTATCCTATCAAGATACGAGAATTTATTTAACAGAAGCTTATGAAAAAGGCCTGACAAGAAGAACGATTAGTAAGAAAGTCTCTGCGCTTCGCAGCTTTTATAAATTTTTATTAAGAGAACAGCTTGTGAAAGAAAACCCTTTTTTACTCGTTAGCTTACCAAAACAGGATAAGCGAATTCCTTCATTTTTGTATGAAGAAGAACTAAAAGAGCTTTTTACAGTTTCTGATGTAAGCACACCGCTTGGACAAAGAAATCAAGCCATTTTAGAAATTCTTTATGCAACAGGTATGAGGGTCAGTGAGTTATGTTCATTAAAAGAATCTGATCTTGATTTATCGATGGATACAGTGCTTGTTCATGGGAAAGGCAGCAAACAGCGGTATGTTCCTTTCGGTTCGTACGCACATGAAGCGCTGGTCACTTATTTAGAGGATGGAAGGCAGAAGCTGACAGCTAAGGCGAAAGAGCGTGCTGATGCGTATGTGTTTTTGAATCAGCGCGGAGCCCCTCTTACAGATCGAGGCGTTCGATTCATTCTCACTGAATTAATGAAAAAGGCGTCAGGCACATTACATATCCATCCTCACATGCTAAGGCACACCTTTGCCACGCATCTCTTAAACGAGGGGGCGGATTTGAGAAGTGTTCAAGAACTTCTCGGTCACTCAAACTTATCATCAACACAGGTGTACACGCATGTATCAAAAGATTCTTTAAGAAAAACGTACATGTCTCATCACCCAAGGGCTTTTAAACGATCCTAAAAGGAGGTTTTTTCATGTCATCATTTCATGCAACAACCATCTTTGCCGTTCAACATAAAGGAAAAAGTGCGATGGCTGGAGACGGTCAGGTCACATTCGGGCAGGCTGTCGTGATGAAACACACAGCAAAAAAAGTGCGCCGTCTTTTTGGAGGCAAAGTGCTCGCAGGTTTTGCAGGTTCAGTAGCAGATGCATTTACACTCTTTGAAAAGTTTGAAACAAAGCTTGAAGAATATGGTGGTAACTTAAAGCGAGCAGCTGTAGAACTAGCGAAAGAATGGCGAAGTGACAAGATGCTCAGACAGCTAGAGGCTATGCTCATCGTCATGAACAAAGAAAGCATCCTGCTCGTATCTGGAACAGGAGAGGTCATCGAGCCAGATGATGGTATTTTGGCGATCGGCTCAGGCGGCAACTATGCGCTTAGCGCCGGGAGAGCACTCAAAACACATGCAGGTGATCATCTCTCAGCTAGAGAAATTGCAAAGGCTGCTCTTGAAACGGCAGGAGAAATCTGTGTCTACACGAACGACCAAATCACTTTAGAAGAGCTTGAATAGAAAGGACATGAGACGTATGGAGAAAAAGCCGTTTACCCCAAGAGAGATAGTTGAAAAGCTTGATCAGTACATCATTGGTCAGCTTGATGCGAAAAAAGCAGTGGCGGTGGCTTTAAGAAACCGTTACAGAAGAAGTCTTTTACATGATAAGCTAAAGGATGAAGTCGTTCCTAAAAACATTTTAATGATCGGCCCAACAGGTGTGGGGAAAACAGAGATTGCCCGCAGAATTGCACGAATTTCTGGTGCGCCTTTTATTAAAGTGGAAGCGACGAAGTTTACTGAAGTTGGATATGTCGGCCGTGACGTAGAGTCGATGGTCAGAGATTTAGTTGAGACTGCGATTAGACTTGTCAAAGAAGAAAAGATGAAAGATGTTCAAGAAGAAGCAGAAAAACAAGCAAACAAACGTCTTGTTCATTTGCTTGTTCCTGGTAAGAAAAAGAGCCAGTCTGTGAAAAATCCTTTTGAGATGCTGTTTGGCGGTTCTGATGCAGACGACCGTGATCGAGATGACTCAAATGAAGAAGTAGAGCTTGAATCGACAAGAAAACGTATTGCTCACCAGCTGGCTATGGGTGAACTTGAAGATCATTATGTCACAATCGAAGTGGATGAGCAGCAGCCGTCCATGTTTGATATGCTTCAAGGCTCGGGTATGGAGCAAATGGGCATGAACATGCAGGATGCGCTCAGCAATCTCATGCCTAAAAAGAAAAAACGCAAAAAACTGACCGTCAGAGAAGCTAGAAAGGCGTTAACTGCTGAGGAAGCTTCAAAACTGATTGATATGGATGAAGTCAGTCAGGAAGCCGTCTATAAAGCAGAGCAGCAAGGGATTATTTTTATCGATGAAATCGACAAAATTGCCAAAAGCGGCGGTGCATCATCTGCAGATGTTTCTCGTGAAGGGGTTCAACGTGATATTTTACCGATTGTAGAAGGTTCAACTGTGATGACGAAATATGGGGCAGTGAAAACGGATCATGTGCTTTTTGTAGCAGCAGGTGCATTTCATATGGCGAAACCCTCAGATTTGATTCCAGAGCTTCAGGGGCGCTTCCCAATCCGTGTAGAATTAGATAAATTAAGTATAGAAGACTTTGTGAAAATCTTAACGGAACCAGATAACGCGTTATTAAAGCAATATAAAGCTTTACTTGAAACAGAAGGTATATCTCTTGAATTTTCTGACGATGCTATTCATAAGATTGCCGAAATGGCTTATCACGTCAATCAGGAGACGGATAACATCGGTGCAAGAAGGCTTCATACCATACTTGAGAAGCTGCTTGAAGAGCTCTCATTTGAGGCACCGGATATTACACTCGAGACGGTGACCATTACCCCTCAGTATGTAGAAGAGAAGCTAGGAAAGATTGCAAATAACAAAGACTTAAGTCAATTTATACTTTAACAAATGAATAAAGTAATCTAGGAGGATCATTATTATGGCGTTACTACAAAAAACAAGGATTATTAACTCAATGCTGCAAGATTCAGCGGGGAAACCAGTTAATTTTAAAGAAATGGCGGAAACACTGAGAGATGTCATTGATTCAAACATTTTTGTGTTGAGTAGAAGAGGGAAACTTCTTGGTTACTCAATCAATCAACAGATTGAAAATACACGTATGAAAAAAATGCTTGAAGATCGTCAGTTCCCAGAAGAATATACGAAGAGTCTATTCAACGTACCTGAAACTTCTTCAAACCTTGATATTAACAGTGAATATACAGCTTTCCCAGTTGAGAACCGTGATTTATTCCAATCAGGTTTGACAACCATTGTTCCGATTATCGGCGGTGGGGATCGTTTAGGAACGTTAATCCTGTCTCGTTTGCAAGATAGATTCACTGATGATGATTTAATACTTGCTGAGTACGGAGCAACAGTTGTTGGAATGGAGATCCTTCGTGAAAAAGGAGAAGAAATCGAAGAAGAAGCAAGAAGTAAAGCAGTTGTTCAAATGGCGATTAGTTCTCTTTCATATAGTGAGCTCGAGGCGATTGAGCACATCTTTGAAGAACTTGATGGAAACGAAGGACTCCTTGTGGCAAGTAAAATTGCAGACCGTGTCGGTATCACTCGTTCAGTGATCGTGAACGCCTTACGTAAATTAGAAAGTGCAGGCGTGATCGAATCTCGTTCTCTTGGAATGAAGGGAACGTACATCAAAGTGTTAAACAACAAATTTTTAATTGAGCTTGAAAATTTAAAATCTCATTAATCCAAAAACCCTTTTCGGCCGAAATAAATGCTGAAAAGGGTTTTTTTGTATGATAAAGGGGGATTTGTCCGAAAAATGACACTCTTTTTTCCAAGAAACCCCTTACAATTCTGTAGTGCTTTGAATCTAGGTCTTTGTGCCTATCTGTAAAATAGATATATATTACGAGTTTTTTTTACATATACATCATAGACTTTAATCCTATTATTTCTTACAATGAACATATGGTTTTACAAATCTCGACATGATTAAATGGAATGAAATACATATGATTGGAGGTATATGGTTTTGGATATATTTTCTGGAACGATAAGCAACCTTGAGAATGCCTTGGGTAGAGCGAATGTTAAGCAAAAAGTCATAAGCAATAATATCGCGAATATAGACACACCGAACTACAAGTCGAAAAACGTCGCATTCCATGATATGCTAAATGACGCGTCAATCAAATTAGATGCCAAAAAAACATACGAAGGTCACATTGATTTTTCTAAAACAGGGTCTAATTATTCAGTTGTTTCGAGCAACCGTACTTCTTATCAAGAAAACGGAAATAATGTCGATATTGATCAAGAGATGAGTGAACTCGCTAAAAACCAAATTCAGTATAATGCGTTGGTTGAAAGAATGAGCGGAAAGTTCAATTCTCTTAAAACAGTTTTGACAGGAGGTAAGTGATGTCGATTTTTTCAGGAGTTAACGCTTCGGCCTCAGCATTAACAGCACAGAGGCTCAGAATGGACGTTGTATCCTCGAACCTTGCAAATATGGATACAACAAGAGCTAAACAGGTTGATGGTAACTGGGAGCCTTATAGACGTAAGCTCGTCACATTACAGCCGTCAGGTGAATCATTTTCATCTATATTGAACTCAAGTATGAATTCGAGCGGCAAATTAGGAAACGGCGTCAAAGTAACGAAGATTACAGAAGACGAAACTCCATTCAACCTTCAATATGACCCTACAAATCCCGATGCCAATGAAAATGGATATGTTCAAACACCAAATGTTGATCCATTAAAGGAAATGGTTGACCTCATCAGCAGCTCAAGGTCATATGAAGCAAATGTGACTGCGCTAAATGCGAATAAAAGCATGCTGATGAAAGCTTTAGAAATAGGAAAGTAAGGTGAAAAGAATTGGTTAATGCAATATCTCCTTTCCAGCTTCAAACCGCTCAGCAAGCAAGTGAATTGACGAATGCATCGTCTGTGCAGGCGGCTGCACCTAAAAGCCAAACGAATTTCTCTGATGTGCTGAAAAATTCCATTGAGGCATTAAATCAATCACAGCTGAAATCAGACCAGTATACAAATGCTCTTGCACAAGGTAAAGATGTCAATCTCGATGAAGTCATGATTGCTTCGCAAAAAGCGAGTGTGACACTCACAGCTGCGACGGAGTTTCGAAATAAAGCAGTCGAAGCGTACCAAGAGATTATGAGAATGCAGATGTAGGAGGTGCTGACGGACAAAAAAAGACTGAATGGAATGACCGGGGGTTAAGATGAATCGTACTTTAATGCAATTAAGGACAAAAACAGTTGAGTTTTGGCGAAATCGATCAAAATTACAAAAAATACTCATGATTGGCGGCGTTGCTGCCCTAGCAATCATTATTACGGTTGTTAGCATCTTTGCTTCTTCTGAAAAAATGGTTCCGCTGTTTAGAGATTTGTCTGAGGCAGAAGCAGGGCAAATTAAACAGGAACTGGATGGCAAAAACGTCAAATCGGAACTCGCAAATAATGGAACGACGATTTTAGTTCCAGAAAAGCAAGCAGATTCTTTAAAAGTCACTCTCGCATCAGAAGGACTTCCTAAGACAGGGAATATTGATTATTCCTTCTTTGCGAACAACTCCGGCTTCGGTTTAACAGATAATGAATTTGATGTTCTGAAAGTAGACGCAACTCAGACAGAACTATCCAATCTGATCAACACGATTGATGGGATTAAAGATTCAAAAGTTATGATTAACCTGCCTAAAGATTCCGTTTTTGTTGGAGAAGAGCAAAGTAATGCATCAGCATCAATTGTGTTGCAAGTTGAGCCTGGCTACACGCTTACTCAGCAGCAAGTAAAAGGCCTTTATCATCTTATTTCAAAAAGTGTGCCGAATTTAAAAACAGAAAACATTGTCATTATGGACCAAGATTCGAACTACTACGACTTAAATAGCAGCTCCGATTCCTATGCAAGTGGAATGGATGCGCAGCAGCAGAAAAAAGAAGAAATTGAAAAGAACCTTCAAAGAAAAATTCAACAGCTGCTCGGAACGATGATGGGTCAAGAGAAAGTGGCCGTATCGGTCACAACAGACATTGATTTCACTGAAGAAAAAAGAAAAGAAGACCTAGTAGAGCCAGTTGATAAAGAAAACATGCAAGGCATCGCTGTCAGCGCTGAAAAGATTGCTGAAACCTATTCAGGTAATGGCGCAGCAGCTGGAGGCACCGCTGGAACAGGCGACAATGATGTCACAAATTATCAAGGCGCCGATGGAGCAAATGGAAGCGGAAATTACGAAAAGAATGAAGATCGTATCAATTATGAGGTAAACCGCATTCATAAAGATATCAAAGAAAGTCCTTATAAAATCAGAGACGTTGGCATTCAAGCATTGGTTGAACCACCAACTGCAAACGATGCGAACTCTTTAACTGCTGAAAGGCAAGATGATATCAAAAAGATTCTTTCAACGATCATTAGCACATCGATTGATAAAGAATACACAAATGGTCAAGCGCTCACTCAGGCTGACTTAGACAACAAAATCGTTTTATCTGTATCAAAATTAGACGGTAAACAGCAAACAGCAGCAGAAAACCCTTCAAACAATATTCCGATCTGGGTTTATATTGTAGGCGGTGTGCTACTCCTTGCAATTATCGCTCTCATTATTCTTCTTGTGCGTAAGCGCAGAAAAGAAGAGGAAGAAGAGTTTGAGCTTGATGAACGTTCACCAATCCATGTTCCTGATATCGATACTGAACCAGAAACAGAAGAAATGGTGAGGAAAAATCAGCTTGAAAAAATGGCAAAAGAAAAACCAGAAGACTTTGCTAAATTGCTACGCAGCTGGCTGTCCGAGGATTAGGAGGAATACACATGTCGAGAAAAGATCCAAATCGACTAACAGGCAGACAAAAAGCAGCAATCCTAATGATTTCCTTAGGGCTAGACGTGTCAGCATCTGTATACAAACATCTGTCTGAAGACGAAATAGAAAAATTAACATTAGAAATTTCCAATGTACGAAGTGTAGATACTGCTAAAAAAGATGAAGTCATCGAAGAGTTTCACAGCATTGCCATCGCGCAGGACTACATATCACAAGGCGGCCTTATGTATGCAAGACAAGTGCTTGAAAAAGCGCTTGGTGAGGACAAAGCGGATAGCATCTTAAACCGATTGACATCCTCTCTTCAAGTGAAACCATTTGATTTTGCTAGAAAGGCTGACCCGGAGCAAATCCTAAACTTTATTCAACATGAGCATCCACAAACCATTGCGCTCATACTTTCCTACTTAGATCCAGTACAGGCTGGGCAAATTTTATCTGAGTTAGGCGAGGATGTACAAACAGAGGTTGCGAGACGAATTGCCTTAATGGACCGCACATCTCCAGAGATCATCAATGAGGTGGAACGCATTCTTGAACAAAAGCTTTCTTCAACCTTTACGCAAGACTATACCCAAACGGGCGGGGTCGAAGCGGTTGTGGAAGTGTTAAATGGTGTAGACCGTGCAACGGAGAAGACCATTTTAGATACACTTGAAATTCAAGATCCTGAGCTTGCTGATGAAATTAAGAAACGTATGTTTGTCTTTGAAGATATTGTCACTCTTGATAGCAGAGCCATCCAGCGAGTCATTAGAGATGTTGAAAATGATGACTTATTGCTCGCCCTCAAAGTGGCAAGCGAAGAGGTCAAAGAAATTGTCTTCCGCAACATGTCCCAGCGGATGGTCGAAACGTTCAAAGAAGAAATGGAGTTTATGGGGCCTGTCCGGCTTAGAGATGTCGAGGAAGCACAAACCCGTATTGTCAGCATCGTAAGACGACTCGAGGAAGCTGGAGAAATCGTCATAGCTCGAGGCGGAGGAGACGATATCATTGTCTAGGATTATCAAACATGAAACATCTGTTATTCCTGAGCAAGGCCGGCAAACGATTCCTTTGCAGCAAGTGGAGTTCAAAAAAGAACATCACGAAGAGGAGCTTTTCAATGAAACGGAAGCATCACAGCTTATCCTAAGTGATGCAGAAGATCAAGCAAGCCGTATTCTAGAACAAGCAAACAGTGAGCTAGAAAAAACAATGGCTGAAATCAATCAGCGCCGAGCTGATTTTGAAGCAGAAAGAATGCAGCTCATTGAAGAAGCGAAACAAACTGGTTATCAAGAAGGCTTCCAAAAGGGCGAGGCAGATGCGAACTTGCAGTACCAAGCTATGCTTGATCAAGCAAATGACATTGTCAATCTTGCGAAACAGGACTATGAAGAAAAAATTGAAAGCTCTGCTGAAGAAATTGTGGAACTGGCTTTCGAACTCGCCAAACGAGTTTGGTATGCAGCTGAGGACACGAAAGATCAATTTTTAGCTATTGTGAAGCAGGTCATTTCAGAAGTGAAAGAATATGATGATATTTCCATCTATGTCGACCCTGAACATTACGAGCATGTGATGCAATATAAAGACGAATTGATCAGAATTCTTCAAAAGGATACACATCTTGCCATATACTCGGATGAAAAAGCACCAAAAGGGACTTGTTACGTAGAAACAAGCTTTGGAAAAGTGGAAGCGAGTGTTGATACACAAATGAATCAGTTAAAAGAAAAACTCTTAGAAGTCATTGATTCAGGTGATCACAAATGAACATAGATGTGTTAAAAGAAACGATTGAAACCGCCGATCCTTATAAACGATTTGGTAAAGTCAATCGAGTTGTTGGGCTGATGATCGAGTCCAAGGGGCCAGAGAGCTCTGTTGGAGATGTTTGTCTCATTCATAAAAAAGGAAGTAAGCGCCATCCGATCAAAGCAGAGGTCGTTGGTTTTAGAGATGAAAACATTCTGCTCATGCCTTATGTTGAAGCATCCAATATCTCACCAGGAAGTCTAGTTGAAGCGACAGGTGAGTCGTTAAAGGTCAAAGTAGGTACTGGCTTAATTGGTGAAGTCGTTGACGCATTCGGTGATCCACTGGACGGCAGTATGCTTCCAAAGGGACTTGCACCTGTTTCGACAGAACAGTCTCCTCCAAACCCGATGGACAGGCCGCCGATTAGAGAAAAGATGGGCGTTGGTGTCAGAGTGATCGATAGTCTGCTCACAGTTGGCACTGGTCAAAGGATCGGGATTTTTGCTGGAAGTGGTGTTGGAAAAAGTACCTTAATGGGAATGATTGCAAAGCAGACAGAAGCGGATCTAAATGTCATTGCCCTTGTTGGAGAGCGTGGCCGTGAAGTTCGTGAGTTTATCGAAAAGGATTTAGGTGCTGAAGGACTGAAGCGTTCGATTGTTGTCGTCGCAACTTCTGATCAGCCCGCACTGACGAGAATGAAAGCAGCCTATACAGCGACAGCCATTGCGGAATATTTCAGAGACAGAGGCAAAAATGTCATGTTTATGATGGATTCTGTCACGAGGATCGCCATGGCACAAAGGGAAATAGGTCTTGCAACAGGCGAACCGCCAACTACAAAAGGATATACACCTTCAGTGTTCGCTATACTGCCAAAATTGCTTGAACGAACTGGAACGAATCAGCTTGGTTCCATCACAGCGTTTTACACAGTGCTTGTTGATGGTGACGACATGAATGAGCCGATCGCTGATACAGTCAGGGGGATTTTAGATGGCCACATTGTACTTGATCGTGCTTTAGCAAACAAAGGACAATTTCCCGCTGTCAATATTCTGAAAAGTATCAGCCGTGTCATGAGTAATATAGCAAGTCATGATCACAAGGAAGCGGCCAATCGGTTCCGTCAGCTTTTATCCACTTATCAAAACGCTGAAGACCTCATTAACATTGGAGCATATAAAAAAGGCTCCTCTAAGGATATTGATGAGGCCATGCAGGCTTATCCTCATCTTATTTCATTTTTGAAACAGGATGTAGAAGAGGCTGTATCTATTGAAGACAGTGTAAATTTATTGCTCGGTTTGATGAATAGAGAGGATTGACAAAAAAGTGAGATATCAATACAAATTTCAAAAGCTCTTGGAACTGAAAGAAAGTGAAAAAGACAAATCACTCTCAGCGTATCAACAATCCGTTTCCGCATTTGAGCAAGTCGCTGAAAAACTCTATGAAAATATGAGTAAAAAAGAGCTAATGGAAAAAAGCAAAGAAGAAAAGCTGAGAAGTGGAATGAGTGTCCAAGAAATGCGTCATTACCAGCAATTTGTGACCAACTTAGATAACACCATCCAGCATTATCAGCAACTTGTGATCATGAAACGTCATCAAATGAATGAAAAACAATCTGATTTAACTGAAAAAAACATTGAGTTTAAAAAGTTTGAAAAAATGAAAGAAAAGCAATTTGAAAAGTTTTCCCTTGAACATAAGGCAATTGAAATGAAAGAAATGGATGATATCTCTATCAGCCAATTCATGTTTCAAGGACATTAGGAGTCGAGATGAATGCCTAAGAAGGAAAAAGCGAAGGAATCAAGCGGCGGAAAATTTCAATGGATCTTGTTTATTGTCATCATCCCATTGATTGTGCTTGTGATTGTAACTGGCACAATCCTTTATATTGCGGGTTTTGATCTAAAGAAACCGCTCCAAAACATTCCAGTGATCAGCAGTTTGGTTGGTTCAGATGACAGCTCAAAAACGTCATCTTCACATAATGATCAACGTGATGAAGAGTTGGAAAAATTGAAAAATACCATTAAAGAGCAAAAAAATGAACTCGAAATTGCACAAAAAGACTTGAAAACAAGTGATGAAGAGATTAAAAGACTGAACCAAAAAATCAATTCACTTGAAAAAACAACTGAAAATGACGCAGAAAATACGTCAGCAAATGACAGTTCATCAAACAACAGCTCATCAAACAATACGTCAGGCAATAACGCAGCAGGGACAACCTCTGATGGGGCAGCAGCCTCTAACCAGAAAACTAAAGGGAAGATTACCAGCATTTATGAAAGCATGGACGCAGGGAAATCCGCCAAAATTTTATCAGAATTAAGTGATAAAGAGGCTTTGAAGATCCTTGAAGAGCTGAGCAAAAATAAACTAACAGACATATTAGCAAAACTAACACCTCAGAAGGCAGCTACGTTTACGAAAGAGCTTGCTAAAAAAGAAGAAAGTGAAAATGGGGGTGGACAATAAGTGAAGCTATTGGATATTGGAGCCTTACAGCAATCGTCTCAAGGTCTCTCGGGACCAAAGGGGGGCGGCGTGGCATCTGCACGCGGGTTGTTTAAACAATTACTTAGCGGGGCAGGCGTACAAAGCGGTCTAGTTAATGCTGAGACAGCGGATGCCTCTCTTTCCATCAATGATGCGATGCAAATCATTGAAAAATGGATGCAATCACCTGAAAAAGGGATCGACGGAGACCTTCTTGGCGCGCTTCAAACACTTCAAGGTCAAACGCTTGATTCGTCTGATCTCAAGTCACTAGAAGAGTTATTTCAAAAAATGGAATCATCCATTTACGGTGATCAAGCTGATAAGCAAACTTCTGAACATAGTGAGCAGCTCATACAAGTCCACTTTTTCTTATATCAACTGCTCAATCAACAGCCGCTCAGCTTTGATGCAAAGCTAGTGAAGGATATTGAAGCAAAGGGTCAAGACTTCATCCACTTTCTTTCGAAAAATGGGGTGGATGAGAAACTGATTCAGCAAGTAAAAGAGCAGTTTTTCTCGCAGGGTTCAGCACCAAAGCTGAATTCAATGTCTCAAAGTGAGCTGAAACACTTTAATCAGTTAATCGACCATATGATGGCGAATGCGAAAGGGTCAGATAAAGAGTGGAAAATTTCTCTAGGAGAGTTGAAAGAATTGGTCTCTCCAAGACAGGAATCTGCTCTTGCTTCCCCGGCAAAAGGTGATGCCTCCCTTGAATGGCTCATCAAAAAGGAAGTTGTCAAAGGACAAAGCACTTCTGCACCTGCTTCTGAAAAAACGATCACTCATACGCTTTTTCAAGGTCATAAGCAGTTTTTTCAATTGCAATCAGCAGCTCCTGTTCAGCAGACACATACAACTGATGAAAAGCCCGGAACGGTTGATCAGCAAATTCTAAATACGTGGAAGCAAATGAAATTCACGCCATTTGGCAACTCAAGCGGACGCTTTACCGTTCGATTAAATCCAGAGAATCTCGGATTTATCACAATTCAGCTGACGAAGCAAAATGGTATGTATGCGAGTAAAATTACAGCTTCGACACAGGCAGCGAAAGAGCTGTTAGAGCACCATCTGCCGCAGCTCAAACAGGCGCTTCCGAATATGTCGGTTCAAGTGGACCGTTTCCATATACCGCTTCAATCAAATGAACAGCCGTTATTTGGACAGTTTAGTGAAGAAAACAAACAGCACCAGTCAAAAGGGCAGAATTCTCAGCAGTCTGATGAACAGGAAGCGGAATTCCAGGATGTACTGGACGCTCTTGTTGGGTCAGATGAAGAAGAGGAGGAGATCTAATGGCAACAGTTGATTCTACTAATAGAGCAACCGCAACAACAGACACTTCTTCAAGTGCAGCAAAAAAAACAGACACGCTGGGACGAGATCAATTCTTGAAAATATTACTCACGCAGCTTCAAAACCAAGATCCGACAAACCCAATTGATGACCGTGAGTTTGTCACGCAGCTTGCAACATTTTCTTCTTTAGAACAGCAAATGAATATGAACGAATCAATCACCCAGCTGAATCAGGTCATGTCTACATTTGTTGCACACCAAGATCCATTTACGACATATGTAGGCTGGATTGGTAAAGAAGTAGCGGGCAAACAAGATGATAAAGACATATCTGGCACTGTGAAGTCTGTGAAAAACATAAACAATGAATATTTCCTATATCTAGAGGATGGAACGAAAATCAGCCCTTGGGACGTTACAACTGTTGGAGAAAAATCGTAAGCAAATCGAGGAGGAAAATAAATGTTACGCTCACTTTACTCAGGAATTAGCGGAATGAAAAACTTCCAAACGAAATTAGATGTTGTAGCCAATAACGTGGCCAACGTGAATACACACGGATACAAAAAGAGCCGAATCACTTTTAAAGATATGGTCAGTCAGACAATTGCAAGCTCTGGTGGACCGACAAACAACTCAGGTTCGATCAACTCGAAACAAGTTGGACTAGGATCTTCTTTGTCATCTATTGATAAGATCATGTCAGCGGGTGCTTCCCAAAATACAGATGAACCGTATGACTTCTATATCAATGGTGATGGATTCTTCCGTATTGAAAGCCAAGGAGAAATTCTTTATACAAGAACTGGGAATTTCAAACCTGATTCAGAGGGCAGCTTAGTCACTCCTGATGGAAACTATCTACTTGGAATGGATGGACAAAAAATAACGATTCCAGATGGCATTTCAAGTGTGAGTGTTGGTCCAGACGGAACGATTTCGGTTGTTGAAAATAATGTATCGAGAACCGTTGGACAGGTTTCACTCGTGTCATTCCGAAACGCAGGAGGGCTTGACAAAGTCGGAGACAATCTTTACCGCCAAACGCTAAGCTCAGGTGCACCAAGTAATGCCATCGTACCTGGTGAAGAAGGAACAGGTGTCATCCAAACAGGTAGACTTGAAATGTCAAACGTTGATTTAACAGACGAGTTTACAGAAATGATTATCGCGCAGCGCGGATTCCAATCGAATGCAAAGACGATCACAACATCAGATGAAATTCTGCAAGAGCTTGTGAATCTGAAACGATAGGAGGTAGGGGGAGCGGTTTATCGCTTCTCTGCTTAATATGATTGAAGTGACGAGATTAAATGGCAAAGGATTTATGCTGAACGCTCTCCATATCGAGCAAATCGAAAGCTTTCCAGACACGACCATTACACTCGCCAATGGAAAGAAATTCGTTGTGAAAGAAGATGAAGAGCAGCTTCAAGAGAAAATCATTTCTTTCTACAGAAAAATCCAAGTCATTTCATTGAATCAAGGAATAGAGGAGTTTGAATGAAGAAGAAATTAGTCGTAGTAATGCTAATCATGATTATTGCCATCGTCGGAATTGGAGCTGGCATTGTTTTTCTGCTGAATGGCTCAGACGAAGCAAAAGCAGAAAAAGAGCCGACAGCAGATGAAGTCGCAAAAGCTTCTATTGAAATTCCTGAGATTATTACCAATTTAAAGTCTGAAGGAAATGCCGTCAAACTTGTACTAAATATTGAAACGGACTCTGAAAAAGCAAAAGAAGAGCTTGAAAAAAGAAGTTTTCAAGTGAAGGATGCCGTGATCGACATTTTATCAGACACGAATGCAGATGAACTTGATGGCAAAAAAGGCAGAGATCATTTTAAAACACTAGTCAAAAACAAAGTGAATCACTATTTGCAAGATGGCAAGGTGAAAGAAGTTTATATAACCTCCTTTAATCTGCAATAGAGGCGATTAATTGACACGATGGAGGTGAAGAAATGTCAGGAGAAGTGCTTTCCCAGAATGAGATCGATGCATTATTATCTGCCATATCTACAGGCGAAATGGATGCAGAAGAGCTGAAAAAAGAAGAAACGACGAAAAAAGTGAAGGTGTATGACTTTAAACGTGCTCTTCGCTTTTCAAAAGACCAGATTCGAAGTTTAACAAGGATTCACGATAACTTCGCTAGACTGCTCACCACGCACTTTTCAGCGCAGCTAAGATCATATATTCAAATTTCTGTCAGCTCGGTTGACCAAGTACCATACGAAGAATTTATTCGTTCGATTCCTAATATGACCTTATTAAACTTATTTTATGTCAGCCCGCTTGAAGGAAGAATTATGCTTGAAGTGAACCCAACAATCGGCTATGCCATGATGGACAGGCTGATGGGCGGGATTGGCATTAGTCATAATAAGACAGAATCACTTACAGAAATCGAAACAAAGATTATCTCAAACATGTTTGAGGGAGCTTTGGAAAATTACAGAGAAGCGTGGCAGTCCATAACCGACATCGAGCCAGAGATGGCAGATTTCGAGGTAAATCCCCAGTTTGTTCAAATGGTGTCACCAAACGAAACAGTTGTCGTCATTTCTCTTAATACACAAGTTGGTGAGGTGAGCGGGGTTATTAACCTATGTATTCCTCACGTTGTATTAGAGCCTATTATTCCGAAGCTGTCTGTACACTACTGGATGCAGTCTGAACGAAATGAACCGAAACAAGAAGAAACAAAGGCCATTGAAAAACGGATTATGACGGCAAAAATACCGGTAGTCGCAGAGCTTGGGCAATCGGAAATGACGGTGGAAGAGTTTTTGAATTTGGAAATTGGTGATTGTATTGCCTTGGACAAACCAGTAAATGCGCCTCTTACTGTTATGGTCGGAAATAAACCGAAATTCTTGGGACAGGCCGGCCGCGTGAATCGGAAACAGGCGATTCAAATTCTAGATCACGACATAAGAGGTGAAGAAGATGGAGAATAACGGAAGTAAATTATCACAAGATGAAATCGATGCGCTCCTTAAAGGAGGCAGCAATGACGATATAGAGCCCGATACACTCCTTTCTGCAATGGAACAAGATGCCATTGGGGAAATCGGAAATATTTCATTTGGTAGCTCTGCAACAGCACTTTCAACCCTATTAAATCAAAAAGTGGAGATTACAACTCCAACTGTCACAGTGATTCAAAAAAGCAAGCTGAATGAGGAGTTTCCTCATCCATATGTTGCGATTGAAGTGAATTATACAGAAGGCTTTAGTGCAAGTAACCTGCTTGTGATCCAGCAAACAGATGCGGCAGTCATTGCGGACTTAATGATGGGCGGAGATGGAACAAATGCTGACCCGTCTTTAAGTGAAATTCACTTAAGTGCAGTGCAAGAAGCGATGAACCAAATGATGGGTTCAGCAGCGACATCTATGTCGACAGTCTTTAATAAAAAGATTGACATTTCTCCGCCGCGCGTCGAATTACTCGATGTAAAAGAAGGAGAAGGCACAGACCGCATTCCAGCTGAAGAAATGCTTGTCAAAGTGTCCTTTAGATTAACGATAGGTGAACTCATAGACTCAAATATTATGCAGCTTTACCCTATTACGTTTGCGAAGGATTTAATCGCAGAATTAACAGTCCCGACGCAAGAAGAAGAGCCTGTTCAAGAAACTCCAGTAAGCGCACCTGAACCACATCAGGCAGCTCCGCAAGCACAGTCTGCTCCTGTGCAGCAAGCGGCACCGCCGAAAAGACAGGCGAAGCAAAAGCCAGCAGAACCTGTAAATGTGGCGCCAGTTGAATTTGAAGCGTTCAGTGAGCCTCAGCATTCAACGAGCCAGCTAGGAAATCTCGATATGCTGATGGATATTCCGCTTTCTATTACGGTGGAACTTGGTAGAACGCAGCGCAGTGTGAAAGAAGTACTTGAACTTTCAGCTGGAAGTGTCATTGAACTGGACAAACTTGCGGGTGAGCCAGTCGACATTCTGGTTAACAAACGAATCGTCGCCAAAGGGGAAGTCGTTGTGATCGATGAGAACTTTGGTGTTCGTGTGACTGATATATTAAGTCAATCAGAAAGACTTTCTAATTTAAAATAAACAAACATATAGGGAGAGAATAAGTAAATGGCTACTAAGGTATTAATCGTAGATGATGCAGCATTCATGAGAATGATGATTAAGGATATTCTTGTAAAAAACGGATTTGATGTAGTAGGAGAAGCAGAAAACGGCGCACAAGCTGTTGAAAAATATAAAGAAACATCTCCTGATCTTGTGACAATGGATATCACAATGCCAGAAATGGATGGGATCACTGCGTTAAAAGAAATTAAACAAATCGATGCTTCTGCAAAAATCATTATGTGTTCTGCGATGGGACAACAATCAATGGTTATTGACGCCATTCAAGCAGGTGCAAAAGACTTTATCGTAAAGCCATTCCAGGCAGACCGTGTACTTGAAGCAATTAATAAAACGTTAGGCTAAAAAAGGGTGTAAGACTTGTTGAAAAAACGTTTGATATGTATAGCAATGATCAGTTTTATGCTTTTCTTGACGATGCAGCCTGCTTCACTGTTCGCTGAAACGAAAGATCCTGAAAATGGTACAGTGAATGACTGGATCAAAGGTGAGAAAGAAAGCAAAAAGGATACAGAAAAGAAAACCACTGACAATCAAACGAATCCGGCAGAAGAAGTTCCCTCTTCTTCTGTCTCCATTATGGATTTTGTCAAAATGATTGGTGCCTTACTTTTTGTCATCCTGCTCATTTATGGATTGGTGAGATTTGTTGGTAAGCAAAACCGCTTACTCAAACCATTCCGCTATGTTGAAAATATTGGCGGAACTACGGTTGGCCAAAACCGTTCGGTCCAGCTTATCAAAGTGGGCAAGCGTGTACTAGTTGTCGGCGTAGCAGACTCAATCCAGCTGCTAAAAGAAATTGACGATGAACAAGAATGTGAAGCGATTGTGAAACAATATGAAGAAGCGATGGAAAGCAAGACAGATTTACCAAAAATCGTTCAAAAATTCACATCGCAGGTGAAGAAACATGACCAGACAACCACTTCTTCTTTTTCAGCCAATTTAAAGGCGCAGTTAGCCGAATTGAAAAAGACCCAATCAGAAGTCAGAAAGAAAGGCCCGAAACAAAATGAATGAGTTTATCGATTTATTTAATTCCAGCGGCGCAGGGAATATCAGCACGTCTGTCCGTCTTCTTTTACTTTTGACCGTATTTTCGGTTGCACCAGGCATTCTCATTTTAATGACGTGTTTTACACGGATTGTGATTGTCCTTTCATTCGTCAGAACATCACTTGCAACCAACTCAATGCCGCCAAACCAAGTGCTTGTTGGACTTGCTTTGTTTCTCACATTTTTTATTATGGCACCCACGTTCTCAGAAATAAATAAAGAGGCGCTTACGCCGCTTTTAAATGATGACATTACGTTAAACCAGGCGTATGAAAAAGCCGAAGTGCCAATCAAAGAGTTTATGAGTAAGCATACGAGACAGAAAGATTTGGCTTTATTTCTTAGTTACGCAAAAATGGATACACCTGAATCGATTAAAGATATCCCATTAACGGCGATGGTACCAGCTTTTGCAATTTCAGAATTAAAGACGGCATTTCAAATTGGTTTCATGATCTTTATTCCATTTTTAATTATTGACATGGTGGTCGCAAGTGTCCTGATGTCAATGGGGATGATGATGCTTCCGCCGGTTATGATATCGCTCCCTTTCAAAATATTGTTATTTGTTTTAGTCGATGGATGGTATTTGATAGTAAAATCCTTGCTGCAAAGCTTTTAGAGTAGGTGCTTAAAACATGAGTTCAGAATTTGTCATTACGATGGCTGAAAGATCAGTGTATGTTGTATTGCTTGTCAGCGGGCCGCTTCTAGCGCTCGCACTAATTGTGGGACTGATTGTCAGTGTGTTTCAGGCGACAACCCAAATTCAAGAACAGACGCTTGCGTTCATTCCTAAGATTGTTGCTGTGCTCATTGGGCTTGTTGTGTTTGGTCCGTGGATGCTTTCAACAATTGTGTCCTTCACGACAGAGCTATTCTCGAATTTAGATCGATTTGCAGGTTAAACAGCGATGTCAATCATAGAATTATTCCCTGCTTTTCTTCTCGTTTTTATTCGGATCACCGCTTTTTTTGTGACAGTACCACTTTTAGCGCATAGAACGATACCAGCTGTACACAGAGTTGGATTCTCACTGTTTTTGGCTGTCATCAGTTTTAGCACGATTAAAGAACCGCCAGCACTCGATATAGACGGTCTTTATATGATGCTTGCGGTGAAAGAAGCCATGGTCGGACTTCTTCTTGGGCTGATTGCATATATCATGGTGTCCGCTGTTCAAATTGCCGGCTCATTCATTGATTTTCAAATGGGTTTTGCGATCGCCAATGTTATTGATCCGCAAACAGGAGCGCAAACACCGCTGATGGGGCAGTTTTTTTATACGGTCACACTGCTATTGATGCTTGCAACGAATGCACATCACCTGCTGCTTGATGGGATATTTTACAGCTTTCAATATATTGCAGTTGATCAGTACGCGCTGAATTTCGGCAGTGAATCCTTTGCTTCCTTTATCGCAAAGAGCTTCAACCAAATGTTCATCATTGCCTTTCAAATCTCGGCACCTGTTGTGGCAAGTTTGTTTTTAGTCGATTTGGCATTAGGGATTGTAGCACGTACGGTTCCGCAAATGAACGTATTCGTTGTCGGACTTCCTATTAAAATGGGTGTGAGTTTTATTATGATCATCATCTGTATGGGTGTCATCTTCGGAGTTGTCCAAAATACATTTGAAACGATTGTGCTCACCATGAGGAATTTCTTAGCATTGGTCGGTGGTTCGTCATGATGACAAGGCTTAGACTAGACTTACAATTTTTCGCAGGTGAAAAAACAGAAAAAGCAACGCCAAAAAAGAGACAGGATTCACGAAAAAAAGGGCAGGTTGCCAAAAGTACCGACGTCAATACAGCCATCTCATTTCTATTAATCTTTTTATCATTCTTTTTTATTGGGCCTTTTATGAAAGAGCGTATTATTGCGCTCATTGAACGTTTTTATTCAACAACAATGCTAATGAAAGTTAGCACATCTAATATTCATCAACTATTCTTGGAGTTGCTTCAAGAAACAGCACTCCTCCTCATGCCGATTCTTGGTGTTGGTATGCTGGCAGGTATCATCAGTAACTATTTACAAGTCGGGCTTCTCTTTTCGACAGAAGTGATCAAACCGAAATTAGAAAAGCTCGATCCAATCAAAGGGTTTAAACGAATATACAGTATTCGAGCCCTCGTAGAGCTATTAAAATCCATTCTGAAAATTGGTTTTGTTGGTTTTGCGACATTTATTGCACTATGGACGCACTTTGACGAAATCCTGCGGCTCCCTCTACTAACAGCGGAGGAAACCCTGCATTTCGTCGCAAATATGACCTTGATTATGGGTCTATATGCAGCATGTGCTCTTCTGATCTTAGCATGGCTTGATTACATGTATCAGAAATTTGATTATGAAAAAAACTTACGGATGTCTAAGCAAGACATCAAAGATGAGTATAAAAAATCAGAGGGTGACCCGCTCATAAAATCAAAGATTAAACAGCGCCAGCGGGAAATGGCCATGAGACGGATGATGCAGGAAGTCCCAAAAGCGGACGTCATCATTACAAACCCAACTCACTACGCAATTGCCTTGAAATATGACGAAGAAAAGATGGATGCGCCCTTTGTTGTAGCAAAGGGAACAGATATTTTGGCTATGAAAATTAGAACGATTGCGAAAGAGCACGATATCATGACCATAGAAAACCGGCCGCTAGCTCGTGCGCTATATGATCAGGTCGATATCAATCAAGCGGTGCCAGAAGAATACTTTAAGGCCATCGCAGAAATTTTAGCTTACGTATATAAAACGAAACAAAAGATTTTATGAATTTTTGGTTTTAAAAGGAGAGAACAGGCATGTCAGCAAGAGATTTATCTGTTTTATTCAGTGTTATTTTAATTGTGGCGATGCTGGTCATACCGTTTCCGCCCATTCTATTAAGTATTTTAATCATTATTAATATTTCTCTTGCGCTTATCGTGCTTCTCACCACAATGAACATGCAAGAACCACTGCAATTTTCGATTTTTCCATCATTGCTTTTGCTCTTAACGCTGTTTCGCTTAGGGCTTAACATCTCTACAACACGTTCTATTTTATCAACTGGAGATGCTGGAAAGGTTGTAGAAACGTTTGGTTCATTTGTTGTTGGAGGAAATGTACTCGTTGGTCTGGTTGTCTTCCTTATCCTGATCATCATTCAGTTTGTTGTGATCACCAAAGGGGCTGAGCGTGTATCAGAGGTTGCTGCAAGATTTACACTTGATGCGATGCCAGGTAAACAGATGAGTATTGACGCAGATTTAAATGCAGGAATGCTGACAGAAAGTGAAGCAAGAAATCGCCGTGAAAAGGTATCGAGAGAGGCAGACTTTTATGGTGCGATGGATGGTGCAAGTAAGTTCGTCAAAGGGGATGCCATCGCAGGTATTATCATCGTCATTATCAATATTATTTTTGGAATCATTATTGGGATGCTTCAACAAGGAATGTCGATTCAAGAATCAGCTTCCCACTTTACGCTATTAACGGTAGGGGACGGGATTGTTTCACAAATTCCTGCACTCCTCATTTCAACAGCGACAGGGATTGTCGTCACGAGGGCTGCTTCTAACGGAAACCTTGGGTCTGACATTACTAGTCAGCTCTTTGCATTCCCGGCTATGCTTTACGTCACAGCAGGCACGATCTTCCTTCTTGGTTTGTTTACTCCGATTGGCGTACTTTTGACAGGACCGATCGCAGGTTTTCTTGCACTCGGGGCATACATGATGTCGAAAAACAAACAGGATCAAGAAGAAATTGAAGAGGTGCTGGAGGAACAAGCTGAGGTAGAAGAGATGAAAAGTCCAGAAAGCGTCATTCATCTCCTGCAAATGGATGCCATTGAATTTGAATTTGGCTATGGTCTGATTCCGCTCGCTGATGCCAATCAGGGCGGTGACCTGTTAGATCGAATTGTGATGATCCGAAGGCAGCTTGCCCTCGAACTAGGCCTTGTCATTCCAGTTGTCCGAATTCGAGACAACATTGCACTTAACCCAAATGAATACCGGTTGAAAATTAAAGGGAACGAAGTGGCAAAAGGTGAGCTGCTGCTTGATCACTACTTAGCGATGTCCCCAACGCCGGATGATGATCCGATTGAAGGAATTGAAACGATCGAACCATCCTTTGGCTTGCCGGCTAAATGGATATCAGAAGCAGAAAAAGATCAGGCTGAAATGCTTGGCTATACGGTTGTGGATCCGGCATCTGTTGTGTCTACTCACATCACAGAGAAGATTAGACAAAACACACACGAACTGCTCGGACGCCAAGAAACGAAGCAATTAATCGATCATCTTAAAGAAAGTTATCCTGTCTTAGTGGATGAGGTGACACCAAATCCGCTAGCAGTCGGTGATATCCAAAAGGTACTGGCAAAGCTGCTGAAAGAAAAGGTCTCTATTCGAAACCTTGTGACCATTTTTGAGACGCTTGCAGACTATGGAAAATTAACGACGGATACAGATTTGTTAACGGAATATGTTAGACAGGCGCTGGCAAGACAGATTACTGCACAGTATGCAAGAGAAAATGAATCATTGAAAGTTGTGACATGCTCAGGCCGAGTTGAAAAGGTAATTGCTGACAGCGTACAGCAGACAGAGCATGGCAACTACTTATCGTTAGATCCAGAATCCTCTGAAAGTGTGATTCAATCCGTGGCGAGAGAAATTGAACAGCTTTCGCTTCGCCAGGAAACGCCGGTTCTATTATGCTCACCTCCTATAAGAATGTACGTCAAGCAGCTGTTAGAAAGATATTTTCCAGAATTACCGGTACTATCATATAACGAACTAGAAGCAAATGTGGAAGTACAGAGCATCGGAGTGGTGGATATCTAATGAAAATGAAAAAAATCACAGCGAATTCTATGCAGGAGGCAACGATTCAAATTAGGCAGCAGCTTGGGAAAGATGCCGTCATTTTAAATTCTAAAACCGTTGTCAAACGAAAGCTGTTCGGTTTAAAAAAACAGCAAATGGTCGAAGTGATTGCGGTGCTGGATCAAGATTTTGAAGAAAGAGCTGGTAATGGACTAAACCCACCGGCTCCTATCCCGGTGTTACCGAAAAAGGAGCCGGTTCAAAAGCAGGCGCAAGAACCAGCCTTTGCTCCTGAGGCAGTCAAAGCCATTTCCCCTCATTCTCAGCCTTTAGAATATACAAGGAACGAGCGGCATGCTGGCATTTTGCCTGATTCTCTTATGGCGGTCGATCAAAAGCTAAAGGATCAAGGTCTTGATGATGAGATTCGAGATGAGTGCTTAAAGGGTCTTTTAACGAAGGGTGCTGTCAAGGAAGATCAAATTAAAAAAGAACTTGAAAAACTGCTCACAGAGATGCTGCCAGCTCACACCTCTGATGAGCCGATGATTCGTTCGAAATATATTGTGCTGTTTGGTTCAACGGGCGCTGGCAAAACGACAACGATTGCAAAGCTGGCTGCCAAAACGGCTATTCAGCATCAAAAGAAAATCGCTTTTATTACAACGGATACGTACCGAATTGCAGCGATCGAACAACTGAAAACATATGCTGAACTGCTGAATGCGCCGCTTGAGGTTTGTTATTCAAGAGAGGATTTTGTGAAAGCGCAGCAGACCTTTAAAGATTATGATCATATTTTCATAGACACAGCAGGCCGTAACTTTAAAGAAGAAGCGTATATGAAAGAGCTGACAGACATTATTCCATTTGATGAAAGCATTCAAAGTTTCCTTGTCATGAGTGCAACGTCGAAGTATCAGGACATGAACGCCATGGTCAAACGTTTTGAACACGTTCCAGTCCATCAATTCATTTTTACGAAAGTAGATGAAACAGACACGATGGGAACGATCTTTCAAATCATTGCAGAATCTCAAATTGGGCTCGGCTTTTTAACAAATGGCCAAAATGTACCTGAGGATATTCTTGAGGGCTCTCCTCTTGAATTAACAAGGATGGTCTTACAATGATGAAGCCTGACCAAGCAGAAGGTCTAAGAAAACTTGTTCAGCAGAGTCAAACGATAACGCCGGCCCCTCTTAGCGTAAGCGGACTGGCAAAAACCATTGCAGTCATGAGCGGTAAAGGCGGGGTAGGTAAATCGAATTTGACGCTGAATATGGCACTGTCTGTCGCTAGTGCAGGTAAGCGAGTGTTAGTCATCGACCTTGATTTTGGCATGGGGAATATTGATATTTTATTAGGGAAAACATCGACTAGCTCTATATTAGATGTTCTCGTTAGGAAGAAATCCTTCCAAGCGGCTATGACAAAAGGAACTGACAATCTTTATTACATTTCTGGCGGAAGCGGACTTGAACAGCTGTTTTCTTTAGATAAAGAGCAATGGTCATTCTTTCTGGAGGAGATGGAGAGAATGATGCGTGATTTCGATTGTATATTCTTTGATATGGGTGCAGGCTTGTCAAAAGATCAACTGCCTTTTGTCTTATCGGCAGGAGAAGTGGTGGTCGTGACAACGCCAGAACCAACATCCATCATGGATGCCTACAGCGCGATTAAACACTTAACCATTCATCAGTTTGGGCAGTCAGTGCAAATCATTGTTAACCGGTGTAAAACCCCGTCAGAAGGGTCTGAAACCTACCGGAAATTAGCAGGAGTGGTCACATCATTTCTACACAGAAAGCTTGTGTTTGCTGGGGCTGTGCCTGATGATCCTGCGGTTCCTAAAGCAGTAGCGGAACAAATTCCATTTTATATCAAGCAGCCTCATTCAAGGCTGAGTAAAACAATTAAAATGCTTGCAGAAACACTTTATCATCAGCAGTTAAGAGAGGCACGGAGAGAGCAGCATACGTTTATAGATAAGTTGTCCTCTTTTTTTAAAAGGAGGAAGGTGGACTCATGATTAGAGTACTTGTAGTAGATGACTCGGCCTTTATGCGAAAGCTCATTAGTGATTTCCTAAGTGCCGAACAAGAAATTGAAGTCGTGGGAACGGCGCGAAATGGGGAAGATGCCTTAAAACGGATCAAGGAATTGAATCCAGATGTTGTCACACTAGATGTGGAAATGCCTGTTTTAAATGGAACAGAAGCATTAAAACAAATTCTGGCTGAACACGACCTTGCCGTGATTATGGTGTCAAGCCAGACAAAGCAAGGGAAGGATTTAACCATCCATTGCTTAGAGCTCGGTGCGTTTGACTTCGTGACAAAGCCTTCGGGAAGTATTTCGCTCGATTTACACAAAGTAAGAGGTCAAATTGTAGAGCGGGTACTTGCGGCAGGTCTGTCTAGGAAACGCACTGAGAAACAGGTTTCTCCTAAGCCAGTCATCAAGCCGCCAAGTCCAGTGGCTGTTCCCCGTCTGAAAGAAGTAAAAAGCGGCTCACTCCAAAAGATTATTTCAATCGGAACATCTACGGGAGGGCCAAGGGCGCTTCAACGAGTCGTCACGAAGCTGCCAAAGGACATAGAGGCGCCAATTTTGATTGTGCAGCATATGCCGGCAGGATTTACGGCATCACTTGCTACGAGGTTAGACCATTTATCACAAATTGCGATTAAAGAAGCACAAGATGGAGATATCGCTAAAAATGGAGTGGCTTACATAGCTCCTGGTGGAATGAATATGTCACTTCATGAACAAGGGGCGTCTTTAGTGATCAGGCTGTCCCCAGAAGATACTGACAGCCGGCACAAACCTTCTGTTAACTATTTATTTGAATCTATCAGCAACATAAAAGGTTACGAGAAAATTGCTGTCATTATGACAGGGATGGGTAGCGACGGCACAGAAGGTGTCAAAAAAATGGTCGCAAGCGGTCATACAAAAGTCATTGCAGAAAAAGAAGAATCATGTGTTGTTTTCGGAATGCCTAAATCAGTCATTAAAGCAGGCCTTGCACATGAAACAAGGCATGTGGATGACATCGCACATGCAATTATAAGCTCCATGAAAAAAGAGAGGGCGTGAACACGTTGGATGTAAACCAATACTTAGATATCTTTTTAGATGAAAGCAGAGAACACTTACAAGCTTGTAATGAAAAACTTCTCGAATTAGAAAAGAACCCAACCGACTTGCAACTAGTGAATGATATTTTCAGAGCGGCTCATACATTGAAAGGCATGAGTGCAACGATGGGCTATGCTGATATGGCTCAACTGACGCATCACTTAGAAAACATGTTTGATGCCATCCGGAATGAACAAATGATTGTCACTCCTGAGTCAATGGATACGATGTTTGAAGCACTCGACCACCTTGAAGCAATGGTTCAATCGATTGCAGAAGGCGGGGACGGGAAACGTGATGTCACAGAGATTAGTAAAAAGCTAGACGTGACAGGAAGCCATGCGGAGGCAGCTTCTAGCGTTGAGACAGCTGATGCATCAGCTCCTGCCGCTAACGACTTAGACTATAATGAATTTGAACGAACAGTTCTTGATGAAGCGAGAGAACAAGGCTTTAAATGCTATGAGCTGACCGTGACATTAAGCGACGCATGCTTATTAAAAGCAGTTCGTGTCTATATGATTTTTGAAAGACTCAATGAAGCAGGCGAGGTCGTCAAAACGGTTCCGAATGCAGAACTTTTAGAATCAGAAGATTTCGAATCTGAATTCAGTATTTCTTATCTATCTAAACAGCCAATGGACGAAGTGAAGAAAATCGTGACGGCGATCTCAGAGGTTGAACATGTTGAGATCTCTGAAGTCTCTGCATTTGAAGAAACTGCCTCGGCTGAAAAACGAGAAGCAAAACCTGAACAGAAAAAAGAAGAAGTATCCGTGCCTGCTGCTAAAGCGCCAGCAAACGAAGGGCCAAAAGCAAATGGCAATAACGGTGCAGCTGCCGGCGGTACGAAAACAATTCGTGTCAACATCGATCGTCTAGATTCTCTTATGAATCTGTTTGAAGAACTTGTTATTGATAGAGGACGTTTAGAACAGATTGCAAAAGAGCTTGAAAACAACGAACTCACTGATACGGTCGAAAGAATGACACGTATATCAGGCGACCTGCAATCGATCATCCTGAACATGAGAATGGTACCTGTAGAAACTGTGTTTAACAGGTTCCCGCGTATGATTCGTCAATTGACGAAAGAGCTTAATAAGAAAATTGAACTCATCATTGAAGGCGCTGAAACAGAGCTTGATCGAACAGTGATCGACGAGATTGGAGATCCGCTCTTACACTTACTCAGAAACAGTCTAGATCACGGGATTGAATCGCCAGAAGAACGTGTGAAAAAAGGCAAGCCAGAAAAAGGAACCGTTCTATTAAAGGCTTATCATAGTGGAAACCACGTCTTCATTGAAGTAGAAGATGACGGTGGCGGGATTAACCGTAAAAAGGTGCTTGAAAAAGCACTAGAGCGCGGGGTTATTACAGAAAGAGAAGCGGAAACCATTGAAGATCATCAAATTGATTCATTGATCTTTGCAGCAGGATTCTCTACAGCTGATGAGATATCTGACATCTCAGGCCGCGGTGTAGGTCTTGACGTCGTGAAAAACAAGCTGGAATCATTAGGCGGTTCTGTAAGCATCAACTCAACAGAAGGCCAGGGCTCATTGTTCTCTATCCAGCTCCCGCTCACATTGTCAATTATTTCCGTTCTTCTTGTGAAACTGGAAGAGGAGACATTTGCGATTCCGATTTCTTCTATTATTGAAACGGCTGTGATTAAGAAAAGCGACATCCTTCAAACGCATGATCGTGAAGTGATTGATTTCCGCGGATTTATCGTACCGGTCGTGTACCTGAAGAAACAATTCCACGTACCAAATGCGAATGAATTAGAGGAAGAACTGCACATCATCGTTGTTCGTAAAGGAGACAAGCTGACAGCATTTGTGGTCGATTCATTCATTGGTCAGCAAGAGGTTGTATTGAAATCACTAGGAGATTACCTGCCAAACGTGTTTGCGATCTCAGGCGCAACAATCCTAGGTGACGGTCAGGTTGCACTCATCGTTGACTGTAATGCACTGATCAAGTAAAAAACAATAGAGGAGCGGTCTGAAATGAGTACAGATATCAAAACTGGCGAAAAGATGATTGTGTTTATCGTAAACAAAAAAGAATACGCCATTTCAGTATCAGAAGTAAAGTCCATTGAAAAATGGCAGCAGCCGACAAGAATTCCTGGCGTTGCCCCTTATATATGCGGCGTCATTAATCTGCGCGGTGTGGTGACACCTGTCATCGACCTTAGGGTTAGACTTGGATCAACTGACAACGAGATTACAGATGAAACTAGAATGATTATTGTGCAAGTTGGTGACATTGAAGTCGGCTGGGTTGTTGATGAAGCAAATGATGTCATTACAGTCCATCAGGAAGAAGTAGAATCTTCTCCAGATTCAGCTGAAAAAGAAGGACAATCATGGGTGATAGGTATCATTAAGCATGATCAGCGTCTATTTAATATCATTCATGCTGGTGCTGTCCTCGACAATAGCGTTCAAGATGCACCTGTTCATTAAGGGGGATGTGAAATGAACATTTTCAGTGAAATAAAAGATGAACAGTTAGATGTATTAAGAGAGGTAGGGAATATCGGAGCAGGCCATGCAGCGTCTGCTCTTGCCAACCTATTAGATCGCAAAATAGATATGGCTGTTCCTTTTGTCAAAGTTCTCTCGTTTGAAGATTTAATGGATTTTTTTGGCGGTGCAGATCTTCCAGTTGCAAGCATTTTCCTGCGAATGGAAGGAGATTTATCCGGCTCCATCTTTTTCATTATGCCGTTTGAGCAAGCAGAGCAATTTGTAAGAGAGCTTGTACAGGATCCAGCGTTTGATATTGATACCATTCATGAACACGTGCTAGGGACGTCAGCACTTCATGAGCTAGGAAATATTTTAGCAGGCTCTTATTTATCAGCCCTTGCCGATCTAACAAAATTGAAGCTTTACCCAAGTGTTCCAGATGTCACTCTCGATATGTTCGGTGCTGTCATTAGTGAAGGGTTAATGCAGTTCAGTCCTCTCGGCGATCAGGCAATTGTGATTGATACATCCATTTTTGATGATCAAAATAAGCAAGAGCTGAAAGGAAATATGTTTCTATTACCAGACTTTGAATCGTTTGACAAACTGTTCAAAGCATTAGGTAACCTATAATGAACGTGCAGATTCCGGCAGTTGTAAAGGTTGGTATAGCGGATGTTCAGCTTGTGAAAACACCGGACCGTATTCGGACATCCGGTCTTGGTTCTTGCGTAGGTCTTGTCCTGTTTGACCAAGAGAAAAAGCTGGCAGGTCTTGTCCATGTCATGCTTCCAGACTCATCCCTTGCAAAAGGGGCGGTGGAGAACTTGGCCAAATATGCAGATACAGGTGTCAAGCATACAATTGATCTGCTCCTAAAAGAAGGAGCGCGCAAACATGCGCTAAAGGCGAAACTTGCTGGTGGCGCGGAAATGTTTAAGTTTAAGTCAACCAATGATTTGATGAGAATTGGACCTAGAAACGTATCAGCTGTTAAAGAACATCTGTCTCTTCATCATATCCCGATCATTAGTGAGGACACGGGCGGGAATAATGGACGTACGATTGAATTCGATCCGCTTACGACGGAGCTTGAGATCCGCACTGTGAAGCATGGCATTATGAAGATATAACTAAGGAAGTATAGGGGGAGAAAGATGCAATCCTTAAATTACGAAGATCAGGCGCTATGGGCTAGATGGAAAGAGTGGAAGGACCCAGCTGCTGGAGATGATCTTATGCGCCGCTATATGCCGCTCGTCACATATCATGTTGGAAGAATTTCCATCGGTCTCCCGAAGTCAGTGCATAAAGAAGACTTGATCAGTCTAGGGATGCTCGGTTTATATGATGCCCTTGAAAAATTTGACCCCGGAAGAGATCTGAAGTTTGATACATATGCATCCTTCAGAATCCGCGGAGCCATCATCGACGGTCTTCGTAAAGAGGACTGGCTGCCTCGTACATCAAGAGAAAAAACAAAAAAAGTAGAAGCGGCTATTGAAAAACTTGAACAGCGTTATTTGCGAAATGTGACAGCGACAGAGGTTGCCGAGGAACTCGGCATGAGTGAACAGGATGTTGTCACAACGATGAATGAAGGTTTCTTTGCGAATTTGCTCTCAATCGACGAGAAGCTGCATGATCAAGAAGACGGAGAAAACGTCCAAGTCATGATTCGCGACGAGAAGTCTGTGACACCTGAGGAGAAAATGCTGAAAGATGAATTAATTGAACAGCTTGCTGAAAAGATTACAGAGCTTTCGGAAAAAGAAAAGCTTGTGATCAGTCTTTTCTATAAAGAAGAACTGACATTAACGGAAATCGGTCAAGTGCTCAATTTATCCACCTCGCGCATTTCACAAATTCATTCGAAGGCATTGTTCAAGCTTAAGCATCTGCTTGATAAAGCCATTCAATCTTAAAGAGTTAGTGAGTGAAAAAATATGTTATGGCTGATTAGCTTTATGCTTCATGCTGCACTTATTTATTTTGTGATCATTTTATACACGAGAATGAATTCGCTGAAGGCAACTGAACAAAAGCAGCGAGAGCTTTTAGAAGAAACGGAAAATACCCTGGCTGCATTTTTGATGGAAGTCAAAGAAGAGAATGACAAACTATCAAAAGCTGCAGCCGCTTCCCCTGATTTTTTTGCTGAAGAGCTGAAATCGGATCTTCAGACACCAAAGCAACCACAACCAACTGAATCCCAGCAATCGGTAGAAAGTGAAGATCCAGTACCAGAGCACCTGTCGGCTCTCCTTAGCGAGGTTGAGGTGCAGGAAGAGAAGGTAAACGAACCCGTTCCAAATCTTGAAACAGAAGCTCCTGAGCCTTCTGAAAATGAAATAGAAGAAACATTCCAAGATCAAGTGAAGGCCTTATATGATCAAGGGCGGTCACTAGAAGAAATAGCGAAAGAATTGAAAACTGGTAAGACAGAAATCGAGCTTTTATTAAAATTTAGCGGAAAGCTGTAAAGGATTCTTGATTGTCAGTCCATCATGTGTTATATTATTTCTTGGTGTTAAATACACACGCTTGATGATTCATATGAAGGTGCTGCGTGGCGCAGTTTTATGTGAACATGACTTAAGCGGAGGAAAAAAAACCATTATATTAGGAGGCAACAAAATGTCAGTTATTTCTATGAAGCAATTGCTAGAAGCTGGTGTTCACTTCGGTCACCAAACTCGCCGTTGGAACCCAAAAATGAAGCGTTACATCTTTACAGAGCGTAATGGTATCTACATCATCGATCTTCAAAAAACGGTGAAAAAAGTAGAGGAAGCTTACAACTTCACGAAAAACCTTGCTGCTGATGGAGGAAAAATCCTTTTCGTTGGTACGAAAAAACAAGCGCAAGATTCAGTGAAAGAAGAAGCAATCCGTTCTGGTATGTTCTATGTAAACCAACGCTGGCTTGGTGGAACGTTAACAAACTTTGAAACAATCCAAAAACGTATCAAGCGTTTGAAAGATATTGAAAAAATGCAAGAAAACGGTACTTTCGAAGTTCTTCCTAAGAAAGAAGTCGTTCAACTGAAAAAAGAATTAGAGCGTCTTGAAAAATTCTTAGGCGGAATCAAAGACATGAAGAGTCTTCCGGATGCACTTTTCATTATCGATCCTCGTAAAGAGCGTATTGCAGTTGCAGAAGCTCGTAAACTGAATATCCCAATCATCGGTATCGTTGACACAAACTGTGATCCAGACGAAATTGATGTTGTGATCCCTGCAAACGATGATGCAATCCGTGCTGTAAAACTTCTAACTGCTAAAATGGCAGATGCGATTCTTGAGTCTAAACAAGGCGAAGAAGAAGCTGTTGTAGAAGAAACGACAGAAACTGAAACAACAACTGCGTAACCTATTCAAAAGGTGATAAGAGGGAAATGCCTTTTATCACCTTTTTTTCACCTAGTAATCCGTGTTTTAACATAGAAGGAGGAAATGTAAAATGGCAATTACTGCTCAATTAGTTAAAGAACTGCGTCAAAAAACGGGTGCAGGTATGATGGACTGTAAAAAAGCGTTAACAGAAACTGATGGTGACATCGACAAAGCAATCGATCTTCTAAGAGAAAAAGGAATCGCAAAAGCTGCGAAAAAAGCAGACCGTATTGCGGCAGAAGGATTAACTCTTATCAAAACTGACGGCAACACAGGCGTTATCCTAGAAGTGAACTCTGAGACTGATTTCGTTGCGAAAAACGAAGGATTCCAAACACTTCTTAACGAACTTGCTGATCATTTACTTGCTGCTAAACCTGCAACAATTGAAGAAGCTCATGCTTCTAAAATGGAAAACGGTTCAACAGTTGAAGAGCATATCACATCTGCAATTGCGAAAATCGGAGAGAAAATCACTCTACGTCGTTTCTCTGTCATCACGAAAGAAGATAACGCAGCATTCGGTTCTTACTTGCACATGGGCGGACGCATCGGTGTATTAGCGGTTCTTAACGGAACAACTGATGAAGAGCTTGCAAGACACATTGCAATGCACGTTGCTGCTGTAAATCCTAAATATATTTCTCGTGACCAAGTGTCAGAAGAAGAAGCAAACCGTGAGCGCGAAGTATTAACGCAGCAAGCACTTCAAGAAGGAAAGCCTGAAAACATCGTAGCTAAAATGGTAGAAGGCCGTCTAAACAAATTCTTCGAAGAAATTTGCTTACTTGACCAAGCGTTCGTTAAAAACCCAGATGAAAAAGTGAAACAAGTTGTAGGTGCGAAAAACGCAACTGTTCAAACTTATGTTCGCTACGAAGTGGGCGAAGGTATCGAAAAGCGTCAAGACAACTTTGCTGAAGAAGTGATGAGCCAAGTGAAAAAATAATGTTTGAAAAGCTCTCTGGGGCTTTTTTAGGGAGCACAAGCACTGTGTTCCCTATTTTTTAGAGGATATTGATTTACAAAAGGCGGTTTCTTACGCATAATAAGAGACGGTATAGTTTACACTTGGAGGTTATCATGAGCAAACCGAAATATAATCGCATTGTACTGAAGCTAAGTGGCGAAGCACTAGCAGGTGATGCTGGAAATGGAATTAACCCAACTGTCATTCAATCAATTGCAAAGCAAGTAAAAGAAATTGCAGAACTTGATGTTGAAGTTGCAGTCGTTGTAGGCGGAGGAAACCTTTGGCGCGGTAAGACAGGCAGTGACTTAGGAATGGACCGGGCAACAGCAGACTACATGGGCATGCTTGCAACAGTGATGAATTCACTGGCGTTACAGGACAGCCTAGAAACGCTTGGTATTCAGTCTAGAGTACAAACCTCTATCGAAATGAGACAGGTTGCAGAGCCATACATAAGAAGAAAAGCGATCCGTCATCTTGAGAAGAAACGTGTCGTGATTTTTGCTGCAGGTACTGGTAATCCTTATTTCTCTACAGATACAACTGCAGCACTTCGTGCAGCAGAAATTGAAGCAGATGTCATTTTAATGGCGAAAAATAATGTAGATGGTGTCTACAGTGCTGATCCTCGTACAGATGCGGATGCAGTAAAATATGATAAGCTTTCATATCTTGATGTACTAAAAGAAGGGCTTGCTGTAATGGATTCTACTGCGTCCTCATTATGTATGGACAATGACATTCCATTAATCGTATTCTCCATTATGGAAGAAGGAAATATTAAACGTGCCGTAAATGGCGAATCAATCGGAACGATCGTGAGGGGGAAATAACGTGTCAAAAGAAGTGTTGAACCAAACAAAAGAAAAAATGGAAAAAGCCGTTCAAGCATACGGACGTGAACTAGCAACTGTTCGCGCTGGTAGAGCAAATGCTTCACTACTAGATAAAGTGACAGTTGATTATTACGGTGCACAAACACCACTCAACCAAATTGCGTCAATTACAGTGCCAGAAGCACGTATGCTGATTATCACACCTTACGATAAAACAGCGATCGGTGATATCGAAAAAGCGATCCAAAAGTCTGATCTTGGCATCACGCCAACAAGTGACGGAAATGTGATCCGCATTGCGATCCCTGCGCTAACAGAAGAAAGACGTAAAGAGCTTGTGAAAGTTGTGAAAAAATACTCTGAAGAAGCAAAAGTAGCTGTTCGTAACGTTCGTCGTGATGCAAACGATGATTTGAAAAAGCTTGAGAAAAATGGGGAGATCACTGAAGATGAACTAAGATCATCTACAGAGGATGTTCAAAAATTGACAGATGAATATGTCGCTAAAATTGACGACGTGACGAAAGATAAAGAAAAAGAAATCATGGAAGTTTAAGAAAAAACTATGTACAATAGATAATAGTGAAAAGACCCTCTTCATGTTTACAGGGGGTTTTTTTGTTAATACTGTTGATGACTATATTATTAGCGGGAACGCAACCTTTTTGGGTGATGGAGGAATCTCATGCTCAATATACTCAAAAATTGGAAGAATCAGCAAACAGCAGCTTCCAACTTAGAAAGCCTGACAAAAGAAGACATATTAAATGGAGAAATTCCTGAACATATCGCCATTATCATGGATGGGAACGGAAGATGGGCGAAAAAACGCGCTCTTCCACGGGTAGCAGGACATCATGAAGGAATGAAAGTCGTCAAGCGCATGACAAAGCTTGCAAATGAGCTGAATGTCAAAGTGCTGACTTTGTATGCTTTTTCTACGGAAAATTGGAAACGTCCAAAACTAGAAGTAGACTTTTTAATGAAGCTTCCTGAAGAATTTTTAAACATCTATCTGCCTGAACTCATCGAGGAAAATGTTCGTGTGCGCTTAACAGGTGATCCAGACGGCCTCCCGCAGCATACAAAAAGAGCGGTAGAGAACGCAGTGAAGAGTACGGTGAATAATAACGGACTCGTTTTAAACTTTGCGCTCAATTATGGAGGGCGAACAGAAATCGTCTCAGCATGCAGACAAATTTCTGAAAAAGTCAAAGAAGGTAAGCTTAGAGCAGAAGACATTACAGAAGAGATGTTTTCAGCTTATTTAATGACAGAATCTCTTCAAGATCCGGATTTGCTTATTCGCACGAGTGGAGAAATTAGATTAAGCAACTTTATGCTTTGGCAAATTGCGTACAGCGAGTTTGTCTTTACGGATGTGCTTTGGCCTGACTTTTCTGATGAGCATCTTATAGGCGCTATCGGAGAGTACCAGCGTCGCGGCCGGAGGTTCGGTGGAATTTAGAGGGTGGTGCAGATGAAACAAAGAATTTTGACGGGTGTTTTGGCAGCTGCAGTGTTTTTATTTGCTGTTATTTATGGACAGATGCCTTTTACCCTGCTGATTTATTTAATGGGAAGTGTCGCTCTCTTTGAGCTTCTGAGAATGAAAAAGATTTCGATTTTCAGTTTTCCTGGTATTGTCAGCTTAATATTGCTTTGGCTTTTAATGGGCGGAGAGAATGGTTTCTTCCCGAACGTAGACGCATCAAAAATGCAGATTGCTTTATTTGCAATCTTAATACTTTTAACTTATACAGTTTTGAGCAAAAACTCTTTCACATTCGATGAGGTTGCTTTTGTTATATTAGCCACATTATATATTGGCGTCAGTTTCTATTATTTTATCCAAATTAGAGGCTTATATGGCATGAGTGCGATCTTCTTCGCAGCGGTGATTATTTGGTCCACTGACTCAGGTGCCTATTTTATTGGGAAATCTATGGGGAAACGAAAGCTTTGGCCAGAGATCAGCCCAAACAAAACAGTAGAAGGATTTATCGGTGGAATCGTCACAGCGGTCGTGTTGTCACTTGTGTTTCAGGCGGTTACAGGATTTTTGCCATCATATCTGCTTGTTATGTTTATTACGCTTTTGCTAAGTATTTTTGGACAGCTTGGCGACCTTGTGGAATCTGCTTTAAAGCGTCATTATCACGTGAAGGATTCAGGGACAATACTCCCTGGTCATGGCGGGATTTTGGACAGGTTTGACAGCTTTTTATTCGTTCTGCCGTTTTTATATTTATTGCTGGCCACATTTGCTAGCTAACCTCATAGAAACTTATTGAACGAGAGAAGGAGTGGCAATTTGAAATATATTTCGCTATTAGGCGCAACAGGATCAATTGGAGAACAAACATTAGATGTGATCAGGCAGCACCATGATAAATTTAAGCTGAAAGCCATGACGTTTGGCAGAAATGTAGATAAGGCTATTCCTATCATTGAGCGTTTTCAGCCTGAATTCGTCGGGTGTTTAGACGAAGAGACCTATCGCACGCTAAAAAGTCATTCATTTGAATACGATGTCAAGATGGCTGCAGGTGATGAAGCCAACATCGAGGCAGCGACCTATGATGCAGTGGACGTTGTGGTCAATGCACTTGTAGGAAGTGTTGGGCTTGTTCCAACATTAAAGGCCATTGAACAAAAAAAGACGATTGCACTCGCAAATAAGGAAACACTTGTGACAGCTGGTCATATAGTAAAAGAGTACGCCAAAAAATATGATGTACCTTTACTTCCTGTCGATAGTGAGCACTCCGCTATTTTCCAATGCCTGCAAGGTGAACAAGCTAAAAACATTGAACGTTTAATCGTGACAGCTTCAGGTGGTAGTTTCCGAGATAAAAAGCGAACTGAACTTGAAGGTGTTACGGTTGAAGAAGCGCTGAATCATCCGAACTGGTCAATGGGAGCAAAAATTACAATTGATTCAGCGACTATGATGAATAAAGGGCTCGAGGTGATCGAAGCGCATTGGTTGTTTGACATACCATATGATCAAATTGATGTGCTGTTACATAAAGAGAGCATGATCCATTCGATGGTAGAATTTCACGACAAAAGCGTCATGGCTCAATTAGGTACACCTGACATGAGAGTGCCCATTCAATATGCACTCACTTATCCTGACAGGGCGCCATTAAAAGAAGCGAAATCATTGAACCTTTGGGAGATTGGACAACTAAATTTCCAAAAAGCGGATTTTGACAGGTATCGCTGCTTACATTTTGCTTATGAATCAGGTAAAATAGGAGGGACAATGCCTGCTGTGCTCAATGCAGCAAATGAAATTGCAGTGGATGCATTTCTAAAAGGCAAAGTGACGTTCCTGCAAATTGAAGAATTGATTGAAAAGGCACTAATTAGACATCATGTGATTTCAAAGCCTAGTTTGCAAGATATCCATGAAGTGGACAAAGATACACGAAACTTTGTTCAATCAATCCTCACATAAGGTGGTATGTTCGTGAATACAGTGATTGCGTTTATTATTATTTTTGGAACGCTCGTTTTTTTCCACGAGCTTGGCCATTTAATTATGGCGCAGCGCGCGGGTATTTTATGCCGCGAGTTCGCAATTGGTTTTGGGCCGAAGATTTTCTCCTTTAAACGAAAAGAAACCGTTTATACCATTAGACTTCTACCTATCGGTGGATTTGTCAAAATGGCAGGGGAGGACCCTGAAGTCATTGAAATTAAACCAGGTCATACAGTGGGACTCTTATTCAATGAGCAAAATGAAGTAGAAAAAATCATTTTAAATGATAAAGAGAAATATCCTGATGCACTTGTCATCGAGGTCGAGCAGATTGATTTAGATCATGCCATGAGAATCTCAGGATATGAAGCTGGAAATGAAGATATTCTGACTGGCTACAATGTGAGTCAAACAAGTTTCTATATCGCAGATGGTGAAGAAATTCAAATCGCACCATACAATCGTCAATTTGGTTCGAAATCGGTATGGCAGCGTATTAAAGCCATCGCAGCTGGTCCGATCATGAACTTTATCCTGGCATATGTGATTTTAGTGGCTTTAGGTTTTATTCAAGGTGTAACTGTAGATGATCCTGTGCTCGGTAAGCTCACGAAAGATGGCCGAGCGGCGCAAGCTGGTCTCATGCAGGGGGATGAAATCGTTTCGATTAACGGGGATAAAATGAATTCTTGGACAGACGTGGTTCAAACGGTTCAAAAAAACCCCGAGAAAAAAATGAATGTCGTCATTGACCGAGACGGCAAAGAAAGCAACGTGCAGGTTGTACCAGAAGCTGTGAAAGCAGACGGGAAAAACATTGGCCGTTTTGGGTCATACCCGCCAACGGAAAATGGATTTTTAAAAGTCATTTCATCTTCGGGAACGACTGTGATATCAACGGCAGGTCTGATCTTAACGAACTTGCAAAAAATTGTCACAGGACAATTTTCACTAGATATGCTGGCAGGTCCTGTCGGGATCTATGACATGACAGGAGAAGTAGCCAAACAAGGTGTGTTAACATTAATGCAGTTTGCGGCGTTCCTCAGCATCAACTTAGGAATCGTCAATTTATTACCGATTCCTGCATTAGACGGAGGACGTTTACTTTTCTTATTTGTTGAAGCCATTCGCGGTAAACCAATTAATCGTGAGAAAGAAGCACTTGTTGTCTTCATCGGTGTTGCTTTCCTCATGCTGTTAATGCTAGTGGTTACGTGGAACGACATCCAGCGATTATTTTTATAAAAACCAATGTCTCTTGTTTCTCATCTTGGGAAACAAGAGTTTTTGTGAGAAGTCCTATTTCATAAATGAGGTGTAACGACATGAGACAATCCCTGACTTTCATTCCAACTCTTCGAGAGGTGCCGGCAGATGCTGAGGCAAAAAGTCATCAGTTATTAGTAAGAGCTGGATTCATTAGACAAAATACAAGTGGAATCTATCACTACCTGCCGCTGGCTCATAAAGTGATCCAGCATATTCAATCCATTGTTCGCAAGGAAATGGAAAAGGCAGGAGCAGCTGAGCTGTTAATGCCAGTGCTGCAGCAAGCAGAAATGTGGCAAGAGTCAGGAAGATGGTATACATACGGTCCAGAACTCATGCGTATGAAAGATCGTCATGGCCGCGAGTTCGCGCTTGGCCCAACGCACGAAGAAGTGATCACATCACTAGTACGCAGTGAAGTGAAATCGTATAAGAAGCTTCCTTTGACACTTTATCAAATTCAATCAAAATTCCGCGATGAACAAAGACCTCGTTTTGGACTGCTGCGCGGACGTGAATTTATTATGAAGGATGCTTACTCATTCCACTCTTCACCAGAAAGTCTTGATGACACATACAACAAAATGTTTACGGCTTACTCTAATGTGTTCGCCAAAGTGGGTCTTAATTTTAGACCGGTCATTGCAGATTCTGGTGCAATGGGAGGAAAAGATACCCATGAGTTCATGGCGCTGTCAGAAGTAGGAGAAGATACAATCGCTTATTCTGATACTTCTTCTTATGCAGCGAACATTGAAATGGCTGAGGCTGTGTATCAAGGAGAAGAAGCAAATCCTGCAGACTTTAAAGAACTTGAAAAAGTACACACGCCGCAAGTAAAAACGATTCAAGACGTGGCTGCATTTTTAGAAGTAGCTCCATCGGCATGTATCAAGTCTGTTTTGTTTAAAGCAGACGATGCGTATGTTCTTGTCCTCACTAGAGGTGATCACGAAGTAAATGATGTGAAAGTAAAGAACTTGGTTGGAGCACAGCTTGTAGAGCTTGCTTCACGCGAAGAAGTGCTAGAAGTCATTGGAACAGAGCCTGGATTTGTTGGACCTGTTAAGCTAGAAGCAGAAGTAGCTATTTATGCAGACCTCGCTGTAAAAGGAATGACAAATGCAGTTGCAGGTGCAAACGAATCTGATTATCACTATGTCAATGTCAACGCTGCACGTGATGTATCAGTGAAAGAGTTTACAGATCTTCGCTTGATTCAAGAAGGAGACGCCTCTCCAGACGGAGAAGGCACAATCCAGTTTGCAAAAGGAATTGAAGTAGGACAAGTCTTTAAGCTGGGCACACGTTATTCTGAGGCCATGGATGCAACGTATCTCGATGAAAATGGACGCGCGCAGCCAATGATCATGGGCTGCTATGGCATCGGTATCTCTAGAACCCTTTCAGCTATTGTTGAACAGCATCATGATGATAAAGGCATTATCTGGCCGGAAACCGTTGCGCCATATGACCTTCATCTCCTTGCCTTAAACATGAAAAATGAAGCACAAAAAGAACTGGCTGAAACGTTATACGAGCGCTTAGAAGATGAGGGCTTTGACGTACTTTTTGATGACCGCCAGGAGCGAGCAGGAGTGAAATTTGCAGACAGTGACTTAATTGGCCTGCCAGTTCGCATTAGCTGCGGGAAACGTTCAGAAGAAGGTATTGTAGAAGTGAAGTTTAGAAAATCAGGTGAATCACATGAAGTATCTGTTGATGAACTGATTTCATTTATACGCCAAGCATAAAACGAACAAAAAAATGAAGGTACCTCCTGTAGAAAAGAGGTACCTTTCTGATTTACAAAAGGAGGGTCCTGTCTTGGATGAACAATTACCGATCACCCGGCGGCAATTTCATATATTACTCAATCAGATTCAAATGACAGATGATGACCTCAGTCGTTACTTTGAAGAAGGTGAAATCGTCAAATTGACGGTGCATAAGGCGACGAAAACGTGGCATTTCCTTTTTAAATTTAAGGCACTTCTGCCTTACAAGGTATATGCAATGTTTCTGAGCAGGCTGACAAATGCATTTTCTCATATTGCACAAGTCACTTGTACGATTGAAGTCAATGATCCGCACATATCTGAGGAGCTTGTGCAATCGTATTGGTCACATTGTGTGGAAGAGCTTCAAGGAATTTCTCCCCCAATCATCAGCTTGCTTCAGCAGCAAAAACCGGCGCTGTCTGGGCATAAAATCATCATCAAAACGAAAAGCGAAACAGAGGCTTTGGCCATCAAAAAGAAGTACAGCCCAATGCTCCAGGCTGCATTGAAACAAGTTGGTTTTCCAGAGCTGCAATTTGATACAGAAATTTTTGTATCAGATCAAGAGATTCAGAAGTTCAGAGAACAAAAGCTTGCTGAAGACCAAGAAAGAGCGATGCAAGCCCTCACTGAGATGGAGAAGAAAGAAAGTGAGGATCAGGAGGAAGCGCCATCAGGCCCTCTGATGATTGGATATCAAATCAAAGACAATGAAGAAATTCGTACGCTAGATAGTATTATGGACGAGGAAAGAAGAATCACCGTCCAAGGCTACGTGTTTGATGCAGAAACGCGCGAGCTGAAAAGCGGCAGAACGCTTTGTATCTTTAAGATCACGGATTATACAAACAGTATTTTGATCAAAATGTTTGCGAGAGAAAAAGAAGATGCCCAGCTCATGAAATCCTTGAAAAAAGGGATGTGGGTGAAAGCAAGAGGAAGCATTCAAAACGATACGTTTGTCAGAGATCTTGTCATGATCGCCAATGATGTCAATGAAATGAAACCTCAGCTCAAAGAAGATACAGCACCTGAGGGTGAAAAGCGTGTTGAGCTTCATTTGCATTCCCCAATGAGTCAAATGGATGCTGTCACCGGCATCGGCAAGCTTGTTGAACAAGCAAAAAAATGGGGGCATGAAGCGATTGCTCTTACAGATCATGCCGTTGTGCAATCCTTTCCAGATGCGTATGCAGCAAGTAAAAAGCATGGCATCAAAATGATGTACGGTGTGGAAATCAACTTAGTCGATGATGGGGTGCCGATTGCATATAATCCAGAGCACCGCTTGTTAGAGGATGCGACGTTTGTCGTATTTGACGTAGAGACAACCGGGCTTTCTGCTGTTTATGATACGATCATTGAGCTTGCAGCAGTGAAAATAAAAGGCGGGGAAATCATTGACCGCTTTGAGGCATTTGCAAATCCTCATCACCCGTTATCAGCAACGACCATTGAGTTAACTGGTATTACCGATGATATGGTCAGAGATGCACCAGATGTCGTTGATGTTGTTCGGGATTTCAAAGAGTGGATTGGACAAGACATCCTTGTTGCGCACAATGCGAGCTTTGATATGGGCTTTTTAAATGCAGCGTATAAACGTCTGTTAAAAACAGATAAAGCATCAAATCCTGTCATTGATACACTTGAACTTGGCCGATTCCTTTACCCGGAATTTAAAAATCACCGGCTGAACACACTTTGTAAAAAGTTTGATATTGAACTCACGCAGCATCACCGCGCCATTTATGACGCAGAAGCGACAGGCTACCTGATGTTGAAGATGCTAAAAGATGCGGCTGAAAAAGAGATTGCCTACCATGATCAACTGAATGAAAACATGGGTCAGTCCAATGCTTACCAGCGCTCACGTCCTTACCATGCGACAGTGATTGCGAAAAATGAAACGGGACTCAAGAATTTATTCAAGCTTGTTTCACTTTCTCATATTCATTATTTCTACCGGGTGCCTCGCATTCCGCGCTCACAGCTTGAGAAATATCGAGAAGGTTTGATTGTTGGGTCGGCTTGTGATAAGGGTGAGGTTTTTGAAGGAATGATGCAAAAGTCGCCTGATGAGGTGGAAGACATTGCAGCATTTTATGACTATTTAGAGGTTCATCCGCCAGAAGTGTATCAGCACCTGCTACAGCTAGAGCTTGTTCGAGATGAACGTGCATTAAAAGAAATTATCACAAATATTGTGAAGCTTGGTGAAAAGCTGAATAAACCGGTCGTGGCGACTGGGAACGTGCACTACCTGCATCCAGAGGACAAAATTTATCGTAAAATCTTAATTTCATCACAGGGTGGTGCCAATCCACTTAACCGTCATGAACTGCCAAAAGTGCATTTTAGAACGACAGATGAAATGCTTGAAGCGTTCTCCTTCTTAGGAGACGAGAAAGCAAAGGAGATCGTCGTGACGAATACGAAAAAGGTATCTGAGATGGTCGAAAGCATTAAACCAATCAAAGATGATCTTTATACACCAAAAATTGAAGGTGCAGATGAAGAAATACGGGAAATGAGCTATCAAATGGCACGCAGCATCTACGGAGATGAATTACCGAAAATCGTAGAAGACCGTATTGAGAAGGAATTAAAAAGTATTATTGGTCATGGCTTCGCCGTCATTTATTTAATCTCTCATAAGCTCGTTAAGAAATCACTAGATGATGGATATCTTGTTGGTTCAAGGGGATCTGTCGGATCATCCCTTGTGGCGACATTAACAGAGATTACAGAAGTGAACCCACTTGCACCGCATTATGTATGCCCAAGCTGTAAGCACTCTGAGTTCTTTAATGACGGATCTGTTGGTTCAGGCTTTGACCTTCCTGATAAAGACTGTCCAGAATGTGGTGCGCCGTATAAAAAAGACGGACATGATATTCCGTTTGAAACGTTCTTAGGTTTTAAAGGAGATAAAGTGCCTGATATCGACTTGAACTTCTCAGGAGAATATCAGCCGCTCGCACATAACTATACAAAAGAGCTGTTCGGTGAAGAATATGTATACCGCGCAGGCACAATCGGTACCGTTGCAGAAAAAACGGCATATGGATACGTGAAAGGCTATGCAGGTGATCATAATCTTCATATGAGAGGCGCAGAAATCGACCGGCTCGTGCAAGGATGTACAGGGGTAAAACGGACAACGGGCCAGCATCCAGGTGGTATTATCGTTGTGCCGGATTATATGGACATTTACGATTTCTCCCCAATTCAATATCCAGCGGATGCGACAGGAGCCGATTGGAAAACGACGCATTTTGATTTCCATTCGATCCATGATAACTTGCTGAAGCTAGATATACTTGGACACGATGATCCAACGGTCATTCGTATGCTTCAGGACTTAAGCGGAATCGATCCAAAAACCATTCCAACAGATGACCCTGAAGTCATGAAAATCTTCCAAGGGACAGAGCCTCTTGGTGTCACAGAAGAGCAAATTGGCTGTAAAACAGGAACACTTGGCATCCCAGAGTTTGGGACAAGATTTGTTCGGCAAATGCTTGAGGATACAAAGCCAACTACCTTCTCAGAGCTCGTTCAGATCTCGGGTTTATCACACGGTACAGATGTATGGCTCGGGAATGCGCAAGAGCTTATACACAATAAAACGTGTGAACTAAGCGAAGTGATTGGCTGTCGTGACGATATTATGGTCTATCTCATCTATCAAGGACTAGAACCGTCACTTGCCTTTAAAATCATGGAATCAGTTCGTAAAGGAAAGGGACTTCCTCCTGAATGGGAAGAAGAAATGAAGAATAATAACGTACCAAACTGGTATATTGATTCTTGTAAAAAGATCAAATACATGTTCCCTAAAGCCCACGCGGCTGCTTATGTATTAATGGCTGTTCGGATAGCTTACTTCAAGGTGCATCATGCACTTCTGTACTACGCGGCATACTTTACCGTTCGTGCGGATGACTTTGATATCGAAACCATGACAAAAGGATCGAATGCGATTCGAGCTGTCATGGACGATATTAACTCAAAAGGTCTAGATGCATCACCGAAAGAGAAAAACCTATTAACTGTACTAGAGCTTGCACTTGAAATGTGCGAAAGAGGCTACCATTTTAAAAAAGTCGACCTATACCGCTCAAGTGCAACAGAATTTATCATAGATGGAGATGGGTTAATTCCGCCATTCAACTCGATCCCTGGGCTCGGAACGAACGTTGCGCTAAATATTGTACGCGCACGTCAAGATGGTGAATTCCTTTCAAAAGAAGATCTACAAAAACGAGGGAAAGTCTCTAAGACCATTCTTGAATATTTGGATCGTCAAGGCTGCTTAGAATCACTGCCTGATCAAAACCAGCTTTCTTTGTTTTAATGTGATAAATGAAGAGCGCCCTAAAAGGGGCGTTCTTTTTATTATAGACGATAATTTTATTATGTTAACTAACAAACATTTTTCACCAATTGGAATTATTTTCTTAATCGTTCATATATCTTGATTTAACGTGATGTTTTAAGAGAAGCGGTTGTGTGTCATTCTTTCTACCCAAATAGAGCAAAAAAGAGAATTTCGCCGTCTGAAATGTTCTCATCCGACATATGATCATTCTGGGTACAGTCACAAGGAGAATCAAGAAAACCTTCGATGAGCGTAAAGCTGATTGCTGTTTACTATGCTTATTTTTGAAACATGTTTGATTCTTTTCAAAACTGTACAGATCACGCACCAAATAAAAAGGAGGTGGTTCGTCTATTGATCAATGTTTCACGTTGCACGAAAAAGAAGGGGTGAACAGTAGGGAAATGTCATCTTATAACTATGTAGAGGTTCTTCAAAAATCAATTTTGTTCTACGAGGCGCAGAGGTCTGGAAGGCTCCCTAATAACAACCGTCTCAACTGGCGGGGTGATTCTGGACTAGAGGATGGGAAGGATGTGGGCCATGACTTAACAGGCGGCTGGTATGACGCAGGTGACCATGTGAAATTTGGACTTCCGATGGCTTACTCTGCAGCCGTGCTTGCATGGACAGTATATGAATACCGAGAAGCTTATGAAGAGGCAGACTTGCTGGATGATATGTTAGATCAAATCAAGTGGGCAACCGATTATTTTTTGAAAGCACATACAGGTCCGAACGAATTTTGGGCGCAAGTAGGTGATGGGAACGCTGATCATGGCTGGTGGGGACCAGCAGAAGTGATGCCAATGAGCCGGCCAGCTTTTAAAATTGATGAACACTGTCCAGGGACAGAAGTAGCTGCACAAACTGCGGCAGCTTTAGCAGCAGGTTCTATCATTTTTAAAGAGACTGATGCGTCATATGCAGCAAAGCTTCTCACACATGCAAAACAGCTTTATGCATTTGCTGATCAATATCGCGGCGAGTATACAGATTGTGTCACCAATGCTCAGCCGTTTTACAACTCATGGAGCGGCTATATTGACGAGCTCATTTGGGGAGGAATATGGCTGTACTTGGCGACAAATGAACAGTCATATTTAGATCAAGCGTTAAAGGCGGTAGAAGAATGGCCGAAAGATTGGGATTATACGTTTACCATGTCGTGGGACAATACTTTTTTTGCTTCACAAATCTTACTCGCAAGAATCACGAAGGAGAAAAGATTTATAGAATCGACAGAGCGTAATCTCGATTACTGGACCACAGGTCTTGTTCAAAATGGAAAAGTAGAAAGAATCACTTATACGCCTGGCGGTTTGGCGTGGCTGGATCAATGGGGGTCACTTCGTTATACAGCAAATGCAGCATTTTTAGCCTTTGTATACGCTGATTGGGTTTCTGATCAAGAAAAAAAGAATCGATACGAAACGTTTGCTATCAAGCAAACACACTATATGCTAGGTGATAATCCGCTAAATAGAAGCTATGTCGTTGGGTTTGGTCAAAACCCGCCGATGCATCCACATCACCGAACTGCACATGGCTCATGGTCTAACCAGCTGACAAATCCTCCATATCATCGGCACACTCTTTATGGAGCGCTTGTTGGGGGCCCTAATGCACAAGATCAATATGTCGATGACATCTCTGATTATGTATCAAACGAGGTAGCGACTGACTATAATGCCGCCTTTACTGGAAATATAGCCAAACTGGTGCAGCTGTTTGGTAAGGGACAATCCAAGCTACCAAATTTTCCGCCTAAAGAAAAGGTGGAGGATGAGTTTTTTGTGGAGGCAGCTGTGATGAATAACGATACAACATCTACTCAGATAAAAGCGATTTTATACAATCGATCAGGCTGGCCTGCAAGAAGCAGTCAAACACTTTCTTTTAGATATTACGTCAATCTTAGCGAGGTTTTTACAAAGGGATTCACTGAAAGAGATATTCAAGTGACGTCAGCCTACAATGAAGGCGCTTCCCTATCTCCGTTAACGGTATATGACACATCATCCCATGTATATTTTACAGAAATCGATTTTACTGGCGTAGCTATTTTTCCTGGAGGAGAATCACTGCATAAGAAGGAAATACAATTTCGATTATCTGCGCCAAATGGTGCGAATATATGGGATGCCTCAAATGATTATTCCTTTCAAGGGTTAACATCCAGTATGCAAAAAACAGCGAGGATTCCCGTCTTTGACAATGGTGCTTTAGTATTTGGCACGCTTCCAGACAAATAAAAATCAACTATATCAATTTAAAGGGTGAGGACATGACAAACAAAGAACGGTTTTTAACGCTTTATCATCAATTGAAAAATGATGCGAATGGATATTTTTCACCAGAAGGTATTCCGTATCACTCAATCGAGACGCTCATTTGTGAGGCTCCTGATTATGGGCATATGACAACTTCAGAGGCATATAGCTACTGGCTATGGCTTGAAGTTTTATATGGACATTACACAGGAGATTGGAGCAAGCTAGAAGCTGCTTGGGACAATATGGAGAAATTCATCATCCCAGTAAATGAAGACGGAAATGACGAACAGCCACATATGAGCTCTTACAATCCGTCAAGTCCAGCGACATATGCTTCAGAAAAGCCATATCCAGATCAATATCCAAGCCATCTGAGCGGCGCTCGTCCTGCTGGTCAAGATCCGCTTGATAGCGAACTGAAATCAACGTATGGGACAAATGAAACGTATTTAATGCACTGGCTCCTTGATGTAGACAATTGGTATAGCTATGGAAATTTACTCAATCCATCACATACAGCCGCATATGTAAACACATTTCAGCGTGGTCCGCAGGAATCAGTATGGGAGGCCATCCCTCATCCATCACAAGATGATAAAACATTGGGAAAGCCGAATGAAGGTTTCATGAGCTTGTTCACAAAAGAAAATCAAGCGCCAGCTGCCCAGTGGCGCTATACAAATGCGACGGACGCTGATGCGCGTGCTGTACAGGCGATGTATTGGGCAAAGGAACTTGGCTATAATCAGCCAACCTACCTTGATAAAGCAAAAAAAATGGGTGATTTTCTCCGTTACGGTATGTACGATAAATATTTTCAAACAATTGGAAGTGGAAAGCAGGGCAATCCGTCTCCTGGGAATGGAAAGAGTGCCTGTCATCACTTAATGGCATGGTATACCTCTTGGGGCGGGGGACTTGGAGATTATGCAAATTGGTCATGGCGTATTGGTGCGAGCCATTGTCACCAAGGGTATCAAAACCCCGTCGCTGCTTATGCTTTATCCTCAGATAAAGGAGGCTTAAAGCCATCGTCAGCTACGGGTGCAAGCGATTGGGAGAAAACGTTAAAGAGACAGCTTGAATTTTACGTATGGCTTCAATCAAAAGAAGGAGCGATTGCAGGAGGCGCAACAAACAGTTGGAATGGAGACTATAGTGCTTATCCTGCAGGAAGAAGCACATTTTACGATATGGCATATGAAGATGCGCCTGTTTACCATGATCCTCCGTCTAATAACTGGTTTGGGATGCAGGCATGGCCGATCGAGCGCGTAGCAGAGCTTTATTACATTTTTGCGAAAGATGGAGACAAAACATCTGAAAATTTTCAAATGGCCAAATCTGTCATGACAAAATGGATCAACTATTCATTAGATTATATTTTTATTGGCACACGTCCTGTGACGGACCAAGAAGGGTATTTTTTAGATGGTCAAGGACAAAGAATTCTAGGGGGGACGGATGTTGCTGTTGCGACAACGAGTGCACCTGGAGAGTTTTGGCTTCCTGGAAATATAGCTTGGAGCGGACAGCCTGATACTTGGAATGGGTTCCAGTCTGCGACAGGAAATCCAAACTTAACAGCTGTAACAAAAGATCCAACTCAAGATACTGGCGTCCTAGGGAGTCTGGTCAAAGCCTTAACATTCTTTGCGGCTGCCACAAAGAAAGAGACAGGAAACTATACAGCCCTTGGCATAAGAGCAAAAGATATAGCTGCACAGCTCCTTGATGTTGCATGGAATTACAATGATGGCATTGGAATTGTCACAGAGGAAGAAAGAGAAGACTACTATCGCTTCTTTAAAAAAGAAGTATATTTCCCAAATGGGTGGAACGGAACATTTGGTCAAGGGAATCCAATCCCTGGTGCCAACACCACCCCGTCTGATCCACAGCGGGGAGGTAATGGAGTCTATACGAGTTTTGCAGATCTTCGTCCAAAAATTAAACAAGATCCAGCATGGTCTGCACTTGAGAGTAAGTATCAAGCATCGTTTAATGAAGCAACAGGCAAATGGGAAGATGGAGCGCCTGTTTTCACTTATCACCGCTTCTGGTCGCAAGTTGATATGGCTACTGCCTATGCTGAATATCATCGTCTCATCAACTAGTAGGTCAAAATCAAGCTGCCGGCTTCTATTGGCCGGCAGTCTAATAGGAAATAATAAATCCACTGAAAGTAAGGGTGATTACAACATGGTCAAAGAAAGAAGCTTTATTCATCATTCATTAAACAGGGATGAAAATGGGCAAAAAAATCAAATGTGGAAAAAAGAGGCGAATGATCGAATCTCAGAGCATAGACAAAGAGAGCTTGTTATAAACGTCATAAATGGTGAAAAAAAGCCAGTAGCAGGTATAGAGGTTGAAGTGAAACAAATTAGGCATGAATTCGCATTTGGTTCAGCAATGAATGACCAAGTGTTATTTAATCAACAATATGCTGATTTTTTCGTGAAGCATTTTAATTGGGCTGTTTTTGAAAATGAGGCAAAGTGGTATGCGAATGAGCCAGAAAGAGGGAAAATCACCTACGAAAAAGCAGATGCCATGCTGAACTTTGCAGATAGACATCAACTTCCAGTGAGAGGGCATGCTTTGTTTTGGGAAGTAGAGGATGCGAATCCAAGCTGGCTGAGGTCACTGCCGAATCATGAGGTGTATGATGCCATGAAAAGGCGGCTTGAGCATGCGGGCAATCATTTTAAGGGAAGATTCCGTCATTGGGATGTAAACAATGAAATGATGCATGGTTCATTTTTTAAAGATCGCTTCGGGAAAAATATTTGGAAGTGGATGTATGAAGAAACGAAAAAAATTGACCCTCAAGCGCTGCTGTTTGTGAATGATTATAATGTGATCTCATATGGCGAGCATCATGCTTATAAAGCGCATATCAATGAACTTCGTCAGTTAGGGGCGCCAGTTGAGGCAATTGGTGTACAAGGACACTTTGAAGATCGGGTGGATCCAGTCATTGTAAAAGAAAGACTCGATGTACTAGCTGAGCTTGGTCTCCCCATTTGGGTCACAGAGTACGACTCTGTTCATCCAGATGCTAATAGAAGAGCGGATAACCTAGAGGCTTTATATCGCGTTGCTTTCAGTCATCCGGCGGTAAAAGGTGTGCTGATGTGGGGATTTTGGGCAGGTGCCCACTGGCGAGGTGAGCACGCAGCCATCGTTAATTATGATTGGTCTTTAAATGAAGCAGGAAAACGTTATGAAAAGCTTCTAAAGGAGTGGACAACACAAAGAGTTGAAAAAACAGATGCTAGCGGGAAAGTGGCATGTCCAGCGTTTCACGGAACATATGAGGTTCGAATTGGCCAAGAAAGTAGGGTGTTAAAGCAGCAGACGATTGAACTTGATTCAAATGAACAAACACCGCTTCAACTAGATGTTATCGTTCCTGCAGAATGATAGATTGTGAGGAGAATTTAAATGAAAAAATGGGCTCAACTGGTGCCTTGTTTTATACTCGTGATAGCTTTATGGGCTGGCTGGTTCTCTCTTACCGTAAAGGCCGCTTCTTTTGTGCAAACGTCTGGTACACAATTTTTGTTGAACAATCAACCATTTTACTTTGCTGGCACAAACAACTATTATTTTCATTACAAATCAAAAAAGATGGTAGATGCTGTTTTTGACGATATGAAAGCAATGAATCTAAAGGTCATTCGTATTTGGGGATTTCACGATGGAGCTCCTCAAGAGAACTCAGTTTTGCAATCTAGTCCAGGGGTTTATGAAGAATCGGGTTTTCGAAAATTAGATTATGCGATTCATAAAGCAGGGCAAGAAGGCATAAAGCTAGTCATCCCGCTAGTCAACAATTGGGATGATTTTGGCGGAATGAATCAATACGTTAAGTGGTTTCAGGCAGGCTCACACGATGCCTTTTATACTGATTCTCATATCAAAAATGCTTACAAAAATTATGTGCGCTATGTATTAGAGAGAACCAATACGTATACCGGTGTTCAATATAAAGACGATCCTGCTATTATGACATGGGAGCTTGCCAATGAGCCACGTGTGCAGTCTGATCCTACAGGGAATATATTAGTGAATTGGGCAAATGAAATGAGTACATGGATCAAATCGATAGATCAGCATCATCTTGTTGCAGTAGGAGATGAAGGATTCTTTCGCATAACAGGGCATGACGATTGGTTGTATGGAGGCGGAGAAGGCGTGGATTGGGACCGTTTGACCGCTCTGTCCAATATCGATTATGGAACCTATCATTTATATCCAGATCACTGGAACAAGTCAGCCGCTTGGGGAGTGAGATGGATTGAAGACCACATCACCCGCGGGGAGGCGATAGGAAAACCTGTTGTGCTAGAAGAGTTTGGTTATCAAAATCAATCAGTGCGTCCAGAGGTCTACCGAAGCTGGCTGTTAGCGATTGAGCGGCTCGGAGGGGCAGGCAGTCAATTTTGGATTTTAACAAGCATTCAAGACGATGATTCGCTCTATCCTGATTATGACGGTTTCCGAATCATAAAGGAGAGCAGGGAAGCATCACTCATCAGTGAACATGCAAAAAGAATGAACGAAAAGAACTGATGACGAATGCCCGTTTATAAGGAACTTCATTTGCATAAAAAAATTGGATATGGTATAGTTTTTATGGAAATGCTAACGATTACCGAGACAAGAGTGGGGAAACCCGCTCTTTTGTATTGAACAGGCAATTTTTGTCTCGACATTATTCATCCGTTTTCTGCTCCCCCTGCTCACATAAAGCAGGGTTTTTATGCAGAATGATTGATAAGAGCGTTTATCGAAAGCACAAGGAGGAAGAGAATGAGCAAAAAAGTAGTGGATGTCGTAAGCGAAATGGTGCAGCCAATTTTAGATGGCTTACAGCTTGAACTCGTTGATGTTGAATTTGTCAAAGAGGGTCAAAACTGGTTCCTTCGCGTGTTTATTGACTCTGATAAAGGCGTCGATATCGAAGAGTGTGCCAAAGTGAGCGAAGCCTTGAGCGAAAAGCTTGATGAGGCAGATCCGATTAGCCAAAACTACTTTCTTGAAGTGTCCTCTCCTGGAGCGGAGCGCCCATTAAAGAAAAAAGCTGATTTTGAAAAAGCACTTGGAAAAAATGTTTTCATGAAAACATATGAACCAATTGATGGTGAAAAAGCGTTTGAAGGTGAGCTTACAAGCTTTGATGGTGAGATTGCAACAGTGACAGTGAAGATCAAGACAAGAAAGAAAGAGATCAATATCCCATATGAAAAAATAGCGAACGCAAGATTAGCAGTTTCGTTCAATTAACCTTTCCATTGATATAAGGGGGAACCATAAAAATGAGTAGTGAGTTGTTAGATGCCCTGACTGTTCTTGAGAAAGAGAAGGGTATTAGTAAAGAAATTATTATTGAAGCGATAGAAGCTGCACTCATTTCTGCATATAAGCGTAATTTTAATCAAGCGCAAAATGTTCGTGTTGATTTAAACCGCGAAACGGGAACAATTCGCGTATTTGCAAGAAAAGATGTTGTAGATGAAGTGTATGATTCTCGCCTTGAAATCTCTGTAGATGATGCAGTCAGCATCAACCCGAATTACGTGGTAGGTGACGTGGTTGAGATTGAAGTCACTCCAAAAGATTTCGGACGCATTGCAGCTCAGACAGCGAAACAAGTTGTCACGCAGCGAGTGAGAGAAGCAGAGCGAGGTGTGATCTACACTGAGTTCATCGATCGCGAGGAAGACATTATGACGGGAATCGTTCAGCGAATTGACAGTAAATTCATTTACGTGTCACTTGGCAAAATCGAAGCTCTTCTTCCCGTCAACGAACAAATGCCAAATGAGGAATACAAACCACATGACCGCATTAAAGTGTTCATTACAAAGGTAGAAAAAACAACAAAAGGACCACAAATTTATGTCTCTAGAACACATCCAGGTCTTTTAAAGCGTTTATTTGAAATTGAAGTCCCAGAAATTTATGATGGTACTGTAGAGCTTAAATCGGTTGCTAGAGAAGCTGGGGACCGTTCTAAAATATCTGTTCGTACAGATGACCCTGATGTTGATCCAGTTGGTTCTTGTGTTGGGCCAAAAGGTCAGCGTGTACAAGCAATTGTCAACGAGCTAAAAGGCGAAAAAATTGACATTGTCCATTGGTCTAATGATCCGGTTGAATTTGTTGCCAATGCGTTGAGCCCATCAAAAGTGCTTGATGTCATTGTTAATGAAGAAGATAAGGCGACAACAGTGATTGTCCCTGATTATCAGCTGTCATTAGCGATTGGTAAAAGAGGTCAAAATGCGCGCCTTGCAGCGAAGCTGACTAGCTGGAAAATTGACATTAAAAGCGAAACAGATGCAAGGGAACTCGGTATTTTCCCAAGAACTGAAGACTCTGAATCTCTTTTCTTAGAGGCTGAACCAGTAGCTGAGGAATCTGACGAATAAGAGGTGATATAAAAGGTGAAAAGCCGAAAGAAAATCCCGCTTAGAAAATGCGTCGTGACGGGAGAAATGAAACCAAAGAAAGAGCTAATCCGTGTGGTTCGTTCTAAAGAAGGTGAAGTGTCTGTTGACGCAACCGGAAAAATGAACGGGCGCGGAGCTTACCTTTCTCTCGATAAAGAAACCATTCTTGCGGCAAAGAACAAACGCAGTTTACAGCAGCAATTTCAGACACAGATTGACGAACACATATTTGAAGAATTACTAGAACTAGCTGAAAAGGTGAAAAAACCAAATGACTGAATCTAAGTGGTATCCTTTGCTTGGTCTAGCAAATCGAGCTCGTAAAGTCGTGTCAGGAGAAGATCTGGTGATCAAAGAAGTTAGACATGCGCGTGCTAAGCTGGTTCTTCTTGCAGCAGATGCCTCACCGAACACAGAGAAAAAGGTATCTGACAAATGCAAATTTTATAATGTTCCGGTTAGAAAAATTGAAGACCGTTCCGTTCTCGGACGTTCTATTGGGAAAGAAGCTCGCGTAGTTGTCGCTGTCACTGACCAAGGCTTCGCTAAGAAGCTCATAAGCTTGCTCGATTAATTTATTTGGGGGTGAACGAATGGCTAAAGTGAGAGTATATGAATATGCAAAAGCCATAGATGTTTCAAGTAAAGATATTATAGCAGCGCTTAAGGATATGAACGTGGAAGTGAACAACCACATGGCGACGCTTGAAGACGACACTGTGAAAAAGCTAGACGCTATATATAAAAAAGCCAAAGCAAAAGAGACAACTAACGAGAAACCCGCAGAACAAAAAAAACAATCATCTAACAAAATCAATGATAGAAAGAAGAATGACGTGCAGAATAATCAATTTAATAAAAACAAAAAAAACAACAACCAAAACAAAAACAAACGCGGTGGCAACAAGTCACAGCATCAGCAAGCTAGACCTGTGAAGCCTAAAAAAGAGCTTCCTGAAAAAATTGAATTTACAAATTCAATGACAGTTGGCCAGCTTGCCGAAGAGCTTGGAAAAGAATCAGCTGAAATCATCAAGAAGCTGATGATGCTTGGTGTGATGGCAACCATTAACCAAGAGCTTGATAAAGATACAGTTGAATTAATCGCTTCTGAATATGGTGTTCCAGTAGAGGAAGTTATCATTTTAGAAGAAACTGAACTTGAAAAGTATGAAGTTGAAGATAAAGAAGAAGATATGCAAGTACGCCCTCCAGTTGTGACAATCATGGGACACGTTGACCACGGGAAAACAACCCTTCTTGACAGCATTCGTAAAACGAAAGTCGTTGAAGGCGAAGCTGGTGGAATCACGCAGCATATTGGCGCATACCAAATTGAAGAAAACGGCAAGAAAATCACGTTCCTTGATACACCTGGACACGCAGCATTCACAACGATGCGTGCACGTGGTGCCGAGGTAACTGATACAACAATCCTAGTCGTTGCAGCAGATGATGGCGTGATGCCGCAAACGATTGAAGCCATTAACCATGCGAAAGCGGCAGAGGTGCCAATCATTGTTGCTGTCAATAAAATTGACAAACCAACAGCTAACCCGGACCGTGTGATGCAAGAATTAACTGAACATGGTCTTGTACCAGAAGCTTGGGGCGGCGAAACGATTTTCGTTCCTCTATCTGCGAAAACAGGTGAAGGCATCGATGAATTAATCGAAATGATCCTTCTTGTCAGCGAAGTAGGAGAACTGAAAGCCAACCCACATCGTGCGGCTAAAGGAACTGTCATTGAGGCTGAGCTTGATAAAGGAAGAGGGTCTGTTGCAACCCTTCTAGTTCAAACTGGTACACTTCAAGTAGGTGACCCAATCGTTGTTGGAAATACATTTGGCCGTGTACGTGCAATGGTCAATGACATCGGACGCCGCGTGAAAACAGCAGGACCATCTACACCTGTTGAAATCACTGGTTTAAATGATGTACCAAATGCGGGCGATCAGTTCCTCGTATTCAAAGACGAAAAAACAGCTCGTCAAGTGGGTGAGGCGCGTGCTTCAAAACAGCTTGATGAACAGCGTTCAGACAAAGCAAAATTATCTCTAGATGACCTATTTGAGCAAATCAAACAAGGCGAAGTGAAAGATATCAACCTGATCGTGAAAGCAGACGTACAAGGTTCTGCTGAAGCACTGACGGCAGCTCTTCAAAAAATTGAAGTAGAAGGCGTAAAAGTGAAAATCATCCATACGGGTGTTGGAGCGATTACAGAATCTGATATCATTTTAGCAAGTGCTTCTAATGCGATCGTGATCGGATTTAACGTACGTCCTGATGGAAATGCGAAGAGCACAGCTGAAACAGAAAACGTAGATATCCGCTTGCACCGCATTATCTATAAAGTCATCGATGAAATTGAAGCTGCGATGAAGGGGATGCTTGACCCTGAATATGAAGAAAAAGTCATTGGTCAAGTTGAAGTTCGTCAAACGTTCAAAGTATCTAAAATCGGTACAATTGCTGGCGGCTATGTCACTGAAGGAACGATTACAAGAGATAGTGGTATCCGATTAATCCGTGATGGCGTCGTCATTTTTGAAGGCGAAGTCGACGTATTAAAACGATTCAAAGATGACGTGAAAGAAGTTTCACAAGGCTATGAATGTGGTATTACCATTAAGAAATACAATGATATCCGTGAAGGTGATGTCATGGAATCATTCGTTATGCAAGAAATCGAAAGAAAATGATCGGTTATACCGAATGTGAGTGCATCATCTATGATGCATCCTCACTGAAGGAAAAACGTGCGGTTCTTCAGCGTATATTGACAAGAACGCGCCATAAATTCAATGTGTCCATTGCTGAAATGGATTATCAGGATACATGGCAGCGTACATCAATTGGAATCGCCGTGATTTCCTCCTCTCGGGTTCAAGTGGAAAAAGAACTTCAGCGTGTATTAAGCTTTATTGATTCTTTTCCTGAAATTGAACGGACGATCACGAAAACTGAGTGGTTTTAAATTAGAGGTGATAAGATCATGAGCATGAGAGCAACCCGTGTGGGTGAGCAAATGAAAAAAGAATTGGGCGACATCCTTGGCAGAAAGCTGAAAGATCCAAGAATCGGCTTTTTGACTGTAACCGATGTCGAAGTGTCCGGTGATTTGCAAATTGCCAAAGTCTACATTTCTGTTCTTGGCGACGAGAAGAAAAGAGAAGAAACCTTAAAAGGCCTAGCAAAGGCGAAAGGGTATATCCGCTCTGAAATTGGCAATCGAATTAGACTTCGCAAAACACCAGAACTACACTTTGAATTTGATGAATCCGTTGATTACGGTAACCGAATTGAAAGCCTGATTGCTGAACTAAACACAAAAGATCACGAATAAGACGTTGAAATAAGGATAGGCGGTGATCGTCTGTCCTTTTTCATCGTTTATGAAAGGAGAGAACGCAGATGATAAATGGTGTTCTTTTATTACATAAAGAAAGAGGAATGACCTCTCACGACTGTGTGTTCAAAGTGAGAAAGATATTGCACACAAAAAAAGTCGGACATACAGGAACTCTCGACCCAGAAGTATCAGGTGTTCTGCCCATTTGTATTGGAAGAGCGACGAAAATCGTTGAGTACCTAACAGATAAATCGAAAACGTATGATGCAGAAATCACGATTGGCTTTTCGACGACGACAGAAGATCAAACAGGTGAAGTGGTTGAAGAAAAAAAGGTACAAAAGCCGATTTCAGAAGAAGAAATTGATGCTGCGCTGAAACAGTTTGAAGGAACCATTGAACAAGTTCCTCCAATGTTTTCTGCTGTGAAAATTGGCGGGAAAAAGCTCTATGAATATGCGAGAGAAGGAATTGAAATCGAGCGGCCAAGCCGTGAAATTACCATCCATCGCATCGAGCGGACTACACCTGTCACATTTGAAGATGGAAACGTGTCATTCAGATTCACTGTTCTGTGCTCAAAAGGTACGTATGTCAGAACCTTAGCGGTTGATATCGGAAAAAAACTAGGGTATCCGGCTCATATGTCACACCTCATTCGCACAGGGTCAGGCGACTTTACACTAGATGAATGTATTACCCTTGATGAGCTTCGTGATATGAGTGAGGAAGGAACGATAGGTGAGCACCTTGTACCGATCGAGCGCGCGCTCAATCATTTGCCGAAATGGGAGATAAATGATACATTAGCAAGTAAAGTGGAAAACGGTGCAGTCCTGCCAATGCCTGATGAATTCGCTCATTTTGCAGAGGAGGATCGTGTCGCTGTTTTTGCTCCTTCAGGTCATTGTATGGCGATTTATATGAAGCATCCGACCAAACAGAACCTGATGAAGCCGGCGAAGATCTTATCTCAGGACAAGCAATCTTAAAGAAAAGGTGACCATCTCGTGAAGACTATACATATTTCACACCCACATACATTGAATCAAAAGGATCAAGCCCCGTCTGTGATGGCTTTAGGGTATTTTGACGGTGTTCACCTCGGACATCAGAAGGTGATTGACGCAGCGAAAAGCATTGCGGAAAAAGCAGGATTGGCCTTAGCTGTCATGACCTTTCATCCGCATCCATCACATGTTCTACAAAAAGCACGTGAACCAAAAGACTTAATTACTCCGCTTGAGGATAAAATTGATTTCATTGAAAAGCTAGGCGCTGACTATTTATACATTGTGCAATTCAGCGAAAGCTTTGCAGCGCTGTCCCCTCAGGAGTTTGTAGATCAATATTTGGACGAACTGAATGTGAAGCATGCAGTAGCTGGTTTTGATTTTACGTTTGGCCGGTTTGGTGCAGGCACAATGGAAACGTTCGATGAATACGGGAAAGGGCGTATATCGGCAACCATCGTGCCTAAGCTGTCCAATCAAGACCGGAAAGTCAGCTCTACCCTCATACGCTCCGCATTAAAAAATGGGGACGTTGAGTATGTGAGTGAGCTTTTAGGAAAACCTTATCAGCTGCGCGGCATTGTCATCCATGGAGACAAACGCGGACGAACGATCGGCTTTCCAACAGCCAATGTCGGTTTATCTGCTGAATACATTATTCCTCCAACCGGCGTATATGCAGTGAGAGCAGAAGTGAAAGGCAAAGTGTATGATGGCGTTTGTAACGTTGGATACAAACCAACATTCTATGAAAAGCGTCCGGATCAGCCTGCCATTGAAGTGAATCTCTTTGATTTTAACGAAGAAATTTATGGTGAACCGATTAAATTACAATGGTACAAGCGTATCCGCAGTGAACAAAAATTTAACGGAATCCAGGAATTAACGGCTCAAATTAGTCTAGATAAAGAAGAAGCGATTCAGTTTTTTCAAGATCAGCTCAACCAAACAAAAAAATCATAGAAAAACGGCTCTACCATTTGCAAATTCAGCATATTTTTAGTATGATAATTCCTGTAGCTTTAAAACCACTTACTTGGCAGGCCGACTTCACCGACGGTTGCGAGGTAGATGGGGCTAACATGATTTGGAGGTGAAACAGGATGGCTATTACTCAAGAGCGTAAAACTCAATTAATTAATGAGTTCAAAACACACGAATCTGATACTGGATCTCCAGAAGTTCAGATCGCTGTCCTAACAGAATCAATTAACAACTTAAACGAGCATTTACGTACTCATAAGAAAGATCACCACTCACGTCGCGGTCTTTTGAAAATGGTCGGTAGACGTCGTAATCTTCTTACGTATCTACGTAATAAAGACGTAACTCGTTACCGTGAGTTAATTAACAAACTAGGCTTACGTCGATAATCGTAAAAAGCGGGAGGATTCCCGCTTTTTTATCGTATAATCACTAATATTTTATGGTTAAAATGTTGAAAGAATGGCAAAACCCTTCTACATACAGCTTTTACATTGATATGTGAAAATCATTTTGTTCATAATAAGAAATAACCTAAAACTTTACGACAAGAGAGGAGTTTTTCTCAGAATGGGACAAGAGAAACATGTCTTCACCATAGACTGGGCTGGACGTCAACTGACAGTTGAAACTGGCCAGCTTGCAAAGCAAGCAAACGGAGCGGTCCTCGTACGCTACGGGGATACGGCTGTGCTTAGCTCAGCAACCGCTTCTAAAGAACCTAAACCGCTTGATTTTTTCCCGCTCACTGTGAACTACGAAGAAAGATTATATGCAGTAGGTAAAATTCCTGGTGGCTTCATTAAAAGAGAAGGACGCCCAAGTGAAAAGGCAATCCTTGCGAGCCGCTTAATAGACAGACCAATTCGTCCATTATTTGCAGATGGATTTAGAAACGAAGTACAGGTCATTAGTATTGTCATGAGTGTGGATCAAAATTGTTCATCTGAAATGGCTGCAATGTTTGGCTCATCTTTAGCATTATGTGTGTCTGACATTCCATTTGAGGGACCAATCGCTGGCGTTACAGTAGGACGAGTTGATGGAAAACTGATCATCAACCCAAATGTTGATCAGCTTGAACAAAGCGACATCAACCTTGTTGTGGCTGGAACAAAAGATGCGATCAACATGGTAGAGGCTGGTGCAGATGAAGTGCCAGAAGAAACGATGCTTGAAGCCATCATGTACGGTCATCAAGAGATCAAACGCTTAATCGAATTCCAAGAAGAAATTGTCAAGGCAGTCGGTAAAGAAAAAATCGATATTCCTTTATATGAAGTGGATCAAACGTTAGCAGAAGAAGTAAAAGAACTTGCTGAAGCTGATCTGCTGAAAGCGATTCAAGTACATGAGAAGCATGCTCGTGAAGATGCGATCAGTGCTGTGAAAAAAGCTGTTGTTGAAAAATTTGAAGAAGAAGAGCGTGGCGAAGCGACGGTCAAACAAGCGAAGGATGTACTAAATAAGCTTGTCAAAAACGAAGTTCGCCGCCTGATCACTGAAGAGAAAGTACGTCCAGATGGACGCGGTGTAGATCAAATTCGGCCACTTTCTTCAGAAGTAGGACTTCTGCCAAGAACGCACGGTTCAGGATTATTTACGAGAGGGCAAACACAGGCGCTCAGCATTTGTACATTAGGTGCACTTGGCGATGTACAGATTCTTGATGGTCTAGGTGTTGAAGAATCTAAACGCTTCATGCACCATTACAACTTCCCGCAATTCAGTGTTGGTGAGACAGGCCCAATGCGCGGCCCAGGTCGCCGTGAGATCGGACATGGTGCACTAGGTGAACGTGCATTAGAACCAGTGATCCCATCCGAAAAAGATTTCCCTTATACGGTACGTCTTGTTTCAGAGGTATTAGAATCAAACGGATCTACATCACAAGCAAGTATTTGCGCAAGCACACTTGCAATGATGGATGCAGGTGTTCCAATTAAAGCCCCAGTTGCTGGGATTGCCATGGGACTTGTTAAATCTGGTGATTACTACACGGTGCTGACAGACATTCAAGGAATGGAAGATGCACTTGGAGATATGGACTTTAAAGTAGCAGGTACATCAAAAGGTGTAACAGCGCTTCAAATGGACATTAAAATCGATGGTCTATCAAAGGACATCTTAGAAGAAGCTCTTCAACAAGCGAAAAAAGGAAGAATGGAAATTTTAGATAGCATGCTGTCAACGATTCCAGCTTCTAGAGGAGAATTGTCACGTTATGCACCAAAAATCCTAACGATGAATATCAATCCTGATAAAATTCGCGATGTCATTGGACCGAGCGGTAAACAAATCAATAAAATCATTGAAGATACCGGTGTGAAAATTGATATCGAACAAGACGGTACAATCTTTATTTCTTCTACAGAAGAAGACATGAACCAAAAAGCGAAGAAAATCATTGAAGATCTTGTCAGAGAAGTTGAAGTAGGTCAGCTTTACTTAGGTAAAGTAAAACGCATTGAAAAATTCGGTGCTTTCCTTGAAATCTTCAGCGGAAAAGATGGACTTGTTCATATTTCTGAGCTTGCGCTTGAGCGTGTTGGCAAAGTAGAAGATGTCGTGAAGATTGGCGACGAATTACTCGTCAAAGTCACTGAAATCGATAAACAAGGCCGAGTGAACCTTTCTCGCAAAGCTGTTTTACGTGAAGAAAAGGAAAAAGAAGAAGAGCAGTCTTAAGTGAGAACAAATAAAATGTGTTAGAAGCCAGGTATTCGTGCCAGGCTTCTTTCTTTTCTTGCGGGTAACATTAGTTCTAGCTTGTTTCTCCCCATCATAATTTGTGGTAAAGGGGAGGGACAACCATTGAAAAAAACGGTACCAATCATTGTGTTTGTATTTTTACTGCTCATGTCATATCAAACGATGAAGCAGCCGGCTGCTGTCACATATATTGAATCAATGAAAGAGCATGCTGAGGTTGCATCTGTTTCGAAAGATATTTTGTATCAAGAGATTGAATCGAAGTCTTCTGACTATGAAGTAAAGGCGCAAAATGCTAAGATTGATAAAGTGTGGAAAAAGATGCCTGGTTTAAATGGACAGACTGTTGATATCGATGCTTCTTATGAAAAAATGAAGAAGCTTGGGACATTCGATGAAAAGCTGCTTGTTTTCAATGAAACAAAACCATCTATTCATTTACAGGAACTTGGTGCTGAGCCCATTTATAAGGGGCATCCAAATAAAAAAATGAATGCATTCCTCATCAATGTGGCTTGGGGTGACGAGCATTTGACAAAGATGTTGAATACGCTAGAAAAGCATCAGGTGAAGGCGACCTTTTTCTTAGAAGGCAAATGGGTGAAAAAGAGCACAAACCTTGCCAAAAAAATCGTGGCAGATGGTCATGAAATTGGAAATCATTCATACAATCACCCGGATATGCGCACACTGACAAGAGAACGAGCATTAGAGCAGATTACCAAAACAAATCGTCAAATTGAAGAATCCCTTGGAAAAAAACCGAAGTGGTTTGCCCCTCCAAGCGGTAGCTTTAAAGAAGAAACAGTGAAGCTTGCCGCAAAAGAAGGAATGGAAACCATCATGTGGACGGTAGACACCATTGACTGGCAAAAACCGTCACCAGACATTTTACAAAAACGGGTTCTTGGGAAAATTCACAATGGGGCGATGATATTAATGCATCCAACAGATGCAACGGCGAAAAGTCTTGACGCACTTATCACTCAAATCAAGGAAAGAGGATATGAATTAGGAACGGTTTCTGACCTCCTAAGTGAAAAAAGACATCCGTGATGCGATCTGTTTGTTGAATAGGAGGAGCAAAACTTGGTCAAAACGTATACATGCCAAAACGGAGTAAGAATTGTACTTGAAAACAATCCCACTGTGAGATCTGTCGCAATTGGCGTCTGGATTGGAACAGGTTCTAGACATGAGACACCAGAAATTAACGGGATCTCACACTTTTTAGAGCATATGTTCTTTAAAGGAACAAAGACGAGATCTGCACGTGATATCGCAGAATCTTTTGACCGCATTGGTGGTCAAGTGAATGCCTTTACGTCAAAAGAATACACTTGTTACTATGCAAAGGTGCTTGATTCACATGCTGGTTACGCCCTCGATGTATTAAGCGACATGTTCTTTCATTCCGCTTTTGATGAAAATGAGCTGAAAAAAGAAAAAAATGTTGTTTATGAAGAAATTAAAATGTATGAGGATACACCTGATGATATCGTTCATGATTTGTTAGGCAAAGCCATTTACGGTGAGCATTCATTAGGGTACCCGATTTTAGGAACAGAGGAAACACTCTCTACCTTTAATGGTGATTCCCTTAGAGCATATATGGATGAATTCTACACGCCGGATCGCGTCGTTATCTCAGTTGCAGGGAATGTAGATGACACCTTCATTCGCGAGGTTGAAAAATTGTTCGGCTCTTATGAAGGGAAAGGGAAAAAGCAGCCTGTAGAAGCTCCGCAATTTCATTATGATAAGCTCACTCGCAAAAAAGAAACTGAACAGGCACATCTATGCATGGGCTTTAATGGTCTTCCTGCTGGAGATAAAGGCATCTATGACTTAATCGTCTTAAATAATGTTCTTGGCGGAAGCATGAGCAGCCGTTTGTTCCAAGATGTAAGAGAAGACAAAGGGCTTGCTTATTCCGTATTCAGCTATCACAGTTCATTTGCAGATAACGGCATGCTGACGATCTATGGCGGGACTGGAGCGAAACAATTAAACCTGCTCTCTGAAACCATTTTACAAACATTAGACGTCTTAAAACGTGAGGGAATCACGCAGAAAGAACTTGAAAATTCTAAGGAGCAAATGAAAGGCAACCTCATGCTCAGTCTTGAAAGCACAAACAGCAAGATGAGCCGAAATGGTAAAAATGAATTGCTCCTTGGCAAACATCGTACGCTCGATGAAATTATTGATGAAATCAATCACGTCACATTAGACGGCGTGAATAACCTATCTAAACGAATCTTTACAGAAGATTATGCGCTCTCGCTTATTAGTCCGACAGGTGATGTTCCTTCTGTATAAACGAAAAACGGCATGTCTTTTGAAGAGATGCCGTTTTTTATGTCCAAAATTGTAAAGATTAATTAGCTAATTTGTTTTGAAGCTGCTGGACAATTTTATTGATTGTCGAAAAATTATCTGTCAATAATTCTTCATCTGCAAATTGAATATCAAAAACCTCTTCTAGTTCCAAAATGAGAGAAACTGCTTTGATCGAATCGAGACCGTGATTCGTTAACTCTTCGTCTGTACCAATAGAAATCTTGCTTTCATTGTCCAAAGAACGCAGGACCAAATCTTTAACTTGACTTGATAGTGAAAGGATATCCGTCGTTTCATTCATCTGCAACGCTCCTTTTTACAAATTTTCTATCATTTACATAAATTAACTATATTAGAATGGAAAAACATTGTAAAGCAGTTTCTACACAAATAGGAATTGTTGATCATTTTCTTCAAAAGAACTATTTGGTAGAGTGAGAAGAAAAGAGACTGGGAAGGATTGATCAATAGATGAATAAAAAAGACCTTGCGCAGCACATTCCCTTATTAAAAAAAGCGGTCTCCATAGACCAAATTGATAAAGGTTATTCCCGGGATCATAAATGGATCGTGACAATGTCATCAGGTGAAAAATACGTCCTTCGATTCACAGATCAAGACCAATATGAGAAAATAAAGACTCAGTTTGAGTTGCTTGCTAAATTAAAACATCTCGGGGTTCAGTGTGCTGCCCCAGTCAATATGGGTTACTTAGAAGAAAAGCAGCTAGTTTACTATATTTTATCGTTTGTAGAAGGTCAAGAAGCAAAAGAAATCATAACTCAATTAACAGAAGAAAAGCAGTATGCGATTGGGGTAAGTGCTGGAAGGGATTTAAGAAACATGCACAAATATCCGGCACCATCAAATATCGAACCTTGGGAAGATCGTGTGATCAAAAAACATCATCGGTATTTAGAGGCTTACCGAGCAAGTGGTATTTCCCTAGAAGGGGATGAAAAAGTTGCTCGATTTATTGCCGAGCATATAGATGTTGTCAAAAACAGACCTAACCAATTTCAGCATGATGATTTTCATTTAGGTAATATTATTATCAAGAAAAATAAATATGCAGGTGTCATCGATTTTAACAATTTTGATTGGGGAGATCCCATTCACGATTTTTATAAAGTAGCCCTTTTCAGCAGAGAAACAAGCCAGGCCTTTTCGGCTGGTCAAATCAATGGCTATTTTGATGACAAAGTGCCAGATGATTTTTGGCTTCTTTATTCTGTTTATGTCGCAATGAGTATCTTTTCATCGATTATGTGGGTCATTAAATTTGACCCAGGTCAAATGGATGAGATGATTGAAAGACTAGAAAATGTGTTAAAAGATCATGAATATTTTTATCAAATGGAACCACATTGGTATGCACCATATCGCTAGATCACAGTGAATTATAGGACAATTAGGCAGTGGTGGAAGTCACTGCCTTTTTTGTTATAATGATACAAATTACACATTGTCATCAGTAAAAACATTTTATATAATCCAAACAAGGATCAAAAAACATGTAAAAAAATTCCGTTTTTTGTTGAAAAAGAGCAAAAGGCTGGTGATGGATTGAAACAAATCGATAAGGATTCAAAGCAGTTATGGCATGTCTATTTATGGACACTTTCATTCTTAAAACCTTATAAAGGTAAAGTTATACTAGTCATGATGAGTGGTTTCATCATTACCTTGAGCGAACTCATTATACCGAAATTTATTCAATATTTTATTGAGACAATTTTGCCATCAAGAGACTTTTCAAAAATGAATGGATTATTGCTAGGGCTAACAGGCCTGATTACTTTTGGTATTATACTGACAGCCGCACGTAATTTATGGCAAAGAAAATTAATTGAACAAGCCTCAAGAGATTCACAATTTGCTGCCTTCCAGCAAATCCGTCAACTCGGTTTCTCATACTACGAACAACATTCTGTTAGTGAAACACTCTCCTTTGTGAACACACAAACACGAGCTGTACAAGAAATTTACAGACGATACTTCCCACAATTTATCAATCAAACATTATTTATCGCCATCTCACTCTACTTTATGATACAAATTTCTATCTTACTCACACTTATCATCATTCCAAGTTTTATTCTCTACTATATCTTTGGACCATGGCTTGAAAAAAAGGCAACCGTCTATGGCAGACAAAGTGCTGAAGGTTTTCGCACGCTGCAAACAAAATTATACGAAAGTCTTGCTTCGATGGAAGAGCTTAGAATATTAGGCTATATGAATTGGGATATGAAGCGGATTCAAAAACTTCATGAACAGGTAAGACAAGATCATGAAAAAAATGTTTTTTTCGCCTATTTACGAGGAAGCAACCGCCGTCTCACATATTATATTGGCGCTCTTGCTACTTTTGGTGTCGGTATCTACCTTGTGAAAAATGGCCAGCTGACAACAGGCGGTTTTGTGGCATATATACTATATTATTTTTCTGCAATGCATATGCTCACTTCCATTGTCACACTTTTAACAGAACAACGAATCTTAACCTTTCAAATTGAACCGTTATATCATTTTATGAAAAAAACACCTGATATTAGAGAACCTCAGCAGCCGATTCTGCTTGAACAGGTGAAAGGCGATATCGTGTTTCATGACATCGATTTTCACTATCCAAATCATCCGCCTTTATTAAAAGGGATGAATCTACATATTCGACGTGGTGAAAAAGTGGCGCTTGTCGGTACGAGCGGGGGAGGGAAAACTTCATTTCTCAAACTAATTGGTCGCTTTTATGACCCTGCATCTGGGGTCATTACAATTGATGGAATTGATTTGCGCCGTTTACCAACTAGTCAAATAAGAGCTGCGATGGGGTTTGTCTTTCAAGAAACATTTTTATTCAATATGAGTGTAAAAGACAATATTCGCTTTGGAGATACGAGTCTTACAGATCAACAACTCGTTGAAGCTGCTAAAAAAGCTGATTGCGATTCATTTATAAGAGAACTAGAACATGGATATGACACCATACTTGGGGAAAGGGGATTAAAACTTTCTGGCGGTCAAAAACAAAAGATAGCTATTGCTAGACTATTTGCTAAGAATCCAAGCATTGTCTTGCTCGACGAAGCAACAGCATCTCTTGACAGTGTCAGCGAGCAAAAAGTTCAGCAGGCATTGCATCAAACATTCAAAGAGTCCACTGTCATTGCAATTGCTCATCGGCTATCAACAGTGAGACATTTTGACAGAATTATCTTCATAAAAGATGGTTGTATATTAGAGGCCGGACATTTTAACGAATTGATGAGGAAAAAGGGTCATTTTTACCAATTAGCGTCTGACCGATCAGAAAAGGAGGCAGGTGTAACATGAAAAAAAACTGGCTGTTTCTTTTGATCGCAAGACAAAAATGGATGCTCTTCCTCGCCCTTTTATTTGTTTTGATAGAGGCTGCAGCGAATTTAGCAATGATTGGGCTCCAAAAGTGGCTGATTGACGATGTTCTTTTGAGTAATGGCGGTGAACAATTCCGTCATATCTTAATGCTGTTTGCCATTGTCTTCTTCGTATATGTTGTGATGTTTGTTGTCAGCCCATATGTAATGCATAAAAACTACCTTTCTATTCACCATTCATTGCAAAAAAAGATGATGGATCAGCTTCAGCAAGTATCGATGAGAAGCTATAAAAAACATCCTGTTAGTTTTTATTTACACAAGCTCAATCAAGATGTAAAGACAGTCGCTGTCACTGCTGCTTTACATATACCGAAAATCGTCCAAACCATTTTCATGGCTGTTGTTTTATCACTCATTTTACTATCTGTGAGTCCTATATTATTTTTCCTGCTTCTTTTTGCAAGCACTTGTTATTTCATTGTTGGTAAAACAATGGCGAAAAAGGCAACAATCATAGCAAAAGATGTGCAGGAGAGAAAGTCAGATTTATTTGTGCATGTTGAAGAAGGTATTTCTTCTACAAGAGAGATTGTGGCATTTGACCGGCGCAAATGGGAGATCAGTTTGTATGAAAAGCTATTCAACAAAATGATGGATAGCGTGATGAAAGAAGGTAAGTTTCAAAATAAGCTTCTTTTTTTGACAGAACCATTGAAATGGTTAGGCATATTGTCTGTGCTTTTGTTTGGAACGTATCAAGTAGCAGCAGGAAAAATGTCAATCGGTTTATTTGTCGTCATTTATCAATATGCATCTCAATTAATGAAGAGTTATCAGGAATTATTTCAGTATGTTTTTGAATTTTTTCACCAGCGTGCATCGATTCATCGAATCAGAGAAGTGTTGCATGTGGAAAGTGAATCAAAAGGAACAAAACGTATAGATGATGTTGAAGATATACTGTTTGAAGAGGTTTGTTTCTCTTATGAACAGACAGCAAAGGGGGCTTTAGACAGGCTGAACCTTCATATTCCAAAGGGGAAGAAAGTCGCCATTGTTGGTGCGAGCGGCAGCGGGAAATCGACCATTTCAAAGTTGGCTGTAGGACTCTATAGACCAGATAGTGGGAAGGTTCTAGTGAATGGAGTCGATCTAACAGACATCGAGGCATCCCACTTTTTAAAACGAGTAGCAGTTGTGCCCCAAGAGCCCTATTTTTTTCCGGATTCTATACGTATGAACTTAATCATGGGATTAACAGATATTACTAATGAGCAACTTGAACAAGTTTGTGAGATTGCGCAAATTCTTTCCTTCATAAAAGGGCTTGAAAAAGGGTTTGATACAGTGATTGGAGAGAGAGGGATTTCCCTATCAGGCGGACAAAGACAGCGTTTAGCTATCGCAAGAGCTCTTCTAAAACAAGCTGATTTACTGATATTAGATGAAGCGACATCCGCACTTGATCGGCAGACAGAAAGGATGGTGCAAAAAGGAATCGACGATGCTCAAGGGGGAAACACCATGCTGGTCATTGCGCACAGGTTATCGACCATACAAAATGCAGATATGATCTATGTACTGGAGGATGGTGTTGTTCAAAGCTGCGGCACCCACGAGGAGCTGATGGAAGCCTCCTCGCATTACCGCTCTTTATTTATGGCGCAAGTCATTACAGCGTCTTAGTTAGTTTGTTTTTAACCAAAGTAAAGAGTCGATCTAAGGTGCGGAAGTGGTCTGGGTGTAGTTCTTCGTCTTCAAACGCAACATGAAAGGTATCCTCAAGTGAAATAACAAAAGAGACGATTTGTACAGAATTTAATCCTAAAGCTTTTAAACTATCATCTCGACTTGGCTGCTCAGTGAGTGACAACTTATTCATCACCAGCTCGACAATCTTTTCTTCAACTGCTGTTAATGTCTGTTCATTCATGTCGTGGCTCCTTTCTAAGAGATCGATATACTCTACATTTTGGTTGATTCAGGAAAAAAATGCAATTGTTTTTACAAATCTATGATAAGGGGTTGCATTCATTGTCATATGTAAGCTATCAGAAAAAAGGTGTTCGTGTAGTATTAGGCGCAGATGAATCAATACAGAATCTAGTCATAAGTAAAGTTCATCCCTATATTGATTGCAACAAAACAACAGGGACACATGAAGGAATTTGGACGATTTTAACAGGTGAATACGCACAAAAAATTCAAAAGGAAATGACACTTGATGAAGTATTTTACGAAACCAAGATGGAACCGCGCTGCCGCTACCTTTATGACGGAGAGAAAAAAGTGATCGTCATAGACGAGCCAAAGGATGTGCGGTGGGTGACGCAACACGCATTACGGCTAATAAGAGTTCTGCTTCGTCTTATGTGTTATCAAAAGGGACTCATCTATTTGCACGGCGGCATAATGGAGATGAATCATAAAGGTGTTGCACTGATAGGTGGGTCTAGAGCGGGGAAAACGTCCACAATTTTATCCTTGTTAGCCTTAACCGATGCCCGTTATATAACAAACGATGACATAGGTATTGAATACAAGGACAATCAGTACACAGGAACTGGATGGCCGAGATCAATGAGTATTCGGAAAGATTCATTTGAAGCAATCGAAGCGCTCGATACTCAATACAGGCTTCAAACATCGAGTCATCCATTTAATCAAGATGATAAGAAATATCATTTTGTATATCCAGAGGAATTAGAAAAATGGTTTGCACGTGAAGTGAAAACAAAGGGGAAAATCGATGTGATCGTGTTTCCTGAATTTTTACCTCACGGACAAACTGGTGCAGCGCTTTCTAAAATCACTCCACAAGAGGCAGCTGAGCGCCTGAAGCAGCATGCGGTCATCAATCCTGGAAGACATAACGAGTTCTTACTACCTTATTTCACATTGCCGACAGCTCAAGAGTTAGAACCATTTCTTGACACACTTGCGAAAAAGATCCCTTGTTATTCATTAAAGCAGGCATTTACTTCTTTAGAGAAAGGAACGGCCTTACTTCAACAGCTTCTTGAACAATCTGACATTGTGGTTTAAGTCTTTTTGGAGGTGAATCATGGTTGAGCAGGAGTATAAATATTTGCTGTCACGGATAGATTTTCAACACATACACGACATGTTAAGTCGAAATCATCAACCTACTCATATACTTAACTTCAATTACTACTACGACACCCCAGATTTTTTATTTAAGCGATTTGGCTATACGATACGTATCCGTCAAATCGGCGATAAACTAACACTTGAGATAAAAAGTCCCAGTCAAACGTCTGGATATAAAAGAATAAGAGAAGAAACTTCATTTCCTGTTGATGATTTACCTCAAAAGTTAGATTTAAAGAACCTATTAACGTCTCTGCCTTTTACATTCACTCAACATCCAGAATTATTAGGGTTATTAGTAACGGAACGCACAACCTTTTACATTGAGACAGGCGTAAAAGTGGACTTGGATCAAAGCAGCTATCTTGGGATCACAGATTATGAATTAGAAATTGAATATGACAGTGAAAAGGCGTATGAGGCAGATAAATGCTTTTATACACTAACTGGTGATTTGGACATGCCAGCTAATCGAAAAGGGAAACGTTCTCGATTTATCACAAGATTTAAATCGTTATACGGGAAGGAGTAGTCAAGCATGCGGGCTGTTTTGGATCAATCGACTCTCTCAAATGAGCAGAGGCTGTTATTACTTGGCTCACGTATTCAATTAAATGAACAAGAAGAAGAGTCCATTAGAGACTTATTGAAAGATGGCATAGATATGCCGAAGTTTATCGGACTTGCATCTAGACATAAGGTGCTTCAGCTCATTACACCTCATTTGATTCGCCTTGATGTCGAAAAAAGCATAACGACGACGTACAAGTTTTTGCTTCACTATCAATATATAGGTAATCGTCAAAAGAATATGGTGAGATTTCAAGAATTCCAGCGTCTTTTACAAATATTTCGAGAGGCAAAGCTGAAAGCGGTCCCCCTCAAAGGAGCCATATTAACACCGCTTGTATACAAAGATTATGGACTGCGAATGATGTCGGACCTTGACTTCTTGATTCATCCAGATGATCGAAAGAGTGCTTCTTTATTGCTCAAGAATGAAGGTTTTATTATTGGGAAATATGATTGGACAACAGATCAGGAAATTCCGATTTCTCGTGAAGAAGAAATGATGTGGAGAATCAATGCGGGGAATCTCTATTCTCATGTTAAACGGAGCGGAGAAGACTTTTTGAAGGTACACCGCGTCGATTTTTCTTATGATGTTGAGCTCAAAAAAAACTATCAGGCAACAAGTTCCTTGCTGGATGCTTCAGAAGAAAAAGTATTTTTTCAAACGGACACCTATTTGCTTCAACCTTTAGATTTTCTCATCCATCTTGCTTTCCACCTATACAAGGAGGCAACAAATGTACAGTATGTCTACTTACATGCAGATCTTAATTTGATCAAGTTTTGTGATGTAAGGGAGTATGTCATGTACGCTGAAGAACAAAACCAGCTTGATTGGCATGCCTTGCAAGAAAGAGCGAAAGAACTAGGGGCTGAAAAAGCACTTTTTTACACGTTTACTTTTTTAGACTTATTGTATCAAACGAATTATATTGACCAAATGCCGCAGCTAGACATGAGTGATCAATCGTTCTTGGAAGCCTATGGTGAAAATGATTTCGGCTCTTTGAAAACCTGGAAAAAATCATTTGTCGATCGTTTTTTTAGTCTGGATAATCGCGATGAGCTTGAAGAGGAACCAGTTATACAGCTGTTTCCTGAAAGGCAATAGTCAATTGAAGAGGAGGAATCTAAATGGATTTAAAGGCGCTCTTTAAAAAGCCCGAGGAAGCGTTTCCATATAAAAAATCGTTTGTGTTTGCAGGTATTCATTTTCAAATTCTATCAACCGAATCGCTTGCTATTGAAGATATTGAACATTATATACCGAAAGAGCCAGTCAGCCATATGGGCGATCTACCTTCCCAGATTGACATACGATTTATCATTGATCCGGTGCTCGAACAATCCATTCGCAGCGATTGCTTCGAAACGGGTGAAACCATTACAGCAAAAAGGAAGTTTACTTACAAACGATTGAAGTCAGACGATCTCATCTTATTTGCATCACATGAAGGTGACGAGCCGCACAGTGTGGCGGTTGATAAAGGGCGCTATGCTGTGGTCGGAAAAAGCAAAAATGAGTCTGCCATACGCTGTCCACTGCGAATCGTTCGAGAAATTGCGCTTAGAACGCTAGAAAATCAGGGGGGATGTTTTACGCATGCAGCAGCGGTCTCTTTTGAAGAAGGTAAAAAAGGAGCGTTAATTATAGGGGATAAAGGTGCAGGGAAGTCTACCACTATGTGGCAGTTTTTGCATAATGGAGGAGCAGATTTTATCACAAATGATCGTTCCATTTCTATGCTTGAAGGTCAGGAGCTCACTGTTTATGGATGGCCGATGTGCTTGGCGCTTGGAGTAGGAACTGTCCAGGCAACAACGAACATACAGGAATTAAAAAATAGAACATTTAGCAGGTCTCAAGATGAAAGAATATGGGATGAAACCATTTCAACAGAAGAAGAAGCGAAAGAAAAATGGGCGAGCGGCTGTAAGTTTGAAATCACGCCAAAAGAAGCTGCTGAAATGACGGGAGCAACCATTCGAAGCTCAACTAAAGTAGATATGGTGATTTTCCCCTCACTCAAAATAGGGTCAGGTGAGATTAGGCTGGTGCCAGTAAAAAAAGATGATCAAAAAGCGAAAGACATTATGTTAGCAAATATAAGAGAGCCAGAAGATCCTGATTATTTAAAAGGCTGGCTCGGACTTCGAAGTGTTTCAGATACCTTTCTTGAACAAAAGGCATCTGAGCTCATCCATCACTTGTTTAATATGCCATGTTTTTATTTAGAGGGCGATCCCCGGAAGCTGCAGGAAGCGATTCCAGATTTATTAAACAAAAAAGCAAGTTCAATTTAAAGAGACGATTGTCTAAACATTCGCTTGAGCCGGTCTTCACGCTTTTTTATCTGTTCGTTATCTGCTGGCAGCATGAGCTGAAAGAGCCTATCGGCAATCGGCCTTGCGATCCGTTCGTCAGAGTTTAATAGAATGCAAATGCCTAATTTTTGTTTTGGGATGAATCCGATATAGGAGGTGAATCCTTTAATTTCTCCGCTATGTTCAGCTAAGGTGAATCCGTTGAAAGGTCTTAAAAACCATGAAAGGCCAACGCCTCTGCTGAAATCTTCTTCAACCATAACGGGGCTTTGCATTTCCTTTAACGAATGCTGATGAAGCAGGCGGCTTCCGCCATATTGAGCTTGGATGAGTTGAATCAAATCATCTGCGGTAGAGAATAGTCCACTTGAACCGTCTTCCCAAGATGGTGTTTCAGCACTTGGATAGGATATATCAGATAAGCCAGATGAAGAAACTGTATACCCTTTTGCTGTGAATGCTGTTTCAATAAACCCAGTTTGCTTCAAATGGAGCGGATCTAGAATGCGGGATTGCATTAACTTTCTAAATGGTTGGCCACTCACTTTCTCTAGTACTTTACTTAAAATAGAATAGCCAAGGCTAGAATAATTGATGATAGACCAAGGTGGTGTGAATATGGTGAGCAAGTCAATACACTCAGCTAATGTTATTTCTCTTATATGGCTCGCTTTATCGAGTGTTTTGGGCAGGCCCGATATATGAGAGGCAATCATACGAAAAGTGAGAGGAACTGGTTCAGACACATGACTTTTTAATAAAGATAGTAAAGGTTCGTAAGTATGAATGGGTTCATCGAGTTGAATCAACCCTTCATCTCGCAGTTTCATCATGACCATTGCAGTAAAAGGTTTCGTCACAGAACCAATTCGAAAGGTTGTGTCTTTTGTGACTGGAGTGCCACTATCCATATCAGCTAGGCCCTCATGCCATGACCAAATTTGTTCAGCTTCATGAGAAATGCAAATGGAGCAGCCGGGAATTTGATGTTGATTCAATAACTTCTTAATGTCAGTGGTTGTATCTTGCAAACGTTGCAGGGTCAATTCATTGATCAAAATAGACACCTCTTTCATACAGAATATATATATATTACCAAATATTTCGTGTGGAATTAAGGTGATCTATCATTACTTTTCATATTTTAAATGAGAGCGGGCGATAGATGATGAAAACAATTCAAAAAACAATTCTTGATATTTTAAAAGGTGATGGCCAAGATATTGAACAAATTCCATATGAGCTTGTGGAACGCAAAGGGGTAGGGCATCCAGATACCATGTGTGATGCCATAGCAGAAAGAGCTTCTCAATACTATTCTCAATATTGCATGGAGCATTTCGGAAGAGTAGCACATCATTGGTTTGACAAAGTGATGCTTCTTGGGGGAGATGCTGATGTACAGTATGGGAAAGGAACGATGGTCAAGCCTTATCAAGTTGTATTTGCTGGAAAAGGAGCGTATGCATACGGCGAAGAGCCAATCCCTCTGAAGAAAATCCTATTTGATGCGGCCAAGGATGTGTTATCAGAAGTGACAACAGGATTCGATCCTGACGAGCATCTCGTCATTGACTGCCGAATCGTCGATCATCAAGGGGCTGGTCGTAAAAACTCGAGATATCGTCCGATGATTGAAACAGACATGATTGAGATCGGCGATCCAAAGCTAGTTTCAAATGACTGTAACCTATTACATGCTCATGCACCATTAAGCCGTCTTGAAAAGTTGGTTCTTTATACAGAGCGTTATGTGAATGGGCCAGATTTCAAAAGGGTAAACCCAGATACCGGCTGGGACGTGAAAATATTTGGAAGCAGGCGGCATGAAGACTTCAAACTCATTGTGAATATGCCTTTTTTAGCAAAAGATATTCATAGCCTTGAAGAGTATTTTTCCCGTAAAAAAGAATGTCAGGATCAAATCGCACAGTATATTGATGAAACGTTAGGACTTAAACCGGATCTCATGCTAAACGCAACCGATCGCAACGGTCGTCCATATTTAACAGCACTTGGATCTGTTGCTGATACTGGGGATGTGGGAGTAGTTGGCAGGGGGAATAGACTAAATGGACTGATCACGCCAATGCGGTCGATGAGTATTGAAGCTCCAGCTGGAAAAAACCCACTTGATCATACAGGGAAATTGTACGGAGTGCTGGCTCAAAGGTTGGCAGATCAAATTTTTGAGACCATTCAAAAGCCGACAGAAGTGCATATCTTTACTTCAAAAGAGGCACCTCTCCATAACCCTGATGAAATTTCCGTCCGTATTCAACAATGGGATGGAGATGAGGATGAAAGAAAGCAAATTGAAAATCTCGTCATGAAGGCTGTTCATTCAATGGGCGATGTCACAAAGGATTTAATTTTTAAAGGCGTTACAATGTGGTAAAAAAGATGAAAAAAAAAGTCATTGATGCAGTCCATGCATGTGTGAATACAGAAGAGCCTTTGACAGTGACAATTCAACCATATGAAATCAAAAAACATCAGGATGTGAATCAACATCATGTTCTCATCATGCTCAAGCCTGAATTAACCAACATCAATCAGGGGGTTCAGCTGGATCGAATACTAGATGAATTACTGAACCGATTAGCTGATGATGATGTAGAAATAGGGGCCGTCCGCGTTTTGTCATCCTTATATTTGAAAGAAGAGAAAATATTAGAAAATCAATATGGGATGCTCAATCGGATTTCTAGAAACGGTTTGAGCGAATTGTCAGAAGCAGCAAAAAAGGTGCTGTCAACAAAATACCCGGAGTATAGAACGAAGGAACATTTGATTTATGGAGGACATCAATTTTTACAAAAGTATCAAGAGCTCACGCCATATGGTTTAGAGCTTTTAACAAGAAATGTCAAGGTGGATAAGTTAGGTGCAGGGACATATGCAATTGAGGCCGAGGTGGACGGAGAAAAGATGCTCCTGCTCAATTCATTCCATCCTTGTCAAATTGATTGGTTCACTGCTCCTAGGCGGTCTGTTATTGTCATTGAATGCTTTACCCAAAAGCCAATGAGGGTGATGAGAGAACACTTTATTGGTGCAACTGATCCTCACGAAGCAAGAGAAGGCTCTTTTAAACACATGCTGCTCACAGAGCAAAAAAGGTTCGGCATAACAAACGTGTGTACACGGTTTAACGGCATACATCTTTCGCCAGGTCCTATAGAGGCAATGGCCGGAATGATTCGTTATTTTAGTACATCTGGAAAAAGGCTGTCACCTTCACATACACTTTTTGGCCAGTTGTTAAGGGAAAATGGCTTTTCAGCGGAGGAATTAGATTTATTATGTGAAGATGTGTCCATCAGTTCAAGTGGTACAAGAGAAACACCTGTATTTGAATTAACTGAAAACCTAAACTGGGATGAAGCGCTCGCTTTACTATTAAAAGTAAAAAACGACATCCAAAAGCATGAACGTGTTCTGTAACGGAGGGAACAACTTGAGTAAAGAAGGAGTTAGCCAGCGCATCTGGATTGTTGGCCCACCTGGATCTGGGAAAACGACACTCGCAAGCCGATTGAAACAGGACTTATCCTTACCTCACTATGAGCTCGATGCCCTTTTCTGGCAAGCAGACTGGAACAAGACAGATAAAAAGCTGTTTATTGAAAACGTTCATGAAATTGTCAAACAAAGGAAATGGGTTGTCGATGGACAATATTCATCTGTTCATCACATATTGGCTAAATATGCTGATACGATCATTTGGCTCGATGTGAAGAGAAGACAGACGTTTCCTAGTCTCATCAAAAGGACGCTTAAACGTCTTATCACAAAAGAGAAGCTTTGGAATGGAAATAGGGAGAGGATTGGCAATGCACTGCAATTTTTCTCATATGCCTTTCACGTGTATCCAGAGGTCCTCCATCATAACGAAAAGCTTTTTCATCAATTAAAGGAAGCATCACATGTGACATGTCTGCGAATCAATAAGCGAGAAGAGGTAGAACAGGTGCTCAAGAAAATCAAACGTCTTGAAGAAAAGGGGTGAGGACATGACGAATTTAGATGTTGTTTACAATGTCCTGAAATGTTGGTTTTCGGAACAGCCTCACCGTGTAACACCTTTAAATGGAAGAAGTCCTAATGCAGGATGGCTTGTAGAATACACTAAAAACCGATTTGTATTAAAAAAATGTGTCAGGAATCATGATGCTGAATGGCTTCATTATTTAGAGGATTTAACAGATGCGTTGCTTGACCATGGGTTTCCGATTCAACCTATGATTGAGGCAAAGAACCAGCATAAAACCATTTTATACAAAGAGAGCTACTGGCAGCTACGGCCATATTTTGAAGGAAGACCATATGAAATGGGAAATCGTTCAGATGAACAAGAAGCCATTCAGGTGTTAAAAAAGCTTCATTCATTGAAAAATTTGCCGAAAGGTCCTGTGAATCCAAATTGTGAACTGAAAAACTGGATTACGTATCCTGATGACACGCTGAACGAGACGGCTTGTGCACTTAAAAAGATGGTTTCTTCGAAAAAGGCTGCTGCTTTACTCAAAGTCTATGAGCGGGAGCTAATGAATGTCCTCGTGATGCTAAATCCAAGTATTTATGAGACGTTACCTCATGCTGTCACACATGGTGACTTTCATTCTGGCAACCTGCTGATCCGTAACAAGAAGCTCGCCATGGTTCTTGATTTCGATACAGCAGGTTATAGACCGCGAATATATGATGCAGCCATATCCGCTTTTTTGTTAACGAGAATCAAGCGTGGGACGTTTCAACTAGATATTTTTAAAACAATTCAATTTTTAAAGACCTATGCCGAAGATTTATCGGAAAATGAATGGCGCTCTATATCTGCTTTTATCAGACTGTTATATATTCCAACAGGCCGATATTTAACGCTCCTGCAAAAGCATACGCCTCACTTCCTTAACTGGTATATTGATTGGTCTTTTCAAGCACTACAATCTGCATCGCACCAGCTGATGGAAAATTGGTATCTCCAAAAGGAGATGAGGATATGAAAGTGGCTGTTGTCACAGGTGGAAATAGAGGCATAGGAAAAGAAGTGTGCAGACAGCTTGCTCAAGATGGCATGATTGTGATTTTAACAGCTCGGCAGCTTGAAAGCGCCCAATTAGCTGCTTCTGAAATGAATGAGCAGGTTGTTCCGTTTCAACTGGATGTCACAAATGCAGAAACGGTTGATCGATTGTCGGCATTTATTAAGGAATCGTACGGAAGAGTGGACGTCTTGATTAATAATGCTGGTGTCTTTCATGACAATAGGAGGGATGACACATTTCCATCTTTTCTAGACCTTTCTGTATCGACACTCCAAGAAACGATGGATGTCAATCTATATGGTGCAGTCAGAATGACGAAGGCCGTTTTTCCTTACATGAAAGAGGCTAGGTATGGACGTATCGTCAATGTGTCTAGTGGTATGGGAAGGCTCTCTGCCATCCACGCTTCAGATGATGTCAGGCGTGACGGAAAAAGCGGCCCATATTATCGGATGTCAAAAGTTGCTTTGCACGTTCTCACAAAGGTCACAGCTTTAGAGGGAGCGCCCTATTCTATCCTTGCGAATGCTGTATGCCCGGGCTGGGTGCAAACGGACATGGGGTCATCAGAGGCTGTTAAAACTGTGCAGGAAGGTGCATCAGGGATTGTCTGGGCAGCGAAGCTACCTCGAGATGGACCAACAGGAGAATTATTGAGAGATGGAAATAGACTTCAGTGGTAGAGGAGGCAACTACATGCGAGGTATGAAAGAAAAGACAGTCATTGTCACAGGCGGAGCACAAGGAATTGGATTTGCGGTCGCAGAACGAGCAGCACAAGAAGGCGCACAAGTCGTGATTGCTGATCACCATGTGGAATACGGGAAAGAAGCAGAAAGACTGCTCAAAGCAAAAGGATATGAGGTTTTGTTTATAGAGGCTGATATTGCAGAGGAAGCAGCAATCATTTCAATGGTAGAAAAAACAGCCAATCATTTTAGGCGGATTGACATGCTGGTTAATTGTGCAGCGGTTTTTATTATGCGAGGCCTTGAAGCAACCGTTGAAGAATGGCGGCGCATCATGGATTTGAATATTATGGGACAAGCTCTTTGCGTCAAACATACTGCACCGCATATGGAGAAGACAGGAAAAGGCTCCATTGTCAATATTGCATCAATCTCAGGTCACATTGCCCAGCCGAAATATTTAACATATAACGCAACGAAAGCAGCCGTTGTGAATATGACGAGATGTATGGCAATGGATTTAGCTGATGCAGGTATTCGTGTAAATGCAGTCAATCCAGGTACGGTATGGAATAAAAATAACGAACGGTTTCATTTAGAAGAACTTGGTCTGACAAGAGAACAAGCGAATCAGCACCCTGATATTGGAGGAATGCACATGCTGAAACGAACAGCTGATCCAGAGGAGATCGCATCGGCTGTCATCTTCCTTCTTTCAGATGAAGCGAGCTTTATTACAGGAGAAAATTTAATGGTTGACGGCGGCTATACTGCCATGTAGAGGAGCAAAAATCTCATGAAATTTGATCTGCACACACATCACCAACGCTGCGGTCATGCGAAGGGAAAGATCAGAGAATATATCGATGAGGCTGTCAAATTAGGTCTGGAGTTTATTGGAATATCAGATCATTCCCCGTTTTTTGGTGAAGAGGTCGATCACTTTAAACCCTGGGTGGCAATGGCTAAAAGTGAATTTCATTCATATGTAGAGGAAGTCCTGCAATTGAAGAAGGAATATGACGGGAAAATTCATGTGCTGTTAGGCGTTGAATCTGACTATTTTCCAGAACACGAGGCCCTCTACCGAGACGTGTATCGACATTATCCATTTGATTATATCATCGGCTCAGTCCATGTCAGTAATGGATATGACCTATTTAACCGAAAGCGCTGGGAACGTATCACAGAGCAGCAAGCCATGATCGAAAAAGAAGCGTATTACCAGCTGATTCAAATGTCCGCAGAGAGTCGTATGTTTGATATTTTAGGTCATATTGACGCCTTAAAAGGATTTTACCCAGAGATTGCTCATATCAAAACAGAAGCTGTCGATGATGCACTGAAAGCGATTGCGGAGAGTGGTTCTGTCATTGAAGTCAATACATCTGGTAAAACAAAAGACTGCGGAGGATGGTATCCATCAATTGATCTATTAGAACGCGCCAAGTTTTATGGCATTGATGTCACGTTTGGCTCTGACGCACATGAGCCAGCCCGCGTGGCAGATGATTGGCTGGAAGTGAAACATACGTTGAAGGAACTGGGGTATCAAGAATGGTGCATTTTTCAATCTCGTCAAAAGCGCAAATTGGCTCTATAAATTTATAAAAAAGGGGTTATGAAAATGACAAAAGTTCGTGTAGCAATTGCTGGAGTAGGTTCATGTGCATCAAGTATCGTTCAATTTGTAGAAATGGCAAAGGAAAAAATGGATACGCCCTCTGGTGTTATGCATGAAGTCATTGGAGGCTATCAATTATCTGACGTGGAATTTGTTGCAGCTTTTGAAGTGGATCAAAATAAAGTAGGAAAAGATTTATCAGAGGCGATACTTACTAAACCAACGGCTGCCATTAAACATATAGAAGTTCCTTTTTTCCAAGTGTCAGTTGAAGCAGGCCCTTTATGTGATGGGCTTGAAGGAGATTTGTCCAACTGTATTCAACCGCATGAAGATTCCCTGAAAATCAACACACATGACGTGACGCAAAGACTGAAGGACGTACAGGCAGATGTACTTGTCTGCTTCTTACCGACAGGCTCGTTCGAAGCTGTTCGAGTATACGCAGAGGCATGTGCACACGCTCATACCGCCTTTATTAATGCAACACCAGAGCCAGTGGCAAATGACCCTGAATTTGTCAAAATGTTTGAAGACTCAGGTACCCCGCTTCTTGGAGACGATTTAAGAAGTCATTTAGGTGCAACGACACTGCATACAGCGTTGATTGAACTATTGAAATCCCGCGGCATTGATATCACCAATACGTACCAATTGAATGTCGGAGGCAACACAGACTTTTTAAACCTTGCCAATCCAATGAGATCAACGAGTAAGCAAAAATCGAAGAGAAAAGCATTATTTGCATCTGGTATTGATGCCAGTGAAGTCGCAGCAGGTCCAAATGGATATGTCAGCTATCTAGGTGATCATAAAGTCTGCTTTCTTCGTTTAGAAGGAAATTCTGTTTTAGATTCTGAGATTTCACTTGAAATCCGCTTACAAGTAGAAGATAGTCCAAATTCAGCTGGTGTTATTGCGAATGCGATGCGTGTAGCAAAAGCAGCTAAAGACTTGAATCACAGTGGTGTCATTCATGACGTCTGCCCATTCTTATTTAAAAGTCCTCCAATTGGACAAGTAGATTCAGAATCATTGCGTTTGTTCAATGATTATGTAGCAAATGCTGAGCTGAAAAAGGTGTAATAAGTGGAAGCGGAACTTAACCTTCGTGAGATAAAATTTGCCGCTTTTGACTTGGATGGAACATTAATTGACGATCGAGGTCAACTCATTGGTGATGTCCATGGCGCAGTGAACATACTGCGCCAAAGAGGCATTATTCCAATGATCGTGACAGGTAGAACCTATGATTCTTTCTTTTCTCTGAACTTAGATCCTTCTCTACTTCATTTGTTTCACCACGATGTTCTACTGAATGATGGAAATGTCGTTTGCCATCATCAAAAGAAAACATTTGACGTCAAACAATATCTAGATTCCGCTTTATGCAAACAAATCATCTCATTATTTGATAGAAAAGCTGAATTTGTCATGGAATCAAATGGGAAGCACGTGGCGTCAAGTAAAAGCGCTAAGTTGAAATACTGCATGCTTTACACATTTCCACGAGAAAAAATAGAGGTTGGTCACAAGAAAGAATTCCACTTTGACCGTGTGACGAAATTATTTATTTTACCAAAAGAAACAATAGATATCGCACATCAATTAAGAGATTGCTATTGTGAGGTAGCAGATGCCCAGTTTTTAAATGCTCAAGTGATTTCTCCGAAAGGAATTTGTAAGGCAGATATGCTGGGGCACCATTTATTAGACTGTTTTGGGGAAAGTGATTTAGGCCGCGTGATGGCTTTTGGAAATGGTCATAATGACAGGCTTCTGCTGAAGAAGGCCAAGTGGGGGGTGGCAGTTCAAGATAGTCATCCGTCAGCGATTGAGTTATGTGATGTTCATTTAAAAGAGCCTATTTATAACTATCTTCTTAAAGCTTTACAAACGCCTGAAGCACCACACGTAATCAATGAAAAGGGAGGTATTTAGTTGAGGACCCTTAAGCTGCCTTTACCAGACACACTAAAAGAAACAATGATACCGGATTTTATGGAAAGAGTTTCATTTCTATCTGCCCACATTCTGCATGTTGCCCTTCGTGAAGAGGAGTCTGTCATTGAAGTAACAGTAGATCAAAAGGGAGATGCGGATGCAATCTCAACGGCGTTTTTGAAGTTATCGTCGAACGCGGCTCAATTGCGCAGGTTTCGTGAAAAAGAAATGAAATCAAATATTCATTTAACCAGTGAGCCTGTTCATTCCAAATTAAGCGGGGATGACCAAATGCGAACCTTTTATGATGAAATTGAAATGGAACTCTCCCACTACTTTGACCAATTGTTTTTAAATATGGGGGCTTCACTAGGAGCCAAACAAAGACGATATCCTTCTACGATCAGTAAAGAGTTAATGGAGAAATGTAAATATCATACGAATTTTCCGCAAAATATTTATTCTGTTTTTGAAATACCGCATGATTATCAAATTATTGATGATATTCGAGAGAAGCATCATGGTTTTCTTTCTGAACACTTTCAGCAGGCAGGCCGTTTTTTACAACCGTGTATTTGTTATCACTGTTACGAGGAATGGGAAGGGAAGACGTATGCAGACTATCAGATCATGACAGCTGCGGGTCAATGCTTTAGACATGAAATTTCTTGGAAAGTTGATCCACTAAGGAAACTAGAATTTAGTATGCGTGAAATTGTGTTTATTGGTGACAGCGAATATATCAATGAAACAAGAAAAACACTCCTTGAAAACACATGGCAATGCTTTCATCAGCTTGGCCTTAGTGGAAAGGTGACGACAGCAAATGATCCCTTTTTCTTTTATGATGATATGGATAAAGCGAATTATCAATTAATGGCTAACAGCAAATATGAATTGGTAGCTGTTACAGAAAAGAAAGACGTATCGATCGCTTCTTTTAATGATTGTGGAGAGATGCTTTGTGACAGGTTCCAGATCAAAGGAGAAAATGGTCTGCCGCTTTATTCGGGTTGCGCCGCATTTGGTATCGATCGATGGGTTCAAGTATTTTTACAAACGTACGGTCGAAATCGAAAGAATTGGCCTGAAGAAATGCTTCATTTAAAGGAGGGTAGCTATGCTGCAAAGTAATCTCACTCAAGAAGAGCACACAGCCCTCATCTTATCGACTCCTTTTTTAAAAGACAACCAGATTAAGGAGATGCAGAAGCTTCTGTATCAGCAGCAAGACTGGAATGTCATTCTCGGAATGTTACATGTTCACCGGACAGCAGGTATTGCATGGAAGAATATTAAACAATATGCCATTCATTTAAGAAAAGATTTTAAAGCGACTTATTTTTTAAAGTCTTTAGAGATTATGTACAAGGGTCAGTTAGAAACAGCACGAGACAATATCACGTTAAACGATCGATTATTTCAAGCACTTGATCAAAAGGGAATTGAATATGCCATTGTAAAAGGAAGTGTGATTGGCCAGTGGGCGTATGGAGATGTAGGACTTAGGTTATTTGGAGACAACGATCTCTTTATCTCACAAGATCAGCTGCAAGAAACTGGACATATATTAAAAGACTTAGGTTATATTCAAGGTTCTTGGAACTATGAAACCGAGGCTGTCACACCTGCCAAACGTAGCGAAATTCTTTACCTCATCATGAACTCACATCAAACCTACACCTATATGAAACCTTCTCCAGAATGCCGTTTTATTGATTGTCATAAAATTGATGTTCAGTTTTCTGTAGACCTCATGACAGGAAACCGGACGGATTCAATTGTCCAAGAGATGCTGTCTAGACGAATTCAGACATCTGTTGATCAACACCTTGTATGGTCATTAAAAGAAGAGGATATGCTGCTTTTCTTATGTATTCATTTTTACAAAGAGGCCATTTATTTAAATGAAGTCGAATCAATGAAAGACTTACTTCTTTATAAACTGCTTGATATATATGGGATGTTTATGAGGGAAGACCTTGTTGATGTAGATCTATTTGTCAATCGAACGAAAACATATGGATTTGAAAAGATGGTCTATTTCGCTTTTCATTATGTGAATGAAGTCTTCCCGCATACCATTTCGGATATCATAATGGATGCACTTCAACCCGAATCGCTTACTTATTTATCGGAAGTGCTTGATGCAAATGATGTCATTCATACTTGGGATCAGCCGATTCGTAAACGCTTCTTTCATATTAATCGGTCTTTAGATATTAAAAAGCATTCTGTTCATAAGGAGTAGTGTGATGAAAGATCCGGCAACGCTATTTGATTTTGAGGGAAGAAACGACGTGATATGGTTTGGGAATATGAATCAAGAACAAAGCTGGGATCAAACAAGGGCTTTACCTGTGATGACAGACCATGTTCAAAATGAACTGGTACTTCAGCAAGAACAACAACTGCTTTTGATTGCATCTAAGGATCATCATGTCATCTTTCACCATCAGCCTGAAGCGGCTTTTTTAGCCTATTTGAAAAAAAGAGGTGTCCAGCTGCCACAGATCACTCAAAAAGAAGATGCGTTTAAACTTAAGGGCTTCATTGTCCCCTATCTTTTTGATGAGTCCCTTGAACAAGAAGCATTTATTGAAAATAGAAGGATATATGGATCAAATCCAAAACTCGTTAAGCGGTTCAATCATAAAGTTTTCACTAGAAGATGGGCGGAAAAGCATCAATTTAAAGTCACTTGCGGTGCTATTTGTCAAAATGCAGACGAGTTAAAACGGACGTATGAAGAATTAAGGGAGAAGAACTTCTCAAAAATGGTTCTCAAAATACCTTATGGATCATCTGGGAAGGGGCTTCGTATTTTAAAAAATGAACGAGATTTCATGCAGCTTTTGACCTTTATTGAAAGAAGAAAAATTCAAACAGACCTGATATTAGAGGGATGGCATCCGATTAAAAGATCATTAAATGCCCAACTGCTTATTCAAGATAAAGAGTCACACTTACTTTCAATTACAGAGCAGAAAATCAATGAAGACGGCATCTATTTAGGGACCGATTTTGCTCCTGTTTATGAAATGGACAAAAAACGTGAATACGAAGAAAGCATGCATCGAATTATAGAGCTTCTCTATGAAGAAGGATATAGAGGTGTGGTTGGAGTCGATTCGATTATTGATGAAGATGAACAGCTCATACCGATTATTGAAATAAATGCTCGTTTCACGCAGGTTACTTATTTACTCCCGATCATTTGCCGTTTTTTTTCAACGTACGAATATATCGAGAGCCGCTTGAAAAGATTCTCATGCAGCGCTGATTTGCCATTTGAAGATATTTTAAAGGCCATCACTAAAGCACTCAACCCAGGAGAAGATGGTGGGTTTTTTATTTATACATTTGGTAAGAAGAGAGCTGACGATATGTGGCACTATCGATTGTTCATATTGTTTTATCATATGAAAAAGGAGAAGCAGGACAAGATGCTGACAATTTTTGATGAAATGGAATTTTCTTAAGAAAGGAGGAGGGGATTTGCCGAAAAATGACACGTCACTCTTGGAGAAAGCGAATCGTTATGGGACGCCGATGTATGTATACGATGGAGATGAATTGAAAGATCATTATGATCGCATTACATCATGGCTCCATCAATCAGCAGAGGTGTTCTTTTCATTTAAGTCCAATGGAAATCTTTCGATTGCATCCTTGTTACGGTCTTTTGGAGCGGGGATAGAAGTGGCTTCTGTAGGCGAGCTTTTAATGGCTGTAAAAGCAGGATATTCTCCGCAGCACATCATTTTTTCTGGACCTGGTAAGCGGAAAGAAGAAATAGATACAGCCATTGAACACCAAATATACTGCATTATCGCAGAATCAAAGGAAGAACTGATTTATATCGCTGAGTCTGCAAAACATCAAGGCAAGCAAGTAGCAGCAGGCATTCGTATCAATCCTGAATCAATTGAGTCACGAGCAAAAATAAAAATGGGCGGTGTTCCAAGTCCATTTGGGATAGATGAATCGAAACTTGGCGATGTATTTGATCTTTTTCAGGCGTATGAAGACACTCTTTTGTTTAAAGGGATTCATATTTATTTGGGCACTCAAGTTCTTGATGAAACGTCGCTGTTATCATCGTTTGAATATACTCTCAACACAGCTGTTCGAATAAAGAATGACTATGGATTGACATGCGAAATGGTTGATTTAGGCGGAGGATTTGGGGTTCCATATTTTCAGCATGAAACACCCCTCAATGCTGAAAGGCTATTTCAAAAAGTAGCAGAATTGATTAGAGCGTATGAATCTGAGCTGGCGTTTCCGAGGTTTATGATCGAAATGGGGCGTTTCCTTTTAGCAGAATGTGGTGTTTACTTAACATCCATCCAATATGTGAAAAATTCAAAAGGGGAACCATTTTTAATTGCAGATGGCGGAATGCATCATCATCAAGCGATGACATTTAGAGGCAGGCTGCTGCGCAATAATTATCCAATGCGGCTCATCAAACATTCCAATAAACCCGCTGCTGTAGTGAAACAAACGATTGTTGGTCCACTTTGCACCCCAGAAGACTTAATTGGCAGGCAGGTGGAACTCCCGCAAGGTGAACCAGGTGATCTACTTTGTATAGAGAAATCAGGCGCATATGGTCTTTGCTACAGCCCTACCTTATTTTTAGGCCATTCTTCTCCGCTAGAGCTGCTTTTATTTGAAGGAGACGATTATATTATTCGAGATAGAGGCGACCCGGAAGATCTCTTATTAAAACAGAACATGCCGCTTTTTAAACAAAGGAGGGTTGAATGTGAAACTGACTGAGCTTCGTCAAGAAACGATTGATCGTCTCGTTCTCCATTTTTCTGAAAGAGCCAGGCAGCTTGATGCCGAATGTCAATTCCCGCATCAAAATGTTGACGAACTAATTGAATGTGGATTACATGTCGCCAATATGCCGAAAGAAGATGGAGGCCTTGGATATGGTTTTGAAGAAACGGTGACCCTCTTGTCACAAATAGCTAAAGGCTGTGCATCGACAGGTTTAATTATGGCGATGCATTACTATTCACTTGGCGCCTTTTCTGAAGTGCTTTCAAGTGAGCAGCAGTCCTCGGTTTTTGATGATATCCGGCGTTCAGGAGAGTTAATCGCTTCTGTTAGTGATCCGAATGTAATTTTTATTTATCAGCGAAAGCAAATGGACGGAATCCCCACCATTACAGCTGAAAAAACAGATGGCGGATATCTTGTAAGTGGGACAAAGTTTACAGTGACAGGTGCACCGCGCATTAAGTATTTACCAATTTATTGTGAGTATGCCCCGTCATCATGCACATCTCAATATGGAATGACTGCACTCTTAATGACGTTACCGAGTGAAGGTGCTGCAATTGAGGAGTCGTGGAATTATTCTGGAATGAGAGCATCTATGAGTCATCACATTCATTTTGATCAAGTATTTATACCCGATGATCATCTCATCGGGCGGGAAGGATACGCAATAGAAGATACTGAAAATTTGATCTATTGGTTTCGTTTAGCTGTTACAGCAGTTTATTACGGCATTGCAAAAGCAGCATATGAACACGCCCTCGATATGACTTATCAAAAAAATGATCGAATCTCCAAAAAGAAAACGGCTTTTTTACCGGGTCAACAATTTCGTATAGCTGATATGAAAATGAAGCTAGATGTTGCACACTCTCAGCTCATGGCCTGTGCCCAGCAAGCAGATAATGAAAAGGCACAAAATCATTACACAAGTGAGTTGTATACGAAGACGCTTATTACAAAACATTTTGTGACGCAGGCTGCAGAAGAGATCGTGCAGCTGGCCTCTCAAGTAGAGGGTTTTTCTTCATTACAACAAGGATCTTTTTTGGAACGTCTTAGCCGAGATGTCAAAGCGGCAAAATTCCATCCACCGTCTGAAGACTTATTAAAAGAAGTGATTGCGAAAAAAGAGCTTGGCATTATCCCATTAAAAAATCGCTGGGTATGATGGCAAGAAAAAAGGGAGGAGACTTATTTGACGATTACAACGCCCATCTTTCGAAACAATTATTTGAACTGCTCTCAATTAACGATTGCTGCCATGCTTCTTAGAAAAGGGATTAAAATCGACAGGATTTGGAGGCAAGCTGGCATTGTTTATAGATCTCAAGACCAAGGGTTTATTTTAATGGGTTCCTTTAAGCATTTTCGTGAGGATATTCTACAACATAATGGAATCCATTTAGAAGAAATTTTTTACACTGAAGAGGAATTAGACCTCTATATCAACAGGGTGTTCAAACAGCATCCGAGCAATGGGACAGTGTCTGTTTCACTGGATATTTTTGAATTACCATACTGTCCATTTTATGAAAGGGAACATGGGTATCACACATTGGAAGTACTTGAGGTAAAAGGTGATCATGTGGTAGTTAGTGATCATGCATATTCATATCATGGCACCTTAAGTAAAGACCATTTGATGAAAGCTGCCCGCTCTATATATGATCATACGCCTCGAACTGAAAATCGATATAAATGGATTAAATATGTAGATCGTCAGCAACAACCAGATGTGCTGACGATTTTAAAAGAGCATGTTGCCATTTTAGAAGGAGCACCGCCACATTTTGAATTGCCCGGGGTCGTCACAGGCTTGAAGGCTATTTCAATCATTGAAAGAGATTATATTGATAGTATCAAAGACAACGAAAACGGAAACTTATTAGACAATGTTTATTTTGAAGGATTAAAGGATGTCGCCAACTCGAGAAAACATATGGTGACATTCTTATCCTCTTATGAAAATGGGCATTTACAGCCTCTCATCCAAGCTTTTGAAGATGCATATCAAAGCTGGACAGTTCTCGCAAATTTTACGGCTAGAGTAGGTCTCAGTAAGAATCCCCGCAGCATGATTGAACGGACGTCAAATCGCTTTCAGAAAACATTAGACATTGAGACAGGCCTGCTCTCACAACTAAAAGAGGTGATTCAAAATGAAGACCTATCAAACCATCTCTCTTGATGATTATGTGAATAACAGAGGCATCACGCATCAAAATGAATATGACAAAGGCCAGTTAACCATTGGCGGAGCTTCTTTACCGGCTGAGTTAGTCATGAACCTGCAACATCATCTTGTCGAAGGAATCCCTTTTCAATTCATTTATAAAGATCAAGGAGACAATATTGAATTAGAGGGTCAATCTATTCACCTTCCGCTATTGGAAGCAGAAGCGCTACATGTTATTGGCTGTTCTTCTAATGGCAATCTATACGAAAATATTTCATTTTTACGAGAGGGGAATGTTGTTTATGAATCTCGGCTTTCCTTAACCGATGTCATTGAACAAGAACCTGCATTTAATGATCGCGTTGCATATGCATTTGATTATATTCATACGGTAGCAGGCATCAATCATCATTTGACATCAAGGCTATGGCTTAATTCGCTCTCCTTATCATACAAGGTAGTTTTTGATGAAATTCGCTTTCAAGATAATCCTTTTATGCATATTTTCGCAATGACGATCCAGCAGTCAGACAATTGATGGAAGGGAGACGTGTCTATGTGCGGCATTGCAGGTTATTGTCATTTTAACCAAGCACCACTTGACCATCACATCTTACTAAATATGAAAAACGCACTTGCTGTGCGTGGACCTGATGATAGTGGTGTATATCAAGACGAATCAGTTGGTTTGGTTCATACGCGGCTTTCAATTATCGATATTCATTCTGGCCCTCAGCCAATGACGAATGAAGACGATTCTATATTTGTGATTCTAAATGGAGAGATCTATAATTTTCAAGAATTGAGAGAAGACCTATGGAATAAAGGTCATACGTTTCGTACGCAGACAGATACAGAGGTACTGGTTCATGGCTATGAAGAATACGGGATTTCATTTATTGAGCAATTAAATGGAATGTTTTCAGCTGCTATATGGGATCGAAAGAAGAAAGTATTTTATTTATTTAGAGATCGGTCTGGGATTAAGCCGCTTTATTTTTCAGAATGCCGGGGAGGGCTTGTTTTTGGGTCAGAAATGAAGTCACTTCTTCAGCATCCAGACATACAAACTGTCGTTCAGCCTGAGGCTGTCATCAGTTATTTATCATTCCGTTATTCCATAGGGGAACAGACTTTCTTTCAAGGAATTCATAAATTACCTCCAGGCGTCTTTTTGAAAATGGATGAAACAGGAATAACAAAAGAGGCCTATTGGCAATATCCTCTCCCGTCGGATGGGGTCGATCGAGGAGAACACTATTATCAAAAAGCCTTATTTGAATTACTTCAAGATTCTGTACAAAAACAGATGATGTCAGATGTGCCAGTTGGAGCTTTTTTGAGCGGCGGGGTGGATTCGACTTCTATTGTTGCTTTCATGTCCAAGTATGCTAACGATGATATTCATTGTTTTTCGACCAGTTTTGAAGAGAAAGGATTTTCTGAAGAAAGTTATGCCAAGCTGGCAGCAGACCAATACAATGTCAAGCTCCACTCACATCGAATGAGTGAAGAAGAGTATTTTCAATTATTGCCTGAAGTTGTAAAGCGTAGAGATCACCCTCTCTCCATTCCTCATGAAGTCGCTTTTTACCGCATGTCACAGGAAGCAAAAAAGCATGTGACGGTTGTTTTATGCGGTGAAGGAGCAGATGAATTGTTTGCAGGGTATGGACGGGTGTTTAGAAGTCCGGCAGATTGGCGGAAAATTTTGCTGCTTCAAAAAAGCCGAAAGCTGTCACCAATGCTTTCAAGATTATTATTTGATCCATCCTTTCAGCAGCAATTGCATCAATTTATCCACCTTGAAGATGAAATGGATCATTACAAAAGAAGGTATGCGTGGTTTACTGCAGGAGAAAAAGGGCAGCTTTTAGATCATCAAGCTGCCTCATTCGATTCTTCCAATTCGCACATGGATCAGTTTATCGCGCAGTGCTTTCAAAAAATGGAAGGACAGTCGTATGAAAACAAATTGCTCTATTTATTTCAGCAGATCCATCTGCCGAATCTGTTAGACCGGCTTGATATCATGACCATGTCACACGGTCTTGAAGCGCGCGTTCCGTTTCTTGATCATCGAATCATCCAATTTGTCAATGACATGCCTTTTAAATATAAACTTCCTTACAAGGGATTACCTAGCAGGCTGCAAGCATTTTTTCAATCGAGTCTTAAAACAAGCGAGGTACAAGATATTCCGAAATATATGTTAAAAAAGACAATGGAGCAAACGGTGGATAAGCGTATATTATATAGAAGAAAAATGGGCTTTCCGGTTCCTGTGTATCATTGGATGAGCAAAAGGATGGGAGAAATCGAAGAGAAGCTTCTTGATGAACAAAGCTTTGCAACTGAATTATTTCAAAGAAAGCCGCTAGAACAATTCTTAAGAAATGACCCGAATCAGAAAAACAAAAATGGAGCTGACCAAAAAGTTTGGATGCTCTACAATTTGGAGCTATGGCATGATCACTATATCAAGTCGGCGCGTCTTCCTCTGCCATCTGGCCGTTAAATACATCCGGTCTATTCCCCCTGTCTGCTGCATATATGATATGGAAGGGAAGTGATGCGATTTTGAGGCTAAGTGAGCTGTCAGGAAAAGAGATCGTCGATATCAAAAGAGCGGAGCGGCTTGGCGTGCTGGGACAAACCGACCTTGAAATAAATGAACAGGACGGTCAGATTACAGCACTCATCATACCTTCCGTCAAGTGGTTTGGCTTTCGAAAACAAGGAAATGACATCCGCGTTCCGTGGAATCACATTCAAAAAATAGGATCAGATATGATCATTCTCGATGTGCCTGAAGAACTGCAGCCGTACGGGGAAAAAGAGCACCCATCATAAAAGGGTGCTCTTTTTCTTTTCTCTTCCCGATTTGTTCACAGGCTGAATCCTCTCCTCATATGCTGAAAGGGAGATTCAGAAAATATTACAGACTTTTTTAAATAAAGAAGGTGAACGGTCAGTATGTTGAGCGGTTTAACGGTTGCGGTGATCGGGGGAGATGCAAGGCAGCTTGAAATCATTCGCAAGCTGTCACAGCAGCATGCCAAAGTGTTTTTGGTCGGATTTGATCAGCTGGATCATGGGTTTATCGGTGCTGAAAAGCTTAAAATGTCAGAACTTCCATTTGAACAGGTAGACAGTATGATTCTGCCGGTATCAGGTGCAACAGATGAAGGCGTCGTCGCCACAGTTTTCTCAAATGAGCAGGTCGTGCTGGAAGCAGAATATTTAGAAAGAACTTCAGCACATTGTACCTTGTACTCAGGTATTTCTAATACGTACTTAGACAATCTGGCAAAGCAGGTGAACCGGAAGCTTGTGAAGCTGTTTGAGCGCGATGATATTGCCATATATAACTCTATTCCAACAGTTGAAGGGATTATCATGATGGCCATTCAGCAAACGGACTATACGATTCATGGATCACATGTCGCTGTCCTCGGGCTTGGGAGAACAGGGCTCACAATTGCCCGCACATTTCGGGCACTAGGTGCGGATGTGAAAGTAGGTGCTGCAGATACAGCCCATTTAGCTCGAGCCTTTGAAATGGGACTTGATCCGTTTTCAATGGATCGTTTAAAAGAAGAAGTAACAGATGTTGATATCATCATCAATACGATTCCGAGCTTAGTATTAGATTCATCTGTTATCGTCAGTATGACACCGAAGACACTCATTTTGGATATCGCCTCCCGCCCAGGCGGAACAGATTTTGACTTTGCGCAAAAGCACGGAGTGAAGGCGCTTCTTGCACCAGGTCTTCCAGGGATTGTAGCACCAAAGACCGCAGGGCAAATCATTGCAAAAGTGCTTTCCGGGCTCTTATGTGAACTTGCGGAGGAAAAAAGGGGGATGGAATCATGACAACATTAAGAGGGAAAAGAATCGGCTTTGGTTTAACAGGTTCCCATTGTACGTATGAAGCCGTTTTTCCGCAAATTGAAGCACTTGTGAAAGAAGGGGCAGAGGTGCGTCCTGTGGTGTCGTATACGGTGCAAAGCACGAATACAAGATTTGGAGAAGGAGCCGACTGGATTGAGCGGATTGAGAAACTGACGGGATTTCAAGCGATTGACTCTATCGTAAAAGCAGAGCCGCTCGGACCTAAGCTTCCACTCGATTGTATGGTCATTGCACCTTTAACAGGAAACTCCATGGCGAAATTCGCAAATGCCATGACAGACAGTCCTGTTTTAATGGCTGCAAAAGCAACCATTCGAAATCATCGTCCCGTCGTTCTAGGCATCTCGACAAACGATGCATTAGGCTTAAATGGTACAAATCTCATGAGGCTGATGTCGACAAAGAACATTTTCTTTATTCCATTTGGCCAAGATGATCCATTCAAAAAACCGACATCTATGGTAGCGAATATGGACCTTCTTTCTCAAACAGTAGAAGAGGCGCTTCAGCATAGACAAATTCAGCCGATTTTAATTGGACCAAACGATTAATAGATTCACTAGAAAATCATGAAAGATTCAAAAAAGATGCTTCAAGCCTTGCTTTTCTATGGTAAAATAAAATGTAAAAAGTCATAGGATGGCCATCCGAAAGAAAAGAATCATGGATGGGTCGGAAGGAGTTTTACTGATGGGAAGAGGATTGCATGTAGCTGTAGTTGGAGCGACTGGAGCTGTCGGTCAACAAATGTTAAAAACACTAGCTGACAGAGATTTTGAAATGGATACACTTACTCTACTATCCTCAAAACGTTCCGCGGGAACAAAATTGACATTCAGAGGTCAAGAGTATACCGTTCAAGAAGCAACACCTGAAAGCTTTGAAGGGGTCAACATTGCACTATTCAGTGCTGGAGGAAATGTTTCCAAGGCGCTAGCTCCTGAAGCAGTCAAACGAGGTGCGATTGTTGTAGACAACACAAGTGCTTTTCGTATGGACGAAAATATCCCTCTTGTCGTACCAGAGGTAAACGAAAAAGATTTGCATGACCATCAAGGGATCATTGCAAACCCTAACTGTTCAACTATTCAAATGGTGGCGGCATTAGAACCGCTTCGTCAGGCGTATGGAATGAAAAAAGTCATTGTGTCCACATACCAGGCAGTATCAGGTGCAGGACATGAAGCAATTGACGAACTATACAGCCAGACGCAAGCCATTTTAAATAAAGAAGATGTAACACCAGAAGTCATGCCTTATCAAATTGCATTTAATGCGATTCCGCAAATTGATAAATTCCAAGACAATGGCTATACATTTGAAGAAATGAAAATGATCAACGAAACGAAAAAAATTATGCATATGCCAGAGCTAGAAGTAGCGGCAACATGTGTGAGACTTCCAATTGAAACGGGACATTCAGAATCTGTTTACGTTGAACTAGAATCAAATGACGCAACGGTTGATGACATCAAGTCAATTCTAAAAGATGCACCAGGTATTACATTGCAAGATGATCCATCTCAGCAAATTTATCCAATGCCTGCAGATGCTGTTGGAAAAAATGACGTATTTGTCGGCCGCATTCGGAAAGATTTGGACCGTCCAAACGGGTTCCATTTGTGGATTGTATCTGATAACCTGCTGAAAGGCGCTGCATGGAACTCAGTTCAAATTGCAGAAAGCTTAAAAGCATTAAAATTAGTTTAACATTCAATGGATGATGAGGACGAACAGAAGAGAGTTAGGCATCTTTCGCCTGCTCTCTTCTGTTACGTCAGAATGAACTTGGAGTGAAAACAGTGAAAATAATTGTCCAAAAATTTGGCGGTACATCTGTCAAAGATGATCAAGGTAGAAAAAGGGCACTTGCACATATCTTATCTGCGAAAGAGAAAGGCTATAAATCGGTTGTAGTCGTTTCTGCAATGGGACGAAAAGGCGATCCTTATGCGACAGATACGCTGCTTGGATTGCTTTATGGCAGCGTGCAGCACATGACAAACAGAGAAAAAGACCTGCTCGTTTCTTGCGGAGAAAATATTTCAGCTGTTGTGTTTTCAAGTATGCTGAATGAAAACGGGCTAAAGGCTGTAGCGATGACAGGTGCACAGGCAGGATTTGTGACAGATCAAGAGCATACGAATGCGAAAATTATTGACATGAAGTGTGAACGTCTTGAAGCGGCACTTTCTGAGCATGATGTTGTCGTTGTCGCTGGGTTCCAGGGAGCCGCGAAAAATGGAGACGTGACAACGATTGGACGAGGCGGCAGTGATACGTCAGCAGCTGCTTTAGGCGCTGCATTGCAGGCAGACTTTATCGATATCTTTACAGATGTAGAAGGGGTTATGACAGCAGATCCCCGCATCGTAAAAAATGCAAAACCACTGAGAGTCGTGACATATACTGAAATTTGCAACCTCGCATATCAAGGGGCGAAAGTTATTCACCCGAGGGCTGTTGAAATTGCCATGCAAGCAAAAGTACCAATGAGGGTCCGCTCAACATACTCTGATGATGAGGGCACACTTGTGACGTCACACTACTCAGATAAAATGAGTCATGATGTGTATGACCGCCTCATTACGGGTATTGCACATGTCAATGATGTGACGCAAATCAAAGTCCCGGCGAAAGAAGGGCAATACAGCGTACAAACAGAGGTCTTCAAAGCAATGGCAAACGCACAAATCAGTGTCGATTTCTTCAACATTACACCGAGTGAAATTGTGTATACAGTGACAGGTGGAATGACTGAAAAGGCAACGTCGATCCTAAAAGACCTCGGCTATACACCTGTTGTGACAACAAATTGCGCGAAAGTATCAGCTGTTGGAGCAGGCATCATGGGTGTACCAGGTGTCACATCTAAAATTGTATCGGCTCTATCAGAGCAAAACATTCCGATTTTACAATCAGCAGACAGTCATACGACCATTTGGGTGCTAGTGCACGAAGAAAACATGAGAGCGGCTGTCAATGCCCTGCATGAAGTGTTTGAACTTTCAAGATAAATGTGATTGAATCATGATGAGGTGAAAAAAATGAATTTCGGAAATATCGCAACAGCTATGATTACACCTTTTGATAAAAAGGGCAACATTGATTTCCAAAAGTTATCAATTCTCATTGATTACTTGTTAAAAAACGGCAGTGACTCTTTAGTCGTTGCAGGTACAACAGGCGAATCGCCAACTTTATCGACTGAAGAAAAGGTCGCTCTTTTTCAGCAATCGGTGAAATTAGCAAATGGTCGTTGTAAAATCATTGCAGGAACAGGCAGTAATAACACAAATGCGTCTATTAAACTAACGAAAAAAGCAGAAGAAGCGGGCGTTGATGCAGTGATGCTTGTCGTACCTTACTACAACAAGCCATCACAGGAAGGCATGTATGCACACTTTAAAGCAATTGCCGAGTCTACATCTCTTCCTGTCATGCTTTACAATGTACCAGGAAGAACGGTTGCTTCATTAGCACCAGAAACAACGATTAAGCTAGCACAAATACCAAATATTGTCGCGATCAAAGAAGCAAGCGGCGATCTAGATGCCATGACAAAAATCATTGCAGAGACGCCAGAAGACTTCGACGTATATTCAGGTGACGACAGCTTAACACTTCCTGCTGTAGCTGTTGGTGCAACAGGAGTCGTCTCTGTGGCGTCTCATATCGTTGGACTTGATATGCAGCAAATGCTTAAAAGCTATGCTTCAGGTCAAACAGCCAATGCAGCATTGATCCATCAAAAGCTGCTTCCAATCATGAAACAGCTTTTCTCAGCGCCAAATCCAACGCCTGTCAAAACAGCCCTTCAGCTGAAAGGACTAGATGTCGGATCTGTTCGTCTCCCGCTTTTGCCTTTGTCAGAAGAAGAGAGACTGGATTTGAGCGGCGTATTAAATAGCTGATCAAAACAAATAATTTCGTAAGCGGTCATTCTCAGATGCCCCTGAGTATGACCGTTTTTTATACATAAACACTTTCTTAAAATGTGACTTCATCTTGTTTTCTAAAATTAGATTCAGTTATAATAGCATTAAGCGATGATGGACGGGCTTGAGACTAGGAGGATAAGAATTTTGAAAAAGAAAAATACAGAGAACGTAAGAATTATTGCACTGGGAGGCGTTGGAGAAATCGGGAAAAACTTATATGTCATTGAAATTGATTCAGACATATATGTTGTAGATGCAGGTTTAATGCATCCAGAAAACGAAATGCTGGGCATTGACGTGGTTATTCCTGATATCTCTTATTTAACTGAACGAGCTGATCGGGTGAAAGCAATTTTTCTTACCCACGGACATGATGAGGCAATCGGAGGCGTATTCCATGCCTTGAGTAAATTGTCTGTACCAGTCTACGGAACGAAGCTGACCCTTGCGTTACTTCGAGAAAAATTAAAGCAATATGGCTTCAATCAAAAAGCTGATTTGCGCGAGGTACATGCGAAATCGGTCATTACATTTGAAACAACAAAAGTATCATTCTTTAGAACGAATCATAGTATTCCTGATTCGGTCGGGATCAGCTTCAAAACCTCTCTTGGTTCAATCGTATGCACAGGTGATTTTAAATTTGATCAAACCCCAGCGCTTAACCAAGCCTGTGACATCGGAGAGATTGCGAAAATTGGAAACAATGGCGTTTTAGCACTTCTTTCAGATAGTGTGAATGCTGAAAAACCAGGCTATACACCGTCTGAGGCGATCGTCCAAGATGAAATCTCAAATGCGATGTACAATGCTGAGAATCGTGTGATAGTCGCTGTATCTTCATCAAATATTAACCGTGTACAGCAGATCATTAATGCAACCATTCAAAATGGCCGTAAGCTTGCAGTAGCAGGAAAGAATATGATGACAACTCTTCAGCTGGCAATCAAGCTTGGTTATGTCACAGCAGACGAAGAATTATTTGTGCCAGTTCAAGAAGTGAAGAAAATGGCGAAAAACGATGTGGTCATTCTGACGGCTGGAAGCCATGGAGAGCCTCTTGCTGCTTTAACAAAAATGGCCAAACAAAATCACAAACAGCTTCATATTGAAAAAGGTGATACCGTTGTGATTGCGTCTACACCTCTTCCTGGACAAGAACTCACGTATTCAAAAACAGTTGATTTCCTCACAAGAAGCGGAGCACAGGTCATTTTTGCTCAAAAGCGTGTACATGTATCTGGACATGGCTGTCAAGAAGAGTTAAAACTGATGCTGAACTTACTAAAGCCAAAGTATTTAATTCCAGTGAATGGCGAATATCGTATGCAAAAAGCACATTCTCGTATTGCTGAAGAAGTGGGAATGAAACGCAGTGACATTTTCTTGATTGATAAAGGGGATGTTGTTGAATTCAGAGGACAGAACGTAAAGATCGGCGAAAAAGTTCACCAAGGTAACATTTTGATTGATGGTCTTGGCGTTGGAGATATCGGTAACATTGTTTTACGCGATAGACGCCTACTGTCTCAAGATGGGATCTTAATTGTGGTCATTACGCTCGATAAACAAAAGAAACAATTAATTTCTGGACCTGAAATCATCACAAGAGGATTTGTTTATGTAAGAGAATCCGAAGAGCTGATTGTGAAAGCAACAGAGATGGTAAAAGGAATTGTCAAAGAGCAAACGGAAAACTCTATTGTTGAATGGTCAACACTGAAACAATCCATGCGCGATGTATTAAATCAATTCCTATATGAAAAAACAAAACGTAAGCCGATGATCATTCCAATTATTATGGAAGTGTGATGAGAAAGCCCAAGGAGCCCAAGCTCTTTGGGCTTTTTTGATGTGGCGTTAGGAATGCGGATGGAATACGACCTTCTTGTTCATAATAGGAAGAGAGTTTTTAGGAAAGGATGGAGACAAATGGACGAAAAGAATGAACAGCAGCCTGAGCGAAAGCCAGAAGAAAAAGATAGCATTATGAGCAAAATACAGCAGCTTGGTGAAACAGCAGTACCGCAGTTGCCACAGGATACAAATATACATTGCCTCACCATTATTGGACAAATTGAAGGTCACATGCAGCTTCCTCCACAAAATAAAACAACCAAATACGAACATGTCATTCCGCAAATCGTAGCAGTTGAACAAAACCCAAAAATCGAAGGGCTTTTAATCATCTTAAACACAGTGGGCGGCGATGTAGAAGCGGGTCTAGCCATTGCAGAAATGCTGGCGTCACTATCGAAACCGACTGTATCGATTGTGCTCGGCGGCGGCCACTCAATTGGTGTCCCAATCGCTGTATCGTGTGACTATTCCTATATTGCAGAAACAGCCACTATGACCATTCATCCTGTGCGTTTAACCGGTCTTGTGATTGGTGTCCCGCAAACCTTTGAATACTTAGATAAAATGCAGGAAAGAGTCATTAATTTTGTCACAAGCCACTCAGACATTACAGAAGAGAAGTTTAAAGAACTCATGTTTTCAAAAGGCAATTTGACAAGAGACATTGGAACAAATGTTGTTGGTCATGAGGCAGCAGAATATGGACTCATGAATGAAGTAGGCGGCGTTGGACAGGCGATTAAAAAGTTGAACGAACTCATTGGAGACAAGGCAGCTCAAAATGAGGGGCTGATCCAATGATTTTATATACACCTATGCCCTATGAAGCCATTTACGCTGAGGATCAAGGAGACCGCAAACTACAGCAGGTGAACATTCAAGGCGTGCCAGTGATGGTTGAAATGAAAGAAGATGAAGCAGAAATTGTTCAAGTGATGAGCACCAATCCAATGGACTTTTTGAATCAAGAGCTTGCACCAGGCAAGCGATTGAAGTTACATTTAGGCACCAATCAAACCGACTCATATGAATGATTCTATGCTATAATAAAGGGAAAACTTACAACAAGATGCAGCCAAAACCAGGCTGCTTTCTTTCTGATCTTTCGGTAGGTTATATTTTCTTTCGTAGTAAGGTGATGAGTATGGCTAAAAAGAGGAAACGTAAAACGAGAAAAAAACAAAATAAACAGCTAAAACTGAAATATGAATTAAATGGGTTAGTCTTTATTGCCATAGCGATCATTGCCATTTTACAGCTAGGTGTTGTTGGACAAACCTTTGTACATCTATTCCGATTCTTTGCAGGTGAATGGTTTATTCTCTGCCTTATCGGATTATTTCTTTTTGGTGTGACGATCTTTTGGAAAAAACAAATCCCAGATATGTTGACAAGAAGAAAAGTAGGTCTATACTGCATCATTGCAAGTATCTTGCTTTTGTCACATGTGAAGCTTTTTCAGCACCTGTCATCTGCAGGAGTCATAGGCTCTCAAAGTGTGATCAGAAATACGTTTGAACTTTTCTTAATGGACATGAAAGGTGAGACTGGGTCACCTGATTTAGGAGGCGGCATGATCGGTGCCGTATTATTTGCTGCTTCGTATTTCTTATTTGCACAAGCAGGCTCTCAAATCATGGCGATCGTTCTCATGCTGATTGGAATTGTTCTGATCACAAATCGATCACTGCAAGAAATGGTCAAAAAAGTGACACTCCCTGTATCACAATTTATGGTGAAGCAGTGGAAGGCGTTTGTTCAAGATATGAAGGGGATCAGGCAGGCGAAAAAGAGCGCACCCGCTCAGAAAACAGGTGAAAAGAAAAAGCGTTCACGCATTCAAGAAGATGACGAAGATGATCATATCTTGATCGAGGAGGAAACACCGGCTTCTGACAATAGTCAGCCCATTATTTCAAGCTTTGCAGACAGGGATGACATTCTCACCCCGCCGGTTCAAAAAGAGCAGGTAATAAAAGACTCAGAACCGCTTCAAGAGTCCGTGCAAAGTGCACCATCTCAAGGTACGGCTGATGAACCAAAAGAAGCTCCGCCTATGACGTTTACTGAACTGGAAAACAAAGATTACGAATTGCCGTCTCTTGATATTTTGGCAGAGCCGCAGCATTCAGGCCAGCAAACAGATAAGAAAAATATTTACGAAAATGCAAGGAAGCTTGAAAAAACGTTTCAAAGCTTTGGTGTAAAGGCGAAAGTCACTCAGGTTCATTTAGGGCCGGCTGTGACCAAATATGAAGTATACCCAGATGTCGGCGTCAAGGTAAGTAAGATTGTGAACTTAAGTGATGATTTAGCCCTTGCCCTAGCAGCAAAAGACATTCGGATTGAAGCGCCGATTCCTGGAAAATCAGCCATCGGGATAGAAGTTCCTAATGCAGAAATTGCCATGGTTTCTTTAAAAGAGGTCTTAGAATCGAAGCAAAATGACCGTCCAAATGCAAAACTGCTCATTGGACTTGGTCGAAATATTTCAGGTGAAGCCGTGCTCGCTGAAATGAACAAAATGCCGCATTTGCTTGTAGCAGGCTCGACTGGAAGCGGAAAAAGTGTATGTATCAATGGCATTATCACAAGTATTCTCATGAGAGCGAAACCTCATGAAGTGAAGATGATGATGATTGATCCTAAAATGGTTGAATTAAATGTTTATAATGGCATTCCGCATCTTTTGGCTCCAGTTGTAACGGATCCAAAGAAAGCCTCACAGGCACTCAAAAAAGTAGTCAGTGAAATGGAGCGCCGCTATGAATTGTTTTCTCATACAGGGACAAGGAATATTGAAGGATACAATGATTACATTAAACGAATGAATCAATCAGAAGAGGCAAAGCAGCCAGAACTTCCTTATATTGTCGTCATTGTAGACGAGCTTGCAGATTTAATGATGGTTGCTTCCTCTGATGTGGAAGATTCCATTACAAGACTTTCTCAAATGGCTCGTGCTGCCGGGATTCATTTAATTATCGCCACACAAAGACCTTCTGTTGATGTCATTACAGGTGTCATTAAAGCCAATATCCCATCCCGTATCGCCTTTAGTGTATCCTCCCAAACAGATTCAAGGACGATCCTTGATATGGGAGGCGCAGAAAAACTGCTCGGCAGAGGGGATATGCTGTTTTTACCTGTTGGAGCAAATAAGCCGGTTCGTGTGCAAGGCGCCTTTTTATCAGATGAAGAAGTGGAACATGTCGTTGATCATGTCATCACCCAGCAAAAAGCGCAATATCAAGAAGAAATGATTCCAACTGAAGAAACGCAGGATCAGCTTGCAGCTGTCGAAGATGATCTATATGATGAAGCAGTGGAACTCATCATCGGCATGCAGACAGCTTCTGTCTCTATGCTTCAAAGAAGATTCCGCATCGGTTATACACGAGCGGCACGTCTGATTGACGCAATGGAAGAGCGAGGGGTTGTAGGCCCATATGAAGGAAGTAAACCGAGAGAAGTTCTGCTCTCAAAAGAACAATATGACGAGCTCTCTTCATAAATAGAAGAGAGCTTTCCTAAAACAAAGTCAACGGTATAATGATTATGTTAACTGGATGTCAGACTATTTATTTATTTACAAAAACATGATATAGTTATGTTCATCTTATCTCGGAATAGAGATTTCTCATCTTATCATTTGCATTGATTAGACGGAGGGAAAACATGTCGACCAAAACAGACAATCGCCATTTATATTTGAAAGTGATTGACCGTATTAAAGAAGATATTCAAACAGGCGTATATGCGGAAAAAGAAAAGCTGCCTTCAGAGTTTGAGCTCTCAAAGCTTTTAGGCGTGAGCAGAGCGACACTGCGTGAAGCCCTTCGTATATTAGAAGAAGAGAAGTATTTAATTAGAAGGCATGGTGTGGGGACTTTTGTCAATTCAAGGCCGCTCTTTTCAACAGGTATTGAACAGCTGACAAGTGTCACGAAAATGATTGAGCAGGTCAATATGACCCCAGGTACCATCTTTTTATCTTCGCAAGAAGGGGAGCCGACAGAGAATGATGTCATTCGTTTTCAGTGTGATGAATCTGATGAGATTTTTTCAATGGAACGGGTTCGAACGGCAGATGGACAGCCAGTCGTCTATTGTTTAGATAAGATTCCGGTCAAGCATCTCCCTGCTTCTTTTACTCATGAAGAAGAGTCACTTTTTGAGCTGTTTGGAAGAGAACCACACAGCGGGATTAAATATGCAGTTGCTGACATCGAACCAATTGGCTATCACGATCAGGTCTCACCGATACTAGAATGTGATCCTGAAACGGCGTTACTATTACTGAAACAAATGCACTATGATCAGGATGATCAGCCGGTCTTATACTCACTCAATTACTTTCGAGCGGATAAATTCAGCTTTCATGTCATACGTAAACGATTTTAACTAAGCGGTCGCTCTTCCATAGGCGGTTGCTTTTTGTTTGTCCATACATAAAACCCATAAAACTTGCCACACTAATATGTAACAGTATATAGAATTGGGTGAATGATGTTGGGCGAGAAAACAGTCAGTAAAAAGAATATTATTGCATTATCATCAGTGCCTCTAATCATGACGCTTGGGAATTCGATGTTAATACCAGTATTGCCTGAGATAGAAAAGAAACTCTCGATTACTTCCTTTCAAGTCTCACTCATTATTACGGTATACTCCGTTGTGGCGATCTTATGTATTCCTATTGCCGGTTATTTATCTGACCGGATTGGGCGGAAAAAGGTGCTCCTGCCGTGCCTCTTAATTGCAGGACTTGGGGGAGCTGTGGCAGCTGTTGCCTCAACCATCATGAAAGAACCCTACATGTGGATTCTGTTTGGCAGGGTCCTTCAAGGTGTTGGCTCAGCTGGAGCGGCACCTGTCGTCATGCCGTTTATAGGAGATTTGTTTCATGATGATGAAGAGGTCAGTGCGGGGCTTGGAGCCATTGAAACCTCTAATACAGCTGGAAAGGTACTAAGTCCTATTATTGGGGCACTTCTTGCTTTATGGTTTTGGTTTGTGCCGTTTTGGTTCATTCCGTTCTTTTCGATCATAAGCTTTCTCATGGTACTGTTTATGGTCGAGACTGCGAAGAAAGAGGAGGACCCGCCTACTTTTAAAGAATTTTTAAAATCAACAAAGACCATTTTCAAGCATGAGGGACGCTGGCTTTATGCCATTTTTGCTATTGGCGGTTTTATTATGTTTCTTCTTTTTGGTGTGCTCTTTTACTTATCCGATAACCTAGAGGCGGCGTATCAAATAAAGGGGGTCAAAAAAGGGCTGCTGCTTAGTATACCGCTCCTTTTTTTATCGATAAGTTCCTACATTGCTGGGAAAACGATCGGAAAAGAAAAGGGGAAAATGAGAATCTTTCTAATCGTAGGCATGGCCCTTTTATCAATTTCCTATCTTTTTTTATGGTGGAATCACAGTTTTTACGTCTTATTTATCTGTTTAAGCATTGGCGGAGTGGGGATTGGTATTGTTCTTCCTGCACTAGATGCGCTGATTACAGAAGGAATTGAAAAAGAGCAGTGCGGGACCATTACGTCATTTTATAGCAGCATGCGGTTTATCGGTGTCGCTTTAGGACCTCCGATTTACGCCTATCTCATGGATAAAGGAGACTCAATCGTTTTTATTCTCTCGACTATTTGCAGTCTCATTTCATTATTTTTGGTGCTCTTTTTCATCCAGCCAGATGAAAAGGATGAAAGTGAACAATTGAAAACGGTTTAAACGTAGAAAAAAGATGCTATTTTGCCATCTTTTTTCTTTTTTATAAATTGACATGTAAAATTTTGATAGTTAAACTAATGTATAGTAATATCTTTTAAATTATCCCAAATAGGAGGTGTGGAAAACATTCATTTTCTGTCTTTCTTTAGGCAGAAATTGAGCTCGTGGCTGATGATGGATATGTGTTTCTTCAACACGAAAGGACAATTGAATAGGTCATCCTGCCATTAGCACGTTGAAGGAGACGAAGTCAGCACTTCAGACACGCTCAAATACAGCAAATTGATTGATGAACTAGAAGGAGCTTGAAGCAGCTATGTTGCAAATTATTAAAGCAAGATGGATTGTATTAATGGTGTGGATGATAACAGCTGTTATTCTGTTTATTACTGCGCCCGATTTAGAGGAATTAACAAGAGAAAAAGGGCAATTAAAGGTTCCGGAGGGGACACCAACAGCTGAGGCACTTCACTTATTGGATAAGCTATCAGATCATAACGGGAAAAAAGATACTGGTGTGATTGTATTCTCCGAACAACATCTGTTCCCTGCGAAAGAGCAGGAATTAAAAAAGGCTTTAGCTGCACTCATGACACATGCCCCAGAACTCCACATTGACGGAATTACTTCATACTTTCATGTAGATCCGGACATTCAAAAACAACTTTTATCAAAGGATAAAAGTACACTTCTTGTTCCATTCAAATTCGACCACTACGAAACAAAAGCTGTGAAGATTAAAGAACAAATTAAGGAAGTTTTAAAGCCCTACGACGTCTCATATGAAATGACGGGTCAAAAATTTGTGGATTCAGATGTTATTAAAAGCTCTCAACAAGGTCTGAAGAAAACTGAACTTATTACGATGATTTTTATTTTCTTTATTTTAATCATTGTATTCAGATCAATATTGGCACCTGTTGTTCCGCTCATTACGATCGGCATTTCTTACGCCGTCAGTCGGTGTATTGTGGCTTTTCTAGTAGAATATACGCAATTTCCTCTATCTAATTTTACTCAGATTTTTATGGTAGCCATTATGTTCGGTATAGGAACGGATTACTGTATATTGCTTTTAAGCCGTTTTAAAGAGGAGATTGGTCAGGGACGTGATGTCAAAGAGTCGATTATCATCACGTATCAATGTGCAGGAAAAACGGTATTTTTCAGTGGCTTAGCTGTGTTGGTCGGCTTCTCAAGTATTGGTTTTGCTAAATTCCAATTGTATCAATCAGCCGTCAGTGTTGCCGTAGGGGTTGGCATCCTGCTAATTGCCCTTGTCACGATTGTTCCTTTTTTTATGACCGTCTTTGGAAAATCCCTTTTCTGGCCATCTAAAAGAGAAAACATCCGGCATCCCCAAAGTAAGCTGTGGGAATGGGCTGGGCGCTTTTCATTCAAAAGGCCGCTGATTAGCTTAGGTTTAGTCGCACTTATCACTGTACCTCCTATCCTGATGTATGACGGCACCCTTTCTTACAACAGTTTAAATGAGATTGGGACAAAGTATGAGTCAGTGTCTGCATTTAATACGATATCAGAGCAATTTGGCTTTGGCGAAGCGCTGCCGCTGAATGTACTAGTCGAAAGTGACAATAAGCTAGATAATCAAGAAAATATTGTCTTGATTGAAAAACTGACCCGTAAATTATATGACATTGAGGAAGTAAAAGCAGTTCGCAGTGTCACTCGTCCTGTTGGAGACGGGTTAAGTCAGCTGTACGTCACCTCTCAAGCGAAAGAGCTGGGAGGAGAACTTGGGAAAGGTCATGAAGGAATCGGGAAAATTTCTGATGGCTTGACCGAAACAAACCTAGCCCTTCTCAAACAAAAACCAAAAATTGAAGAATCTGCTAAAGGTATTGACCAGCTGATTGATGGTACAAAAGCCATCAAAAACGGTATCGGAGAAGTAAGGAAATCCCTGATTTCTTTAGAAGATGGGGTCAGGCGCAGTAAAGATGGCGTAGGCACCATTCGAAGTAAAATCAAAGAAGCGAAAAAAGAATTAGAACAAGAATATCGCAGCAGTGAAGTCATGATTCAAGAGCTTGAACGAGTGGTGAGTACGCTGGAACGTCATGCGAAATCGAATCAGCAGCTGATGACAACCATTAAGAAAGTAAAACAATCCTATGAGAATCTATCATTTGAAGCACTTGAAAATCGGCTTCCAGAAGTAAAAGATATGGATGAATATAAGGAAATCAAAAAAGTATTCAAAGACACGAAAGGAATGCTTGATCAAGCTGGAGATCAAATGAGCTTATATGAAGATGAAGCATCTGCCTTTAAACAAAAGATCAAGAAAGCAGATCAAGTGATTCAAACCTTATCAAGCAAGCAAAAACAAGTAAAGCGTCAAGTACAAGCGCTAATGACAGGGCTGGATGAAATTTATGATGGTCTTGATCAAACAAATGAAGGGCAAAAACAATTAATCAAAGAAATGCCTAAAATCGAAGATGGCGCAGATCAGCTGACAGGTGGCCAAAAAGCCATCAAAAAAGGCTTTAACCAGTTATCATCAAAACTGACATTATTAACAGATGGTTTAGATGAAAGTATTTCAGGGCTTGAGCAAGTCAAAAGCGGCTTCACCGAGGCTGACAGCTACTTAAAGCAGCTTCAGCAAGCGCCAGATGAAGAAGTAACGGGCTGGTTTATCCCGAAAGAAATATTAAAACGCCAAGAGTTTAAGAGAATATTCGATACGTATATGTCTCCAGATCGTAAATTAACGACCTTTGAAGTCATTTTAAACGTGAATCCATACAGTAATGAAGCGATGAAAGGTGTAGCCAAAATCGAGGACACCCTTGATCAATATTTACCTGTAAGTGGACTGAAAAATGCCAATTACGGTGTATCCGGTATCTCAAGCTTAAATGTTGACTTAAAGGAAACGTCTGACGGTGACTTTATCAGAACGGTAATTTTCATGTTAATTGGCATCTTCTTTATTTTAATTTTATTATTACGGTCAATCGTCATGCCGATATACTTAACACTTTCACTTATTTTAACGTATTTTACATCCATCGGTTTAACAGAATGGATCTTTAAAACATTCTTTGGCTACGACGGTGTAAGCTGGGCTGTTCCATTTTTCAGCTTTGTCATTCTTGTCACACTCGGCATTGATTATTCGATCTTCCTCATGGATCGTTTTAATGAATGGAAGGGAGAGCATGTTCAAGCATCAATGATCTCAGCGATGAGAAATATGGGCTCAGTCATTATTTCAGCAGTTGCCATTTTAGCGGGGACCTTTGCCGCTATGCTGCCATCGGGTGTGTTATCACTTGTTGAAATTGCAACGGTCGTACTCATTGGACTATTATTATATGCTTTTGTTGTTCTACCGCTCTTTATACCGGTCATGGTTCGTATTTTCGGTAAATGGAATTGGTGGCCTTTTAGAATGAAATAACGCCAAGCGTCTCTGCTAATAGCAGAGGCGTTTTTATTTCCTATCCTTTCCTCTGATTGATATAATGACTATTAAATGGCTGTTTCACGTATATATCAGCTATGTTCTAATACATAATAAATAGGATGAACAAAGGAGGTTTCTCATGACGTACTTACAAGAGAAGACATTTGGTACACCCGGTCTTCATACTCATATTGTCAAAACAGAAAAATTTAAAACAGTGACGATCCTTTTTAAAATGCTTGCGCCTCTATCAAAAGATGACGTCACCATGCGATCCCTTTTCCCGCATGTGCTGTTAAGAGGAACAGAAAAAATGCCGAAAACAGGAGAATTGCGCGCTTATTTTGATGAGCTCTATGGTGCAACAGTTTCGGCTGACATGGCGAAAAAAGGAGAGAATCACATCATTACATTCCGCCTCGAAATGGCGAATGAAAAATATTTAAAAGATCAAACACCTTTACTAGAAAAAGGGATTGCATTGCTGTCTGACCTATTATTTCACCCGCACGTTGAAAATGGGGTGTTTAGTCATTTATATGTAGAGCAAGAAAAACGTACATTAAAACAGCGAATCCAGGCAGTGTATGATGACAAAATGCGTTATTCGAACTTAAGACTTGTGCAGGAAATGTGTAAAGGTGAACCATATGCACTGCACGTCAATGGTGAAATGGAAGATATCGAGAATATTACAGCAAACACGCTCTTTGAAGCATACGAGCATGCGCTTCAATCAAATCAGCTTGATCTCTATGTTGTGGGAGATGTTGACGAACAAGACATCAATCGAATGGTCTCGCAATACTTCAAAACAAGTGAGAGAGAGCCGGTCAAACAAAGCGCCGAATCATCAAGGTCACAAAAAGAACCAAACGAAGTCATTGATGAAGAAGACGTAAAACAAGGAAAGCTGAATATTGGCTTTCGCACGCATACAACGATTGCAGATGAAGATTATCCCGCGTTGCATTTGTTTAATGGCATATTCGGCGGCTTTTCGCATTCCAAGCTATTCATCAATGTTCGGGAAAAAGCAAGTCTTGCGTACTACGCTGTGTCTAGACTTGAGAGCTTTAAAGGCTTGATGATGGTCATGTCAGGTATTGAAGTCGGCAACTACCAGCAGGCAGTAGACATCATTAAAGAACAATTTGATGCGATGCAAAAAGGCGATTTTTCAGATGAAGCGATTGATCAAACAAAGGCTGTCGTCAAAAATCAGTTGCTGGAAACAATTGATACGTCTTATGGGACAGCGGAATATTTGTATCAGCATGCAGTCGTGCCAACAGGTGAGACCCTTGATTCCTTTTTAGAAGCGTTAGACCGAGTGACCAAAGAGGACATCATTAAAGTAGGGCAGAAAATCGAATGGGATACGACCTATTTTCTTAAAGGAACGGAGGGTGCTTCATGACGGTGAAAACAATTCAATTCGATCAGCTGCAAGAGACGGTGTATCATGAAAAAATGGACAGCGGACTAGACGTCTATGTGCTGCCGAAGCAAGGGTTTAATAAAACATATGCGACCTTTACAACAAAGTATGGCTCTGTCGATAACGAATTTGTGCCGCTTGGCAAAGAAGACATGATCCGTGTGCCTGACGGAATTGCCCATTTCTTAGAGCATAAACTGTTTGAAAAAGAAGATGGTGATGTGTTTCATACATTTAGTAAACAAGGAGCAGCCGCAAACGCTTTTACAACGTTTACGAGAACGGCCTATTTATTTTCAAGTACCGCAAATGTCGAACAAAACCTTGAGACACTCATTGATTTTGTGCAAGAGCCTTATTTTACCGAAAAAACGGTCGAAAAAGAAAAGGGCATCATTGGTCAAGAAATTAATATGTATGATGACAATCCGGACTGGCGTTTATTCTTTGGCCTGATTGAAAATCTTTATCAAGAACATCCGGTGAGAATTGATATTGCTGGAACAGTAGAGAGCATTGCTCCTATTACAAAAGATCATTTGTATGAATGCTACGAAACGTTCTATCACCCAAGCAATATGCTCCTTTTTGTTGTCGGTCCTGTTGATCCGAAGCAAATATTAGATCAAGTAAGAGCGAATCAGGCGAAAAAACCGTTTACAGACCAGCCTGAGATCAAGAGAAAAGAAATCAATGAGCCTGAAAGCGTGTATCGAAAAGAATACGAACTTAAAATGAACGTACAAGGCTCTAAATGTATGTTCGGTTTGAAAACAAAAAACCCGCATAAAAAAGGCAAACAGCTTCTAAAGCATGAGCTTGGAATGAATCTAATTTTAGAGACATTGTTTGGCAAAAGCTCCTTACAATATGAGCGGATGTACGAAAAAGGCTTGATTGATGAGACATTCAGCTACGATTATACAGAAGAGGGCGGCTTTGGTTTTACTTCAGTTGGCGGGGATACAAACGATCCTGATCAACTGGCAAAACAATTAAAAGAAACCCTTCTTCAAGCAAAGAGCCTGATCACAGAAGAAAAAATCGAGCTCGCGCGTAAGAAAAAAATTGGCAGCTTTTTAAAAGCCATGAACTCTCCAGAATACATTGCCAATCAATTCACGAGATATGCGTTCTTGGATATGAGCTTATTTGATGTCGTGCCAGTGCTCGAGCAAATCCAATTAACAGATATTCAGCAGATATTAGAGGAAGAAATTGATGAAGAGCGGATGTCTGTTTTCAAAGTCGTCCCGAAAACAAAATAAATGAAAAAAGACAAACTCAGGTCAAAGGAGTTTGTCTTTTTTATGTCTAATCGAAGAAAGCGCTTGATTTGTGAGGATAATGATTGACAATTGTTTTGGTCATTAGTTAAACTCTTTAATAGTTAAACACTTAAACTAAAAGGAGCAGCGTATGGAACAAAATAAAATTGCACAGCTCATTCAGAGGTATGCAGACGTTTATCTCATGATGGAGAAAAAAGTATCGAGTATGATCACAGAAAAGCTTGATAAAGAGCTTACCCTTGATCAGTATTACTCGCTTCGATACATCAATTTACATCCAGGGTGTACATCAACGGACCTAGCTTATGTATGTAATGTGAATAAAAGTGCTGTGACATCAATGACGAACCGTCTATTTACAAAGAACTATATTGTTCGTGAGCACGATCAAGCTGATAGAAGAAATGTGCACCTGTACGTCACGCCAGAGGGCAAAGATGTCGTCAGCCGAATGGAAAAGCAGCTTCAGGATCTAGTTCGATCTTATTTTGAAAAGCTGGAAGAAAAAGAAATGGAATCATTTATTCAAACATATGAAAAGATTTATCAGATTATCATCGAAGAGGAGGCACAAAGTAATAATGAGAGCAATCATAAAGGGTAGATGGCTTATCACGATCCTTTGGGTCGCATTAGCGGCAGTGTTACTTATCACCGCTCCTAATATGGCGCAATTAACAAAAGAAAAAGGGCAAATTTCTGTTCCGGATGGGTATCCGTCCTCATATGCCGATCAGCTATTAAAGAAAATGTCTGATAGCGGAGATACGGAAAAATCAATCGTCATTGTTTTTCAAGAAAAGAACATTGTCAAAGAAAGAGAAACATCTTTAAAAAAGGCAATGGAGATTTTAGAAAAGGATAAAGATCTCCACGTAGAAGACATCACTTCTTATTTTGAAGCGAACAAAGATATCAAAAAACAAATGCTCTCTAAAGATCAAACGACGCTCCTTGTTCCAGTTACATACGACTCAAGTAAAATCAAAGCATCCGATTTTAAAGAAAGAGTCAATGAAAAGCTAAAGAGCCTGAACCTAAAATTTGAAATGACAGGGCAGCCGTTAATCGATGATGATGTTCTCACAAGCTCCCAGGAAGGCCTGAAAAAAACGGAGTTCATTACGATCGGGTTTATTTTAGTCGTTCTTGTACTTGTCTTTAGGTCAGCGGTGGCACCACTCGTTCCGTTAGTCTCAGTGGCACTTTCTTACTTAGTCAGTCAATCGATCGTAGCTTACTTAGTCAAATATCTAGACTTTCCGCTTTCAACCTTTACCCAGATCTTTATGGTCGCGATCATGTTTGGGATTGGAACGGACTATTGTATTTTACTCCTAAGCCGGTTTAAAGAAGAGCTTTCACATGGAAAGGATAAAATTGAAGCGATTATTACAACGTATAAAACAGCAGGGAAGACGGTTTTATTCAGTGGTATTGCTGTGCTGATTGGCTTCACTTGTATTGGTTTAGCGCAATTCCAGCTTTATAAATCAGCTGTTGCAGTCGCTGTTGGGGTCGCCGTGTTAATCTTGGCACTACTTACCGTTGTTCCATTTTTCATGGCTGTTTTAGGGAAAGTGTTGTTTTGGCCGATTAAAGGTGATATCGCCCACCCGCAATCGAAAATATGGGAAACAGCAGGTCGTTTTTCATTTAAGAAACCGCTTTTTAGTTTATTAATCGTAGGGATCATCACACTTCCGCCAATTCTTATGTATAAAGGAACTCTTTCCTATAACAATCTTGATGAAATCGGTAATAAATATGAATCCGTCAATGCGTTCAATACGATTTCTGACAAATTTGGACCAGGGGAAGCACTCCCGGCAACGGTTGTGGTGAAATCATCTGATCTGTTAGACAACAATAAAGGGCTGATTGCCGTTGAAAAGCTCAGCCGTGCAATTGAACAAACAGATGGCGTAAGTAAAGTGAGAAGTGCGACACGTCCTGTCGGTAAAGGGCTGAGTGATCTATACGTGAAATCACAAGCCAAAGAGCTAAATACCGGACTTGATAAAAGTAATGAAGGCTTGAAAAAAATCCAAGATGCACTGACGACAATGAGTAAATCCATTGAGGATCAAACGCCGCAAATCAAATCATCTGGAAAAGGCATTAACAAATTGATTTCTGGTACAGAATCAGTGCAAACAGGCATTCAAAACGTCGAAAAATCGTTAAAAGATTTGCAAAGCGGAATCGATCAAAACAAAAAAGGTGTAGCAGCCATTAAAGAGAAAATCAAAGGTGCGAAAAAGGAATTAATGGCTCAAGTTGCACAAGTGAATCAACAAGTATCACTATACAAAAGCATTTCCAAAGAATTAAAGGCAGCATTAGCGCAAGTGGATACGTCATCCTCTGCCGCAGCGGATGTAAAAGCATTAATCACACAAGCAAATAAACAATTTAGTACACTCGAAAAACAAATTCCGCAGGTAAAAGAAAATCAATCGTATCAAGCCATTAAAGCTTCATATAATGAACTTTCTACGACCTTGCAAGAAGGGGCGAAACAGGCAGACAGCTATGCCAAACAAGCTAAAGAAGCCAAAAAACAGCTTGAAGCAGCGGATGCCTTTATCGCAAAAGCTTCAGAGCAGCAAAAAGTCTTGACGAGTCAAATCGATGAGCTCATTGCTGGCTTAGACGCAATTGAAACTGGACTGGATCAAACGTCTAAAGGTCAAGGACAGTTAGCTGATAATATGCCAAAGCTTGTAAATGGAGCTGGGCAAGTGATTGATGGTCAAAAACAAATGAAAGAAAAGATTGGCGGCTTTGGTGATAACCTGACCAAGCTGACAGATGGCCTGAACAAAAGTGTAGATGGACTTGAGAAAATTTCAAGCGGGTTAATGGGTGCAGGTGACTACTTAGACGAACTGAAAAATGCACCAGATCAAGACATGGCCGGTTGGTTTATCCCAAAAGACGTGCTGAAAAATAAAGCATTCAAGCAAGTATTTGATTCATATATGTCGGATGACCGCAAAATGACAAAGATTGATGTCATTTTAGAAAAAAATCCATATGGCAATGAAGCCTTGTCGACGATTAAGCAAGTGGAAGCTTCTGTCGAGCGGGCACTTCCTGAAACGAACCTAAAAGATGCATCATTCGGCGTTTCAGGTGTATCAAGTATGAACGCTGATTTAAAACAGCTGTCAGACCAAGATTTCAATAAAACAGTTCTTTACATGATGATCGGTATTTTCCTCATCCTGGTGATCCTGTTCCGGTCGATTGTCATGCCGCTTTACTTGGTTGGTTCACTCATTTTGACTTACTTTACAGCAATAGGTGTAACGGAATTTATTTTCACCCAATTCTTCGGATATCCGGGCATCAACTGGGCTGTTCCATTCTTTGGCTTTGTCATATTGATGGCGCTGGGAGTCGATTATTCGATTTTCTTAATGGAACGGTTCAATGAATACAAAACAAAAGACATTCAGTTTGCAATGACCGAATCAATGAAGAATATGGGATCTGTCATCATGTCTGCTGCCGTTATTTTGGCAGGAACATTTGCAGCGATGCTGCCTTCTGGTGTGCTGTCACTTTTACAGATTGCAACACTTGTCCTAACAGGACTTTTACTGTATGCACTCATTGTGCTACCATTGTTCGTACCTGTTATGGTCAAATTGTTCGGAGCCGCAAACTGGTTCCCATTTAAACGAAAAGAATAGGTATTTCATAAAGAAAGTAGGAACAATGTATGAGTCGTTGGGCGCTTATTACTGGTGCCAGTGGAGGGATTGGGCAGGCGGCAGCCAAAAAGCTTGCCCAAGAAGGCTGCCACTTGATGCTTCATTATCATCAAAATGAACAGGCAGCCATGCGTCTCTCCGCTCATCTGGAAGAGACATATGAAATAGAGACGCACATCGTTCGTGCAGATTTAGCTAAAACAGGCGGAGCAGATGAGCTTGTCAGGTGTCTGCCGTTATTTCCAGATATACTTGTTTTGAATAGCGGTAAGAGCCATGTCGGTTTAGTGACAGATACAGAAAAGGAAGTTCTAGCCAGCATGGTGCAGCTTCATGTCACAAGTCCATATGAGCTCACCCAATCCCTTTTGCCTGCAATGATTCAAAAAAAAGCAGGTCATATCATTGCGGTTAGCTCCATCTGGGGAGAAACGGGCGCATCGTGTGAAGTGCTGTACAGCATGGTCAAGGGTGCACAAAATGCCTTCATTAAGGGACTCGCAAAAGAGCTTGCCCCAAGTGGAATTAGAGCAAATGCCGTCTCGCCCGGTGCTGTTCAGACTGACATGATGCAAAGCTTCACACAAGAAGACATTGCGATGCTTAAAGAAGAGATTCCACTCGGCCGGCTTGCAGCACCCGAGGAGATCGCAGATGTCATTTGGTTTCTCGCCTCAAAGCAGTCAAGTTATATGACGGGTCAAATTTTATCCGTGAATGGCGGCTGGTACTGTTAAAAAACGTGTATAATTCGTCTCTCCATGACAAAAGCTATGGCTGTAATTCATCTTTTCGAATGGAGGAATCGACATGTCTGTACTTGAGAGCTGGGACCATTGGAAAAATTTTTTAGGTGACCGTTTAAATCATGCGCAGGATAAAGGTTTATCAGATGACACAATCAACAACCTTGCGTATGAAATTGGCGGATATCTAGCGAACGAAGTGGATGCAAAGAACGAGCAGGAAAGAGTGCTTGCTGACCTTTGGAGCGTTGCATCAGAAGATGAGCAGCGCGCCATTGCAAACATGATGGTCAAGCTAGTAGAAAATAATAGCTCACACTAAACAAAAAGAGGGGTCGTTTGTGCCTCTCTTTTTATTTTAACCGTTTAGCAACATTGTGCTTTCTAAAAATGTGAAAATGCTTTATGATAAAGGAAGGTAAAATTTTGCCACAATGAAGGGGGTAATATCATTTGGCAAAGCTCGAATGGTATTTTGAATATGAGATACATGTAAACCGTCCCGGACTTTTAGGAGACATTTCTTCTCTAATGGGGATGCTTTCAATTAATATTGTGACAATTAATGGTGTTGATGTATCAAGACGCGGAATGCTTTTGCGCTGTGACCACACAGATCAAATTAAGCGCCTTGAATCAATTTTAAATACAATGGAAACGATAAAAGTAACAAAATTAAGGCAGCCAAAACTTCGTGACCGTTTAGCTGTTCGTCATGGACGATACATCCAGCGGGATGCTGATGACAAAAAGACGTTCCGTTTCGAAAGGGACGAGCTCGGTCTTCTTGTTGATTTTATGGCTGAACTATTTAAAAAAGAAGGACATAAATTGATTGGGATTCGCGGAATGCCGCGTGTTGGAAAAACAGAATCAATTGTTGCTTCAAGTGTATGTGCAAGCAAAAGATGGCTGTTTGTATCGTCTACTCTTTTGAAACAGACCATCCGCAGTCAGCTGATTGCTGATGAATACAGCCCAGATAACGTCTTTATTATTGATGGAATTGTGTCGACAAGAAGAGGTTCTGAGAAACACTTACAGCTTTTAAGAGAAATTATGAGACTGCCTGCAACAAAAGTGGTCGAGCATCCAGACATCTTTATTCAAAATTCAGAATATACAATGGATGATTTCGACTATATCATTGAACTGCGCAATAGTGTAGACGAAGAAATTACATACGAGCACGCTGAAGAACCACAAGTATTTGATCATTCTGGTTTTTCCGGCTTCGATTTTTAATATGGTAATGGTAGGTGTTTGTTTTGACTGAATTGGGAAAACGGCTCGTTGAGGCCAGAGAGGAAAAAGGGATGTCGCTGGAGGACCTTCAGGCGGCGACCAAAATCCAAAAGCGCTATTTGCTAGCAATCGAACAAGGAAACTATGATATTATTCCAGGTAAATTTTACGTCAGAGCGTTTATTAAACAATATGCCGAAGCCGTTGGACTAAATCCTGAACAATTGTTCGAAGAATTTCGTAAAGATGTACCAAGCACGTATAACGATGAAGTATCTGATAAATTATCAAATATTAAACCGCAGAGAGAGCTGCCAAAACCTGCCTCGAAGGTGCTGGAGCTATTGCCGACGATCTTAATCATTGGAGGCATCCTTGTGGTGATCGCCATTATATATGTGATCGTGCAAGCGGTCAATCAGGATAGCGGACAGAAGAATAATCAGACAGCTCCTCAGAAATCAGAATCAAAATACGAAGTGTCTGAGGATTCATCACTCGCAAAGGATCAAAAGAAAAAAGAAAAAGCCTCGTCAGATGATAAAGAAAATACATCTAAAAAAGACGATTCATCAAAGGATGATTCATCAAAAGACGATGAAGCTGTTTCTTTGAAGGCCACGAATACAGAAGGATCCACGACAACATATGAAGTGTCAGGTGCAGATGAGATGGAGTTAACCATTTCTGCCTCGCAAGCTTCATGGCTGCGCGTGAGAGACGAATCTGGAAAAGTGCTGAAGATGGGTGAACTGAAAGATGGCGAATCGTTTAAAACAGACCTGTCGGAGCTCTCCCAGATCGATATCCGTCTCGGGAATGCGACTGGAATTGACATCAAGGTCAATGACGAGACACTTAAGTACGAATTAGACCCTAAAGACACGATGACACAAAACATTGTGATTGTGAATAAAGGAAAGGAAAAGTCATCTTAAGCAAGTAGATGACTTTTCTTTTGTTCCTACTATTATATACATAAAAAATTGCTTTATTGGAGGATTGGATTTCATGTTTAACTTACCGAATAAAATTACTCTTTCTCGGATCGCCTTGATCCCTGTTTTTATGATCATTATGCTTGCACCTTTTGACTGGGGTGTTGCACGCTTTGGTGATGTCAGCATTGAAGTGACTCACCTTGTCGGAGCGATCTTGTTTATTGTGGCTTCGACAACCGATTGGATTGATGGTTACTACGCACGTAAGTTCAATTTAGTGACGAATTTTGGTAAATTTTTAGATCCGCTTGCAGATAAATTGCTTGTTTCAGCTGCTTTAATTATACTTGTTCAATATCACCTCACGCCGGCATGGATGGCCATTGTCATCATTAGCCGTGAATTTGCTGTAACAGGTCTAAGGCTCGTATTAGCCGGAGGCGGTGAAGTGGTAGCGGCCAATATGCTTGGAAAAGTGAAAACATGGGCGCAAATCATTGCGATTTCGGCACTTCTATTGCATAACCTGCCGTTTGAACTTGTATCATTCCCGTTCGGTGATCTTGCGATGTGGGTAGCGGTGTTCTTCACTGTTGTCTCAGGCTGGGATTACTTTGCGAAAAACTGGGAAGCTTTAAAGAATTCTAACTAACAAAGGACGTGTACGCTTTGAAGTCAGAGAGAAAAGCAGAAATTATTGCAGTCGGTTCCGAACTTTTGCTAGGGCAAATTACGAATACGAATGCACAATTCATCAGCAAACAGCTAGCTGAAATTGGTGTGAACGTTTATTACCACACAGCAGTTGGTGACAATCCAGAGCGTTTAAAACAAGCCATTCAAGTAGCGCAGGAAAGATCTAATTTTATTATATTCTCAGGCGGTCTTGGACCAACAAAAGATGATTTAACAAAAGAAACCATTGCAAATACGCTCGGAAAAGAGCTTGTGCTAAATGAAGAAGCATTTGAATCGATTCAAGACTACTTTCGAAAGACCGGACGTGACATGTCACCGAACAACCGTAAGCAGGCACTCGTTCTAGAAGGATCTGATGTGCTGGTGAACCGGTTCGGGATGGCACCAGGTATGTTTATTCAAGAAGAAGATACGTTTTATATTCTGCTTCCTGGACCACCAAGTGAACTGCACCCGATGTTTGAAAACGAGGCGAAGCCGCTGATTTCTGAGAAACTTGGCTTAAAAGAAAAAATCGTGTCTGTTGTGTTGCGTTTCTTCGGAATCGGTGAATCACAGCTTGAAACAGACCTTGAAGATTTAATCGATGCTCAGACCAATCCGACGATTGCACCGCTTGCAGCTGACGGTGAAGTGACACTAAGGCTCACAGCCAAGCACGAGGATGAAAAAGAAACGGAGCGCCTGTTAAAAGAAACGGAAGCGCAAATTTTAGATCGGGTAGGCGAGTACTTCTACGGATATGGAGATACATCTCTTGTCCGTGAAGTTTCCAAGGCCTTGCACGAACACGGGAAAACAGTAGCAGCCGCTGAAAGTCTGACTGGCGGCATGTTCTCCGAATGGCTGACAGATCTCGAAGGGGCATCATCGATTTTTAACGGAAGTGTGGTTTGTTATACCAATCAAGTGAAGCAGCAGGTGCTTGGCTGCCGGGAGGCAACGTTGTCTTCTCATGGCGCTGTCAGCAAAGAGTGCGCTTTAGAGCTCGCTGAGGGCATTAGAAAGCTGACAGGAAGCGATATCGGTATTAGCTTCACTGGTGTGGCAGGACCTGCTAGCCAAGAAGGACAGCCTGTCGGAAAAGTGTTCATTGGGCTATCCACTAAAGGTCAGAAAGACGTGTTTGAATGGATGTTTACAGGCAGTCGATCAGGCATTCGAAAACGCGCTGTGAAATATGGTCTGCATCACTTGCTCAAATTATTAAAAGAGAGTTAATTTTGTTTTTTGTTAGGTTTACTCCTTTATAAAAGACTGTTTTTTCTAATAGAAACAGCTCTTTTCTTAAAAGATCTGCCAAGAAAAAATCGAATATGTGTTCGTTTTTTTCTTGGCAAATGACGTAAAACAAGGTATAGTATAGATAGTGGAATTGATAAAGGAGGAAACAATAGAATGAGTGATCGTCAAGCAGCCTTAGATATGGCTCTTAAACAAATAGAAAAACAGTTTGGTAAAGGCTCTATTATGAAACTAGGAGAGCAAACAGATACACGTATTTCAACAGTACCTAGTGGTTCGTTAGCACTTGATACTGCGCTTGGAATAGGTGGATATCCTCGCGGTCGTATTATTGAAGTATACGGTCCAGAGAGTTCTGGTAAAACGACAGTGGCACTTCATGCAATTGCTGAGGTTCAGCAGCAGGGAGGACAAGCAGCATTCATCGATGCAGAGCATGCACTAGATCCAGTTTATGCTCAAAAACTAGGTGTCAATATTGATGAGCTGTTACTTTCTCAGCCGGATACAGGAGAACAAGCACTTGAAATTGCAGAGGCACTTGTCCGCAGTGGTGCAGTTGATATTGTTGTCATTGACTCAGTAGCTGCTCTTGTACCAAAAGCAGAGATTGAAGGAGACATGGGTGATTCACACGTTGGTCTTCAAGCCCGTTTGATGTCTCAAGCACTTCGTAAACTATCAGGTGCTATCAACAAATCGAAAACAATTGCCATCTTTATTAACCAAATTCGTGAAAAAGTAGGGGTCATGTTCGGTAACCCTGAAACAACGCCTGGTGGACGTGCTCTGAAGTTCTATTCATCTGTTCGTTTAGAAGTGCGCCGTGCTGAACAGCTGAAACAAGGCAATGACATTATGGGAAATAAAACAAGAATTAAAGTTGTGAAAAACAAGGTTGCACCGCCATTCCGTATTGCGGAAGTAGACATCATGTATGGTGAAGGGATCTCAAAAGAGGGAGAAATCATCGACCTTGGAAGCGAACTAGATATCGTACAAAAGAGCGGAGCTTGGTATTCTTACCAAGAGGAACGTCTTGGACAAGGCCGTGAAAATGCGAAACAGTTCCTTAAAGAAAACAAAGATATCCTTCTCATGATTCAAGAACAAATCAGAGAACACTACGGTTTGGATACAAACGGAGTGAAAGCAACCGAAGAAGAGGGACAAGAAGAATTGGAATTTAAAGACTAAAAAGACGCTGAAAAGCGTCTTTTTAGATTGTTGACAAAGGGCTAAAATTGATCTTTTAGCCCTTTGTCTTCTTTTTCAGCTTCAGCGTGATAGAAAACCTTTGAAGTCTAGGAAGGACGAGTACCGGAGCGGAGTGAATGTGACATTCGTGAGCACCGGCACGCAGGACTGACACCGAATGCGAAGGTTTGTCTACACACTGAAAAGCGTCTTTTTTTTACAATTACATGACAGATAGCGGTCAAAAGTTCTGTCTTCGCTTGAAATAACGACTTACGCCTCAGTCTGACTAGCTTGACAAGTATTTCCGACACAATTACAATGGAAATGTATCACTTGTTTTTCTTAACATGATTGATAACTAATTTAAACTTGACAAGGGCAGTGAGGATCTCATTCCCTGTGAAGGCCCTGTATGTTGAGGTACAAAACAATGTACATGCCGACACTTTATTTGTAAAACCAAGTTCATAGCAAGAGGAGGTGAAAATATGTCGCCTACGATGTTTACGATCATCTCCATTTTGCTGAGCCTAATCTGTTTAGTTGTTGGCTACTTTGTTCGTAAAACCATTGCAGAAGCAAAAATATCCGGCGCAAGAAACATGGCCGAACAAATTGTTGAGGATGCAAAGCGTGATGCGGAAGCATTGAAGAAAGAAGCGCTCTTGGAAGCGAAAGATGAAATTCATTCGTTTCGTGTAGAGGCGGAGCAAGAAGTTCGTGAAAGACGTAATGAGCTTCAAAGACAAGAAAACCGTTTACTTCAAAAAGAAGAAAATCTTGATCGCAAAGATGAAACTTTAGATAAACGGGAGTCCCTGTTGGAGAAGAGAGATCATTCTCTGAATGAACGACAACAACATATTGAAGAGATGGAAAGCAAAGTGGATGATATGATTCGTTTGCAGAAAGCCGAGTTGGAACGCATTTCTAGTTTAACTCGAGATGAAGCGAAACAAATCATTCTGGATCAAGTTGAAAATGAGCTTTCCCACGACATTGCAGTCATGACGAAAGAATCTGAAAACCGGGCGAAAGAAGAGGCTGATAAAAAGGCGAAAAACATTCTTTCACTTGCGTTACAGCGTTGTGCAGCTGATCATGTAGCTGAAACAACGGTATCTGTAGTCAATCTTCCAAATGATGAGATGAAAGGTCGTATTATCGGACGTGAAGGACGAAATATCCGTACGTTAGAAACGTTAACAGGTATTGACCTGATCATAGATGATACACCTGAAGCTGTCATATTATCGGGCTTTGATCCGATTAGACGTGAAACAGCGAGGATAGCTCTGGACAAGCTAGTCCAGGATGGCCGCATTCATCCTGCACGAATTGAAGAAATGGTGGAAAAATCACGCCGTGAAGTCGATGATTATATCCGCGAGATGGGTGAGCAAACGACATTTGAAGTCGGTGTTCACGGTCTGCATCCGGATCTCATCAAAATTCTCGGTCGCTTAAAATTCCGTACAAGTTATGGACAAAATGTCCTGAAGCATTCAATTGAGGTTGCACATCTTGCAGGTCTCATGGCTTCAGAGCTTGGAGAAGATGCAAAGCTTGCAAAACGAGCAGGTCTTCTGCATGACATTGGAAAAGCCATTGATCATGAAGTAGAAGGAAGCCACGTAGAAATTGGCGTTGAGCTTGCGACGAAATATAAAGAGCATCCTGTTGTCATCAACAGTATTGCCTCTCACCACGGTGACCAAGAACCGACATCTATTATCGCTGTTCTTGTTGCGGCAGCTGATGCATTATCTGCAGCACGCCCTGGTGCAAGAAGTGAGACGCTTGAAAATTACATTCGGAGACTTGAAAAATTAGAAGATATCTCTGAATCTTATGAAGGTGTTGAAAAATCGTTTGCGATACAGGCTGGACGTGAAGTACGTATTATGGTGAAGCCAGATTCAATTAATGATCTTGAAGCTCACCGTCTAGCAAGGGATATTCGTAAGCGAATCGAGGACGAGCTCGATTACCCTGGTCACATTAAAGTGACGGTCATTCGAGAAACTCGCGCAGTAGAGTATGCAAAATAGAGCGGTGCGCTTAGCGCCGCTTTATTTTTTTGTGTAAATATGCAACACTGATAGGAAGATCAATTTATAAGAGAAAGGGTACAAAACGCATGAAAATATTATTTGTTGGAGATATCGTCGGTTCACCTGGCAGAGATACACTGAAAGAATACTTGCCGAAACTTAAGAAAAAATATCAGCCGCACTTTACAATTGTCAATGGAGAAAACGCGGCTCACGGGAAAGGTCTCACTGAAAAAATCTATCACGAGCTGCTGCAAGCAGGAGCTGACGTGCTCACAATGGGCAACCATACATGGGATAAAAGAGACATTTTCGATTTCATCGATGATGCAGCCAATATTGTTCGTCCTGCCAACTTCCCGCAAGGTACGCCTGGAAAAGGACTCACCTTCATTAAAAAGCAAGGAAAAGAATTGGCTGTCATCAACTTACAAGGACGTACTTTTTTACCTCCAATTGACTGCCCGTTTCAAAAAGTAGATGAATTAATTGCAGAAGCATCCAAACGTACACCATTTATTTTTATTGATTTTCATGGTGAAGCCACAAGTGAAAAGCTAGCAATGGGCTGGTATACAGATGGTCGTGCATCATGTGTTGTTGGAACGCATACACATGTTCAAACAGCTGATAACCGCGTATTGCCAAAAGGAACTGCGTATATTTCGGATGTTGGCATGACAGGTCCTTATGATGGCATTTTAGGTGTTGACCGGGAAACGATCATTAAGCGATTCAAAACGAGCCTTCCTGTCCGCTTTGACATTGCGGAAGGACGTACTACATTAAGTGCAGTGATCGTAGAAATTGACGAACAGTCGAAAAAAGCTGTCAAAATTGATCGAATTTTGATAAATGATGACCATATTTTCTTTGAATAAATGTTCACATATTTATTTCAGAAAAATATTAATCAGAAAGAAGGAATATGCGCCCTCTATCGTGAATATAGTAAAAATGGTAGGTAGCCTGCTATTTTTGAAAAACATTTTGGGGATGGATTTTCAAAAAAATAGCATCATCTAACAAAGATTGTTCTAATGAACACTCACTTATCCATTGTAAATTTAAGGGGGAGCAGAAATGGAAATTTTAAAAGTTTCAGCAAAGTCAAATCCGAATTCAGTAGCAGGAGCATTAGCCGGCGTTTTACGTGAACGCGGTGCAGCAGAAATACAAGCAATCGGTGCTGGAGCGCTGAATCAGGCAGTCAAGGCAGTGGCCATTGCAAGGGGATTTGTTGCGCCTAGCGGAGTGGATTTGATATGCATTCCAGCCTTTACTGACATTCTTATCGATGGAGAAGAAAGAACAGCAATCAAACTGATTGTTGAGCCACGATAATTCTAATTTTATTATTTTCAACCTGCTTACATCATGTAAGCAGGTTGTTTTTGTTTACTGCTATACATTTCTTATATAACATATTCAGTTCATGAAATAGATAAAAAAACTACATATTAGAGCTTGCATTTTTTCACCATGATGATAAATTAAGATTAAGTTGAAAATACTTCATCAAAAATAAATATTTAAGTAGGTGAAATAATGATTGAAGCTTTTTTGAAAAGAGGAAAGCTTGTTTTTATTTTGTTTTTTATCGTTCTCATTGCCGGGGGCTATCTATTTACGCAGCTTCCTAAACGAGAACTGCCAGAATTCCAAGCAAATATCGTGACCATCTCCACTGTTTTTCCTGGTGCTGATGCAAAACAGGTGGAAAGTGATGTAACCAATAAGCTGGAATCAGCCATAACTGATATCAATGGTGTAGAGAAAACGAGCTCTGTTTCTGCCATTGGTTTTTCAAATATTGTGCTTGAAATTGATGATCAAGCCGATTTTCAAAAGGTGGCAGGTCAAATTAAAAATGAAACCACGAGTGCCGCATCTTCCTTTCCTGACGGTGTGATGGAGCCAGATGTAAAGGATGAGTTTGGCAACGTGCCGGTTGGTTCTTACATGATTGTGTCGAGTAAGTCATCTGACTTAGCGAAAAGTCAGGAATCGCTTCGTGCGTTGAAGGAAAAAGTAGAGGACATCAAAGGTGTTGACGGTGTCGTCATCAAAGGCTTCAATGACAAACAAGCGATATTGAACTTAGATTCAAGTAAGCTTGAGGATGAGGGGTTAAATGTGACCGATGTCACAAATGCCATCAATCAGGAATTTGACACTTCTCCACTAGGTGACATTCGGGCAGACGGAGAGAAGGTCAAGCTGTCCATTGATGCCTATGACCGCTTAGATCAAGTCGAAAAAATTGAGCTTTTCTCAAAAACGAATCGAGAGCCAGTCACAATTAGTCAGCTTGGCAGCTTAAAAGAAGTAGAAAAAGAGAAAAGTGATATTGTTTCGTATAACGGAAAGCCCGCCTATTCGTTTACAGTCAATATAAAACCAGGGCTTGATATTCCTAAAATGTATGACAAAGTCAGTGTTGTCATTGAAAAAGAGAAACAGCTGCCAAATGGTGTAGAGTGGGTAGACTATTATTCTCAAAAAAGTGAAGTAGATGCCATTTTTAATGATTTAATCAAAGAAGCCATCGTTGCAGTCATCGCTGTCATTATCGTCACCACACTTGGTCTCACCATTGGCGGTGCCTTTATCGTTTCACTAGCGATTCCATTATCGATCACGATTGGAACCATTCCGCTGCCATTTTTACAAGTGGACCTTAATCAAATTTCAATCATTGGCTTTATCATTGCCTTAGGGATACTTGTGGATGATGCCATTGTCGTTAACGATAATATTTTAAGGCAGATGAAAAAATACGAAAGCCCGCTTAAAGGAACGATTGCAGGGGTGAAAGAGGTCGCAGGCTCCATTTTGACATCAACGCTTGCGGTTGTGTTTGCCTTCTTGCCACTTGTTTTCCTATCTGGTGCGAACGGTTCATTTATTCGAGCATTACCGTCTGTTTTAGTGACGACTGTGCTTGCGTCTATGGTCATTTCATTGACACTTGTCCCAGTCTATCAATATACAGCGAACCGGAAAAGAAAGAACAAGAAGATTCAAAAGGAGCCGGGATTCTTAGGCAAACCATTAAAGAAATTAGCAGATTTTTATGCAGACCGCGTGCTGACAAAAATCGTGAGGCGTCCACTTCTCATTGGACTAAGTGGTTTGCTTGTTGCCACACTTGCCTTTTTACTTATCTTCGTCACACCGTTTGAATTTTTCCCTGCGGCGAATAAGAAAGAAGTTGTTGTCACTGTCACACTTCCAAGTGAAACGACATTAGACAAAACAAATGAAACATTAGAGAAAATAGAACAAGAGATCAAACAGCAAAAAGGCACTGAAGAGACGGCCATTTTTGCAGGTGGCGGTGTGCCGAACTTGTTTAATGAAAGCATCTCAAACGCAAGTGACCATACTGGTCAGGTTGTCGTGAGAGTAGACAATGAACAGATGACAAGTAAAGCATTGATTGACCGTATGACAGAGCCTTTGCGAGAGAAATTTAAAGATGCTGATATCTTTATGAAAACCATTGTTCAAGGGCCGCCAACCGGAGCGCCTGTGACTGTAACCATTGCGGGTGACTCTTTTTCAAAGCTGATTGATATCAAAGGAACGCTTACAAAAGAAATGAAAGAAAATGGAGCAAGCTTGATCACGGACGATGTCAATCAGCCGGTGAAAACCATCTCATTTGAATTAAACCGTGATCGTATGGCAGAGGATGGGCTCAGTGCTCAGTTTGTCAGCAGACAGCTTGGTCTTGTGACAGAAGGACTCCCATTAGGCACCTTTAAACAAGGAACAGAGGACATTGATCTCGTGGTCAAACAGGACATGGGTACACATCAAAATAGCCTGAAGCTAAACGAAATCAAAGTGCCTGTGAATACAAATGAGGGTGGTGTGCCTTCACTGGAGCCACTTAGCCGATATGTGAAAGAAAAAGAAACAGAGCAGTACGAGAGCATTCCACATGAAAATGGTATTCCGACCATCACGTTAAAGGCGTACCCTGGAACGTCAGATACATTTAAAGACGATATGAAAGAAGTTGTCAATCAAGTCGAAAAAAGTGATGCAGCGAAGGACTTGACCATTTCTCAAGGTGGAGAAAATGAAGATCAGACCCAATTCTTTATTGAAATTAGTCTTTTATTTGGAGTTGTCTTGCTGCTCATTTATGTGACGATCGCCTTCCAGTTCAATTCATTGATGCTTCCGCTTTTAGTGATAGGAACTGTTTACTTAGCGATATCAGGAGCCGTTATCGGACTGTTTGTCACGCAAACGCCGTTCAGCTTTATGGCGACAATGGGGATTGTATCATTAGCTGGCATCGTGGTTCGAAATGCGGTTGTCTTATTCGAATTTATTGAACAGCGGCGCAAGCTAGGTCTTGATCAACGAACAGCCGTGATTGAAGCGGGAAGAGCAAGGATTAGACCAATTTTATTAACGGCATTTACAGCACTAGTTGCCCTAATGCCTGTTGCGTTAAGTAATGACCCACTCTTTAAGCCGCTTGCAATCTGCATTGTATCAGGTGTCTTTTTCTCAACGATTCTGACACTATTAATTGTACCGGCCCTATATGTTGTTGCCGTTTCAAAAAAACGCTGACAGTTAAAGCAAATCTCCTTCTATTCGGAGATTTGCTTTTTTTTTAGAAAAATATCTAAAAAATTATGTGGAGTGTTCATTTGTCTCTACTGAGTAGACAGTGGTATTTACGACTAAAATAAGACGTGTTAAAATCTGATTGGGAGAAGTTTTTTAACAAAGGGGTTGTACGTCATGTGTGGAACGATGAAAGCGATTGTTAAAAAAGAAAGCGCTTACGGAGCGGTGTTGATAGACATGCCGATTCCAGAAATCAATGATCATGAAGTATTGATCCAGGTGAAAGCCACATCGATATGCGGAACAGATGTGCATATTTATAATTGGGATGATTGGGCAAAGGGAAGGGTCAAAGCACCTTACATTTTCGGACACGAATTTACAGGGGAAGTTGTCAAAGTGGGTAAACAAGTCTCACGTGCAAAAGTAGGGGATTTTGTATCGGCTGAGACGCATATTGTATGTAATCAGTGCTATATGTGTTTAACAGGACAGCAGCATTTGTGCAGTGAAACGAAAATTTTAGGGGTAGACATTGATGGCTGTTTTGCTGAATATGTCAAAGTACCTGCACAAAATCTGTGGCACAATCCAGCTCAAATGCCAGTAGAGCTTGCATCCATTCAAGAGCCGCTTGGAAATGCAGTTCATACGGTTTTGCACACACCTGTTTCAGGTAAAGCAGTGGCGATTTTTGGCTGCGGACCCATTGGTTTAATGGCCATCGCAGTCGCAAAAGCCTCTGGGGCTGTCCAAGTGTTTGCCGTTGATAAAAATGAATACAGGCTTGAGCTTGCAAGGAAAATGGGCGCAGACCATATCGTGGATATCGGAAAAGATGATCCTGTTGCGATGATTAAGCAGCTCACGCGAATGGAAGGGGCAGACGTGATGTGTGAGATGTCAGGACACCCAGTGGCGATTCATCAAGCACTCGAAGCTTGTGCAAATGGAGGGAAAGTCAATATACTGAGTTTGCCAGAAAGGCCAGTGACAATTGACATTACGAATCAAATTGTTTTTAGGGGATTAACCGTTCAAGGGATCACGGGGAGAAAAATGTTTGAAACGTGGCGTCAAGTATCTGAGCTTTTAAGAACGAATACAATTGATGTACAGCCGGTTGTCACCCATACGCTGCCATTTGAAGATTTCGAAAAGGGGTTTGAACTCATGAGAAATGGTACATGCGGAAAGGTCGTGCTTATGATGCCATCATATCAAAGGGGGAAGAAATGATGAAAGAATTCACGTATTTACAAGATGAATTAGAAACAATGAAGCAGCAAGGTACCCACCAAACGCTCAAAGAGATTGACTCAAAACAATCATCCGTGGTCACATTAAATGACCAATCCGTTATACAACTCTCCTCAAATAATTACTTAGGCCTCACCTCGCATCCACGGCTGATGAAAGCAGCGAAAGAGGCGATTGATGAATTTGGTGCTGGGACAGGATCCGTACGAACCATTGCCGGTACAATGACGATGCATGAACGTCTTGAAAAAAAGATCGCTGCATTTAAGAAGACAGAGGCAGCCCTTGTGTTTCAGTCAGGTTTTACGACCAACCAAGGGGTCTTATCAAGTATCTTAACAAAAGATGATATTGTGATTTCAGATGAGCTCAATCATGCCTCGATCATCGATGGCATTCGATTAACAAAGGCAGATAAAAAAGTATACGCCCATTCCAATATGGAAGAGCTTGAGAAAATTTTAAAAAAATCTATGAATTACCGCGCCCGGCTTATCGTAACAGATGGTGTGTTCTCGATGGATGGAGATATTGCACCGCTTCCTGAGATTGTGAGACTTGCAGAAGCATATGACGCATTTGTAATGGTTGACGATGCGCATGCGTCAGGAGTACTTGGCGAAAATGGACGCGGGACAGTCAACCATTTTAAACTCGACGGCAGAGTGCACATTCAGGTTGGGACACTTAGTAAGGCTGTCGGTGTGCTAGGCGGCTACGTGGCTGGTTCTGCGGTTTTAATCGACTACTTAAAGCATAAAGCAAGACCGTTTTTATTCAGCACCTCACATCCACCAGCTGTGACAAGAGCGTGTGAAGAAGCAATTGAAGTACTGTTAGACGAACCAGAGCGAATTGATACGCTTTGGGAAAACGCTGCCTATTTTAAAGAAAAGGTCATCAATCTGGGATTTCAGGTTGCACCAACAGAGACACCGATTATTCCGATGATGATTGGAGACGAGGCACTTACTTTCCGTTTTTCAAAGGCATTAATAGAGCGAGGTGTCTTTGCTCAGGGCATAGCCTTCCCAACTGTGGCCAAAGGAAAAGCGAGAATTAGAGCCATCATCACAGCAAAGCACACAAAAGAAGAACTTGACCGTGCACTGACAATCATTGAAGAAGAAGCGAAAAAACTGAACATACTTGATTGAGAGAGCGTGGGCTCTCTTTTTCTTTTTATAAAGAGAATGGTTATGACTGTCCTGTTAAATAGGCATTTTTCATAGAAAAACCTCGTATGAATTTATTTTCAATTGATCAGAAAATAGTCTATACTGTAGGGTGGAGCTTGGTTTGAAAGGAGTACAAATTCATGAATGAAAAGCAGAGAAAAGCAAGCGGACAAGTAAGTTCATCGGACAAAAAATCCGAGAAGGACTACAGCCAATATTTTGAAGCTGTTTACATTCCGCCTTCCTTAAAAGATGCAAAAAAACGGGGTAAAGAAGAAGTCGAATACAATCAATTTCAAATTGACGAGCGGTTTCAAGGGTTAGGGAACGGCCGCAAGTTTTATATTCGCACTTATGGCTGTCAAATGAATGAGCATGACACAGAGGTGATGGCTGGTATTTTTATGGCGCTTGGCTATGAACCAACAAACTCTACTGAAGATGCGAATGTCATCCTATTAAACACCTGCGCCATTCGTGAGAATGCTGAAAACAAAGTGTTTGGAGAGCTTGGTCATTTAAAAGCATTAAAACGCGAAAAGCCAGATTTGATCTTAGGTGTCTGTGGATGTATGTCACAAGAAGAATCTGTCGTCAACCGTATTTTGAAAAAACACCCATTTGTTGACTTGATTTTTGGAACGCACAACATTCACCGCTTGCCGGAGCTTTTATCTGAATGTTACCTTTCAAAAGAAATGGTCATCGAGGTTTGGTCGAAGGAAGGGGATGTCATTGAAAACCTTCCAAGAGCCCGCCAAGGTAAAATCAAAGGCTGGGTGAATATTATGTACGGCTGTGATAAGTTCTGTACATACTGTATCGTACCTTACACACGCGGCAAGGAAAGAAGCCGCCGGCCAGATGAAATTATTCAAGAGGTAAGACGTTTAGCGGCAGAAGGATATAAGGAAATTACCCTTCTTGGTCAAAACGTGAATGCGTATGGAAAAGATTTTGAAGACATGGAATATGGTCTTGGCCATCTCATGGATGAGCTGCGTAAAATCGATATTCCGCGTATCCGTTTTACAACAAGTCATCCGCGTGACTTTGATGACCATTTAATTGAGGTGCTTGCAAAGGGCGGCAACCTGCTCGATCATATTCACTTGCCAGTTCAATCAGGAAGTTCTTCTGTGCTGAAACTCATGGCGAGAAAATATGACCGTGAACGTTACCTTGATCTTGTGCGCAAAATCAAAGAAGCGATGCCAAATGCTTCCCTGACAACAGACATTATCGTTGGGTTCCCAAATGAAACAGATGAGCAGTTTGAAGAAACCCTTTCCCTCTATCGTGAGGTGGAGTTTGATGCGGCTTATACGTTCATTTACTCTCCAAGAGAAGGAACACCAGCAGCCAATATGAAAGACAATGTCCCAATGCGTGTGAAAAAAGAACGCCTTCAGCGCCTGAATGCACTCGTGAATGAAATTTCCGCGAAAAAAATGAAGGAATATGAAGGGCAGACTGTCGAAGTATTAGTAGAGGGTGAAAGTAAAAATAATCCTGAGATCCTAGCCGGATATACAAGTAAAAGTAAGCTTGTGAATTTTAAAGCACCAAAAGAAGCGATTGGCAACATCGTCAAAGTGAAAATCACACAAGCGAAAACTTGGTCTCTTGACGGAGAAATGGTTGGAGAAGCTATCGAGGTGAATTAAAATGACGCTTTATTCAAAGAAAGAGATTGTCGAGCGCGCAAGAGAGCTCGCTAAAATGATTTCTGAAACAGAAGAAGTTGATTTCTTCAAGAAAGCAGAAGCACAAATCAATGAAAATACAAAAATTTCGACGATCATTAATCAAATTAAGGCGCTTCAAAAACAAGCAGTAAATTTAAAGCATTACGGCAAACACGAAGCCTTAAAGCAAGTCGAAGAAAAAATCGATGCCCTGCAAGAAGAACTGGATGAAATCCCAGTGATTCAAGAATTCAAAGAATCACAAATTGAGGTCAATTCCCTGCTTCAGCTTGTAGCGCACACGATTTCTAATCAAGTAACGGATGAAATCATTCTTTCAACCGGCGGAGACCTATTATTAGGAGAAACCGGTTCAAAAGTGAAAAACTCATCACCAAGTTGCTCCATTAAATGAGAAAACCCCGCATCTGCGGGGTTTTTTGTTTTAGATTATATGTAATTTTTAATTTACTACTGCATCAACAACAAAATGTTGATGCAGTAGCCCCTTTATTTCATAAAATAATTTATCTTGAAAATGTTGTAGTGAAGCGTAATAAACTGAGAATCAATTGATTTTAATGATTAAAAGATCTGAATCTAAATTTAACGCTTAATCCAAAGAAATTTATAACAATATGATATTCTCTCATCGGATTCCCTCCTTATTAAGAAGGGCTACTCTCTTTATTACACCAAATTACCCCAATCTAATCAACCCCCAATCTTTCACTCTCCAACTTTTCCAATTTTCAAGGCAAGTTTATGGGCGACCATGCATACACTGAAACAGAAATGAATTTAATTGAACATGAAGCTCAAAATCGTGACACACTAGACGAATGCCCAGCATAAGATAAAACGATCAAGAACAAGGAGGCATGCCGGAATGTCTGAATACAGAGAGATTATTACAAAAGCGGTGGTTGCAAAAGGGAGGAAATTCACCCAAAGCACACACACCATTTCTCCATCGCAAAAACCAACCAGCATCCTAGGTGGTTGGATCATTAATCATAAGTATGATGCTGAAAAGGTCGGTAAAACTGTTGAGATTGAAGGAACATTTGATATTAACGTGTGGTATTCATATGCTGACAACACGAAAACAGAAGTGGTCACAGAACGTGTGAAATATGTAGACATCATCAAACTGAGATATAAAGATAAAAATTTCCTTGATGATGAACACGAAGTGATTGCGAAAGTGTTGCAGCAGCCCAACTGCTTAGAGGTGACCATTTCTCCTAATGGCAATAAAATTGTCGTTCAGGCAGAGCGTGAATTCATTGCTGAAGTGGTAGGAGAAACAAAAATTGTCGTAGAGGTCAATTCAAGCTGGAAAGAAAAAGATGATCACGAGTGGGAAGAAGAAGTGGATGAGGAGTTAGAGGATATTCATCCAGAATTCCTAGCAGGTGATCCAGAAGAGTAATAGATGACTAGGGCGCATATCTCCCTAGTTTTTTTGTGCCTCGATCTAGGGAAAAAAGGTGCTTTTTTATGCTATAATGGAAGATGGTATGAATTCGAAAGTGATATAGTGAGGGATTAGAAATATGGCAAGTTATACGCCCATGATACAGCAATATTTAAAGATCAAGGCAGATTATCAAGATGCCTTTTTATTTTTTCGCTTAGGCGATTTTTATGAGATGTTTTTTGATGACGCAAAAGAAGCGGCACAAGAGCTAGAAATTACGTTAACAAGCAGAGACGGCGGGACGATTCCAATGTGCGGCGTCCCTTACCATTCTGCTTCTGCATACATAGAACAGTTGATTTCAAAGGGCTACAAAGTCGCCATTTGTGAACAGGTGGAAGATCCTAAAACGGCAAAAGGTGTGGTCAAAAGAGAAGTTGTTCAACTCATTACACCAGGGACGGTCATGGATGGCAAAGGGCTGAGTGAAAATGAGAACAACTTCATTGCGTCTGTTTCCAGCTTTCAAAATGGGTACGGCCTTGCGCTTTCCGATTTATCAACAGGAGAAAACATGGCTGCTTTCATCGATCGATTAGATGAGGTTGTGTCTGAAATTTATTCTGTCGGTGCAAAGGAAATTGTGGTTTCAAAGCAGCTGAATGAGGAAACAGTGAAGACCCTTAAAGAGCGCTGTCATGCAACGATTTCATACGAAGATAGCGGCCAATTAATGGATGAAGCTGAACCGCTCGTTTCCCACCTTGACGAAAATCTGAGATCAGCATTTTTAACGCTATATGCCTACTTAAGAAGAACGCAAAAAAGAAGTCTTGATCACCTTCAGCAAGTTCAAGTGTTTGAGCTTGAACAAACGATGAAAATTGATCTTTACTCAAAGCGAAATCTTGAATTAACAGAAACGATCCGTTCAAAAAGCAAAAAGGGCTCTTTATTATGGCTGCTAGATGAAACAAAAACAGCGATGGGCGGAAGACTGCTCAAGCAATGGATCGATCGGCCGCTCATTCGCCTTTCGCAAATTGAGGAACGCCAGGAAATGGTGCAAATTCTCATGGATCATTTCTTTGAACGAGAGGATCTGCGTGAACGATTAAAGCAAGTATATGATCTTGAGCGTCTAGCAGGCCGCGTGGCATTTGGAAATGTGAATGCCCGCGATCTCATTCAGCTGAAGGAATCCTTAAAACAAGTACCGGCCATTAAAGAGCTCGTCCATTCACTGCCAGAGGAAATGGCAAAATCAAGAGCGAATGATATTGACCCTTGTGGTGACTTGCTTGATTTATTAGAAGATGCTCTTTATGAGAATCCGCCGATGACGTTAAAAGAAGGCAATTTGATTAAAGATGGCTACAATGCAAAATTAGATGAATATCGTGATGCCAGCCGAAACGGTAAGGACTGGATTGCACGGCTTGAACAGCAAGAAAGAGAATATACCGGCATTCGTTCCTTAAAAGTCGGTTTTAATAAAGTATTTGGTTATTATATCGAAGTGACCCGGGCGAATACACATCTGCTGGAAGAGGGTCGTTATGAAAGAAAACAAACCCTTGCCAATGCAGAGCGGTATATCACACCTGAATTGAAAGAAAAAGAAGCCCTTATTCTTGAGGCAGAATCAAATATTAGCGAATTGGAATATGAACTATTTTCAGCTCTTAGGGAACAAGTGAAAACATATATTCCTAGATTACAGCTGCTCGCAAAACAAATGAGTGAGCTGGATGCGCTGCAATGCTTTGCGACTGTCAGTGAAAAACGCCGTTATGTCCGTCCGGAATTCTCAGAGGATGAGGTGGATGTCATTGATGGCCGTCACCCTGTCGTTGAAAAAGTGATGGATCACCAGGAGTATGTGCCGAATGACTGTCATATGGGAAGAGGCAGACAAACCTTGCTTATTACGGGACCGAATATGTCAGGGAAAAGCACGTATATGAGACAAATGGCGCTCATCTCGATTCTTTCGCAAATTGGGTGTTTTGTGCCAGCATCAAAGGCGACCCTTCCGATTTTTGATCAAATCTTTACACGTATTGGTGCGGCAGATGATTTGATTTCAGGTCAAAGTACTTTTATGGTAGAAATGCTCGAAGCAAAAAATGCGATGGTGCATGCAACGAAAAACAGTTTGATTTTATTTGATGAGATTGGACGCGGGACAAGCACCTATGATGGAATGGCTCTTGCACAGGCGATCATTGAATTTGTTCATGATCATATTGGTGCCAAAACCCTCTTCTCCACACATTACCATGAGCTTACGGTACTTGAGTCTCAATTAAGTGAGCTGAAGAATGTCCATGTACGAGCTGAAGAGCATGAAGGAACGGTCGTTTTCTTACATCAAATCAAAGAAGGTGCAGCTGACAAAAGCTATGGCATTCATGTAGCGCAGCTTGCTGAATTGCCTGATGCCATCATTGATAGAGCCCAGACGATCTTAACGGAGCTTGAGAGCGGATCACATGAAGTGATTCCGCACGTGGCTCCAGCTCCAAAAACAGAAAAGCCCGAGGAGAAGCAGCAGCTTTCTTTCTTTGAAGTGGAAGAAAAACCGCAAACAAAAGCCGTCCTCAAAAACAAAGATCAAGCGGTGATCGACGAATTAAAGTCATTTAATGTAATGGATATGACACCACTGGAAGCCATGACAAAGCTATATGAATTGCAAAAGAAATTATAATGTAAGGTGAGGTGAGCAGAAATGGCAAAGATTATTCAGTTATCCGATGACCTATCAAATAAAATTGCTGCTGGTGAAGTGGTCGAACGGCCGGCTTCTGTCGTAAAGGAGCTTGTGGAAAATGCGATCGATGCAAGTAGTACAGTCATTGAAATCGATGTAGAAGAAGCAGGTCTTTCTTCTATTAGAATCATTGATAATGGTGTTGGAATCGATGCTGAAGATTGTAGGCTCGCCTTCCAGCGCCATGCAACGAGTAAAATCAAAGATGAAAATGATTTGTTCCGTGTCAGAACACTAGGCTTTAGGGGAGAGGCGCTGCCAAGTATCGCGTCCGTCTCTCACCTAGAAATGAAAACAAGTACCGGTGAAGGAGCTGGAACGCACTTAGCCCTCCAAGGCGGGAAGATCATTTCAGAGAAAAAAACCTCTGGCCGTCGCGGCACCGAAATTGTGGTCACCAACTTATTTTATAATACGCCAGCCCGATTAAAATACATGAAAACCGTTCATACAGAGCTTGGCAATATATCGGATGTCGTTAACCGAATTGCACTTGCTCATCCAGAAGTATCGATTCGCTTGCGTCATCAAGGGAAAGTCTTGCTTCAGACAAATGGAAACGGAGATGTACGGCATGTGCTTGCGGCCATTTATGGAACGGCTGTGGCGAAAAAAATGCTGCCACTTCACGTACAATCACTTGATTTTGAAGTGAAAGGGTATATTTCCTTACCAGAAGTGACGAGAGCATCGCGGAATTATATGTCTTCTGTTGTAAACGGCAGATATGTCAAGCATTTCCCGCTCGTGAAAGCCATCCATGAAGGGTATCACACGCTGCTTCCGATCGGTCGCCATCCGATTACATTTATTGAGATGAAGATGGACCCCATTCTAGTGGATGTGAACGTGCACCCGTCAAAACTTGAAGTGAGACTTAGTAAAGAACAGGAACTTCATGAGCTGATCAAACAAGGAATTAAGGAAGTGTTTCAAAAGCAGCAGCTCATTCCAAGTGCTTCAGTGCCAAAAAAAGCACCAATGCCAGCTGTGAAAAATGAGCAGCAATCCTTAATCTTCGATTCAAAACAAGCAAATACAGGCCGAACGGAAACACCTATATCCTATCAGCCGGTCCCGATCGAATCGGTTGTATATGAGACCAATCAAAATGAAACATACGGGCTGCCTGAGCTGGAAAGTACGGAAGCGTCATTACAAGTATCGTATGAAAAAAAGCCAGCTGCGAGCGTTCATGTAGAGGAATCGGCGGCTTCTCTTGAACATGAGGAGGCTGTGCTGAAAGAAGATGAAGCCGAAAACATTTCAGAAAATGAACGCGTCCCTGTCATGTATCCCATCGGTCAAATGCACGGCACATATATTTTGGCTCAAAATGAACGAGGGCTTTATATTATCGATCAGCATGCGGCTCAGGAGCGAATCAAGTATGAGTATTATCGTGAAAAAGTAGGAGAGATCGAACAGGAAGTGCAAGAAATGCTCGTCCCATTAACATTCCACTACTCGAAAAACGATATGCTGATCATTGAAGAGCATAAGGATATTCTAGCGAAAGTGGGTGTCTTCTTAGAGCCCTTTGGTTCAGGAAGCTACATCGTTCGATCGCATCCGCAGTGGTTTCCGAAAGGAGAAGAGGCTGAACTAATCGAAGAGATTATTCAACAAGTGCTTGATGAAAAGCGTGTTGATATCAAGAAACTGAGAGAAGAAGCGGCGATCATGATGAGCTGTAAAGGTTCTATTAAAGCAAATCGCCATTTGCGTCATGATGAAATCAAAGCCTTATTAGATGAACTCCGGCAAACGAAGGACCCATTCACATGTCCGCACGGCCGGCCGATCATCATTCATCACTCCACGTATGAAATGGAGAAAATGTTTAAACGGGTCATGTGACCAATGAGAAAAAGCGCTCTTAGAGCGCTCAGCGTGTAGACAAACCCTCGCATTCGGTTGTCACTCCTGCGTGCCAGTGCTCACGAATGTCAAATTCGCTCTGGTACCCGTCCTTACTAGACTTCAAGGGTTTTCATATCACGCTGAAAAGAAGACAAAGAGCTAAAATAATCTTTATTTTAGCTCTTTGTGAAAAATCTGAAGGCGCTCTTAGAGCGCTTTTTTATTTAGCATCCACAAGGATTTGGCGGTGTGACGACAACTGGTCGTTTGTTAATATCAATCGTATCTTCTGCATAAAATGTGGAACCAATGCTGATTGCACGATTTTCTGCGCGGAATGTATATGTACCTGCCGCGGGGAGTATTTTATGTGAAAGCTGTAATGTATATTGCGAACTTCCAAATAAATCAAATCTAGCTGGAATGCGGACTGTTTTTCCGCTATTCAAAATGTAGCTGTCTTTTAATGCTTTTCCGTTAAAGATGTCTTTTGTTGTGGCTTGAAAGCCTGCAGGCAATGTAAACTCAATTGCACCGATACTTAAGACTGAATTTGGTCGGTATGTCAGCTCAATGTCAGAAAAAGACCATTCTTGCTTACTTGCTCCTGTAATTTTCGCATAAAGTGCAGCTGGCCTTGCATTGGTCGAAGCTTTGCCTTCCTCCGTCTTGGCTCCTTCAGCGGATGCGGCAAGCGGTAGCGATAGTGCCATGACCAGTGTAAGCATCCCCATCATTAAGATTGTCCATGTTTTTTTCATTTCTTCCTTCCCCCTTGGTTGATTATAGGTAAATAATAGATAATAACATCCATTATTTACCTACAAGATTACCATATTCCTATATGTCATTAAATGGTATATTGTACCCTTATTTTGTCTATTTGTTTAGTAATAGCGGGGGAGGAACGCATTAGGTTGATTCATTCCGTAAGCGTGGCCTGCCATATGATGGTGTGGCATCATATGCATATCTTGATACCCGTATGGCTGCTGATATGGATGCATCCCATATCCACCACCATAGTGGCCTAGATGTTGGTGATCTTTCATTGGAACATGTGAAAATGAATCATGCTGATTCGTATACGGAGAATATGGTGAATGGTGATGCGGGTAGTGTCCGCTATAAGCATCTTTTTTACCAGTATGATAATGGTTTGGCATATTCATATGCTCCTGCATGTTTGGTGCGATCACATGCTCATGATTGGCTGTATACACATTTTCAAACGTGTGATAGGGATTTCCTTGGTGGTAATGATTGGTCTGGTTATTCATATTGTTCATTTTGTATCTCATCCTTTTTGTCAGGTTGCCATATCCTATGAGGGTCACCCGTTTCATGAGCCTATCCATATGAAAGAAAAAGTGCATTACACAAGAAAAAAAACCGGCTTTTCAGCCGGGAAAACAAAAAGCAGGTGAAGCGTCAAACACTAAAATGAGGTGCTATGCTTTCTTCTGCGACGCTTCTTACAGCTGCTGCAGACACTTTTAGGATAATAATAGGGATCGTAGCTTCTAGAAGTATCCCAAAAATCGCTCTCAAACCAATCATCTTTTTTATGATAAAACTTCTTTTCTTTACATGGATCAACATGGCGATGATCGTCATGCTTCTTATAACAGTTTGAGTGGGAATGTTTGCACTTGCATTTGCACATTGTCATCCCTCCTAAATGTGACTCAATGCTAGTATATGCACGGAAGATACACGAGGACTGGATGGTGGTGCTTCTTTTGTAAAAAAGGCTTTTTCTTTAAAAACTCAAATGAAAAGAATTGACTAGTGCTAAAATAACATGATAAAATATAAATTTTTATCCTCTGCTGAAATGTGTTATAATCATATTGTGAATACTTTCGGAGGTGGCGGATTTGTTTCAAATAGGTGATAAAATTGTTTATCCTATGCATGGAGCCGGTGTGATTGAAGGAATGGAAGAAAAAGAAATTTTAGGTAAGACGGAGGAATATTTTCTGATTCAAATGCCGAATATGCAGATGATGATCCCAAGAGGCAGAATCAATCAACTAGGTATACGTCCGGTAGTTGATCAAGCAACGTTGAAAGTTGTGATGAACAATTTTGCAGAAGAAACAAACGACGACGCGCTTACTTGGAAGCAAAGATATGATGAAAATCTGAAAAAGCTAAAAACAGGTACGATCGAAGATGGTGCAGACGTTGTGAAAGATCTGATGAGACGAAATCAGAAGAAAGCATTAAATTCAAGTGAAAAGAAAATGCTTGAAGATGCACGAGGCATGTTAGTGAGTGAAATTTCACTTGCACAAGGGTTATCACAAGATGAAGTGCTAACAGCCTTAGAGAATGAATTAAGAGTTTAAAGATGGATATACAGTAATTGGCTGTAAACAGAAGGGTATACACCTTTTGTTTACAGCTTTTTTGTTTGGAAAAAGAGTCATATTTCCATTTTTGTAGGATATTTTTACTGAAACTGAAATAAGGTCATAGGATTTAGTTTTTACTTGCAAACGGAGCGTTTCAAAGAAGTCTGAAATACCTAGACAACATAAAAAAAACAGGTAAGTTCTCCTGATTCGTTAAAAAGAGCCGGACATTCTTTGAATTCTCTTAGTCATTGATAGTAAAATAATGCGATAAGAAGGCATCTAAGAGAATGAAAAGGAGCGGTGAAATGAAAAGGCTACTTATAAGTGGATTCATCTTTCTGATCCTGTGTGCTCTTTTAATGGTGAAATGCAGCCATTCCGTTCAAGAAAAAAAAGAGCAAAAACAACATCAAGAAGAAGTAGAAAAGTATAAGAAAGAGCGAAAAAAAGGTGATCAATATGAAAGTTTTAAACAGCTCATACGACATGAAAGGGACGGCTATGAGATAGAATTTCACGAAAAGGGTGGTAGTGATTTACTCGTATTTTCTCCTCATGGAGGTGAAATTGAACCAGGAACAAGTGAAATTGTAGAAGCATTTCAAGAAAGGTACTCTACGTATTTGTTTGAAGGTACAAAAAAAGACAATAATCGAGACTTGCATATCACGAGTACAAAATTTGATGAACCCATTTTGGTTCAAATGATTAAAACGTATCCCTTTTCAATTTCCATCCACGGCTATAAAAGTGATAAAAGGCATACGCTAGTTGGCGGGACAAACCCAGAAATGCAAAGAGCTGTTGTACGAGAATTAAAAGATCGTGGCTTTTCCGCAGAAATGGTGCAAGAGGGGGAACGGCTTTCAGGAACAGATCCCAAAAATATTAATAATCGAAATGCAAGTGGTGAAAGTGTTCAGCTAGAAATTAGTACGGCGCAGAGAGAAGCCTTTTTTGACAATTTTGATACGAGAAAAGGAAAGAAGAAAGCATTCAGACGTTATATCAGTGCTTTAAAAGAAGTATTAAGAGAATTTGACCCATCTTCGTAGAAAAACCGTTTTGATGGGCAAAAGTACTCTATTTAAACTTGGTAAAAAAGATAGAAATATGCAAAATGAACATAAATTATGTAATAACTTACAATTTGCCTTAAAAACATAAATTATGTAAAATAATAGTTATCAGTTTGATATGATAGAATGGGGCTGAAGTGGATGGCACACAAAATACCATCTTCCGAAGTAGGTGTAAAGATCAATCAATGGTACACGCATATTTGCAAATTTGAAGTGGAACAGGCAAACGACATGAAGCGCCTTGTTGAAGAAGAAATTCATGAGATGGAAGAGGATCAAGATTTATTACTTTATTATTCTCTAATGGATTTTCGCCATCAAATGATGCTTCAGCACTTAACGCCAGTCCATGCAGGGAGTGAAACGCTTCAAGCTGTGTCCTTTCCTAAAGAAATTGAAGATGCAGAAGATGAGATGACAGGCTTACTGGGCTATTACTTTCATTTTTTCCATGGGATGTATGCGTTTATCCAGCGCCGATATATCGAGGCCATTTCATATTACAAGCATGCGGAACATCAACTGATCTTGGTGACAGATGAAATCGAGAAAGCGGAATTTTACTATAAAATCGCTGAAGTATACTATCATATGAAACAAACCTATTTCTCTATGCACTATGCCAAAAAAGCGAGAGACATCTATAAGAAACATCAGCTTTATGGAAAAAGAAGCATTCAATGTGATTTTGTGATGGCAGGTAATTGGATTGATGTAAATCAGCACCAAAAAGCGCTTCCTTATTTAGAAAAAGCGTTAAAGGTCTGTGAAGCGATGGAAAGACAAGAATGCACGTCTTATTTTAAAGCGATGGCTCTTAATAACTTAGGAACTTGTCATTATAGCATGGGCACTTACCATACAGCGACTGTTTTTTTTGAACAAGCCATTTCACTTTATCAAAAAGACCAAGCAGCCACGATGATAAAATCATTGTTTTCACTTGCTCTTACTTGTTTTAAACTCGGAGATATGGAGCGAGCGAGTGAAGCCATAACCAAAGGAATGAATCAGGCTTGTTTATTGGAAGATGAGATTTATCAGTTGAAATTCCAATTTTTGCAGGCGCTCTATATAGAGAAAGACAGCGGTGATCAATTGAGATCGGCACTTTTTGGTCTAAGAAGCAAAAAAATGTTTGCTGATTTAGAGGAATTAGCACTTGATGCGGCTAATTATTATAAGGAACGCGACATGTACAAGGAATCTTCCACTTTTTTTGAAATTGTGATCGAAGCGCGTACGCACATTCAAAAAGGAGATGAGATGTATGAGAACGAAGCATAACATGTCAGCTGCTCAAGTAGATGAAAGACTTCACACATAAAAACAGACAAACAACACCCTTTACGTAAAAACGTAAAGGGCTTTTTTATTTATTCTTTTATCGCTTTCTCTGCGTCAATGGCACCTGCTCCATAAATCATTGGATCATCTCCAGACCACTTGCTTGTATTTTCTATTAATAGGGCTTTGACATCATCAGGTGTTAAATCCGGGGAATGCTCTAAAAGAAGAGCGCAAATACCGGCGCAAATCGGTGTTGCCATTGATGTGCCAGATAGCGTTGTATAATCATCCTCGACTCTGCTTGATTTATCTAGTTTATCCAAAAAGGATCTTGGTGATCTGAGAGATACGATGTTGACTCCTGGTGCAAGGACATCTGGCTTTGCTTCACCATAAACAGTTGGGCCTCTGCTCGAAAATGGTGCCACGACATCGTCACTTGATTCTGGTGTATTCCGGTCATCATAGGCGCCGACCGTAATGACTTTTTGACTGACAGCCGGGCTCGCAATCGTTTGACTGTTAGGACCAGAGTTTCCAGCAGCGACGCAGACAACAATGCCTTGATCCCAAGCAGCATTGACAGCGCGCACCATCGGATCATCTTCTTCATCATCATAACGCTGAGCCTCTCCGCCTAGTGACATACTCATAATATGAATTGGATCATTGGGATGGTCTTCGTTAAACTGTATGCACCACTCAACACCTTCTATAATAGTAGAAAGTGATCCAGCGCCTTGTTTATTTAACACTTTCACGCCAATGAGATTTGCTTTTGGGGCAGGTCCCTTGTATAAGCCGTCTGAGGCGCCTCCGTCTCCAGCCACATCTCCAGCGCAGTGAGTACCGTGCCCGTTATCGTCATAAGGCTTCGTTTTTTGTTTGACTAAATCCACAAATCCGCGAATCCGTCCATCTAAATCTTCATGCGGATAAATCCCTGTGTCAATGACAGCCACCGTCATGCCTTCACCGGTTAATGTCGTGCCATTTCGGATGACTTGGTCAGCATGACTTGCTTGTGTTGCGACATCGAGCAGCGCATGAACTTGTCGGTCTAAATAAATCTTTCGAATATGCTCCCCATTCGCTAACAGTTCCTCTAAAGCAGCAGGTGTCAAATCAGCTGCGCAGCAATCGATGTGGGTAAAGTGCTGTTTTATCTTTGTTTTTCTATTTTTTTTCATTAGCTGCTTTGTGCTTTGAATACCTGCTTCGACTGCATCCTCCTTAAATTCAATGATCACACGAAGCTTCTTTTTCTTCTTTAATCTTCCTTCAAAAAAGCGATGAAAAAAACAAGGCGTCCACTTAAAGGGTTTATAAAGGTGAAGGACGGTTTCTCTTAACGGCTGATCCAGTTTACTAGCATGCGTTCTGACCATTTGCACCATGGAAAATCCAAACATGTGATGCCCTCCATTCTAGCTATCAATTCTCGTACACTCTTACGTTATGAGACTGAAAGCTGCTTTGTTCGGATTCTTGTCCCTCCTTTTCTTCATATTGGCGGCTTGCTCATTTCTTCTAAAAAGAAAAACGCTTACATTTTGTAAAATAATAGAAAAAGGTGGAAATCATATAGAATCTGCCGATGATAGGTGGGAGAGTTTTTCTTAGAGAACCAGTGAAACAATGGATTTTGCAGAAAAAAGGGGGGGGCTGGACAGGGTCAATGCTCATACAAATGTGATGCGTCACAGTTGAAAAAAATCAAATTCGCATAAAAAAAAGCCGAATTAAAGAAAACAGACTGGGTAGGACTAGGTCATTTTAAACATAACTTCATTTGTTTGTCATACTATTCTAACTCTGTTTTCAAACAGGAGAGACGTTTCTGTGTATATAAATGCAATTATCTTATTTTTGAGGAATCTCATGATCTAGAGTGTTATGATCAAATTTGAAGAGAAAATGTGGAAAAAATGAAAAGAAATGATGATTCAATATTAATCATAGAAACGGCTTAGAAATCTGTTAAAGGAGAACGGGAATGAAGAAGTTTTTTGCTTTGCTTCTCCTGCTTGCGATCGGATGGGGCGTTTATTATACCATGCAAGCACAGGAACATGATGAGCCATTTTCATCAGGTGGGGAAGACGAAAGCGGTTCAAATGATATTTATCGCAATTTTAAAGAACTGGAAGAGAACGAATCAACTAGCAGCTATCAAATTACAGCCAACCCAGTGCCTGGCAGCCGTCTTCTTGTGATGTCACCCCATGGCGGGAGAATTGAAGGCGGCGTTAGCGAGATCGTCCATTTTTTTGATAACGATTTTTCTACGTATTTATTTGAAGGTTTAAGAGAGAATGCGTCAGAACTTCATATTACTAGCACAAACTTTGATGAACCTATCGGAGTCGCACAGGCAAAAGCACATGATTATGTATTAGCAGTGCACGGCTATAGAGGTGAGGAAGGAATTGACCATACTCTTGTAGGCGGAACCGATTACGACCGTGCAGAGAAAATTGTGAACTCATTAGAGCGGAATGGATTTTCTGCTGAACTTGCTGTTGCACACGCATCCCTAAGCGGAACGAGCAATCATAATATTAATAATCTTACAAAAACAGGGCAAAGTGTGCAGCTTGAGATCAGTAGAAGTCAACGTGAAGCTTTATTTGACAGTTTCGATTTTCGGAGGCGGTCGAGTACGAAAAATGAAGCGTTCTACCGTTATGTGAGGGCGATTCGGACGGTGCTGGATGAAGAATATACATAAGGATTGTGCACATCTTAAGACAAGCAGGGTGACTTCTTGTTACACTATAAAAAGTGATAACAAAAGGAGAGACGGATATGGCGCGTCATCATTTTCATCTTCAGGCAAACTGGCCTGGTCTGCGTAACGATGTTGGTACAATTACATGTGAGCAATTAAAAACGAAGATTTCGATTCCAAAAGAAATGGACGGCCCGGGCATCGGAACAAATCCAGATGAGATGCTCTTAGGTGCAGCGGCCACGTGTTATATCATTACACTTGCCGCCATGATGGAGCGGAGTCAATTAGAGAAAGAGGATCTATCGATGAGCTCTGAGGCCGTCGTAGATGTGACAAATGGTGTGTTTACATATGAGAAAATCATTCATCGACCTGTCATTATCCTCAAAGAGTCCGCTTCCACGTATGATATTGAACTAGCTCGTAAGCTTGCACATAAAGCCGAAAGCTCATGTATGATCTCAAGAGCTGTTCAGGGAAATGTGGACATTTCCTTAGAAGAAACCATTCAAGTCGGCCGTTAAGGCAAAAAAGTCATTTTCCCTTTTACATGGAGAAAATGACTTTTTTTATGACGTCCATTCGGTTTGATCCATTTGTTCTTTGTTTTCTTCCTTTTGTTTCTTGGACTGATTTAAGACAATCACACCGCATATCACGAGTGCAAGACCGATGAAGCCTTTCATATGAATGGTTTCGTTAAATAACACGAGCCCTACAAGAGCGGTGAGTGCTGTTCCGACGCCAGACCATGTGGCATAGGCGGATGAGAGCTCAATTGTTTTAAGTGCCAAACTAAGAAAAGTAAAGGCACATCCAAATCCGATCAGCACCCCAATACTCGGCAGCACTTGTGTAAAACCTTGCGAAAGCTTCAGCATCGTACTGCCAAAAACCTCCGTCAAAATGGCCCCTGTTAAATAGAGCATTCCTTTCATGATCTCCTCACATCCTTTATGACATATTTAAAAGTACGACCCCTAAGACAAGCATAGCCATTCCAATGATTGCTCTCTGGTTCAAGGTTTCTTTAAAAAAGAGCACGCCAAAAAAAGCCGTGAGGACGGTACCAACCCCAGACCATGTTGCGTACGACATGCTAAGTGGAATGATGTTAAGTGTTAATGACAGCATATAAAAAGCAAGTGTATAGAAAGCGACAACGACAGCGCTAGGTTTAATGCGCGTAAAGCCATTTGATAGTTTTAACATCGCGGCCCCAATTGCTTCTGAAAAAATGGCAACTGCTAAAAAAAGATATCCGAGGATCATCATCATCCCTCCTCTAATATGTGTAAAATCCGATGAAGTAAAAGGGTTTTTTCCTCTCGGTTCAGTGGTTCAAGCTGAAACATCTCTGAAAACCATATCCCATCACATGCAAGGCGGATCAGCTGGCTCAGCGCAGGATCGTTTATTTCCTCTGCTGCTTTCTCTTTGAACTCCGCATAAAAATCACGCCAAGGGTTCAATAACGCTTCATCAAATGACATAGTGGCCAGCATGCTTGTACATAACTGGGTCGTATTTTGCATATCAAGATCATTTAATGTCGCCAAAATATATGCACGTACATAAGGAGCCTTTTCGTTTTTGCATGTTTCCTGATACGACTCGAGCTGCTGACGAAAGCAGACGATCGCGTGCTCATTCATTTTTTGGATGAGCTCTTCCTTGCTTGAAAAATGATAAAGCAGGCCGGCTTTGGTCATATTTGCATGCTCTGCTACCTGCTGAAGGGTCAGCTGACTTAATCCTTCTTTTAAAATCGTACGAGCAGCTGCCTCAAAAATTTGTTCTTTTTTGGTTTTAGACATAAAAAAAACACCTACTTTACTGAACGGTCGGTAAAGTAAATGTTAACCCATGAAAAACTAGTGTGTCAATTGATTCATTTTATGAAAGGATGTTTTCACTAAATAGTCATATTTAATAATAAGGGTATGGTCCATATGGCGGATATGGCGGTGGATAAGGATATCCATATCCTGGAGCGAGCAGGGATCCAGCAAGTAGTCCTCCGGCAAAACCACCTAAAAATGGAGGTCCAAAAAATCCAGGTCTCCCATAACCGAAGCCAGGTCTTCCAAACCCAAAGCCAGGGCGTCCAAATCCAAAAGGTCTTCTCATGTCTTCTTGAATAAACGGCGGTGTTTCAAAATAATTCATAAAAAAAGGCTCCTCTCACATAAAATCACTGTAACTGACATCAGTGTATGCAAATGGCCTACATGTGTTTGGGTGACCGCCTAATATAAGGAGGAATGTCTTAAATGGGCCTGTATCCATCTGATTGGGCAAAATGTCCGCCGCATGCTCATGCATATAAAGCACGTACGGATGTAACAGAAGAGCATTATCATTTAATAGAAGGGATCTCTCAGCCTGTAAATGGAAGCAGTACTGACAAGCATACGCATTACTATCGAGGGGTCACTTCTTTTGAAAGGGGTCATTTTCACAGATATTATGGCATCACAGGACCTGCTATCCCAAGAGCCGATGGCACACATTATCACGAAATTCAGGAAGTCACATATTCTGCTTATACAGATCCTGTCCCCATCCCATACGGAGGTGTCGTCTATAGTCCAGATGAAGAGAGGCCAACGCATACCCATCGTTTAAAAGGAAAAACATATGAAGTGGTTGGAAATGAACCACTCGGCTGGTGATGGGCAGTATATAGGAGAGAAACAGAAGTTATGCTATACTGTAGGCAGTTTGTAAAAGAGAGTGATGTTATGAAAAAAGCGAAACAACCAGTGATTGTGTTAGTAGGACCGACGGCTGTCGGCAAAACAAAGCTGAGCATTGATATAGCCAAAGCATTTAATGGAGAGATCATCAGCGGAGATTCTATGCAGGTTTATAAAGGAATGGATATTGGAACAGCGAAAATCACCCCTGAAGAAATGGATGGCGTCCCGCACCATCTAATTGATATGAAACAGCCGGATGAATCGTTTTCTACAGCTGAATTTCAGCAGCTTGTCCGTTTGAAAATCAAAGAGATTGCGGGTAGAGGAAAAACGCCAATGATTGTCGGCGGAACAGGTCTGTATATTCAATCTGTTTTATATGATTACACATTTACCGAAGAGAAAAGTGACCCCGCCTTTAGAGAGGAAATGACGCTGTTTGAACAGCAGCATGGGCCGCTTCGGCTGCATGAAAAGCTAAAGGCAGTAGATCCTGACGCTGCAAAAGCGATCCATCCGAATAACGTCCGCCGTGTGATCCGGGCGCTAGAGGTGATACATACAACCGGTCAAAAAATGTCTGAGATGCAAAACGGGCATCAGGAAGTTCCTCTTTACGACACAGCCTTCATTGGGCTGAAAATGGAGCGAGAGCTTTTGTACGAGCGCATTCATCAAAGAATTGATATGATGTTAGATGAGGGCTTAATGGAAGAAGTGAGAGCGCTATATCAATCTGGTTTGAAGGATTGTCAGTCTGTTCAAGCGATTGGTTATAAAGAACTGTATGCCTATTTTCAAGGTGACTGCTCTCTTAATGAAGCCATCCGGCAATTAAAGCAAAATTCCCGGCGATATGCGAAGCGTCAGTTTACGTGGTTCCGTAATAAAATGGATGTCACCTGGTTTGATATGACACCACCTTGCCACTTTTCAGACAAAAAAGAGGAAATTTTCGCATATATAGCAGGAAAGCTTGGACTTAAAGCGAAACTGTAGTTATCAGAATCAAGGAGGACGAAACATGAAACCGATTAATATTCAGGACCAATTTTTGAATCAGATCCGCAAAGACAATACATTTGTCACCGTATTTTTACTGAATGGCTTTCAGCTTCGCGGTCAAGTGAAAGGATTTGACAATTTTACAGTGCTGCTTGAGACAGAAGGGAAGCAGCAGCTTATTTATAAACACGCCATTTCTACATTTGCACCTCAAAAAAATGTAAATCTAGAATTAGAATAGGACAATTTGTATCTAATAGCCCCATGCATCTGCGAATAAACCGGCCGGAACCCGCTACGTTTTTTGTCAGTGCAGAGGGGCTATTTTGTATGCCGTGAAACTTTTCTGTCCATTTTGCGTATGATTCCTTATTGGACTTTTAAAAAGGTGAGGGGATTTATATGGAAAATGCAGAACTTGAATTAAGAAGGATTAGAGTGATACTCCTTTTGATTGGAATCGTTGTCTTATTTGGATCGTGTGCCATTTCAAACATTGAAACGAGACAGGAAAGCTGGCATAACCATTCTTATCAAAATGATAATGGAAATATAGAAGGCCTTTTACAATCAGCTGTTGCGCTAAAAAATAATCACTTTGCTGTTGTTAAGGATGATGAAGTACATGTGTACCGGTTTGATGAAAAAGAAGGGGAGCTGACCCTCGTTAAAACGGAATACATAGATGAATGGGACGAAGAATATGATGATGGGCTTGATGAAGAGTAAGCACGTCAATTTACAAATGTATGTGAAGTCGCTACACTATAATCATGCATCAGACATCTAGACAGAAAAGGATGAGTTCATGTCACACAAAATTAAAATTAATCACTGGGAACAAACTTGTGAAGACGACTCCTGTTTCGAATATGGAACAAGTGTTTCTGTAAATGGGAAAGAATTAGTGAGAGAAGCTTCAATCGTTTCTGCGCTTGAAGCGGTGCTAAAAGAATTAGGTGTTGAAGTGGAAATAACAGAAGTGTCAGAAGATTTACAGTGCGATGCCTACAAAAAATAAAACAAAAAGTCTAGTCTACTAAGCGATTTTTTTTCGTGTTATGATAGATTTCGGTTTCAGTTGAATAGGGAGTAGGGCAGTCTATTTTTAGATCCTGCTCTGCTCTATTTATTTGAACGTACGAGTTCGGCTATGAATGTTCGGCCGGGTTGGTTGATTTTTTTCGTTTCGAACATCTATATGTTGTGTTTTAAAAAAACATAGTATACTATATATAGTGAATAACGAAATGATCAACAATACTAAAAACTAGGTCGTGATGGAATTGATTCAAATCGTATTTGATTCAAAAACAGGAAATGTTCAACGCTTTTTGGACAAGACCCCTTTTACAGACAAACAAAAATTGACTGGAGAAGAGTTTTTGGATACGCCGTTTATTCTCGTCACCTTTACGACAGGATTTGGACAAGTCCCTAGTACCACTCAGTCCTTTTTAGAGAAAAATGCTCACCTTTTACTAGGTGTAGCGGTGAGTGGCAACAAAGTGTGGGGAGATAATTTTGCAAAAAGCGCCGATACGATTTCTAAACAATATCAAGTTCCTATTTTGCACACCTTTGAACTAAGCGGAACAAAAAGGGATGTTGAATTGTTTACACAGGAGGTAGAAAGAATTGTCACAAAATCAGGTTCCAAAGTGGATACAATTAAATAACGAGATTATGATTCAAAAAGAAGGAAAGTTTCAGTTCGATAAGGACAAAGAAGCTGTACATAGTTATTTCGTAGATTATATTAATCAAAACACGGTCTTCTTTCACAACTTAGAAGAGAAGATTGATTACTTAATAGAAAACGACTACTATGAGGAAGAATTTTTAAGGCAATACAGCATGGCAGATATTAAAGAAGTATTTGAAGCTGCATATGCCAAAAAATTTAGATTCCCATCATTTATGAGTGCGTTTAAGTTTTACAATGATTATGCACTGAAAACAAATGATAAAAAGAAAATCCTTGAACGCTATGAAGACCGCATTTCAGTTGTGGCTCTTTTCTTCGCGGGCGGAGACAAAGAAAAAGCACTTGAGTTTGTAGAACTAATGATCAACCAAGAATATCAGCCAAGTACTCCAACATTCTTAAACGCTGGACGTAAAAGACGCGGTGAGCTTGTGAGCTGCTTCTTGCTTGAAGTGAATGACTCTTTAAACGATATTTCAAGAGCGATTGATATTTCCATGCAGCTTTCGAAACTAGGCGGCGGCGTCAGTTTGAACCTGTCAAAACTTCGTGCGAAAGGCGAAGCAATCAAAGATGTAGAAAACGCGACAAAAGGTGTCGTAGGCGTGATGAAGCTTCTTGATAATGCATTCAGGTATGCAGATCAAATGGGACAAAGACAGGGGTCAGGCAGTGCCTACCTCAATATTTTCCACAGAGATATCAATGATTTCTTAGATACGAAAAAAATCTCTGCTGATGAAGATGTTCGTGTGAAAACACTTTCCATTGGTGTTGTCATCCCAGACAAATTTATCGAGCTTGCAAGAGAAGATAAAACAGCTTACACTTTCTATCCGCACACAGTCTATAAAGAATATGGACAGCATCTTGATGAGATGGACATGGAAGAAATGTATGACGAGCTTGTGGAAAACCCGAAAGTCAAAAAAGAAAAAGTCAATCCGAGAAAACTTCTTGAAAAATTGGCTGTTCTGCGCTCAGAATCAGGCTATCCATATATCATGTTCCAAGATAATGTGAATAGAGAGCATGCGCTGAACCATATTTCACGTGTGAAATTCTCAAACCTTTGCTCAGAAGTGCTTCAGGCTTCAGAGGTATCTTCTTACACGGACTATGATCAAGAAGATGAGATCGGTCTGGATATTTCTTGTAACCTTGGTTCATTAAATATCATGAATGTCATGAAAAACAAATCAATTGAAAAAACAGTCAAGCTTGCAACAGACTCGTTAACGCTTGTATCTGAAACAACGGATATTCGCAATGCACCGGCTGTTAGAAAAGCAAACAAAGCAATGAAATCAATTGGGCTTGGCGCAATGAACCTTCACGGGTATTTAGCTCAAAATCAAATGGCATATGAAAGTGAAGAAGCAAGAGATTTCGCTAATACGTTCTTTATGATGGTGAACTATTACTCGATTAAACGCTCAAGTGAGCTTGCAAAAGAAAAAGGAGAAACATTCCACCGTTATGAGGGTTCTGGCTATGCAACTGGTGAGTACTTTAATAAATACGTGGAGAATGATTTCACACCAAAAACAGAAAAAGCGGCAGCACTATTTGAAGGCATGCACATTCCAACAAAAGAAGACTGGGCAGCACTTAAAGAATTTGTAGCGGAAAATGGGATGTACCATAGCTATAGATTATGTATTGCACCAACAGGTTCGATTTCTTATGTTCAATCGGCAACAGCATCTGTTATGCCAATTATGGAACGTATCGAAGAAAGAACATATGGCAACAGCAAAACATATTACCCAATGCCAGGTCTTTCAGCGCAAAACTGGTTCTTCTATAAAGAAGCGTACGATATGGACATGTTTAAAGTGGTCGATATGATCGCAACGATTCAGCAGCACGTCGATCAAGGAATCAGCTTTACATTATTCCTAAAAGATACGATGACAACGCGTGACTTAAACCGCATTGATCTTTATGCACACCATAAAGGCATTAAGACACTTTATTATGCAAGAACGAAGGATACAGGGCAGGAAGGCTGTCTTTCTTGTGTTGTTTGATTAAAGGAGAGTTTAACGTGACAAAAATTTATGATGCAGCCAACTGGTCAAAACACGAAGACGATTTTACACAAATGTTTTACAACCAAAATGTGAAGCAGTTCTGGCTTCCTGAAGAGATTTCCTTAAACGGGGATCTCTTGACATGGAAATATTTAGGTGAAAAAGAGCGGGATACGTACATGAAGGTACTTGCTGGACTGACTTTACTTGATACAGAACAAGGAAATACAGGGATGCCGATTGTGGCAGAACATGTAGACGGTCATCAGCGTAAAGCGGTGTTGAACTTTATGGCGATGATGGAAAATGCGGTACATGCGAAATCATACTCAAATATCTTCATGACACTTGCACCAACTGAAACCATTAGTGAAGTGTTTGAATGGGTCAAGAAAAATAAATTCTTGCAGAAGAAAGCGGATATGATTGTAAGTCTATACCGTTCGATTCAAAAGGATGATCCTATTTCCTTGTTTAAAGCAATGGTTGCTTCTGTTTATTTAGAAAGCTTCCTATTTTATAGCGGCTTTTACTACCCGCTTTATTTCTATGGACAAGGAAAGCTCATGCAAAGTGGTGAAATTATTAACTTGATTTTGCGCGATGAAGCGATTCACGGTGTGTACGTTGGGTTATTAGCGCAAGAAATCTACAACAAACAAACACCTGACGTGCAAAAAGAGCTATATGATTTCTCCATTGATTTGCTGAACGAGCTTTATGAAAATGAGCTTCATTACACTGAGGATATTTATGACCAAGTCAATTTATCGCATGATGTGAAAAAGTTCATTCGTTACAATGCCAATAAAGCGTTAATGAACCTTGGATTTGCCCCTTACTTTGAAGAAGAAGAGATTAACCCGATTGTATTGAACGGACTCAATACAAAAACAAAGTCACATGATTTCTTCTCAATGAAAGGGAACGGCTACAAAAAAGCAACAGTTGAGCCGTTAAAAGATGACGACTTCTTCTTTGGAGATGAATCATAAGTAAAACGCAAAAGTCAAAACGCATCACTCGTTTTGGCTTTTTGCCATTTCTTACAACGTGTTACAAACTGGAGGTTACTGAACATGGGAAAAATGGATGAAATCATTTTAGTCGCACCGCGCAAACGTGTTTTCCAAAACGAAACACTTGCGTTTAATGGGGTGAATAGTGAAGAGGAAACAATCAAAACGATCATGAAAGAAATCGAAGAGCACTTCGAGCAGATGCGAAGAGGGGATGCAGAAGAAAATCCTGACTTCAAACAGCCGATTCCTTATGTCGTCATTAAGCGTGAAGACGAAGTATATGTATATGAAAGACTTCAAGGCGGGGGAGAGACAAGATTACATCATAAGTTATCTCTTGGTTTTGGCGGTCATATGAATTTTATCGAAGGAAAAGACTTTGCTGAGATCCTAAAAGAAAATACGGATCGTGAGCTGGACGAGGAACTTTCGATTCAAGAAGAAGACAAACTTGAGATGAAAACCCTTGGATTAATCAATGATGATGACAACAGTGTCGGCCGTGTGCATATTGGGCTGTTATCAGCACTTGAATTATCACCTGGTGCTCATGTGGAAGTAAAAGAAATAGATCAAATCTCAGGAAAATGGATGAAAGCAGCAGACTTGAAAAAGCCTGAATACTTCGATCGTCTTGAAACGTGGTCTCAATTTGTCGTGAACATCTTAGCATAAATCAATAGACAACAAACCGGCTCTGCAGATGACTTGAGCCGGTTTGTTTCGTTATAACAGCTTCAGTTTATTGGAAAACGAATGCGTCGTGACCAGCCTGCTTCAATCTGACTACGAGGTCATCCGCATTTTGCTTTGAACGAAAAGCCCCAGCTTGTACCCGGAACATACCGCCTTCTAGTACGACTAATGCTTCGAATCCTTTGGATCTAAGTGTGGCAGCCAGCTTATCAGCATTGGCTTTCACCTTGAAAGCCCCTGCCTGCACTTTATAAAGATTACCTGCTTTTTTTTTCAACTGAAAGGCCTTCTCTAATCCATTGGCATGAGCGCGAGCAATGCCTTGAAGAAAGGAAGCATTGCGGAGCTTATTTGCATCAGCTGTCGTATCAATGAAACCGTTCTCTGTTAAAATAGCGGACATAGAAGTTTCCCGAAGAACGTGGAAGTTTGCAGTTTTCTTGCCGCGGTCGGCAAAATCAACCGAGCGGACAATTTCATCATGAAGGGCATTGCGATACGTGGTGGTCGGTGCTGAAACGCCAGGATACACAAAGCTTTCAAAACCAGTGCCCCCGCCAGCATTAATATGAATAGACACGAAATAGTCAGCTCCCCAGCTATTTGCCGCATTCGTACGCTGGGATAAAGTGACGGATTGGTCAATTGAACGACTTAAGCGGACGGAAACCCCATCATATTCACTAATCAAGATATCTCTTAGTAAAAGCGCAATTTGAAGTGTTATATTTTTCTCCAAAAGTCCATTCGCAGCAGCTCCAGAATCTGTTCCTCCGTGGCCAGGATCAATAAAAATTTTCACCATCTATTCATCACCTCGTCTTTATTTTATGAGGAAATGGAAGAATTGCCTGTACAAAATGCGGAAATCATTGAGACTCTTTTCTGCATCATTTGTGATCAAAAAGCTACATTTTTCTAAGAAAAAGCAAATTGTTGGTTTGTCCGCCCAAAATGGATGAATACAATAGAGATAGCACATCATTTCCTGGGAAACCGCAGAAATCCCTACAATAACAGGTATCTCGGGTCATTTTGACAGCAAACCTGGGCTTAAGCGGGCGATTGTCACGATTACAGCTCCACCCGAATAGAATAAAGAGAGAAGAGCGAGAGGTGAATACGTTGGAGCGAGCTGTCACATATAAAAACAACGGCCAAATCAATATTATACTTAACGGACAAAAGCAAGTATTGGTTGATGCAGATTCAGAGGCAGAATACCTAGAAGCCTTGCAGAAAAATGAGGCAAAACACAGCATCTTACGGGAAATAGAGCGTGAAATGAACAGCCTTGTCGGTATGGATGAAATGAAACGAAACATAAAAGAGATTTATGCCTGGATTTTTGTCAATCAAAAAAGACAGGAACAAGGATTAAAGGTAGGAAAACAAGCACTTCATATGATGTTCAAAGGGAATCCAGGCACAGGGAAAACAACGGTTGCGAGGCTTGTCGGAAAGCTATTCTTTGAAATGAATGTCCTCTCAAAGGGGCACTTAATTGAAGCTGAGCGCGGTGATCTCGTCGGAGAGTACATTGGGCATACTGCGCAGAAAACAAGGGATTTAATTAAAAAATCACTAGGCGGCATCTTGTTCATTGACGAAGCCTATTCTCTTGCCCGCGGAGGAGAAAAGGATTTTGGAAAAGAAGCGATTGATACCCTTGTTAAACATATGGAGGATAAACAGCACGAATTTATTCTCATCCTTGCTGGTTACTCTAAGGAAATGGATCATTTTCTGTCTTTAAATCCCGGCCTTCAATCAAGATTTCCAATCAATATCAGCTTTCCTGATTATACAGTCGATCAGCTTATGGATATTGCAAAACGAATGATGGCTGACAGGGAATATGTCTTTACCCAAGAAGCAGAATGGAAGCTGCGAGATTATTTGATGCACATTAAGAGTACCACAAGTCCTGCAAAATTCAGCAATGGCCGGTTTGTGCGAAACACCATTGAAAAAGCCATTCGAACCCAGGCGATGAGACTGCTTCTTGTTGATCATTACGATAAGAAAGATTTGCTGACCATTAAAAGTCACGACCTTCAAATGAAAGAGGATACGCCTTCTTGAAATGGCGTATCCTTTTTGTGAAGAGACGCTAAAATAAACCTTCCGAATAGTGGTATACGTGTGATGTGTTTGGTATGATGGTACTACTGAAAACTTAAGTACAGAAAGGAAACAACTGACGTTGAATGAACATGAAATGACTGAAAAAGCGATCCTTGTCGGCTGTCAATTGCCGCATGTAACGGATGAACGCTTTCAATACTCAATGGAAGAATTAGCTTCCTTAACCAAAACAGCTGGCGGTGAAGCTGTCAGCGTGATGACGCAGAAAAGAAATAGACAAGACAGCGCAACATACATCGGAAAAGGGAAAGTAGAAGAGCTTGAAGTACTTTGCGAGGAATTAACATGTGATGTTATTATTTTTAACGATGAGCTCTCTCCAAGCCAGTTAAAAGCGTTGGCGACTGCCTTAGATGTGAAAATTATTGATCGTACGCAATTGATTTTAGACATCTTTGCTAAAAGAGCCCGTACAAGAGAGGGGAAGCTGCAAATAGAGCTTGCCCAGCTTCAGTATGCCTTGCCGAGACTAAGTGGACAAGGGATCAGCCTCTCAAGACAAGGGGGCGGAATTGGCGCAAGAGGTCCAGGTGAAACAAAACTTGAAACAGATAGACGCCATATACGAAGCCGCATTCACGAAATTCACGGGCAGCTATCTGCAGTAAAAGAACACCGAACAAGATACCGAGAACGACGGAAGAAAAATGGTGTGTTTCAAATTGCCATTGTCGGGTATACGAATGCCGGAAAATCCACTTTGTTTAACCAGTTAACAGATGCTGATAGTCATGAAGAAGATTTGCTGTTTGCGACACTTGATCCAATGACACGTAAGATGACATTAGAATCTGGCTACAGTGTGCTGATTTCAGATACAGTTGGTTTTATTCAAGACCTTCCAACAACACTCATTGCCGCATTTCGCTCCACACTCGAAGAAGTGAAGGAAGCAGATTATTTGCTTCATGTGATCGATTCATCTAATGAGGATTACGAAGGACACGAACGGACGGTTCATGAGCTTTTAGAGGAATTAGAAGCAGACCGTATTCCTATGCTGACCGTCTATAACAAAGAAGATCAAATCAGACCGGATTTTATCCCATCTTCAAAGCAGCGACATATTTTAATCAGTGCTAGACGCGAGGAAGATGTGAAGCGGTTGAAAGCGGATATTATGGCTGAGCTGAAAAAAAACTTTTTAAAGCCATATCACGTGAAGATTCCAGCGTATGAAGGGAAGCTCATATCCGCATTAAAGTCAGAAACCCTCGTGGAATCACTAGAATTTCAAAAAGAAGCAGAGCTTTATGACATCACCGGATTTAGTGGTGAGGAGCAGACCATATTAGGTCAAATCAAGAAGTATATGTTGTAGGAAAGGAACTAAATGAAGATGTTTCACACTTTAAAACATGGCACCATTTTAGAAAAAGTAGCAGCAGAAACAGAACAAGAGATTTTACACATGCATCAGCAAATTGATCAAACGAGCGAACAAAATGAGTGGCGGGTGCTTGAAAGCTACCGAAAGCATAAAGTCAGTGACTCTCACTTTAATCCGACAACTGGATATGGCTATGATGATATGGGGAGAGACACATTGGAAAAGATCTATGCGGATGTATTCGGAGGAGAAAGCGGCCTTGTGCGCCCGCAAATTATTTCCGGAACACATGCGATTTCCATTGCCTTATTCGGTGTGCTAAGACCTGGCGATGAATTGATCTACATGACAGGGAAGCCATATGACACCCTAGAAGAAATTGTCGGGATTCGCGGGAAAGAAGGGACAGGCTCGTTAAAAGACTTCAAGATTGACTACAAAGCCATTGATTTGCGCCAAGATGGATCAGTTGATTACGACAAAGTAAAAGAGTCTATTTCCTCTAAAACAAAAGTCATCGGCATCCAGCGTTCAAAAGGCTATGCTTCAAGACCATCCTTTACAATTGAAGAAATCGGACAAATGATTTCATTTGTGAAAGAGATCAATGAGGAAATCATTGTGTTTGTTGACAACTGTTATGGTGAATTTACTGAATTACAAGAGCCGTGTCATGTGGGAGCGGATCTTATGGCTGGTTCTCTCATTAAAAATCCAGGCGGCGGTCTTGCCAAAACAGGCGGTTACATCGTCGGAAAAGAGAAATGGGTAGAAGCTTGTTCTTATCGAATGACATCTCCAGGCATCGGCAGTGAAGCGGGTGCATCGCTGTATGCGCTCCAGGAAATGTATCAAGGATTTTTCTTAGCACCGCATGTCGTTGCGCAGAGCTTAAAGGGTGCAGTGTTTACGGCTCGTTTTCTTGAAAAGATTGGGTTCCAAACAAACCCTGCGTGGAATGCGAAAAGAACGGACTTGATTCAATCTGTAGAATTTGGAGATCCTAAAAAAATGATTGCGTTCTGCCAGGCCATTCAATATGCATCTCCGATCAACAGTCACGTCACACCGCATGCAAGCTATATGCCGGGCTATGAGGATGATGTCATTATGGCAGCTGGCACTTTTGTGCAAGGAGCTAGTATCGAATTATCAGCCGATGGTCCGATCAGGCCTCCTTATACTGCCTACGTTCAAGGCGGCCTCACGTATGCCCATGTGAAAAATGCGATTTGCAGTGCTGTAGATGCCTTATTGGAACAAGGTTTTATCGAAGTGCCTGCTCAATAAAAAATCCATGTTAATATTCCTAACATTTCGTTGACACATAATATAACATGACATATAATAAATTTAAGCAAAGAGGAGGAGACAGTTGAGATGAGTGATAACATTCGCCGCTCAATGCCTTTATTCCCAATTGGGATTGTCATGCAGCTAACAGAATTATCTGCAAGACAAATTCGCTATTACGAGGAAAATGGTTTAATATTTCCAGCAAGAAGTGATGGGAATCGCCGATTATTTTCTTTCCATGATGTTGATAAATTACTAGAAATTAAAAACCTCATCGAACAAGGTGTAAACATGGCAGGAATCAAAAAGCTTTTTGCCAAAGCTGAGTCGGAGAATCCTGCGTCTGAAACAAAGACTGAGGAGAAAACCACAGCGAAGCACAACTTGACAGATGATGAACTCAGGAAGCTACTGAAGAAGGAACTCATTCAGGCTGGACGTTTCCAACAAGGAACGACCTTTAGGCAGGGGGATATGTCAAGGTTTTTCCGTTAACAGATTAGCAAAAGCATTGCTATAAACATTTTACCTTTTGTAGGGGAGGAGTTTTACGAAATGGCAAAGTACACAAGAGAAGATATCGTAAAATTAGTAAGTGAGGAAAACGTAAAGTACATCCGTCTGCAATTTACAGACATTCTCGGAACGATTAAAAATGTTGAGATTCCTGTGAGCCAGTTAGAAAAAGCTCTCGATAACAAATGTATGTTTGACGGTTCATCTATTGAAGGTTTTGTACGTATTGAGGAATCAGATATGTATCTATACCCAGATCTCAACACATTTGTTATTTTCCCTTGGACAGCAGAAAAAGGTAAAGTTGCACGCTTTATTTGTGACATTTATAAGCCAGACGGGACGCCATTTGATGGAGACCCTCGTAACAACTTAAAGCGTGTCTTGAAGGAAATGGAAGAACTAGGATTTAGTGATTTCAACCTTGGACCTGAGCCAGAATTCTTCTTATTTAAACTAGATGAAAAAGGCGAGCCAACGCTTGAATTAAACGATAAAGGTGGATACTTTGACCTTGCACCAACAGATCTAGGCGAAAACTGCCGCCGTGATATCGTACTAGAGCTTGAAGAAATGGGCTTTGAAATTGAAGCATCTCACCACGAAGTAGCACCTGGGCAGCATGAAATTGATTTCAAATATGCAGGCGCGATTCGTTCTTGTGATGACATTCAAACGTTCAAACTCGTTGTCAAAACGATTGCGAGAAAGCACGGTCTTCATGCGACATTTATGCCAAAACCATTGTTCGGTGTAAACGGATCTGGTATGCACTGTAACCTATCATTATTCAAAAATGGCAAAAACGCATTCTTTGATGAAAAAGCAGATTTACAATTAAGCGAGACGGCTAGACACTTTATCGCAGGTATCGTAAAGCATGCAACAAGCTTTACAGCGGTCACAAACCCTACGGTGAATTCTTACAAGCGTCTTGTACCCGGTTATGAAGCACCTTGCTACGTGGCATGGAGTGCACAAAACCGCAGCCCATTGATCCGTATCCCTGCATCACGCGGCATCAGCACACGTGTAGAAGTGCGCAGCGTAGACCCATCTGCAAACCCATACCTTGCACTAAGCGTATTACTTGCAGCAGGTCTAGACGGAATCAAAAACAAACTAGACGCACCAGCGCCAATCGACAGAAACATCTATGTCATGGACAAAGAAGAGCGTCTTGAAAACGGCATCTCTGACCTGCCTGCAACACTTGCAGAAGCGCTTGAACTGCTGAAATCAAACGAAGTCATGATCAACGCACTAGGCGATCACCTATTCGAACACTTCATCGAATCAAAAGAAATCGAATGGGATATGTTTAGAACACAAGTTCACCCATGGGAACGCGATCAGTATATGTCTCAGTATTAATCGGGAAATCCCTTGGAGCCATTGGCTTCAGGGGGTTTTTGTTTTTGTGGGTGTTTTAGATAAAACATTCATCACCCGCAAAAAATCTAGAGAATTATACATCAAGCAATGATCAAAGCAGGTTCTTTCTTTAAGGTTCCTGCTGTTCACAAAATCAATTATGACGGCTAACAATCAGGTGCGGCTTAGGTCAAATAAAAGGAGACTGTAACCATGCGTATTTAATAATCAAAAGCCGATCCGCTTTAAGCAATAAGGCAAAAGTCAGGCTAGAAACCTATTAAAATAAAATATATGCGAATGTCTATAAGTGTTAGAAAAAGCATTAAAATGAGTAACCCCCCTGTCTTTTATTGGATAGGGGGTTCTTCTTCTATGTCCTGATTTTTTTGATCAAGTGCCGAGGAAATAATATCAAGACCAATATATAAAAAACTAACAAAAAAAGATAAAATCAATACACCGTTGCCCCAAATAGAAACTTCAACTATATTCAAGTTGAGTACATATTTAATCGAGAAATAAATAAGGGCCCATGAAGCAAAAAATTCTAAAATATAGGTGGCCCATTTAGGTACCTTTAACAAAAAAGTGATTCCTTTTCCTATGATTAACACTATGAATGACCAAAAAATCACAATGATACTAACCAGCAATGAGAAAGTCATCAAAGAAAAAAACGAATCATAAGTTATGTATTCTCCAAAAAGAAAGTTTACTCCTAATGAGACTAAATAAAGCAAGGCGCTCGGAATTGCGATAACGAAACTTAGGGAAAATAATATTAGTAAAATAAGAAGTGAGGCAACAGTGGTGCCAGGGGCTTCATCTACAATGTTTTTCTTTCTTAAAATAGTATAGAGTATGATCGATACTAAAAGGAGCACTAAAAAAGTCAGTGAAATAACATAAGAAAAAGACATGAATACCCTCCATAAAAAAGCGCTATTAGAAAACTAATAGCACTTTTATTTATTCAAAGAAGATTAATGATGAACTTTACCAAAGTCTTAGCAACATCTCTAGGCACGCCCAATTTGATAAAAGCAATTTGTGAACTGTTTTTCCGTCCACTTTTCCCCATTATTTTTGCAATTTTAACTGAATTCTTTCTAATCCAAGCAGCAGCCTTTGGTTTAAAGGGTTTCAACGCTTTCGACAGCACCCAACCACCAGAACGTAAAGTACCGAGGAAAAGTTTGACACCACCCCTTGAGTAGAAACATCCCCGTTTGTGGCAGTTTGAGTGGCTCAAGCCCTGGACTGAACAGGACTGATATTATTATTTGTAGCTGCTTCTTGTAAAGAGGTTTTATACACTTTCGTATGTACTGGTGGTGTTGATTTTAGCTGGTTCTGCTGCAAAAGCAGTAGTCGTACCAAAACCAGAAGTTAATAAAGTTGCACTGAGTAGTACAGGAACAAATTTTTTTCTGAATGTCATGTTAAATTCGCCTCCGAAAAATTTAATGAAGAGGCTGTTTATATTGTTAGAAAAGTCTTGTTGTTTATGCCTCAATTATAAAATAATGTATCAAAAAAAACAGTGAAATTCTCCCTATTCTCTTTATATTACTGGTATTAAAATCACTTCACTTTATATTACAAAGATTGTTACAAAATCCATATTAAGCGTTAATGGTGACTTTGAACTGTATTTTATTATAATATGAGATAGATTCATGTATTCATTTCAATGTATTTTGGTTTAATAGAATAATTGCGGTTTCTTTTCGGTGTGGAATTATTCTGAAAATGATAATATATGTCATTATAGAGAATGGAAGGGGATGCCGGGATTGGAAAAAATTCTTTCTTCTCAAGTTGGTATCAAGATAAATGAATGGTATAGATTTATAAGAACATTCAGTGTGCCAGATGCAGAGTATTTAAAGGAACAGGTAGAAAGAGAAATAGAGAATATGGAAGAGGATCAAGATTTACTACTTTACTATCAATTGATGGAATTTAGGCATCGACTTATGCTTGAGAGCCTTGAGCCTATTGAAATGAATCAACAACGCCCCACTTTACCCAACTTACTCAAAGAAATCGAGCACAAACAATCCCACGTCAAAGGGACGCTTGACTACTATTCAAACTTCTTTAGAGGTATGCACGAATTCCACAACAAAAATTATGTTGCTGCTATTAATTTTTACAAGGTGGCAGAAGAACATTTGAAGAATGTACCTGATGATATCGAGAGAGCAGAATTCCATTATAAACTAGCTGACGCTTATTATCGCATTGATCAACATTTTGTTTCATTGAACCACTTGGAAAAAGCAAAAGAAATGTATTCAACGAGTGAATTTTACAAAGCAAAAGTAGTAGGTTGTAATATTAAATTTGGAGCGAATATGTACGACTTATATCGTTTAGACGAAGCAGAATCTTATTATAGAGAAGCTTTAAGTCTAGTTCAAGAGCTTAATGAAAAGAAAGCGCGCAGGATCGTTGGTGTTATACACCATAATATAGGACTAGTCAAAAAAAGAGCAGGGAAAATTGAAAATGCAGAAGATGAATTCCAAAAATCAATTCAAATCAAAGAACACGCCGAAACCATTTCGGGAATCAAAACCCTCTACATGTTATCATGGTTATTCTACGAAAAAGGTAAAACAGATAAAGGAAATCAATACTTTACCGATGGTATAAGCAGAGCAAATATTGCAGACGATCAAGAATATATCTCTAAATTAAAAATCATTTATGCGCTCTATGAAGAATATAATGAATTGGAGGTAAATGAAAGCCTTGTTTATTTAGAAGATAAAAATTTATGGCAAGATGTAGCAGAATTATCAGAAAAGCTTGCGGATTATAATTATCAAAAAGGGAATTTTGAAATGAACAGAGAATATTTAAAAAGGACCATCAAAGCTCAACAACAAATATTGAAGATGACGGAGGCGTTATGATGAAAAAGTTATTTCTAAGTTTAACAATTTTTTCTGTGTTATTCGCTGCCGGTTGGTCGCTTGATAAAATCATTACTTCTAAAACTTATCATGTTACAGAAAAGGCTATTACAATATAAAAAAGCCCCGCAAAGGGCTTTTTTATTTGAATATCTTTTTCATTAACTTCTCGGATGCTTTACCGGCAGCACGTCGCATAACACGTTTCCCGATAGTACCCATTTGAACGGCGTTAACGTCACCTGGGATTTTTGATGTTTTATAAAGGAATCATCTAATTTTTGATCAATAGCTTTATCCAATAATTGTCTATCTATATCAAAATTTATTTCTAGCGTCACGCACGTACTCCCTTACTTTTATTATAGGAATAATCCTTCAATCATTTATTTGAAGCTAGTGGGCGCACCCACTAATCGTCCACGAAACACCCACAATGTCATTTATGAAAACATAAAATCTTTACAATGTTCGTGATCGAAAATAATATCCAAAGAAAATGCAGGTCATAATCCGCACCGAAGTTCACCCATCGAAACGCGATCAGTATATGTCTCAGTATTAATAAAGAAAACCCTCATTGCCAAGGCGATGGGGGATTTGTCTTTTACACTGAGCAAGTTTTAATGAGTAAATTAATTGGTTAAAAAACGATAAAGTGGATTAAAGTGTAAGACTCTTTATGGTATTCTAGTAAAAGAATATGCCATTAAAGGAGTCTTTTTTTATATGAAAATATTAGATGCTCCCTCGCTAATATCAGCTATAGAACAAAGGTCAAAAGCCTATCATGAACTTCAAGAAGAAATGAAACATGTGAAAAAAGCATTAAAAAGTGTGTCGGGATTAGGTGATGAATTTACTGGAAAAGGTGCAGATAACATCAAAGCTTTTTATAATGACCTTGCACTATACACGGACACTTATCTTGATTTTATCGATATGCAAAAGGCTTTTTTAGATGGAGTGAAAGGAAAGCTTGATGATGAATCATTAGGCGGAAGCACATTTATTGATGAGCACTTCTTAGAAGCTCAATTGAAGCAAGGTATTCAGAACAATAAAGATATGATCAAGGAACAAAAAGAAGCCTTATCAACTATTTTTGATGATATCAGTGATTTAATTGAATTGCAGACGTTTTCCAGCAAAGAGATAGATGATCATTTAGACGATGCGAACAAAAAAAGAAAAGAGACAATTGATGCTTTACATAAAATAGACAATGATTTGAAAACGGAATACGCAAAGACAGAAGCAATTGAGAATCACCTCAAAACTTTTTATACAAAAATGATGGCTGCAACAGGAAAAGGAAAGAACGCTCAGCCAATGTATTATGATGCAAAAGCATTTCATGAGACAGATGTGTACAAAAACCATGAGAAAATTGATGCTCAAGTGAAAGCATATTTAAAGGTGAAAAAAGAAGAAAAAGAGAAACGAAGAATCAAAGAGCTGAAAGAAAAGCTCAATGATCCTTCGTGTATATCAGAAGAGAAATACTTTGAGATTGTAGATGAGATAGGATATGAAAATCTCTCATATGATCAAAAAATGTATTACAGCCAGCTCCTCCAAATCAAAGCACAAGAAGAAGCATCAGAGGTATTCGTTGATAGTGTAAAAGGTGCTGCAGTTGGTCTATATGATGTGGCCAAAGATACAGTAGTTGGAATCTACGATCTTGTGACAGACCCTGGGGGTGCCGTTGAATCAGTCGTAACAGCTGTTTCCCATCCAATTGAAACGTCGAAAGCGATTGGAAAAGCGATTTCAGACTCCTATGAAAGAGATATGGTAAACGGTGACTCTTATTCTAGAGCACATTGGGTTAGCTACGCAACAGGTACCATAGCCACTTCTATATTTGGAACGAAAGGTTTAGGATCTGTTTCTAAAACTGGCGTAGCAACAACGAAAACAGCTGTTGTAAGTGGTGTGAATAAAACTAAGCATCTCGCTAATAACATTACCATCTACGACTTGCTACCTTATTCACCAAAGCATCAACTAGCAGGAATTTCAAATGTTCCTTATAATGTAGTAGACGGAGCTTCGTTAAAAGAACGTTTAGCAATGCTGGCTGAAGGAATAAAAAACCCAAGAACTCGTCTTCCAAGATCGAATGGAAGATGGGAAGGTGTGCCAGGTAACGGAAAATGGTATTCAGATAACCCAAAAGTAAAGGCCGTTACTGGAGGAAAACCAGTTGAATTTATAGATAATCGCCCAAATTTCACTCCTTGGGAAAAAGGGCGACTTCATTTCAAAGAGGGGAAATTGACTGGTAAGAAATCTGATTTTAGTTTGGTTTATAAAAAACTAAAAAAACAGTATGGGTTTAAATCTCAACATGAGGCGAAAGAATGGCTTGCAAAAGTGAAGCTAACTCCTCATCATTTAGATAATAAAACAATGCAACTTGTTCTGACTGACTTACATAAAAATGTGCCACATATTGGCGCTGCATCAGACTTAAGAGGAGGCTATTAAAATGAGTTTTAAACGGATTAAAGACAAACTTGATCAGTACACTATCGATATTAGATCAACCAAAACAAATAACTCATTAAACGAAATAAATAAAATAGAAGAAGAAAACGGATATTATATTTCTTCTGATTATAAGAGTTTTATAAGCGAATATGGAGAATGTTGGATTGAAGATAACGTATACACCGATTTAAGAGAGAAACCGGTGTGGTTAGGTGGTGAATCAGTGCCGGTCGAATTGTTTTATGGATTAGAGCAGAATGATTATGATATCCGAGAAGCTATAAAAACATATAAAGAACAATTACCAGAACACATAATTCCTATCGCAGATGCAGACGGAGGAGACCAAATTTGTTTAGATGTTAGTGAAATAAATCAAGGGAAAATTTATTTTTGGGATCATGAACTAAGAGATGGCGAAAAAGATCTATTCCTAATTGCGGAGACGTTTACTGAATTTATTGAAGGCTTATATGTTGTTGAAGAAGATGATGATAGTGATATAGAAGATATTGATATCCAACTTAGTGACGATCTGTTAAAAATGTTAAAGGAAAGAAATTAAAAGTTAGACAAACTATCTATGAATGACTTTTAACTTTAAGTTTAAAGGGTGCTAAAAAGCATCCTTTTCTATTATTAAAAAACACCCAAATAAGGGGTGTCTTAATTTGAATTAGCTTTAGAACTTAAAGCATCATCATAGTCAGTTAGATTATAAAAAGGATTATTTTTTAATTTTGTATACTTAACAGATTTAAGAATTGCTCAAAGAGTATTCAGCAAGTCTCTTAAGCGCAGCACGAATATCTTGTTCATTGATATCATTAAAATCAAAGTATTCGCATTCACCAAATCTTGCTTTATAAAGACACACTTTGCCTAAGTTCGATGTAAGTGAAATTGTTAACCTCCTAATTTTTATACATAAATTGCCAAAAGGATTTAATTAGTATACCAGAATTTACATCGAACAAAAGTTCTTGAAACCCATTGGTAAAGAACGTTTGTTCTGTTACTATTTAACCATTCAAGAAGGAGTGATTAAATGCTTAGAGACAGAGGTGCGATTAAATGGACAGCTATGATGTTGCCTGAGCATGTAGCACGACTTAAACACGATTTAGCAGAAACGAAGAAAACAGATAAACCAATTATAGATGAACAACAAAATGTATTACAGCCAGCTTCTCCAGATCAAAGCGCATGAAGAAGCATCAGAGGTTTTCATTGATAGTGTAAAAGGTGCTGCAGTGGGTCTATATGATGTGGCCAAAGATACAGTAGTTGGCATCTACGATCTTGTAACAGACCCTGGGGGTGCCGTTGAATCAGTCGTAACAGCTGTTTCCCATCCAATTGAAACGTCGAAAGCGATCGGAAAATCAATTTCAGACTCATTCCAAAAAGAAGTCATAGATGGTGATGCGTATTCTCGGTCACACTGGTTCGCCTATGCGACTGGTTCTCTAGCGGAAATCGTATTTGGCTCTAAAGGGGCAGGAGCCATTACAAAAACGGGGACAACAGCGGCCAAAACTACAGTGAAGAAAGGCCTTGAACAAGGAGCAAAATCAATAGACAGAGTCTCCATTCCGAATCTATTGCCATACTCACCAAAGTTTCAAATAGCTGGTGGGGGGAAACTGCCGTATAACGTTTTTGACGGAGAAAATCTCAAAAATAAACTCCTCTCCATGGCAAAGCGTCTAGACAACAATTCAGGCTATGGAATCTCTCAGACAGGCAGACGATTACCAGCACCTAAATCACCACCAACCGTTGTCAGTTACGGAGTTCACTATGTGAGATGGAAACGTAAAAAAGTATTAAAACCGAATATTGTCTATTCAACCCAAACAAGGCTACACCTACACAACAGATCACTACGGACGGATTGTCAAAGTCGAAGCAAGTGATTTAAAATACGGAGAGGTCAAAAGAAACCAATATGCTCAATCCAATTCAGGCAAGCCGGACCGATTATCAAAAGATGACGGAGGTCATTTGATCGCATCTATTTTCAAAGGGTCTGGGGATATTGATAATCTTGTGCCGATGAATTCACAGATCAATCGTAGTGGCGGGAAATGGTATCAATTGGAACAAGAGTGGTTGGCAGCCTTGAGGAAAGATCCACCTGAGACAGTGTCAGTTTCCATAGAAAGCATTAGATATGAAGGAGATTCTATGCGACCAACTTTATTTAAAATTAAGTATAAAATTGGAGATCGGAGAGTTAAAAAGGTATCGATTGAAAATAAGTTAGGAGGTTAATTCAAATGGAAATGGAACCATCGAATGAAGTTTATCAAGAAATTTTGAATACAATAAATGAAATAATACCTGTTGATTGGGAGAATGTTTTGCTATATGCGGAAATTCTGGATGACTCTCGTGAAGTTTATTTTTTCTTTAATACAAACAAACAACAAGAATATATTTATTCTCATGATATTCCTGATATATTTGAGGTCAGTGAAAATATATATGATGACTTATTAATTAATTTACAGAATTCTTTTAAGAAACTCAGAGATGAATTTAAAATTAACGAGCAAAAAGCTTGGACAAATTTAACGCTAAAAATCAAGAATAGGAATCAATTTGCCATTGATTTTAATTATGATGATGTATTGAACTCTCATTACAATACCTATCAACGAATGGCTATTTGGGAATATGAAAATTTGGGAATTCTCCCTGAAAATGAGGAAGATAGAGAAGTTGTGTTGGAGTTTATTAAAAACAAAGAAGAAAACAACTAACACATTGCCCTCCTATAATTTGGAGGGTTTTTTAAATACCAATATTTACATCAAACCTCGCCGACAGTCGTTAAATACGGAGAGACCAAAAGAAACCAAAATGCACAATCAAACATAGGGAAGCCATACCGATTACCAGATGATAATGGAGGACATTTAATTGCCTCTATTTTTAAAGGGGTCTGGAGATATTGATAACCTACTGCCGATGAATTCACAGATTAATCGAAGTGGCGGGAAATGGTATGAGATGGAACAGAAGTGGAAAAAAGCATTAACGGCTGACCCTCCAAAGCATGTAGAGGTTAAAATCGAACCTGTCTATAAGAATGATTCATTAAGACCTGCAGAATTTCTTGTAGAATATAAAATCGGAGAGCAAAAGAGATTTAGAACTATTAAAAATAAACCAGGAGGTTGAAGCATGGAAAAAATAGAAGAAAACTATAAAGAAATAGCAGAAATAATTAATGAAATGATTCCTGCGGAATGGGATAAAGTTTGGATGTATGCAGAAATCGTTGATGATTCGTCAGAAGTGAACTTTTATTTCTGCAACCTAGGCAATGAAGAATTGATATATGGTCATAATATTCCTGAAAAGTACAGTGTTAGCAACTCTATTTATAAACAGTTATTATTAAAACTTCTCCATTCTTTTGAAGACTTGAAAAAGAAATATGTAAAAAGTGGATTAGGAGATTGGACGACAGCAATTTTAAAGATGGAGCAACCAGGGAAATTCTCGATTGAGTATGGGTACGAAGATATTTATTCATTAGGTACTGATGGTGATCAAAGAATAGCAGTTTGGGAATATGAAACGTTCGGATTTTTACCCGACGATGAGGAAGATAAAGAAGCTGTACTGAATTATTTAAAAAATAAAGAAGAAAACAACAATTAGTTCTTTACCCTCCAAATTAAGGAGGGTTTTTGTATACCTGTATTTACATTTTTTCATAAGAACCTCTCATTCCCTTTATTTAAACCGATAAACCGTCACTTCACAATCACCAAGTACCTCTTCAATCATGTCTTCGACAATCGTCCAATCGCCGCCCGCCAATCCGCAGCCTATCCCATAAGGAATGGCGATGGAATTTCGGTTTTTCTCTTCATGTGAATGTGTCACTGTATCCTTTAGGCTTTGCAAAGCAGCTGCGTAAAGCGTCGTAGTCGGTTTGCTTTCTTTTTCTTCCGTACCCAACTTGAGCAAATAAGCTGGCAATTGTTTTTCCGTCACTTGTTGTGATGAGCTGAACGGAACTTAATAAATCATTTCCTTGTTCTGAACATAAACGTTTATAGTCTTTGGATAATGCTTTTGATTTGTTTTGCTAATCCAGCTTCCATGCCTCCTTTACAGCTCACCTGGTGACAGATGATGTCTTCACTTGCCTCTCTAAGATGTTGCCATCCACCGTTTTGATCATGTTATTTAATAGCTAAAATGCTTTTGATGAGTTTAGTTTATTTGAAGACACTTCACAATGATCTGATTGTCAAAGGTGGTGCATGTCATCTAAAATATGGAGAGACTAAAAATACGAAATAAAGCAGAAACAGTGAGGAGAGCCTAATGAATCAATTAGAAACGAATCGGTTAATTCTTAGACCATTTTGTGATGAAGATGCAGCAGGAATGCTAGATTACTTGTCTAATCCAAGAGTGAATTGTTTTCTTGATGATCAAATCTCTACATTAGAAGAAGCTGCCGCTAAGGTGCAAAAAAGAAAAGCAGATCACTCTTATACAGCAGTTTGTTTAAAAGAAAGTCAACAGATTATCGGTGAATTATTTCATTTAAAAGAGGAGCCTGACACGTATTCAATTGGCTGGAATTTCAATGCAGTATATGAAGGGAAGGGATATGCGCGTGAGAGTGCTGAAGCTCTCTTGTCCTATTTATTTGTGGAAAAGGGGGCGAGGCGGCTTTATGCATACGTAGAGGATGATAATGACCGATCCCGAACATTATGTGAGCGATTAGGGATGCGGAAAGAAGGCCTTTTTCTTGAGTTTATTTCATTTACTACATATGAGGATGGCACACCTAAATATGAAAACACCTATCAATATGCTTTGCTGAAAAAGGAATGGGAGCAGCATCACTCTCAATAGTCTCAGCTACGAAAGGGTTTTGCATCTTGATATCAAGATGACAAAGAAGTGACAAAAATGTGAGATGATCCCTCTATTTTGTTCGCTCGATCGATGTAACGGACATCTTTTTTCATTTATCCTTTTCATAAATCGAGTAAAAGGAATGAAATGAGATGCAGGAGTATAATGAACGGTTGTTTAGATCGATCAATCAGCTCAGTATCGATCACGATTATTTGAATCCGTTGCTGATTGGATTAGCTGAATATACAGTGCTGTTAGTAGCGCTCATGCTTCTTGTCATGTGGCTTCAAAATCGAAGCAGAAAAAATAGGATGGTGGTCATATCTGCTGGACTTACCTTCACATTGGCAGAGTTACTTGGGAAAGTCGCTGGGTTCTTTTATTCTAATCAGCAGCCCTTTGCAGAATTGAGTCATGTCAATCTTCTGATCCATAAGGAAGTGAACAACTCTTTTCCGAGTGATCACACGATTTTTATTTTTTCTATTTGCCTGATCTTTTGGCTGTTTCACAAGCGGCATATTTATTGGCTTTTTATTGCAAGTGCTGTTGGGTTTTCAAGAATTTGGGTGGGGGTTCATTATCCATTTGATGTCTTAGCAGGTGCTGTCATAGCATGTTTAACAGCGGTCGCTGTTATTGGTTTGCCGATATTCCAAAAGTTTATTGATGCCATCCTGTCATGTTATGAATGGTTTGAACAGAAATGTGTAGGGAAGAGAACGGAATAAAATGTTGCAAAAAAACACCCCAATCTGTTTTGGAATCAGATCGGGGTGTTGATTATTTTCGCCAAAACGTTGAACAATCCGCTTTGTCTTCGATATTAAATTCGATGATTTTTTTAAGTAGAGGATAATCGATGGGCAAGCTTTCTTTCATGCGAAACATCTTTTTCCCATGATCATAACCAGCTTGTACAATTTCAGCTGAAAAGTGATCAATTCCTTTTCCTTCTGGTGCGACAGAAATGTGATGTTTTGCCACACTAAACCCAATAATAAACGTGCCGTGATCTGTGAACATGGGCTGATTCCATGCAATTCTTGGCTCTAATTGTGGAAATGTGTCTTCAATCCATTTTAATATGTCTTGAATGCGCTGCTTCAGCTCTGGGTTACCAATATTGCTTACATATTCTTCAAACACATGCATGATGTTTTATCCTCCATTTCCATCGACCTCATAAGCCTCAGACGGGATCCGAATCCCGCTAGGGCAATATGCTTCCCTAAGAATTTCACCTGTCTCAGCCTTTATGCTTTTCGGTGCTTCTGAACCCCTTGCCTTGCCACCTGTCAGCTACAATTTGTTTTACGGCTTTTTTCCCTGCTCGAGCTACTGAGGCACTGAAGTTCTTGGTCATATTATATAGAGAAAGATAATAAAAGAAAACCTGCGCAGATGATTGGTGCTGATGATCTTTTGCTTTTAATCAGAAAAAAGACGGGATTTTTAGCGCAAACATCATTGACTAGGAGAAAGAAACGCATTTTCAAAGGAAACGGTTGTTGAAGATTCAAGTGATTCATATTAAAATGATGTCAAATGGGCTAATTAGCAATTGCTAATAGAAGTTCCACATTTAGTGAAATCATGTCATGTAGCTGAAGGTGATTGGGGGTGTAGAATGAGCAAAGTTCCTGTTGCGGAATTGGCATCACTATTAAATGACTGGAACATGGAAATCAAAAAAGATCATGCAGATGAGGCAGAACGATTATTTGCTAAAGCGAAACAAGCAGTAGAGGAAATTGACGATGCTGATATCCTCATGTATTATTCTCTGCTTGAGAAGAGGCATCACATTCTCATGTACAATTTGAGAGGGCAAAAGGGTGATGTATCAACGAAAAGTATAGAAGGTCATTATGGGAAAAAGGATGATGATCTGTCTCATCGCCTTGCCTATTATTTCGATTTTTATGAGGGTGTGTATGAGCAGCACCAAGGAAATTATGAGGTAGCATTGCAAATGTATCAAAGTGCTGAAAAGCTCTTAGATAAAATTCCAAGTGAGATAGAACGTGCTGATTTTGATTTTAAGGTGGCATGGCTTTACTATCGACTTAGTCATATTATGCTCTCATTAAGCTATATTCGCAGAGCCCTCCACGTCTATAAACGTCACAAGCATTATGAAAGAAGAACGGCACTTTCATACTCTCTCGTTGCAGCTAATCTAACAGAGATCGGGCGGTACGAAGAGGCGCTTGAGAATTATCGTCTGGCGGAAGAGGTTTTGACAAGCGAGCAGGATGACTTTATGCTGGCTCAGCATCACCACAATGTGGCTATTTTATATTCATTTTGGAACAAACCGAAAGAATCGATACGTCATCTTGAAAAAGCGCTGTCCCATCAAGAGTATTATGATTCAGATTTCTTTTTCCATTCTACGTATCTGATCAGCCGGGAACTCTGTGTGATTGGTGAAAAGCAGCGTGCAAGCCAATATATAGAGGCTGCATATGCCAGAATAAAAGATGCTTCTCATGAAGTGTTTCAGCTCAAAATAGGCATCGTACATGATCTTTACTTAACGAATGCGCCACAAAGATTTCAGCAAATTGATGAAAAATTAAGAAAGTTAGAAGAGAAGAATGAATATCATGAAGTAAAAGAGCTTTCGCATTTTGCGGCAAAATATTGTGAAAAGCAAGCACTTTTTGAGCAGTCTGTTTTTTACTTGAACAAAAGTTTAGAAGCGGATTTACATATGAAAAGAATGGGGTTGATTTAAGATGAAAACAGGAGTAAAAGTATTATTCGTTGTGGGTTTAGCGATCGCTGCGTCTGTTCTAACTCAAAACGTTGCGGGTTCATTCGAAGTAGCAGAAAAAATCATTGGTGGTTAATCACTAATCTATATCTCGCCCTTGTTGATGATCGTCAGCAAGGGTTTTTTTGTTTAAATAGGCTCTTCTTATTAAACGCTGCAAGAACGTTTAATAAGAAGAATTCGCAACAAAGGGGGTGTGCAAATTTGTTACCTGCCCCATTATTCTAAATAAACATAGGGCAGAGCAACAAGTTAAAAAGGTCACCTTTCTTTGCTTAATTTAATTTTTTGCAGGACTTTTCATTCAAATTTTATCAAATTGGTCTATTGTACATAGAAGTGAAAGAAAAAGCGCGAACACCGCTCCATTTGTCATGCATATGATGAGCTGAGGTGGATCTTGAAGGTAGGTGATTGTATGTATCCACGGGTATATGGAGGCTTTCACGGAGGCGGAGCACATATCGGACCGGTTGGCACTCATATCGGCTTTGGCGGATATTATGTGAGCCCTGGTGTGTTCTCTGGCTTAGGCGGTTTCCCTGGGTATGGTGGATTTGGGACATTTTCTGGATATCCGTATGGCTCCACGTCCATCATGGGGCGTCCTCCTGGTTTTTATGTGAGAAGTTATTAGTGGTTCATCACAATGATGAAATAGCCATCTAGAGAGAGATTGGCTATTTCAATTGGTGAAAGTGCATGAATGTAGCAGTGATCACAATGACCCCAAGGATGCAGATAGGCAGCCAAATGATGATAAACGGATCGTAAGCATCAGTGTATGCAGCTAAAGCGGCACCTAGGCAGTAAAAGACAATAGAACCGATTCGCATCAAGCTCGCATGCTGAATAGGGGCTTTTCTTTTTTCCCTGTGTGATAAGCGCTGAGCCAAATCTTCAAACAGGTTAGCGAGTGTGCTCGTTAGAACAGTTGTGGAAATGCCAGCAACATTTAATTTACGTGCGGCCGTCGTCTGCATGCCCATGGCCATACTTAAAAGAATAATCAGCATAAAATAAGCACCCTGTGTATAAGGAAAAATGGTCATAAGAGCAAATAGAAGCAAGATCATCACTTCTATAATAAAGATACGTGTAACGGCTTTTGGCCAAAACGTTTTTTCATGCTTCCCGCCCATCACAACGGCAAGTAAAACACCTAGAACGAACCCACTCAGTGCAGTGATGGAATGAAGGGCTGTTAGCTGCAATGAACTTCCTGCTGCAATGCCAAGCAGTACAATATTACCCGTCATATTTGCTGTAAACACATGTCCTAGGCTCAAATAGCCAATCACATCCACAATTCCTGCGGAAAGACATAAGAAGATCAGTGATATGTTTCGAAATGAATGTGCGGTCAAGATGGTCATCCCTTTCTTACTCTCTAATGAATAAGTGTAACGCTTAATGATCGCGAAAGTCCATCTTATGAGCTGGTAAAATGTCTTGAAGCTGATGTAAGACTTGTCTAAAAGCATCATCATTCACAAGGTGTCTCATGCGGCGAAACGGATCGCCTTTTTCCTTTAGCCGCTCAATGACAGACGGCATGGTAAACATAGATGGATGAAGCTCTTTCTGATACAGTTCTTCCCATTCAAGTGGTGTCGCAACGAGTCCAAGCTCGTTTCCTCTTGGGGAATATGGGGCGATGATTGTTTTTCCAGCATCATGCTGAAGGTAATCTAAATATAAACGATTGCCGCGATTTTTCTTTAAACGTTCCAGAGTAAAGAGATTAGGTGCTTGTTCGCATAAAAATTGGCATATAAAAGCTGTGAATTGTCTCGTTTCATCGTATGTGAAGGCGTTTTTCTTTAATGGAATGTAAATTTGAAGTCCTTTTCCCCCGCTTGTTTTGATAAAAGCTGTGAGAAAGAGTCCATCTAAAAGCGCTTTGATTCGCTTGGCTGCTTCTATGGCTAGGTGAAATTCTTTGACAGATGGCGGGTCTAAATCAAAGACGATTTCTGCCGGCCGATCGGTATCTCTTGTTTCAAAAGGAATATGAAATTCCATCGCCAGCTGGTTACCGAGCCAAAGAAGCGTACGAGGATCATTACAGACCGTGTAAGAAATATCATCAACCTCATCTGTCAAAACAAAATCTGGTGCATAATCAGGTGTCGACTTTTGATAAAAGTATTCGTCCCCAGTGCCATGAGGATACCGAATTAAAGTAAGACGCCTTTCACGTAAAAAGGGCAAAAGGTAGGGAGCCACTTGTCTCAAATAAAGTAAATAATCTGCCTTGTTCAGTTGAAGGGCTGGCACAATGGGTTTCTCAGGGTGAGTGACGTCTATAACAGCAGGGAGTGGATACAGCTGTTTGAGCATTTGCTGAAAGGTGCACGCTGCTGGATCAGTATCTAGTAAAAAGGAAGAAAAACGCGGCTCCCTTAAGGCTGATCCATCAAAGGATATACAAGCAATGCTGGCAACGATAGAAGGAGGGATTTCATATGATGATGCCCCTGTTAACTGGCCTTTTGTTTGAAAGAGCGTACGCAGCGTTTGTTCTTCTTCTTTAGAAAATCCATGCTTAAATTGAACAACCTCGATGAGAGCCGAATTTTGATAAATGGAGCCTTGAAAATAGCCATTTTCTTTATCAAAACGGGTTACAATGACAGAGACATACCGCCAGTTTTTGATTTTTAGCCATTCTTTTGAGCGAGTATTGTCCTGCCATTTACTCGTCCTTTTTTTCGCCACGAGTCCTTCCGCTAAATATGTCGTCATCAGCTCTTTCATGTATTCGGGGTTTGGATCTGTATGAATGACCTGAAGAAGGGAAGGGTGCTCCAGCTGAACAGATGAGGGAAGCTTTATTTCTTGAAATACTTGCTGTAACCGTTCTTTTCTTTCTATCAACGGTAAATCAACGAGAGATTTTCCTCTGCATCTTAATAGATCAAACGCAATGAAGTGACATGGAAATCGTTCAGCCTGTCGTTGTATGGCTTCTTTGTTTTTCAGCCTGCCTCTTTGCTGAACCTTCGCAAAATCGCTTTGCTGTTCACTCAGTAAAAAGACCAATTCTCCGTCAAGCGTCAGCGGTAAAAAAGGAGCAAACTGGTCTTTTAATTGTTCGCACTGATCCACCACTTCAGGAAATTGCTCATTTAGCCGTTTTCCAGCTCTGCTTTCTAAATGAATCTCGCCTTCTTCCCATACAAGAATGGCCCGAAAGCCATCATATTTTAATTCAAACACCCAGTCTGCACCGGCCGGAATATCATGTGCTGCCGTTAATCGCATAGGTTTCATTTTGTATGTCACTTCCTTATATCATGTGTTCTTAGAGTGGGATGAAATTTTCATTCACATACATAAGTCTGCTGAAAACATTACATAGTAAGGAGAAAAGAACGGAGGCAACGCGATGCATACAGTATGGAAAGGCGGCATTAGTTTCGGATTGGTCAACATTCCAGTCAAGCTGTTTACCGCTACAGAAAATAAAGATATAAAGTTAAGACAGCTGCATAAGGAGTGTCACACGCCTATTAACTACAAGAAAGTATGTGCCAATTGCGGTGAAGAGGTAGCGCCAGAACAAATCGTGAAAGCGTATGAATATGCGAAGAATAAATTTATTGAATTAGATGATGAAGAGCTAGAAAAACTGCGAAAAGAAAATGAAGAAAAAGCCGTTGAAATCATTGATTTTGTGAAGATAGAGGAGATTGATCCAATCTATTATGAAAGAAGTTACTTTTTATCACCAGATACAGGCGGAGCAAAGGCTTATTCATTATTAAGAAAAGCTCTAGAGGAATCAGGTAAAATTGGTGTGGCAAAGATGATGATCCGCTCAAAGGAGCAATTAGCGATTGTTAGGTGCTATGAACATATTTTGCTGATGGAAACCATTCATTTCCCTGACGAAATTAGACAAGTAGCAGACGTACCGAATATCCCCCAAGAGGAGAACATTGTCAAGAAAGAGTTAGATACAGCGCTCCTTTTGATCGAACAGCTGACCACCACATTCGATCCAGCGGCATATCAGGATGAATACAGAGAACAGCTGATGAATTTAATTGGCAATAAAATATCTGGAGAACATACCGTTCAGCCAGAAACGACTGGCAAAAAAGATCCTGCATCCAATGTGACGGATTTAATGGCCGCTCTGCAGGCTTCGATCGACCGCTCAAAACCAGCCAAAGCAAAAAAAGCAGCGCCTAAGAAAAGAAAAGCACCAGCCAAAAAAGAAAAAAATGCATAAAGAAAAGACCGCTGACGTTCGGTCTTCACTCTGTCTTCTTTTCTGCGTGATAGAAAACCTTTGAAGTCTAGGAAGGGCGAGCACCGGAACGGAGCGAATTTGACATTCGTGAGTAACGGAGCGCAGACCTGACACCGAATGCGAGGGTTTGTCTACACGCTGGGACCGCTGACGAGCGGTCTTATTGCGGCTTTAACACGTCCTGAATCGTCCCGTTTTTTCGGTGGATGACAACAGAAGTTCCTTTATTAGCTGAAATCTCTTTTGCCCGGTCAATTGCTTCTTGTTTCGTTTCTTTAACCTCACTTGCTCGTTTCGCTTTTTCTGTCTGAACCGCCCATCCTTCTTCATGTTTGACGACATGCTGCGCATGATCCATGAGCTCTGGTCTTGCGGAGCTGCTGTCTTCAGAAGGTTTAATAGAACCATGAGATGAGAAATTTTCTATCTCTTTCTCCGTGGCATTCTTTTTCCACTCTTTCGCTTGACTGATCGCGATTGGGATGGCTCTATTTTCGTCATAGCCTTCCTGTATCATTTTATTGGCAATCTCAAGCGCTTTTTTTCGAATGACGCTGTCTAACGATTGAAATACAGCCGGATAATCGTTCATTGTCCAAGGCATATGAAACGCTCCTTTCTTTTATTTGAACACCTTCCCCTATCTGCAATCGATCAAACATACAAGTCCTCTCAAACCAATGACGGGGATAAAATACATCGTTTTGCTGAGGCAGCATCTTATCAATTCCCGCAGAATAGAAGATAGAAAAGGAGTGATTTTAATGATGATGAAAGGTCTGTATGAAGCACATTTACCTGTGAGTGACTTGAAGGCATCTATTGCATTTTATGAAAAATTGGAATTGACACTCGCTCACGAAAATGAACGAGTTGCTTTTTTATGGATTGAGAAAGGAAAGAGCTGGATTGGTCTGTGGAAAGTAGATATAAACGCCTTTCCATACCATCCAGCGACTCGGCACGTTGCCTTTCAAATTACAACGTCCAGTATCGAACAGATCAAGGATTGGCTGGTTGAAAAAGGTATTAGCATTCATCCGATGTTCGGTTTTTCAGAAGAGGAACAGCCTTTAGTTCTCGATAATCCGCCGCAATTTCATGCAGCGATCTATTTTCTTGACCCAGATGGGAATCTGCTTGAATGCATTGCACCGCTTAAGCTTGATGCAGCGGAAGAATACGATATGATGACATTTGAGCATTGGGACCAAAAGAAAAATCCGTTTATTGATTGACAAAATCACTCATTGTAACTATATTGATTACAACGGTGGTGAAAGATTGTGAAACAAATTAGCAGCAGGTATTCGATCGCTGTTCATATTTTGTCATTTATTGCAGGTGTTCCAAAAGAGTGTACAGGTGATTTTATTGCAGAGAGTGTCAATTCAAACCCTGTCATTGTTCGAAAAATGATGGCAATGCTCAAACGAGCGGGTCTCATTGAGATTCGCCGCGGAGTAGGCGGTGCTTATTTAAAAAGGCCGGCAGAGGACATCACGCTGTTAGATGTGTACCGAGCTGTAGATGTAAGCGCTGATGAAGAGTTATTTAACTTTCATCAGCCAGTCATCGCATGCCCGATCGGTCAAGCCATGGATACGAGACTGCGGCACGAACTCAAAGAAGCGCAGTCTGCACTTGAAAATCGCCTAAGACAAGTGACAATCAAGCAATTATTGACGGAGGAAGATTAGAAGAAGCTCATACCCTTTGAGCTTTTTTTACACCTTTTGTTGTAACCGATATGATGATAACAAATGACCTAATATGTGCCTGAAGCTGTTCTACCCATGAAGCATCACCGTTGAATGACAAAATGAGGAGGTCAAACAAATGAAATTATTAGTAACAGGGGCAACAGGACAACTTGGATCGCTCGTCGTTAAGCATTTGCTGACAAAAGTACCGGCTGAACAAATTGCGGTGAGTGTTCGAGATCCGCAGAAAGCAGCGCATTTGAAGGAAGCTGGGGTGGATGTACGCCACGGAGACTTTACTCAGCCAGACACTCTTGCATCAGCGTTTCAAGGCATTGACCGTCTTTTGATCATTTCAACTGCTGATGGAGACCGCGTGAAGCAGCATACGGCTGCCATCCAAGAGGCGAAAGCAGCAAATGTATCCTTTATTGCTTATACGAGCGTGGTCAATGCAAGAGAGAGTCAGCTTGTCCTTGCCCATGACCATGCAAAAACAGAAGAAGCGATTTTGGCCTCTGGCATCCCTCATGTGTTTTTAAGAAACAATTGGTATGTAGAAAATGAAAAAGACACCATTCTGGCATCAGTCAGCGGCGCACCATTTTTAAGCCCTATTGGTGAAGGGAAAGTTGGCTGGGCGACAAGAAATGACTATGCAGAAGCGGCGGCAAATGCGTTAACACTTCCGGTGCATGACCAGGAAATATATGAATTGTCAGGACCTCTTCGGACGCACACTGAACTTGCACAAATTGTCAGTGAGGTGAGCGGAAAAGAGATCAAAGTAGAGAAAATCGATGTAGACACATTTGGAGAATTTTTAGCTTCAAATGGTGTACCAAAAGAGGCTGTTCCATTTGTCAAAGCCATTCAAAGCGGCATTCGCGATGGTGCTCTAGCCGTTGAAAGCCAAGATTTCGAATCATTACTAGGCCGTCCGTTAACGCTTATTGAAGAAAGAATTCGTGAATTGATTTCAAACTAAACATCAAAAAACGCCTATCAAAAGGGCGTTTTTTTTCATGCTGCCACACGAGCATTAAGTACAAATTTTAGACAAATCACTTCGTTGAAATTTCAGAAATTTGGGATTAAAATGAAATTAATGCCTGTTATTTAGTCATCAGATGACCAGATATAAATCAAAGTAGAAGGGAAGTTCGCCGATGAAAGTCAGTTTATTCGTCACTTATTTAATTGACACAATGCAGCCTAAATATACCAGCAGGATGTGATGAAATGTTACGAAAAGCCTCACTTTCTTATCTTATTGCAAGCATTATTACAATAATAGTCATTTTGATTGAAGTTGGTATCCGTTCAGCAGTTGTTTCCCCATTTGTTCTACTTGACTCGAACAAAGAAAACAATCCCAAAGTATTAATTTCCCATTCTCTATTTCAAGGTGATTTTTTATTGACCTATCAAGATGGCTCCTCCAATGAGCATTCAGAAGCAGCCTTTCAATTGGGTGGAAAGCAAATAAATTTCACAGAGATTCCATCTGCTAATGGAACCAACACGATTGAAACAGACAAAATAATGAATGATAAGGCAGTGGTTTTTCTAAGAAGAGGTTTTGTACCTATTCATGACGATACGACCTCGATGGAACAGGTATCACAAAATCCTTTTTTCTCCAAATACAATCTAACGAATCTAACAGAAACTACTAAGGTCAAAACAGGTTTTAAGCATAATACCACATATATTATATTAATTACCTTAATGGGAATCCTTTTGCCCGCTCTGTTATTTTTATTTTTTAACCTTCATGAATCTATGAAAAACCTATTCACATTATTTATTCCTTTTGTTCTAGCCATTTTTCTTCCCTTGGGATTAAATTATTATTTCTTAATGGGATATGTGCTATCAATAACAGGATCTTATGTCTTAAGTATCTTTCTCTCTATACTTGTGCCAACTTTCCTGTCAGTCTTATTGACAGCTTATTCATTTGAGTATACTACAAAAGATTCGCCTGAAGAATTAGAAGAAAATGAAGGCACGTTAGGAAATTCATTCTTAATGAATGTTAGGGAGCAAGTCGTTTTGTTTGGTGCCGTCACATTATCCTTGTTATATTTCGGCTCTTATTTATTACTTTCTTTGTCGTTTCAAGCGAAGATCATGGATAATCTTTTTCTTTTTTGTGCATGGTACTTCGCCCTAGTAATCTTATTTATTATTGGTTACTCAATCATTCAAAAAATAATAAATAAATATGAAGTCTTACATACGGACGAATTCATGAATATTCGCAACGATATTGAGTATAAGACAAAACAAAAGCTAAATATTTGGATAAAAAAAGGCTCGCAACATGATGTGAATGCCTGGATATATTCATTTCAACTTCCATTTACAAGAAGAGTCAATGTTTATGTGACCGAAGGGTTATTAGATAAGTTTGATACAGAGGAAATTCGTGCTATCTTATACCATGAAATGGGACACGTGAAATTAAAACACGCGCATTTCACCATTTACCTAACTTTGATTGTAACATTACTTATGGGAATCAGTATGTATTATGCGAGACAATTTATGCTTGCCAATGGATGGTGGCAATATATTCTTATTTTCCCAGCAGGTGTATTGATCATGATCTTTATTACGGAATGGTTACCAAAGAAAATCAGCCGGTTATTTGAGATTCAGGCTGATAACTTTGCTGTTTCCCACCTTGAAAATAAAACACTGTATCTCAATACTTTGATTAAATTAAGCAGCCTTATTGAAGAAGTAGATGGAGATTATGGAAGAAAATCTGAATGGCGTGAAAGTCATCCCTCTTTCGAAAAACGAATTGAGAACATAAAGAAAACCGATTAAATCAAGGTGATTATTTGAAGACTAAACTGTACCATTCCATAACATAAGCCATTCAAAGCGGAATTCGCGAATTGATTTCAAAATAAACATCCTCATACGCCCTGTAAAAGGGCGTTTTTTTCATGAAGCAATAATGGCAATATGGACAAATTTTAGACAAACCACTTCGTTGAAATTTCAGAAATTTGGGATTAAAATGAAATTAAGGCCTGTTATTTAGTCATCAGATGACCAGAAGGATGAATCAAAATGCAGCAAAAGAAGGGAAGTTCGCCGATGAAAGTCAGTTTATTCGTCACCTGTTTAATTGACACCATGCAGCCGAATGTAGGAAAGGCGACAGTCGAGGTGTTAGAACGGCTCGGTGTTGAAGTGGAATTTCCAGAAGCACAAGTGTGCTGCGGACAGCCAGCCTTTAACAGCGGCTATACAAAAGAAACAATCAAAGCAGCGAAAAACATGATCAAAGCCTTTGAATCAGCTGAATATGTCGTGACACCATCAGGTTCTTGTAAGGCGATGTTTCTAGAATATCCTCATCTTTTGAAAGAAGATCCAGAGTGGACAGCTCGGGCTGAGGCACTTGCCGCGAAAACATATGAATTAACGGAATTTATTGTAGATATTTTACACGTAACAGATGTAGGTGCGAGTTTTAAAGGAAAAGCAACCTACCATACCTCCTGCCATATGACGAGACTGCTAAGAATTATGGAAGCGCCTTTCACACTGTTGTCAAATGTCAAAGATTTGACGATAGAACCTTTGCCCCGAGCAGAAAATTGCTGCGGATTTGGAGGTACCTTTTCAGTAAAAATGACACCCATATCTGAGCAGATGGTCGATGAAAAAGTGCAAAGCATAGAGGAAACAGGCGCTGAATATATCATTGGTGCTGACTGTGGATGCCTGCTGAATATTGGCGGAAGATTGAACCGCCTTGAAAAGCCAATCCAGGTGATGCATATCGCAGAAGTATTAAATAGCCGCTGATGCGAAGAAGGGGAACGGCATATGAGTATGAAAATTGGAGAGAAAGCCTTTAAAGAGCGAATCGGGGAAGGCTTAGAAGACGCTGTCATGAGAGGAGCTGTTTCTTCGGCACAAGAGCGCCTGTATCAAAGGCGGATGACTGCAAGCGAAGAGCTTGGCAATTGGGAAAAGTGGCGTGAACTTGGCGAGGAAATCAGACAACATACACTTGCTCACCTTGATGACTACTTATATCAATTAAGCGAAAGTGTGAGTGAACGCGGAGGTCATGTCTTTTTTGCGAAAACAAAGGAAGAGGCATCAGCGTATATTCAAGGTGTGGCACAAAAAAAAGCGGCCCAAAAGATTGTCAAATCAAAATCAATGGTCACTGAAGAAATTGAAATGAATCAAGCACTTGAAGAGATCGGCTGTGAGGTGATCGAAAGCGATCTTGGCGAATATATTCTGCAAGTAGATGATCATGAACCGCCTTCACATATCGTGGCACCTGCTCTTCATATGACGAAAGAACAAATACGGGACGTGTTTCACGAAAAGCTTGGATATGACATGTCAGAAACCCCTGAAGATATGACGAGCTTTGTGAGAGCAATCTTACGAGAAAAATTCCTCGAAGCAGATATTGGCGTGACCGGCTGTAATTTTGCTGTGGCCAACACAGGTTCCATTTGTCTTGTGACAAATGAAGGGAATGCGGATCTTGTCACGGCCATACCAAAGACGCATATAGCTGTCATGGGGATGGAGCGGCTTGTTCCAACAATGGAGGAGCTGGATGTCCTTGTTGGTCTTTTGTGCAGAAGCGCAGTTGGCCAAAAATTAACAAGTTATATTTCTGTCGTGGGGCCAAAAGGAGAAGAAGAGGTCGATGGGCCAGAAGAATTTCATTTGGTCATTGTTGATAACGGAAGGTCAAATATATTAGGTACAGCCTTTCAGCCTGTTCTGCAATGCATCCGGTGCGCAGCCTGTATCAATGTGTGCCCGGTTTACCGGCATGTTGGCGGACATTCGTACGGATCGATTTATCCGGGTCCGATTGGAGCTGTTCTCTCACCTCTTCTAGGCGGCTATGATGACTATCAAGAGCTTCCCTTTGCGTCAAGCCTTTGCGCAGCTTGCACGGATGCTTGTCCAGTGAAGATTCCACTTCATGAGCTATTAATTAAACATAGACAAGTCATCGTTGAGAAAGAGGGGAGAGCGCCTAAAGCTGAAATGATGGCGATGAAAATGTTCGGAATGGGGGCATCGACTCCCGGGATGTATCAATTCGGAACAAAAGCAGCACCTGTTTTGATGAATCGTATGGCTTCAAACGGACGGATTTCAAAAGGAATGGGTCCTTTAAAGAATTGGACAGATATTCGTGACCTGCCAGCTCCAAGTAAAGAAAGATTTCGGGATTGGTTTAAAAAGAAACAAAAGGAGGAACGGTCATGAAGGGAACCATTTCTCATCGAGATTCGTTTTTAGCTCATATCCAGCAGCAATTAGGCAAAGGCTCCTCTCCATCTACATCTATTCAGCGTCCGGGATGGAAGCATCAAGTACAGTGGGAAACAAACGGACTTCTGTCTAAAGAAGAATTGGTGGATCAATTGAAGAAGCAATGTCAACAAATTCATACAAGAGTGATAGAAACAACGCCGGAGGAAGCGCCCTCTCTATTACGATTATTGATGACAGAGTATGGAGAGGGTCCCGTGATGACCTCGCGTGATAGACGTTTTGAGCAATATGGATTCAATCCTATGTTTGCTTGCTTGCAAAAAGAAGGAATCTCGGTCACCAGCTGGGATGCAGATGCATCAAGGGATGAAAATATAAGGCAGGCAGAACAAGCGAAATATGCGGTTGTGTTCAGTGATTACACACTTGCAGAATCTGGCACAGTTGTTCTTTCATCTCATCAAGGTCAAGGAAGAGCGCTTCATTTTTTACCGATGATGTATATCGTGTGTATAGAAAAAAGCTCGATTGTTCCGCGGATGATTCAGGCCGTCTCGGCTCTTAATTGCTTGGTAGAGGAGGGAGAGCAGGCGAAAGGAGCCATTCATTTCATATCAGGCCCGAGTAATTCTGCCGATATTGAAATGAATTTAGTGGTTGGGGTTCATGGTCCGGTTCGGGCCGTTTATCTATTAATAGATGATGAATGAGGGCTTTCGTGAAGAGAGCCTTTTTTTATATGAAAACAGCTTTCAAACATTTTAAAAAATCATCTTGCCTCTAGGTGAATGGACATAGTAAGATGACGACATACAAGGTGAGAAGTTCATCTACTGCTGATGTAAAGGAAGCTGCTTATGGAAATAATTACAACTGTTCCAAAGAAGTCAATCGCAGTGCCGCTTGTAATTTCAATTATTGCCATTTCGTTCTCTGCAATTATTGTGAAATGGTCAAGTGCTCCTGCTGCTATTTTAAGTATGTATCGAATGATCTTGGCGGCTGTTTTGATGCTTCCGTTTATCCTGCCGCGGAAAAAAGAGTTTCTCTCGATTAAGCGTAGAGACTGGTTTTTATTATGTATGTCAGGCTTCTTTTTAGGACTTCATTTTATGTTGTGGTTTGGCTCACTGAAGCTGACCACAGTGGCAAGTTCTACGATTATCATCGCTCTTCAGCCGATGGTGTCCCTGTTAGGTGGATTTCTCATTTTCCGTGAACGAACAACGATGTCTGCTATATTCACGATGTGTGCGGCGATTGTTGGTGCACTGATGATTGGGTGGGGAGATATAGGGCATAGCCAGGAAGCAATTGTAGGAGATATTTTATCCTTTTTAAGTGTGATTGCAGTTGTTTGTTATTTATTAATAGGCCAACAAGCTGTGAGAAAAATATCTCATTGGATTTATAGTTTTTGTGTATTTGGTTTTGCCGGCCTTTTTTTAATTCTTTTCAACCTGCTTCAGCACACTCCTTTTACAGGCTATCCGGGAAAAGAATGGGGAATCTTTTTATTGCTCGCCATTATTCCCACCATGTCTCATGTCATTAACAATTGGTTATTAACCTATGTCAATGCGACAACCATTTCAATGAGTATTCTCGGTGAACCTGTTGGGGCCACGATACTTGCTGTATTGCTGCTTGGAGAGAAAGTCACACTGTTTCAAATGTTAGGCGGTCTGCTTGTCCTTTTAGGTGTCTTTTTCTTTTTGATGCAGCAGCGTCAAGGGATCGTGATGAAAACAAAAAAATCCGGTTAATCTCCGGATTTTTTACTCTTTTAAATGATTTTTTTCAATGACTTGGTTTAATCTAGCCTCGACTTTCTTTAATTCCATTCGTTTCTTTCTAATCATTCGAAATGCGCTGACAATGCTTGTTACGATAAATGCGATGAATAGAAGAGGAAATACTTGAAATATGATATCTCCAATGTTGAATGCAACATTCTCTCCATTAGACATGTGTAAAACCTCCTTCTCTATCTATATATTACCATAATCAATAAAAGATTGAGATTTATCCATAATTTATCTATAATAGGTAAAATATCAGTCATTAAAGGAGAACCAATATGAGAACTTTAGTCCTTTTACGAGGTCTCCCAGGTGTAGGTAAATCAACATGGATCAAAGAGCAAGGCTTAGAGCCATATACTTTATCAGCTGATCAGATCCGTTTGTTGACCCAGCCGCCGCAGTTATCAGTCAATGGGAAACCGGAAATTACGAGCAAGCATGATCATAAAGTGTGGTCTTTATTATTTGATTTACTCACAGCCCGAATGGAACGCGGAGACTTTACTGTGATTGATGCGACACATGTCACAAGCAAGTCGATTTCTCAATATAAGTCGTTAGCTACTACGTATCGTTACAGGGTGTATGTCGTCGATTTCACGCAAGTGCCACTTGAAACAGCCCTCCTGCAAAATCGCTCACGAGAACCGCACAAAGTTGTGAGGGAGTCTGTTTTGTATCAAATGAACGAACGGTTAAAAACAGAAAAGGTACCGTCGTGGGTGACCGTTTTGCAGCCAGAGGAATATCCGCACGTGATGACCTATCAGTCTCGATCCTTTGATCAATATGAGGCCATTCATGTCTTCGGTGATATTCACGGTTGTCATACAGCCCTTAACACCTATTTGCAAGGGGACATCAAAGAAAACGAACTTTACATCTTTGCAGGTGATTTGCTTGATAGAGGAATAGAAAACAAAGAAGTTTTAGAATGGATGCTCGCACATCGAGAATGCCGGAATGTCATTGTGATCGAAGGCAATCATGATCAGCATTTATACCGGTTTGCACATGGCGAAAAAGTAAGAAGCAACATGTTTAATCGTCATACTGCGCCTGAAATCGAAGCAGGGGACTTTGATTTAAAAGAAGTAAGAAAGTTTGTCAGAACATTTCATCAGCTTACTTATTTTACGTACCATGGCCAGACATATCTTGTCACCCATGGCGGGCTTGCTCATTTGCCAGAAGAGCTTCTGCATGTCTCGACCCAGCAGCTTATTCACGGAGTAGGGGAATATTCAGATGACATTGACCACTTATTCGTTCAAAACACAGCTGGATTAGATATCATTCAAATTCATGGACATCGCAATTTATACAGGCTGCCTATTCAAGCAGCAGATAGGTCTTATAACCTCGAAGGTCAGGTTGAATTTGGCGGACAGCTGCGGGTGCTGAAAATCACAGCTGACGGGATTGAGACATATGAAATTGACAATCCTGTATATAGAGCCTCTGAGAAAAAACAATCGGTCTCTGTTCAACCAGATATTTCGCTGGAGGATTTTTTGGCTCATTTAGATCAGCATGAGTACGTACAGGAATTAAAGCTTCCGCACCACATTTCATCTTTTAATTTTACAAAAAAGGCTTTTAGTGAACGGCAATGGGACGACGTGAATGTGAAGGCAAGAGGTTTGTTTGTCAATATGGCTTCAAAGCAGATTGTTTCTAGAAGCTATAATAAATTTTTTAACATTGATGAGCGTCCTGAGACAAGAATGCAGCATTTAGTGAATCACCTACAATTCCCTGTCACCGTATATGATAAAGCAAATGGATACTTAGGAACTGTTGGGTATAACGAAATGGAGGATGAATTGGTGTTTACATCCAAATCGTATACATCACATGTGAAGCAAAATCCGCATGCTTCCTGGGTCGAAGAGCTATTTTTTGCAACCTTTGACAATGTGCAGGTCGACTACATCAAATCATACGTACGTGACAACAATGTATCTCTTGTGTTTGAAGTCATTTTGCCAGAGAAAGATCCACATATTATCACATATGATCAAGATCAACTTATTTTACTTGATATTGTGAAGCGGCAGCTGAGCTATGAAAAAGCACCATTTGCTGAAGTGAAAAGATTAAGTGAACAGCTTGGAATGTCATCCAAGCAGAAAGTGGCTGCGTTCCAGGATTGGACGTCTTTTTATAAATGGTATCAGGCAGTATCTCATGATAACTCGATTAAAGAAGAGGGATATGTCATTGAGGATGACAGAGGCTTTATGACCAAGCTCAAGCTTCCTTATTATCAATTCTGGAAGCAGATGCGTGCTATTAAGCAGCGCGTTGCAGAGAAACGTTCCGCGCAAAAATATATGCAGGCTTTGCAAACGGCGGAGCAAGCAAGATTTTATACGTGGCTGCTTGAGCAAGAACCAGAGAATGTGAGAAAACGCTCAATTATTGAGCTGCGATCACAATTTGAGCAAAATGAAGCAGCCCAATTGAATCATGACGAAATAAATGCATAGTGTAAAAAAGAGTCTTTCTAAACAAGAGCTGAGATAGTTGCCAGAGGGACTAAAATAATCTTTGTTTTAGTCCTTTCTCTTCTTATGTGCAGAAAATATGCAGAAAAAAAGATTATTAAAAGTGTTGATATATGGATCAGGGAAGGTTGAAATGGCTTAAAGAGGAATAAGCGGCGAGCGCAAGTAGTCTCAATATATAGGTCTATTTCTAGCCCCTCCAAGTCTCTTTATATGGACATATGTTGCTGGCTATGAACTCATCAGTTAAGAGAAGGGCAACAAAGTTTGAACCAATTGCCTGTGAAATAGCCCCCAAAGTGGATAGAATTTGTGCTCCTTCTTCCTTGTTTTTTAATTCATAAACGCCACCAATTGCTTCTAAACCAGCACCTAATGCTTGAATCGAATTACCAACAGCAAATAGTTGCTCTCCAATGATATAATCTCCAGTAGCAGCGATAGAGGCACCAATCGATTGAAAGGAATCACCAAGTATCTCTAGACGAAGATTATCTGAATTTTCACCCTCCACATCTTGTAAATAAGCAGCTAATGAGCTTGTTGATGCACCAGCACCATCAATTAAGTTTCCAGTAAAAGCATAAGAATTCTCCTCAGGCGCTATTGCTATAACAAAAGATCCGACTGCTTGCAGACCTTCTCCGATTGCTACAAGTTTATTATTGATTTCATTCATTCCTGCTAAAGATCTGATTTCTGCAATTGCAGAAATGATTGTACCAAGCGCATCAATCCAAGCTCCTGTTAAAATGTTGTACTCATCAACATTACACATGTTCCACCTCAAATTGTTGTAGATTAACTGGCAGCAATATCACCGATTTCTGAATTCCCTTTTTAATAATATAGTCTGAACAAAGGAAAGGAGTGAAGGTCAAAATGCTTTCCATTAAAGAAATCATTGAATCGAACAAAAAAGCTTATCATGATGTTGTAATGGGTACATGAGGATACGCCGTCCACGCAAGTAAAGGGAGGTATATATTGATGCCTATGATGATCACATTCATTCTCCAATCGATCAGGAATGAATATATAGTGCTGAGGACACCCGTATGTCACAAAACTGCCAATATTTATAAGTCCTTTGGATGCAATGTAACTAGGTATCATTTCTCAATTATTATTATTTTCAGAAAATGTGGTGACGGGGTAAAATAAGTGTGTTTAAGTATAAATAGAAGAAATTAAAATATTAATATAATATACCCCATGCGGAATGAACATTCATTACTAAAGCGAGAGGAGGGGGATAAAATGCCAGCAGCTCCTGATAAACAAGAGCAGATCATGAAGGCTTCACTGGACTTATTTATTGAACGAGGCTTTGATGGCACCACGATGCCGATGATTTCAAAAAGAGCCAACGTCGGAGCAGGTACCATTTATCGGTATTTCGATAGCAAAGAAGCACTCGTCAATATTTTGTACCAGCGCAGCCTCACTGCATTTATCGAAAAAATGAACAAAAACAGTCCAGATCCAAGGGTAAGTATTAGGGCTTACTTCAAGCATGTATTTTATTGCTTGGTTTTGTTTACAAAGGAGAATCCAAGCGGTCTTTATTTTTTAGAAATTGATAAACGGTCACATTACTTAGATGAGACGAGCAAAGAGAAAATGCAGCTTTTATTAAATGAACTATTTCACATCTTTGAAGAAGGGAAGAAGGATGGGATTCACCCAAATCTCTCTGGTAGAACCATTTTATCAATTGTATTTGGCGCCTTTGTACAGCTTCATAAACAGATCCTTGCAGAAGAAATAGAGCCAACGATTGAATTTTTAGAGGAAATTGAGCAATGTTTATGGCGCGCCATTAGCGTTGCATCATAATGAAATAAAGGGAGTGGGAACATGCAACAAACATCAATCATTCCAAAACCAAAAACATACGGACCGTTAAAAAATATTCCCCTACTGAAAAAGGGAGAGCTTTCTCAAACTTTTTGGCGGCTGGCAGATGAGCTTGGACCGATCTTTCAATTTGAATTTTCAGAAACAACTAGTGTTTTTGTTTCCAGTCATGAGCTTGCTCAAGAAGTATGTGATGAGAGCCGTTTTGATAAATACATTGGGATTAGCCTCGATAAAGCAAGAGCATTTGCTGGGGATGGGTTATTTACGAGCTGGACAGAAGAACCAAACTGGAGAAAAGCTCATCAAATCTTGATGCCGGCGTTTAGCCAGCAGGCCATGAAGGGCTATCACGAGATGATGCTCGATATTGCAACGCAGCTTGTGCAAAAATGGCAAAGATCAGGCCTTGATGAAGAAATTGAAGTAGCAGAGGATATGACAAAGCTTACGTTAGATACGATCGGGCTTTGCGGTTTTGATTTTCGATTTAACAGCTTTTATAAAGAAAATCAGCATCCATTCATCGAAAGCATGCTGAAAGGCTTAAATGAAGCGATGGACCAATCGAAGAGATGGCCGATTGCAGATAAGTTAATGATCAAAAGAAGAAAAGAATTTGAGCATAATGTCGACTTCATGAAACAGTTAGTAGATGACATTATTAAAGAACGTAAAAAACAAGATGAAACGGGCGATGATTTGCTGTCCCTAATGCTGCATGCAACGGATCCTGAAACAGGTGAGCGTCTGTCAGATGAAAATATCCGTTATCAGATTATTACCTTCTTAATAGCGGGGCATGAAACGACAAGCGGTCTGCTATCATTTGCGATTTATTTCCTACTAAAGAATCCAGATAAATTAAAGAAAGCCGTTCAAGAAGCAGATGATGTGCTGCAAGGCGGGCTGCCGACATTTAAGCAGGTACAAAAGCTAAGCTACACCCGTATGGTGTTAAATGAGGCACTTCGACTTTGGCCGACTGCCCCTTCTTTCTCACTTTACGCTAAAGAAGACACAGTGATCGGAGGGGAATATCCGATTGAGAAAAATCAAAGTGTGACGGTGCTGCTTCCAAAATTACACCGTGATCAAGCGGTTTGGGGACAGGATGCAGAAGAATTTAAACCAGAGCGGTTTATGCATCCTGAAAACATCCCACAGCATGCCTATAAGCCTTTTGGGAACGGCCAGCGTGCATGTATTGGTATGCAATTCGCACTTCATGAAGCCACTATGGTTCTGGCTATGGTTCTGCACAATCTGGAATTGATTGATCACACATCATATGAACTTGATTTTAAAGAATCTTTAACGATTAAGCCAAACGATTTTAAAATCAAAGTGCGGCCAAGGAAGCAGCAATTCTTTATGGCACCTCCGAAAGAGGAATTGAAAAAAAGCACTGCTTCTGATGAGTCAAAAGTGGCCAGTCACGGTACACCTCTGCTTGTCTTGTATGGATCAAATCTTGGCACAGCGCAGCAAATGGCAAACGAATTTGCTGAAGACGGAAAAGCAAAAGGGTTTGACGTAACCACTGCACCACTTGATGACTATACACGCCAATTACCAGATTCAGGCGCTGTATTGATCGTGACGGCTTCCTACAACGGACATGCGCCTGACAATGCGAAACAATTTGTGGATTGGGTGACGCAGGATGAGGAGCAGGATTTATCAAACGTGACATTTGCAGTCTTTGGATGTGGAGATCGAAATTGGGCGAGTACGTATCAGCGTATTCCACGTCTCATTGATGAGGCATTTGAAAGAAAAGGAGCGAAGCGTGTTGCTGATTTAGGCGAAGGCGATGCAGGCGGTGACATGGATGAAGATAAAGAAATATTCCAGAAGACTGTTTTCGAAGAGCTTTCAAAAGAATTTAATATCACTTTCCAAGAGAAAAATCAGGAAAAGCCAAATTTATCAGTTGCTTATACGAATGAGCTAGTGGAACGTCCTGTGGCGAAAACATATGGTGCCTTTTCAGCTGTTGTCTTGAGAAATACAGAATTACAATCTGAAAAAAGCCCGCGGCAAACAAGGCATATTGAACTGAAATTGCCTGAAGGGAAACAATACAAAGAAGGGGATCATATCGGGATTGTACCGAAAAATAGTGTTGCACTCGTTCAGCGGGTGACCAATCGCTTTAAACTAGATCCTCAGCAGCATATTAAGCTTTCTTCTGAAAAAGAGGCAAGTCATTTACCATTAGATCAGCCGGTTCAAATCAGAGAACTACTCGCGTCACATATTGAGCTTCAAGAGCCTGCGACACGTACGCAGCTAAGAGAGCTTGCAAAATATACAGTATGTCCGCCTCACCGAATAGAACTTGAACAAATGGCTGGTGAATCCTATCAAGAATCCATATTAAAGAAGCGAGTGACCATGCTGGATTTATTAGATCAATATGAAGCGTGTGAGCTGCCCTTTGTACACTTTTTGGCGCTTTTACCAGGTTTGAAGCCGCGTTATTACTCGATTTCTAGCTCACCAAAGGTAGATGAAGAAAGGGTCAGTATCACAGTAGCAGTTGTGAAAGGCGAAGCGTGGAGTGGCCGCGGAGAATACGCCGGGGTCGCATCAAACTATTTATGTGATCTGCAAGAAGGAGGAGAAGTGGCCTGCTTCCTGCATGAAGCGCAGGCAGGATTCCAGCTGCCGCCTTCACCTGAAGTACCGATGATCATGATCGGACCAGGAACAGGAATTGCCCCATTTAGAGGGTTTGTTCAGGCAAGAGAAGTGTGGCAGCATGAAGGAAAACAACTTGGTGAAGCCCATCTTTACTTTGGCTGCCGTCACCCTCATGAAGATGATCTGTATTTTGAGGAAATGCAGCTGGCAGAGCAAAAAGGAGTTGTCTCTATCCACAGGGCTTACTCTCGTTATGATGAGCAAAAAGTGTATGTCCAGCATTTGATGAAAGAGGATGGCGACATGCTTATTGAATTACTTGATCAAGGTGCGTATCTGTATATTTGCGGGGATGGAAAAGTCATGGCACCAGATGTAGAGGCTACACTTGTCGATCTGTATCAAGCCGTGAAACAGTGCTCGAAAGAAACAGCTGAAAATTGGCTGACATCACTTTCAAATGACAATAGATATGTAAAAGATGTATGGAGCTAACAAACAGCGAAAACCGCCAATTTGGCGGTTTTTTTCTACATAGAAAGAGATAGAATGAATGTTGGGAAGATACAAAACACCTAATTTAAAAATGAAATATTTTGTAAAAAATAAGAATATTCTCTCATTTACTCCAATATGAAACAATCGTATGATTTTTGATATAGGACATAAAGGAGGAATATGATGAAAAAGGTGAAAATGTTAATCCCTTCTCTACTCGTTTTTGGTGCTTTAAGTGTGCCTAGTTTTGCTCATGCCGCCTCGGATTCAGTACTAACGTCTGATTATGATATGGTGACTTCTGATGGAAAGGTAATCTCTTCAAGTGATTTCCACAATGATACGAAAGCCCCCTCATCCTTTGACAAAGTGGATGATCTTTCTTCTACTGTTGGCGAAAAAGTAAAACCACTAACAAAATATTTAAAAGACTTTCAAACAAAAGTAGTCATTGGAGACGATGGTAGAACAAAAGTAGCGAACACAAGAGTTGCGCCATACAATTCGATTGCTTATATTACATTTGGCGGGTCCAGCTGTACTGGTACACTCATTGCCCCCAACAAAATTTTGACAAACGGACACTGCGTGTACAATACAGCATCGAGAAGCTATAGTGCAAAAGGGTCTGTGTATCCAGGCATGAATGATAGTACGGCCGTGAACGGCTCAGCAAACATGACTGAATTCTATGTCCCAAGCGGATATATCAATACAGGTGCGAGCCAATATGATTTTGCCGTCATTAAAACAGATACGAACATCGGAAATACGGTCGGTTACCGCTCCATCCGTCAGGTGACAAATCTGACTGGAACAACGATTAAAATTTCTGGATATCCAGGAGATAAAATGAGGTCGACTGGCAAGGTGTCACAGTGGGAGATGTCAGGTCCTGTGACGAGAGAAGATACGAATCTAGCATACTATACGATTGATACGTTTAGCGGAAATTCAGGTTCTGCGATGCTCGATCAGAACCAACAAATCGTCGGGGTTCATAACGCAGGCTATTCAAATGGAACGATCAATGGTGGTCCAAAAGCTACAGCTGCCTTTGTTGAATTTGTAAACTATGCGAAAGCGCAATAAAAAATAGAGCATAAAGCTCGTTTCCTTCAAAGGGGACGAGCTTTTTTGTTTTGAACAGAATTTGCTGGTTTTCTATTTTTCTAATCTGAGAGATTCATCAAGCGGCTCATAATCATCATTTTTTTCACATGTCATCCGTTAACCACTCATACATTAAAAATGACTCATTTCCTTAAAGTCAAGATCATACCTGAAGAAGTATGAGGGGGTCACAAGCTTTTGAAGATGAGGAGAGACTGGTTCACTGCTGTCGTCCTATGCTTTGTGATATGGATGGGTGTGTTATTAAGTGGATTTGGAGAGAATCAGGCGGCAAAAGGGGCAGATCGTTATGATCATGTCATTCAATTTCCAAAGGAACGGTATCCTGAAACAGGCAGTCATATTCAAGAAGCCATTCGAAAAGGGCATTCAGATGTGTGTACCATTGACCGAAACGGGGCAGATGTCCGCAGGCAAGAATCGTTAAAAGGAATTCCCACAAAGCCTGGCTTTGACCGGGATGAATGGCCGATGGCGGTTTGTCTTGAGGGAGGAAAGGGTGCAAGTGTTCAATATGTCAGTCCATCAGATAATAGAGGAGCAGGCTCATGGGTCGGACACCAAATAAGCGGCTATCCTGATGGAAAAAGAATTTTATTTATTGTGAAATAAAACTGGGGAAGAGGCTCCTTTCGTGAGGGGCTTTTTTTGTTTACAGATAGAGCGTATTCGAGCTAGCAGGGATAAAAGATTCAGTGGTACAATCAATCTATAATGACAAGAAGAAAATGTGAAGGGACATATGCTTATGGACAAGAACCGTGCATTATACGATTTTTTCATGCAACATGCAGAGAAATTAACTAAAACATGGTATGAATCAATTGAGGATGATGATCCAGAATCTATTTATCGTTCAACAGATTCGAGCATCATAGCAGAGCTTAAACGGCAAAATCAAGATTATTATCAGCATTTTATACGTGCTCTTATTGAAGACGAGACGTATTTACATACTGAGTTTAAAAAGTGGTCGGAAGACTTAGCAAGTGATCCGAAACATTTAAACACACCATTAGATTATGTCGTCAGAGAATATATGTCTAATCAAAGAGTGGTCCTTCATTACTTAAAAGAGTTTATTAAACAGCGGCAAGGTGATATTGATATCGATCGCATATTTTATTGGTATGATTTAATATCAGAGGCGTTTAACATTTCAATCCATGTGTTCATCCAGCAATATGTGAAAAACACAACCAAACAGCTCGTTGCTCAAAGAGATATGATTTATGAGCTGAGCTCTCCCGTCATCGTCTTAAAAAGCCATATTGCATTATTGCCTTTAGTAGGTGACATTGACACGGCGAGAGCAAAGATTATATTAGAAAATACATTAAAACAGTGCTCGCAAAAAGGTGTTCAGCATTTGTACATTGATTTATCGGGTGTCGTCATTATTGATACAATGGTGGCTCATCAAATGTTTGATCTTGTCACGTCACTTCGGTTAATTGGGGTGGAGACGACCATTTCAGGGATCAGACCAGAAATCGCTCAAACAGCTGTGCAGCTCGGGCTTCCTTTTCATGAATTTCGCACGGCATCATCACTTGCCCACGCGCTAGATCACATGACTGAATTTTCTCCTAAATAAAAACCAGGCCTAGTAACGGGCCTGGTTTTTATTTAGATCACAGCGTCAATTTTTGTTACTTTCCAATCCTTTTGTACTTTCTCATAAGTGACAGTTCGTTTTACTTCACGTCCATCAAGTGTTGGGACTGTGAATTCATATGTGCGGATTGTATTTTTCTTAGAGACAAGTTTAGGTGTTGCTTTCTCCCAATTGAGCATGTTGTCTCCGTCACCGACTGGAACAGCCATTTTTCCATTATGAACAATAAACTGATAGTCTTTTAAACCATGAGTGATCGCATCTTTTGTGAAAACTTGAGATAGGTAGCTGTTTAGTTTTTTCTTTGTATCAAATGTTTTAGAAAGATAGTTGTATGTCATGTCTTTATAACTAAATGATTTTAATTTGTAATCTGAATGTTCATTAATTTTGTAGCCTGACATCGCACTCCAAAAGTGTTCTCGTGCATCAAGGGCAATATGTAACGCTTCTTTATTTGTTAAAGCGGCTGGTTTTTTGGAAGCGGCTAGTGTTGTTGATTGTAATGAGATCATAAGCATAATAGCAGTTAATAAAACAAATAATTTTTTCAAGGCGATTGCCTCCTTTTTTAAATGAAAACTTCTTATGTTACAAATGTTACAATAATTACAGTGATATTACAAGTGTTAAATCTAAAAGTTTTTTATTTCTTTTCTTTCTACCTATATAACGTTTGAGCGAGACAAAAAGTTTTCATTTTTTTATTTTTTCTTCTTCACTACTATTTAACCGTTCTACAGAAGAACAAAACGTCTTTTGGAAAAATTTCTATTTGGACGTTCAACACCCTTTTTCATTTATGACATATACTGTCGTGATGAATGTCTAAGAAAGTGGTGTTTAATATGTATCATCCGTATGAAGGTATGTGGAATGGGTACTTATATGATAGGCAGGTACAAGGATGGCCATCGCTTCCTGTTCCTCAAGTTGGAGGATTTCCTGGGTTTCCAATCGGAGGGGGAGGTACTGGGCCAGGGCAAGGTTCAGGCGGACAATCAGCCCCGCCAGCTCCGCCGCAGCATATCATCTCACAGTATCAGCAAGCAGTCTCTCAGCCTCAAAGTATGCAGTCACTTATTTCAGGGCAAAGTGTAAGTGGAGGCCAGCAAACTGTTCAGTTTGCAGCGGGATGTAATAGAAGATGGACGATTGTGTTCCTTAGAAACGGTCAAGTATTTTTAATGTATGTGCTTTCCTCACAGCCTTTTGGCCGTACAACAGGCTTTATATGGCCGAACTTTACATTTGGTTCGTTCCCAAGTTCGAGTATTCTTGCTTATTCTTGTTCATAAAAGAAAAAGCCGGTTCTCATCAGCAACTGATGAAATACCGGCTTGTTTTAATGAATATTTCGAAATACGCCAATCACTTTACCTAGTATACTCACATTCTGTAAAATAATCGGTTCCATTGATGGGTTCTCTGGCTGTAATCTAAAGTGTGTATCTTCCTTATAAAAACGTTTCACTGTGGCTTCATCTTCCTCTGTCATCGCGACCACAATATCTCCATTGTTGGCAGTGCTTTGCTGACGGACAATGACATAGTCCTTGTCCAAAATACCCGCATCAATCATACTTTCTCCCATAATTTCAAGCATAAATACTTGTTCATCTGGCGCTGCAAAAGTCTCTGGAAGAGGGAAGTATTCTTCTACATTCTCAACAGCCGTGATAGGCAAGCCGGCTGTTACTTTTCCGATGACTGGTACATTCATTACAGCACTCTTTGGAATATTCATTTCCTCTTCATCTAGTACTTCGATCGCTCTAGGTTTTGTCGGGTCTCTTCTAATTAAACCCTTTGTTTCTAGTCTAGCTAAATGTCCATGGACAGTTGAGCTGGATGCTAGACCGACAGCTTCTCCAATTTCACGAACGGATGGGGGATAGCCCTTGCTTTTTACTTCTTCTTTGATGAATGTCAGGATATCGAGTTGTCTTTTTGATAGCTTCGTCATCTTTTGCACCTCAAAACGTCAATTTTAAAGAAATTATAGCATGTTTTTCCTAACAGTACAAACATAGGTTCGAAAAAAACGTTTGACAGAAACGTTTGTTCGTATTTATAATGAATGACAGAAAGAGCGAACGCATATTCTGTTAGGGGAGATGACATTATGAGGTTAAAAGAATCTATTATTTTTATTGGGGTATTCTCATTCATCGTTGGCATATTTCTCTCACTTATCGCAGTCACTAGCCATAATGATCCAAATCAATATGTTAAAATAGAGGTTCAATCAGGTGATACTCTTTGGGGGTTAGCTGATCAAGTAAACGACAGTAAATCAATCGACAAAAATGCGTTTATTGACTGGGTAACCGAACACAATGATCTTGCTTCAACTGAAATCCAGCCTGGAGACATCCTTGTGATACCAGTCAAAAAAGAGCATCCAGTCGTATATCAACTTGCAACAGTACAGTAGAAAGGTCGATTGAAGAGATGAACGCAATCATTTATGCGAGAGTCAGTACTGTCAAAGAAGAGCAGGAAACCTCGCTGAAAAGACAAGAAGAAGAATTGCTAGCTTTAGCTGCTTTGCACAAGATGAATGTGGTCAAAGTCATTAAAGAAAAAGCGAGTGGATACGATCTAGATCGTAATGGTGTTTTTGATATGCTTGCTACGCTGAAAGAAGAGTCAATAGATGCTGTTCTCATTCAGGATGAGACGCGCCTTGGAAGAGGACAAGCAAAAATTGCGCTTCTTCATTGTCTTTTTAAAGAGAAAGTAAAGGTGTATAGTGTTTTTCATAGAGGAGAGCTTGAGCTTTCAGAAGCAGATGAGATGGTCATTGAGATTGTAGGAATCGTGGAAGAGTATCAACGAAAAATTCATAACCTGAAAATTAAGCGGGGAATGAAGAGGGCTGTTGAGCGCGGGTATCAGCCTGAACTCAATTTAAAACACCGTGAGCAGGCGCCTGGCCGTGAGCGAATTGAAGTACCGATTTCAGAAATTGTTCGATTAAGAAAAAACAACATGACGTTCGCCGAAATCGCAGCAACACTTCAGGGACTAGGCTTTGACATTTCAAAGGCGACGGTGCATAGAAGGTATCAAGAATATGAAAAAGCTCTTACCACGTAAAGTGTGAATTGTTGTAAAAATGAATGATATTTAGTAGTATTTAGAGAAAATGTTTTAAAGGAGTTTGTCATGATTTCTAAAAAGCAGCTTGCAAGAATAAATGAGCTTTCAAAAAAGTCGAAAGAGACCGGTTTGTCGGACGCTGAAAAAACAGAACAAAAGCATTTAAGAGAAGAATATTTAAAAGCTTTTCGTTCTTCTATGAAAAATACACTTAAAACCGTGAAAATCGTCGATCCTGAAGGAAACGATGTCACACCAGAAAAATTAAAAAGAGAAAGAGATCAGAACCTTCATTAAGATCAGGATTTCTTGAATTTTGAAAAGATGGGAAGAATATTCTCATCTTTTTTCTTATTTGCATAAGTTTTTAGGTGATCGATAAACTAAATGTGACAAAATCCTTCTTTTTCAGCGTGAAATAGTTGTGAAAAAAGGACAGTAGATTTATGATAATGGTGTACACAAGATACGGAAGGGGATTTAAATTTATATGGAAACGATTGAATTGAAATCTATTGCAACAATACGTACTCTCTCCATAGACGCAATTGAAAAAGCGAATTCCGGTCACCCTGGAATGCCAATGGGTGCTGCACCAATGGCATACGCTTTATGGACGAATCACTTAAACGTAAGTCCGCAAAACCCAAATTGGTTTAACAGAGACCGTTTTGTTTTATCTGCGGGACATGGCTCTATGCTTTTATATAGCATGCTTCATTTAAGCGGATACAACCTTAGCATCCAAGATCTAAAACAATTCCGCCAATGGGGAAGCAAAACACCTGGACATCCTGAATTTGGACACACAGAAGGCGTAGATGCCACAACAGGTCCTTTAGGACAAGGGATTGCCATGGCAGTTGGAATGGCACTTGCAGAAAGACATCTTGCGGAAACGTATAACAAAGACAACTTTAACGTTGTGGACCACTATACATACAGCATTTGCGGAGACGGAGACTTAATGGAGGGAATTTCCTCTGAAGCTGCTTCACTTGCTGGTCATTTAGGCTTAGGCCGTTTAATTGTTCTTTATGATTCAAATGATATTTCTTTAGATGGCGACCTAGATCGTTCATTCTCTGAAAATGTGAAGAATCGTTTTGAAGCGATGAACTGGGAAGTTCTTTACGTAAAAGACGGCAACAACATCGAAGAAGTGACTGCTGCTATTGAAAAAGCCAAACAAAGTACGGACAAACCTACTCTCATTGAAGTGAAAACAACGATCGGTTTCGGATCTCCAAACCGTGCGGGAACGTCTGGTGTGCATGGTGCACCGCTTGGCAGCGACGAAGCAAAGCTGACGAAGGAAGCTTATTCTTGGACGTTTGAAGAAGATTTCCATGTACCTTCTGAAGTGTACGATCATTTCAAAGAAGCTGTAAAAGACGCTGGTCAGAAAAAAGAAGCAGCGTGGAATGAGCTATTTGAGCAATATGAAAAAGAATATCCAGAGCTAGCAGCTCAGCTGAAGCTTGCGATTGAAGGAAAGCTTCCTGAGAATTGGGATCAAGAGGTTCCTGTTTATGAATCAGGCTCAAGTCTTGCCTCTCGCGCTTCTTCTGGCGAAGTATTAAATGGCATTGCGAAGCAAGTACCTTTCTTTATTGGTGGTTCTGCTGACCTTGCTGGATCAAATAAAACAACAATTAAAAACACTGACGACTTTGGTAAAAATAATTACGCCGGCAAAAATATTTGGTTTGGTGTCAGAGAATTTGCAATGGGTGCCGCGTTAAACGGTATGGCACTTCACGGCGGTCTCCGTGTATTCGGCGGAACGTTCTTTGTTTTCTCAGATTACTTAAGACCAGCTATTCGTCTTGCTGCATTAATGGGACTGCCAGTCACGTATGTCTTTACGCATGATAGTATTGCCGTCGGTGAAGATGGGCCAACGCATGAGCCGGTTGAACAACTTGCTTCATTACGCGCGATGCCTAACCTTTCTGTCATTCGTCCAGCAGATGGAAACGAAACAGCTGCAGCGTGGAAACTGGCTGTATCTTCAACGGATAAACCAACAGCACTAGTACTCACTCGTCAAAACCTTCCAACGATTGACCAAGCACCAGAGAAGGCATATGAGGGAGTAGAAAAAGGTGGATACGTTGTCGTTGAAGCTGCTGATGCTCAGCCAGAAGCACTTTTACTCGCTTCAGGATCTGAAGTAGGCTTAGCGATTGAAGCGCAAAAGGCACTTGAAAAAGAAGGCATCCGTACTTCTGTTGTGAGTCTTCCTGCATGGGATCGCTTCGATCAGCAGTCAGACGAATACAAAGAGTCAGTCCTACCTAAAGCAGTGAGAGCACGTATTGCGATTGAAATGGGTGCTTCACTTGGCTGGGAGCGTTACACTGGTCTTGATGGCGACGTGATTGCGATTGATAAATTTGGCGCTTCTGCTCCAGGTGAAACCATTATTGAGAAATACGGATTTACTGTAAGCAACGTGGTCAGCCGTGTGAAAGCGAAGCTTAATAAATAATCGATTTCCAAGCATCATGCTTTTTTGCTACCTGTTTGCAGAGCATTTCCATCCGCTCTGCAAACTTTTTTCTTTTTTCTTGTTTTTTTGACAAAACTAGTTTCTTCTTGCTTCATATATAGACAATTCTTTCTTTCACATTTTTGTATAATACAAGCAATATACGAGATTGACGAAATGTGAAAGGAAGGGATAGACATGGAACGCCATTATTATATTTATTGGATTGAGGATGAATTTGCGCATCATTATTTTGGTAGAGAATCGATTTTGTTTCATTTGTTTGAGTCGTTACACTGGACGAACCGCACGGAAGATGAATTGGTTATGCTTGTGAAACAAGTGGATTACGTGACGAAACGAATCCCTGCTTTTCATATGCACCAGCGATTAATGAACAACTTAACGAACATTCACTATACACAAATAGGCTCGATTTACAGCGCCTCCTTACCAGATGGAAAAGGAACAGCTGCATTCATCATCAAAGATCGTTATATTCAAATGTCTGCCACAGGTAGTTATGAGGCAGAAGCGGTGTTTTTTGAAGTGCTGAGAAAAATCAGTCCTTGCTTCCTTGCCATGGACTTTGGATCAAAGAAGCACGGGTGGCTCAATCCGGTAAAAGTGAGGAATTTTGTTTAAAAAAATAAAATTGAACGTGAAATGTTGTATAATAGCCTTTTGTTTAGTACACTTTATACGAGACAACATGAAGGAGGAAGAATTATGGATTTATGGGTTGTCATCCTTGTAGGCGTTGTTGCACTGCTTGCAGGAGTTGCACTCGGATTCTTTATTGCTCGTAAGTATATGATGAGCTACTTGAAAAAGAATCCACCAATTAATGAACAAATGCTTCGAATGATGATGATGCAAATGGGCATGAAACCGTCCCAAAAGAAAATCAATCAAATGATGAAAGCCATGAACAACCAAGCGAAATAATACGTACGATATTATGATCATAGATGGAACATGGGCATAAAGAATGGACAAGCTATGTCCTTTCTTTATGAAGTCACCTTCATCAGACGCTTAAAACCACTGTACTTGCATGAATGAAGCAGGGAAGGTGGTTTTTATTATGGCGTCATGCATCATCTAAAAGACCAAAAACAAAAAACCCCTGTGATCAGAGGTTTTTGTTTCGTTTATTGTCACACATATCAACTTTTCTAAAATCGTGCGGCATGGTTTATATCATGAGATATGATTAGTTGGCTGAGTTTGAGTGTAGGTGTCGTTGATATTGTAAGAGGAGATGATCTAGCTGCTGGCTATGTTCGATGGTCACTGTTGATGTCATCCCATTATGCAAGACAACTTTCATCAGCTCTTCTCTTTTTTCTTCGATTTGAGTTAATAATGATGTTTTTACCAAAGTCATGTTCCTTTCATGCAAATCTTGATAAAAAGAATCGATTCTATTATATCCATATTAAGGTTTATTTTCAAATTTAAAGGATTCGTTATCTCGATGTCAAATTAAATTATATAAGGTTTTAAGAGAATAGACCATCTTTATTGAGATGATGTAAAAAAAATGAAATGATTTTGTCATCTCTTGTTGTATATTATAAGAAGGGGGGTGTTCTTTTGTCAGATCTGAATTATTTTTTAGCTTTTGGAGCAGGGTTTCTTTCTTTTATCTCACCGTGCTGTCTTCCGCTTTACCCAGCCTTTTTATCGTATATCACGGGTGTTAGTATAGATGAAGTGAAATCTGAGAAAGTGATGCTGAGAAGAAGAAGTCTGCTTCATACATTATTCTTTTTAATTGGGTTCTCTATCATCTTTATTGCGATTGGCTTTGGGACATCGTTCGTTGGTTCGTTCTTTATTGAATATCATCAAGCGATTCGTCAAATTGGGGCCATTCTCATTATTTTCTTTGGCTTTATGATTCTTGGTGTATTTCAGCCCTCTTTTCTGATGGGGGAAAAGAGAATGCAGTTCAAAAATCGTCCGGCTGGTTTTTTTGGATCGATTCTCATTGGAATGGGTTTTGCCGCTGGATGGACACCCTGTACCGGCCCGATTTTATCAGCTGTCATCACACTTGCCAGCAATAAACCGGAGTCCGCTGTGACCTATATGATTGCGTATGTATTAGGCTTTGCCATTCCGTTTTTTGTTCTGTCCTTTTTCATCACGAAAATGGCGTGGATCAGAAAGCGTCAGCAGCTCATCATGAGAATTGGCGGGATCATTATGATTGTGGTAGGGATTTTACTGTTCTTTGATCTTCTAACATGGATTATCATTATGTTCTCATCATTGTTTGGTGGATTTACAGGCTTTTGAAATCGTTTTCTACAGTCGCGGCGAATGGTTTTTTTTCGTCAATTGGAGTATATTATACATAGACTGACCTTAAAGAATAAAGGAATGATTTGATATGATGATCATAATCTCTTCTATAATTGCGGTATGTATGGCGGTAGCCGTCATGTTTATTCGCATTAAATCATCTGCAAAACCTGCAACCGCGAAAAAAATTATTTTACCTCCTATATTCATGAGCACTGGTGCTCTGATGTTTTTGGTCCCTATGTTTCAAGTAACTGGAGCTGAATTTCTTGAGGCGATCACAGTGGGGATGTTTTTCTCCATATTTTTAATTAAAACATCAAAATTTGAAATTAGAGGGAATGAAATTTATCTAAAGCGATCAAAAGCATTTGTGTTCATTCTCATTGGTCTTCTTATTATTCGTATTGGCATGAAGACCATCCTGAGTTCTTCCATTGATTATGGTGCGTTAAGCGGGATGTTTTGGATCCTTGCCTTTGGCATGATTGTGCCTTGGCGGGTCGCTATGTATTTATCGTTTAGAAAGCTGTCTAAACAATTAGATCCCCAGCAGGCTCAAATGAATTAAACCTCCTTTATAAAAAGGAGGTTACAGCGTGTAGACAAACCCTCGCATTCGTTGTCAGTCCTGCGCGCTGGTGCTCACGAATGTCAAATCCGCTCCAGTGCTCGTCCTTCCTAGAATTCAAAGGTGTTCTATCACGCTGAAAATAAGACTAAGGGCTAAAATAAAGATCATTTTAGCCCTTTGTCAACAATCTGAAACCTCCTTTATAAAAAGGAGGTTATTTTAATAGCGATTCGTATGGCGTGTGATCGATGTTTTTTTCTTGCAGGCGCTTAAGTAAAAACTTATGGTCTCGCTTTGGCGTAGCGATTATATAGCCGCGAATAATTAAGTCTAAATTAATGCTGGCAGCCTGTTCTTTTAATGCCAGTTCGCCAATTTTGCCCGCGATTTTTTCTTTGGCGACATCTCGAAACAGCTCTGGAACTGGTAATACGAGCTCATTTAAAAGCTGTTTGTCCTCATCCCGCCATAGGTGCAAGCTCTTTTGAATATATTCATCCTGCCAATCAAGTTCTGATTTCCCGTCTTCCTTCGGCAATCGTTTTAAAAATTTGCGAAACATAAAAAAGCCACCGATTGCTAGTAATCCGATCATCACTGTCCCCCAAAATAAAATGAACCACAAAAACCAGCCGCTTAACATGTTCTCACTCCTTATACCCCTTATGTCTCTATCTTATTTTACATGAAGAGATGATAGAAGAAAATAACAAAAATGTCTGTATCTTTTCTCTATAAGCGCCCCTTTTTCATTGATAGACGTCCATTTACTAGAAGGACCCAAACCATTTAGTAGAAAAAGCATATATTATCGTATAGCGACTCTACTATTTGGCCATGGTGGTTCGCAAAAGGGATTGACTTGAAACGAACGGAAGAGAGCCCACCAAAATGAAGGTGGGCTCTTAATGTTTGAAATGCGGCATTTGAAAGGAAAATGCCCCGTCTTGATGATGAGAATATTTTTTAATTTTTATCGATATGATTCGGTTTTCGTATTCTGTGTCAATGTCTTTGTTATTCAAATAAAAAGGGAGCATGACACTTTTTTCAATTTGCTGTTCGCTTTCATCATTTGGCTTTTGTGCCGTGAAAGCTAGAGTGAGCTCATATCCAGCGAAGGTCAGCTTTACATCAGTGATCAACAAGGTAGAGATATCGATCTCAATAATATAATCACGGCTTGTTTCATACAAATCAATTGGGAGGTGTTCATCATACCAGGCAAAAGGATCATCCATTAACACATTGAGCCAATCATCTATTTCAAGAAAATCAGAGGAATTCACTTGCTTTTCATTCTCCATAAACACTCCTCCATCACATCTCATAATAAATCATATGTTGAAAACTGAAATGTGTGAAAGACCTAAAACATCCCGTTTGGTCACGGGATGAGAAGGGAATGTTTACATATCATGATGTGAATTGTGCTTTTGTCTTGAATGGTTGCGGTTTTTCACTTTTTTACTGCCTGATAATGGCTCAGGCTGCCTGCCATGATGCTCCTTAGGAGAGTTTTGACGGATGTCTTTCCCTGTGTTTTTATTCGTCATGATTCTTGCTCCTTTCTTATTGGTTCTTTTTGCGTTTTTTATTGTTTTGTCTTTGTTCTTCTGTTAAAACGAGCTGATCATTTTCAATATAGCCTGCACCTTTTCCTTGGCTTTTGGCTGCGTTCATGCCGTTAATCACATGATTTGCTTTGCGTTTTGTCATGTTCTATCACCTCAATATTAGTATGAACCCGCGCCACTCGGTTTATGAAGAGTAATCATTTCCTAATGATAAGATAAACTTATTGAATTTAATAAAAGCATTGTTATTTACTTATGTATGAATTTGTTTTAAGATGAAATTGTGAGAAAATTGTGGTGAAATACGACGATTTTTCTGAGAATTGAAATTGATCTTGATCATCAAAAGGGGGATTTTGGACATGTCGAAACAGCAGCAAGTCGCTAAACAAGACGCTTTTCAATCTAGAAAAACGTTTTCGACAAATGGGAAAACGTATCACTATTATTCGTTAGAAGCACTAGAAAAACAAGGAATCGGAAATGTTTCTAAGCTGCCTTATTCCATTAAGGTACTGTTAGAATCAGTGCTTCGCCAAGTAGACGGTAGAGTGATCAAAAAGGAACACGTTGAAAACTTGGCAAAATGGGGAACTGCCGAGGTAAAAGAGATTGATGTTCCATTTAAACCATCTCGTGTTATTTTACAAGACTTCACGGGTGTACCAGCCGTCGTTGACCTTGCTTCTTTAAGAAAAGCAATGGCAGATGTCGGAGGAGACCCGGATAAAATCAACCCTGAAATTCCAGTTGACCTTGTCATTGACCACTCGGTACAAGTTGACAAAGCTGGAACTGAAGACGCATTAAACATTAACATGGATTTAGAATTCGAACGTAACGCAGAGCGTTATAACTTCCTTAGCTGGGCAAAGAAAGCGTTTAACAACTATCAAGCTGTTCCGCCTGCAACAGGAATTGTTCACCAAGTGAACTTAGAGTATCTTGCAAGTGTTGTTCATGCGATTGAAGAAGATGACGAGATCATCACTTACCCAGATACACTAGTTGGTACTGACTCTCATACAACAATGATTAACGGAATTGGTGTTCTTGGATGGGGAGTTGGCGGTATCGAAGCGGAAGCTGGTATGCTTGGTCAACCTTCTTACTTCCCAGTACCAGAAGTCATTGGCGCTAAATTAGTTGGGGAGCTTCCAAACGGAACAACTGCAACTGACTTGGCATTAAAAGTCACGCAAGTACTACGTGAAAAAGGCGTTGTGAACAAGTTTGTTGAATTCTTCGGACCAGGCGTTGCACAGCTGCCATTAGCTGATCGTGCAACGATTGCGAACATGGCGCCTGAATACGGTGCTACTTGCGGATTCTTCCCAGTAGATGAGGAAGCTCTGGCTTACCTACGTCTCACTGGCCGTGATGAAGAGCAAATTAATATCGTTGAAGAATATTCTCGCGCAAATGGTTTATTCTATACGCCAGATGCTGAGGAACCAGTATTTACTGATGTCGTGGAAATTGATCTTTCTAAAATTGAGTCAAACTTATCTGGTCCAAAACGTCCACAAGATTTGATTCCACTTTCTGAAATGAAAGAGACGTTCCATAAACATATTGAAAGCCCAGCAGGAAACCAAGGATTCGGCTTAGAAAAATCAGAGCTGGATAAACAAATCGAATTTGATCTTTCAAACGGTGAAAAAGCTGTCATGAAGACAGGTGCGATTGCGATTGCAGCGATTACGAGCTGTACGAATACATCTAACCCATACGTCTTGATCGGGGCAGGTCTTGTTGCGAAGAAAGCAAGTGAGCTTGGTATGAAGGTACCAAACTATGTGAAAACGTCACTAGCGCCAGGTTCAAAGGTTGTAACAGGATACCTTGTGAACTCAGGACTTCTTCCATACCTAAGAGACCTTGGATTTAACATTGTTGGATATGGCTGTACAACATGTATCGGAAACTCTGGACCGCTTGAGAAAGAAATTGAGGAAGCTGTCTCTGAAAATGATCTGCTGATCACTTCAGTTTTATCAGGTAACCGTAACTTTGAAGGACGTATCCATCCGCTTGTCAAAGGAAACTACCTTGCATCACCACCACTAGTTGTGGCATATGCACTTGCGGGTACTGTAGATATCGACCTAACAAAGGATCCGATCGGTGTCGATAAGGATGGCAAAAACGTCTATTTCAATGACATTTGGCCAACGATGGACGAAATCAACAGTGTTGTTAAGAGCACAGTAACACCTGAATTATTCCGTTCAGAGTATGAAACTGTCTTTGATAACAACGATCGCTGGAATGAAATCAAAACAACCGATGATGCACTATACAAATGGGATGAGAATTCAACTTATATTGACAACCCACCATTTTTCGAAAACCTTTCAGTTGAACCTGGCAAAGTTGAGCCACTTAAAGGACTTCGCGTTGTTGCAAAATTCGGTGACTCTGTCACAACTGACCATATTTCTCCAGCTGGAGCAATTGGGAAGGACACACCTGCAGGTAAATACTTGCAAGAAAGAGGCGTGTCGCCTAGAGACTTCAACTCATATGGATCTCGCCGTGGGAACCACCATGTTATGATGAGAGGTACTTTTGCAAACATCCGTATTAAGAACCAGATTGCACCGGGAACAGAAGGCGGATATACAACGTATTGGCCAACTGGTGAAGTGACATCCATTTATGATGCATGCATGCGTTATAAAGAAGATGGAACAGGTCTTGCGATCTTAGCAGGTAAAGACTACGGAATGGGTTCTTCACGTGACTGGGCTGCAAAAGGAACAAACCTTCTTGGGATTAAATTTGTTCTAGCTGAAAGCTTTGAGCGTATCCACAGAAGTAACCTTGTCTTCATGGGCGTACTTCCTTTACAGTTTAAAGACGGAGAAAGTGCAGAGACTCATGGACTAACAGGAACCGAAACATTTGAAGTAGATGTTGACGAAACAGTTCGTCCGCGTGATCTTGTCACTGTAAAAGCAATCGATGCAGATGGCAATGAGAAAACATTTGAAGTGCTTGTTCGCTTTGACAGTGAAGTCGAAATTGACTACTATCGTCATGGCGGTATTCTTCAAATGGTACTGCGTGAAAAATTGGCAAGCAACTAATAAAACGAAGAAGAGAAGGCGCTCGAAAGCTTTCTCTTCTTTTTTAAAATAGTGGAGGATCAATCATGTGGAAAAAAGTAATGGCAAGCGCTGTTTTACTTGTGTTGATTGGTTTACTTGCGTGGAATTTATTTGGGCCAAAAGAGCCGGCCATCGGTCTTGAAATAGGGGATCAGGCCCCTGATTTTGAGCTCAAAACACTTGATGGCAAAACCGCATCGTTATCTGATTATCGCGGGAAAAAGGTGCTCGTCAATTTTTGGGCGACATGGTGTAAACCATGCAGAACGGAAATGCCGGATCTAGATGCGATCAGAAGCGAGAATGATCAAGTCGAAGTACTAGCAGTGAATTTGACGACCACTGAAAAGAGTGTGGATCATGTCGCAGCATTCAGAGATGAATTAAAGCTGACCCTTCCTGTTTTATTGGACCAAAAAGGCATTCAAGCGAGGTATCAGGTGCTTTCATATCCAACTACATACATATTAGATGAAAAAGGACGCATCATGTCTGTGAAGCATCAAATGCTGACAAAAAAAGAAATTGAAACAGAGCTGGATCTATAATGATTCAGCTCTTTTGCTTATTTTCTAAATTTTTTGGCGAAAATGTAATACACATACACTGGAGGTGAGCGGAATGAGAAGAAGAAAACGCCGTACATTTGAAGAGCTTGTGCTTGAAAATAAGAAAGAATTATTAAGTAATGAGGAATTTTTAAACCAGCTAGAAGAAAAGTTGGAAGAGCGCTTTAGACAGAAATAAGTTATGTTTTATCCGTTTTCGTTCATCCTAAAGAAGAGGGAGGGATGAATGATGGGTAGAGAGCATGATAAACAAGCACAGTTTACACCAGACCATTTAGGGACAAAACCTGTGGCGTACAAACGCAATAAAGGTAAAAAGATGCATAATAAATCAAATGAACAGCCTGATGTGATACAGACGAAGGGCGAATAATAGGAGGGAAGCATGATGAATGGCAAGTCATATCAATCCAATCCAGATGATCGTTCTGATAATGTTGAAAAGCTCCAAGATATGATCGAGAACACGCTAGAAAATATTGATGAATCTGAAGCAGCGATGGCTCTTTCGACAGAGGAAGAACAGCAGATGATCAAGCAAAAAAATGAAAATCGCAGAACGAGTATTGACGCCATGCGTTCTGAGATAAAGGACGAAGAAGCAGCAAGAAAGAATGGCTATACCGAATAAACCAGGGATTCCTGGTTTATTTTATTGCCTCTTTTTAGAAGAACCTTTTGGAATGTGGTAAAATGGCAGAGACCTTAGGTTTCGATAGGAGAGCGATGAAAACGTGTATGTATCCAAAAAAGAAATAGAAGTCCGTTATGCAGAAACAGATCAAATGGGCATCGTTTATCATGCCAATTACTTAATTTGGATGGAAGTCGGCAGAACAGCGTTGATTAAAGAACTGGGATTTTCCTATGCGCAGCTAGAAGCAGACGGTGTCCTTGCACCTGTTGTAGATCTTCAGGTTCGATATAAAAAACCATTACTGTACGGCGAAACCGCAATCATCCATACGTGGATTGAAGAATACAATGGTGTCAAAACGGTGTATGGCTATGAAATTCAAAAGCCTGATGGACAAACAGCTATTACGGGGACAACCTCACATATTTGTGTAGACAAAGACACCTTTAGACCTATTCAGTTTAGAAAAGCCTTTCCTGCCTGGCACAAAGTATACGAACAGTCGAAAAAGCAGGGTTAATCTATGGCATTTGGTATTAAAAGAAGCGATTTGAACGCATGGAAATCAGCTGTTCGGCAAGGGAAAGTCGCCTTTTTGACACACTATTGGCTTGATGACCGTTTTCCAAATGCCAATACCGTCACAAAGGCAGCCTGTCAGGATATGAAGCAATTAATGGCTTGGGGAGAAACACATGGATTAAAAAAAGAATGGATTCATGTTCGAGAAGGCTTTCCTCATTTTGACCTGATCGGTGAATCGCAAGAAAGGATCTTGCAAAAGGAGCGGTCTTTAGGAAACATTCAGGAGTATGGACTATATATTGATGTATAAAACAAAAAAGATACCCGAGGGATGAGGTATCTTTTTTGTTATTCATAATGAAACTCTGGTTCTTTCACGGACTCGTTATAATCAATATGCAGATCATGGTTGTCAAAATACCAAATATCACTTTCCTCAATAAAGAAAGTAATACCTTCTAATTCAGCGGTTGCGCCGGCATTTTGAGGTTCATCTTTTGCGACGCCGAGAGAAAAGCCTTTTTGTACATTACTGCACCCGCCATATCTCACAAAAAAGCGAACATGATCACCTTTTTCTAAATCCAGTTCATCCTTGTACCAATTGAGTGCATCATCTTTCATCGTTAATTTCAATGTGATCGCCCCTTTTTGAAGTCATGCTGTTTTTTTACATGCAGAATGCAAAAACAGCTTTTCTGTACTTTTACCACATATTTAAACTTAATAAACGGCTAGAGCCATTTGATTTTCGGTTCAGTTTTGTTGAGAATTCGTTTGAGGTTGGCGATGTGTCTGTAGATCACAAAGCCAGCAAGAACGGCTACAACAATAATTAAGAATAGGTCTTGGGTGAATATGCTGTAAATGAATGTATAGATTCCAGTCAGCATTGATGATAAAGACACATATTTACTAATGTATAAAAATAAGAAAAAAGCAGCGATCATTGTGATAAATAAGAACGGGGCATAAAATAGCAACACGCCGCCTGACGTAGCGACTGCTTTTCCCCCCTTAAATTTTGCAAAGACAGGAAAGCTGTGACCGATAACAGCAGCAACTCCTGCTAGTAAGGGATGAATGTCCAGCTGCATGAAAAACGGTAAAGCTGAAGCGAGAGTCCCCTTTAAAATATCAGCTGTAATAACGATAGACCCTGCTTTTACCCCAAGCGTACGAAATGCATTCGTCGCACCTAGGTTCCCGCTGCCATGTTCACGGATATCGATTCCCTTTGCAGCTTTCCCGACAATGAGACCGGATGGAATACTGCCGAGTAGATAAGCCAAAATAAACATCAAAGCAATTAACATCTGCATAACTCCTTTATATTCTCCCTCTTGTCTTACATTTTAACATGATCTTATGAAAAACATGGCGATCTTTTTTTGAAAAAAGAGAAGGAGAATGAATTGAGCTTTGTTTTTCAGAAGAAATTCGCTAAAATAGAAGAAAAGGAGTGTCTGGATGAATAATCCTACTAAACAAGAAATCGGGCGTATATTAAAGAGCAGCAAACGAATTGCTGTTGTTGGTTTATCAGATCAGCCGCACCGAACGTCTTATATGGTCTCAAAAGCGATGCAGGATGCCGGTTATGACATCATTCCGGTGAATCCAACGATTGATGAAGCACTTGGCGTAAAATCGGTCGCGTCTTTAAAAGACATTCAAGAGCCTGTTGATATTGTCAATGTCTTTAGACGTTCAGAATTTTTACCTGAGGTGGCAAAAGAATTTCTTGAAATGGACGCACCTGTTTTTTGGGCACAGCAAGGCGTATATCACGAAGAAGCGAAAAGATTGATTGAGCAAAAAGGGAAAGTGGCCATCATGGATTTATGCATTAAAGTGGCTCATGCTATGACAAAAACTCATTAAATCGTCAAAAATCCTTGAAAAACCAAGGATTTTTACTTTTTTGTTGCAGAAATATATTTGCGATTCTAGAAGAAAGCGATAAAATAAGGCGACAGGGACATATCGATGACCTTGCATATCGAGAAAAAGAGCGATAAGATAAAGATGGAACACACGTTCTGTTTTGCTAAAACCATCATATGATTGCATTTGGCTTATGAAACAGTCTTGTTTATAATGGACTTCTAGTTCTGATTGCAGAATATGGGCCATTCTCATAGTCATGCAAAAGAGCATGTATAGCTGAATCACACATGCATGGTGATGATGCAGCTTATTAAAGTGGACAGTAATGAGCAGCATGATCATCATTAAAATCTAGAGAGATCATTTGATGATTAGCCGGTTATGTTTGTTAGTGAAAGGGGATTAAGCATTTGGTTAAAAAGCAGCAAGTAGATTATAACGATGATTCTATTCAGGTGCTAGAGGGGCTTGAAGCGGTCCGTAAACGTCCAGGTATGTATATTGGATCTACGGATTCACGCGGTCTTCATCACCTTGTCTATGAGATTGTAGATAACTCTGTCGATGAAGTGCTCGCTGGCCATGGAGATCATATCATTGTCAAAATACATAAAGATAACAGCATTTCCGTCCAAGATAAAGGACGAGGAATGCCTACTGGTATGCATAAGCTTGGAAAACCGACACCTGAGATCATTTTAACTGTCCTGCACGCAGGCGGAAAATTTGGTCAAGGCGGATATAAAACAAGTGGTGGACTTCACGGGGTTGGGGCATCTGTTGTAAACGCACTGTCAGAATGGCTCACTGTAACAATTGAACGAGATGGCTTTATTTATCACCAGCGATTTGAACACGGCGGCAAGCCAGTAACATCACTTGAAAAAATCGGGAAAACGAAAAAGACAGGAACACTGATTCATTTTAAGCCAGACCCAACAATGTTCAGTGTCACCACCTATAATTTCGATACATTATCAGAACGTTTAAGAGAATCAGCCTTTTTATTAAAAGGGTTAAAAATAGAGCTGATCGATGAACGGCACGATGTACAAGAAACCTTTTATTATGAGACGGGCATCGAAGCATTCGTAGCTTATTTAAATGAGGAAAAAGATGTACTTAGTGAAGTCGTCTCGTTTGAAGGGGAGCATCAGTCCATTGAAGTAGATTTTGCTTTTCAATTCAATGATGGCTACTCAGAAAATATCCTTTCCTTTGTCAATAACGTAAGAACAAAAGATGGCGGTACGCATGAGTCTGGTGCAAAAACAGCAATGACGAGAGCCTTTAATGAATATGCACGCAAAGTAACTCTTTTAAAAGAAAAAGACAAAAATTTAGAAGGCACTGATATTCGAGAAGGACTGTCTGCCATTATTTCTGTCAGAATTCCTGAAGAGCTGCTTCAATTTGAAGGACAAACAAAAGGAAAGCTTGGGACAAGTGAGGCACGGTCATCTGTTGACACTGTTATTTCTGAAAAACTTGCTTATTTTCTTGAAGAAAACCGGGAAACGGCGACTCTTCTTGTGAAAAAGGCCATTAAAGCACAGCAGGCAAGAGAAGCTGCTAGAAAAGCAAGAGAAGAAGCGAGGAGCGGCAAGAAACGTAAAAAGTCCGAAGCGACGTTAAGCGGGAAATTAACACCTGCTCAATCTAGAAACCCGGCAAGAAACGAACTGTACCTAGTAGAGGGCGACTCAGCGGGTGGATCAGCAAAGCAAGGACGTGACCGAAAGTTCCAAGCGGTGCTTCCGCTTCGAGGGAAGGTCATTAACACTGAAAAGGCGAAGCTTGCTGATATTTTCAAAAACGAAGAAATCAACACCATTATCCATGCAATCGGTGGTGGCGTCGGTGTCGATTTTAATGTAGAAGACATCAATTATGACAAAATTGTGATCATGACAGATGCGGATACGGATGGTGCGCATATCCAAGTGCTTCTGCTTACGTTCTTCTATCGCTATATGAAGCCGCTGATTGAGCATGGGAAAGTATTTATTGCACTTCCTCCGCTATATAAAGTCAGCAAAGGCTCAGGGAAGAAAGAAGTTATTGAGTATGCATGGTCTGATGAAGAAATGGATGGCGTACTCAAGAAAGTTGGAAAAGGGTATACGATTCAGCGCTATAAAGGTTTAGGTGAAATGAATGCCGACCAGCTATGGGAAACGACAATGAATCCAGAGTCGAGAACACTTGTCAGAGTAAAAATCGATGATGCTGCACGAGTGGAACGCCGCGTCACGACACTTATGGGTGACAAAGTAGAACCGCGCCGTAAATGGATTGAAAAGAATGTCGCCTTTGGACTTGATGAGGAAAGCAACATTCTTGAAAATGAAAACTTGTCGCTAGCTGAGGAGGTTTAAACATGGCACAACAAGAACGATTTCATGATTTACCATTAGAAGAAGTGATTGGAGACCGGTTTGGTCGCTATAGTAAATATATTATCCAAGACCGTGCGCTTCCAGATGCACGCGATGGACTAAAACCTGTACAACGAAGAATTTTATATGCGATGTACGCAGAAGGAAACACACAAGATAAAAACTTCCGTAAAGCTGCCAAAACAGTTGGTAACGTCATTGGTAACTACCATCCGCACGGTGACTCATCTGTTTATGAAGCCATGGTCAGAATGAGTCAGGAATGGAAAGTACGAAATGTGCTGATTGAGATGCATGGGAATAACGGAAGTATTGACGGAGATCCTCCTGCTGCCATGCGTTATACAGAAGCAAGACTTAGTGCGATTGCTTCAGAGCTTTTAAAAGATTTAGACAAGGAAACAGTCGAATTTGTCGCAAACTTTGATGATACAAGTAAAGAACCGGTTGTATTACCAGCGATGTTTCCAAACCTTCTAGTAAATGGATCAACAGGAATTTCAGCTGGTTATGCGACCGATATTCCTCCGCATCACCTGGGAGAAGTGATTGATGGGGTCATTAAACGAATCGAACAGCCGCACTGTACGGTTGAGGAATTAATGACAGTCATTAAAGGACCAGATTTCCCAACAGGCGGTATTATTCAAGGTGTGGACGGCATTAAGAAGGCTTATGAAACGGGAAAAGGAAAGATTATGATTCGCGGAAAAGCGGAGATTGAAACCATTCGCGGCGGACGCCAGCAAATCGTGATCACAGAAATCCCTTATGAAGTCAATAAAGCCAACCTTGTGAAAAAGATGGACGAGTTCCGAATTGAAAGAAAAGTAGAAGGTATTTCAGAGGTTCGAGATGAGACAGACCGTACTGGACTTCGAATTGTTGTAGAGCTGAAAAAAGAAGCTGATGCAAATGGTGTCTTGAATTTCTTATATAAAAATTCTGATTTGCAAATCCCGTATAACTTTAATATGGTTGCGATACATAATCGAAGACCGACCTTAATGACGCTCACAACAATACTTGATGCATATATTGCCCATCAAAAAGAAGTGGTAACGAACCGCTCAGCATATGAGCTTCGAAAAGCGAAGGAACGTCATCATATTGTAGATGGTTTAATTAAGGCCCTTTCCATCTTAGATGAAGTGATTGCGACAATCCGCTCGTCTAATGATAAGCGTGATGCGAAAAATAACTTAATGGAGAAATATGACTTTACAGAAGCCCAGTCAGAAGCGATTGTTTCTCTCCAATTATATCGTTTAACGAATACAGATATTACGCAATTAAGAGACGAAGCAAGTGAGCTTGACGTGCGTATAGCAGAACTTGAAGACATTTTAGGGAACGAGAAAAAGCTGCTAAAAGTGATTACGACCAGTTTGAAAAAGCTCAAAAAAACTTATGCTGATGAGAGACGATCTGTCATTGAGGAAAAGATCGAGGAAATTAAGATTAACCTTGAAGTGATGATCGCATCAGAGGATGTATACGTTACGGTCACGAAGGATGGATACATCAAACGGACAAGCCAGCGCTCCTATGCCGCATCTAACGGGAAGGACTTTGGCATGAAGGATACAGACCGGCTGATTCATCAGTTTGAAATGAATACAACGGATGTTCTTCTTTTGTTTACGAATAAAGGGAGCTACATTTATTGTCCGGTTCATCAGCTACCAGATATACGCTGGAAAGACATGGGCCAGCATATTACGAATATTATTTCGATTGATCGTGATGAATCTATTCAAAAAGCGATTCCAATTAAAGAATTTGATGAATCGTCCTATCTGGTGTTCTTTACAAAAGGCGGTATGGTGAAGAAAACAGAGCTTCTCCAATATAAAGCGCAGCGATATTCAAAACCGCTCGTCGCCTTGAATCTAAAAGGTGATGATGAACTCATAGATGTTCACGTCACAACAGGACAGCAAGAATTGTTTATTGCAACGAAAAATGGTTATGGATTGTGGTTTGATGAAGAAGAAGTGAGCGTTGTAGGCCCAAGAGCGGCTGGTGTCAAAGGAATCAACTTGAAGGAAGGGGACGAGGTGGTCTCTGGACAAATCATTGATCCGAAGAACGATGTCTTAGTTTTGACGACACAAAGAGGTGCCGTGAAGCGAATGAACCTCTCTGAATTTGATAAGACATCAAGAGCCAAACGCGGAGTGCTCATGCTAAGAGAATTAAAGAAAAACCCGCACCGTATTGTGGCTGTGATCGCTGCATCTTTGCACGATACACTTGAGATTGATACGGAAAAGGGTGCCATGATTCCGCTTGATATCTCTACTTTAAGAGCGAATGATCGTTATAGCAATGGATCATTTATTGTAGATGAGGAGGAGCAGGGAGAAGTGACCCATGTCCTTCTATCACCGGAATCTACTCCAGATGAGAATAAATAAGCAAACGAAAACCCCCTGAGATAGACAGGGGGTAATTTTTATAATTTGGGTCATTTAGCTCTCGTGGTTGCCGAACAAGCTTGTAATGGCGTGAACCACTTCTATTCCTTGGTAGACAAAAAGTGAAAGTGAAGTGACAGAGAACAGACCTACAATGAATAATCTTAAGAAAAATAACATCGTGTAAAACCTCCCAATTTTTGTTTTGATTTCAATGGTTGGGTTAAACACGAGCTGCTCGGAAATAAGAAGATTGATAGAACACTGCAAGTAAATGCTTCTTTTTCCGGTCAAATCGATCAGTATAAGTGATGCGTGCAAATCCAGCTGTCATACTGCCAATGATCAGCAGTGCTGTAAATGCGGCAAATACTGCGTTCACATGTTTCTTTTCATCGCCTGTTGTCTGAACGATTTTTATTTCATGTGATTCTTGATCGGCAACCACTTTTGCATGATGGTATACCTGAACGGAATGAGGCATTGAGAACAAATGAAAACTTGCCAGTGCTATGAATAAGACAGCTAATTTTAACAGCATATTTTTTTTCATTTTTCTCACCCCTCCCTGTTTATTTTCATGATCTTACCACGTTTTCAGTTATTTGAAAAGTCTTGTTTTTTTACTTTCCCTCATTTAAAATGCTGTAAACATCAGGACATATATAGGACTGTTTCACTTCGTGAAAGGTTTCAATTTTATTTTTTAAATTTAAAAAAAGTGCCATGATGAGAATCTGGCACTTTTCAGTGAGAATGTAATGAATGAGGTTTTGCTACAGCTTTTGTAAAGATTCCCGCAATACAAATAGCGAATAGAACAAATATAAAGGCATGAAGCAGTCCTACCTCATTGGCGAGCAGTCCTAAAATTGGTGGCCCAGAAAGGGAGGCTGTGTAACCAGATAAGGTCACAATGCTGACGCGTTTGACGGCGTAGCGGCTATCATCCCCAGCTGCCGAAATGGTCAGTGGGAAGCCTAAAGAAGCGCCAAGTCCCCATAAAAAGATGGATATCATACACACTACGAGTGAAATCTTTAAAATGACTAACAATAGTCCTGCAGCAGCTGAAAAAATAGCGACTCTTAGCAATAACACCCTGCCAAAGCGATCAATTAAACGTCCGCTAATCAGTCGTCCACTAATCATCCCGCATAAAAATAAAGCATAGATGACGGTACTCATGGAATGTGAAACCTGGTAGCCATCTACCATCGCAAGTGGAATCCAATCATTTGCAGAGCCTTCTACAAATGCAAGACATAAGGCGATCATCGCAAGAGATATCGTCCGTTTGTTCAGCCATGCCGCATGAGAACCATCAACTGTTTTTGTTTGCTTCTCAAGATGATCCTTTCCTGTCCCGTGGGGAATAAACCGTGTACAAATCAAAATGCTGAGAAAGAAAAGAATGGCAATGATCAGAAGATGAATCAACACAGATACCCCTAGATGGATAAAGAGAATCCCAGCACCTGCACCGATTAACGTGCCAATGCTGAAGGAAGCGTGCAAAATAGGCAGGATGGTTTTCCTGATGTTGTACTCAATTTCCGTCCCTTCTAAGTTCATGGCCACATTGCACATGCCTGAGCCCGCTCCAAAAAGAAAAAGACCGGCAGTGACCACAAGGGTAGAAGAGAGCGTTGAACCAGTGGCGAGAGTCGTGAATCCAGTGAACATCAAAAAAGCGCTGATCACAATGGCCACTCGTCCGCCTTTTTTACGAACGAATATATTGGAAAGGACAAGTCCAACAATAGAACCAACAGATAAACCAAGTAAAATAAGACCCATTGTCCCTGTATTCGCTTGTAATAGATCTCTGACTTCCGGTGTCCGTGAAAACCATGTAGAGATGGAGATCCCAGACATCGTAAAAATGACAATAATCGCTTTATACCACTTTAATTCCATCTAATCCCTCACATTTAATGATATATATGACAGAACAAATCTACTCGATTATAAATGAGACTTCCTGATTCGTAAATAACATAAGGGAGGATCATACTGAAATTTTAGTCAAAAGAAATGAAGCCTTCACAATGCTTCTAGTGAAAGGTAAAATCAAGACAAAGGGGGCGGGTTTTATGCAGTCATATCGAATCGGGGTATTGAAAGGAGATGGGATTGGGCCAGAAATTGTACAAGCAAGTATGCGCATCTTAAAGGCAGCGCTGTCACAGTTTCATGAGTCATTTGTGGAATTTGTAGAATGTCCAATCGGTTTTGAAGCGATCCATTCTCCTCACCAAGATCCTGTGCCGACATCTACTAAAGACGAATTGAAAAAATGCCACGGGTGGATTTTAGGGCCTCATGATTCTGCATCATACCCAGACATATTTAAAGAGAGGAGGAATCCAAGCGGAGAGCTCCGTCATACGTTTGATCTATTTGCGAACATTCGTCCGTCTCAATCGTTACCAGGGGTACAAAGCCTTGCACGAGACGTCGATCTCGTCATTTTTCGAGAAAATACAGAAGGCTTCTATCCAGATCGGAACATGTATCATGGGGTAGGAGAGTGGTTGATTACACCAGATGTCGCTATATCTACAGGTGTATTTACAAAAAAAGCGATTACACGTATTGCCCATGCAGCCTTTCAAAGTGCGATGGAGCGCAGGCGAAAGGTTACTATTGTTCATAAGGCAAACGTTATCAAATTAGGGTCTGGTTTGTTTTTGCAAACATGCCAAGAGGTAGCAAAAGCGTATCCGCAAGTGGCGGTAGAGGATGTACATATCGATGCAATGGCGGCTCACTTGGTGAGACGTGCAAGTGATTTTGATGTGATTGTGACAGAGAATATGTTTGGTGATATTTTATCAGATTTAACAGGGGAACTAGTCGGAAGTTTAGGAATAGCCCCTTCATTAAATTGTAACGAAAACCAAGCCATGGCACAGGCAGCACATGGATCAGCACCGGATATCGCTGGGCAAAATATTGCCAATCCAATGGGCTTGATTCTTTCTACAGTGATGCTTTGTGACTGGTTACATGTGAAATATAAAGATGAAAGGTTAAAAAAGACGGCTGCTCTTATCGAACGTACACTTCATGAGATCATGAAAATGAACGTTAAAACGAAGGATTTAGGAGGAAACGAGGCGACGACACAATTCACAGAGGCATTCATTCAAACCATGAATTCAAATAAATAGAAGGGAGATTTCAGCACAATTTCGGATACAATATCGAGGTTGGTGAGCATTTTTTTGAATTTTGATCTGGACATCAGCTTGATCCAGTAGAACGTGCAAAAGGCATTGAAGGTGTCACCATTGGCGATAATGCTGTCATTGCGTCTGGCGCCGGTGTAACGAAATCGATGGAAATCCTGTGAAGTTTATTAAACATCTTGAAGAATCAAAATCTGACGAATGAACGAAGGATTTTGATTTTTTCTTTTTTATCTTAATAAGATAAGTATACTTAATTTTGAGACAACAGAAATTGATTCTCAGTTTAACTTCCTAGAATATATATTATGTAAACTAAAAAATATAAAGGACTCGATGAATGCCTTCTTTTAAAATGAGATTGGAAAAACCTTTACGTCTTTTAGCCTCCTCGTTTTGCTCTATTTCCATAAAATTTTCTGCCTGCCTTTACTGCTAATGTTTTATTAGCCGTTCATCTTATCACGGCTTTAATAGTTGATAAAGTTCTTTCCTTATCCCTATTTCCATTAAGTTATCATCTATAATTTCAGGAGTGAACCCACGTATAGCTTTTGCAACATCCACCGCTTCTTTTGAAAATAATTGTGTAGAGCCTCTCAGATCTACAAATAAAAGAACAGAGCGAAAAGAAACGCTCCGTTCTTTTTCAAACATCTATTTTATTTTCGTACAGCTTCAAATGTAATGAGTTGGGTATCTTTGGATGGTTCTTTTTTATAAGTATAGTCCGCAGAACAAGTAATATTAGAAAAACCAATGCTTTCTAATATAAGTTTGAATTCTTCAATTCCATACCATCTCATTGCGAACTTCTGTAATTCTGTGTCTATCAGCTTACCTTTTCTCCATTTCTCATACTTTAAATAAGTTAAGGTATATTGATCGATCCAGTTTATTTCAATTGATTTGCTTTCTAAAGAAATGCTTTCTTCGTCAGAAAGAGGAAAGGCTGCAGTAGTAATTTCTCCTGTACGCCAATTGATTGGTAATTGTAAATCAACTATTACACGTCCTCCTGGCATTAAATGATGATAAAAGCATTTTAGAGCTTCTTTAGCATCCATTAAACTTTCAATCAAGCAAAAGGAGCCTGTAGGTATAACGATAGCTTTATACTTTGTTTCCAAAGAAAAACTACTTAAGTTACCTTCATAGAGCTTTGGATTTAAGCCCCTTTCTTTGCATCGTTTCCGACAAGAATCTAACATTTCTGTCGAATAGTCAATTCCATCAACAATAAACCCACTTTCAATTAAGGGAATTAAGAATCTCCCCGAACCGACAGCAGCTTCAAGTACCTTCCCTTTAGTCCCTTTTAACCTTTCAAGATAATAATCAATATCACCCTCAATTGAATACCCCACTGGTTTCGTAAAATCATATAATTCCGTACTTAATGAACCATAATAACTAAACATCTTTTTCCCTCCGATATTAAATGCGGAAGGGTTTTAAACTGAACGATTAAAACTTCCGCACCTGAAATTTGTTAGATGTAGGTAAAGATCTGACTATCATAATAAATCACTCACTTTCTACATAGTATTGTTACATTATACACTTTCTTTAGCGTTTCCCTTTAAAATGATTGCAGGTTTTAACCCATTTTGAGAGTAATTTGGAAATTATCTTCTACAACCTAAATACTCTTAATATTGATTACTAACGTATAGATATTTCATTTTGATTTATTAGTCGTTCAGTATGGATCCGCTTAAATTATTGATTCCTTATTTGATTAGTGTTTATAATGCATACAATAGTATCTATTAAAATGTTAATAGGATACTGTTACTAACTACACTAATGTTTGCGTATCCAAGATCTTTTAATGTCGATTTCATTCCTTCAACATTTTCGATGGATTGAGGATAGGTGCAGTAGTAGCTTGTTCCAAATTGTGAGTCTGGGAGTGTTTCTATGAATAAATTATTGGCAATGTCGATATTAGGATTGGGTCTTAGTGGTGCCGCTTTAATTCTCTCAGTCTCTTTGTTATTCAAATCCCCAACAGAAAACTTTGAGCTGATGTTTGCTGCTGGATCAGCAGGGACTTGCGCAGTTTTCTCTGTCTCATCCCTAGTTCTTCGAAAACGTTTAAATCATTTAACTGACAAAAAGTAAAGTAAGTGCAAAAAAATCCCAACCCTACAAGGTGGGGATTTTTTATTTAACTGATTGATCACACAAACTTGTTGCCTGGTTCACATCATGAATGGAACTAAATTCTTTGTCCTTAATAAATGAAATTGGTCATAAAGGTTCTTCAGTTTGAGTATGTTAATTTGTCTCATTCATTCCATTTCATTTTTCTCAAGTGCTTTTTTAAAATAATTATGATAAAAGTTAAATGACGCCTTCAATGGGGTACGTCGTTCCCAACAGCAAAATAGTAATGTAAGGTTTTTTTAATCTCACAAATGGCTTTTCGGTAATGGCTACGATAAGAGGCGTGCATCTTTGTTCTTCTCTTTATATTCCCGACTACTCCTGGACAGATCCTTGATGATATTCATGAATTGTGGAAGAACTTACAATTGGGTGTATCCTGAATGACTCCATCCGGGTGATCACGTTTTGCCTCCTTTCTACTCCCCATAAGTAAATTTAGTTCATCTGGCATGAGTATTAAATCAGTTATAAACTCTTCTTCAGTCCAGTTTCGTTTCAATACTTCCACTCTAATCTATGGTGTTTAATTCTAGTATAATTTTAATAGGAGAACACCAGCAAGAGAGCTAAAAGAATTAATTTCATCTGTTTATTTTACATTTATTGCAATTTGTATGACAGATTAGAGCAGAAACTCTGTGATCGATCCAATAACAAAGGCTATTACTTGAAAGTTTTTGGATAAATCATCCGGTTGGTAATTTGAAATTAACCGAAGTAAGTATTGGGTGATGAATAAAAACAATTTACCATGATAAAAATACAATCTAACCATAAAATAAGAATTCTTGCCTAACATTTAAAAAAATAAAGAAAGATGGTTGAGTGAATGAAGAATAAAAACGAATTGATATTTGGGATTATTGCCTCCTCATCCGTGGCAGGGAGAGCAAATATTTCAAATATGAACGAAAAGATTGAAAATACGAATAGAGAACTTGTACTTGAATACCAAGGGGATCTTAAATAATGGAAACTTTAATAGATATTTTAAAGGTTTATGTAAGGATCATCACTATAATTCCTTGGCTTTTAATTGTGACATTGTTCATGGGGAAACGGGCAATAGGAGAAGTACCTGTATTTGATTTCTTGATCATTATTGTGCTAGGTGCTGTGGCAGGTGCAGATATCGCTGATCCGGATATTCCTCATTTATATACATTTTTATCAATATTAGCTATTGGAGTCTTACAAATCATTGTTTCAAAATTAAAATTAAAAAATCGATTTTTGGGACGACTGATTACATTTGAACCAACTATTGTCATCCGAAACGGTGCTTTTATTGTAGGAAATTTACAAAAAATCCGATATTCCTTAGATAATGTATTACAAATGTTAAGAGAAAAAGATATTTTTGATGTAAATGATGTAGAGTTAGCCTTAATCGAACCAAATGGGAAGCTAACTGCTTTTAAAAAACCTCATAAATCTACTATCACCGCAGAGGATTTAGGAGTTAAAAAAGTATCCGGAAATATTGCTTATCCTGTTATTATCGAAGGTAACATAGAAAATCAGGTGCTCACTCAGTTAAATTTAACTGAACAGTGGCTTGTTCAGGAGTTACAGAAAAAAGATCTGAAAACGGTTGATATTTTTTTTGCATCAGTTAATGCGAACCATGAATTGCACGTATCATTGAATAGTAACAACAAAAGTTTTAAGCCTGAGATAAATCATTAGTTTGTGACTTTTTCGTATAAAAATGCCGGGAAAAGACAATAGAAAATGGAACAAGCCAAAAAGTTTCAAAAAAGGCTGCGCCTAGATCAATGCAAAAGATATTGTAGGCAGGCTGGTGCAACAACCAAAAAAGGGCTAACCCCCGTACGTGCTACCCATAAAGAGCACAAAAGTCTATTATGGTGCACCGTGATTACCGGAGTAAGAACATGCACCAAGTGTATCATCTACCTTTTTCGCCAGCCTACGAATGCTTTTGTCGTTGGTGTTTGCAATCAAGCCATTAGTCAACCATGGATTAGAACTGCACCATGGAAAATAGATGAGTGTCTATAATGATGATTAGATCATTGGCCAATTTGAGTAAACGCGATTTGATTGTCTCATTTGCAGATTATATTCTTGCAAGGATTTTGAATACATCATACTCTGTTCCATGTCTAATGATTTCCTATCAATACACCAATAAAAGCTAAAATAATTCCACCAGCATAACTGGAAACCAAATAGTAAAGAAGGACGGAATGATTTCTTTTTTCCCTTAGTTGAATATTTTCTAATTTAAATGTAGAGAATGTTGTAAACGCACCCATGAATCCAACCCCCAAAAGGGCATATAAGTCTGAAGATAGACCCCTACCAACTATCCAACCTAACAAAAAAGAACCCGTTAAATTAACAAACAACGTCCCGAGCGGGAAATTCGAACTAAATTTTTTGTGTATCCATGTACTTAATGTGAAACGGGAGATAGCTCCTAGAAATCCTCCAATAGCAATCAATAATCCAGTCATGATGTTCATTCCCCTTTCCTCTGTAATCGTTTAAAAGAACGATGCCCAATATCGTAGCCTAACCACGACATCATAAGTCCTCCAAATAAGCTAAGTAATACATAAAGAAAGGCGAACCCAGCTAAATGATGTTGAATTAAAGTCACCGTTTCTACACTAAACGTTGAAAACGTCGTAAATGAACCCACTAATCCAGTACCGAGACCAGCTAACACATGTGGATGAAATTGTTTAAGTTTGACAATTCTACTCGTAAACCAGCCTAATACAAAGCAGCCAATCAAATTAATGAGTAAGGTTCCTAAAGGGAAATCATATCCCCACCAAGAATGGGTAAACACTCCCAAGTAATATCTAAGCAGACTGCCAATTATTCCGCCTGTTCCCACTAACAAATAAATCATTTTATACCACCTCTTTCAATCATTTAGGCAAAAAAATAGACTCCTACCCATCTATAAAGTGGGTAGGAGTCATTAGCACGATGGCAATTACGGCGAACTCCATCGCCTATATATTTAAGCCTTTAGTATTTTTCATTTTAAGCGATAAACCTGCTTATTTCAAGTGTTTTAGAAAGTGAAACTCTACTTTCTGCCTCTTCGTTATTTCACAATTAAAACTGGACAGTTCACTCGTTTGGCTACTTTATGACTGACACTTCCTAGGACCATTTCTTGAAACGAGTTTAATCCTCTGCTGCCAATAATGACTAGATCAAAATGATTGTCATTGGCATAAGAAACAATTGTAGGCCCGGGATCACCATGTTTCATTGTTAGTTTATAGGAACATTCTTCAGTTTGAAATTTTTCTTCTATTTTTTTCAGCTTCAGTCTTCTAGCTTGCTCTAGTGCCTCTGCACTTCCACTATGCAAAACTTCGCTTTTAGATTTAGAATAATCCAATACATAGATGAGCTCTACTTCTGCATCTGTCGTTAATTTCCCTAATTGAATCGCATGGTCCGTTGATCTCTCAGAATGAACTGAACCATCCACAGCTAATAATATTTTTTTATACATCTCTCATCCCCCTCATTAGTGACCTGATGCTTTTGCATTTGGTTGATCATAAGTAGCCAGTTTCTTCATTAGCTTTTTGCTGGCTTCATTTAACCCTGTCAAACGGACGTCTTTATTATTTTCTTTCAATTTCAATACAACTTTATCAATCGCTGCAACAGCTGAATCATCCCATATATGGGCTTCAGTAAAGTTTAATGTGACTTTTTCTTTTGGTTGATCACTGAACGAAAATGATTGAACAAAATCCTGTACTGAGGCAAAGAACAGTTGACCGTTAATATCGTAGACTATTTCTTTATCTGAAGATTTTGAAGAAGCTTTTACACTAACCTTTGATATTTTGGCTACAAAGAAGACAGCACTCAAAATGATTCCTGCGAAAACGCCTTTAGATAAGTCATGAGTTGCTACAACTGTGACAACGGTGACAACCATCACAATAGAGTCTGATAATGGAACTTTTGTAAGTGTTCGTAATGATGACCAATCAAATGTACCGATGGAAACCATAATCATCACACCAACTAGAGCAGCCATAGGAATTTTCACGACCCAATCGCCAAGGACGATAATGAGAAACATCAAGAAAACGCCTGCAACAAACGTGGATAAGCGACCTCTCCCTCCTGATTTCACATTAATCACTGATTGACCAATCATAGCGCATCCCGCCATGCCTCCGAAGAATCCGGCAACAATGTTAGCAATTCCTTGGCCGCGGCTTTCTTTATTTTTATCACTATCTGTATCTGTCATATCATCTACGATAGATGCAGTTAATAAAGACTCTAGAAGCCCTACAATAGACAGTGCTAATGCAGTTGGAAAAATGATCATCAATGTTTCAATGTTTAAAGGAATATCAGGAATCATAAAGCTTGGCAAAGAGCTTGTGATTTTTCCTAAATCGCCCACAGTGCGTAATTCGAGATGACCAAATATAGCTAGAACCGTCATTGCAACAATGGCAACAAGTGGAGCAGGAACTACTTTAGTGAACCTGGGAAGAATATAAATAATGAGTAACGTAACCGCAACCACGATATAAGTCAGGTTAGATATTCCAACAAAATGGGGCACTTGTGCCATAAAGATTAGGATAGCAAGCGCATTTACGAAACCGACCATAACCGATCTAGGTATAAATTTCATAAAGCGAGCAATTTTCAGTGCACCAAATATGAATTGGATGATCCCAGTTAAGATGGTCGTAGCAAATAAATACTCAATTCCATGATCTTTCACCAAGGTCACCATTAACAGAGCCATAGCACCCGTAGCAGCTGATATCATTGCAGGGCGACCGCCCATAAATGAAATAACAACGGCAATACAAAAAGATGCATAAAGTCCGACCATTGGATCTACACCTGCTATCACCGAGAAAGCAATGGCCTCTGGGATAAGCGCAAGAGCAACAACGATTCCTGCTAAAATGTCTCCTTTTACATTTGGAAACCATTCGTTATGAAGTTTTTGTACGAACAAATGAAAAACACTCCTTCTTTTTTGAATTGACTTCTAACTCTCATAGAAGTCAGGTCCGTTGATAACATCTTCAAATTTAACAGACCGCAATTTAAATGTCCATCATTTTTTGTCCCAAAAACGAACTTTTTTGGGACTAGAAATCATCGAGTTGAATTTTTGTTATAATATCAGTAAGCAATTCTTTGGAGATGATAAAGTGATTTTCGGTTATGCACGTCCATTTAGTCATGATATAGATATGGCTCTACAAACGAAAGCTCTTGAAGATAAAGGCTGTGATAAGATTTATTATGAACAAACCATATCTCCTAAAATCAGACCTGAACTCAATCATTTGCTGGATTCTTTAAATGCAGGAGATCAAGTCATTGTCTATAAATTTTATAGTATTGCTGATTCTACACGCCACCTAATTGATTTAGTTCAATTACTACAAAGTAAGTATGTTCATTTCATATCTATCATTGATCAAGTAGATACATCATCAGTGGAAGGCAAAGTGTTTTTTAAGCTTATGAAGAGTGTTGGGGATTTTCAGCATGATGTATTAAGTGAGAGTACTAAAGCGGGAATTTATGAAGCTAAACGAAAAGGGAAAAATACTGGGCGGCCTAGAAAACCTGATGCTAATGTCAGGCGTGCATTAGATATGTATCAAAGCAAAAAATATAGCATTGCTCAAATTACACTTGAGACAGGTATAAGTAAAACAACACTATACAGATATTTAGAGGATGAAGGGTGATCTTTTAAAATCAAATTTATACCTGATGTCTTTCCCAGGGTGAAAAAATGAGGGTTCTTTAATATTTTGTCTTGAACCCTCTCTCCTCTTTATAGTTAGAATGATTGACTTTGTAATTCATTTCTTTCAAAACGTGCGATAGCTTTCATTGCTCCAATGACAATTAAGATATCGTTTTTCTGAATTTGTTCATGAGCAAGCGGGGAAATAATCACTTCTTTCCCTCGTTTGATAGCTACAATATTGATTTGATATCTTGCTCTAATGTCAAGGTCAAGTAATGACTGATTTTCTAAATGTCCGTTTGCTTCAACCTCAATTAGCCCATATTCATCAGATAGCTCCAGGTAATCGATGACATTATTTGTAATGATTTTATGGGCTATTCGTTTCCCCATATCTCTTTCTGGATGGACAACTCGATCGGCCCCGATTTTATTTAGTAACTTTTCATGGTAATCGTTTTGTGCTTTTACCGTCACCAGTTTAACGCCAAGTTCTTTTAATATAATGGTTGTTAAAATACTAGCCTGAATGTTTTCACCTATAGCCACAATTACATGATCAAAGTTTCGCATTCCTAAGTTTTTCAACACTGCTTCATCTGTAGAATCACCAATGACCGCATGCGAAGCGATTTGCGCATATTCGTTTACACGATCTTCATTTAGATCCATAGCTAGCACTTCAAGTCCCTCTTCGCTTAATGCTTTACATATGCTCCCGCCGAAGCGGCCTAATCCGATAACAGCAAATTCTTTTTTTGGCATATTGATGACTCCTTTTGTTGTCTTTCAAATTATTTTGGATAAAACGTATTTTGTTATGAAAACAAATTGATAATAGATAGACAATCATAATCCTTTTCGTTATATAATAACATTAAAATTTCAAGTGGTTGAAAGTAGGCTAGAACATGTTTAAATATGATCATTTTTTTAAAAAACCAGTAAAATTAACGCCTCCTCAAATTTTATTGTTTGGATTTTTGACGGTCATTGTGATAGGAGCTTTTTTTTTAACTCTACCGATCTCTACAGTTGAACCCATCTCAATCATTGATGCTTTCTTTACAGCTGTTTCAGCAACAACTGTTACAGGTTTAGCTGTGGTTGATACAGGAACAACCTTTACTTTATTCGGACAAATTGTCATTATGCTGATGATACAAATTGGCGGGCTTGGTTTTTTAACTTTAGCCGTCATGGTCATCTTGTTATTTGGTAAAAAGGTAGGTTTACGAGAGAGGTTATTGGTTCAAGAGGCTTTTAATCTGACAAATATAGGCGGTATTGTACGTCTTATAAAGGTTTTGTTTATCTTTTCAATAACATTTGAGTTAATAGCTACTTGTATATTATCATTTCGGTGGATACCGGAATATGGTTTTTTTAAAGGGGTATACATCAGTTTATTTCATGCCATTTCTGCTTTTAATAACGCAGGTTTTTCTCTTTTTTCAAATAGTTTGATGAACTATGTACATGATCCACTGATTAACCTGACCATCACCTTCCTGTTTATCATCGGTGGTCTTGGTTTTACAGTGATTTTTGACATTTGGAATAAACGGAGATTTAAATTATTATCAATCCATTCAAAGCTTATGATTATAGGAACCCTCATAATAAATGGTGTTGCGCTGTTACTTATATTTTTAATGGAATTTGGTAATCCACATACTCTAGGTCCAATGAATCTTCTTGATAAATTCTGGGCCTCTTATTTTCAAGCTGTGACAACAAGAACCGCGGGTTTTAATTCGCTTGATATCGCACATATGCATGAAAGTTCTTTAACTCTGATGATGCTTCTTATGTTTATTGGTGCTGGGAGTGCATCAACAGGAAGTGGGATTAAGTTAACAACGATGATGATCATTTTGATCTCTGTCCTCCATTTTCTGAAAGGAAACAAAGAACCCGTCATATTTAGACGTACAATTAGACACGATGTGGTCATTAAAGCCCTATCTATTAGCTTTATCAGTTTATGTTTTGTATTTATCACCATTTTTTTATTGACAATGACTGAAAAAGCCCCTTTCATTGATATTGTTTTTGAAACCTTTTCAGCATTTGGCACGGTAGGTCTTTCAATGGGATTAACTCCGGATTTAACGTTTTTAGGTAAGGTTATTCTTTCGATCCTTATGTTTATTGGTAGAGTAGGTTCTCTAACCATCGTATTTATCTTTATGAAACGAACGAAAAGCCCAATACGTTATCCTGAGGGAGAGGTGTTTGTCGGTTAAAATAAACACTCATGGATTCACCGTGTTCAAGGTGAATCCATTTTTCGTTCCGAAGTATTGTATTCATTATCAAACTAAGTTTTATGACAGAAAAGCTAACAATCGACCACCAACTGCACCAACTACTACAATGAACCAAGGCGGTAACTTCCAAAAAGCTAACATGCTGAATAAAATAGACACAAATGCAAAGTCAATCGGCTTTAAAATGGCGCTTGTCCAAATAGGCTGATAAAATGCAGAAATCAAGATGCCCACTACTGCTGCATTTACGCCCATCATAGCTCCTTTTACTTTTGGATGACGGCGTAAATGGTTCCAAAATGGTAGTGTACCTAAAATTAAAAGAAAAGCAGGCAAAAATATAAAAATGGTTGCTAATATCCCCCCTACCCAACCGTACATAACAGTTCCTAGATATGCAGCAAACGTAAACAATGGGCCTGGAACTGCTTGTGTGGCGCCATATCCAGCAAGAAAGGCTTCTTGGCTCACCCATCCACTTGGAACAAATTCACGTTCAAGCAAGGGCAAAACAACATGGCCGCCACCAAAAACAAGTGAACCAGAACGGTAAAAATGATCGAACATCGCAATCCACTGAATCGATGTCACTTCTCTTAAAATTGGTAAAAGAATGAGTAAGACAAAAAATAAAGATAGACACATCATGGCAAACCTACGTGATATGGGAAAATGGGTATTGGATTGATGATGATCACGATGTTTTTGATAAATAAGATAGCCCATAAAAGCAGATACTAGTATGATCCCTATTTGTGTATAGGTGGTTTGCCATAATAACGTAACGACTAATGCCATTAAAGCGATAGCTTTTCGTTTTAAGTCAGGGGTTACATTTTGAGACATCCCTACAATAGCGTGAGCAACAATTGCTACAGCAACTAGTTTAAGCCCGTGTATCCATCCAGCTGTTTCAATATTCATTCCTTTCATCAGCAATGCGAGCGTAATAAGTGCGATAACAGACGGAAGAGTAAATCCGAGAAAAGACACAATGCCTCCTAATACCCCACTATGTATGACTCCTATGCCAATCCCCACTTGACTGCTTGCTGGACCAGGGAGGAATTGACATAAGGCCACTAAATCTGCGTAACTTTTTTCATCCAACCATTTTCTTCTTCGTACATATTCTTCGTGGAAATATCCTAAGTGAGCAATTGGGCCACCAAATGAGGTGAGCCCAAGTTTTGTTGAAACCATGAATATTTCGAATAAAGTTCGGATGGAGGTTCTCTCTTTATGTGTGCTGAACGATGGTTCTTTCATTTTACTTCTCCCTTCACATATGAAAGATGTTATTTTCCAGTTTCAGCAAACTGTTTCAATCGTTCTCCAATTTCATTTCGTACTCTTTGGAAAAATGCCCACTTCTCTTCATCTGTCCCTTCTGCTTTTGCTGGATCATCAAAGCCCCAATGTACACGTTTGACATGAGGGGGTGTCATAGGGCATTTATCAGCTGCATCACCGCAAAGTGTCACAACTAAGTCAGCTTGATGTAATATCTTCTGATCAATCAGGTCAGACGTTTGATGAGAAATATCAATCCCAATTTCGTTCATTGCTTTTACAGCATTCGGGTTTAATCCATGCGCCTCAATCCCAGCACTATATACGTTCCACTCATCTCCAAGCTGTTTCTTAGCCCATCCCTCAGCCATTTGACTGCGACAAGAATTGCCGGTGCATAAAAAGTAAATTGATTTCTTTGACATGTTGATCTTCTCCTTTACACAAACTTAATGAATAATCAGTAGCCAAATATAAAGACCAGCAAGGGTAATAAAAAGGGTTGGAACCGTCAATATAATACCCGTTTTAAAATATGTTCCCCAAGAAATCTTCACACCCTTTTGTGAAAGAACATGCAGCCATAATAGAGTTGCAAGTGATCCAATAGGCGTTATTTTCGGGCCCAAGTCAGAGCCGATCACATTCGCATAGATCAGAGCTTCTCTCATGATTCCTTGAGTATCAGTTCCTGAAATGGCTAGTGCATCAATCATAACTGTCGGCATATTGTTCATGACCGAGGATAGAACGGCAGCAATAAATCCCATTCCTATGATCCCGGTAAACAGGCCTTGGTCTGCTACAGCTTGAATGACATTTGACAGGACATCCGTTAATCCGGCATTCCTTAATCCATATACGACAACGTACATTCCGATGGAAAAGAACACAATTGCCCACGGAGCACCATTAAGCACCTGCTTTGTCTGAACAGCTGAGCTCTTTTGAGCCATCATGAGAAAGAAGATTGCTATGACACCCGCTATGATAGAGACAGGTATTGAGAAAATCTCACTAATAAAATAACCAACTAATAGTACTCCTAATACGATCCAAGACATTCGAAACATTTTGTGATCCTTTATTGCTTCAGCAGGGGGTTTGACATCTGTCATATCATAGTGTCGAGGAATGCTTTTTCTAAAGAAAAGATAAAGAACAATGATACTGGCAGCTAGTGAGAACATGTTAGGAACAATCATTCTAGATGCATACTCAATAAAACCGATGTTAAAGAAATCTGCTGATACGATGTTTACCAAGTTACTGACAACCAACGGCAATGATGTGGTATCAGCAATAAATCCACTAGCTATAATAAAAGGGAAAACCAGTTTTTCTTCAAAATTTAAAGCCCGCACCATTGCAAGGACAATCGGTGTTAAAATCAAAGCTGCCCCATCATTAGCAAAAAAAGCAGCAACAACAGCTCCTAATATTGATACATAAATAAACATACGAATACCGTTACCATTAGCAGCCTTTGCCATATGAAGAGCTGCCCACTCAAAAAATCCGATCTTATCAAGGATAAGAGAAATGATGATGATCGCTACAAAAGCCAGGGTAGCATTCCAGACAATTCCTGTAACGGTCATGACATCCTGAACATTCACGACTCCTGCAATTAAGGCTAAAACGGCCCCTCCACAGGCTGACCAGCCAATAGATAAATTCTTGGGCTGCCATATGACCAGCACTAATGTGATGAAAAAAATGACGCAAGCTAAAACAGCTGAAATCAATTGAATCTCCCTCCTACTAACAAGAAGCTTTAGTTTCTCGTTGTTTGATGCTTTTTAAAAGTTTATCTTCCTCATCGATGTGATCTAAAATATGCTGGATCACCTCAAATTCAGGACATGATCTGTTGATCGAATAAAATCGCCATTGGCCTCTCCTATCCTCTTTTACAAAGCCTGCGTTTTTCAATTTTCGTAAATGCTGGCTGATTGATGGCTGACTCATTTCAAACATATCTACCAATTGACATACACAATACTCTTTATCTAAAAACAGCTTCATCATCATCAGTCTTGTTTGATCACTGAGTATTTTTAAGCAGTTCAACATGTTAGTGCTCTCTAATTTCATTCCTGTAGTCAAATTTGAATCCCTCCCTTTAACACAGTATATAAGTGTGTTTTTATATAAATGCATGTGATATATAGATACACAAATTTTTTTGCTAATTCTTTAAATAACTTTGAAAATGTTTATTCCCACCGGAAAGGTTGTAAACTTCTTTTATTCCCATATTGATCAAAATATTTTGTGCTGCATTTCCTGTTACCCCACTATTGCAATAGGTTATGGTTGGGAGATCAGGATGAAGATTCTTAGCACTTTCTCTAAGTTCTGACAAAGGAATATTTAAAGCGCCAGGTACGTGTGATACTTTAAATTGCTTTTCAACCCTGGTATCAATGATTTGTAATTCTTCCTCGTTTTCCATTCTTTCAATTAATTCCCTTGGTGTGATTAATCGATTTTTATTTTGAATAGAGTTATGAAGGGCCATACCGGTATACATTACAGGGTCTTTCGTTGTACTAAACGGCGGAGCATAAGCTAAATCCAAATGGAATAAATCTTCAGCCTTGGCTTTAAATGTGATGGCCGTAGCAAAAACATCAATGCGCTTATCGACACCTTCTTCTCCGACAATTTGTACACCTAGAATACGTCCTGATTTTCTATCGGCAACAGCCTTAATCACTAATTCTTTTCCACCTAAATATTCTGCCTTTGCAGGTTTAATGTTGTATAAAATGTCAACATGATAGCCGTGTTCTTGCGCCTCTTTTTCGGTAAGACCAGTTTGGCCAACAGCTAAATTAAACACTCTTAAAATGCCTGTGCCTAAAATACCGCGGTGGGCCAAATCGCCACCGGTAATGACATCGCCTGCAATACGTCCCATTTTATTTGCTGTCGATCCCAACGGTCTGTATAAAGGTTTCCCTGTAATGACTGAAACACTCTCGGCCACATCACCAACTGCATATATATCATGAAAATTTGTCTGCATTTTGGCATTGACAGCTATAGCTCCTGTTGAACCTAGTGTGATGCCTGCATCTTCAGCTAAAGTTGTATTTGGGCGAACGCCAGCTGCTAAAATCACAATATCTGATTGAATCGACCGACCGGACTTTGTCGTTACTGACCTGTCTTCTATTAATGTTGCTTCTTCATTTAATAATAATTGAACCCCATGTCTTCGCAGTTCTTCTTCAACCCTGAATGCCATATCTTTATCCAAGTTCGGCAACACTTGATTGCTGCGTTGAATCATCGTTACTTCCAGGCCTTTATGAATCAGCTGTTCGGCTATTTCAAGACCGATATATCCTGCGCCGATGATCGTTGCTTTTTGGGGATTTTCTTCTTTCATATATTGATCGATTTTAAATGTATTTTGTATGGTTCTTACTTGGAATACATGCTCTTTGCTGACGCCAGAAATATTTGGTGTAGCCGGAGAAGCGCCAGTTGCCAAAACTAAAACATCATAGGTGTCAATTTTTGTTTTTCCAGTTTCAAGATCCTTAACAGCTATATTTTTTTGAGCGGGATTGACCTGAGTAACCTCATGACGAGTGAAAATATCAACGTTATAGCGATCTTTAAACCATGAGGCACTTCTTGGTGTTAAGGAACTTAAGTTCTCTACTTCACCCCCTAAAAAGTAAGGGATACCACAAATAGAGTAAGATATGTCATAGTCAGCATTATAAACTGTAATATCTATCTCTTCATTATTTCTACGTGCTTTAGCTGCAGCTGAGGTACCTGCTGCAACAGAACCAATGATGATCATTTTCAATTTTAAATAACCTCCTTTATGTAAGAACGAAATCTTAACTTCTCCAAGATTATATAATCATTTAATTATATAATCAATTGTTTATGTAAATTCTTTTATAAATACATTGATTTTTTTTATTTATTTTATGATTTATTCATCAAAAAAATTGATTTATAAGGAGCTACATAAAATGAAAGAGAACTTACCAGTAGTTATTATCGGCGGAGGCCCAGTTGGTATTGCTGCAGCTGCACATCTTATTAAAAGAATGGAAGAGCACCAACATGTTATTAGCCACTGGTTATGAGCAGGCTCGCTCTGTTATTGCTTATATGACTGGTGATAAAGAGTCTGCTAAACGTGTAGAACTTAAGTTACCTGAAACGGGAGTCTGAACAGTTGCTTTAAAGTCTGCGGTTGTTAAAACGTCTTGTTGTATTAATGAATAAGTGAAAAGCAGGTCTCGTTTTGGGACCTGCTTCATTAAGTAGTATTTTTTCCATCACCATTACATCCCTGTTCTTTGAATATGCCTGCTTTTCTATATTCCATCGACTTATATCATCCTTGTCCTCATTCATTATATGGGAACGTGAATAAGGGTAGAGTATAGATTAAGAGCAACCCATCCTACGATTTCAGACAAAAATAAAGCTTATGTTTGAGGACATAAGCTTCTTGATTATGCTTATTTATAACGTTTTGACATATCTCGTATCATTTTTGTTATGACAGACGTACACATGCATAAAAAAGTCACAATCCCTACCCAATACATATTTGATATGTCGAACCCAGTATAGGCAAATATGAAGATGGTTGAGGATAAAAATGTGATAATTAGAACTACATAAACTTTCTTAAAGATTAAGTAGCCAATAATCCCCCAAGCCAAATACAATAATGGCAACGTAAATAAGATGAGAGCCATGGGTTGAAGAAAGAAAACACTAATAACGTCACTCTCCTTTAACAGTCATTTGAGTGGTTACAGTTCAACTTCATTGAAGAAACTAATATTCATCATCTTAATAGTGAATGTGTATTTTGTAAACAAAAATAGAAATTTAAGGGTAAATTATTGACATTGGATATACATTTATTTTGATTGGGAAAAGACAATTCATCACTCAAAAACAATCCTTAGCTATTCATAACCTGAATGATTTTCTCCTGAGCATCTGTTGCTTCAGGGATTGGCATGACAACAAACACATGAAGCATTTCCGGATAAACGTAAGTGTTGATCGCAATTCCTTGTTCGGTTAGTGTTTCATCAAGTTTTATCGCATCTGGATATAAAGCTTCATGTGTGCCAATAAAATGAGTGATCTTCCCAAGCCCTTTAAAATCACCGTAAATTGGGCTGATCAATGGGTCAGTTAGGTGTTTATCAGCAGCCCATATGCTTGAAATGACTTCCATTCCTTCACGAGCCAGCATAGGATCTTTTTCAGCATATTCAGGGATTAGTGGATTGCTCAAACTCATATCAACACATGCAGACAGTAAGATGATATCTTTCGGTTGCGCGAGTTGTTCCATCTTTAAGAGGTGCGCCAGACCAAGAGCAATGTTTCCGCCAGCTGAATCTCCCATAATCGTTAATTGATTAGGGCTTTCAACCGTTTCAAGCATTTCTTTGTAAAGGTTTAGGATTTTCGGGTACGTATCTTTGTAGTTATAATGGGGTACTTTAGGGTAAATAGGTGCCACCACCTTCGCATGAAGGGATTGAGCCATTTTGTCCATGAACCACCAGTGCAAATTCAAAGGCTGATTTGTCCATGCTCCCCCATGTACATATAAAATCACTTTTTGTTTAGGAGACGATTGATCATTTAGTGTAAAGACTTGCATGCCCTCGAATGTTCGCTCCTTTACCTCACTAATAAAGTGAACATCATCCCCAATCACATATGGCTGCGTATTTTCGATTTTTTTTTGATCAAGAAAGATTTTGGTGTTTTCGATACTAGAAAAACTCTCTTTATTACTTTGAGAAAATAACCATTTTTCAAATTGAATACTTTCTTTAGAACGTTCGCCTTGATAAATGTCTACACTCATTTTCTTTCCGCTCCTTTAACATCCTGTTTTGTCACATGAAATAATTCAAGATATTCATGTATGTCTTTGTCAGAAGTCTTTAATAGGTTAGATAAAAGGTCTTGCATGAAACGTAAGCTTTTGATTTTCTCTTCAATCTCTTCAAGTTTATGATGGACGATCTCTCTTAACGTTACTGGATTCACCTCATCACTTAGCATTCCCATGATTCCTTTGATTTCCTTTAACGAATAACCTAACGATTTAGCCCCTTTTATGAATTCAATTTTTAAAAGGACATCTTCTGTATATAATCGATAACCGTTAGAATGGCGTATTGGGACAGGTGAAATGTCGTTTTCTTCATAGTACCGAATGGCAGCAGCGCTTATTCCAGTTCTTTTTGAAAGTTCTCCTCTTGTCATCAGCATCTTCTTTCTCCTATGTTCGTATTTTTCATGAATAGGTTAGTCACCTGTTGCTATGTCCATTATAAAGGTTGAACTATACTTCAAGGTCAAGAATATAATCATTAGATTTTTAGCCATTTTTAAGGTTGCTGTAAGGTTGGGATTAATACAGGTTAAGGTTGAGGTTGTACAATAGGTTTGTACTTCAGTGAAGGGCTGAGTCAAAAGATTCTCCCTTAAATAAATCATAGAGGTGAAAAGGTTTGAGAGAAAATAAAATTTTGTCTTCATTATGTTACTTCAGTATATTTTTTGCACCGTTTCTGTTTCCGATTATTGTCTATTTCTTAGGTCAGGAAGATGTGAAATATCATGCGAAAAAATCGTTGTGGACGCATCTGATTCCTTATTTGATTTTTGGTATTGGCATCATCGGTTCAGGTTTACTTGGCATGAACGATATCAGACATGCTGGGCCTTTCGTGCTTGCGACGTATGCTGTGACATTCCTTGTGGCGATCTATTTCTTCATCTGGAACATTGTCAAAGGAATCAAAGTGTTTTCAGAATAATAAGTGGAAAAAACGGTTCTGTTATTGGTCAGAACCGTTTTTTATTGCCATTTATGAAGGTAATTGTATGTCGATTGTTGTTCCTTTCCCTAAAGTGCTGCTTATGGTGATATCCCCGCCGTGCTTTTGGATAATATCTTTTGCTATGGCCATCCCAAGACCAGAGCCTGCATGTGTTACTCCTGTATTTGTTCCTCTGTAATAGCGGTCAAACACCTTTTCTAGCTCCTCTTCTTCTATTCCTTTGCCGTTGTCTTTAATGGTCACATGGGTTTGTTCTTTTTGTTCGATCTGTACAACGATCTGCACATCATGATCATTGTGAACGAGGGCATTTAAAATGAGATTCGTGACCGCTCTTCTAATCAATATCGCATCAAGGTTCAGCATCAGTTTTTCTACATTCGTTTGAAGCTCAATCAACTGATCCGCATACCTAGAATCGTTTAAAATATCAATTAACGTTTCCCTAAGCAGGGATACAATGTTCACTAGCTCTTTATTCAGCATCACGTCGTTATTTTTCAGCCTTGACGTTAAATTTAGATCCTCCATGACATCTTTGATATACAGTGATTTATTTTCAATGATGCGGGCGTAATGTCTGATTTCATGACCTGAAAGAGGATAGTTTGGATCTTTGATGATTTCAGCATAGCCTTGAATAGAAGCTAATGGTGTTTTAATGTCATGAGAAATATGACTGATCCATTCTTCCCGCATTTGCTCTAATTTGTCTTTTTCTTTTTTGCTTGAAGCTAGTTGTTCTGATAAGTGATTGACATTATAGTAGACATCTTTATACATCCCCTTAGTTGGCAGGTTTGTCGTGTAATCGCCGTTTGCTAACCGCTGGATTCCATGAATGACACGGCCGAGCGGTTTTGTGAGCTGCCGGCTGAATAGATAGCCAATGATTAGCGCAATGATGGCATCTATTGATAATAAAATGATCGTCCCGATATTGAATCTCGTCACTAAATCCTTCGTGTCGAACGAGAATAGATATTTTCCGAGTGAAGGATTCTTAAATCCGATAAAGTAGCTGTATTCCTTACCCTTTACTTTCTTTCCACCGGCATAAATGGTCGATAATAATTGCTTATCCTTATATTTATGTAAGTTCACGATTTCTAAAGGTGTATATTTGTCCTTTAATCCTTTAGGTGCTCGGATATGATACACATCTTGTCCATTTTCGTCCAATATTTGAACCCACGCATTTTGCTGTTTTAAAGCCTGCTGCCCTTCTTTTTTTACGGTGATTCCTTGATCGGAAAAGGTGATATATTGCTCAAATGATCTTGTGAAGGTTTCGGGCGTATTTTCTTCGCTATGCTGGCTGCTTGCTTGCAGTACAAGCCATATCATGAATCCAAATAAGTTGATAAAGACAGTGATAATGGTCACGATAATGACAGAGACCATATATCTGCCTGTTAATCGCCAATTCATCCTTACGCATCCTTTACAACAAATTTATAGCCCAGCCCTTTAACAGTGACGAGAAACTCCGGTGTTGACGGGGAGGCTTCTATTTTCTCCCGAAGTCTACGTATATGAACCATCACCGTATTGTCAGAACCGAAGAAGTCTTCTCCCCATACGGTTTGATAAAGTGTTTCTTTACTGATAACGCGATTTGGGTGCTGTAAGAAATAGGTCATGAGCATAAGCTCTTTCGGTGTTAGCTCAATTGCCGCTCCATTTTTGGTGAGCTCTGCTTGCTGCTCGTTTAATTCAAAGGGTCCTTTTTTGATCACAGTATCGGTTTGAGAAGGCTGTAAGTAAGATGATCTTCTCAGCTGCGCTTTGACCCGATAGGCGACTTCCTTAGGGCTGAAGGGTTTCGTAATGTAGTCATCCCCGCCGATCGCAAGTCCTACAATTTTGTCTGTTTCCTCACCCTTTGCCGACAAAAAGATAATCGGAACATGGGAGATTTCTCTTATTTGTTTGCAAATATCATAGCCTTCACCGTCTGGCAGCATGATATCTAGTATGACCAAATCGGGATGTTCTTGCTGAAATTTTGCCAATCCATCACGGGCAGTCGAAGCAGTGATCACGCGATCAATACCTTCTCTTGTTAATACGGTGTTGATCAGTTCTAATATTTCTTTTTCGTCATCTATAATTAATACCTTGCTGTGAAGCTGTAACATACATTGATCACTCCTATGAAGTCATTGTCATTATTATACCCAATGTTTATTCATAGTGAAAAAATCAACACCGTTTGACCACAGAAAAAAGCCAATTTTCTTTTTTGAGTGAGAAAATTGGCTTTTTGCAATTCGGATGACTTTAGCGTTTCACAACAAATGTTGTCACACTTTGAGCCGGGAGATGGGCCCAAAATTGATTGCCTGATATATTTAAATCTGTTCCAGGCTGAAGGTTGCTGTTACTACTCGTAATCCATCTTGACGCTTGCGAAGCAGATCCATTTTGCAGCACAAAGTGTTGATTGACTCCTGCGTTGTTTTTATTAATCGCCACAATGACGACTTTATTGTCACCTTTATAGGCTGATACGAAAACATTCGGTTCAGGATTTTTCGTTGCATCAATCCTTACATAGCCAGGACGCACGAATTTGGAGAAATGCGCCATGTTGTATCCGCGTTTGCTGATCATTCCATCTTCCTTCATAGGACCATATGATCTGCGGATGTACCACCAAACATACGCCTGGAAATCTCCTTCTACCATTGAATGGTGAATATGCTCTGAAACGCCTAATGCCTCAGGCCAGCGATCCGCTGAATTGTTGTCACTATTCGGGTAGTATACTTCTGTCATCCATAGCTCCTTTCCTCCTCCTTTTTGTTTGAAAAGAGGATATGGAAGCTGGCTGATTTGGGTTCCGTAAAGATGTGCACCGAGAATGTCCATATTTCTAAGCGCCTGCGGATCGTTTAAAATGGGATCTGATATATTTTTGAGGTATTGAAAGGATTCTGGCGCAATGACGCGGGCATTAATGGAGCCGGCATTTTCTCTCATGAAACGCAGGATTTCCTGCGGGGTCCACCATGTCCATTCGTGTGCATAATCGGGCTCGTTTTGCACAGAAATGGCATAAAGATTTACTCCATTATTCTTCATGTACGTTACAAAGTCATTGAGATGCTGAGCATATGCTGCGTATTGATTGTATCTAAGCCGTTTTGCAGACGTACCATTACGGTTAAAGGTCTCGACCATATTGCTTGGAGGATTCCAAGGCGAAGCAATCACCAAAGCTCCATGCTCTATCGCCCTTTTGGCTGTGGTGACTTCTCTGTGCCAATTATTTCTGTTCTCGTCTACATAAATTCTAAGAATAGAAAAACCTAATTGATTCTGTCCATTGCCAAAGGCGGTCTCCCTTTGAGGCGCTGTCAAATCACCAATCCAAGCCGGGTGGTTCATTCCGCCAAAGCCGCGAATCACTTGTCTTTCCGCATTGATATTAATATTTGCATCACTTGCTGCTGAAACCTCAGCCACTCCTGGTCCAATGAACATGACTGAAAGCATCGTAAAGCAGACCAATAAAGTACAAATTGGTTTTTTTACAATTGACATCAAGTTTCCCCACTCCTCCATCAAGCATTTATAGAAATAGCAGCATCTGTTTTTGTCTTTCTTTTGCTATCTTTGAGTAAACTGCCAGGAATCAAATTGAAATTGGTTTCCAGAGCTTGTTCCGGTAAAGACAAAAAATACGTTGTGCACGCCTGTTGCTCCGTTTACCGCAGTTTCTATTTCTCGCCAGTTTTGCGTTCCGCCTGTGGAAGGAACATTTAGTGTTCCAACAAGCTTGCCGTTTGCACTGCCAAGGCGCACTTCTATTTTTCCACCTGTAGTGGATGCGACATTGGCTTTAAAGGTTCTAGCACCGCTTGATCCGAAATCTACGTGACTGACAGCCACCCAATCTCCGTTTTGAATGTTTGTGACATGTTGGTTATTGACCGGTCCTCCGGGTGCTGAGGAAGCTTCTGTCAAAATACGTCCATTCCAAGCGAATGTTTCAGCTTCAACCCGTTGATATGGATTCAGATTGGATAACTGTTTCACCCCTTCATAATTGGCTGCTACTTCTCGAAGGGAACCGTCTGCATTATGCACAAGCTTATTAATATGGGGAGAACGGTAGCCTTTGCCGGCTCCATATAATGCTGAGCTGACAGTTTGCGTATGATACACGACATACCACTCGTTTTTAAAATTGAACACAGCATGATGGTTGTTACCGCCGCCGCCGAAAAACGCACCCGGATTTTTCAGGAAGTGTCCTTTATACGTAAAGGGGCCCATAGGACTTGAGCTCGTCATATAGCCAATCTCACCAGGTGGTTTATCTGCTGGGTGGGAGCCGCCAAAATTGATGCAATACGAATAGTAATAGGTTCCGTTATACTTATGCATCCCCGAGTCTTCAAACATAAAAGGGGCATCAATAGTTGATGCACTGCTGGCAACACTTGTCATATCTGGCCCTAGTTTCAGAACTCTTGCTGTTTTAGGATTGGCCCATTGTCCCTGCGTTGGATTTGACCCGCCTGGAACGCCTCCGCCGGCATATAGATAACCTGTACCATCATCATCTACAAATACAGCGGGATCAAAAAGCCATACAACACCGGACATGCCTGGCGTACTTGGCGTGACGAGCGCTTTTCCGATTGGATCTGTCCATGGACCGATTGGACTGTCTGCTGTAAGGACTCCGATCCCTCCGCCACTGTTTGCGAAATAAAGGAAAAACTTATCCTTTCCATTGATCTTTTTCACCGCTGCTGATGGCGCCCAGGAAGCACCTGCCCATTTGGCAATCCCTCTCCCGCCGTTGGCCCCATTTGCGCCAGCTACTGGAATCGCTCCGTGATCTGTCCAGTTCACCATATCCGCCGAAGAGATGACAAAGACCCTATTCAAATTTGCAAAAGAATTGTCCTTAATCGTTCCGTTGCTGTGATATTCATAGTCATCACTCGACATATAAATGTACACTCTTCCGTTATAGGTGAGCGCAAACGGATCCGCCCCCAAGTGATGGTCTATAAGCGGATTTGCATTTCCTACTCGTTTTGCAATGGGGGTACTTGCTGCACTCGCATCATATACCGGTATACAGCTCAGCACCAAAGCAAGAATCAAAAAAACTACACCGCACTTCATCCTCGTCCTCATCGTTTCATTTCCTCCTGTTTTCATCTTCCTCATATTGGGGTTTACGCCCAATTTCAAAATATGTTGATATGTGGTGATGAAGAATGAATACAAAGGATGATTTCTAGTGCAAATCACTGCAAACATCATGATGAAAACCCTTACCTTTTGACTAGAAGGCAACAAAAAAATGCAGTCATCCATTCTGGAGCTGCATTTTTTCCTCTTTATTCAATGAATGTAGACTACATATAACGAGCGGTTACCATTTTCTTTCTTGTGTAAAACTCCACTCCATCTGTTCCATTGGCATGCAAGTCGCCGTAGAAAGAATCTTTCCAGCCGGAAAACGGGAAGAATGCCATTGGTGCGGGAACACCGATGTTAACGCCCAGCATACCTGCTTCTATATTTTCGCGGAATTCTCTTATGCTTGATGCACTGTCTGTGTAGAGGCAGGCACCGTTAGCAAATTTTGATTGATTGGACAGGTCTATCGCTTCTGTTAGTGATGAAACACGAACAATTGATAAGACTGGGGCGAAAATCTCGTCCTGCCAAATTTTCATTTCATGTGTGACATGATCAAAGATCGATGGTCCAACAAAATAACCTTTTCCATTTGTTTCATTGTCTTGCCGGCCATCACGAATGAGGCTGGCCCCTTCTTCAATCCCTGATTGGATGTATTGAAGCGTCCGCTCCTTGTGCTCCTTTCGAATGACTGGACCAAGAAAGACATCTTCATCGATTCCGTTTCCAATCACGAGCTGATTGGATTCATCGACTAATTTTTGAATCAAATCGTCCGCCACTTCTTCTTCAACTGCGACAACGGCTGCGGCCATGCACCGCTCTCCTGCTGATCCAAAAGCAGCCCCAATGATTTGTTTTGTTGCCGCATCTAAATCGGCGTCTTTCAACACAATGGAGTGATTCTTTGCGCCGGCAAGTGCTTGTACACGTTTGCCATGCTCTGTTCCTTTTTTATAGACGTATTCTGCGACTGGCTGAGAGCCGACAAATGAAATGGCTTTGACCTTTTGATGTTCAAGCAGGCCGTTTACGACATCGTGAGCACCATTTACAATGTTGAGAACACCTTTTGGCAGTCCCGCTTCTTCAAATAGTTCTGCTAACCGTGCAGCGAGAATGGGAGTTCGCTCTGAAGGTTTTAAGACAAATGTATTGCCGCAAGCAATGGCAAGCGGGAACATCCAGCATGGGACCATCATCGGAAAGTTAAATGGTGTAATACCACCGATGACGCCAATTGGGTATCGGTACATGCCAGATTCCAGCCCTGTCGCGATATCTGGCAATTGTTTTCCCATCATTAAGGTCGGTGCACCAGCAGCAAATTCCACACATTCAATCCCGCGCTGCACTTCTCCTTTTGCTTCTGTTAAACTTTTTCCGTTTTCAATCGTGACCAGCTCTGCTAGCTCATCCCATTTCTCAACGAGTAACTGTTGGTATTTAAATAAAATACGTGCACGTCTAGGGACAGCTGTTTTAGACCAAGTGGTAAATGCTTTTTGTGCTGCTTGTACCGCACGTTCTACATCTGTTTTCGTTGAAAGTGGAACTTCTGCGATGACTTCGCCAGTAGCCGGGTTATAAACAGCCTCCGTTTGGCTTGTTTCTGCCTCAATCCATTGTCCGCCAATATAATTTTTCAACGTTTGTACATCTGTTTTGGTCATGTTCTCTCTCCTCTTTGTTAAGAATGTCATGCTTTTAGGATGTTTATTTATCGTCATTGTCTCATCTAACGGGAGTTCATCTGTATACACTCTTTGTCAAATCAAACCGCTGTTTTGGTTGACGTTGTGATAAACAGCTTTCTCTAAGCTGTAATGTCAAGTGCTGTCAGCCCTTGATTGCCGCAGATCCCTCCCCACTTGTTTATGTGATATGACACCACAATATCATCAATTAGTGATATATTATTGGTTAACTGTTGGTTAACTTTAAAAAATCATAATATTAAAAACGCTTTCAGTCAATGATCTTTTTGCTACATAAGAAAAACCTGATGCGCTGTGCATCAGGTAAAGGCTGGTTCATTTCAGTTATTTCGTTGATACGGTATATTGATTCGCTTCTGTATAATTTGGCAGCATCTCTCCATGAGCTTCAATTAATTCATCACATAATTTGATGGTGTCATCAATCGAAAGTTCAGCACTTGTATGTGGGTCTAGTAAAGCCGCTTGATAAATGTGCTCTTTTTTGCCGCTGATCGCAGCTTCAATCGTTATGAGCTGTGAGCTGATGTTGGTTCGGTTGAGTCCAGCCAATTGTTCAGGTATCTCTCCGACATAACATGGCATGATGCCGCTTCGATCTGCAACACACGGCACTTCTACACAGGCTTTTTCAGGTAGGTTGTGAATGAGGCCTCCTGTGTTCAGTACATTCCCACCAAATTTAAAGGGAGCGTTGGTTTCGATGGCTTCAATAATACGTGAACCATATTCTTTAGAGCGAGTATGCGTGATTTGTGTATTCCCCACAAGATCATGCTTCATTGTATTCCAATTGTTGATTTGTTCCTCGCAGCGCCTCGGATATTCATCGAGCGGAATGTTAAACTGACCGATCAGTTCTGGATAGCGTGATTTAATGAAATAAGGATGGTATTCGGCATTATGCTCTGAGGATTCTGTGACATAGTAGCCGAATTTATCCATTAGCTCAAAACGAACCATATCATGATGCCGCGATTGCTGCTTTTCTTTTGCTCTTCTTTTGATTTCTGGATACAAGTCTTTTCCGTCCCGTTTCACCTCTAATAACCATGCCATGTGATTAATGCCGGCAATTTTTTCTTCAATGCCTTCATGGTCCATTTCAAGTGAGTCAAACAGATCCTTTGTACACACCTGCACACTATGGCAAAGACCAACCGTTTGGATCGGTGTATAACGGAGCATGGCGCCTGTCAGTGTGGCCATTGGATTTGTGTAATTTAACAATAAGGCATTTGGGCAAACCTCCTCCATATCCTTTGCAAAGTCTAGCATCACAGGAATGGTTCGAAGTGAACGGAAGATGCCGCCGATGCCAACCGTATCAGCAATCGTTTGTCTTAACCCATATTTTTTAGGAATCTCAAAATCAATGACAGTACTAGGCTGATAGCCTCCAACCTGGATGGCATTGATGACATATTTCGCATTCTTTAAGGCTTCTTTACGATTGTGATAGGACTGAATCGTCACATTTGCAGCGTAGTTTTCTTTTAAGTGCCGCAGCATCGTTTCTGATTCTTTCAGCCGGTTGTGGTCGATATCATATAATGCGAATTCAAAGCCGGCAAGTGCGGGGACGAACAGACAATCTCCTAATATATTTTTAGCAAAGACGGTACTCCCTGCACCGATAAATGTAATTTTAGACATAGACGACTCTCCTTTTTACAAATGTTGGATTACCCTTTGACAGAGCCTTGGGAAAGCCCTGCAATAAAATATTTTTGCAAAAGTAAAAACATCGTGACCATTGGCAGCATCGCTATGAGAGCGGCGGCGCCAACAAGCTGGAGCTGATGCTGATTTTGACCAAAAAAATTGGATAAGGCGACAGTGAGTGTATGCATCTCTTTATCTTGCAAAAAGAAGATGGCAAATTGATAGTCGTTCCAAATATACACACAGGCAATGATTAAAACAGAAGCGGTAATTGGCTTCAGCAGCGGAAAAACGATGGTGAAAAAAACTCTGAGTGTCCCCGCTCCATCAATACGAGCTGCTTCTTCAAGCTCCTTCGGAATGGTCGAGCGGATAAAACCTGCGTATAAAAAAATCGTCAGCGGCAAAAAAGCGGCTACATTGTTTAAAATAGCGATCTGATAGGTGTTCATCATCCCGATTTGAACGACCATTTTATATAGTGGAACGAGGGCTGTGAGCGGCGGAATGACCATAATCGCAATGAATAAAAGATACACCGCTTTATTGAGCTTTGTCACCCTTCTTGCGAGCGGATAGGCTGCAAGAGATCCAAGAATGATGAGTAATACCGCCGAGCTGAACGTAATGATCACTGTATTCAAAAAGGACTGGCCAAGCTGTGCCTCTGTCCATGCAATGCGAAAGTTTTCAAAATGGAGTGTTGATGGAAACAGCCATTTTGAGCTGAAATCTCCTATGCCCTTTAGTGATGTCGTTACCAAAATATAAAATGGAATCAAATGAAGCAATGTAATCAATAGCGCCAGTAAGGAGTACCATCTTTTCTTGCGTTTATAGGCGTTATCCATCACACCTCGGTCTCCTTTCGTTTGAAATAGATCAGTGCTGTAACACTAATGACAAGGATGATGACTGCCATGAAAACACCTTGCGTCGCTGCATAGCCTGCATCCTGACGTTTGAAATATAGATCATACATAAAGGTCGACATCGATTGTGAGGAATCTCCAGGTCCGCCGCCAGTGAGTGCTACAATGACATCGAACAGCTTGAGTCCGCCAATGACATTGAGCACAACATTAATGGTGATGGACGGCATTAAAAGCGGCAATGTGATCTGCCTGAATTGCTGGAGGCTTGACGCGCCATCTAATTGTGCCGCTTCATAATAATCCTTTGGAATACTTTGAAGTCCTGCTAAATAAATGATCATTGCAATACCGACGAATTGATACGTATTGACAAACACAATGATCCATGTGTTTAATTGCGGATTGCCGAGCGCATTCATTTGATCAAATCCAAAAAGTGTCACAACATCGTTCAATGCACCACCTTGGTAGGCAAACACAAAATACCAAATATAGCCCATGGCAATTGGGCTGATCATGACGGGTAAATAGATCACCGTTCTTGTGATGGCTCTCATCTTTAAGCTTTGATGTAGCAGGAGAGCATATCCAAGTCCAATGATATTTTGTAAAATTGTGCTCCCGATTCCGTAAAGAAGCGTGTTTTTGACAACAAGCCATGTTGTAGGGTCTTGAAGCAGCCGTTTGTATTGATCAAGTCCAATCCACTCATCATTTTGCGAGAAACCGTTCCAATTTGTAAAAGAAAGCTGAATCCCGTTAAAAAAGGGATAGATGATAAAGGTACTGACCACGAGAACAGCTGGCATGTACATCCACCAAAGTGATGAATTCTGGCTTTTTTTCATCTTCTGTTTAGGAAAAGAGGTGAATGTCGCCGCCTGTTTTTCTTTTGTGATGTCACTCATTGGCTTCACTCCTGTTTCAGCATAAGACAGCTATTGTTTTTTCAGGCGCTTATATTCCTCTTCCATTTTCTTTGATAATTGTTCTGGTGTGATAGAGCCTGCTAATAATTCTTGACCAGTTGTTGCCATGACAGCCCACATACCGCTCGGTAAGTATTTTCGGTCAAAATATGGTTCAATCTTGATATGTTCGTATTGCTCGTAAAACGTAGAGTAATAGTTTTTGGCTTTCACCTGCTTTAAGGCGGTTTCAGAGGATGTGCCCTCTGCGATTTTCTTCGCATTTTCTGGTTTTGCTAAAAAGTCGATGAATTGTTTTGCTTCTTTTAGATGTTTGGATTCCTTCCATGCAGCGACAGTAAACCGTTCTCCGCCAATCCAGCTTTGCTTATCTCCTTCATGAATGGCTGGAACAGGCATCGTCCCTACTTTGATCGATTGATTGAGCTCTGTCGCTTCAGGACCTAGAGATCCCCCGACAAAAGTGAAAGCGATTTTGTTTTGCGCCATCAGCTCAGGAGCTTGTGATAGTTTCGCTGTAAGGACATCTTTGTTTAAAAGGTCTTGATCCTTCAGCTCCTTCATGAACTGTGCAAGCGGTGTATAGTTAGACCAATCAAATGATCCGTTTTCAAGTTCTTTACCGTATTGATGTTTTTGATCGGTGATTAATAAAGGCGTGGCTAGTTCATCAAAGACTTGGGCGATATTTGAATTATCCCCTCCCGGTATCCAGAGCGGCACAACATCTCCCTTGCTTTTTTCTTTGACCGTTTGTAAAGCACTTTTGAGTTCATTTAGTGTTTTAGGTACTTCAATGCCGTATTCTTTTAAAAGATTGGCATTAAAACTGAGCCCGTCCTTGGCTTGATTCAGCGGATAGGCATACACTTTGCCATCTTTGTCCTTTAATATCTGGTCGAGTGAAGGATCAAGCTGTTTGACCCAGTCCATCTCCTTTAAATCAGCCACATACTCGCTATAGCGCAATTTCGCCCAGCCATGTGTATCAAATAGGTCAGGCATATCGTTTGCCCCCATTTTGACGCGTATCATATCTTCGTAGCTGTTGCCAGGGAAATTGGCATCGATCCGAATGCTTTCATGTTCTTTTTCAAAATCACGAATCACTTCTTCAAACGCTTTTCTTTCCCCGCTGTTACTCATCGTGGAAAATAGAGTCAGGGTGACCTTTCCGTTTGCTTCAGACGCGCCGTTATTGCCGCAAGCAGACAAAATAACGGTCAAGAAAAAGGCTGCACACATCATCATGATTTTTTTATTCATGGTTTCCTCCTTTTGATCACTGAAAATTCAGACGATAATAGGTAGAATTCATGCAGTTGCGGAAACAAAAGAAGTCCATTATACTGGAATTCTATTCTTTTCAAAGAGATAAGAGAGCATATCGGTAAGTTGCCTTGTTTTCAGCATGATCTGGCCATCATGCTTAGCAGCTTCCTTTCTGCTTTTTTGTCTCTTTTTTGTTTACTGAAATCTTGGTTCACCCCCTTTCATGGATGGGGCATGTGCTGCCCCGTTTAATGAGCTTAGTTGGTACGACGACTTTTAGAGGCAGCTTTCTTCCTCGTATCCGTTCAAGCAAAAGCTTTAGACCAACTTCCCCCATTTCTTCTGTATACACTTTGACGGTCGTGAGCGTGGGGCTTGAAAATGAAGCGGCTTCAATGTCATTAAACCCAACAATGGATACATCTAGAGGCACACGGAGACCCGCTTCATGTAGAGCGCGCATAGCACCGATCGCCATGGAGTCACTTCCGATAAAAAAGGCTTCTGGGAGATTTCCTTTTTGGATGGCTTGCTGCATAAGCGTATAACCTTCTTGCATGGAGTATTCACCAATGTGGATGTCATCCATATGAAGACCTCCTGCCTCTTGCATTCTTTTCATAAAAGTCGTTTGTCTTTCGTCCTCAATGACAGCGTTCCCTTCGAAATAATGTTCCCGTTCTTTCCCGCCGATATAGCCTAGGTGTGTGTAGCCGAGAGATTGCAGGTGACGAATCCCGCGATCAGCCGCTCTTACAAAGTCCACATGTACGCAATCATACAAATCTTCATCTGCATAATGATTGATAAAAACAATGTGCTCCATGCGATTTGTCATTTTTTCAACAGTATCGGGGCTGATTCGTCCAATGACGATCAAACCGTCTATATCCTTTAGCATCGCACCTTTGTCCATGCTTCTCAGGCGAAATGTATGGAGGGTGGACAGGTCTTGTTTGGCATATTCTTTTTCGATTCCTTTTCGAATGGATGAAAAAAAGGGATCATTTAATTCTTCATCAATGGATTGTGCGACAACGACACCGATGACTGGGGATACAGATGGGCTTTTTCCTTCTGGTTGATCGGCTTTTCTTGCTCTCACTGGGGTATAGTTTAATTTTTTGGCTATGTCGAGGATGTTTTGTCTTGTTGCGTGTGAAACGGCTAGCGTTTGGTCGCCATTTAACACACGGGATACAGTAGAAACGGACACTTTTGCATCATGAGCAATATCTTTGAGTGTGGTCATAGGCAAACTCCTCACGGCTTATTTGACTAAATGTTTACTAAAGATATTTGAAGAATAACACATAAATAAAGCGCTTTCAATTATAAATTTGCGCTTTTAGTCATGTTTTTGAGTATGTGTTGGTGAACGTGCAGTGCTTTTAGTAAATTTACGTAAAAAAGAGGATGGGTTTCATCCTCTCTTTTACTAAGGCGATTCAATTGTGGCTGTTTCTTTTGCAAATAATTGCTTCATTGTTTCCCAGGCGGTGTCGAGTTGTTCATGAAGGCCAAATAAGCCTGAGGTGCCGATGATGTAGATCTCATTTCCAGCCTCAGCAAGGAGGCGGAAGGTGTTTTCATTACAAGAGCCGTCTACTTCGATTGAAAACGAGTATCCTCCCTTCTCTTTTACATCCTTCACCTCTTTGATTTTCTGAAGCATTTCTTGAATAAAAGGCTGTCCGGCAAAGCCTGGATCGATCGTCATGATCGTCACTCGGTCTATTAAATGAATAAAAGCATCTAACGCCGCAACTGGTGTGGCAGGATTTAAGACAAAGCCGACCTCACACTCTCTTTGGTGGATATGCCGGATGATTCGAAAGACGTCTTTTTGCACGACTTCTGGGTGTAAACAAATCATGGTTGCGCCTGCATCAATACATGCATCGATTAAAAATTCCTGGGGGTGTTCGGCCATAAGATGAACATCAATCGGTACATCTGTCAGTTTCCGAAGCTGTTCAATGAAAAAGGGTGATAAGGTGATATTCTTCACGTAATGACCATCCATGATGTCGACATGATACCGATTTGCTCTCGTGTTAAGAAGATGAATTTGTTCACGGAAGTGTGTTAAATCCATGCACATCAGTGAAGGTGAAAAAATGGCTGTCATTCTCAGCCTCCTCCTTTTTTAAAGATGAAATAAAAACTTGATCATTCCAATCAAGATTCCGATGATACCGAAGTCTGTATCTCCAAAAGTTGTCCCTTCAAAGCCAAGAGTTCCTAACACAGGGAGTAAACAAGCAGGTAAGAATGAAAGAAGTAATCCATTCACAAATGCCCCTGCGACAGCACCTCTCACCCCTCCTGTTGCATTGCCATACACTCCTGCTGTAGCACCGCAAAAAAAGTGCGGGACAAGACCAGGGACAATCACAGTTAAACCAAACAAAGGCAAAAGGAAAATGGACAAAATTCCTCCTGCAAAGCTGCATAAAAAACCGATGATGACCGCATTTGGAGCAAATGGAAAAACGGTTGGCGCATCAAGGGCCGGCTTTGCTCCTTTCACAAAGCGATCGGCAATCCCTTTAAAAGCAGGCACGATTTCACCAATTGCCATCCGAACCCCTGCTAAAATAATATATACACCAGCTGCAAAGGTAATGGCCTGGATGAGAATAAAGACGGCGAAATTCGTGCCTCCGCTGATCTGTTCTATAAAGGAAATCCCTGCAAACGGTGCGATCGCAAAGAACAGCAAAGCCATTGTGATCGAAATTGCAACAGATGTATCTCTTAGAAAGCCGAGTGATTTAGGCACTTGAATGGTCTCTGTAGATTTCTCTGGACGGCCTACCCATTTGCCGATCATTCCCGCTGTAAAATAACCGAAGGTACTGAAGTGGCCGAGCGCGAGATCATCGTTTCCGGTGACTTTCCTTGTATAGGGCTGAAGGATAGCGGGTGCAATCACCATAGCTGTACCTAATATGATCGAACCGGTGGTGACAAGGAGCGCTCCGTGCATTCCGGCTGTTGAGAGAACGACTGCGAGCATCGCAGCCATATATAAGGTATGGTGACCTGTTAAAAAGACGTATTTAAAGGGTGTGAATTTTGCCAGTAACAGATTGACCAGCATGCCAAAAATCATAATGAGCGCTGTCTGTGTACCGAATTCCTTTTGGGCAATGGCCGCCATGGCATCTGTATTTGGAACAACTCCTTGAATGTGAAAGGCTGCTTCAAACATTTTTCGAAAAACACCAAGTGAATCAGACACGACTGTGGCGCCGGCTCCTAATATTAAGAATCCCATGGTTGTTTTCAAGGTGCCTGACACGGTATCTGCGGCTGATTTTTTCTGCAAAAGTAAACCGGCTAGTGCAAACAAACCGATGAGAATTGCAGGCGTGCCCAATATATCGTTCATGATCAGTTCTATCATGATGTGAATCCCCCTTTTTCCTGACTTATATGTGTTTGCGAAGAACGTCTTTAATGGATTCCTGGTCTAACAAGTTATTTAATCCAGCAACCTTTCTTGTACCGTCATCCAGTTGATCAATAATGTCTTTTGCTCCGATATACAGATCGGCTTTTTCATTTTTACTTGTACTGAGATCGGTATGATCCACTTTAGCTAAAAGGCCTAACTCTTCTAAAGCTTTTTTGACATTCATTTCTACAATAAAGCTGCTTCCTAATCCGTTTCCGCACACAACAAGAATTTTTTTCATTCTCTTTTTCCCCCTTTATACTTGTGAAAATTGATCAATTAGTTCTTGAATCGATGCTAATTCCTCTGCTTCAATTAATTGTTGGATTCGTTTTTCATCACTTAGCAGCATGGTCAGCTGTTTGAGTGCTTTCAGGTGAGTCATACTGTCAATGGCAGCTAGCACAATGACGAGCCGAACCTGCTTTTTTTCATCCTTTGAAAAGTAAACAGGCTGTTTGAATGACATGAGTGACATGCTTAATGTGTTCACGCCGTCCTCTGGTCTGGCATGCGGAATCGCCACTTGTGGTGCAATCACAATATAAGGCCCATTTTGATGAACGGACTGAATCATGGCTTCCACATAACCTCCCTGAATGGCATTTTGATCGAGTAAAGGCTGCGCTGCTTTTGTGAGGGCCTCTTGCCACGTTTCTGCGGTTTGCTGGAGCTGAATGGTTTCTTCTGTTAATAAATCGTTTAACACTGGTTTCCACCCTTTCTGATGGGATACATATTCGGGATGAAGCAGCTCCTTAAGATCACGAAGCAGTGCTTTTTCATTTTGTACGATGGTATGCTGCTGAATGATGTTGAATAAAACGTCTACCCTTTGCTCATCAAGCCTGGTTTCCCCGCCATCCCCATATTGGAGCAATATTTTTTTCTCATAGGCGGTAAGAATAGGGTGAACGACGTGAACGGGTTTTCCTTTAAACGAAATCGGTGTTGTTGATACAACAAAGTCGGCATCGATGGATGACAATTCTTCATATGAACGCTTAGATAACAGAGCGCGTACCTCGATGTAGCCGATTAATTCAAGCAGCTGTGTTTTCAGCATGTGACTTGTGCCAATTCCTTCGCCGCAGACAATGTATACAGAACGCCTCTCAATCGGTGAAATCCCTTCTCTTCTCATCCAGCCGCCAAAATGCATCGCAACATACGCAATTTCGTGGTCGCTCATCTTTGAACAGGTCGCCTTTTCTAAATGGCATGCGACCTTTTGAGTGATTTCAAACACCTCTGGCTGTGCTTTTTTCATCGAATCTGTTAATTCATTGATGATCCCAACGTGATAGATGAGCCTGTAATAGGCCGGAATTAAATGCATGGTTAAGTTTTTCTCTAAGGCTTCTGGCTCTTGAAAGGAAATACAAGCATACCGCTGAAAGTCAAATATCATTTGTCTGGCGATGGTACGAATGAGATGCTCTTCAGGTTTTTTACTTGATGGAAGCTTTTGTTTCTTTGCGCTGAGCCATAGCGTGCTAAGAAAATAGATTTCATCATCATGAACATGAAGACTGGTTTCTTTTTGAATCTGTGCCATGAAGCGAATAGCAGCCAAGCATTCATCTGTTTCCTGCAATGTACGCTTTTCTTCGTTTGAAAGATGCACAGCACGTCCTAGCTTCATCCGCTTGAAGTAGAAAAAGAGATCCAAAGACAGCTGATCCAGCATGTCATCTGCAAACTCGAGCTTAAGTTCTTGTTCTGAGTGCTGGAGGAGAAGGTGTAACCGCTTATATGAAATAGGGCCCTTTAACCAAAACGAAGGAAACGTTTTTTCGTTTTTGATCATTGTTCGAATGAAGTGGATATAGGGCTTTAAAGCCAATCGAATCGCTCTTTCGTCACCTGATAAAAAATAGCCGCAGGCTGCCTGATAATGAAGGGTGAGCTGCTGCTTTGAAAGCGCCTCTTTTAGCTGTTTCATATCTTCAAGCAATGTATTCCGGCTTACCTTTGTCATCTCTATGAAATCATCAATCCTTAAGCGTTTCTCGCTGCACGCAATGGATAAGAGCAGAATCGCACGCCTTTCCTTTACACATGGTTCATAATCATGACCGACGAGAATGGTGTCTGCTTTTTTCAGAATCGCTTCTTTCTCACTTGGATTTAAATAGTAGCCAAACTGTGCTTTTCGCTGAACACGGCTAAGCTGATGTGTTTCGAGCCAGTTATTCATTCGTTTGATGTCGGAGTAGACGGTTCGAGTAGAGACATTCAGTCGATTCTGTAAGTCTTCGATTGATAGATAAGATGTCGTGTGAAGCAGCATCGATAATAAAGTGGTGCCCCTTTTGGTTAAATACAGATGGAATCCCTCCCTTCTTCCCTTTGGTTATAAGTTTAATCAACTGACTGGCGGCAAAGAAGTCCAAATGTCTTCAGCTTTTGATGTGCAGCTTTTGGGTTCCCATTTTTTCCATAAGAAAAAGCACACCCGCATGAGTGTGCTTTGTTACGATTTAGATTTGAGCAGTTGGAGTTCTTGATCCATGATATGAGCTGTTTCGGAAATAAATTGAATGATGAGATCTAATTCTTCGGGCTTGTACTCATTTGTCAGTTCTTTGGTTGAAGCTGATAAAGATCGGAAAAGTTGTTTCACCTGTGATTTCCCCGCAGTCAGTGGAACAATGATGACCCTTCGCTTGTCTTTTGGGTCCTTCTCCCTTTTGGCGTAGCCTGCTTTTTCAAGCCGGTCAATAAGAGCCGTGACGGCACCTGAGCTAAGACCTGTTTTTTCACTTAATTCGCCTGCTGTGAGTGGTCCCAGTTCGTTTAATAAATCGGCTGATTTGAGATCTGTTGGGAAAAGGCCGAGCGATTGAGCGGCCGCTTGGTGGAACAAAACCGTTCGTGTGGCAAGTCGCCTCATCGTATGAATCATCAGGTCTGCTCTGTCTTCAGCCCCGTTCTTTATTGACAACTTGTTCTCCTCCCTTTAAAATCAATTTATCTTGATCATCAAGATAAATGTTCTCTTACTTAATGATTAAATTGATCATAGCAAAAAAAAGAAGAGAACGTAAGCAGGAGGTAAATGAAATGAATACTGTGGATAAAGGCAAGGCATCCACTCGCTTCGTTGTCATCGGTTTGCTGTTAGGTATTTTTATGGCAGCGATGGACAATACCATTGTCGCAACAGCGATGGGGAGCATCGTAGCAGATTTAGGCAGTTTTGATAAATTTGCTTGGGTGACCGCTTCTTACATGGTGGCAGTGATGGCCGGAATGCCGATTTATGGAAAGCTTTCTGATATGTATGGTCGAAAGCGTTTTTTTCTGTTTGGACTTATTTTCTTTTTAATTGGATCTGCGCTGTGTGGTATTGCACAAACGATGGATCAGCTCATTATTTACCGAGCCATTCAAGGGCTTGGAGGCGGTGCACTGCTTCCGATCGCATTTACGATTATCTTTGATATCTTCCCGCCTGAAAAGCGCGGAAAAATGTCAGGTATGTTTGGTGCAGTATTTGGTTTATCAAGTGTACTTGGCCCGCTGTTAGGTGCCATTATTACGGATTCGATCGGCTGGCATTGGGTTTTCTATATTAACGTGCCAATCGGTATCGTCAGTGTGATCTTGATCGCCAGATACTATCAGGAATCGCTTGAGCATCGTAAGCAGAAAATCGACTGGTCAGGTGCCATTACTCTTGTCGTTTCAGTTGTAAGCTTGATGTTCGCACTTGAGCTTGGCGGTAAATCTTATGCTTGGGATTCCGTACAAATCCTAACACTATTTGCTGTATTTGTTGTCTTCGGTACCATCTTTTTTATCGTTGAGCGTAAAGCTGAGGAACCGATTATTTCATTTTGGATGTTTAAAAATCGTTTATTTGCGACATCTCAAATTTTAGCGTTTTTATATGGCGGGACGTTTATAATTCTTGCCGTCTTTATCCCTATTTTCGTGCAGGCAGTGTACGGTGAATCTGCGACAAGTGCAGGCTTCATTTTAACTCCGATGATGATAGGGTCCGTCATTGGCAGTATGATTGGCGGAACGATGCAGACGAAAGTACCTTTCAGACGCCTTATGACCATTTCTGTGATTTCATTTTTCGCTGGGATGATGCTGCTTGCCAACATGTCACCAGATACAGCAAGACTCTGGCTCACGCTCTTTATGATGATATCAGGCTTTGGTGTCGGCTTTAGCTTCTCCCTTCTGCCATCTGCTTCAATGAATGATCTCTCTCCGCGCTATCGCGGCAGTGCGAACTCAACCAATTCGTTTATGAGATCTCTTGGGATGACGTTAGGTGTGACGGTTTTCGGGACGATTCAAACAAATGTCCTGACGAATCGTTTAGCAGATGCCTTCAGCGGAATGAAAGGAGCCCCTTCTCAAATTGGCGATCCGCAATCCATTTTCCAAGAGGGTGCCCGCTCACAAATTCCGCCTGATATTTTAAATAAAGTCATTGATGCGATGTCACAAAGTATTACGTACGTATTTATGATTGCTTTATTCCCGATTGCACTTGCGGCGATTACGGTCGTATTTATGGGGAATGCACGAGTACGCACATCAAACGAAATGAAAGAAAGTGAATAATGTGAAAAAGCAGAGCGATGGTGGCTCTGCTTTTTTTCGTCTCATTGATATAAAAGATGGGCTTTGCCTTCACTGCCAACGATCCGTATTTTAGATGTGACCATGTCCTTTGCTGCTTGTTTTGCTTTTTGTAAATACATACGCGGATCTAAGCTTTCGGGTTCGTTTGAGAAATGATCACGAATGGCTTCGGAGTAGGCGTTTTTTAGTTCAGTTGAGACATTGACCTTAGCCATACCAAGTGTTACACATCTTCTGACATCCTCTTCTGGTACAGCTGAACCTCCGTGCAGGACAAGTGGTACATTGACAAGCGCTGCAATTTGTTCAATGCGGTCAAAATCAATATCCGGTACCCCTTTATAAATGCCGTGGGCGGTGCCGATCGCAGGCGCTAAAGTGGGTACCCCTGTTTCTTCTATAAATTGACGGCACTCTGATGGAATGGCTTTTTCAGCATCCTTTTCATCTACCACGATGTCATCTTCTACGCCGCCTACCTTGCCTAGCTCGGCTTCTACATTCACACCTACTTTTAATGCAAGATCAACCACTTCTTTTGTGCGGCGTACATTTTCTTCATACGAATGCATCGATGCATCGATCATAACGGATGTATAACCCGCCCTGATACAGGTAAGAATCACATCAAAGTCAGTACAATGATCCAGGTGAAGACCGATTGGGATTTGATATTGGTCAGCTGCCGCCTTCACTGTATCTGCAATGGCTTTTGCTCCAAGAGATTGAACCGTTCCGACCGTCGTTTGCAAAATCACAGGTGACTTTAATTCAGCTGCCGTTTCGAGCACCCAATAAATACTGTCAAAGGAGTGCACATTGAATGCGACAATTCCGTATTTTTCTTTTTTTGCAGCTTCAAGCATCGGTGTTGTTGAAAGTAAAGGCATGGTCAAACATCCTCTCTAGTCAAAATTTCTGTTTTTAATACAGCGAGCATTTCTTCATTTGTTCTTGTTTCGAGCAGCTTTTGACGTTTCGCTTCATCCATTAAGCCTCGTGAAAGAGCAGAAAGTGCTTTTAAATGAGTGGTCCCTGCTTCATTTTTTGGGATCAGTAAGGATAAAAAGAAAAAGCAAGGCTTTCCATCAAAAGCGTCCCATTCAATTCCGGTTTCAGTGCGGACGATCACTAGTGCTGGTTTCGTGATGGCGTCTGTCTGTGTATGCGGAATGGCAAATCCATCTTGAAAGCCTGTTGTACTAAGAGCTTCCCTTTCAGCTAAGCCTTCTTTGACATCCTCTGGCGATGTGCAAATACCTGCTTTGCAGGCAATGTCAGCAATGGCTGCGAAAACGCCTGCCTGTGAAGAAGCTGTTTCATGAAGATTCATATAAATATGTTCCATCATTTCTCTTCCCCCTATTAAACTGCGGCTTTGTCTATTTTTTTACGGTAAAGTCCGTATAGAATCGCACCGATCATAGATCCGATCAATATGGAAAGCACCCACTGAAATGCGCCTGTGACGACTGGTAGGACAAGGAATCCGCCATGCGGTGCAGGAACCTGTACGCCGAACAAATAAGTCAAAATAGCAGAGATGGCCGAACCAAACATAATAATCGGCAGGACAACGACTGGGTTTTTGGCCGCAAACGGGATGGCCCCTTCGGTAATATGTGTAGCACCTAGAATATAGTTGATCGCCCCTGCATTTCGTTCTTGTGGTGTGAAATGTTTTCGGAAAATCGTTGTCGCAATCGCAATGATAAGCGGCGGTGTAATGCATGCAGCAGACACACCTGCCATGAAATAAAGATTGCCTTCTGCAAGTAAAGCCGTTCCTGTCACATAGGCTGCTTTGTTAAAAGGTCCACCCATATCAAATCCACACATAGCCCCAACAATTAAGCCTAAGAGCAGCGGATTCGTGGATTGAACGGATGAGAGAAAATCCATTAGTGAATTATTTAACCCTGTAATTGGAACTAATAGAGGAGTCATCACAGCCCCTATCAAGAAAATACCGATGACGGGATAGATGAAGATCGATTTTAATCCATCAAGTGATGCAGGTAATTTTTGAAGCATGAATTGAAGCAATAGAATGATATATCCTGCTGCAAAACCTGCGATAATACCACCTAAGAAACCGGCACCTCCATCGTTTGCAAGCAGCCCTCCTATAAATCCAACAACCATCCCTGGCCGTCTTGCGATCGAATCAGCGATAAATGCTGCTAAAATCGGAACCATTAAGCTAAAGCCGAGTCCGCCAATGCTTTTCAAATAGGCAGCAAACGGGTGATACGTTTCATGCTGAGGGTCAGCAGAGTAGATGCCAAATAGAAAAGAAAGGGCAATTAAAACCCCGCCGCCTACGACAAATGGAAGCATGTGTGATACACCGTTCATTAAGTGCTTATAGATGGTGTGTATCCATTTATTTGACGTCTTTTGCTGAGTGGGTGAAGGTGCAGATGCAGATGTATTCTCGGTAACAGCAGCCCTGCCTTTCACTTGATGAATAGGTGCATCTCCATTTAAAATACTCTGGATCAGCTCAGCTGGCGTGCGAATTCCTTTAGATACAGGCACTTCTATGAGTGGTTTTCCATGAAAACGGTCTGTGTGCACATCTTTGTCAGCTGCAACAATGACTCCATCAGCTTCCATAATGTCTTGGTCCGTTAAAGCGTTTTCAATTCCTACTTGACCATGCGTTTCGACTTTGATGTCGACCCCTAATTGCTCAGCAGCTATTTTTAAGGCCTCAGCTGCCATAAATGTGTGCGCAATGCCTGTTGGACAGCCGGTTGCAGCGACAATTTTTTTACGGCTCATGTTGACTCCCCCTTATATGTTGTGAATGTGAATTTGCTCTATCAGCGACTTGATATCATGTAAATCACTTAAGCCTTTTGAAAATGCGGTAGATGCTCCTGTTGCAATCCCGTAGCGTAAGCATTCTTCGGCTGAATGTCCTTCAAGCTGTTTACTAATAAATGCTGCGAGCATGGCATCTCCTGAACAAGCTGTGTTTACTACCGTGCCTGTTGGTGCGTTTCCTTTTAACACGTCTTCCTTCGTGATGAATAGAGCCCCTTCTCCTCCGCGGGAAATGAGTACTTGCTCTGCACCCATCTCGATGAGTTTTTCTCCGGATTGAATGAGTTCTGTTTCTGATAAATGATGTGTTTTGCCGAAAAAAGCGGCCAATTCTTCTTCATTTGGTTTTAATAAATACGGATTGTACTGAAGCGTCTCAAGAACCGCTATAGAGCTTGTATCTAAAATGAATTTGACGTTGTTTTGATGACAAATTGCAGCTACTTCTGAAAAAATGCTGGCTGGTACGCCCTTTGGCAGACTGCCTGACATAATGAGGATACCGCCCTGCGGGATTGCTGAAATTTTCTCGCGAAAGGCGTGAAGTGCTTTTGCCTGAATGGCAGGACCTTGATTCACAAGCTTGTATTCTTCTGTTGTATTGATAAAAACGTTAATGCGCGTAATTCCTTCAACCGGGATAAAATCTGTTGGAATGGAAAGATCTTTTAAGGATTGCTCAATATATGAACCAGAAAACCCGGCAATAAAGCCTAATGCAGTGCTGTTAACGCCATATTTTTTTAGCATAATCGACACATTGACGCCTTTTCCATTCGGCTGATAATCCTCATCTTCTGTGCGGTTCACTGTATTTGCCCGCATTTCTTTTAATGCAATATATAGGTCAATAGCAGGATTTAAGGTGCAGGTATAAATCAATTGGTTTCACCTTCTTTCTTTTCTCTAAAGAAAGTATCTCATACGATTCAATGAAAATGTTTTCAGATTGTGTAAAGGTTTTCATGAGGAAAAGCCTTCCAGCACAAAGTCTAGAAGGCTTCTTATCGGTTATTTCATTCGGATCACGTAGGCGTCTAGTAAAATGCGGGCAATGACATGAAGAGACAGGCGGGAGCGGACTTCATAATCTGGGAAGAAAGATTGTTCGCCTTTATATCCGACTAGTGTCATGTCTGATATTTTACTTAATGTAGAATCAATTCTTGTTGTGACGGTAATGGTTGTGACCTGCTTCATGCTTAGATTTTGACAGGCTTCAACTAGTTCTGCTGTTTCTCCATTTAATGAAACAAAGATGGCAAGTTCGTTTTTATCAATGTCGCGCGATTTTAGTCGAATGATATTCGGATCGTCGTGCACTTCACATGTTTTTCCGATGAGCTGTAATTTGATGGTCATCTCTTTGGCAATCATCTCTGAGAAGCCTCTGCCAAAAATATAAATTTTATCTGCATCATGTATTTTTTGAACGGCATCTTCAATTTGCCCAATACTTTGCAGCTGTATCGTCTTTAAAACCTCTTCTTCATTTTTACGAATCGCCAGTTTGATGTCTTCATCAATATTTTTTAGCTGGTCGCTTTCATCTGTCATTTTCTTTTCTTGTTTCAATCGATATTTAAAGGATGTATAGCCGTTGTAACCAATTTTCTTCATCAGTCTGACAATAGTGGCTGTCGACACATTGGCTCTTTCACTTAAAGTAACGATGGATAAGGTGGAGATGTCCTCTAAATGCTGGTGAATATAATGGAGTAAGTACCGTTCTGTTTCACTTAATGTTTGATACACATCACTTGGAATATTAAATAATGGTTCATTCAATGCGATTCCCCCTTACTTATTTCATACTATAATTAAATGTCCTGTGAAAACAAGTTGATTCTTTTGTCCTGTAATTTTTTATTAGAAGGCGAAAATGAGTGGAATTTTATTTTTAACATAAACTAAGAAAAAGTAGTGTCTGTGCGAAAGGAGCTGATGACTATGCTTCATCTCTTCATTTTTCTAATTCTTCTATATGTGGTATATGTATTTTTGACCGCATTTGTTTTGTTTTATTTACCGGTACAAAAAACATGCAAGGAGCATTGCATTTATAAAGCCTCTTCTATCTCAGGAGACGACCAAGGCACAAATCAAGTCATGCTTCTTGACGACGGGTTTGAGTCGGGTCAAGTCAGAATCCAAATGATTCGTGAGGCTAAAAAGGTGATTCGTCTGAGTTATTATTCCATTCAAAAGGGAAAAACAGCCGAATGGGTACTTGGTGCTTTAATTGAGGCAGCTGATCGAGGAGTGAAGGTTCAGCTATTATTAGATGGCATCTGCCACAGCCTGCGTGGGCCGCTGAAGCATTTGCGCTATGCCGTAGCAAATCATCCGAACATGGCGATTCGTTTTTATGAGCCCTTTCGTTTGTTCAAGCCTTGGACGTGGCATAACCGTCTTCATGATAAGCTGCTTTTGGCTGATGGAAGAGTCGCAGTGATGGGCGGAAGAAATATCGGTGATAAATACTTTGCAGATCAGCCGCCGAAAAACTTTGCTTATGACCGTGATGTGCTGCTCTATAACGCCAAAAAGGGAAAAGTATTAGATGAAATGGAGCAATATTTCGTTTATCTATGGAATCATAACTTTACGAAAAGAACGAAAGATGTGTTCTCTAAGCAAAAAGCGAAAAAAGGGTTAAAACTGAGAAAGCAGCTGCTCAGATCCTATCACGAAGCGATGCACACGAAAGAACCTTTTGTCATGTCCTCCTTTGATTGGACAGCAGATGCCACTTGTGTGAAACAGATTGCATTTTTCACAAATCCAGTGGAGCGCTTCAATAAGCGTCCTCTCGTGCTGAAAAAATTAAACGATCTAGCTCACCGGGCAAAGCGTTCTGTTCTCATACAGACGCCTTATGTGATACCAACACGTCCCATGAAAGATGGACTTACTCCCTTAGCTGAAGACATTCAAACGACGCTCGTCACGAATTCTCTTACAGCAACACCAAATCCTTTGGCTTTTGCAGGATATTTAAGCACGAAAAAGGAACTGATGAAAACTGGCGTTCATTTGTATGAATATGAAGGCCCGTATTCGATTCATGGGAAATCGATGGTCATTGATGATTACTTAAGTATTATCGGGACATATAATTTAGATGCAAGGTCCAGTTTTTTAAATACAGAATCGATTTTGGTCATTGATAGCGCACCGTTTGCGTTATCTCTTACGCAGGCAATCGAGCGGAAAATCGCCTATAGTGTCCTCGTGGCTAAAGACCGAACAGAATATAAAACGAGCAACTATGGGAAGAAAAAAAAGCCTTTGATGAAAAGGCTCTTTTTAAATGGCTTATCGACGATAACCGTTATTTGGCGGCGATTGATCTGAAAAAGGGCAGCTACTTTTGTGGCAGCCCTTTTTCTTGCGATTGACCCTCTTCTGCTGACTCCAATTTGGTCAATTTAAACACCAAGATCCCAGCAACAATCACAATGACACCTAATAGTTTTGTAAAAGAAAATGCCACTTTTTCTAACCCAAGCCAGCCAAGCGAATCAAACAAAAGCGCGCAGCCTAGCTGTGAGGTGAGGACAATCGAGATCCCATAAGTGGGGCCTAGACGTTTGATGCTCTGAACAAGGCAGATGACAACCCCTACCCCAATGGCTCCGCTTACCCAGTACCAGGCTTCCATATGCCTTAATTGAAACATGCCAGTTCCTTCTAACATAAGACCCATAAAGAGTGAAGCAATAAAGCCCATTCCAAGAACAAGTGTCGTTGTTGACCAAGAGCCTGTATGCTCATTGACTTTACTATTAAAAATGGTTTGTAAGCTGACGAGTGCACCAGCTGTGATCGCTAATATTATTCCTATGATCATATATAAATCCCTTCGTTTCTTCTATTCATAAATGTTGTGCTCTGCTATTTCTAAAAGCCCTTTCCGGTCACGAATCGTAATCTTTCCTCTTCGCCTTTCAATCAGCCCTTTTTCCCTGAATTGCTGAATGACCCGATTAATATGACGGTAGCTCGTCCCAATTAAGCTCGCCGCATCAGTGAGACGCAGAGGGCGCGTTCGCGTGGTGTCGTCATCTGTTAAAACAGATAATAAATAGCTTGCGAGCCTGACTTCCACAGGATATAAAAGGTGGAAGCTTAAATCGTTTGATTTTGTATAAAATTTGTTTGTGATGCCTTTTAGCAAAAAGGTTAAAACATGAGGGTCATCCTTTGCATGGTGCATGAGCGCTTGATGGGAAATTCTTAGTATATGTACTTCTGTGACAGCTTCGACTGTATTGACCATATCCGTCTGCTGGACATATTCAATATCTCCAATCGCTTCAAGAGGATTTTTAAAGCAAAGAATAAAGGTTTTCCCTTCCTTTGTGGTGGTGAAAATCTTTAATTTTCCTTTCACTAACAAGTACAAGTACTCCCTCTTATCCCCTTTTGAACAAATCAGCTCACCTTGTTCATAGCGCCACAACGTCACATGTGACATCAAGTTCTGATGAAAGACGTTTTGTAAATGATGCGCCTTGATATAAGAGGAAAAAAGAGATTCATCGTGAAGCTCCTCCATCTGACTCCCTCCTTTATAGCTTTAAAATGATCACGCCCGCAATCATCAAAAGAATTCCTGCATAATGAGGCCATTTCATTTTCTTCTTCTGTACACCAAACCATCCTTTTGCATCAATTGCAAAGGTCAACGCAAGCTGTGCTATCAGTAAAGCAGCGATGGTGAGTGTCACACCAATCATTTGAATCGCGGTGACTTCATTAAAAATAATAATGGCTGCAAATGCCCCGCCAATTAAATAGAGTGGCTGCACCTTTTGATATTCTCGAAAGTGCCCATCCCGTACGATGAGTAAAATGAATAGAGAGATGATAAAACCGGTTAGCTGCGTGATAGTTGCCGCCTGCCATGTGCCGATATCCTGGCTGATTCTTGCGTTGGCTACGCCTTGCAGTGTAATACAAGCGCCTCCTAATAATGCGAAAATAACACCTTTCATTCTTTCAAATGCTCCTTCTTTTTCAGTCTAGTTCTATTAAATGATAGATGCCCTGATGTTGAAAAGGACATATGTCCCACTTTGCGTATTATATCAGAAACTTTTTCTATTGCAGTTTCTTCGTTTTAGATTTTTCACAGTGGGTACAGTTTTATATCAGCTGAAAACAGAATATTGAATTGAATCACATATAAAAAGGAGACATGTCAGAATGAGAAATCAAGAGAAACATTTTATTAATGGACAATGGGTCGCTTCAACAGGAAACGAAACGACGGAAGTGATTAATCCCGCTACAGAGGAAGTCATTGGCACAATTAGCTTAGGAACAAAAGAAGATTTAGATAAGGCCGTCAAGGCAGCTCGTGCCGCGTTTCCTTCTTTCTCAAAGACGTCTCGAAATGAACGAGTAGAGATGCTGGAAAACATTGTGCGCGGGTATGAAAAGCGCAAGGATGAACTTGTAGAAGTCATGACACAAGAGCTCGGTGCTCCGCTTAAAGTATCAGAAGAGGTTCATTACAAAATGGGACATGAACACTTCTCTAAAGCAGCAGAAGCACTTAAATCCTATACATTTACCGAGGACCGCGGCGGTCATACCATTATAAAAGAAGCCATTGGCGTCAGCGGACTGATTACACCGTGGAATTTCCCAACAAATCAAACATCACTTAAAATTGCTGGTGCGATTGCAGCAGGCTCACCCGTTGTCTTAAAGCCTGCGGAAATTACACCATTTGCTGCGATGATTCTTGCAGAAATCATTGATGAAGCAGGCGTACCAAAAGGTGTCTTCAACCTCGTGAATGGAACCGGTGAAGTCATTGGGGACGGCATTAGCTCACATCCTGATATTGATTTTGTTTCATTTACTGGTTCAGGTGCCGTCGGCTCTAAAATTATGGAAAATGCTGCAGACAATATGAAGAAAGTGGCCCTTGAGCTTGGCGGGAAATCCCCTCTTATCGTTTTAGGTGATGCAGATATGGATGAGGCAGCTGAAACCGCCGTTCATCATATTGCGATGAATACAGGTCAAGTGTGTTCGGCAGCCACACGAGTTCTCATTCCAGAATCGATGAAAGATTCGTTTGAAAAAGCGCTGCTGAATGCCCTGCCGAAGTTTACAGTTGGTGATCCGAGAGAAGATCACGCCACTGGCCCGCTCGTATCCAAAAAACAATGGGATACCGTGCAGTCTTATATTGAAAAAGGAATCGAAGAAGGCGCTACCCTCCTTGCAGGCGGAACTGGTAAGCCGGACGGCATTGACAAAGGATATTTCACGAAGCATACGATTTTCACAAATGTGAAAAATGATATGGCCATTGCACAAGAAGAAATATTTGGACCAGTGATGAGTGTCATCACGTATCAGGACCTAGATCATGCCCTTGACATCGCCAATGATACGGTTTATGGCCTTGCCGGATATGTTGTTGGAAAAGATGAAAAAACATTAAAATATGTCGCTGAACATATTCGTGCTGGCCAAATCACCATTAACAATGCCGAAACAGATTACTTTGCCCCATTTGGAGGCTTTAAGCAATCTGGTATCGGAAGAGAATGGGGAGATTTCGGTATCGAGGAATATTTAGAAGTGAAAGCTGTGATGGGGCTTCCAACTGCATAAGTCAGATAAAAAAGGAAAACGGCCATCCGTTTTCCTTTTTTATGCCCTCCCCTATTCGTACGTTCTTTGTCATTAGAAATCTTAATCATGACAATCAATATTATATATTTTACTTAATGGCAAACTTTCGGTAAAGTTCAAATTGAACCTATATATATAATTCCTATCGAATTAATCTATGTTTATATTCCTTGTGAGGTGGATATCGTTGCAACTTCATGTATTGAACAGTCCGTTTAGCCAGCAGCAGGCAGAACTACTCAATCAGCTGCTTCCGACTTTAACAGATCAACAAAAAATTTGGCTTACCGGTTATTTATCAGCACAGGCAGCTCTAGCCGGATCAGAAACGGCCACTCTGGCCCCTACTCCTTCCGCCGCAGTACCTGCACAGTCTGTCAGTAAAGATGTGACCGTACTTTATGGCTCGCAAACAGGCAATTCCGAAGGTTTAGCGAAAAAGACAGCGCAGCATCTTGAAGAGAAAGGTTTTCAAGTGACGCTCTCTTCTATGTCAGATTTTAAACCAAATAATCTGAAAAAAATAAACAATTTACTGGTGATCGTCAGCACACATGGCGAGGGAGATCCGCCTGATAATGCCCTTTCTTTCCATGAATATGTCCACGGCAGACGTGCGCCAAAGCTTGATCATTTAAGCTTCTCTGTTCTTTCACTAGGCGACAGCTCATACGAATTCTTCTGTCAGACGGGGAAAGAATTTGACGAGCGCTTAAAAGAACTTGGTGGAACGCGTCTTTTCGACCGGGTCGACTGTGACCTTGATTATGATGAACCGTTCTCTGAATGGCTTCAAGGGGTGACATCTTCTCTAAGCGAAGGTGAAGCAGCAATACTACCGCAAGAATCAGCGGGAGAAATAAGTAAAGCTGCTTCTGAATACTCAAGAACGAATCCCTTTTATGCTGAGGTGCTTGAAAATGTTAACCTGAATGGCCGCGGATCTAACAAAGAAACCCGCCATTTGGAGCTTTCTCTTGAAGGATCAGGACTTGTTTATGAGCCGGGCGACAGTCTTGGCATTTATCCGACAAATGATCCTACGCTTGTTGAGGAACTAATCAAGACATGCGGATGGAATGCAGAGGAAGCCGTAACCGCTCATAAAAACGGAGACACTCTTCCTTTAAAAGAAGCACTTACCTCGCACTTTGAGATTACAGTATTAACAAAACCTCTTCTTCAAAAGATCGCGGCATTCACGAAAAGTGAAGACTTGCAGGCCCTTTTAGAAGAAGGAAACGAAGAAAAGCTAAAAGCGTATATAGCAGGCCGAGACTTATTAGATGCGGCTCGCGATTTTGGTCCTTTTGAAGGAACAGCAGCAGATTTCACGTCTATTTTAAGAAAAATCCCTGCACGTCTATATTCGATTGCAAGCAGTCTAAAAGCAAATGACGAAGAGGTTCATTTGACAATAGGTGCTGTGAGATATGATGCACACGGGAGAGAACGTCAAGGGGTCTGCTCGATATTATGTGCAGAGCGCTTGCAGCCAGGTGATACGTTACCTGTTTATATTCAGCACAACCAAAACTTTAAACTTCCTCACGATACTGATGCACCGATCATTATGGTAGGACCAGGCACAGGCATCGCCCCTTTCCGTTCATTTATGCAGGAACGCGAGGAAATCGGTGCAAACGGAAAGTCATGGTTATTCTTCGGTGATCAGCACTTTGTGACGGATTTCTTATACCAAACAGAATGGCAAAAGTGGTTAAAGGATGGCGTCTTAACGAAAATGGACGTGGCTTTCTCAAGAGATTCAGAGGAAAAGGTATATGTCCAGCACCAAATGAAGAAACACAGTAAAGAATTATTCGAATGGCTTGAGCAAGGTGCCTATGTCTATGTTTGCGGTGATGAAAAGCATATGGCGCATGATGTTCATGGTACCCTTCTATCGATCATTCAAGAAGAAGGTGCGATGAGCAAAGAGAAAGCAGAAAGCTATCTTGCCAATTTACAGCAGCAAAAACGCTATCAGCGTGACGTCTATTGATTTGATGCTTGAAAGAAAGGAGCTTTTACGACATGGTGAAGACAGCATTAACAGCGCCGGATGGACCTCCGAGCGACGTAGAGGAAATTAAAGAAAAAAGTGATTATTTACGGGGTACGTTAAAAGAAGTCATGCTTGATCCGATTTCAGCGGGAATTCCTGATGATGACAACCGGCTGATGAAGCATCACGGCAGCTACTTGCAGGACGATCGTGACCTTAGAAATGAACGGCAAAAACAAAAGCTTGAACCTGCCTATCAATTTATGCTGCGCGTACGCCTGCCTGGCGGAATCGCCACATCAAAGCAGTGGCTTGTGATGGATGAGCTTGCTCACAAATACGGCAACGGCACGTTAAAGCTGACAACTCGTGAAACCTTCCAGCTTCACGGTATTTTAAAATGGAACATGAAAAAGACCATTCAAGACATTCATTCCACCATGCTTGATACGATCGCTGCTTGCGGGGATGTGAATCGGAATGTCATGTGTACTTCAAATCCCTATCAATCAGAAGTGCACCATGATGTGTACGAGCTGGCAAAAAAATTAAGTGATGACCTGCTTCCACAAACAAGAGCGTATCACGAGATTTGGCTTGATGAGGAAAAAGTAGCGGCAACGCCAGACACTGAAGTTGAGCCGATGTATGGTCCGCTTTATTTACCAAGAAAATTCAAGATTGGCGTTGCGGTCCCTCCTGCTAACGATATTGATGTCTTTTCACAGGATCTAGGCTTCATTGCGATTATCGAACATGATCAATTAGTCGGCTTTAATGTCGCGATTGGCGGCGGAATGGGTATGACTCACGGTGATACAGCGACCTACCCTCAACTTGCAAAGGTCATCGGTTTTTGTACACCTGAGCAGGTTGTGGAGATTGCCAAACAAGTGATCACCATTCAGCGTGACTACGGAAACCGTTCAGTAAGAAAAAATGCCCGCTTTAAATATACGGTGGACCGGCTCGGCCTTCAGAATGTAAAAGAAGAGCTTGAACGCCGCCTTGGATTTGCCCTTTTAGACGCCAGAGGTTATCACTTTGATCATAACGGTGACCGCTATGGCTGGGTAAAGGGCATTAACGGAAGATGGCATTATACGATGTTTGTTGAAGGCGGGCGCATCACAGATTATGATGATTATCCGCTGATGACAGGCATTCGTGAAATTGCAAAGATTCATACGGGTGACTTCCGCTTAACAGCGAATCAAAATTTAATCATTGGAAATGTCACATCTCATAAAAAGAAACAAATCGAGCAGCTGATACAGGAATTCGGTTTGTCAGACGGCCAGCAGCACTCTGCACTGCGCCGCAGTTCAATGGCTTGCGTTTCTCTTCCAACATGCGGCTTAGCAATGGCAGAAGCAGAACGCTACCTCCCTCGCTTGATTGACAGAATTGAAGAGATTGTAGAAGAAAACGGCTTAAGTGATAAAGAAATCACCATTCGAATGACTGGATGTCCAAATGGATGTGCCCGTCATGCTTTAGGTGAAATTGGCTTTATCGGAAAATCACCTGGCAAATACAACATGTATCTTGGCGCTGCGTTTGATGGCAGCAGGTTAAGTAAACTGTACCGGGAAAATGTGGGTGAGGAAGACATTTTAAGCGAGCTTGGCTCTTTGCTCCCTCGCTACGCAAAAGAACGAGAAGAAAATGAACATTTCGGTGATTTTGTGATACGGGCAGGTATTGTCAAAGAAACAACCGATGGAACGAATTTTCATGTGCAGTAAAAAAGACAGGGATCCTTCCTGTCTTTTTTCTATTGATTCTGTTTCCTTTTCAGGTATGCGGAAATGCTCTTATACACATTTGGGTTTTCTAGTGAAGAAAGATCTGGTGAAGGCTTCTGTTCATACGCCCCTTTTAATAAACGCCGGACAATTTTTCCGTTTCTTGTTTTCGGTAAAGCTGAAATGAGATGAATCTCTTTTGGTATGAGCGCTTTTCCCGCACGTGAACCAACATGTGCTTTGAGCTCTTGAATGAGCTTGGCTTCTTCAAAAGATTGTGAACTGGTCACTATGAAACACACGAGCGCCTCTCCCTTTACCTCATCCTTTACGCCAATTACAGCGGCTTCGTGCACGGCCGTATGTCCCACAAGGATGGATTCAATTTCAGATGGACCGACGCGTTTGCCTGCTGTATTAATGACATCATCCGATCTGCCCGTGATATGGAATGCTCCGTCCTCTGTTTGCATGACCCAATCACCATGTGTCCATACCCCGTCAAATCGTTTGAAATACGTGTCTTCATAACGCTCAGGCTCATTCCAAAAACCACAAGTCATGCCGACCCAAGGCTTTTTCACAACAAGCTCCCCTACTTCATTCATGACGCTCTGACCTGATTCGTTATACACATCTGCCGCCATGCCTAAAATCGCCGTATTAAAAAGAATCGGTTTGATTGGACGAAGCAAAGTACTTCCTACAATGCCACCAGACACTTCGGTCCCCCCTGAATAGTTTAAGATGGGGATGTTCTTTTGACCGATTGTGTCAAAAAGCCATTGCCACGGTGCTTCATTCCAAGGTTCACCGGTAGAAATGATGGCTTTGACATGCGTCAGTTCAATCTCTGCAAGGTTTTGCTGCATCGCAGAACGAACAAATGTAGGCGAAAGCCCAAAATGGGTGACTTTCTGCTGGTGGATGAATGACCAAAGATGCTGCTGATCTGGATAATCGGGTGCGCCGTCATATAGAACAATCGCGGCTCCATTGATCAAGCCGCCAAAGACTAGAAACGGTCCCATCATCCAGCCCATGTCTGTGAGCCAGAACAGCCGGTCTCCTATTGCGACATCCATACAAAGACCAGCATCAAAAGCCGCTTTTACAGGAAAGCCTGCGTGTGTATGAACGGCTCCTTTTGGCGTGTCAGTTGTTCCAGAGGTGTACAAGATCATGAGAGGGTCTTCATTTGTGACATAGGTCGTATCTTTTATCGGCTGTTCTTTTAATACATCATTTAGTCTTACATCATCTTGATATTCAGTATCAGAGGAAGCATGCACAATGACTGTTTTGACGGTATTTGTTTTTTTGATTGCATCAGCTACACATTCTCGCATGTTGATGGTTTTCCCCCGGCGCGTCATTTCATGCCCTGTGACGACAATGGTTGCACCTGAAGCACGAATGCGTACGGCAAGAGGCTCACTTCCATAGCCCGAGAAGACCGGACTAAAGATCACTCCAATCTTTGCAAAGGCAAGCATGACGGCAACCGTTTCAGGAAGCATAGGCATATAGATGATCGCCACATCCCCTTTTTGAAGCCCTCTCTTCAAAAAACCAGCTGCGAGACGATTGACTTTTTCCTGAAGATGGAGGTAGGACCAACTCTTTTCTTCCCCAGCTTCATTTCCCAAAATCAGCGCTGGTTGATGTTTGGTCTCTTCTTTCTCCGCCCATTTGTCCACGGCCGTTTCGGTGATGTTCAATTGGCCGCCTTTATACCACTTTGGCCACATGAATGACTCTTGACCTAATGCGGCTTCATACGGCACCTTCCACTGAATGCCGATGGCTTTTTCAGCTTCTTTCCAAAACCATTCTGTGCGCTCGATACTAGCTTGATAGAATGCGTCATAAGTAGAAAAACCAAGTGAGTGCATCCACTTGCAAAGACGTGTTTTTTTGATCATCTGCTCTCCCGGTATCCATGCTGGTTTCAGGTTCATCTTGAGGACGCCTCCCTTTAGACCGGATAAACCGGATGTTTTCGTCTCGTAAATGTCATCTCTTTAGAGGTATAGGCTTGTAATCTATTACACAGTTCAGCTCTTAAACGGTCAAATGGGATGACGCCGTCGACAATCATTTCAGAGGCAAGCTCGTATATATTCATATCTTCCTGGTATTCCTTGCGTTTCTCTTGTATAAATGAGGCTCTCTCTTCGGCAGGCAGTGCGGCAATTTTATTCGCATAGACAGCATTTACTGCGGCTTCTGGCCCCATCACAGCAATTTGGGCAGATGGAAGAGCAAGACAGCAATCTGGCTCAAAGGCAGGCCCTGCCATTGCATATAACCCTGCACCGTATGCTTTACGCACGATGACGGATATCTTCGGTACGGTCGCCTCTGACATAGCGGAAATCATTTTCGCCCCGTGACGAATAATGCCCGCTTGTTCTACTTTTGTTCCAATCATAAACCCCGGGATATCCGCAAGAAAGAGAAGTGGAAGATGAAAGGCGTCACATAGCTGAATAAACTTGGCGGCTTTGTCAGCCGAGTCATGAAATAATACGCCGCCTTTCACCCTCGGCTGGTTGGCAATAAGACCGACAGGCTGACCATTCATGCGGCCAAAGCCTGTGATAAGCTCTGCGGCAAACAGCTTTTTGATTTCAAAAAATGATCCTTCATCGATGAGTAAATCAATGAGTTGATACATATCGAAAGGCGTATTCTGACCTTTAGGGATGAGGTTTTGGATGGATATCTCAGATGGTTTAGGTGCTTTTGCGGCTATCGTTTTTGGTCTTTCCGTATAGTTGGCAGGCATGTAGGTTAAATAATCACGCGCGATTTGAATGGCCTCTTCCTCTGTTTGCGCTAATACATCCCCGCACCCAGAAATGCTGCAATGCATTTTTGCCCCGCCCATTTCTTCAAGGGATACTTTTTCTCCAATCACCATTTCGGCCATTCGCGGAGAGCCTAAATACATGGAGGCATTTCCTTCGACCATGACGACGATATCACAAAAAGCAGGGATGTAAGCACCGCCGGCCGCAGAAGGACCGAATAGTAAACAAATTTGCGGGATACGTCCAGACAGCTTGACTTGGTTATAAAAAATGCGCCCTGCCCCCCTCCTGCCTGGAAACATGGCGATCTGATCTGTGATTCTGGCTCCAGCTGAATCGACTAAATACAGCATCGGACAGTTGAGCTTCTCGGCTGTTTCTTGGATTCTAATGATTTTTTCTACCGTTTTGACGCCCCATGATCCCGCTTTGACGGTAGAATCATTTGCCATGAGGCATACGGTTTGTCCATTCATGCGTCCCGTCCCTGTGACGACACCATCTGCTGGTAAATGTTCATCTTGACATTCGGCAAACATCGCATCCTCAATAAAAGAATCCTGATCTAATAATAACTGGAGCCGATCACGGACGAACAATTTTCCTTTTTCTTTGTTTTTTTGATGGTATCGTTCGGCGCCGCCTTTTACAATCCGCTGTTTTTTCACTTCATATTCTTCGATCATGTCCATTCCCCTTTCTTGCTAGTTGCCTCTGTAATGAGGCGTTCGTTTTTCTTGGAAAGCCTGAAGACCTTCCATTCGATCTTCTGTATCAATGAGCCGTACATAGGCTTCGTATTCTTTCATCAGACCTGTACGTAAAGCGTGATCAAGGCTCATTTGAATCGCTTGTTTCGCTTCTTTTAAAGCAATTGGTCCGTTTTTAGAGATTTGTTTTGCGAGAGAAATGGCGTCATTCATGAGAGCATCTGCTAAAGAGATGTGCTCAATCAGCCCAATTTGAATGGCTTCTTCTGCTTGTAATGAAGACCCTGTGAAAATGAGTTCCTTTGCTTTACCGAGTCCGATGAGGCGCGGGAGACGCTGCGTCCCTCCTGCCCCTGGTATGATAGCTAGTCCTGTTTCTGGCAGGCCGAGCCTGGCTTCGGCTCTTGCGATGCGAAGATCACAAGCCAGCGCTAGCTCAAGACCTCCGCCGAGTGCGTGTCCGTTCATCACGGCAATGACAGGTATAGGCAGGGCTTCAATCTCAGTAAAGGTTTGCTGAATCGTAAGAACGGCTTCTTTGGCTTCTTCTTCTGTCATCAATCGTCGTTCTTTTAAATCTGCTCCTGCGCAAAAGACTTTAGAGCCAGCTCCTGTTATGAGCAAACAGCGGATGCTTTCATCGTGTTTGATTGCTTGAATGGTTTGATTAATCTCCTCGAGCATCGCAGCAGATAGGGAATTCGCTTGTTCTGGCCTGTTTAAGGTCATGATGCCAATCTGCTCATCTTGTATCGAAAAATTGACCAATGATGTCATGTCATTCATCCTTTATGAAGTAGTATGAGAGTGAAAAGCACGTAAGCAGTGACTAGGCAGGGTTCGATCTACTTTTGTTTCAATCCATTCTGCTGCTTTAATCAATCCAGGAAGGTCGATATTTGTTTCAATCCCCAGTTTTTGAAGCATATGCACCACATCTTCTGTCGCCACATTCCCGCTAGAGCCAGGTGCATATGGACAGCCGCCAAGCCCGCCGCTAGAGGAATCAAATATCGTGATTCCAGCCTTTAATGCCGTATATATATTCGCAAGACCCATCCCCTTCGTATCATGAAAATGAAGAGCGATTTTATCAGCAGGAAAACGCTCTAGTAAAATGTCTAATCGTCTTTCTACTTGCAGCGGATGGGCTTCTCCGATGGTGTCACCGAGTGATATTTCATCGATGCCGTAGGAGAGCAGAATATCCGTTAACCGCAGCACTTGATCCATTGACACTTGTTTTTCATAAGGGCAGCCAAACACGGTAGAAATATATGCGCGAGTATTTCGTCCTTCTGCTTTTAAATCTGCTGTCATTTGTTTGATGACAGGAAGGGTTTCATGTATGGATTGATTCATATTCTTCTTGTTATGTGTTTCACTCGAAGAGATAAACATAGCGCCTACATCAAGATTTGCTTCAAAGAAATAGGCTAAGCCTTTTTCATTAGGAATAAGTGCGGCATAAGTGGTATCGTCTTTTTTGTGTAAGGATTGGGCTAATTGTTTGGCGTCTTTTAAGGCTGGAACCCATTTCGGATGGACAAATGATGTGACCTCAATATAAGGGAGATGGGCTGCCGCGAGTAAATCAATCCATGTTCGCTTCTCGTTTGTGTCCAGCCAAGCTGATTCATTTTGCAGTCCGTCCCGCGGGCCGACCTCTCTGATAAGCACACTTTTTGGTAATGCCATTTGGCTTCCCTCCTATTCTGTCAGCTCCAGTAGCACCTCTCCCTCATCGACAAATTCACCCTCTGCCTTATACACTTTGCTGATCACACCTGCCTCTTCTGCAACGATCGGAATCTCCATTTTCATCGATTCTAAGATGGCGACTTCCTGTCCTTTTTGCACTTCATCACCTTGTGTCACAAGAAGCTTCCATAAGTTCCCGGCCATTTGTATCGTGACGGTTTTCATGAACGGTTTTCCTCCCTTTTTTTCATCAGAAAATCGGTTGTGATCCTTCCATGTAAGAACGCAGATGATCCGGCCATTTCCCTTAAAAGTGGTAAATTCGTTTTGATCCCTCCTATTTCATATGCTTGTAATGCTGCTTTTAATCGTTCTATTGCTAGTTTTCTTGTATCACCGTAAACAATCATTTTTGCAATCATTGGATCGTAAAATGGGGTAATGACGCTCCCGCTTGTCACACTTGACTCATGGCGTATATACGGGGCGGCTGGTGCAGAAAGTGTAGTGATTGTACCTGGTGATGGATAAAATGTGACTGGATCTTCAGCATAGATTCGGACTTCGATGGCATGCCCGATTTGATGAATATCCTCCTGATTGAAGGAAATCGGCTCTGATGCAGCGATTTTCAGCTGCTCCTCGACAAGGTCAATTCCTGTGATTTCTTCAGTGACAGGGTGCTCTACTTGCAATCTCGTGTTCATTTCTAGGAAATAAAATTGTTGATTTTGATCGACTAAACATTCAATCGTTCCTGCATTTTCATAGCCAATCGCTTTGGCTGCTTTGACGGCCATTTGCCCCATTTGAAGTCTCACTGAGTCATCGAGACAGGCGGCTGGTGCTTCTTCAATAATTTTCTGGTGTCTTCTCTGGAGTGAGCAGTCTCGTTCAAATAAGTGAACCCCGTGGCCGAAGGAATCAAAGAGGACTTGAATTTCAATGTGCCGCGCGTGTTCAATCACCTTTTCCATATACAAAGTACCATCATTGAAAAAGCTTTGCGCCCTTTTTTGATTTCCTTCAAACGCTCTGTACAGCTCCTCGTCATTTCGAACGAGCTGCATGCCAATCCCCCCGCCTCCGCTTGATGCCTTTAGCATGACCGGATAACCGAGTGACTGCGCTTTACTGACCCCTTCATCTGCGTCATGCAGTGGATCTGAAACTCCCGGAACGATTGGGATGCCCGCCTGTTCCATCGTTTTTCTCGCTTCAATTTTATTCCCCATTTGCTGGATGACGTGTGCAGATGGTCCAATAAAGGCCATTCCTTCGTTGCGGCAGCGCTCAGCAAAAGCGGCGTTTTCTGATAAAAGACCATATCCAGGATGGATGGCATCTGTATTTGTTTGTTTGGCAACCTTGATGATTGCCTCCACATTTAAATAGCTTTCAGATACTTTTGCGCCTCCGATCGGAAATGCGCTATCTGCTTCTTGCACATGAAGTGCATGCTGATCTGCCTCTGAATAAACGGCGACTGTTTTGATCCCGAGCCGTTTACAGGTCCGAATAATTCTACGAGCTATTTCGCCTCGATTGGCGATCAGTACTTGTTGAAACATCTCTGACTTCACTCCTTTATTAGATCAAGCGCCTGCTTTTTCAGTCGAAATTTTTGAATCTTTCCTGAGGCGGTCATTGGATACTCATCTGTAATGAAAAAGTATTTCGGGATTTTGTAGCGTGCCATTTGGGACTGACAATAGCTGGTTAATGTCTCAATCGTGACCGTACTCCCTTGTTTGAGCCGAATGAATGCGGCTGCTTCTTCTCCGTATGTCTCGTCAGGAATGCCAACGACCTGTGCGTCAAGAATGGCCGGATGAGTGTAAAGAACGTCCTCAATCTCTTTTGGATACACATTCTCTCCGCCTCTGATGATCATATCTTTCAGGCGGCCTGTGATTTTCACATAGCCGTCATGATCCATCTCAGCTAAATCCCCCGTATGAAGCCACCCGTCCTTATCAATGACTTCATTTGTTGCTTCTTCATTTTTATAGTAGCCTTTCATGACATGATAGCCTCTTGTACACAGTTCCCCCTGCTCTCCTCTTGGCACCTCACTCGACGTGCCTGGTCTGGCGATTTTCACTTCGATGTGAGGAAGCGCCCGACCGACCGTTTGAACCCGTCTTTCAAATGAATCATCGGTTCTTGTTTGGGTAATGACAGGAGAGCTTTCGGTCTGACCATAGGCAATCGTGAGCTCCCTCATTCCCATTTTTTCAATGACTGCCTTCATCACATGGGATGGGCAAAGTGAGCCGGCCATAATACCCGTTCGTAATGTGGACAGATCGTAATGGAGAAAATTCGGATGATCCAGCTCTGCGATGAACATCGTCGGGACGCCGTGAAGAACGGTACACTTTTCTATTTCAACTGTTTGCAGCACACGCTCTGGATGGAAAGATTCAACTGGGATGATCGTTCCTCCTTTTGTCAGACAAGCAAGCACGCCAAGCACAGAGCCAAAGCAATGAAAGAAGGGTACTGGGATACACATTCGGTCTTGTTGGGTGAGCTTCATGCAATCTGCGATTTGGCTGGCATTGCAGACGATGTTGGTATGGCTGAGCATGACTCCTTTTGGGTAGCCGGTTGTGCCCGAGGTATATTGCATATTTATCACATCATCAGGCAGCAGCGCATCCATTCGTTTCTCCCATTCATGATCTGCGGTTCTTTTGGCAGCAACTTGAATACTGTCCCAGCTGCGCATGCCGTTTGGTGCGTGCTGGCCAATATATACGCATCTTTTTAAATAAGGAAATGATGCGGATGTGATCTCATCTTGATGAGCTGTTTGAAGCTCCGGGATCAGCTCTTCAATCATTCTGACATAGGATGTCTCTTTGACCCCGTCTACGATAAACAGCATTTTACTATCAGAGTGCTTTAGTAAATAAGCGAGTTCCTGTGATTGAAAATTCGTATTCACGGTGACAAGAACAGCTCCAATGGAGGCGCAGGCGAATTGCAGAATGAGCCATTCAGGTACATTTGGTGCCATGATGGCGAGATGATCCCCCTTTTGAACCCCTATTGCCATTAGACCTTTACCTGTTTCCTTGACCTCTCTATAAAACGCTTCGTATGAATAACGTAAAGAACGTTCTGGATAAACAATGGCTTCATGTTCTGGGTGCTGCTCCTTTTTTTCTCTTAATAGGGAGCCGATCGTCTGTGGCTGAATCGACATCATTGCTTTCCTCCCTCACAAATAGTAAGCGTTTTCATTGCGGTGTTACGCTAACAGTTGTCTTGCGATGACGAGCCGCTGAATTTCAGATGTCCCTTCTCCGATTTCCATCAGCTTGGCATCTCTCACGAGTCGTTCAACACCGCATTCTTTCATGTAGCCTGTTCCGCCGTGAATTTGGACTGCATCAAGACTTGCTTTTGTCGCCATTTCAGAAGCGAAAAGCTTGGCATAGGCTGCTTCCTTTGTAAACGGCTTGCCGTTATCTTTCAGCCAAGCGGCTTTCCATACCATTTGTCTTGCGAGCTCTATTTGCATCGCCATATCCGCCAGCTTAAACTGAATGGCTTGAAAGGATGAGAGGGTCTGACCAAATTGCTTTCTTTCTTTTGCATAGGAAAGCGAGGCGTCAAGTGCCGCTTGCGCGATTCCAACAGAAAGGGCGGCAATCGAAATTCGTCCTCCGTCTAATGTATATAAAAACTGCTTGAATCCTTTGTTTGGGTCTCCTAATATATGATGCGCTGGTACGCGCACTTCGTTTAAAATGATTTCAGCCGTATCTGATCCGCGCACCCCCATTTTGTCATATGGATTTGTAATTGATAGCCCTTTTTGTCCTTTCTCAACAATGAAGGCTGAGATGACCGGGCGGCCGTGCTCATCATGATCCGTAACAGCGGTGACGATAATGGTTCTGGCAAAATTGGCATTTGTGATCCAGCACTTCTCCCCGCTGATGATGTATTCTTGTCCGTCTTTGATCGCTTTTGTTTTCGTTCCTTTTGCATCTGAACCTGCGTTTGGTTCTGTTAATCCGAAGGAACCGAGTGCTGTTCCAGATGCTAGCGGGACAAGGTGATCCATCTTTTGCTCCTCTGTACCGAAATAATAAAGCGGGCTTGCACCTAAGGAGACAGCAGCGGCATAGCTAAGACCTGTACTGGCACACTGTTTTCCGATTTCTTCTACAGCCAGTGCATACGATATCGTATCTCCACCCGAGCCTCCATATTTTTCTGGAAAGGGTATGCCCATAAAGCCTAGCTCCCCCATTTTTTGAAATGTTTTGACAGGAAATACTGCCTGTTCATCAATCGTTTGAGCGAGCGGTGCAATTTCTGCTTTTGCGAATTCTTTGACCATCTGACGGATCATTTGTTGTTCTTTCGTTAATTCAAAGTCCATCTTGCTTCCCCCTTTGTCTCTTCTCTATCATATTTATTAATCAAGTAGCTGCTTCATGCCAAGCTTGATTGAATTCAGAAAATTAAAATAAGATTAGTAGAAAAAAAGAGGAAATGAAAAAAGCATAAATGAAAGAAAGTTCTCATTCATGCTTTTTTTCGTTATTTTACTGTTTTTGTAGAAGGCTTGCTTTCATGATGAAGGCGATTAAGAGCCGTTACTTTGTAGGTAGCACTCTTCTTCTGCTTCACTGAAAGGTCTTTGACAGGTGTCATCGTGCCTTTTTCTTTTCTGACCGTTTGCAGTAATTCATACGTCCCTTTATTCGTCAATCGATAGACCGCATAATAGGATGCAGTAGAATGTGGGTCATTTTTGATCTGTAAAGCCGCGCCATCTGCTGTCTTTTTCACAGATTGGATGATTGGTTTTTTTGGAGCTTTCTGATGAAGCCACGGCATTTCTGGAATGAGAGCCGGTTTGCTATATGTCTCCTCTATTAATCGATCCTTTACATTCAAAGGGTTACGATTGATATCCTTTAGACTAAAATGCATGCTTCCCTGCACGAGTGGAGACTCCCTGTTCAGCTCGATTTGGCGAAAATATTCCTCGGGATCAGACCAAGCGGGATCACTGTTCTGATTGATTTTATAAGTCGCCTGACCAATGTATAGGTGAACGGGCTCTTCCTTCACTTCATTTGACCACCATTGCGTCAGTACATCATAGGCGGCTGCCTGAAAGCCGATGCTCCAGTAAATTTGCGGGGTGACATAGTCGATATTGTGCTGCTGAATCCACTCTCTTGTATCAGCATACAAATCATCATAATTGGTCATCCCCGCTGTGGTGTTTGAACCAGTTGGATCATCTTTTATATTGCGCCATACACCAAACGGGCTAATACCAAATTTCACATACGGCTTTTCTTTCTTAATGGTTTCGTTGATTTGCTGCACCAATTGGTTCACATTATCTCTTCGCCAATCTTCTATATGCGGGAATGATTTTTTTCCATATGTTTCATATGTTTCTTGATCTGGAAATGGCACACCAGCAATTTTATTCGGGTAAAAATAATCATCCATATGCACCGCATCAATATCATAGTTTTTCACTACTTCTTCTATGCCGCCTACAATGAAGTCCTGAGCATCAGGAATGCCTGGATTGTAATAAAGCTGATTTCCGTAAGCAAGCGTCCAATCAGGATGTTTTCTTGCTGGGTGATCGGCTGATAACCGGCTGAGGTCTGTATGATTCATTGTGATTCGATAAGGGTTAAACCAAGCATGAAATTCCAGGCCTCGTTTATGTGCTTCTTCTATCATGAATTGAAGCGGGTCATATCCAGGATCTTTCCCTTGCGTCCCGGTCAAATATTCTGACCACGGTCCGAATGCCGAAGGGTAAAAGGCATCTGCTGTTGGTTTAATTTGCATGATGATGGCGTTCATATTCATCGCTTTAATCTCATCTAACAGATGGATGAACTCTTGTTTCTGGTCTGCGGCAGACAGTCCTTTCTTTGAAGGCCAATCCAAGTTATAAACCGATGCGACCCAAACCGCACGCATCTCTCTGCTGCTTTCAAGCTTCCCTTTTGGCATTGGACGAGCTAGACTGCTAGATGGAATCAATAAGAATATAAACATCAAAGTCATTGTCAGAAATATCATACTGATCTTTTTCAGCATGTTTTGCATCACCTCATATCAAGTTTATTCTGCGATTTGTGATGGAATGCCAGCAGATGGTGTAAGCAGGATGTTTTTCATTGCTTTGAGCTGAGCTTCAGGTACTTCGCAGGCTTCGATTAAATACCGCTCTGCACTCCCGTATGTATCCATCATCTCGTTTAGCACATCTTCAAGATAATCTTGCTGCACACCAAGCAGCGGCTGAATTTGCTTTTTTGATACCCGGTATAAACTCATCATTCGGACAAATCGTTCCTGCCTTTTGACAAGCATTTGCACTCCTTCATTTGAACGCATGTATTCACTTAAAACGATATGTACCGGTACACCGGCTGCTAATTGAATAAGGGCAGATAAAAAACCCGTACGGTCCTTTCCGCTCGTACAGTGAAGCATCAGCGGATAATTTTTTTCATCTGACAGTAATGTGAACAACTGCTGAATCTCTTTTTTTCGTTCGGTGAGCATACTTTGATATAAATCTTTCATGATCGGCGTAAATGATAGAGACTTTGCTTCTGCTACCAGCATACGAAACATGGTCCATTTACTAGGCATCATACTGTCAGGCTGCATAGGGATATGGACGATTTTGTCGTGTTCCTTGATCTTTGGTGGATGTGATTTACGTTCTGAGGTTGTACGGAGGTCACAAACGGTTTGAATCCCAAGCTTCGAGAACATCGCGATATCGTGTTTTGTCAGACGGGATAAATCTGCGGATCGATAAAGCATTCCCGGCTTGATCACCATCTCGTCTGTTGTTTGAAGTCCCCCTACTTCTCTAAAATTTGCAAGCTTTGAAAATGGGTTGTTTGACTGATTCATAGAAGTTAAAGTCCTTTCCTTCATCATTCCTTTCTCTATCATACGCTTTTATAGAAAAGGAGAAAAGAGAAGCAGATGACGGATCATCATGTAAGAGGAATTATTGGTATAATGAAAAAAAGACATTCGGATTGATTGGAGATTGTAGCATGATAAAAACAAAACGGATCCAGCAAATCAAAGAGTACGTGTTTGACCGGGAATCTGCCTCACTTGATGAGCTAGTGGCGCATTTTGGCGTCTCCAAAAACACGATACGCCGGGATGTTCAAACATTGGTTGAATCCGGCGTACTAAAGAAAGTATATGGCGGTGTGGCTGTGAACCACTCAACGTTAGTGGTGTATCAAGAGCGTAAGACACGTCAGCTGAGTAAAAAACAATTGATCGGTCAGACCGCCGCCGCTTTTGTCCAAAATGGCGATATGATCTTTGTTGATTCTGGTACGACGACGCTCGAGATGCTTCCGTATTTGACGGAAAAACAGGTGACCGTTGTGACAAATAACGTAGATTTCATTACACAGGCGATGCCTTTTGAGAATCTCACCATCTTTTCGACTGGCGGGATGCTTGAGCGAAAAACGAATTCTTTCGTTGGCTATCAAAGTGTAGAACGTCTAAAAGCATATAATGTCAATAAAGCATTTATTGCGTCAACTGGTTTATCCATTGATCACGGGGTCACGAATTCCTCCCCGCTTGAAACGGATATTAAAAAAACACTCGTTCAAAAAAGTGCAAAAACGTTTTTATTAGTCGATGACAGTAAATTCGATCATTATGCACTGACCACGTTTTGTGATTTACAAGATATTGATGTCGTCGTGACCAATAAGCAGCCAAATGAAGATTATCTTCAATATGGAAAAGAGCATGATGTGCGGTTTGTCACGCCTTCAGCAACTTAGGAGACACGAAGGCTAGTAACAGCTTTCTACGGTCCAAAACGGAGAAAAGAAAGGCTGCTAAAAAAAACGGCTCAGGAATTTGAGCCGTTTTTTGATTCGTTCATCTCAAGCTGCATAATAAAGTGGAATAAAAATCGGTACACTGCCGAGATGATGTCGATGAAAGACGTATCTTCTTGGATGTCCTCAAGCTCAAGAAGCTGTAAATTCACATCAAATAAGCCATCTTGTCCATTAAATTGAAGCTGAGCACCATTTAATTGCGACAGCATTTCCTTTAGAATGCCTGTGTCTTTTTTAGGACGCTTTAATCCGAATAACACGGTATACGTTTGAAACACTTCGTCCCATTCAATGGCTAATCCATCGACTTTCACCACATCAAACCACTTCGATTCGATATAAATGAATTCTTTTTGTTGTGTTTTTACATATGTAAGCGGTGTGTTTAAAAATGAGGAGGCTTCCGTTTGAATCAAATCCTCTGATTCCTTGTCCACACGCTCTATATATACATCGCCAAAGCGTGCTTCTTCCTTTATTCTTGCACCTTCTAACGCCCAATTGTGACGCGCCGCTTCGTCATATTCAAAGTCTGTCAGCGCCTGCCCTTCTTTCAATAAATCTTGTAAGCGATTTTGCAATGACATGGCTATGTCTCCTTTCATCTACTTCATTTGCGTTTATTATTTTAGCATAACACACGAAAAGAAAGATATGTCCCAGTAGATGATGGTATCATAGTGTAAAAAGAAACATCTCGGAGGGGTACGTTTTGCTCACAATGACACTGGCAGAAAAAATCGTAGACGAGGTCAAAAAAGTGCTGACTGAGGAAGTCATCATCGCACAAACAAACGGTACCATCATTGCGGCAACAGATCCAGCGCGCATTGGTCAATTTCATGAAGGGGCATATGTTACGTCCTTGGAAGGGCAGAAACGAATCCTCACAAAGAATGATGAACAGCATATGAAAGGCGTCAAAGCTGGCATCAATCTGCCTATTTACTTTGAGCAAGAGGTCATTGGTGTAATTGGGATGACAGGAGACCCTGTACATGTGTCCCCTTTTGGCGAAATATTACGAAAAATGACAGAGCTGCTCATACAAGAACATGAATTTTTTCAAGAGTCTGAAACAGATGAACGGCAGCTAGAAGCGTTTGTGTTCGACTGGCTTCATCTGCCGGAGACATCCATTGATATCACTGAAAAGGCGAAGCGGCTTCAGCTTGATGTTCAAAAGCAGCGTGCGGTTGTCCTGATCGATTGTCAGGATGAATCATTTATGAAACAGGATCAATACAAAGCGATGAAGGCTGTGCTGCATCTCACCAAGCAGGAGATCATCGTGCGCTGGGGACATGCGCGTTTTTTGCTCATGCTGCAAACAACTGCGGAAGATCGTGACGCTTTGCAGCAGCGCCTTTTTCACATGCATGCCTCGCTCTCAGCGCTGTCCACCTCGAAGATATTGATTGGTGCGGGGAAACCAGCAGCTTCTCATTTGATGAAGCAATCCTTTCATCAAGCCTTTCGTGCATTAAAATTGGCGCATGCAGATACACCGATTGTGTTTGATGAAGATTTGACGCTTGAGCTTTTTATCGAGGAAGTTAGTCAGGAAACAAAAGAAGTGTTCCTTGATCGAACGATTGCGCCCCTTCTCCCCTATCCTGAGCTGGTGAAAACATTGCGGGTACTCATGACATCGGATTACTCATTGAAATATACAGCTGGAGCGATGCATGTACATATTAATACGCTGCATTACAGGTTAAAACGCATCCAAGATTTAACGACACTTGATCCAAAGCGCATGCAAGATGCGATGCTCTTTTATTTAGCATTGATGCTGTTAGATCATGATACAAAAAAATCAAAAAAACAGTCCGATATTTTGTAGAATCGTCCATAGGCATGAGGCGGTTCTTTTTTTATACTGGAAGAAATGATACGTCAAATCAGTGGGAGTGCATGTACATGTTAGATTCTGAATTTTCAAATCAATTAAAAAAGGTTGTCGGTGCGTCTTATGTACAAGACAGCAAGGCGGATCGTCTTGCCTACTCTTATGATGCGACACCGAATTTTCAGCATATGCCAGATGCCATCGCGAGCCCTCACACAGCCGAGGAAGTAAAGCAAATAGTCCAGCTTTGCACCTTATACAACGTGCCGATCGTGCCAAGAGGATCAGGAACCAATCTTTGCGCAGGAACTTGTCCCGCAAAAGGCGGCCTTGTGATGCTGTTTACAAGAATGAACCAATTATTAGAAATAGACGAAGAAAACCTCACCGCAACGGTGCAGCCTGGTTTGATTACGCAGGAGCTCATTCGCCAAGTAGAGGAAAGAGGTCTCTTCTATCCACCTGATCCAAGCTCTATGAAAATCTCCACATTAGGCGGAAATATTAATGAAAATTCAGGTGGTCTAAGAGGCTTAAAGTATGGTGTGACAAGAGATTATGTCCTTGGTCTTGAAGTGGTTCTGCCAAACGGTGACATCATCAAAACAGGCGGCAAGCTCGCAAAGGACGTGGCTGGATATGATATGACCCGTTTATTCGTTGGTTCAGAAGGAACACTAGGGATTGTCACAGAAGCAACGCTGAAGCTCTTGCCGCTTCCAGAAACAAAACAAACGATGCTTTGCTTATACGAAAGCCTAGAGGAAGCCGCTACTTCTGTCTCGGCCATTATTGCAGAGCGGATCATCCCCGCCACATTAGAATTTATGGATCAGCCAACTCTTGAAGTCGTTGAAGATTTTGCGAAAATTGGTCTGCCTACTGACGTTCAAGCGGTGCTATTAATCGAACAGGACGGCAATCCTGAGGCGGTTTCCCGTGATATGCAAACAATCGCAGAAGTTTGTCAGCAGCACGGTGCAAAAAGCGTCAATATCGCACATTCTGAAGAAGAGGCAAGTGCGCTCTTAACGGCGAGACGCTCTGCTTTATCTGCCCTTGCCCGGTTAAGCCCCACAACGATTTTAGAAGATGCCACAGTACCTCGTTCTGAAATTGCCAACATGGTGCGTGCGATCGAAGAAATTGCGCGAGAGTATCAGGTGAAAATTTGTACGTTTGGGCATGCAGGTGATGGAAACTTACACCCCACTTGTGCAGCAGATGCAAGAAATAAAGAAGAAATGGAACGTGTGGAAGAAGCCTTTCAAGCCATTTTTGAAAAAGCGGTCTCACTTGGCGGCACCATTACCGGAGAACATGGCGTTGGTCTCATGAAAGCTCCTTATTTGGAGCTAAAGGTCAAAAAAGAAGGAATCGCGGCAATGAGAGCGATTAAACAGGCACTTGACCCTGCAAATATCATGAACCCTGATAAAGTGTTTGGGACAGCAAGAAAGCGGGTGGTGGTCTCATGAATTCCTCTAAACAAAAAGAGATTCAGCAAAAATTCCAGCAGCAAATGGATGAAAAGGAGCTGCTCAATTGTATGCGCTGCGGCTTCTGCCTCCCTTCCTGCCCTACCTATATTGAATCCGGACAACAAGAAACGCACTCTCCCCGCGGCCGAATTGCTTTAATGAAGGCGGTAAGAGACGGTGTGATTGAACCAGATGAAGATGTCGAACATTCACTTAATCTTTGTCTTGGCTGCCGTGCATGTGAACCGGTCTGCCCTTCTGGCGTCAAGTATGGGCGATTACTTGAAGATGCAAGAGACATCATTCAGCAGCATAAAAAACAATCGTTTCCTGTTAAATTGATGAGGCGTGCTGTTTTTAAAGGTCTTTTCCCTTCACAAAGCCGTATGCGGCAAGCTGCAGGTCTTCTTCGATTTTATCAAACATCTGGTCTGCAAACTGCTGCCCGTAAGACTGGCATGCTGAAGGTGCTTCCTTCGCATTTACAGCTGATGGAACAGGCACTCCCAAAGGTGCCGCGTCAAAAGAAAAGCCGTTTGAATGAATACAAAGCCACCAGCCCAGCAAGAAAACGTGTAGCATTTTTTTCTGGCTGTTTAATGGACACGGTTTTTTCCAGTACAAATGAAGCGACGATCCAGCTTCTGCAGCTGTCAGGCTGCGACGTTGTCGTCCCTCCTATTCAGACGTGCTGCGGAGCGCTTCATGGCCATAGTGGAGAAAAAGAGCAAGCGAAACAGTTAGCAAAGCAGAATATTGAAGCCTTTGAGGAGACGGATGTAGATGCGATTGTCATGAATGCGGGCGGATGTGGTGCCTTTTTAAGTGATTACGATCATTTGCTTCACGATGATCCGGCTTTTCAAAAGCGAAGTGAAGCCTTCTCAAAGAAAATCACGGATATATCAGACATTCTAGTGGAGCTGGCGTTTCATCACCGCATTCCTTTGGCTTTGCCTGAGCAAGTCATCACCTATCAAGACTCTTGTCATTTACGGAATGGAATGGGTGTACAAAGTGCGCCAAGGGTGCTCATGAAGGCTATTCATGGTGTTTCGTTCAAAGAAATGAAGGATGCAGATCGCTGCTGCGGCTCGGCAGGGATTTACAACATCTTGCAGCCAAAAATGTCGATGCAAATTTTAGATCATAAAATGACGGAAGCAAGTCAAACAACGGCTGCTGCCATTGTCACATCTAATCCAGGCTGTCAATTGCAAATGGTGGCAGGGATCAAACGCTCAGGGCACTCGCCCAGCATGAGGGCTGTTCATCTCGCTGACTTATTATTAGAAGCCGTCCAATATGGAAAAGAAGCGTCCAGCTCATAAAGCTGAACGCTTTTTTCATGCATATCTTCAGACGATTGGTTGGATAATAGATGCAAATCGCGGAAGGAGATGGTTCAAATGCTGAAAAAAAACAAACAACATCAGAAGGACCCGAATTCAGTATTTGAGGCATTATCGCGTTCCTCTGATTTTACAAATGAGTTATCTCGCAGTGAAGGTTTTCTTTATCGAATTTCTTTTTTTCGATCCTTAATCAATGGAAATCTACTACATGAACAAATTCTGCCCTTCATCAAACAATTGCATCTGACACCCACTCTGGAGGAGCTAAAAGAACACATCCCGATTGAACAGGCTGTGATCACGAGTGACCTTCAAGAAGTGGAACAAGCCCTTCATCGAGGCAGTATTGCCATTCGACTCGAGACGGACTGGGCTAAAACGCTTCTTTTGCCGATTGAAGAAAAAAAAGGCAGACAAGTGGGTCCACCTGAGATTGAATTTGGCATTATTAGTGCACAGGAAGCGTTTGTTGAGGTTCTGGATACCAACTTAAACTTGCTTAGGCGACGGCTTCCGACGCCGGACCTCAAAGTGGCCGAAAAGACCGTTGGCACCCTTACTCAAACAAAAGTAGCCGTGTTATATATTGAAGAAATCGCCAACCCGCAAAACATAGAAACCGTTCTTCAGCGAATTGAGGACGTCGATTATGATCAAATTTTAGATGCGAATTATCTGGCTCAAATGCTTTATGATGTGTCCAATACGATTTTTCCATTGTTCTTAAATACAGAAAGACCAGACCGAGTTTCTTCAGGTCTTACGGAAGGAAAAATTGCCATCATGGTAGATGGGTCGCCTCATGTCTTGCTTGCCCCGACGATTTTACTTGAGTATTTTTCAACAATGGAAGATTATAACATGTCATGGATTGCCGCCTCCTGCTTTAGGCTATTACGTATATTTGCAGTGATATTTTCTATTTTTGCGACGCCTTTATATGTAGCCGTTTTAACCTTTCATTATGAACTGATTCCTAAGGATTTATTAGAAACGATTGTGGCCTCACGCTATCTTGTCCCATTTCCGCCGATTATCGAAGCATTATTTTTAGAGATTTCCATTGAATTACTTAGAGAAGCCGGGTCTCGCCTGCCAGCAAAGGTCGGACAGACACTTGGGATTGTTGGAGGGATTGTCATTGGGCAGGCTGCGGTGGCAGCAGGCTTAACAAGCAATATCTTACTCATTATTGTCGCCCTGTCTGCTCTTGCCTCTTTTGTCACACCTATATACAAAATGGGGACTACCATTCGGCTTTTGAGATTCCCTTTTCTTTTCTCGGCACAGATTTGGGGTGCATTAGGAATTGCTATGATGGGATCTTTTCTTCTTACCCATTTAATGAAATTAACCTCTATTGGCCGGCCTTATCTAGAGCCTATTTATCCACTTCGTCTGGCTGATTTAAAGGGCAGCTTGATTCGTCCTCAGCTCCGCTTTTTGAATAAAAGACCGGATAATTTACGTGGAGAAAATAGAACCATTCACCAGCCAAAGCCTAAGCAAGGCCGGAAGGGGAAAAATGATTTTTACGAATAAGGAAGTGAAAGTATGGGCTCTTCTGTTAAAGAAAAATTTCAAATCTCCCCTTTTTTTGTGTTTTTTCTCATCAATGCCAATCAAGTAGGTGTCGGCATTTTAAATTTTCAAACGAATCTTGTTCGTTCAATGAATAATGATGGCTGGATCGCCATTCTTATTTCCGGCATCAGCGTTAATCTGATGATTTTTCTGATTTATTTTATGTTTCGCAAGGCCCCTTCTAATGAATTTGGTGATATTACACAATACGTGTTTGGCAAATGGATTGGGCAATTATTCAATATTCTCTATATCTTCTATTTTTCGTTTTTGTCGTTGACCGTTCTCGTCCATTATATGGATGTGATCCATGTGTGGCTGTTTAAAGAAATCCCCGGTCTTTTGTTTGCGTCTGTATTGCTGCTGCTTGTCTATTACATACATACTGGCGGTTTTAGAACAATCGCTGGCTGGGCTTACTTTAGCATTGTCCTAACGTACTGGATGACCTTTATCTGCTTTTATGTCATGAAATATAGTCACATTCGCTTTATGTTCCCAATGTTTGATCATTCTTTCTCGCAAATCATGGCGGGAGTCAAAGATGCCTCTTTATCCATGTTTGGTTTTGAAACGCTGCTTGTCTATTATCCCTTTATTAAAAATGCAAAAACGTCTCAAAAATTCGCCCATATGGGGGCATTATTGACCACATCCCTCAATTTGCTTGTTTTTCTCGTATCTATTGCGTATTACTCAAGTGCTCAGCTTGAACTCACGAAATGGCCGACATTGACGTTAACTAGCATCGTGAAACTTCCCTTTATCCAGCGCTTTGAATTTATTGAAGTGTCCCTATGGCTTCTACTAGTTATACCAAATATCGCCATTCCATTATGGGCAGCCAGCAGAATGGCGAAACAAGTATTTCATACGAGTCAGCGTATCACGTTAATTGTTCTCAGCGTTCTTATTTTGGTAATGTTTTCGTTTTTTGTCGGAGCTACCTCTTTTGAATCCTTTAACAAATGGGTGGAATACAGCGGATACATGCTTGTATATGGATTGATTGTATGTATGATTATTGGATTGATGCTGAAAAAAAGGTGGGTGAAAAAACGAGCATGAAACATTATGTTCTCGTGGGTCTCATGTTATTTAGTCTTTTCTTAACTAGCTGTGCACAGCCTCGCCTTTTAGATGAATTAAATATCTCTCAGGCGGCAGGATTTGATTTAGTGGAAGATGGAGAAATGAAGGGCTTTTTTGTCTTCCCAGTCTTTAAAAGTGAAGAGCAAGGAAACTATCAAATATTAAGCGCTAAGTCAAATACCATTAGTAATATTCAGTTTCTCGTTTCAGAAAAATCCCCCTTCCCAGTTGTCATGGGACAAGTGCTTGTTATTTTAATTAGTGAAAAGCTAGCAAAAGAAGTCGGGATGATTGATTTGATGAATTACATTTACCGCGACCCTATTATTGGGTCAAGACAAGTTTTTGCAATCGTTGAAGGAGAGGTTGAAGATGTCTTGCACACAAAAATGAATCAAACCAATTTAAATGTTGGTATGTATATTTCAGACCTGTTAGCTCAAAATATGCGAAATGGCAATGAACCGGTCACCAATCAGCACATTTTTATGAACCAGATGCTTGCAAAAGGTGTTGATGCATACCTCCCTTACATCAAAAAAACAAGTAATGCCATCAAAGTCTCTGGTGTCGCACTTTTTAATCAAGAAAAAATGGTAGGTCATATCCCTGGAGAAAAAACGTTTGCATTTAAAGCCATGATTGAAAATCATAAAAACGGCATTTATGAATTTCGATTGAATGATAAGGCGAAGACCCATGTCGTCATTGAAAATATCAAATCACATGCGTCCTATCATATCAAACCAACTGAAAATCTCACAAAAAAGCCTCACATCACCATTGACATCAAGCTTAAAGGTGAATTAAAAGAATTCATGAAGTCCAAAAAAATTGATTCACCTTCGATCTTGCAGCATGTCGAAAAAGAAATTGAGAAGCGTGTGGCTCAGCAAGGACAAGACCTTGTTCAGTCATTTAAAAGGCAAAAAATAGATCCGCTTGGACTTGGTCTGAGGTATCGTTCTAAAGACAAAGCAATGACACCTGAGAAATGGCAGGAAATCTACCCTGATGCGGATGTACAAATCAAATGCCAGATGAAGGTTGTCCAAACAGGAGTTAGCCAATAAAAAAGACTGTGAAAAGGGTCTTCCCTTCTCAGACAGTCTTTTTTTTAATCTTCATCTTTTACATCCGGGTCATCAGGTATCGGTTCATTTAAGATCTCTTGGACGAGCTCTTTGTATTGTTCAAGCTGCTTCATATGTGTTTGAAACTGCCCTTGATAAATCAGGTAAGATTCCCCATCAAATACGTAGCGGATCTTTTTTTGCTGGATTAATTTTTCAATATACGCTTCTGATACTTCTAGGTATTCAGCTGTTTCTGCGATTGTTAAATACATGTATGTGCACCACCAGTTCGTTTCATCTTACAAATTATATCACGAGCTGCTGGAAAAACGGATACAGCCTGTTCATGTTTTTTTCATCTTTTCTTCACTGATTCGTCAACTCCCTTTTGTACAGTATTCATACACACAATTTATAGGAGGTGACCATTCTTCACATGACAAGGAAAAACATTCGAACCTATGCCGCGTTTTCAATTGTAGGAGCAGGCAATACGCTCATTGACTTCATCTTTTTCTTCTTTCTAACGGCCTGCTTTGTACCCCCCTTCCTCGCGCAGTGCCTTTCCTATAGTGCAGGGATGATGAACAGCTATTTTTGGAATCGAAAATGGACATTTCAAGTGAAAAAGAAAGCTGACAAGTGGGAATGGATCAAATGGATGACTGTCAATGGGGCAGCGTGTTTTCTTACCTACTTCGTCTTATATGTCATGCAGCTAGCAGATTTCTCATTATTCATCAGTAAATTGGTCGGCACCCTTCTTGGTCTTATGATCACTTTTACTGGAAGCCGCGTTTGGGTCTTTCAAACAGAAAATCAACAATCAGAAATGGAGCGATGATTCAATGAACATTAAAAAAGCCATTATACCAGCAGCCGGGTTAGGCACACGTTTTTTACCAGCGACTAAAGCACAGCTGAAGGAAATGCTGCCCATCGTCGATAAACCTGCCATTCAATATATTGTCGAAGAGGCAGTTCAATCAGGCATTGAAGATATCCTCATTATTACAGGAAGGAATAAAAAATCGATTGAAGATCACTTTGACCGGTCCATTGAGCTAGAGCAAAATTTACTCGAAAAAGGGAAAAAGGAACAGCTGGCTGAAATCAAGCATATTGCGGATATGGCCAATATTCATTATATTCGTCAGAAGGAACCTCTAGGTCTCGGACATGCAGTGTTATGTGCACGTCATTTTACCGGAAATGATCCTTTTGCTGTTCTTTTAGGTGATGATGTGATGGTATCAGACAAGCCCGCCCTCTCTCAGCTCATGGAAGTCTATGAAGACAAACAAACAGAGGTAATGGGTGTTCAGCAAGTAGATCGTCTAGATGTCAGTAAGTATGGTATGATAAGACCAGCTAGATTAGAAGGGCATGTGTTTGAAGTCACAGACTTGGTGGAAAAGCCAGCCATTCATGAGGCACCTTCCGATTTAGCCGTGATGGGCAGGTATCTTTTAACCCCATCAATTTTTTCTGTGTTAGAAAGAATCGACAGAGGCGCTGGTAATGAAATACAGCTGACAGACGCTCTGAAAGAGATTGCACATCAATCACCCATTTATGCTAGACGATTAGATGGTTTGAGATTTGATGTTGGAGATAAGCTTGGCTGTTTTAAGGCAGCGACTGAAATTGGATTAATGCGTCATGATATGAGACCAGCCATGCTAGCATATATAGAAAGCATACTCATGAGAGAAGCAAAACAAGCATAGGCTCTTATAAGAATGCTTGAAGAAAATCGTATTTAAAGGCAGTGTGAAATGAATGGGAACCTTTTTTAATGAAATTTTAACATGGCTGACAAGCCTTGGTTACGTAGGTGTTGCACTTGGACTCATGATTGAAATTATTCCGAGTGAAATTGTCCTTGCTTATGGCGGATATATGGTATCAACAGGAACCATTGGTTTTGTTGGGGCTGTTATTGCTGGGGTCATTGGAGGCACGCTTGCTCAGTGCTTTATTTACTGGATTGGTCTTTACGGCGGAAGACCTTTTTTAACAAAGTACGGAAAATATTTATTCATCCATGAGCATCATATTGCCACTGCAGAGCGATGGTTTGACCGATATGGAACAGGTGTGGTGTTTACAGCGCGCTTTATCCCTGTTGTGCGCCATGCCATCTCGATTCCAGCCGGCATTGCCAAGATGCCATTTTTCAAATTTGTTCTTTTGACGGGATTAGCCGCTATCCCTTGGTCCATCTTATTTATCTATCTCGGGATGCAGCTCGGGACAAAGTGGGATCACATTCAAAGCGTTGCTCACACTTATACAACACCTATTATGGCCATCGCCATCGTCCTTATCGTTCTGTATTTCATGCTAAAAAAAATGCGTACAAATCGAAAACGGACAATCTAACGAAAACGCCTTCCACTGATTCTGTGAAAGGCGTTTTTGCTATGAGGGTGTCGATTGCTTTTTCATATATTGGGATAATTCCATAATCATTGCACCCATTCTCTCAAGTGACGGGGCAAGAATGCGGTCTATTTCCTCTTCTTTTAAAGCTTCAGCTGTTACTTTTCCGACAGCCACTGCCAGTACTTGCTGCTCAAATAGATTTTGCAGTTCTTCTTTTCTGCCCCATTCTTCTGCTAGTTTAAAAAAGGCATGAACCTGGACAGCGGTCGTAAAACAGACGGCATGGACTTTCCCATCTTTCATTTCTTGAAGCAAGGTTTCAGCAGCCTCTGGTTCAGGAGGCGTGTGCTGATAGGGTAATAGCGGCAAAACATCTGCCCCCTTATCATGTAAAAACTGCATGAGAGCTGGCGCATTTTCGCCGTGAAGCTGAACCATGACCCGTTTGCCTTGAAACTCTTTGTCTTCAAGCTTTGAGATGAGGTCACGAACGGTTCCATCTTCATCCGAAACATCTGGCTGAATTCCGAGTTTTTTGAGAGCAGCAAAGGTTTTGTACCCTCTTGAAGCGATGTGGGCTTTTGATAAAATGTTCATAAATGCTTCTCCGAGAGTTAGTTCTTCTGCACTCTCAATTAATGTATTTGTGCCGATGCCTGTTGTTAAAATCACCCAGTCAGCCCCTTGTTTCACAAAGGTTTCGATGCCTGGTTTTAACTCCTCTTTGGCTAAAAACACTGTTCCTTGAAGAGAGCGAATAACGGCTTGTCCTCCTTGTTTTTCAACAAGTGTACGCATTTCTTCTGTTTTTCTCGTTCCACAAATGGCAATCGTTTTTCCAGCTAAGCCTTTACTCATTCTATCCCTCTTTTTCTATTACATATGATATGTATTAAATATAGATTTATTTGGAAGAGGTTGCAAGTGTCTACTAAAAAAGAGCTTGACGTTTCTGTGGAATTCGAGTATCTTTTGTAAGTGCAAATTGTAGGAGGTCATTATGGAAAAACAGAATGTTCAAGCAATTCGATTATCAATTGCAGACCCAACACCACTTGGTTTGTTTGGTTTAGCAATGGTGACGCTCGTTGCGTCCTCACAAAAACTAGGAATCACAGATGGCACTTCCCTTATTTTACCTTGGGCTATCTTCCTTGGAGGAATCGCGCAGCTTATTGCGTCCATACAAGATTCAAAGCATCAGAATACTTTTGGTGCCACTGCCTTTGGCGCATTCGGTCTTTTTTGGATGGGCGTTGGAACGACTTGGCTCATTCAAGCCGGCGTTTTTGGGAAAACGCTTGCGGGAGCTGCGGATCCAAAACAACTAGGTTTTGCTTTTATTGGTTATTTGATTTTCAGCTTGTTTATGACGATCGGTGCAATGGAAACACATAAAGTGTTATTTTTGATTTTCGTCTTTATTGATTTCTTATTTATCGGTCTTTCCCTTAGCTCGTTTGGTGTGATGTACGATGTGACCCATACTATTGCAGGCGTTTCAGAACTGATCATTTCCCTGCTTTCGTTTTATGGTTCAGCAGCTGTTGTCCTCAATACACATTTTGGCCGTACTGTGCTGCCAGTTGGACAACCATTTCGCATTTTTATAAAAGCATAAATCAAAAAGAACTGCTCTGTGCAGTTCTTTTTGATGCTTATTTTTGTTCCTCTTGAAATATCTCTCCGATGATTTCATAAGAGCGCATTCTTTCTTGATGATCAAACATATCAGAATTAATCATGACTTCGTCTGCTTGAGTGGCTTCAATAAAGGCTTCCAATTCTTTTTTCACCTTTTGTTTATCTCCGATCATTGTCGAACTTAATTGTTCATCAACCATCGCTTTTTCATAAGGACTCCAAAGGCCATCCATACTGTCAACAGGGGCCTTGAGTTTTCCTGGAGTATTGCGAATGAGACTCAAAAACCGCTGATAATGGGAGGTTGCCAAATATTCAGCACGCTCTGTTTGATCAGCAGCAAAAACCGTCACACCCACCATGGCATAAGGCTCTTTTAACACATCAGAAGGTTTAAATGATTGTCTGTACAATTCTAATGCAGGAATTGTATTTTTAGGTGAAAAATGTGCAGCAAAGGCAAATGGCAGCCCAAGTTCTCCTGCAAGCCTTGCGCTAAAACCGCTTGAACCAAGGAGCCAAATGGGAATCTCCAGTCCCTCACCTGGAACGGCCCTTACATGTTTTTTGACCTGACCGGTCGGTTTGAAATATTGCCGAAGCTCTTCAAGCTGCTCCGGGAAATCTTCTCCATTATGAAGATTACGTCTGAGAGCTCTTGCCGTTAACTGATCCGTTCCCGGTGCTCTGCCAAGACCTAAATCAATTCTCCCCGGATACAATGTCTCAAGTGTTCCAAACTGCTCTGCAATGATAAGTGATGAGTGGTTTGGAAGCATAATACCGCCAGAACCCACCCGAATTTTTTCGGTTCCTCCCGCAATATATCCAATCAAAACAGACGTTGCAGAACTCGCAACCCCTTCCATATTGTGATGTTCTGCAAGCCAGTATCTATGATAGCCCCACTTCTCCACCTTTTTTGCTAGATCCATACTATGCTCAAAAGACTCTTTAATGGTGCCGCCTTCTGTTACAGAGGATAAATTTAAAACGGAATATGCAGTGCGCTGTAAAACTGATTGACTCATAAATGATGTCCCCATTTCTGTCAAAAATCATACTAGTTTCATACTTTCAACACCATAACATAAAATCGTTTAACTTTTAAATCATTTGATTCGATGATTTTCGAAATGATGAATTTCTAGGTTTTACTTCCGATTTGAAAATTCGCACATAGAACGAAATATCAACTTTAGGAGGTGGGCAATTTGTATAATCAATTCGATCACAAATGTCCCTTATGCGGTAATATCATGAGAGCAGCCTCATTACAAAAGATCACAGCATGACCTTCCTCAAAGAAAAGACTGTCCATTCGTCAGACAAAAACATCCAAAACAAATCGCCTCAGAAGTAAATCAGCCTTTGTCACATTGCAAAAGGAGAAAAACGTGAAAGCCAAATCAAACAATTGGAAGAAGAGGTTCAGCAGGCCCCGCTGGACCGGCCGGCGGTTTAAGCAATTTAACAGCTGGAAATACGATTTCACTTCAGCTTTTAGGAGCCGTTGTAACAGCTGTTTTGGTAGGCCATGGTGGTGCTGCTGGTGCTACTTTGACATCATACAGCTCAGCTAAACTAAAAAAGAAACGCTTTTTCAGCCTTTCTAAGATTGTTGACAAAGGGCTAAAATGATCTTTATTTTAGCCCTTTGTCTTCTTTTCAGCACTTCGTTTGCGATGGAACAAAACTTCCCAATGTTTAGTGTCGTTATGATTGAACAAGTGCAACGATTTGTTTTTTCTTCCATACCAATCGATAGTAGCCATATTGAAGTAATAAGTTCACAAAGAAAGCTGCAGGATAGCCTATCCAGATTCCCTTGATACCAAGAGATGTATAGTGTGATAGCACATAAGCAACTGGTACTTCAACAAGCCAAATGGAACAAATACTAAAGATCGTCGGCCATAGAACCGTACCACTAGCTCTCATCGTGGCTGCAACGATTTGAGCCGTCCCAAATATGAGATAGCTCCATAGTGTAATGACAACCAAACTATACGCAATATCAATCGTCCCAGGATCTGTTAAAAAGATGGATAAAATCTGCGGTGCAAATATATAGACGAAAATAATGATCAATCCGCCTATGGCGAAGTTTAGTCCCAGCCCAATTTTAATGACATCTTTGAGACGATTCATATTCCCTGCACCAATGAATTGTGCTGCAAAGATAGAGACCGCAATACCAAGACTCACTGCCGGCATCTGTACGTAACTCACGACCTGATTGACAACACCATAGGCAGCTGTCGCCTGTGATCCATAATCGTTTACAAAAGAAATGACAGCAATTTCTGATAAAGAAATGAGAATCATATTCATACTTGAAGGAATACTTAGCTTTAATAACGTTTTTAATAGTTCCCCTTTCATCAATAAATGCTTTCTAACCGACGCATCGATGCGCAGCGGGTGTTTTGTTTTATATAGATAGATATGCAGAATAATGAACGTCACAATTGTTGAAATCACAGAGGAATACGCAGCTCCGTATAAACCAAAAGCCGGCAGTCCGAGCCAGCCGAATAATAAAATTGGCAGCAGCAACATATTCGTTGCGGTGCTAATCATTAAGAAATAAAAAGGCGTTTTCGAATCCCCTGTCCCTCGTAAAAAGGTCGTATAAACAAAATATAGAAATAAGATCGGCATTGAGAAGAATAGAATTCTGGCATATGCTGCACTTTCCTCCACAATATTTGTGGGTGTTCCCATTAGATTTAGGATATCTGTTGCGAATAAACCTCCAATGATAGCTAAAGAAAGTCCGATCAAAAAGGTGAACGAAAGCGTTGTGCCAATAATTTCTTTTAATCTCTGTTCATTTTTTGCTCCATATGCTTGTCCAATTAGGATGGAGCTTCCTGATCCAATTCCAATGGAAAATGAAACGAGTAAAAAGAAAAGCGGAAAGAATGCAGAAATAGCAGCTACTGCATCCTCTCCAATCCATCTGCCGACAAGTACTATGGACACAAGCTGTCCGATTGATTGCAAAATATTGCTTAGCAAAAGTGGAATGAGAAAAATGGACATGGTTTTTACTAAAGATTGATTGTTATCTAACGACATGATGGTTCTCCTTCTCTGTCTAAAGATCCTCAGCTAAGATGCTGACAATACGGTCTTCTATATCCTTTCCTTTTTCGTCATCTACAAGATGGTTTAATAGGATAGAAAAAGCGAGCGTCTTTCCGCTCTGCGTTTCAATATATCCAGAAAGTGTGCTGACCGTTGTTAATGATCCCGTTTTCGCACGTACTTTTTCTAGTGTAGCTGGTTCTTTCAATCTGTTTCTTAACGTTCCTCCCACCATTCGTTCACTTGCCCCTGCTAACGGAAGCGCATGTTCATAGGTCTTAAACCATTTTTTCTTTTGAATGTTTGTTAAAAATAAAGTGAATTGATTTGCAGAGACAAGGTTAATAGGTGATATGCCCGATCCATCTCGCAGCACTGCAAGTGAAGGATCGAAGCCAAAAGCAGGAAGCCGATCATACATCACGTCCAGCCCATCTTCAAAGCTCCCTTTGTTCTTCACTTGTTTGCCAAGTTCCTTAAGCAAAATTTCTGCATGGGTATTGTTGCTTAATTTCATCATTGGGATAAGCAGCTCTGATAAAGGCATAGATGAATGAGAAGCGATTTTCTTGGCTCTTTTAGGAACGTGTTTTGTTTTGAGCGGTCCTTTTACCTGAATCCCTTCAGCTTTTAGCGCTCGTTTCATTAAATCTAAAGCATAGGTTGTCGGCTCCCATAATGCTACCCATTGTCTAGATGAACTTGCTTTAAGCGGAATGGTTCCAGTCAAAGTAATCTTGTTTGTGCCGTGAGAGCGCTTAAAAGAGATCTTCTTTTTTCCGCCTTCTGGCACAGTTTTCACTCGATTGATGACTTGAGCAACATCAGTCTTCGGGATCATCTCATAGGTGGCTTTCTGCCCTGCTTTCTTTCCTGGCTTTACTTCGAGAATAATGGTTCCTGCATCATAATCTTGATTCGGTGAAGCGGTGAGAGCAGATATTTGTGCGCCGTAATATTGATCCTCATCACTCCACGGCAAATCAATGGAATATCTCGTGTCATCAAACCAAGTGTCATCTGCCGCAAGCTGCCCGTGAACTGTATGTATTCCAGCCTTTTTGACTTGTTTGGCAAGTGTTGCAAAATCCTCCTCTAATAAAGTCGGATCTCCAGTGCCGCGAAGATAAAGGTTGCCATGTAACGTTTTCTTTTGAATAGAACCATCCATCCAGATGTCTGTAGAAAATGTGTGTGTTTCTCCAAGTATATCAAGGGCGATGGCTGATGTGAGCAGTTTCATATTAGAAGCAGGAGTTAGACGGATATCAGCTTGATGTTCATAAAGAAGAGAGGTGTCAGAAGTATCGCGGACGCTGATGCCGGAGATGGCGCCCTCTATGTCAGGTGCTGTTCGTATGAATTCGTCTAAAGCTGTGATCCATTTTGATTGATCATCACGAGCTGTGAGTGGTTCATCTTTTACTGAAAAAGGGAGAAATAAAATCGACAGGATACATATTTGTAAAAACATGAACTGTGAAAAACGCTTCACGCAATTCCTCCTTTTTAGGGCAGCAGCCAATTTTAGAAGATTATGTTCATTATACACAAAAGAACGTTTGTTCTCAAAGGTTTTTTAAACAGAAAAGTCAGCTTTCTTTGACGAAAACTGACAAGCCCTTTACCTCTTTTCTGGATTCCAGCCGTCGGTGCCGCTAACGACAGCCTGAACCGTGATTTGACTTGCTTCGTTTTTTGTTAATATCGTTGACCATTTCACCCGATTTGTCACATTACCCCCTGCTCCCGTTGATCCATATTCTTTGTAACGGGCAGTTCTTTCATTGTCACGGTTATTCCAATTATGCCAGCCCTCTGTTTTCATATGATCTTCCATTTTTGTATGGAGAAACGTCACAGCGGAATGAGGTCTCCACGGACGGCCTAAATAAACAGATTGAGCAGCTGCCGTTCCTTTTTTTAGCGTGGAATCAATGAAAACGTATCCGTACCTTTGCGCTTCTGTTGTGGATGCCGCAGTAATATACCCATTTCCAAGACTTTTTATTTCAGCTTTTTTAAACACAGCCGTGGCTGAACCAAAAATGAAATCGACCGTTCCCTCAATATAGCAGTTTTCGTAATATTGCCGGCCAGTGCCTGTTGCATAAAGCGTATCTTGATAGCCAAGGACACGTACTTGCTTGAACGCTGCCCGGTCTCCAGACACATAAAGGGCCACAGCCTGACCTGCATGTCTTCCAGCTGTATTTTGAAAGGTGATATTTTCTGCATAAAAGTCGTTCGCACGAATCATTGTGCTCGAGCTATTTGTCGTGCTGCCAGTGCTTGCATTTGTATCATCATACGTCAGAATCGTCTTGTACTGATTTTCTCCGATAAAGGACACGTACGGCTTATTTTGCGGAAGGAGGATCTTTTCTTTATAAACACCATTCTTCAAAAATATCGTCGTTGGCTGTTGATTGTTTGCTGGAATCGCATCAATAGCGGACTGAACGGTTCGAAATGAACCATTTCCTTTTTGATCGACCACAAGGACACGGTTCGTTTGATTCTTGTGTCCACCTGCTTGAAGTGAAGCCGAGTCCAAAAGGAAGAAAGACAATACCATCACAAGCAGTACTTTTCCATACTGCATCACACATCTCCTCCTTATTTTGTGAACGTTTTCATTGAAGCATTCTTTTTGATCTTATTCATTCACCACACGAAAAAACACCCACCGCGTTATGTTGTGGATGTTTTTTCAGATTTTTCATATTTCATCGCATAAATTCCTTCATTTTCAATCCATTCACAAAATAGGACTTCTTTATAGGAAGAAATGTGCTGCTTTTTTAATTGCCTGCGCAGCCATGTCTCATCAAATCCAGCTTCCTGTAAGTCTTGTCTTAAGATTTCCCCGTCGATAATAAACGTTCTAGGCAATTTGACTTCTTTTCCTTTCACGTTCACATCTTCTGCTGTGGCTGGTGCGTATTTCATTTTCGGAAGAACGCTGACAGAGCCGTCCGTTTCTAAAATCGCATATTCAATTTCGTGAAGAGCAAAATGTCCTTTCGCTCGTATAAGCGTCTGCAGCTGATTTAAATCAAGCATATTCTTCTTCAAGCGATTGTAGCGAATGTTCCCCTTATCAATCACAAGTGTTGGTCTTCCTTCTAAAAGAGCCCGAATGGATTTAAATCTTTGCGAAAGCCATTCAACTGTGTAAATTAAAACGCCCCATATCGCAACAGCAAATAAAATGTGCTGAATCTTGACTTCTGGATCAAAGATGGCGTTTCCGACCATTTCCCCTAAAATCAGCGCAGAAATAAAATCAAACGGCGTGATTTGTGCAAATTGTGTTTTCCCTAATAATTTTGTAATAAAAAATAAGGCGGAAAATCCAATAAAGAGTTCAACTAAAATACTCAAAAACGGCACAGAGCTTCCTTCCTTTCTTGCTGCATTTACTTACAGCATATACATGAAAAGAAGGATCTAAACAGTTTATGAGGGCAATAAAATAAAGACATTTTCCCCCTCAACCAATGTTTCATACGTTTTGACGCATCCGTGATCTGGTGCTTGAACGTTACCTGATGAAAGATCGATTTTCCAATCATGCATCGGACAGAAAACATGATCTCCGCTCACCATTCCTTCAGCCAGTACGCCGCCTTTATGAGGACAGCGATTTTCAATGGCTTTGAACTGCTTGTTAGAGGTTTGAAAAACAGCTAATTCAATTGTATCGGCTGCGACTGTTTTCCCTAGCTGCAGCGGAAAATCTGATATGGTACCAATGTGAACTTTCACAACGGAAACTGTCATCTGATCTCATCCCTTCAATTGATTTATACAGAAGCCGTAGCTTTATGAAACAATTGTCTCGTGTCTTTTTGGTTCTCGCGAAGCTCCCGCCAAGGCTCTTCATACGTTGAAAGTGCGATGTCCATTCTTTGGATTAATGCTTCGCGTTTCTCGTCATCTAAGAGTATGGATTTAATATGATCTAGTCCGAGTCGTTCGACCCAAGCAGACGTTCTCTCTAAATAATTTGCTGTTTCTCTGTAATATTGAAGGTAAGCTGCGGCTATTTGTTCTACTTCTTCTGCTGTACTTACCTTCATCAATAAATCTCCAGCACGTAAATGTGTACCGCCATTTCCGCCGGCGTACAATTCAAATCCTCCATCGATCCCTACAATGCCAAGGTCTTTGATCCCTGATTCTGCACAGTTTCTAGGGCAAGCAGACACGGCCATTTTCACTTTATGTGGGGTAGCAAGTCCTTCGAATTTCTTTTCAAGCGCAATCCCAAGAGAAATGGAGTCCTGCGTTCCGAATCTGCAAAATTGTTCTCCGACACATGTTTTGACCGTTCTTAAAGACTTTCCATATCATAACCAGATGGCATATCCAGATCCGCCCAGACTTTAGGTAAATCTTCTTTCTTTACACCTAGAAGGTCGATCCGCTGACCGCCAGTCATTTTCACAAGCGGTATTTGATATTTGTCGACGACGTCTGCTATTTTTCTCAGGTCGTTTGCATTTGTGACACCTCCATACATACGTGGAACAACGGAATAGGTGCCATCATTTTGAATATTGGCATGCATACGTTCATTCACAAATCGTGAGCTCTTTTCATCTTTGTATTCAAGAGGGTGAAGCATGCCTAAATAATAATTCAGTGCCGGCCGGCATTTTGAACAGCCTTCCTCTGTCTCCCAGCCTAATACATTCATCACTTCTTTGACATGCTGCAAGCCTTTTTCTTTGATTTCATGAATCACTTCATCTCGTGAAAGAGTGGTGCAGGCACAGATGGTTTCTTTTTGCGCTGTGCGGTTCGCATCATCGCCTAAAGTGTGCCATAGAATCTCTTCGACAACGGGCTTGCAGCCTCCGCATGATCGTGAGGCACTTGTACATTGCTTGACTTCCTGAATCGTTGTTAAGCCTTCTTCCTGAATGGCCTGCACAATCTGACCCTTTGATACACCATTACAGCCACAAACGATATGGTCGTTTGCCATGCTCTCTATCGTGCTTTCTTGTGCCAGATCATTTGAGGTTAGGACGGATACCTTTTCCATATCCGACATATCTACACCTTCTCTAATGTAGGAGAATAATCGAGGTCCATCACTTGTTTCTCCAAACATCACGGCGCCTACTAATCGGTTTTGCTGGAAGACTAGTTTTTGATAAATGCCTTTTTGTTCGTCAAAAATCTTAATCGCTTTTTTCTCATCGTTTTCTATAAAATCACCAGCTGAAAACACGTCAACTCCTGATACTTTCAGCTGTGTCGACAGAACGGAGCCTTCATATGGAGCAGGTTTCATGTCACATACATGCTTTGCGAGCACATTCGCTTGGTCGTATAAAGGAGCGACAAGTCCGTACGTTTGCCCCCTGTGCTCTACACATTCTCCGACGGCATAAATGCCTGGGACACTTGTTTCCATAAAATCATTGACGATAATTCCTCGGTTGACTGCAAGACCACTTGTTTCTGCAAGCATTTTACTTGGTTTAATTCCTACTGACATGACGACCAGGTCTGTCTCAAGTGTGGAGCCATCTGAAAATGTTAATCCTTCAACTCTTGTATCTCCTAAAATCTCATTTGTCTGTTTTCCCAACAGGAAGTTCATGCCCTGTGCTTCTAATGCTTTTTGAAGAAGCTGGCCTGCAATAGGATCTAGCTGGCGTTCCATTAAATGAGAACTGAGGTGAATGACGGTCACTTCCATGCCTAAGTTTAATAGACCGCGTGCCGCTTCAAGTCCAAGGAGCCCGCCTCCAATGACCGCTGCTTTTTTATACTTAGTGGAGGCATTCACCATTTTCTCAGTGTCTTGCAATGTACGAAAGGCTGTTACACCTTTTTTATCACTCCCTGGAATTGGCAGGATAAATGGAAGAGAGCCCGTCGCTAAAATCAGCCGATCATAATGCACGGTCCGTCCTTGATCACTAATCACTGTTTGGTTCACTGTATCGATCTTCACGATGGTTTCATTTGTAAACAGCTGAATATCATGATCTTGATACCAATTCCAATCGTTTAACGTAATATCATCTGCCTTCGTATCTCCTTGAAGAACCTTCGATAAAAGAATTCGATTATAGTTAGGGTTTGGTTCACTTCCAAATACCGTCATGTCAAATTGTTCGCTGTCTGTTTTTAAAATGTTTTCAAGCGTTCGAATGCCAGCCATACCGTTTCCAACTAGTACGAGTTTTTCTTTCATGATAAAAACACCCCTCATGTGATCATTTTTTAGAAAATACCATAATCTAAACAAAGATGGAAAATACATGTTATGATTTCTCACATAGTTTTCAATTCATGTAGGCTGACAGCTGTACAGGACAATATTTAAAGCCTGGCATCTTACTGTGAGGATCTAGGTCATCACCAATTAATTGATTAATGGATTGATGTTTGCTCCAGTGAAATGGTACAAACACTGTATCTTTTCGAATGGTGTCTGATATGTGGCATCTCATGATGACACGACCTCTTTTCGACTGGATGATGATGAGCTCCCCGGCCTGAAAGCCATACGTTTTCGCGGTGTCAGGATGAAGCTCTGCATAAGCTTCAAACTGCCGGGCAACAAGAGAGGTACTTTTTCTTGTTTGAACCCCTGTTTGGTAGTGAGCCATCACCCTGCCGGTCGTTAAATAAAGAGGGTATTCTTGACTGACTGGTTCCTTTGCAACCTTTTGCTTGTGCGCGACGACTGCAAACTTTGCTAGACTGTCAGAGTGTGAGAATTCATGTTCAAATAATCTTTCTGTTCCTGGATCTTCTAAATTCGAACAAGGCCACAGTATGCCTTGCTCTTTCCTCAGCCTTTCATAGGTCATACCGGAATAATCAGCTTTTCCTCCTTTCGATGCAGCCCTTAATTCCTCAAAAATATCTTCTGCTGATGAAAAGGAAAAATAGCCGCCTTTGCCTAATACAGCTGCTATGTCACAAATGATTTGCCAATCGTGCTTTCTTTGATGCTTGAGTGGATATGTTGCTTCTCTGAGCGTAACGCGCCCCTCTACGTTTGTCATGGTACCTTCGTCCTCTAAATATGACGAAGAAGGTAAAATGACATCTGCCAGCTCAGCAGTCTCTGAGACAAATAAATCAATCGCCACAAAAAAGGATAACTGCTCGATCGCTTTTTTAATAAAGCTCGCTTGCGGGCCAGATTGAACAGGATTAGAGCACATTAAAAAGAGCGCTTTTATCTCACCTTCCTGCATTTTTTCAAACATTTCAAAAGCAGACACGCCTTTTCCAGGCAGTTCTTTTTCATCGATGTTCCATATTCCTGCGATTTCTTTTCTGTGAACAGGGTTTGTGATATCACGATAACCTGGAAGCTGATCTGCTTTTTGTCCATGCTCTCTTGCCCCCTGTCCATTTCCCTGTCCAGTAATCGCACCGTAACCGCATCCAAAGCGACCGATCTTCCCAGTCACAAGCAGAATATTCAGGAAATTACGAACGGCTGCTGTTCCGTCTATTTGCTGCTCAATGCCTCTTGCGGTGAGAATCATGCCTGTCGATTCTTGGGCAAATTTCCTCGCTATTTTTTGAAGGACTTCAGTCGCCACACCGGTCTGCTCAGCGATGTCTGACAGAGAGATGCGCGAGACATACTCCTTTAATTCTTGGAAACCTGACGTTCGTTTTCTAGTAAATGCTTCATCTATTAAGTTTTCATGAAGCATGATGTGCAATATGCCATTAGCCAGCGCGGCATCTGACCCTGGTTTAAGGCTTACATGTAAATCGGCTAATTTGGCTGTCTGTGTTTTGCGCGGATCGATGACGATAAGAAACGCTCCGTTCTTTTTTGCCTCTTCGATGTAAGGTATGAGGGTTGGCTGACATTCGGCTATATTCGTTCCAACTAATATCAACACCCGTGTATGCTTAATGTCACAAAGAGGAAACGTGAGACCACGGTCAAGTCCGAATGTTTGGTTAGCTGCTGTTGCTGCCGACGACATACATAGTCTTCCATTGTAATCAATGTATTTCGTTTTCAGTGCCACCCTTGCAAACTTTCCAAGTAAGTAAGCCTCCTCATTTGTAATTGATGCGCTTCCGTACACACTGATGGCATCATGGCCATGCGCGAGCTGAAGGGCTCCAATGTTTGTTTTGATTTCGTGAAGTGCCTCCTGCCATGTCGCTTTGACAAATTGTCCGTTTCTTTTGATGAGCGGGTGATTCAATCGTTCCCGGTGCAGTGCGTGCTGGTGTGCATGCTGTCCTTTCATACAAATTCTTCCGAGCGTGGTTGGATTGTGAACGCCAATCGTTTGATAACGTGTTCGACCTTCCATATGCTGCTCGACTAATTGCATTTTGCATTGCATACTGCAAAATGGACATTGGGATGGAAACACTCGCTTTCGCTCTTGCAGTTCTGATTTTTGCTGCGCATATTGTAAAAAAGACTGACTCATACCTTCACATCCTTTTGTCCTACATTCCCTTGTCTGCTTTGGTCAAATTGCTCACAGAGCTCTTCTCTCATGTCCTCATCAAGCAATTTTTCTCGAATGGAAATGTCGCCATACCGGAGAAGCCAATTCCCAATGGATTCCTCAAAGTATGCACTTTTTCTATAATCTTCGAGCAGCGCTTTTAAAAAAGGAATCAGCTCACTTGAATGAGGTAAAGCGTAAAAAAGCTGACCGGCCTTAGGATGACGCACGTCGCCTCCTAAATAAATGTTCCACTCATCCAGCTGTTTCTTGATACAGATGTCATAGATTGGGCCGAGTTTACACGTGCAGGAAGATCCGGTTACATGAATTGATGTGACTGCTGGTAAAAGCGTGTCTTCTAATTGTCTTTCCATCTCCATGACAAGTGTAGTGACAGCTGGCTCGTGACGACAATCACATGAAAGGACATGAGATAGCCTCCTTCTCTCTTTAGGTATGACCCGGTAATGTTCTTTTACGATCTGTGCGGCCTGCTCTGAAACGCCGATGAGCCGAATTCGTTTATGCTCTGTCAGCTCCGCCTGCTGAATCTGATTTTTCTCTAATAAAGAGGTGATGATGTGCAAGAACTTCAGATCAAGACGGCCTCCATATAACTGAGGAATCAATGTATACTCTTGACCGGATGCGCTGTCATTTTTCAGGTGGTCTTGAAACTGCTCGAGATAGTATGGAATGGCTGCTCGACAGGTGTCGCAGCCATTATCTGTTTTCCAATCGAAGTATTTTCTCATTTCCTCTCCATTCACCGGCTGTTGTTTTTTTATAAATGAAAAAATGGTCTGTTCATCTACATCTGTACATGGACAAAAAGAGGTCAGCACTTCCGCTTGTTCATTTGATGATAACTGACAGCAAGCACGGACAAGCTCTTGACAGCCCCCACAGCCGGTTGCTGCCCCTGTCTGTTTTTTGATCTCTTCCAGGCTTGTCAGCTGATGGACCGATATGCTTTTTAAAATGGCTCCTTTTGTAACCGTTTGACATTGGCAGACGAGGTCTTCCATTTGTAATGTATCTAGAGGGGATGGCTGCTCTTCATGAAGAAATTTCATGACCACACTTTTATCACGCCCCACTTTTACATCTTGAAAAAGCTGATCGGCTTTCTCCAGCTGACCAACTAATAAAACGCCTTTTAGGGCATCACGTTCAAACACGAATTTTTTATATACTCCTTGTTCTTCGTCTAAATAGGTCACCACCGAAGTATATGGGGAACGGTTCTCAATACATCCGGCAGAATAGATGGGCATGTCACTTGTTTTTAATGTTGTTGAGTAAATGTGATGAGGTGCATGTGTTATTTGTTCGCCTAATAGATGCTTGGCAAGCACGCTTGCTTGTTCATAAATGGGCTGAACAAGACCGTGCACCATTCCTTTGTGCTCTGCACATTCCCCAATGGCATAAATATTCGGGACATTTGTTTGCATCACGTCATTTACGACAATAGCTTTTCTAGTGTGAATGCCGTGATTTTTTGCAAGCTGTATATTAGGACGGATACCAGTAGTGAAAACAACGAGATCAGCATCCACGATGTCTCCATTTTTCAGTAGAACGCCTTCTACCCTCTCATCTCCTAAGCATGCAATTGTATGGGCATTTGTTTTCACCTGAATGCCTTTACGCGTTAATTGTTGATGTAATAGGCAGGCAGCTGTTTCATCTAATTGGCGCTGCATGAGCCACTCTGTATGATGAATGATGGTTGTCTCAAGTCCGGCAATCTGTATTCCAGCCGCCACTTCCACGCCAAGCACACCGCCTCCGATCACTGCTGCACGTTGATAACGCAAGGAATCAGCGTGAATGGCCTCATAATCATCAATCGTACGAAAAGCGTAAATCCCTTTTTTGGACACGCCCTGAATAGGCAGGAAATAAGGTGATGACCCTGCTGCGATCACCAGCTTGTCATAGGGAATATTCCGGCGCGCATCTGTCATGATGCATTGCCGATTTGTATCGATGTGCACAACTGTTTCCCCTCTGTACATCGTGATGTCATGCCTCGTGTACCATTCTTTTTCCTTTAGTTCAATTTGAGATAATGATTCGCTTTTTTGTAAAATCGACGAAAGTTTTATTCGATTGTAGGCAGGGTGCTTCTCTTTTCCAATGATTGTAATGAAATAGCGTTCTGGTTGCTTTTGAACGATCTGCTCGATACATTTCATACTCGCCATGCCGTTTCCGATAAACACGAGTTTGCGTTTTGCCAAGTGTGATCAACCTTTCTAAGCCTCTTGCTCCAAAACATTAGTATGGCTAGATTATGGCACACAGCTGTAAAAAAGTGTTTATTCATGTCAATTTTTCTAACATAATACTTTCATTACGTTAATGAACCCGCTATCTTTAAGTCAGAAAATTCAAAAATATAGGAGGCGTTTTATGAAACTCTCAGAGTTAAAATCAAGTGGTCATCCTAAGACATTGTTTGGTTCATTTTTATATTTTGATGTGAGCTTTATGATTTGGGTTTTATTAGGGGCGCTGGGGGCTTTTATTGCGCAAGATTTTGCTTTATCGACAATGGAAAAAGGAATGATTGTCGCAATTCCGATTCTATCTGGTTCTTTCTTTCGGATTATGCTGGGCTTATTAACCGATCGAATAGGCCCTAAAAAGACTGCGGTGATGGGAATGCTTTTAACCACCATTCCGCTCATTTGGGGGTTCATCGCTGGTACAACCCTTTCGGAGCTTGTGCTGATTGGTATTTTGCTAGGAGTGGCAGGGGCAAGTTTTGCTGTCGCTTTGCCAATGGCAAGCCGCTGGTATCCTCCTCATTTACAAGGAGTAGCCATGGGGATTGCGGGCGCCGGAAATAGCGGAACACTGATCTCCACGCTATTTGGGCCAAGACTTGCCGAGATTTACGGGTGGCATGCAGTGATGGGGCTCGCCCTTATCCCGTTAAGTCTTGTCTTTTTGTTTTTTATTTTCACGGCAAAGGATGCACCAAATCAGCCTGATCCTCAGCCGCTTCGGTCGTATTTTTCAGTATTTCAAGTGAAATCAACATGGTTTTTCTGTTTACTTTATGCGATTACCTTCGGAGGGTTTGTCGGGCTTTCAAGTTTTCTAAGTATTTTCTTTGTGGATCAATATGGGATCTCGAAAATACATGCCGGTGATTTTGTGACTCTTTGTGTTGCTGCGGGCAGCTTCTTTCGACCTGTTGGCGGTCTCATTGCTGATAAAATAGGTGGAATGAAGGCACTGCTTGGATTATTCGCAGTCATCGGCATTTGCTTAGGAGCAGTGAGCAGTCTTCCAGCTTTACCTGTGGTCATTGCGCTTTTATTTGTCGGGATGATGTGTCTTGGTATGGGGAATGGGGCTGTTTTTCAGCTGGTGCCGCAGGTGTTCCATAAGGAAATTGGCATTGTGACTGGGATTGTTGGTGCGGCGGGCGGCATTGGCGGATTCTTTTTACCAAATGTTCTTGGCAGTTTCAAAGAAATGACTGGCTCGTATACGTTTGGCTTTTTAACCATTTCACTTATTGTGCTTGTCGTCTTTCTTTGTTTAGTCGTATCGCAGCTTAAACGTAAAAAAGTGATCATCAATCACACCATCTCTGAATCATAAAAAGCCATGACCACCCTTTGGTCATGGCTTTTCTCTATATGTGTAAACACCCTTTGTTTGACCTATTTTGGCAGAACCGAACTCCCCATTAAATAACGGTCTACCTCGTGTGCCACTTGTCTGCCTTCGTTAATTGCCCAAACAATCAGACTTTGGCCGCGTCTTGCATCTCCCGCTGCAAATACGCCTTCTACATTTGTTGTATATTCCCCATATTTTGCGTCAATGCGATTGTTTTTGCTGTCCACGCCAAAGTGTTTCACTAGTGGCTGTTCAGTTCCCTCAAAACCAATTGCAATAAAGACAAGCTGAGCAGGCCATACCTTCTCTGTTCCTGGAATCTCATGAAATTCAAACTTCCCATGTTCGTTTTTCACCTTTTCCATTTGAATGGTATGAAGCTCTTTTAATTTCCCATTTTTATCTGCCACAATCTTTGTGGTTTGAATCGAATATTGACGCGGGTCTTCTCCGAATTTTGCTTGTGCTTCTTCATAAGCATAATCGAGCGAGAAGACATAAGGCTGCTCTGGCCACATGTTATCCCCTACACGTGTATCTGGAAGCTTTGGATGCTTTCCGAATTGAACAACACTTTTTGCTTTTTGGCGAAGCGCAGTTGCTACGCAGTCAGCACCTGTATCTCCTCCGCCAATGACAATCACGTCTTTTCCTTTTGCATCAATGAAATTTTTATCTTTAAATCCTGAATCAAGCATGCTTTTTGTTGCGAGTGTTAAATAATCCATCGCCAGGTGTATCCCTTTTGCTTCACGGCCTTCGATTAATAGGTCGCGCTGCTTTTGTGCACCTGTACAAAGGATGACCGCATCAAATTGCTCTTTTAGCTCATCGGCAGTGATATCCACACCAATTTCTGTGTTCGTGACAAAGTCAATGCCTTCTTGTCTTAAAAGTTTCACTCTGCGCTCAACGACTTCTTTGTCCAGCTTCATATTCGGAATGCCATAGGTGAGCAGTCCGCCAAGACGATCAGATCGTTCGAACACTGTTACTGCGTGTCCTGCTTGGTTTAATTGATCAGCACTTGCAAGTCCTGCTGGCCCTGAACCGACAATCGCAATCTTTTTCCCTGAACGGCTTGAAGGAATTCTTGGTGTAATCCATCCATTCTCGAAGCCTTTATCAATGATCGTGCGTTCGATATTCTTAATCGAAACAGCTGGATCATTGATGGCGACTGTACATGAGCCTTCGCAAGGCGCTGGACATACTCTCCCAGTAAATTCAGGGAAATTGTTCGTTTTTTGCAGTCTTTCAAGCGCTTCTTTCCATCTCCCGCGATAGACAAGGTCATTCCACTCTGGAATTAAATTATAGATCGGGCAGCCAGACACGCCGCCCCTGATTTCCATCCCAATTTGACAAAACGGTGTTCCGCAATCCATACATCTAGCACCCTGCTTTTTTAATACCTCATCTGTATAAGGAGCTGAATATTCTTTCCAGTCATTTTGACGAGTGAGAGGGTCACGTTCATTTGGCTTTTCTCTTTTATAATCCATAAAACCTGTTGCTTTGCCCATTGTCCTCTCCCCTTTCTTAATGAGCGAGGGCTGCTTTTTGCCCGTTTGCCGTTTCTTTATTTTTCGGTTTTGTATTTGCTTCAAAAGCGAACATCACTGCTTCTTCATGACTGAGGCCCGCTTGTTTTTGTTCTTCAATGCTTTGAAGCATCATTTTGTAATTTCTCGGAATGATCTTAATGAATTGGTGCTTTTCTTGCGTCCAGTTTTCTAGAAGTGCTGATGCTTTTGAGCTGTTTGTATAATCAAGATGCTCTTTAATCATTTGCTTCACTTCTTGTTCTTCCTCATGATCTGTAAGCTTTTCAAACATGATCATTTCCATGTTACACATTCTTTTAAACTGCTTCGCATCAGATGTATGCACGTAAGCCACACCGCCAGACATGCCTGCACCAAAGTTTTTCCCGACGTTCCCTAAAATCACAACACGTCCGCCAGTCATATACTCACAGCCGTGATCCCCGATTCCTTCAACGACCACATTGACACCTGAATTACGAACAGCAAATCGTTCACCTGCACGCCCGTTAATATAAGCTTTTCCGCTTGTCGCACCATAGAATGCGACGTTTCCGACAATCACGTTTTCATGTCCATTTTGCACAAAGTGATCAGAGGTTTTGACAGCAATTTTGCCTCCGGAGAGTCCTTTGCCGATATAGTCATTTGAGTCACCTGTTAAATATAAGGACATGCCCTTTGGCACAAATGCGCCGAAGCTTTGTCCAGCTGAACCAGTGAAACGCAGTGTAATCGTATCCTCTGGCAATCCTTCTTCCCCGTAGCGCTTAGACACTTCACTGCCAGTAATCGTTCCGGCCACACGGTTGATGTTGCGAATGTTTAGTGATAGATCAACCGGTGTTTGATGATTCAGCGCTTCCTGTACATAAGGGAGGATCTCATTCATATCAAGTGATTCATCAATTTTATGATTTTGCGGTGTTCTGAACGTTCGCGCCCCTTCTGGTTGATAAAGCAGTGTTTCAAGGTTTAGCTGCCCTGCTTTCCAGTGAGCTTTTGCTCGTTCACTGACCGCTAGAACGTCTGTGCGCCCAATTAGTTCATCCATTGATCTAAAGCCAAGTTCAGCTAAGATTTCTCTTACTTCCTCTGCAATAAACATCATGAAGTTCACAATGTGATCAGGATTACCCATGAATTTTTTACGAAGCTCTGGATTTTGTGTCGCAACACCGACCGGGCAAGTATCTAAATGACATGCTCTCATCATCACGCAGCCTAAAACGACTAGTGGAGCTGTCGCAAAGCCGTATTCTTCTGCTCCTAAAATCGCAGCCATGACAACATCGCGGCCTGTCATTAACTTTCCGTCAGTTTCAAGAACCACTCTCTCGCGAAGACCGTTTAAGACAAGGGTTTGATGCGCTTCTGCCAAACCGAGCTCCCAAGGAAGTCCTGTATGTTTAATACTTGTTTTCGGCGAAGCCCCTGTGCCGCCATCGTATCCGCTGATCACAATGACATCCGCAGTACCTTTTGCTACACCTGCTGCAATGGTGCCAACGCCAGCTTTAGACACAAGCTTGACACTAATGCGGGCATCACGGTTCGCGTTTTTCAAATCGTGGATCAGCTGAGCCAAATCCTCGATGGAATAAATATCATGATGCGGTGGTGGTGAAATCAGGCCGACACCTGGAGTAGAACCTCTTACATCTGCGACCCAAGGATATACTTTATTTCCCGGAAGCTGTCCGCCTTCTCCAGGCTTTGCTCCTTGTGCCATTTTAATTTGCAGTTCATCTGCATTGACCAAGTAATGACTCTTAACCCCAAAGCGGCCAGAAGCAATTTGTTTGATCGCACTTCTGCGATCATCGCCGCGTTCATCTACTGTAAAGCGAGCAGGATCTTCGCCGCCTTCCCCGCTGTTACTTTTACCGCCAATTCGGTTCATCGCAATGGCAAGTGCCTCATGCGCTTCCTTACTTAATGAACCAAATGACATCGCACCCGTCTTAAAGCGTCGTACAATCGATTCAGCAGATTCTACCTCTTCAAGAGAAACTCGCTTTTGTTTTGGATGAAAAGCGAATAGATTTCTAAGGAAGCCGATTCTTTCTTCATCCGCTGCCTTTGTATATTGCTTGAATAGGTCATAATCTTCGTTGCGGCATGCCCACTGAAGGGTATGAATCGTTTTTGGATTAAAGGCATGATGCTCTCCATTTTTTCTCCATTGGAATTCACTGCCTGATTCGAGTGTTTGGTCAGTAGCTGCCTGATACCCTGCTTCATGACGAAGCTTTGCCTCACTAGCAATGGTGTCAAGATCGATACCGCCAAGCTGCGAAGCTGTTCCTGTGAAATACGCCTGAATGACGTCTTCACTAATGCCGACGGCTTCAAAGATTTGCGCCCCTCTATAACTTTGCACAGTGGAAATACCCACTTTAGACATGACTTTGACTACACCCTCGGTCACGCTTTTGCCAAACTTTGTGACAGCTTCATCAAAGCTGATGGAGATCGCTTCTTCTTCAATCAGCTGTTTGTACGTTTCATAGACAAGATATGGGTGGATCGCATCTGCTCCATAGCCAATCAGTGCAGCAAAATGATGGACTTCTCTTACTTCTCCAGATTCGACGATCAGACTCACCTTTGTTCGTAAGCCTTGACGCACAAGATGCTGGTGAAGTGCACTTAACGCAAGAAGTGGTGGAATCGGCACTTTTTCTTCCGTCATTTCACGATCTGAAAGAATCAATAAAGATACGCCCGCGCGAATGGCTTTTTCCGCCTCTTCAAACATCGCATCCAGCCCGCGTTTTAGATCATCGGTGAAAAGTGTATGAATCGTTTTGCTTTTAAAGGCATTGTGAACAATCGTTTTCAAGCCGTTAAATTGCCCGCTCGTTAAGACGGGTGTATAAAGTTTAATTCTTCGGCATGAATATTCATTTGGATGTAAAATATCTCCCTCAGCACCTAACCAAGTCATGGTTGATGTAACAAGCTGCTCACGAATCGCATCAATCGGCGGATTCGTCACTTGTGCAAACAGCTGTTTGAAATAGTTAAAAAGAGACTGCGCACGATCTGATAACACAGCAAGCGGTGTGTCACTTCCCATTGAACCAATGGGGTCCTTGCCTTCCTCTAGTAAAGGAATTAAATACTTTTGAATGTCTTCATACGTATAATGGAAAGCACGCTGACGAGTCAATACATCATCCATTATACTAGAATTTTCTGAATTTTCTTCAGAGCGATTGACATGGACCATTTCTTCATCGAGCCACTTTTGATAAGGAAGCTCATTCGCAATCGTCGATTTCACTTCTTCATCAGAAATAATTCGTCCTTCTTCTAAATCGATTAACAGCATTTTGCCCGGCTCAAGACGGTCTTTATATTTGACATCTTCTTCATTGGTGTCGATCACGCCGACTTCAGAAGAGAAAATGATATGATCGTCATTTGTGACATAGTATCTTGCCGGTCTTAATCCGTTTCGGTCTAAGATGGCCCCAATTTGTTTACCGTCAGTAAAGGAAATCGCTGTTGGCCCGTCCCAAGGCTCCATGAGAGAACTATGGTATTCATAAAATGCCCGTTTCTCTTTCGACATGTGCGTATTTTCAGTCCAAGGCTCAGGTATGAGCATCATGGCTGTATGAGCAGGAGTACGGCCTGCAAGTACAAAAAATTCAAAGGCATTGTCTAAAATGGATGAATCACTTCCGTCTGCATTCAGCACTGGCAAAATCTTGTCTAAATCGTCTCCGAAGGCTTCAGACACGAATTGTTGTTCCCTTGCTCTCATCCAATTGATGTTTCCTCTTAATGTGTTGATTTCTCCGTTGTGAATTAAGTAACGGTTTGGATGCGCTCTTTCCCATGTAGGAAATGTATTTGTACTAAATCTTGAATGAACAAGTGAAAATGCAGAAACAAATGTTTCATCCTGTAGATCAAGATAAAAAGCATCGACTTGATCTGATGTTAAAAGCCCCTTGTATACAATGGTTTGACTCGACAGGCTGACAAAGTAAAATTGTTTTTCCTCTGCTGTTCCCCAGTTTTCAGCCTGCTTACGAATGACATATAATTTTCTTTCAAATGACAAACGATCTGTTACGTTGTCGTTTGCCCCGATAAAGACTTGCCTGACAACCGGACAGCTCTTCGCTGCAACAGTACCAATTTTCCCAGCATCGACAGGAACCGTTCTCCAGCCAATTAATGTTTGACCTTCTTGTTTAATGAACCCGTTGATTTTCTGTTCGATGGCTTGACGCGTTTTTTCATCATCATCTTTTGAAAAGAAGACCATCCCTACCCCGTAACGGCCCTTTTCAGGAAGTGCAAATTCTTTGCAATTCTTTCTAAAGAATGCGTCTGGCAGTTGTACCATTAAACCTGCACCATCACCTGTATACGGATCACTGCCTTGCCCGCCGCGGTGATCAAGCTGGCACAGCATTTGTAATCCCTTTTTGACGATGCTATGTGTCGCCTCCCCTTTTAAATGGGCGTACAGTCCGATTCCACATGCATCATGTTCAAATTCAGGACGGTAGAGACCTTGTGGTTGTGGTAGTTGATTATAAGTCATCGTTTCTCTCCCCCGTTTAAAAGATCCGTTTTTTCACAGTAATAAAATCTCACAAACTCTGTAACTTATTTTAAGTTTTCAAATTAATATAAACAATATATAATTTAGATCAAAACAATCTCTTTTTGAGATAGATGGGTGTGAAGTGCAAAAATGGAGCTTCGTCAGTTACGTTATTTTGTAGAAGTTGCGGACCGTGAACACGTGTCAGAAGCGGCTGAAAACTTACATGTTGCCCAATCTGCCATCAGCCGGCAGATTGCCAATTTAGAAGAAGAACTTGGAGTCGCTTTATTCGAACGAGAAGGACGAAATATTAAATTAACGAAGATTGGCAGACAATTTTTAGATCATGTCAGAACTGCACTAAAGGCCATTGATTACGCAAAAGAGCAAATTGATGAATACTTAGACCCGCACAAAGGAACGGTGAATATTGGCTTTCCTACAAGTCTAGCAAGCCAAGTACTTCCTTCTGTCATATCCGCATTTAAGCAGGAATATCCAGAGGTCGATTTTTTACTTCGTCAAGGATCCTATAAATTTCTCATTGAAGCTGTCAAAAATCGAGATATTGATCTCGCTTTTTTAGGACCTGTACCGACAAACGATCCGCAAATAGAAGGAAATATTTTGTTTTCAGAAAGCATTTATGCCCTTTTGCCTATTAGCCACCCCTTTAGCGGGCAAAGGAGTATTCATTTAAGTGATTTGAGAAAGGATCATTTCGTTTTATTTCCTGAAGGGTATGTGCTAAGACAAATTGCGGTAGATGCTTGTAAGCAGGCAGGCTATGAGCCCACCATTTCATCTGAAGGAGAAGATTTGGATGCCATTAAAGGTCTCGTGTCAGCTGATATGGGCGTTACCTTATTACCCGAAAGTGCCTTTTATGAAACAACACCACGATTTACAGTGAAAATTCCGATCGACTTTCCGCAAGTGAGAAGAACCGTTGGTATTATCGCGTCTAAGTCTCGAGAGATGTCTCCATCTGCACATGATTTCTATGTGTTTGTAAAGGATTTCTTTTCAAAAATTGAACAATATAAATAATCCATTAAAACAAGACATTTCATTTGTAGAAATAATCCCTCTTTGTATATGATGGGTTACAGAACAACAGACTATATGGAAGAAAGGTATTCGTATGAAATCAATTTTATCGTTTTTAAAGCCATACCGGCTATCCGTTGTGTTCATTGTCATCCTCACCTTTTTAAGCAGTATGCTCCAGCTGTATTTACCGACTTTAACGGCAGATATCGTAGATGTCGGGATCGTACAAGGAGATATCGCTTACATATGGAAGGTTGGCGGCTGGATGGTTGCCTGTTCTTTACTTGCCATCCTGCTCACGATTTGGAAGTCTTACCTGTCATCAAAGACTGCGCTTGGCTTCGGCCGTGATATGAGAAGACAGCTGTTCGTTCATGTCGAACAATTTTCACTAGAAGAATTTCAAAAGATCGGGACGTCTTCCTTTATTACAAGGTCAACAAATGATGTGAAGCAAGTCCAAGATGTCACGATCATGATTTTACAAATGATGACGAGAGCTCCTCTCATGCTTGTAGGCGGAATTATTTTAGCAGTCTCTCGAGATGCTGTCCTGTCTCTTATTTTTTTAGCAGCCCTTCCCCTGCTTGGCGGGTTTATCTATTTGGTTTCAAGAAAAGCCATACCGCTATTCGGACAGCTTCAGAAAAAAACGGACCGTCTGAATTTAATTATGAGAGAATCTCTTTCAGGCATCCGGGTCATTCGAGCTTTTAACCGGGTCGATGATGAAAAGGCACGTTTTCAAGAAGCCAACACATCCTATAAGGATACTGGGCTCAAGGTCAACAGATTAATGGCATACTTGTTTCCATTTATGCTCATCATTATGAACTTCACGAATATTGGCATTGTCTGGCTTGGTGCAAACCGGATTGATGCCGGAGAGATGGAAGTCGGGAATCTCATTGCCTTCATTCAATATGCCATGATGATTTTAATGGCACTCATTATGCTGTCAATGAGCTTTATTATGGTCCCAAGAGCACAGGCATCAGCTAAACGCATGAACGAAGTGTTAAACATGGAACCGAAGATTAAAGACAAAGAACAGTCTGTTACCAAGCTTCATCAACCCGCACAATCCATTCGCTTTGAGGATGTCTCATTTTATTACTCAAATGCTGAAAAACCGGTCGTTCAAAACATTACGTTTGAAGCCAAAACTGGCGAAACGACTGCCATAATCGGCAGTACGGGTTCCGGGAAAACGACTCTCCTACAGCTGATGACGCGCTTTTACGAAGCGACAGAAGGACGGATAACACTAGATGGTGTAGATATCAGAGAGCTGCCCCAAGAGAAACTGAGAAGTCAGATGGGCTATGTCGCTCAAAAAGCTGTTTTATTCAGCGGAAGTATTGCCGATAATGTGCGCTTTGGCCGGCAGGATGCAAGCGATGAAGACATTTGGAAAGCGCTGCGAACCGCACAGGCTGAGGAATTTGTTTTGCAGAAAGATGGCGGAATCGATGCTGAGATAGACCAAGGTGGATCAAATCTTTCTGGTGGTCAAAAGCAGCGGCTTTCCATTGCAAGAGCACTTGTCAGAAAGCCCTCATTCTATCTGTTTGACGATAGCTTCTCTGCACTTGATTACAAAACGGATGCGAAGCTTCGTGCATCATTAGAAGCCGAAAAAGAGCATGCAGCCCTTATCATTGTCGCCCAAAGAATCAGTACAGTGAAGCATAGCGATAAAATCATTGTGCTAGATGATGGGAAAATTGCAGGTATCGGAACACATGAACAATTAATAAAGGACAATCTTGTGTATCAAGAGATTGTCGCATCACAGGAAGGTCAGGAGGTGGACCAAGGATGAGTAAGAAAATGTCTTCTGGAATGGGACATAAAGGCGGTCACCCTAGGGGAACGGTCGCAAAACCGAAGGAATTTAAGAAAACACTTCTTCGTTTGACTGGCTATTTAAAACCGAGGAAATTTCAGCTGATACTTGTACTGATTGCAGCGATCGGTTCAACCGTCTTTAGCGTGATTAGTCCTAAACTACTCGGGGATGCCACCTCTTCCCTGTTTGAAAGCTTTACACAAGGAACAGCCGTTCAATTTGATGTCATTTCACGCATTTTATTGCTGCTTGTCCTGTTATACGTCGTTGCCTCTCTCTTTTCATTCGTCCAGCAATACGTGATGGCAGGTGTTTCCCAACAGACCATTGCTGAATTACGGCAAGAAGCAAATGACAAGCTCACACGTCTCCCCCTTCGTTATTTTGATAAAACAACCCACGGGGACACGCTGAGCCGTGTGATGAACGATATCGATAATATTAATACATCGCTTCAGCAGGCACTCACCCAAGTGATTACATCTGTGATTACGGTCATTGGGATTGTCGTCATGATGCTTTTCATTAGTCCGTTACTCACCTTGCTTGTTTGTTTGACGCTGCCACTTAGTCTATTTGCGATTCGCGGCATCACGTCATTTTCTCAAAAGCATTTTAAGGCGCAGCAAAAAGAGCTCGGTATGATCAATGGGCATATTAATGAAATGTTCACAGGACATCAGACCGTTCGTGCGTATGGCTATGAAAAGAAAGCGATTGATACATTTGATCAATTAAACGAAAAGCTGTATGAATCTTCTAGGAAAGCACAGTTTATTTCCGGTTTAATGATGCCAATAATGACCTTTATCGGGAACCTTGGCTATGTGGCAGTCAGTGTAGCCGGCGGTATTCTTGTCATTAACGGGAATATTCGTGTTGGGGATGTGCAGGCGTTTATCCAATACACGCAGCAAATGTCTCAGCCGCTTGTGCAAGCATCAAGTGTCGCAAACTTAGTTCAATCTGCGATCGCTTCTGCTGAAAGGGTCTTTGAAATCCTGGATGAGGAAGAAGAAAGTGCCGAAGAGGATGCGGTGATTGATCTTGAATCACTTTCAGGAGATGTGACCTTTGAACAAGTTCAATTCGGATATGAGAAAGATCATCCAATTATTAAAGATTTGAATTTACATGTAGAGGAAGGACAAACGGTTGCCATTGTCGGGCCTACAGGCGCGGGAAAAACAACCATCATCAATTTATTAATGCGTTTTTATGAATTAGATCAAGGCTCCATTCGCATTGGCGGTGTCAAAACAACCGATCTCAGCCGTCAGCAAGTACGGGACTTATTTGCGATGGTTCTTCAGGATACGTGGCTTTTTGAAGGGACGATTTACGACAATATTGCATATGGCAGGCAGCATGTCTCAAAAGAGGATGTCATCAAAGCCGCCAAACATGCCTATGCAGATGATTTCATCCGCACGCTTCCAGACGGATATGACACGCTCTTAACAGAAGATGCAGGTAACCTTTCACAAGGTCAGCGTCAGCTGTTAACCATCGCCCGTGCGATTTTATCTGATCCGAAGATTTTGATACTAGATGAAGCGACGAGCAGTGTGGATACGCGGACAGAGATGCACATTCAAAAAGCGATGAATGACCTGATGAAAGGCAGAACGAGCTTCGTCATTGCACACAGACTTTCAACGATCAAGGATGCCGACCTCATTTTAGTTATGAAAGATGGCACCATCATTGAAAAAGGAACTCACAGTGAACTTTTGAAAGAAAAAGGCTTTTATGCTGACTTATATATGAGTCAATTTGCAGAACATCAAGTAGGTTAAAATCAAAAAAAGAGGATAGTCAGCATGGAAAATGCGTGTCTATCCTCTTTTTCATTTCTTAATCTGCTCGTTTTTTCACTTTTACACTGAGTTTTGTCATATACTCTGCTTCATTTTTAGACATGAGCGAATGAAGCAAATATTCCTCAAATACATCTCCATCCAGCACCATGTCCTCTTTCTCGATGTCAGCTAACAGACGTGAATAGGCTGATTCGAGCTCTTCATATGTTCCTTGATCATACATGACCGCATAGAGGCCGGCAGGTTTTTGGACTGCACCTGGTCCTTCCATTCGGCAAAACAGCACATCTGACTGATGAAAGTGACGCTGAAGAAACTGCTCCTTTTTTAAAACGGAACCATTCGCCGCAGCGCCTTTAATGCCAATTTCCTTTAGAAATTCTCCTGCAATTCGAGATATTTCTTCTACGGGCGTGTTCAAATCAATCGGATGTGATGCACTTAGTATGACCGGTTCTTCTGGCAGTTCTTGAAACAAGACCTCCCCTGTCTTCACAGATGATAATTCATTCGTCGTCTCAATCACGCGCAAAAGAAAAGACTGGATATCCTGAAGTTTTTCAATCTCCTGCTTGACCTTTTCAACTTGTTCGGTCGCAAGGCTTTGAAGTCTGTCCCGGGAAGGCTCTGTGAAGTATTGTTTTAATTCTTTAATAGGAAATTGAACAGCTCGAAGGGACTGAATGGCAATGAATTGATCAAATTGCTCGAGAGTATAGTAACGGTACCCATTTTCATGGACCCCAGCCGGCTTAAACAAATCGATTTTATCATAATAAAGCAGCGTATCTTTCTTCACATCGAATAACTTTGCAAATTCCCCAGTGAAAAATGTTTTTTGCACATCATTGATCATCTGCATGTCTCCTCTCTTGACTATGGAGTTACTCCATCCTTTATCATAACATGTAGCAACACCACATACGTGGAGAAAGGATATAAAAATGAACAAAACATCTCGACATCAAGTCACATTATCACTTGCAAATAAAGAGGATTTCCCTTCTATGAAAAAAGAATTACAGGAGGCTTTTACAGCTGGCGTGATCGAGGCATTTGGCGATGCACAAGGTGGACCGATTCCTCCAGATGAAGCAATTGATGAATCCTTTCATGCGGCCGGGGCCCTTGTTTATCATATTTTGCTAAATGGTGAAAAGGCTGGAGGCGTTGTATTAAAAATCAACCCACAAACAGATCACAATTCGGTTGACTTACTTTACATCTCTTCATCATCACACAGCCGCGGCATTGGTCAGGCTGCATGGAAAGCTATTGAGGCTCAATATCCAGAAACCAAAGTATGGGAGGTTGTGACTCCTTATTTTGAAAAGCGGAACATTCATTTTTATGTCAATAAATGCGGGTTTCAAATTGTAGAGTTTTATCACTTACATCATCCAGACCCGAACTTTCCTCATACCAGTGATAAAGAAAATGACTCGTTAGCACCTGAGACATTTGAGTTCTTTAAATTTGAGAAAGTCATGAAGAAAGACTGTTCAAACGAATGAAAGTATTGAACTTATTAAAAAACACTACCTCATGAAGAAGGTAGTGTTTTTAACATTTATTCTCAGCTTCTAATCTGACCATCACCAGACAGAAGCAGCTTAGTTGTTGTAAGCGCAGGAAGCCCCATTGGCCCTCTTGCGTGCAGCTTTTGAGTGGAGATGCCTATTTCAGCCCCATATCCAAGTGCGCCGCCGTCTGTAAAGCGGGTGGATGCGTTATGATAAACCGCAGCCGTATCGACTTCGTTTAGAAACGTCAGTGCATTTTTTTCATCTTCTGTCACGATGGCTTCTGAATGTTTTGTGCCGTACTGGTCAATATGGTCAATCGCTTCCTCAATTGAATCGACTACTTTTACCGCAAGATCAAGACTTAAATACTCATCTGTCCAATCCACTTCCTCAGCAGAAACCGCATTTGAAAAGTAAGATTGTGCTTCCTGATCGCCATGTACAGTGACTTGATGGTGAAGCAGTGCTTCATTCAATGCTGCGCCATTCTCTTTCAGCCAATCACGATGAATGATTAGTGTCTCAAGTGCATTACACACAGCTGGACGATTCGTTTTCGCATTGATAACAATCTCAATGGCCTTATCGATATTCGCTGTTTGATCAATAAAAACATGGCAGTTCCCTGTTCCTGTTTCAAGGACTGGGATGGTTGATTCTTCAACAACTGTTTTGATTAAAGAAGCCCCGCCTCTTGGAATTAACACATCGATCCATTCCTTTAGATGAAACATCGCTTGAACAGATGAACGGTCTGTTTGTTCAATAAATTGGACCGCATCACGAGGGATCTTTGTATGATCTAATGCTTCATGAATGACGCTGACGATGGCTTTGTTGGAAGAAATAGCGGAGGAACCGCCTTTTAAAATCACTGAATTACCCGCCTTCAAGGCAAGTCCTGCTGCATCGACAGTGACATTCGGTCTCGCTTCATAGATCATACCGATCACGCCGAGCGGTACTCTTCGGCTTTTCACATGTAAGCCGTTTTCAAGAGTCCATTCATCCAATATTTCTCCAACAGGATCTGTTAATCTCGTCACAAGCCGCAAACTTTCAGCAAACTCATGAATTCTCTCCTCATTTAACATTAATCGATCCATCAATGCCTCAGAGAAGCCCTTTTCTTTTCCTGCGTCTAAATCCTTTTGATTCTCCTGTAAAATGAAGGTACTTTGCTTTTCTAACGCTTCAGCTATTTTAAGCAGCGCCTCATTCTTTTCCTCTGTTTGAAGTAAACCTAGTTTTTTTGATGCGTGCTTTGCTTTTTTCGCTTTTTCTTTGACCGATGTGACAACTTCAGCTGTCAGTGTCATGAAATTCCTCCCTTTTGGTTAGCAAACTGGTATAGATAAATCTAAATGACAAACAAATGCTTCAAGATCGACGACATGAACAACTTCATCTTGTAACAAGCCACTGTTTAGCGCGAGTTCGTCAGACGTATAATTCACAATGCCAAGCCCTATTTCTCCTCTATCTTGATCTAAAATACGGACGACATCGCCTTTTTTAAACGAACCCTTCACATCTACTATGCCATCAGAATCAAGGCTTTTCTCACGGTGCATGAGGTGCTCCTGTGATTTCTCTTGAACAACGATCTCGCCTTTTGGTCCAGAATGAAATGCGATCCACTGCTTCTTATAATTCAGCGGCGCTAAATTTTCATCAGCTGTAAAATAAGTGCCGTCCTCTGTGCCATTGATCGCTTTGTCTAAAATGTGCGGCGTATCCGCTTTTCCTAGAAAGCCATTGATGCCTGCGGCCATTGAAATTTTAAAGGCGTCGAGCTTCGATTTCATTCCGCCTGTTCCAACGCTGCTTCCTGCATCTCCAGCAGCTGCTTCGATGTCTTCAGTGATTTCTGTGACTTCGAGAATTCTCTTCGCATTCGGGTTTGTATGCGGGTTATCTTCATACAAGCCATCAATATCAGATAAAATGGCAAGGAAATCCGCATCAATTAGTCCAGCTACTTTTGCAGACAATGTATCATTATCTCCGAACCTCAGCCGATTGATCGTCACTGTATCATTTTCATTGATAATCGGGATGATGCCTCTATCTAATAACACATTCATGGTGTTTCGCACATTTTGATAGCGCGTTTCATCTGAAAAATCACTTCTTGTAATGAGAAGCTGTGAGGCAATATAACCGTGCGATAAAAATAAAGTGGAATATGATTCCATTAAAAGCCCTTGCCCAATTGAGGCAGATGCCTGCTTTTCTGGCAGTGTTTTGGGTCTATCGATAAATCCTAGTTTTCGGTAACCAGCTGCAACCGCACCTGATGAAACCAAAATGACTTCGTGTCCTTCATCTTTCAGTTTCACAATTTGATTGACGAGGTTTTCTAGTTTTTTTATACTAATCTCACCTTGAAAGCTAGTAAGAGAGCTGCTTCCGATTTTCACAACAATTCGTTTTCTCTCTTTATCTGCGTACACCTTATCACTCCTGTATTGAGGCTCTATTTATATCGTTACTTTTTGTTTTTGCTGTTCACTTATCTCTTTTGATCGATTGGCGGCATGTTTGACGGCCTGCTTGATTGCTTCTCCCCCGCCAAAATCGTCTAATGCATTCAGTCCTGCAGCAGTTGTTCCATTCGGTGACGTGATTTTTTCTCTTAGGACAGAAGGATTTTCAGCTGTTTCTTGAAGCATTTTCGCTGCACCGAGAAGTGTCTGTGCACCGATTTGGCGAGACATTTCCTTTGATAAACCTGCTTCTTCTCCTGCTTCTTCGATTCTTTCCATTAAGAAATAAAAATAGGCTGGCCCGCTTCCGGCAATTCCTGTGAAAATATCCATTTGCTCTTCCTGAATGGTATAGACTTCTCCCATTTCAGATAAAAGGGCCTGACTCATGCTCACATGTTCTTTTTTCACATAACGTCCAGCAGATAGAGCGGTCGCTGACGCCCCAATCGTACTTGACGTATTTGGCATCACCCTCATGACGGGCTGACCCCCATGCAGCATGCCTTCAATATACGATTGCTTAACACCTGCAAGTACAGACAAGATGAGCTGATCTGACTGAATATGAGGTTTTAATGATTCAAGTGCTGTTTCAGCATCCTTTGGCTTCATTGCCAGGATCAAGATGTCCATTTCTTCAAAAGGAAATGAGTCCATTGCGGCTGTTTGAATCCCGTATCGTTTCGTTAGTTCATTCAATCGAACTTGACTTTTTCTGTTTGTTGCGTAAATATGGTTGAGCGGCAGCTGTCCTGATCGCACAATACCTGCAATCATTCCTTCCGCCATAGAACCTGCTCCAATGAAAGCAACTTTCTTTTGATCAATGATATTGATCCTCTCCCTCGTTCGCTTTTTGTTCGTGTTTTTCCCACGTTAGTTATCGTAACATGATGAGAAATCGTGTCAAGAAAGAGCCGGCGCTTTTCAAAAGTCCCGAATGCATGGTGAACAGCTTGCTGTATGTATGTTAACCGTGTTTTTTCAAATCAGCAATTTAGATCAAAAGAACTATATGGATTTGATTCATAGTACCCTTTCGTTCGACTGAATTCACCATTTTATTTTTGGTTTCGGTGACTTCAATTCTATTTTTTAGAAAACGCTATCATTTTTGATGACTTTCTATTTTCCTATACGATGAATGTGCTTGAATATTTCGATTAGACTATTGACATATTTTAGAAAACATGTCCGTTGAAATGCAATTGTACTGGTGATACCGTGTAGGGGAAATCAAGTGAAAAAGGAGCGTTCATAATGAAAGTGAAAGAAAACTACGTCAATGTCATTCCAATGAAAGAAATCCGATCCACTGATGACCTTCTTTTCCCGTTCCCTATTTACAATGATTTACGTGCGCAGGGTGATATTAGATACGATGAGACTAGAAAGTGCTGGGATCTCTTTCGATATGCTGATATCCAGTCCGTTCTGAGGCAGCCAAAAGTGTTCTCATCACAGCGAGGAAGAAGCACGTCTAAAACGAGTATTTTAACAATGGACCCTCCAAAACATACAAAGATGAGAGCCCTCGTGAATAAAGCATTCACGCCAAAAGCGATCAAGCAATTAGAAGAAAAGATCAAAGACCTGACAAATGATCTATTAAAACAGGTCAAGGATCAACGTACATTTGATATGGTTCAAGATCTAGCAGCTCCCCTGCCTGTAATGATCATCGCTGAGCTACTCGGTGCAGAGGTAAAAGACAGAGAGCTGATTAAGAAACATTCTGATGCTCTTGTGGCAGGGGCTAAGGATGAATCAGAAGAAGCCATTCAGGCGGTTGTAGACATGCAGAAACGCGCAGAAGAAGAGCTGTCCGTTTATTTTGCTCATTTGATCCAAAAACGAAAAGAAACACCTGCTGATGATTTGATCTCTCTTCTCATTCAAGCGGAAATTGATGGTGAGCGTTTAACGGAAAATGAACTACTTGGCTTTTGTATTCTATTACTCGTTGCTGGCAATGAGACAACGACCAATTTAATCACAAATGCAGTACGACTGCTTACAGAGCAGCCTCATATCGCCGAATCAGTGCGGCAAGATCCTTCTCTTATTCCTCAATTAACAGAGGAAACATTACGCTATTATCCGCCTGTTCAAGCAATTGGGCGAATTGCAGCAGAGGATGTTGAGATCGCAGGCTCACGTATTGAAAAAGGAGACTACCTCATCAGCTGGGTTGCTTCTGCGAATCGTGATGAACGGAAATTCGAAGATCCTGATACGTTCCGCCTTGACCGGAAATCAAACCCTCATATGAGCTTTGGTTTTGGTATTCACTTTTGTCTTGGTGCACCTCTTGCCCGGCTTGAGTGTAATATTGCGCTTGATATTTTACTCCATACGTTTCAGGAGATCACCTGTGCAGCAGATAGGCTAAACCCAATTCAAAGCACGTTTGTTTTTGGGGTGAAAGAATTCCCAGTACAGGTTACCCGATGTTAAAAGTCCCTTTTAGGGGGGCTTTTTTTCATTTTCTTCAATTCATCATCTCTTTCTTACCTTCCATCTCCGAACATGCTAAAATATAGTCCATACAAAGCGATAACGGAATGCAGAAAGGAAGCCAAAAACTCATGACCGATTATACAGCAATGAAAGACGGAATTTTCAAATCAGTTTGTTCGTTAGATTGCCCGGATCAGTGCGGTCTTTTAATACATAAAGAAAACGGGAAGATCGTGAAAGTTCAGGGAGATCCAGACCATCCTGTGACACAAGGAAACATATGCAACAAAGTGCGAAATGTCACAGCCCGCTTATATGATGAAAAACGACTGACGACTCCTTTAAAACGTGTTGGCCGAAAAGGAGACGGTCAGTTTGCGCCTATTACGTGGGAAGAAGCCATTGAAACCATTCGGCAAAAATGGACAAAGCTGATCGAAGAAAAAGGTGCAGAAAGTATTTTACCTTACAGCTTCTATGGAAACATGGGCAATCTTAATGCAGAGGGAATGGACCGCCGCTTTTTCTATCGTCTTGGTTCAAGTCAGTTGGATCGAACCATCTGTCAGTCAGCTGGAACGACTGGCTATAAATATACAATGGGCGCAAGCATTGGGACAGATCCAGAAGACACCATTCATACAAAACTATTTATCTTTTGGGGCATCAATGCTGTGTCGACCAATATGCACCAAATTACCTTGGCTCAAAAAGCTCGAAAGCAAGGGGCAAAGATTGTTGTCATTGATGTTCACAAAAATCAAACCGGCCGGATGGCAGATTGGTTCATCCCGCTTCGACCTGGTACTGACAGTGCGCTTGCCCTTGGCATCATGCATGTCCTTTTTGAAGAGGAGCGTACAGATGCTTCATTTTTAGAGACATACACGGTCGGCCACAAGGAGCTTCGCGAGCATGTGAAGCAGTATGATCCAGAAACTGTTGAGCATATCACGGGTGTCCCTAAAAACGATATCATCGCACTTGCAAGAATGTATGCAGAGACATCACCATCTCTAATTCGCATTGGCAATGGTTTGCAGCATCATGATAATGGCGGAATGAGTATTCGAACCATCGCCTGCCTCCCTGCCCTGACTGGTCAATGGCTGCACAAAGGCGGCGGTGCGATGAAATCGAACTCTTCTTTTCTCAGCTATAATGAAACAGCTCTTCAGCGGCCGGATCTATTAAAGGAACGCTCGCCTAGAACATTTAATATGAATCAGCTAGGCAGTGTGCTGACGAATGCAAAGCCTTCCGTAGATTCACTTTTCGTCTACTCTTGCAACCCAGCCGTCGTAACACCTGAAGCAAATAAAGTAAGAGAAGGTTTGCTGAGAGAGGACTTATTTACAGTTGTTCATGACTTGTTCCTTACAGAGACAGCCGCATATGCAGACATTATTCTGCCGGCGACATCTGCCTTTGAAAACGAGGATTTCTATACATCGTACTGGCATCATTATATTCAAATTCAAGAGCCGGTCATTGAACGCTATGGAGAAAGCAAATCCAACACTGAAGTATTTCGCCTTTTGGCTCATGCCATGGGCTTTGAAGATGACGCCTTCCGCGAGACAGATGCGGAACTCATGGAACAAGCCCTTCATCACCCGGAAAACCCGCATTATGAAGACATTTCATATGAAGCATTAAAAGAGAAAACGTGGATCAAAGCAAAACGAGGGGCTTTCCAGGACTTAAAGCTTCCTACCCCAAGCGGGAAAATTGAGCTTTACTCTGAACAAATGAAGCAAGACGGATATCCAGCACTTCCAACCTATGTACCCCTTTATCAGGAAAGTGATTATCCGCTTACCTTTATACCGGGGCCGAACCATAATTTTCTTAATTCCACCTTCTCACTTCATGAAAAGCACCAAAAGCTCGAGAAATTTCCGAAGCTTCATATGAATGAACAAGATGCAAAAGAGAGAAAGATTGAAGATGGTGACATGGTGCGTGTGCTGAATGATCGGGGAGAATGTGAGCTTGTCGTTTCAGTCGGTCACAATGTATTATCTGGCGTTGTGGTCAGTCAAGGATTATGGGCGGATCAAAAAGGCAAAAAGCATTTGGTCAATGGATTAACACCTGATCGTTTGGCAGATATGGGCGGCGGTGCCACGTTCTTTTCCGGCAGAGTCGAGGTTGAAAAATTATCATAGAAAGGGGAAAAGCCAGCAATGAGACTGCTGGCTTTTCATTATGATCTTTTTTATCGTCCAATAAACAGTTGATTGGTCATCACATTCGCACTTCCATTGCTTCGGTAGCCTTCTACAGTTAATGCTGTTTCATACATTTTTCCCATTGGCATCCCTAAGCTTTCCCATTTTTTAAAATGCTGACTGACGGATACAGTCCCGCTTGTACGTTTTGTTTGACGTACACTCCAATATTGCTTGAAGGTCGCAATCCCAATAATGGAAGGCTGATTGACACGGGTTGTTTCATAAATGTCATATGTGCCTCCATCTACAGTAAATGTTCCTTTATGTGTTCCTGTTGGACGATACGTGCCCCATGAATCAACAATGTAGTATTCAGCTAGTGGAGATTGTGTCCAGCCATAGACACATAAATACGAATTTCCGCCTGGGTTAAAGCTTGCGTTGTAATTGATGGAGATGTTGCCAAGCTGATGATGAGTTTTAGTGGAATCAAACTTCTTTCCTTTTCGGAACAAAGCATTTCCGATATTGTTCCATTGCGCGCTAAATGCCCCGCCATTATTAAGCGTCATCGATGTATTTCCATAATCCTTCCATAATTCATAATCGTAGCCACTATGGTTACCCATTTGATTATTGGTAATCGTCATTGCATGAGCTGGTACAGCAGTCAGTATAAGCGTCAGTCCAATGCACATCACAAACAATAGCCTCAATCTTTTGAAATTCATTCTTTATTCCTCCCTTTTTTCATCCTTATTGTTCTGTCATCCCTAAGATGAAACGAGCCCATCACCTCCTTTCATGTAAAGACTCTCTGCTAGATGGAACGATACTGCTTTAAACCGACCTGTATGTCTCTTGTTTTTGTATAAATGCTTTGATACAAACGAAATAGATGGGCATAGACATCAACACGCTGCTGATTTGGCTCATATACGGCCGCTTGATGAATAAACTGATCAGCGCATGCTTCAAGTGATGGATACCATCCGGAGCCAACCCCTGCAAGCATCGCTGCACCTAAAGCGGGCCCTTGTTCATTTTCTAACTGGATGACCTCCGCCTGAAAAATATCTGCCTGCATTTGAAGCCATGTTTGACTTCTCGCACCGCCGCCAATGGACACAATAGACTCTATTCTTTTTCCTGCCTGCCGGAATAAAGCAATTGATTCATTTAACGAGAAGGTGATCCCCTCTAGCACAGCTCTGACCATATGCGCCCTTTCATGCCTGCTGTCTAATCCAATCAAGCTTCCGCGAATGATTGAATCCGCATATGGCGTTCTTTCCCCAACTAAATAAGGGGTAAAGAGCAATCCATTCGCTCCTGGCGCTACATCAGCCACACCCTCTAACAGCGCTTGGAACGATTTTTCTGGAGCCAGTAAGGATTTTGTCCATTCAAGGCTATATCCTGCTGAAAGAGTGACACCCATTGTATAAAAAGCGTCTTTTTTTGCATGATGAAACAAATGCAAGTTTCCTTGCAGCTCTCTTTCATGGTCCTCTTCGTAGGAGAGAATGACACCGGATGTGCCAATGCTGCATAACGTGTGACCGGATGACAAAATGCCAGCACCGATTGCCCCGCATGCATTATCTGCTCCCCCTGCAAAGACTTTCGCACCTTCTTTGATCCCAGTCTCCCGTGCAACTTGAGGCAAAAGTGTACCGACCTCCGCCTCTGATAAGACAAGCGGCGGGCAAACATGAGGAGGAATATCAAATGCCTGACAAATCTCCTTACTCCACGTCTGTTCTCCGATATCTAACAGTAAAGTGCCAGCCGCATCGGAATAATCAATATGAATAGCGCCGGTTAATCGAAATCTGACATAATCTTTTGGAAGTAAAAACATGTCTATTTGTTGATCAATATCTGGTTCATGCTCCTTTACCCATAATAATTTTGGCAGTGTGAATCCTTCTAACGCCTGGTTTTTAGTGATCTTTTGCAGCCGGTCCCCTAGCTTTTTTGTGATGCGTGTACATTGTTCTGTCGTTCTTGTATCATTCCACAAGATTGCGGGGCGGAGCACTTGGCGTGATTCATCTAATAAAACTAAACCATGCATCTGTCCAGAAAAGCTGATCCCTTCTACTCGCCTTGAATGAGCAGGCTGCCTCGCCATGAGTTCTCTCATTGCGGCAATCGTCTGCTCTACCCAATCCTCAGGATGCTGCTCACAATATCCTGGTTTATCTTGAATGAGGCGGTAAGGCTTAGAAGCTTCGCAGCACACCTTTCCGCTCTCATCTACTAATATCGCTTTGACTCCGCTCGTTCCAAGATCAATTCCCATCACATACTTCATGTTTTCACTCCTTCAAAACAGGTCCGCCTATTCAATTAATCTTCTAACAAGTATTGATTCAATCGTGCTTTCAGCTGTTCCTCTCTTCCCGATTCGTTTCTGATGAAAGGATGCGTCAAAGCATATTCTTCTAATGTATGAAAGTTTGCTTTCCCTTCTGAAATGTCGCGTCCAATTCCTTCAGAAAAGCTGCGGTACCGGTGCTTGATTACATCTTCAAACACACGATCTTCGATGAGTCTATGAGCCACCCGCAGCCCTTTTGCGAACGCATCCATTCCCGCAATATGGGCATACAAAATATCTTCAAGTTCAAAGGAGGCTCTTCTGACCTTTGCATCAAAATTGAGACCCCCAGTTCCAAGTCCACCATTTTGCAGAATTTCATACATGGCCAGTGTTGTGGCATATAAATCGGTTGGGAATTCATCAGTGTCCCAGCCTAGAAGCGAATTGCCTTGGTTCGCATCAACAGAGCCGAGCAGTCCATGAATTCTTGCTACACGTAATTCATGTTCAAATGTATGACCAGCTAGCGTTGCATGATTGGCCTCGATATTTAATTTAAAATGTGAATCTAATCCGTATTGCTTTAAAAAGGCGATAGATGTCGCTGCATCTGAGTCATATTGATGGGTTGTCGGCTCCTTTGGCTTTGGCTCAATTAAAAATTGACCGGTGTACCCAATTTCTTTTGCATAATCAACAGCCATGTGCAAAAAGGTCGCCATGTGGTCAAGCTCTCTTTTCATATCTGTATTCAGCAGTGTGTCGTAACCTTCTCGTCCTCCCCAGAAAACGTAATTTTCTGCACCGAGTTCTTTTGCGGTTTCAATTCCTTTCTTGACTTGCGCAGCCGCATAGGCAAATACATCTGCATGACAAGATGTAGCAGCGCCATGTACAAACCGGGGATGCTTGAACATGTTGGCAGTGTTCCACAGCAGCTTCACCCCGCTTTGCTGCATGTAATCTTTCATCCTTTCTAAAATGATGTCTAACTGTTGGTTCGTCTCTTGAAGCGTGTCTCCCTCTGGTGCAATATCACGGTCATGGAATGAAAAATACGGAACCTCCAATAGGTCAAAAAGCTGAAAAGCCACTTCTAATCTAGCTTTCGCCAAATCCATTCCGCTATAAGAGTCCCAGGCTCTCTGCATGGTGCCCGTTCCAAACATGTCTGTTCCATCAGCAGTCAATGTGTGCCAATAAGCGACTGAGAAACGCAGGTGGTCTTTCATTGTTTTTCCACCAATCATTTCGTTCGGATCATAATATTTAAAAGCAAGTGGGTTTTTTGATTGTTTTCCTTCATATTGAATTTTGCCAACCGCCTCTAAACTGCGTAAGGATTTCATATTTGATTTGACCATTCTTCATTCCTCCTATGAATACACTTTGTAAGTTTAACCAACAAACTAATTATGAATTTGTCATCAAATCTCTTTGAATTTTCCATATTTTTTAGTTTTTTAGAAATATTTTCGTTATAATAAAGTTAAATTCATACTTCTCATGAAATACATTCGTAAAAAAGCACCTTTTTTCAACTTAATCTAAAGACGAAACAAATGGAGTGGATAACGTGAATATCGCTGATCAGAACTTTGTGAAAAAAATAAATCAAAAGCTATTGCTAAAAGAAATCCTCCATCATGCGCCAATCTCTAGAGCGAAATTATCTGAACGCACTGGTTTAAATAAATCGACTGTTTCATCTCAAGTGAGTACGTTAATGAAAGAACATCTCGTCTATGAAATCGGCCAAGGTGAATCTAGCGGCGGGAGAAGACCTGTTTTACTCATGTTTAATAAACGCGCAGGATACTCAATTGGCATTGATGTCGGTGTTGATTATGTAAACGGCATTTTAACAGACCTTGAAGGGTCTATTATCCATGAAGAGCAGCTCAAGCTCCCATCAAGCTCTCCTGATGTAACCATACGCATATTAATTGAATTGATTCATCAGTTGATCGCACAAATCCCCTCTTCCCCATACGGGCTTATTGGCATTGGCCTTTGTATACCTGGGTTAGTGGATGCAGATGAACTAATCGTGTTTACACCTCATTCAAAATGGAAAAATGTTGACCTGAAAACAACGCTCCAAGATACCTTCCAAGTACCCGTCTTCATTGAAAATGAAGCAAATGCCGGTGCATATGGCGAAAAAATCTTTGGTGCCGCTAAACACTATGACCACCTGATTTATGCAAGTATCGGCACTGGAATTGGAATCGGTATCATTCTCAATCATCATTTATATAGAGGCGCATACGGTTTTTCTGGTGAAATGGGACATATGACGATCGACTTTAATGGACCAACATGCAGCTGTGGAAACCGTGGATGCTGGGAGCTGTATGCATCTGAGAAAGCATTGTTTCAGTCACTTCAAACAAATGGCCAGCACGTATCCTATCAAGACATTGAGCAGCTGGCAAAGTTAAATGATATGAAAACACTCAATGCCTTGCGCAACTTTGGCTTTTATCTTGGCTTGGGTCTCACAAACGTCCTGCACACCTTTAACCCGCAAGCCGTTATTTTACGAAATAAGGTCATTGAATCACAGCCAACGGTTCTGAGTGTCATTCAAGATGAGGTATCCTCTAGAATGAATGCACAATTCAGTTCACGTGTTGAGCTGCTCCCTTCATCATTAGGGCACAACGCACCGGCGTTAGGGATGACATCTCTTGTCACTGAAGCTTTCCTGCATGATGCTACCCTTTCACAATGAACCGCTAACTGATAAAAAGAGACAACTTTTAGAGCGTTGTCTTTTTTTATTCACCTGTTTCCTCATAGCGAAAATAGTTGAAATCAGCTGGCAGACGCTCGCCGCTTGTATCTTGGCACTGCATGCCGACAAATGCCCCTGTAAAAAATCCCCCTCCGCGAATGAAATCATCGGATAAATGGCTTGATTCAAACGGCACATCAATCTCCTCCCACTCTTGCTGGTCAAAAGAATAAGAATATTTGTACGTCTCTTTCTGAACGGTCACTTTTAAATACACATACGTGACCTCGTCTGGAATGACGATTTTATTTGTCAACGGCTGAGAAAAGGTCAGATTTTCGCAGACGGATAATTCAAGGATACGGCCAAGCTCCTCGTCATATGTTACCTGAAGCGCTGTCCAGTTTTCCGTATTATAATAATTCACAAGACCAGCGGCTTGCTGAAAATTTTTTGGAAAGAATGAAACAGCTGTCTCAGCTTCAAAATAAAAGCTTTGCCAGCGCCTTGCAACAAACGCTTGGGTAAATTTAGACGTAAGAGACTCCTGACCGTATAGCCTTAAATGATGAGGGTTCTCCGTCAATGAACCTATCTGATCAGTAAAAGGGATTCTTAATGTTTGGAAATGTCTATTTAACGCCGATACTTTAAATTCATCGACTGTATGGTGCGTTGGAGAGAAGACTTTTTCACTTATTGCTGGCGCTTCAACTTCCATTGCTCCTTCTTTTCCGCCTACCACATAAGGCCAGCCATCTTTCCATTCGAGCTTTTGAATCGCTGTCTCTCTTCCTAAAGGACACCAACCTCTTTGTTGAAAAATAGATTCCTTATTTGATTGAATCGGACGGCCCGTGAGATGAGCCAAGTACCATTCATTTGTATGCGTATGAACAATTGAGGCATGCCCGCATTTTTGAAGCGGATGGCTAGGCTCATGGAAAGCACTTAAGATCGGGTTATCAGGATGAACCTCATAAGGCCCTTCAATATGCGAGGACCGGGCAATCGTGGCCGCATGCTCGTACCGAGTGCCCCCTTCTGCCGTTAATAAATAATAGTAATCACCAAAGTGATAAAGATGCGGGGCTTCTGTCAGTTTAATAGACGTGCCTTTAAAAATGATCTTCCTCTGACCGATCAGTTTCTTTTCAGGCACACTGTATTCCTGCAAGGCAATACCTGCAAAGGAATGGTGCTTTTCTCTATGATCCCACAGCATATTTAATACGTATTTCTTCCCGTTTTGATCATGGAATAAAGATGGATCAAATCCAGAGCTATTGAGCCGAATCGGTTCGCTCCACTCGCCATCGACTTCGCTTGCCGTGACCAAATAATTATGACCATCCTTAAACGGGCCATCCACTACCTTAATATCTGAATAGATGAGCCAAAACTGGCCATCGGCATAGCTTAAGCACGGTGCCCATACCCCTCCTGAATCGGGATTTCCTTTCATGTCTAGTTGAGATGTTTTTTGCAAAGGGCGCGCGGCGAGACGCCAATGGACAAGATCCTTCGAATGATAAATTTGAACCCCTGGAAACCATTCAAATGTAGAGACCGCAATGTAATAATCGTCTCCTACACGGCAAATACTCGGGTCCGGGTTAAACCCTTTTAGCACTGGGTTGGTAATCTTCATTGATCTCCCTCCTCTTTCAATGATTTACATTTTAAAATCGTCAATATGATCGACATACACCTGATCCCTATTCTCTAGCTCCCTCACGACTTTTTGATGTTTTTCTTCATCCAGGTTATAAAAATTAATATCAATCATCGCTAAAATCAGTAAGCATACAGGAATAACCGTTGTAGTGATTAAAATGCCAAGTAATGCTTCTGGTGTTTGCATTTGGTTCGCTACATAGCCAAACCGATCGAGTACAAGGCCTGGAACGATCCCGCCTAATGCCATGCCAAATTTAAAGAAGAATCCAATCACTGCGTAGATGAGCCCGCCCATCCTTTTCCCTGTTTTATATTCGCCATATTCAACCGTTTCAGGAATGAGCGCCCACATGTAAGCACCTGCTGTAATACTCCCAGCAGCAGCGACGAGTCTGAAAATAAGAATCAGAACAATTTGACTCGGCGGTATCACAAGTAGAGCAAGAAGACCTACGATATTCAGCAATAATGAATAATTCAGCAGTTTTTTCTTTCCTAGCAGCTTGTGTAGCCGCGGAATAAACGGCAGCACCATTAAAGCTGGCAGGCTGCCAATGAGTCCGTACCACTTCACTAAATCTTCTCTGCCAAGGTTATATGTCACATAATAAATCCCTACTGAGTTGCTGATCGAGTTCACGCCAAAAATAATGATAAAGAAAATACTTAACACAACAAGCGGACGATTCACTCGTAACTGGACAAAGATATCGCTGAATTTAATCTTTTCCTCAGGCCTTTGAAGCGTGACGCGTTCATTTGTGCTTTTAAAACAGAAAATAAGTAATGCGCCGCCAAGAACGCCGAGAAATGCCATCGTCATCTGCCAGCCAAGTGCTGTATTTCCTGTTGTATCGCCTAATAAAGTCGCAAGAAAAGGAACAAAAAAAGCAACAACCAAACCGCCGAGATTTGCAAAAACCATACGAACAGACGTAATGCTGACAACCTCTTGGTTATTTCTTGTCATTGCGGATGTTAAAGCCCCATAAGGAACGTTGATGAACGTGTATGTAAGCGATAAACCGACATACGTGATGTAGGCATAAATAAGTTTGCCCATAGCGGAAAAGTCAGGTGTCGTAAAGCAAAGGATTGCGAGTACCACAAAGGGAAACGCACCGAATAACAAGTAAGGTCTGAACCGGCCAAAACGGCTGTTCGTTCGATCAACCATTGCCCCAATAAAAGGATCTGCAAGCGCATCGATGGCGCGAACAACCAAAAACATCGTCCCTGCTGCTGCCGCTGATAAACCATATACATCTGTATAAAAAAATAATAGATACGTAGAGACAGTTGCATAAATTAAATTACATGCGAAATCTCCTGAAGCATATCCCACTTTTTCAGACATACGAATCTTCTTTAAATTCTCACTAACCATGAGCTTTCTCCCTTCTTTACTTAGCCTCTTCTAAAGAACAGATGGTGCAGGGCAGCAGCAATCAATGCATAAAATATAAAGCGCTTTCAATTCGTTGCAAAAATGAAGCTGAATCTCTCAATCATTCAGCTTAGCCCACATACACAGTCAATCATTTGAATGATGGAATCATCTCCTTTAGTGAACGGATAAACTGGTGATCCTTATCTTAGTTTATTGATTAAACAAACTAAGTTGAATTCATTTTATAAAATCTGATCTGACTTTTCAATATTTTTTGAAAAAATAATCCAAATAATCGATATCTTGTCATTATTTCTTTCATATGAGGTTCAATATCCTCTAAAATGACGACAAATGAAGAGAGAAAATATTTAATGGTTGCATTCAAGCTCATCCCATGCTATATTAATCAAGCGATGAGCTGAATTGTGTAAGTCGGGTAACACGTCTCTTTGAGACACACACGAATGTGGCGTGTGGTTATTCCGCCTCAATACGCAAAAGACATCTTCTATTGAAGATGTCTTTTTTCTTATCCTATTTTCGTCCCATTTTCAACCGGCTCATCTGTGGCAAGCAAGACAACGTCTTCTTTCGACGGCATGCCTCCTAAGACAAGCACTTCTGATTTGAATCCTGCAATTCTTCTTGGCGGGAAATTGACGACTGCCACGATTTGTTTGCCGATCAGATTCTCAGCGGTATAACGTTTTGTCAGCTGTGCACTAGATTGCTTTAGACCAATTTCGGCACCAAAATCAATCTTTAGTTTCAGTGCAGGTACTCTGGCTTCTGCAAAAAATTCTGCTTCTATTATTGTCCCAACACGCATATCTAACGCTAAAAACTGTTCAATATCTGCCATATGAATCTCTCCTCTTCCTTTAAAGGTACAAGCACTCAATTCCTCATCTGCTAGATGACCGCTAGTCTCTCGTTGATTTCCTCATTGTAGCACATCCAATTTTTAAAAAAACGGGTTCAAAAGCCGATTCAGCACCAACATCACTCACTAGTTTACATAATGAATTTATTGCAGTCTATTAAATGTTTGCATCTTGAAAATGAATTCTGTAAAATGGCAAATAATCCTACTGCTTCCTCTCGAATATTTCAGGGAGGGTTAACACTTGTTTACATTGTCAGATATGTGGACGTTTTGCTGGTCGTTTTTCGTCATTCTTCCTATCGTTGCCATCCTGCATCAGCTAGGCCATATTGTGGTCGCATGGATGTTTGGGGCAAAGGTTTCTTTTGCGCTTGGCAGAGGCAAACAAGTGCTGAAAATAGGTGTAGTTGAAATTAGACGAATCTATTTTCTAGATGCATTTTGCCATTATGAAGAAATGAGGAAAAATAACCGTTTGTCGCACATTCTTGTCTACTTAGGCGGATCATTATGCAACCTGCTCAGTGTTCTCATACTGAATACAATGATCGCCAATGATTTCCTGCCAGAACATCAATTTTTCTATCAATTTGCTTACTTCTCAGTCTACTATGTATTTTTTGCGCTGCTGCCAGTACAATATGCAGATCATCATCCGAGTGACGGGCAAGCGATTGTGAACATCATTCGGCACGGTGAACCATGTGACATCATTGACTAAAATAGATGACTTTTGCTGTCAATATGATACTGAATCGTTAAAAAAGGAATACCGAACAGCTTCATTTGATGAACCGCTGTGAGACTTTCTTCTGTCTCCGGTTTCATATGAAAGCTCTCTTCCATTGGCAGTTTCATGGTGATAAAAGGCGTATTCAAATACAATCCTTCGTCACCGCTACTGCCTTTTGGACATTTGCTTTTTAATAGAAAGTCTTCCTGCTCATTAAAAGGTTTTAAAATGGCGGTAAGCTGTGAATACGGAAGCGGCAGAGCAATATTCATATAACCCGCATCTGCATTGTGATGATGAGCATAAAGCGCAAAAAAGACTTGCTCACCTTTCTCGTTGTGACGAATCCACGCACGCACATTCTCTCTTTCTTCCTTAGGGTGTTGAAATCTGCAAAGGCTTCCCGGCATTTCATACGGAATACGAGATGACCCCAAATATAGCTGACCTATTTTTTTGAAAACTGGTTGAAATATATAGACAAAAGGCCTCACCCACCAATGAAAATTGACCGCTGCTTTTAACGTAAATTGCATGGGGTCCTCATAAAACCTGCGAATAACAGGTGACACCCTTTCAGCTGAAAACGTCTTTCCATTTAATTCTTCAAGCGAATCTACTAAACCGATCTTCTCGCTATCATGTATTCTTTCATTTTGAAAAGACAGCAACTGAAAACGACCATGAACCCTCGAAATCGGAAAATCCTTCTTGTTCAATCGATCGGCCGGCTTTTCGATCAGCCATCCAATCAGACCCGGTAAAATAACAAAACATGCGTTGATACTGCCATGAAACCAAAGCATTTGATCAATGCTTATGTAGGTCACACGCATGAGCATGCCAGCAGAATATAGAAGAGATAACACAATGGTCCCCATTAACATACTGCTAGAAAACACAATCAGCCCTTTTGCCACAGCTGAACGAAACCTTGTTTTCATACAAAGGATTCCATACACGTAGAGTGCGATCACATAAACGATGACGCTAAACGTATCAAATAGACGGGAGAAGCTAATCCCAACAGCAATCATCACGGGTGACAGCAAAATGACCCAGCCACTTGCTTTGTATAAAAGCGTCTCTGATTTGCGCTGCCTCCCTAATTCCATAAAAAAGCGGGATAAAAAAAGCGGAGTAATGAAAATGAATAGCAGTCAAAAGAACAATAAGCGGCGAAAATGTCATCACTTGTATATTTGCCGTGTACAGCCAAAACCAAAGCCCACCTAAAACGATATACATAAACGCACCATCTATCATGAGCTCATGGAGCGGAAAGAGTCCTCTTTTCAGCAAACGAGTCAAACCAAAAAAAGCTAGAACCACTGTATAGACAAGCCATCCCGATGCAAACCAAGCGGAATGATACATGAATGCACCAGTTGCACAGAGAGCAGCAAATGGAAAGGCTTTCATTAAAAAGCCGATAAGCAACCCCTTCTTCCGCTTTTTCCCTTCCTGTTCGAAAAAGTGTAATACAACGGGAAGAAAAAACAAAATTGCAAGGAGAACAAAGAATTCTGCAATCGGACCTGTCAACAAACGGGTGGCGAGAAAACAAGACATGAAGATGATGCTAGACGTCAAATGCCATTTATTCATCATGAGACACCCTTTCAGTAAACCGGCCTTTATAAGTAAAAAGAGTTCCAAAAAGGCGATTCTTCACATGCACATCAATTGTATACTTACCTGCATGCTCGTCGTAGCCTTCCGTGACATCCGACACACCATATAGCCATGAAGGCAGCGGCAATTCCCGCCCTAACATCAGACATTTTTGCTTACCGGATTGAATGTGCAGGCACCCATTTTCCGTTACTGTAAAATGAAGCTCTGACATAAGAAGTCTAGGTTTTCCAAAGTAGTCTAGTACTTTATGACTCTCCTGATCAATGATCATATCTGCATCAAAATGTCTTTCCCTCTCAGGGAAATAGAACGTACGAAACCAGTGCATTCCTTCCTCTCCCTTGTTTGTCATAAAGGGTTCGTTCACAATTCGAAAGGGAATGTTTTTCCCTCTCTCAGGGAAAAAACAGCGAAAAAATGGACCTATTCTGAAGAAAAATCGTATGAGCCTCGTCCCGCCGCCTATTTCCTCCATGATCCCTTCGGCAGTAAACGCGCGGTTGTACCGCTCTTTCAATTTCGGGTGCAGCTTATCGTAATCCTTTACTTGATGACGATGAACGACCATGTCTACCTCCCCTTTTTCGTTTGATCGAAAACACATCTACACAATCTTTTAAATTAATCATTCCTGCAATGGATAAAATGAAAAATGCACTCACCACAAGCGGCTCATGAAGGCTCGCCTCAGGGGATAGGATTCCTATACAAAGCATCATAAGCAGAAAAATGCTTTGCAGAATAAAGAGATATTTCTTTGATAGCTTAGGAATCAAAAATGATACGCCTAAAAGGGCATAAAGCAAGCGAAACCCGGTGCTATGATCAAAAGCAGAATGTGAAAAAGGAATGATCGCTTGGCATAGCCAGACGATGGCAAACAGCAAACAAATCCCGTAATGAGCAAGTGTTCTCTCTAGCAGCAAACGGGGATGTGTTCCCTTTTCAAGCCACGTCTTTAATGCGCCAAAACTAAAGGCGGTCATAAAGCCCATCATCGGCCGAAAAAAGAATCGGTCTGCCCATTTCCACCCTTTTCCTTCTTTCGTTTCATAATCAAATTGAGTTTGAAACACAATGTGATCGTTCGTTTTCATGTACTTCCAATAGCCGCTGCCTTCTTTAATGAAAGATAAAGGATGTGACGATTTGAATTTGAGCGAGGACGCTCTTTCATCGCGCTCATCCATCATTCTTGTTCGATACGCTCCTGTCCCTGTCACACTTATACCGAATCCAAGATGTTTTTCATACAAGAAGGATTGAGGCTGTTCATCTCTAGGTCCATTTAATGAAATGGTTGAAAATCGCAAATCCCATTGTTCATGAAGCTTTGGATTTTGCGTATATTCCCATACTTTCTCTATAGGTGCATGAATGGTTGTTTCCACATAAACAGGCTTTCTTTTCATCTGCCTCTACTCCTCTATGTGAATTATTTCACATAATAAGCATACCATGTTTCACAGAACTGTCAAATCTTTATTGGTTTTCTGTCAAAAAAATTTATATTCACGAAGCACTATAGCCCTTTTCATGATATCGGTTCGATACATAAAAAAGACCTGTCAATGAGACAGATCTTCTTTTTGCTGTACGCCTGAGATATAAAGCCGGACCGCATAACTCACACTATCTTCAAGCTGTTCTTTTCGTTGAAATCCCTTTTTATTTGAAATATCTCCAAAGCCATGCAGTAAGCTTCTGAGTCCTCTTACTACATGCGTCATTTCCTCTCATCGTATAAAGAAATATCTTTTCGATCGGTTTGTCTTTTTGTGCGCAAATTCAATGATCGAGCTTGCTGCCATTTTTAAAGCAGCATCAATGTGAGCTAATATCATTAGTTTCAGCAACTATTTTTTTATCAACCGCAATATAAATATCAATTTGCGCTTCTTTTGGATCAATTGATCTTTCGTCGTACCATTCAAAATCGCCTGTATATGTGCGAAAATAACGCTGATCCCAATTCCAAATCTGCTGCCATGTTTCAAGCACAACTTCTTCAATCGGTCCCTTTCTCGTTCGAAATCTTGCATAGGTGGACGCGGGAATCTCTTTTGCATGTTCCACATGATGATCCACAAATTGTCCCGCTGTAAATAAATATGAGCCATTTTCATCTGTTTCATAATCTGAATATAGCCCGATGACAGGCGCTTTTCCGCCATGAAGCTGCTGCGCGAAAAATTGCTGCCAAAGAGGTGCAATTTTCCGGTCTTCCGTCCGTTCCATTTCATTCGTTGTTCGGATAGACAACCCTTTGATCAAATATTTCTCTAATGTCACGATATCGTACATACATTCTCATCTCCTTTTTTACCATCTTATAAAAAGAAACCTGACAACACTGTGTCAAGTTCCTTTAGGTAAAAGAAATTGTTTCAACTGGAGATCAAATGCTTCCTGGACATGCTGCGGTGAGATAATGTCGACATCTGGTCCTAAATGGAATAGGAAGCTATATAACCAATCATCTTGAGGCAGGCTGATTGCTGCAAGATAGGTTCCGTCTGAACATACGATTAATTCGCTCTCATCCACCCACTCCTTCACTCTGCCAACTGATGCTTCTGTTACTCTTAGCATAAGTGTGCTTACTGAAGATGCTTCGTGCCAAGAGTCATTCCAGGGCTTCTCTTCGTTTTTGATCCTTTTCGGTTGGAAAAACCCTGAAATCGTGATGAGGTCTGTCATTCTTGTGAGCTTGAACAGACGAAAGGCTTTTTTCACACAACAAAACGCATACAAATACCAATGCCTTCCTTTTAAGACGAGCGTGTAAGGCTCCACTTTCCGAGGAAGTGTTTCTCCTTTCGCATTGCGATAGGTGAACTGAATATATTGGTGCTCTGAGGCAGCTGTATGAATGAGCTGGAGCTTCTTCTCTAAGTGGCTGTCTTTTCCCCAGGAGCTTAAATCAATGAAGATATGGTGCTGTTTTTCGCTTTCATCTGTTTGAGACGGAATCAAGGATTTGATTTTTTTCAGTACATGCTCACTTTCTTTAAAGGAGTATGCACTCGTCATGCTTTCAAGGGCTGTTAAAATGAGCTCGATGTCATCATCGGTGAATAATTTTTTCTCTAAACGATAGTCGTCAACAAGTGAAATGCCTCCGCCTGCTCCTTGCGTTGTCACAACAGGAATCCCGGCTTGATTGATAGTATCAATATCACGATAAATGGTCCTCACGCTCACTTCATGAAGTTCTGCAAGCTCTTTCGCTTGTACTTGCTTTTTGCTAATGAGCAGCATCACAATAGACAAAATGCGATCAATTTTCATGACTTTTCCTCTTTTTCATAAATGTAGGTTTTGATTTGATAAAAAAAGAAAGAATGGTAAAGATAAGTAACAGCCAGCATTCGTTTACATCCCTGCACGTGCAGGAGGAGGTTGCATCATGACACATAACGTGTGGCAGTTGTTCATTGTCGGGTTCGTCATATTGATCTGCATGATCATTCGAATGAATCGAATGAGACGCTATCAGCTCGTACGCCCGGTAAGTCTTTTGATAAGAATGTATGTATTTGGTTTCACTGCCCTTATTCTTATGACAGAAGGATGGCAAAATCACAGTATTTTCATCTATGCCGCCATTGGTATGATCTTCGGTAGCAGTCTGGCCGTTCACGCCTATCAGACGATTCGCATGAAAGAAGAAAATGGCCGTCTTTATGTCAAAACAAGTAAATGGATTGAAAGCTTCATTTTATGCTTGTTTTTATCGAGATTTGCCTTTAAATTAGTCGAGCTGACAAAACATTCACTGACGAAGATCGATGTCATTGAATTGTATCAGCGTATTGTGAGCGATGATGCCTTGACCATGCTCAGCTTTTTTCTACTAGCTGCTTACTATATTGTTTTTTCTTATCACATGATGAAAGCAAATAAAAGATCGAGTCATGTGCATCATGCATAAAAACCTTCCTATAAGAAAGTAGGAAGGTTTTTTATCAATCATGCTGTGCATGGTGAATCATTTGTTCAAGCACTTCCATCACATGCTGATCTTCAGGACTGTAGAAAATCGACGTCCCTGCTCGTCTAGATTTCACAAGACGAAGGTTTTTTAAAAAGCGCAGCTGATGAGAAACGGTTGATTGCATAAGATTCAGTGTTTCCGCTATATCATTTACCGAGTGTTCACCTTGAGACAGCAGGTGCAGGATACGAATACGTGTCGGATCAGATAAGGCTTTAAATGTTTGTGAGACAAGAAATAGACTTTCTTCGTCCAACTCCATCCGCTCCTGCTCTTGATTTGTATTCAGTTCTTCCTTCATTTCGCTTCACCTTTCTTGTCAGTCAAATCACGACTTATTCTATGTATCATCATATACCAAAACGTGCGGCGTGCAAAGCTTACACACCTTTAGAAAAAAGATTTATCCAAATAGCATTGACACTTGGTAGCATTCTTTTTAAAATGAGCATTATTTATTCATTTTTTTAGAGGAGCTGATAGGCAAATTGACTGAAGAGCCAAGACTAAAACGCAGCCTGACTGTCTTTCCACTTGTTGTGATCGGGCTTGCTTATATGGATCCACTTGTCGTATTTGATTCATACGGCATTGTTGCTCAGCTGACGAAAGGACACGTCGCTGCAGCTTATATATTTACTTTACTAGCATTACTATTGACAGCGCTTAGCTATGGGAATATGGTGAAAGCTTTTCCAAAAGCAGGATCTGCATATACATATGCGCAAAAAAGTATTCATCCTCACGTCGGCTTCCTTGTGGGCTGGACGCTTTTGCTTGATTATTTATTTTTGCCTATGGTGAATTTCGCTATCGGAAGTGCTTATTTAACCGCAGCCTTTCCTGATGTACCTCATTACATTTGGATCATCATACTTGCTATCGCCATAACGACTGTCAATGTAATCGGTATTCGGCTTACAGCCAACATTACGGCACTATTTGTTACCTTTCAGGTCATTGTCGCCGTCACCTTTGTTGTGTTTATTATTTATGGACTCACGCAAAACGCAGGCAGTGGGGAATTATTGTCAGCCCGGCCTTTTTATTCAGCTAGCTTAGACCCGGCTCTTATTTTTTCAGGGGCGACCATTTTATGTTTTTCTTTTCTAGGATTTGATGCGATTTCGACCATGTCTGAGGAAACCATTAAGCCAAAAAAGACGATTCCTCTTGCGATTTTCTTAACGGTCGCCATTGGAGGCGTGCTGTTTACCCTCACCTCATATTTTTTGCAGCAGGTGTTTCCAAATTTCCAGCAGTTCAAGCATCCAGATGCGGCCTCACTTGAAATTGCGGAATTTGTGGGTGGCGCATTTCTGCACTCGTTCTTTTTAGCTGGCACGATGGTCGCTGTCATCTCTTCCTCATTATCGTCACACGCGAGTGCAGCAAGGCTGTTATATGCAATGGGAAGAGATCAATCGTTACCGAAGCGTTTCTTCGGTTATATTCATCCAACATTGAAAACCCCTGTTTTTAATATTTTATTAATCGGTGTTTTCTCTTTAACCGCAGTTATTGGCGAGCTTGAAGTCATTTATTCATTTATCAGCTTCGGCGCATTGATTGGCTTCACTTTTGTGAACTTGTCTGTGTTTGCGTACTATTTCGTCAGACATAAACAAAGAGGTGTACTGAACACATTGAGATATGCAATGATCCCTCTTTGCGGTACGGCCTTTTGTATTTGGCTGTTAACAAGCATCAGTACAAATGCATTGATCATTGGAATGGTCTGGCTCATTACCGGTTTCCTTTATTTCTGCTACAGGCTGAAAACAAGACCTGAATTTACGTTTGGGTATGATTGATCATAAGGTTTTCACTTGGTATCCGGTGCAGGATGTGGCATAATAAAAAGGCTGTACTTCCCTTTTAAAAGCGGGGCAAAACAGGGGTGAACTGACCTTGAAAAAGAAAAAAACAGGATGTTTTGCCATTTCAGGCTGTTTCACGATTTTTCTGTTTGTTTTCGTATTAGCAGCCATTGTCATTTCCTTTAATCAAAAGGAGTTAAAAAAGCTGCCGATTGATACGGAATCAATTGTTTTGTCGAGATTGGATGATTACAAACCGCTTGTAGAAACAGAGTTAAGAGATCAAGATTTAGATCAATATACCGCGTTAATCCTCGGTATGATGTATCAAGAATCAAAAGGCAGAGGCGGAGATCCAATGCAATCCTCTGAATCTCTTGGTTTGAAAAGAAATGAAATCAATGACCCTCAGAAAAGCATTAGACAAGGAGTCCATCATTTTTCGACCATGTACAAGCATGGGAAGAAAAAAGGCGTTGATTTGGAAACCATTATTCAAAGCTATAACATGGGAATCGGCTATATTGATTTTGTTGCAAAAAACGGGGGAAAACATTCTGAGAAATTGGCAAAGCAATACTCCAAAAAGCAAGTGAAACGAAACCCCGAAGTTTATACGTGCGGGGGCAACAAAGATAACTTCCGCTATCCTTATTGCTATGGTGATTTCACTTATGCTGAAAAAGTAAAAGAAAAAACGAAAACAGTTGAAGAAAAGATGAAATTGGCTTCATCATCCACACCATCATCGTAAAAAAAGCACTTCCATGTAGGAAGTGCTTTTCAATTTATTGATGCTCTTTTCCGATTTCCGGCAGAATCGTTTTCGCTAAATGCTGATCCATTTCCTCATATTCATCATAATGAATCGTTTCATACAGCTCTTTTCTCGTTTGCATGTCCTTCAGTATTCCTTGCTGCGTTCCCTTTTCCATGATCTCTGTAAATAAGCGCTCATACGCCTTTGCAGCGACTCTGAGTGATGATACAGGATAAATAACCATTTGAAAGCCAAACATGGAAAATTCGTCTGCATGATAATAAGGTGTCTTGCCAAACTCCGTCATGTTTGCAAGGAGCGGTCCTTTGATATGGTTTGAAGCATGCGTGAAGTCTTCTGCAGTGATGAGCGCCTCAGGAAAAATGGCATCAGCACCTGCTTCTACATAGAGATTGGCCCGGCGGATGACATCCTCCATCCCGTTAACGGACTTTGCATCGGTTCTAGCAATGACCAAAAGCGATGGTGCCGCTTGTTTGATGGCTTTGATTTTTGCGATCATCTCTTCTACTGGAACAAGTGACTTCCCGTTTAAATGCCCGCATTTTTTCGGCATTTGCTGATCTTCGATTTGAACAGCCGCCACCTTGCTCTCAACCATTTCTTTTGCTGCCCTTGCTGCATTTAATACACCGCCATAGCCTGTGTCCAGATCCACCAAAAGAGGCAATTGAGAAGCTCGAATGATTTCCTTCGCTTTTTCCGCCATTTCTGTTGAATGGATCATGCCGAGGTCAGGCAGTCCTTTGCTCGCACAAAAAGCTGCACCTGATAAATAGAGCCCTTGAAAGCCCGTTTTTTTCGCATAAAGCGCAGACATTCCATCGTGAACGCCTGGAATTTGAAATAAAGCTGATTTGTTCATTTTCTCTTTAAAGGCTGCGGCTAAATCAGCTTGACTCGTTTCATCATTCACGATCCACACGCTAGTTCCCCCTTATATCACGAATAAGTCCATAAATGCTGGTACTGTCGTTGTTTTTAATTGATTTGGATTTTGGCAAAGAGACTCAATTTGATCGACTTGTTTTTGAGGAAATCTTGTCTTCAAATGATACGCCCATTTCTTTTCAAGCAGCGGAATGCCTTCCTGTCTTCTTCTGCGATGACCTAGCGGATATTCAATTTCGATTCGGTCTGTCATCGTTCCGTCTTTAAAGAAAATTTGAACACAGTTTGCAATCGATCTCTTTTTCGGATCTAAATAGTCAGCTGTATAACGTTTATCTTCCTTCACAACCATTTGATCCCGTAAACGATCAATGACCGGATTTTGCGCAGTTTCTTCTTCATAATGATCAGCTGTCAGTTCACCATAGATCAGCCCAATGGCGGTAATATATTGCAAGCAGTGATCGCGGTCTGCTGGATTGTATAGCGGCCCTTTCTTGTCAATAATTCGAATCGCTGACTCATGTGTCGTAATTTCCACCCGGTCAATCTCATCTAATCGATCTTTCACAGCGTCGTGCAGCATCACAGCAGCCTCTGCAGCAGTCTGCGCATGAAATTCAGCAGGATAAGCAATTTTGAAAAGCACATTTTCTATGACGTATGAGCCAAGCGGCTGAGCGAGTGTGAGTGGTTTTCCTTTCATGAGAACATCTTCAAATCCCCACTTCTCTGCACTGAGCGGCATTTGATAGCCCATTTCCCCTTTCAGTGTCATCATCGCCAGTCTCACCCCGCGGCTTGTTGCATCTCCTGCTGCCCACGATTTCCTTGATCCTGTGTTCGGGGCGTGGCGGTACGTTCTAAGCGGAGAGTTGTCAACAAAGGCTTGTGATAAAACATGCTGCACTTCCTCCTTCGTTCCGCCAAGCATCGCACAAACGACGGCACTTGTTGCCACCTTGACAAATAAAACATGATCCAAGCCATTTCGATTCAGGCAATTTTCTAAAGCAAGCACACCTTGTATTTCATGTGCCTTTACAATCGCATGCAGTACGTCATTCATCGTGAGCGGTTCTTCTCCGTTTGCAAGCCGCGTTCTGCTGATATAATCACTTACAGCTAATATCCCGCCTAGGTTATCAGACGGATGGCCCCACTCCTGTGCAAGCCACGTGTCATTATAATCTAACCAGCGAATCATACATCCTATATCAAAAGCCGCTTGGACTGGATCTAACACAAACGAAGTGCCAGGCACCCTTGCTCCGTTAGGCACAACTGTTCCAGGTACAATCGGCCCGAGGTGCTTCGTGCATTCAGGAAAATGGAGCGCCAGCATTCCGCAACCGAGCGTGTCCATGAGCACATACCGTGCTGTTTCAATTGCCTCTTTGCTCGTAATTTCTCCGTCCACTGCATAGGCTGCGATTTCTTCTAATAGCTGATCTGTTTGATTGGCGACTGCTGTTTTATTCATGTTCATTCCTCCGTTTTTCCATCATCATTTGAGACTTTTAATCCTCTTGGCCCTAAATACCGGACCCTCGGTCTAAAAATACGATTATGCAAATGCTGTTCAATGACATGGGCAGCTAATCCGCTTGCTCTTGCCGCAAAGAAAATCGGTGTGTAAAGGGAAATAGGAATTCCAAGCACGTAATAAATAGGTGCTGCGTAATAATCAAGGTTCGGATAGAGGTTTTTCTTCTCTTTCATGTATGCCTCACCTGCTACACACATGTCATATAGCGTCGTATCTCCCTTTGACTCCGTAAGCGTTTTCAGCGATCGTTTTAAAAGAGCGGCTCTCGGGTCCATTTTTCTCATGTATACCCTGTGGCCAAAGCCCATCATTTTTTCTTTTGCGGCTAATTTTCGTTCAATGAGCGCAAGGAAACCTTCTGTTGTTTTCCCTTCGAGTAACATGTGCATGACTGCTTCATTCGCTCCTCCGTGTAGGTCACCTTTTAATGAGGAGATCGCTCCAGTAAAAGCGCCATACATGTCAGAATGAGTAGATGCAATGACTCTGGCAGCAAATGTTGAATTTGGCAGCTCATGTTCGCTATAAAGCGTGAGCGTTTGGTCAAAAGCGGTGATTTCGTCTTCTGTTGGAGTCCGGCCAGTTAACATGGCTAAAAAGGTTTCAGTATAGGATTTGGTCTGATCTGGAGAAATAGTGGCGTCTTTTGTGAGAATGTGATAACTTCCAGCAACAATGGCTGGCAGCTGGCCTAGTAATCGAACTGCACGCGCTTGTTGGCACGCTTCTGATCGATCATGTAATGCTTCATCGTACCCTGCAAGAGCAGATAAGCAAGTTCTCATGGCATCCATGGGGTGAGTGGTTTTTGGCAGCTTTGTCAAAATGGTTTGAATGGTTGGATGTAAGTTTGTTTGTGAGGAAATGTCTTGCTGAAATTGGTGATGTTCCATAGCATCTGGTAATCTTCCATAAATGAGCAGATAGGCTGTTTCTAAGTATGTCTTGTTTTGTGCCAACTCGATGAGGTCATAACCGCGAATGACAATTTCTTCTTGCTTCACATCTAAGTATGAAATGGACGTTTCGCTTGCCACAATGTCTTCAAGCCCCGGTTTATACTGCAATTGTTCAGTCATCATATAACCCCCGTTTCGTTCAATTGTTGTTCTCCAAACGAGCAAACGGCCAGAAATGATGTGATTCTATCGATGGGAAGATACCGTGCAAGCCGGATACCCAATTCCCATTTTATCCAAAGCGCTTCATCTTGTAAATAAAAGAACGTATGTCCAGTTGGACATACGTTAGCTGTAGTAAGGTGAAATCATGATATACACAATGACGCCAGTTAGACTGACATAGAGCCAAAGCGGCATTGTCCATCGGGCAATTTTACGGTGACGCTCGACTTGCATCTGTGCGCCTCTAAATAGTGTAATCAGTGCAAGCGGTACAATGACGGCAGATAACACGATATGTGTGATTAAAATAAAGAAGTAGATCGGGCGAATAATCCCTTCTCCCCCAAAGTGTGTATCAGCTGCCATTGAATGATACGTCACATACGAAATTAAGAAGACAAGTGTTGTTGAAAAAGCGGCAAAGATAAATCGTCTATGCGCTTTAATGTTCTTTTGTTTAATCATGATAAGCGCTGAAAGTAAAAAGATAAACGTAAAGCTATTCATCACGGCATTGAGTAGCGGCAGAAATGTAATATCCAGATGACTAAATTTATCTGTTTTTGGCATTAAAAATAATAAAGCAATTAATCCGTTTATGGCAATTGTTAAGAAAACAACAATGCCGGTGAAATTTTTTGGTTTTTGATTCTGTTCTTTCATGTTTGAAAACCTCTCTTTATTAGTTCCGACTAAGAGTATGTTATTTAACTTTCTCTATAAAGTCAATGAATTCGCTATCTTCGTCGAATTTTAGACAAACTTGCCGACCGCCCGCATTCTAGCAGCTTGAAAGATTCATCCAATTCCTTTAGAATGGGAATTTATGCGGTTTTTATGATCTCTTATAGGAAAGGAGCAATGGACTTGTCAATCTTACAGGAAACAACCAAAGATGTGAAGACGTTAGAGAAAGAATTACAGCAATTGCAGTTCCAAATGTATCGAATGCAAGAAAATATGAAAGATATTTCGAAAAAAGCAAAGATCATTGGAATTGATCAAGCCAAAGAAGATGAGTGGATGATCGTCTCTGCCATTGAAAGTGCTGATACTTGTAAAATCATGTTAAGCGATTGTGAAAAAGCTTTTCGCGGACAATCTGATTTTTCCTTAATAGCAGAATATCCTGAAGAAGGAAAGATTCATATTGCCGATATTAAAGGCCCTCCAGACAATGGTTACGGCTCAATATGTATGAAGCATTTAAAAGAAATCGCAAGAGAACAGAACATTCCAGTGATTACTGGTGATCTCGTTAAAAGAGACTGGAATCATGTGGACCGCTTAATTCATTTTTATGAAAAACACCATTTTGAAGTCCAAATCAATTGGAAAGAACAAAGCGGAGGAATTTATTGGGTGGACAGCTAACGACAAAAACCAGCGTATATCTCATCATAAACGCTGGTTTTTGTCGAAAATGCAAATTTTTCAGAAAAATATGTGTGTTTTGACCAAAAAAAGGGTATAATAAAAGCATCAGGCCGCCACCTGATGCTTTTTTCCAAAAACAATAGACTACTAGTTAAGTACTTTTATTTTGACTGATTTTACGCCCCAATTTTTTGCTTGGGATTTGCTTGGTACATGTACATCGATTTTGTTACCTTTAATTGCGCCGCCAGTATCTGCTGCGATGGCTTCACCGTAGCCTTCAACATAAACCTTACTTCCTAATGGAATGACATTAGGGTCTACTGCAATGACTTTTGCATTCGGGTTTTTGTTTAAGTTTACCCCTGTTGCAGTGATACCTGAAATGCCACCATCATTTGCTGTATAAGCCGTAGCTGTTACAGTCATTGCTTTTTGAACACTTTGACTAGCAGAAGATGATTCTGCTTTAGCTGTTTCCTTTTTAGGAGCAGCTTTTTTCGTTGTTTGCTCTTTTTGGACAGGTGCCTGTTTTTGAACAGGTTCTGAGCTTACCGGAGCTGAGCTTTGACCAGCAACACTTAGTGTTGAACCAATCATAATTATATCTGAGTTTAAGTTATTCCAAGACTTAATATCGCTAATTGACACATTGAATTTTTGAGCGATTTTCCAGAGGCTGTCCCCCTTCTGGACTTTGTACTGCTCCTGAGTTTTCTCTTTTGAAGAGATTGTCAATTTATCTCCTACATAGATCATGTCTGTAGATAAATTGTTCCAACCCTTTAGGTCCTTTAGAGACACATCATTTTTTTGAGAGATTCCCCAAAGTGTATCACCTTTCTTCACAGTGATTTCCTTTGCAGAAGCTTGCTGCGCTCCAAATGCTGTTGTTGAGATTGCTGCAACAGCAACCAAGGACATAATAGTCTTCTTCATAAAGTAAATCCTCCCTTGTTAGCTTTTTATGGCGGCTAACGAGTGCTATCGTAACATATGTAAATGTCATTTCAATAACAAAACGATATGTTTTAGATTACAGTTCCTTTACATGAAACATCTCTCTCCATTGGTAAATCAGACCACAAAATGGCTCGGTCCCGCACCATATCAAGGTTTTGAAAGGATAGAAAACGTTCTGATGAAAACGTGTCCAATCTCAGCGAAAAAAATTTATTTTTCTTCTTCAAACTCTTTATTTTTTCTCTTTTTCGATAAATAAACGAATTTCTTCTAAAAAAACATCCCCGTATTTCTCTCTTTTTTGAGCACCGATACCCTTAATATGGAGAAGTTCTTCTTCCGTTTTAGGCTCCACTGCTGACATTTCCTTCAAAGTTTGATCTGAAAATACAACAAATGGCGGGACGCCCTGCTCTCTCGCTAACTTCATTCTCACAGCTCTCAATCGCTCAAATAATGCGTCGTTTTCTTGAATGGCCTCTGCTTTGATCGCCTGCTTTTTATATACAGCTTCTTGTCCTACTAACACTTTCTTTCCTTTATGTGTCACCTTTAGCGTTGGATAAGCCCCTTCAGACATGTGCAAATACTCTTCTGTAATTAAAAATTCGATGAAGTCACTAATTTGCTGGGCTGAATGTCGTTTCATTAAAGCATATGTAGGAAGCCGGTCGAAACCAAGGTCAAGCACTTTTTTGTTTTTAGAGCCTGCCAGTACTTGGGCAATCATCATTTTTCCGAATCGTTCATTCATTCTAACCGTACACGATAAAACCATTTGCGCTTCTCTTGTAACCTCTACACGCTCTCTCTCGTCTAGGCAATTGCCGCATTTTTGGCAAGGGGCGCTTGTTGATTGATCAAAGTAGTCCATGACAAATTGCTGTAGACACTGCTCGGTATGACAGTAATCCACCATTTGTCTTAGTTTAAGCAGTTCATGCTGATACCGCACTTCATCTTCTGTCGACTGTTCAATGAGAAAACGCTGCACTCGTACGCCTTGGGGTGAAAACAGTAAAATACATTCACTTTCAAGACCATCTCTGCCGGCGCGCCCAGCTTCTTGATAATAACTTTCAATATCTCTTGGAATTTGATGATGAATTACAAAACGTACATTCGACTTATTAATCCCCATGCCAAATGCAGACGTGGCGACCATCACCTGGATGTGATCATTTAAAAAAAGGTTTTGCTGCTCTTCCCTCACATCGTCATCTAATCCACCGTGATAAACACCAGCTTTGATCTTTTGTTTTTTTAGGCGATTGTAAATGTTATCTGCTTCTTTTCTTGTAGCTGTATAAATAATGCCAGACTCACGGCTGTTTTTCTTCATATATTGTGTGATAAAACGGTCACTATTTTCTCCTTTGATCACTTGAAAAGACAAATTTTCTCTAGCAAACCCAGTAAAGATGGTTTCTTGCTCGTTCATGCCAAGCTGTTCACATATATCTTGGTGGACCTTCTTCGTGGCCGTAGCTGTTAATGCGATAATCACTGGCCTTTTTGACAGTTTGTTTAAGCATTCTTGAATATAGCGATAGCTTGGCCTAAAGTCATGCCCCCACTCAGATATACAGTGCGCTTCATCAATAGCGATGAAGGGGATCGTCAACCGATTAAGCAGCTGAAAGAAGCGCTCATTTTGTAAGCGTTCAGGCGTGATATAAAGCAGCTCATATTCCCCATTTTCGCATTTTTTCAGCCTTTCATTCATTTCACGTGCTGACAGTGTGCTGTTTAAAAAGGACGATCGTATCCCCATCTCGTTTAACGCATCAACCTGATCTTTCATTAAAGAAATGAGCGGAGAAACAACGATCGTCGTTCCTTCCATCATAAGGGCAGGAATCTGGTAGCAAACCGATTTTCCCCCGCCTGTCGGCATGATGCAGACGGTATCCTTCTGTTTGCTCACAATCGATTCAATGGCCTGTTTCTGTCCCTGCCTAAAGGCGTCGAAGCCATAGTATTGTTTAAGAAGTGCTTCTGCTTGTTCTAACATCCAATTCCCTCTCCGTCATTTGTTTTGTCTATTTTAACATACATTCATGCTTCTACATGCCGTCTGTTGAATTTCGTCTTTTCACAAAATAAAAAGCCATTTTCCAAAATGGAAAATGGCTTGAATCATCCTAGGAAAAGCTGCGGATGCCGTAATCTAAGTAAGAAAGTTTTAAACCACCACTCCTCAAAGTGGGTGTTTGCAGAAACGTTCCTGTCTTCCTCTCTAAGGAGGCATGACATTCCGGCTTCAATATAAAACTCCCTATTACAGCTTAAAGGTTAAAACTTAATTAACATTACGCGCATCGCAGCCTTTAAACTATACTACACGAAAGTTTATTAAATTTCAAGAGATCTTTTTTCTATTAAATACTCATGTATACAAGACATTTGTGCTTGCGTATACAAGAAAACATTATTCTGAAAAAATTTAACTTCTTCCTATTTTTCCTCAATCAACATCTTGCTCTTCCTCTAATCTTTCATACGTGTCTGAATGCATCTGATCCATTGTTTCTCTATTTGTTAAATCACGCATTTGATCGGAAAACGACCGATCAAACTCATTCGGATCTTGATTGGTTTCTTCGTTCTTCTTTGCATCGATTGAATAACGTGTATATGGTACTGCTTTTAACCGTTCGTATGGAATGTCTTTTCCTGTTTTCTCACATATCCCATATGTCCCGTCTTCCATTCGTTTCAGTGCTGCATCAATTTCACCTTCAAGCTGACCATCGACTTGATCCAGCGTTTGTTCTGTCATGCGGTCTAAATAGATGCTGCCATGATCAGCGATGTGATTCCCAACACCATTTGAAATCTCATTTGATTCCGCCAGCATGGATTCTTCTTTCTTTTTTGATCCTTTCACATCCTCTTGTAATTGAATCAGTCTTTCGTATAAATCAGCTTTTTGTTCTTTCGTTAAGCCCACGGTCAATCACTCCTTTCTCATTACCTTCCCGCTACAAGGTAAATAAAAACATCAAAAAAGCTACCGCCTCTTTGGCAGCAGCTTTTTCCTTTTAAAGCGTGCGAAGTGCTTCTTCTATTGGTTTGTCCCCTTTAATTAAGTCAAAGGACTTATTTTTCACATTGGATTCTGTTAAGCTTTCCACAAGAACAATGGCTACATCTTCTCTTGAGATCTCAATGGTTTGATCATCTGGGATATGCACGGCAGCTTCGATTTTTCCTGTCTTTTCCTCATGCAGCAAGGCACCTGGACGGACAATGGTATAGGAAAGGCCAGACTGTTTTAAATGTTTATCTGCTTTTCTTTTCGCTTCATAATAAATTTCCATACTTCCTTGCCCTTTTCCTTGGTTAGGGTTATCGGCATTATAGGAACTCAGCATAACAAAATGCTGAATGTTTTCTTTTTTGGCTGTATCAACGAGGCGTTTGGCACCTTCTTGATCCACCGCAATGGTCTTATCTGCACCTGTTTTTGAGCCTGAACCAGCTGCAAAGATGACAGCTTCTGCTTGTTTCACAGCAGATGTAACATCCTTTTCAAGATCACCGATAACAGGTGTTGCACCAAGTTCTTTTAGTGCATCCGCTTGTTTTTCATCTCGAATGAGAGCAAGCGGCTCATGTCCTTTTTCTTTTAAATAACGAATGACGAGTCTGCCTGTATGTCCATTTGCTCCAGCAACTAATACTTTCATTGTTCATTCTCCTTTCTGTATCTGTTTCATCTTTATCCTTTTTTGCTATCATTCAAACACCTAAACAAAAAAAGCCCTTCCCAGCAAATATGGGTAAGGGCTCAGACAATGTGCGATCTATTAAAATAAGAACAAAGAATGAGAAAAGTGCATGTGATCTATGTAATCGCAACGTTGATCAGCAAAGATGTTTTGTTAAAATGGCTTGCACATCACTCAAATCTGTGTCTTTAGAAAAATCGAGTTCAAATACTTTTGAGCTTGTGACGAGCAGCATACCTGTGTCCTGATCAAACACGCCAGCTTCTTGAATGGCAAAACTTTCAATTGATCGATACGGCAAGGAGACCCTGACTTTCTTCTTAGAAAATACGCGGTTATCGCCAAAGATCAGTCGTTTATTGGTGAAACAAATTTGGTCGTGACGCAGTCTGTAAACAGCCTCAATTCTTTCCCCTTCAATCAATAAGGATTCGAATTTTTTATGATCATTTTGTTTACTGACAGAAAAAATACCCACGTAAACCCCCTCTTCCTGCATCAAATTCCTTTATGACAAAACGGCCACACGGCTCTGTGGGTACGTTTTATTCTCATTTATAGAATACGCTATAAATGGTCGTTATTCCATTACGAATAGATTAAATTTCATTTAACTTTTTCTTTTTGATCCGATGCTCTTTCCTCTACTTATTTAGACTGTTAAAGCAGGAAAAAAGTTTCAGTTCTTTTCTAGAAAAAAATGCTTCATCATCCCATAAAAAAACAGTGATTGTTCAAAATCACTGTTTTAGATGGCTATTCATCTTTTGGTGTATCAATGGTTCCCTCGGCATACACATCAGAAATCTGTTCAAGCGTAATCGCCATATTAGCATCCTCGTTATCGTGCCAAGCATGTTGGTTTTTCTGCTCGTCTGTTTGCTGCTTTTTCATCATCATCACCCTTTACTGTTTTTCTTAGTATGAGTGATGATCCTCAAAATCATTCAGCAGAAATATCTTCGAAATACTCCTTGTAATACCCGCCTACTTTACCCGTATTATCAACAACAAAGAGGAATTCCTCTGTTTCATTTTTCACTTCATATGTGCTTCCAACCGTTAATGCCCGGTCGACCATATATTTTTTCGCATTCGTATGTACACATTTTACTTGTTTTAACGTTTGAGCCGTTTGCCAGTTTTGATGGATCATGATTAAAAACTCCTTTTTTCATCTATACATTTATTGTAGCCAATTTTTCGTGAAATGCAATGAGTGTTATGGATTGCATTCAAACATGTCGTGTAATATGATGAATGTATACGTTTACATATGTGTGCGTATACATGTTCAGTTGCTTCATGTCCGCTTTTTCCACCTAGAACTCGCAGAACAACCCATATCTTTAAGGAGGTTTGTTTATTTATGAGCTCTACAACACTTCAAATTAGTTTAAAACTCGAATCTTTTCTCCAAGGGACAAAAAAACTCTACATCAACGGCCAGTTTGTCACAAGTCACGATCATAAAACCTTTTCTACTCCTAACCCAGCCACAGGCGAAACCCTTATTGATGTATATGAAGCAGGTGCGATTGATATTGATGAGGCAGTGAAAGCTGCTAAAAAAGCCTTTCATGGTCCTTGGCGCTCAATGTCTGCCGCTGAACGCGCTCGGCTTATGTTTAAGCTTGCAGATTTAATGGAAGAAAATCAAGAAGAGCTTGCTCAGCTTGAAACACTTGATAACGGAAAGCCAATTAATGAAACAACAAATGCGGATGTCCCTCTCGCCATTGAGCACATGCGCTATTACGCAGGCTGGACCACAAAAATGACTGGACAAACCATTCCTGTCAGTCAGGGTTATTTTAATTATACCCGCCATGAGCCTGTTGGTGTTGTGGGACAAATCATTCCTTGGAACTTCCCGCTGCTGATGGCCATGTGGAAAATGGGTGCTGCCCTCGCAACAGGCTGCACTATCGTTTTAAAACCAGCAGAACAAACACCACTTTCTGCTCTTTATTTAGCTGAATTAGTGGATAAAGCCGGTTTCCCAGAAGGCGTAATTAACATCGTTCCTGGATTCGGTGAAACAGCCGGGAATGCACTTACCGATCACCCTGATGTCAACAAGCTAGCCTTCACAGGATCAACAAGTGTTGGGAAATTAATCATGGAGAAAGCCGCTAAATCCATTAAGCGCGTCACATTAGAACTTGGCGGAAAATCGCCAAACATTATTTTACCAGATGCAGATTTAAAGAAAGCCATTCCAGGTGCTTTAAACGGCGTCATGTTTAACCAAGGCCAGGTATGCTGTGCAGGTTCACGGGTCTTTGTTCACCGGAGCCAATACGATGAAGTGGTCGATCAAATGGCCAAATATGCGACATCACTTAAGCAAGGCGCCGGTCTCCATCAAGATACGCAAATCGGACCTCTTGTGAGTAAAGAGCAGCACGAACGCGTATTAGGCTATATCGAAAAAGGTAAATCAGAAGGTGCAACAGCCGTTGTCGGTGGTGATTGCCCTTATGAAGCAGGCTACTTCGTCTCTCCTACTGTTTTTAAGGATGTAGAAGATGACATGACCATCGCTAAGGAAGAAATTTTCGGACCTGTTTTATCCGCAATTCCTTATGATTCCATTGATGAAGTGGTCGAACGGGCCAATCAATCTGACTATGGATTAGCCGCAGGACTTTGGACAGAAAACTTAAAGCATGCCCATGATATTGCTGCACGTCTTGAAGCAGGAACAATTTGGGTCAACTGCTATAATGTCTTTGATGCCGCCTCCCCGTTTGGAGGATATAAGCAGTCAGGTTTAGGCAGAGAAATGGGTTCGTATGCGTTGAATAATTACACTGAAGTGAAAAGTGTATGGATTAACCTCCAAGATTAATAGACAAGCAGCAAAGCCGATGGCAATGTCATCGGCTTTTTTGTGATTGCATGTGACAGGCAGGCTCCTGAATATAGTAGTAAAGGAAAGGAGCATAGCCGAATATGCAAGGTTTCAAAACGAGAGTAAACGAGTATATTGAGGAACTGCACAAACAAGTAGAACGCAGACAACGAGAAGATGGCGCTTTTGTTTTCTGCTTTGAAGGCTCCATGATGACAAATGCTTTTTTAATTATGCTGTTAAAGGCTGTCGGCGATCCAGATCAGGCATTCATTCGTCAATTGGCAGAAGCGATACGCGCGAAGCAAAATGAGGATGGTTCCTTTTCTCTCTATCATGATCAAACGGGACATTTAACAGCCACAGTGCAAGGCTATTGCGGAATGCTCGTTTCAGGCAGGTTTCAACAAGATGAGCCTCATATGGAAAAAGCAGCACAATATATTCGATCAAAAGGTGGTTTAAAGAACGTTCATTTTATGACAAAGTGGATGCTCGCCGTAAACGGAATGCACCCTTGGCCCTACTTCTATGCACCACTTTCTTTTTTACTCATCCCTACATACTTTCCGCTGCACTTCTACCATCTTAGTGCATATGCAAGAATTCATTTTGTGCCGATGATGATTGCACTGAATAAGCGGTATACCTCTCATGCAAAGTTTCCATCCTTAGCACACCTTGATGAGAGCATGTCTAAAAATCCATTTGACTGGTTTATGGCAAGAGAAGAACGTTCAACTCACCACTTTTTGACGTATATGCGATCATATGTAGCCTTAGACAGCCGGTTGGACTTTTTCGGGTATGAAGCGGCTAAACGATATATGTTTGACCGTCTTGAAAAGGATGGCACGCTGTACAGCTACTTAAGTGCGACCATCTTTATGGTCTATGCGCTCATGAGCCTTGGGTACTCTCCGGGATATCATCTTATCCAAAAAGCGGTGAAAGGCATGAAAAAGCTTGTCAGCTCCTGTGAAGGCGAGCTGTATGCTGAGAATTCTACATCCACAGTTTGGGATACTGCGCTTGTCAGTTTTGCTTCTCAAAAAGCAGGCAGAAAACGAGAAGAGCCCCTTATCACAAAGTCTTTTACATACTTGCTGAATCGGCAGCAAATGAAGAAAGCAGATTGGGCGTTTCATAACCGCCATGCCGCTCCGGGGGGCTTTGGTTTCTCAGATATCAATACGAATAACCCTGATTGTGATGACACCCAAATTGTGTTAAAAGCCATTCCTAAAGCATGCGCACCTGTTCAATGGAGACGAGGTTTTGATTGGCTCCTTTCCATGCAAAACCGTGATGGCGGCTTTTCTGCTTTCGAAAAAAATCAAGATCACTTCTTGCTTCGTCATCTCCCGCTCGAATCTGCGGAGGATGCGGCCATTGATCCATCTACTCCCGATATTACAGGCCGCGTGCTTCATCTTATTGGTCTCGAGGAGAAAAACATTTCTCCATCAATTCTTAGACAGAAAGATCAATGTGTAAAATGGCTCTTTGAACATCAAGAGAAAAACGGATCATGGTTTGGCAGGTGGGGCGTTTGCTATATTTATGGAACCTGGGCAGCGTTAACAGGACTTAAAGCTGCGGGCATCCCCTACTCACACCCTGCCGTTCAAAAAGCGTGCCGTTTCTTAAAACAGATTCAACTAGAAGATGGCAGCTTCGGAGAATCGTGCAAAAGTGCAGAGGTAAAAACGTTTGTCCCGCTCCCATTTGGCACAGTGGTTCAAACTGCTTGGGCCGCAGAGGCTCTTTTGCAATATGAGAAGCCAGATGACAAATCGATTTTAAAAGCCATTTCATTTTTGGTGAATCATCAGCATTCCAATGAAGCCTTGTACTATCCAGTGGGCATTGGCCTTCCAAAGCAGTTTTATATCACCTATCATAGCTATCCTTTTGTATTTCCAATGATAGCTTGTTCGACATTTTTAGAAGAAATGGGGCGTATCAATGAATAAGGAAGAATATCGAATGCAGCTCAAAGAGTGGCTTAGCTCTTTTCAAAACGTGGTTCAAGATGAAAAAATCCGTCAGAAAACAGAAAATTTATTGTTAAAAATGAATGATGAGCGCTCAAGTGAACAAGAGTGGTATGAACTTGCTGAAAGTATTGCAGTTGACATGAACCAGCCCGAAGCACTGCGAGATGTAGCAGCTGGAGGTCACCAATTACCACCTCTCCCTTATCGGTATGAAGCACTAGAACCCTATATTTCAAAAGAGATTATGTATTTGCACCACCAGAAGCATCACCAATCATATGTCGATGGCCTGAACAAAGCTGAGCTTGCGTTAAAAAAAGCAAGAAGAACAAATGATTTTACGATGATCAAGCACTGGGAACGTGAGCTTGCCTTTCATGGGGCGGGACATTATTTACATTGTATTTTTTGGTTTTCCATGAGTCCTTCAGGAAAAAGAAAGCCTACTGGTCAAATGCTCCGCCTCATTGAGCATTCGTTTGACAGCTATGACGCATTCAAATCCCAATTTTCAGCAGCTGCTAAACAAGTAGAAGGTGTTGGCTGGGCTATTCTCGTATGGGTGCCCCGAACACAGCGTTTAGAAATTTTACAGGCAGAACGTCATCAGCTTTTATCGCAATGGGATGTCATCCCTCTTCTGACCCTTGATGTATGGGAGCATGCCTACTACCTTCAATATCGGAATGAAAAGGCGCAATACGTAGACAGGTGGTGGAATGTAGTTGACTGGCGTGAGCCAGAAGCAAGACTTAAACAAGCGCAACAAGTCAAATGGACACCATTTTGAGATTTTACTCTATGTAGGCACAAGCCTATGTGGAGTATTTTCAGTTTACATAATTTTATTATTGAAACCCATCTAAAGAATGGGTTGTTTTTTCAGAAAATTCATTTAAAATAAGAAAGATATGTGAGGAAAGAGAGCTGAAGCAATGAATGAAGATTTTATTAACTATTAGTCACTTTGCAGGAAGAACCTTTGCGATTTGGGTCATTGTATTTGCGTGTCTTGGGTTTGCCTTTCCTGCCGAATTTTCTAAGATTGGACCTTATATTCCTTTTTTACTCGGTATCATTATGTTTGGGATGGGGCTTACCCTGTCTGCTGAAGATTTTAAAGAGCTGTTTCGAAAACCTCTCTATGTGCTGATCGGGGTTCTGACGCAGTACACACTTATGCCGCTTATTGCCTTTTTGTTAGCTTATGGATTACGGCTGCCTTCTGAAATCGCTGTAGGCGTTATTCTCGTAGGCTGCTGTCCAGGTGGTACAGCATCCAATGTCATGACCTTTTTGGCGAAAGGAAATACGGCATTATCTGTAGCCGTCACCACCATATCGACGCTCCTTGCTCCCTTTTTGACCCCTGTCTTTATTTTAATCTTTGCAAGATCTTGGTTACCAGTATCGCCGGGTGCTCTATTTTTGTCGATTGTACAAGTTGTGCTGATTCCAATTATTTTGGGCGTCATCGTTCAGTTGTTTTTTAAAAAACAAGTGACATATGCGGTTCAAGCACTCCCGCTTGTATCTGTTGCCGGAATTGTGGTGATCATTGCAGCAGTTGTCAGTGCAAATAAAGAGCAGATTCTTCAATCTGGCTTGCTTATTTTTGCAGTTGTCGTTTTACATAATGGTCTCGGTCTTTTATTTGGTTACCTCATTGCAAGATGGTGCAAAATGGATATTCCTTCTCGAAGAGCCATCTCGATAGAAGTAGGCATGCAAAACTCTGGCCTGGGCGCAGCTCTTGCAACAGCACATTTCTCGCCCCTCGCAGCCGTACCAAGTGCGATTTTTAGTGTGTGGCATAATTTAGCTGGATCCTGGCTTGCGACATATTGGTCAAAACGAGGAAATCAGGAAATCAAAAAGAAAAAAAGCTAGCACCTTAACGGGTGCCAGCTTTTCATGTCGATCATTATCCTTCAAGCAATAGCTGCTCAGGATCTTCAAGCAAGTTTTTAATCGTGACGAGGAATCCAACTGCTTCTTTTCCATCGACAATACGGTGATCGTAAGAAAGAGCCAAATACATCATTGGACGGTTTTCAAAACGTTCTTCATCAATCGCAACAGGACGAAGCTGAATTTTGTGCATTCCTAAAATCCCAACTTGAGGGCTGTTTAAAATTGGTGTCGAAAGCAGAGAACCAAATGTTCCGCCGTTTGTGATCGTGAATGATCCACCTTGTAACTCACTAAGAGACAATTTGTTGTCTCTTGCTTTTTTCGCAAGATGACCAATTTCTTTTTCAATCCCGGCAAATGACAATCTGTCTGCATCACGGACAACCGGTACGACAAGTCCTTCATTTGCAGCGACAGCGATGCCGATGTCGTAGAATTTCTTCAAGACAAGTTCATCACCTTGAATTTCTGCATTAAGAAGCGGATATTTCTTCAGTGCTGCTACAACTGCTTTTGTGAAGAAGGACATGAAGCCAAGTTTCACATCATTTTGTTCAAGGAAGGCATCTTTACGACGCTTTCTTAAATCCATCACAGCTGTCATATCAACTTCATTAAATGTTGTCAGCATTGCAGCCGTTTGTTGAACTTCAACTAAGCGTTTTGCAATCGTTTGTCTGCGGCGTGACATTCTTTCACGCTCAACTGGTTTTCCTGCTTGATCATTCTGCACCGCAGCATTTGCTTGTGGCGCGGCTTTTGGTGCTCTTGCAGGTGCTTCATTCTTTTGATAAGAAGCTACATCCTGCTTTCGTACCCTGCCCAGCGGATCTACGGTTGGAATCTCAGATAAGTCTAGCCCCTTCTCTCTTGCTAATTTTCTAGCTGCAGGAGAAGCGATGGTTCTGCCATTACCAGATTTCGGCTCTTCTTTTGCTGCTGCTTCTTTTTGTTCAGCTGCCGGTTCTTCTTTCGAAGCTGGTGCAGAATCTTGCTCAGGTGCTGGAGCTGCGGACTCGCTTCCGCCAGCTTCACCTGCTGCAATGGTTCCGATGACTTCTCCAACTTGTACAGTGTCACCAGAATCTTTCAGTACTTCTTTGAGTACGCCAGATTCTTCGGCTGTCAGTTCGACATTGACTTTATCTGTTTCAAGTTCTAACAGGTATTCTCCCTGCTCAACATAATCGCCCGGCTGCTTTAGCCATTGAGCAATCGTTCCTTCCGAGATCGATTCCGCTAATTCAGGTACTTTAATTTCCGCCATTTTTCATTTCCCCCTTAGTTTTTGCGAGTCAAGCTATCAGATACAATTCGTTCTTGTTCTTTTTTATGCACAGTTGGATCACCCTCAGCCGTACTTGAACGTCTTCTTCGGCCGATGTAACGTACTTTTACTTTTTCAGGCGCTATTTCACGTAAATATGGCTCAATGTATCCCCAAGCCCCCATATTTTGTGGTTCTTCTTGCACCCATACGATTTCTTCTAAGTTTGTCAGTTTCGTTAAAATTGCTTTAATATCTTTGGCCGGGAATGGATATAGTTGTTCCACTCTTGCAATATGAAGCCAATCTTTTGGCTCTTCCATTTGAGTAAAACGATCACTAATATCGATCGATACCTTCCCGCTAGATAGAACGAGTCGTGAAACTTTTTCATGATCATGCACAATACCTGGCTGTTCAAGAACTGGACGGAACTGTCCATCCGTTAATTCTTGGACTTCAGACAATGTGTTCGGATTACGAAGCAGACTCTTCGGTGTCATGATGACAAGCGGACGAATCTCTTCACGAAGCAGCATTTTTGCCTGTCTTCTAAGAATGTGGAAGTATTGCGCTGCACTTGTCAGGTTCGCAACTGTCCAGTTATTCTCAGCAGCTGATTGCAGGAAGCGCTCTGTTCTTCCACTTGAATGTTCAGGACCTTGTCCTTCATATCCGTGCGGCAAGAGCATGACTAGACCTGATTTTTGTCCCCATTTTGCGCGGCCTGCTGAAATAAATTGATCGAAATACACTTGAGCCGCATTTGCGAAGTCTCCAAATTGAGCTTCCCAAATCACTAATGTTTCAGGAGAATAGACATTATAACCATATTCAAATCCGATGACAGAGCCTTCCGACAGTGGACTGTTATGGACTGTAAATGATGCATTCACATCACTCAGTTCATGAAGAGCAATAAATTCATTTCCCGTTTGACTGTCGTGAAGAACAAGGTTTCTTTGAGCAAATGTGCCTCGCTCTGAATCCTGTCCGGTCATTCGAATTGGCGTACCGTCTTTTAATATAGATGCAAATGCGAGTGCTTCACCAAGTGACCATTCCACTTTACGGTCATCTGTAAACACCTTTGCACGTTTTTCAAGGATCCGCTTTAGCTTACCGAATACTTGGAAATCTTTCGGCCAGCTAATTAATTCTTCGTTCAGCTTTCTTAATACATCAAATTCTACTGATGTATCCACTGCTGGGAAGCCATTAGATACAGGCTCTGGCAGTTCGATTTCTTGAATCGTATGTTCTTTCTTTGAAGGCACTTTTTTATAGGCTTCTTCTATCTTCGTCGTCACAGCCTGCTCGATTTCTTCTCGTTGTTCTTTTGTCAGAAGACCTTCTGTGACAAGTTTATCTGCAAAGATATTCTTGACCGTTTTATGCTTTCTGACTGCATCATATAGCATTGGCTGAGTTGTAGAAGGCTCATCCATTTCGTTATGACCATATCTGCGGTAACCGATCAAGTCAATTAAGAAATCCTTCTTGAAGCGTTTGCGGTATTCTACAGCTAGCTGAACAGCCGCTAAACATGCTTCCGGATCATCTGCATTGACGTGCACAATTGGAATCTCAAAACCTTTTGCAAGGTCACTTGCATATTTCGTCGAACGAGATTCATTGCTTTCCGTTGTGAACCCGATCATGTTGTTTGCAATGATATGGATGGTTCCACCAACTTGATAGCCTACAAGTTGACTTAAATTTAATGTTTCTGCCACAATTCCTTCTCCAGGAAATGCCGCATCACCATGAATTAAGATGGCTAACGCTTTTTCAACGTCTTGTACTGGATAGCCTTTTTGAGTACGTAATTCCTGAGCGGCACGTGTGCTTCCTTCAATAATTGGGTCAATAAACTCCAAGTGACTTGGGTTATTAGCAAGCGTGACTCTCGCACTCTTTGTATCTTCGTCTTTAATTTGACGATCAGCTCCAAGATGGTACTTGACATCCCCTGTCCATCCGTAGCTAATGCCAATAGAGCCTTCTGATGGAACAAGCTCTTTATTTGGCGCATGCTGGAATTCTGAGAAAATGATCTCATATGGTTTTCCTAAAACATGTGCTAATACATTTAAACGGCCTCTGTGTGCCATTCCAATGTTAATATTTGAAGTCCCTTGTGTAACAGACTCTGATATAATTTCATCAAGTACTGGGACAAGTGCATCTAATCCTTCGATAGAAAAGCGCTTTTGCCCAACAAATGTTTTATGCAGGAACTGCTCAAAGTACTCGACTTCTGTTAATCTTTTGAATACAGAAACTAGTTTATCCGCTGGTTTTTTCTTAAATAGTTCACCAGACTCGATAGAGCTTGAGAGCCAGTTTCGTTCTTCGAAGTCATGCACATGATCAAACTCAAATGAAATGGTGCGCTTATACGTATTTCTCAAATGGTTAATGGCTTCTATGCCGTTTGAAATGTGTTTTGGTGCGTCTGCACTAATAATCGATATCGGAATATTCTTGACATCTTCTTCTGTTAAACCGTACTCCTTTAAAGGAAACAGCTCTTGTAATTCCTTTTCTTTGCGAAGAGGATTGACGGAAGCATTTAAATGGCCATACGTTCTGATGTCTTCTGCCAGTTTAACGACTGATGCTATCTTTTGGATTTGTTCAGAAGTAACTACATTATTTTCTTTTTTCCCAATTTCCTCCTTCATTTCACTCGGTGGTGCACCAAGTTCATCAAATATGCCTCTTAGATCTTCGTCAACACTATTAGGATCTTGGACATACTGATCGTAGAGCTCGAGCACATAGCCGAGGTTCGGACCATGAAATTCTTCCCAACTCAACGGTTGTTTCACATCATTTTGAAACATTTTGAACACTACCCCCAACTTTGATCATCAAGTGATTGAACACTATCTCGATATAACTTCCAGAACACAATGACCAAATTTATGTAATAAAACGCTTCCAATAATATTCTACCACTGTTTCGGATTACTTTCTACATTCTTTGTTCAATTAAAGATAAAAAATTCACAGAAAAACAAAAAATTTAAATCATTCCGAAAAATATTTTGAAGAAAGGGGCAAAACCTTATGCCCCAATGCTTTTATGCAGCAGTTTCTTCAATAATGGATATAAGACATCTGGCAATGTATCGACATCTGGTACAAAAATGCTGAACTTGCCATACATATCTTGGATGGTTTTCATCTGTGCTTCTTCAATCGGCGAATTGGATAAAAACACGTTGATCACTTCAATTCCCTTTTTCCTCGCTTCAAGAACTGCTTCATGTGTATCCACGATCCCATTTTGTTCGTAGCTGAACGCAGCTGGCTCTCCGTCTGAGAATACAATGAGAAACTTTTGCTCTTCTCTTCGTTTTAAAATCATTTTCGTCATTTGACGAATCGCATAGCCGTCCCGGTTATCCTCTTCTGGCTCAAGTGACATAATGGAAGGTCCTGCATCAAATAAAGAATCTTTGAACGACACGACTGTGTTGAAATAGTTCGGCTGGCTTGTTTCTGTTGCATCGTTTGTATCTTCCCAAAACCCAACAATTTGATGTGGTACTTGAACGGATTTTAAGGCTTCATGAAATAGAACAATTCCCTTTTTCGTCTCATCCATCTTGTCAAACATGCTTGCAGAACAGTCAACTAATAAGGTGAAAACAGCATCAATTTGAGAAGACGGTGCCTGCTTTTTATAGAAAAGACGCGGGTTAGACTCTGTAAAATAGCGAATGAGCTTTTTACTCAGACGGCCTGCATGAAGATCCGTTTTCGGCCATGATTTTTTATGTTCAAGTGTTTTTTGAATCATCTGCTTTAAGCGTTTCTGGTAAGGCTCAATCGCCTTTGCATGCTGCTTGTACACATCTATTTGCTCTGGCTCAGGCGGGTCTGGTGATATCATAATTGGAAACGCATATTTGTTCTCTTTTCCATTCTCATGAGCACCTGCTCCGCTTTCTTCGCCTTCAGCCTCTTCTAATGCTTCGAGCTTTGAATAATCTTTTCGATGTGTTTGTTTTGCAGAGCCTTGAACAGTTCCAAGCGCCTGGTCTCCATCGTCACCTTCTCTTGCTGCATCCTTGCCGAGATCACTTTTCCCGCCGTGTTCTAAATCAAATTGAAGGAAGCTTTTTGATGGCGCTTCAGTTTCCCTATGCCATACTTCCATATATTCTTGGTGGATGTCTTCATCCCCCTGTTTTTCCCGGTCGACTTTGATGTCCTCACTTAATTTAGGTTTTCTTTTTAAGTCATGGAACAGCGGTTCTTTTGCCGCTTTTTCATAGTCCAATTCTGGAAAGAAAAAGTACGTATTCAGCATATCTTTTTCAAGAAGCTCATCAAAGCCTTCTGTCAATCCTTTTACAATGGTTGCGATGTCAGATGTTGAACCTGCTTCATATACACGTTCAAGACTTGACTCAATAAACGGAATCATTGGATGAATCTGGTCGTGAAGGGGCGGAATCTCTTCCAGCGGTGAATCAGCTGTCAGCTTTACATACATTGCACAAAAGAGTGCATCCGTTAAAATGGTTCGTTCTTGGTTAATCGTTAATTGCGTCTTAAAGTGACGCCTGTAAAGCTCTCTTCTCCGTTTAAACACCTTTTTTGTTCCTGGGCGGTCGCGTTTAATTTGCTCTTCAATCCGGATATCTTCAAACAGCATAAACAATTGTTTACATACATTAGGAATGGATAATGTGTGGGCGTAGCGGATCATGTCCTCAAATACAGTGAGATCACTATAGACTGTCCCTACTGCACGCAGGAAAACATCACTTTTTAGCCCTGCTGTCATGTCTTCTTGATTACGATCATCCCAAAAATGGCTGATGAAAATTTTCTTTTCAAAAGGTTCATAGTAGGACTGCACACCGTATTCAAGCTCGACATCATCACTTTTCGCTAACGTTTTGGCTAAATCTGTTAATTCCATAAATAGAAATGAATCGATTCTGCTGTCATTAAATTTGATGAATTTCAAAAGTCAGAACCTCACTCGAATAATGTTTGGGCGATATTTCTTACCGCTGCTTTTTCCCGGTCATCTTCTAGCTTTTCAACAATCCCTCGTTCAATGGCACGAAGCGGCGGGATATATTGCGCAAGATCACATGTATCTAAGAGGGCGCGAATGGATGCTGCTTCTTCACTGACCTGTCCATTGTGTGCTTGTGTAATCAAGTCTGATGAGAGCTGTACGAATTGGTCGATTAACCGCTCATCCTTTAAAACAGATTGAGATTGAAGGACATCTTTCAGGATGCCGCCGCCGATGTAAGGAACATCAATGACAACAAAACGGTTTTTCAGGGCTTCATTTAGAGGCACTGTGCCAACATACCCTTCGTTGATTGCCGCAATCACGCCAAAGCCCTCTTCTGCTCTGACAACCTCACCTGTAAATGGGTTTGTCATCATTTTTCGGTAGTCGAGTACACCGTTTAAAATAGGCAGGGTTTCCGGTTTCGCCATGTTGATTTCATCAATATATAAAAGGTGGCCTTTTTTCATTGCTTTTGTAACGGGTCCTTCAATGAATTCAATAGAAGCGATCTGACCATCATTGTGGATGGTTTTATAGCCAATTAAGCTTTCTGCATCTAGATCAACCGAGCAGTTCACACTGTGCATCGGCTGCTGAAAGAAAGCGGATAAAGTTTCTGCTAGTTTTGTTTTACCTGAGCCAGTTGGCCCTTTTAATAGAACGTTTTTTCCTAGTGCTAGTGCAATCATGGCATCTTGAATGATAGAAGTATCCTGTGATTCATAGCCGCCTGTTCCAATGAGCGGACGGAATTCTTCTTCTAGCACTTTTGCTTTTGCTTCGATCATTGCTTGAATTTCTTCTGGGAGTGATTGTTGGTTGAACATATATGATTAATTCCTCTCTTCGATCATTTTCCTCACCAAGTATACTAAAAAAACCTTTATGCACTCAATACATAAAGGTTCGTCTTCTGTTATTTTACCATTTCTTTTGTGATCGCTCCGCAAGCAATTCGCTTTCCAGAGTTTCCAGAAGGGTTGCTTAAATAATCATCTGCTTCTGCATGAATGATAAAGCTTCGCCCATTTTGACCGATTAATTGATTCGGACCTCCCTTTAACGTCACATCTGGTACATTGACGACGACATCAATTTGGCCATCTGCTCCTACCTCTAAATTAGGCATATCTCCAGCATGATGCCCCTTTGGGTTGTCAAAGCCATGCTCCCTATGCGTTGGATTAAAATGAGGACCTGCCGTTTCAAAATCTGGCGCTTCACATACACCTGTCTCGTGAATATGGAAGCCATGAGGACCTGGCGGTAACCCTTTTGCTTTTACGTGTAGATCCAGACCATTTGCTGAAGATTCTCTCACTTCGATGCTTCCTATTTTCTGCCCACTTTCATTGATCAATGAAGTGGTCACCGGCGCTTGTTTAGGTGCTGCAACTTCATGACTTTCTTCTGCCATTTCTTTTTTCGGCGGTGCATGACATGCTGATACGAGAAAGACCAAACACATCATGATCGTCCACACTGACTTTTTCATATGACTGCCCCCTTTTCCTTTTGTTATCAGTATGGACAATCTCATGAGAGGGCAAACAAAAAAAGCCGAAAACCGGCTTTTTTAGAAGAAACGTTTTGCACCTAAATAGGCTTTTTTCCAATATGAGTTACTTAAGTTCGAAATACCTACTCCGCTGTCACTTGCATGAAGGAAATCTCCTCCACCCAGGTATAGTCCCATGTGAGAAGGACCTGCTTTGTATGTTGTAAAATAAACAAAATCTCCAACTTGCGGTGTACTGACAGGCGTCATCATATTCCAGTAGCCCGCTGTGCTTAATCTAGATACAGATGAAACCTTGTTAATGAGATAGTAAACAAAGCCGCTGCAATCAAACCCAGCTGGTGTATTACCGCCCCATCTGTAAGGAATTCCTGTCAGCTTTTTACCTTCTTGGATCATCGTCGTGATTTTTGCATTCATTGGAACATCGGTTTTGTTATTGTTGACCGGAGTTGTTGAACCGTTAGACGTAGAACCATTAGAGCCGGAAGCCGTACCATTAATTTTTAACACTTGTCCAATTCTAAGCACATCACTTTTCAGGCTGTTTGCCGTGCGAATGGATTGAACCTGCACCTTAAACTGATTCGCAATTTTCCATAATGAATCACCTGATTTTACGGTATAAGATGTTGTTTTCCCGCTTGAAGACGGGTTGCTAGGTTTAGCAGGGGCTTTCGGCTGACTTGGTTTTGATGCAGCCGTCCCTTTTACTTTCAATACTTGATTCGGATAAATCATATCAGATTTTAATCCGTTTAATGTTTTGATTTCACCAATCGCCATATTTAACGAATTCGCAATTTTCCAAAGGGAATCGCCTAATTTGACCTTGTATGTACTAGATGATGATGAACTATTTGAGTTCGTCGTCTTATTGCTTGAGTTTGAATTTGATGACTGACTGCCGCTCGTCTTCGTGCTCCCAGAGACTTTCAGCTTTTGACCTGGTCGAATCAGGTCACTGTTTAAGCTGTTTAGGCTTTTCAAGCTTGCGACTGACATTTTATGATTTTTCGCAATCAGCCATAGTGAATCTCCAAGCTTTACAGTATAGCTAGATGTCGTTGAAGCACCTGATTTCGTCGCTTTTGAGCCAGTTGATGAGCTGGTTTTTTTACTTTTTGCGCCAGGAATCTTTAAGCTTTGTCCTGCAAAAATCATCGTCGTTTTTAATTGATTAAGAGATTGAAGCTCCGAAATACTTGTATTGTACTGTTCGGCAATCTTCCAAAGTGAGTCACCGCTTTTCACCTTGATCGTCTGTGCTTCTGCCGGTGCAGCAATAACAGCTGAGCCTGCGATCGCTGAAACTGTGAGGCCGGTTACTACTTTTTTCTTCATAGATGAATCTCCGCCTTTCATGATTTCGTTCAACAAAACTTATGTACTAGTTTTGAGTTTCGCATTTAACGGTTCTGCTTCTCTTGCACTATTTTATCTTTATTTCTATTATATTACTCGACATGAAGACGTTGGGCAATAACAAATAGGTTAGAGCAGCAAACTCAAAATGCTAAAACAACGCCATATCGTTTCTATCGGCTGTTTGCTGTATTTATAAACATTTTTTAAGGAATTTTTAAGTTGACGTTTAGAAATATGTCAAAACAAGCACTTTGCTAGTTTCATAGTTCTATTCTACATGACAAATTTTTCTGTATCAAATGACTTTTTACTTAATTGGCTGTTTTTTCTCCTCAAATGAAAAAAGCATCCTTCCCAATGAAGAATGCAGCGATTCGTTTTTATTTTCTTATTTCCGGATCTTTCACGGTGAGCGGATAAAGCACTCCTTCTTTAGCAAACGACATCTTTCCCGTTTCTTCTGATACAACGAGAACCAGTGCGTCGGTCATCCCAGAAAGACCGATGGCCGCCCTGTGTCTTGTGCCAAGAGAAGGACTGACTTTTTTTGAGGTGAGCGGCAGCACATTTGCAGCGGAAACGAGTGTATTTTCTTTCACTAAAAGAGCACCATCATGAAGTGGATTTCCCGGATAGAAAATGCTTTCTATTAATGATGCACTAATTTTCGCATGGAGGTTTGTGCCTCTTTGGATAAAATCCTCGACTTCATCCCTCCTTTGAATCACAATAAGCGCTCCGTGCTTTTGTTTAGATAAATGCTCAATCGCTAACGAAAATTGAGCAAATCCAGGCGTGAATTCCTCCATATATGATTGTAAATAAAACGAGGAAGCCTCTGCATGCATTTCATTAAACTGATCATGCAATGATTCGAGGTCACAAAGAAGACATTGTTCCGTCTCATCAAGTGAATCGGCGATTTTCCTTGCATCCATCATGATTTGCATCAAATGTGATTTCATTTCTAATTTAAACATCGCTTCTTCGTTTGTGCGATTTAACATCTTGACCATTTCCCTCCTTCTTTGGTTTGTGTCATAAAATAACAAATTGTGCACATTCTATTTGTATGGAGGTGAACTCAATATGACCATTCAGAAAGTCATTCAATATGCTTGCAGCATTTTAGGTGTTGTCAGTCTTTCTTTTATTTATGCCCAAATGTTTAAAAAAACGAAGCCATCAAAGAAAAATAATCCGACGGAGAATTGATTTTTTTACATAGCATGATATAATTCCTCTCGTTATTTCTGTTCAGAGAGGAACTGATGATGAGAGAAACGAATAGCATTCGAACAAAGTTGACACAATTTCTAACCATTTTGATCCCGATTTTAATCACACAAGCGGGTCTTTCGCTTATTACGTTTTTAGACACGGTGATGTCTGGAAAGGTGAGCGCAGAAGACCTTGCGGGTGTCGCGATCGGTTCCAGCATTTGGACACCTGTTTATACAGGGCTTGCCGGTATATTAATGGCCGTTACTCCGATTGTGGCCCAGCTGATGGGTGCAGACCAAAAACAAGACGTTCCTCGGGCTGTCTTTCAGGCCATCTATTTATCCTTTCTTTTAAGTGTCGTTGTGATCGTCATTGGAACGATTAGCGTCCCTTTCATATTAGGAGGACTTGGTCTTGACCCATCCGTTGAGGATATTGCCCGGCATTTTCTCAGCTTTCTTGCTTTTGGGATCATCCCGCTGTTTGGTTATTCAGTGCTGAGGTCATTTATTGATGCATTAGGGAAAACACGTGTGACGATGTTTGTTACGTTAACAGCACTTCCTATTAACTTTGTTTTAAATTATTTATTGATATTTGGGAATTTTGGCTTGCCAAAGCTAGGCGGTGCAGGGGCTGGCCTTGCATCTGCGATGACGTATTGGGCCATTTTCATCATGAGCATTTGTATTGTCATCAAGGCAGAACCATTTGCCTCATTTCGTTTGTTTCAAAAACTGCCTCGGTTCAACATCTCCCGTATGGGGCAAATACTGAAAATCGGTATCCCTATTGGGTTTGCGATCTTTTTTGAAACGAGCATTTTCGCAGCTGTCACGCTTTTAATGGGTCACTTTGATACCGTGACGATCGCCAGTCACCAAGCAGCAATGAACTTTGCTTCTATCTTATACATTTTACCGCTTAGTATCTCAATGGCTTTAACGATCGTCGTTGGCTTTGAAGCCGGTGCCATGCGGTATAAAGACGCACAAATCTACAGCTATATTGGAATTGGAACTGCTGTTTTATTCTCATTATGTACGGCAGCACTCATTTTGTTATTTAGACCAGAGATCGCAGGTTTATATACAACTGACTCGGCTGTTTTACAGCTGACACAGCACTTTTTGATTTACGCAATCTTTTTCCAGCTGTCAGATGCGATCGCTGCACCGATTCAAGGGGCTCTTCGCGGCTATAAAGATGTGAACTATACACTCATTGCAGCTTTTTTCTCTTACTGGGTCATCGGTCTTCCTGCCGGCTACCTGATTGGCACATATACCTCATTTGGGGCGTTCGGCTATTGGATCGGTCTCATTGCAGGGCTTGCCGCTGGTGCAATCGTCCTCTTTATCCGTCTCAGGTTGATTGAAAAACGACTGATTCAACTTAAACATGCACCCAATCATTAAATACGACACAAAAAAGCAGCTGATCCTTGTCAGCTGCCTTTTTCATTAGTCATTCCATTGATACGTCCAGAAAATTTCTTCATCCAACCATTTTTGGACGACTGGTTCTTTGTTTTTCAGTTTCTGCTCAATTTCTCTCAGTATGCCTTCTGTTTGTGTTCTGTGCGCTCTCAGTGCATTTAATTTGATATCTGCTACATCTGTAATATTGATCACAATATCTGCATTTCCTAGCACTTCTTCTCTATTTCTCGTAATGGCCATGCAGTATGTGACAGGACGGTCTTCTTTTTTCTTACGGTAAAGAGCACGGATGACGGCTTCCCCTGTCGCATCATGATCAGGGTGTACACCGTGTCCTGGGTAAAACGTGACAATAAGTGTTGGTTTGACTTCATCGATGATGTTTTCCATCACATCCGCCAAATACTCATCATCTTCAAATTCGAGCGTCTTATCACGTAGTCCAAGCATACGTAAATCCGTGACATCCATTTCTTTGCATGCATTGATTAATTCCTGTTTTCGTAATTCAGGAAGTGTCTCACGGTTGGCATATGGTGGGCTGCCCATAATTCTGCCCATTTCCCCAAGTGTCCCGCATGCATACGTGACTGGAATTCCGCGTTTTCTGCTTTGTGCGATGAGACCTGCGACCCCATAGGATTCATCATCGGGGTGAGGCAGCATCACTAATACATGTTCGTTCATCACTCGTCACCCTTTCTCCTACACCTGAAATGGTGTTTCACTAATTTGTAATGAGATCGCTAGTTTCCCGTCTGGCAAGTGCCCTGCTAATAGCAGGCGGCCTTGTTCATCAAACACATAGTCGGTCAAGCCTTCTGCGTAAATCCAGCCATCTTCTGTTTTCATTCCAACACGGTACGGACCTTGTCCTTTTATTTTCGCCTGTGAATAGACAACTTTCGCATTGCGGATATACGCCACGACCGTCATATTTTGTTCATTTACATGAGCTGAATAAGAACCAGTTGTCGTTTCAAGATGAACGAAGACTGGACGATTTAAAAACGATTCAAGATGTGCAGTGACATCTTCCGTTTGAATTGGTTTCATGAGTGGTTCCTTCCTTCATTTTGAATTAATTCTCGCAGCTTTTTCGTATGTAAGCTGATCAGCTGCAATTGATGATCATGCTCAAGCTCACTTTCTAATATTCTCTCCACAGCGAGCACATACTTTTGATGTAACGATTTTCTCGCCCGCGGATGGGTGCGAGCATCCAGTAAATCATCACGTATGGCCTCGTGTAAAGAAGACATATCATCGACATCAAGCTGACGATTTTTCCATAAAGATCGATAAGCGGCTGTAAGCTCATTGGCTGATGACATGTGATCACCTCTACAGTTTTGGTAACAACTTATTATGACATGATCTGCCTTTAAAAAAAAGCAAACTGCTTGTTCTCTTTAATGAGAATTCGCTGTTTTTTTCATGCGTAATTGTGAGGTGGTAAACAGTAAAATGGCCACCCAAATACAGAAAAACGTCAAGATTTTTGCTGCAGATAAGTGTTCGTGATACACAAATAGCCCTAAAAACAGCGTAATCGTCGGTGCAATGTATTGCAAAATGCCGACTTGATACAGAGGAAGCCTTTTTGCGCCTTCAGAAAATAAAAGTAGCGGCACAGCCGTAAAAACCCCTGCAAAAAATAAGAGGCCCAGCGATCCGAAACTGTTTGGATTCATGGTCACCACAGGTTCTTTTAAGTAGAATAATAAATAAACAAGTGCAGCCGGTGCGAGAAGCAGCGTTTCAATCGTTAACCCAATAGCGCTCGTAAAGCTCATCCTTTTTTTAATCAGTCCATAGAAACCAAAGCTAAAGGCTAATAAGAAAGCAACGACAGGAAATGAACCGTACTGAACCGTTGAAATGATCACACCAGCGGCGGCAATGAGAATCGCGATCGTTTGCATTTTATTCAGTCGTTCTTTCAAGAAAAGGATGCCTAATAAAACGGATACTAGCGGATTAATATAGTATCCTAAACTTGCTTCTAGCATGAGATGATGGTTGACTGCCCAAATGTACACATACCAGTTGACCGAAATTAAAATAGCAGATAAAAGTAATGAGAAAAGTGCTTTTCCATCCATCATCAGCCCCTTCACAGTCTGTATTGCTGGGCGGACTTGCTTTAAATAAAGGAGAATACCACACATAAAAACAAATGACCATACGATTCTGTGAGCTAAAATTTCGCCTGACGAAATATGCTCCATCAGTTTCCAATATAATGGGAATAGCCCCCATAATGTAAAAGATGCTGCAGTATACAGGACACCTTTTGATTGATGCTGTTCGTTCAATCTAACCATTCCTTTCTAAACCTATCGTATATTATAGCACGCACTCAGGTGAATGGGCATATACTAATTCAGGGCATTTAGAAAGGATGATTTGCATGTTTGACTGGAACCGATTATTCCCTTTTCAAAAGCAATTTTCAAAAGAAGCCTTAAAAAATTCAGATCCTAAAGACGTTGAGCAATATGTCAATCAAGTGATGGAAAGTGTATTCGGCTCCAATTATTCTGCTCAGTTCCCCTTTCAGGATCCGCTGTCTCAGCATCAAAAAACAAGAGAGCCAGACGTCAAAAAAGAGAAAGAGCCGAATGTTGAAGTGTTTGAAACAACTGATCACGTGTTTGTCAAAATAGAGCTTGCTCGTCCGAACACAGAAAAAGTGAAAATCAAACATACAGCCAATCTGCTGTTTATTGATCATTTTCCTGAAGAGAATGAACAAAAGAAGATCGTCCTGCCTGCTGCCGTGAAAAGAAAAGGAACGAAGGCTTCGTATCAAGAGGGTATTTTGGAAATTATGTTCTTAAAGCATGATGATCCGGGGATCTCTGAAATTGATATTCCATTATAAAAAGCCTGCTTTGATATGGAAGCAGGCTTACTCTTTTTTCTTAATAATATGGTGGATATCCGCCGCCATAAGGTGGTGGAGCAGGCGGTGGTGGTGGTGGCGGGTAATATGGACGAGGATAATTAAAAATCGCACTTCCTAGAAATCCGCCAAGCAGTCCGCCGACTAAAGGAGCGCCAAAACCAAAAAACAAAGGGACTCTGGATTCATATGGCGGAATGCCAAGGGCGCCGCCTCGAAAATACGGAGTATGAGGGTACATGCATTTCTCCTCCTTTGTCATGTGCCTAACATCAGCATATTCACCAGGAGACAAAACGTTTGGGCAAACCTGAAACTAGGCTTGCTCCTTTTTTTCATGAGATCCAGCATATTCCCCTGCCCAGCGCGATACTTCTCCAAACACACCGTTTAATGCATTCCCCTTTTCGGTTAGACAATAGATGACTTTGACAGGCGTTTCAGGCAGTACAATTCGCTCTATAATTCCTTCTTGCTCAAGCTCTTTTAAGCGTTCTGCGAGCATTTTTTGACTGATGGATGGAATAATGTCCGTCAGGTCTTTAAACCGCTTTGGACCATCAAGCAATACATGAATAATGAGACCATTCCACCTTTTGCCAAGAAGTAAAAAAGCTTGCTGAATGTGTGGACATAATTGGAATTCCATATATTTCAGCCTTTCTTTTCCTGATTGTTTGACAAACTAACGGTATACAATTTAAAATATCTTTAGTTACAATAAGTAAGTTTCTCACTTTTTTATTTATTGTACCATACTATTTGCAAAAACGGGAGGAAATATCCATATGGCGAGCGATCAAAAAACGATTGAAATTTTAAAAGAAAGAGCTTCAGTAAAAGAGTATGATACAACTCATGAAATGACAAAAGAAGAGCTAACAGAACTTCTTAATGTTACAACAAAAGCACCATCTGCGTGGAACCTTCAGCATTGGCATTTCACTGTATTCCATAGTGCTGAATCAAAAGCAAAGTTACTTCCAATCGCTTACAACCAAAAGCAAGTCTCACAAGCATCAGCTGTTATTGCAGTGTTAGGTGACCTTGAAGCCAATAAAAATGGCGAAAAAATCTACAGTGAGCTAGCAGAACAAGGCTTCATTACAGAAGATATTAAAGAAACACTCATGACTCAAATTAATGGCGCTTACCAAAGTGAGCAGTATGCACGTGAAGCAGCGTATTCAAATGCATCATTAGCTGCTATGCAATTAATGATTGCTGCTAAAGCAATGGGATATGATACATGCGCAATGGGTGGTTTTAGTAAAGAAGCGTACATCAAAGAATTCAATGTGAGCGGCCGCTACGAACCAGTCATGCTGATCTCAGTTGGTAAAGCAGCAAAAGAAGCTCATAAAAGCAATCGTTTTGACATCGAAGAAGTATCTGATTTCCTATAAAAAATGGCAGAGCCTCAGCTTTCATGCTGGGGCTTTTTTATTTGTTTTAAATATTATTCCTCCATACTTTTTTTCAAATCCCCCTCTTCACTCTTCTGTCTTTTTGCGAATGAAAGCGTTATATTAGTATGGTATTCTCAAAAATGATTGTTTTTTCTGAAAATGGTCTTGTGATCTAATCTGACAACTGCTATTATTATGAAATTACAAAATATTCAGGAGGAAAACATGAATAAAAAATTGATGCTGGCACTACTTATATCGATTCCTTTCATCGGACAGCTCGCACTGCTTCCCTTTGTGAATCGTATTCATCCATTTGTGATTGGGCTGCCCTTTTTCCACTTCTGGCTCTTACTATGGATTGTTCTCACACCAGTTTGTACATTTATCATTTACCGGATGCAACATTCAAATGGAGGAACTGACTAATGCAAGGAAATTTAACAGCTTTATTGATTACTGCAAGTATTATTTTCATCGTCGTGGTCATCGGATTTGCCGCTGGTCGTGACAAATCGTCAAGACAGTCGGTAGAAGAATGGTCTGTCGGCGGGAGAAAATTCGGCGGGCTACTCGTCTGGTTCCTCGTTGGCGCAGACTTATATACAGCTTATACCTTTTTAGGGCTCACAAGTACAGCTTATACAGCTGGAAGTGTCGCTTTTTTCGCTATCCCTTATTCGGTTCTTGCTTATTTTATTGCTTATTTTTTCTTACCGAAACTTTGGACAGTTGCGAAAAATCACAAGCTTACAACCCTTGCTGATTATGCACGTGAGCGGTTTGACAGCAAGCTGTTATCTAGTTTGATTGCCATTATTGGTGTACTTATGCTTATTCCTTATATTTGTCTTCAGCTGAGCGGGATTCAAGATACGTTAACTGTCGCTGGAACTAGTTATATTAATGTGAATGCAGTTGTTATTATTTCATTTATTTTAGTTGCACTTTATACATTTTTCAGCGGTATTAAAGGACCTACATATACAGCCATTATTAAGGATATTCTTGTTTGGGTGATCATGCTCTTTATGGTGGTTTCTCTGCCAATCATTCATTTTAACGGATGGACACCTATGATGAATACGTTAGTCAAGGAAGCACCACAGCTTCTGACGATACCTGAAGGCGGTCCTAAAGGCATTTTGTGGTTCATTACTGCTTCAGGCGTTTCTGCCCTTGCTCTTTTTATGTGGGCACACGCGGCAACTGGTGTTTTTACAGCCAAAAGCGCAGATGCCATCCGTAAAAACAGCATATTTTTGCCTCTTTATAACATTGTGTTGATTTTGGTCATCTTCCTTGGGTTTATTGCATTTTTAGTCTTACCAGAAGATACTAATCCAAGATTTGCTCTTCTTCATTTAATTCAAACGTCATATGGTGGCGTGATGCAGGGGCTGGCTTATTCAACGATTGCGCTGGCTTCTCTCATTCCATGTTCCATCATGGCCATTGGCGCGTCGAATTTATTTGCGAATAATTTATACCGTGACTTAATCCATCCAAATGTGACACCGAAAAGATTAACCATCATTACACGTTCGATGGTGTTTATTGTCATCGGGCTGGCCCTTTTATTCGGGATGCTCTTCCCAACTGCACTCGTCACGCTCCAGCTGATCGGTGTTTCAGGAATGGTTCAAATTTTCCCAGCGATTGCGATCAGCTTGTTCTGGAAAAAACAGTCTAGAGAAGCAACCATTGCAGGGCTGGTCGTAGGGATTATCGTCACCTTTACAGCCAATATTACACAAGTAACGTTCGGCCTTTATGAGGGCTTTCTCGGTTTACTAGCAAACGTTGTGGTCATCTTGATGTTGAATCCATTCTTCCAAAAGAATGTCACATACAATTCAGTTACAAATGATCTGTTTGAAAAGGACAACGAAAAAGCAGCAACGATGGCAAATGAAGCGTAAGCATAAGAAAAAACAGTCCCCTAATGTGGACTGCTTTCAGCGTGTAGACAAACCCTCGCATTCTTTGTCAGGTCTGCGCTCCGGTGCTCACGAATGTCAAATTCGCTCCGCTCCAGTGCTCGTCCTTCCTAGACTTCAAAGGTTTTCTATCACGCTGAAAAGAAGACAAAGGGCTAAAATAAACATCATTTTAGCCCTTTGTCAACAATCTAAAAGCAGTCCCCTGATGAGGACTGCTTTTTCTTTATTTCATTTCTTTTTTTAAGACTTCAAGTGCTTTTTTCATTTGCGTATCATTTTTCTTTAGCTTATCTTGGATGTTTGTCATGAGTACCGTCGTTGTATCCCCTGTGAGAATACCGTCTGCCTTCAGATCATGATCTGTTTGGAAGCTTTTCACGATAGACTGGAATGCTTGATCATACTCACCATTTGCTTTTGCTTTATAGCCAAGTGCTTGGAACATTTTTTGAGCCGCTTTGACTTCATCACCATTATCATTGAGCTGATACGTCTTTTTAGGGCTTAAATATGGCAGCTTCGCATAACTTGGCAAAGATGCTTTCACCTGTGGTTCAATTCCTTTTTTGTGAATCCAAGAACCGTTCGGTGTCAGCCACTTCGCAATGGTTAACTTGACACTAGAACCATCATTATAGCTTTGCGCATTCTGAACAGTTCCTTTACCGAACGTCTTTTCACCAACAATTTGAATGCCTGATGATTGGTGCAGAGCAGCCGCCATGATTTCAGCAGCGCTGGCTGAGCCGCCGTTTACAAGGACAACTGCCGGTTGATGGACTTTGCGTTCTTTTTCAGCCTTGTACACTTGTTTCTTCCCTTTTTCTTCAACCTGCATAATGACTTTTCCTTTATCGATAAAGTCATTACTCATTTCAATCGCTTCTGTCATAATACCGCCTGGATTATCTCTCAGGTCGATGACAAATCCTTTTGCCCCTTTTTTCTCGAGGTCATCAATCGCTTTATCTAGCTCTTTAGATGTTGTTTCAGCAAAGGACGTAATTTGGATTTCTCCTATTTTATCTTTTGTTAATTTTGCATAAACCGTTTCAAGTGGAATGGTGTCTCTTGTGATGTTCACATCTACATTGCCAACACCTTGCCGATTGAGATGCAGCTTGACATCCGTTCCTTTTTTGCCTCTGATGAGAGAGACTGCTTTGTTTACCGACATTCCTTTTGTACTTTTTCCATTCACCTTTAAAATACGATCATGAGGTTTCAAACCAGCTTTTTCAGCAGGAGAGCCTTTAATCGGCGCGACAATTAAAATTTGTCCATCCTTTTCTTCTACTTGTGCACCGATTCCTTCAAATGAGGAAGAAATGGTATTGTTAAATCCTTCGGCTTCCTCCTGATCCATATATGTAGAGTATGGATCATCAAGTGATGCAATCATTCCTTGAATCGCACCATCTACTAGTTTTTGATCATCCGTTTTTTCGTAATACTCATCTTTTACTTTCGTATAAGCAGCCATGAGTTTACTAAACTTCTCATCTCCTGAGACACTGACAGCACCTTGTTTTGTGATCACAAATGTAATCGCTGAGGAAAGTGCAGCTATCACCAGAATGGCTATCACGAACTTGAATTGTTTTTTCAAAAAAACACCACCTTTATCTCCTTTCATTATTATCAAGGACGATTCTCCATCCGTCAACCAAAGGATCAAACTTCTATTTGAAAAGATAAGCCACTTGACTCTGCATTGCATAATCTTTAGAGAGGAATATGATAAGGAAAGAAGGGATTTCATGAGTGATTATGTAGAAATGCTTGCCTATTTTGGCGTATCGGGTGCCCATCCTGGTGGAATTGAGTTAACGAAATCGATGATTGAGCATATAAAACTGACGCCGGATGCGCGTATACTGGATGCCGGATGCGGTACGGGACAAACGGCTGCGTATTTAGGAAATTTAGGTTATCAGGTGGAGGCGATTGATACGCACCCTTTGATGATTGAAAAGGCCAACCTTCGATTCGAGCGAGAGGAACTGCCGATCCGTGCCTTGCAAGCATCCATTGAACAGCTTCCATTTCCAGATACAGCTTTCTCTCTACTGATCAGTGAATCTGTTTTAAGTTTCACCGAATTACCTGCGGCGCTTGCTGAGATTAAACGGGTGCTTTCCCCTGGAAGTCAATTGATCGCAAATGAAGCTATGTTAAAAGCACCTTTGAAACCGGAAGAGCTGGCAGTTGTTCGAGATTTTTATGGCTTCCACTCCCTCTTTTCGCTTGAAGAATGGAAAGAGCAGCTAATAGCGGCAGGCTTCCGTGACATTCGGATTCTCTCATTCGATGAACACATGGTGCAGGAGGAGCCTACAGAAATGGATTTATCTGAACAAATACCGCCTTCTCTTTACGATACACTGCAAACACACTATGACCTCATTCAAGCGCACCGGGAACATCTGAGTCACATTCTATTTGAATGTACAGTATAAAATGAGCAAAACTCCTATATGTTTTGTCCAAACTCTATGAGGTCTCTCGCATAGGATAAGAGTGAAAAGAGTTTGTCATAAGGAGGAAAAACATGGAGCGCTACTACAAGCTTTGTCAGCAGCATATGGGGAAAGTCGCTAGAATTACCGATCGTAATGGCAGAGTGCATGTTGGACGTATTGAGCGGGTGACAAACCGCAAAGTTTATATTCGTCCAGTCGGTGGGTCTCGCCAAGGCTTTGGCTTTGGTTATTACGGAGGATATTATGGCTGGGGTGCAGCTTATGGCATTGGTCTCGGATTCATTACCGGCTTCGCACTAGCAGGATTGTTCTTTTTTTAAAAGGAGAATAAAAGAAGGCCCCCCAAACAGCTGGGAGGCCTTTTATTTGTTTAGATTTTCTTCACTTTGTTCATGTACTCTTCAAATGTTAAGTCGTGATCATGCATCGCTTTTGCTGCTTCTTTTCCAACATAGCGCAGGTGCCACGGCTCATATTCAAATTTCGTGATGTCTTCTTTTCCTTTTGGATAACGAATGATAAAGCCATATTGATAAGCGTTTTTAGCAACCCATTTGCCATCAGGTGTTTCACCAAACTTTTCAGAGATCTCAAAGCCGGCACTCTTTGAGGAAATGTCCATTGCGAGACCTGTTTGATGTTCACTTTCGCCTGGTAAAGCTACTGCTTCTTGGGCTTTGTCTTTCCCTTTTAATTTGACCTCACTGTCAAAAATGACTTTTTGACGGTCGTAGGAGCGATAGCCAGATACAGCAGCCAGTTCGAAGTTTTCCTTTTTCGCGCCTTTGAATAACTTCTCAAGTGCTTCCGCTGCTTCTTTACGAATATATCGTTTTTCAATATCCTCTGAAAAAGAGAATTCTACTTTTGGTACAACGAGATCAGAAGGTTTATAGGTTCCTGGCAGTGCGTATTCTTTGTTGACTAATGCTAGCACATTTTCAGGATTTTGTATGGTTTTCAGCCCACTGACAACCTTGATGTCATTGAAATGTTCACTCTTTAACGTCAGCTCTTGATCAGATGAATCTGCCGTATCATTTGAGTTTTGCTGGGATGTTGAACTTGCTGTGTTTTTTTGTTCGTTTGTTTTGCTTGATTCAGATGTACCGCTTTTTTGATCCAGCCACTGGCAGCCTGATAGTGCCGCTGTCAAACCAAGAATTGATGCGATTGAGAGTATTTTATAGCTTTTCTTCATGACATACCTTCCTTTTGCTCTACTAAAAAAATAAAGATGCGCTACATCGTAGCACACCCTTTATATTATTATAAAACAGAGTCTAGTGCAATTAAGATCATTTCGTCAAAAGTCGTTTGACGCTCTTCAGCAGTTGTTTCTTCTCCTGTCAGAACATGATCACTTACTGTCAGAATCGATAACGCTTTTCTACCAAATTTTGCAGCAAGCGTATAAAGAGCTGTTGTCTCCATTTCAATCGCTAGGATACCGTATTGATCCATAAGTTCAAGTGGTTTTTCATTGTAAAATTGGTCTGCTGTAAATACATTTCCGACACGAACGGCTACATTTTTTGCTTCTGCTGTGTCGTAGGCTTTCTTGAGAAGACCAAAATCAGCGCAAGGCGCGTAATCAATCGGTCCAAATGCCACACGGTTCATTTGTGAATCTGTTGAAGATGTCTGGGCTAAAATGACATCACGCACATTGACATCCTTTTTGATCGCTCCGCAAGACCCAACGCGGATTAAGTTTTGAACATCATAGCTTTGAATGAGTTCATTCACATAAATCGAAATAGATGGTACGCCCATTCCAGTGCCTTGTACAGAAACGCGCTTTCCTTTATAGGTTCCAGTAAAACCATACATTCCACGCACTTCGTTATAGCACTCAACATCTTCTAAATATGTATCTGCTATATATTTCGCACGAAGCGGATCGCCTGGCAGCAATACCGTTTCTGCAATTTGTCCTTTTTCTGCTCCAATATGTACACTCATTTTTTAGCCTCCACTTACGTTTAACATGTGTTTTGTCCTATTTATTATAAACGATTGAGACCTAAAAAGAAAATACCAGCTGGATCGAAAGCTGGTATCCTAGATCATCTATTTAACTTATCGTCATCAGTCGTTCACTGCGTTTCCACCCTGCCGGAAAGAGCTGATAATAGCATTTCCCCTTTTTCCTATCATCAATCACAACGATATCCCCTGTTGTGATAAACCGCGCATTGTAATCATTAGGGACTGTATCATGTACATTAAATGTCGAGAATGCTTTTTCCAGAACATCAAGGTGTGTTCTGCCGCCAATCTTTGTCCGGTACACAGGCTGATGCCCGCTTGCAGCACCATATTCAGGTGTCTGATAAATGGTTAAGTGATATGCTGAAGGTTTCTTTTGAAAAAATCTCAACGTCAATTGCATTCAAATCCCTCCCCTTTTATATAAAATTGGCTGGGATCTGTCAATTTCCTTCTTCTATTTTTGTCGAATGACAGGCAACCTTTCGTCAATCTTTTTATATAGAAGAAATAAAGCTAGTCCTATCGCAAAGCCTCCCGTGACATCTGTCAAATAATGGACACCAATATACATCCGGCTGATGCCAATCAAAAACACGCATAGTCCTGTGATCAGGTAGACGGTTTTTTGTTTTTCTTTCAGCCACGGAATCATCTCAACTAATAGATATGCGATAAAAGGATAAATCGTCGCTGCATTCATCGAATGTCCACTCGGAAAGCTGTAATAGGTTTCATTGACAAGATGATCAAAGGCCGGACGCTCTCTAGCAAACAGCCCCTTTAGTTCATGATTGATTGTTTTTTCTGTAAGATATAATAGAAAAAGCAGCATGATAGAGTAGTAGCGCTTATACACTAGGAGTACCACACTAAAGATGAGCATGATTGGAACTAGCAGCGCGCTGATGCCAAAGTCCGTCGCAGCCAGCATGACATCATTTATAAAAGGGAGTCTGATGTTCTCAAACCATAGGATGACCTGGTTGTCCAATTCCTGAAATACACCAGATACCATGAGCGCAGTGATGGCACCAAATAAAATGAAAAGAAATAGGATATACACGCGAAAGATTCCCCTCCCTCCTCAGAATCTCTTCAAAGTATAGTGCCTACCACGCCTCTTCTTCAACTATCATTGCTTTCCTCAGCATATATTCAAATGTAATGTCAGCCAGCTCAAACGTTTCTAGCTCAGTCGGTATGTACCCTCTTTTGACCAGCTCCATGTAGAAGAATTCCGCAATTTCCTCTGTATCAATCACCAAATCTGCTTCTTTCATTGCCTTCCGCCTCCTTTTTTATGATGTATGAACGCTGCCTGTTTTTTATTACAGTTTGTCATAATGGCTCATTCCATACATATAAATGCATTAAACAAAAAGAAAAGGGGCTTGAGGCAATGAAATGGTTAAGCATATTAGATGGAGAAACGTTTGATCAGGTGATGGGCCGTATCTTGAGGGGATGGTTTTATGTGATTGTATTTTTATGTGTACCTTATTTTTTATTCGTGTTAGGACAAGTCTTTCTTTAACCAAAATGCTCGTTTAAACTTTCCAAAATAAAATCCATCATATCCTTATATTCTGGATCTTGGAAAAATTCGTAGAGAATTTTATAATCATTGTAAATATCAAGAAGCTCATCCACTATAGATACAGCGAGGAATTCTAGTGGTGCTTCGCTTTCTTGTTTCTCTCCCAACTGTAATAGAGCCGTTTGTACCATATCTTCCTCTATTTCTTTTGAGGTTTCTCCCACGTAATGCACAAAAAGAAGCTGATGAACAAACTGGTCCATCTCATATTTCCTTAGGACAAGCGTTAAGTCTTCCTCCTCTGTTTCCAGCCACTCTCCGTCCTTTAGCCTCGTGAGTTCGTAAATCACATCTTCCCAGCCATCTTCAAGGTAGCGCCAAATTTCAGTCCGATGACCAATGATTTTAAATAGCTCTTTTCCGTAATCTTTTACATATACAACATCGCCAATGAGGAACTCATATTCAATGTCCAGCTTTTCTGTATCCACAATCACTCCGTCGTACTCATCGTAAAGCTGCAGTGATGTTTCAAAATAAAGCACCTCATTATGATTGACCTCATATAAATAGTGCTGGTCAATTTGATGGACTTTTGTAATCGTTCCGACTGTGCCGTACATGACAACGACGACAATATCCCCTACTTGATATTTTGGTGCTTTCGCCTTCATTCTGTCTCCCCCTTGCCCGACTTTTGGTCTTAACGTATCGTATGCCGGCGCAAGGAATTCTGCATGGGCAACCACACCATGCAAAACGCCATTTTATTTCTCCATCAAAAAACCGCTTCTCCCATCCGGAACAAGCGGTTGTATGTGTGTTATTTTTTTTTGACTTCTACTTCGTATTGTTCAAACGCTTCGTCAAATGTAGTCATCGAGTTTAAATAATCGCCATTCAATTCTAAATAGGCACACAGCTCATGATAATCAGTGGAAGCTTTAGGAAAGCTGTGATCTTCATAAGCAGCATTTGCAAAATGACTGATTTCATCTTTCGGTTTTGGATGTCTGTACTTCATTAAATAATGGTAAAACGACTTCACCTGGTTTTCCCTCCGCGACACTCTATTTTGTTGTTATATTATACAGGAATTTGCTGACTTGTATAGGCGGAGGTACAACTTATGATGAAAAATCAAAGTAATTTCGCTTTAATAACCGCTCCATGCTCATTAATTCTTCGTATGACATTTTTTCTGGAAGTTTTGTTTGGTCCACTAAAATTAATTGATCTTCTATCTCTTTTACCGTCTCATCCTTTTGATATGTCATTCCGCAATGCATGCAAGAAATGGACGGCGTGTCGATAATTTCAATGGATTGTGTGCCAGTGATCAGCTCCCAATAGACGGTTGTCTGCTCCGCGTTTGCTTTGTTTTCCTCACACCAATCACATGTCAGCAAGGTTATTTCTCCTCCTTTACAGTTTCTTCTTTTTTGAGCTGCGCTTGATATTTCTTCTCTTTTAATTGATCCCGTTTTTCACGTTTGTTTTTGAGCGTATCATGCTCAGGATTTGTCTCATATGCTTCTCTTCGTTTCATCCGGCTTAAATTTTCAGGCGTAAACGATCTTGCTTCATCTTGAAATAGAGCAGTGACGCCAATTGCCGGTTCTTGTTTTTCTTCATAAATTTCATTAAAATACGCATCTCCCTGGCCTGCGACGTAATGCTCTGGCTCTGGGTACGATGTGATGACGCCTTCAAAGTTACGAAGGACGACTTTGTCAGGGCTTTGCGATAATAAATAATTTGGCTGCAGGGCGATCTTTCCTCCGCCTCCTGGGGCATCTACAACAAAGCTTGGCACTGCATAACCGCTCGTATGCCCTCTTAAGCCTTCAATGATTTCAAGTCCTTTTGAGACGGGTGTTCTAAAGTGACCAATGCCCTCAGATAAATCACATTGATAAATATAATAAGGTCTGACGCGAATCTTCACGAGATCGTGCATCAGCTTCTTCATAATTGGAACACTGTCATTAATACCCGCTAGGATCACGGCCTGATTGCCTACAGGGACACCGGCATTCACAAGACGTTCACACGCTTCCTTTGCTTCTTTTGTGATTTCAATACTTGTATTGAAATGGGTATTCAGCCAGACCGGATGATATTTTTTCAAAATCTCACACAGTTCATCTGTAATTCTTTGCGGAAAGACAACCGGCGCGCGGGTACCAATACGAATGATCTCAACGTGCGGAATGTCTCGTAAGTTTTTCAAAATGTATTCGAGCACTTGATCATTGATTAACAGCCCATCTCCGCCTGAAATTAACACATCCCGCACCTCAGGTGTTTCTCTAATATAGCCAATTGCAGCATCTAGTTGCTTTTTTGGTACGCCCATGCCGATCTGTCCGGAAAAACGTCTTCTCGTGCAATAGCGGCAGTACATGGAGCACTGATTTGTCACAAGAAACAGCACACGATCTGGGTACCGGTGCGTTAAACCTGGGACAGGTGAATCCTCATCTTCATGAAGCGGGTCTTCCAGGTCATATTTTGTTTTATGAAGCTCCTCTGCAATTGGCACAGATTGCATGCGCACCGGACATCTTGGATCGTCTGGATTCATCAGTGAGGCATAGTAGGGTGTAATGTTGAGTGGAATGGTTTTGGTGGAAATCTTCACCCCTTCTTTTTCCTCTTCTGTTAAGTTCACGATTTTTTCTAAATCATCAAGCGTTTTAACGGTATGCGTCAACTGCCAAATCCAGTCGTTCCACTTTTCCTCGGGTACATCTTTCCAAAGCTCAATGTCCTTCCAATGACGCGTTGGTTCATACAGTTTCTGATTCATATCCATTCCCCCTATCAGCATTCACTTTATACTATGCAAGTTATGTGCCAACATGGGAAAATGCCCCTATTGTTTACAAAAGGAGCTTTTTTCACCATATTTTCATGACTGGAAGTGCCTACATTTCGGCATCTGCATATTTCTTCAGTTTGTATTGCAGCGTTTGTCGAGGGATCTTTAAGGCTGCGGCGGTTCGTTTAATATTCCCGTTATGCTTACTTAAAGCTTCTTGAATCAATGTTTGTTCAAATGAAGTAACCTGACTTTTTAATGTGGACTGCTGAGATTCGTTTTCTCTCTTCTGAGCCCGTAAATGAGCAGGAAGATATGCCGGGGTGATGTCTTCCGCTTCCTTTGGCATCATCAAAACAGCATGCTCAATGGTATGTTTTAATTCTCGGACGTTCCCTGGCCAGTGGTGCGCCATAAACAATTGTGCCGTTTCTTCAGAAAGGCGGGTGACATTTTTAGAAAACTGGTGATGATAGGTTTGAATGAAATGATGGGATAGCAGCTTGATATCTTGCTTTCTCGCTCGAAGCGGTGGAATATGAAAAGATGACACATGCAGTCTATAAAATAAGTCTTCTCTTAAAATTTGCTTTTTAACCGCTTCAAATGGATCTATATTGAGTGCAGTAATGACTCTGACATCCACTTTAATGGCCTTTGCATCACCGATGCGGCGCACAACGCCATCTTCTAACACACGTAATAATTTTGTTTGCAGCGTGAGCGGCATCGCTTGCAGCTCATCAAGAAAAAGCGTGCCCCCATCTGCTAATTCAAAAAGCCCCTTGCGATCAATTGCGCCCGTATAGCTCCCTTTGACAGATCCAAACAATAGACTCTCAAGTAATGATTCTGGAAGCGCTGCGCAGTTTTGCGGAATGAACACCTGGTTTTTTCGGTCAGATTCATGGACAATGGCTTGTACAAGCACTTCTTTTCCTGTCCCTGTTTCCCCGTAGACGACAACAGACGAAGGATAAGCAGCTGCTTTTTTTGCCTTCTCAAGCATCTCTTTTAAGAGCGGATCATTTGTTAAAAATGAAGAAAAATCATGCATTTGGTCTGTCTCAGAAACACCATTCGTTCGTTTTTTTTGATCTAAACGATTTGAAAGTGCCGACAGCTTTGATACATCTTTTGCTACTTCCACTGCTCCTATTAACTTGTTATCTTCAATAATGGGCAATGTGGTGTTGACCGTTTCAATTTTTTCTCCATTTTTATTCAAATACGTTTGTAAAGAATGATAAATGGGCTTCCCCGTTCTGAGGACATGCATGAGTGTACTTGTTTTTTCAGTTAACGATGGGTACACATCAAGGATGTACTTGCCAATCACCTCTTCTTTTTGTAAACAGTCAAATTTAGCGGCATTGTGATTATAAAAGATCGTGACCCCTTGATCATCTACAACGTGAATGGCTTCATCGATGGCTTCTAAAATTAATTCAAACCAATCCGCTCTTTCGACAACCTTCCCCATTCTTTCCCCCTCACTTTCAGTGCCGGAAAATCGGCATCTATCGCCCAATTTTCAGCGGCTTGTTCGTGTTCATATGGTTCCCCTGTCCTTTTCACGTTTCGCTTTTTCCTTTCGATTTCCTGCTTTTTTCGTCTATTGCAAAAAAAGCCCCCCTTTTATGAGGAGTGCTTCCGACCTGATGTTTGATAAAGAGACATATCGAATTCTTGCAGCGATTTCCATATACAGCGGTACAATTGGCTTTTACTTCTTGAAAAAATGCAAATCGAGAAGGATGCAGCTTGATTGGCTGATAGTAAAGCGCAAATAACTTCACTACCTCAGGGACAATCTATCATACTGTAAGGAACGCTCACTCTTAGCTGATTTTTTGCATGTTTAAAAACCGCACTGTGTCAAACACTTCCCGACCATCACTCTTTGGAATACATTCCACTAATTAAGTGGTTACGTGACAATGCCTCCCACATTCCGACCATTTAATAATTGTTTAATCCCATTCTAAATTACCTCTCTTTTCATGTAATCTTTACTAGAATGTGAAATTCATTTTATTTAGCCTAAGCATTTGAAAACTTTAAAAAAATGCAAGATGATTACATGAAAAAAACGAATGATTGAGCATTCTGCTTATACCAAAAAAAGTGAATGGCATATACATAGTGGTGAGTTTAAATAAAAAAGAAAGGATGGGGAGCAAATGAGTGACAGTCGTACCGAGTTAAGAAGACAACTATTGAACCTATTCTTCAGACCGCTTAGCGACGCGTTAACAGTCAATATTGACGAAGGAGGAACCGAAATGGCAAATCAATTAAATAATCTATTAAGTGAAGTAGCTCTTGGATCATTATCAGCTTCAGCTTCAGTTTCAACCTCTGCTGGAACACCCACTTCACTTCAAGGAGCAAGATGGATTTTCTCAACACTTACACCAGGAACGGTTATTACTATTGTAACTGATTCTGGAGACGTCATTGGACCCGTTACATTTGTAACATTCGATGCTTCAACTGGTATCGTTTTTGTGACACAGGAATCTGCTGTTACACCTAACGGATCTGGAATCACTCTAATAGATGTAGATAAAATTGAAAGTGTTACCATCCCATCATAATGTGAGAGGGTTATCATGAAGCTACTTTATATCAGCTCTGGCTACGGAGGGATCTATCAAACTTTCGATCAATGGATAGTAGAAAGCTTCATCGATTCACCCTTTTCATGTTTAAAGATGGAAAGAGAATCTCTACTGACGCACATGCACAAAATCCGGACATTTTCTCCGGATTTTGTTTTCATGATGATCGGTGATCGTGTTCCAAAAGAAGTGCTTCAGCAATTCAAACAAGAACAGATACCAGTGGTCCTATGGATGACAGAAGACCCTTTTTATACAGATGTGTCAGCCAGCTGTGCACATGATGCACACATGATTTTGACAATTGACGAAGGCACACTGCCTTTTTATAAACAATTAGGTGTTCATCACGCACACTACTTTCCCATTCCGACAAATACACGTGTATTTCAGAAAAAAATGCCGCCAGCAGATTCGTTCCTCTATGATATTGCATTGATCGGTTATCCTTATCCAAATCGCATCAAATCGATCCGTGCACTATTGCAACAGCACAAATGGCGTATTCTCGTTGCAGGGAAGGAATGGCACCGTCACTTAAATAAATCTCGCAGACTATATCGTGATCTGACACTCGTGACCAATTGGCTGAACCCTCAGCAAATGGCCAAAATGTATGAGCAGTCAGCCATTATCCTTAATCCACACAGGCCTGCTCAATTTGCTTATAACCGAAACAAAGCAATGATTGAAAATATAAGTTTGAACAACAGAGCATTTGATATCGCAGCAAGTGGAAGTTTTCAATTGACGAATATAAATCCTCCAGGTGCTTTTTCAAGCTTTGCCTTTTACACTCATGAAGACGACTTGATTGAGAAAGTCGAATATTATGTATCAAATGATGAGAAAAGAAAGGCGATATCTCTTAAAAATTACGAACAAGTCGTTTCTTGGAATACATTTGACACGCTGCCATATAGGCTGTGTGAAATGGTAAAGAGCACCCTATAACCGGGCGCTTTAAATTGTTGACAAAGGGCTAAAATGATCTTTATTTTAGCCCTTTGTCTTCTTTTCAGCGTGATCGGAAACCTTTGAAGTCTTGGGAAGACGAGTACCGGCACTTGGACTGACAAAGAATGCGAGGGTTTGTCTACACGCTGGAGCGCCCTATAACAGGGCGCTTTTCCTTTTTTATATCAGTTTTATACTGTCCCTTCCGTATCTCGTCGTGCCAATAATACTTTCTCTACCTCTGTCCTATCTGCCTCAGTTTTGAAAACATGCGAATGTGTGCGATCCATGATGTATGCCCCAACAGACCCTTCTAAAAATGAGTGTATGCATTCTTTTGCATAATGAGCATGAAAAGCATATACAGCGCCATTTAGACGACCATACGTATAAGGATGTTCTTGCTTTGAAATAAAAAAATGATGATTGTCCTTATACAACGTCGCTTCATTGTTGTCATGCAGTGTCCATGTTTCGTTTGGGTTTTCTAGCGCCTCTGTAAAAGAAGCGGTACAATCATAACTTCCTTCTACAAGAAGCTCCAGGCATTTCTCAATATCAATCGGCTCTCTCAGTGGAGATGCTGGATGCAGATACAGGACAATATCAAACGTCTTCCCTTCCCGCTCTAAATAAGCAAGCGCATGCTTCACAGCTAGTAATGAAGGCGTTTGTTCAGTCACATGTGTGCTTGGAAGCTCAATGACATTTGCTCCGTAGTGGGACGAAATAATTTGAGTATTCACATCATGTGAAGAGACGATAATTTCATCTAACTCAACCATTTGGAGGAGCGGCTGAATGGTCCAATAAATAAGCGGTCGCTCCGCCAATAGACGAATATATTCATCATGATGATCTTGCTGCCTATGAAAAGCTGGTATCAAAGCTAAAATACGTTTTCCCCTATACATGTATGTTCTTCTCCCCTCACGCCCAGCTCAATATCGAGCGAAAAAACCTCCTTTACTTTTTCACCCACCATGAAGCTGTTGGCAGTATTGAAGTGTTTTTCTCTCGTTCTTTCTACTTTTTCTTTGATCTCTCCATATTCTATTAAGAAGCCAAATGAAAAGTTATAATTTGTTCACCTAATTTATGCATGAAGTGGTTTTTTTCCTCAAACGTCTGCCGCTCTTTCACATATGATGCAAAGTAGAGAAATAAGAGTTGGGGGATTGGATATGTCCAAACAGATAGAAACAAGTATGAAGACCTTTTTTCGTGACAAAACGATTTTAGTCACAGGCGGTACTGGTTCGATCGGCCGGCAAATCGTGAAAAAGTTAACAGCATGCTCTCCAAAGAAGGTCATTGTATTTAGCAAAGATGACAGCAAACAATACATGATGAAAAATGAGTATGCAGAATATCCAGAGGTCGTATTTGCACTTGGAGATGTGCGGGATGCAAGCCGCGTGAGACAGCTCGTCAAAGGGGTTGATATCATCTTTCATGCAGCAGCCTTAAAACAAGTACCCTCTTGTGAAGATAATCCATTTGAAGCCGTTCAAACCAATATCATCGGCGGGCAGCATGTTATTGAAGCAGCGATCGAACATGAAGTCAGTCATGTGGTTAACATTTCAACAGACAAAGCCGTCGCTCCGACAAATGCCATGGGTGCAACAAAATTGATTTCAGAAAAACTATTTTTCCAAGCAAACGAAAGTATTCCGAATCAAAAAACGATGTTTTGCTCTGTACGCTTTGGCAATGTGCTTGGATCAAGGGGTTCCGTCATTCCGATCATGCTCCAGCAGCTGTTAAATGAGAAGCCTTTGACCGTGACAGACCCTAATATGACACGTTTTTTTATGTCCATTGAAGAGGCTGTATCCCTCACACTTGAAGCAGCGATCATGATGAAAGGCGGCGAAACGTTCATTCTCAAGATGGAATCATTACAGCTTGCTGATCTATTAAAGGCGTTTCATGAATATGCCAGTCAAATCAACGTCGCATCTCCAGATATTCTCGTTATCGGGAAAAGACCCGGAGAAAAACTTCACGAGGAGCTCACATTCCCGCACGAGGCAGATGCACTGTTTGAACATGAACAATTTTATGCGATCTTACCGAGACCACATCTGCACCCTGCCTTCCAAAAAGTCGATTTGACCAATTACACGTCAAATGAAGCACCGCTCATTACAAAAGCGAAGCTATTCCATATCATCGAACAATTACATCACACGCATCATAAAAAATAAAAAATCGTCACACGGAAGCAGATGCTTTCCATGTGACGATTTTTAAATGAATTATTCAAATAGATGTGCCAAATGACCGTAGCCTTCTTTTTCAAGATCATCCTTTGGGATAAACTTCAAAGCGGCTGAGTTAATGCAATATCGAAGACCGTTTGGCCCTGGTCCATCAGGAAAGACATGACCAAGATGAGAATCAGCTGTTTTGCTGCGAACCTCTGTCCGAACCATACCATGACTCGTATCAACCTTCTCCGCTACTTCCTCGCCTTCAATCGGTTTTGTAAAACTTGGCCAGCCGCAATGGGCATCAAACTTATCGAAAGAAGAAAACAATGGCTTGCCTGAAATGATATCCACATAAATGCCCTCTTCTTTGTGGTCCCAAAATTCATTTTGAAATGGCGGCTCAGTGCCATTATTTTGCGTGACCTCGTACTGCATCCGGTTTAATTCTTTGATGCGCTGCTCTTTTTCATTTGCCATTATTTATCACTCCAATGGGATTGAATAAAACCCGCTCTACCCGAACCGACATGATATCGTTCGTAGTGCATTTTGTTCTTTTTATAATAGTGCTGATGATATTCCTCTGCGGGATAAAAAGGACCAGCCTCTAAAATTTCTGTGACGATTGGCTTTTGGAAAATTCCGCTTTGACTCAGCTGCTCTTTCGAAGCTTCTGCAAGCTTTCGCTGCTCCTCATTATGAACATAAATACCTGTACGGTAGGACTCTCCTCTATCACCAAATTGCCCTCCATCATCTGTTGGGTCTATTTGCTGCCAATACAGTTCTAATAGTTTCTCATACGGGAAAACGTCAGGATTAAATGTGATTTGAACCGCTTCTCTATGTCCCGTTGTATTTGTACATACTTCCTCATAGGTCGGATTCACTGTATGTCCGCCAGTATACCCTGATTCAACTTTGATAATGCCTGGCTGTTCATCAAAAGGTTTAACCATACACCAGAAACAGCCTCCAGCAAATGTGGCTAATTCTTGTTTTTCAGACATATTAGTGCCCCCTTCATTTAAAAAATGGTATCATCATATTATAACATGATAAAAAATAATGAAAATGATACGACTTGTATACCTAAAATGAACGAAAGCTTTCTATCGTATCTTAACATATAATGGGGGTTTAATGATTGGAACAAAGAAAACAAATGATGTATGAAATGGATACTTTACTGAGAACCGTATTTAAGCAGATACGTTATGAAATTAACAGCCTGCTCGATAACGAATTATCTCGAAATGAATTTCTCATTTTAAATCTACTCCGTGAGCAAGGCGCAAAAAAAGTAACGGAATTCGCTTCGATTCTTGGGGTGTCAGCAAGCCATATTACAGCAGTGACCGACACACTTGTAGAAAAAGGCTGGATCACTCGTATCCGCTCAAAAGAGGATCGCCGCATCATCAAAATCCACTTAACCGATAAGGGTAAGGAAATTACTGAGCATTTTGAAAAAAAGAAAACCGAATACTTTATGGAACGATTTGAATCATTTGATGATGAAGAACTCAAAACGATGATCAAATTATTCAAAAAGCTGGATAAAAGCCAAAAGTATTAAGCATAGATTTTAGCGCTTAGGACATGCTACGGATAAAAAGAGGTGGATGAACTATGACAAGCCCTTATCTTTGTCCAAACTGTAAAACCAACAGAACGCGCTTTAATCTAATTGAGCAGCTTTCAGAACCTGTGAAGCTTGATCCGGCGACTGGAGCAGTTGTCGAAACATACAAAGGAGATCAGCTTTCTCCTTTTCACATGAGCTATCAAGGACCTCAACTCAAAGTCCAGTGCGGCGTTTGCGGTTTAATTGAGGATGAAAAAACATTCATTAAGCTAGCTGAATATCATCAATATTCTTCTCCTTCTTAACATGCAGGTCTGACGGAAAACGTCAGGCTTTTTTCTATGTTTCTTTTGCCTATACAGATCGTCCCTTTCGTGCATACGCTACAAAAAACACCATCGTATGAGAAAGAAGGAATGATAATATGCAGCAGCTCTGTGATATGAATGACTTTCCATATCGTCCATCAGCTACCGTCTACCAATACCATCAGAGACATACTTCTCAAAAAGCCGTTATTCGACTATTTCACGCTGCACCAGATCTAAGTGAGCTCGCTGTATTTGTGGATCGGCAGCAGATCGTGAGAACGATGCCGTATGGCCAGCTGACAGCTTATATGGAGTGGGATGAGGGTGTTTATGAGATAGAAGTATTCAAGCTGGCTACAAAAGAAAGGGTTCTTTATTCTCGCAAGATGCTCCAGGGAGACGAGACTTACACACTGTGTATCACAGGGGCTCGAACAGGCTTTGCATTGCTAACAGAGCGCCAAGATTCTCTTATCAAGCAAGATGACCTATCAGCACTTACATTTGTCCAGCTGTCTCCAGACCTCCCTTCCATTGATATATATGAACGTGATCAAGGAATGTTATCAAAGGAGCTTGGTTATGTGAGCGGCACCCAAACTCATCATTTCTCTCCGAATAAGTATCATTTTGAACTGAAAGCTTCCGGTACTCAAAGTGTACTGCTTGATATCCCAAAAGTTCACCTGCAAACAAAGCACGCATACCTCATTTTGCTTCATGGTTTTGCAAACGGAGAGCCAGAGCTCATGGCGAAGGTGGCCTTGTCTCGCCAAATATAAAAAGAGCCTTTCCAGATGGAAAAGGCTCCGAGCGTGTAGACAAACCCTCGCATTCTGTGTCAGTCCTGTGTGCTGGTGCTCACAAATCTCAAATTCGCTCCGCTCCAGTACTCGGCCTTCCTAGACTTCAAAGATTTTCATACCACGCTGAAAAGAAGACAAAGGGCTAAAATAAGGTCATTTTAGCCCTTTGTCAACAATCTGAGAGCCTTCCCAAATGGAATAGGCTCCTTACGAGACATCTTCAGCTTTTTCTTGCTTTTGAAAATCAAAAGCAAGAATCATGATGCCTAAAAATAATGCACAATAGGCAATATTTAAGTAAAACTGATCGATATTTTCTGCTTTTAAATCAGTGGCAGCCGTAATGCCAAAGTACGCAGCAAATAAAAGCGACAGTAAACTAAAATATTGATAGATTCGCTTCATGATTTCACTCCTGACTTGCACGTTCTATTGTTTTGGATGGTAATATGAGAATTCGATTTCATCGTTCTCAAGATCAATTTTGTTCGCTTTGACATACATATCATTCGTCAGTGGCATTTCTGAAAGGCGCACTTCAACCGTTTTTTGGTCTGGTTTCACATGAACGAATTCTGGCAGTTCATAAAACTGACCCATGTAGCTTAAAACAAAACTGATCGGAATGCTCAATTGTCCAATTGAAAAGTCATCCACTTTCAGCAGGACATCACCATTATCTTCAACAGTTGGCGTAAATGACACGTTTGCATCAATGGTTGAAGAGAAGGCTTTAATCGCGCCTGTTACTTTCACATCTTGATCAATCGCAACATGAAAGTCAGGCATATCGCTTGATCCTTGATTTTTCAAATAATCATTTACAAAGCTGGTCAGCGATTCTTTTGAGCTAGAAATGTTAAAAGAATACTCGCTTTTCGCTTCTTTTTCTGAAGCGGATTGACCGCCTGGCAGCAGCATCAAAATGCCGCACGCAACAACAATCAATAGATTGATGGCAAGTAAAATAAAAAATAAGCTTTTCCATTTTTTCATATGTTCACCCTATTCCTTCGGCAGTCCTTCTTTTTTCACTTCTGAGAATAAACGATTTGCCATAAGAGAGTACCCCTTTTGGTTTGGGTGGAAATCATCATCTGCCAGTAATTTTTCATCAGAATCTTCTTCAAATAAATCTGCCACATTGATCATGTCAGCATTGCCGTCTTTTTTCAGTTCTTTTTTAGCGACCGCGTTCCAGTCTTTGACAACTTCATCGATATCTCTCAGCTCAGTCAGACTGAACTTAAAGGGATTATACATACTTACATACATGATCTTCGCGTGGTCATTATGTTCTCTCAGTTGAGCAAGAATGGTTTTAAAGCGCTCCTCAAAAGGACCTTGCTCTTTTTGAAAAGGAGCAAAAGTCAAATTGAGTACATTTTGACGGACGACATGCATTAAGTCATTTCCTCCGATCGTAAAGAAAATATAATCAGCGTCTTTCAGCCCATCTTGCACCTTTTTCTCTTTTAATCTCTTTAATAAATCTACCGTTCTACTGCCTTTAACAGCATAGTTTTTTAATGTAACAGATTGCACGCCGTCCACCGCTTCTATCTTGTCGCGGGTGATGCCTGCATACCCCTTTTTATTTTGATCTCCGATTCCTTCTGTTAAGGAATCTCCAACCGCTGCGATGGTAATATGTTCTTTTACGTTTTGTGTGTCTTCTAGTTTATCCTTTATGCCAGCCTCTTTTGCAGAACATGCAGAAAGAACAAAAGCTAGAGACATCACAATCAAAATCAAACGAGCTTTCAAACGATGATGTCCCTCCTTTTTCTGATTAAAAAAGTTTACCATGTTTTCGCTCATTTGAACATCCTTATGCTAGCTTCGGTTAAGCGTTTTGATGTCCTTGATGATTTCATCATATGGTGTATTTTGTACGCCATCATAATTTTTCATCACTTTCCCTTCTTGATCGACTAGGAAAAACAGTGATTGATGAATGACTTGGTCTTCATCTTCAGGTTTTTTCACAATGGTTTTAAAGCTCTTCATGGCGAATTTTTCAATCGCTGACTGTGAGTAACCAGTGAGGAAATCCCAATTTTTAAAGGACAATGGATATGCTTTAGCAAATTCCTTTAGCTTTTTCGGTGAGTCCACCTCTGGGTCAACACTAAAGGAAATGATATGCGCATCCAATTTTTCTTCTTTTAACCGTTTTTGCAGCTCTGTCATATGAGCAGTCATAGGCGGACAGATCGTTTCACAGCTTGTGAAAATAAAATCTGCAATCCATACTTTCCCCTTCAAATCATCCAGTGACACCTTTTGACCCTCTTGGTTTTGATACTCAAACGGCTGTATTTGATAATTTAACGCATCCTTGATTTGTCCATTTGAACACGATACTAAAAGAAGCACGCTTATCATCATAAGCGCACCAAGCAAGGCTCCCCTTTTTCTATACATGATATGCCCATCCCCTTTTTCAATCAATCGGTATAAAAAGTAAAGCCTATTGCTCCCTTTCCAGTATGACAGGAAATAATCGGAGTTGTGTAGGCGATATCAACAAGTGCATCAGGTGTGTGATCGAGCAGCGCTGATTTGAGCTTTTCTGCAAGCTCTAATGCATCTGCGTGCGCAATCCCAATTGCCTGAACGGTTTTTCCTTTCACCGCCTGTACATACTGTTTTGTCAGATAGCGGACAAGAGCAGAGTAGCTTCTCACATTCGCTTCCGGCGTGTATACTCCGTCTGTTAAGCTGGCAATTGGTTTGATGTGAAGAAGTGAGCCGATAAGCGCCTTTCCTCTTCCAATCCTTCCACCCTTCACGAGATTTTCTAATGTATCAATTGTGACATATAGCTTTGTTTTATGGCGGATTTTCCCCACTTCTTTGATGATGTCTTCACGGCTTGCACCCTTTTTTGCAAGTTCTGCTGCTTTGATGACTTGAAACCCTAATCCATAGGAGATAAAGTTTGAATCAATCACCGTGATGTTTCCATCCACCATTTTCGAAGCGCTTTCAGCAGTTTGAACTGTACCACTCATTCCACCGGTTAAATGAATACTAATGACTTCGCTTCCATCTGCCGTCAGCTTTTCATATAATTCGACGAATTGACCGATTGCAGGTTGAGACGTTTTCGGCAATTCCTCAGCGGCCTCCATTTTATGAATAAATTCATCAGGCTGCAAATTCACTCGGTCAATATAATCAACTCCAGAAATGGAGATATTGAGCGGAATCACGTGAATTGAAAGATCATTGATTTTCTCTTGCGGAAGATCTACAGTTGAATCAGTTACAATTTTAATTTGTTTCACTATCGTCTCATCCTTGCTGTCTTAGTCTTTACTTATGATATTACCTTATTTCCTGTATTCTTGAAAACAACTGTCCTCACGTTTTTAAAATTGTCACATTTTCTTCTTTTCATGAAAAAAATCCTTGCCAACTGAGCAGCCGCCTTTTCTAAACGGCGCTCACTCCTTTTGACAAAGATTCCTATTTATGCATTGTGTTTCAGTGTAGGCTGCTGATAGATCTGTTCATATGTGCTCCACTTGACGTTACGTTTCACGTACTCCCTGAAAGAGTACACATCTCTCTTTCCTTTAGATACATAGACTTTTTTCAAGAAAGCTTCAAGTCTAAAGGTGAGCATGAAACAATACGTCTCATCCCCCTTTAGAACAGGGATTTCAGTTACCTTGATCTGAGCTCCATCCATCCGTCTAAAACATATTGTTTTGAGCAGCACAAACGATCAATCCTCTTTTCCAATGATCTGTTAAGCCTAAATAAATAGGTGGAATAAATCTTGATCTTTATTCACTTCAACATAGTGGAAGCCTTTTTTATTCATCCGCTTAATCAGCGCCGCATAGTCATTTCTTTCTTTCAATTCGATGCCAACAAGTGCGGGACCTTTGCTTCGATTATTCTTTTTCGTATATTCAAAGCGTGAGATATCATCATTTGGCCCTAACACTTCATCTAAAAACTCCCTGAGAGCTCCTGCTCTTTGCGGAAAATTGACGATAAAGTAATGTTGAAGCCCTTCATAAATCATTGAGCGTTCTTTGATTTCTTGCATTCTGCCAATGTCATTATTTCCCCCGCTGACAATACAGACAACATTTTTGCCTTTAATCTCCTCGCGATGCGCTTCTAATGCCGCGATCGGCAAGGCACCTGCTGGCTCTGCTACAATCGCACATTGATTATACAGCTCTAAAATGGTTGTACACACTTTTCCTTCTGGTACAAGACTAATTTTATCGACAACGGATTGAAGGGACGTAAACGTCTTTTCACCAATCCGCTGAACCGCTGCCCCGTCTACAAACTTATCAATCGAATCAAGTGTCACAACCTCTCCCTTCTCATGGGAAGCATGCAGTGAAGCTGCGCCAAGCGGCTCGACAGCAATGATTTCGGTTTCTGGTGCAATGTTTTTGATATATGTGCCAACGCCAGATAGCAGTCCGCCACCTCCGACGCTTGCAAATAAAAAGTGAGGCTCCACTTCGATATCATTTAATATTTCTACAGCAGTTGTTCCTTGTCCTGCCATCACATCCAAATCATCAAACGGATGGATAAATTCGCGCTTTTCCTTATCTCCGCATTTTACTGCTTCATGATAGGAATCATCAAACGTATCTCCGGTTAAGATAATTTCAACATATTCTTTTCCGAAAAGCTCCACTTGAGATACTTTTTGCCTTGGCGTCGTAGCCGGCATAAAGATTTTCCCGTGGATACCTAAATATTTACAAGAATAGGCAACACCTTGCGCGTGATTTCCAGCACTTGCACAGACAATGCCGTTTTCTAGTTTATTTTTTGGCAGCTGGCTCATTTTATTAAAAGCGCCTCTTAATTTAAAGGAACGAACTACTTGAAGATCCTCTCTTTTTAAGTAGACATTACATTCATATCGTTCAGAAAGTCGCTCATTTTTTTGAAGCGGTGTATGAGTCACTACATCCTTCAAATTTTGATGGGCTTTTAAGATGTCTTTCACTTGAATTAGCGTGTTTTCTTTGAGCAACGGTTTCATGTACAAGATCCTTTCTCTTTAACCTTATTTAATTTGTCATTATAACATGAATATTCAAAAAATAAACCAATAGATCATGGATCAAGCATAAATTTCATAAACTTTTTCGTTTCTCTGTACATTTGGTTTTATTGGGTGTTACAATTAAACCAATTAGAACCATAAAGAAAGGAATCACCCGATGACCACACGTCCGTTTACTTCTATATATGGAGAGCATCAAGATATGAAGCACGCCATTCATTTGGCAAAACAATTCACGCAAAACAAGCAGCCTGTCTTAATAACGGGAGAAATCGGAACAGGCAAAACATTATTTGCCCAAGAAATGGCAAATGCTTCTGTTCCTCACGCTTCGCTGACACATATTTATTGCCCGACATTGGATGAAGAGACCTTACAGAAAGCATTCACTCAAAAGAAGAATCAAGCTCTTTATTTAGACGAAATTGGCGCATTAAGTATTCCTATGCAGCATCAGCTCATTCGTTTTCTAGAAACTTCACCTGCAACAAAAATCATCGCTTCTTCGTCTTTATCATTAGAGGCATTGAGGGTTTCATCTACTTTTTTACCTGAGCTATTTTATCGTCTCAACGTACTCCATCTGTCCATTCCGTCTTTAGCAGATCGAAAAACAGATATTCCTGCTTTAACTACTGCCTTTTTCAAAGAGCTGGGCATACAGCCTGACATTGATACAAGTGTTTGGGAAACCTTGCAGCAGTATCCATTTGAAGGCAATGTACAAGAGCTCAAAAATATGGTTCATTACGCTGCAGCGATTCTCGAGGGGCAAACGGTTTTCTTACACCACTTACCGCCTTTTGTGTTATTACCTCAACACGCAGCGGCTGGAAAAGGAAAAAAAGAAGAGCACCAGCTTACACTTATGGAGAAACAAGAATTTGTTTTCTTACTTGAAGCCATTAAAGCACTGAATGAAAAAGGAGAAGCAGCAAGCAGACGACTCTTGTCTGAATTAAGCAAACAAGGTGACATTCCGCTGACCCCTCAGCAGGTGAGGAGCCGATTAGATGATCTTGAGAAAAAAGCATACGTGACGAAAGGAAAAGGCAGGGCTGGAACGAAGATTACACTTGAAGGTCTTTCATTCCTGAAGTCGCTTGATGGTTATATACCGATTCAATAAAGGAGGAAATCTATTGTTTACTGTAAAAGAAGAAATTGCAAACGCCGTTACACATGGCATTGGGGTTATTTTATCCATTCCAGCCATTGTTTTTCTCGTTTTATTCGCTGTTCAATACGGCACAGTCACAGACATTATTAGCTTTTCGATATTTGGTGCATCCATGCTGCTGCTTTATTTAAGCTCGACCCTGCTTCATAGCATTCGGCACAAAAAAACAAAAGATGTGTTTGAGATTCTCGACCACTCTGCTATTTATGTATTGATTGCTGGTACATATACACCCTTTTTACTTGGACCATTAAAAGGCGCACTCGGCTATACTCTACTTGCGATTGTATGGGCTCTTGCTGCAGGTGGTATTGTCTTTAAAATCTTTTTCGTCAAACGGTTTATCGTTGTATCCACTCTCGTTTATTTATTAATGGGCTGGATGATTATCATCGCCATCAAACCACTCTACATTCAATTAACGGGAGCAGGATTCGGCTTATTACTGTTAGGCGGTCTATTATATTCGGTCGGAACCATCTTTTATATTTGGCGTAAAATCCCTTATCATCATGCGATTTGGCACAGCTTTGTTCTCGGCGGAAGTGCGTCGATGTTTTTCTGCATCCTATTCTATTGTGTCAGCATCCCAGCGGCATAGAAAAACCAGCATCCACTTTCGGATGCTGGTTTTTCTATGCGCGCTTTTGAACGTAATCACTGATCATGACAGGTGCTTTAATATGAATATCGACATTGACAGGACGCAGCCTTTTCACGATCTTTCCTGTTAAAAGCCGATCCGTTCCGCTTGTTTCAATCGGAACAAGCGGACAATCACATTCTTCGGCAAGCACCTCTGCAATGGCACGATATTTTTCTGAAAGCAATACACTCTGCCCAGACATGACTCTTTCTTTTGCTTCTTCTAACAATCCCTCATCAGACTGATTGTGACGAATAACCGCCATCTTTTTCAGCCATTGTTTTAAGATGGGGTAGCGAAACAGATTCGAATTCGCCATGAAAGCAAATGGCTTCTCAAGGTGCCCAATTAATAATGTCGTTGTCACCGGATTAAGCTCATGGGTGACATAAATGACCGGTCCATCCGGCAGCTTCTTTTTCTGATGGATGGTCATCACTGATCCTGACTGATCAATACATCCTCTTGCAAACCTTTTCGCATGCTCATGAATGAGCTGCATTCGTTTCGTATAGGAAATGCGCGGATCAGTTAATTCATGATCATACAAATGCCTCATACTTTTTAAAAAGGATACAACAACATAAATCGTTAAAAACCAATAACGAAACAACCGTACTCCTCCTACTCATTTATCCTTCTTTTCTGTCATATACGACAAATTCATAATTGTAGGGGTTCTTTTCGTCACGATGGCCTTTTTCGCGTGATACAATCGTCCATTCGTCTTCATTGTAATGAGGAAAATAGCGGTCACCTTCAAAAGCATGATGAATGTGCGTGATGTAAAGACGATCCGCATATGGCATCATTTCCTCATACAGCTTAGATCCGCCAATGATAAATAATTCTTTCTCATTCTTCCCGATTGTTAAAATGTCAGCAATTGAATGGACAACCTCACATCCCTCTCTTTGAAAAGAAGGACTTGTGGTTAAGACGATATTACGGCGGTTAGGCAACGCTCGTCCAATCGATTCAAATGTTTTCCTGCCCATGACAATGGTATGGCCGCCTGTGACTTTTTTAAAATAACCTAAATCCGCGGGTAAATGCCACGGCATTTGATTATCTTGACCAATGACTCTGTCTTTACCTGTCGCCACAATCATAGAAATCATACACTGACTTCTCCTTTAATATGCGGATGTGGATCATAGTTCTCGAGTACAAAATCATCAAACGTAAAATCAAAAATGCTCTTTACATCTCTTGTGATGCGAAGCTGCGGAAGTGTGCGCTCCTCGCGCTCCAGCTGCATTTTCACCTGCGGAAGATGATTTTGATAAATATGAGCATCCCCAAGTGTATGAATAAACTCTCCTGGCTCAAGATTTGTCACTTTGGCAATCATCATCGTTAGAAGTGCATATGAAGCAATATTAAAAGGCACGCCTAAAAAGATATCTGCCGATCTTTGATAAAGCTGGCAGGATAATTTACCGTTTGATACGTAAAATTGAAACAAACAATGACAAGGAGGCAGGGCCATTTGATCAATTTCTCCTGGATTCCAAGCACTGACGATGAGTCTTCTTGAATTCGGATTGTGCTCAATATCATGGATCAGCCTGCTGATCTGATCCACGGTCTCTCCATCTCCGCTATCCCATGATCTCCACTGCGCACCATACACACGGCCTAGTTCTCCATTCTCATCTGCCCATTCGTTCCAAATACGGACACCATTTTCTTGAAGATATTTGACATTTGTATCACCTTTTAAAAACCACAGTAACTCATGAATGATTGATTTCAGGTGTAATTTCTTGGTTGTTAATAAAGGAAACCCTTCCTGTAAATCAAATCTCATTTGGTAACCGAACGTGCTGATTGTGCCTGTTCCCGTTCTGTCACCTTTTTCATCCCCGTGCTGTAATACATGACGGCATAACTCTTTGTATTGTTTCATTTTTTTCATCCTTTATTTATGTTCTTGTTGTAGTTTACCTTATTTCTGCTTTTGTTGAAACCAAAAAAACACGTCTACGTGATGAGCAGACATGTTTTTCTTATTATACTTGATTCACTCGATCCTGCTCTTCGTCCTTAATATCTTGGTGAGAGTGAGCAATGCGGCTTGCTGCTGCTGCGGCAAGTGCAGCGACAAGATCATCAAGGAAGGTGTGTACTTCTCCTGGACGACCTTCATCTAATTCTCGAATAATACCAAATTTCTCTTTATCTAAATAACCGAAGTTGGTCAAACCGATTGATCCATATACATTGACAATGGAAAGCGGAATAATTTCGTCAATTCCATATAGCGGCTCATCTGTTTCAACTAAGTGCTGTAAAGGTTCTGGCAAAAGCTTTTTTTCTGCCAGCTGATCAAGGGCAAGCCCTGTTAAAACAGCATGGACAATTTCCCTTTTCTTCAGCACTTTTTCAACATTTTCAATGCAGACACTAAGCGGGAGATTCGGATGATATTTTTCTTGAAGCTTAAGCACAATGTGTGCGATATCTTCAATTTTCACTCCGCGATCGTTTAACATTTGTTTTGTAATGTGCACCATTTCGTTCATTGTATATTTTTTCAATTGGCATGACATCTCCTTCTAGTGGCTCATCCAGCTCGGCGGGGTGTTTTTGTCCCAGTAAATATTACCGAGTTCATGGTGCGTCTGGAATCCATCTTCTGCTGTATGGTAATGAAAGTTAAACCAATATCCGCTATGAGGCGGCTGATCTCTTCTCACATGAAAACGGAGCAAATCTTCTCCGGTCTTCCGGTTGTAAATGTGAAAGATTTTTTCGCCATTTCCGCTGGAAGGTTGATCAGTTAAAACAACATCTTGAAATTTTTCGTCATCTTTGAAATTTGTTAAAAAGTCGGTTAACACTTGTTCAATCTTCGGTTGAATCTCTTCTCTGTACTCGTCCTCAATGACAGGTGTGATTTTATGACCAAATTTGAGAAAGGATTGGTTTTCTGCACTTGATAGAACCTCTTGCTTATATTGCTCAAAGGGATCTATCCGCTCTTTGTTGTCCTCTTGCGATAGTTCCCAGCTGCGCGTTTCATCTGATGTATCATAAACAGCTGTATAAGGGGACTTATCAGATGAAGAAAGTTCAGATGGCTTGTCTGTCATCAAAGCCGATGGAGGAGAGATTAAACCAAAAGTTGCAATCGTAAAGAGTGCAACAAGCGTTTTTCTCATCCACATCTTCATGATATCTAATTCCTTCCATAAGTTATCATACTGCTATTCTAGCATATAATGAATTTTCAGTCATTCAATTTGGTCATTATTTGAGACTTTCTTTTTCATAATAAAACGTTTACAATGACAGTAACAGCGACTAAAATTTGGGAGGAATGGGTATGCTTGAAGGATTTTTCGTCACGGCTTCCTTGCTGACATTATTTTATTTTGTCTATATGGAGATCACAGATTAAAAGCCCTTAATGAGGGCTTTTCAGATTGTTGACAAAGGGCTAAAATGATCTTTATTTTAGCCCTTTGTCTTCTTTTATTTGGATATACCCATAATGGAATTGGGCTGTTTTTCGTTTGATGACCTGAAATTGATAGGAGTCCGCTGTAAACCGAGTGCTTTTCCAATGATCTTTTAAAACCACTCTTTTTCTCGCTACTCTTATCGCTTCTTGCATGGCCATTTCGTGGTCAAAGTAGTGCTCTGCCGCATGACGAAGCGGCGCTATACTTGTAGATTCTTAAATCGTTTCCTCAAACATTGGATCAAAATAGACGATATCAAATGAACGATTTGGGAGCTTTTTTAGCTGCTCGATACTGTCTCCGCTTATGACAGATATCCGTTTCATCGCTTCATCTGCCTCGCCTACACCTGTCTCCCATGTGTTTAGCCCTTCTCGCACTAGTAATGCCGTCATGGGGTTCTTTTCAATACCAACTACCTTTCCATTTGGACCTGCCGCGCAGCTTGCGGTAATGGCATCTGACCCTAAGCCAAGCGTACAGTCCAAAACGGAATCTCCTGGCTTAAGCTGTGCTGCTTCTATCAATGGATCCTTTTCGCCGCGGAGGAGCCGCTTCACCCTAAACATCGCTGAGCTTGGATGGAAGAAAAACTTTTCACCATTTGGTTGATACCATTCAAATCTTTCTTTCCCGACAACGAGTACGTCCCCCCGTTTGATAGCAAGCTGTTTGACGGATTGTTTGCGCCGCTCTACATACTCACCATGCAAATCCTCTGCTAGTGCCTTTGCTGTTTCAATCGTTTGTACATTTGCTCTAAAGCTTGTTGTAATGAGCATGCCGTTCCTCCATCATGATCAAGAAAAAATGCCCTGATCTGATCACAGGACATTTCAACACTTGTATTAGCAATGTTTTTCGAATGCAGATAATACATTTTTCATAATGTCTTCCATTTCATGGCCTTCAATTTCCTCACGTGGGATAAAATGAACAAGTTCATTTCCTTTTAAAAGTGCCATAGAAGGAGAAGATGGTTCCTCACCTGTGAAGTATTCTCTCATTTTTGCCGTTGCTTCCCTGTCCTGACCAGCAAAAACCGTCACAATTCGATCTGGTGCTTTTTCCGCCTTCATCACAGCTTGAGTGGCAGCAGGGCGTGCTAAGCCGGCCGCACATCCGCATACAGAATTGACCACAACAAATGTCGTTCCTTCTGCTTCTTGCATCGTTTGTTCTACCTCTTCTTCAGTTGTTAGTTCTTGAAATCCCGCACTTGTAAGCTCTTGGCGCATTGGTACAACGAGCTGACGCATATATTCTTCATATGCCATTGACATAAAAAAGCCCCCTCTAAAATCCTTATGTTGTGAATAAAGGATACTATAGAGAGAGCCAATTTTCAAATGTTCGCTTTCAGATTAAATTTTCATGATTCCGCCTGTATTGGCTGATGTCACAAGTTTTGAGTATCTGGCTAGATAACCAGTTTTCACTTTTGGCTCAAAGCCTTTCCAATTCGCTTTTCTTCTTTCCCATTCTTCTTCTGGAACATCTACGCTTAAAATGCGCTTTTCAATATCTACAACGACATGATCACCATTTTCAACAAAAGCAAGCGGGCCACCCTCAGCTGCCTCTGGAGAGACGTGTCCAATGGACAATCCGCGAGAAGCGCCAGAAAAACGTCCGTCTGTAATTAAAGCAACCTTTGGACCAAGTCCCATTCCGACAATTTGTGAAGTGGGTGCAAGCATTTCAGGCATGCCAGGTCCGCCTTTAGGTCCTTCATATCGAATAATGACCACATGTCCTGCTTCTACTTTTCTATTAATGATTCCCTCAAGAGCTTCTTCTTGGGATTCAAATACGATCGCAGGTCCTTCATGACGTGTGATACCATCTTGAACTCCGCCTGTTTTAATAATAGCCCCATCTGGCGCAAGGTTTCCAAATAAAACGGCTAAGCCGCCTTTTTCAGTAAATGGCTTGTCAATTGGATAAATGACGTTATAGTCTTTTACCTCATGCCCCGCAATATTCTCACCGAGCGTTTTCGCTGTGACGGTCATTGTATCTAAATGAATAGCTCCTTCTTTTTTGGACAATTCATTTAGCGCAGCTGTCACACCGCCTGCTTCATGTAAATCCTCAATATAAACATCCGAAGCTGGTGCAAGTTTTGATAAATGCGGCACACGCTCTGCTACTTCATTGATACGCTCGAGTGAATATTCAACGCCCGCTTCATTTGCGATCGCCAATGTGTGAAGAACCGTATTGGTTGAACCACCTAGTGCCATATCTAGTGCAAATGCGTTATCAATCGCTTTTTCAGTGACAATATCACGTGGTTTAATATCTTTTTTAATGAGCTCCATCAGTTGTTTTGCTGATTTCTTCGCAAATTCTCTTCGCTCTGGTGATGTCGCCAAAATTGTTCCATTTCCAGGAAGAGCGATGCCAAGCGCCTCTGCTAAACAGTTCATTGAGTTTGCCGTAAACATACCTGAACAAGATCCACATGTTGGACAGCCAAACTGCTCTAACTCATTTAATTCCTCTTCATTAATTTTTCCTGACTGGTATGCACCAACGCCTTCAAATACGGATGAAAGAGAAATTTTTCTGCCATCACTTGTTCTACCTGCTTCCATCGGACCGCCGCTGACAAATACAGTTGGGATGTTCACACGCATTGCTGCCATCATCATGCCTGGTGTGATTTTATCGCAGTTAGGAATACAAACCATTCCATCGAACCAGTGTGCAGACACAACAGTCTCTACTGAGTCAGCAATGATTTCACGGCTTGGTAATGAATATCTCATCCCAATATGCCCCATGGCAATTCCGTCATCGACACCAATCGTATTGAATTCAAATGGCACCCCGCCAGCTTCACGAATGGCTTCTTTCACAATTTTACCGAATTCCTGAAGGTGGACATGTCCTGGGACAATATCAATATAGGAATTACATACGGCAATAAACGGTTTACCGAAATCCTCATCCTTTACCCCCGCTGCTCTTAGTAAGCTTCGGTGAGGTGCTCTGTCAATTCCCTGCTTAATCATATTACTGCGTAGTTCTGCCATCTGTTTAAAAAGCCTCCTATACTACAAGTCTAAGTTGACTGCATGATTTTGAGTTGATTTTATTTTACAAATTTTCTGTTTATTTAGCCACCTATGAATGACTGATGACCAATATGGCTGCTGAAGCAAGCGCTCAGCAAGGATCGTGTCATAAAATCTGACCTCCAATATTCTATATTGGTACTACTATATAGAGTTTTTTTGTATATTTCAACAATATTCAAAATAATTTTTCTAAAAAAATTTTTCTGTCTATAAAAAACGTTATTCAGAAAACAAGCTGCCTTTCATTGGCAGCTTGCTCATCATCCTCATGATTCTGATGCATTTTTTCTACTTTCTGTCATTTGCTTCCACACTGAGCCTTTCGCTTCTTCTCCAAGCTCAATTCGCTCAATCGCCATTTTCACTTGTAGACTGACTTCAAATTCAGGGTCTTGCTCTGCTTCTTTCAATGCTTCAAGTGCCGTTTCGTCACCTTCTTCATAAAGGAACATGGCCGCACGCCAGCGGACAAGCTTACTTGGATCCTTTAATGCTGCGATCATCGCTTCTATAGCACTAGGGTCACCAAGATCCGAAATACAGTCTCCAGCTGTTCTGCGGACCGTGACTGTTTTGTCTTCAAGCCCCTTATATAAAATAGGCAGGATAGCAGGATCTTCAATCATTCCAGCATTCACAACGGCTTGTCTGCGAATAGACGTTTTTGGGTCCTCCATTGCTTTCATTAAAACAGGTATATCCTTTTGCTTGGGCTGCATTTGCTCTAAATGGGCAAAACGCTTTTTCCAATCTTCCTCGCGCAGCATCTCTTCTGTGACATCATATGCCTGGCGATTCACCTGTTTATCTACAGCCTCTTGTCCTTCCTTGACTGCCTCTGTTAAACGGAGTAAACGCTCGTCATCATAAGCTGCTTGAAGCTCTTCTGTGACTTCTTGACCGATATCAGCAAATTCCCCAAAACGAACGCCGTGTTCTTTCCACACACGTTCAAACACAACATTGTCTGAACTGCTTCTGAGCTTTAAGATGGCTGCCTGGAAGCGTTCAGGCATTCCAAACCGCTCTTCTCTCTCACCGTCCGTCAGCTTGACCTGCATCGGAATCCCATTAAACATTTGGACGAACACTTTGACTTCGCCAAATGTGTCATCGCCTGACTGCGACCCTTCCTGAAGACCTTCTGTTTCTTGTCCAAAGGCCTCTCTGACCTGTTGTAAAATGCCCTGCCAGTCAAATTTCGCATTGCGCTCGACCGCTAAGAAATCCGCTACATGATAAACCCCTTTAACACCTTCAATATTTAAAATGCGCTTGATCATCTCTGGCGCTTCGTCTTTTTGATCCTTTTTGTAGTTGTTGCTTTTACCGCCGGCAAGCGCTTCTGTCAAAATGACCTTCATTGTATTCGGACTTGGCGTCGGTTCTATTGCTGTTATTTTCATCTATACATCCTCCTTACACACATAAAGACCCTACTCATCTGTAAGGCCGCATTCTTCTTTCCACGTCTTGATAAATAAACACATGAATTCATGACGCTCTTCAGCAAGCTGCTTTCCTGCACGGGTGTTCATCAAGTCTTTTAATTTGAGCAGTTTTTCTTCCATATGCTCAAGCACTGATCCCTGCTGTGAATTGTGTGTATAATGGGGCTCACCTGTTGCACCTGCGTACGTAAACACTCTTGCAATGCCGCTTGCTCCTATCGCATCCAGCCTATCCGCATCTTGAACAATGGTCCCTTCTAATGTCATTGGCTTATGCTGCATATGACGGTGACGAAAAGACATCGTTGTAATGATGTCCATGATATAACGAATATCTCGCGTATCCACTTCCCACAATAGAAGCTGTTGTTCCAGTTGCTGTGGTGAAAACTCCCATTCAATTGACAGTTTTTCATCAATTAAATCATGCACAATAGCCGCCATCTCGATGATAAATAGAGAGCCGCCTTCCTGCTTTGCGATATGGACTGCTAGCAGGCGGACACGATCGATATGAGCTGCATCGTGTCCAGTTGGCTCATTCTTCAGCTTATTTGAAACAAAGGAGGCAGCTGCCTTCAATTGTTTTTGCTGCATGATCGTCTGCATCTTATTTGTCCAATAAGGCGATGATTGAGCTTTCTAATTCTTTTGGTGGTGTCTTAGGAGAAAATCGTTCAGTGACTTCTCCGTTTTGATCGACGATAAATTTTGTGAAATTCCATTTCACTGTCTTCGTACCAAGCACACCTTTCGCATGACTTGTTAAGTGTTTGAAAAGCGGGTGCGCATTGTCACCATTGACATCTACTTTTTCAAACATTGGGAAGGTCACACCATAATTCAACGAACAGAATTCTTGAATCGCTTCTTCCCCTTCCGGCTCTTGGTTCATAAATTGGTTACACGGAAATCCTAAAATTTCAAGGCCCTTTTCATGATATTGATCATATAACTCTTGCAATTGTTTAAATTGAGGGGTAAGTCCGCATTTGCTCGCTGTGTTCACGATAATGAGCACTTTCCCTTTGTAATCTGCCATTGATTTTTCCTGACCGTTAATGGTCTTGACCTGAATATCATAAATTGACATCTCATAGCCTCCTAGGATTCACTTTTTTTCTATCGTAACATGCTTCTTTTAGAAAATCGCTTTTTATGCTTCCTACTAAAAGAGTCCTGTCACACTGCCATCTTCCAATAAATCCATCTCAAGCGCCGCAGGTTTTTTAGGCAAACCCGGCATGGTAAGAATGCTTCCGGTTAAAGCAACAATAAATCCTGCTCCTACAGATGGTTTTAACTCACGAATCGTAATGGTAAAACCTTTAGGTCTGCCGATTAAAGCTGGGTCGTCTGAAAGAGAATATTGCGTTTTTGCCATACAAACCGGCAAATGAGCCCAGCCGTTCTTCTCGATCGCTGCCAGCTGCTTTCTTGCTTTTGATGTGAGCGTGACGCCATCTGCCCCGTAAACCACTTGGGCTACTTTAGATAACTTTTCTTCGATGGAATCTTTCTCCTCATACAAATAGGAAAAGCGGTTCTTATTCTTTTCAATAAGTGTCGTGAGTTCCTCGGCAAGTGCTGTCCCGCCAGCGCCTCCTTCTTCCCATACATTCACGGCTTTGACTGGATGCCCATGCGTTTTGCACCAATCTTCTACTGCTTGAATCTCTTCTTTTGTATCGGTGATAAAGCGGTTCACTGCGACGATGTATGGAAGACCGAAGGCTTGCACTGTTTCAATATGCTTTTCTAAATTATGTATACCTTCTAATACGGCACGTGCATTCTCTTCTTTGAGCTCTGTTTTCTGCATTCCGCCATGCATCTTCAATGCTCTGACAGTCGCAACAATCACAACTGCACCTGGTTTGAAATCACCGGCTCTTGTTTTAATGTGCAGGAATTTTTCCGCACCTAGGTCTGCACCAAAGCCAGCTTCTGTCACTACATAATCTGCTAGTTTTGCCGCCATTTTTGTTGCAATTAAACTGTTGCATCCATGTGCAATATTGGCAAAAGGACCGCCATGAACAAGGGCTGGAGTTCCTTCAATCGTTTGTACAAGGTTTGGTTTGAGCGCATCTTTTAAAAGTAAGGTGAGTACGCCTTCATATCCAAGCCCTCCAACTGTGACCGGCTCACCTTGTTGATTATAAGCAACAACAATAGAAGAAAGACGTTTTTTTAAATCGTTTAAGTCTTCTGCTAAACAGAGGATCGCCATCATTTCGGAAGCAACCGTGATATCAAATCCATCTTCTCTAGGATACCCATTTAATTGACCGCCAAGTCCTACAACAACCTGTCTTAAAGCACGGTCATTTAAATCTAGCACTCGTTTCCACACAATCCGGCGCGAGTCGATGCCAAGTTCATTTCCATGATGGATATGGTTATCAATAAATGCAGATAACGCATTATGAGCAGATGTAATGGCATGAAAGTCTCCGGTGAAATGGAGATTGATTTCTTCCATTGGCAGTACCTGAGAATAGCCTCCCCCCGCTGCACCGCCTTTAATACCCATTGTTGGACCTAGTGAAGGCTCTCGCATGGCAATGATCGCTTTTTTCCCGATTTTTTCGAAAGCTTGACCGAGACCAACTGTTACGGTGGACTTCCCCTCACCTGCTGGCGTTGGGTTAATTGAAGTCACAAGAATGACGTTTCCTTCTTTTTGTTCCTTTAAACGATCAAAAATGGTCAAAGATATTTTCGCTTTTGTGAAACCATAGCATTCTAATTCTTCGTCATGTATTTGTAACTTTGCTGCGATGTCTTGAATTGGTCTCAGCTGTGCCTTTTGGGCAATGTCAATATCTGATAAATGCTTAGTAATCATAAATAAACGGCCTCCTTTTTTACAGAAACAGCTTTCATTTTTGCTCTATTTTTCATTGTAACATAATTGAAACATTGAAATATCGCCAGAAAGTTCCTATAATGAAGTGAAATTAGCTTTGGTTCAGGGGGTGGCGAGTTGCCTATTAACATACCAGTTCATCTGCCGGCAAAACAAATACTAGAGAGCGAAAACATTTTCGTCATGGATGAGACAAGGGCATTCAAGCAAGATATCCGTCCTTTGAATATCGTGATCTTAAATTTAATGCCAAAAAAAATACAAACTGAAACGCAGCTGCTGAGAATGCTCGGGAATTCTCCTTTGCAAGTGTACTTTACGTTTTTGATTCCAAGTACGCATACACCGAAGAATACATCGAGAGAGCATCTAGATGAATTTTATACGACCTTTAAATCGATTCGCCATAAAAAATTTGATGGAATGATCATCACCGGCGCACCAATTGAGCATCTACCTTTTGAAGAAGTTTCCTACTGGAAAGAGCTGCAGGACATCTTGGACTGGAGTAAAAACAATGTGACGTCTACTCTTCATATTTGCTGGGGTGCACAGGCAGGTCTATATCACCATTATGGCATTGAAAAAATCAAGCTTCCTGAGAAAAAGTTTGGCGTATTTGAGCATCTTGTCAAAGAGAAAAAAGAAAGATTAGTAAGAGGTTTCGATGAAGTATACTATGTCCCACATTCTAGGCATACAGATATTAATACAGAACAATTAAAAAACACACCGAATCTAAAAGTGTTGAGTATGTCTGAAGAAGCTGGTGTTTGTTTAATTGTTTCAGATGATGATAAACAAGTATTTTTAACTGGACATCCTGAATACGATACAGACACATTGAAGCAGGAATATGAAAGAGATTTGTTGAAACATGATACAGTCAAAAAACCCGTCCACTATTTTATAGAAGATGGTGACACACTCGTCCCAGTAAATCGCTGGAAAGCCCATGCAACCTTACTGTTTATGAATTGGCTTAATTATTATGTGTATCAAGAAACTCCATATGTGTGGGAATAAAATAGACTGAGGTCTGATGATAAATGTTCAAAATGTGTTAAAATACAAATGGCTCTGTCTTCCATTATCAATTTAGTCTGTTTGTTTTTTAAAATTAGTTTAATTCTTTCGTAACGAATGATATGCTCTGACTGTTTATATGTTATCTTTATGTATATGTAGACCTATGAGATTCATAGTTTTCGTACGAAGTTTTGTTGTTGTTGATTACATTTGAGGTGAATATTCTTGAATACCAATAAAAAAATATTAATCTTGACCGCAAATTATGGAAATGGACATATGCAGGTGGCAAAAACACTGTATGATGAATGCAAATCCCAAGGGTTTGAACATGTGATAGTTTCTAATTTGTATCAAGAATCCAATCCCATTGTGTCAGAAGTGACTCAATATTTATACTTGAAGAGCTTTTCCATTGGGAAACAATTTTATCGCTTGTTTTATTACGGTGTAGATAAAATTTACAATAAACGCAAATTTAACATTTACTTAAAGATGGGAAATAAGCGTCTCGACGAATTAATTCAGTTACACAACCCTGACATCATTATTATTACATTCCCGATGATTGTTGTGCCAGAATACCGAAACAAAACAGGCAAAGTGATTCCGACATTTAATGTCATGACAGATTTCTGTCTTCATAAGATTTGGGTACATGAAAACATCGACCGATATTATGTTGCAACCGATTATGTGAAACAAAAATTAGTGGAAATCGGCACACATCCAAGCGATGTCAAGGTGACAGGCATTCCTATTAGACCACAATTTGAAGCAGACGTGCCAAAATCGATAATTTATAAAAAATATGGATTATCATCAGACAAAAAGGTCCTTCTCATTATGGCCGGTGCTCACGGTGTACTAAAAAATGTGAAGGAATTATGTGAAGCGTTACTTCTTGACAGTGAAGTACAAATTGTTGTTGTATGCGGAAAAAACGCAGCGCTGAAACAATCGCTCAGCGATCTTGAACAAGCACACCCAGATCAATTGAAGGCGCTTGGATATGTGGAACAAATTGATGAATTGTTCAGAGTAACAGATTGTATGATTACAAAACCCGGCGGTATTACATTAACAGAAGCAACAGCAATCGGTGTTCCAGTTATTCTTTACAAACCTGTCCCTGGACAAGAAAAAGAAAATGCTCTTTTCTTTGAAGATTATGGTGCTGCCATCGTCATCAACAGACATGAAGACATTTTAGAATCTGTGACCAACCTGCTGCAAGATGAAGAAAAATTAGAAGCAATGAAACAAAACATTAAAAAACTGTACTTAAAACAATCTTCTCAAACCATTTTGGAAGATATCGTTGAACAATCAGATCTCATCACGAGTAACAAAACGTATGCTCGTGCATTATCATAAAAAGGTGCCCGTCATATACGGACACCTCAGATTGTTGACAAAGGGCTAAAATGATCTTGATTTTAGCCCTTTGTCTTCTTTTCAGCGTGATAGAAAACCTTTGCAGTCTAGGAAGGACGAGTACCGGAGCGGAGCGAATTTGAGATTCGTGAGCACCGGCACGCAGGACTGACACCTTTTTTCTTTTAGCCTTGATTCCCATTTGTTGTGTACACCTCTTCAAACGGCTGAACGACAACAAAACCGCTTCCGCTAAACTTCATTTGTATGGACTCCCCGCTCCCTCTGCCAATAAAGGTTTTGAACGAAACATCTGTCACAAATTCAGTTTTTAAATCCCCTGACCATGCGACCGTCGCATTTGGATCTGTATAGACAGAGTCACCTGGCTGAACAATTAATGTAAGCGGTTCGTAATGACTCGTGATCGCAATAAGGCCTGGCCCTTCAAGTTTGACATTAAATAATCCGCCTGCAAGCATGCCAGAAACCTTTTTCATCAATTTGATATCCCAGCGGACTGACGGTTCAAATGCAAGAAGATCATTTCCATTAACGAAAATGGATTCACCTTGAGCCAAACGAAGAATCGAGATCTTTTTGCCTTGGTCTGCGACATATAATTTTCCATCACCTGTTGCTTTCATGAGTGAGGTGCCTTCTCCTGATAACATTTTCTTGAACATCTTTGAGACGCCATGTTCAAAAACGCCCTCACGTTCAAACTTGATTTTGCCTCGATATGAGACCATGGAACCTGTTTTTGCCCAAATGGTATCGGTCAAATTAATTTCTAGAAGTCTTGATGTTTCAAGCTCGAAGACCCCTTCTCCTTTATCTTCTTGCTGGGTTTTTTGGACAAATTCTTCAATCGTATAACGATTCATGCCGCGCACCTCTTTCTGTATTTTTTTATATACGGACAAGATGCACGTTAGGTTTCGGAACATCAGATTCTTTTATATATAAGTGACAATTCACCAAAAAAATCAAACATTTTGCTCAAAATTTGGTTCGCCTCCTTGACGCTTTACTTTTGATGGTGTATAGTGGAACCATCATTTAACAACTTCTAAGGCGTTAGATGATGAAAAATTTTTTTTAGTATACCAAAAGGTATGCTACAGTACTAGGAGGAAAAAGCAATATGCAAAACGGTAAAGTAAAATGGTTCAATAATGAAAAAGGTTTCGGCTTCATTGAAGTTGAAGGTGGAGACGATGTATTCGTTCACTTCACAGCTATCGAAGGTGACGGTTACAAGTCTTTAGAAGAAGGACAAGAAGTTTCTTTTGAAATCGTTGAAGGTAATCGTGGACCTCAAGCTGCAAACGTAACAAAAATCTAATCAACTAAATGAATGATGAACCGACAAAATAAAGAGAGGCTTATGCCTCTCTTATTTGATTTTCAGCTGAATTTCAATCGCTAAAATATTTTGCTTCAGTCTTTGTTCAATTTCAGAGATATCTTTTTCGAGAAAAGGTCTTCCCTTCTTTGCTACATCTACTAGCTGCTCTAGATCGCTATACACCTCTTGAAATGTTCGATGTAATACCGTTTCGAAATCCTTATTATTCATACCGGCCTTCCTCTTTTCCTCTAATATCCGTCACTTAGTCAAAAAGTAACTCAACCAAAACTTTCTATAGTTATATCGGCTCATTTTCTGGAATATGTTCTTTTTTTACGCATTCTATCCGTTTTTTTTCACGAGCCGATGTGTGATCAAGGAAAACCGGTGCACCCTCTTACTTTTTGAGCAGTGCATTTCCGTATTCTTTTATTTTTTCTCCTACTGTACATTGCTGAATACAAAAGGAATGGGCATATTTTTTGCCAAATTCTTTTCGAAAGTGCTTTTTAATAAAACAATCTGAACAATACGTGTCTTGAAGATCTGTCAATTCTTTTACTGCTGTTTTTTTATCCACATTATTCAGCTCCGTCTGCATCTAATTTCAACTTACTTTCGATTGGGACGTCTGCAAGAATCTGCCTTGCAAGCTGATCCGCTTCTGCATTTTGTTTACGATCGATGACTTCATATGTTGGCGTGAGCTTCAGCTCTTTTAAAGACGCTTCAATCCGGTCGAGCCATTTGTTATGTATATCATCATAACAAGGCCATTCTCCTTTTAGCTGATTCATGACAACAAGTGAATCTCCTCTAATCGTGACAGAATTTCTGCTGGCACCCAGGTCTTTTAAAGCTTTTACTGCTTCAAATAAAGCGGCATACTCTGCTTCATTATTGGTGATCCCTTGGAAAGGCTGATTTTTTCTCAATCGATAAGCATCTTTTCCGAGCTTGTAATAGACGACAACTCCAAGTCCAGAGTCACCTGTTTCTTTACGAAAACTTGCATCAAAATAGACTTGAATCTGATCAGGTTCAAGCTTTAGTTCTTCCTTTAGCTTTTCAAGTTCTTTTATCGACCACATGGCCCCTTTTTCATCTTCAAATGATAGGAGTGACTGTGGTTCTTTTTTGTCGATATGTTTTGCAAAAATCAAGGCCTCTTTTAGCTCCATCCAATCTTCTTGAAAAAAAGCAATAGACCCAATTGATGTCACTTTCATTGTATAGTGTGCTCTTAATTTCATTGATCACATCGCCTTCCCGTGCTTTTAAGGTAAACGTTCGTTATGCTATAATCAAAAAGTTACATTTTACAATGAGAAAGGAAGTTCATGTCACTTGTTTAATGAAGGTATTTGGATCTTATTTGCGATCATTAATTTTATCATTGTTCTTCTATTTTATAAAGGATTTGGCAAGATGGGCCTTTTCGTCTGGATTGGCTTTGCGACTGTTGCCGCAAATTTACAAGTTGTCAAAACCGTTGAATTGTTTGGATTAACTGCAACACTGGGGAATATTTTGTATGGCAGTGTGTTCTTTGCAACGGACGTATTGAATGAAAAATATGGACAAAATGAAGCTAGAAAGGCTGTCTGGATTGGCTTTGCCACCCTTTTAACGTTAACTGTTGTCATGCAGGAGGCTTTGCTTTTCCACCCCGCTCCCTCTGATATCTCACAAGCATCGTTAGAAACCATTTTTGGCTTTATGCCGAGGGTTGCACTTGGTAGTCTTGCTGCTTATATCATCAGTCAAATGTTAGATGTTTATGTATATTCGTTTATTCGCCGGATATTTCCTTCCGATGGTGCGCTTTGGGTGCGCAACGCTGGAAGTACGATGATTAGCCAGCTGCTTGATACACTCATTTTTACGACCATTGCCTTTCTTGGCACCTATCCATTTCATGTATGGATTGAAATCTTCATCACGACATATGTCATTAAATTTATCGTAGCCGCGATTTCGACACCATACGCGTATGCGGCGAAAAAAATGGTCCCACTTGATGAAAGGGGGAAATAAATTGCCAGCTGAAATATATATTGATGGTGCTAGTGCAGGTAATCCAGGCCCCTCTGGCATCGGCATTTTCATTAAATATGATGGAAATGCTGAATCTTTCTCCATTCCTCTTGGAACAATGAGCAATCATGAAGCAGAATTTTCCGCTCTCATCGAAGGGATGAAAATTTGCGTAGAAAAAGGATTGCGTACCGTTTCGTTTCGAACAGATTCACAGGTAGTTGACCGTGCTGCCAATGCAGGGTTTGCTAAAAATCCAGCGTTTCAGCACTTTATTAAAGAGATGATCCAGCTTCAAAGCCAGTTTGATTTATTTTTCATTAAGTGGATTCCAAGCAAGGAAAATCAAGTAGCTGATCAGCTCGCTAGAAAAGCGATTCACCTATCTAAAGGATGAATCGCTTTTTTTTGGTTATGCTAATGTATGAGGTGATACTGATTGGATAAAGAGAATAAAGGTCGTGTCACAAATGGGACAACCCCTCAAGGTGATGCGCAAACAAAAGATAAACAGCCTCTATCTCAGCTAGAAAATCGGGCGAAAAAAAGCAATACGAAAAGATAAACCATGGAGATCAGCTTTAGCTGATCTCTATTTCACTTAAGCGGTTCACCATTGGTTCAATTCCTTTGATTTGATGTAGGCGCAGCATAGCCGCTGCCCGCTCTTGATTGATTTGCATTTTCGTCTCTTCCATTGGACAGCTGAGTGGTACATCACATTTGATCTCTGCCAGTATACGTGAAAGCTTCAAATCTTCTACACCTGCTTGCATTTTTTTTTGCTGCGCAGCCGTTAATTCATGAACATTTTCTAATAGCCGGTCAATCGTTTGATACGTTTGGATAAATTTCAATGCCGTTTTTTCTCCGATTCCTTTTACACCGGGATAATTATCACTTGAATCACCCATCAATGCTTTCATATCAATCAGCGCCTTTGGAGAGATTCCCATTTCCTCTTCAAATAAGGCTTTTGTATATTGCTTATAATTCCCGATTCCTTTTTGCATCAGGGCCACTGTCACTTGTTCATTCAAAATCTGCAGCAAATCTTTGTCTCCAGTTAAGACGGTTACACGCGCCTCTTTTTGATAGAGTGCAGCAAGCGTACCGATACAATCATCTGCTTCAAAGCCTTTTAAACCAACATTCACAATTCCTAGTTCTTCTGTAGCCTCTTTTGCCAAATCGAACTGCGGGATAAGCTCGACAGGCGGCTCCCCTCGATTCGCTTTATAATCTTGAAACAATTCATTTCGGTACGTTTGACTTCCCATATCCCAGCAGCAAACAATATGAGTTGGCTCAAATGTCTGTACAGCCGTTAATAAATGCTTCAAATACCCATTGACTCCATTTGTCGGCACACCGTTATCATTTATCATAAAATTGCGATGGACAGCCGTCGCATAAAACGACCTGAAAAGTAGTGCCATTCCATCTACAAGCAGTACGTGTTTATTCATTTTATAAACTCCCTTTTTCAAAACAATACTACTATTCTATCACAGAACAGCAAAATGGACATAAAAAAGGCGCCTTCTTCTTTTTGAAAAGAAGAGGCAGCCCTTTTACTTTTTACCATATTGCATTTTTTCTGTTTCTGCTTCTGCATAGGACGGCATGTCTTTTTGTTTAGGCACACGCTCTTCCTGCTGCTTTACGTTTTTCTTTTTTTCCATCATCATTCCCCTTTCTCGGTTCATTTGTTAAGATGACCAAAAAAGAGAAAGTTACTCTTTACTTCTGTTTACGCTCGACATACTCCCTGACCATATCGATCGTGACATGCTTACGCAGCGGCACAATTCCGCCTCTTGCAAGCTCATTCATTTTTGAAGTAACGGCATTGATCTCATCTGTTGTAAATGGCTCTTTTTGCTCACACTTTGCCACAGCAGCCTCTATCGCCTGTTCTCTTTTCTGTTCAAGCTCGAGAAAGGACTGGATATGGGCATGCTGCTTTTGTGAATGTGCAGAAATGTCTTCGTGTACGCTCGTCATTGTGTATCAACTGCTTTCTTTTTTTATCTAGTCTACCATGAATCAAATGGTTTTCAACTGGCTTTTCCATTCATTTGTTTGTTCATATACTTGTTCAATGATGGCCTGCTCTTTGTCATCTGTCGTCAAGCTTGTGATAAATGTTTGTTTTTGTTCATTCAGCTGCTGGAGCGCTTCTGTTTCATATCTTACAGTAAAGGTCTCCACCATTTTTTCGTATCTACTCAATAATTCTTCTTTTTCTTTATCAGCCCATTCAGTGGTTAATTGAAGAAGAATATCTCGAATCGCTTCAATACACGCAGCCTTCCCATTTTGTTCAAAGAAAGCTTTCGCTGATTTTTGCTTTTTTAAGAGCGGCTCAAATTGGCTAAGTTCTGCTTCGACTTCAATTTGTTTTAGCTCAGCTTTTTTCTCTTCTGGCGGTGACAGTCTGAGAGAAAAGTAAGGATCCTCAGCACATGCAGCCTGCATACCCTTCTCCCACTCCTCTTGGAAATACTGGTTGATAAACGATTCCATTCGGATATCGAGCGCCTTGAGCTCCTGTACAAATTCAAATTCATAATCCTTCAGCGCCTGTTCAAGCGCCTTTTTCAACTGCTGTCCGAAGTTTCCTTGGGATAGTCCAGGATAAAAGGCGGTCTTTAACATATCATTCGCAAATAGTGATAGACGCTGAACAATGTGGTAAAGCTGTTCTTGCAAGTCCTTTTTCACGCTTTCTGTCACTAGCTTTGACCGTTTGACATGACTCATTTTTTCAAGGATTGCTTCATATGATGATTCTACCTTTTTCTTTTCGGCTTGTTTTTCATCCTCTGACTGATGCAAGGTGGCATGCAGCTTGTCGACGGTTCCACATAATGTACTAGCTTCAAAATGCAAAAGCTCGATGGCATCTTTCGTTAATTCTTCCTCAATAAAATAGTCGAGTTGTTTTCTAAGCTGTTCATATTGATTATAAGGTGTTGACCCTTTTCCTTCGATCTCTTCCTTACTGGACACATGATGAAGATTTGGGTTTCGGATGCCTTCTTTTGTGAGCTCTTTTCGCACATAGTCAAAGACGGTTTCAAGCTCTGCTTGATCCTTTGCCAAATCAGCTGCATTGATAATAAAGAACATTTTATCCATGCTAAAAGAATCTTTTACGAGCCCAAGCTTACGTAAAAATGACCGATCGGCCTTGGAGAAAGAATGCTGATAGTAAGTTAAATAAAGAAGGGCGTCTGCGTCCTTCATATATTGAAAGGCCATCTCTGTGTGACGCTTATTCATACTGCTGGCGCCTGGCGTATCAACAATCGTCAGCCCTTTATCTGTCAAAGGTGTACTTAAATACACCGTTACTTCCTTGACCACACAAGAAACAGCTTCTTCTGCCACATACGGCTTTAGTTCTTGAAGTGTGACATTTAATGGGGTTTGCTTGTCAATGTATTCATGAAACCGGGCATGCGCTTCTAGAAAATGTTCAACAATGATGCGGTGATCTTGTTCAAACTGTCTTTTTTTCAGTACTCGTTCGAGTTTCGCTCTAAACGTATCTCCCTTTTCTCCTGTGATAGAAAATCCGAGAATCTGATCGAGCTCTTCTAAAATATCCTGCTCTGATTTGAACACCACTTTGACACTTTCATGCGGGTGATCTTCCGTCGGCTGCGTTAGCTTATTGATCGTTGCCGTTGTTGGAGTAGGAGACGATGGCAGCACCTTTCGCCCAACAAGGGCATTGGCAAAGGAAGATTTCCCCGAACTAAAAGCCCCGAATAAGGCGAGTGTGAATTCTTTCGCCTGCAGCCGCTTTGTTCGTTTTTCAAAGGACTTTCTTTGAGATTGAAGAACGTCTAATGGCAATAAAATACGAGAAAGCTGTTCAAACTGCTTAATCGACTGTGCCGTCGTTAAATGCTGAGACTGACGTATTTGATCATGATCTGTCTGCTCGTTTTCTTGCCCGCTCTCTTCAGCATGAAATGGCGCGTGGTACTGCTTCAGCTGGTCATGCTGCATCCATTGTTTTTTCGCATAAAACCAATCTTCTTGGACCAGCTCATCCGTTCCGTTTTGCCATATATCCCATACATGCTGGATGTCTCGTTTGATTTGTTCATTTTTTTCGATGCACTGCTCAAGCATTTGAAGCTCTTGTTTCGCCTGCGTCCATTTTTCTTGCTGCTTCCCCTTTTCCTTCGTGAGCTGGTCTTTCAGGGTCTCAGCCATTTGTTCAATCAATGGCATCGCTTTCTGTTTAGCCTGTCTTTTTAGGGCTTCACCAGCATCTTTCGCATATTGAAGAACATATTCATTAGAAAAAGTCGCACCGGGATGAATGACTTTTTCAAGCAGGGATTCTTGGACAGGTGTTTCAAATGCCATCACTTGATCTAACAGCTCTTCTCCAAGCTGATGCCGCTTGACTTCCTTTTTGAGAAGCTCTGCAATATGCCAGTCCACTTCTGCTTTCATTCTCGTCTTTACATCTGTTACAATATCGTTTGCCCGTTTTTCTTTTTCCTGCTCGGTTTTATTTTTAGAAAAGAGCAACCCTACTTTAAAGCCAGGTGCTTTCGATTCGATATAGTCACTTGCGAGCTCCCTCATCTTAAATGGAGTTAGGTTCGCATTTTTTAAAATGTTCTCCATTTCAGAAGATATTTCGTCTTCTAACTGTTTTGCGCCATTTTCGATAAATCGGTTTTTTGCTTCAAGTTCTTTGACTTCATTTCTTTTATCTTGAAGCTGCGTATCAAGATCCTCTTCCTGCAGCTCTTCTTTTAACGATTCGATATGTTCTTTTAGGACATGCTCTATTTTCTGCTCTGTATAGGCTCGAAGTGATGCTTTAGGCAATGTTTGTAATTCTTGTAGTTTCTCAATTAAACGAAGCATTTCGTTTCTTGGGTGTGCCTCATCGGTTACAGATGTAAAATACAGATGTTCTTCCTCAATGCCTTCTTTGAGGAGCATTTCAACCACTTGTTTTTTGTAGTCTTCAAAAGCTGTCTCATGTTCATCATGTCGATCGACTTGATTCACAATGAAATAAAGATTTGGCACTTGGTCTTTGATGGAGCGAATAAAACGAATATTTTCTTCAGAATGAACATGGTTATAGTGAACGACATAAAAAAGAGCATCTGCTTGATGTAGAATTGACGCAGCCGATAAAAAGTGCGCATGATCCGTTGAATCAATTCCTGGCGTATCGATCAGTGCCACCTTTTCTTCAAGTCCCCTATAATCACCGCTCATTTCGACCATTTCAATCTGTTCTCCATCCTTACAAAAACGCTGCACCGCTTCTTTGTCATAAGAACCGCTCATTTTTGCAAAACGGCCATCAGAGGTGTGAAGCTGTACTTCACTTCTCCCTTTTCTTACAACGACTAAGTTTGCACTTGTTGGGATTGGGCTCGTTGGCAGGATGTGATCATGAAGCAAATGATTCACAAGTGATGACTTACCAGCAGAATAGTGGCCGGTAAATGCAATATACACTTCTTCTTCTGCTTCCTTTTTGATAATCGATGCAAGTTTGGCTGCGCGCTCATGATCATCCCTTTTGAGAAGGCTTTGATATAAAGCACCTGTAGTTTGAACGAGCGAATCTCGAATAGACAAGTCTTTCATGACGATAAACCCCTTTGTTTTTAGAAAAGTCAGTTATGTATGTGATACCATTTTACACAAAATAAAGAGATTTTTCTTCTGATCTGAGGAAATAAAAAAAATCTGCTGCCCGATCAGTCGTAATTGACTGCGATCAGGAAGCAGATTTTTTTGAAACACCTTTTAATACGAAGCCAATTAATAGGCTGTATACACAGACCGTACCTAGTAAGAAAATCATTGTCATGTGATCACCGTCCATCCTTCGTGATTGAGAATGCTTATCATTAATGAAAGTGTATCACAATTGATAATGATTTTCAATATTAATTTAGTAAATACTGATTTAGCGCTTTCTCTTCTGTTTGAATTCTCACCATCATCATCCATGCATTTAAACACGTAAACAAAATGGCGGTAATGTACGCTTCAAACAATAGCGGGATCAAGATAAGCTCAATCGCCACCACCACATAGTTAGGATGCTTTAACCAGCGATACGGTCCCTTTTTTACAATCACCGCATTTGGCACCACTAAAATCTTTGTATTCCAGTACGTCCCAAGGGAACATAATGCCCAGTATCGAACCACCTGTGTAGCCAGCAGGAAAATGAGCAGCAACAGAAAAAAACGGGATGGTTCCCGGTTTAACAGCCATGTCTCTCCAATGAGTGAGAGGAAAAAAGCAGCATGCATTCCGACCATATAAGGATAATGGTTAGCGCCGAATTCGATGGCGCCTATCGCTTTCACTTTCTTCTCATTTCTTTTGGCAACAAGCATTTCAATCAGGCGCTGACAAATGAAGAAACCAATGACCAGCCAAAAAATCATGACGAGATCTCCTCCCATTTCATGAGTAATAATTCAGAGGAAAAGCCCGGACCAAGCGCCCCGCAAAGCCCCACATCGCCCGGATCAGCTGATTGATGTTCAAGAAAATGCTTCATGACATACATAACTGTAGCAGAGGACATATTCCCGTGGTGTTTGAGTACTTCTTTTGAAGAAAAAAGCTGATCCTCTTGTAAAGATAGACTTTCAAGATAGGCATCAATTACTTTTTTACCTCCAGGGTGGGCAAGAAAAACAGTTAGATCATCTGTTGAAAACCCGAGCTGATGTAGAAATTGATCCACCTGCTCTTTTAACCAGCCTGAAATAATGGACGGAATGTCACGTGAGAAAATGACCTGAAAGCCGGCACTTGTAAATTCCCAGCCCATCACATCCTCAGAATCTTTCATCGTTACTGACTGTGTACCCATCACTTTAGGCACTGTTTTTAACTGCGTATAGTCAGATGCAGCTTTTTCTCCAGTTAACAGAACCGCCGCCGTCCCGTCTCCGAACAAGGAGGTGCCGATTAAATTGCTTTTTGATTGATCTTGCGGCTGAAAGGTTAAACTGCAAAGCTCACATGCGACAACTAGAACCTTCGCTTCTGGGTATGCCCTTATATATTCATAAGCTCGAGACAATCCTGCCGCTCCGCCCCCGCACCCTAGCCCCCAAATCGGCACTCGTTTCGTATAAGGCGAAAAAGGGAGAACGTTCATCACCCTTGCATCAAGACTTGGTGTCGACAATCCGGTGCTTGAGATGAAAAACAAAGCATCGATCTCTTCAAACGGAATAGGCTTTTGAAGGAACGTCGTCTCATGAAGACAGTGAATGATTGCTTCCTTCGCATGAGCCAGTGCTTTTTCCAAATAGATATTATTTTTCTCTTCAAAAGAGTGGTGCTTCTGATACCATTCAATAGGCTGCACAAACTGTCTGCTCTGAATTTCTCCATTATTAAAAGCTCTTAGCAGCCGGTCAATATCTTTAAACGATCGTTTAAATTGAGATCTTGCAAATTCAGCTGCTGTTTGCTGATTCACATGATTCTTTGGCAGACTCGTTCCAACTGAAAGAATGTAAGCCACCTGCTTCACCTCTTTTTTCGGTTAATATCCCCTATCAAAAATAGGATATACATGCCAAAGCGTCACAATTCAGTCAAAATATTTTCCTTCGTCTAACTTTTTGTCTTGACGACAATTGATAAATATTGGATAATATAGGTGGAAACATGATGTAGTTTTCCTCCTTCACAGGTTCGTTCCAAGCCAAGCGAACCTGCTTTTTTTATGCAAAAAACACCTCTAAAAGAGAAGTGCAGACCGTAGACAAACCCCACCTTTACTTCAAGTAAAAGTGGGGTTTTCACATAATTATAAAAAGTTACGCTGGACATGGCGTTTTCCATGTCTAGTTGGCTAATTTTTTAAGATTCATGGCAGCGAAAGTAAGCATCGCTTGCATTGAAACTTTTTTTAGTACACGAAGTTTCGCCCAACGCATACCATGCTTTTCTTTTGCATCCGCAAAGACGCGTTCTATTATTTCTCACCGCTTTGCATAGATGTTCTTATTCATTTCAGTGAGTCTTAGGTAGTTTGGTTCATCTAGTCTTGCCAAATATGCCGATGAATTTGTTTGGTATAATTTTGACTTTGTGTACAGTTATCTAGAAAAGAACAAGTTTTACATACCTCTGAATCGGACACATATTGCTTATATCTCTCTAGTCGTTGTACGGTAAGAGAGAATTTGACGGTTTAGGCACATGTAACAATCAAAATATGCGTCCATACACGCATTCATTCTTTTTGAATAACCAGCTGCTGTTCTCAGACGAGTATAAGGCTTGACAGGTCTTATCTCTTGATCCATTAAAAACTTAGCGATGTAAGGTGTTTTATATCCAGCATCTACTGCAACTACATTTGGTTTTCCGACTTTCTTTGTCACCTTTGATACGAGCGAATCTAACATAGGACTATCATGAACATTTCCACCAGTGACCAGTGATCCAAAAATAAATCCTTTTGAATCACAAGCTGTATGAAAGGAATAAGCAAATGACTTTTCACGTTCACCTTTTACATAGTAGCCAATCTCTGATTCAGTTGTACTGACTTTGATCTCTTTTGTTTCTTCTTTATTTTGTAGGGGTAAGAGCTTTTCTCCATGTTTTTCGCGATTGATAGCCTCTATCTACAATATCCACATGAGCATCCTTTTTTTCAATGAAATCGTCATTATACAACACTTTCATACGGAATTTCCCTTCGCTTCGCATTAATGGTTAAATCTGATGCTATCTTAGCGTATACATATCAACGTTTCGATCATTATTCAGAATTATTTCATTTAAACATGAATGGATCACCTTTTTTCTGATCAATACAAACAATAACCATAAAATTCTAATTTATTTGATTATTATATATAAAAAGGTGTTTTTTCCTGTATACTTAATCAATATGAACACCATGAAAAACAGTGAAAAAAGATAGAATCTACTACATGATTCGGCACAAAATTTAATTGACTGGAGTGATTGTAATGAAAAAGGTGTCCAAAAAACAGACACCCTACAACACGATACTTCTCTCGAAGATAATTGGTTTAGTGCTTCTTACACTGTTTCTCTTTTTTATCTGGGATATGTCTAAACCCCATTTGCAGGCGACACATGGGCAAGCAAAAATTGTTGCCAACAGTGACTTCCGAGACACAAGCATCAGTCTGAAAGCAAAAGATCATTCTACAAGAACATTGGATACACATTTTAAGTCCAATCCAAACCAACAGACAACGAATAAAACGGTCTTTTTAACATTTGATGATGGTCCTTCTGCTACATCAAATCAGCTGTTAAATGTATTAAAAGCACATCACGTGAAGGCGACATTCTTCATGCTTGGACCGCAAATCCAAGCACACCAAGCAGCTGTGAAAAGACTTTATCAAGAAGGACATCAATTAGGGCTTCATGGCATGACGCATGATATAAACCGCTTTTATCAGAACAGTGAGTCTCCCGCAAATGAAATGAGAGAAGCTCAGCGCATTCTTGCTTCTGTTACAGGCGTTTACACCCGTCTTGTGAGAACACCCTATGGCAGTGTTCCAAATTTAACATATTATCAAAAAGTACGTTTAAACCAAAATGGCTTTATTTACTGGGATTGGACGGTTGATAGCCTTGACTGGAGATATAAAAACTCACAATATGTTCCAGAGGTATTGAATCAACTGCAAATGTTTGAGAAAAATAAACCATGGGAACCAAAAGTTATTTTAATGCATGATCAACCCTCTACCACAAACTATTTAGATAGCCTGATTACACAGCTAAAAGCAAGGGGCTATACATTTGCAGTCATTAACGAAACAATGCAGCCGGTACAACATTAATAGCACTAATCACAACAAGCCCGTATCAAAAGATGCGGGCTTTCAACTCCAAGAGAAGTGTTTACACAACAGATTTCTTAGGCTCTTCCATCAGGTCCTGCCCGGTTTCTTTTTTAAAAGGAATCATGTGATAAATAATATGAAGCAAAATAGCGATAAAGCTGCCGGCCACGATGCCATTACTTGTTAATAATTTGATTGATTCTGGCAGATGCTCAAACATTTGCGGCACAACGGTGACACCTAAGCCGATCCCAACTGAGCAAGCAACAATCAGTAGGTTTTCCTGTTTGGCAAAATCCACACGCGAGAGCATTTTAATACCGTAGGCAATGACCATCCCAAACATGGCAACCATTGCGCCGCCAAGAACCGATTTTGGGATAATCGTTGTAAATGCAGCGATTTTAGGAAAAAGACCAAATATCATTAACAATGCCCCTGTCACAACAATGACCTGGTTTTTCTTGACACCTGTTAACTGAATCAACCCAACGTTTTGCGAGTAGGCTGTGTACGGAAAGGCATTGAAGATACCGCCTAATAACACAGCAATCCCTTCTGCACGGTAGCCCTTTGCTAAATCCTTCTCCTTTAATGAGCGATTCGTTAAATCTCCTAGCGCGAAATAAACACCTGTTGATTCAACTAAAGACACGACGGCAACTAAAGTCATGGTCATGATTGGCGCAAATTCGAAGGTAGGCATGCCAAAATAAAAAGGTTCAATCATGCGGAAAACTTGTGCATTTGCTACTTCGGCCGTTTCCACTTTTCCTAGCAGGGCTGCGACTGCTGTCCCAAGTAGAATGCCGATTAAAATAGCGATAGCTTTCATAAATCCCTTTGTGAATCGATAGAGCAAAACAATGATAAACAGCACAAGGAAAGCAAGCCCTAGATTTTCAAAAGAACCATAATCTACACTTCCTTCCCCTCCTGCCATATTGTTCATCGCTACCGGAATGAGGGTAATTCCAATAATGGTGACGACGGAACCTGTTACAACAGGCGGAAAAAATTTCACAAGCTTCCCAAAGAAAAAGGAAAGGGCAATGACAATACAACCTGAGGCGATAATACTTCCATATATAGACGAAATCCCATATTTAGAGCCAATGGCAATCATAGGAGAAACTGCAGTAAATGTACAGCCTAGTACAACAGGTAATCCAATACCAAAGAAGCGGTTTTTCCATACTTGCAGCAGTGTGGCAGCACCACACATGAAAATATCCGCAGAGATTAAGTAAGTGAGCTGTGCAGGCGAGAGTCCAAGCGCATCTCCAACAATGAGGGGTACAAGAACCGCACCTGCATACATCGCCAGCACATGCTGAATTCCTAGAGAGAGCGTTTTGGCTTTTTTAGCGGCACTCATGATTGTATCTCCCGTACAAACGTGACTTTTCCTTCCTCGAGTGATGCAATACGTGCGAGTGACTCGACTCGGTAGCCCATTTGCACAAGCTCTTTTCTTCCAGGCTGGAATGACTTCTCAATGACAATTCCAAATCCTGCTACTTTTACCTTCGCCTGCTTTGCAATAGCGGCAAGCCCTTTAGCGGCTTCACCGTTCGCTAAAAAGTCATCGATGATTAACACACAATCATTTTCACTAAGGTGTGTGTTCGAGACAGCGATGGTGCTTTCTACTTTTTTCGTATAAGAGTAGACACTTGCTGTTAAGAGGTTATCCGTTAATGTGAGTGATTGTCGTTTTCGAGCAAAGACGACGGGCACATGAAGGGCAAGTCCAGCCATCACAGCAGGCGCGATGCCAGAAGATTCGATCGTGATGATTTTTGTAATGCCATCATGCTTAAATAATCTAGCAAACTCTTGACCGATCTCATGCATGAACATAGGATCAATTTGATGATTTAAAAAGGCATCTACCTTTAACACTTGATTCGACAGAACGATTCCTTCGTTCTCAATTTTTTGACGTAACAATTCCATCATTCTTCCCCCTAGCATATTGGTAAACATCCTATTTTTTGCATAAAAAAAGCATTGCTGTCCATTAGGAGCAAGCAATGCGAAAATGATCCACGGATCTTCAGCTCAAACAAGAGCTGTTTCATTTTGCTCACTCATAGTCGGACAGTATCGGTGTCCGGTAGAAACTTGCGTGCCATCATCACGCGATTATATGAGTGTTATCGTGTTCAAATTATAACAAGATTTCAGACGCTTGGAAAGCACTTTTCTAGAAAAATACCGAACTTAAATAATAGATCAGATCAAAATGTTCGTTTTTAGAATATTCAAGCATCAAAAAAACACCCTTTTGACGAAAGGGTGCCTTTCATTTATGATAAATACAATTTCGTATACTTATCCGTTAAGTAATCGATTAAATATTGAACATTTAATTCTTCGCCAGTCGCATCTTGAATGATTTCAGATGGCTTTTTCCGTTTTCCATGTTTATGAACATGTTCAGTTAGCCATTCTTTTATCGGTGCAAAAGACCCATTTTGAATCAGTTTATCGAAATTTGGTAAATCTTTGATCATTTGATGCTTTAATTGCGCCGCATACATATAACCAAGAGCATAAGAAGGGAAATAACCAAAGCTTCCATCTGACCAGTGAACATCCTGCAAGATGCCGAGTGCATCATTAGGCGGTGTTATGCCAAGATACGCTTTATATTTTTCATTCCAAAGCGCAGGCAGGTCTTCAACGGCGACTTCTTCATTGAAAATAGCTTTCTCAATTTCATACCGGATAATAATGTGAAGCGGATACGTGAGTTCATCTGCTTCAATTCGAATGTAAGTCGGCTTAGACTCATTCACTGCATGCACAAAGTCTTCTAAAGATACATCTTTAAATTGTTCAGGAGAAGCTTCTTGCAGCTTTTGATAATATGTTTTCCAGAAATCTTCATGTCTGCCGATAAAATTCTCAAAGAACAGAGATTGTGATTCATGGATACCCATTGACGTGCCATCACATAATAGCGTTCCGCTCAGCGCTTCATCAATGTTTTGCTCGTAGATGGCATGACCACACTCATGAATGGTGCCAAAGATCGCCATCCGAAAATCATGCTCATCATAGCGAGTCGTCACACGAACATCCCCTCTGCTTAATGTCACAGCAAACGGATGAACCGTTGTATCAAGACGCCCTGCATCAAAGTCATACCCTAACTCTTTTAAGAAAAAGAGGCTTAGCTCTTTTTGCTTGTCGATCGGGAAGCTTTTCGATAAAAATGAAGTATCCGGTTTATTTGGAGAGGCTTCAATTTTTTTCACGAGAGGAACGATGGCGTCACGAAGTGCGCCAAATTTTTGATCGAGCTGTTCAACGGTCATATCTGGCTCATAGTTATTGAGCAGCACATCATATGGCGTTTTTTTCACGCCCCAATACTGAATAAAACGCTTGTTAAAGTCAATGAGCTGTTTTAAGTAAGGTGCAAAAAGTGAAAAATCTGATTTCTCCCTTGCTTCTACCCAGACATGCTCTGCTTTGGATTGTAAAATGGAATACTCTTTAAATTCTTCTTTTGGAATTTTGCTGTTTTCATCATACTCTTTTTGCGATAATTCGAGCGCCTTCTGTGTATCTATTGACAGCTCCTCTCGATTTTTATTTAATGCGTCAAGAAGATCTCTCATTTCATCAGAAGTCTTCATATTAAAAATATCACTTGATAATTGACCGATGGTTTCAGCTCTGAAATCAGCGCTTTTTTTAGGCGCCTGTGTTCTAGAGTCCCAATAAAGTAAATGGAGCGCCTCTGTATAATGGGCGATTTTTCCTAATAATTGATAAAACGCTTTCTCTTTTGATTCAAGATTCATGCGTTCGTTCCCCCAATCAATAAAATATGTATGTACGTTTCAAGGCTACTTCAATGAATGTTCGTTTGTCAATGAAAAAGGAGGATACACAATTGGTATCCTCCTCTTTTCGTCGTTCGTCCCTATGATGAAGTGATGACTGGCTTCACTGGCAGGACGGATTCAATTTTACTTTGAAGCTCTTTATCTTCCTTGCGATCAAAGTATATATGAATGCTTCCTGCATCTTGACTTGTCCGAATCAGTCTTCCAATGCCTTGTCGTAATCGAAGCAGCATATATGGAAGGTCCACTTCAGCATATGCATCCTTTGCTTCATTCCGTTTCGCCTCAAATACTGGATCATGCGGCGGATAAGGAAGCCCCCAAATGACCACATTCGTTAGGGATTGACCTGGAATATCCAGCCCTTCCCACAGATGAACGGAGCATAACACTGATGTCTCATCTGCTTGGAACTTTTGAACGATGGTGCTGATTTCCTCGTCTCCCTCAAAATACACTTGGAAAGGCAGTGATTCATTTGATGCCTCAAGGTGCTTTCTAAATACATGGAGTTCATCAAATGAAGGGAATAGAATCAGAGATCGGCCTCCATTTTCTTTCAGCTGAGTGATCACTTGCTGTCCTTTTGCCTCTGGCTCTAAGACCGGCTGCTGAATCCCGTGGAAATAAATCTGCATTTGCTCATCGTAATCATACGGCGAAGCCACACTCATTGATAAGTAATCTTTTATCCCAAGACTCTCAGCTAAATAATCAAATGATTGGTTTTCAGACAATGTCGCTGAAGAGAAAATATATGGTCTTTTTTGCGAGAATACTTTCTCGCCAAGCACCTCTGCGACCGTCTTTGGCATGACGACAAATGTCGTATCTAATTCCTGTTTTTCAAGCCAGCTAATGGCATTTTTTTGATAAAGTGACAGGGAATACGCCATTTGTTCAATGTACTCTTCCACAACAGACAATTCGTATTGATCAATTGTATACATCTCGGATTCAAACACGAGCGCTTCTCCGATTTTTTCAAGTAAGTCACACAATTCACTTGCTGAGCGCTTCACCTCATCCACGCGCCCAATTTCAAGTCGATGCGAGCCTTTGACTTCTTTGGCATTTGTTTTTAAAAGATAGAAGAACTCATCGTTTGTTGCTAATGAATCTTCAACAAGTTCTGCAAATTCTTCGCGAATGTCGTTTTGCAAAAGACGCTCCAAAAATGTCTCGAGCGTTGATTGCTTCACTCGGTACGTCAAAGCTTTTTGTGCGGCAAACTCAAGAAGATGACCTTCATCAAATACAACGGAGCTATGTTCAGGAAGCAGCGGAAGCTGGCCCTCACGTTTGCGAGATTCCTTTGTCCACACATGCTCCATGTAAAAGTCGTGTGAGCAGATGATCAGGTCTGCCGCTTTCCGGTAATGATCTCTTGATAAATTCAAGCCGCAGCGATGACGCATGTCGCACGTCAAGCAGTCCTGAAAAGAGTCATAGCCAATGCGTGACCATTCATCATTTGAAAGTTCTGGATACTCTTTACGATCGCCGTACGGATAAAAGGTCTGCATGCCATGTGATTCATGAACAAATGAAGGAAGCGATTCATAAATATCGAGCCACTTCTCATCATCTTCACGCTGCATGGTTTTCTCTAGTTTTTTCAAGCATAAATATTGATCATGCGATTTACTTAATCTCGCATCTATTTGTATATCAAGATGATTGGCAATTTTATAGATATCACCTTCTTGTTTGACCAGCTGTTCAATTAACGTTTCGTCTGCACATGCAATAATTGCAGGTTTCCCTGTATATCTTGCATATGTGACGGCAAATAATAGATAGACGATTGTTTTGCCTGTGCCTACCCCAGCTTCGGCAAACATTACACTTTTTTCTTTAAAAGCTCTTTCTAACTGAAAAGCCATAAATATTTGTTCATCTCGAAGATCAAAGCCCTTTTCTGGCAAAATGTCATAAAACACATCACCAATCCAGTTGCCCAGTTCTTCGTAAAAATTGTGTTCTTTTGATAATGAAAAAGGCAAACGAGATGCTGTCACCTGCTTCAACCCCCAACTTTTGAATCATTCAGACATTCAATAGTAACATTTATGCTGGGGAATGACAATCTTTTTTATGAACGCAAGCGATGTTGATAGCTTTCCTTCATTAAAAATGCATGCTCTGAACGTTCTATGTAAGCCTGAGCAAGCGCTAAATCTTGGATGGCTGCCGCAAGCTGAGCAGATTGTCCAGTTTCATGCCCTTCTATTTCTTGAGCAGTCGAAGCGAGTGCTTTTTCGATTAACTGAAATTGATCATAATGAATCATGGAGACACCTCTTTTTTTAAAATCAAGTTCAGTTTATTCCGTCTCGTGAAGCTTTATACCTTTCCGCAATAAAAAAGTCACACCTTCTTTAGGCGTGACCAGTTTTTATGATTCAGTTGTCTGCTTTCTAGGAGGGCGTTTCCCCCAATATTGATAATAGTCTGTTTTAATAAATCCATTAAACAGCTTTCTCTTTTTCGTTGCTTTTCTTCCGAAGCACTCTTCGAACTTTTCATGTGACGTTAAGATGTAAATGGACCAAGTGTCTAGGTTCTTGAATGCTTCACCCATCCCTTGATACATTTTTTCAACAGCTGGTTTATCACTGAGTCGTTCTCCGTAGGGCGGATTTCCGACAATCACACCATACTCTTCTTTTGTTTGGAAGTCTTTCACCTGCATTTGCTTAAATTGAATCAGTTCACTTAGTCCAGCTTCTTCTGCATTCATTTTTGCAATGTCTACCATGCGATGATCGATATCGCTCGCAATAATATGAAGCGGCTGATCATAGTTCGCTTTTTCTTCCACTTCTAGGCGCGCTTTGTTCCATACGTCCTCACCGATCCATTCCCATGATTCAGATGCAAATTCCCGGTTAAATCCTGGGGCAATGTTTTGTCCTATCATAGCTGCTTCAATAGCAATTGTGCCTGATCCGCAAAAAGGATCAGCAAACGGGCGGTCAGGTGTCCAGTTCGTTAATAACACGAGCGCGGCAGCAAGGGTTTCTTTAATAGGTGCTCCGCCTTGATCCACACGGTACCCCCGTTTATGAAGGCCGACACCAGATGTATCAAGGGTTAGCACTGCTTTATCTTTTAAAAGCGCAATCTCGATTTTATATTCAGGACCCGTCTCTTCAAGCCATTCAGACTGAATATTGTAAGATGATCTAAGCTTTTGCGCGATGGCCTTTTTGACGATGCGCTGACAATCGGGCACACTTGCAAGCTGTGATTTGACTGATTTACCGATGACAGGGAACGTACTATTTTCCGGCAAAAAAGCGGCCCAGTCAATCGCTTTTGTCTGTTCAAAAAGCTCATCAAATGTTTTTGCTGAAAATTCAGCAACTTGTACCTTTATCCGGTCTGCTGTACGCAGCCAAAGGTTTGCACGGCAAATCGCAAGGGCATCCCCTTGGAAAATGACTTTCCCGTTATCTACAGTGCACTCATAGCCAAGGTCTCTTACTTCTTTTGCAACAACCGCTTCAATACCCATTGGAGCTGTCGCGATGAGTGTATAAGTTTTCATTTGTTTATCACCTGTTTTCTCGTCCTTTTATTTATTCAAGATAAAAGCTCTCCATATGTAGAAATAGGAGAGCTTTGTTTTCATCATGTTTAAAATAACGGATATAACGTTCTGTAAGCCATGTTTTGTTCCATCGTACTGCAAACGGCAAATGCCTCGTACTCAGGTGGTAATCATCTATCTACAGAATTCTCTGTCCTTCTCTCCGTTTGGTTCCTTTGAGAAAGTTCCCCTACCAAGTTTGGGTTTCTCGCTCGAGGGGTTTACCGCGTTCCACTCTCACCATTTCTAGTGAGACTTCGTCACTGTGGCACTTTCAAGGATACTTTGCCATATCCTAAAAGGACGTAGGCATTTTTCCTGCCGTCAGCCTTTCCCAGGCTGCCCTGGCTTATTTTTTCGCCAGGCACGAACACTACGGGCATCTCAGCACCGTGCGAGCATGGACTTTCCTCTGCAATGCCTAAAAGCATTACAGCGATTACCCGAACGTTAATCAATAAGCGTTATTATAAACGATAATGTCATCTGACACAAGCTTTTTCGGCATGACTCAATCATAAAGTTTGCTGCCAAAAACGTGTTTCTCAAGATTAGATAGTCTTTTTAAAATATCAAAGTTCGTTGTATTGGACTGTGCAGGCTGTCTTTTCCCTTGTTCAACTGCTTCTTCAAGCTGTTTTGACAAGTGAAGGTTTTCTTGTTGAAGCTTTTCGATTTCTTGGTTGAATGTCTCATAGTCTTTAATGACCATATCTAAAAATTTATCGACTTCTTCTTGTTTATACCCTCTGACACCTGTTTTAAATTCTTTTTCTAAAATTTCTTTCGCAGAAAGCTTTACTTTATCAGCAAGCATCTTTTTCACCTCATATCGTGAATTCATAGTATATTTTTTCAGAAATACGTGACGTTGTCAAATTTTCTCTTGCTTTTAGTCAAAAAACGGATCTTCCGCCTCAACCTGTGCTCTTAGATCATCCATTGTGATATACATAATTGGGTAATCGGTATAGGTTTCAGCTTCTCTGATCATATACTTTGGAGAGCCCTCATGCTCGGGATCATAGAGGACGAGAAGACCATCTGTTTTTTCAATAAAAAAGCGGTTCTTTTGTTTAAATTGTGCCGGACTTTCATACGGTCTATGCGTGACACTTTCTACAAAATCTGCTTGTGCAAGAATGCCTTCATACAACTCTTTATTTTGTTCATTCCAGCGCTCTTCTTGTTCATAAAATGGCGTAATGACAGCAAGTTTTAAAGCTGGATACTCCTCTTGAAGCTCTAACACCACTTCGGCTGTCCAGATTTCAGCACCTAGCTGACCCGATATGAGAACCCATTCCAGCCCCCCTTCGATAAGGGCTGTCAGCCTTTTTTGAAGCTCCGCTTTTATGTATTGAAGTGCAGGCTCGTCTTGTTTGAATATCCCAAGTTCGAATGGCTTGTACCCTGTGACAGCAATAATTTTCATTTTTTCACCTGCTTTTAAAAAAAGGGACTTATAAAAGTCCCATTTCACGTTATCTGTTACAGCAAGGTCCACCGCAGTTAAAGTGTTGATGTGTTGCCGGGTCCACCTGAGAAAACGTATGCGGGAAGTAGTGAACATGTTGGAAGTTTTGATGGTGAACATTCGTCACATGCTGCGGATGGATGTGCGGCACAATTGTTGTTGAATCGCTGTGTGTACAGCAATGATTCGTCGGATGAACAATTGGCTGTGTAACATTTGGCTTGCAATGATGATGGTACATGTAGCATTCCCCTCTCCTTGAATTTCTTACATTAACAATGTATGAATGAAGAGGTGTACATGTACTAATGCATTAACCTATTTTAAAAGTTTGCAAGAAAAACATCTTTATAATTCGAAAACACAAAAGCGACCAAAATGACAACAAGAAAAAACAAGTAAAAAAGACCCTTATACATGCTCTACGCTCCTCATTCAATATCTAACGTTATTTTACAGGATTCGTGACTTTTCTACAATAAAAGTGCTAAACAATTTTTATTTTCGGCCGATAGCCGAACGTTGTCATTTCTTGCGCTTTCCCAGGCAATAATTTTCATTGCCCAGCTTTCCTTAAGAGCCGCTTTTTTCGCTTTTCAAGTTCTTTCATGTCGCGTTCACTTAAAGACGGGAGAGATAATAATGATTGAGTGATCGAAAGAGCTGACGTCGCATTTTTTTGACGATGCTCTTCATACTTCGCAAGCTCTATGCCCGCTTTTAATGCTAAATGGACATCGTTTGATTCAAATAGATCTTTCCATATACGGATAGCTTCATCCCACTGGTTTAATCGTTTGTATTGTAAGGAGAGATCATAAGCCGCTTTTTTCGCATGCTCAAACTCAGCATCCGTTAATTCTCGCAAATGCTTCGTTGCTTCCTGTACATCACGATGAGCAAGATGCCATTTAGCAAGTGCGTATTTCTCATCGTTTTCCTTCACCGCATCCACAGATAATATTTTTTTGGATAGATGAATGTAGAGGCTGATTAACGATAAGACGTCTAGTTCATTATGAGTCAAGATCCCTTCAATCAACTTCGGATTTTGTTCCTTTAGAAAATGAAAATAGATCATCGGTGCCAAGAACCCTGGCGTGTCACCCTCTCGATGGACGTGCAGCTCTTCCTTTTCTACAACAGAAAGAGCCATCCGTTCATATTTGTGCTTCCACAATCGTCTAGATCCGTGCAGAAGATCAAAATGGCCAAATTCCGGAAGTGCAGGTATTTGATCGCGTAATAACGTATGTCTCGTTTTCACTTGCGGCCAATCGAATGATTTTCCATTATATGTAACAAGGGATTCTACGTCCACTTCATTAAGAAAGCTTTTGTACAGCGCTGCTTCATTTCCTGGATTGGTGAGCAGATGCTGTTTCACCACCACTTTGTCTGTAAAAACCCGCGCATGTCCTAGCAAAAAGATCATATTTCCCGTCCCGCCAGATAAACCTGTTGTTTCTGTATCAAAGAAAAACAGCTCGTGCGGCTTGTATCCTTTTGCAGAAAGAGAATGCTGGATCTCACTTTCGTTCCAAGCATCGACGATCTTCGGCAGTTCTGCAAACGAATACAGTCCATGCTGATCACCTAATTGATAGGTGACTTCTCGAATCAGACAGAAAGAGTCCTCAAAGTAGTAAGGAGCTGCACCCAATTGCTCCCACTCTTTTAAAAATGGGATATTTTCTGCTGTCACAGGTTGAGTTTGTTCTTCTTTTGTTTCCTGCCGCTTTTCTGTCTGATTGTGCGAAAGGTGCTTTTTCATTCTGTTTAATTTCCCTTTTAAAGACATGAGAAGGTGTCTCCCTCCTTTTCCTTAAAATACCGACATCAATTCAACGATGCTGCTTTTTCCGCTCACCTCTTTCATTTCCATGCCAATACAGGATGGACAGCCATTCTCACAGCGGCAGCGCTCAATCAGCTGAATGGCCGCACGGGCAATTTCATCAAAACGAGCTTGAACTTCCTTGCTTAAGCCGATTCCGCCAGGATAATGGTCATATAAAAAGACAGTCGGCTTTCCGGTATGAGCTGCTTTAATTTGAGGAACGACATGAATATCTGAACGGTCACACATCACAAAAGCGGGTACAATATGCTGAAGAACATTGGCGATGCCAAGCAGCAGCTGCTCAAGTGTTTTCTCTTCGAATCGACGTTCTGCTTCATGTAATTCAAACCAAGCGGCACTCGTATGAATTTCTTCTTCAGGTAAGTGAATCGGACCGGATCCTATATTTTCACCAGACGATAACCGGATTTTTTTAAAAATCGTCGGCATTGCGTTTACGGTCACATCACCGTAGTGAACAGATACCGCTTCCTTTTCCGTTGTCTGATCAATTTCAAGCACCTTCAATTGAACAGCTAAATTCGCATCTGTATAGTATTCTACATCTACCTGTTTCACATAAGCCTTCAGGTGCTCGTAATCTAGCTTTTCCACTTGATACTGAACGCCTTCATGTAAATAAATCGCTTCATCATGAAGTAACGTCATCGCACTGAATCGATCCATCTCACCAATAATCCGAACATTCGCTACATCTGATTGATCCACAATGACCACATTTTCCTGGCTTGCAGACCGCAGGCTGATGCCATGCGCTGGAAACGATTGATCTGACCAATAATACCGGTTCCCGCTAAAATGAAGAACCCCCTCTTCATGTAAGTATTGCAAGATTTCTTCTACATCCATGCCGCCAAACTGTTCATCCTCTCGAAACGGGAGCTCGTAGGAAGCACATTTGAGATGGTCGACTAAAATAATGAGGTTTTCAGGATTGATTCTGGCTGCTTCAGGCGGTCTGTTAAAGAAATATTCAGGGTGTCTGACGATATATTGGTCAAGGGGTGATGAGCTAGCCACCATGATAATGAGTGCTTCCTCGTGACGCCTTCCAGCACGGCCTGCCTGCTGCCACGTACTTGCTACACTACCAGGATACCCCGTCATGATACATACCTTTAACTGGCCAATATCAACCCCTAATTCTAGTGCGTTCGTGCTGACGACGCCTAGTATATCTCCATCTCTTAACCCCTTTTCAATCACGCGCCGCTCTTTTGGCAAATAGCCCCCGCGATAACCACGAATCGATTTCGGACCAATCTCTTTTTTCACTAGCTCTTGAATATGACTTAAAATCACTTCCACTCTCACTCTGCTTCTAGCAAAGACGATCGTTTGGATTTTTTCTTTTAAGAATGTTTTAGCCAGTTGATTGACAACAGTGGCCGCACTTTGTCTAATGTTTAATGGTTTATTGACGACTGGCGGGTTGTAAAACACAAAATTCTTTTTACCGCTAGGCGCTCCGTTTCGTTCAATGAGGTGCACTTTGCTCCCGGTCAGCTGCTCTGCAAGCTCTTTCGGATTCGCAATCGTTGCGGATGTACAAATAAAGATCGGATCACTTCCGTAAAATGCACAAATTCGCTTCAACCTGCGAATCACATTGGCGACATGACTGCCAAACACGCCTCGATATGTATGAAGCTCATCAATCACAATATACTTCAAATTCTCAAACAAACTGACCCATTTCGTATGGTGAGGCAAAATGGCTGAATGCAGCATATCCGGATTTGTGATGACAATATGTCCTGCCTGCCTGACGCGCTGGCGAACAGCTGGGGAGGTGTCCCCGTCATATGTTTCACTATGAATCGGAATATCCATCTCGTGGATGATTTCGTTTAATTCACTTTTTTGATCCTGCGCGAGCGCTTTTGTTGGGAATAAATAAAGAGAGCGATTGGTCTGGTCTTCTGCGATCGACTGAAGAACAGGCAGATTGTAGCAAAGCGTTTTACCTGAAGCTGTTGGTGTGACAGTGACCACATGCTCCGCGTCCATCACACGTTCAAAGGCTTCCTTTTGATGAATATATAGTTCTTTCACGCCTCGTTTCTCAAGCGCCTTTTTCAGCCTGTCGTTCACTCTTTCAGGAACCGGAGAGGTCTGTGCAGGCTTCGCTTCAATTTCATGCCAATGTTCTACCTGTTCGTCTTTCTTTAATTCTTCTATGAGTTCGTTCATTGTTTTCTTTTTCATATCGCATCACCTCTCATTCATAGTGTACCGAATATTTGTTTGCATGACTAGGCGGCAATTTTTTGATGCGCCGGTCGTGAGCAAATATTTTGATGTGTTGTAACAGTATCTATTACACTTCTATAGTGAAATGATTTTATCAAGGAAGAAGATGATGAGATTGAAAAACGAATTTAAGCCTTTATTTGAACCATTTACATTTCCAGGAGGTGCCTCTATTGACGGCCGGTTGGTCGTTGCTCCAATGACACACTTCGGTTCTCACGAGGATGGCACCATCTCAAAGGAAGAAATTGATTTCATTACAGCTAGATCAAGTGAAATGGGCATGGTCATCACAGCATGTGCGAACGTTACTCCAGATGGAAAGGCCTTTGAAGGACAGCCTTCTATCGCAAGAGATGAAGATATACCTGGTCTGAAAAAACTAGCTTCTGCGATCCAGGCAAAAGGAACAAAAGCCATCATTCAAATTCATCACGGCGGCTCTCAGGCCCTTCCTCATTTAGTTCCAAACGGTGATGTGGTTGCGCCTAGCGATGTGTTCAAAGATGGAAAACAAATTGCACGCGCTTTAAAAGAAGAGGAAATGACTCATATTATCGACTCATTTAAAGAAGCGACAAGACGAGCGATTCAAGCAGGGTTTGACGGCGTGGAAATCCACGGAGCAAACGGGTATTTATTACAGCAATTCTACTCCCCGCATAGCAATCAGCGTACAGATCAATGGGGAGGAAGTGAAGAAAAACGTCTAGCATTCCCTATCGCCGTTGTGGATGCAGTCCAAGAGGCGATCAAGGAGCACGTGACAAAACCATTTATCTTTGGATATCGACTATCCCCTGAAGAACCAGAAACACCTGGTTTAACAATGACAGAGACATTCACGTTAGTTGATGTTCTCAAAACAAAAAAACTCGATTATTTGCATATCTCTTTAATGGAGATTGACTCTAAAGCAAGACGAGGCGCAGATTCTAACAAGACACGTATGGAGCTATTAAAAGAGCGCTGCGGTGATACCCTTCCACTAATCGGTGTTGGCAGCGTCATTACAGCCGACGATGCATTGAGTGCCTACAATCAAGGGATTCCGCTGATCGCTGTCGCACGAGAGCTAATCGTTGATCCTGATTGGGCAAAGAAAATTAAAGAAGGACGAGAAAGCGAGATTGAAACCGTCATTAAACGCAGCCAAAAAGACAAGTACCTGATTCCAGAGGGATTGTGGTCTGTCATGGAAGCGAGTCAAGGCTGGGTCCCGATGGAGGATTAATTTCATCAAAAAAACTACCCTATCATGTGAGGGTAGTTTTTTTGTGCTGCATGATTATTTCACTTTAACCGTAAAGAGCTTAGAGGTCTGTTTTTCCACAGATCCCTTTGGTTCTTTATCAAGTCGTTCGATCAGATCACCATTCATGATCACAATGGGTGTCACTGTGCTTGCTGCTTTCTCTTCAATGAGTTCTAAATCACATGTAATGAGAGGATCACCGGTCTTCACTTTATCCCCTTCTTTTATGTGCGCTTCAAAACCTTCACCATTTAACCCAACTGTTTCAAGTCCGATATGAATCAGAAGCTCAAGCCCTGAGAGTGTTCGAATTCCAATTGCATGTTTTGTATGGAAGAGCTGAATGATTTCACCCTCTACTGGTGACACAATGGTGCCACTTTTTGGTTTGACTGCTACGCCGTCTCCCATCATCTTTTGTGAAAAGACTGGATCTGGTACATCAGTCATATCCATTAACTCTCCATCAGCTGGAGAATAAATGACTTCCTCCTTTACATCATCTTGGTTTTTTCCGAAACCGAATAATTTTTTCAGCAATGTCAATTTGCTCCCTTCAAGCTTTGCTCCTAGATCTATTCAGCGTATGAAACTTTACGCTCATACACCTTGCTTCATTCAACACTATTTAATCATAATTTTTTCCGCTCATCAATTGATAACCGCCTGAGCCCTTTTTGCATAGGCTGTAGATGAGAGGTGATTTAAATGAAACAAGAAGACGAAAAAAAACATGAATTGTTGGCAAACGAGGAAATTCTGCATGAAGCAATTGAACAATTTTTTGCATCCTCCCCGTTTCACGAAATTTTAAATAGTGCGGAGGCGCTCATGACCACATCCCATTCACTTGCATCGATTACAACCGATGTGACAGAAGATGATCAATTTGTGTATATTGAGATCCAATTTCCAGACCATTTTGTCGAAGGTGATATTGCGCTAGAAGTCAAAGCCCAATATTTACACTTATCGGTACAGGAGAAAATCAAAACGGACACGACTTCCTCCTTTTCTAGCTTTACCAAAACCATTTTAATGCCTGCAAAAATAGATGAAACAAACATGAAGAGTGTGTGGAAAGATCAATCACTTCGCGTGACCGCACCAAAGCAAACAACCCAATAGATGCTTCTATTGGGTTTTGCTATGCTTTAAAAATGCTTGTAAATCCTTTCGCCAATGACCCCACTTGATTCATCGTACTCATCATTTGCCCAGCTGTATCAAACAATTTGTTAAAGTCGTATTGCCCATTCGTCTTTTTGAACTGTGACAGCACACTTTTAAATTGAGATGATTGCTGTTTTTGCGGTCTTGGCAAAGGATAAGGATTCATAGGCTGCTGCATGGGCATCATGCCTGACTGCTGCATTTGCGGCTGATTGATTGCTTCTGGCTGCTGAAAAGGCTGGAAATTCTCTTGGTATCCATAAGGCGGTTGATAGGCAGCAGATGGCGCCTGGCTCATTCCAGCTTGATATGGAGGCATGAAATATTCTGGAGGCTGCGGAGGCTGCTGCATGTCTGAATACGGTAAAGGACCTTGCTGGAATTGATTGAATTCATATGGCTGCTGGTTTGAATAAGGGAACATATATCTCGCTCCTCGCTCTCAAAACATATTGATGTCACTCATATATTATGATCAAAAACAGAAGGTGTGCCTAAAGCAGCCATAAGAAAAACGCAGGATATTTCATCAGCTGCGCTTTTTGATTTCTTCTATTAGAAGGTTCATTGTGTAAATCACCGACTCAACTAAATTTTTCACACGGGGTGCGTGCTGTTTGCCAAAATAAGATTGCAAGACAACCTCTTTTCCATTTTCTTGTACGGCTTCAAGCTGTTCTTGATGTAAGTATCTAGGTTTGGCCTGATGAATAAACGAGATGGCAGCGGTGAGCCACTCTTCCATTTGCTTGTCAAATTTGACAACGGCCGGCTGAATGTCCTTGTAAAAATCATATGATGGATATTCCTCTTCAGCCTTTCCCTTTTGGTACTGCTCATATGCTTCTTCGATCCATATTCTCAGCTCTTGTGTATGTTCAAGTAATGTTTGATTATCCAAAGTGTTCACCTCTATGAACATCCTATCAAACGTTTCCTTATTGCTCAAATATGAAAGCTACCCAGCGTGATATGCCGGTCTTGCCATCAGTTTATACTCTGCTTCATGAATCTTACATTCACAATCCTTCACTTCTGATTCAAGCCGGTCAATGATTTGTTCTTGCTCCTCTTTGACTGCGTATGTTGTTTGCTGGACAGCATGAGACAGCTCAGCTTCCACTGCATCAATTTTTCGCTCGATTTCCTCTAACAACTGCATAATGGATTCTTTTGATACAAATTCGCTCATCATCAGATTCCTCCTTTATCGTCTCTCGTTACATTCTCTTTTCTTTCACACCCTCCTTCACACATGACAAAACTAGAAGCAAATCGCCAATCTAAGTGAAGATGAGCGCTATTTCTTCATTTTCGACATGTGCTTGTCCTTCTTTGTATGATTGCGTCCGATTCTGTAAATTCTAAGGACAAAGGAGGTAGATTTCATGAAAAAGCAGCCAGCACCAAAAGAGCAAAAGCCGAAAGAGAAAGAAAACAGTACAGATCAGCTTGATAAAAAGCTCGGCGGCCCTAATCGTCCATCCACGTAAAAAAGCAGGTACCCCCTGCTTTTTATTTATGCAGAAAATAGTGCTCTAATGAGAAAAGAAAGCGAAGCTGCCTTTTTTTATGGAAATACCAGTCGGTCAGCTCGATTTGTTTTGGTAACGGTTCTGCATCGAATAAGGCTGGATTCAATTTCCTTTGAAACCAATCTTCCCGTTGATCGTCTAATGAATGTGTCATCACCGGATAAACCGTTCGAAGAAAAGGTGTTGACCTTCTAGCGATCCCTAAAAACGGTTCAAAATCAAACCGAGACCCCGTATGAGGAACGGTATGCAAAAAATGATAAAAATCCGAAAATAAGTCGGCTCGAAATAATAGTTTCGCTAGTTTTTTTCCTAATGTAATGCGCTCCTTTACATGGGAAAACTTTCGTATAGTTAACCCGTACAAATGCCCGTCCACCGTTGGAAAAACGACGGTTTGAAAATGTCCCCACTCGCTGAAAAGATATTGAATCGAGTGAAAAACATTCTTTTTCAGAAGAGGATTTTGTATAATAGGAGATTGTATAGTATATTGTTCATTTATGATGAGTGCATAAAGCAGGCGCTCTGTGTCACGCTTTAGCCAAAAACGTTCCCACTCAGCGCTCATAAAACGAGACACGCAAAAATATGGAAGCAGATGAAATAAAGGTTTGCTGCAACGCTTTGACCATTCATACAAGAGAAGCTGCGGGTAAGCATCTGAAAAGATCAGCCAATTCGCTCTTTCATATGCTGTGAAAAATAGGTGTCCCTGCTGATCAGTTAAACCTGGATGAAAGAGCTCGCCCTTTAAATCCGTCATGGACCAACCAGCATTTCTCGATACAAAGGAAGCAAGCAGTGACCATTTCATTTCTGGATGGCGGTCATAAAAGCGCTTGTAAGCATTTGTCCTCGTCAGGTTGTCCTTATTTTTCGCTTTCGTTTCTCGTAAAATATGTTGAGTAATGATGTACTCTTCTTGTGACAACATGGTGATCTCTCCAATACAAAATGCATTAAAAGGAGGCTGAAACTTGATGATTCGGTATCCAAACGGAAAATCGTATCAGCCCATTCAACAAATTGGGACAAAAAAAAGAATCAGCGGCGAATCCTCTTATAGTAATCGCGGGATGACGCTTGAAGCTGATTTAAATGAAACCAACCAGTACTATTTGGTCAACGGGATCGCAGTCATTCATAAAAAGCCTACCCCAGTTCAAATTGTAAATGTGGATTATCCGAAAAGAAGCGCTGCTGTCATCAAAGAAGCTTACTTTAAACAATCATCCACAACAGACTATAACGGGGTGTATAAAGGGCGCTATATCGACTTTGAAGCAAAAGAAACCAAAAGCACAACCTCGTTTCCGCTCAAAAATTTTCATGAGCACCAAATTGAGCATATGAAACAGGTTGAAAAGCAAGGCGGTATTTGTTTTGTTATTATATCCGCATTTGGCTCCGTTTATTATTTGTCCGCTTCTGACCTCTTCTTCTTTTGGGAGCGCCAGAAGCAAAAAGGCCGTAAATCCATTAGCAAAGAGGAATTATTGGAAGCTGGCCACTTAATGACACTTGGATATTCGCCAAGAATTGATTATATTAAAGTAGTGGAGACACTTCATTTTTCGGATGAAAGTGAGCAATATTTACGTTCGAAAAAGGTTTAACACGAAAGGTTGAGATGTGATGTCTGATCAATTTACAAGTCGTGAACAGCGACGTAAAGCAAGTCAAGAAAACAATAAGAAGCAAAAGAACAAAAAAGGCAAAAAGAAAGCAGGTCTATTTAAAAAAATATTTTTATCTTTACTCGTGATCGGTCTTCTTTGTTTAGTTGCCGGAATCACAACTTTTGCCGTTTTTGCATCAAGCGCTCCTTCTATTGATGATAGTAAGCTCAAAACACCGTATTCTTCAAAGCTTTATGATAAAGACAAAAAAGTGTTTGCAGAAGTCGGTGCAGAAAAAAGAACGTATGTCTCGATTAAAGATATACCCGATGTGGTAAAAGAAGCGTTTATTGCGACTGAAGATGCACGTTTTTATAAACACCACGGGATTGATCCAATCCGTATTGGCGGTGCACTTGTCGCAAACGTCGAGGACGGTTTTGGTGCTGAGGGTGGAAGTACGATTACACAGCAGGTTGTGAAAAACACCCTTCTTAACAACCAAAAGACATTAAAGCGTAAAGTACAGGAAGTATGGCTCTCAATTCAGCTTGAGCAAAAATACTCTAAAGATGAAATTTTAGAAATGTATCTAAACCGAATTTTCTTCACGCCTCAGGCTTATGGCGTTGGAAAAGCGGCTGAACAATTTTTCGGTGTCACAGATTTAAATAAACTAACCGTTGCACAGGCTGCCACACTTGCAGGTATGCCGCAGAGTCCTTCTGCCTATAACCCAGTCAAACATCCTGAGGCAGCGGAGAAACGACGTAATATCGTTTTAAGCCTCATGAAAAAACAAGGCTACATTACAGAGAAAGACTATGACGTTGCAAAAGCAACACCTGTCAGCAAAACCGTCGTCTCAGCTGATAAATATAAAAGCCAAAACTCAAGTAAGTACTCTGCTTATATTGAAGAAGTCATGGAAGAAGTACAGAAAAAAGCCAAAGTTGATGTATCAACAGATGGATTAAAAATCTATACATCACTTGATCGAAAAGCACAGGATCACCTAGATGATATTATCAATGGAGATGCTGCTGGATTTACGAAAGGCATGCAGGCGGGTGTCACCCTGCTTGATACGAAAAATGGTGAAATTCGTGCTATTGGCGGTGGACGTGATGTACCAGCCGGCGGATTTAACTATGCGACTGATGCAAAACGCCAGCCAGGATCTACAATCAAACCAATCTTAGATTACGGTCCTGTCATTGAAAACAAAAAATGGTCAACATATCAGCAAATTGATGATGCACCGTATACGTACTCAAACGGTACACCGATTAATAACTTTGACAGAAGACATTTAGGGAAAATGTCGATGAGAAGTGCTTTGGCACAATCACGAAACATCCCTGCCCTAAAAGCATTCCAAGAAGCAGGCACAGACAATGCCGTTCAATTCGCCAATAACTTAGGCATGGACTTACCGTCTGATATTCCAGAGTCCTACTCAATCGGTGGATTTGACGAAGGGGTCTCCTCCCTGAAGATGGCTGGAGCATTTAGTGCATTCGGTAATAACGGATACTATAACGAACCGCATGCTGTCACGTCTGTTGAGTTTAATGATGGAACAAAGCTTGACCTTACGCCAGATTCTAAAGCGGCAATGAGTGATTACACAGCATTTATGATCACTGATATGCTGAAAACAGCTGTACAATCTGGAACAGGTACACTTGCACAAGTACCGAACGTTCAAGTAGCTGGTAAAACAGGTACAACCAACTTTACACAAGATGATATGAATAAATACAATATCCCTTCTGGCGGTGCGAAAGATTCGTGGTTTGTCGGTTATACGCCGCAATACACAGCAGCTGTTTGGACCGGAATCGGTAACTCAAAGGATGCGGATGGCAAAATGTGGCTCACAAATTACGAGCAGCGCGTTGCCAAAATCATCTTCCAGCGATTAATTTCTCAAATTGATGATGGAAGCGGCTCATTTGAAAAACCAGACAGCGTCGTTGAAGCGACCATTGAAAAAGGATCAGATCCAGCAAAATTAGCCGGACCAAATACACCAAGTGACAAGAAGACAACAGAATACTTCGTGAAAGGGACTGTTCCAACAAAAGTTTCTGACACATTTGAGAAAAAAGAAGCCGATAAGCCATCTGACTTAAAAGCGGTGTATGATGAAGAGAAAAAATCCATCACACTGACTTGGGGCTATGATGACGACGCAGATGCCACATTTAATGTGAAGCAGGCTGTCGATGACGGCGGCTATAAAGAAATTCAAAACAGTTCTGCTAAAGAAGCGGTCATCTCTGATGTGAAGCCTGGCTCCACATATAAGTTCCAAGTGACAGCGACTGTAGAGGATGTCACAAGTAAAGCGGCTTCTACCTTCCTCACCATTAAAGATGACGAAGATGAGGAAGAAAAAGCGGATGATGAGAACAAAGAAGAAGAGCCGCAGCAGCCTGATGATGAACAGACAGATCAGACTGACGATAACAAAAATCAAAACCCAGGCACTGATGAGCAGAAGCCAGATGATAAAAAGGATCAAGATCAAGGTGGAAATACGGAAAACGGCAATGACAATTCCGATAATGGCTCAGACAGTACAAATGGGAACAGCAACTCACAGAGTGATGCCAATAAAGATAAAAAGAAAGATGACGAGAAAACCAATTCTCAAAGCTCAAATGCCCAGTCAAATTCTACTTCTCGAAAAGAAGGCGAATAACGAAAAAGCACTTGCCATATGAGGCAAGTGCTTTTTTTAACGTTGTTGTTTTAACTTTTTGAGTGCTTCGTATTTTCCATACTGCTTTTTTAATTCTGTATAAAGCTCGTCCAGTTGAATAAAGCAGTGATATTGAGTAGGCTTCAGTAAAATGAACTCTAATCGTTCCGTCCAATTAATAGGAGCAACAGGAAATGTTTCTTGTTTGATGTCTTCCCATTCGAGCGTTTGAAGCCTCTCCCCTTTGATCCAGTAAAACATCGCAACCATACTGACGATTCCTTGCAGCATATCATCCTCTTCACAGCGGGATTTTCTTGTTTGAAAACGAGGAAGCATTTTTTCTTTTAATTCATTCCATAGTTCGAACATCACAGGAATAAATTCTTCTGTTTTCTTCCACGGAAGCTCGCCTGTTAAAGGCTCTGAAGAGAGATCAAATGCGAGTGGATTGGCTCTAAGTATATCCATTCGTTCGCCTTTTATCGCTATCTTTTTCTCTTTTAGCTTTTCGACATATGAGGTGAATACAGCTGACCCGCTCATGCCAGCTTCACCAGTCCTTTTTTCAGCCTCTTCTGTCCTTCTCTACACATATCAAGAAGCGGACAGGACTCGCACTGCGGCCGCTGCGCCTTGCAATGATATCTGCCAAAAAAGATCAGGCGGTGATGCGTCACAGACCAATCTTCTTTTGGCACCTTTTTCATTAGGGTTTGCTCTACTTCAAGAACAGAATCCTTCCACCGGCAAATCCCAAGGCGCTTGCTGACTCGTTCTACGTGTGTGTCTACAGCAATGGCCGGCACTCCAAAAGCGACAGATACGACGACATTTGCCGTTTTTCGGCCAACACCAGGAAGCTTGACAAGCTCATCCCGGTCCTTTGGCACTTCACCGCCATATTCTTCAATCAGCATTTTGCTCAATTTTTGAATATTTTTCGCCTTATTCCGATAAAGGCCAATTGAGCGAATATCTTGCTGCAATTCTTCAAGCGGTACACTTAAGTAGTCTTCTGGTGTTTTATATTTTTGAAATAAAGTTTTGGTCACTTTGTTCACAAGTACGTCTGTACATTGAGCGGAGAGTGCGACAGCGATCACAAGTTCAAACGGATTTGAATGAACAAGCTCACACTCAGCCTCTGGAAACATATCTCCTATAATATCTAAGCACTCATTGATTTGTTTTTTTGATAACATGCCTTCTCCTTTATTGGTTATTGTTCCAGCCAATTATAAAAAGGAACTTGTCGTTTATAAGATGAAGTCTCTTCTTTTGAAGGTGTGGCTTTTTGCTGTGAACGGAAATGCTGGCTATGCTCTTTCGCTTCTTCCGCTGTTTTCAGCCCTTTCTTTTTCCACTCAAATAAAATTCGATCGATATAACGGAAATTTAATTTCCCTGATAAAACCGCTTCTCTAAGTGCTAAACGAATCATCGCCGCATCATGATGATCTTGATCCATCCAGATAGAGAGTGTTTCTCCTTCAAGAGGAGACAGCGGTCTGCCGAATTCATCTTCAAATAGTGCATATAAAGACTTTTCAGCCTGCACATGATTCTTTTGTGCTTCTTTCGCCTGTTTTGCTTCTAAAAAGTCATACAGCACGCCCCATAAAGGCTCTACTGAATACCGGTCATGCTGAATACCTGATCTGTCTTCAAACGGCTGAATCGAAATAAACCCCTTTTGGATTAAATGCTGCACCATATACGCACACTCTTCAGCAGAAATGGTCATGCCATGAGAAAGCTCTTCAAATGTTTGAAAGAAAACGCCTTGTTCTTCATTCATTTTAATCTTTAGCATCACCATCATTTGTGATTCATTCAGTCCTAACTGCTCATAATGAGCAATCAGCAAATTAGGCAAACTTGTCGAACCCATTTGCTGCATATTAATAAATTGCTGCCTATTCATCGGATACACCTCTTCACTTTAAGTATATCACGTTTTATTTCACGTGCCCTCCTAAAAAGACGTTTGAAAAAGCCTCCATATGTTGGAGGCTTTACGTCTTAAGGATATAAACGGTTTAATAATCTTGGGAATGGAATGGTTTCACGCACATGCGGCGCTCCGCTAATCCAAGCAACTGTTCGTTCAAGTCCAAGACCAAAACCTGAATGCGGGACAGAACCGTATTGTCTTAATTCTGTGTACCATTTGTAAGTTTCTTGATCTAACCCGTGTTCTTTTAGTCTTGCTTCAAGCAGCTCAAGATCATGAACACGCTCAGAGCCGCCGATAATCTCTCCGTAGCCTTCTGGTGCAATTAAGTCTGCACAAAGGACTACGTCATCACGGTCTTGTGCTGGCTGCATATAAAACGGTTTTAATGAAGTTGGGTAATGAGTGATAAACACTGGTTTATCATAGCTTTCGGCGATTGCTGTTTCATGAGGCGCTCCGAAGTCATCTCCCCATTCAATATCATCAAATCCTTTATCCTGTAAGAATTTGACCGCTTCATCATAAGTGATGCGCGGGAATGGTGCTTTGATATTTTCTAATTTAGCTGTATCACGGCCAAGTGTGTGCAGCTCCACTTTACAGTTTTCGAGTACACTTTGAACAACGTGAGACACATAATTTTCTTGATACTCAAGGTTTTCATTAAATTCTACAAAAGCCATCTCAGGCTCGATCATCCAAAACTCGATTAAATGGCGTTTTGTTTTAGATTTTTCAGCTCTAAATGTTGGGCCAAATGAGAATACTTTTCCGAGTGCCATCGCAGCAGCTTCCATGTAAAGCTGTCCACTTTGAGAAAGGTACGCATCTTCATCAAAATATTTAGTAGCAAACAGCTCAGTTGTTCCTTCAGGTGCACTTCCTGTTAAAATGGGCGGATCCACTTTCACGAAGCCTTCTTGATGGAAAAACTCATATGTAGCACGAATAATCTCATTACGGATTTTCATAATGGCATGCTGTTTTTTTGAACGAAGCCATAAATGACGGTGATCCATTAAGAATTCTGTCCCGTGCTCTTTTGGTGTAATTGGGTAATCAGTTGCTTCGTGAATCACTTCAATGGATTTCACTTGTAATTCAAAACCAAGTGGTGAACGCTCATCTTTTGTCACTTGTCCTGTCACATAGACAGATGTTTCTTGTGTGACTGATTTCGCAAGCTTAAAGACATCCTCTTCCACTTCTGCTTTTACAACGACTCCTTGAATAAAGCCTGTCCCGTCACGCAGCTGCAAGAATGCAATTTTTCCGCTTGAACGTTTATTGGCAATCCAGGCGCCGATTGTTACTTCTTCATCGACGTGTTTGAACACTTGATTAATAGTTGTTTTCAACATATTTCCCTCCAAAGCCAGAAAGAAACTCACCTTTTTAATAGGTGTGATTCTTTTTTCATACATTTTATTATAACCGTTCTAAATCAGCATGGTCAACGCAAGACAGGAGAAACTACGGTGTTAAATTTTTTTCCACTCGTCCTGTTGTAAAATCGACATAGCTGAAGCTATATTGGTTGTTCTCATTTAAGTACGTCACTTCCCAAAGGAGTACGTCACCTTCTCTTGCTAATTTGACATCCTTTACCTTAGAAACGGTGTTCTCCTTTTGAACAGCTTGTACTGCTTGGTTTGAGGTAATGCCTTCTTTTGCTTTTTTTTCGATCACTTTTTCTTTTTTGCTGGCAGGTACCCACACATAGGTCGTTTCATTTTGTTTGTTTTTCCCTTCAACAATAAATTGTTTTTCTTTCCCAACAAAGGTTTCCACTTGCTCGACCTGTACTATTTTTGCTTGTTCTTTTGCTCGTTCAATCGCTGCCTCATGACCTTGTTCTTTTTGCCCCATGGCAATCTGATAAATCCATGCAAAGCTGATGATGCCAATGAGTAAAACGAGAGCCACAACGGACGAAATAATCCAGACTATTCTTTTCATGTCAAGCTTCCCCTATGTGCGATATATTGTAAATATCGCTTGATTTTGATCTTCTTGATCTAATGCTAACCCAAACATCAGATCTTCTCTTTTCAGCGTTCTGTTCAACAAATCAACGATTTTGTATAGGTCTTCTGAATGCTGAATGTGAACAGTTGAAAGTACCTCTATTTTACTTTCCACTTCTAATTCCTCCTCGGTACGTAAATATTGTTAGTCATACTTTTCTGCGCGGGAACCGATACTATTTTTACAACGGAACACAAAAAGCCGTTACGATAAATTAACTCCAAACCCACACCAGCTAAAGGCCGCTTATGACAGCGGCTTTTCGTTGTTTAGCTTCTCTATATACGCCGCAAGTGATTCCTTTGACATCTCATGGACAGGTGCATGAGGAAGTGATTCTAAAAAGAGTTTTCCATATGAAGCGGTTTTCACTCGGCGGTCTAAGATCAGCAATGTACCTATGTCCTTTTCAGAGCGAAGCAGGCGTCCTGCGCCTTGCTTGAAGGTTAAGACAGCTTCTGGAAGAGCAACGGCTTTAAACGGATTCTTCCCTTGTTTTTTAGCTGCTTCGCATTTTGCTTCAATGAGCGGTGAATCAGGCGGCCGGAAAGGAAGACGTGCCATAATGACAGTCGTCAGCTCAGAGCCTGGAAAATCGACTCCCTCCCAAAAACTACCCGTACCAAGTAAAATGGCTTGCTTTGCTAATTTGAACATTTTCGTCAATTTCACAGGGCTTCCACCTGTCAGACCTTGAGCAAACAGGGCTGATTGCATGCCTCCTGTTCTCAGCTCTTCATACACTGCTTTTAACATTTCATGTGAATTAAACAAGACCAATATCTTCGCTTTATGCTGCTTTTCCATGATCTTAATATATCCTGCTGCTTGCTTCACATAGTCTCGTTCATCACGGTTTGTAATTGGCGGCATGTCAGCCGGTACAATAACCTTGAGCTGTTTTTCAAGTTCAAAAGGTGAATCAATTTGGACAAGGTGCGGGTAAAAATCTTGCAGGCCAAATCGCTCTAAGCAATAATCAAAGCGATGGTTGACTGTGAGTGTTCCTGATGTGAGAACCACACTTTTTTTGTTCATAAAAAATCGATCAGCCAAAAGCTCCCCTGTATCTAGCGGCTGTGCATGCATAAAGACAGCATTTTTGGCACCCTTTGCATCAATTTCTATCCAAACCGTTTCATCGTTTTTCGGTTCAAAAATAAACCGGTACAGCGTACTGCAAAATGTATGCATAAACGACATGACTTGATCGTATTCCTCTGCTTCAAAGGCAAAGTGTTCTGTCAGCTGATCACTTTTATGAAGAAGCTCGTTTTTTTGCTGCTCATACAGCTTCTCACAAGCAATTAACAAGGAACAAAGCTTACTTGCTGTCTCTTTAATCCGTTTCCACTGAGCATGCTTTGAATGATGACGTACTCTATAAATGAGACGATTGATGTCTGCTTTTGGTTTTGTCCTTTTGACAAAAGAATGCACTGTGCTAAAGAAAGCGTCACTTTCCATTTGAAGCTGATTGAGATATTCATCCATTTCGATAAAGGTATCTGTCGATAAACCTGCACCGTGAAATCTCTTTTTCAGTTTCTTTAACAGTCCGCCTTGTAAGGAGCCAATCTGTGTTAATTTCGCATGAAGCTGGATATAAGATGCATTGTCCCCTAGTGTTTCATTGGCTGTTTTCTCAAATTGATGGGCTTCGTCAATCACATATACGTCTGCATGCTGAAAGATAGACGATGCCTCGGTTTGTGATAAGAGCAGGCGGTGATTCGTTAAAATTAAATCAGCTGTTTTTGCTCTTCTTTTGGCGCGTTCATAAAAGCAATATTCTTTAAAGCGGCGCTTTTTCGATGTAAACGGCATGTGCACACAGGAAATTCGATCTTTTATATTTGCAGCACCTGACGGTAAATTCAGTTCAGATAAATCACCCGTCTCTGTTACAAGGAGCCACATTAATATTTGCGCTTTTGTTAAGACAACATCATAGTTATCATCTTCCTCATGGAGTACGTGCTCAAACTTATCTAAACAAATATAATGTGCTCGTCCTTTGAATACACAGGCAGCTGGCTCAAATGGGAGCAATTGATTTAAAAGCGGCACATCACGCTGAAGCATTTGCTGCTGCAAAAGAATGGAATATGTACTAATAATGACAGGTTTTCCTGATTTCTTTGCCTCTAAAGCAGCTGGAATGAGATAAGCCAGTGTTTTCCCGATTCCTGGTGCCGCTTCAATTATAGCGTAGGCCCTTTCATGAAACACGTCTCTGACTTTATTCATCATCGTGAGCTGGCCTTCTCTTACTTCATAGCCTTCTAACGTTTGCGGAAGCTTCTCTTTTATCTCCTCAAACAGCTTTTCGTCGTCTGCGCCTACTGAATGTGTCGTATCATTTGTGCGATTGGTCACATCTTTTACAGCAAAAGAGCCGACTTCCACCAAAGAATCTTCCTGACTAGAATGACTCGTTTCAAGCTGCTTAATTAAAAGTCCAATATCACTTAAAAGATATGAGGATAATCTGCGCAGCTGCTTTAACACATTTGGCGGTGTATGTTTTAATTGGTGTAACAAGGTTAAAAATAACATGGCAGTAACTTCCGCATCACTATCCGCTCGGTGCGGGTGGTCATGTGGAAGCATGAGCTCTTCACTTAATTCAGTTAACTTGTAACCTTCAAGCTCAGGATAAAGAATTCTAGAAATCTCAACCGTATCAATCGCTAGCACATCCAGCTCATTTTTCCCGCATGCTTTTAGTTCATCATTTAAAAAGTTCAAGTCAAAATGAACATTGTGCGCAACAAAATAAGCGCCATGTATGAGGTCATACACCTCTTGGGCAATATCCTCAAAAAACACCGCATCGTCAACCATGTGCTGCTGAATGCCTGTCAGCTGTTCAATAAATCCAGGGATCGCCTTCCCTGGGTTCACATATTTTGAATACCGTTCGACAATTTGTCCATTTTCAATGACCACCGCAGCAATTTGAATGATTTTATCACCCTTCTTTGGTGAATTCCCGGTGGTTTCAATATCAACGACAACAAACCTTTGATCGGTCATAAAATGGACACCTCAATTCCTCGTTCCACTCGAAGTGAAACACGCTCTGGGCAATATAACTGAAACAGAACAGCTTCTTTTCATGAAACTGTCCTGTTTACATGTAGCGTGCGTTATAAAATCGTTCTCGCAGGCTCTTGCCCAATCATTTGTTCAATTTGATTTTGTTTATTTAACACGACCACTTTGGGTGTATGTGTCTTTGCTTCTTCTTCTGACAACATCCCATAAGCGATAATGATGACTTCATCCCCTGGCTGAACCAATCTCGCTGCCGCACCATTTAGACAGATGACACCGCTTTTTCTTTCACCAGGAATAATATATGTTTCAAGTCTCGCTCCATTGTGATTATTGACAATTTGCACTTTCTCATTTGCCATCATGCCTGCCGCATCAAGTAAATCTTCATCAATTGTAATACTGCCTACATAATGTAAGTTTGCTTCTGTCACAGTCGCTTTATGGAGTTTAGAGGTCATAAAGGTTCTATACATGTTTTTCACCGCTTTCAGGAACATGGAAAATCACATTATCAATCAGTCTTGCGCGTGAGAATTTCACTGCAATCGCAATAATGACCTTACCTGCTAGTTGTTCAAGTGGTTCTAGTTGTGGATATGAGTAGATCTCAATATAATCAATTTCTCCACTTGTTTGAAGAAGCTCCTCTTCAACCATCTGATACATACGATGTAAATCACGTTCACCTTTTTCAACAGCTGCCTGTCCTTTTTTTAATGCCCGGTATAGAGCGGGTGCTTCTTGTCTTTCTGTTTCAGACAAATAGACATTCCTTGAGCTTTTTGCTAAACCGTCTTCTTCTCGAACCGTTGGAACAGACACAAGGTGAAGGTCGAAGAAGAAATCCTTGATCATCGCATCGATCACAGCGACTTGCTGTGCATCCTTTAGACCAAAGTATACATTTGTTGGTGAAACAAGATGAAATAGCTTTGTGAGCACAGTGACAACGCCGTCAAAATGCCCTGGGCGTTTCTTCCCGCATAAGACATCTGTCCGTTTTTGAACCGTCATCGTAATTGATGGTTCATTTTGATACATTTCCTTCACATCAGGTGTAAATAAAATATCCACTCCTGCTTCTTCTGCAAGGCGCTGATCTCTTTTGATATCCCTTGGATACGATTCAAAGTCTTCGTTCGGTCCAAATTGCAAAGGATTGACAAAAATGCTCATCACCACGATGTCATTTTGATCTCTTGCCTCTTTCGCCAAAGTCAGATGCCCTTCATGAAGAAAGCCCATCGTTGGTACAAAGCCAATGGAATACTGCTTTTCTTGATGCTGCTTGATCAGTTCTTTTAGCTCATGAATATGGGTGACAACGTTCATTTTTTGATTCCCCCATATAAACCATCAAGGACTTCTTCTTTGATATGAAATGTGTGCGTGTCCTCTGGAAATGTACGTGCTTTTACTTCTTTCGTATATTGAATGAGCGCTTCTTCTAGTACAGCATCAATTTGCGCGTATTGTTTCACAAATTTAGGTGTTCTAGACACCCCGTATCCTACCACATCATGGTAAACGAGAACTTGTCCGTCTGCCTCAGCTCCTGCACCAATTCCAATGACAGGGATCTTCAGCATGTCGCTAATGCGTTTTGTCAATTCACCAGGTACGCATTCTAGCACAAGTGCAATTGCACCTGCTTCCTCACATTTCAGGCTATCTTCAATCAATTTTTGAGCACTCTCGTGGTCTTTCCCCTGTACTTTATACCCGCCAAGCACACCAACTGATTGAGGTGTGAGGCCTAAATGACTGACAACAGGAATTCCGCCTCTTGTTAAAGCCTGAATGGATTCAAACACGCCATCTCCGCCTTCTAGCTTTAAGGCATCAGTACCGCTTTCTTGCATCATCCGTGCTGCGTTTTTCATCGTTTCTTCTAATGAATAATGATAAGACATAAATGGCATATCGGTCACAATAAATGTGTCTTTTGCGCCTCTTTTGACTGCTTTTGTGTGATGGATCATATCATCCATCGTGACTTGTACTGTGGAATCAAGACCAAGTACAACCATCCCAAGTGAGTCACCAACTAAAATCATGTCGACTTCCGCTTTTTCCGCTTGTTTTGCAGCTGGATAGTCGTATGCTGTCAGCATCACAATCGGTTCGTTTTGTTCTTTCATTTTGAAAAAATCTAGTTTTGTCTTCATTTGTTCCTCCTCATTCTGGAGAGGAGATGGCTTGCCTCGCATCACATGTTCTTTTCTCTCATGCGCGGCGAATCATCCCTCTGTCCAAGTCCCTTAGGATCAAGGCAGAAATTGATCAAATTTTTCTTCCTAACAGGTACAGTTCTTTTACAGATACTGCCCACACGAAGTATATCAAAAATGCACCGGGTGTTCCACTTAAGTTGACTTGATCTCTATGTCTGCGGAATAGATTTTTTGGATACCATCCGCCGTTTCCAGTAATAAGACACCTTCATCATTGATTCCGATTGCCGTTCCATTATATTGCCCATTGACGGTGCGTGCGACAATACGTTTACCGATGGTCATCGCAAACGATTCCCATAATTGTTTGATCGGGGCAAATCCATGCTTCATATAATCGTCATACCTTTTTTCAAAGGTAGACATGATGTTTTGAATCAGTGCAGCTCGATCTACTTTTTCATTCAGTTCCATTCGCAAACTTGTGGCGATATCCTTTAATTCATCAGGAAAGTCATCAGCTGTTTGGTTCACATTAATGCCTGGACCAATAATCACCGCGTGAACCTGGTCAGCTTCTGCTTTTAATTCAGTTAGAATGCCAACAACTTTCTTTCCGTTTAACAGAATATCATTTGGCCATTTAATCGATGGACTGAGTCCTGTTTGATGTGCGATTGCTTCTGTGATGGCTACAGATGCTAAAAGCGTCATTTGCGGCGCTTTGTGCAGTGGAATTTCAGGCCGGATGATCAAACTCATCCAAATGCCTGTCCCATTTGGTGAATGCCACATTCTTTGAAGGCGCCCTTTTCCGCTTGTCTGATGATCACTGACAACAAGCGTGCCGTGGGGCGCTCCTTCATTGACAAGGTCATGGGCAATCAGCTGAGTTGAAGCGACTTCTTCTTGAAAGTAAATGTGCCTGCCAAAACCCTCTGTTTCCAGACCAAAAAGAATTTCATCCTCACTAATTTTGTCCGGTTTACGAAGCAGGCGGTATCCTTTTCTCCTGACGGCTTCTACCTCATAGCCCTCTTTTCGCAAATCCTCTATATGCTTCCATACAGCCGTTCGGGAGCAGCCAAGCTCATCACATATTTGCTGGCTCGAGACAAAATCTTGATCAGATGTTGTAAATAGTTCAATTAATCGTTTTCTAATTGCTGATCGCATGCTATGAGCCACTCCTCTATGGCTTCTTTTCGGTTTTCCAAACGGTTTTGCAGAACCGCTTTTTTCACGACATGAAGCTCTTCCGCAATCCATTTACCGGATGCCTTCTGCCGAAAGGCCATTAAATCTTTTCCTGAAACAGCAAGGTCTTGGAGCTTTTTAATAGGCAGCGTATCGTATGAATGCTTCGCCGCCTCCAGCTCGTCAAAGAAAATGCGGCGCTCATGTTTTAACTGCGTGATTTTCAAACTAGATAATAGCACGTGTTCACCAGCTTCAAACATCTTCTCCGCATCCCAGTCACAATCGACGTATTGGCTCATGGCCACAGCGTCTTTCAATAGCTTTATTGACAGCTTCCATTCTTTTAAGAGGGACACAGCCTCCGTCTCATCTAGACCAAGCAAATGAATGAAAGCGCCCCATACCTCTTCTAGTCCATCCAGTAAATAATACGGGAATGCTTGGAAAGATTCATTGAGCCTATCCTTTTGGAGGCCTGGCAATTCTTCATACAATTTGGTTGAAATGAGAACCTTGATGGCCTGCTCACAATAGCGCCCTTTTAAAAGTTTCTCCATTTCAATCTTTTTGCGCTCAACAGATATGTTGGCAAGCAGGTGCTTATCTTTTTTCATCGCATCAGCCGTCTCAGCAGCGAGCTCAAAACCGAGCTGGCTTAAAAAACGGACGGCTCTCATCATGCGAAGCGCATCTTCTTCAAAGCGGCAAGCGGGATCGCCAACGGTTTGAATTCGTTTCCGCTCAATATCCTGTTTGCCCCCTACATGGTCAATGATCTCGCCATTTATATCCATGGCCATCGCGTTGATCGTTAAATCTCTTCTTAAAAGATCTTCCTTCAAGGATGTGATAAACGCCACTTCTTTCGGTCTGCGAAAATCTTCATATTCTGATTCAGTTCGAAACGTCGTCACCTCATAGCTGACCCCATCATGTAAAACAATGACTGTGCCATGCTCCTTGCCAACATCAACTGTTTTTTCAAATAAAGACTCCACCGTATCAGGCGTTGCATCTGTCGCAATATCGATATCCCCGATTTCTCGACCTAAAAGAACATCTCTCACCGCTCCGCCGACAAAGTAAGCCTGATAACCATGTTCGTGCAGTGTATGTAAAATAGGGATCGCATGTGTGAATGGTTCATTCATCTTCATCATCACCTTCGATCAATTCTAGGTAAAGCGCTTCATATTCTCTCACAATTTTTTCAGAAGAGAAATTGGTCTGAACACTAGACTGGGCTGCCATTGACACTTGCTCATGGAGCGCTTTGTCCTTGAGTAACGACACTGCATGATTTGCTGCTCCGTCTATATCGCCGAGCGGGACAAGAAATCCTGTCTCTCCATGTGCAATGACCTCTGGAATTCCGCCAACATCTGTTGCTATACAAGGGACACCGCAGGCCATTGCTTCAAGAAGTACAAGCCCAAAGCTCTCCTTCTCAGAAAGCAGCAGCTTCAAATCACTAATTGAATAAAGCTCCTCTACCTTCTCTTGCTTTCCTAAAAACAACACGCGGTCAATTAGTCCCAGCTTTTTCACGAGTTCGCATACGACCGACTTTTCAGGACCATCGCCAATCAGCAGCAGCTTTGCATCCACCTGGTTAGAAATCTTTTTAAAGACATGAATCACATCATGCACACGCTTTACCTTTCGGAAGTTCGATACATGGATGATGACCTTTTCGTCCTGCATGAGGCCATAATGTTTCTTCAGCACTTCGTGATCTTCACGCAAATACACACGCTCATCGACGAAATTATGGATCGTATCGATTTTTTTATCCGGTTTAATCAGATCATACGTCTGTGCAGCTAATGATTGCGACACAGCTGTTACGCGATCCGATGATTCGATGGCAAACCGAATCACTTCCTTTAATGATGGATCATAGCCTAAAACCGTAATATCTGTCCCGTGAAGCGTGGTCACGACTTTCACTGTGTGTCCCGTCATTTGCTTGGCTAAGAACGCACAGACGGCGTGCGGGACCGCATAATGCGCGTGAATAATATCGAGCTTCTCTCGTTTTGCGACTTCCGCCAATTTACTTGCTAGTGCAAGGTCATAAGGTGGATATTGAAAAACAGCATATTGATTGACATCCACCTCATGAAAATAAATATTCGGATACACTTTATTGAGTCTAAACGGAATGCTTGAGGTAATGAAATGAACATCGTGCCCTTTTTCAGCTAAACGTTTTCCAAGCTCTGTGGCAATAATGCCCGAACCGCCAACACTTGGGTAACAAGTGATTCCGATCTTCAGTTTTTTCATAATGACCCCCCAAGTAAGTCATCATCCATCAAAAGTGGTTTCTTTGTCAAAAACCCTTCTGCATAAGCTTTATTGACTTCCCTTCCATACATAGACTCTCTCATTTTGACAAAATCAATATAACCATTCACAAGAGGTGTCTCCACTGAATTTGGCGATTTGACAAATTGGCTTTTATACGCATGTAAGCTATCGATTTTTTGGTGCATCTCACTAGAAATATCGATCACAAAATCTGGACGATGTTGGCCGTTAATCATGTAATAATACATCTGGCTTATTTTATGCGCTGGCTGCTTGTATGAATCTTCAAATTTATGTATACCTGCAGAAAAAGCCGCCTCTTCTACAAGTGAACCCGCATGACCATGATCAGGATGTCGATCTTGGTGGTGCGGAGCAAAAATAAGTGTTGGTTTGTATGTTCGAATGACACCCGCAATTTCCTTCATCGCTTCGTCATTCAGGTAGAGCCCTCTATCTGGCAGCGTGAGCTGAATTCGAGTCGTCACGCCTAAAATAGCGGCGGCTGCTTTTGCCTCTTCTTTGCGGCTCTCTACCGTTCCATTCGATGATAATTCAGCCTGGGTCAAGTCGCAAATTCCGACACGCGCCCCTTTTTTTACGTATTTTGCAATCGTTCCGCCCATTCCGATTTCAACATCATCGCTATGGGCACCGAATGCAAGGATATCAAGTCGTTTCATTTGTTCCTCCGTTTTTTGCTACATCTCGAAAGTTAAACGTACCTTTATTTAAATTCCTGACTAAAATTTCCGCTGTACCCATATTGGTGGCTAATGGAATGGCATACACATCGCAAAGCCGGATAAGTGCAGATACATCCGGTTCATGCGGCTGCGCGGTTAGCGGGTCTCTAAAAAAGAGCACAAGATCCATTGCATTATCAGCAATCAAGGCACCAATCTGCTGATCTCCTCCAAGTGGTCCTGATTGGAAACGATGAATGGGAAGCCCCGTCGCTTCTTTCACTCTCAAACCTGTTGTCCCTGTTGCATAAAGTGTATGATCTTCCAAAATATCACGGTACGCAATGACGAACTGAATCATGTCACTTTTTTTCTTATCGTGAGCGATTAAAGCAATGTTCATCAGGAATTCACTCCTTATTAGTCGATGATATTTTCTAAGCCATAGACAAGTTGATCAATGTGCATGACCTGTTCTACTGAAAGCTTCACACCTGACATAAATGATGCACGGTTATAAGAATCGTGACGAATGGTCAAAGTCTGTCCGTCCATCCCAAACAGCACTTCTTGATGTGCAATCATACCTGGAAGCCTTACACTGTGCAGACGGATGCCATCATAATCTGCTCCTCGTGCGCCTTCAATTAATTCTTTTTCTTCTGGATGTCCCTGCTTTTTGCTTTCTCTTACTTCTGCAATCATTTCAGCCGTTTTTAACCCAGTACCGCTCGGGGCATCCAGTTTTTTATCATGATGAAGCTCAATGATTTCAATGTCAGGAAAGTAATTCGCTGCCATTTTGGCAAACTTCATCATTAAAACGGCACCGACAGCAAAGTTAGGTGCAATGATACAGCCTATGCCCTTTTCTTCTGTTAATTGCTGAAGCTCTTTTAGGTCAGCTTCTGAAAAACCAGTTGTGCCTACGACTGGACGCACGCCATGTTCAAGTGCTTTTTTTGTATGTACTTTCCCGATTTCTGGTGTCGTCAGATCAATTAATACATCAGGTGCTGTCTCTGAAAGACACACATCAATATCTGTATAAATTGGCGCATCAGATGTCGTTTGAATCACGTCAGATAACTTTTTTCCTTCGTGCGCGTGATCAAGTGCTGCCACTAGCTCAAAATGGCTTGTTTCTTCTGCCAGCTTGACAGCCTCTATCCCCATTCTTCCTCTTGCTCCAGCGATTACTACTTTGATGGTTTGGTTCGTCATCGTCTCTACTTCCCTTCTTTTTTCGTCCAGCGGTCTTTGTCTCTAGTATTAAATTTATGCATCACACGATCATGGGCTTCTTCAAGTGATATATTGAGTGAATTGGCCAGGCATGTTAACACAAACAATACATCACCAATTTCTTCTTCCATGCTTTTTTCCGTTTCGGTTGTTTTTTTCGGCTTCTCTCCATAATAATGGTTAACCTCTCTTGCCAGCTCGCCTAATTCTTCAGTCAGACGGGCCATCATGGCAAGCGGGCTAAAATAGCCTTCTTTAAATTGTCCTATGTAATCATCTACTTCTTGCTGCACGTGACGCAGCGTTTTTTCATTCGTCATGAAGCTCATCCTCCTATCCGTCTCTTACATGTTAGCGAAATCATAAATATTTGACAAATGTTTAAAACTCAGTTTGCTTGTTTCTTTCCCATACCATATAATATTATCGCTGTCTAAGCAAAAAAAGGAGTGATCTCTTGCTAAAAGAAATTCGTCTTAAAAATATCGTCTTTATTTTAATAGGATCTGCGATTTTTTCTTTCGGTCTTGTTCATTTTAATATGCAGAACAACTTGGCGGAAGGCGGATTTACAGGTATTACACTGCTTTTATATTTTCTATTTCACATTGACCCATCCATTTCAAACCTTGTCTTAAACATTCCGATCTTTTTTATCGGCTGGAAAATGCTCGGCAGAACGATGTTTACTTATACAATTGTAGGAACAGTCAGTCTTTCTGTCTTCCTTGCCATCTTCCAGCGCTTTCAAATACATATGCCTCTCCAGCACGATTTAGCCTTAGCCGCACTCTTTGCAGGTGTCTTTATCGGAACAGGCCTCGGGATCATCTTTAAATTCGGCGGTACAACAGGCGGCGTGGACATTATCGCAAGACTGATCAACAAGCATTATCATGTGGCCATGGGAAGAACGATGTTTATCTTCGACGCATGCGTCATTACCATCTCTCTCACCTATTTAAATTACAAAGAAGCCATGTATACACTCGTCGCAGTGTTTGTTGCTGCAAAAGTTATCGACTTCATGCAAGAAGGCGCTTACGCAGCCAAAGGGGCGATGATTATTTCTGAAAAGGATGACATCATTCAAAAGAAAATCACGGAAGAAATGGAACGCGGTGTGACCATTTTAAAAGGTGTCGGTTCCTATACGAAACAGGAACGCAATGTCCTTTATTGTGTCGTTCCAAAAAATGAGCTTGTCCACCTCAAAAGCGTCGTCACCTCAGTGGATCCTCATGCGTTTGTATCAGTGAGTGACGTGCATGACGTACTCGGTGAAGGCTTCACATTAGATGAACACAAAAAGCCGCTCAATCCCCATTAAAAAAAGAAGCCCAAAAATGGTGCTTCTTTTTTCATGATTTTGGATAATCAGCCTGCCGCTTTTGTTTCTTCTCTTTTTCAGCACGGTATTTCCGAAATCCAACATACGTTAAAGTGAGTAAAATCATACTGCCTGTTGTTAAGATGACCCATAAAAGCGATGGATCCGCTTCATCTTGATCGACGTTAGCAAATACACTCGATAAATCCTCTTCCAGCTTTGTGAGACGCTCAAGCTTTGTCCCACTCGAAGCTTTTAAAAATCCACCTTGTTCAATCACTTCCATGTGCTGCTTAATCGTTTGAAGCTTTTCAGGCGAAATATCGATGGTTAAACTCGGATAAATCATATCGTATAAAGAAACCAGCTCGTTCCAAGTTTCATAGAACGTTGTGGATTCTGGATCTTCCACTTCCTTTTTCAAAGTAGGAAAAGACCCCATAATGGGCTTCTCCAGCGAACCCCAAAGAGGTTCAGAATCCGATTGAATCGCATCGATCAGCATTCTAAACTGAGAGGCATAACGAAGCTTTTCCCGCTCATTCAATTCTTCCTGCGGGAGCCCTTTAATGATATCTTGATAGCCAAGTGTAATTTGCCGAACCTGTGTATTCGTCAGAGTTCCACGCCAATTCTCAGCTTTAAATGTCTTTTCAACATACAATGCGACCTGTAATGCCTCATCATATTTAGCTTGTCTCGTTAATTGAAAGATTGAATCTGATAGTTCCGTTAATTCTTGCAGCGCTTTAGCGGCTGTTTCCTCACCTTTAGCTACAGCTGGATGTAATACGAGAAAAAATAATAGAATCATCGCGATTGGCTTTCGTTTCATGCAAGTCCCTCCTAGCCCTTCTCCATACAGCGTATGAAGAAAAGGACAAGGTTAGACCAACATTGTTAAGGGAGTTCAAGCTTGACCGATTTTTTCGATAGGACGAGATAATACGAAACAAGAAGAACAGCGATACTCAACCAAAACGTGACATAGCCGATCTCATTCGAATATGCAGAAAGCACAGAATACCGCGGCATCATACCAAATACATAATCAATCACATCATTATGTAAAATCCAAATGCCAGCTACAACCAAATGGCGCATGTGAAAACGGTAATAAGGCGCAAATAATACGGCCTGAACCGCCATCGCAAAGTGTGAACCAATCAGCATATACCCTTCCCACGGGAAATCATCAACCGAAACGAGCACAAAAATATTCATTCCTACAGCCCATAACCCATATTTAATCAAGGTCACAAGCGCAAGCGCTTCAAAATAAGGGGCGTGACGTTTCATCAGAAAGGCTAGCAATACAAATAAAAAGAAAAAGCTTGCCGTTGGGCTGTCTGGAACAAAAGCTAAAAAGATAGCCGGCGTCTCTACGAGCTGCGGAATATACCAATAGTAGCCGTACACAGTGCCAAGGAAATTAACAATAAGCACCAGTACAAGCATGTAGCGCGTGGCTAGCAGATATTGAATCCATCTCATATGTCTCTTCACTCACGATCTGTTAAAATCAGAAAAAAGCTGACAGCGCCAGCTTTTTTCTCTTTTGAGTATATCCTTGTACTTGCATTTAAACAACTGAATTATTTTGATTTGACCTCAGATAAATATTTAGAGAGCTTTTCAAGTTCTTCATCGCTGCCTTTAAAGATACCCTTAGGCATGTTGCCTTTTCCTTCTACAGCAATTTTAGCAATTTCCTCAGGCGGAAGACCGTTGTCAACAAGTGACGGTCCAGCTGCTCCGCCTTGCATATTATCCCCGTGACAGGAGATACATGTCTGCTCTTGATAAATTTTATACTCTTCGGCTGAGGTGTCAATCTCCGCTTCTTTCTTAATTTCACCTTGTTTCGCAGCTGCTTCCCAATCATGAGTAGCAACAGACTCCCAAGTTAAATATATTGCTGCACCAACTGCAAGGATCATCATCCCCACTGCAACCGGTCTTCTATACGGTCTGCGTTCAGGACCAGAATCAAGAAATGGTGCGAGCAATAGTGCACCAAACGCAATCCCAGGCATAATCATCGCGCCAACTACAGTATAGCTTCCTGCAGCAAATTCATATTTTAATAACTGGTACAAAAATAGGAAATACCAGTCTGGCAGCGGAATGTAGCCAGTATCTGTTGGATCAGCCATCCGCTCAAGCGGAGGTGCATGAACAACAGTTAGGACAAGAAATCCAATTAAAAAAACGGCACCTACAAGCCATTCCTTTAAAAGAAAGTTCGGCCAAAAGGCTTCTGTTTTTCCCGGATATTCGGAATAGTCTTTAGGTATGTTAGGTTTCCTTTCTGCCGGAATTCTAGAATCTCCGACAAACTTCATCCCTTTTCCCCTATGCAAAGTCATCCCCTCCTCATTGAACATTCATCAAACGCAAATTTTTATAGCGGTCCAGAAATTCCTTGCTTACGAATCATAATAAAGTGGGCAGCCATCAGCCCAAATAATGCCGCTGGCAAGAAAAAGACATGGATAGCGAAAAATCTCGTCAGCGTTTGTGCTCCTACAATGTCAGGATGACCTGCAAGCAGCGTTTTGATCTCTTTTCCAATGAAAGGTGTTGCCTCTGCAATTTGAAGACCAACCTTCGTCGCAAACAGCGCCTTCATATCCCATGGTAAAAGATAACCTGTAAAACCAAGTCCAAGCATCACAAAGAAAATGAGCACACCAACAATCCAATTTAACTCTCTAGGCTTTTTATACGCCCCTTGGAAAAAGACCCTTAGCGTATGTAAAAACATCATGACAATCACTAGACTCGCACCCCAGTGGTGCATTCCTCTGACAATCTGACCAAATGCCACTTCATTCTGCAAATAATAGACAGATTCCCATGCATTTTTAATGTCCGGCACATAATACATCGTTAAAAACATGCCCGAAAGGACTTGAATGACTGTCACAAAAAACGTTAGACCGCCAAAACAATACACAAAAGCGGAGAAATGATGCGCTGGATTGACGTGCTCTGGCACCTCATGATCCGCAATATCTCTCCATATCGGTGTAATGTCTAGCCGCTCATCTACCCAGTCGTAAATCTTGTTAAGCATCGTTACCCTTCCCCTTTCGGCACAGCTTTTCCAAGATAGAGGTATCCGTCCTTCACTTGCTGCTTATAATGGTCAAGCGGTGCAAGCGGTGGAGTTCCGGGTACGTTTGTACCATCCTTGTCGTACAGCCCATAGTGACACGGGCAGAAAAATTTGTTTGGATTTTTCGGATCACTGTTCCAGTTCACTGTACATCCTAAATGTTTACAGATTGGCGATAAAGCGACAATTTCATCCCCTTCTTTGTACACCCATGCTGACCTAGATTCCTTTGACTCATACCACGCATCTACTTGATCAATTTTAAAGTCAAAGCGCTTCGGTTCCTTCGTCAGTTCATCGACACTGACAACTTGAACCATATCCTGATCCTCTGTTCCTTTTAGCACAGGGTCAAGCGCAAAGCGAACCATAGGCATGAGCATTCCAGCGGCCATAAATCCCCCCACGCCGGTCAACGTGTAATTCAAAAATTGACGCCTGGACACTCCATGTCTCTTCTCGCTCATTTTTTTCTCCCCCCTCAGGTCGTCAGCTACTTTATAACTGAATTAGAAAAAATTTCATAAAACTAGGACACCCTCATAATATATCAATCTATTCACAAGGTCAACAGCCTAAAAAGCTATGTACAATGCAAATGTAAGGGTTTTTATGAAGGGTTCCATTTTTGTAACAAAAAGTTCAAAATTTGTTCTACACTATCTTGAATGACTTTTTGCTTTAATTCGACCTTTAAGTGCTCTAGCGGAACCGGCTTCAACAGAAATAGTGTTTCACTGATTTCTGAATGCTCCTTCCAGTTGTGATCAGATGTGATGAACACGACATGCTGAAAATGCTCTTGTAAGGACTGCTTGACCGCAAGTGTGTCGTCTTGTTTACGATCAATTACTTCTAAATATGTATGTGATGGAAAAAGAAACACTCGCCCTTTCAGTTGCCTTTCAAGTTCCTCTGCCACAAGAATTGTAAACTCACCTAGAGACACGGTTTGTTTGATTTGGTTCGCATCTATTCCAACTAATGGAATGATAGCGGTATCAATGTAATCTTTAGATTGCAAAAAGCGATCCGCATCCTCCGCCTGAAACTTCATCTATTTCCCCTCTTTCATGACATAAGCCCTGCCTGTATAGGGCAAGGCTTATTGGTTCAGTTTATGATAATAGGCTTAATTCTTTTGCTAACTTATTAAATGTTTCTTGATCATGACGGTCAAGTGCTTCATCTATTTCTTTCATAAGTCGTTCTTTTTGGAAAGTAGCGATAGAGTGCTCGAGCACTTTCTCAGCAAGATCTTTATCTTTTTCATTTTCATAAAGATCCTTTGGAATATGTGGATTTGTTTCAAGAACAGCTGCATATTCCGGCGAACGATACGCAGAACGGAAATTCAATTGAATAAACAAATCTTGCTGTTTATTCAAACGAATATCATGAAATGACTTTTCAGCATCTGTCGTCATAATGTTTTCTTTATAAAATCTAAAGGGAACTTCATCCACACAGTGTGTTGACATAATGATTCCCCTTGGGCAAAATTCTGCTTGCTCTACAAAATGAACCTTTTCCATCAAAGAGTCGTGACTCATTAAATAATTTAATATCCAAACACACTCTCTTCGCTTTAACTGATAATGGTTTAAGAACCACCGGATAAATTCCTTTTTTTCATTGACAGAAACAGGGGTCTGCATGTTATTCCCTCCTCTATCGTAAATTAAATTGCTATACATGAATTATTCAACAAACCAGTTCTTCATTCCTGCAAACTATAAGGAAATTTCGTCTTCAATTCTTAAAATCGTTTCTTCAATTTCTTCATTCGTGCCATCTTTCTGAAGAACTTTACGCAATAACGGCAAGGCTTCTTTTTGTCTGCCTTCTTCTAAAAGGAACGAAGCGTATTCATATAAAAAGTCACGCTCCTCATCAAAATCAGGCAGAGCAAGCTTGAAGTACTCGGCTGCTTCTTTGTATTCCTCTCGTCCGACAGAAGCAGATGCAGCATACCAATTCCATTTTGGATCATCTTCCCCAAAACTTTTCACTTCTTTAATGACATCAAGGATTTCATCAAAAAGTTCTTCATTTAGATAGATCGCAAGCAATGTTTGAATCGCTTCAATATATCCTGGATCAAGAGCAAGTGCTTCTTGAAGCAGCTTTTTCGCATCTTCTGAATCACCATTTTTCAAATCAATCTTTGCACCATATAAATATAATTCTTTGTTATACTCATCAACTTTAATACCCTCTTTTACTACCTCTAAAGCCTCGTGATATAGCCCTTCTTCCTCATAACTTTTCGCTAAAGGCATATAAAGTGATGAATAAGACGGATCAATATCTTTTAGTTGTGAAAGCTGCTGAATGGCTGTTTTCGTTCTGCCAGCTCTCATCGCTGTAAATCCATAGCCAAAGAGTGTATTCGGGTCCGCTTGATCTTTTACTGCCTTTTCGTACCATTCAAGCGCATCCTCAAATTCCCCAGCTGTGCTGAGGGATTCAGCGAGCCGCTGGTATACATTGACGCCGCCAACCTCATTTTGTTGATCTGCCACTTTGTAGAAATAGTCGGCTGCTTTCTTTGAAAGCCCTTGAGAAAAATACAATTCACCTAATGCAAAATCAATGATGGCTTCATTCGGAAGTAGTTCTTTCGCTTTTAAAAGCTTTTGTTCACTGACTTCAAATAGTCCTTGCATTTGATACAAATCTGCCATTAATAATAAACTCTCTGGATACGCATCGTCATCTTCAGGAATCGTTTCTAATACAGCAATCGCCTTCTCTTCTTCATCTGAGTCAATTAATAGCTCTGCATAAAAACACGTTAATCCGGTTTCCTCTGGATATAAATCATGTAAATCACTAATGAGATTCCGCGCTTTGTCGATATCTCCCCAGTCATAATATAACTGAGCTGCCTGCGCTTTTTCTTCATCATGCAACTGCTTTTCTGCTCGAGCAAGTGTTTGAAGTCCTTTTTCAGTCTCACCTGCCTCAACTAATTTTATGGCTTCTTGTAATGAACTATTCAAATCAAACCGTTCCTTTCTGTTTCCAAAAACTTAAACTGTTGTTACTTCATATCATAATCGACAGCTACACATCCAGCAAATATGTTGCCCTTTTAAAATGAACCCATTTTAGTTTTTTAAAGACTCTTTTTCAATTAATCCTTTACGAAACTGACGATTTATAAACTGCAGGCACTCGAAAATCATTTTTTATCGGGCAAAATGATTTTTTTCAAGGTTTCACCTTGAGACAAGCTATGCTATATTTCTTTCAAATATGCAAAAGGAAAGAAAAAGCCTGAGGACATCCTCAGACTGTTTTCGTTAAGTATTCAATGTGTTCAAAGAAATTCGGGTAAGATACACGCACGGCATCTGTATCTTCAATCTCGACTGCTTGTTCTGTGATACATGCGGCAATTCCTAACATCATACCGATTCTGTGATCTCCGTAGCTTGAGACGACTGCACCGCCTGTAAGCGTGGTTTTACCATGAATTTTCATTCCATCATCCGTTGCTTCAATATCGGCACCAAGTTTTTTGAGTTCAGAAACCACTGTATCAATTCGATTGGTTTCTTTTACTTTTAACTCAGCAGCATCTTTAATGATCGTCGTTCCTTCCGCTTGGGTAGCAAGAAGCGCAATAATAGGAATTTCGTCTATGAGTCTTGAGATCATATCACCAGAAATTTCAATCCCTTTTAATGAAGAGGTAGAAATCGTTAAATCACCATATGGTTCTCCGCCTTTGGCATCCACTTCATTGATGTCAAGATTTGCACCCATTTGTTTCAGCACATCAATAATACCCGTTCTTGTTTTATTTAGGCCGACATTTTTTAATACAATCCGGCTGTTAGGAACGATAGATCCAGCTACAAGGAAGAACGCAGCTGAAGAGATGTCCCCAGGGACAAATATATCTGTTGCTTTTAACGTTTGTCCACCTTTGATTGAAACACTTTGTGCATCTTCATTTAGCGAGACACCAAACATTGAGAGCATTCTTTCTGTATGATCTCTTGATTTATGTGGTTCAGTTAACGTCGTCGTTCCATCTGCTTGAAGTCCAGCTAAAAGGACAGCAGACTTAATTTGTGCACTTGCAACAGGAGACTCATAAGAGATGGCTTTTAAATTGCCACCACGAATAGACAGTGGCGTATACTCGCCGTTTGCTCTGCCATCTATTTTGGCTCCTAGTTGTTTAAGCGGACCCGTCACCCGTTTCATTGGTCTTTTGGCAATACTTTCGTCACCGATCATTGTACTGTGAAACTCACAACCAGCTAAGATCCCCATCATTAATCGAATGGTTGTACCAGAATTACCAACATCGAGGATGTCAACCGGCTCCTTAAGCTCTTTCAATCCCTTGCCATGAATGATCACATCTGTACCTTTTTGTTCGATTTCAACGCCCATCTTTCTAAAGCAATCAATCGTACTTAAACAATCGGCTCCAGGAAGAAAGTTTTTCACCACCGTTGTCCCATCAGCAATTGCACCAAACATCACGGATCTATGAGAAATGGATTTATCGCCTGGAATATGAATTTCTCCGTTCATAGGAGCATTTTTATGAATTTTCATGTTTGTCACCTCAGTCAGCATAAAATGTATCGTAATTCGCTCTCTTTTTTATACAGATTTCTGCACGCTTGCGATCATCATCTGTTTGAAAACTAATGCGTAAAATCCCGTTAATGTCTTCTCGTGTTTCAATAATCCGGATATTCGTAATACTGATGTTTTCACTAGCTAAATATCCTGTAATCTCCGAAATGACCCCCGGGTGATCCGGAACATCCACATAAAGGTCATAGAAAGCAGGAATCGCTCCTTTTTTCCTCAGAGGAAGACCATCGCGATATTCCTTTGCATCTTGAAAATATGAGAACAATCCTTCAGCGTCTTCTTGTTGCACAAAGGACTCAATGCGGTCGATCTCTTTTTTCCATTCATGGAACCGATCTAAAATCTTGTTTTTATTGTGCAGAAGGATATCTCGCCACATTGCAGGATTACTTGAAGCAATTCGCGTAATATCACGAAAGCCTCCAGCAGCAAACCGTTTTACAAGAGGAAATTGTTCTTCAAAATGATGCGCTTGATGCACAAGACTGGCTGCCACAATATGAGGGAAATGACTAATAACACTTGTCACAGCGTCATGTTCTTCTGGGGTCATCTCAATGAAATGAGCATGTGTCCCTTTTAGCAAATCCTTCAAACGATCAACAGCCTGACGATTCGTTTCCTTTGCCGGCGTTAAAATGTAGAATGCATTTTCAAATAAAAAGTCTTTCGCTGCAATGACACCTGACTTATGAGAGCCTGCCATTGGATGTCCACCAATAAATTGGTAGTGATCAGGCAGCGTTTTTTCAGCAAAATTGACGACCTTTTGCTTTGTGCTGCCAACATCAGTAATCGTGAGCTCTCTTTCAATCCCAGATGCTGCAATATCACTAAGCATCTTGACTGTTTGTTGGACTGGTGTTGCCAAAATAATGGTTGATGCTTCATTTAGACCTGCCATTAATGAATCGGCTGTTGCATCAATGATACCCAGCTTTGTTGCAGCAACCATTTGCTCTTTGGAAACATCGTAGCCTACAATTTTTTTATGAGGATACTCTTTTTTAATCGACAGTGCAATGGAACCACCAATTAAACCAAGTCCAGCGATTAATATTGTTTCGTTTGCATCGTTCATGTTCATCACCTGATTTTTCGCAAAAATTAAACAAGCCATTTCAAAAGCTTATATGTATATTGGATTGGTACAATGAAAGCCATATCCTATAGCAGGATATGACTTCATTGTTATGCTACGCACGAATGCCTTGTAATAAATCGGCAAGTGTAGTTAGAATTTCTTCATTTTGCTCCTTTGTTCCCACAGTAATACGTAAAGAAGTTGGGAAACCAAGTGCTTTACCAGAACGAACAATATAGCCTTTTTTCAATAATGCTTGAAACAGTTCGTCTGCATCTCTTTTAAAATCAATGAGTACAAAGTTTGTTTGAGACGGATAGATAAATAGTCCAAAACGGTCAGCAAATTCTTGATATTGCATAAGACCTGCTTCATTTTTTTGTCTACACGATTGAATAAAGTCTTGATCTTTTATGGCTGCACGCGCAGCTGCCTGAGCGATACGACTTGTATTAAATGGCTCTCTCGCTGGTTCAATGGCAGTAATCAGTTCCTCTGACGCAATCCCATAGCCTACTCGAAGCGCCGCAAGCCCATAGGCTTTAGAAAACGTACGAAGTACGATGATATTTTGATATGAGTTTAATAAAGATAAACTGTTCGGGAAGTCTTCCGCCCGAACGTATTCAAAATACGCTTCATCTAGAACGACAAGCACGTGAGGTGGTACTTGATCTAAAAACGCCACAAGCTCTGCTTCTGATAAATGATTCCCAGTCGGATTATTTGGATTACATACCCACAAGACCTTCGTTTTTTCATCAATCGCATCCAGCATCCCTTGGAGATCGTGAGCTCCTTCCTCTAAAAGAGGCACTTCTCGAATCTCTGCATGTTCAATCACTGCATTGTGACGGTATTGCGGAAAAGATGGAGACGGAATGACGGTATTTGTATGTTGGTCAAGGAATGCTCTAGCAATAATTTGCACAAGTTCATCTGAGCCATTCCCGAATATTAATTGTTTTTCACTCACTTGAAGAAATTCGGCCAGTTCCGTTCTTAAACTCGCGCTGTATCCATCTGGATAAATCGCTAATTGTTCAAGCTCGGCTTGTATCGCCTCTCTTGCATGTGTGGAACATCCAAAAGGGTTTTCATTTGAAGCCAATTTCACAATTTTGTCTAATTGATATTCTTTTTTGACCTCTTCAATTGGTTTCCCAGGTTGATACGGTTTTAGTTGTTTTAATTGATCCTTGATTTGCAAAATGTTTCACCTCATTTGAATGAATAGAGGGGACTAAATGTTTTTGCATATGTTTCAAATTCTCTTAAAGCATCTTGACGTGTATCACTTGCTAACAATTGTTCTTGAAGCTCTTCAATTTTTTTCACAAGTGCACTGCCTACAACGACACCGTCACTCAATTTATTCATTGAGTCTACCTGCTCTCTTGTTGAAATGCCAAAACCTACCGCAACCGGTATGTGACTCAGCTGTTTCACTTGTTGAATAAAATCAGTAATTGATGCGTCAAAGGATTGCCGGACACCTGTTACACCAAGAGATGAAACACAATACACAAAACCTTCTGCCTGCTCTACGATTTTTTCTAATCGTTCTTTGCTTGTTGGTGCAACGAGCGAAATATATGAAATGTCATGTGTTTGACAGTTCTCTTGCAGCTCGCTGCTCTCTTCAAACGGCAAGTCGGGTGTTAAGAGTCCCGAAATATGATTTTTGCGCAGTAAAGCGAAAAAGTATTCTGTGTCTAATTGTAACACAGGATTGTAATACGTAAATAGAATTACGGGAATTTCCAAACCGTTTTTTTTCATCTTCCCTGCTAATTCTATCGCTTTTACGATATTCATGCCATGATTTAGAGCTCTTTTGGAGGCTCTTTGAATGACAGGACCGTCCGCTAGTGGATCGGAATAAGGAACACCTAGTTCAATCGCATGTGCACCAGCTGCTTGAAGAGTGATGGCTAAATCAATGGTGATCTCTTCTGACGGATCTCCTGCCGTGATAAATGGAATGAATAAATTCTCATCTTGCTCTAATTGAAATGTGATCATTTTGTTTTGTCCTCACTTTCAAGCACATTCATTAATGTATGCACATCCTTATCTCCTCTTCCTGACAGGCAGACAAGGACGATTTCGTCTTCACTCATATTCCGGCTCATCTCAAACGCTTTGGCTAAGGCGTGTGCTGATTCAATCGCTGGCAGGATTCCTTCTTTTTCTGTCAGCAGCTTTAGCGCATCTAGTGCTTCTTGATCAGTGGCACTGACATATTGAACCCGACCGCTTGCATGCAAATATGCGTGCTCTGGTCCGATCCCGGGATAGTCTAATCCAGCGGAAATAGAATACGGCTCAATAATTTGGCCAAATTCGTCTTGGATCAGATATGTTAAAGATCCATGAATTACACCTTTTGTTCCTTTCGTGATGGTCGCTGCATGAAGGGGGGTATCTATTCCTTTCCCTGCTGCTTCTACACCAATGATATCTACCTCTTCATCTAAGAATGCTCTGTACATTCCAATGGCATTACTCCCGCCGCCAACGCAGGCAATGACTTTATGAGGAAGCTGACCTTCTTTTTCAAGTATTTGCGATTTTGCCTCATCACCGATCATCCGCTGGAATTCACTGACGATTTGAGGATACGGATGAGGTCCAACGACTGATCCAATCATATAAAAATGATCGCTGCAGTGCTGGACCCAATAGCGGATGGCTTCGTTGGTTGCATCTTTTAATGTGCCGTTCCCGCTTGTGACAGGTATGACCTCAGCGCCGAGCAGTTTCATTCGGAATACATTGAGTGATTGTCTTTCCACGTCTTCTTTTCCCATAAATACGGTGCAGGATAATCCAAACTTTGCTGCCACCGTTGCAGCGGCTACTCCGTGCTGACCTGCTCCTGTTTCGGCGATAATGTTTGATTTCCCCATTTTTTTCGCTAGCAGGGCCTGACCAAGTGCATTGTTAATTTTATGAGCGCCTGTATGGTTTAAATCTTCTCTTTTTAAATAGATTTTTGCACCACCGACGTATGCTGATAATTGGTCAGCATATGTGAGCGCAGTCGGTCTGCCTGAATAGTTTTTCAGAAGCGATATATATTCCTTTTGAAAAGCAGGGTCTTCTTTTAAGTCACGAAATGCTTTCTCGATTTCTTCTAGTGGCTGCATGAGCGTTTCTGGGACAAATTTCCCTCCGAATTCTCCATATCTGCCAATCTCATTTGGATATGCGTACATCGTTTAACATCCTTTCTTCGAGCGCTTTGATCTTTGCTATGCTTTTCTTCCCGTTTTCTTCTATTCCACTTGAAAGATCGATCGCTTCTGGACCATAGGCAAGCAGCTCTGTAATCGTTACTGGCGTCACTCCGCCTGCAATGACGCAATTTTTGCGCAAATGCTTTGCATGCTGAACATATGAAGGTACCGCCTCCCATGCAAAAGCTGTTCCAGAACCGCCTCTCATCCCTTTTACTTTCGCGTCAATGAGAAAGCCGTCGACAAAGGGCGCAAATGCCGTCATTTTTTCGAACGTTCCTGTTAAATTGGGCTCGTGGTGAAATACTTTCCATACAATAGCCCCTGTTTGCTCTTTTATTTCTTTTGCGTGTTCTCGTGTTTCATCTCCATGAAGCTGGACGATATCTAAAGGAATGTACTTTATGATGTCGCACACTTTTTGTATCTTTTCATTCACAAATACACCGGCGGTATCTTTCTCGCACTTCGTTTGTGCTAGCCATTGCTTCACTTGATCTGGATGGACCTGTCTTTTACTTGGAGCAAAGATAAATCCGATCGCATCCGCTTGAGATTGCGCGATGCAATCGACGTCCTTTTGCGTGACAGCCCCGCAATATTTTACATAAGGCTTCGTCATGTTCATTCTCCAAACAACGCTTTAACGGCTTTTTCCTGAGATTGCTCTCTCATTAATGATTCGCCAACAAGAACAGCGCTTGCTCCATGATTCTTCACAAAGGTCAGATCATCAAATGTCTGAATACCGCTTTCACTCACTAGTAAGACATCCTTTGGAACAAGTGGTGCAATCTCTTTTGTTTGCTCGACTGTTGTTGTAAATGTATTTAGATTCCGGTTGTTCACTCCAATGATCTCAGGGGTGAAAATGTTTAAAATGTTTGCCAGTGTATCTGCTGCATGTACCTCAACGAGGACATCAAGTCCTTTTTCTTTTGCTTCAGCATACAGCTCATACAGCTTTTGCGGCTCAAGGACTTCTCCAATTAATAAGATGGCATCAGCCCCTATGCGTTTTGATTCTTCTACTTGTATGGAATCAATGATGAAATCTTTTCTTAAAATTGGACATGCTACGTGTTCTTTAATGAGGGACAAGTACTCGTTTTTCCCTTGGAAAAACGGTTCATCCGTTAAGACAGATAAGCAATCTGCATTTGATTTTTCGTATGCTTTTGCTGTTTGTAAAGGATCAAAATTTGGCTGAATGATGCCTTTGGAAGGAGACGCTTTTTTCACCTCAGCAATAAGTCCGATCGAGCGATGAGGGTTCATAAGTGCTGCTTTAAATGATCGTCTTTCATAGTGTCCATCATCAGGTAATTGCAAGGTTTGGATATGTTCTTTTTTACGCGCGATAATTTGATTAAGCATAGATCTCTTCCTCTTTCTTTTTTTGTTTTAAACGGGCCAATTGTTCTTTGGCTGCGCCATTTTTAATCGATTCTAACGCTTTTAATGTTCCTGCCATCAGACTTTCTGACTTTCCTGCGACATATAGTGCTGCTCCAGCATTGAGGGCTGTAATATGAAGCGGCGCTCCTCCCGTTTGATGATTCAATATATTCTGAATTAAATTAGCACTCTCTTCCGGTGACTGGACCTGAATGTCTGATAAGTGCCCTTTTTCCAGTCCAAAGTCTTCTGGGTTTAGTGTATATTCTGTTATGACATTTTTCCTGAGTTCAATGACATATGAATTTGCTGTAATCGTTAATTCATCCAGCCCATCTTCTCCGCAAACAAACAGGACATGTTCTGGCTCTAAAGGCGCAAGGGCTTTCGCCATTAATTTTGCCTTTTCCTTTGAATACACCCCGATGATTTGCTTTTTGGCTTGCATCGGATGGCAAAGCGGACCTAATAGATTAAATACCGTCCGAAATCCAAGCTGCTTTCGGACTGCTGCTACTTGTTTCATAGATGAATGATAGAGCGGTGCAAATAAAAAGCCCATGTTTTTCTGCTGTATTTGTTGTCTTGTTTCTTCTGGTGTGGACTGAATTTGGATCCCAAGACATTCTAGCACGTCAGCACTCCCGCTTTTAGAAGAGACCGACCGATTTCCATGCTTGGCGATTTTGGCACCAGCAGCAGATGCTACAATGGCTGCGGCAGTTGATATATTAAATGTCGATAGCCCATCGCCTCCTGTACCGCACGTATCAACGACATCAAACGACGCTTCCATTGGCGCTGCATTTTGCCTTATTGCTTTCACGAAGCCTGTCATCTCTTCAGAGGTTTCCCCTCTAAGCGCTAAAATGGATAGACTTGCAGCGACTTCAGCATCTGTTAAAGAGCCGCTCATCATATCATGCATGAGTCTGTTCGCTTCATTTTCTGATAGAAATCCTCCATTAACAAGAGCTGATAGTCGTTGATTCATCTTGCACACTCTCCTTTTCTGAGAAAATATGTTCAGCAAGCTGAATGGCTTTCAGAAGCGCCCCTGCCTTGTTACATGTCTCTTCCCATTCATTTTCAGGAACAGAATCAGCGACAATACCAGCGCCTGCTTGTATAGAGGCGGTCTGATTTTTAACGCTCATGGTGCGAATGGTAATACAGGAGTCGATATTGCCGTCGAATCCAATATAAGCAATACAGCCGCCATACGTTTCTCTTGGCTCTGGCTCCATTTCATTTAATAATTGCATCGCCCTAATTTTCGGTGCACCTGTTAATGTGCCCGCTGGAAAAGCAGACATAAGCGCATCGACTGGATGCGTATCTTGCTTCAGCTTTCCTGTCACAATGGAGATGATGTGCATGACGTGTGAAAAGTTCACTACTTTTGTAAAAGTCGGGACGGATACACTGCCGTATTCTGCCACGCGGCCTACATCATTTCTGGCAAGGTCTACTAACATATAATGCTCTGCTTTTTCTTTTTCATCATCTAGCAGCTCTCTCGCTAGTGCAGCATCCTCTTCTTTTGTCGTTCCTCGTTTTCTTGTGCCTGCGATTGGATGAATTTCTAAGTGCCCATTCTTGGCATGAATTAATCGTTCTGGCGAGCTTCCGACTAAATCGCGATCCTTTAATTTCATAAAATACATATAGGGAGATGGATTCACAATCCGAAGCACGCGGTACAATTCAAATGAACTCACTGACACAGGGATATCAAAGCGCTGTGAGAGTACGCCTTGGAAAATATCACCCGCTCTAATGTACTCTTTGATTTTTTCTACGTCCTTTAAAAATTGCGTTTTTTCATATGTTGACGTCACTTGTTCAAAGGACGGTGGTTCGTTCATATTCGCTGATAAAATCAGTTCTTTCATATCAATCTTCGTGTGAAGCTGCTGAATCAAATATTCAAGCCGCTCTTGATTTTTCTTGTAAACTTGTATTTTTTCGTCCTTTGTTTCATTTCCAGTCAGCTGAGTGTATTGAATAAAATGAACATGATTCGTTTCATGGTCAAAAGCAATCATCGTTTGACAGACAAATAATGTGCAATGATCTGTCGGCGATGCGTTCCTATGCGGCCTGACAGAAGGTTCAATGCTTGGGATGAGATCGTAACTTAAGTACCCAACGGCCCCGCCTGTAAACGGGATATCAACATCTGGTGTCTTGATTTGATATTGCTCTTTCATCCAGTCTAGTAAATCTTTCAGCTCTTGCTTTTGCATCACTTCCTGCCCAGCAGCGTCACGTGCAATATATTGGTCTTGGTCGTCATGCAAGGTTAAGAAAGGGTGTAATCCGATGAAGGAATATCTCGACCAGCTAGAAGATTCGTCTTTGCTTTCTAGCAGATACACAATATCCTGTTTGAGTTTCTCGACAATTTGAATGGGTGAAAGTGTATCGACTGTAATGGTTTCAACAATCGGGATCGTTTTGTAGGACTCACTGTCCCTTAAAAATTGGGTAAGGTTTGATTGGGATTTCATAAGCACACTCCTTAAATGGGATTAAGGAGAATGAGGGGACATATAGAGGGTTTGTGTGAGTATACGAAATAAGCCTAAAAGAGGTTTGCTCTTTTAGGCAGTATGATTAAATAGAAGTATCGTATCTCTGCTCAACTCTACTCATCTCAACTACCCTAGTCTCATTCTCATCTTCTCTAAGCTTGCATTTGCCGTTTACACCTATGTGTAAACTTCGGCTGTTCATATCGTATTATAATTCCTTGTTTTTTGTCAACTGTAAATCAGGGCGAAGCGTAACGGCTCCTTCCAAGTACACATGCTGTATGTCTTCCTGCTTTGTATCTGTCTGGACGGTCATTAACACCCGAATGCACTGTTTTAGACCGCCATCAATGTCAAGCTCCTGCATACAAGTGACAGGCACATATGTCCAGCCTTCAAACTGACGAAGTGCTTTTGCCGGAAAAACGGAGTGAATATCTTGTGTAGCTGAAATCAAGATCTGCACGACACGCTCTGGATCTACTTGGTTTTTTGAAATAATGGCTTCTAGCAGCTGTTTCGTTTTGTTTAACACTTCTTTTTCTGTATCTTCTGTCACAGTTGTAGCCCCACGTATCCCTCGAAACATCATAGACACCCCTCCTCCCGTTTCCATTCTTCGAGCCAATGATACAGCTCATCTTTTGTGAAAGAATGCAGGGTAACGTCTCCAACCTGTTTTAATAAAACAAATTGAACACTACCCCCTCTTGCCTTTTTATCACCAATCATGCGATCAACAAATGTTTTCGTTGAAATATCTTGCGTGACTTGTACTGGGAATCCCAGTTCGTTCATCCACATTTTTAGTTCCTTACGATGAAGGCGGAGTCCTAGTTGCTTTTCGCTCACATATAAAGCAAACTGCATGCCAATCGCAATTGCATCTCCGTGAGTGATGGCTCCGTATCCATACTCCGCTTCAATGGCATGCCCAAGTGTATGGCCTAAATTCAAATATGCGCGCACGCCTTGTTCTTTTTCGTCTTCTTGAACAATCGATGCTTTGACTTGGATCCCTTGATACAGCATATGTGCGAGCTCGCCCTTTGATAATTCGGTCAAAGAACGAATGGACATCAGTTCTGATAAAAAGTCTTCACTTGAAATCAGCGCATGTTTGATGACCTCAGCGAAGCCCGATCTCAGCTCAATTTGAGAAAGTGTCTCAAGCATACTCGTATCATAGATCACAGCTTTCGGCTGATGAAACGCACCTATTAAATTTTTACCAAGCGGATGATTGATCCCTGTTTTCCCGCCGACTGCACTGTCATGTGCCAGCAGGGTCGTCGGAACTTGAATAAAATCAATGCCTCTCATATAAGTGGCAGCAGCAAATCCAGCCAAATCCCCAATTACGCCTCCTCCCAGCGCAATGATGCACGAGGAGCGATCGAGCTGAAATTGAATGGCTTTCGTATGAATATGCTCAAACTGCGCAAAAGATTTCGATTGTTCTCCGTTTGGAACCACCACTTTTTGTACAGACCACTTCTGTTCAAGTAATCGCACCATTTCATCACCGTAAATAGCATCAACGGCTGAATCTGTAACGATTAGGAGCTTCGTATAGGAATGCCCAGTGGAAGTCATCAAGTCTACGATATTGCGTTTAATCCCATCACCGATATATACAGGATAAGTGGCTGAAGACGTCTTCACTTCCAGTGTTTTCATTAAAACTCCCTCTGAAGCTGGCGCATTTTTTCAACATTTTCTTTAATGCGATCTATTTGATCAAGACCAAACTGCTCAACGACTGCATTGGCAATTTCCCATGCCACGACTGCTTCTGCGACAACACTTGCGGCAGGAACAGCACAGCTATCAGAACGCTCAATACTTGCAGAGAAAGGCTCTTTCGTTTCAATATCAACGCTTTGAAGCGGCTTATAAAGAGTTGGGATTGGCTTCATGACCCCTCTAACGACAATCGGCATGCCAGTTGACATTCCGCCTTCAAGACCACCTAAGCGATTTGTTTTTCTCGTATAGCCTTTTTCTTCATCCCAGATGATTTCATCATGGACCTCACTGCCATTTTTAGAAGCCGCCTCGAAGCCAATACCGAATTCAACCCCTTTAAAAGCGTTGATGCTAAGGACAGCGCCCGCGAGCTTGCTGTCCAATTTGCGGTCATAATGAACATAGCTGCCAACTCCAACTGGCATACCTTCAACAATCACTTCGACAATGCCGCCAATCGAATCGCCATTTTTCTTAGCTTCATCGATGGCATCCATCATTTTTTGACCTGCTTCACTGTCATAACAGCGAACTGGTGATTCTTCTGTTACCTTTTGCAAATCTTCAATAGACTCATATGCAGTATCAGCTGCTTTCACTCCGCCAATTTCAAGGACGTGACCAGCTACCTTGATCCCTAGATGAGCTAAGATTTGTTTGGCTACTGCTCCTGCTGCCACGCGAACTGTAGTCTCGCGGGCTGATGAACGCTCTAATACGTTTCGCATATCACGGTGACCATATTTAATCGCACCATTTAAATCCGCATGTCCTGGTCTTGGACGGGAGATTTGACGCTTCATTTCACTCTCTTCTTCCTCAGTGATCGGCTCTGCCCCCATCACCTTTGTCCAGTGTTTCCAGTCATTATTTTCAACAACAAGTGTAATAGGAGAACCTAATGTTTTCCCGTGGCGAACACCACTTAACACTTTTGCTTGATCTTTTTCGATTTGCATTCTTCTTCCGCGGCCATGACCTTTCTGTCTTCTAGCCAGTTCATAATTGATATCATCCTGCTCTATGTAAAGTCCCGCTGGAACTCCTTCAATAATTGTGGTCAGTTGTGGACCATGTGATTCACCTGCTGTTAAGTACCTCATGACTTAATCTCCCTTCATCGCATTAACGCTTTTAAGTAAAACTATGATAACACACTTGCTACTAAAAAGTCAGCTAGATACCCTTCTTTTGATAAAAGAAAGTATCAGCAGATGTCAGTCCAAACTTTTCCGGGTGAAAAATTTGTTCTGTAGAGCCAACAAATAACACACCATTTTGCTTTAAACTGTTGCTCATTTTCAAGTAAATCTCTTCTTTCGCCTCTTCTGTAAAATAAATAAGTACATTTCGGCAGACGATGAGATCAAGCTGTTTTTCATATGGATCTGCTAAAAGGTTGTGCTTCTTAAATTGAATGTGCTTTCGAATCTCATCTTTCACAGTGTAAAATGAAGAATCTTCTTTTGTGAAATATTTTTGTTTGATCTGATCTGGCACCTCTTGCAGAGAGCGTTCATGATATCTTCCTTTTTGTGCTGATTGCAGGACTTTATCATCAATATCAGTTGCAATAATTTGGAAGTCCTTCACAAGAGGATGACTTGACAGCAGCATCGAAAGGGTATACGGTTCTTCTCCTGTCGAGCATGCTGCACTCCATATCTTTACGTTTCCACTATTTTTTAAAAGCAGCGGAAGAATTTTTTGCTCAAGTACTTCCCAGCGCTGATAGTTTCGGTAAAATTCTGACACATTAATGGTCATTCTGTCCATTGTTTCATCTAACAGCACTCTATCCTTTTCAAGAGCAGCCGCGAATGTTTCAAAATCTTTATATCCTTTTTTATCATAAAGTGATGTTAATCTTCGTTTCATTTGCGCTTCTTTATAGAGATTCAGATCAACCCCGGTTAGTTTTTTCCATTTTCCAACAAATACTTGATATTGATCCATCAATGTCCTCTCCTGTCTCATCTATCTTTGTCCTAGTATAGCTGTTTTTATCAAAAATTTGTATCATCTCATGCGAAATTTCGTATAGAAATATCAATATAAAAAAGCCAAAGTGCTCAATTGATGAACACCTTGGCTTGAACCTTAATAAATCCAGCTTGAGATGGTTTGATCCCAGTTTGTGAGTTCTTCTTGTTTAAAGAATAAGTTGATTTCTCTTTCAGCACTTTCTGGTGAGTCTGAGCCATGGATAATGTTTTTTCCAACGGTTAACCCATAATCTCCTCTTATTGTGCCAGGCAGTGCTTCTTTCGGGTTTGTTTTTCCAATAATCTGCCTTGTCACGTCTACTACCTGTTCACCTTGCCATACCATAGCAAATACAGGTCCTGACGTAATAAAGTCAACCAATTCTCCGAAAAATGGTTTTTCTTTATGCTCTCCGTAATGTGTTTCTGCTACTTCTTTCGGAATACTCATTAGTTTTGCACCAACAAGCTGAAGTCCCTTTTTTTCGAACCTTGACACAATTTCACCGATTAATTGTCTTTCAACACCATCAGGTTTAACCATAAGAAATGTTTTGTCCATATACGTTTTCCACCCCGTCGTTATGTATGTATAGGCTTACATTGTTACAGAGTGATCGTATCATTTTTTTTTGTAATAATCAATTTTTGACAAAAAATTTCACAAAAAAACCAATCAACCAAAAGTTGATTAGAATTTTCGTTTCCCAATATATTTTGCAATGGAGGCTAATGACGTTTTCGCTCGTCCACGTGGAAGCTTGTCAAGCTGTTCAAATGCCTTTTTCAAATACATTTCACTCACTCGAATGGAGCGGTCAATCGCATCTGTTTGTTTGAGATGTTCAATTACAGGCTTCAGCTGCTTTTCGGTCGTTTCGCTATTAATCAGCTTCAATTGTCCTTCTAGTGTCGGATCCTTTAGTGCATATAAGACTGGAAGTGTGACATTCCCTTGTAAAAGGTCTCCGCCAACAGGCTTCCCTAGCTCTTCTTCAGTTGATGTGAAGTCAAGGACATCATCAATGATCTGATAGGACATGCCAACATAGTATCCAAACCAGTAAAGGGCTTTATGTGTTTTTTCATCTGTCCCTGCTGCAATGGCACCTAATTGACAGCTGCCTGCAATGAGCAAGGCTGTTTTTCTCTTAATTCTTCTTAAATATGTACGAAGGTTTTGATCCATGTTGTATTTGTCTTTTACTTGCTCTATTTCACCAAGACAGAGCTCGACAACCATTTTTGACAAAATTTCATGTGCCATTGGGTGATTGATCTTTGTCATGTACTCAAGCGATCGTGCAAACAAGTAATCCCCTGTGTACATGGCAATTCTATTGTCCCATTTTGCCTTAATCGTTGGCTTTCCTCTTCTCAGCTCTGCATCATCAATGACATCATCATGAACAAGCGATGCCATATGAATTAATTCCAGGGCAACAGCAACATATTTAATTTTATTAATGTCATAGTCGCCAAACATGCCTGAAAGGAGAACAAAAACGGGGCGGATTCGTTTTCCGCCCGCTTGCAGCAAATGAAGACCTGCTTCACTTAATAATGCATAATCAGAGCGAACTGTTTGTTCAAGCTCTTTTTCAATTATATCGATATCATGATTTAAAAAAGAGATCATTGCTTTTAGTTTCATTATCTTCACCCAAATATCGTTTATTCAAAGCTTCTTTCCGATATGTGTTGCTGCTACACCGCCTGTAAATGGATGATACGAGACATCAGACAAACCGGCCTCTTCGAAAAGAGCCGCCAGCTCTTTCATGCCAGGGAACGTTTTGGCTGATTCTTGAAGCCATGAATACTCCTGAAAGCTTTTGGCAAACAGCTTACCAAAAAGCGGCATGATGTATTTGAAATAGACATAATAGCCTTGTTTAAAGCCAATCATCTCAGGCTGTGATGTCTCAAGGCAGACAACCATTCCACCAGGCTTCACCACTCTTGTCATTTCCTTTAACACCGTTAAGTAATCAGGGACATTTCGAAGACCAAAACCAATTGTCACATAATCAAATGTGTTATCCTCAAAAGGAAGCTCCATTGCATTGCCGTGGATCAATTCAATTTGATTGTAGCCCCCTGTCTTCACCTTCGTTTCACCAACACTCAGCATATTTTTACTAAAATCAAGGCCTTTGACCTCGCCCTTTTCTCCGGCAGCGTCTGCAAGCGCAATGGTCCAATCGGCTGTCCCGCAGCATACATCTAATGCTTTGGCTCCTTTTTGAACATTCATGAGCTTCATTGTTTTATCGCGCCATTTTTTATGCTGTTTAAAGCTGATGACAGAGTTCATCTGATCATAGTTTTTATAAATTTTTTCAAATACACCGTGTACTCGCTGTTCTTTTGATTGCTGCATGACTTACCCTTCTTCCACTTTCTGATGGTACGCAGGCTCATTTTTCATATGATCCAAGCGATTTAATAGCTCTTTTTGAACGACCGGAGATGAATCAAGATACTTCTTGATCGGCAGTTTGGCTTGCTCATAGCCTTCATTCTCAAAGTTGTCAAAACATGTATAGGCGTCCGTATAGCTATCGTTCAAAAAAAGTTTTAAATGTTTGTCATCTTCTGCTTGTTTCATAAAACGCTTATAAACAAGGAAACGACTTGCAATCTCATTCCAATGCGTTAATTGAAAATGCTCAGAAATCCTTTGGAATAGCGCAGACTCCACTGTAGCTACACTTTTGTAAAAGTGCGCTGCATCTTGAATGGATCGATCATACAGTCTAATTTTATGTTCATTAATCTCTTTAATTGCCGTAGCGAGCGTGCGGATCATGTAAATGTCTTTCATGTCAGAGAGAAGAGAATAATAGAGACCGCTGAAATAGTCTCCTGCTAGGATGGTCAGCTGACGATTTTTGAATTCGTCTTGTTTGATGGCTGCAGCAGTTGTGACTTCGTCATGGGTATCAAGGGCAATTTGCACAAGCATCGCCGTTAGAATATAATTTTCTTTTTTCTCTGCATCAATTTGAGCTTCATCAAACATAGCATGAAAAAGAAGGAGCTTATCTTCATCGATGAGTGGCGCACGCAAATGCTTTGCCAAATAAGGATGAGAAAGCTTTTTATTTAATTTTATATTTAGATTAGATAAAATTCCGTAGATGTCTTGCAAAGATATCACCCTTGTCCCAAAAATTACAGTTTCATATGTAGCCCTGCACATTGTATAGAGATTTATTATACCATATGAGCTCTCACTTTTATGCTATCAAGTGCATACTCGTGCTCTATTTCTTTGCTTCGCTTTGAATTTCACCGAAGTTTGTTTGAATGACAGCATCGCCTCTTACTTTGATGGCTGACGTATGCTCAGTAAATTGTGCGATAATGACTTCACCTTTATCGAGCTTTTCGGAATGGTGAAACCTTGTATCAGAGCCTCTAGTTAAGCCGATTACGTTTACACCATTATCAATGGCTTTAATGACCACAAAATCAGATGCTTTTTTTTCACTCAATCTGTTCACCTTCCATCTATTGATTAGTCGTTTTTAATAAAGGAAAGCACTTCTGCTCTTGCTGCCGCATCCTTTGCAAATGTGCCGCGCACTGCTGATGTGACCGTTTTGGCACCAGGCTTTTTCACTCCGCGCATCGTCATGCACATATGCTCAGCTTCAACGACAATCATCACACCATGCGGATTTAGTGTTTCCACCATACTATCTGCAATGGTTGATGTAATGCGTTCCTGAAGCTGCGGGCGCTTTGCAACGGCCTCTACTGCTCTTGCAAGCTTGCTAAGTCCCGTTACTTTCCCGCCGCGCGGAATATAAGCGACATGGGCTTTTCCATAGAAAGGTACAAGGTGGTGTTCACACATTGAATGGAAAGCAATATCTTTTACAAGAACGAGTTCTTCATGATCTTCACCAAAAATGGTTTTAAAATGTTCTTTTGGATCTTCATTTAATCCCGAGAACACTTCTTCATACATTTTTGCTACTCGTTTTGGGGTATCAAGAAGTCCTTCACGATCCGGATCTTCTCCGATTGCTTTTAATATATCGCGTACAGCGTGTTCGATTAGTTCTTTATTTATTTCACTCATGTATTATATCCTCCAAAGGCGATTACATTTCAATCAGATTCTAGCACACTTCAGATCCTAAAAGCAAAGGAGAGCGTTCTAAACGAACCTTTTGAATCAAAAGGAAAAGCCCCTTATCGAAGGGGCTTTTCTAGACTAGTGTGAAACTGTATATGTATAACTCCTTAAATAGGATGATTACACATAACGATTATTTACCTGCCACCGCATCTTTAAGTGCTTTACCTGGTTTGAAAGCAGGTACTTTGCTTGCAGGGATTTCGATCTCTGCACCAGTTTGTGGGTTACGTCCTTTACGAGCTGAACGCTCACGTACTTCAAAGTTACCAAAACCGATAAGTTGGATTTTGTCACCATTTTTAAGTGCATCTAAAATTGTATCAAAAACAGAGTCAACTGCTTTTGTCGCGTCTTTTTTAGATAACTCGCTTGCTTCAGCAACCGCGTTAATAAGTTCTGTCTTGTTCATGCCTTTCACCTCCTCCCAAAAATATGCATTCAGTAGATTGTTATCATTTCTTCACAATTCATCTTCTTTCTATACACTTTTTTTGAAAAAAAAAGCGTCTAGAAAGCGTCATACATGGCTTTTCATTAGAAAACTACTCTTTGAAGGAATGTTTGTCCAACAAAGTGAAGATTTTCTGTAAGTAGATTAACACATATGAAATACCATATCAAGCATTTTAAAGGGAAGAATCCTTATTCGTCAAGGATTAAGGGCACTTTTGCGAACGAATATTCCTAATTTCAGCCTGAATCTGACTAATCTTTATACAATTGTCTTTTTATGACTCATATAGCACGCAAAAAAAGACCCCTATCAAAGAGAGGTCTCACATGTTATAGAATAATCGCGATCAGACCGCCTGATCCTTCGTTGATGATTCTTTCAAGCGTTTCCTTCAGCTTATATCTTGCATTTTCTGGCATCAGAGACAGCTTTGCTTGAATGCCTTCTCTGACAAGGGAGCTGAGTGAGCGTCCAAATATATCTGAATTCCAAATCGAAAGCGGATCATCTTCAAAGTCTTGCATTAAGTAGCGGACAAGCTCTTCACTTTGTTTTTCTGTTCCGATAATCGGTGCAAATTCGCTCTCTACATCCACCTTAATCATATGAATAGATGGAGCAACTGCTTTTAATCTCACGCCGAATCTTGATCCTTGCCTAATGATTTCAGGCTCATCTAAACTCATATCTGATAAAGCTGGCGCTGCAATCCCATAGCCAGTTTGCTTCACCATTTTTAATGCGTCTGACACTTGATCATATTCTGTCTTTGCATGCGCAAAATCTTGCATGAGCTCTAGAAGGTGGTCTTTGCCCCTAATTTCCACACCAACCACTTCTTTTAGGATATGATCATATAGATCATCTGGCGCATACAGGTCAATTTCTGCGATTCCCTGACCCATTTCAATACCCGCTAAGCCCGCTCTTTCAATAAAGTCAAATTCACTGAATTGACCTACGACGCGGTCGACATCTCTTAATCTTTTAATATCCTTTACGGTTTCCTTCACTGAATCCTGATAACTCTCTCTTAGCCAATGGTCTTCTTTTAGCACCATGACCCAGCTTGGCAGGTTCACATTCACCTCAAGCACTGGGAATTCATACAATGCTTCACGAAGAACACTGAGTACGTCTTGCTCTCTCATACTTTCCACACTCATGGCAAGTACTGGAATATCATATTTTTGGCTGAGTTCCTGCCGCAGTGCTTCTGTTTCAGGATGATATGGTCTCACGGAGTTGATCACCATAATAAATGGCTTTCCAACTTCTTTGAGTTCATCAATCACACGTTCTTCAGATTCAATATAGTCATGTCTTGGGATTTCGCCAATTGATCCGTCTGTTGTAATCACAACACCGATGGTTGAATGCTCTTGAATGACCTTGCGTGTACCAATCTCTGCTGCTTCATGAAATGGGATTGGTTCCTCATACCACGGTGTGTTGATCATTCTCGGTCCATTTTCATCTTCATACCCGCGTGCACCAGGGACTGTGTATCCTACACAATCGACAAGCCTGATGTTGACATCAAGACCGTCACTCACGTGAATAGATGCCGCTTGATTTGGCACAAATTTTGGCTCTGTGGTCATAATGGTTTTTCCTGCTGCGCTTTGCGGCAATTCATCCTGTGCTCTTGCACGGTCTGCCTCATTATTGATATTCGGGAGCACCACGAGCTCCATAAACTTTTTAATAAACGTAGATTTCCCTGTACGAACAGCTCCAACGACTCCTAAATATATATCGCCTCCTGTTCGTTCAGCGATATCCTTGAAAATATCGACTTTTTCCAAGTGATCCCCTCCCGGACTTGCTATCCTCGTTTTCAAATAAAATACTCTATACTTCAATCAAACTGTGCTTGAAAGGTGTCTGGACAATATATGTGTATGACGTTGTCCTATTTGAATATGACACCTTTTTTGTTTTGAGAGTAAGTTTAGCCATAAAAAAACCTTTCTCCTCATTTATATGCAGAGGAAAAAGGTTCATTCTTGTTTATGACGTCTTTTTTTCTAAAAAAGCAGGCTCACCTTTTTTATTGATTGTATATGGGACAGAAAATGCCGGTACAAACGGGGTTTCCTGCCAATATACATCTTGAATGTTTTCACCTGGTTTCAGCTTTTGTTTTGTGTTTTTCAAAATATGAGCAAAATCACTGCGATAGTCCACATAGATTTCGCCATTTGATGAAATGAGTAATGGGAGGGAATTCCCCGTAACAGGACTCATGACCGTAGGCGGCGCTTTTAATCCTAGTTTTTTTTCATTTAACGTATATAAATTTTTGGACACCACTTTGCCGTAGGGCGGATATGTATGTTCGTCTTGATATATTTTGATTCTAAGCCGTAATTCACTGATGGTTTGCGTCATTTTGACATCAAGCAGTTTCACAGTTGGTTTTTTTTCGACGTCTGTGAGGACATAAATATATTCGCCTCCGCCTTCAAAGGATGTAGACGGTACATCGTGTAAATACCTTGGTGATAAGCGCTTAAAGTCGATGACGTACTTCTGATAAACTGGCGTTTCTGCTTCTTTTGTTTCAATTGGCAAAAGACCATTTGTCGCTTTTTGAAACTCCTCGATCGCTGTCTGCACGCTTTGCAGCTGCTCCTCGTATGGCACCCGGCTTTCAGCTTTGCGATTCTCTGGATAAAGACATCCTGTAAGTAAAATAAGTGCTAACAACGTGACACTGACTTTCGCTTTAATCATCACATTCTTCCTTTTTCTTTATTCATTGACCGGCCCGCTAAATACAACTAAAAAGACAATGATCCCTGATATGAGCATCAAGCTGTATGCGACGGTCGAGGCTGTTATTTTCAGAAATCGGCTTTTCAGCTTAAACCTGCTGAAATAGATGGTTACTACGGCTAAAAACATGAGCCCCATTGAACCAAGCGCAAACCACATCTTGATTAAAGCAAAACTCATCGTGCCTGTCCCCCTTCAAAACGAACAAATTGTAAGCGTTTATATTTCATTCTAAACCAAAAATAAGGTAAATATCAATCATTTTTCCAATCATTCAGGAAAAAGCGCATAAAAAAACTGAAGCAAAGAGGGGGACTCTGCTTCAGTCATTAAGTCGACTATTTTTCCTCATTCTGTAGAGGCAAAGCTCTATTCAAACTTCATTGCTATGTTATGCAAGTCTTCCCCTTCTTGCATCCTCTACATGCCTAAGTTCAGTCTTCCAATTATTTTGTTTGGTTTTCGAACATGTTCACAAGGTCTTCCATCTCATGTGTTTTCACACGTGCCATCAGTGATTCTACAGCATCGTCTACCTTTTTCCCTTCAAACAGGACATGGTAAAGCGCTTCTGTAATGGGCATGCTGACCTTGTATTCTTTGGAGAGCTGGTATGCGCCTTTTGTTGTGCGGACGCCTTCGACAACCATCCCCATTTTTTCAAGTACTTCTTCAAGCTTATAGCCTTTACCGAGTAAATTCCCGCAGCGCCAGTTACGCGAATGAACACTTGTACATGTGACGATCAAATCTCCAACGCCTGTTAAACCGGCAAATGTAAGAGGATTCCCTCCCATTTTTGTACCAAGACGTGCGATTTCAGCCAGTCCTCTTGTGATGAGTGCCGCTTTCGCATTGTCACCATATCCAAGTCCGTCAGTGATCCCTGCCGCAAGGGCAATGATATTTTTCAGTGCTCCGCCAATTTCTACACCAATCACATCAGGATTTGTGTACACTCTAAAGTTGTTGTTCATGAACAAATCTTGAACAAATTGAGCCGCTTCAATATTTTCTGATGAGACAGTGACTGTTGTCGGATGACGCAAGCCTACTTCTTCTGCATGACTCGGTCCTGATAGAACAACCACAGCTTCTCTTTGCGCTGCTGGGACTTCCTGTTCAATCATTTGAGAAATTCTGAGAAGCGTATCTGGTTCAATTCCCTTACTGACATGAACAAATGGCACTTTCGCTGAGATCAGCTCATTTGCCTGCTTCAATACTTCACGAATGGCCTTTGTTGGCACAGCGACAATAATCGCATCTGTCCCCTCTAAAGCCTGCTTCATATCTGTTGTCGCCTTAATAGACGCTGGCAGTGCGACATTTGGCAAGTAATCAAGGTTTTCATGTTTCTCATTGATTTGATCAATCAACTCTTGTCTATGTCCCCACATGTGTACATCATGATGATTATCAGCTAATACAAGCGCAAGAGCTGTTCCCCAGCTGCCTGCTCCAAGTACTGAAATTTTCTTCATCCTGCTCACCCTTTTTATTTTCTCGCTCTCGCAAATATTTTAATCGGTGTTCCTTCAAAACCAAATGCATCTCGAATCCGGTTTTCTAAGAAACGCTCATAAGAAAAGTGCATAAGCTCTGGATCGTTTACAAACACAACAAAGGATGGAGGCTTGATGGCCACCTGTGTTGCATAGTAAATTTTTAGGCGCTGTCCATTATGGGTCGGCGTTGGATTCATCGCAACGGCATCCATGATAATATCGTTCAAAATATTGGTTTGAACGCGCATCGCATGATTCTCACTAGCTGTAATGATCGACGGCATTAACGTATGAATTCTCTTTTTCGTGAGAGCCGACATGAATAAAACAGGTGCATAATCAAGGAATTGAAAATGCTCGCGAATATTTTGCTCAAATTCCTTCATGGTACGCTCATCTTTTTCAACAGCATCCCATTTGTTCACAATGATCACAACGGCTTTACCGGCTTCATGTGCGTAGCCTGCAATACGTTTATCCTGCTCAATAATGCCCTCTTCACCATCAAGAACAACACCAACCACATCAGAACGATCAATGGCTTTTAATGCACGTAGCACACTGTATTTCTCTGTTGTTTCATACACTTTCCCTTTTTTTCTCATACCTGCTGTATCGACAATGACAAAGTCACGCTGATTGTACGTAAACATCGTATCGACAGCATCTCTTGTTGTACCAGCGATGTTGCTCACAATCACGCGTTCTTCCCCGAGCATAGCATTCACCAAAGAAGATTTCCCTACATTCGGTCGGCCAATTAAGCAGAACTGTACAACCTCTTCATCATACTGTGTATCTGGCAAGTTTTTAAAATGCTCTGCGACTGCATCAAGCAGATCACCGAGGCCTAATCCGTGCGTTCCAGAAATCGGATATGGCTCGCCAAATCCAAGTGCATAAAAGTCATAAACGTCGCTTCTCATTTCAGGGTTGTCCAGTTTATTGACAGCAAGTACGACTGGTTTTTTCGTGCGATATAAAATTTTTGCGACTTCTTCATCCGCAGATGTCACACCATCTCGGCCATTCACCATAAAGATGATGACATCCGCTTCATCCATTGCGATTTCTGCCTGATGGCGAATTTGCGCCAAGAATGGCTCATCTCCAATATCTATTCCACCAGTATCTATTAAATTAAAGTCATAATTTAACCATTCAGCAGAGCTATAGATTCGATCTCTTGTTACACCAGGTGTGTCTTCTACAATCGATATTCTTTCGCCTGCGATTCGATTAAAAATTGTAGATTTTCCAACGTTGGGCCTTCCAACAATGGCTACGACAGGTTTACCCATAGTACCCTTCCTTTCAATCCAGCCGCGATTCAATATGTTCATCATCATGTTTCAACCGGGATTTAAAATTTTCATTTAGTTTGTTATGAAATAAACCCTTCAAACATGAAGGGTTCAACTTATATATTATATCAATTTTTAATCAGACCACAATGAATAACTTAAAAATGTTTGACAATCAAGTAAAGATCTTCACCAATTCCGTGTGCAATCCCATCTAAAATGGCCTCTAAATTCATAGCATACATGTCGAGTTCTTCTTTATTTTCACAGAAAAAAACCGCTGTTCCTCCAATGACTCGCTCTTTATTTGTTGTGGCCACAGCCAATATGAATTGCTCAATTGTGTTCGCCATTTCTCATTACCTCGCTTTCTTTTTAATGAAATCTGTCGGCATTCTAATGGCATTTTCTAGAATTGGCACCTCTTCTAATACACGAACAGCCAAATCTTCACGTTTCCATTGCGGTAAAATAAACACGCCAAGTGTGCCGTTATTCAGATCACGTTTTGCGAGCGGACAAAGCGATGGTTCACCAGAATCACGATACACGCCAAGCACATTGGATAAATCAAATAAAATCGCTTGCCGCTGTCCAAGGTTTGCAATCGTTGTGGCCGAGTTAAAATTCTTCGGAGTCAAGATGAAGCCCATTCCATGCTCTAATATTAGTTTTTGCTTTTCAGGAAGCCCGATATTCATAATGTAAATATCATTCACGTAAAGTCCTGCCCCGTCAAAGCGAAGTTCGCCTTTTTGAATATTGACGATATCCTTTAATTGGCTGCCAGACATCAATAGCTTTGCCATGAAAAAACAAAGAATACCGACCACTGTTCCAACAACGAGCGAGAAGAAAATACAGGCTGTGGTTGTAATTAGTGCAGTGAGAATGGCAATATAATTTCGGCTTTCAAAGGCAATGGCAATGCCTTCAATATATGTACTGCCTCTTGAGACAAGCTCATACGAATCCAATTGGGTTAACGTATTTCTTTCCATATTACGTACATCACGAAATTGCGTGGCTGCTAGCGTTAGAAAGGTAATCGCAGTAAATTCCTCCTGAATCAGTGCAGGCATAATGATTGCACCAAGCCCTGACGCGATAAAACCAAGTGCTATATGAATCACTTGTCCATGAATATACGTAGGGTATTGCCGATAATCTGTTCTTAGCATATAAAGCCTGGCCGCCATCCCAAAGATGACACCAATAATGACAGGAAACGTGTAATTCGTCATGTTGATTTTGCAGCCCCTTTAACTGGTTTTCTGGAAGAACGGACGCTCAAGAGCTTTTCAAGCTGATCTACACCTAATAGGAAGATGGCGCCTTGAACAACAAGGGAAAGAAACGAGAGATCTCCTATGACAACCGATGAGGTGAGGCGATGAATCGTAAGCGTATAAAGGGCTTCGCCTAGACACACAGACATCATCCATAAGGTCAATCGTTCCGTTAACTGGTGTCCATATGTCAAACACATCAAGATCAGCAAGGCAAATATAGCCCAATCCACCTTTATTATCGTGAACCAAACCGGGTCATATAATGCAAAAATCATAAAAAAGGCATACGCGCTCACCATTGAACATAATTGCATGATTCTCATGATTCGATAAGCAGGCCGGAATATGACGAAGGCCATACAAGCATATAAAAAGGTCATCAAAAACCCTGCATTGATGCTGATGTCTAAAATGGATATCATGAAATGACTGAAGATAATATGAACAAGTACACATACTCCCAGCACGCTGCGCAAAGTGCTTTTTTCCATGATAAATGTCACCATAATCCAAACGAACCATATTGACCAATAATAGTACAGTGCCTCCAACGCCTCATCACCTCAATTACATTATGGGAAAATCTCCAGTTTTTAAACGTGCGAGAGCGTTACGGGCTTTGTATGAAATGAACAAGAGGTGACACCCTAATGGTTGAGGAGGGATGTATGATGGGTAAGGATAGACAGGAAAAACGCCTAAAGGCGTCAAGAAGAGTTGAATCTGATCGTGATCAATCAATTCATCATAAAGGGTCAACAGCATTAGAAGGTCCTGAAAACGCTCGAAAAAGAAATCAATAAAAAAAGGCATGTGATGATCACATGCCTCAGCGTGTAGATAAACCCTCGCATTCTTTGTCAAGTCTGCAATGGTTTTTGTGTCACGCTAAAAAGGAGACAACGGGCTAAACTTTATTTTAGTCCTTTGTCTCTTTAGATCTTAAACTATAGTACGTCGTATCCACGCCTCTTTCTTTTAGCCAATGACTCGTTTCACCTGTAATCACAATCTGAGTTTGTCTCAGTTCTTCAATGGTTTTCACCCCAAGCACTGTCATCATCATCTTCACATCTTCCTGAAGATCGATGATATCAGAGATGAGGCCGCTTTCTCCTCCACTAGTGAGTGATTTTAAGAAAAAGCCAGCTAACCCAGCAGCGGACGCGCCAAGAGCGATTGATTTTGTCACATCTAGTGCATCTCGAATCCCTCCAGAGGCTAAAACCGTTTGATCCTGAAAGGCTGTATGTACTTCAGCAAGACTCGCTGCAGTTGGAATCCCCCATTGATCAAAATAACGAAGTGCTTTTTGGCGTCGAAGATTTTCGATCTTAGAAAAGTTCGTTCCGCCAAATCCTCCTACATCAACGGCCGCAACTCCGGCATCAAATAATTTCTTTGCCGTTTCCTTGCTCATGCCAAATCCGACTTCTTTTACGACAACAGGCACGCCAACTGATTCAGCGATGACTGCGATTCGCTCAATTGCACCTCTAAAATCACGATCCCCTTCAGGCATGACGATCTCTTGAATGACATTTAAGTGAATCTGGAGCATATTTGCCTCCAGCATATCGACCGCTTCCCGAGCTTGCTTGATTGTCGCCTCACTGCCTAAATTCGCAAAAATCAGTCCATCTGGATTGACCTTTCGAACGACTTCATACGTTCGTCTTTCTTCTTTATCTTTCAGTGCAGCCATTTGTGATCCGACTGCGACTGGAATATTGGTTTCCTTCGCTGCGATCGATAAAGAGCGATTGATCTCATAGGTCGACTCTCCGCCACCACCAGTCATTGCATTGATAAAAATTGGCGAACCGAAAGTCAGTCCGCCAATTGTCGTATGTGTATCAATTTGTGATGTCGCAAGATCTGGTAAACTGGCGTGAACGAAGGAAACATCCTCTAAACCTGTTGCTGCATGCTGGCCAGTCGACAAAGCATGTTCAATATGCTGTTTCTTTCTTTCTGCTCGCGTCAATTTTGATCACCAAATTATTTTAGTTTATTGAGTTTATCACCGATCAGGTCACCAAGCTGGAATCCGCTTGTGTTTTCTTCTTTCGCCTGATATTGACGATAATTCTCTTCTATTTGTTTTTCAGGATTTTCTTCTAAATCACGGATGCTTAGTGAAATGCGCTCTTCATCTTCATTCACATCAAGCACTTTCACTTTCACAGTCTGCCCTTCTTCAAGGACTTCTTGAGGGGTACCGATATGTTTATGAGAGATTTGGGAAATATGCACAAGCCCTTCTACACCTGGTAGAATTTCAACAAATGCACCAAAGCTCACAAGGCGTTGAACGGTTCCTTCAAGCACATCACCTTGTTTTACCTTTTCACCAATTTGGCTCCAAGGTCCTGGTAATGTTTCTTTAATAGATAGTGAGATACGTTCGTTATCACGATCAACAGCAAGTACTTTGACCTTGACTTCCTGTCCTTCTTCAACAACGTCAGACGGCTTTTCAACATGTGCATGGGATAGTTGAGAAATGTGAACTAATCCATCGATGCCGCCAATGTCAACAAAAGCACCAAAGTCAGTCAGGCGCTGTACTTTTCCATCAATCACACTACCTACTTCAAGCTTTTGCAGGAAGTCCTGCTTTTGGTCTAATTGCTCTTGCTCAACCACTGCTCGATGTGAGAGAATCACACGATTTTTTTCGCGGTCAAGTTCGACCACGACAAGTGAGAGCGTTTTTCCTTTGTAGTCCGTGAAGTCTTCTACATAGTGTGCTTCAACAAGAGATGCAGGAATAAATCCTCGCACACCAATGTCTACGACAAGACCACCTTTCACAACGTCTTTTACTTCAGCTTCAAATACTTCTTTTGTTTCAAACTTTTTCTCTAGGTCTTCCCAAGCGCGGTCTGCATCAACAGCACGTTTCGATAAAATCAAAGCATCGTCTTCGACTTTTGTTACTTTAAGCTCTAACTCGTCGCCATCTTTCACGACATCTGATGCTTTTTCAACGTGAAGACTTGATAATTCACTGATTGGGATAATCCCAGGTTGTTTCACATTGACGATATCTACATTTACATGCTTGTCCTCAACTTTTGAAACAATCCCTTTCACTACATCTCCAACCTCTGGTACCTGAACATCGATTTGATTCATTTCCTCTGTCATTTCGATAACCTCCTTGGTCCAAACCTACACAGCTTAGTTAAAACGACTGGGTGAATATGTGTCTTAAGCATGATGATTGCCAGCCGAATATGTATTATAGAAACATTCAAATCAACATAATTGCTTGAATGATCAATAAAAATAGTATTAGTATAAACTTCTAATAAAAGACCTTGTTTGTCAAGAGATAAACCTCTAACTTATAAAAGTTTTCTAAAATTTCTTACTGTTTTCCCACGCGGTCTGCTGCGTCTAAAATTTTACCTGCCACCTCTTGAATGGAAAGGGAAGTTGTGTCAATTTCAATCGCGTCATCAGCCTTCTTCAGCGGTGATACCTCCCGCTCAGAATCAAGCTTGTCACGTCTTGCAATCTCTTCGATCAGCTGATCGTAATTGACATCGTAACCTTTTTTCTGATTCTCTTCAAAACGGCGTTTTGCTCTTTCCTCTACTGAAGCAAGCAAGAAAATTTTCACTTCTGCCTCTGGAAGAACGTGTGTGCCAATATCTCTACCGTCCATGACGACGCCGCCTCGTTTGCCAAGCTCTTGCTGCCGGCGTACCATTTCTTCTCGAACAGCTCTGTGCTTTGCGACAACAGATACTTGGTTGCTCACGCGGTCTGTTCGAATATCCTCTGTGACATCGGTGTTGTTTAGATGTACTTTTTGACCTTCGTCTGTTGACACAAGTTCAATCACTGTCTTTTTCAGTAATGCATCAAGTGCCTGTTCGTCTTCAAGGTCTACACCATGATTGAGTGCCGCAAGTGTAATCGCACGGTACATCGCACCTGTATCGATATAAATATATGATTTTTTCGCTGCGACAATTTTTGCCACAGTGCTTTTTCCTGCTGCTGCAGGACCGTCAATTGCGATAGATAATTTCTTTTTCATAATACCTCTCCTTGATTGAATCTCCCTTATGAATTGTAACACGATCACCGCTCAAACGGGGGAATTTTCTATCAATCCTTCTGCTTAAACGTCTCAATCCAATCTTCAATACTCATGTTATTCACACCCTCGTATTGCACGACTTTTGACAAAAACAGTTCTCCTTTCGTCAAATGAAGTGTGATCTGAACGGCTAATAACAGAACAAGCTGAATCAGCACCGCTTTACATAACCATCTTTCCATTGTCTTCATACAAAAAGCCTCCATGCTAGATTCTTTCACCTCTAGTATGGAAGCTTTTTACACCCTTTATTCTTATGCTTTTTTCACACGTGTTAAAAGCTGCTGCTGGAAGCAGTATTTCATGATGTGCTGCTGGTGGTCATTCGTGATCTCAGAAAACTCCATGATCGCTCTTGTTTTGCCAGTCTGTTCATCTTGATATACTCGATTCATTTCTGCAACCGCTTTAATTTTTACGGGCTCTTTAAGCGGCAGTTCAAACTCTGTGCTCACTTCTCCGTATTCTTTGAGCGAGACGCCTTCTGGAACAGCAATTACTACACCGCCAGCACTCATATTGACGATAAAAGTGTCAAAGGCCTCTTCATCCGTTTGTGTGATGGTCGCTTTCACCATCGTATCCACTCGAAGGTATTCTCTGCGCTGAAGCCGAATCATCTCTCCTTTTGGCGGAATTGAAATAACAACCATCGGAATATCCTCTTTTCTTTTTCCGATGACCTCGCTTGTACATTTGTATGGAATTTGATTTTCATCGAAAAAGAACACGGTGATTTCTGTATGCTGGTTTAAATAGATCGTGCGCCCTGTTTCTTTATCAGCTGGATAATGAATGCAAATATCATCGTTATTATTTTCCAAAACTTTCGATTTTGCTGTTTTCACTTCTTTGTTCTCATTGACATACTCAATTGTGATAGCATCCCCTATTTGTAACATTCCTCATCACTCTTTTCATCTGTGAAATCGTATCCTCTCCTATATTAAACCATGTATAAAACAAAAGGAAAAGACTTATTAGCCTTTTCCTTGCTTCTTTTTCTATAGGTCTTTGTATATAGGTTCTGCGTTTTTCAGCTTATCTACTCTTTCTTCTTTTCCAGTATCTGCATTGATGAACATCCGGTACGTATCATTTTTAATTGTTCCAAGAAACTCATAGCAGAGAACTTCCTCTGACATATCATTTTGAACAATAGCTAAATGAGTATCTTCAATCTTCACGTGCTTATTCAACGTTTTCTCTGCTTCTTTTTGCGAGATTTTAGGTGCTTTGATGTCACGTTTTTTATGATTCAATAAGTAGTCTTTCGCTGAGAATCCAACGACCTCTCCGTCATCTAAAGCGACTTTCATGCGAATGCTATCCGGATAAAGCAGCACATTTTTTTGGAGGGGTACATAGGTAAATACGCCGATATTATCAAATTGCGCACTTTCATCTAAATGGAACGACTCTGTATCAAATCCATGCTTTTTTAAGAAACTTAACGCTTTTTCAGATGCTCCATTTAAACTGATTTTCTGTTTTTTGACGTCTCGATTTTGAAGAAGGTAGACTGGGTGGCCTCCTTTTTCAGTCAAATCTAAATAAAAATTCGCTTTGCTATCTGGATCTGACATCGATAAGCTGTACACATCTCGATTTGTTTTGCTTCCGCTTTTTCTCACCTTAAAATCTTGATTATGGTCAGGCGCGAATTGCTGTGCAATGCGGATCGCTTCTTTTTTTGAAATCTTTTGGCCTTTTAAATGACTGTAGCCTCGTGATTCTGATTCTGCTGACACATTTGTAGGACCGAGATCGACATTCGCAAATGCATCAGCATTTTTCTCGACTGTTTTCAAACCGTCGATAATGGTGTTGTCGTTCTTTTTATCGCCGTCCGCCAGCGCCATTTCAACATCCATCCATTTTAAATTTTTGTTGAGTACGAGATGCTGCACTTGTCTAAGCTCGTTTTGGATATCTGCCGCTTGATCATATAAAGCAGTAATGGTTTTATGCGTATCTTTGTTTAATGGTTCATCTGATAAAGATTTAACTGATGATTTGTAGCTAAAGTCTCCGACATTCGCTAGAAATTCTTCCGTTTTGTTAAAGGGCATCAATGTGAGCGGAAGCTGACTGACATTGTTATGCGCCTCTGATGACATTCTCCATACATCTGCAAGTGCTGGTGAGATCGATGTTTGGCTGTTCATCGCAAGTGTTGCTCCGAGTTTGTCGTGCAGCTGATCGACTTGGTATGTTAAGTCGTGGAAGGCTCTTTGGTAGTTGTTCTCTGCATGAAGCAGCACCGCGTCTTTTTCTTGATGCTCTTTATAGCCCCAGTAACCTGTTGAGATAACAGCAATTCCTAAAATAGCAATCAATATTCCTCTGATCATTTATTTACACCTCTTTTTATTCACAGAAAATATGTTTCCCGATTCGTTTAATTTGTGGCCTTCCCCAAATCCATGGACTTGTTGCTGTATCAGGATTAAAGTAATAGACGGCGCTTTCAGATGGATCCCAGCCATTAATTGCATCAAACACTGCCTTTTTTGCGGTTTCATTTGGTGCCATATAAAATTGTCCATCTGCTACCGCTGTAAACGCAAGCGGCTCAAAAATGACACCAGCAATGGTATTTGGAAAGGTTGAACTGTTCAAACGGTTTAAAATGACGGCAGCAATGGCCACCTGTCCTTCATAAGGTTCACCTCTTGCTTCACTATATACCGCTTGTGAAAGAAGCTGAATGTCATTGCTAGAGAAACCACCTGGCATGTTGGCAGCCGTTTGCTTCGGCGTTTGATTTGCTTGCTGATTGCCTGACTGGTTTCCAGACTTCCCAGATGACCCGCTTCCTCCGCTTTGACTTTTTTGCTTCTCTTTTGCACCTTGAGCTGTCTTTTTTTGTGAGCTTCTTTGCCCAGGAGCCTTTGTTTGCTGATCAAGAGGCTTCCCGCCATAATGGGTAAACTGATTCCCTTTTTGCAGCTGCTGCTGCACAAACTCTTTATAGTATTTCGTCTTTTGAACTAATAGGCTTTTTGTTTTAGCACCTACGAGTCCATCGACATTCTTTACACCAAATTTGCTTTGAAAGTTGCGAACGGCCCAGTACGTGCCCCAGCCGTACACGCCATCAATTTTGCCATTGTAAAAACCATTGTATTGGAGCCTTGCTTGCAGCTCGACTACATCTTCTCCTGTTGCTCCTCTCTGAATGACTTGATTGGTGAAAGCTTCACTTTTTTCAGCTGTCAAAAGTGAAGACGCGAGTAGAACGATTGAGAAGATAAGGACGATTTGTTTCATGAAACGAGCTTTGTCCATATTTGATCCTCCTGTACTTTTGATGTTTGAATATATGTTTCTTCCGATCCCTATTTTTATACATTCATCACAGGAGGGAATTGGATGGAAAAGACAAAAAAACGCCCTGTGAACTTACAGGACGCTTTCCAAATTAAATTTGCACCATTTTCACCGCACGAGCTTTTTTTGCTTTCCGCAGACCGAACCACCATAAAAAAATCATGAACGGCATCATAATATATCCCCAATTTTTCATCCCAAGAAGAATGAAATCATATAAGCCGTGAAAAAGCACAGGGAGTGTTAAAGAAAGGATCAGCCATTTGCGCTGCTCTTTTTTATCAGAGAAACGGGCTTTGCCGATATAAAATCCCATCACAACGCCAAATAAAGCGTGACTTGATACGGGTAATAAGGCGCGTGTAAACGCATATTCCACCCCATGACCGACTAAGTAAAGAATATTTTCAAGTGTCGCAAAACCGAGAGAGACACTTATTCCATACACAATCCCATCATAGTGTTCATCAAACTGGGCATGCGCATAGACGCTGACCATTAAAATAAACCATTTTAATGATTCCTCTAAAAAGCCCGACGTCACAAATGAAATCAAGATAGGGTTCGTTGCGATATTTTCTTCTTGAAGGACATATTGAATAAACATGGTTGGAAACACAAGTATGACACCTAGCATAAAAGATCTGATGACCATATGAACCGGCTCATTGTCGTACTGATCTTTCAAATAAAAATAACTTAAAAGTGCGATGCCGGGAGCTAAACCTGCTGAGATGATTGCGATCATAATCAGACCTCTTTCCCTACATTATCCTTCATTATCGTACCATGATTTACCCCTTTTTTATATGACTCGAGCCCATTTTTCTTAAAATAACTTTCTATATAATCCCATTTTATATAAAAAAAGAACTGAATCCCTTTGAAGGATCCAGTTCTTTTTTTAGCTGTTGATTCTTTTGTTGATAACTTCTGCAATCAGACCTCCATGAAATCTTCCATTTTCAATGAAAATTTCATTGGCGTTGTTTCCAGCTGCAATGACTCCTGCAATGAAAATGCCTTCTACATTTGTTTCCATTGTCTGTTCATCAAAGGCTGGGCGGCCTGATTCTTGATCAATCATTACACCCATTTTTTCTAAGAAAGAATGATCAGGATGATAGCCTGTCATCGCAAACACATAATCACTTTTCACTCGATCTGTTTGGTCTTGCTGGTTTGTAAAGACAACCTCTTCTTCTGTGATTTCTTTCACCTGCGATCCGAACTCCATTCGAATGGTTCCATTACGGACAAGGGCTTCAAACTCTGGTAAAATCCAAGGTTTGATGCTGGACGAATATTCAGTTCCTCTATATAACACAGTGACTCTGCTTCCGCATTTCACTAGTTCTAGCGCGGCATCGACACTGGAGTTTTTCCCCCCGATGACCGTCACATCTTTATCAAAGTATGGGTGCCCTTCTTTAAAATAATGATACACGTGAGGCAGGTCTTCCCCTTTGACATTCATATAGTTTGGATGATCATAGTAGCCAGTGGCAATCACGACGTAGTCACATGAATAGACGTCTTTTGATGTGTTGACGGTAAAACGCCCATCTTTTTTCGTCACAGCGTTTACTTTTTCAAAAGCATGAACACGCAGGCTTTTTCTTCTGACCACCTCTCGGTAATAGGAAAGAGCCTGAATACGAACTGGCTTCCGGTTTTCAGTAATAAAAGCGACATCACCGATCTCAAGCTTTTCACTTGTACTGAAAAAGGTTTGATGTGTTGGATAATGATAAATACTGTTGACCACATTCCCCTTTTCAATCACAAGTGCATCGATACCGATTTGCTTGAATGCGATGGCAGTTGATAATCCACATGGGCCGCCTCCTATTATGATCGCTTTTTCTTGTTTCATTTGTTCCACTCCTGTCGTTTCACTGCAATAACAATTGCTGGGCTGTTTGATTCTTTGTTCCATTACATAAAAAAATCTCCTATATTAGGATAGGAGATTTTTGGACGCGATGCAAATAAGCCGCTTAAATCCAGCCTCTGAATCGAGAAGCTTCAGCCATTTTACGTACGCCGACCATATATGCAGCAAGACGCATATCGATGCGGCGGTTTTGCGCCATTTCATAAATATTATTAAATGATTTCACCATCATATTTTCTAAACGAGTTTCCACTTCTTCTTCTGTCCAGTAGAACCCTTGGTTATTCTGAACCCATTCAAAGTAAGAAACAGTGACACCACCCGCACTCGCAAGTACGTCTGGGACAAGTAGTACACCACGATCTGAAAGAATTTTTGTTCCTTCTAGTGTCGTCGGACCATTTGCTGCTTCTACGACAATTTTGGCTTTAATGTTTGCCGCATTATCTTCTGTAATTTGATTTTCAATGGCTGCAGGTACTAAGATATCACAATCCAGCTCAAGCAGCTCTTTGTTTGTAATTGTATCGTTAAATAATTTAGTGACGGTTCCAAAGCTGTCACGCCGGTCAAGCAAGTAGTCAATGTCTAGACCATCTTCATCGTATAATCCGCCGTAAGCATCTGAAATCCCTACGATTTTTGCTCCAGCATCATACATGAATTTAGCCAAGTAACTTCCTGCATTTCCGAATCCCTGTACAACAACACGAGCCCCTTTGATGTCAATCCCTTTTTTCTTCGCCGCTTCTTTGATGCAGATCGTCACACCTTTTGCTGTTGCGGTGTCACGTCCGTGTGACCCTCCAAGAACAATCGGTTTTCCTGTAATAAATCCTGGCGAGTTAAATTCATCAATTCTAGAATATTCATCCATCATCCATGCCATAATTTGAGAGTTTGTAAATACATCTGGTGCTGGAACATCTTTTGTTGGTCCCACGATTTGACTAATTGCGCGCACATAGCCGCGGCTTAGTTTTTCGAGCTCTCTGAATGACATTTCTCTTGGATCACAGATAATACCGCCTTTTCCTCCGCCATAAGGAAGATCCACAATACCACATTTTAAACTCATCCAAATTGAAAGCGCTTTTACTTCTTTTTCAGTTACGTTCGGGTGGAATCGAATTCCGCCTTTTGTCGGACCGACAGCATCATTGTGCTGCGCGCGGTAACCAGTGAAAATTTTCACCGATCCATCATCCATACGTACTGGAATTTTGACCGTTAATAGACGAATTGGTTCCTTCAGCAATTCATATACTTCTTGCGGATATCCCAATTTGTCAAGCGCTTTATGTATGACGGTTTGAGTTGACTTTAAAACATCTAGCTTATCTTCTGCGTTATGAGCGGCGTTTTGATCGGCTGCCATTAAAATAAACCCCCTAGAAATCTTTCATGATCTACTGCTCCCTTTCAAGCAATAGTATACACCTTCGTACTGGTAAAGCAAAGGTAAAAAACGTTTTTTATCAAAATAAAATATCAGCGTTTATAAATATAAAAAAGGATATAAAAAAATACTGTTGTTTCATCACAACAGTATTAAATATAATAGAAAAAAATGATTAAAAATACATCTGAATCGTTTTCACTGCATCTTCTTGCATAATCACTTTTCCATACTCTTTTAGCCGGTGAATGGTTAATGTCGTAGGAGAACCAAATTCCGCTAAAATGGAAATAACAGTATCAGCAGACAGTTCTTCATCAACATCATCTAGGCTGAGAAAATATTGACCTTCATAATGGTAAACTGTACCCCCTAAAAGTCCAATACGACTTAAACTATGGGACAGTTGAATCACATCTTCAAACGAGGCAAATTGATAGAGCACATGCTTGCTCTCGTCGAGCTTGACCTGCATCTCAATGTAATCTTCATCAAACTCATCATCAGCATCATCTTCCTGCTGACTCTTTGTGACAATGACGACCATCCCCTGCGCCTGAAGAGAAAATACTTCAACAGCAATCGGTCCATTCGCTTCAAAACCGAGCTCCTGATTCGCTTCGTTCATCATGTCTTTAAACAGCTGATGAACTTTGAACGAATCTTTCCAAAGGTCTTCTTTCGTAAGACCTCGGTCTGTCAGGTCATCTAGTGTGAGAAAAATTTTGATTTTATTATAATTCAGACGCTCCAGTCGCATAACGTTCCCTCCTGCCTCTTCTAACACACATCATACTGTAGTATATGAGATGATGAGTCATAGGTTCTTAATTTTGTATTCAGTTTACACTGTGTCAAGACGGAAGACAAGCACGAAGCAATGCTCACGGTGACTTTTATGGAAAATATTGAGGGTGCATCAAGTTAACGTGTTTTTAGAGGCATTAAATAGATCAGATGGGTTTCTGGTTCTGCCCCAAGACGCATTGGAATCTTTGTTGTTCCATAGCCATTACTAATCAGAAAAAAAGCGCCTTTGACTTGGCCTGTTCTCCCTTTTTCATACGGGCCAAATTTCCCGATGCGGATCTGTCCTCCGTGGGTATGACCACTCAGGACAAGATCGATTCCCTCTTCCTCACTCATCATGTGATGCACATCTGGATTGTGTGATAAGAGGATATTCACTTCATCTTTAACAAACTCCGGCCGTATCGCTTCATAATCTGCTTTTTCAAGCCGAATATCGTCGATTCCTCCAATTTTAATGGGCTGGCCTTCAAAATCCCACACAGCCATTTCATTTTGCAATGTGGTGACATCATAAGCATGAAGAATCTCTTTAAACTTTTGCTGATGCAGCTCATGGTCATTATTTCCCCAAACAAAATAAACCGGAGCAATTCTTGATAAACATTTCACATTCTCTTCAATCCTGGCATAGGGTACACCTTTTTCTGCTAAGTCCCCGCCTATCATAATCACATCTGGCTTTTCCTGCCTTACTTCTGCTAATAATGTGTCACTAATGAGGCGTCGATGCGTATCAGAAATAAAGAAAATGACTGCGGGTCTATCTGATTGAAGTGCTTCTATTGTAAAGTAATGCTTTTTGATGTTGTTTTGTTTTGCCGTTTTCACCATTTTTGCCGTTACACACACACCTGTTGTAACAGCCGCAATGGCGGCAGTAAATCCGATGGCATATTTCATCATAAATGGCTCCCTTATATATCTTTCTTTCATAAGACGCTTGAATGAAAAAAGACGTTTCAACTGTTAAACGTCTTTGCCTCATTTATTTACTTTCATAATAGAGATTAATGTCATATTGCTTCTGCATGTAGTGAAAAACCGTCTCACGCTCTTCCCACTGATTTGATTGAGGCCATAAATCTGTGCTTTTTTGTATAATTTCACATCTGAGCTTATGATATTCATCCTCAGCCTTTTCTTCTTTTTTCTTATAATAATACGATGCGTAAAAAGCAAACACTTCTGCCATGATCCAAAACAGAAACACCTCATGACCAAGCAGTGTTGCAATCATAGCTTCTGGCTGCAGCGAGCCTCCCGTTTTGGCTGTTATGACAAAATAAAACAAAAGAATGGCTAGAGATAGAAGGGCTGTCCACTGCCATCTTTTGCTCTGCTTTGCAAAACCCTCGTATTTGCGCTTTCTTTTGATCAATGTTTCAATCATTTTCTGTGTCGGCTGATCCATATAGCGGCTGATTGCGTGCAATGTCATCACATACACCCTGTCCCTTTTTTCTACATATGTATGTGCTTTTCAATTGATTCATGTCAATTAATTTAGTTTTCTAATGGGATATTCAGCACTTGTCCGCTGTACACACTATTTCCTTTTAAATGATTATACGCTTTGATCTTCTCTTCACCCGAACGATTTTGGTAATATTTCATGGAGATTCGATACAGGTTTTCCTCTGGTCCAACGGTATGCTGTATGACACGGACTGGTTTCTTTTCCTGCTTCTTTTTCTCTTCAGCTTCTTTTCGTTTTTTCTCTTCCTGCTGTTTTTGCAAAGCTAGCTGCTGCTGTTCACGCTTTTTTGCAGCTGCTGCTTTTTCACGCTCTGCCTTCTCTTTAGCGGCTTGCTCTTTTTTCTTTTGTTCAGCCTTTTCTTTCGATCGCTGCTTTTCTTTTTCTGCCTCTTTCTTTTTCTTCTCTTCAGCAGACGCATCAGCTTTATCAGCGCTTGAGTCATTTTTCGTTTCGACAAGTGCTGACGGGACTGGGTCTGTGTCAGCACTTGATGTTTTATCAATATATACGTCTTGATTATTGTTATGTTTGATTTCCTCAGATGTGTAGTAAATCAAAAGGAAGAATACACCGATGACGATAATAGGAAAGATAATAGCCAATGTCGTAAACAATGGATTGCGCACCTTTTTCGTGCGCTGCTTTTTATATTCATGAAAATCTTCCCGTGTAGGAAAGTGAGAGTCATCTGAAGGATGTACTTCTTCTTCAAGGTTTTCCTCTACATCGTCATGGATGTTTGTCAGCTGCTGTTTTTTTCTCTTCATTCTCGACATTTCTTCCATGTTCATCCCTCCCCCTATATTTCAAACGAATCTGACATGCAAAAACGAAGTCAATGACAAAATGGGTCATGACCGGAACAAATAAATTCCCAGTCCACTCGTATAAAAGTCCTAAAAAAATACTAATGGAAATCACAAGGATAAACAAGAGTATTTTTGATAAATAGCGAAAGTGAAGAAGCGCAAACACAATGCTGGCGATCTCAAGTCCAAATTGCTGTTGAACGATCCCTCGGAATAAAATCTCCTCAGAAAAGGCAATGAACAGTGTTAACCAAACAATATGCGGGATGCTGCGATTTTTGAACATTTTTTCATTTAAGCCGCCATCATCATACATATGAGCGGGAAACACCTTCATGACAATTGCATCCACCATCATCACAAGCAAAGCGCCGCCGATTCCATAAGTCAGTATCCGCATATCATGGATCTGCCAAAGTGCAGTAAAATCAGTCCAATGATCGAACATAAAAATACCTAGCAAAAAAGAAACGATAAGCATGAGCAGCTGCGTGAAATACAGCTGTTCTACTACTTGTCGATCGGTTAATTTTTCAATGATTCGGCGGTGTTGTTCAATCAATGCTGCGCCTCTTTTGTCAGATGAAACATACGCTCCAGCACGGTCTTCCAGTGTTTCATTTCATTCAGCTCCAATTGTCGATCTTTTTTTTCATAATCAGATAGGTCAAGTCCGCAAGAAGAGCAGCAGTTTGCAGAGGAAGAGCCCTCCGTTTGATCAAGCTGTTCGTAAAAGTATGATAACAGAGATTGTCTAAAACAGCCTTGATGAGTGATTCGCTCTTTAAATTGCCACACTTTTCTTAGCTTTTCTGTTTGCCTGTCCTGCAGTTTTTCTTTCAGATTTTTGATGAGTACGCGAGGCTGTTTGGATTGGTACATGATGTAATAATGCGTCAGCATCCTCGCACGCGTTTCCTGAAGCCCTGCTTCCATCAATCGTTCACGTAATTTCTTTTCGTCATTTGTCGGCATTTGTGTTAATTGGGCTAAGAAAAAATCAATTTCTGGATCATCAAAGCCTTCTGCTTGAATCAAATGACTTTGAATATCCGCATCCTCTTCTGTATATAAAAGAACGCTCACACTGTTTTTCCCATCTCGTCCCGCTCTTCCAATTTCCTGCATAAATGCTTCAATTGATTGCGGGGGGCTCATATGAATCACAAATCGTATATCTGCTTTATCAATTCCCATCCCAAAAGCACTTGTACAGCAAATGAGATCAATTTGGCCGCTGATAAATTGCTGTTGAATGAGCATGCGGTCTCCTGCATCCATTCCGCCGTGATAAAATTCTACACGTTGATGGGTTTTTTGTTTGATGAAGAGTGAAATATCTTCTGTCATTTGCCGGGTCGGGCAATAAATCAGGCCAGGCCCTTGCAGGGTTTCCACAAGCTCAATGGCTCGTTTCTCTTTCGCTTCTTTTGTTTCATGCGCTTCTTTGACTAATGCAATGTTAGACCGGTTCACGGAATGAATATGAAAATCCGGATGCTGCAGGCGCAAAGTTTGCACTGTATCCTTTAGCGTTTGCTTAGTAGCTGTTGCCGTCAGTGCTAAAGCCGGGGGATGACCTAACGCTTCTCTCCATTCTCCCAGCTTGGAGTATTCAGGACGAAAATCATGCCCCCATTCTGATATACAATGGGCTTCATCGACGACAAAAAGACCAATATGCATCGACTGGAGCTGCTCTAACAGCACCTCTGACATTAATGCCTCAGGCGCGACAAATAAAAATTTATATGATGGCAAATGCCGAATGATATGTCGTCTCTCCTGAAAAGACAGTGTGCTGTTAAGCGCCGCCACTCGTTTTTCCCCGCGCATTTTCATTCGTTCTACTTGATCCTCCATGAGCGATAAAAGCGGCGAAATAATGAGAACTAACCCCTCTGTCATATAGCCGGGAATTTGATAACAAAGTGACTTCCCTCCGCCAGTAGGCAGCATAGCAACCGTATCTTTTTGATTCAGTACACTTTGAATAATGTCCTCTTGACCCGCTTTAAATGAGTCGTAACCAAAGTATCGCATGAGCGTCTGATGAAGCTTATCCATTTGCTTTCACCATCCTTGTCAGTGCCAATCGTATTTGAAAATAAGTAAACGGATGCTCGAGGTTTTCTTTAATCAGCTTCATTTTGTTTGTTTGAAGCTGGCTGGCTACATCATGGATTGCCTGCTGCTCTTCGGGGCTCACATACGGTTCTATTAAGAAGCTCGGCTCATGTATGGACAGCTCCACAATATGGTCCTCGATCGTTGCCTTTTTTAATGAACGAATGTGGGCAATTTGATCAATGCTAAACCCTTTTTGTACAAGCTCAAGCGTTTTGTGGGTAGAGGTTGTTAACACGCGTTTGAATTCAAGGTCACCTACGATCAGCTGCATGATCGGCGCCTCACCTTTTTGTGCAGAATGAATAAAATAATGGAGCACATTCCAAAAAAGCAGGTACACATACCACACATCTTCTTTCACCCACTCAGCCATTTGCTGATACGTACGCCCGATTCTTTCATTTGAGGTCAATGAATAAACAAAGATCAGTGCTTCTCGATCACTTAAACGAGCAAGGAGTTTTTCAAGTTCATGATGCAGATCTTCAGAAAACTTTTTCTTATGGTGATGCTGCTTTAAGAAAGATTTCGTCCAGCTTTGAACCGATACATCTCTTTGAATTGGCACATATTGATGTGACCCTGCCGTATAATGAGAAAGCACTTGTACAAGTAAAGACAGCCTCATCCATAGCATCTTTGCTTTATCATGATACTGGGCACCATGAAAATAAGCGGGCAGCGGTTTTTCAGAAAAATACTGTTTTAGCATATGCTCTCCTGTATCCGTGACGCTGAATGTATCCCCTGTTTTTCTAATGAAGTGTTCCTCTTCAAGCTTTCGAACAGAGCGATTCAGCTGATCCCGCGTAAAACCTGGATAACACCCAAAATAGCTAGAAAGTTGAAACAAACTTGCATCCTGTATCGTTTGTGATGATTTTTTTCCTTTAAAAAGATGGTAGACAGCGCTAATGGAGCGTTCGCCGTTCAATTTATGTACACTGTCCATTAACATGACATCCAAGTAATGAATCGTCATTCATCAAAGCACCTGTCTTCCTGACAAAATTCGAATATTTTCTCCCTTTATTTTAACAGATTTCATAGAAGAAGAAATGTTTAAACTCAATTTATGGGGGAAAGTTATGAACAAACCCTTATGTGATAAGTATTCTCAATCACTTTACAGTTGAAATGTGAATTTAAAATCATTACAATAAGGTTTGAGGAAATTGGTTTTTTATCGGTGAAACTAAAAAGGTTAAACCATTTGTTCCATCGAACAATCTGGGAGGTATTTTTTTAACATGGCAAAATATACAATTGTAGACAAAGACACATGTATTGCTTGCGGCGCATGCGGTGCAGCTGCTCCAGACATTTATGATTATGATGATGAAGGCATTGCATTTGTTACGCTTGATGACAACCAAGGGACTGTAGAAGTTCCAGAAGTACTTGAAGAAGATATGCTTGATGCATTTGAAGGATGTCCAACTGATTCAATCAAAGTTGCGGACGAATCTTTCGAAGGTGACCCACTTAAGCATGAATAGTATAAAAGCCCCTTATGCAGGGGCTTTCAGCGTGTAGACAAACCCTCGCATTCTTTGTCAGGTCTGCGCTCCGGTGCTCACGAATGTCAAATTCGCTCCGCTCCGGTGCTCGTCCTTCCTAGACTTCAAAGGTTTTCTATCACGCTGAGCTGAAAAGAAGACAAAGGGCTAAAATAAAGATCATTTTAGCCCTTTGTCAACAATCTGAAAGCCCCTTATGCAGGGGCTTTTTTATATTAACTATTTTGAAGTCGGCGTTTATTTTCAAACCATGGACGCATTTTTACAAAAATGAAACTAAATACGATAGTAATGATGATCCCTTTAATAAAGTTAAAAGGTAAGATTCCTGCTGTAATGGTTGTCTTGAGCGCATGATCTGACAGTTCAGGCGCATTTAAAAACCATGTATACGCGGGAAGGAACAAGAAGTAATTTAAAATGCTCATCATCACAGTCATAAGCAACGTTCCCATGATCATAGACCACGCCATCCCTTTTGCTGATTTAATTTTTTTAAACATAAAGGCGACTGGCAAGATAAATAGTGTGCCTGCGATAAAGTTGGCGACTTGCCCAACAGGAACGCCAGACATACTGCCTTGGATGAGGTAATGCAGCACATTTTTTAATGCCTCAACGGCAATCCCTGCACCCGGTCCATAAATTAATATCGCAATAATCGCTGGAATATCGCTGAAATCAATTTTTAAATACGCTGGAAGCCCTGGAAAAGGGAAATCCAATAAAATTAAAACAAACGAAATACTACTGAGCATACTTGTGACTACTAAACGTTTTACTCTACTTTGATTCAACATTCTCTCTCCTTTTCGATCAAATCTTTCGAAAAGAGGATTGTTCAATTTTCAGCCACAAAAAAACCGCTCTTGAAAACAGGAGCGGGGAATTTAGGCTAGACAAATAAACGTGTAAACAACGATGTTTTCAACGTTTATGAACCTCCATCTTCTCCCATCCAGACTATACTGTCGGCTTCGGAATCACACCGAATCCTGCCAAAAAAGGCTCGCGGGCTTAGAGACTATGCTCATCACCGCCGGTAGGGAATTGCACCCTGCCCCGAAGATTGATCATTATTCAATTCGACATCATTATATATGATATATGAGCATTTGTACAGATAAAAATCCTGAGCAATTTCATCAGTTTTAAAAAATCGTAAAAAACGTAAAAATTATAATGACAAATGCGTAAAAATTGGTTATCTTTTGTTTAAAGGTGTCCATTCTTTATAAAGATACTAAGAAATGTTCGTGTTTTCTTTTTCGCTTTACTGCTTTAATTTGATTGACACAGTGAAAAGGAATATGGTAAATTATCAGATATTTATGACGTTTATTTTAGGAGGAAATCTTACGATGTTTCGAGTATTAGTCTCAGATAAGATGAGCAATGATGGTCTTTTACCACTTTTAGAATCAGATTTTGTTGAAATTGTCCAAAAAAATGTAACAGAAGCAGAAGATGAATTACACACGTTTGATGCCTTACTTGTCAGAAGTGCAACAAAAGTCACAAAAGAACTTTATGAAAAAATGACTTCATTAAAAATTGTTGGCCGTGCCGGTGTGGGAGTAGACAATATTGATATTGATGAAGCGACAAAGCATGGCGTCATTGTCATCAATGCACCAAACGGTAATACGATCTCAACAGCAGAGCATACGTTTGCAATGATCTCATCTCTCATGCGTCATATTCCGCAAGCCAATATTTCTGTTAAATCAAAAGAATGGAACAGAGGCGCATATGTCGGTGCTGAGCTTTACGGAAAATCTCTTGGGATTGTTGGCTTAGGTAGAATCGGAAGCGAAATCGCCCAGCGTGCAAGAGCTTTTGGCATGACTGTCAACGTGTTTGACCCATTCCTCACAAAAGAACGTGCAGAGAAAATCGGTGTCAATGCCAAATCACTTGATGAAGTACTCGAAGTATCAGATATTATTACTGTACATACCCCATTAACAAAAGAAACAAGAGGACTCCTCAATAAAGAAACGATTGCAAAAACAAAAAAAGGCGTTCGCCTGATTAACTGTGCACGCGGCGGTATTATTGACGAAAGTGACCTTCTTGAAGCACTTGAAAGCGGCCATGTCGCAGGAGCTGCACTCGATGTATTCGAGGTAGAACCGCCTACCGATAATCCGCTTGTAGATCATCCGCACGTCATTGCAACTCCGCATCTTGGTGCATCTACAAAAGAAGCACAACTAAATGTAGCGGCTCAAGTATCTGAAGAAGTGCTTCAATTTGCAAAAGGACTTCCTGTCATGTCATCTATCAATCTACCAGCGATGACAAAAGACGAGTTCAAAAAGATTCAGCCTTACCATCAATTTGCAGGGAAACTTGGACGTCTTGTCTCTCAATCCATGAGAGAACCTGTCAAAGAAGTGAGCATTTCTTACGAAGGCTCTATCTCAAAACTCGAAACATCCTTTATTACAAAAAGTTTACTGTCTGGCTTTTTAAAAGAGCGCGTCGACTCGACTGTGAATGAAGTAAATGCTGGGATGGTAGCGAAAGAACGCGGCATTAGCTTTAGTGAAAAAATTTCTTCTAGCGAATCTGGTTACGAGAACAGCATTTCAATTGAAGTCAAAGGTGATCTTTCAACCTTTACTTTAAAAGCAACCTATATCCCGCATCTAGGGGAACGCGTTGTCTCTATTAATGGATTTAATATTGATTTTTACCCAGATGGACATCTTGTCTACATTCAGCACACGGATGCACCTGGTGTGATTGGTCAAGTTGGACAGATTTTAGGCGACCATGATGTTAACATTGCGACAATGCAGGTAGGACGTAAAGAAAAAGGCGGCGAAGCCATCATGATGCTTTCCTTTGACAAGCATCTTGAGGATGAAATTGTCCAAACATTAACTGAAGTACAAGATATTCTTTCTGTACGTCTGATCGACCTATAAAAACAATAGTAAACCTCATGCAAAAGCATGAGGTTTATTTTGTTGAAATCATTAAATGGCCACCCGTTCGAATGACATGAGTTGTGAGCTTATTGATCTTTTTCAATTGATCGACGGTCATCTGGTGTGCTTTAGCAATCGACCAGAGGGTATCTCCTTGTTGAATGACATATGTATGTTTTTCATGTCCGTTTACATGAAGGGCTGGCTCTTGGAAACGGTCCCTCGCGATGATTGTGAGCGGATCGACCGCATCCTCTTTGCTCACTGACCAATGGCCGCGGTGCACCTCAAAATGCAAGTGAGTGCCTCTAGAGGCTCCTGTGTTGCCTATGATGCCGATCGGCTGTCCTGCTTGTACACGGTCTCCATTTGTAACATAGCGCTCGTGTAAATGGGCATAGACGGTTTCATACCCATTTGGGTGCCGAATAAACACGACTTCTCCATATGTAGCAGAAACATAAGAACGAGTAACCACCCCTTCGCTTGCAGCAAAAATGGATTCTCCTTCTGGCGCAGCAATGTCTAATCCCTTATGCGAACCACCTCTTGTCCCAAACAAATCGGTAACCTCTCCTTTCACTGGTTCCACCCATTCGGTTGTTTTTTGTGCATGTGCAATTGGTGATAAAATAAGGAGCAAAAAACAGCTGGCGCATATGAAGCAATACCTTCTCATCAGTGACTCCCCTTCTTTGAGGTTCTTTTCATGACAGCTTAGTATACAGCAAGGATGCCCTTTTCTATACATCAAAAAAGAACGCAATATGTTGCGTCCTTTAACGATCTTTTATGACTACTGGATTTGGCAGAGCCGGCACCTCTATTGGTTCTTTTAATTCGTATGGTCCTACTTGATCTGTCCCTGCATTTTGAATCGTGACATCTGTAAAACCAAAATCTTTCGCTGTGAGCAGCAGACCTTCAATAAGTAGAATATGATTAATTGAGTCCGTTAATTGTGCTGATGCTCCAAACGTGATGGTCACATGTTTTCCTTTTGATGTCACTTCTTTAATTGGTTCTTTTTTAATTAATGGATCAAGTCCTGCATCGCTTGCCCGCTTCATGGCCTCTACCGCATCTTCATAAGATGAATAATGAGTTTTTGAGGGTACCAAAAATGTCCCGCTCTTATTCTCTAATACATAATAAGCGTGCTTTGTTTGTTTATCAATTGAAATCGTTCCAATGCTTCCATTTGTTCCTAATTGAAGATGAGAGCCTTTAACTGACTTGACTTGCACTTGGTTATATCGGCTCCATTTCAGTGTTTCTTTTACCATGTCTTTAAACCGGTTGGCTTCTTTTAATGTATCAAGAGACAAATCACTTTTTAGCTGAAAGACCAGCGTATCCCCTTTTTCACTAATATCCACCATATCAATATAAGATTGAAGAGGCTTTGTCATGTCAGGCAGCTGCACCTGTTCATATGTGCTCAGCATTGCCGGCACATGGTCGTGTTCATTCTCTTTTTCTATACTAATCGGGACAACTTGAGAAGTCGATTCATCTATGTATGCAATCGTCATATACTTTTGCTGGTCAGCATTCGAAACAACATGTGAGGGCTCATCTGTATGTTTTACCGCCTCTAATGTTGCATTCACCTGCCCTTTGTCAGCACTCGATTCCATCTTCACTCGCTTCATATCGTGAGCAGCCGGCTGAAATAAATGAGGAGAAATCAAAAACGCCATAAATAAAACCACAACGGTAGCCACCGCTGGACCGATCCATTTGACACTTTTCTTTTTCTTCCCGCTTGCCAGCAGCATCTGCTGATAAATCTGCTTAGATGAACGGTTGTCCTCCACCTTTGGAAGCTGACTTAGTAACACCTTGATTCGTTCTTCGCTCCAATCGGACCTGTTCGTTTTCATTCACTAGCTCCTCCTTCAAAAGCTCCATATGTTTTCGGAGCACTTTCAGGCCTCGGTGCTGAGTTGTTTTGACTTTGCTTTCCGAGAACTTTAACGCCTTTGCTGTCTCCAAGATTGAGTAGCCATGGATAAACCTTAAAATGATGACGGCTCTTTGATCAATGGTGCAATGATCAAGTGCGGCATAGATTTCTTTTACATTTTCATCCTGTACAGCCAGTTCATCTGGGAGTAAATCTGGATCTTTCACATCCTGCTTATCCCAATCAAACGTGCCGAGCACCCGTTGTCTAATGGTTTGCTGTTTGCGAAACCAGTCAATCGCCACATGCCTTGCAATTGAAAACAGCCAAGTTTTCTCGCTGCTTCTTCCTTCAAAAGTTTTATATGAGTGAAGTACCCGAATGTAAACCTCCTGAACGAGATCCTCTGCCTGATTTTTATCTTTTACCATATAAAATAAAAACTGGTACAAATCTTGATGGTACGAATCATATATTTTTTGAAAGGTTTCATGCATAGGAAACCCCTCCGTTCACTTATTTTTGTCGAGTGACTCTTACAAAACGTTACATTACAACTTTATGACAAATATATTACAAGTTCAACAATTTGGAAAGGGCTTTTTGTTTAACTTCTCCTTAAAAATATGAAAACAAAAAAAACACTTCGTTTTCTTTCGAAAAGAAGTGTTTCTCATGTAACAAGAATCTTCGTCAAGATTAGACGAGTTCCTGCCTTTTTCTAGGGATATAGAAGGTAAAGTGTGTACCTGTACCGGCTTTGCTGTGTGCATGAATGGAGCCTTGGTGTGCCTCTACAATGTTCTTCACAATCGCAAGACCAAGCCCAGTACCAGAACGTCCTCTTGTTCTTGCTTTATCCGCTTTATAGAACCGTTCGAAAATAAATGGCAGATCCTCTTCTGGAATTCCGCTGCCCGAATCTTTTACATCCATCTTCAGCCCGTTCTCCACCGATTGAACTGAGAAATGAACCTCTCCGCCCTCTGGTGTATGACGTATGGCGTTATCAATGAGATTGGTAAAAACCTGCTCAATCTTATCTGGATCGAATACAAAGTGCGGTTCTTCCACTTGAATCTCATACGTGAGGTTGATTTGTTTTTCTTTCGCAACACCAAGAAACTTACGATAGATTTTCTCAATCAGCTCTTCTGTATCTGTTGATTCAAGATTAAGCGTTATATGACCAGCTTCCATCCGTGCTAGATCTAGAAGGTCATTCACAAGACGCCCCATTCGAAGTGATTCGTCATAGATAATTTGCGCAATTTCTTTCTTTTCCTCTTCTGATCCAGCAATGTCATCTACAATGGCCTCACTATATCCTTGCAGCATAGCAATTGGTGTGCGAAGTTCATGACTAACATTGGCAATGAAGTCTTTTCTCAGCTTATCAAGTCTTCGTTCCTCTGTCATATCGCGAAGTACCGCGACTGCTCCCCTGACATCCTGCTGATTATAAAGCGGAGACATGAGAAGAACCCAAGTACGTCCTTGCAGCGACACTTCGATCATCTGCTCTTTTTCCGTGCTGACGGCTGTATGAAACAGTTCTCGTGCTTCTGGCGGCAGTTCATCTCCATCTTTGATCTTCATATTTTGCTCATAATACCAAGCCTGCAAGAATCTTTCTGCAGGAGGGTTGGTCATAAGGATCGTTCCATCAATATTGATGGTGATGACGCCATCAGCCATACTGCTTAGAATGTTGGACAAATGTTCTTTTTCTTGATTTAAGGCTGTAATATGAAATTTAAGCTGCTTCCCCATTTGATTAAAGGCGATAGCCAGTTCGCCAATTTCGTCTTGCGTTAAAATAGGGATTTTTGTATCGAATTTCCCTTTCGCTAAATCCTGCGCTCCTTCTCTCATCTTTCTCAGAGGGTAGGTGACACGTGTAGATAAGAAGAAAGCAAATATTGTGGTAAGAACGATCGCAATTCCGGCAGCTAAGAAGATATAACGCGTCGTATGTTTGGTTGTTTGTTCTACAGCGAGGAGTGACTGAGAAAGAAAGACCATGCCTTTTTTTCCGTTTGCCTCAAAAGGAACACCTACTACAATTCGTTCGTCCTTCTGATTGCCTGTATCAGGTTCTGCACGTTTACTGATTTTTTTTCGGTCTTTGAGTGCCTCGTTCAAATCTTTGTCCGCTTCAATTTGTTCCTTTGTTATCGCAGGAAGCTTTCCGCCTCTTTCAGACGAATACCATTCTAGACCATCTTCTTGAATAATCGCAATACTCGTCAATTTATCAGCAAGCTCTGATGTAATTGACCTTGCAAGAGATTGATCCTCATGTCTTTCTAAGATGACCGCTACTTTGTTTGCCATTTGTGTTAAATCAGACTTTGCTTCTTCCACATGATAATTCTCAATGAATTCTAAAAGAAGCACGGTCAAAATAGATAAAACAATCAGGACGAGGAAGAGAATGGTTAACCATAGCTTTCCTACGACACTTTTCCAAAGCTTCATTCAGCGCCGACCTCAAATTTGTACCCGACACCCCATACAGTTACGATTTTTTTCGCAGCTTCTGGGGACACTTTATTCAGTTTTTCTCGAAGTCGTTTCACGTGGGTATCTACCGTTCTCAGATCACCAAAGAATTCATATTGCCACACTTCTTTTAAAAGCTTCTCCCTGTCATAGACCTTATCTGGGGTTTTCGCGAGGAAGTATAAAAGCTCATATTCCTTCGGCGTGAGGCTTACTTCTTTACCATCAGCTGTCACTCTATGTGCATCGTGGTCAATAGATAAATGAGAAAACACAAGCACATCCTTTGTTGTGGTCCCAGTATTGAGATAAGAAGTTTGAGACGATCTTCTGAGCAATGCCTTCACGCGTAAAACAACTTCACGCGGGCTGAAAGGTTTTACAATGTAGTCATCCGTTCCTGCCTCAAATCCTTGGACACGGTTCGCTTCCTCACCTTTTGCCGTCAGCATAATGATTGGTGTGGCTTTTTTATCTCGAATTTGATTACACACTTCAATCCCATCTGTGCCAGGCATCATTAAATCAAGCAAAATGAGGTCATAATCCGTTTGAAGCCCTTTTTGAATCGCCTCGTCCCCATTTTCCGCTTCATCGATTTCATAATTTTCACGTTCTAAATACATTTTTAAAAGGCGGCGAATTCTTGCCTCATCATCTACGACTAATATTTTCGTTTGAGTTGTGTGTTCCATTAGACAATCCTCCTGCTTTCTCCGTTGTTACATTCATTTTAACAAAAAGCCGAATTGAATCATAAAGGTTGGCCTTTTTCTTGTGATTATGCGTAAGAATGCAGTCCCGCAATCACAAGATTGACAAAGATGAGATTAAACATAATAATGGCAAAACCGATCACGGCAAGCCAAGCGGACTTTTCGCCATGCCAGCCTCGCGATAACCGAAGATGGAGATAGGCTGCATAAAAGAGAAACGTAATCAATGCCCATACTTCCTTCGGGTCCCAGCCCCAAAATCTTGTCCACGCAATTTGCGCCCAGATCATCGCAAAGATCAGTCCACCTAACGCAAATACAGGGAAGCCAATGGATACAGCCCTGTACCCAATTTCATCGACTAAATCGAGATTTACCTGTCTCACGAGCGGCTGAAGCAGAGCACTTAGTCGCTTGCGAATGATCAATCTAAGCAGTCCGTAAATGATCAGCCCGACGCCAAATGACCATAACACTGTATTGACCTTTCTGCCTGAAAAAACAGGTGGTAAATCAATGAAAGGCTCCAATCGATCTTGCGTCACAAGTTCCCCTTTATGAGGCCCGACTAAGGCTGGCATCTCATACACCATGACACTTTCTTTTTTATTTTTATCTACCCAATTAAACTTCGCTTCATATCCTGTCATTCTAAAAACTGAAGTGACAGCGATAAACGAAAGTGTCACCACAATCATAAACATGACAAGCTCTAAACCAAACGTCTTCTTCCCTGGCTTTGTTTGATCGACATGCTTTAAAAGGAAGATGACACCTGCAACAAAACTGATCGCTAAAATGGCTTGCCCAAGTGCTGCTGTTGTCACGTGAATGTATAGCCAATTACTTTGAAGTGAAGGAATCAGCGGCGAAATATCTGATGGAAACATGCTTGCATAGGCAATAATCAATAAGGCTATTGGAAGTGTGAATAACCCAAGTACAGATACTTGATACACAAAATATAAAATGATAAATGCAAGCACCAGCATCATACCAAAAGCCGTTGTGAACTCAAATAAATTACTGACTGGTGCATGACCAGACGCCATCCATCTTGAAATAAAATAACCAAATTGGCTCAAAAAACCGATGATGGTGAGCGTAATGCCGATGAGTGCCGACTTATTCCTGCGCGGTCCATCCTCTTTCTTTTTTCCTTTAATGGCACCGCCAAAAAAAGGAACTGCCGCTAAATAAAATAGAAAAGCTGCAAATAACAGATTTTCACTGACTGCCGCCATCTAATCCTTCCCCCTTGCTTTTGCTGATACTCGTTGTATCAGGCAGTTCTTTTTGATCAACTGGCTGCTTGATGCCACTGCCACTCAGTAACACATTGAGATCGGACTTTAAGCCGAACCAGTTTTTGTTTGTGTGTCCTGCCACAAATACTTTTCCATCCTTTGCCGACAGCCAGATTCTTCTATGCTGCCAGTACATCCCCTGCACGACACCAATCATGAAGATAATCCCGCCTACGATAAGCACCCCGAGAGTTAAATCTTTTCTAACCGTCAATCCTGTTACGTTTTTCGTTTCAACACGATCAAACTTCATCTTATATATATTGTTATCAGAACCCTCTACTGTCTCTTGAATGGCCACAAAGCTTTTTTCACCTTTAGGTTTTTCAGGAGAAATCATTTCAAACACGAAAGCAGGATTATTCGGATTCCTTGTTTTCGTACTTGGCGTTCCATCTTCGTCAAAATAAAAATCAGGCAAATAGCTCATCACCTTGACTTTGTAACCGCTACCAAGATCATATTCTGACTTAGGCTCCAGCAGATTAATCTTCACTGTTCCAAAAGATTTTTCTGTATCTTTTCGAATCAGCTGAAAGACCATTTGATCGAGTTCATTTTGTTTAAAATCCACTTGATATAATGAGAAATTGTCAAACTTGAGCGGTTCGTTCACTTTAATATCGTGTTCTGTTACCCGCTTGAGCTTGGGCTTTTCACCAAAAACAACGTCTCCTTCACGTTTGTATAATATGGCATCGGTTTTATAACTTTTCACCACTTGACCGTCGCCAGCTTTTTCAATGGCATTTTCAAACACTTCTTTTTCATTTCCAGATTCATAACGATCAATTGAAAACGCATTATTTTTCAAGAAGTATTGACCATCCGTGCCAGGGATCGGTGCTGTTTCGCCTTCTCTCACCCACAGCGTTTCATCGACATACATGCCTGGGACAAACCGGAGCATCGAGCCAATGAGAAAGATAATTAATCCGATGTGATTGACGTAAGGTCCCCAGCGTGAAAAGCGGCCTTTTTCACCTAAAATATGTCCATCTTCTTTTCGCACGCGGTAACGCTTTTGTTTCATCGCTCTAACGATGCCTTCATATGTATGCTGATCTAATGTTTTGTCTGTTTCGCTGAATAGACGCTGCCTTCTCATAAAGCTTTCTTTTTTGACAACACCTTGATTTTTAAGTGCCCGATAAAGAGGAATGACCCGGTCGAGACTGCAAATCACAAGGGAAATTCCAATAGAAGCTACAAGGGCTAAGAACCACCAAGAATTATAAAGATCATGGAATCCAAGTATGTAATATAGCTTGCCAAACGATCCATATTGCTCTTCATAATAGGTGGAAGCTGATGCACCTGGCGGAATAAATCGCTCCTGCGGAAAAATGGTTCCAAGCGAGGAAGCTAACAGTGTGATGACAATCAGCCACACACCTACTTTAACGGAAGAAAAAAAGTTCCACACTTTATCAACAATCGTTTTGTTGTATATTTGCGAGCGTCTCGCACTGCCGTCATACCTCATATCTAGCAGCTTTGAAGAATTTTTCTCTATTGCCGCAATGGGATTCCCGCATGATTCACATAGAACAGTACCGATTGGATTAATATGTCCACACTCGCACTTTACCTCTTTCATTCTATGACCCCTTTGGTTTAATCAAATTCATATATTCATAGACATTACGTTCTGTCATGGTTCCCTTTATGACTTTGATTACCTTGCCTTCAGGATTAATTAAAAATGTGGTTGGCAGCGGCGTAATATCATATGCCTCTGTGACTTGACGGTCTTTGTCCATAGCAACCGGAAAATTTACACCATAGGCATCCATAAAATTCTTAACGGCAATATTTGATTCCCCAACATTCACTGCAACAATTTCCACACCGCGATCCTTGAACACTTCATATTGATTCGCCATATAAGGGAATTCTTGTTTACATGGACCGCACCAGGTCCCCCAAAAATTAAGAAAGACGCCTTTGCCTTTTAAGTCCTTTAATTCAATCCGCTCCCCATCCACAGATTGAAGGACAAAGTTAGGTGCAATAGATCCTTCTTTGACTCGATCCTGTTTGGCAAATACTGAGTTATACATTGTATAACATAGTGCAACAAGCATCACGAGGAGAATGCCCGTCCGTATGAAAAATCGTCTTTTCTTCATCTGAAGTACCCCTTCCCCCTAGACATTCAGGTAAATTATAGCATTCTCCTTCTTTTGATGCTTCTTCATTTTTTGAAGTTTATGTGAAAATTAGTTAGCACTTTTCCCGTGATCAGCAATCGCTCTTAGGCGTTTTACTTCATGCGGAGTTAATTCTCTGCGCTCTCCCGGTCTCATGCCTTCAATATGAAGGAATGCATATTGCTCTCTTTTTAGCTTTAAAACGTCATGACCAATCGCTTCAAACATGCGGCGCACCTGTCTGTTTCTACCTTCATGAATGGTTAATTGAACAATAGATGTTTGCTTTCGTTTATCAATAGAAAGCATTTTGGCACGAGCACGTGCTGTCTTTTTATGATCTAGCATGATCCCTTTTTCGAGCTTTCTGAGCAATTCCTTTGAAGGGATGCCTTTTAGCTTCGCTGCATACGTTTTATCAATTTCATATTTCGGGTGCATGAGTGTATGGGCAAATTCGCCATCATTTGTAATCAAAATCAAACCGCTCGTATCATAATCTAAACGGCCGATTGGATAAAGGCGCTGCGGGATATCATCAAAGAAGTCTGTGACGACTTTACGTCCTTTATCATCCTCGGCAGCTGAAATGACGCCGCGCGGTTTATAAAGCATAAAGTAAACCGGTTCTTCTCTTTCTAGCTTTAATCCGTTGACTTCAATTTTATCTGAAGAGCCCACTTTCACTCCAAGCTCTGTCACTGTTTGACCATTAACGGTAACTCGTCCTTCTTTAATTAATTCTTCAGCCTTCCGCCTAGAAGCGACGCCTGCATGTGCAATTACTTTCTGTAAACGTTCCATTTGTCTTTCACCTCATGTACTATCTTACTTGCTTGACTTAAAACAAACAAGCATTCGTCGAAAAATAAGCGTTTCGTCTGTCTAATTTCAGCTAAAAAACTGTTTTCCATCCATTAAATACAAAAAAGCGCCTGATTAGGCGCCGCTAAATAACAAACTGACGATAATAACAGATGCAATGACACCAATGAGATCTGCTAACAGACCTACTTTCAGCGCATCCCCCATTTTTTTAATACCGACTGCTCCAAAATAGACCGTTAAAATGTAAAGAGTGGTGTCTGTTGATCCTTGCATGACAGCTGCGAGCTGGCCAATAAAAGAATCTGGACCATATGTCGCAATTAAGTCTGATGTCATGCCGAGTGCAGCTGTTCCTGATATCGGACGAATAAACGCAAGCGGCACCAACTCTGTAGGAAAGCCAATCGCTGTAAATATGGGTTTTAATAACCCCATGACAAAGTCAAGTGCACCTGACGCACGAAATATCGTTATGGCTACAAGCATACCAACTAAATATGGAATGATTGAAAAGGCAATCTGAATGCCTTCTTTACCGCCTTCCACAAATGTTTCATAAGTCGGTACTTTTTTGATGGTTCCAGCAATCAAAATGCCTGCGATGATCAGTGGAATCAAAGCAAGTGAAAGCCAGTTAATAAATGCCACAAGATCACCCCCGCCTGCTTCTGCGATAGTGGAAATAGCGATCAATGATAATCGCACCAATTCCTGAAATAAGTGTCGCCAAAATGGTTGGTCCAACAATGTCTGTTGGCTGATCTGCGCCATAGGTCATTCTAATGGCAATGACGGTTGTTGGCACAAGTGTAATAGAGGATGTGTTGACAGCTAAAAATGTAATCATAGATCGGCTCGCCTCATTTTTGCCGCCATTTAATGTTTTCATCTGCTCCATCGCCTTAATGCCAAGCGGTGTAGCGGCATTCCCGAGACCAAAGAAATTCGCCATGAGGTTGGACAGGATATACCCCATTGCTGGATGATTAGGAGGAATATCTGGGAATAGCTTTGAAATAAAAGGGCGGCACAATTTACTAAGGAAGTTTAACAGCCCCGCTTCTTCTGCAATCTTCATCAGTCCGAGCCAAAAAACAAGTACACTAATCAAACCAATTGAAATGGTGACCGCTTCTTTTGATCCCTTAAATACAGCTTCATTCACTTCCTGCATCGTTCCGTTAAACATCGCATAAACAAGCCCGATGACAGTGAGAAACACCCAAATTAGATTGACCATGAAGATCCGCCTATAGATGTCTGAAAGACAGACTTAAACATTTCTTGAAAGCTTTTTTGAGGCATTCGGTTGCGTTTATTTTCATAAAAAATCGGTACTTGCTCGATCACCTGACCATCTAATAAGAACGTCATTTTTCCTACGACATCTGGGATGGCTTCGGCGTTTTTTTTCCACTTCTTTTCGGGAGTGAGCATTTCAGTTTCAATCTCCACTAATTTTTTCTCATCTTCATTTAAAAAATAGTCCACATCACGCTGAATAAACGCTTTTTTTTCGTAAAAGGTCCCTTTTAACGAAGCAAGCCTTCCTTTTTCAGCAAGCACATATGTTTTATAGTGATCAAATGCATACTCAAACATAGAGATATGATCTTTCCAGTCATCCGGCGCATTAATGGTCACAGCAATTAACGCAGCATCCCCTTTTGCAGCTGTGGAGACGAGCGTGCGTTTTGCAAGCTTCGTATATCCCGTTTTCCCTCCAGTCGAATATTGATATAAACCGGTGAGCAGCTTGTTTTTATTTTTCCAATAGCCTTCCATTGTCTTCGCTTTATAGAAAGTCGTGCCGGCAATTTTTTGATAATGTTTATGCTCCATAGCGTATTTAGTTAAAATCGCCATATCATAGGCTGAGGAATAATGGTTTTTATGATCATCGAGCCCATGTGGATTTTGAAAATTCGTATTTTCCATTCCTAGTTCAGACGCCTTTTGGTTCATCATAAAAATAAAGCCTTCTAAGCTGCCGCCAATATGTTCAGCAATGGCAACAGCTGCATCATTTCCAGAACGCAGCATCAGCCCGTACGTCAGGTCTTCTAAGCTCACCTTCTGCCCTTCCTTTAAATAAATCGATGAGCCCTCCGCTTGAATCGCCCGTTTTGATATTTTGACGGTGTCTTTCATTTTTCCTGATTCAATGGCTAATACAGCCGTCATAATTTTTGTAATACTGGCGATTCTCCTTTTTTCGTGCTCGTCCTTCCCAAATAGGACTCTGCCTGACTGTCCATCTATTAAAATGGCGCTTCTTGCACTCACCGATAACGATATGTCTGCTTGAGCAGCTGAGGAAAAAGGCAGCAAGAGTATAAATAGAAGAAGGACTGCTGTTCCAATTTTTAAATAGGGCATGTTCATTCACGTCCTTGTCCGTTTTGTACAAGTGTATGCGCGGCTGAAAAAGTTATGATGCCTCGTCCATAAAAAAAGCGCCTCTATATTTAGAGCCGCTCTCAGCGTGTAGACAAACCCTCGCATTCGGTGTCAGTCCTGCGTGCCGGTGCTCACGAATGTCAAATTCGCTCCGCTCCGGTACTCGTCCTTCCTAGACTTCAAAGGTTTTCTATCACGCTGAAAAAAGAAGACAAAGGACTAAAATAAAGATCATTTTAGCCCTCTGTCAACAATCGAAGCGCCTCTATATTTAGAGCCGCTTTTCATTCTTGCTTATACCATTTTCATTTGTTGATGAGATGTCGTATATTCTAGCTCTTCTCTCATTGTTAAAAAGTCTTTTTCTAATGAAGAAAATAATCGCTTTACATCAGCCGATACTTCATGGCGGAAAACAATGCTGCTTTTCCCTGTATAGGCCGAACGGCTATCTTCATACCATGTATCCTTTTTCGGCGTAAAAAATTCTTCAATACATTGATGATAAATACGGTGAAGCGTCTGCTGAGCCGCTTGCTGCGGGAATGTCTGCTGCTGGCCGATTTTTTTGCAAACTGCCGCTGCATCCTCGCTATACACTGCAAGCTTCCGTAATGTACTCAATATGTCACAATAATAGGCTTCCGCTTCGGGGTTTAATCGTTTCAAGCTTGACAAGGTAGCTTCGTTCAAAAAACCATTCACTTCAGTTGCAACCTTTAATAAAAAGACGCCTGCTTGATCAACTTGAGCCTTTACATTCATATGTGCCATTTGTTTCGTGTTTACCTTCCCCTCATGGCTTTGTCACCATTTTATCTTTCATTAAAAGATTTTAGACCTAAAATCTTTTTATATTTTATCATACATTTTTCCTTATTTTGAACTATTTTATCTCTTCAAATGTTTGATTGAAGTTTTCAAAAAATAGATCCGCCTCTTCTTGCACACCATCTGCTTCAACATTCTCTGGAAGCGGTGGTAATTCATCTAGGGCTTTTAAGCCAAATTGCTCTAAAAAGGTAGGCGTTGTGCCATAAAGAATCGCTCGTCCTGGGCCATCGGCACGTCCAACTTCACAGAGCAGCGCTTTGGCTACTAGGCTATGAAGCACCCGCTCTGATTTGACTCCCCTGATCTCCTCTACCTCACTACGCGTGATCGGCTGTTTATAAGAGACAATGGCAAGCACCTCCAGCGCTGCCTGTGACAAACCTTTGGAAGGTGTCTCTACTAATTTTTTTAAATAAATGCTGTATTCTTTTTTAGTCAGCAGCATATATGAATCTGCATATTCGATGAGCTCAATCCCACGTTCTTGTTTTTGATATTCTTCCTTTACGGCAGACATCATATCGAGTAATGCCGCCTCATCTACTTCAAGAACAGACATGAGCTGTTTTCTTGTTAAGCCTTCGTCACCTGCTGCATACAGCAGCGCTTCTAAGATGGCTTTCCAATTCACGATATCAAGCGTCATGAATCGTTTCACTCCCTATTATATAAATGTCTTCAAAGTTCCCTTCCTGCTCTAACATGATGTGATGACTTTTCATCAATTCGAGAACAGCAAGAAACGTCACGACAAGGTGTTCCTTTTGATCATGTTGAAATAAAGTCATGAAATTGGTCCGTTTTTTTGTTTTTCTTAAATGGTTCATAATCTCATTCATTTTGTCTTCAATCGGAATTTCTTGTCTTGTGATTTTTGATGGAGCTGGTTTCGTTATTTTTTTTCGGTTTAATACCTTTTGAAACGCACCTAACATATCATACACCGTTACATGTAAGTTTGTGTCCTTTGCTTCCGCTTCTTTTGCAAATTCACTTAAATCACTCGGTGGTTTTGTAAAGGCATTTTGCCTTTCTTCTTCGCGCTCCTTTAGTTCTTGCGCTGCATTTTTATACTTTCGGTATTCAATCAATTTGCCAATCAGCTCTTCTCGAGGATCCTCTTCCTCTTCGAGCAGGTCTTCATCAAATAGCTCTTCCTCTTGTTTCGGAAGAAGCATTCTGCTTTTAATACTTAGGAGGGTTGCAGCCATCACCAAATATTCACTCGCAACGTCGAGCTCAAGCTCCCTCATCGTGTGGACATATAATAAATACTGCTCCGTAATTTTAGCGACGGGAATATCATAAATATCAATTTCCAAACGGTTGATTAAATGTAAAAGCAAGTCCAATGGACCCTCAAACGAATCTATTTTCACCTGATATTCCAGCATTCTTTTCTCACCATTTCTACTGTCTTCTAAGTACCGTTTCACCGGCTAACCTTTAGTATAAGACAGGATAAAGCTCTCGTCCAATATAATTTCGACCATGATGCCCTAGGCAAAACAAGAAAAACAGTGGAATCGCCCATACCAATGAGGGCACTTATACATAGAATACCATTGTAATCAGAACTGATGAAAAAAGGAGGCCGTATCATTATGGGAGATGGCTATAACTTCGGCGGAGGATTCGCGCTTATTGTCGTGCTTTTCATCTTGCTGATCATCGTTGGCGCGGCTTGGGTTTATTAAAGAAACAGAGCGTCCTTTCACTAAGGGACGTTCTTTCTTCTTTTCTTTTCGGTGTGTTAGACTGATAGTGGAAAAGGAGATGACCGCTGTGTATCCTGAAGCGTACGTGGCTTTTTTACACGAATTTCATACGACAAGAGATTATTTTGAGTGTCATGAAATTCTTGAAGAATATTGGAAGGAAGATCCCCCGGAGCAGCGCAAAGCATATTGGGTTGGCCTGATTCAGCTTGCTGTTGCTTTGTATCATCAAAGACGGGGAAATGAAAAAGGAGCGAAACGGCTTATTTCAAACAGCCTTCACTTGTTAGAAGCAAATCGGCCAGTTTTATCGAACCTAGGTCTTGATGATGAGGCGTTTATTTTGCTTCTTAGGACACTGAAAAAGAAAATGGATGAAGACAGGCCCTACGAGAGTGTGATGCTTCCAATCAAAGATCAAGCACTTCTTTCTTTATGCAGAGAAATGGCTCAAAAAGAAGGATTGACCTTTGGACAGGAAAGTAACTTATCCCACACGTTTCTAATCGAAAAACATAGACTGCGTGACCGGACAGATGTATTGCTTGAACGGGAAAAGCAGATCAAATGTAAAAAAAGCAGAGGACTGTAGCCTCTGCTTTTACATGTGTGATATTTAATTTGTTTCACTGTGACACTTATGAAAGAAGCCTTGCGTTAATTCATTTGGAATGAGTGTTTTGGTTTTGAATACCTCTTCCACGGCTAAAATCATTTCCTTGCCGATTCCTTGATCACGATGGGATGGATTGACGCTAATATGCTCGATTTGCACTTGGTCGTCTGTTTTCAGCACACCAATGGCACCTACGATATCCTCGCCATCTTTCCAAAGGAACAGCTGCCGATCTTCATCCATTTCATATGACTTCATCGTCTGCTGAAGTTGTTTGACGTCTTTCTCACCCGGCATAAAGGACAGAAGTCCCATGGCAATTTTTTCAAAAGACCTCTTGTAACGAATTAACATATATACCCCTCAATATTAAAATTGTCCTATTTTCCAGCAAATGTCTTATGAATCATTTGCTCATCACACATTATAAACATTTTCATGCCGTTTTTAAACTCTTTTTCATTAAATTAACGAAACGTTCGATTTAGGTTGGCCATTTCAATGGCAGCTGCAGCCGATTCGCTGCCTTTATTTCCAGCTTTTGTACCGGCTCTTTCAATGGCTTGTTCAATGGATTCTGTTGTCAGTACACCAAAGATAATCGGTACCCCTGTTGAGATGGCACTTTGAGCAATTCCTTTGGCCGCTTCGTTACAAACATAATCATAGTGAGTTGTTGCGCCTCGTATCACTGTTCCAAGTGTAATGACCGCATCGTATTTTTTTGTTTCGGCTAGTTTTTTTGCCATATACGGTATTTCAAAAGCGCCCGGTACCCACACAACATCGATATCGTCACCGTTTGCTCCGTGTCTAAGCAATGTATCTTCTGCTCCATCTAGCAGCTTACTTGTAATAAAATCATTAAATCTTGCCACTACGATTGCAAATTTTAGTCCTTCTGCTACTACATGCCCTTGTATTGTATTCATATGTTCATCATCCTTTTTTGTGATTTTTATTTTGTTTCCATCGTTTTTGTTTGATTATTGTTTAAATGTGTCTGCAATGCTTCTATTGTAAGCATCTTTAAATCATGTTCTTTTTGAATCTCCTTCAGTTCAGGGACGCGCGCCATTGATCCATCTACATTCATAATTTCACATATGACACCCGCTGGCTCTGAACCCGCAAGCTTAGCAAGATCAACGGCCGCCTCTGTATGACCCGGCCTTTCTAGTACGCCGCCCTCTTTTGCAATGAGCGGAAATACATGACCTGGGCGGGCAAAATCTTCTGGTTTTGCGTCTTTATTTAACATGGCCAAAATGGTTGTTGAACGCTCAAAGGCACTAATACCAGTCGTCGTTGACGTATGGTCGATGCTCACTGTAAACGCTGTATGGTGTGCATCCGTATTTCGCTCTACCATTGGATGCAGGTCCAGGTGTTTGGCAATCGACGCATGGACCGGCGTGCAAATGAGACCTCTTCCATGTAAAGCCATGAAGTTAATGACTTCCGGCGTTGCATGCTCAGCAAGTGCCACAAAGTCTCCTTCATTTTCTCTGTCTTCATCATCTACTACGATAATGATTTCTCCTTGTTTCAGGGCATTTACTGCCTCCTCAACTGAATGATACATACAATCGCCTCCTAGAATCCGTGCTCTTTTAAAAATGATGGGGTCAATCGGGATGGCTGCTTTCCGTTTTGCTCCTTTGTTAAAAAGCGATAAATATATTTACCGATCATGTCACACTCTATATTCACTATATCCCCCATAGATTTAGTCGGGAAAATAGTTCCTTCAAGCGTATGAGGAATAATAGAGACTGTGACGTGTGCATCACGCAAATCGAAAATGGTCAAGCTGACACCATCTATCGCAATTGATCCCTTTTTGGTGAGCATGTCTGTGAGGGTCTTGTCCATCTCTAAATCATAGTAAATGGCATTACTCTTCTTTTCTATTCGGGTAATGATCGCCGTCCCATCGACGTGGCCTGATACAAAATGGCCGCCAAATCGTCCATTCGAGGGCATCGCTCGCTCTAAATTGACTGGACTGCCTGACGTAAGGTGATCCAGTGATGTGGCTTTCACCGTCTCAGGCATCACATCTGCCGTGAACTGTTCTTTTGTAAAGCTTGTGACTGTGAGACATACGCCATTGATCGCGATACTATCTCCAAGATGAACATCTTCTAGCACACGGCTGCACTTTATGACAATTTCCATGGCATCTGCTGACTTTTTGCTTAATGACTGGACTGAGCCAACTTCTTCAATAATTCCCGTAAACATGTGATCCTCCCTTTCTCTTTCATTTGTATTTCTCACTTTATCAAAAAGCGATGTTAGGGACATGTGATCGATTGAACACCTTCGTCGCTTTTTATGGTCCATACAAGGTAAATGAGGGATCACCTAATAAGCACTGCATGCCGTCTATACTCATGTACATACAGAAAGCCCCGGAAAAAATTCCGGGGCTTTGGTTTTTTTGCATTAGAAATAAAACTATGATCAACAAATATTTTTCGTTCATAGCTTTCTTTATCCTTCTCCCATCCAGACTTTCACTGTCGGCTTCAGCTTTTCACTGAATCAACCGTTAATAAATTAACGGGTCACGGGCTGTAAAGCATTTGCTTTATTACCGTCGGTCGGGATTTTCACCCTGCCCCGAAGGATACAATCGATATTCAGCTGTCCTTAGGGGCTATTATAGCGATCCTTTTTGACAAATGCAACAATCAAGATTTCCCTACTTATTTTATAAAAAAAGCCTCCTTATAGGAAAGGAGACATGTTAATTAACGACTTTTACTACTTTTATAAGACCATCTATTCTTTTTTCATTACTAAAGTAGGCTTTGATACGATCACCTTTCTTCAAATCAGCGACATCATCTTCAAATTTCTTTCCATTAAAAATGATTTTCGTGCCGTTTTTCGCTTGACCGTAATATTCATCTCCATCAATTTTCGTAATGGTATATTCATAGATTGTGTAATCTTTATCATTATTCGTTAAGCTTTCGCCAATGGCTGTTGGCACATCTTCAATTTTCATGCCATTCATGTATAAATAACCTGCGCCTAAACAAAGCAGTAAAACAAATAAGATCGCAATTTTTAATTTAATTTTCCCCATATTTAGAACCTCCATCATCTGCACTTCGCCTTTTTGTATGTTTTATTCCTTATCATGATGAAATAAAACCAAAAGAGCAATTTTTCATTAATGGTTACTTATATAACGATTGAGACGGACCTTTGGTTTCCACCTATTAATCATTACATATGATACGAATATGCGTTCTTTATTAAGGGGGTATCTTTCCTTTTTATCATTAGTAAAACACACACCAAAAGAATGTAGGCTTTTTGATTAGACTCTTTTTTCGAGTGCGAATAGGTCTTCCTCTAACAATTGTGATCGCTGAACAGCGATGTTGCGACTGTCACGAACCCCTTGATTATAATAGTAGCTTCCAAGATTTTTTGTGATAAATTCTAGTATATTGATGGCAGCTAATTCACCAATCTCTTCTTCTCGTTCTTCGGCAAAGTAACGCTGAATGTCAATCATCATTTGATTTTTTTCTTCTTTTGTTAATGGTTTCAAAGTATCTCCTGCTTTCTTTCAGCATGACCACACGCTTTCATGATTTGCAGATGTCACTCGTGTTTCATCTGTATGGTTGACAATCATAAGTGCGAATGTTTGTTCTGTTATCGTATCACAAAAACAGGTTCTGTGCATGGTTGTTCAAAAAGAAAAAGCGCATTTTGAAAAAAATTGATCAAAATACGCTTTTAAAATGAAGATATAAATCAAAAAACACCGCGATTAAGCGGTGTTTTGGATTAAGCATCTACAACTTCGACTTTTTCCATACCTTGGCCTTGCTCCATATCAAGAACAGCCTCGATACCAGATGTTACCTTACCAAAAACAGTGTGCACGCCATTTAAATGCGGCTGCGGATCATGTACGATAAAAAATTGGCTGCCGCCCGTGTCTTTACCAGCATGCGCCATTGATAATGAACCTCTTTCGTGTTGATGAGGGTTTCCTTCTGTTTCACATTTAATTGTGTAACCAGGGCCTCCAGTTCCATTACCGTTTGGGTCGCCGCCTTGGCTGACGAAGCCAGGGATCACGCGGTGGAATTTCAATCCATCGTAGAAGCCCTCATTTGCTAGTTTTTCAAAGTTTGCTACTGTACCTGGAGCAGCCTCTGGGTAAAGTTCAAACTCAATTTTCTTTCCATTCGTTAATTGTATGTATCCTTTTTTCGCCATTTTTCACATTCTCCTTTCAGGTTAAACAACGCTCATTATAGCACATTTTCAGTGATGTTAAACATCCCCTGCTTTTTGAATGTTATTTACCTCCCATCTCATCATTGTTAAAATAGAAGAGCCTGATCCTTTTCTCCTAAGTACATGAAGTTAGACTGATCAAAACAACTTCAAAAGAAAATTGAAACGTCAGGCTGATTTGTTACGTCTATATGTTGGAGTACGCTTCACACGTGTACTCAAAAGATGAGTTTCTCTAGAAAGAGGAACGCTCTCGACTTGAAGGAGGTCAACATGTTTAAAAAAACGATGCTTGGTATGATGGCAGCGCTCCTTTTACTGATTGGTGCGCCAAAAGTCAGCTTAGCGGATGCAGCTGTAGGCGATGTCATCGTCACACTCGGGCAAGACTTAACACCGGCTGATCGCCAGAAGGTGCTTGACGAGTTGAATCCACCTGAAAATGCGACAAAAATTGAAGTAACCAATAAAGAAGAGCACGAATATTTAGGAAAGTACATCCCTCGTTCTCAAATTGGGACTAGAGCATTATCATCTTCATCCATCACCATAGAAAAATCAGGTACTGGTCTGACTGTGGATACACATAACATTAAGACGATTACAGATGAGATGTATTTAAATGCTTTAATGACAGCAGGTGTCAAGGATGCGAAGGTGGTCGTGACTGCCCCGTTTGAAGTATCTGGTACAGCAGCGCTGACGGGTTTATTAAAAGCCTATGAAGTGTCAAGCGACAAAGCCATTCCAGAAGATGTGAAGCAGGTCGCAAACGAAGAGCTGGTGACAACATCTAAATTGGGTGACTCCATCGGAAAAGACAATGCTTCTGCTCTTATTGCAAAAATCAAAGATGACATTGCGAAAAACGGTGTCCCTAAAACAACAAAAGAAGTGGAAGAAAAAGTGGATCAAGCCGCTTCCGATTTGAACTTAAATCTGACGCAAGAGCAAAAGGATCAGCTAGTCTCCCTCTTTAATAAAATGAAAAACATCAATATCGATTGGAACCAAGTAGGGTCTCAAATCGATAAAGCAAAAGACAAGATTACGAAATTCATAGAATCAGATGAAGGTAAAAACCTTCTACAAAAGATTTGGGATTTCTTTGTCTCCATTTGGAACGCGATTGTGTCTGTATTCACTGGCGGAAAATAAATTTCATAAAAAACGCTGCCTGATCATCAGGCAGCTTTTTTAAGTAGATGACTTCACTTTTGATTGATAGGGTAAATCCAGTTTGACAATGTCCTCATATGTTTCACGCTCAACTACAAGCTGCGCTTCCCCATCTTCTACAAACACAACAGCCGGGCGCGGGATACGGTTATAGTTGTTTGACATACTGTAGCCATATGCTCCTGTACAAAAGACAGCTAATAAATCTCCTTGTGATAACTCTGGCAGGTCGATATCCCAAATGAGCATATCTCCGCTTTCACAGCATTTCCCTGCAATTGAAACCGTTCGATCATGCGTTTGGCTCATTTTGTTGGCACTCGCTGCTTCATATTTCGCTTGATATAAAGCTGGGCGAATGTTGTCACTCATTCCGCCGTCTATGGCTACATAATCACGAATTCCAGGTACATGTTTTGATGAGCCGATCGTATAAAGAGTCGTCCCTGCATCTCCAACAAGAGAGCGGCCAGGCTCAATCCAAATTTCCGGCATAACGAACTCATAGCGGGCTACGTTCGCTTTGACAGCTTGGATAATTTTTTCAACGTATTCTGTCGGAGGAAGTGGTTCATCCTCAGCTGTATATCGGATCCCAAAGCCTCCGCCTAAGTTTAACACTGTGGAGATAAAGCCAAAGGATTCTCTCCATTCATCCAGCTTCATAAAGATTTTATCTGCTGCAAGGACAAAACCAGCCGTATCAAAGATTTGTGAACCGATATGGCAATGGACACCTAAAAGCTCGATCACTTCTGACCCAATCACTTGTTTCACCGCTTCGTCTGCTTGTCCATTATGAAGATCAAAGCCAAACTTTGAATCCTCTTGGCCTGTCGTAATGTAATCATGAGTATGCGCTTCGACACCTGGCGTGATACGGAGCAGCACTTTCACCTTTTTTGACAGCTCTTGACCAAGCTGTTCAATGAGTTTCATTTCATAGAAATTATCAACTACAATACAGCCGATCCCATACTCTAATGCCATCTTTAATTCTTCTCTGCTTTTGTTGTTGCCATGGAAATGAATTTTATCTACTGGAAATCCGGCGCAAATGGCTGTATGCAGCTCTCCGCCAGATACGACATCAAGAGATAATCCTTCTTCTTTGGCAAGCTGAAACATGGCAATAGAGGAAAATGCTTTACTCGCATATGCTACCTGCGCCGTTAATTCTTCTTCTATAAACGCTTTTTGAAAGCTTTTTGCGCGCTCCCGTATTAAAGCCACATCATATACATAAAGTGGTGTCCCATACGTTTCAGCTAAAGAAACGGCATCAACACCACCAATTTCTAAATGACCGAGTTCATTTTGTCTGCAAGTGCCGTGTAAATACAATGTCATTCCCTCTTTCTCCGCCTCGGCTGAAAAAAGACAGCTACGTGAGCTGCCTTTTGCCGTTTCTCAAAGTTAAAAATACAATATCACAATCTTCAGCCACTTTCAATGAGCGCTAAGAATTTGGCGGAATTTTTGATCTGTTTTGAGGGTGTACGATGCTTGGCCTTACTTTTGAGCCCGGAACAGACGTCCGAATCAGCACTTGCCACAAAGCCTTTCCATTAAAAGGAATGAACGGCCACATATAAGGCGTCTGCAATGAACGAATGGATGTTAAATAAATGAGTAACAAGGTAAAACCAATGATGAGTCCATTCAGCTTAAAGATCGCCACTAGTGCTAATATGATGAGTCGCACGATCTTATTGGCGACACTCAGTTCATAGCTCGGTGTTGTAAATGTGCCGATGGCTGCTAGTGAGACGTATAAAATGACCTCCGGTGTAAATAAACCGACATCGATGGCAATTTGTCCAATTAAAACGGCCGCAATCAGCCCCATGGCGGTCGACAGTGCAGTGGGCGTATGAATTGCTGCCATTCTTAAGAACTCCACCCCAAAATCAGCAAGAAATACTTGGAGAATAACAGGGATATGTGAAGGCTTGTTAAACCCAATATAGCTTAAATTGTCAGGCAGGAGATTTGGTTCTAGGATAAACAGAAACCAAATTGGCAATAAAAAGGTGGAACATAATATGCCTAAAAAGCGTACCCATCTTAGAAACGTGCCTACTGCCGGTGCCTGGCGGTATTCTTCTGCATGCTGAACGTGATGAAAAATTGTGGTTGGAGTAATGATGACACTAGGCGATGTATCGGTAATGATGATGACATGCCCTTCTAATATATGATTAGCAGCTACATCTGGGCGCTCGGTGTATCTTACAAGCGGAAAGGGATTATAGCCTTGTTTAATAATAAATTCTTCAATCGTTTTATCAGACATCGTCAGCCCATCGACTTTGATACCTGACACTTCTTTTTCAATGATATCCACAAGATCTGGATCCGCAATGTCTTCAATGTAGCAAACACATACATCTGCTTTTGAACGTTCGCCTACTTTGAGCATTTTGTATCGCAGCTTTTCATCTCGCACTCTTCTACGAATGAGCGCTGTATTCACAATAATGTTTTCGACAAACCCGTCTCTTGCTCCTCTGACAACCTTTTCTGTATCCGGCTCCTCTGGCATTCTGCCAGGATAGCTCCTGACATCAATGATAAATGCGTAGTTTTCACCTTCTACAACGACTGCCACAAGTCCCGACAGCACTTGATCTACTGCTTCATCCAGCGTTTCAACTTTTGAGACCTGCTGATTGACAAGGCGGTTCTCGACCACACGAGCGAGGTCATCTGATTCAGGTTCGCTGTCATTGATTTCAATCAGTTCTTTTAATAAATAGATGACATACTGCGTATCACACAATCCGTTTACATAGTAAAGTTGGATTTCCTGATCATGTATATAGATTTTCCGAACGCCAAGGTCGAAGCTGAGACCCATCCCGACATTATCCTTGAAGTAATCTTCATTTTTCTTTGGGTCTCGGTACACGTTTACCTTGTCTTTCTTCATGGAAACCACTCCTTTCTAATATTAACTCAACTGCTTTCATCGTGATTGGAGATCCTTTGCTCAGATCATCTTTCCGTCCCATTTTGCCAATATCCCCAATCCCGACAACAAACGGAAGATGGAGTGAGTCGAGACAATACACCGTATCCCCGCTCATTTTATGTGGCTCCATTTCTGGAAGTCCGTGTTTGTCGACACCGTATTCTGTTAGTTCACCTTCCCGGTCAATGGAGACATGCACCTTGGTCCATTCGGCTTGATGCGTCTTAGATGCAACTGCAATGGCTCCAATCACTTCAATTTCAGGGTGACACGCCACATGCTTCATCGCCGTCTCCCCTGTTCCTTCACCCGTCAAACCAGAATCATCAAACATGACAAACACTGGATCATACGGCGTCTTTAAAATCATCTGGACAAGTTCAGGTCCTGTCCGTTTGCTCGGATTCCCTTTTGAGCTAGAAATACATCGTCCGCCGACTTTTTTAGCGACAAGCTCAATCGTTTTGGCAGCATATATATCTCCGTCTGTCACTAAAATGACTTTACGTCTTTGCCCCATATGAGGTTATCCTTTCGGTTTAAAGATAAGCGCGATAATAAATGAGAATAAAATCGCAGCTGATATTCCAGCAGAGGTTAATTCAAAAATACCGATCCCGATTCCGATGAATCCATGTACATCTGCCTGGTGCATTGCCCCATGAAGCAAACTATGACCAAAGCTAACGATAGGTACGGTTGCACCTGCACCTGCAAATTCAATAAATTTATCATAAATTCCGAACCCGTCTAATATGGTTCCTGCCACAACAAAGATGGTCATGACATGTGCAGGCGTGAGTTTGAGTACGTCCAATAAAAGCTGGCCGATGACACAAATAAGTCCGCCTGCAACAAAAGCGATCAGATATTCCATTAGCTTTCTCCTCCCGCACGCTCAAATACGACACCATGCGCAATGGTGGGAATGGTCTCTTTTTGCTGGACCATCGTCGGGCTGAGAAGTGCCCCGGTTGCGACAACAAATACTTTTTGCAAATTCCCTGCCTTCATTTCTTGAAAGATGTGACTAAATGTCACAACAGCTGAACACGCACAGCCGCTGCCTCCAGCGAACACATTTTGATCGGGTGTGTAGATGATTAATCCGCAATCATCGTGCTTTCGGCCGAGCTGAATGCCGTCTTCTTTGAGCAGATCCTTTAAGATCGGTGAGCCAATGCCAGATAGATCACCTGTTAAAATAAGATCGTAATCGTCAACCGTTCTCCCTAGATCTTCTAAGTGCTGCTTGATGGTATCTGCTGCTGCCGGTGCCATTGCCGATCCCATGTCAAATGGGTCTGTAATCCCAAGATCCATGACTCGTCCCACAGTTGCACTTGTAATTTGAATTTGGGAGGGCTCTTGGCTGATAATAACGGCCCCGCTCCCAGTCACTGTACTTGTCGCTGTATCTGGTTTTTGCCCGCCGTATTCTGTCGGATTACGAAATTGGCGTTCTGCCGTCGCATTATGACTGCTTGTCGCAGCAATGGCTCTTTTTGCAAAACCACCATCTACTAATGCCGAAGCAATGGCGACCGATTCCATTGATGTGGAGCATGCTCCAAATAAGCAAAGAAACGGAATTTTAAGTTCTCTTGCCACATAGTTTGCTGTGACGTTTTGATTCAGTAAGTCTCCTGCCAGCAAAAGATCAACATCGCTTTTTTGCAAATTTGCTTTTGATAAAGCGGTTGATATCGCATCATCCATGAGCTGCCTTTCAGCCATTTCCCAGTTCTTTTGATCACAATGCATTTCGTCGTATGTTTTATCAATTAGATGACCGATCGGGCCGTCTTTTTCTTTCGGTCCTGCAGCTGTTCCTTCTGCATTGACATAAAGCTTATGCTCGAATACCCAAGATTGTTTACCTGTTAGTTTCACGTTTCATTCCTCCTACGAAAACACCTTTTCCAAGATGTATCGAATGATCCCTACGACATAAGCCGAGACGACACCAAAAACAATGACGTTCCCAGCAAGCTTAAACATGTTCGTGGCTACACCTAACACAAGCCCTTCACTTCTATGCTCAAGAGCAGCACTTGTCATGCTGTTTGCAAACCCTGTCACCGGGACAGCGGATCCCGCTCCAGCAAACTGGCCAATTTTATCGTAAATACCGATACCAGTTAAAATAGAAGAAATTAAAATGAGGGTCGCCACTGTTGGATTCCCCGCTGTCTTTTCATTAAAATCAAAAAAGTGAATATAGAAGTTTTGCAGCCCTTCGCCTATGGCGCAGATCAAGCCGCCAACAAGAAAAGCCTTGATGCAGTTGAGTACATAAGGAGGTTTGGGCTGATACGTTTTCACCTTAGATGGATAGTTCTCTTTTAAACTCGACACGTGTTGTTCCCTCCAAATTTTTTTAAATATAAATAAGCCAATGAAATAATGAACCAAATACCTTTCCTAAGACGATGGCCATGAGCAGCAAAACAATTTTCCCGTCCATTCCAATTCTTTTCGTTAATATAGGAAGGACATTTAATACCTCAGTCAATGCGGCTGCAAGCATACCGTAGAAGATGCCGGATAAAAGACCAATCGGCAGCGCCAGCCATTTGGATAAATGCAAATGCATTTGACTTAAGGTGGCCCATCCTCCAACGACCGCTCCACTGATGACAGCCGCCTCGTATCCTTGTATGAAGCGCTGCGTTTTGGTTAATTGCATTAATCGAGGGATGATGCCAAGCACTGTTAGAAATGCCACAAATCCTGCTCCGACCGTTAAACCGCCGCCAAGTCCAACGAGCACGACAAAAAGCCACTTACCGATCATGGATATCTTTCAATGTTTCTTTATTTTCTTTAAGTGCGACATAATGATCGAGATCGAGCTGGTATTTAAACATTTCCACTTCGAGCGGACTTGGTTCTTCATTTAAACGCTTTTTAAATACATGATTGAAAAATAAAATCATGCCCAAACCGAGTCCAAAGCTATATGGAATTTGTAATAAATAAGGATGCTCAACCGTTTTTCCTGTGATCATTTCATATAGGCGAATATGAACAAGCCGCATACTGACATCCTCGTGGAAATTCATGATGGCAAGAGCCGCTCCGACAAATAATAGGAGCCATACAAACACAAATAAAACGGGAGAAAGCTGGCGTTTGCCTGTATCAATTTCAACAATCGCCTCAGAGCCTCCGACGGTTTGAATGTCGATGTCTGGCCACGTTTTTTTGATCGTTTTGACCACATGCATGATATCTAAAACCACAATGTGACGATCCTTTTTGCTGACATGATACATCGGCATTTTGCTAAGCTTTTGCACAGTCAACTCATGACCAGTGATTTGGGCGATATCCTCTAAATAAATGAGCTGATCAATACCGGTCTTGATTCGATGGCGCAGCCGAATAAAGATTTGTCCGTCCATCCAAGTCACTTCCTATACGATGGGTTAAAAATAGTATGTGGTGAAAAATGGTTCTCATACTGACAGAACTTGATTTACCGGTAATTACCACACAAAAAAAGCCAGCCGAATTGGCTAGCTGTCTTTTTGATCCATTTGCATTTGAATTTGCTTTAAGATTTTCTTTTCAAGCCGCGAGACTTGTACTTGTGAAATACCCAGCCTCTCTGCTACCTCAGATTGTGTTTGATCTTTATAATACCTTAAGTACACAATCAGTTTCTCCCGCTCTTCTAATTCCTTGATCGCTTCTTTTAGCGCGATTTTATCAAACCATCTTTCTTCTGAATGATCGGCAATTTGATCCAGCAATGTAATAGGGTCTCCGTCATTTTCATACACGGTTTCATGAATCGATGACGGTGAGCGGACCGCTTCTTGGGCGAGAACGACATCCTCTGGTGTGATGTCAAGATATTCAGCAATTTCCTGTATTGTCGGCATTCTTCCATGAGACTTAGACAATTCATCTTTTGCCCGCCGAATTTTATTTCCAAGTTCCTTTAATGACCGGCTGACTTTGACTGTTCCATCATCGCGGATGAAGCGCTGAATTTCACCAATGATCATGGGAACGGCATAGGTCGAAAACTTCACATCATAGGACAAATCAAATTTATCAACAGATTTTAGCAGTCCAATGCAGCCAATCTGAAATAGATCATCTGGTTCATATCCTCTATTTAAAAAGCGCTGAACAACGGACCAAACAAGACGCATGTTTTTTTCTACGAGGAGGTCTCTTGCTTGCTGATCTCCGTCTTGGCTTTTTTTGATGAGCTCTTTGACTTCATCATTTGACAGCTGTGCTTTTTTTGCTTGCTTTTTTACCTCCACATCCATACGAGCAGCTCCTTAATTACAAAGCGCTTTGCTTTTTGATAGATGCTTTGTTAAACGGATCGTCGTGCCCATTTCTGGTGATGAGTCCACCATGACATCATCCATAAAATTCTCCATGATGGTAAAGCCCATTCCAGAGCGTTCTAAGTCTGGTTTTGTTGTAAAAAGCGGCTGTCTTGCTTCCTGAAGATCTGTAATTCCCATGCCTTCGTCACGGATGGTGAGGTAAACGACATGGTCATCTAGTGTCACATGAATATGCACCTTGCCATCTGGATTCCCATCATAGCCGTGGATAATGGAGTTTGTCACGGCCTCTGATACAACGGTTTTGATTTCTGTTAATTCATCTAATGTTGGATCAAGCTGGGCGATGAACGCCGCGACTGTTACCCTTGCGAAAGATTCATTTTGACTCAATGCAGAGAAGGTCAGGTTCATTTCATTTGTCATGATGCCACCCCCAATGTTTGCAAAGCTGTTTGCTCTGAAGGCTCCATACGGATAATTTTAAATAAGCCAGACATATCAAATAAACGGTTCACCGCTGGCGAAATCGCGCAGACGACCATTTCACCGCCAAGCTGCTTGATTTCTTTATATCTCCCTAAAATCACCCCGAGTCCAGAGCTGTCCATAAACGATAAATCAGCCAAATTCAGCACGATGTGGCGAATGTCCTCTGTTTCCAAATAATTCGTCACCTTTTGTCTCAATGTTTCTGCGGAGTGATGATCGAGCTCTCCTGTCAACCGAATGCAAAGTACGCTCTCTTTTACTTGAAAATCAATACTAAGGCTCATCTTTTTCTTCCTCCTTGCTCTCATTTCGGATAAAGAATGTTTCTCTTTTAAACAAAGTAAATCCTTCACCATGACAAAACTAGTGATCATTCGTCATATTTAGATGTTCTTTTCTTCTCGCTCATAGCAAAAAGACTGCCAATCGCAGCAGTCTTTATCCTTTTATTTCCATTTTATAAATTCGGCCATGGCCCGTTTGAAGAAAGTCCAAACCCCTGCTTTTTCCATTCCTTCTTTTGCTTCTACAGGGCTTTCATGCAGTACTTTACCGTCTTTTTTCAAGACAATGGTGCCAAGTTCCGTCCCTTTTGAAAATGGGGCCTTGACATCATGAGTCAATTTGATTTCTTTTTTAATCTGATCCACATTTTCGCCTTTTTTCGTTAAAAGGGAGATCGGTTCAGAAGTGACAAGCTGAATTTTCTTCTTTTTCCCTTTGCTCACTTTGATCTCTGCCACGTCTTGTCCTCGTTTGTAAAGTGGATGGGTTGTATATTGACTAAATGCATAGTCTAACATTTTGACCACTTGGGCGTTTCTGTCCTTCGGTGTACTTGCGCCAAATACGACAGCAATGACGCGCATGTTGCCTTTTTTAGCTGATGCGGTTAAACAGTATTTTGCCTCGCCTGTAAAACCTGTTTTCAATCCATCGACGCCTGGATAAAATTTAATTAGTCGGTTCGTGTTCACAAGCCAGAATTTTTTATCCGTGTTTTGACGAAGATAGTCTTCATAGACACCTGTGAATTTGGTGATTTGTTCATATTTCAACAGCTCTTTCGCCATTTTTGCCATATCATGAGCTGTGCTGTAATGATCTTTTTCAGGAAGTCCCGTTGGGTTTTGAAAGACTGTTGAGGTGAGCCCGAGTTCTTTTGCCTTTTTGTTCATCTGCTCAACGAACTGTTCTTCAGATCCAGCAATATGTTCTGCCATGGCAACAGATGCATCATTTCCTGAAGCAATTGCAATGCCTTTCAGCATTTCTTTCACAGTCATTTCTTCTCCTGGTTCAAGGAAAATTTGTGAGCCTCCCATGGATGCCGCATAGTCGCTCGTTCTGACCTTGTCTGTCATTTTCAGCTTTCCTTGGTCCATTGCTTCCATAATGAGAAGCATGGTCATGATTTTGGTCATACTTGCAGGTGCAAGCTTTTCATCGCTGTTTTTGTTGTAAAGCACCTTCCCCGTGTCACGTTCAATTAAGATGGCTGATTTGGCTTCATGCGCCAATTCTGATGTTTGTTTTTCTCCTGGTTTTTCTATCTTTTCTTTTGCTATCGCTGATGGTGAAACCATTGAGATAAGGATCATTAAAATAAACAATGCACATATATGACGTTTCAAGTGGCAGACCTCCATTATCGTAATCCTTTCTATTTTTTCCTCATACAGGCTGTTTTATTCAGAGATCGTTTGATTACATATAAAAAAAGTCTTCTGTTTAATGAACAGAAGACTTTTGGAAACATATTATGAGAGTTGCTCCACAACATCTTTTACTAAATCAAGGAAACTTGCTTTCACTTTTTCCGTCACTTCAATGACTTCATCATGAGAAAGCGGCTGATCTAAAATACCTGATGCGGCATTGGAGATACATGAAATACCAAGCACTTTCATTCCTGCATGACGCGCAACAATCACTTCTGGGACAGTCGACATTCCCACCGCATCTGCTCCAAGTGTTCTAAGGAAACGAACTTCAGCTGGTGTTTCATATGAAGGACCTGTCATCCCGGCATATACTCCCTGCTGTACAGATATGCCTAAGTGTTGAGCCGTTTTTTCTGCAAGTGCCAGCAAATCTTTATCGTATGGTGCAGACATGTCAGGGAAACGAACGCCTTGACTGTCATTTGGTCCGATTAATGGATTGGTCCCCATCATATTGATATGATCCGTAATCAGCATCAGATCACCTGGATGAAAGGACGTATTCACGCCGCCGGCTGCATTTGTCACAATACATGTCTCAATGCCAATTTCTTTCATCACACGAACAGGAAACGTTACTTGCTTCATATCATATCCTTCATAGAAATGAAAACGTCCTTGCATTGCACATACGACGGTGCCTTTCAGCGTCCCGATGACGAGCTGTCCTGCATGACCCTCTACTGTTGAAACAGGGAATCCAGGGATATCTTCATATTTCAATTTGATTGGATTTTCAATCTCATCTGCTAAAATGCCAAGCCCTGAACCTAAGATCAATCCAACTGTTGGTACGTATGCCGATGCTTGTTTAATGTATGCCGCCGCTTCTGAAAACTGTGCTCCCACGAGATTTCCCCCTATTTGAGTTTAGATAAAAAGCTTGTACCGTATTTTGGCATCGCTGACTTGAAATTATCTGCTACCGTTGCCCCAAGATCAGCAAAGGTTTTTGCTGTTGGCAGTTCATTTGCTTCCTGATGCTTTTTACTGTAAGCAATAAGTGGAACGTATTCTCTTGTATGGTCTGTTCCGTGATGAACTGGGTCATTTCCGTGATCTGCTGTGATCACAAGGAGATCATCCTCTTTTAACAGGTCAAACACTTCAGGAAGACGTGCGTCATATTCCTCTAGTGCTTTTCCGTAGCCCTCTGGGTCTCTTCTGTGCCCATAAAGAGCGTCAAAATCAACAAGGTTTAAAAAGCTGAGTCCTGTAAAGTCTGTTTTAAGTGTCTCGACGAGCTTGTCCATTCCATCCATATTTGATTTCGTTCTGAGAGAAGATGTAATTCCTTCACCGTCATAAATATCAGAGATTTTTCCAATGGCAATGACATCAAGCCCATCATCTTTCAGCTCATTCATAACGGTACGGTCAAATGGTTTTAAAGCATAGTCATGACGGTTTGGCGTTCTGACAAATGCCCCAGGCTCCCCGACAAACGGACGAGCAATAATGCGTCCTACCATATATTTTTCATCTAAAGTCAGTTCTCGTGCAATTTCACAAATGCGGTAGAGCTCTTCCAGTGGCACAACTTCTTCGTGCGCAGCAATTTGCAAAACAGAATCCGCAGATGTATAAACGATTAAATCACCTGTTTTCATGTGCTCTTCGCCAAGCTCATCCAGAATTTCTGTCCCAGATGCTGGTTTATTCCCAATGATGCCCCGTCCTGTTTTTTCTTTTAGTTCATTTAATAGTTCATCTGGGAATCCGTCTGGAAAGACTTTAAACGGTGTGTCTATGTAAAGACCCATGATTTCCCAGTGTCCTGTCATTGTGTCTTTCCCATTTGATGCTTCTTGCATCTTTCCATAATACGCAAGCGGTTTTTCGTCCGCTGGAATTCCTTTGATTTCTTTAATATGACTCAGCCCAAGCTTCGCCATATTCGGCATATGAAGCCCGTTCATTTTTTCAGCAATATGTCCAAGTGTATCTGCACCTACATCATTAAAATCAGCAGCATCTGGTGCTTCACCAATCCCTACTGAATCCATCACAATGAGGAAAATGCGTTTATACTGATAATCAGGCATTAAAAAGCGCCTCCTTCAATATTCTTGTCCTTTGACCTTTCAAATATAGAGAGGTCAGACATCTCAAGTATAAACCGTTTACAAGTCAATTGACAACTATAAACGGTACAAACAACAAAAAGCATGGTACACGTTCACCGTGCCATGCTTTACTTATGCCCTTGGATGGAATTTGTGATACACATCTTTCAGTCTTGTTTTCGTCACATGTGTATAAATTTGTGTTGTTGATATATCCGCATGCCCGAGCATCTCCTGTACGGCTCTTAGATCAGCACCGTTTTCAAGCAGATGTGTAGCAAATGAATGTCTGAGCGTATGAGGCGTCAATTCCTTTTGAATGCCTGCTTCGATGGCTCGTTTTTTTAAGTTCTTCCAGAAGCCTTGCCGCGACATCTTTTTCCCGTGATGATTGAGGAATAAGGCATCGGCTGGCTGTTTTTTTAGCAGCTTGCTTCTTCCTTTTTCTATATATTCTTCAATCGCACTTGCAGCGGCTTCGCCAATTGGCACAATTCGCTCTTTTCTTCCTTTTCCAAAGCAGCGGATAAAGCCCATTGTAAGATGAACATCTGCAAGGGTCAGATCCAGCATTTCACTCACGCGAATGCCTGTTGCATATAAAAGCTCCAGCATAGCTTTGTCCCGGTAGTCAAATGGTGTGTGCTGCTTTGGTGTATCGAGCAGCTTTTCGACCTCACCGAGTGATAGAACTTTCGGTAATTTCCGCTCTGTTTTTTGCGTTTCAATGTTCCATGACGGGTCATCTGTTGTCACTTTTTCCCGTAGCAGAAATTGGTGAAAGGAGCGAATCGATGATAGATGCCTTACGGACGTTTTGCTCGATTTCCCTTCCTCTTTTAGCTGCTTTAAATAATGAATGATATGAAGACGCGTGACGTCTTTGATATCGGCTAGCTGCTCGTCTGTCATTAAAAAAGACAAGTAGTTCTGTAAATCTCTTTTATAAGAGACAATGGTATTTTCAGAGAGTCCTCTCTCTACCGTCATAAAATGAATAAAGTCGGATAATTGATCGTTCAATGGTTTCTACTCCCCGTTTTGATAAAAATAAATCAATCGGTCTTGCCAGTTGTCTTGATTCGGCTGATCCATTTCCATCACTTTAATCGCTGCACCCTCTGGTTTATCATAACGATGGTAGCTTTCATATTCTGAATTTATCCATATCATAGCATAATAGAACAGGACGGTAAAACCAGTGAACAAGATAAATACTTTCATCACTTCACCTGTTGTTTTGAGCCATTTTCGCATGATCTTCATGTCCTTTCTCATCTTCTCATTACTTCAGCATATGCCAGGTGGGACAAGGAATATACAGCGAAAATGCAAAAAACCTCTTCATATGAAATGAAAAGGTTCCAATTCGGATTATTGGCCGGATTCATCATCATGACAGCGATGGCAAATACCATGGAATGTCAATCTATGATCCTTAATTTTAAATTTCCAGTCGCGTTCAATAATCTCTTCAACATCTTCTAATAAATCATCTTCTATCTCATCGACTGTCCCGCATTCCATGCAGACAAGATGGTGATGGAAGTGGGCGGCTCCTTCTTTGCGAAGATCATATCGCGAAACGCCGTCTCCAAAGTTAATTTTATCAACAACTTTCAGTTCAGTTAGCAATTCTAACGTCCGATAAACAGTAGCAAGACCAATTTCAGGAGACTTCTCTTTTACGAGGAGGTATACATCTTCTGCACTTAAATGGTCTTCTTCATTCTCAAGCAGTACTCTGACTGTTGCTTCACGCTGTGGCGTGAGCTTATAGCTGGAAGAATGAAGCTGTTTCTTAATTCGATCAATCCGATTTTCCATTGACTTTCCCTCCTACGCCACATTACTTGATCATTATATCAAATGATGTGCAGAGAGCCAACTATAATCATTTTAAAATGATAAATAAATTGATTATTATTTAATAACGATTATAAAAAATATTAAAACAGGACACCGGCTAGCTTTTTCATCAGCATGAATGATAAGTACGATTCAAAAAAGGATGAGAGTGCAGCAAGCGCTAATATCATCAGCAGAACAGATGCATACCGTCCAAACCACTGGACTGGCGCTTGACTGATCGTTTTTTTCATGAAAAGCTGTCCAATGAGACGGATGGAAAACGCAATCGCACATGTTCCGATGACTAAATATGCTGGAATGAGCAAAATATTTTGCGGAAGAACCGATACGAAAGAAAGAAAAAATCCACTGAGCCCCATTTGATTCACTAGAAAACCAACAGTAAAGCCAACGACAATCCCTTTTAAAAAGATCATGAGAAAGATGAGCGGCAGACCAATGATGGAAATTCCTAGTATCCACATGAGGCCTAAATATTTCATATGATGCAGGAAGCTTTGCAAAAACATTTCTTTTGATTCTGCCGCTTTCTCATTCGTCAGCTGACCAAAAAATTGATTTAAATAATAGAATAAATCCTCTTTCTGACTGATTGTCATGCTGTTGACGATAATAGCCCCAAAGATGACGCCCATTAAAAAGAGTACCGAGACAAACAAATAAATCGATAGATGATCTTTTACGTGCTGAAGAAGATGTTCCTTCCAAGACTTTTTCCGCATGCGTCTTCCTCCCAAATAGTAAAGGTTACTAGATTCTATGAGAGAGAATACGAAACATGACAGTTTTATCGAAAGAAAAAAGAGAAAGCAGTGTACAGGCTGCTTTCTCTTTTTCATTTATCGTGACGCCTTTTGTACGTTCACAAGCCCGGCACCATAATAAAAAGGATCTCCAAGCTTTGTTGCTGTTTTTGAAAGTCTTTCGCGCACTTCTTCGTTTGTCAGATTAGGATGTTTTGATAGAATCACAGCCGCAGCACCCGTAACATGAGGTGATGCCATTGACGTACCGCTTTTGTAGCCATATTCGTTATGAGGAATCGTGCTTAGCGTTGAAACGCCTGGTGCTGATACTTCCACCTCTTCGCCAACAGAGGAATCAAAGGCTCTTTGCTTCCTTTGGTCAACAGATGCGACAGCCATCACTGAGCTGTATTTGGCCGGGTAGTCAATCGTATTGAGTGAGCCATAACTCCCAGCATTCCCGGCAGAAGCCACAATGAGAATCCCTTTGTCATACGCTTTATCTACCGCTTCTTTCAGCGCCTCAGATTCACTTGCTCCCCCCATACTAATATTGATGACATCCATGTCATTTTCGATCGCCCACTCAATGCCTTTAATGATCCAGCTATAGTAGCCGTCACCATTTTGATCTGCCACCTTGATAGCATAGATAGAAGCTTTTGGCGCGACACCAATGACGCCCACTTTATTATCTAATGCTGCGATCGTGCCTGCCACATGGGTTCCGTGTTCATGCGGGTCAACGAGTGGATCGGACTCTGTTGGAACAAAGCTGACTCCGCCGGTTACGTGTAAATCTTCATGTTTGCCATCGATGCCGCTATCAAGAACAGCTACTTTGACATTCTGTCCGGCATATCCTCGTTTATGTACCTTTTGTGCTTTGATGCTTTTAATGCCATATGGGACGGTTTGACCGCTTGTTTTTGCTTTTTGGTCCTCCTCAATAAAGGTAACTTCTTTTGCTTGATTCAGTTTCTCTTTCGAGGTCTCATTCAACGAAACTTTCATCATATCTATTTGGTCTATGGATTCTTTCACATGTCCACCAGCTTCTTCTACAAGCTGTTTTTGTGCTTTGTCTTGAACGGAAGAAGAAAAGCCGATCATATACTCTTTTTTTGCTTGCTCCTTTGCAGTTATATCTGACGCACCGAACGTAGTTGATGCCAGCAGCATACTTGCCATACAAAGCCCTGCTCCAAATGACTTGACGTTCACGATACTCACTCTCCCTTTCATTGCTTTTTGTCATTTAACTACATTTTTAGACAAAAAGAAACGACCGTTTGTCCTATTTTTTAAAATTTTTCCATTTATTTGATCTACTTGTCACAAAAAAGCAAAATAAAAATGCTTATGATCCTCTTGATAGCGATCATAAGCATTCCTTCCTTTATGTTTCTTCATCATATGCTGCATGGCTTCTTGTTTTGTTTTAGTCTTTCTTTCATGTGTGCTAAAATGCGGCACGAATCCTCTTGACAGTTCTGGATTTCGGCTGTGCTGCCTTTGAATATGTTCTCGTTTTTTCTTTTCTTTGCTTTTTCCCATTTGGCAAAACCCCTTTCGTTGTCGTTATGATACACGAAAGCACATAAAAAAGATAGACGTATACACGCCTATCTTTCTGTTTTCACCATATCAAGATGCGGGATCCCATCTTCATCATAACAATCTGAGACGGCTTTGAAACCAAACGATTCGTAAAACGATTTCAGGTAGGCTTGCGCTTGAATTTTGACACTTGTTTCACCTAAATCACTAAGCTTTTCCAACGCCTTACTAAGCAGCATTTTCCCATAGCCTTTTTTCCGGCCAGCCTCCGTCACAAGGACACGGCCAATGGATGCCTCATGGTACATGATCCCGCTTTGGAATATTCGGCAATAAGCTACAATGATGCCGTTCTCTTTTGCAATGATATGAAGTGCCTCTTGGTCTCGATGATCGATTTCAGGATAAGGGCACCTTTGTTCTACGACAAACACGTTGACTCTTTCCATTAAAATAAGGTAAAGATCCTCTTTCGGCAGTTGTTCAAATGTTTGACATGTCCATTTAAGTTGACTCATGATTAATATCCACCTTGCCGTAGACTCCGCCTCCACCAGCGATCAGTCCGACTTCACCTTTTCTTGCTTTAATGATGTAATTGGCTGTTTTTTCTGGCAGAACAGCTTTTAGTTCTTGTTCTGTTGCTTGATGAAGAATATTCATTTCTGTGTGAAACACGGCTTTTAGCTTGTCTAACGTTTTGGCTCCGACTCCCGGAATAAATTGAAGAGGGAGCTGGTGAACATAAGGAGGTCTCGTCCCTTTGTCACTTTCTTGGTCAGCAAGCTCCTTTAAACGCTCACTCACCCCTTTTATCATCCAGGTATGTCCGCATGCGTGGCACTTTTCTTGGTCTGGGCTGTCAGGTCTTACCCCGCATTTCTCGCAGGTCGTATGATAATACTTTCCAAGCCGCGGGGCGAGTCCATAATTTCCTGTGATGTTTCTGCCATCTTTTCCTTGAAGGGCTAGTTTGAATTCGGCAAAAGAGGCATGATCCATTTTGATTTTTGTATATTCTCGCGCAATTTTTCCTAAGGAATGAGCATCTGAATTCGTTAAAAAAGGATAACGGCTCAGCTCACTTAGCTGGGAGGCCATTGACGTATCGCAGCTAAGGCCAAGCTCAACCGCATCAATGAGTTCTGGATCGAATACTTCTGTTAAAGAAGTGTTTACTCCTTTACCGTATAAACTTTTGTGCGGCGTGAAAATATGGGCAGGAATAAATAATCCTCCAAGCTCCTTGACCTTGTGCTGAAGTGTTCTCCCATCAACATACAGGCGCTGTGAACTCAAATGCACATTTTTCATATGAAGTGAGAGCCATGCGGAGAACTTAGACATTTTGTGTAATGTGGGCATAAACGCAAGCACATGAATCGGACCCTTTGAATGGCCGTCATTGATTTCTAATTCACTGCCTAAAAGTAAAACTGTCTGTCCAAATGATAGACCTCCATCATTCAGTTCAGTGTACTTTTCTTCCTCTACACCCTCTATTAACTCTTCTAGGACTTCAGGAGATTGTGCATCAATCACACCAATCATCCCCATCCCTTTATTTTGTGACGCTTCTATTAAAATTTGGTCAATTGTGAGCGACCTTGCACCTGTAATTTTGACAGCCCTGCCTGTTCTCGTTCTGCCTATATGAATATGGATGTCGGCAAAAAACTCCCTCATTTTGTAGACTCAAGTACCTCTTGCAGTTGTAAATACTGAATGGCATAGGCTGTTTTTGCATCATAAATATGCTGTTTTTCAATGAGGTGCAGTGCTTCTTCTAATGAAACTTCCATCACTTCTACAAATTCATCTTCATCCAGCTCTCTTTTTTCTTCAAGCGGAACCAACTGATCTGCAAGATAGATGTGGACAAGTTCATCTGCAAACCCAGGCGATGTATAAAAAGCAGTCAGCTTTTTAAGCTGCTGAGCTGTGTACCCTGTTTCTTCTTCTAATTCTCTCAGTGCTGTATGTGCCGGCTCTTCCCCTTGTTCTAATTTCCCAGCCGGAATTTCAACGATGGCTCTCTCTAGTGCTTTACGGTATTGCTTGACCAAAATGATTTTATTTTCGTCCGTACGTGCAATGACTGCTACTGCACCTGGATGTTTGATGATTTCTCGTTTGCCCTGTTTTCCGTTTGGCAATTCTACATCTTCAAGAACCAAATCAATGATTTTTCCGTTGTATAATTCTTTAGATGATAATGTTTTTTCTTCAAAGTCCTTCAATTTTGTCAGCTCCTCGTTCTACTTTCACTTTTTACTTCATTCATTTTAACATAGATGATTTAGGAGAAGCGAAGAGCGAACGCTCGCTTCAAATGCGCCATTTGAAATCACCTAGCTTGAATTCCAAATTTTTTTCACTTAATGTGAAAGGATAGGAGTGTGATGAAATTGAAAAAAAGACGAATTGGTACCTCTGATCTCTTGGTGAGCGAGTCTGCACTAGGAAGTATGTCCCTTGGGACTGAAAAAGAAAAAGCGCTCTCTTTATTAGATGAAGCCATTGATCTTGGGATTAACTATTTGGATACAGCCGATTTATATGATTTTGGGACAAATGAGGAAATTGTCGGGGAAGCCATTAAGAACAGACGGCAAGATTTGATTTTGGCCACAAAAGGCGGGAACCGCTTTGAAAAAGGCAAACCGGGCTGGGACTGGGACCCTTCAAAGGCGTACATAAAAGAGGCAGTAAAACAGAGCCTCAAGCGGCTTCAGACAGATTATATTGATTTATATCAATTGCATGGCGGCACGATTGATGACCCAATTGATGAGACCATTGAGGCTTTTGAAGAATTAGTGAAAGAAGGCGTCATTCGATATTACGGCATATCTTCTATCCGTCCTAATGTCATTAAAGAATATGCCAAAAAGTCGAACATTGTCAGTGTGATGATGCAATATAGTTTACTCGACCGCCGTCCTGAAGAATGGTTTTCTCTTCTTGAAGAACAAGGCATTAGCGTCGTCGCAAGAGGGCCTTTAGCCAAAGGGCTTTTAACTGAAAAACCACTCTCTCAAGCAAGTGCAGCCATTCAACATAACGGCTATCTTCAATACTCATTTGATGAGCTTCAGCAGGTCATTCCTTCTTTAAAGAAAGTCGCTTATGACCTATCGCTCACCGAGCTGTCCATTCAATATTTGCTCAAGCATTCTGCTGTCAGTTCCGTTGTTTTTGGCGCAAGCTCGGTGAAACAGTTAAAAGAAAATGTAGCAGCGGCAAATGCACGTTCTTTAAGCGGCCAAGAAGTAAAAGCATTGACATACTATACAAAACCATCTGTGTATGAGGCGCATCGGTTCAATAGAACGTAAAAGAGATCACGTCATGTGATCTGCGTGTAGACAAACCCTCGCATTCGGTGTCAGTCCTGCGTGCCGGTGCTCACGAATGTCAAATTCGCTCCGCTCCAGTGCTCGTCCTTCCTAGACTTCAAAGGTTTTCTATCACGCTGAAAAGAAGACAAAGGGCTAAAATAAAGATCATTTTTAGCCCTTTGTCAACATCTAAAGAGATCACGTCTTGTGATCTCTTTTTTAGCTTTTATATTTTCTCCAGTCTAAATGACTTTCATCTAGCAGCTCTGAGAAGCTTTTATTTTTCTCTTTTTCTTTCTGCTGTCGAAGGAGATCTTGTCGTTTTTGTTCTTCTCTTTTTCCTGTCTCGACTGCAAGATTCTGCTTCATTTGAAGGAGTTGCTGTTTGACATCATCATTTATGCCATCTTTTAGTTTTGCTTGATCTTGATTGGTCTTTTTCATTGTGCCTCTCTCCTTTTGCCTTAGTGTATCATCCGTTTTATTTGCTGAGCAAGAATCACGCCAATCTCCCAACATGTGGTATGATCATCGTAGGAAAAACTTCGGAAAGGAAGAATCGGCTTAATGAAGAAATGGATCGCTCTACTTGCCTTTATATTATTTCCACTCGTTGCAATCGGCTTTTTTTTCACCAATAAAATGATGTATATTCGTAAATTAACGGATGAAGAGCTAATCAAACGAGAATCAGATGAAGGTCATTATCATCACGAGGAATTTAAACAGCTCAAAAAAGAGAAAGTTTGTATTCCCTCATCCTTTGGTTATGATCTTCATGGCTATTTTGTACCGTTTCCACATACAACTCGCACCATCGTGCTTTGCCACGGCGTTACTGTCAGTCTGATCAATTCAGTTAAGTATATGAAATTATTCCAAAAGCTCGGATGGAATGTGATGCTTTATGATCATAGAAGACACGGAATGAGTGGCGGGAAAACCACTAGTTATGGATACTATGAAAAAGAAGATTTAGCTCAGGTGGTGAAGTGGCTCAGAAAAAGGTTCGGGGAAAGTGCCATCATTGGTGTACACGGGGAATCGATGGGTGCAGTCACTACCTTGTTATATGCTGCAAAACCTGAAGCAGCCGCGGATTTTTACATTGCCGATTGTCCCTTCGCTTCTTTTGAGGATCAGCTGGTGTATCGGTTAAAAACGGATTTTCGCCTTTCAGGTCATTGGATTCTTCCACTGAGTGATCAAGTGTTAAAATGGCGGGACGGATATCGCATCCGGCAAGTTTCCCCGCTTGATGTGATCGATCAAGTGAAAGAACCTGTGCTCTTTATCCATAGCCTTCATGACGACTATATCCCTTGTGTGCAAAGTCAGCAGTTATATACACGAAAAAAGGGTGATAAACAGTTATTTATTGCGCCACATGGGGCTCATGCGATGTCTTTTAGCGAAAATAAGGAAGCTTATGAACAAGAGGTCCAAGCATTTCTTCAAAGATTTGAACTCAATCAAAATGAAAGAGGAGAATGAACAGCAGTTCGCCTCCTCTTTTTTAGCTAACTTATACGATAGTCACCACTGTTGTATGGTGTCTGCCCGCCATTTCCATATGACTCTCTTCCGATTGCTGCTGACTCATGACCGATAATCCTGCAGTTGCTGCCAATAAAAGAACTATCAAACTCATTTTCATATAAATGACCCCCATTTTGGATTTTTGATATAGCTTGAATTTTCCTTTCGTAAAACCGGGTAGATACTTCAAATAGTCCGAGCTCATTATAATAATGAGCCGCATCAAGTGCCAATTCCTCAATATCTGGGTATAAGCGCTTGTCCTCCAACAGGTCTAATGTATCGTCTATGATCTTTATTTCTGCATCAACGTATAGTGCTTTTAGAAACTGAAATTTGCAAATGTAAATTTCATCTTCTAATTCACAGGCTTTCATAATACCTTGTTGATAGAGTGATAACGACTCTTCTATCTTTTTTTGTTTAAACAGGATTTGGGTCAGCATAAATAGTGGGTCTAGAGAGCGATTTAGATGGGTTAAATTCTCCTTTTCAAACACTTCAAGAGAGTCTTTCAGATAACGACTTGCTTCCGGAAGATCATTCATTTGGTAATAACAGTTACCTAAGTTGAAAAGGGCCGAACCTATGACTCGAGGGTTTCCAATTGAGCGTGCTCGCTTTAGAGCATTTTTAAAGTAGGGCAATGCATGTTCATAGCATTTCAAATCATCATAGTTTGCACCGATGACAAATTCACAGTGGATGATTCTCAGCGTGTACGTTCTATAGGCAGAGTACGTATCTAACGCTTGCAAGGCATAGTGCATCGAAAAGTGGGTTTGTTTCATGTGGTAATATATTTCTGCTAATTTAAAGTAAAATTCTGCTCTTTCTATATCATCTGATATGAGATTGAGCTTTTTTTCTGCTGAACGGTAATAAGCAATGGCGCTCAAATAGTTTCTCTGCTCAAATTCAAACATTCCTGTGAAAAAATGAACATAGTATTCAAGCATATCCGTTAATTTCGTTTGCGAATGTTCAATCGTTTCAAGGAGATTCTTAATTTCTTCATCATTCGAGGCTTTTTTTGCCGGTTCAAAATATTCAAGCATTACCTTATGGCGAAAATCCATCAGCTGGTAAAACAATAACAAGTTTTGATCCTGCTCCATCTCAAGGATTTCCTGCTCGATCTCGGCCTTCAGCTTCTCTGCTTTCATGACATGAAATCCGCAAATCTGTCTATACCATTCGTTTATTTTGATTCCAACCTGAGGCGATGACAACTTGAGCTTCAATTCACTTTAGCACCTCCCTTCTCATATACGATACATGTTGTATTCTATCACATTTCCTCGAATGGAAGAAATATGAAATGTCATTTTTCGCAAAGTTTTCGGTATCCCGCAATAAACGCTTCCATTGCCTATTTTTCGGCATTTACAGCCACTATTTTTTCATTTTTCTCGTTTTGTCGAATCTTTTGTTAAAAACTGCTTTTTTCCGTTTAAAAAGAGCATTTTTCAGATTAGACAGCCCTGTTGTTTGATGAGATGATGATGGCAGAAAAAAAAGCCCCTTCAGCAAAGGACTCTTCATAAGACATCTGTTACTTGATCCATATTCTCTTTAATCCAATTGACAGCTAATTCAAGCGTTGGAAATTCTTCCGTTTCAAATGTGACTTCATCTTGAAGAAGCCAAACGTCCTTTTTCACCGAATCCATTCCACCTATTGACCAGTGCAAAAGGCTATAGGGATGATTGTTATTTAAAAACGACACCCATGTTTTATTTTGTGCCGTGTTTTGTATCACTCTAAGCTTCTGATCCACTACGTTTCCACCTTACTTTACAAGTATGCCCATTCTTGGACTGAGTATTTGCTGAGGACTTTTCAGCATCAATGTATTGGCTTTTTCATTAAAATCGATGGTCATTTCCTCATCAAAGAATACCTTCTGTGCAATGTGTATATATAGTTTTAAATGTTGGCTATTATTCAGTTGTTCCCATTCACCTGTTCTTTCACTTGTTAACCAAAGCATTGGTACGCCACTCACTGCACAGCCACAACCTTCTGAATCGTAGCGAAGCAGTAATTCCTTCGTTTCGTTTCCTGTTTGCTGTTTTTCTATATATGTTTTAGCCAGTTCTGTGATGTGAATATACATGGTGAACATCCTTTTTAAATTGATGCTTACATTGTAACACATAAAACACCATAAAACATGACACACGACTAAATCCGAAAGTCATATTCTTTGAAATACACGCTCTTCTCACTAGGATTATATCTATCTATTGGCTCTTTCTGCTTCTTGTTTTTTAGAATTATACTTATGACGCTACCAATTTCAAAAGAATAAACAGGAGGTTTTAGATCGTGAAAAAAAGATTATCTCTCTGCTTCATCGGGGCACTGATATTGATGTTGAGTTTCGCTGTGCCAAACATGAAAGCGGCATCTGTCCTTGATGAAGTACGAGAAAGCTATGCGACTTATACGGGATCTGGTTACTCAGGGGGCGCCGCATTATTAGATCCTATTCCATCTGACATGAAAATTACGGCTTTAAATCCCCATGACTATAACTATAAAGGGATAAATGCAGCACTTGCAGGGGCTTACCTTGAAGTAAAGGGTCCAAAAGGAAAAACCGTTGTGTATGTAACCGATAAATATCCAGAAGGAGCAAAAGGAGCTCTTGATCTTTCTCCTAATGCCTTTGCCAAAATCGGCAATATGGCAGACGGGAAAATCCCAATTAGTTGGAAAATTATAAAAGCACCGATTAGCGGAAATGTAGCTTACAGAATAAAAGAAGGTAGCAGTAAGTGGTGGGCTGCGATTCAAGTGCGCAATCATAAATATCCGATTATGAAAATGGAATATTACAAAGATGGACAATGGGTGAACATGGAAAAGACAGACTACAACCATTTCCTTGGATTTAATATGGGGTCTACATCTCTTCCTGTTCGAATCACAGACATCCGCGGGGTCATAGTAAAGGATAAATTACCCGCTCTTCCATCTACTGCTGCTTCACAGGCCTATATTGTAAAAGGCCATGTTCAGCTTCCTAATTAACGAGGAAAAGAGGTAGCTTATTTATGAGCTTCCTCTCTTCCTTCTCTATCCCAGTGATATGCCTCATTTTCTATTTCTTTTATGATTTCATTCTTTCCCGCCATATAGCTTTGTATATCTTCCGGATACTGATTTGCTAATTGTTCCTTGACAGACGCATACGCTGCAGCTCGTTCTGGGTGGACTCTTAAGTAATTTCGAAACAATAAATGTCTTTTCACATCAGGATGATTTCTCTCATAAACATGGACATGATGCGTACGATTCAAGCCACCCTTTTGAAAAAAACGTCTCCCTTTTACGCCATTTTCACCTAGCGCTTGATATCCAAGATGTTCAAAGCTCTCTCTTTTTCTATCGATCTCTTTTATATGACTTACTTCTATTAATATATCAATAATTGGTTTGGCAACAAGTCCTTCAACTGACGTACTACCAATATGATGTCCTTCTATCCAGCTCTTTTGAATGATTTGCTTGAGTCGCTGCTTTTCTTGATGGAATTCTTCATGCCATTCTTTTTTGAATTCGACAACCTCAACCTTTCGCCTCGGTGTCCATTTCATTTTTGATAAGGTGAGCTCTTTTGCAACATGAATCACATTTGTTTCAAGAAATCCTAACTTTTCGTATAGCCTTTTTGCAGGGGTGTTTTTTTGTCCTGTGGTCAGTTCTATAGGAACATTTTTCTCCATAATTGTAGACATAAGTCTTGTTCCAATACCCTGTTTTAGCGCTTTGGGATGCACAGCCAATCGACTAATGATCAAATAATCTTTCTGCTCTTCATAAGAGGCAACACCTAGTAAGATTCCCTTTTGCTCAAAACCAATAAATTGCTCTTTTGCTTTTATTACATCTTGAATGGTCTCTTTTAATGGTGGAAGATCGGCATAGCCAATTTGTTCAGCTTCTTGTTGGTATGCAGCTAGTTGAATATGTAAGATCTGCTTTGCTACCTCTCCTTTTGTTTGATCTAAATTGACAATCATGACATCGCCTCTAACTTTTTCACAAATAACACACGGTCTTCATGCATACCATCATAATCTGAAAAAACCGAAATGCCATCTACTGTTTTATCTCCCTTTTCTATCTGAAATCCGAGCCTTGTATGGTACGCAATGGAGACTTTATTGACAGGAGCTGTGACGGCCTTAATCGTCGTTCTTCCTTCCTTTTCAGCCGCTTCATAAAACGCTTGATAGAGAATTTTGCCGATCTTTAATTTGCGATGGTCTGGATGTACCCCAACAAAGTGAATATACGCTTCATCTGAATGGGATTGCGATAAAAAACCGACTAAAAATCCGATCAGTTCACCCTTTTCAACGACAACAAAACTTGTTTGCTGAAAATGTTCAAAAAATAGCTTTGGCAATTTTGCGCGTAAATCTCTGCCTCCCCACCAGCTTTGGATGACGGATGTGACGGCGTAAAAATCTGACGGCTTCACTTGACGTATCATAACGACCTCGCCCCTTTTCAATTTCGGCTTTATTTGATCTTTCTTTTTTACAAAAAAACTGTTGTTTCAATAGTCTACCTGTCAGGTGAATTATTTGTAAAGGTCACGTGTCCGCCTTTTTTCGTTTCAGCTTTTTTCATCTTCTTTCAGCCGCCATCTCCTTTTAAATTTTCACACTTATTTCATAAAGTTCACTTTTCGTGCGAAAGTTTCATTCTTTTGTTATGTTAAGATGGTTCATATAGGAAATGTAACAAATGTTTATTGGAGATGATGATATTGGTTTGGATTGTTACTTCGCTTGTTGTATTTAGTCTGTTAAAGTTGCTTGTCACTTCGCTGCCTTCTGGTGTTGTTGAACGCCTTTTTAGTCGTTATGCGGTGCATGCAAAAGTAACAAGTGATCAAACAAATATGACTTTTCAAGGTCGTCCGCTCGATGATCAGCAAAAATCTGAAATCATTCAACATTTTAATGATGCGATCTTTATTGAACGCTATTATATTTATCCTGGTGACGAAGAGCGTTTTCTTCATCCGAATGAAGGGCCGGCGCCGCTTACAATGCAAACAAAGCTTGGCAAGCAGGATGTGACCCTTTATTTGTTTCATTATGATGACCACGTGGATGTGGTGCGGCAGTTTACACATAAGCCAAAGAAAAAGCTGACGGCCTATCGTTTGCGCTCTGAACCGCTCCAAACATCCCACAACATGGCACATGCATGAAAACATGCTCATTTTGCATCAGATTAGACGAAGTGTCTTCCACTTCGTCTTTTTTGTATGGATATACACTCTTTTCTTTGAATGATTTACCAGTATGAATTTCGCCTCCTGACGGTTACAATAAGAACATATGTTCTAAGAGGTGAAAACAATGAATGAACGAGCGATTCTGCTTGTGGATATGCAGTCATTTTATGCGTCAGTAGAAAAAGTGGAGGCTCCTCATTTGGAGGATGTGCCGCTCATTGTCTCAGGAGATCCAGAGCGGCGAAGCGGGGTCGTACTTGCAGCCTGCCCTCTCGCCAAGAAACGAGGCGTACAAAATGCATCAAGATTATGGGAAGCACGGGAGAAATGTCCCGAAGCAGTGGTCGTACGTCCACGTATGCAGCGCTATCTTGATGTCTCTGTCATGATGACAGAACTGCTTGAACAATACACAGACCTTGTCGAACCGTATTCAATTGATGAACAGTTTCTCGATATTACAGGCAGTCTGACACTACTCGGCTCTCCGCGCGAGATCGCTGAAAATATACAAACCACCATCATGAACCAGACTGGCATTTACGCCCGTATTGGCATCGGTCCTAATAAAGTGCTCGCTAAAATGGCCTGTGACCACTTTGCTAAACAAAACACATCTGGCATCTATGAACTTCGTGCAGACCGGGTTGCTGCTGATTTATGGCCGCTTCCGATTGGGAAATTATTTGGCGTCGGCAAACGAATGGAGCATCATTTAAAACGAATGGGCATCAGTACCATTGGGACGCTTGCTACTTATCCATTAGACCGGCTACAAAAACGCTGGGGAATCAATGGGGAGCTCTTGCAGCGAACAGCTTTAGGGATCGATCCCTCACCGGTCACCGTTCACACACATGATCAGCAAAAAGCCGTTGGGCATCATATGACCCTTCCCCATGATTATGCGTCTTTTGAGGACATCAAAGTCGCCATTATTGAATTGAGTGAAGAAGTGGCAAGGCGTGCACGTTTTAAGCATTATCTTGGGCAAACGGTGTCTGTCGGCGTGAGAGGCGCTGATTTTTCACATCCGACAGGATTTCATAGACAAATCAAGCTTCATTCACCCACACAGTACGGCACAGATATTGCAGAAGCAGCCATACAGCTATTCCAGCAGCACTGGGATGGTCAGCCCATCCGCAGTGTGGGCATTACTCTCTCACAGCTGCAGTCTGACAGCCAATATCAGCTGACTTTATTTGATCACCATCTTAAGAAAGACAAACTCAGCAAAGTATTCGATGCGATTCATATGAAGTATGGTCCTGCTGCATTACTGCACGCTTCGTCACTCACAAGCGCAGGGCAGGCATATCACCGCGCCGAAAAAATTGGCGGACATTATAAATAACGGAGGCAAACAACCATGAATCCCAATAAATTAACACCTGGATACAACATCATGTGGGAATCGAGCCGAATGATGCTGCCAGAGCACCGGGAGCAGCTTCTTGCTCAAAAACGGAAGAAAAAAGAATATACGCCTCCCCCGCTGAGCACCGATCAGCTAGAGGAAATGAATTTTTTGATCACACAGTCGATTACCGAGGATCAAGCCATTTGCATCACGTATGTCTCCTCAGGTGTGAAAGAGCAGTTTTGGGGCTGGGTCAAAGCCATTCATTATGAAACGCAGCGCATGAAAATCGTCAATGATGAAGATGTTCTAAACCTGTCCTTGCAGCAAATTGTCGCCATTGATCTCGATTGATTGTCGTCAAATGACAGTGCGAATCAGCGGAAAGTCACCCACTTCCTTTTTCTAACAATATCCATCAAGGCCTCAAATGCATCGTCAACAAGAAGCACGCTCTCCGAATTTGTGACCAGTTCAAGCTTCTCTGCCATATGGCGGATGTCTCCTCCATCAAATTGTGTATTTAATTTGCACAATTTTTCATGTATGATTGGAACATCTTACAATCTCAGGGGAGAAACAGCATGAAAAATAACTTACGTACTTTACATCCACTTAGTTGGACGATCATCATCGGCACAATATTTGGCCGAATGGCGACGTCCATGAGTATTCCTTTTTTAGCCGTTTATTTGACTCAAGTCAAAGGAGCCTCAGCCTCTTCAGCTGGGTTAATCATTGCCGTTAGCTCTCTTATTGGGATCGTTGCGAGTTTTTACGGAGGCTATATTTCTGATCGAATCGGCAGAAAAAAGGTCATGCTTCTATCCATCTTCGGTTGGGCACTTGTTTTTGTTGGCTTTGCATTTGCAGATGCCATTTGGGTCTTCTTTATCATGAACGCTTTAAATGGGCTGTGCCGTGCACTTTTTGAGCCAACATCTAAGGCGCTCTTATCAGATGTCACCCCGTCAAGCATACGATTATTTGTTTTTAATTTACGGTATACAGCCATTAACATTGGTGTGATCTTCGGCCCGCTGCTCGGCTTATATCTCGGGTCATCGAAAACAACCTTTCCGTTTCTCGTCGCTGCCTTTATTTACTTTTTATACGGATTAATGCTGGCATGGCAATTTCAGAAACATCCAGTTGCTGCTCCAGAAAGCATCAAACAAATCAGCGTCAAAAAAGCCCTTTCTATTATCCAAAAAGATACGGTCTTTAGCATTATCCTCATCGGCGTTACCTTATGTTCGTTTGGCTATTCACATCTAAGCTCAACGCTGCCTCAATATTTATCAGCGTCTCCTGTTATTGAGGATGGCCCTAAGCTGTTTGGATATCTTTTATCCTTAAATGCAGTCGTTGTCATTGTCGTGCAATATCCGCTCATCATGATCGCCAAGCGCTACTCAACCATTTTGTCGTTGACCACTGGGAATATTCTTCTTGCCGGTAGTTTGTTTGCCATTTCTTTTTCACAAAGTCTTGGCATGCTTGCTTTCATCATTGTCGTATTTACGATTGGTGAAGTACTGCTGTTTGCAATGATGGATCTCTTTGTGGACAATATTGCAAAGCCTGAAGTGAAGGGATCGTACTTTGGCGCAATGGGATTTTCTCAGCTTGGCAGCGTCATCGGACCGTGGGCCGGCGGATTGTGTATTGACTATTTTGGCGCAGCACATCCCCTTTCTATTTTTTCAGTGCTGTCCATTGTCACGATTGCGGGTGTACCGTTCTTACTCATCGGATACTACCGCCTGAAAAAACGATCGGCGGCTGCCGTGGCTGTTAAAGTAAGTGGAGGTCATAAAGAAAACCGCTCTCATGTGTGAGCGGTTTTCTTTATACCCGGCGGATGGCGATCTCTTCCACCTTATGGTGATCGCCTTTTTTCAAAATCAAATCAGCTCGATATTTTGTCGGCAAAATATTTTGATATAAGTTAGGGCGATTCACTGTATTCCAAATCGTGCTTGCCATCTGATCCGCCTCTTTATCCGTCAAATCTTTGTATTGATGAAAGAAGGATTCAGGGTCTTGGAAGGCTGTTTCCCGCAGCAAACGGAACCGCTCTTTATACCAAGATTGTATTTGCGTTTCAGCCGCATCCACATAAATCGAAAAATCAAAGAAATCTGATACAAACACGCGCGGTTCATCCTTCAGACCTTCAAGTGCTGGTGATTGCAGCACATTGATCCCTTCGATGATCACAATATCTGCATCCTCCACTGTTTCATACACCCCATCAAGCCGGTCATAGGTAAGATGCGAATACACCGGGGCATGCACAGTTTGTTTACCTGACTTCAATTCATTTAAAAAAGAAAGAAGGGCTTTGACATCATAGCTTTCTGGGAAGCCTTTCTTTTCCATCAGCCCTCGATCTTTTAACTCTTTTTGGGGATACAAAAAGCCATCAGTTGTCACAAGACTCACCTTCAGCCCATCTCCAAGCCTCGATAAAAGAGTCTCAATGATACGCGCAGTCGTGCTTTTCCCAACAGCCACACTTCCAGCAATCCCAATTAAAAAGGGGATTTTAGCATGATGTGGGTAGTTTAAAAAAGCATTCACATGCTGGTTTTTTTGTTTTTCTGCAAAGACATGTAATGTCAGAAAACGAATAAGTGGTATGTAAATATCTCGAACTTCTTCAAGCGATAAATAGTCGTTTAACCCTTGAAGCGCTCTTGCTTCCTCTTCTGAAACAGATACCGGCATATATTCCCCAAGAGCTGCCCAGGCCTCTCTCGTATGGCGTGTATATAGTGTATTAAAATCCAGTCGTTCGTCACTCAAAGTCTTTCCCACCAATCTTCACTAAACTCATAACCAAAAAGACGATAATCCGATTGTAGCCTAAAATGAAGGCGCTGTCTTTATTTTTCAACTAAAGTTTGCTTCTTTTGCGAAAAAAAGCATTAAAAAAAGGAAAATGAGGGTAAATAAGAGTATTCAGTTTGATAGATAGAAGGGAGCACACCAAATGAAATATGTGATGATTGGCGGAGATGCAGCAGGAATGAGCTGCGCTATGCAAATATATAGAGAGGATCCAGACGCACACATTGTGGCTTTTGAAAAAGGAGAGATTTTCTCATATGGACAGTGCGGACTCCCCTACTTGATCGGCGGTCTCATTGATCATCACAAAAAGCTCATCGCACGCAGCGCTGAAACCTTTCGCGACAAATATGGAATTGACGCCAGATGCTTACACGAAGTGACATCCATTGACCCAGAGCAAAAAACGGTGTCGGGCATTCACACCAAAACAAAAGAAACATTTACAGAAACGTATGACAGGCTGTTAATTGCGACAGGAGCAAGCCCCGTTACACTGGATCTAGATAGCCATCCATTAGAAGGCGTACACGTATTAAAAACAATCCCGCATGCCCTGTCGATTTTAGACCATTTAAAAAAAGACGTCACACATATCACCATCATCGGTGGAGGATATATCGGCTTAGAAATGGCAGAAAATTTAAAAGCGCTAGGAAAAGACGTTCACATCATTCAACGAGGAGCAACACTTGGTCCAGGCTTTGACCCCGATATGGCAAAATATCTTAAAGAAGAAGCAGACGATCAAGGCATTCACGTGGTGCTTGGAGAAACAGTGCAGAAATTAGAGGGCAGGACACATGTAACAGCTGTTCAAACAGACAAACAGACCATTGCAACGGATATGGTCATCATCGCCATTGGTGTCACTCCGCAAACAGCCTTTTTAGACGGCATAGAGATCAATCGACTTCAAAATGGAGCAATTGCGGTGAATGAATACATGCAGACCAATGTAAAAGACATCTATGCTGCCGGGGATTGCGCAGCGACCTATCACCGCATAAAAAAAGCACTGGATTATATTCCGCTCGGCACGACAGCGAATAAACAAGGGAGAATCGCAGGCTTTCATATGACGGGGACACACCGGGCGTTTCAAGGCGTGACCGGAACAGCGGTGATGAAATTTATGGACATGACAGCGGGACGAACGGGCTTATCAGAAAAAGAAGCAAAAGAAGCGAGCATCCCTTTCTCCACCATCACCATTGACAGTACTGATCACGCTGGATATTACCCAGATGCGCAGAAAATGAAAGTAAAACTGGTTTATAGAAGCGATGACCACACCTTGCTTGGTGCCCAAATCATCGGCAGAAACGGTGTAGATAAACGAATCGATGTCATGGCAGCTGCCCTTTACCAAGAGCTGACCATGACAGACCTTGAAGATTTAGATATTAGCTATGCACCGCCTTTTAACAGTGTATGGGACCCGCTTCAGCAAGCTGCAAGGCGAATATAGAAAGACTATCGCACCGATAACATGAAGTCTTATCAAACAGAAAAAGAAACCAGTTGATGACCGGTTTCTTTTTTGAGTTATTTTTTCATCATCGCTTTGCGTGCTGCTTTTTCAAATAAAAACGGGAATAATTGATACAATTTACTCCCAGCGTTCATCCAGCCTGGTAAATTAATTTCTCTTTTTTTCGTCATCATAGCTGATACGACCTTCCCTGCCACTTTGTCTGCACTAAGCATCATAAAATCAACGTTCTTCACATATTCACCACTGCGATCTGCGATGGTAAAGAAGTCTGTAGCAATCGGTCCTGGGTTCACTGTCGTGACGTGAATGCCGCAGTCTGCCAGCTCCATTCTGAGGCTGTTTGAAAATCCGAGGACGGCGTGCTTTGATGCTGAATAAATCGCTGATTTGGGGGTGGCAATTTTACCTGCTTGAGACGCGATATTGATAATATGCCCCTGCCCTCTTTGTTTCATCTCTGGGATGACCTTTTTCGTGCAGGCAATTAAACCAAACACATTCACCTCAAACATCGACACCATTTCCTCAATGGACGCATCTTCTACGAGATCGAATACACCAAAGCCGGCATTGTTGACCAAAATATCAACAGCACCTACTTCTTGATACGCTCGATCAAAGTCCTCAAGCTGGCTGACATCAAGCTGAGCGATGTGACACACCCCGCCAGCGCTCATGATCTTTTCTTTCACACCTGTAAGCTTCTCGATTCGTCTTGCTGAAATGATGATTTCTGCGCCTTCTGCTGCTGCCAAGTACGCCATTTTCTCACCAAGGCCGCCAGATGCGCCTGTAATCCATATTCTCTTTCCTGTTAATCGCCCCATGCATTTCACTCCTTAATTTGCTCGGTAATAGAGGATTCCGTCTTTTTGCACTTCTTCAATTTGTCCAGCCGCTAAGAGTACATCCAGCTGCCCTACTGTCTCAGACATCGTTAAAAATAATGCCTCTTCATACAGCACTGGAAAAAGCGTGCGGCAAAGATGAAAGGCGGTCATTTCTTTTCGTTTGAGCAGCTGATACATCGTATTTGCCCGTCTTTCTTGTTTCTTAAATCGTTCTTCGATCAATTCGAGATGGGACGTAATCAGCTGACCGTGTCCTGGATAGATGGTCTTGATTGGCAAACCCAATAATCGATTGAGTGATGCTTTATATTGAAGCAGCGATTTTTGACGTTCCTTGCCTTCATCCGGCGCTTCCATTAATGGGTTTGAGGAAATGGTTGTCAGCAAAAGGTCTCCACCAATGAAATTCCCCGTTGTTTCATCTAGGAAGGAAAGGTGAGATTGTGCATGTCCGGGTGTTTCCATCACGAAAAAGTGTTCATGCCCTTTCAAACGATCGCCTTCTTTTATGACGTCATCTACATGTGCAGTACAAGAATATGTATAAGATTGCTTCACGATTCTTTCACATTCACCTTGACGAAGCGGCACACCTAACTGCTGAAAAAAACGATCCATAAAGTCAATTTGGCGCTGCTTAAACGCTGAATTTTGACTAATATAGGGCTCATTCCACTGGTGTCCGATCACACGGACATGAGGTTTCATCAGATTTAAAAGGCCGACATGATCTGCATGATGATGGGTCAAAACCACTTGATCAATATCGTCTATCGATAAATGATGTTCCTTTAATTGCATGACAAAGGCATGCTCCGCCTCTTGTGTCATCGGTCCGCAATCCACTAAGGTCACGGCATCTCCTTTTAATACATATGCATGCACATCCCCAACGGCAAACGGTGTAGGGATGGATAATTGAATGATGTCTTCTTTCACTTTTATACGTCATCTCCTGCTTTTTGACTCATGGATGATTACAACTCAGTCTTCTTTATTCATTGTAGCTTGCAAAGGGCAGACTGTCATGCGGTTTGGATGGTCAATTTTTTTATCTGCCCCTATTGACACAAACTTGTCCATCGTTGCATAATGAACAACAAATATAAGATGCGCGATGACAAGGATTAGTAAGCAAAATAATGATGCAAGAGAGTGAGGTCCGCCGGCTGTAAGACTTCACCATCCTCTTATTTGCTGAACCTGCCCTTTGAGCTGTTAGGCAAACCTAAACGTTTCCCGCGTTAAGGGACTAGAGCTGAGTATGCATGTTTGCATGCTAATTGAGGGTGGTACCGCGAAAAACCTTTCGTCCTTTTCAGGCGAGAGGTTTTTTTATTTTCTACAAGGAGGAGCAGCTTATGAGTAAAATTGGATTTATCGGTGCAGGCTCGATGGCGGAGTCTATGATTAAAGGTTTATTAAAAAGTGGTATCATGTCAAATGAAGATATCATTGTCACAAATAAAACAAACGAAAAACGATTAAACGAATTAAAGGTGCGTTATGGGATCAAAACGGATTTCTCTCGTTCCTTTATTTATGAAGAAGCGGATATTTTGGTATTTGCTTTAAAACCGAAAGATGCGGAAAGCGGGATTTCCGAGGTACGCCCTTACTTAAATGGACAGCTGATCATTTCTATTTTAGCGGGTATCTCCATTGAAACGATTCAACACTATGCTGGCGGGAAAACTGCGGTGGTTCGCGCGATGCCAAATACATCAGCGGCGATTCAGCAATCAGCAACAGGCATTGCCGTAAGTGATAAAGTCACTGAGGAGCAAAAGAAAAAGGCGGTCGAGCTGTTTGAAACGATCGGGCATGTGACGGTATTAGACGAATCACAGCTAAATGCTGTCACAGCCATCGCAGGCAGCGGTCCTGCCTTTATTTATCATTTGATTGAAGGAATGGAGCGAAGCGCTACTGAACTTGGGATGGACCAAGCAACAGCAAAATTGCTCATTTGCCAAATGATTGCAGGCGCTGCCAATATGCTTCAAGATAGCGGAAAGGAACCTGCTGAACTGCGCAAAGAAATCACAAGCGAAGGCGGAACGACAGAAGCCGGACTGAACACACTAGCTTCCTATCAATTTGAAGAAGCGATTGTCGATTGTGTAAAAACAGCGACAAAACGTGCCGCAGAATTAAACGACATGTTTTCAGCGGGCACGTATAAGTGATATGAAAAAGCACCTGTTTTGATGACAGGTGCTTTCAGATTTTTGACAAAGGGCTAAAATGACCTTTATTTTAGCCCTTTGTCTTCTTTTCAGCGTGATAGAAAACCTTTGAAGTCTAGGAAGGACGAGCACCGGAGCGGAGCGAATTTAACATTCGTGAGCACCGGCGCGCAGACCTGACAACGAATGCGAGGGTTTGTCTACACGCTGAAAGCACCTGTTTTGATGACAGGTGCTTTTTCACATATGCCCATCTATTTTTTCTCGCTAGTGACTGGATTTGAACTGTGTGATTCACACTTTGGTTCTTTCTGTTCTTTTTGAGAGAAGGCTTGTTCTAATAGAGAATCACGTGCTTGATAAACATTCACATCAATTAACAATTCTTGATGCTTCATTTATTAACACCTCCTCATGTAGATGATTCACTCATTGACATGATGGCTTTGATTTGAGCCAGATGATGATTTTCATGTAAAGCGATGGTTTCAGCTAATATTTGAACTGTCATCACGCCTTCTTCCGGATGCAAACATGATTGATCCCATATATCCTTTTCTAATAGCTGAAGCGTTTTGCTTCTTCTCTCTTTCAAACGATTGATCATCGAATTGATCTCCTGAGCATTATACAATTCATAAGCTCTTTCCTTCACATAAACTTCAGGATCATACGATTGAAAAGGCGTGTGATCACTTGATATCGCCTGCTCTATTCGCTCTGACCAGACTTCTTCTGTATCAAACAAATGTCCGGCGATTTGTTTGATCGACCACTTGCCCTCTCCTATAGATTGATCTAACGTGTGCTCATCACATGTCTGCATGAGCTCCTTTAGTTCACGAATACTCTCCTGAAGCGATGTGATGATTTCTGTTTTTGTTAATTTTCCAGTTTCCATTTATTCTCTCAATCCCCCTTCAAATAAATGTAAGTCTCTTTCAATATCATACTCTATTTATTTAGGCTGAAGGAAGGTTCATTTAAAAGCCAAAAACCCTATCATCCAGATAGGGCTCTTCATCACATATGCTTAATTCTTTTCTAATAAAGCATGAATCGTTGATTCTAGTAATGACGGCAATATACCGAAAGAGAACGGGACATGCAGCCGTTCTGTCCATTTGTGCGGGTCTTTTCCTAATGGACCAACGTTGATGACCGGAACGTAAAGAGCCTCCTTTTCTCCTTGTGGTAATGAATAACCTTTTTGGTAAAGCGGCATGTTGGTCGTGTAATCGCCTACATTCTGTTTTTCGAGCTGCAAGTAGCTTAAATCAGACAATCCGGGGAAATATTTCACTTCCTCTACTTCAAGCCTATAGACCTCCTTTGCCTTCCTTTGAATCTTCTTTAAGGCTGTCTGGATATGCGGCTCATCCGTTGAGGACACAGATGGGTAAAATGGCGGACTATAAAACAGAACAATCAGCGGTCCCTCTTCCTTACAAAGCGTCGTCAGCTCTGATACGATTTTTGTTGAAAAGTCGCGATCTCCAAGCTCACCTCGGTTCGCGAATGCATAGTTGACAATTCGCTCGACCTCCTGCGTACCTGATCGTTCAGCGGCTTTTTGATACAGCTCTTGATACGTGAGAACCGTGATGCTCGTGTCAATCGGGGTGAAATGTTTAAAGCGCTGAAATTCAGCTGTTTTCTGTCTAAGATTAGCCTCGATTTGGACTGCTGCTTGTTTCGCAGTGTCGTAGAGAAGCCCGTGCAGCTCTTCACTTGAGCGTTTCATCATGAGCACGTTAAATAGAGAAACAGCCGTGTGAGGCGTTTGAACGGAATAGGCTTCTTTTAAGTCCTTTTGCATCAAATTGGTCGGAGGAGGTGTCACTTCACCATCTACTTCCTCACAATAATCACTATTCAGCTCTAACAACCGGTTTAATTCAGATACCATAAAATTTGCATTTAAGCCTGAGAATGGCTCTCCTACATGCGTTTCAATCCCTTTGCAAAAAAATCCGGCAAGCACCTTCCCTATACTGCCTGTATAGATATATTGGTGCGTATCACCTGGATACTTTTCAAACATCGGCTCACTATTTAAACACGCGGTATAATCAAGGTCATACTCCTCCTTGAGCTCTTTTAGCTTAGGGACAGCCTCCAGCATTCCCTGTGAATTCACCTCTTCATCCGGGACTGTGACGAGCAGGACATTTCCTTCAAAGCTATCTGTCATCGCTCTTTCCAGCATAGAAAGCTGCACGGCGAGACCTGCTTTCATATCCATGGCACCTCTTCCAAACAGCCAGTCGCCTGAAGCAAGGTCCTCTCTTGCCCTCTTTGGAAGAAGCGCACTTTTTTGCGAAAAGGAGGCCATCAGCTCTTCTGGCTTACATGCCATGTTTTGAAATTCTCCGTAATCCTCTGTATCGACTACATCAAAATGACTAAGAAGCAAAACGGTACGTGGCAGCATGCTGCGCTTCACTAGAGCCGTTAAAAAATACCGGCCATCTTTCATCGGATGCAAAGCCAAATGATCAGGGTTCTGCTCAAAATAAGGCCGCTCCTTCAGCAAGTAATATAAATATTCCGCTAACGCTACTTCTCCTGTTGTACCAGATATGCTTTCATACTGCATCAGAGCTGTGAGCAGCTCTTTTAGTTCACTCTCTGTTTGCCATTTCATCCGTTTTCCCCCTTTGTTGTCTCTTTCCCTCTATTATACAAAAACGTATATAAAAGCTATATTCTTTGAGCACCTTTTATGACGAAAGTTTGAATGGCTGTTATAATCGGCTATACAATTCAATGAGGAGGCGAAGGTATTTGGAAACAAAACTCTTTTCACCTTGGACATTAAAAGGTGTTACGCTCAAAAACCGCATCGTGATGTCCCCGATGTGTATGTATTCATCCTATGACCGCGATGGGAAATTACAGCCTTTCCACTTTGCACATTATATTTCCCGCGCGCAAGGTCAGGCTGGGCTGATCATGGTTGAGGCGAGCGCTGTTTCCCCTGAGGGAAGAATTAGTGATCAAGACCTCGGGATTTGGAGTGATGAGCACATTGAAGGATTTGCCTCATTAAACGAACAAATCAAAGCATACGGAACAAAAACAGCCATCCAGCTCGCCCATGCAGGACGTAAAGCTGAACTAGACGGTGACATCCTTGCACCATCCAGCATTCCGTTTGATGAACGGTCTAAAACACCTGTAGAGATGTCTGTCGATCAAATCAAAGACACCGTTCAGGCGTTTCAAGATGCGGCTGTCCGGGCAAAAAAAGCTGGCTTTGACATCATTGAAATTCATGGGGCGCATGGCTATTTAATTAACGAATTTCTTTCACCGCTTGCGAATCAACGAACAGATGAGTATGGCGGTTCACCAGAAAACCGTTACCGCTTCTTAAGAGAAGTCGTTGATGCGGTCCATGACGTATGGGATGGACCTTTATTTGTCCGTGTATCCGCTTCTGATTACACGACAAAAGGACTCGATATTGCTGATTATATCGGCATTGCCACATGGCTGAAAGAACAAGGTGTCGACTTAATCGATGTCAGCTCAGGTGCTGTCGTGCAGGCGAAAATTAGCACATTCCCTGGCTACCAAGTGACCTTCGCAGAGAAAATAAAAGAAGGTGCCGGCATTCAAACAGGAGCTGTCGGTCTAATCACATCTGGTGTACAGGCAGAAGAAATTTTACAAAATCATCGTGCTGACTTGATCTTTATCGGCAGAGAATTTTTACGGGATCCTTATTTCCCAAAAACAGCTGCCAAAGAGCTTCGTACATCCATTGAAGCCCCGCGTCAATACGATCGCGCTTGGTAAGGTATCTAGGAAAAAGGTGTCTATTTTTTGAAATAGGCATCTTTTTTGTTTTTAAGAGAAACATCTTTGCCTTTTGTGCCGTCTTTTAGCTAAAGAACCACTTAGAGGAGATGGAAGAATGAACTCGGTAATGATTGAAAGAACGTATCATATAGATGGACATCACTTTAATACGAAGCATCGTCAAGGCAAAAGACAAGCGACCATTATCTTTGAAGCAGGCTACGGAATGTCTGGCGATACGTGGACAAATATGGCCCGTGATATTGACCCAGAGCTTGGGGTTTTCTTATACGACCGTTTAGGAAATGGAAACAGTAGTCATAGCGATGAAGGAAGAACCCTGCATGACCTTGCAGATGATTTAGATGCGCTTTTAAAGCAAGCCAATATTCAGCCGCCCTTTCTCATTGTGGCTCACTCATTCGGTTCTCTTGTCAGCAGGTTATGGGCAAGCCGCAGAAGAGAAGATGTCATCGGCATGGTGCTGTTAGACCCAGCAAGTGAGGAGCAAGAGCAGGTCATTCTGCCGCTTTTATCAAGGGAAGAACGTGCTTCCTATATGGCGCAGTTCACAGCAGAATGTACGCATGAGGACTTTCAGCAAATGCTGAACACGATCAAAGAGGAACAAACGCATTATGGGATGATGCCGCTTCTTGTCATTTCATCAGGCAAAAGCCGGTTGTTTCATCCAGCGCATGAAGCTTGGCTTAGGCTTCATAAACGGATGCTGTCTTTTTCATCCCAAAGCGGATGGATTCAGGCGCAGAACAGTTCGCACTATATTCATCATGATGAACCGCACATTGTGCAGCTTGCCATCTATGATGTATGGTGCGCGGCCAAACAACCCGTCTCCTATTATCAAACAGCCAATTAAAATTGAAAACTCCTTGACCGGTCATGAGTCAAGGAGTTTCTTTGATTTATGCCGTTGGGGCAGATTGACTTTTTTCAGAAAGCAGCTTTTCAATACTGACAAGCTGAACACATAACGTAAAGATATCAATCGCTTGCTCAAGTTCTTCAAGTGCTGGGAACGTTGGCGCAATGCGAATGTTACGATCAAGCGGGTCTTTTCCATATGGATATGTCGCCCCTGCACCTGTCAGTGTGACACCTGCTTCTTTCGCTTTTTGCACAACAGCTTTTGCACAATGATCAAGTGTATTTAAACTAATGAAATATCCGCCATTTGGCTTGTGCCATTCAGCGATGCCTTTCCCACCAAGCTTTTCGTCAAGGATAGAAAGAACGAGGTCAAACTTCGGCTTAATGATCGCTGCATGCTTTTTCATATGTTCCTTCAAGCCTTCTGGATTCTGGAAGAAACGAAGGTGTCTTAATTGATTGATTTTATCTGGTCCGATCGTTTGTACTGCTAATTGCTTCTGAGTGAAGCTCACATTGTTTTGACTAGACGCCATCAGTGCAACACCTGAACCTGGGAATGTAATTTTAGAAGTAGACGCAAACATAAACACACGGTTTGGGTGCCCTGCTTCCTCTACTGCTTGAAAAATATCTTTTAATGTATCAGGTGTATCTGTTAGATGGTGGACTGCATAGGCATCATCCCAAAAGATACGGAAGTCGTCTGCTTTTGTTTTCATTGAAGCAAGGCGGTCAACGACCTCATCTGAATACGTTATGCCATCTGGGTTGCTATATTTCGGTACACACCAAATGCCCTTAATGGCTTCATCTTCTGCGACCCATTTTTCCACCTGATCCATGTCAGGTCCATCAGCCTTCATGTCTACCGTGATCATCTCTATGTTAAATAGCTCACAAATGGCAAAATGACGGTCATACCCTGGACTTGGTGCAAGGAATTTTACCTTTGGCAGCTCTCCCCAAGGTGTTTTACTGCCATATACGCCGTGAGTCATGGCACGGGCAATCGTATCATGCATCATATTCAGGCTGGAATTACCGCCAATGATGATTTGTTCTGGCGTCAGATTGAGCACATCTGCAAAAAATTTCTTCGTTTCAGGAAGGCCTGTCAAGCCGCCATAGTTTCGCACATCTGTGCCATCCTCAGCTGTCATCACATCCCTTGATGTCACAACATCGAGCATGCCCATAGACAAATCAAGCTGTTTTGGCGAAGGCTTACCTCTAGACATGTCTAAGTGTAAGTTTTTACTTTTGTACGTTTCATACTCATTTTGTAGTGCCAAATAAAGGTCATTCAATTCTGCTTCACTTAACGCTGTAAAACCGCTCATCTTTGATTGTGCCTCCCGTATTCTTCATAGTTTGATATGTCATTTGTTTTTTCTTCACCATTTTACCACTACCTGAAAAAGAGCGTCATCATAAATATCAAAAAAATCACACAACTATTTTTAACGATTCATCCAATTTTTACAGGGTGCGGTCAATAGTAAAAGAAGAGAAATCATGTGCAGCTTCTGTCAGCGGGAATATATCGCGGGCTTCTTTCAACAATTGTTTCAGTGCCTCTTCCCCTTGGTACCTTGCACTAATATGGGTCAAAATTAGTCTTTTTGCGCCTGCTTCCTGCGCTGTTTTCGCTGCCTGTTCTGTCGTGCTGTGATAATAATTGTAGGCTAATTCTGCATCTTCTTTACCGAATGTTGCCTCATGGACTAACACATCCGCATTCTTGGCAAGCCTTGTTATATTCTCGCACAAACGAGTATCTCCTGAAAATGCAACAATCCTCCCTTTTTTAGGGGGTTCCAAATAATCGGTTCCGTCAATGATTCTGCCATCTTCGAGTGTCACGGTTTCCCCGTTTTTTAACTTCTGATACAAAGGTCCAGGTTTTACTCCGATTTCTTTTAGGTCTTCGGCTTTTAATGCACCAGGTACATCTTTTTCTACAACCCGATAACCGTAAGCTGGGATACCGTGCGACACCCGTCTTGCTTCTACTTGAAAGGTATCATCCTCAAATACGACTCCTTCATCTATTTCTATGATATGCAGCGGATATGTCAAATGCGTTTGTGTAGCTGAAAGTGCAGCGTTTACAAACGCTTTGATCCCCTTAGGCCCATAGATCGTTAGTTCATCCTCTCCGCCTTGAAAGGACCTGCTGCCAAGCAGTCCTGGGAGACCGTATACATGATCACCATGCATATGAGTGATAAATATTTTCTCAATCTTTCTCGGTTTAATCGTTGTATGTAATATTTGATGCTGCGTCGCTTCTCCGCAATCAAAAAGCCACACTGCTTTTCTCTCTTCTAAGAGCTTTAGCGCTGTGCAAGTGACGTTTCTTGTTTTTGCAGGAATGCCTGCACCTGTTCCTAAAAAGAGCAGTTCCATTACTTTTTCCTCCTACAGCCGGTATACAATATCTTCATTCATATAGAATACATGAAGACAAGGTAAATGTGAATTCAGCGGAATTTTTGAAAAAAGTCAAACTAGAGCAGAAAAAGTCGAATCAAATGTTTGCTTTACGAACAATGAACCTTTAAAATAAAGAAAATGTACATACATTCTCGGTTTTTACTACAATGCTACGAATAAAGTGAGGTACTTTTCGTGAATACAGAAACTAACAATCCAAAAGCAGTCATTGTCATTTTTGGCGCAACAGGAGATCTTGCCAAACGCAAGCTCTACCCTTCTATACATAGACTTTATCATAGCGGAAAGCTTGGAGATCAATTCGCCGTTGTAGGTGTCGGGCGCCGCCCGTGGTCTCATGAGGACCTCAGAGCTGTGGTAAAAGAATCTGTCCCTTCTGATGATGCAGAAGCGAAAACAGAGGAATTCATTTCTCATTTCTATTATCATGATTTTGACGTATCAAGCCCTGCTTCCTACCAGGCACTCAACACGCTTCTTTCCGGTCTTGAAGATACGTACAGTATCCCAAATAACCGTATGTTCTATTTAGCCATGGCACCGGAATTCTTTGGAACGATTGCGAAGTTCTTAAAGAGTGAGGGCGTATCAGAAACAACCGGCTGGTCACGTCTTGTCATTGAAAAACCATTTGGACATGACCTGCCAAGTGCCAAAACGTTAAATGAAGAAATTCGTGATGCATTTACAGAAGATCAAATTTATCGTATTGACCACTATCTCGGTAAACAAATGGTGCAAAACATTGAGGTCATCCGTTTTGCGAATGCGATCTTCGAACCACTTTGGACAAACCGCTATATTTCAAACATCCAAATTACATCGAGTGAATCTTTAGGTGTAGAAGACCGGGCTCGATATTACGAAAGTTCTGGTGCACTAAGAGACATGGTCCAAAACCATATGCTTCAGATGGTTGCACTTTTAGCAATGGAGCCTCCAATTAAGCTAAATACAGAGGAAATCCGAAGCGAAAAACGGAAAGCATTGCGTGCTCTTCGTCCTTTCTCTAAAGATGAGGTCGATCAATTCTTTGTCCGCGGGCAGTATGATGCTGGTACGATTGATGGCAGCATGGTTCCTTCCTATCTTGAAGAGCAAAATGTTGACCCGAACTCTAATACGGAAACATTCGTTGCAGGGAAGCTGCTGATCGATAACTTTAGATGGGCTGGCGTGCCATTTTACATTCGTACAGGAAAACGTTTAGAAAAGAAATCCACTCAAATCGTGGTTCAATTTAAAGACATTCCAATGAACCTGTACTATGGAAACGGGAATTCTATGCATCCAAACTTACTCGTTATTCACATTCAGCCAGATGAAGGCATTACCCTTCACCTGAACGCTCGTAAGCTTGATGGCGGAACGTATGCGAAACCAATTAAGCTCGACTACCAAACGAACTATAATGACATCATGAATACACCAGAAGCATACGAAAAGCTGATTCATGACTGCTTATTGGGCGATGCTACAAACTTCGCTCACTGGGATGAAGTGGCACTTTCTTGGAACTTTGTTGATCCAATTTCTGAGAAATGGGCAGAAAATAAAACCTTAAAACCAAATTACCCTGCTGGTTCTATGGGACCGAAAGAAGCGGATCAGCTTCTAGAGAAAGACGGGTATCATTGGTGGAATATATAAAAACGATACGAAAAAAGAGCAGTCTCCCTAAGGGTTCTGCTCTTTTTTTATCGTCCTGTTTTCGTAATTTCAACAGTTGAAAAGTCAAATTTATCATAGCGATGATGGCTAAAGGAGTATTCAAAAGGCCGGCCTGTGTTTAAATAAGCAACCTGCTCGACTTCAAGCACCGGATCACTTGGATCACAGCCTAAATACTGCTGATCAAGCTGATCTGATTTTGCCGCCCTTATTTTCTTGTGCGCCCCTGCCACTTTCAAATGAAGTTTCTTTGATATGTAGTCATAGATAGAACCCAGCAGAACCTCTTCATCTATTCCCTTAATCACATTTACTGGCATAAACGTTTTTTCTAATACATAAGGTTCTTCATCCACAAGGCGGAGCCGGATGATGTCATAAACGGGTGTGCTTGAGTCAATCGATAGGTGGGCTGCCACCTCTTCACTTGGGAAATGTACATCAAAGCGAATGATTTGGCTCGTCACGTTTTTATCTGCCATGACTTTCGTGAATCCTTTATTTTCATGGCCTGAGACGTTGATTGCACCTTGATTTAGCGCTGCCTTCACAATAAATGTGCCGTGACCTCTTTTTCTAAAGAGCAGACCTTCTGCCACGAGAAGATCGAGCGCACGCTTCATCGTCATTCTGCTACATTGAAATTCAGCGGCAAGCGAGTTTTCATCTGGAATGGGTTGATCTTCTGGATAATATGCTGTTCCTATTCGTTTTCTGATTTCTTCTGAAATGAGTTCGTACTTTTTCATCTCACACCACCAACTGACTTGTTTTTTCATATCATATTATAGCGCTTTCTTTATGGCGTTTTTTAGCCTTCCTCTCATTCTACACTAAGCCTAGTGAGCTTAAAAGCTTCCAGCGATTTTTGTTTGATTCTCTGCACCGTGCCATAAGAAAAATACTTGCCCTTTTTAAGAAAAGAGCAAGTATCTTCATTAAAAACCGTTATTCTCTGAAACAGATTGAAACCAGTATCCGCTTTTTTTAATGGTTCGCTTCCCGTCTTCTTGAAGGTCAACTGAGACAAATCCATAACGATTCTTATACGCATTCGACCATGACCAGTTATCCATAAACGTCCACAGGTGATAGCCTTTCACATTGCTACCTTCTTGAATGGCTTGATGCACCCATTTGAGATGCTCAGAAATAAAGTCAATGCGGTAATCGTCATGAATCATGCCTTCCTCATCCTTAAACCGCTCTTCTCCTTCGACACCCATTCCATTTTCAGAAATAAAGCATTCAATATTATCATAGTCTTTTTGGACTTTTTTCAATATATCGTAAATGCCTTTTTCATAGATTTCCCAGCCTCGATACACATTCATTTTTCTGCCTGGCATATCAAAAGAATCAAAGTAATGGTCTGGCATAAATGGTGCTTGAGGATGCGGCATATGCTCCTTTGCTTTCACTCTTCTTGGCTGATAATAGTTGATACCGAGAAGATCAATCGTATTCTCTTGAATGAGCGCGAGGTCTCCTTCCTCCATACGAGGCATAAAACCTTCTTTCTTTAACACTTCTACTAGTTTTTCAGGGAAGTGTCCTTTGACCGCAGGGTCTAGGAAGGATCGGTTAAAGAAAGTGTCAGCCATCTCAGCTGCTTCTACATCCCGAGGATTCTGGCTTCGCGGATACGAAGGGGTGAGATTCAGGATGATGCCGATTTTCCCGTCCTGCTGCATCTCTTTGTAAGCCGCAATTGCCTTAGCGTTTGATAAAATTTCATGAAAACCGACTTGCACTGCCTTTTGGAAATCGACTTCGTTTGGATAATGAAAGCTATACATATATCCGCCCTCTACAGGAACAATCGGTTCGTTATGGGTAAACCATTTTTTCACCCGGTCGCCAAATAACTGAAAGCACAATGCCGCATAGCTGACATAATCGTCTACCACCTGCCTGTTCACCCATCCGCCCTTCTCCTGCAGCGCCATTGGCATATCAAAATGGTAAAGGTTCACAAACGGTTCGATATCGTGTGCAATGAGTTCATTGATCACATCATTGTAAAAAGACACAGCTTCCTCATTGACCGCTCCTTTTCCTTCAGGTAAAAGGCGTGACCATGAAATTGATAGCCGAAACGAATTGTGGCCAATTTCTTTCATAAGGCGGATATCCTCTTTATACTTTCGGTAAAATTGAGATGTCACGCTCGGCCCTACACCATTAAAAAAACGTGTCGGCTCTTTTTCAAACCAGTGATCCCAAATGTTCGGTCCCTTTCCATCTCCAAGGACACTGCCTTCTGTTTGCGTGGCAGAGGCAGAAGATCCCCACCAGAAACCTTCTGGAAATGTATATGATTGCTTGTTATTTTCCATCGACATGTATTGAGTCTCCTTCGCCTTTGATGTTTGTTGTCTTCGTTTTTTCCGTTGTGGTTATTTTTTCATTCTTCACATTCATACGGTCAATAAACTTCAGGAACGGGAACCAAATGACAAACACAATCATTAAATTAAACAGCTGAAGCAGACCGCCTGCTAATGAATTTGTTGCCATGATCCCGCTAATAAAGATCGGCACCGTCCATGGAATATTCACGCCTGTCGGCGGCGGTACAATGCCTGTTGCCATCGCAAAATAAGAAATACATGTAATGACCATTGGCGCCAAAATCCACGGAATCAGAATAAGCGGATTCATCACAATTGGTAAACCGAAGATAATCGGTTCATTGACGTTAAATAATCCTGGTCCTAAGCCGAGCTTTGCGACTTGTTTTAATTGCTTACTTTTCAGGAAAATTAAAATCGTAAACACAACAGCCAGCGTCATACCGGTTCCACCCATGCCAACCGTATAGATTTCGATAAACTGCTTGCTGATGATGTTAGGAACCTCACCTGTTTTTGTATAGCTTTCAAGGTTTTGAATGGACAACGTATTCCAAATCGGGTCCATGACAGAGTTAATAATAATTTGACCGTGCAATCCAAAAAACCAAAGAATTTGTATAAAGAAAACGGCGATCAGCGTCGGAATGATACCGCTTCCAAGACCAACAAGCGGGGCCTGAACTGCATGATAAATCAGGTCATGCATATTTGTGTGAAAGCCTTGTGTAATGATGATATTGATCAGCAAAAAGGCTGTTAATGTAAGGGTAGCCGGAATCAGTGCAGCAAAAGACTTTGAAACAGCTGGTGGAACCCCTTGAGGCATATTGATGACGAATTTCTTTTGCACAAAATAACGATAAATCTCAGCTGATAAAAAGCCTGTAATCATTCCAAGGAACATACCCTTTGCACCTAAGCGGTCGACTGGGATCACTCCTGCAATGGAAGCAGCGCCCTCTTGTTCTAGTAAAAATGGCGTCAGTAGTAAAAACGATGCTAAAGCGATGACACCGCCAAATACAGCTTCCACTTCATAGCTTTTCGATAAATAGTAGCCAATCCCAAATACAACAAACACACTCATAATGCTGATGGTCGCACTTGGCGCGATATTCAGTGCAGACTGAAACCCTTCCAGTGCTGTTTGACTCATGATTTTATCTAAAAATGGCAAATTCATTAACACAACCATAATGGATCCAAAGATGGTGAGCGGGAACGCAAGCATAAAGGCATCCCGTAATACGCCTAAATAGCGGTTGTTGTTCAATCTCCCAGCAATCGGAACCAAAATGGCACTTATTTTATCAAACATTGGTTTCCCCCCTTGTTTACACCCTTTATTGTTTTAGCGATTGGAATATCGGCAGGAGCTCTCCCACAAGCTCCTTGATGGTAATGGTCGACATTAAGTGATCTTCAGCGTGCATGAGCAGTAAGGAGAATGATGTGGTTTTCCCGCTTGCCTCCTGCTGTACGAGCTGAAAATGGATTTCATGTGCATTCCGCAAATCTTCTTCAGCTTCTTTCATGAGGTCAAACGCTTCTTCTTCTTGACCTTCTCTAAATTGTTTAAGAGATTGAAGCAATTTGCTTCGTGCATTGCCGCTGTGTAAGATCAATTGAAAACTGACTTGTTCCTCGGTGAGTCCTTCGAGCGTTTTCTTTTCCATCCTTTAAGATTCCCCCATCAATGCAACCGCTTGTTCATACGCTTTTTGTCCATCTGCAAGCCCATAGGCCTGCATATCAATGACCTCTACCTCAATCCCGTATTTTTTTGCTTCTTTTTGAAGGTCGCCTTTTAAAAAGCTCATTTGCGGTCCAATTAACACCACATCCGCATTCGCCATTTCTTTTCTCGCTTGATCTTGCCCGACTGCCCAAATCTCTGCTTCGTCCCCAATCGAATCGGCATGGGCTTTCATCTTCGTGACTAGTAAACTCGTAGACATTCCTGAACTGCATGCTAATAAAATACGTTTCATTTCTCTCACCCCATTGTTGTAATAAAAGCGCTTCCAAATAATATTATATATTTTTATTTTTAAATGTCTAGACATTTCATTTTATTTGTCTGTATTTTATAAAAAAAGAGCATATCTATGTATACTCTTTTCAGATGATTGACAAAGGGTAAAATGATCTTTGCTTTAGCTTTTTGTCTTTCTCTTTATCCTTTTCCTGCTTGAAACCCAGGGTACTTTGTCATGCCGCCGTCTACATATAACGTCAATCCTGTGACATAACTGGCCTCTTTTGACGCAAGCCAGACAGCGCATGCTGCCACTTCTTCAGGCTTTCCGATATAGCCGATTGGAATCAGTTCAATGACGCCTTTTTTCAATGCTGGATCATCAAATTTCTCGGCATTAATTGGGGTATCAATCGCTCCTGGTGCAATGCTGTTTATGCGGATTTTTTTAGGGGCATATTCTAGTGCCAGCGTTTCTGTTAGAAGCTTGGCACCTCCTTTACTTGCTGCATAATGGACGAAATGAGGCCATGGGATTTGCTGATGAACCGACGACATATTAATGATTGAGCCTTCTATTCCATGATCCGTCATATACTTCAGTGCATCACGGCAGCCTAGAAACATGCCTGTTAAATTGGTTGACATCACTTTATTCCAGTTATCTAACGTCATTTCTGTCGAAGGAACTTCATTTTCTATTCCTGCGTTATTGATCATGACATCAAGACTGCCGTACGTATCAACGGCTTTCTTGATCATCGCTCTCATATCTTCTTCCTTTGATACATCTCCCTTGATTTTGACAGCCTGTCCGCCATTTTTTTGAATGTCCGCAATGGTGTCATCCGGATTTTCTTTATCGGAGAAGTAATTGATCACCACATTGGCTTTTTCTTGTCCAAATCGGCGCGCCATCGCTTGACCTATCCCTGTACCTGCTCCAGTGATCAGTACTGTTTTTCCTTCTAAATCTGGATACATTCGTTTAACCTCCTATTTTGTAAAGCCTAATAGCACGCCGCCTGCAATGATCATCAAGCAGCCTGCAATCACAAAGCTTGTTTTAGATGCTTTCTCTTTTAATAAGTAAATGCCGCCCAATGTTGAGATGACAATCCCTGTCTGTGACATCGAAAAGCTCACGGCTACGCCAATTAGCGGAATGGCTAAAAGAAGCCCTAGATTTCCTGTCGACCAAACAAGCCCTGCAATGATATTTCTGAACGTATATTTGCTAAACGGATCTTGCTTTAGACTAATGGCCAAGGATGAAAGCAGCATGCCGACGGATTGCGGGACGAGGGCAGACCATCCATCAATATCAAACCATCTTAAAATGACGACATATCCGACGTAGCCAACGGTTGAAATGAGTAGAATGATGATCCCTTTTTTAAAATTGCCTCCGCCATTCCCGCCATTCTTTTTTTGACCGAGTGATGTCATCACAACGCCTGCAATGATCAGTAAAATGGCACAAGAACCAATAAGTATGACCGTCATCGTTTGCCATTCTTTGAAGACCATGACGCCAAATAATGTTGTGCTCACAAGCTGCATGCCCGTTGATAAAGGAACTGCCTTAGACACTCCGAGAAAGGCGACACTTGAGAGCTGATTCATTTGGCCAATACTCCAAAAAATCCCTGAAATGACTGAAACCGCAAAAATAAGCGGTGTGAGCACGGGCATTTTGATCAAAAAGGCGCCAATTGAAAATAAAAAGGCGCCAAGGGTAATGCCAAGTGTTTGCTGGTACGCATTACCGCCAAGTTTAACACTGATGAGAACAATACTTCCCCAAAATATCGCTGGGAGAAGTGCATATAAAATGCCCACCTCTATCCCTACTTTCATTCTTTTTTACATAGCATCCCTCTTTTTCGCATTTTTAGCCGGAAATATGAAAACAAAAAAACCTTACCAAAGGTAAGGTTTTCTGCCGCTTTATGCTTATTTCATCCATTCAGTATGGAATACGCCTTCTTTATCTGTTCGCTCGTACGTATGTGCACCGAAGTAGTCACGTTGTGCTTGAATTAAGTTCGCTGGAAGCACAGCTGTGCGATAGCTATCAAAGTAAGCAAGTGCACTTGAGAATGAAGGAACAGGAACTCCTTGTTCAACTGCAAGTGAAATGACTTTACGAAGTGATGATTGATAGCTTTCGACGATATCCTTGAAGTAAGGATCAAGCAATAGGTTTTTCAGTTCAGGGTTACGGTCATACGCTTCTTTAATTTGTTGTAAGAAGGCTGCACGAATGATACATCCACCGCGGAAGATCATCGCAATTTCACCGTATTTTAAATCCCAGTTATATTCATCAGATGCTGCTTTCATTTGCGCAAAACCTTGAGCGTAAGAACAAATTTTACTCATGAATAGAGCTTTTCTGACAGCTTCGATCAGCGCTTGTTTATCATCAGCTGATTGAGTCGGCTCAGGGCCTTGGATTAATTTGCTTGCTTCAACACGCTCATCTTTCATCGCTGAAATAAAGCGCGCAAAAACAGACTCCGTAATGATTGGAAGCGGGACACCTAGATCAAGTGAGCTTTGGCTTGTCCATTTTCCAGTTCCTTTTTGTCCAGCTTTATCTAAGATGACATCCACAAGCGGCTGGTTTGTTTCTTCATCCACTTTTGTGAAAATATCAGCTGTAATTTCGATTAAGTAGCTGTCAAGCTCGCCTTTATTCCACTCTGAGAATACTTCATGAAGCTCTTGTGCTGATAATCCAGCGACATGCTTCAAGATAAAGTATGACTCAGAGATCAATTGCATGTCTCCGTACTCAATGCCGTTATGGACCATTTTGACATAATGTCCTGCTCCATCTGGACCGATATACGTTGTACAAGGCTCGCCGTCTACTTTTGCAGAGATCGCTTCTAAAATTGGTTTCACTAGTTCATGCGCTTCTTTTTGACCGCCAGGCATGATAGATGGGCCTTTTAGTGCGCCTTCTTCACCGCCAGAAACACCCGTTCCAATGAAGTGAATGCCACTTTCCGCAAGCTCTTGATTACGTCTTTGTGTATCCTTGTAATATGTATTTCCACCATCAATTAAAATGTCACCTTTCTCTAGGTGAGGAAGTAATGATTGAATGGTTGCATCCGTTGCTGCACCAGCTTTCACCATTAAAAGAATTTTACGCGGTGTTTCAAGCGACTGAACAAATTCTTCGATGCTGTATGTGCCTACAACGTTTTTCCCTTTTGATTCTTGAAGAAATTCTTCTGTTTTGCTGCTAGATCTGTTATAAACAGACACGGAGAAACCGCGGCTTTCAATATTAAGGGCAAGGTTTTTCCCCATAACGGCTAGTCCAACCACACCGATTTGTTGTTTTGACATAATTCTGACGTCCCTTCTAACACACTATATTGATTACTGCTGAAATGATGTACCCTTTGAAATTACCACAACATCACCTCTTTTATCAAGTTTTCAGGCTAGTCATTTCCTCTTTCGTCCTGAAAAAAGTCTTTATTAAAACTTGTACCCCTTGTTTTGCTCTCTTTTTCCTTAATGGTCATCCCTCTTTGAATCAATGGTTTTCCGTATTTTTCTTTGAGATCGTCTAAAATGGATTGAAGCGGCTCTTCTTTTGCATCTTCTGTATAAGAAAATAAATCAAGCTGCTTGACGGCTGATTTTCGTTCTACAAGATCTGTCCCCGTCACACCTAAGAGCCTTACCGGCTGGTCATTCCAATGCTTAAGGAATAACTGCTTTGCCGCCTCAAATAGATCTTCCTTTCGATCGGTTGGATTCGTGAGCATGACGCTTCGCGTGATATTTTTCCAGCTAGCATACCGAATCATAATGAGCAGCCGATTCGCCATCACTTCTTTTCTCCTTAATCTTGCGCTCACGGATTGTGACAGTTTATCGATTAAAGTGACGAGCTCATCTGTATCGTCAGAATCATGCGGAAGGGTTGAAGAATTACCGACGGATTTAAATTCATATATCCTGTCTGGATCAACGATACCGTCATGCTCACCATTCGCCTTTTGCTTTAATCTCGGCCCATTGATACCTAACAATTCTTTTAACGCATACTCATTTGCTTTTGCTAAATCTTCAATGGTATGAATTCCGATCGTTTTCAATTTATCTGCCGTTTTTTGCCCAACACCGTGCATGTCACCTGCTGGCAGCGGCCAGAGCATTTGCGGGACATCTCGTTTACGCAAAATGGTGATACCCATTGGCTTTTTCCAATTAGACGCCATTTTGGCTAAAAATTTATTCGGTGCAATGCCGATACTTGAAGGAAGCATGAGCTCTTCTACTAGCCTCGTTTGAATATCATGAGCGGTTTTCACTGCATGTTCGGCATATGGCGTATGCGTTAAATCAATATAGCCTTCATCAATCGATACTGGTTCAACTAAATCGCTATATTCTCTTAGTATCGTAAACATTTCTTGTGAGGAGCTGCGATATCGGTCAAAGTTTGGCGATCGGACAATCAGTCCCGGACAAAGCCGCTTCGCTTCCCACAATGGCATCGGCGGCTTCACACCTAATGCCCTTGCCTCGTAGCTGCACGTCACAACAATCCCTTTACGCTCTTTCGCATTTCCGCTAATGGCTAAAGGTTTCCCTCTCAGAGAAGAGTCATACGCCATTTCTACCGATGCATAAAAACTATTCATATCAATATGAAAAATGATTCGTCCCTTCCTTTGAGAATCAGCCATTTGCCTGCCTCCTACATCTATCTGATCTTCGTCACTTCATGTTTGTTACAATAGACATTTCATATGGTGTATAGTACACTGTGAGTAATGAAATGGATGTGATAATCATGATTATTGATACATTCAATGAAGTCTTTTTCCTTGTTGAATTCTTTACGATTATTCTTCCAGCACTGACGGCCATCGGCATTGCGTTTTTATTAAAAGATTGCCGAATGAACGAGCACCTTGGTGGACATCGTTTGGAAGAGTTGGACGCATCTTGCTTGAATCGAACAGACTTTCTGTTTATCATATATGATCGCATTACAACTTGGATTAGTAAAGTCATTCGAATGAAAAGATCATCAAATGATGATGAAGACCATTCGCTTCCTCTCTCTAATTAATTTTTTAAAAAATGAGGAGGAAACGAATTGAAACGTTTATTGACTATTTGTACCACTTTATGTTTAATGATGATTGCCTCACCTGCATTTGCGGCAAGTGCGCAAACGAATACGAGCTCTGATGGGTTTTTCCATCATTATTTTGTCCAGCCTTTTTCTGAGTTGATCATTTGGCTTGCGAACTTCTTTCATGATGATTATGGCTTATCCATTATGTTTGTAACACTCATTGTACGCCTGCTCATTTTCCCGCTTTTTGCGAATCAATTTAAGAAACAAAAAGTCATGCAGGAGAAAATGGCATTGATCAAACCTCAGATTGACCAAATACAAAGCAAATTGAAGAAAACGAAAGAACCTGAGAAACAAAAAGAACTGCAAATGGAAATGATGAATATTTACAAAGAGAACAACGTGAACCCGCTGGCGATGGGCTGTCTGCCTATGCTGATTCAAATTCCAATTGTTCTCGGCTTTTACTCCGCTATCCGCTCAACACCAGAGATCGCAACGCATTCGTTCTTATGGTTTAACTTAGGACAAACTGATGTATTCGTAGCGATCTTTGCAGGCGCTATGTATTTCTTACAATTTTATGTCACGCAAAGATATGCGAAGCAATCAGGCACCCAAACAGAGGCTGCGCTCAAGCAGGCCAAAATCATGGGCATGATTTTTCCTATCATGATGCTATTTATTTCAATCAATGCCCCTGCTGCTCTTCCTTTATACTGGATGACAAGCGGACTATTACTCACGATTCAGACGATTATTTTAAATGTGATGTACCAAAAGTCAAAAACGAAAGCTGAGGCAAACGATCAAGTCAAGCCCGCTGCTGAATAAAAATAGGCCCCTTATCCTTTGATAAGGGGCTTTTCTTTAAGCCAATTCTTCTTTCATTCGCTCTGGCAATTGATCGAGGTCCTCAATTTTCCCAAGAAACTTACTTGGGTCGACTTGTAAAATCATCTTGTTCTCTCTCTCCACAACGCCGAAGAAATATTCAGATGCTTTTGTGTTCATATGAAATGGCTTGATCTCGCTTAGCTCGATATCAATGATATCTTTTGCATCTGAGACAAGGCAGCCAATCATTTGATCGTTTAATTCAAATAGTAAAACCTTGGACTGTTCGTTCACATCAAGAGACTTTCCGTGAAGCATCACACCTGTGTCGCTGACTGGAATAACCTCTCCTCTTAATGACATGAGTCCTTTAATCTCTTTTGGAAGGTTCGATACTTCTTGTAAATAAGGGACCTTCTCAATCGACCGAATATGCTCTACACTGATGCCAAAATCCTCTTGTCCCACCTGGAAAATAATGATCTTTTGCGTGCTCACAGAGTCTCCTGCCTTTACGATGGATTTGTCGTTTCTTCGATAATGGCGAGAACCATTTCAGCTGTTTTGACTAATTCTTCAATCGGCATTTTCTCATTTTTCGTATGAATATCTTCATATCCAACAGCTAGGTTGACGGTTGGGACGCCGTTCCCGGCAATGACGTTTGCATCACTGCCTCCACCGCTTGTCTGTAGTTCTGAAGGACGGCCAATTTTCGCAGCCGCTTTTTTCGCCACTTCTACGACTTGATCGCCGTGAGAGAATTTGAAGCCTGGATACATGATGTCAATTTGTACATCGGCACTTCCGCCCATTTCTTTAGCGGTTTTTTCAAAGGCTTCTTTCATCTTTGCTACTTGTGTTTCCATTTTTGCAGGTTCTAAAGAGCGTGCCTCAGCAAGAATATCGACTTGATCGCAGACAATATTCGTTTGCGTTCCGCCTTCAAAACGGCCGATATTCGCCGTTGTTTCTTCATCAATGCGGCCAAGCGGCATGCTGGCAATCGCTTTTGATGCAATCGTAATCGCAGACACGCCTTTTTCAGGTGCTACACCTGCGTGAGCTGTTTTTCCATAAATGGTTGCGCGTACTTTTGCCTGTGTTGGCGCAGCCACGATAATCGTACCGACCTTTCCATCTGAATCAAGAGCATAGCCATATTTCGCTGTCATTCGTTTTGGATCTAACGCTTTTGCTCCAACAAGTCCTGATTCTTCACCTGCCGTGATGACAAATTCAATCGTTCCATGAGGCAAATTCTTCTCTTTCAGCACGCGGATGGCTTCAAACATAGCAGCAAGTCCTGTTTTATCGTCAGCACCAAGAATGGTTGTTCCATCTGTTTTCACATATCCGTCTTCAATGACTGGTTTTACGCCATTCCCTGGAACAACAGTGTCCATATGAGAAGTGAAATAGATCGTATCCGCCTGTTGATTTCCTTCCAGTGTGCAGATCAGGTTACCTGCACCGTGGCCAGTTGTCGCTTTTGAATCGTCTTCAACCACTTTAAGACCAAGCTGCGTGAATTTTTCTTTTAATACTTCAACAATTTTTTCTTCGTGTTTTGTTTCCGAATCAACCTGAACAAGTTCTAAAAATTCGTCTAGTAAGCGTTTCTCATTGATCATGATGGTGCTCCTCCTCTTATAGCGGCATGTTGCCATGCTTTTTTAACGGTCTATCTTCTTCTTTACTGCGAAGCAGGTCAAATGAGCGAATCAATCGCTCTCTCGTTTCAGCTGGCGTTAAAATATCGTCTACCAGTCCTGACTGAGCCGCTTTCAATACACTCGGTTCTTTGTCAAACTCCCGCGAAGCAGGATGAACAATTTCGTCTGCGAACGTTTTTCCCATGACATCAATTTCTGCCTCTGGCCATGCATAAACAAAGTCAGCGCCTAAGCCCTTACTATTCATAGCGACATATGCACCGCCAAACGCCTTTCTTAAAATCACGGTGATTTTTGGAACTGTCGCCTCTGCGTACGCATATAAAAGCTTCGCGCCGTGCCGGATAATTCCCGCATGCTCGGCTTTCTCCCCTGGTAAAAACCCAGGAACGTCCACAAGAGTTAAGATGGGAATATGGAACGCATCGCAAAACCGAATAAACCTGGCCGCTTTATCAGCAGCATCAAGATCAAGGCTTCCTGCCAGCACCTTTGGCTGATTGGCGACAAGACCAATCGAAGACCCTTGTAATCTGGCAAAACCTGTGACGATATTTTTCGAGAAACAAGGCTGCGTTTCAAAGAATGAGCCGTGATCCGTTATCGCTGTCACCACTTGTTTGACATCATAGGTGCGTGATGGATCCTTTGGCAAGATGTCGCCTGGATCGATGGCATCATACTTTCGTGCCTCTCTATGAATGACAGCCTGTTGTTTCGTTGGTATGTACGTTAAAAGAGTTCGAACCGCTTTTAACACGTCTCTCTCATCTTTCCCAGTATAGTGCACATTCCCGCTTGTCTGATGCTGAACACTTGCACCGCCAAGCCGGTCAGGACAGACCGTTTCTCCTGTTGCCTTTTCTAAGACTTTCGGACCAGTTAAAAACATATGGGCTGTTTGCTCCGTCATGAAGACAAAATCAGTCAATGCAGGAGAATAAACTGCACCTCCAGCACATGCGCCTAAAATAACGGATATTTGCGGGATTTGACCAGAGTACAACACGTTTCGTTTAAAAATCTGACCGTATCCTTCTAATGATACCACACCCTCTTGAATTCTCGCACCACCTGAGTCTTTTAGACCGATGATAGGCATTTGATTTTTAGCCGCCAGATCCATTAAAGAGGCAATTTTTTTGGCATGCATTTCGCCTAACGAGCCCCCATATACGGTCGCATCTTGTGCATAAACACATACGGGCCTTCCATGAATGAGTCCCGTTCCAATGACGACGCCGTCACCTACATGCTCTGACCTGTGACCTTTTGCAAATGGCTGAATTTCCATCAAGCTGTGCTGGTCAAGAAGGTCATGCAGCCGCTGACGAACAGTCAGCTTTCCTTTGTTTCGGTGGGCCGCTAATCGTTTTTCACCACCGCCCTTTAAAGCCTTCTCTCGCCATTCGGACAAGTCATTGAACGATTCATTCATCGCCATATTTCTCTCCTTTCAAGGGCTCACACAATTCAACTAACACACCGGATGTTTCTTTTGGTGAAATAAACGCGATACGCTTTCCGCTGGCACCCATTTGTGCTGTTTTTTGAAAAAGCTGCACGTCTAAGTGATCAAGATGGCTAAGATCAGCCTGAATGTCATCTGACTTTAATGCGATATGATGAAGACCCTCTCCTCTTTTTGTTAAGAAGGTATGTAATTTGCTATGATCTGCCATCGGTTCAATCAATTCAATGTGCAGGTCACCAAGTGAAGCGAAGGACGCCTTAATCTCTTGTTCAGGAATTTCTTGTATGTCTGAAAATTGCCAGTTAAACAGCTGATGAAGCGTTTGACTTGTTTCTTTAATAGAAAAGACAGCAATGGCGATATGATCGATTTGGTTCATTTGTTCACTTCCTTTGTTGATCACTTGTCGCGTACGAAAAAACGAGCTAGAATAAAGAAAGGTGCGCTCGTCGCAAAAATCTTCCGTAATAGGGGTGCGATATGTCTCAGAAATTCATGAAATTTATGGTATTGCTCATGATTAGCTTGCTGTTAATTTCTTCACTATTAGCAGGAGCGGCAACCTTTTTATAAGGTTTTGATAAAAGCAGACAAGCAGGTGATTCGTTCGATCAACGAATGGCCTGTTTGTCTTTGGCTAGCTTTTCAAATGAATCGCTTGATTTTGTAATCCACACCTTTGTTCCAATTGGAAGCTGGTCAAACAGTCGTTCTACATCTTGATTATGAAGTCTCACACAGCCTGCCGTGATAAATTTCCCTATCGATGTTTCGTCGCTTGTTCCATGAATCCCATAGGTTCTTCCATCTGTCCCTCGTGCATCAAATCCAATCCACCTTCGGCCAAGAGGGTTATTCTTCGCACCGCCTTCAATATTCTTTCTTCTGTAATAAGGATCTTTCGCTTTAATCATAATGGTAAATTCACCTTCTGGCGTTAACTCAACTGTTTTCCCTGTAGAGGCAGGATATACGTTTTGGATTTTTCCTTGATCAATAAAGGCAAGTTCATTCGTTTGTTTATTAATAATGACAAATGGGTCTCCGGGAAGCGGGTTCTGTCCAAGCGGCCAAATAGGCGAAAGGGACATGGTCAGCACGATATAAAATAAAAGACGCATAGGCTCCTCCTTTTTTCATTAGATTGACCAATGAAGGAGGAACTCATGCGTCTCTATTCTTTCATGCCTTTAAAATAGCTTTTCAGCACTAAATATTGTTCCATTTCCCCGAGGAAATGAAAGAGTGCGGCTCTTGCCTCAAATTCTTCTCGTGTTTGCGGAAGCGGGAGGGCATCGAACTCTTCTTTCATATCAACCAAGCGTCTTAAAAACTTATGCGCCGTGTTACCTGGGTGAATATGTTCGCGCAAGTCTCTGACGTATTCTGCAATAATTTGCCCATGCTCCGTTGTGATGGAAATAGACGTAATTTTCGGAAGTACGCGCTCAATGATTTCAAATTGCTTTTGTCTCATGTTGAAATAATGATAATACAGATTTTCATGCCTTAGCACATGGTTTTCAACATCACGATATGCGAGAGCTTTCGCTTCTTTGATCAATTGGTGTGTCTCTGGTATTTCTTTCCCTGTCCAGTCTTGTTTCCCTGTCATTAAGTATTGCTCGATTTCTTCAAAGATTTTCGCAAAATTGGCTTCAATTTGTTCACTGTATCGTTTGAGCTTTTTATCGACACTTGGCATATACAGGTTCATAATGAGGGCTACCCCAACACCAATTGTGATCAGCAGCAGCTCATTCCAGATGAGCTGAAGGGTAATCCCGCCGGACATGTACAAATGAAGAATGATCACAGAGCTTGTGACAATCCCTTCTTTCATTCTGAGCAAAACGGTTGTCGGAATAAAGACGAGCAGCATTAGACCAATAACGAAAGGATGATAACCAATCAGATCGAAAAATAAATAAGAAAATAAGATGGCGAGACTGCATGCGGCAAACCGGGCGCCTGATGCTATCAGTGACCTTTTTTTCGTCACTTGAATGCAAAGGATCGTAATAATCCCGGCAGCTGAATAATTTTCCAAGCCAAGCATTTGTGCAATATAAATGGCTATAGCTGTTCCTAATGCTGTTTTCAGCGTTCGGTAGCCGATTTTAAACATGATGTGATTCACTCTTTTCTGTCTTGTTTCCATTCACTTTTGTGAAATGATGAACTTTTTTTACTTTCCCCATTATAATCAAAAAAAGAAGAAGATGTTAAGTCTCCTTCTCTTTTTTCTTTATAATATTTTTTGCAGAAAGTCTTGCGCACGCTGTGAAGACGGTGATTCAAAAAATTGCACAGGGTTCGCATCCTCCACAATTTTCCCGTCATCCATAAAGATGACGCGGTCAGCCACTTCTTTTGCAAAGCCCATTTCATGTGTGACGATCATGAGCGTCATTCCTGATTGAGCCAGCTCTTTCATGACCTCTAATACTTCCTTCACCATTTCAGGATCAAGTGCAGAAGTTGGTTCGTCAAACAGCATAATGTCTGGTGTCATCGCAAGCGCACGTGCAATGGCCACACGCTGCTTTTGACCACCGGACAAGCGGTTCGGGAAATCATCTTTTTTCTCTAAAAGCCCTACCTTTTTTAACAGATCCTCGGCTTGTTTGATACTGTCTTCCTTCGATTGATTCTTCACGTTCATTGGTGCATACGTAATATTTTCCAGCACGGTTTTATGCGGGAACAGGTGGAAATGCTGAAACACCATTCCAATGTTCTCACGTACTTTTAGTGCATTTGTTTTTGGATTTGTAATCTCCGTATCCTTAATCGTAATGACACCGGAAGTCGGCTTTTCAAGTAAGTTGATGCAGCGAAGGAACGTCGATTTTCCTGAACCAGATGGACCAATGACCGCGACTACTTCCCCTTCTTTAATGGTGGTGTCGATTCCTTTTAGTACTTCATTTTTGCCAAAAGATTTTGTGAGCTTCTCTATTTTAATCATTTGATTTTAACTTCCTTTCCACCGATTTGCCGACAAAGGTGAGAACAAGCACGATGACATAATAGATGAGACCCGCAAAAATAAGCGGTTCAAGATAATTATACGTGACGGCACCTGCTTGGTAGGCTCGTCTCATGACATCGCCCAGTCCAATGACTGTGACAATCGCTGATTCTTTTGTCAGTGTAATCGTTTCGTTCACAAGTGCAGGTGAAATATTTTTGAATGCTTGCGGAAGCAATAAGTCCTTCATCATTTTAGCATAAGGGATGCCTAAAGCAACGGCCGCTTCTTTTTGACCTTTATCAATGGCATTAATACCAGCTCGAATAATTTCAGATACGTATGCCGCCGAGTTGAGTGAAAATGCCGCTACAGCAGCCCAGTATTGATCGATTTGAAAGCCAAGTAGCTGAGGCAGACCAAAATAGATAATCAGAAGCTGAAGCACAAGCGGTGTGCCTCGGAAGATTGACGTATAAAAATCTGCAAGCCAAATGAGCGGCTTAAATACACTAATTTTGCAGAGTGTTAATAAAATTCCTAAGATAAAACCAAGAAAAAGTGACACCACTACAATAGAAAGCGTGACCTTAAGACCTTCTAAAATAAAGGGCATTTGAGGTATTACATCTTTAAAATCCATCATGATATTCTCCTTTTTTTGCCTTCATACGAAATCAAAGAATAAACAGGAAAAAGTTCAACACATGTTGAACTTTTCAGCGCTTACTACTTGATTTTCATGAATGACGCTGATCCTTTTCCTGCATTATTTTTCATCAGCAAACCATTTTTTAATCAATTGATCAAGTTCGCCATTATCCTTCATTTCTTTTAAAGATTTATTGAATTTCGCTGTTAAGTCACTATTTTTTTTGAATGCAATGGCTGACCCTTCGTTTGAGCTATTCAATCCAAATGCTTGAAATTCTTTTTCCTTTTTTAAGTAACCAGCAGCTACTTTATCTTCAATAATCGCTGCATCAAAGCGGCCTGCTTTGATCTCCTGAATGATATCAGAGATTTTATTACGATCTTCCACTGTTAAGTTATATTTCTTTTGCAAACCGTTTGCTTCATCCTGTTGAATAGAACCTAATTGAACGCCGACTGTTTTGTCTTTTAAATCTTTCTCTGCTTTCATTCCGCTAGATTTCTTTGATACAACCAAGTTTTCAGCATTGTAATAGACATCAGAGAAATCAACTTGTTTTTTACGTTTTTCTGTAGGTGTCATTCCTGCAAGGACAATATCAGCTTTGTTTGTTTTAAGTGCTGATACAAGGCTTGCAAAGTCCATATCTTGAATTTCTAGCTTGTAGCCGTTCTTTTTCGCTAGTGCTGTTGCAAGATCTACATCGAAACCGACAACTTTATCGCCATCTTTTGATTCAAATGGCGGATAATCTGCTGATGTCGCCATGATGAGTGTTTTGTCGTCTCCTGATGCGTTTGAATTATTAGAAGAAGTTCCGCATGCTGCTAGGGCAGCTGCAAGACCAGCTGTCATAAGTAATAATAACCACTTTTTCATATGATGATGCCTCCCAGTATTTAAACTCATGTGTAGATTTGAATATTTATTCACTATAATGTATTTTAAACACTTTCTTTTTAAGATGCAATAGTATTTTGCTAAAATTGTTTTGATTCAATTGTCTTATAAAACAAAAAAACAGACCGATCAAAAGACCGACCTGCTTCATATTTATTCATTCAAAAGGTACATTTTATATTTCTTCGCAATGCTCATCGAAAGCGGCTTGAAGTTTTGACACAACTTCCATTGGTTCGTGTCCCTCAATTTCATGACGCTCTACCATTTTGATGATCTTACCATCCTTTAGTAGTGCAAATGATGGTGAAGACGGCGGGAAGCCTTCAAAGTATTCACGTGCTCTTGCCGTTGCCTCTTTGTCCTGTCCAGCAAACACTGTGAGCAATTGATCTGGACGCTTATCGTAATGAACAGAATAGCCAGCAGCTGGCCTTGCAATACCGCCAGCACAGCCGCATACTGAATTCACCATCACAAGTGCCGTGCCTTTTTTCGTTAGTGCTTCGTCTACTTCTTCAGCTGTTGTCAGTTCCGTGTACCCTGCCTGCTTGATCTCTTCTCTCGCTTGTTTCACAATATCATTCATAAATAAATTAAAATCAATATTCATTTCCGTCCACTCCTTCTACGTACCAAACCATTTTAACTACATCATATCAAGGAAAACGCCGGCGGGCAAATGTGTTGTCTCTCCCCATTCACTTTTTCCAAACATCGTTTATGAGCTGTGAAGTTGGGGAAAAGTGATGATAAAGAAATGAAAGGGAGAACTGCGTGATGGCACAATTCAAAAAAGCGATGCTTATTTATAATGGAAATGCTGGACAAAAAAACATGGAAAAAACGCTAGGTCAAACAGTGCCCCTTCTTTCTCTACATATTGATGAACTCATCCTTAAACCGACAAAACAACCAAATGATGCGTATCATTTCTGCCGCAGGATAGATGAAACGGTTGAATTGCTGATTATATTAGGAGGGGATGGAACCGTCCATGAATGTATAAACGGAATCGGCGGTTTAGCAAAAAGACCTGCTGTAGCGATATTGCCTGGCGGGACATGCAATGATTTTTCTAGAACGCTAGGCATACCTCAACAAATGCCAAAAGCTGCTCAAATGATTGTAGACGGCGCCCGAAAAAAGGTCGACTTAATCAAAGCAGAAGATCGATACCTTTTAAACTTTTGGGGAATCGGGCTTATTGCAGATACCTCTAATAATATTAATGACAAGGAAAAAGCCGTACTCGGCAAAATCAGCTACTTCACAAGCGCTCTTCGAACCCTTCAGCAAACAGACCCTTTTCACGTACGCATTGAAACCGAAGAGGAAAACTGGGAAGAGGAAGCTGTGATCGTGCTTGTGATGAACGGACAATTTATCGGTACAAATAAAATTGATTTGCCAAATGCAGCATTTGATGATGGAAAAGCCGAAATTTTAATTTGCAGAAGTACTAGTTTCTCTGCTTTAAAAGAGATATTTTCAATGAACCGAGAAGAGCTAGAGGATTTTACAGGCGACCTGTCTCTCATACAAGCGTCCCGCGTTCATATCCATACAAAACAGGAAATGGATGCAGATACAGATGGTGAAGTATACATGACAGCCCCCACTTCCCTCGAAGTATTAAAGCAGCATTTGACCTTTATTGTTCCAGCAGAATAAAGAAAGCGCCCGAGATCATTTAGATTCGGGCGTTTTTTTAATGTAGCGTCTGTATAAATATTCAAGTGCATACCCAAGCAGTGTGCCTAAAAGAAGTGAAAACCCTAAAAAGCTATTTGCTGCTCCTTTAAATCCACCTACAAGTAGCAAGCAGTACGCAATTTGAATGATCGAAACAATGGATATGATGAGTAGTAATCTTTCAGGATGATTCCGTGATTTGGAAATATACCGAAGAAAAGTGAACGCAATCGCTGTAATAAACATGAGGCCAATCGTTAAAAAAGCAAAAAAATCTAGTCCGGACATATCATCGCTCCTTTCTCATTGATGTGGAAATCCCCCTCTCATGATCGGGAGGGGGAAATTAGAATGGGTTTTAATAGACTGATGTCTGCTCGTCGATGCCTTCAAGGATTTGTTTAATTCTTTGAAGGAATCTGCCGCACACAAGACCATCAAGTACTCTGTGATCTAATGAGAGACAAAGGTTCACCATGTCTCTTGCCGCAATCATTCCACTCACAATCATTGGACGCTTCACGATCGATTCTACTTGCAAAATGGCCGCTTGCGGGTAATTAATGATTCCCATTGATTGTATGGAACCAAATGATCCCGTATTGTTTACGGTGAAGGTGCCACCTTCCATGTCACTTTGCTTCAGCGTTCCTTTTCTTACCTTGGAAGCAAGCTCATGAATTTCTTTGGCGATGCCCTTAATGGTCTTTTCATCAGCATCCTTAATCACTGGAACAAAAAGAGCGTCATCTGTAGCGACAGCAATCGAAACATTGATCGCTTTCTTTTGAACAATTTTATCTCCAGCCCACATGCTGTTCATTTCAGGGAATTCCTTTAAGCCCTGAGCCACTGCTTTGACAAAGAATGCAAAGAACGTCAAATTAAAGCCTTCTTTTGCTTTAAATTGATCCTTTAGCTGATTTCTTCTTGTCACAAGGTTTGTCACATCAACTTCCATCATCGTCCATGCATGCGGAATTTCATGTTTGCTTCTCAGCATATTTGCTGCAATCGCCTGCCGGATCGGCGTGACGGGCAGCTCGACATCACCAGGCATTGAAGAGATGGAAGGAGCATCTTTTGCTTTTGACGGCTGCGGAGGCTCCGTTTGGACCACTCCTGCACTGACAGGTGCTGCCTTTTCTTTTACGCCTCCACCCTCGATGAGCTGAAGCAAATCTTTTCTTGTGATTCGGCCGCCTGCTCCTGTTCCTTGAACAGCCGCTAAATCAATTCCATGCTCATCTGCTAAACGAAGGACTGCTGGAGAGTAACGCTTCTTTTGACTTTGATCCGCTTTTGTTTGATCCGCTTCAGGCGCTTCGCTTTGCTCAGGTGCCGCTTCTTCTTTTGCACTCTGCTGCGTGCTGCCTTCTACTTCAATTTCACAAAACACTTCTCCTACTTGAAGTGTTTCTCCTTCCTCAGCCGATAGCTTTGTAATCGTTCCTGTAAAGGATGACGGGACCTCTGCGTTCACTTTATCCGTCATCACTTCCGCAATAGGATCGTATTTATTCACTTGATCGCCAGGTGAAACGAGCCATTTGCTAATGGTTCCTTCTGTTACACTTTCACCTAGCTGAGGCATTTTCATTTGTTCAATTGCCACTTGGAACCCTCCTCTTTCTTAAAACGCTGCTAGCTCTCTCATTTCAGCTTCTACCTTATCCGGATTGACCATGAAGAATTTCTCCATTGTCGGGGCATATGGCATTGGCGGGATATCAGGTCCTGCTAGACGTTTAATAGGTGCATCTAAATCAAACAAGCAATGCTCCGAAATGATCGCCGCAACCTCACTCATAATGCTTCCCTCTTTTGTATCTTCCGTTAAAAGAAGAACTTTGCCCGTTTTTGATGCCGCTTCAATAATCGCTTCCTGATCAAGCGGGTATACTGTTCGCAAATCGAGAATATGAGCGGAAATTCCGTCTTTTGCAAGGCGGTCTGCTGCTTGCAGCGCAAAATGAACACATAGGCCATATGTAATGACCGTGATATCATCGCCTTCACGTTTCACATCTGCTTTTCCAATAGGAAGTGTATAATCTTCTTCAGGCACTTCTCCTTTAATGAGACGGTATGCACGTTTGTGTTCAAAGAACAATACAGGATCTGGATCACGCACTGCGGCCTTTAAAAGACCTTTTACATCATAAGGTGTAGAAGGCATCACAATCTTTAAGCCCGGCTGATTGGCAAAAATCGCTTCGACCGATTGTGAATGATAAAGCGCCCCATGAACACCGCCGCCATAAGGTGCACGGATGACCATTGGACAGCTCCAATCATTATTTGAGCGGTATCTAATTTTTGCAGCCTCAGAAATGATTTGGTTGATAGCAGGCATAATGAAATCCGCAAATTGCATCTCTGCAATCGGGCGCATTCCATACATCGCTGCCCCAATACCTACACCAGCAATGGCTGATTCTGCAAGTGGTGTATCCATCACGCGCGCTTCTCCAAATTGCTCGTAAAGACCCGCTGTCGCTTTAAATACGCCGCCTTTTTTCCCGACATCCTCTCCGAGCACAAACACTTTCGGGTCTCGCTGCATTTCTTCTTTCATCGCCAGTGTAATGGCGTCTATATATGACATAACAGGCATTTTTCTTCCCCCTTACTCCGCATACACGTAACGAAGTGCGCTTTCTGCTTCAGCATAAGCTGCGTTTTCCGCTTCATCAGTGGCTTCGTTTACGATTTGCATGATTTCTTTTGTCATCTCTTCTTTCATTTCAGAAGTCATGACGTTACCTTCGATTAAATACGTTTCATATTGGATGAGCGGATCTTTCTTTCTCGCTTCGAGCACTTCTTCTTTTTCTCGATAGCTTGAATCATCGTCATCACTTGAATGCGCAGTTAAACGGTAAGAAATAGCTTCAATCAATGTTGGCCCTTCGCCTCTCGCCGCACGATCTCTCGCTTCTTTGACAGCTGCATATACTTCAAGCGGATCATTTCCGTCTACGGTGATGCCAGGCATTCCGTATCCAATCGCACGATCTGAAATGCGTTCACATGCCACTTGTTTGTCGTATGGAACGGAAATTGCGTACTTATTGTTTTCACACATGAAAATAACAGGCAGTTTATGCACAGCAGCAAAGTTGGCTCCTTCGTGAAAATCACCTTGGTTTGAAGAGCCTTCACCGAACGTGACAAAGCTGACAAAGTTTTTCTTCTCTAAACGTCCAGCAAGTGCGATCCCCACCGCATGAGGAACCTGAGTTGTGACAGGTGAAGATCCGGTCACAATTCGGTTTGATTTTTGTCCAAAATGACCCGGCATCTGTCTTCCGCCTGAGTTTGGATCGTCTTTTTTTGCGAAACCAGACATCATTAAATCTTTCGCTGTCATCCCAAATGCCAGGACAATCCCCATATCGCGATAGTAAGGTAATACATAATCTTCTTCTCTATTGAGCGCAAAGGCTGCTCCGACTTGCTGCGCTTCCTGCCCTTGACAAGAAATCACGAATGGAATTTTCCCAGAACGGTTTAACAGCCACATCCGTTCATCGATTTTTCTTGCTAGCAGCATTGTTTTATATATGTCAATTGCTTGTTCATCTGATAATCCTAATTCCTGATGACGCATGTTACTCATCATGTTTCCCTCCTTGATTAAAAATGGATCGCCTTACCGTCAACAGCAAGTGCTGCCTCGCCAATCGCCTCTGACAAGGTTGGATGCGGGTGAATTGTTTGCCCCACTTCCCACGGCGTTGCATCAAGTACTTTGGCTAATCCAGCTTCAGATATCATATCTGTTACATGAGGACCAATCATATGAATCCCTAAGATATCATCTGTTTTTTGATCGGCAATGATTTTGACAAATCCATCAGACTCCCCAAACACAAGAGCTTTTCCAATCGCCATGAAAGGGAATTTCCCAATCTTCACTTCATACCCTTGGTCTTTTGCCGATTGTTCAGTGAGTCCAACACTAGCGGTTTCTGGGTGAGAGTAAACACATTTAGACACGAGCGTTTCATCGAGCGGCTTCGGTTCTTTTCCGGCCATATGTTCCACGGCAATCATGCCTTCGTGTGAAGCCACATGTGCCAGCTGAAGCCCGCCAATGACATCTCCTATCGCGTAAATATGTGATTCCTTCGTTTGATAATGTTCATTCACGACAATGCCATGCTTTTCTGTTTGGATCTCCGTATTTTCGAGCCCTATACCTTCAATATTTGGTACTCGACCGACTGAAAGAAGGAGTTTTTCCGCTTCAAACAACTGAATGTCTCCGTCCTTTTCCGCTTGAATCTTGACGAAATTCTCTTGCTTTTCTATTGTATCTGGCAGTACCTTCGCATTTGTGACAAAGGTGATACCTTTTTTAGATAAAAGCTTTTCCATTTCTTTAGAAATGTCTTGATCTTCTGTTGGCAAAATGCGATCTGCATACTCGATTACAGTGACTTTCACCCCAAAATCATTCAGCATGGATGCCCACTCGATCCCGATCACCCCGCCGCCGACAATCAGTATCGACTGAGGCAGCTCTTGCAGTTCAAGTGCATCATCTGATGTCAGGATGTGCGTTCCGTCTGCTTCAAGCCCAGGCAGCACGCGCGGTCTTGAACCTGTCGCAATGATGACCTGCTTTGGAATCAGCATTTCATTTTCATCCCCATTCGCCATTTCTACAGAGATGGTTCCTGGCATTGGCGAAAAGATAGATGGGCCAAGTATACGACCAAGCCCTTCGTATACATCAATTTTTCCTTGCTTCATTAAGTGTTTAACGCCGCCTGCTAGCTTTTCTACAATCTCTGCTTTTCTTTTCTGCACATTTGCAAATTGTAAGGCGATACCACTTGCCTCCACGCCGAAATCGGCCGCACGTTTAACCGTTTGATAAACTTCTGCACTTCTGAGCAGCGCTTTAGACGGAATACAGCCTTTATGAAGACATGTTCCTCCAAGCTGTGATTTTTCTACGACTGCTGTTTTCAATCCAAGCTGCGAGGCACGGATGGCCGCTACATAGCCGCCTGTGCCTCCACCAAGAATGACGAGGTCATATTCAGTTGCCATGACTTGTCACTCCTTTCTTTGTCCTTTGATCATTTGGGTATTCTTTCGGTGATTCTTCTTCTTTTAAAATACGAAGTGCACCTTCTGCTAAGGATTGCAATTCGTTTTCACCTGGATAGACAACGACATCTGAAATCCAGTCAATGTACCCTCTAATACTTGACGTAATTTGTTTGCTGTACGCAAGGCCGCCTGTTAACACAATGACGTCAACTGCTCCTTTCAAAACCGCACTAGCTGCACCAATTTCCTTTGCGATTTGATAGCACATCGCTTCATAAATAAGCGCTGCACGTTCATCTCCTGCTTCAATGATGCGCTCTACTTTGACAGCATCTGTCGTGCCGAGATAGCCCGCAAGACCACCTTCACCAATAATGCGCTTGAGCATTTCCTCTTGCGAGTATTCACCAGAAAAGCAAAGGTTGACGAGGTCACCGGTTGGAAGCGTACCTGCCCGCTCTGGGCTAAAAGGGCCTTCGCCATGAAGCCCGTTATTGACATCAATGACCTTTCCTTTTTCATGTACACCAATTGTGATACCGCCGCCCATATGCGTAATGATCATGTTCAAATCTTCGTAACGCTTTCCAAACGAAGCGGCTGTTTTTCTTGCGACCGCCTTTTGATTCAAGGCATGAAAAATGCTTTTTCTCTCAATCGTTGGCAGCCCTGAAATACGAGCAATTGGCTTTAGTTCATCCACTACAACTGGATCGACAATAAAAGCTGGGATATTCAGGCCGAGTGCAATTTCTCGTGCAATGATACCGCCTAGGTTGGACGCATGCTGTCCGGCATACCCTGCTTTTAGGTCCTCGACCATTTGCTCATTTACTTCATATGTGCCTCCTTCAATTGGGCGAAGAAGACCGCCGCGTGCACAAACTGCATCAAACTTTGAGATGTTCATCCCCTGTTCATGCAGGGTTTTCAGAATTGTTTCCTTACGAAATGAAAATTGATCAATGATATGAGGAAACTGCTTTAATTCCTCATCTGTATGTCTTAGTGTCGTTTCAAAGATGGACCGTTCATTATGAAACACACCGATTTTTGTTGAAGTAGAGCCAGGATTAATCGTGAGAATACGCCATTCTTTTGTTTGCAAAAACAAAACCTCCGTTTCAACTCATTCTTCAAATTAGCGACGACTTAAAATATGTTGACCATTTTGCAAGAATTGACTTCTTGATTTGCGCATTCTTTCAATTCGCTCTTCAGCCAATCGGTCTGCCGCTTTATAGGTTGGAATGGCATCACGGTTTGAAATTTCAATGACACGCTCAATATTTTGGTAAATGCCTTCGACTTTTTTCATTGCACGATCAGCATTATAACCGTAAAGCTCATCAGCAACGTTAATCACACCACCTGCATTGATGACATAATCAGGTGCATACACAATGCCCATTTCATGAATAAGATCCCCGTGATGAGTTTCTCTTAGCTGATTATTCGCTGCACCTGCAATGACTTTTGCCTTTAGTTTAGGAATCGTCATATCGTTAATGGTTGCACCTAGTGCACACGGCGCATAAATATCACATGCTTGATCATAAATATCGTCAGGGTCTACAGCTTTTGCACCGAAGTCTTCTACCGCTCGCTGAACAGAGTCTTTGTTGATATCTGTCACAATCAGCTGTGCGCCTTCTTCATGTAGATGTTTACACAGATTGTAGGCCACATTTCCAACACCTTGGACGGCAATCGTTTTTCCTTCTAATGAATCCGTCCCGAAAGCAGCTTTAGCAGCTGCTTTCATCCCTTTATATACACCATAAGCTGTGACAGGAGATGGGTTCCCGGAAGAACCAAACGCAGGAGAGATGCCTGTAACAAAGTCTGTTTCTTCATGGATAAGATCCATATCTTCAACAGTTGTTCCGACATCTTCAGCTGTGATATAGCGGCCATTCAGCCCTTGAATGTAACGTCCAAACGCACGGAACATTTCTTCATTCTTGTCTTTTCTCGGATCACCGATGATGACTGTTTTCCCGCCGCCAAGATTAAGCCCTGCTGCCGCATTTTTATAAGTCATCCCTCTTGCTAGACGCAAAGCATCTTCGATGGCTGCTTCTTCGTTTTCATACGTCCACATTCTCGTTCCGCCTAGTGCCGGCCCAAGTGTTGTATCATGAATCGCAATAATGGCCTTTAAGCCCGACTGCTCATCCTGACAAAATACAAGCTGTTCATAATCGTATCGTTCCATATATTTAAAAAGTTCCATTGTCTATTCCTCCTAATACTTCCGCTTAATTTGATGTACAGATAGCAAGTGCAATTGAATAGAGCTTACTTTCGGCTGAATCAGACCGGCTTGTTAAAGCGATCGGCGCCTTCGCTCCTGCCACTACAGCCCCAACCTTTGCATGCGCAAAGTAGATGAGAGATTTATAAAGGATGTTGCCTGCTTCAATTGTTGGCACAAGCAAAATATCTGCATGACCAGCTACATCACTCGTAATATTTTTATGAGAAGCCGCCGTTTGAGAAATGGCATTATCTAAAGCAAGCGGCCCATCAATGAGGCAGCCAGAAATTTGACCTCTTCGATTCATTTGGGCAAGACTTGCAGCAGTCAGCGTCGAATCCATTGCTGGGTTGACTACCTCTACCGCAGATAACACCGCAACCTTTGGCATGTCGTTTCCGACAGCATGTGCTACTTGAACAGAATTGATCGTAATTTCTTTCAGCATATTTAAATCTGGCGCGATGTTCATCGCAGAATCTGTTACATAGATAAAACGGTCAAAGCCTGGCACTTCGAAGGCCGCGACATGTGATAGGACACTCGCTGTTCGAAGTCCGTATTCTTTATTCAGTACCGCTTTTAAAAGAATTGCTGTCGGGACATTCCCCTTCATCAAAATATCTGCATGCTTCTCACTTACTGCCTGTACAGCGATTTTGGCAGATTCTTCGGGTGAATCAGAATGAATAATATCTATCCAGTCTTCATTGATTTCATGCTGTTTGACTCGCTCCTTCAGGTTGCGTTTGTTCCCAACCAGCAGGAAGCGAGCGACCTTTCGTTCAATTGCCATATTGATGGCATGAAGCACTTCTTCGTCTTCTGCATGAGCCACAGCCGCTGTTTTATTCTGCAGCTGCGAGGCTTTGATAATCAGATCGTCCAGCTTCATACATGCCCACCTTTCCTTGTGCTCGGTTCATCTTTTCTTTATGCAAGTTCCGTGCCAGCGTGAAACGCGAGGTAAATGAACCATTTCCCGATAAATGCGTGCATTTTTTTGCAGGTAACATGCATGTTATTGCATGCTATCTTTTGCAAGCTGATATTTATCCATTTTATAGTAAAGGTTTCGAATGCTGATCCCTAACGTTTTCGCTGTTTTGGTACGATTGAATTGATGCTTTTCAAGGGTTTGTTTAATTAGCTGCGCTTCAAATGCTTCAACGGCGTCCGAAAGCGTCTCACCCTCAAATTGGCTGACAGCAAGTTCCTGCTCTTTTTCTTCATGCTTTTCCGATTCCATGAATGCAATATGCCCTTCATCAATCCATTCTTCTTGCGGGTTCAAAAAGATCATAGCTCGTCCAAGCACATTTTCAAGCTCTCTCACGTTGCCTGGCCAGCTGTATGAACGAAGTCTATTAAGTGCATGTTCTGTTAAACCACTCACATTCCGTCCATAGTCTAAATTGATCTTCTGGATGAGACGTTTGCTTAATGAGTCAATATCTTCAAGACGCTGCCTAAGCGGGGGGATGGAGATCGGGTATCTGTTCATCCGATAATATAAATCCTCTCTGAACTTCCCTTCCGCCATCGCTTTTTCAATATTGACATTTGTTGCCGTGATCACACGCACATCCACCGGTATGGCTTTTGTTCCGCCTACTCTCACAATTTCTTTCTCCTGCATGACGCGAAGTAATTTCGCTTGAGTACTTGGGGACATTTCACCAATTTCGTCTAAAAAGATGCTGCCGTGATTCGCTTCTTCAAATAGCCCTTTTTTCCCGCCGCGCCTTGCACCAGAAAACGCTCCTTCCTCGTAGCCAAAAAGTTCTGACTCTAAAAGGGTCTCCGATAAGGCCGCACAGTTAACCCGTACGAAGCGGTTATATTTCCGGTCACTTTCATTGTGTATGGCGTGCGCAAACAGCTCTTTCCCAGTACCTGATTCTCCTCGGAGTAAAATGGTAGCCGGTGTTTTTGCACCTAGCTTTGCCTGCTCAAGTGCCACAAGCATTTGCTCACTTTCTCCAATAATGTCTTCAAACGTGTACTTGGCCTCTAGTGTCCGGATAAGCTGCCTTGCTTTATTTAATTCATTTGTGAGTGATTGAATTTCTGATACGTCGTGAATGACCCCGACACTGCCCTTGAGGATGCCATCAACGATGACTGGCGCTACGTTGACGATCACATCTTTTTTGTTTGGTCCGACTTTCATTCTGACGCCTCGAACAGGTCTTCTTGTTTCAAGAACCTTCAAGTGCATGCTTTCACCTTCAGAAATATCTGCACCTGCTGGTTTACCCACAATCTCTTTGTCCGTTAAACCGGTCATTTTCGTATAAGCACGGTTAATTAAGATCCCTTTTCCTTGCTCATCGACAACCGATATGGCTTCATCTGATGATTGAATGATGGCCTCAAGCATCGTTCGCACTTCTTTGAGGTTCGTGACTTCCTCTGCAAGCTCAACCGCATCTGTAATATCTTTAAAGATGGATAAAGCGCCGAGCATTCTCCCTGCGTCATCAATAATCGGCAGACGCGTAGTAACAATTTGAATTTGCTGATTCAAAAATTGTTTTTGGTTAAATTCTGGCTCTCTTGACCTTAAAATGTCGGGAAGTTTTGTATTTGGAATCACTTCTCGAATGTGACGGCCAATCGCATCTTTTTGTGAACGTCCCACCATTTTGGCAGCCGATCGATTAAATAGGACCACTTCTTCATCCATATTAATAAAAATCATGCCATCATTCGTTGCATTGAAAATGCGGTCATGTTTATAGGTTTGTTCCTTTAGTATTTGAATAAGCTGCTGCTTTTCTGACATTAATTCCGATATGACGTATGCCATCGAACTTGGAACAATGACAGTATGCTCTGGTTTTTTTTCAATCAGTTCCTTTAACACAGCAGAACGGCCAGTTGTTTCAATGATGATATCAATGTCATCTTTTATGTATTCTTTCCAATCCGTTGTCGTATCAATTCCATTCTTTTTCGCTTCTACCATCCCCGGTGCCCCAAGATCAAGGTCAGCGATCGCGATGATTTGAATCATATTTGTTTTCAGCAATGTTTCAAGCAATGCTGATCCACCCTGTCCTGCACCGACAATCAAGACTCTCTGCATCCCGTTACCCCTTTGTATGAAAAAATTTGCACACCATATTTTTCCGTTGCAAAAAATTGCACAACTCTTATATTACCACGTTTTCCTTTCTTGACAAAATATTTTTTGAATTAGACAATGGAAGTAAATGACGATTAAGGGGACATTTGATGGGGAGAATACTTGCATTAGTGATTATTTTAATACCTGGCGCCTTTGCAGCACTTGGGATTAAGCTGCTGCGTGACACTGTTTTTGGCATCACCATTGCACCATTTCCATTTTTATGGCTGCAAGGAATTGCAGGGTTGTTATTTTTAGGGGGAGGTCTTTATGTTGTAGCTGGGTTTATTTTATATAGAGACCGTAAACGTAATAAAGTGACTGCTCGCTTTAAGCAAAGATAAACACGAAAAAAGACCCGCTGATGATAGCAGGTCTTTATTTCATTTCTTCTCTTAATTTCACCGCTCGGTCAGGAAAGTCAGTAAAAATTCCATCGACGCCTAAGGAGAACATGTTTCGCATCTGCTTCTCACTGTTTACTGTAAACGGCCTGATCACTTGCTTATCAGCATGGAGAGCCGACACGACCTCTTTCGTTACCCCAGCCCCCTTCATATTTGGATGGTATCCCCTTGCAGGTATTGTTTTTAAGTACATCTCGGGCTGATGAATCACATCCATCGTAAGTACCGCAAGTTCAATTTGCGGCATCAGCTTGTGGAAAAGAGCTAAACTGCCGTGATGAAAGGATGAGACAAGTACACGATCCTCAATTTGAAAGTGTTCGATTTGCTCTTTTACTTTCTCTTCGATCCCTGGATATCGATAAATGGAGTTTTTCAGCTCAATATTGATGATCAATGATGATTGCTGCGTAACTAGCTCCAATACTTCCTCTAAAAGGGGAATGGACACAGCACCTGTTTCTTCATAGAAAGAATGACTTGCATCTCCTGCTTTTAACTCTTCATATGTATGGTCTTTCACTAAACCTTTCATATTCGTCGTTCGGTTCAGCTTCTCATCGTGAATGACAGCCAGTCTGCCGTCTTTGGTCAACTGAACATCAAGCTCAATACCGTCAGCTCCAGAATGGAGTGCATGCTCAAAGGCGATCATTGTGTTTTCAGGATAGATTCCTTTATAGCCTCTGTGTGCGAAAATTTTCGTCATATGTCACCTCTAAATATGATGCTTACCTTCATTATGACGGGTCTTTTTCATTTTTTCCAGTTTGGGCACATAAAAAAACCTCTTCTTTTAAGTGCGAAGAGGTTGAAAGATAAATTCGATCACGTAATCGCTCTGATGGCTTGCTCTGTCATCTCTGCGTCGAGAGCAAAAAGGGAAGAAACAACTGCGACTGCTGTAACGACTGTTACACCTAACAACAACTTTTTCATAAGATAACCTCCACTTTCTTTTGAAGTATTTGTGCATCGAATTTCTTTTCAAGAAAACGAATGGCATTTTGATAGTCATTTCGTTCCTTGAAGTATTTCGATATTTGTTCAGACAAATCCTCAAGCTCCACATATAATCTATTTTTTTCTATGTAGTCTAATTTTTCAGAGAATACGTCTGCTGCTCCACTATTTTCGCACATTAAATCTAAAATTTCAAATTTTACTATATATTCATTATTTTGGATATCGCAGCTATACTGAATGCCCTCTTTGATATATTCTTTCGCCTCTTGATCTCCTAGATGAACTAAGGCATTTGCCAGAACATATAAAGATTGGATGTAATAATGGCTATTGTCGCGGTGAATTTGAATGCCCATTCCTTTTTTTGCATACTGTGCGCTTTTTTCATAATCAGGCTTTGCATAATAAAGGACCGCTAAATTGTGATAGCATTTCCCAATCAGCACTTCATTGTTAATGCGCTTACTTTTTTCAAGTGCCTCTTGATATTTATCCTCTGCTTCATCAAATTGGAACAAATCAATACAATTGCTGGCATGTAAAATTAAGCTGTCAATCGCCTGAGCTGTATATTCTTCATGCGCTTTGAACGTATCGATGGCTTTTTTAATATGATTAATGGAAATGAAATTTTGTTTCAGTTCGTAATAGATAGAAGCGACCTTATGGTGAAAAGTTCCCACTTCCAGATCTTCATTCACTCGTTTTAGGCGCTGTTCTGCAATTTTGTAAAAACTAATGGCTTCGTCATACTTCTTTACATACGCGGCGTATTGGCCTTTGTAAAAATAAAAATAAAAATTAATAATGTCATCTGCTTTCTCATCCAGCGTTCCGACAGTTTTCATAATTTGATTGGCTTTTTCAATATTTCCAAGTAACATTTCATGTCTGCCGTCAACAAGCTGATAATAAAGGAGAACTTCGCGGTCTTCATCTGTATTTTTTAGCAAATTCAGAATTTTCTCTTTATAGACAGCAGATTTTTCTAGGTCATTCTGAGAAATGACCCTCGTCCACTTGCTAATTTCGTTCGCTACCTCAGCAGAGTGGATTTTCAGCTTTCCCATAACCTCACCCTCTTCTTTTCATTATTATAGCATAGTAAAAGAATGTGAAAATTATTAAATTCGACAATGGGAATATTCAGTTCAAATGGCACAATCTCTAAGAAGCCAGTGACTTTAAAACGCCAATCAATCAGGTCAATAGAAATAGAACTTTCGATCTCATTTGCTTTATTTACCAATTCCATAAGACCTTTTCCTCTCATCCTTTTTCTTACGAATGAGCGTTTTCTTCTTCTACATCGATTGTTTGGCGTAGCTGATTACCACTACTTTATGTCTTTTCGATTTCTTTCATGCTTTATTTTTCATTTTATTCTGAAAATAAAGCAGCCCGTTTGTCCAATTTAAACATTAAGATGATTTTATCAACACAACCATTTTTTTACAATCTTTTTCAAAAATAAAAAAACGCCTCAATGAAGAAACGTTTTTTCATCTGAAATGAACTAGCTTGCTCTATGCTCTAAACGCAGACGATCAGCCACCATGGCAATAAATTCTGAATTGGTCGGTTTGGCTTTTGACATGCTGACTGTGTAACCAAAGAGTGATGAAATGGAATCGATGTTTCCTCTGCTCCAGGCGACTTCAATGGCATGACGAATTGCTCGTTCCACCCTGCTGGCTGTCGTGTTAAATTTCTTCGCAATGTCTGGATACAATACTTTTGTAATGCTGCCTAGAAGCTCAATATCATTGTACACCATAGAAATCGCTTCTCTTAAGTATAAATACCCTTTAATATGAGCTGGCACGCCAATTTCATGAATAATCGTCGTAATGCTCGCATCTAAGTTTTTACGTTTCGGTTCAGGTTTGTTACGAAGGACACTGTTTTGGATAGATGAAGATCGATGGGTAACTTGTGTGCCGTTTCCACTGACTTGACGAATATGACCTACTAGGTTTTCCATATCAAATGGCTTTAAAATGAAATAGGATGCACCCAAATCGACTGCTTTTTTCGTTACATCTTCTTGTCCGAATGCCGTTAGCATAATCACACTTGGCTGCTTGGTCATATCAGAGTTTTCACGGAGTCGTTCCAGTACAGCAAGACCGTCTAAATGAGGCATGATAATATCTAAGAGGAGAACGTCGGGCTCTTTATCTTTAAATAATGTCAGACATTCCTGACCATTATAGGCCACGCCAAGTACTTCCATATCTTCCTGTCCCTCAATATACTCTGTCAAAAGGCCAACAAGCTCTCGATTATCATCAGCTACACACACTTTAATTTTCTCCACGTTCTTTCCTCCCCAATGTCGATTCCTTTAGTCTTTTGCATTTCTCTTCTGAGTGTTCAATTCGACAAAACCATGCTATCCCCTTTAAAAAACTTTAATTTTCCGAATAATAGAGCATTATCTAGCTTTTTCTACGTTTTTCTTAACGAATCGACGATTATTGCAATTTGACAACATACTATTTTCCATTTTGTCGAAAAATCTCTTTTTCCTTATTTTATAACATGACGGGAGAGAAAGAAAGGGTAGAAAAAAACTGCCGGAAGATTCGCGGCAGTTTTTGATCAGCTTGCTTTTTTGTTTTTTTGATAAAGATCGATTCCTGCTTCTGACAGCATCCATTCAATGTGTACGCCGTATCCGCTTGTCGGGTCATTGACGAATACGTGTGTGACAGCTCCAATGACTTTGCCATTTTGGATGATGGGGCTTCCGCTCATTCCTTGTACAATTCCGCCCGTTTTGTTTAATAATCGTTCATCTGTTATCTTCAGTACCATCCCTTTTGTGGCCGGGAATTTCTGCGGTGTTGTGCTGACGATTTTGATATCAAACTTCTCCACTTTATCATGGTCCACAACGGTTAAGATCTCTGCTGGACCTTCTTTTACTTCATTTGATAAAGCGACTGGAAGTGGTTTGTCCGCTACATGATTTTCGAGCTTTTCGGTTAATGTACCAAATATACCGAATGGACTATTGCGCGAGATATCACCTATCGTTTTTCGCTCGGAAGAAAACCTCGCCAGTTTTTCTCCAGGATTGCCTCCTGTGCCTTTTTCAATCGATGTGACGGTTGATCTGACAATTTCACCATTGTCGACAACGATTGGTTTTTTTGTATCCATGTCAGAAATCACATGCCCAAGGGCACCATATTTTTTAGAAGATGGTTCAAAGAAGGTCATCGTTCCGATTCCTGCTGCGGAATCACGAATGTAAAGACCAATTCGATAGGTGCCTTCACTTGCATCTTTTGCGGGTGTTAATGTTGTTTGAAAGGTTTTATGATCTCTTTTTATGAGTAATTGAAGTGTTTCACCCGTTTTCCCAGCTTTCTGAATAAATGGGGTGAGGTCATTCATTTTCTCCATCTTTTGACCATTTATTTGAATGATCATATCCCCTGATTGAATGCCTGCGGCTTCACCCGGCGATTTTTTGCCGTCTGCTGTTGTGATTTGATGAAAACCTACAACGAGAACTCCGACAGAGTGGAGCTTGACGCCAATGGATTGTCCTCCAGGAATGACTTTTAATTCAGGGAGAACATCGACTTTTGTTTTCTTAATAGGAAATCCTTTAAAATCATAAACAATTTCGGCTTTCCCCGCCTTTTGTCCGGTTACTTCAAGCTGATTCTTTTTCTCTGAAAGACTAAAGGCTGGTGAAGAAGTATTGGCTGAGGCTTCAATCGATGTCTCAATTGAGTGCTTTTCTTTTTCAAATACAGCAACTTTTGTTGGAATGCTGATATATTCCTTCACTATGCTCATAAACCCTGTACTTATTAAAGAAACAAGGAGAATCACACCAATGGCTTTTCTCATCTTTTCGGGCATTCATTTTTCACTCTCCTCGCTCCTTACCCACACCAGAACACTAATGTTTTGGCTACATCTATACTTTTGCCTTCTTCGCGAGGATTTATAACTGGCACATGTAGAAAATGATTGGATAAATTGATAAAAGAAAAAGACGATTTCATGCGTATATACAGCGAATTTTAGACAACATAAAAAAGGCAGCTGGTCATTCAGCTACCCTGTCGTTTTGACATCATTTGCTTGGTGCAATAATTCTTTTGCATGCTGTTTTGTCAGCTCAGTGACTTCCACACCTGCAATCATCCGGCCAATTTCACTCACTTTTTCTTCATGACTTAATGATTTGACATTCGTTAGTGTTCTGCCGGCTTTAGAGCGTTTAGAAATGAAAAGATGGGTATCAGCCATTGCAGCTACTTGGGGCAGATGTGTGATGCAGAGCACTTGTGATCCTGCCGCTACTTTATAAATTTTTTCGGCAATGGCCTGTGCGACCCTGCCGCTGACGCCTGTATCAACCTCATCGAAAATAATGGATGTGACTTCTTGTTTGGCTGAGAAAATACTCTTCACTGCCAGCATGACACGTGAAATTTCTCCACCGGAGGCTACTTTTGATAAAGATTTCATCGGTTCGCCTGGATTTGTAGAAATGACAAATTGTGCTTGGTCTATTCCGTTTTTTCCGAGCTGGACAGGTTTTCCGTCTAAAAGGGGGCAGTCCGTGCTGCCAAAGGGCGCATAGCGAATGGCAAAAGCCGTATCAAAGGATGATTTCTCCATATACAAATCCTTTAACTCTGCTTGGATTTGCTTCGCTAGCTTTTTGGCCCATTTTTTACGAAGCTCTGACACGTTGAGTGCTTCCAGCAGTGCATCGCGGCTCATTGCATCCAGTTTGTTTTTGAGCGTTTGCAGGTGGCTGTCTCGATTTTGGATTTGATCTATTTCTTCTTCAATCTTAGCCGCATACTCTAAGATTTCTCCAACCGTTGCGCCATACTTTCGCTTTAACTGCTTCATTTCATTCAGCCTAGACTCAATAAAGTCAAGACGCGCCGGGTCGAATTCTAACTGATCCAGCATGCTGCGCATTTGGAAGGTAGAATCCTCTAATAAGTAATAGGAGTTCGAAACTTGCTCAGAAAGCTTTTTTAGATCATCATTGATCTCAGAAACCTGCTCTAGCTCGCTTGAAGCCATCCCAACCCAATCAAGCCCTCCTTGCTCATTGCGTAGGGCGTTATATGCGTTTTGAAGTGAGGAATAGATTTTTTCGTAGTTGCTGATTTGATGACGTTCTTCCTGAAGCTTCTCATCTTCTCCCGGTTCTAATTGAGCCGCTTCAATTTCTTCCAACTGAAATTGCAGTAAGTCTAAACGGTGCACCATTTCCTGCTCATTTTCTGACAGCTGTTTTAGCTTTTGAGCGGTCTTGGTATATTGATCATACGCTTCATGGTATTGTGATAAAGCAGGTACAATTTCTTCTGCCCCAAATTGATCAAGCAAATGCAAATGGTTTTCATCCTCCATCAACAGCTGATTATCGTGCTGTCCATGTATATCGAGCAAAAGCCGTCCTACTTCTCTCAGAAGAGAGATCGTGACAAGCTTGCCATTAATGCGGCAGATGCTTTTCCCGCTTTGATTCATATCACGGCGAAGAATCATCATTTCATCCGATGCATCAATTCCTTGCTCTTCGCATAGGTCAAATACAGGATGATCTGCCGGCACAAGAAAAAGCCCTTCCAGCTCTGCTTTTTTTTCACCGTAACGAACAAATTCAGATGATCCTCTTCCCCCGACAAGAAGTGAGACAGCGTCAATCAAGATAGATTTTCCGGCACCTGTTTCCCCTGTTAGAACCGTGAGTCCTTTTTCAAATGAAACCGTTAACTCTTCAATGATTGCAAAGTTTTTAATGGTTAGTTCTGCTAACACTCATTTGACACCTCTTTTTGTAAACCTGATCTCTTTATAGAAGCTCTAAAATTTTGGTCGAAACTGTATCCGTATCATCTGGTGTGCGGCAAATAATCAAAATGGTATCATCTCCGCAAATGGTTCCCATAATTTCTTCCCAATCTAAATTATCCATTAAAGCACCGATGGCCTGAGCATTACCTGGCATTGTTTTCAGGACGATTAAATGGCTGGCAGCATCCATCTTAATAAATGCATCCATTAGTGAACGCTTCAGTTTTGACAGCGGGTTAAACCGCTGATCCGCAGGAAGGCTGTATTTATACGTTCCATTGTTTGTCGGTACTTTCACTAAATGTAACTCTTTAATATCTCTTGATACAGTCGCCTGTGTGATGTTATGACCATCGGATTTCAATATATCGACTAATTCATCTTGTGTTTCTATCTCTTGGCTTGCTATGATTTCTCTAATCTTAATATGCCTCTGACCTTTATTCATTTTGACCCCCCTAGGCGTTTGATTCTCATTTTTCTTTACGTTCTATGTTATATGATGCACACTTCAAAAAACAAGCATTACGTGAGAAACTGTCGATTCTCGTCTTTTGTCCATGTAAAAAGGAATAATAGCGAGCTATTATTCCTTTTGTTTGAATGATCTCATGTGTCAGCGGGCTCAGGACTGTTTTTCTTTTCTTTCAATACGGAATGGGCTTCCTTGACCACTTTCTCAAGTTCAGAAGCCGGAAGTGCCGCATTCTCCTCTTGATCAGGATGAAGCACCAAATGAAGCAGGAATTCAATATTCCCATCTCCACCAGTGATTGGTGAAAAAGAAACATCCTTTACGTCATAGCCTTCTTTTGCAGCAAATTGATTCATTTCTTCTAGCACACCGAGGTGGACAGATGGATCACGCACGATGCCTTTTTTTCCGACAAGCTCTCTGCCTGCTTCAAATTGGGGCTTGACGAGCGCGATACAGTCACCGCCTGGGACAAGAATATGCTTTAAAGCCGGAAGAATAAGTTTGAGTGAAATAAAAGATACATCAATCGACGCAACCTCTGGCAATCCTTCAGTAAAATCAGCTGGGACGGAATGGCGAAAATTGGTGCGTTCCATCACGATCACTCGGTCATCCTGCCTTAATTTCCACGCAAGCTGATTGTAGCCAACATCAACAGCGTATGATTTGACCGCTCCATTTTGGAGTGCACAATCTGTGAATCCGCCTGTTGATGAGCCGATATCGATCAGCAATTTCCCTTCAACTGTTAAGTCAAATTCTTTTAGCGCTTTTTCAAGTTTTAACCCGCCGCGGCTCACATATTTCAAGGGATTCCCCTTCACAGTGAGCGGTGTATCACGAGCGATTTTCTCTCCTGGTTTATCTAAACGGTTCTCATTTGAGTAAACAATCCCTGCCATGATGGCACGCTTTGCTTTCTCTCTCGTTTCCATTAGTCCTTGTTCGACTAATAAAACGTCAAGTCGTTCTTTCTTTGATGTCATGATCCAATTCCTTTTCTTGGTGCTGCGGGAAGCAGGGTACGTAAAGTTTCAGCAACCTGCGCTTTCGTCAGACCAATTTCTTCAAGCAGGGCATCGACACTTCCATGCTCAATAAATTCATCTGGAATGCCCATACGTTCTACCTTTATATGTGACGCTTTCTTGTCGTGTATATATTCTAATACGCTGCTTCCAAATCCACCTTGGAGAACAGCTTCTTCAATCGTTAAAATCGGAATGTCTTCAGACAGTATTTCATTTAGCATCTGTTCATCAAGGGGCTTAATGAAACGAGCATTGACGACACGAATTGATTTCCCTTCTTTTTGCAGTTCCTCTGCTGCTTGCAGCGCCATTTTAATGGTCGTACCGAATGTTAAAATCACGGCATCCTTCCCTGGACGAAGAACTTCCCATGAGCCAATCGGAATGGTTTTCAGCTGTTCATCCATTTTGACGCCGAGTCCATTTCCGCGCGGGAATCGCATCGCAATAGGACCGCCATCATATTGAATGGCTGTATTGACCATATGCTGTCCTTCATTTTCATCCTTTGGCATCATCAGAACCATATTCGGCATATGGCGCATGAAAGCAATATCAAACACACCTTGATGCGTTTCTCCATCTGCACCGACAAGGCCCGCACGGTCAATTCCGATAAACACATTGAGGTTCTGACGACAAATGTCATGCAGCACTTGATCATAGGCTCTTTGAAGGAAAGTTGAGTAAATTGCTAAGAATGGCTTCATATCCTGCGTTGCAAGCCCAGCCGCCATTGTGGCTGCGTGCTGCTCTGCAATCCCTACATCAAACATTCGCTCTGGAAATTCCTTTGCAAACCCTTCAAGTTTTGAGCCAACAGGCATCGCAGGCGTAATGGCAACAATTCGTTCATCTTCCCGCGCCAGCTTTCTGACGGTTTCACTGACTAGACCACTCCATGACGGAGCCGCTGCTGTCGGTTTCACAAAATCACCTGTATCGATTTTGTATGGACCTGTGCCGTGCCAAGTTCCGATTTTATCAGATTCTGCCGGCTTATAGCCTTTTCCTTTTTTCGTGATGACATGCAGGAGAACAGGACCTTTCGTTTTCTTTGCATATTCAAGATTTTCAAAAAGATCTTCATAGGAATGTCCATCTACAGGACCTAAGTAGGTGAAGCCCATTTCCTCAAAGAACATGCCAGACACAAGTAAATATTTCAGGCTGTCTTTAATACGCTCTGCTGTTGCAGCTAGCTTCCCGCCTACGGCTGGAATGCGCTTGAATAAGTATTCGAGCTCGTCCTTTACCCATTGATATTTACCAGCTGTACGCAGTCTGCCAAGCATTGTGTGAATGGCACCGACGTTTGGTGCAATACTCATTTCATTGTCGTTTAATATGACAATCATGTCTTTCTTTTCATCACCGATATGATTCAGCGCTTCTAACGCCATACCGCCGGTTAACGCACCATCTCCGATAACCGGAAGAATATATTCATCTGTTCCTTTGATATCCCGCGCTGCCGCCATACCCATCGCGCCAGATAATGAGGTTGAACTGTGACCCGTCTCCCATACATCATGTTCACTTTCATTTCGTTTAGGAAAACCGCAAAGTCCTTTATATTGACGGAGTGTATCAAACTCCGCACCTCTCCCAGTTAACAGCTTGTGAACGTAAGACTGATGTCCAACATCCCAAAGGAATTTGTCTTTCGGGCTGTCAAATACTTTGTGAAGTGCAACAGTGAGTTCAACGACACCTAGGTTCGGACCGATGTGCCCGCCAGAGTTAGCTAATGACTCAATTAAAAACATGCGAATGTCAGCACTAAGCTCCTCTAATTCTGCATTTGACATTCCTTTTAGAAACGTTGGATTTTTTATAGATAAAAGATCCAATCAGGATCAACTCGCTTTCAACAAAATTTCTACATACATATATAATGCCTTATTCCTATGAAAACCCATGAAGGAATAAGAGTTGTCTCATCATAATAAACTGTTTACAGTTTACCACAATTGCTCGAGGACCCTCAAATCTAGGCTGTTTTTAATGATCTCTTGAGGCAATCAGATCACATAAATCATGCAACAATTGCTGCTCTAACGTAAGATTTGAGACAATTTCTTTTGCACGTGTGATGTGTTCATTTAGTTTTTCTTTTGCGCCTGAAAGCGTTAATAAAGAAGGATATGTTGACTTTTCATTTGCTGTATCGGAGCCGACCCGTTTTCCTATCTTTTCTTCGCTTCCTTCGAGATCTAAAATATCATCACGGATTTGAAAAGCAATGCCAATATGATAGCTGAATTCTCTCAAGTTTTCGATATCGTCATCAGGTGCACCTGCCAGCATCGCACCTGCTGCCACGCTGAAGGTCAGAAGCTTTCCTGTTTTCCGGGCGTGAATGGATTCTAATTCAGCAAGAGGTATTTGTTGTTTTTGCTCTGCTTCCATATCATCAAATTGACCGCCAACCATTCCAAGCGCACCTGCTGATTTCACAAGTTCATCTATAATTCTGAGCTTTTGATCAGCGGATATATTGTCAGATAGTTGCGATGTAATCAGGCGGAAGCTTTCGGTTAAAAGCGCATCGCCTGCAAGAACCGCTGTTGCTTCTCCATATACTTTATGGTTGGTCGGCTTTCCTCTGCGAAGATCGTCGTCATCCATGCATGGAAGGTCGTCATGAATCAATGAATATGTATGAATCATTTCCACTGCGCAGCCAACAGGTATACCATCTTTTTCACTTTTTCCATAGGCATTTAAAAGAGCCAGGACGAGAACAGGACGAAGCCTCTTTCCGCCTGCTTTTAAAGAATAAAGCATAGAGGATTTCAAGTCTTCTGGAATATGCAATTCCTGAACATATGTAAATAAATAATCTTCGATTGCCTGTTTTCGTGTTGTCAAAAAATCATTTAAATTACTTGTCACCAGCATCTGCCTCCTTTACTGAAAAAGGAGCCAGCTCACCGTCCTCTTTTAAAATGAAATCCATTTGCTTTTCAACATGCTGTAATTTTTCATGACAAAGCTTTGAAAGTGCCATGCCTTCTTGGAAATAATGGATGGCTTGCTCAAGCGGTACATCTCCCTCTTCCAGCTTCCCAACAATCTCTTCAAGACCTTTCATGGCCTCTTCAAAAGTCATTTGTTCTTCTTTTTGTTTATTTGATTCTGTCATGATGATTGTCCCTCCTTCTCAATAACCTCACAAATAAGACGTCCATCCTTCATTGTAATGGTTAGCTGATCCTTCGTATCTACTTGGTTCACACTTTTAATCAGTGCATCTTCTTTATAGGCTAAACTGTAGCCTCTTTCCATCACTTGAAGCGGATTTAATGCATTTAGTTTACCAAGAACAGATTGGAACTGCGAATGAATTGTTTTCATTTGCACATTCATACTGCGGATGAGTTGATCTGTTTCATTGGCGTGACGTTTTTTCGCCTGAAGCAGCTGCTCTTTTGGATGAAGCGGTTTAAGTCTGTATGTCTGGCGGTCAAGCTGACTGCGTTTTTGTTCAATTTGTCTCGTCAGCTGTTTTTGAAAACGATCAAATACCATATCGAATTGCTGCTCTTTTTGCTCTTGTAATCGCTTTGGAAAACGGAAGGCATAAGAGGATTGAAGCGCCACAAGACGGTCTTTCGCTTGTGAAGTTCGATTCTTTACGGCCCTTGTTAACCGAATGTCGATCGATTTGATTCGTTCAATTAAATCGGCCGTGCTTGGAACAGCTAGCTCGGCTGCTCCTGTTGGTGTGGGTGCTCTCATGTCTGCAGTAAAATCACTGATCGTAAAGTCCGTTTCGTGCCCAACTGCAGAAATGACTGGAATGTCTGATGCGAAGATCGCTCTTGCGACTGCTTCTTCATTAAAGGCCCAAAGTTCTTCAATCGAACCTCCTCCTCTTCCGACAATCAAGACATCGCAGATCTGTTTTTCATTTGCTTCTTTGATCCGCTCAACGATTGAACGGGTGGCATTTTCACCTTGGACTAACGCCGGAAGCACAATGATCTTGGCCTGCTGATAGCGCCGGTTGATGGTTGTAATGACATCTCGAACAGCCGCTCCTGTTGGGGATGTAATCACACCAACGACTTCTGGATATTCAGGAATTGGTTTTTTATAGCGCGCATCAAATAAGCCTTCACTTGCTAGCTTTTTCTTCAGCTCTTCATAAGCAAGATGAAGAGCACCAACACCATCAGGCTGCATTTCTTTGGCATATAATTGATAGTTGCCGCTTGGTTCATATACTTGAATCCCGCCGCGTACAAACACTTTCATCCCGCTCTTTGGTGAAAAAGGCAGCTTGGAAGCGGAGCGCTGGAACATGACAGCTTGCATGCGGGCGTTTTCATCTTTCAAGGTGAAGTAAACATGACCTCTTGAATGAATCTTCACATTGGATAACTCACCTTTGATCCAAATATCTTCTAAGTGAGGGTCCACATCAAATTTTCTTTTTATGTATTTTGTAAGGGCTGTGACCGTCACAAAGGCTTTTTCACTCATGACGTATTCCTCCTCTTCAAAAACGCACATTCATCCACCGGCAGCATGCAGGTGGATGAATGGATAAAGCTTATGCTAATGTACGTTTTGCTGATTTAACCGTATTATGTGCAAGCATCGTAATCGTCATTGGACCGACTCCGCCAGGGACTGGTGTGATATAAGAAGCTTTTTCTTTCGCCTCTTCAAAATCAACATCCCCTACAAGCTTCCCAGTATCTAAACGATTGACTCCTACATCGATGACAATAGCGCCTTCTTTAATTTGGTCAGCTTTAATAAAGTTTGCTCGACCGACGGCAACAACTAAAATGTCCGCTTTTAACGTATGTTCTGAAATATTGGCCGTTCTTGAATGACAGTATGTGACGGTTGCATGTTCGTTTAACAGTAATTGTCCAACTGGTTTGCCGACAATATTGCTTCGTCCTACAACAACCACTTCTTTTCCAGAAAGATTGACACCTGTTTTGTTTAGCAGTTCAACAATACCTGCAGGTGTACAAGGAAGAAATGTATCTTCCCCTAGTAGCATTTTCCCGATATTTAACGGATGAAAACCATCTACATCTTTCTCTGGTGAAATACGTTCAATGACGGCTTTTTCAGAAATGTGTTTCGGCAGTGGAAGTTGAACAAGAATCCCGTGGAATTGATCGTTCGCATTGTACTGATCAATCAGCTGAAGCAATTCCTCTTCTGTTAAAGAAGCATCTAAATGATCAAGTTGAAAATGCATGCCCATTGCTTCTGCCGCTTTTTTCTTCCCGCGTACGTAAGAAAGTGACGCCGGATCATCACCGATTAGAATAACGGCAAGACCAGGTGTGACTCCTTTTTGTTTTAGCTCTTCTACTTCTTTTGCTAATTGTTCACGCTTTTCTTTTGCTGTTTCTTTCCCATCGATGATTGTTGCTGTCATGTCGAATCCTCCTATTGCTGCTTTAGGTCGTTTTTAATGTTTGAAAGTACACCATTTACAAATTTCGGTGCTTTATCATCACCGAATAATTTGGCCAGTTCAATGGCTTCATTCATTGAAACACTAGCCGGGATGTCATCTTGATACACCATTTCGTACACAGACAGCCTTAAAATGGCTCTGTCTACGTTCGCAATACGATCGAGTTTCCAATTCACAAGGTGCTGCGAGATCATGTCATCGAGCTTGTCCTTTTGTTCAAGCACACCGAAAACCAGTTCCTCGAAAAAAGGATCTGATTCTTGTTCATCCAGCGCATGTGTAATGGCCTCTTTCGGATCAATATTGCTGACATCAATTTGAAATAATGTTTGTAGCGCCTTTTCTCTTGCAGTTCTTCTTTTCATTATTTACTCCTTTAACCACTTTATCCGCTTGTCGTTAAGCCATACAGAGATCATAACATATTTTGACCGTGGTCGCACCAAGATCCATGCGGGCTGTGGCGAAAAACGAATAAATCAACACGTGACGTAATCAATATTCGGAACTTACCCAAAAATGGGCTTTAAAAAACCAAAGAGGCGATGCCTCCTTGGTTTCACTTGAACCCTTTTTACACTTCTTGATCTACTTCAGCCTCAGGTGCTTTTGTATCAAATTGAATGCCAACGACATGAATGTTGATTTCATTAATCGTTAAGGCAGTCATGTTCAAAAGGGTTTGTCGGATATTTTCTTGAACAGCAGTGGATACCTTTGGAATGGATAGGCCAAATTCAACCACACAATATACATCAATTGTGATGCCTTCATCAGAGACATCTACTTTTACACCTTTACGGTGATTTTTCTTACCAAAGCGTTCTGCTACATCAGCAGCGAAATTGCCGCGCATTTCGGCAATTCCTTCGACCTCTGAAGCGGCGATCCCAGCAATGACTTCAATCACTTCTGGCGCAATTTGCACTTTTCCCAATTGATCTTCATCAAGGTTCATCTCAAGCAAATTGTTTTCTGACACGATCATTCACCTCCGAAAGCTGTTATTATTTCATGATTTGATACGTTTCTAAAAACTTCGTATTAAAATTACCACTCACAAATGTTTCATGCTCGAGCAATCTGAGATGGAATGGAATTGTTGTGTAGACTCCTTCAATGACGAATTCTTGAAGCGCACGTTTCATTTTCGCAATCGCTTCTTCTCTCGTCTTACCATACGTGATCACTTTTGCAATCATGCTATCGTAATATGGTGGAATCACATAGCCCGGATAAGCCGCAGAATCAACACGTACACCTAGACCGCCTGGCGGAAGATACATTTTAATTTCACCAGCTGACGGCATGAAGTTTTTCTCTGGGTTCTCTGCGTTAATACGGCATTCAATTGCCCAGCCTGCATATACGACATCCTCCTGGGTAAGAGAAAGCTTCTCACCTGATGCAACCATGATTTGTTCTTTGATCAAGTCAACACCTGTGACCATTTCCGTAACAGGATGCTCTACTTGAATGCGAGTATTCATTTCCATGAAGTAGAACTTCTCTTCATTATAATCATAAATGAACTCAACCGTTCCAGCGCCTGTGTATTCAACAGCTTCTGCTGCTTTCACAGCTGCTTCACCCATTTGCTCACGGATGTCTGCATTCAGTGCTGGTGATGGTGTTTCTTCAAGAAGCTTTTGCATTCTTCTTTGGATTGAGCAATCACGCTCTCCTAAGTGAATCGTATTCCCATACTTGTCTGCAAGCACTTGGATTTCCACGTGTCTAAAGTCTTCAATGAATTTCTCCAAATAGACGCCTGGGTTACCAAAGTTTTGTGCTGCTTCCTGCTGCGTGATTTTGACACCGTTAATGAGCTCTTCTTCAGTACGAGCTACGCGGATCCCTTTACCACCGCCGCCTGCAGTTGCTTTAATAATAACAGGATACCCAATACTTGCTGCTGTTGAAACGGCATCATCAAGATCTTTTACAATTCCTTGAGAACCAGGGACAATCGGAACTCCTGCCTGCTTCATTGTTTCTCTTGCGACATCTTTCGTTCCCATTTTGGAAATCGCTGACGCCGTTGGTCCAACAAAGATGACATTACATTCCTCGCAAAGCTCTGCGAAGTCTGCATTTTCAGCAAGGAAGCCGTATCCTGGATGGATGGCATCTGTACCTGTTAGTTTTGCTACACTGACAATGTTTGTGACATTTAAATAACTATCTTTTGAAGCAGTCGGTCCGATGCAATATGCTTCATCAGCCATTTGAACATGCAGCGCATCGCGATCCGCTTCAGAAAATACCGCAACTGTTTCAATTCCTAGCTCTTTGCAAGCGCGAATGATTCTAACTGCGATTTCTCCTCTGTTTGCAATTAATAGCTTTTTAATCATGATCGTACTCCTTACTCTGCTTTCACTAGAAAGAGGGGTTGTCCGAATTCTACGAGCTGACCGTTTTCAGCTAATACTTCGACGATTTCGCCTTTTACTTCTGCTTCGATTTCATTAAACAGTTTCATCGCTTCCACGATACAGACAACTGAGTTTTCCTTCACCTTAGAACCTGTTGTCACGTATGGATCTGCTTCTGGTGAAGAAGAAGCATAAAATGTGCCAACCATTGGGGATGTGATTTTATGCAGATTTTCAGACGCAGTTGCCTCTTGTGCAGGGGCTTCGGTCTGAGCTGGAGCTTGTGCTTTAGGAGCTTGTTGAGCTGGAGCTGCTTGGACAGGAGCCACTGGTGCTTGTGCCGCAACTTGCTGAACGACTTCTTTATTTTTCTTCAGTTTGATTTTTGCACCTTCGTTTTCGTACGTAAATTCATCAATTGTAGATTCGTCAATTAATTTAATCAGTTCATGAATTTCTTCGATTTTTAACATGGATTTGCACCCCTATGTATGGATTTATCTTTTTTTATAGGCTAGTACTAAAAGTACATACTATAACCATCTTACAGGAGGATTTCGTTGAATTCAACTACTATTGTGATCAGACACCTCGCGTGAGTACCTTGAAGAGGGCGTCAAACCGCATCAAAAAACGCCCTTTTCGGCAAAGGACGTTTGTTCATTTTTTTATTGGTTGGATGGCTCAAACGTGACAGCTACGTTATCAAGCCCTCTGATTTCTTTTGTAACCATATCAATAATATCTGCCGCTTGGGACTTTGATTTTTTATCTGAACGAACCGTGATGCTCACTTTATCTCCTTCAGCACTCACTAGAGCATCTTTGTATCCTTTCGTTTTAATCAATGTCTCAAGCTGACGCTCTGTTCCTTCTGCCTCACTGAGAGCTGTCATTTGATCATAGGCTTCACTTTTTTCTTGTGCTGTTGCATCATCACTTGACACGATTTCGTTGAATTCTTCGCGCTGCTTGCTGCGTTTATCTTCAAGCTCTAGTCTGTATGTTGTAAAAAGTTCATCGTCTGTCTGCTCTGAAACAGCCTTTCCTTCTTCACCACTTGTTTCAACATCCTCTTGTTTGCCGTTTGTTTCTTTGTCAGTGGACTTGTCACCTGAGCCTTTTTCTGTTCCTTTGTCAGTCCCTTTTTCTGTTTCGGTCTTTTTCTCTTCAGTTCCTTTTGATTTCATATCTTCTACTGTCACTGCATTCTCACCTTGTGGCGACATGATATAGTACACACTCAATACGACAACTAAACTTAGCATCGTTAATAGCCAAACCGTTTGTTTTTTTAACATCATTCCGAATCCTCCTTGATTTTTTTAGGGGCAACAGCCACTCTATGGCTCGGTACATCAAGCACTCGTGTAACAGCTTCAATGATGGTTTTCTTTATTTGAACGTTGTCTACTCCTTGAGCAACAACGAGGACACCTCGAATTTCTGGTTTTTTCGTTTGGACAACAACAGGTGTTTCTTCATTGCCATTTTTAATGATGACGATCTCTTCTTCCTTTGTTTGATCCGTGACACTTCGCACGCCGCCTTCTTTATCTGTTTCCTCGGTCGTTGTGCTTTTATTTGATTTGTTTTTTTCAAACACTTTTAAAGAAGTCGCGTCTACATTCACTACAATGGATACATCCTCAACACCAATGATCGTCTCTAAAATTTCTTTCAGCTGATTTTCGTATTCTTGCTCAACGTCCTCAATCGAGTCCTTTGGTTTACCCGAGGATGCCGGTTTGAATACCTCCTGTTCTTCGGAGGATGTTTTTTTAGAAGCAGGAACAGCAGCCTGTTGTTTGTTTGATGGCGGTGACAGGAGCTGACTGACTAACATGAAAGACACGCCGATAATGAATACAAGCAGCAAGTAATGGTGTTTTGTTAATTTCGGTTTCCCTTCACCTTTTTCAGGTGGTTGGAACAATGATTTCAGCTTTTGTTTCCAGTCCTTGTTATTCATGACCTGCTGCGTCACCTCCCTCGATGTTCAGCGCAATGTGTTCAGGACTCGTATTCCATATGTCAGCAAGCGTCTTTTTCATCCTCTCGATCTCTTTTGATGACGATCCAGCGCTTTCCTCCTTTTGTCTGGAGAGATCAATGTCCACCTTTGCCACCGTTTCTACAGCATCACCTGCGAGCGGGGAAAGGACTGCTTTGATGCGAAATTGATCTGCCTCCATGTTCTGATCAAGGTGCTCCTCATCTGCCAACACTTCTACGTGTTTCATTTCATAGCTCTCCTTCTCCAGTGGCTCCTTTGCGCTTTTTTCTAGTTGGACAGCCATTTGCTTTAAAATATATGCACGCTGAGAGGCTTGTATTTCTTTTTTTTCTAAATTCATCTGATTTTTTATTTCTTCTGACTGTGCTTCTTCCTTTCCTTTCATTAATTCTGAGAAAATCTGGTCAGGATCCGCCCGAAATAAGGCAAAAATGGGATTAAGCATGACGACGATCAACAATAAGCTGACGACCATTTTGGCATACTTTTGCATGCTTGAATTGGGAAGCAAAAGATCAATCACAATCGCAAATAAGATAAATAGGATAATACTTGTGATCCATTCTGTCAGAAAACTCAAAAGGTGCCCCCTCCTTACTTCATCATCATGGTCAGATTACCAGCAGTAATGATGACGGTAATGCTTAAAAAGAACATGAGCGACACAACAGCAAGTGCGGCAAATATATAAAGAACACTTTTTGAAATGACATCAAGACAGCTAATGATCGGTCCGCCCCCTAGAGGCTGAAGAATGGCAGCAGCAAGTTTATATATAAGGGCAAGCGACAGAACCTTAATCGCCGGAAATGCTGCAATGGAAATCAAAATGGCGACTCCTACAAGGCCGACCGTATTTTTGAGCAAAACAGAGGCGCTGATGACTGTATCCGTCGCATCTGTAAACATTCTGCCAAGCACAGGGATGAAATTTCCGGTGATAAATTTGGCTGTACGAAGAGCGATGCCATCAGTAATGGCAGCAGATGCACCTTGCACGGAAATGACGCCGAGAAAAACGGTTAAAAAAACGGCTAGTCCGCCAATTGCTACATTTCTTAACAGCTGGGCAAGCTGAGTGACCTTGTATTGTTCGGTCAGCGTACTGACAATGCTCAATATCGCTGATAAAAAGATAAGCGGAAGGACGACATACTGAATAAAAACGCCGCTCGTGTTCATCAAAAATAAAATAACGGGATGAAAGAAACCGGCCGAGACAAGCCCGCCTGATGAAGCAATGAGTGCTAATAAAAGAGGAATAAGGGCAAGAATAAAACTGGTCATCGTTTGAATGGCTTCTGTTGCATAGGAAATCGCTACATGAAAGCTGTTGAGTGCAATAATGATGAGCACCATATAAACGAGAGCATATGCGACTTTACTGACGGTGCTTTGCTCAAAAGCATTTTGTAAAAGCTGCAACAGCGAACAAAAGATGGTGAGTAAAATCAGTGTTCCAAGGAGCTTTCCGTTTGCAATGACCTCATGAAAAAGATAATGAACAAATGCTTTCAGCCACGTTTGTGGAGACAGTTCTTTATCGCCATCAATCATTTCCTTCACTGTACCTTTTTGGCTTTCTGGCAGAAAGCCGCCATACTCGTCCAATATGGTTTCCCAAAAGTCACTAATGGAATGAAGCTCTAATGCATCAGCCTGTCCATTCGCTACTTCTTCTGCTACTGGTTCTTCACTTGATAAAGGCACATTTTCTTCTGCACCTGCATGCGGAGCGATCAGCCAAAAGAAAAGCATAAGTCCCATAACAGCTGTCACTCGTTTCATTGTCATCACCTCTTTTCAATTAAGTCATAGACGGAATCATGCCTAAGATGGTCTCAATGATGACTGTTAAAATCGGGACTGCCATGACCAAGATGAGGATTTTACCGCCAAGCTCTATTTTCGATGCAATGGCGCCTTGTCCAGCATCCTTCGTAAGCTGGGCGCCGAATTCCGCAATATAAGCAATGCCAATAATCTTTAAAATGGTTTCAACATACTTCATATTGACGCCGGCACTTGCCGCAATTCTTTCAATCATCGAGATAATGGCATAGATCTGATCAATTAAATAAAGAAAAATCACACACCCTGTAAACACAACAAGCATAAAGGCGAAGGTTGGCTTTTGTTCTTTGACGATTAATGCTAAGAAAGTAGCGATTAAACCAAGTCCAACAATTTGTATGATTTCGATTTGTAAGCCCTCCCCTATCCTTGAAATAGAAATACGGCTTTAATCTTCTTAAACAAATCATCCACAATGGTTGCCACCATAAACAAAATGTAGATAAACCCAAGCAGCGTCACCCACTGAGCATACTCTTTTTTCCCCATTTGATCTAAAATCGTATGAAGAAAGGCCACGACGATGCCTACTCCCGCAATTTGAAAAATGACGTTTACATCAACGCCCATGCTCTCGACTCCCTTCCTCTCACATCAATAAAAGAATCAGTAGTAATCCGCTTAAAAATCCGAGGCTTCTGACCATTTTCTCATTTTTCGCTTGGGCGATTTCAGCTTCCTTCTCCTCTGATTCCAAATGGCCTAAAGCTAGCTTGATATACTTTTGCTGAGCAGTGACATCATGCTGACCAAGTGTTTCTCCAAAGTGCTTCAGCGCCTCGTATTCGCCTTTTTTCAAAACGGTCTTTTTCCAAACATCCTCCAAACTTTCATTCCATGCATGCCGTGCAGAAAAAGTCCCGACTTTGAGCTTTTCTGCAAAATGTTCAAATAACCGATTCACTGGGGGGCCTACTTGCGACGCAATTTGCTCTGCTGCCCGCGCTAGAGGAGTTTGACCATACAAGATTTCAGCTTCAAGAGACTGGAGAGCAAACCGGAGCTGCCGAATTTGCTTAGGCCGGTCGCTGTACCGTTTAGCAAACTCAAATCCTCCCCATGTCGTGGCTGCGACAATGAAAATAGCGCCAATGAGCTTTAACATATGTCCACTCCCTGCCTCCACTTCATCTCTTTTCCATCTTGGTCATACATCCGTCCGATCGTGCCGGGACCATTTTTTCTATTTAATTCAACATATCGATCAAACACACGGAGCTGCCATAACGGCTTAAATGATGGCCGTTTATATAAATCTTCAAGTGAATACCCATGAGCTGAGACGATAATGGTGACTCCGGCATGAATCGCTTCTAAAAGTGCCTGTACATCCTCACTTTTTCCTATTTCATCTACAATGATGACCTCTGGGCTCATGGACCGAATCATCATCATCAAACCCTCAGCCTTTGGACACGCATCAAGCACATCAACCCGGTGCCCAAAATGATGCTGCGGCACCCCTCTTATACACCCGGCAATTTCAGAGCGTTCATCAATAATTCCTGTTTTTCTAGGAGAAATTGTTTTTGTGCCTGTACTAGCAAGACGCGCTACATCACGCAGCAATGTCGTTTTCCCTGTTTGCGGAGGGCCAATGATAAGTGTATTGCACCAATTTTGTTCATATAGATAAGGAAGAAAGGGAAGTGCAATCCCGATTTTTTCTTTTGCGATGCGAATATTAAATGAAGAAATATCTCTTAATCCTTTGACGAATCCATTTTCAACGATTACCTTTCCTGCAAGACCCACCCTGTGTCCGCCAGATATGGTGATATAGCCTTGTTTTAATTCTTCCTCAAGTGTGTACATGCTGTAATTGCTGAGCCTGCCTAATAGCTGAGACGCATCTTCTCCTGTTGTGTGGTAGGAAAGAAAGCGCGGTTTTCCGCCTTGCATCAATTCAATCGGACGATCCGTGCGAATGCGGATTTCTTCTATTTGCGCCCATTCTGTCTCTTTTAGAAGCCTGAGTTCTTGTCCAATCGAGTGCGGGAGAATATCCAACAAACTCCGCAACGAATTCCCCTCCTTTTTTTCTTCTCTAAAATGTATGATGCGAGTCGTTAATTATGCCAAGCCGTTTCACTTATAGATCCCAACAAGAATAAACACGACACCAATGAAAATAAACACGAGCTTTGCATAGGATAACTGCCCTGCCATTTGATAGATTCCAATCGTCATCGTGATAATAAAAATGAGCGGCCCGATGATCGCCAATATACTATTGATGACAACCGCTTTGCGTATATCATTTGTGATCAAAATGAGGATGGCGGCCGTCAGTTCAATAGTTGCAGATAAGAACCTCATGCCTGCCATCGCAGCCACTGATGGGTGTATGCCTGGGAAAAGAAATTGTTTCATATAGAACCTCCAGCTTTTTTTACACTATATGCTTGACTAGCTGGAAGTAGTCTTGTTTTTCAGACGTAGAAGAGTTGGATGAGAGAATAGAGTGAGGGCGTTCTTACAGGGAGACATATTTTTCCCAATAAAAAAAGACTGTAAACACGAGGTTTACAGTCTTTATTGTTCATTACGCTCTTGAAACGTATGAACCGTCAGATGTATTAATCACTAGTTTATCTCCTTGGTTCACAAAGAAAGGAACGTTGACGATTAAACCAGTTTCAGTTTTCGCAGGTTTTGATCCGCCTGATGTTGTGTCACCTTTAATACCAGGCTCTGTTTCTACTACTTCTAGTTCTACCGTGTTTGGAAGTTCAACTCCAAGGGTTTCAGCACCGTACATCACGATTTGAACTGACATATTTTCAAGCAAGTATTTCAGCTCATCTTTAATTTGTGTTTCACTTAGTTCAAGCTGCTCGTATGAGCTTGTATCCATGAATACATGCTGGTCGCCATTTGCATACAAGTATTGCATTGTTTTTGTTTCAATTTGAGCTTTCGCTACTTTTTCACCTGCACGGAATGTTTTTTCTTGAATAGCACCCGTACGTAGGTTACGCAGTTTAGAACGAACAAATGCTGCGCCTTTCCCTGGTTTTACGTGTTGGAAATCCACTACACGCCAAATACCGCCGTCCACTTCAATTGTCAGGCCTGTACGAAAATCATTTACTGAAATCATTTTGTCATCCTCCTACATTTCACCATCATAATATGATAAGTTCTTTCGGTGAGTGGGTCAATCGTTTATTGCCGTCAGCTGTCAGGACAATATCATCCTCAATTCTCACGCCGCCGACATCCGGCAAGTAAATTCCTGGCTCAACTGTTACAACCATTCCCTCTTCTAACACGACCTCTGAGCGTGAGGAAAGGCCCGGCGCTTCATGTACTTCCATACCAAGCCCGTGCCCAGTTGAATGCCCGAAGTATTGACCGTAGCCATACTTTTCAATGATGTCTCGTGTGATGCGATCAGCTTCTTTTCCTGTTAAGCCCGGCTTGATTCTATCCACACCAGCGTTTTCTGCTTCTAATACGATATGATAAATTTCCTTTAGCTTGTCGCTTGGTGTTCCGACGGCAATCGTTCTTGTCATATCAGAACAATAGCCTTTATAGTAGGCTCCGAAATCAAGTGTAACCAAATCACCAGATTCAATCACCTTTTCACTCGCTCTCCCGTGTGGCAGGCTTGAACGAACACCTGAGGCGACAATCATATCGAATGAAGATCCTTCAGCACCTTCTTTTCTCATGAAAAATTCAAGCTCGTTCATGACCGCAATTTCTGTCAGGCCCGGCTTGATGTAAGTGAGAATATGATCGAAGGCGTGATCTGCAATCTTCGCAGCTTCCTCTAATATCTTAATCTCTTCACTAGACTTAATCAAGCGCAACTTTTCAACTGATTCTGAGACAGGAACAAGCTCGATACCGTCTGCTTTTTCAGCATACTGCTGATAAGTGGCAAATGTCATATGGTTTTGTTCAAACCCAAGTCGTTTTACCCCAAACTCCCTTGCCGTTTGAGCAGCTGTTTCCACAATGTTCCCTTTATGTTCAATGATGTCATAGCCTTTCACTTGATCCTTGGCTTGTTCTGTGTAGCGAAAATCCGTAATAAAGGCCGCTCGATCCTTTGAAACGACTGCAAGACCGGCTGATCCAGTAAAGCTGGTCATGTACTGCAAATTAAAGCTGCTCGTAATCACAAGACCATCAATCTCTAATTCGGTTAAAAGTTTTCTTAGTTTTTCAAGCTTCATGATACCGCTCCCCCTTCACTGACTAAATAACGAATCGCCAATTTATACCCTTCTAAACCAAGACCAACGATTTGCCCTTGGCATACTGGAGCAAGTACAGAATGATGACGGAATTCCTCTCTCTTATGAACATTTGAGATATGTACTTCGATGACAGGTAAAGAAATACTTGCAATGGCATCTCTCAGCGCGTAACTATAGTGGGTAAAAGCCCCCGGGTTAAACACGACGCCATCGTACTGATCCTCTGCTTCGTGGAGCGCATCGATCAGATCCCCTTCGTGATTCGATTGAAAGAACGTTAGTTGGATATTTGCTCTTTCTGCGAACTGAAACAAATCCGTTTCTAAATCCGTCAGCGTTTTACTTCCGTAAACAGCAGGCTCTCTCTTGCCGAGCCTATTTAAGTTGGGTCCATTCAGCATAAGAAAATGAGGCATATGACCACTCCTTCACCCTAATTCAATCTATATCGATATCTGTTTCTTTTTCCTTAGAAACCTTTCGTTTCCAAAAATATTTTATCATATGAATGGGTGATTTACACTTTATTCTGTCTTTTTCCCGAGTGCCCTCGCTAGCTTCTGACTCGTTAATTCATTGTATTCAAACGAAATACTGTATCCAATAAACATGCCATATAAAATATATATGCAAAATGTCGTCACAATGGTGCTTTGCTGCAAATCTTGCACTTGCTTCACATCTGGGAAAATAGGATTAAATACATAAAAAACAAGCAACCATAATAGCCCCCCATAAATCAGCCCCACCCAAAAACCTTTGATCCGTTTTAAAAGCCCGTAATAAATAAAGGCCGCTCCAATAGATAAAAGGCCTAAAAGCACAATACTAATAAAAGTGCCAAGTCCGCCCTTTTTCCATTCTCCGAGCACAAAAGGCTGAAGCAGCATATTCGGACTCACCTCTGAAAAATGAAACATATGGGTCAGAAATCCGATAAAGCCCCAAAAAACACCGCCAACAAAGCCAGTAGCAGCTGCTCTTGCCACGAGCGATGACGTTTGCACTGACTGATTTTTTTCTTCTTGTTTTTTCTTTTCATCACGTTTCATATGAACACCTCCAGCAAGTAGTATGTCCAATATGTCATGAAAAAAAAGGATTTCCATGCATGAGTGTAAATTTTTTATAACAGGGTATACTGGCTAAAAAGAGGTAGATAGAATTCTAGTAGATAATCGACCTGTGAGCTAGTGATTTCCCCTCATTTCCTGTACAATAAAGGTATAAGGAAATGCATGTAAATTACAGGAAACAGGCAGGTTGATGAAATATGTCCAATCAAACAAAATCTCCAGCATATGGAGGGCAGGCAGTTGTCGAAGGTGTCATGTTCGGAGGTAAAAAGAACTATGTGACAGCGATTCGGCGTAAGGATCAGTCCATTGAATTTTTGAAGCTTCCCCGGACATCCAATAAACGAACCGCCATTCTCAAGAAAATCCCATTTGTCAGGGGTGTTGCTGCACTTGTTGAAGCAAGCGCAAACGGCAGTAAGCACTTAAACTTCTCCAGTGAGCGCTATGACTTAGATCCTTCTGAAGATCATTCTCTTGAAAAAGAACAAAAAGGCTCGAAATTATCGATGATCTTCGGCATTGCTGTGATCGGAGTTCTCTCTCTTCTTTTTAGTAAATTTGTCTTTACCCTAGTACCTGTCTTTTTAGCTGAGCTTGTGCGGCCTGTGTTTTCTGGAAATTTCGCACAAATCGCAGTTGAAACATTCTTTAAATTGATCCTGTTATTAGGCTATATTTACTTTATTTCCATGACCCCTTTAATTAAAAGGGTATTTCAATATCATGGGGCAGAACATAAAGTCATAAACTGCTATGAACAGAATCTTGACATCACAGTGGAAAATGTCCAAAGCCAATCCCGGCTGCATTATCGATGCGGCAGCAGCTTTATTTTATTCACTGTCATTGTCGGAATGTTCGTCTATTTACTCGTACCGACAGATCCTTTATGGGTGAGAGTTCTGAACCGCTTGGCGCTCATTCCGGTTGTTCTGGGCATTTCTTTTGAAGTCTTGCAGCTCACGAACAAGCTCCGAGAAGTGCCTGTGCTAAAAGTGCTTGGCTATCCTGGCCTTTGGCTGCAATTGCTCACAACAAAAGAACCCTCTGACGATCAAGTCGAGGTAGCCATTGCAAGTTTTAATGAACTTCTTCGTTTAGAGGAAGCGTCTGAGAAACAAGCGTCAGATTCTGCTCATCAAGTGATCTAACTTATAAATCCGGTAAATTCCTTCGGAGGTGGACAGTTATGAATCGCCGAGTACATCCTGCTTTTACCATTATTTTCGCTTTAGGTGTTTTGGGATTTGTGTATTTACTCACAACGAACCCAGGCAGACTCTTTACGATGCTGCTATCAGTTGTGATCATTGGAGCGGTTGTGTTTTTCCTATTTAGATGGCTGATGAATCGAAGAATTGGAACAGAAGGAAATCTTTATCGTAAAGCAGTCAAACAATCAAAACGTCGCTACCAGCAGCAGCCTAAACCAAAAACGAAAAGCCAGATGAAAAATCGGGTCACTCATTTGCGAAGCGTGCCGACTGACCACAAGTCTAAGCCCGTCCTTCTCAAAAAGAAAAGCCAAACACAATTAACTGTGATTGAAGGCAAGAAAAACAAAAAGAAGAATCGCGCCTTATTTTAAAATGTCCAGCTTTTTAAAAATTGCTCGGCCTTCTGTCTACCTAGATCGACGAGCGCCCTTTTCTTTTCTGTCATGAGATGAAAATCAGTGGCAATAACGTGTTCTACAGGAATAAAAATAATATGACGTTCGTGTTTTGTGGCGATATGTCTTTCATCATGAGCACCACGCATCGTTTCAAAAAGAGCGCCAAACAGTTCAAACGCATTGCGGATGGAGTGTTGAGGGCGTTCTTTTTCGTTTGGGGTTAACGTAACACCAACAAACGGTCTTTTTTTCTCTTCAGCAAATAACCAAATCGGGAAGTTGCTGAGGACTCCGCCATCAACAATGGTACAAATGCCTTTTGAAGACTTTAGTTTGACTGGCTCGAAAAAATACGGCAGGCTGCAGCTCATGCGAATGGCACGTGCAACGGAAAACCGTTCTGGATTTAATCCATAAGAAGGAAGGTCGTCTGGCAGGACGAGGATTCTTCCATTTGTTAAATCAGAAGCGACGATTTTGAGCGAATCTTTTTTGAGATCCCCAAATACGGTAACCCCTTTTCGTTTTAAAACATCTGTGAGCCATTTTTCCAGCCGGTCTCCTTTGTAAAGACCAAGACGCCAATAAATGGATACCCATCTGAGCATTTTAAACGGGATGAATTGACACCTTCGGTCAAGCAATTGATGTTCATCCATTTCATCTAAAAGCTCCCGAATCTCCTGACTCGTAAAACCTGCTGCGATGAGTGAAGCAATGATCGCTCCAGCACTTGTACCAGCAAGGCGGACAAATTGAAATCCTCTCGCTTCAAGCGCCTCATAAGCACCTGCAAGCGCTGCACCCTTAATGCCTCCACCTGAGAACACACCATCTATCTTCATTAAGGAGCCCCCTTTTTATCTCACACTATTAATAGTGTAGGAGCATTTGCTTTCAATTAGAACTTTATTCAAAAAGGACACCCATACTGAGGGTGTCCCTTTTTCTTAAGATTCTTGATTTGTTTGTTCGTTTTTCTTTTGAATCGCTTTCAGCTGTACAGATCGCTCGTCGTTTTCTTCAAAGAATTGAACAAGATCGCCGATGCGGTCAATGCTGTTCCAGCTGAGATGATGTTCAATGCCTTCTACATCATCATAAATTTTCTCTTCATCTACACCAATGATTCTTAAAAATTGCTCTAGCAGTTCATGTCTGTATACGAGACGTTTTCCAATTTTTTTGCCTTTCGGGGTTAAAATCAGACCACGATATTTCTCATAAATAAGGTATTCATCTTTATCTAGCTTCTGAACCATTTTTGTTACAGAGGAGGGATGGACAGCGAGGGCTTCTGCAATATCAGAGACTCTGGCATATCCTTTTTCTTCTATCAGCATATAAATTTGTTCAATATAATCTTCCATACTAGGTGTAGTCATAAAACCCCTCCAAAATGCACCTTTACTTAATAATCATAACAATTCTACACCATCGCCCATTAAAAAACAAGAAGTGTCCATCGTCTTAACGCTTGTAATTCCAATCATCTGAGGCATATTTCGTTTTGGCGAGATGGTGGACAAACGCTAATTCTTCATCTGTCAGTTCATAAGGCACAAGCTCGATATTTAATCCTTTTTCAAACCCTCGTTTAAACGCCACACGTGCATCGTCTAATGTACATGTTCGATCTGAAATTTCATTGATTGCGACCGCCTTGTTTTTAAAGCTGCGCTGCATCCGCTCTCTTACCCGGTCGTTTGGATAAAGAAACAAATCGAACAATTTGTCCTCATCAAGGTCAATTAAGATTGAGCCATGCTGAAGGATCACACCTTTTTGTCTCGTTTGAGCACTGCCTGCCACTTTTCTGCCTTCTACGACAAGCTCGTACCACGAAGGGGCATCAAAGCATACAGACGATCTTGGATTTTTTAAGCTTTCCTTTTCTTTTTCTGTACGAGGAATGGCAAAATACGCATCAAGTCCCAGTTCTTTAAAGCCCTCTAAAATGCCTTCTGAAATGACGCGGTACGCCTCTGTCACTGTCGCTGGCATTTCTGGATGCTCCTCTGACACAATGACGCTGTAGGTCAGTTCCTGATCATGAAGAACCCCCCGCCCTCCTGTTGGTCTGCGGACAAATCCGAGACCATAGCGCTTGACTGCTTCCATGTTGATTTCTTTTTCAACATGCTGAAAATACCCAACAGACAATGTTGCCGGATCCCATCCATAAAAACGGATCACAGGCGGGATAAGCTTCTCACTATGCCAATAAAGCAAGGCTTCGTCCATTGCCATGTTAAAGGCTGGGTCCTGGTTTCCTGTATCAATGAAACACCATTTCTCTTTTTGCATATAAAAATCCCTTCTCTTTTACGTAGTCAATATTAGATGATGGCGGTGACCACCGGTTTTCTCTCTTCATCAGTCTATCAAATAGGGAAGGAATTGAAAATAATTCTGACCATTTATGATGACAAGTTTCTTTTGCTTTACTATAATAGTATTTGTCTAAACCGTACCATCAGACAGGCCACTGTGCTGATGCTCAAGAAGGAGTCGAGTCGTATTGCCAATATTCAACTATATCGTCCTCTCACTTTGTGGACTTTTCGTTCTTTATTCCATCGGCAGTTACATTTATCAGCAGCGCATTATGAAAACGCTGACGGAAGAAGAATTCATTAAAGGTTACCGCAAAGCTCAACTCATTGACGTGAGAGAGCCAAATGAGTTTGAAGGCGGACATATTTTAGGGGCAAGAAACATCCCCCTTTCACAATTAAAGCAGCGAAAAAATGAAATACGTCCTGACAAGCCTGTTTATCTCTATTGCCAAAATAATTTGAGAAGCGGGAAAGCAGCCCAAACTTTACGTAAAAACGGATGTCGTGAGATTTATAATTTAAAGGGCGGCTTTAAAAAATGGGGCGGCCGCATCAAAACGAAAAACTAACAAAAAAGACTCTGGGAGCTAGCCGCCCCCTTTGAGTCTTTTTTATTTTCTCTCAAAAACAAGAACTGGATTCCGCGCAGCCTTTGTTTCGTCCATTCGTTTGACAACCGTTGTATGCGGCGCTTCCTGCACCACTTCTGGATTCTCTTCTGCTTCTTTTGCAATTTGAATCATCGCTTCAATGAATGCATCAAGTGTTTCTTTTGATTCTGTTTCAGTTGGTTCAATCATGATACATTCCTCTACATTCAGCGGGAAGTAGATCGTTGGCGGATGATAGCCAAAATCAAGTAATCGTTTGGCAATATCAAGTGTCCTCACACCTAGTTTCTTCTGACGTTTACCTGAAAGGACAAATTCATGCTTACAGTGACGATCAAATGGTAAATCGTAATGAGCACATAAGCGGCGCATCATATAGTTCGCATTTAACACAGCATTATCTGTTACAGCCTTTAAGCCGTCTGGACCCATTGAGCGGATGTACGCATATGCCCTGACGTTAATGCCAAAGTTGCCATAGAACGGCTTGACGCGTCCAATTGATTGTGGACAATCATCATCAAAATAAAAACGACCTTCCTTCTTCACAAGTACTGGCTTTGGCAAGTACGGAATCAAATCCTTTTTCACTCCAACTGGACCTGAACCAGGACCTCCGCCTCCGTGTGGACCTGTAAAGGTTTTATGAAGATTTAAGTGAACCACATCAAATCCCATATCCCCTGGTCTTGCTCTGCTTAAAACAGCATTCAAATTCGCTCCGTCATAATAAAGCTTACCGCCAGCTCCGTGAACGATTTCAGCCATTTCTAAAATGTTTTCTTCAAAAAGGCCGAGTGTATTCGGGTTTGTCAGCATAAGAGCCGCTGTTTCTTCATTCACAACACGGCGTAAATCCTCTAAATCAACAAGCCCATTTTCATCAGATGCAACGGTAATCGTTTCAAACCCAGCCACTGTCGCAGATGCCGGATTCGTTCCATGAGCAGAATCCGGCACGATGACTTTTGTTCGCTTATGATCTCCTCTTGCTTCATGGTACGCACGAATCATCATGAGCCCCGTCCATTCGCCATGTGCACCTGCCGCAGGCTGTAATGTCACTGCGTCCATTCCTGTGATTTCTTCAAGATGGTCGCCTAGGTCATAAAGTAATTCTAATGCTCCTTGCACAGTGTCTGCTTCTTGAAGTGGATGAATTTGAGAGAAGCCTGCAAGGCGTGCAACCTTTTCGTTAATCTTTGGGTTATATTTCATCGTACAAGAGCCAAGAGGGTAAAATCCTGAATCAACTCCATGATTACGTCTTGATAGTGCCGTATAATGACGCATGATATCAAGCTCAGATACTTCCGGAAGCTCAGCATCCTCATGACGAATGTACGTTTCATCAAATAAAGCCGGGAGCTCCTGTTCAGGTACATCTAAATCAGGCAGGCTATAACCAATTCTTCCTTCTTTGGATAATTCAAAAATAAGCGGCTGATCTTGTTTATTCATGGCGATCCCCCAATTCCTTGATGAACGTATCGATTTCTTCTTTTGTTCTTAGCTCTGTCACGGCTACAAGCATGTGCTGCTGAAGCTCTGGGTAGTCTATCCCTAAGTCATAGCCGCCGATGATCCCTTTTTCAAGCAATCGTTTATTGACTTCTTTCACAGGCTCATTTAACTTGATCACAAATTCATTAAAATGGGCTCCTTCTACATCAGCCTGAAGCCCATGTTTTTCCGCCTGCGTCTTGGCATAATGGGCTTTTTGCACGTTTTGATAGGCGATTTCTTTTATGCCTGTCTTTCCAAGTGCCGTCATCGCAACAGAAGCGGCTAACGCATTTAATGCCTGATTCGAACAAATATTTGACGTCGCTTTGTCTCTTCGAATGTGCTGTTCACGCGCTTGAAGGGTCAGCACAAACCCACGAACACCATTTTCGTCTTCTGTCTGCCCGACTAAACGCCCTGGAACTTTTCGCATTAATTTTTTCGTCACGGCAAAATACCCGCAATGAGGTCCGCCAAATGCAGCCGGAATGCCAAACGGCTGTGCATCACCAACAACAATATCTGCCCCCAGTTTTCCTGGCGGCGTCAGTAAACCGAGTGCAAGCGGATTACTTGAGACAATGAACAGGCTCTTTCCTTTATGTGCAATCGGTTCAATCTCTTTTAACGGTTCGACTACACCGAAAAAGTTTGGATATTGTACAAGAACAGCTGCTGTTTCGTCGCAGACGGCCTCTTCTAATGCCGCTACATCCGTCTGCCCTTTTCGCGCAGGTACCTCAACTACTTCAATATGCTGTCCTTTGGCATATGTTTTCAGCACTGCTCTTGATTCAGGGTGAACCGATTCAGAGACAACAATTTTCTTTTTCTTTGTATGTCCTGCAGCCAGCATCGCCGCTTCAGCTAATGCGGTTCCGCCATCATACATCGAGGAGTTGGCAAGATCCATGCCGGTCAGCTCAGCGATCATCGTTTGAAACTCAAAGATGGCTTGCAATTCACCTTGTGAAATCTCGGGCTGATAAGGTGTATACGCTGTATAAAATTCAGAGCGTGAGATGACGTGATCGACAATGACAGGCTGATAATGATCATACACACCAGCACCAAGAAACGATGAATAGGAAACAGTATCCTTATTCTTTGCAGCTAAGCGAGATAATTCCCGCACAAGCTCTGTTTCAGATGCGGCTTCTTTGATGTTGTATGCCCCTTTGAATCGTACTTTCTCTGGGATATCTGAAAAAAGCTCATCAATCGACTGAACGCCGATGACATCCAGCATTTCTTTTTGATCTTGCTCTGTTTGCGGCAAATACCTGTGCTTCATCCTCTATTCCCCCTCGTTATTTGGCTCTTTTATAAAATGGTGTGGCGACGATTTTGGCTTTTAGACGTTTTTTACGAACTTGTACTTCCACCTCTGCCTGAAGCTGCGCCTCTGATGTTTCGATCAAAGCAAGCCCGATATTTTTCTTTAACGTTGGAGATTGTGTACCCGTTGTGACAATTCCAATCTGCTTCTCTCCTGAAAAGACCGGATAGTCTGTACGCGGAATCCCTTTATCAATCATTTCAATGCCGACAAGCTTCCGCTTCGCTCCTTCTTCTTTTTGCTTTTTGAGCGCTTCTTTCCCAATAAAATTAGCTTCTTTATCCATTTTCACAGCAAAACCAATCCCGCCCTCTAATGGGGAAATATCCTTTGTGAGCTCCTGACCATAAAGCGGAAGTCTTGCTTCAAATCTCAAGGTGTCACGTGCACCGAGCCCGCACGGCATTAACCCTTTAGGCTGGCCCGCTTTTAATAAAGCCGACCAAATGTGAACGGCATCTTCTGACTGGCAGTAGATTTCAAAGCCGTCTTCTCCTGTGTAGCCAGTTCTTGAAACAAGCACCTCTTTTTGAGCGACCTCAGCTTGTGATAAAAACGTAAATGGCTTGAGAGATGTCACCTCTTCGTCCGCCACATCCTTGATGATGTCAGCAGCAAGAGGTCCTTGAAGTGCTAGCAAGGCGATTTGATCAGAGACGTTTTTGATCAATACGTCATCTTCACCTTGATGCTTGAGCAGCCAATCCACATCTTTTTCGATATTTGATGCATTAATGACAAGCAAATAGTTGTTCTTTTCTTTTTGATAGACGAGCAGGTCATCCACAGTCCCGCCATCTTCATAACACATGGCTGTATATAGTGCCTTACCATCCGTCAGCTTAGACAGATCATTGGTTAATAGCTTTTGTAAAAAAGGAAGGGCATCTTGACCTTTGACTTCCACCTCACCCATGTGAGACACATCAAAAAGCCCTGCTTTTGTTCGAACAGCTTCATGTTCTTCTTTAATGGAAGAAAATTGGACAGGTAATTCCCAGCCCCCGAAGTCAATGGTTTTTGCGCCAAACGTTTCATACGCATGAAAAAGCGGTGTTCGTTTCAACATCAATCGTTTCCCCCTTTTTTCTTACAGTGCAGATCACAAGCTGAATTTTCAGAAAAAAATCACAGCAAAAAAGGACAGAGAGCTCCCTTTTTATCAAAAAGAAGTCTCTGTCCTTGCACCTGAAAGTTTACAGCACAACATCATTGTGCGTTTTCCCCTTTGGTGGTTTGCTAAAAAAACAATGAGCAAACACTCTCCAGAGTTGCGTCCGGTAAGAGTACTTTTGCCTGAGAGATTCACTGAATCAATTCAGCTTGCTCCTTCGGCGCCTGCCAGTGCAAAATAACCGACAAGTCTCTCCCCATACCATCATCCGCTCATATTCTTCACATTTATTGGACATACTATCAAAATGGGTGACTTATTTTCTAGATCACTTACCAACATCCTACCATTAGAAATGGATCAAGAGCAACAGAAAAATCATTAACATTTTTAAAATAAATGTTCAATATCGTTCGCTTTTATTGAAATATATAGTCTTTTAAAGATCTCTCAAAAAATGAAGCGTTTAAAAACAGAACGATTTTATTATAAACCGACTAGGAAGGCAGGCGATGACCATTGAATATTCAAACGATTTTTGATCAGGAATGGGTAAGTGAATTTCAGCAGCGGCTTTCAGCAGACGGTCCCTGGGCGAACTGGGATATGTACCGATTAGCGACGCAGGTTCAGAAAGTCACGGCGATTGATTCATTCGAGGGTTTGCAAGCTCCTACGCACCTACCTGACTTCACTCCTTTAAAGCACCAGCTCGAAGTAGCCAGAAGAGTCGTAGAAGAGATGAACGGGAAAGCCATTCTAGCAGATGAAGTGGGACTTGGGAAAACTGTAGAAGCAGGGCTCATTATCAAAGAATACATGATTCGTGGACTTGCCAAAAAAATTCTCATTCTCGTCCCCGCCTCCCTTGTGTCTCAATGGGTGCAGGAGCTGCGGACGAAATTTTACATTGATGCTGTCGAACAAAAAAAAAGCTATGTGTGGGAGCAGTGTGACGTCGTAGTTTCCTCAATTGATACAGCCAAAAGACAGCCGCATCGAGACACGATTTTATCTATCGCCTACGATATGGTCATTATTGATGAAGCACACAAACTGAAAAACAATAAAACGAAAAACTATGAATTTGTGAGAAATCTAAATAAGAAGTTCTGCCTCCTGCTTACAGCTACGCCTATTCAAAACCGAATCGGAGAAATTTTCAATCTCGTTTCCCTTCTGAAGCCAGGCCATCTTGGGAATGAACATCAGTTTAAAGATGTTTTTGCCAAAAAGGACTTGCAGCTTGAAGATCATGATCGATTGAAACAGCTAATCAATAAAGTGATGATTCGTAACCGAAGAGAAGACACTGGCATCGAGTGGTCAAAACGGCATGTTAAGACGATTTCCATTCATTTCTCTCCGACAGAGCAAGCGTTATATGATGAAATCTGCAAGCTGAAAGAGAATCCAGCTTATACAAAGCACATGTTTTCAATCATGACCTTGGAACGGGAATGCTGCTCAAGCCGCGAGGCGGTCTATATGACGATTAAAAAAATGCAGGAAGAAGAAAAACACATTTTAGGATCTTCTGCCATTGCGCAAATCATGGAGAAAATCAACCAAGTCGAGCAAAATTCAAAGGCGCTGGAAGTCGTCAAACTCATTCAGCAGTTAAATGAGAAAGTGATTATTTTCACTGAATATCGTGCGACACAAATTTATTTACAATGGTTTCTTCAGCAAAACGGCATTAGCTCGGTTCCTTTTCGAGGCGGCTTTAAGCGGAGCAAAAAAGACTGGATGAAAGATTTATTTAGAGAACGGGCTCAAGTATTAATTGCTACAGAAGCCGGCGGCGAAGGGATTAACCTTCAGTTTTGTAACCAGATCATCAACTACGACCTTCCGTGGAATCCGATGCGTCTAGAACAGAGAATTGGACGTATCCACCGCCTTGGCCAAGAGCGGGATGTCCACATTTACAATATGGCAACGAACGGAACAGTCGAGGAACATATTCTAAAGCTTTTATATGAAAAAATTCAGCTGTTTGAAAACGTCATTGGCGATCTAGATGATATTTTAACGCGAATTGATATCCAAGATGCCGAAACAGAATTGCATCATATACTCTTTCAGCACAAATCTGACGGAGACATGAAAAAGAAATTAACCCAGTTTGCTTCCTATTTAACAGAAGCACAAACACCGCTTTTAGAAAAAAGGCAGCAAGGCTCATAAAGGAGAGTTGATCAATGGAGCAGCGTGACATTCATACATTTCTTCTCCGTTTCTTTCAGGCGAACCAATGCGACATATTAGAAGAAAGTGCAGGACATATGACAGTGCAGCTAACGATCGAAATGGATAAATTGATTATGAACCGACCTTTTTATTGGCACTGGCTCGAAAAAACGGGCGGTGTACCTGAGCCGCGGCAATTGACCTTAATCACCGATCAAAAAAAAGCCGGTGACACGGTCGAAGGTGAATTTGTCCACTTCGGCTCCCCTCGTTTATTTCAAATATTCGAGGCTGTTAAGCAGCAAGGCCGATTTATCCGGCTCTACGAAAGAGTTAGACCGCTTAGCAACAACCAGATCGCGCTGGAACCATGGCTTGGTCTCAATGTGAAAATATCCTACCTGGCAGACCGTAAAAAGGATAAGCTGCTGTCACTTGGGCTTCATCTGATACGAGGAGAAGTCATAGAACAATTTCAAGAAAAGCTCGAAGCCCGTGAGCTGTCGTCTCAAATTCCTGATTATTGCTTTACGATGAGTACAATGATTAAGCCAGAAAGCGGCGTCAAACGGCTCTATAGCCTGATGGAGCGTTATGCCCATGAGGAGCCGGACGATTGGGCGGTGAGGGCTGTTCAAAAGTGGAAAGAAGACTCGGAACTTTTAAACCAATTTTATGAAGGGACTTCAGACACATCTGTAGAATATGAAATAGAAAGACAAGCACTTAAAACTTTATACGAACCAAAAATCAGTCTTACGATTGAAAATGGCGGGCTTTTTTACTTACAGCAAAAAAGAGGAGGTTGACTCACGAGTCCCCTCCCCTTCATGTGACATACGATTTTCGATCAGTCAAAAGCAAAGTTTGTCTGTTTGTATTGGGCGGAAACATGACGCAAGCAACCTATGAGGTCTTACCACCTGTGTCTTTCCATTTAATGCGTTAAGTGCCTGAAATACACGATTCAGTATTTTAGGAGGGTATTTGTATGGAAAAGAAAACGAAATTATTAGACAGTGAATGGGTTCAATTATTACGCGAAGCTCGCAAAGCAGGGCTAACAGTTGAAGAAGTCCGTCATTTTCTCAAATCAAAGGAAAAGTCCTCTGAGTCTCCCCCTCTGGTAAGAAGTCATTCTATCAAACCTTTCTGAATGTGCTATAATATCGAAAGGAAGGTGATGACATTGATTGGCCAGCGTATTAAACAATACCGCAATGAAAAAGGCTACTCACTATCAGAACTGGCCGAAAAGGCTGGGGTAGCGAAGTCTTATTTAAGCTCAATAGAAAGAAACTTGCAAACAAACCCCTCCATTCAATTTCTTGAAAAAATCTCCGCCGTTCTGGACGTCTCGGTTCATACACTGTTACACGAAAAAGATGAAACCGAATACGATGGTCAATTAGATAGTGAATGGGAAAAACTAGTTCGAGATGCAATGACATCAGGGGTTTCGAAAAAGCAATTTCGTGAATTTTTAGATTATCAAATCTGGAAAAAACAGCAAGAAGAGGAGTAAAGCGCACGTTTTAGCGCATACTCCTCCAATTGCTATGCAGAGCTTATATATCAGTCTAAAGACTGGATTTATTTTTTATCTTCGCTGTGTGCTTTTTCGTTTTCTTTCACGTAGCCTTTTTCATCCGTATGCTTTTTGGGATTGATCGTTAAACCATTCCACTGAGTCGCTTCGAAGGAAAGATCAATTTGAATCGCATCGCCTTGGTATTTATTTTGGATATAGTGACCAGCTTTATCCTTCGTCTGGTCATTGACAAATTCAATGATCATTTCCATTTTATCGTAATCAAACGGATTCTTTGGAATGCCGTCATACTCTGGAGCCACTGTTCCATCAACGGTTGCTACATTAATTTTACCACTTTCATGTAAAAACTTCTCATCGACGGCATGACGAAGCTTTTCAAATGCGGTCTGATCCTGTTTGGACGTTAATTGATGCAGGTCAAGCAGGTTTGCATGGTCTAAAATAATATTTTTCGGATAACCATTTCCACCTTCGGCTCCAACCGTAAGAACACTCACCTGAAACTGGCTGAGGAATTCTTCAGCTGTATTCTTACCGCCATTCTTCGCAGAAGTTCCATCTTTAAACTGGCTATAATCAAGACTCATCAGCACTTGATTAATCGCAAGCGACCCCTTATTTTCAAAATTAAATTCTTTCTTTATTCGGTCACCAGGTTTTAAGTTCGCAAGGTTGATGGCGCCAGAGTTCTCTTTTGCAGATAAATTCAGCTCTCCTGTCGAGTAGACCGCGTTTGCCTTTTCTACATCATTAAATGCCGCCCAAGTTCCCCCGCCGATTAGAGCAAGGCCTAATGCCCCTGATAATACACCTAAACGAATTGATTTTTTGATAGCCATGAATAAACCCCCTAATAAATTGTTTTATTGAAACCTAATTAGGTTACAAACGAAAATTTATGCTTGTTTCTCTGACATATGTAAATCAGCCGTGTGTCTTCGATGTTTCGCAGCGCCCACAAAATGAATTGTTGAATAAACGAGCAGCATCACACCTGGTATAATCAGCAGCAAAGCGGTTCCAGCCGAGGTCCCGGCATACGAAAGAAACTTTCCTGCATAAGGGATGTTCATTCCCGTATACTGCGCAACCACTTGATCCGCTTTTACCAGCGTGCCGTCTTGATACATATTGTGGTCTCCTTTTGTCTCAAAGGCTTTATTTGTTCCATTTCCTTTTACCCCAACAATTCGGTGAGTCACAAAGGACTTGTCTTGCTTCGTTTGAAAAGTGATAATATCCCCTTTTTTGAGCGTATCAGGTGAGGTCACATGTTGTACTACAATCAGCGACCCAGCCGAAAATTCCGGTTCCATTGAGCCAGATAATACTTGCTTGAATTGATAACCGAAAATCTGAGGATCTCCACCTGTTGTTCTTGATGACAACACAACAATAATACATGCAATCATCATTGTGAAAACCGTTGCGTAAAGAATACTGCCAGACATTTTCATCCATTTTTTCATGTCTCTTCTCCCCTTTTCATATCATTTTTTTCATTCAGCAGACAGCTCCATTTAAGATATCTTTTCTTGACAGCTTGAGAGCTGCATATGTTTAGACCAAAAGAATGTTTTTTCAGATGCACCAATTCCATTAGGAAAATAGATTTTAAATGCATAGATTCCATTCGTTTTTGCTTTATCTGTTGTGACAGTCGTCGTTTCTTCTGATGAAAGGTGTTGTATAGAGCCCTTTTCAAGAATATGACCATCCTGTAATGGTTTCTGATCACTTTCTACTTTGTGTAATTCCCACTTCCATTCAGAGTGCGCTATGGGTTGTCCAATATTTTTTAATGTCATGCTCAGCTTTTGAGGCGCACAGACTGTTCCTTCGATCATCGTTTGATCTATGAGCTTTAAATCACTTTTATCCCATTTCTTTGGCTGACAATGCTGATCTGTCTGTTCAAAATCTTCACACGTGTTCATCACAAAATTTGTATGCTCGACATCGTTAAAAGAAGCGTTAGTAGATGTGATAAGAAGAGACGTGAAAATTAAACAAATGGAACTAAAGAGTACAAAGAGCGACTGTTTCATATTCTTCCAACTCCTTGAACGATTGTTCTTTAAAAAGAACGATTACATTCAGTATAAGGAAATACCTATAAAACCCAAAACGTCAAATTAGTCCATTTTGTTCTTAAACAAGAACTCTTCCGAGAAAATTCTTCCATTTTCTCATTCTTTCGCCATATTCTATATTTTTTTCTGTGACATTTGTACTTCTTAAAAATTTACATAAAAGTGTAGGATTTGGTCAGGATAATAACTGATGAGGTGATGTTAAGTGAAATATAGAAAAATCATGATCATGCTCAGTTTACTGTTGGGTCCTGTCATACAAGACGCCAAACCTGCAGATGCGAGAGGATTCACTACTGCCGCAGATCAATGGGAAACAAGAGCTGTCAAAGAAGCAAAGAAAAGATATCCGTTAGCACAAGTCTTATTTAAACAAAAAGTATGGGACAGGCACCGGGAAAAAGAATCTGTGAAACAGTATCATATTACGTTAAAAGATCATGCCAAAGAATTTGGGGTATTTGTCACCATTTCCTATAACCCTTACTCAAACAAGGTCAATAAAGTCATTGTCGTTGAAGAATACAGCTAAAGCGGCACAAAAAAACCGCCTGCTGGCGGCTTTTTACTTTTGTCGATGTCGTTTTTTTAGCATCATTGAAAAGCCAAACGGCAGAACACCAAATAAGCGCTGTGAAAATGGCGGTTTTGTTTCCATCTTTTCTTGTTTATGTTCCTTCCGTTCGTCACGTGGTGTATTCATATATTTAATGATTTCCTGTGTCATATATTTTACATAGTCATTTGTTTTCAACGAACATTCACCTCTTCTTCCTTAAAGTGTTACCAGGAAGAGTGTGATTTTATACACTGGCTAATCAGGGATTGTCCATTTCATAATTTCACCGGTCTTCCCATCCATCACCAATTCCCGCTCATCTGCTAAACCATCCTTTGTTTTAACGCCGACCAGCATATGGACATGTTTTTTCTTTTGATCGCACCCGATCTGTTTCAATGTCACACGTCCTTCTTCAGTGTCCACATGAGTATTCGGCTGATCACAAATACGATTTAATTTGCTTGCAGCCTCACTTACACCCATTCTAAATAGCTGCTGTTTTTTATAAAAGGAAATCGTCAGCTCTGCACTTTTCAGCTCATTTTGAAACCCAATCGTCATCGAGCCTAGGATCAAAAGGAAGAAAAGAATCGTAGCAAGTACGTGCGGATAGATAAACCCTTCTTCACTTTTCACGTTTTTTAGGAACCACTCCTTTATATGTGAAAAAAATGGCTTCATACACCTTACCAGATACATCTGTGACTTCAAGGATTGTTGTTTGCTGATCTGTTCTGACGCGAAATTGTTTCACCTTTTGCAATAAAGGAAGATGCCCCGCCTGATCCATTCGCTTCCGCAGCATCTCTTGATATGGCTCAACCCTCACAACTCGCCCTTGGTCGGAAATATACTCTAACACTTTTCCTTCTTTCACCGCTCTAACAGCCAGTGCACGGCTTAATTCCTCCTCTAATTGCAGTACAGTTTGCTTCCACTCCATTTGTGAAAATTGGTTGATTTCTTCAAATGGATGGGCTTTCTCTGCAACAGAAAAGATGAGCACACAGCCAAAAGAAAGGAACAGAAATAGTTGCAATTGCCACAAAGCTTGTACAAGTGTAAATCCCTGTTCATCATTCAACATGACGAAAGCATATCGTCTTCTTTTTGTGTACTTTGTATGATACACATCCCCTCTGCTTACTCCAATGGAGTTCATATGTGATCTCGCCTCTCTTCTTTTTGACGGATGGCTTTGTACCTTCTATGAACGCTTCGTTCATATGTTCATGTAACACTTGGTAAGCTTCAAGTTTTGCTCTTAATTCCTTTTTTCCCATCATTAGTTTTTCATAGGCTGGCATGAGCACAAGAGCTGCAAATAGAAAGGTATGGCAAGCTAACAGCATCTCAAACGTACTAAATCCTCTATTGTTTTTGAACATGGATCCGCCCGCTCCCTAAATAAATCGTGAGTTTATAAGTTTGACTGCCAAATTGAACAATGAGAGATCCGCCGCTGCTCGGATGTCCATTTACATTAAAGTGGATCCCCTGTGGAAATGTAGAATGCTTGATGATGCCTTTTTTATGCTGATGAGAAGCAATCACCTCATCACCATTTTGATCTATTATTTGATAGGATACATGGTGTGGATGAATGTCAACATTCACACGGGTTTTTTTGATAAATGCCGTATAAGCAGCCAATTGGAGATCTTGTTTCATGATGTTCACTTGTTTTTTTGCTTCAGCACTTTCTAATATACTTGGGACTTTTCCTCCTATGACCGACAATAGAATAGATAAAACAAGTAAGATCATGAGCTGTTCAATGAGGGTAAAACCCTTCTCATGTAAAAGCAACTTATTCATGCTTCACGTCGCCGTTTTGAATGACAATGGCTTTTCCATTAGGACAAGTTAATCCCTTTTTGACATAGCCTTCTTTTTCTAATTCAGCTAAAGATGGTGTCTTGCCATCATGCTCTAATTCATATGCCATCACCTGTGTACTCACCATTGATTTGAGCCCTTCACAGCCCTTCGCTTGAATGCTTTGATGGTGACGTGTGATATTCGGAATGGTAATGAGTAAAAGAATGGAAATCACGAGCATGACAATTAACATTTCCAACAGTGTAAATCCTTTATCATTCATGCCTTTGTCCTCCTCCTCACACTTGTTCCATTAGTTGATACATCGGTAAAAGAATAGATAAATACACAATGAGTATAAGGAGCGCTGTCAAACCATATATGACCGGCTGCAGCCATGAAACCCATTTTTCAATTTTCAGCTCTGCATTCTCCAATAGGAATTGACTATACGTGTACAATTCTCTTGCAAGCATCCCGCTAGCTTCACCATGCTTGATGACAGCTGCAAAATGTTTTTCGAAAAAAGGAGACCCGCTTAGTTGATGTTCCATGCTTTCTCCTTTTCTTAATTCTCCAATCATCTGTTCAGATATTTCTTGAAGAAAGGGTAAATAGCTTTGCTGTTTGAAAGCTTGCAAGCTTTCATACATCGATAATCCAGCTTGAAGAAGCCCGCTTAGCTGAAGGGAAAAAAGATACGTATGCATCAGCTGCATCCCTTTATATAACACAGGCAGCCTGCTCATCACTCTCAGTTTCTCAAGGGCTGACTTTTTCCTAAAAAAGACATGATAATATCCAGCCAAAAAGATACACATACAGCCTATGATGAGGAGGAAAGCGTGTAGGAATTGAAAGAGTCCAAACATCCCTTGGATCAGCCATGACATGCGGGTATCCATCGATGAGTACAATAAAGAAAATTGAGGAATGATCATCTGCTGAACAAGTATTAGCACAACCAAGACCGTAAAGACGAGGAAGATCGGGTACCGTAACATACGTTTGAACGTGTCTAACTGCTTGATTTTTTTCTCTAAAAAACGTGAGCTTTGCTCAAGAGCGCGTGCTAGGCTGCCATGCTTCTCTGAAAAACAGAGAATGGCGATGACTTCCCGCTGAAAATGGAGTCTCTCCAGCACCACATAAAAAGACTCCCCTTCAAGCAGCCACTGAATGCCTCTTGTTAATAGCTGCTGTTGCTTCTTTGATAACTGGATATTCACCATCGTTAATGCCTCAATCAATGTATATCCAGCTTGAATCAATTGAGCAAGTTTTGATAGAAATTCAGCTTGTTCTCTTCTAGACCAGGCTTTAGAGACTCGCTTCTTCATAAACCCAGCGATGATATGTGTTTTTCGATAGATAGCCCAGTGCCACTCCTTTACGAATTAATCTTTGCAGTGTTTCATATGACGAGTGAGCATATTCTCCTTTGGCCTCTTTGATACACTCACCAAGCTCCTTTCCGTAAAGTAATTCAAAAACATTCGTTCGTCTGACCGGTCGATTTAATTTGCAATATAGCTGACACGTTTCCCCGCAAAATGGACACGTGAGCTCGATTAATCGCTGTGCAGCAATCGCAACCATTGTTTGTTCGAGCTCATTCATCGTCACACCAAATTCAAGCATTCGGTAAAGGGCACCTTTTGCATTTTTCGCATGCAGCGTACTCATCACTAAATGGCCTGTCAGTGCTGCTCTAATTGCCGTTTTGGCTGTTTCAGCATCTCTTATTTCTCCTAGCACAATCATATCTGGGTCATGTCTTAAAATAGCGCGTAATCCCGCCGCATACGTGATGCCTGCTTTTTCATTGACTTGGACCTGTAACACTTCTTCATTTCTTGTTTCCACAGGATCTTCAAGTGTAATAATATTTCGGTTGAAATGCTTTTTTGCAAACTGTATCAATGAATAAAGTGTTGTTGTTTTCCCTGAATTGGTTGGCCCAGTAAATAAAATGAGTCCATGCGAATGATTCAAAAATGATAATAATCTGGCTGAGGCTTTCGGAAATAACGACAGATATTTTGTTTTCGGGATATGATCCTGCGGTAAAATCCTAATCACTAAACTTTCATCATTTACAGTCGGTAATGTAGACATTCGAACAAACACTTGGCCAGTTCTCAGCATCACAGCCAATGACCCGTTTTGCGGTCTCCTTTTTTCGCCGATATCCATGGAGGATAAAAATTTAAAATGAGCAATTAACCGTTCCCCGCTTTTTTTATCAATGGCTCGCTGCTGGATTAAATCTGAGTCTACACGGAAAGATACCGAAGCTTCCTTTTCTTTTGGGACAATATGAACATCAGATGCTCTCATGCGGCATGCTTCTTCTAGCAGCTCTTGTCCCAAATATTCAATACCATACAAGTGGTTCACTCCTTTCTCTGACCCTATTGTAAGATGGAGGAACCCGTCTGACAAAAGCGCATTTCACGATTTTAATGACTGATAAAGCGTTAAAATCCTTAACTTAGGATGCATTTTATTAAATATAACAAAAAACCTGACTTTTACAAGTGCAGGTTTTTTGATCATATTGCCTCTTCAAAGATACGGAATCCTCTCTTTTCTAACGCTTTTGCAAGGCTATGTTCAGTATTTACTTTTGAGAAATCAATGCCAAGTTTGACAACTGTCTGAGCAATCTCTGGCCGGATACCTGAAATAATCGTCTCAATTCCTAGAAGCTTCGCACTATCAACCACTTTAAAGAGCTGATAAGCAACCATTGTATCAACAACTGGTACGCCAGATATATCAATAAATAAATGGATCAAACGCAGTCTTGAAGCCTGTTCTAGTACTGACTCCAAAATAATTTTGGCCCGGTACGTATCAATTTCGCCGATCAGCGGTAAAATCCCGATCTCTTTTGATACTGGAATAACAGGGGCACTAAGTTCTTGGATCATTTCTCTTTGTGCATTTAGCTGACTCAGTGTCACGCGGTCATATTCTTCTGATAAACGCTCAATCATATCATCAAACGTCCCGTGAAAATGCTGATTCCATCCGCACACATCTTGCAGCGTCACTTCTAGCTCTGTTTCTTGTGTGAATGTCTCGATTCTCGAACAGAAGATGTGGCGGAATACCTTAAATTGGCCGATGATTTCATATAAGGGCACCTCGTGAACTGCTCGATCACGAGCGATATCAACAGACCACTTTTTCAAATGGTTCTCTGCTTTGTCTGATACCTTTACAAGCGTCGCTGCAATGGTTTGAATAAACGCTGTGTTTTGTTCCTTCAGTTTCTTTTCTGTCTCCTCTGAAGCATGTTTAGAGTATAATGAACCTTCTTCTGTTCTTGTTTTCAACCATTCTTCGGTCATGACAGGCGCTTCTTTTAGAATAAATTCATATAATTGTTCAGATTTTTCATTTTTCATTTATTTCTTTCGCTCCTTTTTCACTTAAAACTAGTGACAAACCAAACTTTATGTATAAATGACCGCAGATGGTGAACAATATCATTACACGTTTGATATTGGGCTATAGCCAAGTGGTAAGGCAATGGACTTTGACTCCGTGATCGTTGGTTCGAACCCAGCTAGCCCAGTTCAGCACAAAAACGAAGACGGCTGAAGCATGTTTCAGCTGATCTTCGTTTTTTATTAGGAAACCGATTGATGAATCGCTATCTTTTTTGATATTTTCATGAGTTCCCCGGGATTATAGCCAACCACTAATTTATTCCCATCAATGATGATCGGTCTCCGCAGCAACTTTGGTTTTTCAATGAGAAGCTCAAGTACCTCGTTTACTTTTAAATCATTAATATTTAAATTTAAGCTTTTAAAAGCTTGGCTTCGCGTGGCTAAAATTTCATCCATTCCCTCTGTCGTTAAGGAAAGAATCTTTTTTAATTCATCTAGAGTTGGCGTTTCTCTGAAAAGGTGACGCTCTTTAAAATCAATTTGATTCGCCTTTAGCCAATGTTTTGTTTTGCGGCAAGACGTGCAGCTCGGGTATGAATAAAAAGTAATGTCACTCATTAGTCTTCCTCCTTAGGTCGTTAACCTTTTCTCTTATGGAGTAAGTACCCTTATGTATTTAGGCATAAACACTTTTTCAAAAAATTTTTTTCATCTTACTAAATAAATGTTCACACGTTGTCAAAAATGTAAATGTTTACATAACAAGTGATGATCAGCTATAATATGAATCAAAGGGGTTTTTAAGGGGAGGGAAAGAAATGAATCGCATGTTCCGCGTGCTTGGCTTTTGGACGGGTATTTTTGCTGTCATGTTCTATTTAGGACATATGAAAGATGCATCCTTGCTGTTCTTCGGTCAAACCGTTCTTTTTGTATTTTTATCCTACTTGAATTTATCCGAAAGAATGTATATTTACATTTTCGGAGCGTACTTGACGATTTTCTTTGCCGGATTTACATATTATTCGATTTTCATCATGGTTCCCGGTACCGGACATTAATAGAAAAAAGCATCTCATTGAGAAGAGATGCTTTTTTCATACCTACATTTAAAGAGAAAAACCATGAATAAACGGATTTTGTTCCTGCTCCGTGAGCACAGTTGTTTCCCCGCCATGTCCACTTAAAACGAGAGTGGATTCTGGCAATGATAACAATTTGTCATGAATCGATTGAAGCAGCACTTCCTGGCTGCCGCCCACTAAATCTGTTCTCCCGATGCCGCCTTGGAATAAAGCGTCACCAGAAATGACAAATCCCTCCTCCGCCGAGTAGTAAGACATACTGCCTGGTGAATGCCCAGGTGTATGGAATATGTCTAATGTAAACGATCCGATTTGAAGAGTACCTTCTGACGTAATCAATTTTTCAGCTTCTTTGACAGTAATTCCATTTCCAATCAATCGAGCTGAGCCGTTTAACTCAGCATTCGTGAGCCACTCTTTTTCATGTTCGTGTACATATAGTGGCACTCCCCACTCTGCACGCACCTCATCTGCCGCACCAATATGATCAAAATGGGCATGTGTCAGTAAGACAGCGAGCGGTGTGAGCTGTTTTTCTTTCACATAGGAAATCAGCTTTTGCGCTTCACCACCTGGATCAAAAATTAAGCATTCTCCCTGCTCGTTTTTCCAAATATACGCATTTGCTTGTACATAGCCTAGTGGCATTCTTCTCCAATTCATTTTTCATCACCTACTTTATTCATTCTTTTTTATTATGAAGGCTATTCAATAAAAATTCAAACAATCGTCAACTGGAATCTACTCGACAAGCTTTATGAAAACGGTTAAAATGAAAAGAAAGGAAATCAAGGGGATTGATGACAAAGGGGGATTTTCATATGATGCTCGTCATTATTTTCGGTCTAGTCACGATTTTAGCCGCTCTCGGCATCTATCGCTCACTTAAAAAAGTGAACGTACTTGCCATCGCTTTTGCTGGCGCTACATTTTTGGTTTTTGGATGGTTTACTGTCATGACCATCATCTATAGCGGTTATCCAACTGCACATTAAAAGCCTGCATGTAGCAGGCTTTTTTTATTGATTCAAGTGCTTATTCACGCTTTCTAATTTGCTTGTAAGGGTTGTTGTTTGATCCCGTCTGTCATCAATGCGGATATTGGTTGCTACTCTGTGTAATCCCTTTTCAAAAGGTGCCTCATGAATGCGCTGAATGACCTCAAATAAAACGGATAATTCACCTTCAATTAACGTATTCATAGGTGTTAACTGATATTTGATTTTCCCTTCTTGTTGAAAGCCTTCCAAAATTCTTTGTACATCTGCTACATATGAACTCACGCTTGGTGTTTCAGTTCCTATTGGAATGATGGTGACATCTGCTATGGCCATGTTTCTTGCTCCTTTCAATTGAATCCTCATGTTTCCTCGTCCTCATTGTAACCTATCCTCATTTAAAAAAGCCATGATCACGTTGCGTTTAAGCCAGGTTTGTCTCGTTCTATCGTCAAATCCGTCCTCTCTACCTTCCCAATCTTTGTGAACAGAAGCAGGCAGATACCAGAAACAGCTTCAATGATCCCTCCTGCTGCAATAACGTACCCAGAACCAAATAGAGTGGCCATATAGCCGCCGATGAGGGCACCTAACGGAATCATTAAGTAGGAGATCATGTTGATAATCGCATATACCTGCGGCTGATCCTCTGCCTTCACTGACAATTGAATCATCGTATGTTCGGGAACATTGACTGCACTGATGGCTGCGCCTAAGGCAAAAGCTGATATAAACACAAGTGGTAATAATGCGTTCATTCCTGTGATGAAGAATGCGATTCCATCAACGATCCCTGCGCCTATAAACAGCAATCCATACCGATTCACTTTGATCTTTGTCAAAACAAACCCCATCAAAAATGCGCCTAGTGCTGTTGTGACTTTGATCAATGAATAAACCACCGGTCCACTATTTAATTCTTCTGTCAAATAAATAACAGACAATGCTTCCCAGGGCGCTGCAGCGAAGTTTGAGCAGACGCAAAAAATCGCTAATGGAAACAAAATATGATGGCTCCTAACAAGTGAAAATCCCCTCATTAATCTTTTGCCATATGATAGCCCTTTTTTGCCTTTATCAATGATGACTTCTGTTTGATATGTAATCATTAAAACCAATAAAGCTGATATGAGGTAAAGAGGAATGATCACAAGCATTGTATACCCTACCCCCACAAACGCGATCATGACACCACAAACCGTAACCGTCACAAGCCTTACCACATGACTTGCTGATTGGATGGTTGCATTCGCTTTTTGTATGACGTCCTCATGCACAAGCTTTGGAATAATTGATACCGACGCCGGTTCATAGGAGCCTCCTGTCGCCGAATGCAGCAGCATACCGCCAATGATGAGTGCTAATGGGGAAAAACCATGAAAGTAACTGATCACGATCACAAGGATAATCGCTCCTCGCGTTAAATCAGCAAAGCACATCCAGAATTTCAATTGATGCGGCCTCATCATTGGGGTAATAAATGGCCCGACGATCGCTTGAGGAACAAAGCTGACCGCAATAAAAAACGCTGTCCCTATTGCCCCTTTCCCGCCTAGCACTAAAAGCCACAAGATGGTGTTGAAAGATAAACTATCAGCAGTGATTTTGCACATTTTAGAAACAAATAAGTAAGTAAAATTTCTTTTCCACAGGCTTTGAGCACTCAATGATCGACATCTCCCTAAAACATATCCTTTTTTTTACATCTATTTCTTTCACAATAGCTTACAAGGAGGCCCTCGTCAATCACTTCAACGCTGTTTTTATTGACAATAAGAAATTGATTTATTTTCAAATGTTAAAAAACACCAGACAGGTGCTTTTTAACACTTACAAGCTTCCCATAATAGCCGCTTTGTTTTTTCATAAATGGAATCAAATTGATTCATGGAAAGAGGATTCTTCCCTAGACCAAGCTCCACTGTATAGCCCTCACTTTGAAATTGATAAATAAACCAATCACGATAGCCTGCATAGCTATCAAGGTATTGAATCGGTTTGTAGCCGCTCACCTGTTCGAATCGTTTGACCGTATCTTTGGATATCGCTGGTTCGTGGCCAAGAAAGCCCCAGTATATCTCTTCTCCTTGTGTATGAAGGGCGATCAGCCGGTCAAAGCGCTTGCGTAACGCAAGATTTGCCATCGCTTTCGCTTCTGGTTCTGTTAACGGCTGATCACCAGGAAAATCCCTATAAGACGGCACCTTCGGCTGATTACGGTAGTATTCGATTTCCCAATAAGCAGGAAATTGATTGTTTAAATCAACTCCTCGAATATTAGCTTTCCATTCTCTATAATCGGAAAACCCACCATTTAGCGATGTCAATTTTTCACTGCTTAGACCTAGTGATTCTGGGCCATTGCGAACCAAATCCACTCCATCTGGATTAACCATTGGCACGATGGATAGTGCGGTGGTTTGCAGTATATGAACCGCTTCATAATGTCTCGCTTGCACTGGATCAGACGCGGCTAAACAAAGGGATTTCAACCATTTTAATAAAACAGAGGTGGTGATCCATTCATTTGCATGAAAAGAGGCATTGAGATGAATAGAATGTAAATGCTGAGCTGGCTCTGTCCGAATTTCATAAATAGGCGTATCAAGCACTGAATGACCAATCACACTGATATCAAGAAAAGGAAATACGGCTTTCAAATGTCTTAACTCTTCTTCTAATTGAGCACTATCGTATTCAAATGTTCCGTTGATCCAATCATCTGATTGCTGCAGCCGGTAAGGTGAAATAAATCTCTGCAAATCACCTATGGAATGAAATGCATGGGTACCTTCTGGGAATCTATACCCCGGTAAAAGAAGATGCTCGGTACTTGTTTGATTGGATAAATGGAAAGCCGCTTTCCCTATTCCAAGCTGCTTTGCCACATCATCCAGCTTGGCTTCATCCAGCTGCCATTCAATTTTTCCAAACGACGTTGTCTTCATTTACATCCCTCCTCTCATACTATATGAGCCAGCATGAAAAAAAGAAAACCTCTGCTTCTAAAATAGCAGAGGTTTTCTCATATGTTAGGACGCCTTTTTCAGCTTACTCTCATCTTCTTTTTTGGAAGGTGAATGGTCCGGGCTGCTCCGGTCATAAAATCTAAGGAGATCCCCGTAGATAATTTGATCAGAGAATTGAAGCTCTTGCTTCGCCTTTTCTTCATAAGACTGACAAACGGTTTCATCGTCTCTTGGCTCGCCCGTTTCTTTATTGTAGCAAACACCGTCTGTGAAAATGCTGTCCTTCGTAATAAAGCTTCCATCACGGAGCACTGTAAAGTCATTTGTATCTTTCGATAATAGGTCATGACCAAATTGAATTTGCTGACTTGTATCAATTCCTAGAAGGTTGAGTACAGTTGGACGGATATCCACCTGACCACCCACCGTATCAATTTCTTTTGGATTCTTATCCGTTATCCCTGGTATGTGTACAACAAACGGTACTTTTTGAAGCTGCACTTCTTCAAATGGTGTAATCTCTTTATTTAAGAATTGTCCCATAGCTTCGTTATGGTTTTCTGAAATTCCGTAGTGATCCCCATATAAAACAAAAATGGAGTTGTCGTATAAACCTGCTTCCTTCATCTTTTCAAAGAAAATCTTAAGTGCCTCATCCTGATAACGCACTGTAGGGAAGAACTTGTTTAACGTTTTGCTCTTAGAATCATATTCATCAATAAGCTTATCTTCTTCGTCTAGATCAAATGGAAAGTGATTCGTTAATGTAATCAATCTCGTATAGAAAGGCTGCGGGATAGACTTCATCAATTCCGCTGACTGCTCGAAGAACGGACCATCTTTCAATCCCCAGCCAACTGAGTTCTCTTCATTCACATCAAATGAGTTAATATCAAAAAACTTATCGTAGCCAAAGCTATCGTAGATCAGGTCACGGTTCCAGAAGCTTTTGTTATTCGCATGAATAACAGAAGAGTGATAGCCCTCATCCTTTAACAGCTCAGGTATGGCTGTATACTCATTACTTGGATTTGTAAAGAACACGGCCCCTCTTCCAAGTGAGTAGAGAGAATTATCAACAATAAACTCTGAGTCAGAGGTTTTCCCTTGACCTGTTTGATGATAGAAATTGCTAAAGTTGTAACTTTTCTTGATTAATTTGTTCAAGAACGGGGTGATTTCTTTCCCATTCAATTTTTCGTTGACCACAAAGCTCTGAGTAGACTCAAGTGATACAAGAATGACATTTCGTCCTTTTGCTTGACCGAACGTTTTTTCGTTACGGTCGGTTTGATTCGCGCTTACATAGTTTTCAATTTCGGTTAAGTTATTGCTGTCAGCAAGAGCCCGTTGAGCGGACTGCTTCGATTGCAGAACCCCATCATAAATATGGAAGTTATATAAGCTAATATTTTTCACTAGCATCTCACGGTCGAATGAACGAGTTAACAGTTCTGGTCTTTCAGTTTCAGCCAAGCCAAGGTTAAAGAAGAATGTGGCTGCCACAAATAAGTAATATGCTGCTCGTTCCTTTCGTGAAATGGTGACATCCGTTCTAAAGGAAGGCTGTTTTTTATAGAGCCAAATTAAAATGATGATATCAACGAACATCAGCAAATCGACTGGTTCAATTAAAGAGGTAATACTTGACCCGAGGTCACCCATATTGTTTGTTTGAAATAGGACGGGGATGGTTAGAAAATCACTATAGAATCGATAAAATACAATGTTGGCTAACAAAATGAATGTCAGGATAAAGCTCGTCACGATGATATATCGATTGCGATTTTTTTCTTTAAAGAATAAACCGATACCGAAGATAAACAAGAGAAAGCTAAGCGGATTAATAAACAGGATAAACTCCTGCATGAAATTTTCAATTTTGATATTAAAGCTAGATTTATAGATAACATAGGTTTTGACCCACATTAACAAAGTCGCAATCAGTAAAAATGACATCGCCTGTAATCTTTTCTTTCGCATTGTAACCTCCTTATGCTTGACACGCACTCAGGTTAGGGGCATACCCTAATTATTGGTGCTTCTTCAAAAACAACTAAAATATATCTTATCCTGTCTGTGCTGGAAAATCAATGTCTTTTTCCCCATGACAAACTTATGAATATGCTAAACATTCAATTTCATGCCCATATATCGCTTTTTTTAATAAAAATGACATCATTATGACTTTTTGTTCAAGACAGCCATTTATTTTTTGCCATCCATGCCCCGCCGATCACACCTGCATCGTTTCCAAGTGATGCAATGACAACCTCGACATCTTCAGCACAAGGCGGGAATGCATGATGTTTGACCACGTGCTCTACTTTACTGCGAAGAAGCTCTCCTGCTTTAGAAACACCACCGCCAATGACGATCTTTGTTGGGTTTAAAGCACTAGCAAGATTCGCTAGGACAAGTCCAAGGTGGGTCGTCACTTCTTCTACGACACGCATTCCAAGATTATCTCCGTTTTCTGCCGCCTGAAACACATCCTTTGCAGACAGCGAAGCGAGCGTCCCAAGTGAGGATGTATGCTGCTCGGTTTCTAATTTATCCTTTGCAAGCCGGACGATGCCGGTGGCAGACGCAATGGTTTCAATACAGCCTGTTCTTCCGCAGTTACACGGTGCTCCTTGAAATGGAACTGCACAAATATGGCCAATTTCTCCGCCAGCACCTGTTTCACCTTGAACAACCTCCCCATTTACGATAATGCCGCCGCCAACACCCGTTCCAAGTGTGACCATAAAGATGTTTTTTGCACCATCTCCTGCACCCTTCCACATTTCACCGAGTGCAGCAATGTTCGCATCATTTTCAATTACAGATGGAAGTCCCGTTTCGGCCTCTAAGTGATCTTTCAAAGGATAGTTTGTCCAGCCCAAATTCGTTGTTTTATAGACGATTCCGGATACTTTATCGACGGGTCCAGGTGCTCCCATTCCTATACCAATGAGAGCCGATTTTGGCATACTGATCTCAACCAGTTTATGATCAATTGATTTCGCAATATCGACTGTGATCGTCTGCCCAGATTTATCCGTAGGAATCTCCCACTTATGCTGAATCTCACCATATAGATTAATGAACGCAAGCTTAATTGTCGTACCGCCAAGATCAACCCCTACAAACCAATCCCCTGTCATATGCCCTCCACCTTCACATTGTTTTTCTATTTAATTTGGCCAATTCCATTTGAAGAATGGCCATTGCGTTTGACCATTCGTTTCGGTCTATGATTCCCGATGTATACATTTCCTTCAATTCATCTGCCATAAATTCTAACTCCACTTCACGATCTCCAAAATACACATAATTTCCAAATCTCATGAGCAGCTGCTGTACATCATATAACGTTTTCATTATTTCCACCATTTCTTTCAATCAACAGATAGGATAAGCGTATTCATAAATGCGCTTTCAGTCAAGTCATTCAACGTGTTTGAGTATTTTCGATATATTGTTTCAGCTTTAAAAATTGATCATTTTCAGGATCTTGTTTTAACGCTTTCTCAATTAGACTTTCTGCTTTTGCTGTTTCCCCTTTTTCTACGTACAACAATGATAAATGATACAGTTTATTCGGTTCATTTGGATCTTTTTCGAGCGACTTTCGCAAAAATTGTACCGCCTTGTCAAGGTGACCCAGCTGTGCTTCAGAGAGTGCATATATATGAAGTGCTTCAGCTGATGCATTCTTTTGGTACACATATTCCTCTAGACGTTTACTTGCTTCGCTATAGTTCTTATCATCAAATAAACTCGCTGCCTCACTTGTTGCCGCTGCTTCCTTTTGATCGTCGGAATGAAATCCTGTATACAATCCAAAACCACCAATAAGCAGAAGGAGAAGACTGGCAAGAAGCATTTTGACAGGCTGCAGCTGTTTAGGCAGGCGGACAGCTAAGGCTGCTAAAAAACCGCCAACAAGGCCGCCAAGGTGACCGGCATTATCAATACCTGATACGGTGAACCCTATTCCTAAGTTGATCAAGATGATCACAATAATATTTGTCCCCATCGTCCGAAAGAAAAGCTTGCGGTTAGAGATCGCTAAATATAACAGTGCGCCTAAACAGCCAAAGATCGCGCCTGATGCACCGGCTGCGATCGCCGTATTAAACAGAAAGCTCGCAATTGAGCCAAATATGCCGGACACCAAATAGATGAGCAAAAATCTTCCTGACCCATAAATTCTCTCAACAGCCGCACCAACGGACCAAAGAGCAAATGTATTGAAGAGTAAATGCGTCAAGCCAATGTGTAAAAACATCGGTGTAATCAGGCGCCACCATTCACCATCTAAGATCAGTACATTATTTTTAGCACCAAACGCAGTTAAAGTTGCCGTATTTGTACTTCCGCCAGACAGCTCAAGTAAAAGAAACATGACAACTTGAACAGCGATTAGCAAGTAGGTGAAAATCGGTCTGCCATTTTGAAAAACGGCCCGTTCTCGTTCCCGCTGCTTTTCCTGGTCGTCAAACGCCTGTAGCACGTTCATTTTAAGCTGCACGGCATCTTCAGCTGTATCTGTCTTCGCCTCTTCTACATCAACTGAAAGTGATGTATTCAGCCATTTTTGCAGCTCGTGCACATCGTTTTGAAGAGCTTCTTCATTGAATAAAACAGGTGTAATTGTCACCTTTTGTTTTTTATACGGCTGACCGTTTATATCTTTCCAAACATCTACTGGATCGTCAGCTGTAAATTGAAGCTGCAAGAGATGGAGAGATCGTTTACGCATGGCTTCTCTCAGCTGATTCATCCGAAACGTCTGCTCTTCAATATCTCGAACGATCTCCTGTCTAAAGTTCACATCTTTTCTATATAGACGGATGAGATCATACCCTGAGTTTCGTGGTGCTTCAAAAAATATTTCATCTTCTGGGTAAGGACTTTGAATCATCTCATATCCTTTTTGTCTTAGTTCATCAACAACTCGCCAAAATAGACTATCTATGACATTCATTTATTTGCGCTCCATTTTTTACATTATTATAACAAGAATCATTCTTATCCGCATTTCTGAACAAAAAAATCCCGGCTTTTGCGGGATTAGAATGCTTGGCGAATAAATTTCGTCCGAAAATATGGGATTTTCATCAGCCACTTAATAAAAAAGTGACGCACTTGATTTTGACCTAAGATCAAATTCATCAGCCGATAACGATTTTGCACGAGAACGAATGCAAACAGTGTGAACACAATGCTCCAAATCATTTTATTCATGATATTCCCTCCTATGTTCGTATCGTGGCTTAAATAGGATTTGTTTATACATGAACAGCCTTTTTTATCGGAAGTGATCACCTTTCCTATGGTAAAACGTCATCAACAAAAAATCCGCTCTTATGCGTAAGCAGCGGACTTTTACTCATGATATAACGGACCTTTCTCACTGACAATCATAGACACCGGTATGTCGTGCGTTTCAGCCGGAACATGCTCTATTTGCTGGACAGACAGACAAAGAGCAAGTGTTACGCCGTGATAGTCAGCTAAGAAACGGTCAAAATAACCGCCACCGTATCCAATACGGTAGCCTTGCTGATCGAAGCATACCCCAGGAACAATCACCAAATCGATCGCTTTTTTATGTACAGCTGCCGATGTTTCAGGGTCTGGTTCTGATAGCCCAAAGTACCTGGATGTCATCTTCGTTTGCGGTGTATATTCATAAAACGTCATCTCTTTCGTTTCCGGGAAACAGGTTGGTACGCACACTGTTTTACCTTCCTCCCACGCCTTATCAATCAGAGGTCTTGTAGGTACCTCTTTTCCTCTAGACATGGTCAGCGCAATCGTTTTCGCCTGTTTCCATGCGGTTAATTGAAACAGATGCTCATATAGTAAAGTCGTGTTTTGTTTAAATTCCTCAGAACTCATCTGCTCAATCTTTGCTAATGTTTGACGCCGAAGCTCTTTTTTCACAAGGATCATCTCCCATCATAAAAAAACAGCAGGAAAATTCCCTGCTGCTTACTTTGTTTCACGATGTAAAGTTTGTTTTTTATCACGTGAGCAATACTTTTTGAATTCAACGCGATCTGGATTGTTTCGCTTATTCTTTTTAGTAATATAGTTACGCTCACCGCATTCAGTGCAAGCTAGAGTAATATTTACGCGCATATTTTTCCCTCCAAACTAAAATCAATTCACATTCAGACCTAACTATAATACCACTTCTATCTTAGGAATGCTAGAATGTTTTTCACCAATTTCATTTTTCGTGCATTCCACCCGCGTTCTTATCCGTATTGCACTGTCATTTCATGAAAAATCGCCCGCTCCCCTATAAAACCTCAGGCCTTTGTCGTACTGTATACATGAGAACCCCTCTTCTATCCACTGTCTTTTTTGATCTGTCAGCCTTCTTTTATTTTGACAGTGAGCAAGGTTTTCATACTCGTTTTACATATAAAAAGAAAAATGATGAAAAAAAGGTGATTTTCTTCAGCAATTCCTTTTGAAACTAGCTTTTTTGTGGTATAAAAAAGAAGGGTCGAAAACTGTCTGAAACAATCATGAAAGCCTTTTTTGGCTTTCGGCATTAAAATATGAATAAAAGGTGATGAAACATGGAAATTGCAATTATCGGATTGCTTGTTGTCAGTATTGTACTGATCGCATTCTCATATTTTCAAAGAGAACCGATTAAAGAAGTCGAGCAGGAACTTGAAACACTTCAACTATCTGCAATGCAAGAAATCTATAAACTGAAAAAGAAAATGAAAGTCCTTGAAGAAGAATTGCTTGAAACAAACATCGTTGTCCGCAAGCATTCAGAAATTGATCCATCTATCGCAAGACAAATCATTTCAAAGCATCAAAATGGCATGTCTCCTGAGGCGATAGCACGCGCTGAGCATGTGTCTGTAGAAGATGTCAACATGATCATTAAAGACAACGAGAGGGTGCTTGTATGACGAAAAAAAGCATCCAAACGTTCGCAGCAGGTATGATTCTTGCCACTGGCGTTCTGGCCATCGTGTTTTTCCTCACAGGAAAAGATGAAGCAGCAGCTGATTCTACGACAAAAGAAACCCTCGCAGCGAAAGTGACAGACACTGACGTGAAAAATTATTTAGACTCTAAGAAAGAAGTATCCGTCAGCCGCGAAACGTATCAGCAGCTTCTTGATTATAAAGAAAAAGCGCTGAAAGCGAACGAAGACGGCGATTCTAAGAGCGATAAACAAACAACGGACAAGTCAAAAGGCAAATCGGTTAAATTCGTGATTAAAAACGGTATGAGCACAAGTGATGTTTCAGACATGCTTGAAAAAGACGGAATCATTAACTCGTCTAAAGATTTTAATGATTACGTGATTGACGCAGGCTACCATAAAGAAATTCGTGCCGGCAAATTCAATTTAAAAACAGGAATGACATTCAAACAAATCGTCAAAGCCTTAACAAAATAACATCTAAAATCCCCTGGCGGCGCTGACCTCCAGGGGATGTTTATTATCCAAATCGTCCAGATATATAATCATTCGTTCTTTGATCGTTTGGCTCTGAGAACATCACATTTGTATCATTGACCTCAACAAGCTCGCCCATCAAGAAAAAGGCAGTTCGATCAGATACCCTTGCCGCTTGCTGCATATTGTGCGTCACAATGGCAATCGTGTATTTCTCCTTCAATTTCATAATCAATTCTTCGATCTTTAATGTTGAAACAGGATCAAGCGCTGATGTGGGTTCATCCATTAATAGGATGTCTGGGCTTGTGGCAATCGCTCTTGCGATACATAGACGCTGCTGCTGACCGCCGGAAAGACCTAATGCAGGCGCACTTAAACGATCTTTCACTTCATCCCAAAGTGCGACATCCCGAAGCGCTTTTTCAGCAATTTCTTTCAATTGCTGCTTGCTCTTCACTCCATGAATTCTTGGGCCATAAACGACATTATCAAAGATAGACTGAGGGAATGGATTTCCTTTTTGAAACACCATCCCGACGTTTTTACGCAGTTCTACTAAATCGACACGTCCTTTTAAGATGTTGTCGCCGTTATACATCATATCCCCTGTGATTTTCACACCTGGCACTGTTTTGACCATGAGATTCAAGGTTTTAATAAACGTTGACTTCCCGCAGCCTGATGGGCCGATAATCGCTGTGACTTCATGCTCTCTAATGGCTAAGTCAATATGTTTCAGTGCGTGGTGCTGACCATACCAAAGGTTCATATCATTCACACGAAACACTTCTTTTGCTGCTGCTTTAGTTGCTACTGCATTCATCAAAATCCACCCGCCTTATCCAAATCGACCATTGATATAGTCTTCTGTTTTTTGCTGCGCAGGACGTGTAAAGATACGTTCAGTCGCATCATATTCCACTAGATCACCGTTCAGGAAAAAGGCCGTACGATCAGATACACGTAACGCCTGCTGCATGTTGTGTGTGACAATGACAATTGAATAATCATGTTTTAATTCTGTTAACAGCTCTTCAATTTTTGCATTTGAGATCGGGTCTAGGGCAGAAGCAGGTTCATCTAATAAAAGCACGCTAGGCTTCATCGCAAGTGTACGTGCAATACAAAGGCGCTGCTGCTGACCGCCTGATAATGAAAATGCAGAGCGGTGCAGACGGTCTTTGACCTCATCCCATAGCGCCGCCTTTGTTAAGCTTTCCTCTACCGCATCATCAAGCACTGATTTTCTTTTTTCACCCGCATACTTTAACGCATGGGTAATGTTGTTGTAGATCGATTTAGGAAATGGATTTGGTTTTTGGAATACCATGCCGATTTCTCTTCTTAAATTCACCACATTAATGCGGTCATCCAAAATATTTAACCCTTCGTACATGATCGCTCCTTCACTTCTCGCGCCTGGAATCAAGTCGTTCATTCGGTTAATGCTGCGTAGAAAGGTTGATTTCCCGCAGCCTGATGGGCCGATTAATGCGGTAATCGCGTTCTTCTCAATTTCGAATGAAATGTGATTAACCGCTCTTTTTTCACCATAATAAATGCTTAAATCCTGCACCTGTAAAATCTCTTCCGCTTGAAGTGGAGCCTTTTTTGCTGCAATCTCTTTTTTTTCTGCTAGCATTTGAACCATATCCCCTTCACACCTCTCTCACATTATTTTGACGTAAGCTTCTTATGAATAAATGAACCAAGCCATCTAGCTGCTAAGTTGAACACTAAGACTGAAAGCACAAGTACGGCTGATGCACCATTTGCAATGGCTTCTGCATCTGGTATGATCCCTTGTGTATTGACGTTCCATATATGAACGGCTAATGTTTCGGCCGGTCTGAAAATATTCAGCGGTGACGTATCAGAAAAAGGACTCCAGTTTGTAAAATCAAGACGCGGTGTTGAGAGACCTGCTGTGAAAAGAAGAGCAGCCGCCTCCCCGAAGACTCTTCCTGATGCTAAAATCGCACCGGTAATAATAGAAGGAATCGCACCTGGAATAAGGACTGTCTTCACCGTATGCCACTTCGTTACACCGAGCGCAAGTGATGCTTCCTTTTGATCTTTCGGTACAGAGCGCAGCGCGTCTTCTGTCACCCTGACCATCACTGGTAAGTTAAACACAGTGAGCGCAAGAGCTCCCCCAATGATCGTATAGCCCCAGCCTGTTAAATTCACAAACATGAGTAAACCAAACATGCCAATGACGATAGATGGAAGTGACGATAGCACTTCAATACATGTACGAATAAAATCTGTGACTTTGTTTTGAGGTGCATATTCCGCCATGTACACTCCGCCGCCGACGCCAAGGGGCACTGTGATCAGCATCGTAATAAATAGAATGTAAAACGAGTTAAACAGCTGATCCCGAATACCGCCGCCAGAGCCAATCGCACTTGAGCGAGTTGTCAAAAAGTCAAAATTTAATTCTTTTGCACCGTTGAAAATGATATAAGAAAACAAACCAACAAGAATCGCCGTAATAATGGCGGCACATAATCCAAAAACAAATGTGGCAAAACGATCGGTCATTTTGCTATTCATTAAATCTTCCTCCTAGACGACAAGTATCTGATAATGAGTATGAACATAAATGATACAACTAGAAGGACAAGTCCCATTGACCAAAGTGTATTGTTTTCAACACTTCCATACGTTGTGTGACCCATGTTTAACGTAATAATGGTTGTTAATGTACCAGCTGTGTCCATAATGCTCTCTGGTAGATTACGCGTGTTTCCAATGACCATCTGAACGGCAAGGGCTTCTCCAAATGCTCTTGCCATTCCAAGCACGACCGCTGTCATTAATGTCGGAAGAGCTGCTGGTACAAGAACACGTCTGATCGTTTGCCATCTTGTTGCGCCTAATGCATACGATCCCTCACGTAAACTTTTTGGAAGTGAAGCCATTGCATCAGTTGCAATGGATGTAACGGTTGGGAGAATCATAATAGACAGGACAATCGTTCCTGCTAGCACGCTATGCCCTGAGCCGCTTGACTTGAAATGTCCGATAAACGGTACCAATACTGTAAGACCTATGAATCCGTAAACAACGGATGGAATCCCTACAAGCAATTCAATGACTGGCTGGAGAATTTTTCGTCCCCAAGCAGGTGCAATTTCTGTCATAAAGATTGCGCCTGCGATGCCTAGCGGCGCTGCAATGAGTGCCGATAGGAGTGTGACGGCGATTGATCCAAAGATAAATGGAAATGCGCCGTACTGCGGGTTTTCTGCTGTTGGGTTCCAATTGATACTGGTTAAGAACTCAATTGGGCTTACACCATTTACGATGAAAGATTGTAAACCCTTAATGCCAAGGAAGATCGTGATGGCGATGGATACAGCAATCATTAAGAATGCGCAAAATCTCACCAAAATACTTCCTCTTACTTCATCCATTTGCCTATTTTTCTTCGAGCTGATCAGTCGATCGCTCGCTTCTGTCTGTTCTATCTGCTTCATCTTTTTCTACACTCCTATGAATGTCATAAAAGGAAAAGTGAAAAGCTCCACTTTTCCTTCATCAGCAATTCAAGACCTATTACTTATCTGTTTGTTTGCCTGTTGCGTCTCTTTCTACTTTCATATTAGAAACTGAGATGTAGCCTTGGTCTTTGACGATTTCTTTTTGTACTTCGTCACTCATGAGGTAATCTAAAAATTGTTTTGCTAGACCATCCGGCTCACCTTTTGTATAAGAGTGCTCGTAAGCCCAAATTGTATATTTACCGCTTTCCACATTGCTTTCTTCCGGTTTCACACCATCAATGCTAAGCGGTGTAATTTTGTCATCTGTTAAATAAGAGAATGCTAGGTATCCAATCGCACCTGGTGTTTCTGCAATCAATTTTTTCACTGTGTTTGAAGAATCTTCTGTGATTCCTTCTGCAGGTGTTGCACCATCAAGCGCATATTTCACAAATGTTGCACGAGTTCCTGAAGAGTCAGGTCTGTTCACAAGAGTGATTTTTTGGTCTTTCCCGCCAAGCTCTTTCCAGTTTTTGATTTTACCAGTGAAGATTTTTTTCAATTCGTCCTTTGTGATGTCTTTGACACCAACTTCAGGGTTTACAGCTGCGGCCATTCCAACAACTGCTACTTTGTGGTCTTTTAAAGCTTTTGCGTCGATTCCGTCTTTCTCTTCTGCGAATACATCTGAGTTACCAATTTGTACAGATCCTTCTGAAACTTGAGAAAGTCCTGTTCCTGAACCGCCGGCTTGTACTTGAATATCGGCTTTTGGATGTTTATCCATGAATTTTTCTGCTGCCGCAAGAACTAAAGGCTGCATCGCAGATGATCCTGAGATGGTAATGGAACCTGATGCCTCATCTTTGTTTGAAGCATTTCCTTTACTGTCTTTTGAATCTCCGCTTGAGCTGCTGTTTCCGCATGCTGTGACGAATGCTAACAATGCGATAGTAAGGAAAGTAAGCAGCCATAATTTGTTCTTTTTCATTTCAAGAATACCCCCTGAATAATTTGTCCTACGAGTAATACATTAAAGGTTCTTTATTAATTTCGTTTAAATGGAATGTTAAGGTTTTGTAAATGTCGAAGTGTTGTAGAGATATTGCGGAGTTTTTTGTGGTTTTTGTCAATTTATATCGAAAAGTTTGAAGAAAACATAAAAAAACGCCCACAAAAAGTGAGCGTTTTTACCTAGTAAAGGTCTAGTCATTTGTTTCTGCTTCATTTTCAATTTTATTTTTGTTTTTCGCTTGTGTATCATTGCTTTCCTGTTTTGATTTCAGTTCAAAGTATTTGTCTAATACTTGTTCACCAATATCATTCGTAATCGGATAGCGCTGGTTGTAGTCTTGATACACCCACGGTACAACGACGGAAATGGCCACTTCTGGATTATCAGCAGGCGCATACGCAACAAGTGTTGTGTTATATGTCGGTGTGCCGCGTTTGCTTTTAATTGGGCCGTCATAGAATGATTGAGCGGTCCCTGTTTTGCCAGCTGGATTGTACTTTTTGTCGCCAAAGTTTGAATAGGCTGTCCCTCTTGGATTTTGCATCACAAGCTTGAAGCCTTGCTGTACACGCTTGATCTCATCACTTGTCATATCAAGCTTATTCAATACATCCGGCTTAACGGATTCCGTCACGGCTCCAATTCCGCGCTGCGGATCGGGCTCTCTGACTTCTTTTACTAGCTGCGGACGTAAACGATAACCGCCGTTTGCGATCGTTGAGACGTACTGCGCCATTTGCAGCGGTGTAAACGTGTCATATTGTCCAATCGCATAGTCAAGTAAAAGACCAGATTGTGTAGACGTTCCTCGGTAGCCAGTTGCTTCGTTTGGCAGATCGATGCCCGTTTCAACCCCAAGACCAAATTTACTGAAATTGTAGCGGAACGTATCAAATGCTTTCGTATCAATTGGGAGCGGCTGATTCTTACGATATTCCCCTTTCCCAATGGCAATTGCTGTTTTGAACATATACACGTTAGAAGAACGCTCTAGTGCCGTTAAATCATTAATGAGTCCCATATTTTGATAGGATTTCTTTGGCGGTGACTGAGCGATATAGAGCGGTTCATCATACTGGGTGCTTCCAATATGAAGCGCGCCTGTTTTATATCCTGTCAGTACAGTTGCCCCTTTCACTGCTGATCCCATCGCATACGATGATGTCATGGTTCCTAGTGCGTAGTCATCGAATTTGTATTTTCCGTTTTTGTTTGTAATCTGTTTACCCGCAACCGAGAGAACCTCTCCATTTCTCGGGTCCATCATCACAACAAACGCACGGTCAAGAAGCTCTGTTCCACCTCTTTGCTTCGCACTTCTCAAGTTCTTTTCAATGATTTTTTCAACGGCTTTTTGCAGCTGAATATCAATTGTGAGCACAAGGTCTTTCCCGCTCTTTCCTTCTGTTAAGACTTTAGAGCTTGTGACATTGCCCTCTTTATCGGTTGTACTCTGTTCTTTTTCCTTTTGGCCCTGCAAAACATCTTCATATTGATATTCAAGATAGCTTTTTCCTACACGGTCATTTCGGCTGTAGCCGAGTGATAGATAATGTTCAAGGAGTGACTGCGGAAGACCTTCATCACTTGAGGACACACTGCCGAGCATACTGCGGAGCAGTCCTTTATAAGGATAGCTGCGCGACCAGTCTGTGGTGACATCAACGCCTGGCAGCTCGTCCAAATGCTCAGAGACGTAAGCAATTTCGCTTGGCTTCACATCTTCATTTTTAATGAATTGAGGCGTGAGTGCATAGCCTGCATCCATCTGCCTTTTAATCGCTAGCACTTGCAAATCTTTTTTCGTCAGTTGATTTAATTCCTTGTCTGTGATGCGTTTCAGTTGAAGCTCATATAGTTTATCATCAGAAACCTTATCGTCACCCTTTAATTCTGATTCCTTTTGAACAAGCTTTTTTGCTTCATTCGGATGTGTTAAGATCCAGAAATCTTTTTTGTCACGGTCTGTGATTTTTTTCGTACTCACATGAATCATATCCGCTAATTTTGTAGCCACTTTGAGCCGCTCTTCTTGTGAAGTCGTCGAGGTTCTCGTATATGTAATGGCATTTAGCGCTTTATTGCTGACAATCGTGTTATAGTTTCGATCATAAATTTTTCCGCGCGGAGCAGATGAGCTGACATTCACATCCTCTTGTTTTTCTGCCTGCTTTTTATAATCCTCTCCATTGACAATCTGCACAAACCCAAGTCTAACCACAACACCAGTAAAAATAATGAACGCAGCCAAAAATAATAAATTCAGCCGGATTGGAAGTGTTTTGCGCCCTTCCTTCGCGTCTTTTTTGTTTTTCTTGTTTCTCATCACATCACCTTTTCTATCAAGAAAGAAATGGCACCCCTTTTTGTGTATAAAAGGTGCCATCATCATTTTAGCGGTTTTTCTATGATTTATCTAGAAATTTGATGTTCCATTGGTAAGAAATTTTACCTTTCTCCCTTGATAAGGTTCGTGTGAGATACTGGCTTTTGACCGTCAGTCTCTTTCATATCCGCTGTTTTTTCTTTTAAATGAATATCTTTCACAAAATAATAAATGAGTGTGTGCCCCGCTCCAAGCACTACAAGTGAAGCAGGAATGCCGAGCTCATCACCTAGTAGGGTGACAGACAAAAGAAATAAGACTATGGAACAAATACGGCCGGCATTTAAAAATAGCTCTCTGACCACAATATATTCAATTCGGGCTTTTCTTGCATACCTAGCATGACCGATCACATCATATGTTAAGGATACATAAGGAACAAGAAGGAGCGGATACCCTATCGCTATGGCCACTGCATACATGAGCAGCGATACATAGGACAAGTGAAAAATAATCAGAAATAAGGCGCCGTATAAAATAAGCCCGCCAAGCATAATGGCTTTCTTCCGCCATTTTTTCTTAATCAAACGTGTAGCGAAGAAATAAGCAAAAAAGGCAACACCTGAATTTACTAAACCAAATGTCCCTAGAGCAAGCTCACTGTTTGTCGCAATAAACACAAAGACACTAATTAAAAAGACAAACACACCTTCACGAAGCCCTTGAAAAAAGTGAGCCGTTGTAATCTTACGCCAATTCTCGTCCGCATGGCGTTCTTTCCAAATTTGCTTGATCATAAATTTCCCTTTTGACTGCCTTCTCTTAAGGAAAAAACTCATCACAACCGCTAATGAAAACAAAATAAGCGATAAAGTAAAAATCACTGTATAGCCCGTATCATCTGTTAATTGAGAAATGACAATACCCGCGATCAGTGGACCGATCATGCCAGCTGTAGATGTGAGCACCCCTAGAAATCCATTAAAGAAATCTCTTGTCTCAGGCTCTGTGATTTCAAAAGTGAGCACGTTAAAAGCAAGCCAGTAGAAACCATAGCCGATCCCAAGGACACTTCCTAATAAAACAAGCCGCGCGGCCGCTTGTTCTCCTGCTATTAAAACAATTAAGTAAAAAGCGGCTAAGAAGATCACACCAAAACGAAGAACAAACGCCCGATCTATTTTTTTAGCGAGCCGACCAGCGAATAAAAAGGTAATGGGCTGAAGCACAACAATCGCCAGGTTATAAATCGCAAGATCTGTGAATTTCCCAGACTGTTTCCATAAATACACGTTTACAAACGTATTCGAAAGCGCAATGGCAAGTGCGTATAATCCACCAATCGTGAGGAGGAGCAATAAATCTCTTGTGACATCCATGTCCCCGAACATTTTCTTTAATCTGCTCATACATTTCATTCTCCTTTTCTACACAATAGTCTGTCTCATCAAAAGGCAGATATGTAAAAAAAGGAGGGAAAATATAAAAAGACCCGCTTCTTTTCAGAGCAGGTCTTTTCGAATCAAATGATTTATTTAGCTTCGCTGTAAAGGCGAGCTACTTCATCCCAGTTCACAACATTCCAGAAAGCAGAAATGTAATCAGGACGACGGTTTTGGTAGTTTAGGTAGTAAGCATGCTCCCAAACGTCTAGTCCTAGAATTGGTGTTTTTCCTTCAGTTAAAGGAGAATCTTGGTTTGGCGTGCTTGTGATTTCAAGTTTGCCATTGTTCACAACAAGCCATGCCCAACCAGAACCAAAGCGCCCTGCAGCTGCTGCAGCGAAATCAGATTTGAATTTTTCAAACCCGCCTAATTCTTTTTCGATTGCATCTGCAAGTTCACCAGTTGGTGCGCCGCCACCGTTTGGTGAAAGAAGCGTCCAGAATAATGAGTGGTTAGCATGTCCTCCGCCGTTGTTACGTACAGCTGTACGAATGTTTTCAGGCACAGAGTTTAGGTTAGCCACTAGCTCATCGATTGATTGATCTTCAAGAGCTGATACACCTTCGATTGCTTTGTTTAAGTTTGTTACGTAAGTGTTATGGTGTTTTGTGTGGTGAATCGTCATTGTTTCCTTGTCGATATGTGGTTCTAATGCATCGTAAGCATATGGTAATTCTGGAAGTTTAAAAGCCATGGTAAAATTCCTCCTTAGAAATGTATGTACTGAAATGCTTCCTTAGTTAGTAAGTAAGCAATTCACCCTACTCAAAGAGTATCAAAAGAAACGGCTTGTTTCAACGTTATTGCTCATGATCTGAAACATTTCAGTGTTTATTGTGTATTTAGCCCTTTAGAAAAAGTTTTAAACACCATTTCTCGATTTAGCGAAGCACATAAAATAAAAAGATTCCAAGCATCAGTGCTTGAATCAATCCTTTGGCAAACACACCCGATACAAACCCAATTAATGAGCCTAACCCTACTTTCACACTTGTCTTCATATCTTTTTGATGAACGAGAAGCTCTGCAATGACACTTCCTATAAATGGACCAATGATAATGCCTGCAATGGGAATGACAAAAGGACCGATTAATAACCCAATGGTGCTTCCCCAAATGGCTGCCCGGCTGCCGCCAAAACGCTTCACTCCAATGAGGTTTGAGACATAATCTGCCGCAAATAATACGGCTGTAAACATGGCTTGAATGAGCCAAAACGTCAGCGTAAGCGGCTCGAAGGTGAAAAAGAAACCATATAGAATAAATCCAAGAACCATAAAAACAACACTAGGAATAATTGGATAGACAAGTCCAACAAACGCAATGATAAATGCACAGCCAATCAGAATCCAATACAGCACGTCCAAGTCACTGCCGCCTCCTTTTTATATGCTGTTTACATTATGCCTCATTCCTTCTATCTTAACCAGCTATGAAGGCCGTACTTGTACTAGATGGATAGACATTGATACAATGTGAGAAATAGAAAAGAATGTAGGAAGTGAATCGGTTGAACGTATTTAGTCTATTATTAAAAGGAATTTACTCACCAAAAGATGTTGCCAGAGCACGGTTTACAGGGATTGGAAAAGCGATTTTGTTCATTTTTATCCTTTCGATCATCGCAGCTGTTCCTCAGGGTTATCATATGAGTCAGGATATTTCGAATGCGATGTCAGGATTTCAGCATGTGATCAAAAAGGATTTACCCGACTTTTCAATCGAAAAAGGAACGCTTCAAGCTGATCAAAGTGCACCGATAGAGAAAGAAGAGAACGGCATCACGATCATCTTTGACCCTGCTGAAAAAATAAAAACAAGTGAGCTTGAAACAAAACAAACGGCTATTGCTTTATTAAAAGAAAAAGCAGTGATTGCCATTGATGGACAAATGACAGATATCCCATACCAGCTCCTTGGCGGGACGCTCACAAAAGATGAACTCGCTCGCGTCATAAACCAGAATCAAGCGATCATTATCCCAGTCATTTGTGTGCTGCTGTATCTATCAACTGCGGCTCTCATGTTCATCAGCGCGACATTCCTTGCAATGCTTGGTACATTTATTAAACGGATGCAGCAAAAAGAGCTTTCCTTCCAAATGCTGTGGAAGCTCTCAGCCTATTCACTCACGTTAACGACGGTCTTTTTCGCCATTATGAGTGCGTTAAACACCCCAGTTGCAAACTCATTTTTATTAAATTGGGTCATTAACTTCATCTTCTTATATCTTGTCGTCAAAGAGATACCCGCTAAAAATAAACCACTTGTCAAAAGTAAATGAGTAGTTACAACAAGGGTTTGTCTACACGCTGAAAGCTCCCCCGACTTGGAGGAGCTTTTTATGTATGTTCATGCTCTATGCCTCATCTGGATGGATGATCGCAAACAAATAGTGATCCTCCCACACGCCATTAATCTTTACTTTTTTACGATTGAGTCCCTCATTTTCAAAACCTGTCTTTTCAAGCACACGAATGGAACCAATGTTATCCGGCTTTACTCCAGCCTCAATACGATGGAGGTGCAGTTCATAAAAGGCATAATCAATGATCAAACGAATGGCCTCTGTCATATATCCCTTCCCGCCTTGATTTTGATCGAGAACATATCCAAGCATGGCCCCTTCAATAGGTCCTCTTTCGACAGAACTTAGTGAGATCGTTCCGACTAAGGCATCTGTTTCATTTAAGAAAATACCATGCATGTAAGCTTCATCTTGTGCACATCGTTGCATACTGCGCTGAATCCGTTCAATTTGACGAGATAACCCGAAAAAATCATCTTTGACCAAAGGTGTAAATTGCTGAAAATATGCGCGATTTTCGAGTTCAAGTGTTAATAGTGATTCTGCATCATTTTCTGTTAGCGTTCTCACATATATATGCTGACCTATTTTCTTCATAAACTCTCCCCCTTCTTTTATTTTATCATAATGGCCATATGAGAAAGCGCACCTATTCATCATGTGGCACTTCAGCTCAAACAAAATTCACAAACCCACACTAACTACCCCAGTGGTTTTCATTACAAGACTTACTAGAACTAACTAGAACCACCCTTTCCAGCTTTTCTCCTCTTTTTGGTTCTATCATTTCAGGACATGCATACACTGAAGTAAACTCTTAAAAGCGGTGAGTGAAATGCGGCGTATTATTTTTTTACTAATCAGTTTGTTTGTTCTCTTTATTATTTTTTTTGATTTAAAAAATGGCACCATCCCTGTTGAGGATGCTCCAGCTGTCCCTGCAAATGCCTTTCAACAAGCTGAGAAAAAAGCATATAAGAACGTCACTGTGAAACAAGGTGAAACCGTCGTCTCCATCGTCCATACAAGCAAGCCACTTGATGAAGTCATTGAAGATTTTGAAGAGCTGAATCAAGGCGTCAAAGCAAATGAAATTCGGGCAGGCAGCACATATAAGTTTCCGGTGTATAAGAGATAAAACGTTAATTCCTTGTCATTCATACAAAGAGACTGTTACAATATGAAATGTAAAACACGTCGTACATGACAAATGATTGCGTGTACACTAAGGAGCGATTGACAAGTGAGTGAAGTCACACATCGTACTAAAACGCGTCCCGTCAAAGTGGGACCTTTAACTATAGGTGGAAATAATGAGGTTGTCATTCAAAGTATGGCAACAACCAAAACACATGATGTCGAAGCGACAGTAGCTGAAATTAAACGTTTAGAAGAAGCAGGCTGTCAAATCGTGCGTGTCGCATGCCCTGATGAGCGTGCAGCAAATGCGATTGCGGATATTAAAAAACAAATTAACATCCCGCTTGTTGTCGATATACATTTTGACTACAAACTTGCACTGAAAGCCATTGAAGCAGGTGCAGACAAAATCCGCATCAACCCAGGAAACATCGGCAGACGAGAAAAAGTCGAAGCTGTTGTGAAAGCAGCAAAAGAAAAAGGCATTCCAATCCGTATTGGGGTAAACGCCGGTTCATTAGAGAAAAAAATTCTTGATAAATACGGCTACCCAACAGCAGATGGCATGGTCGAAAGTGCACTGCATCACATTAAAATTCTAGAAGACCTAGACTTTCATGACATTATTGTCAGTATGAAAGCATCTGATGTTAACCTTGCAATTGAGGCGTACGAAAAAGCGGCAAAAGCCTTTGATTATCCTCTTCACCTTGGGATTACAGAATCAGGTACGTTATTTGCAGGTACAGTCAAAAGTGCAGCTGGACTTGGCGCTATCTTGAATATGGGGATTGGTAACACACTCCGCATCTCATTAAGTGCTGACCCAGTTGAAGAAGTAAAAGTAGCACGTGAATTGTTGAAATCATTTGGTCTTGCATCAAATGCAGCAACACTGATCTCCTGCCCAACTTGTGGCCGAATTGAAATTGATCTCATTAGCATTGCAAATGAAGTCGAAGAATATATTTCTACAATTAAAGCACCGATTAAAGTGGCTGTTCTCGGCTGCGCTGTAAACGGTCCAGGTGAAGCACGTGAGGCTGACATCGGAATCGCAGGCGCTAGAGGCGAAGGCCTATTGTTCCGTAAAGGTGAAATTGTGCGTAAAGTACCAGAAGAAACAATGGTCGAAGAGCTGAAAAAAGAAATCGATAAAATCGCTGAAGAACACTATGCGAAAATGGAAGCTGAAAAAGAAAAACAAGCGAACGCATAGCAAAAACGCCTGACGTCACTGTCAGGCGTTTTTCTGTTCTTGTTAAAAGAACGGGGTGATAAATATGCCAAGGATGACGGAAACAATTCCGATCCCGATTGACCACGCGCCAAGCGCATGTGCTCCTTTTCTTCTTGCAATATAACCAACGACGATTGCCGCTACCCCTAATAGCACCGGCAAGACAAATAATGAGATAATCGCAATCGCGAGTGCTGTATAGCCTATCCCCTTACTGCCTGAATCGTCACCTACATGGTCACGTTCTCGTCTGTCTTCTCGATCTCTTGATGCCTGATATGGCTCTGCTATTTCAGCAGCTGTTTCCTCTAAATAGCCATCATCATTACTAAAGTGTGTGTCGATTTCACGATCATTTCTTCTGAAATCCTCGTCTCTTTCCATGATCAATTCCCCCTTGTGGTTAATAGAAAGGAGCTTTTTTAGTATGAGCAAAAATGTCTGTTTCATGTTTGCTAAAACTTGCTGGAATTGTGAATTGATTATGTTACACTTTAAGAGTATAAATATGAGGAGTGTGGGCATGTTACGTTTAGGAATTGATATTGATGGCACAGTGACGGCGCAGGACACCTTTGTTCCCTACTTAAATGAGTCGTTTCAATGTGCCATTACACTAGATGATATGACAGAATATGATTTGACGAAGCTCTTAAAGATTTCAAATGAAGAATTTTGGGGCTGGATGGATCAGCATGAGCCTCTTATTTATAAACAGGCGAAGCCTGCTGAGGGTGCAAAAGAGATCCTCGATCAAATGAAACATCACCACAAACTGATTTATATCACAGCAAGAAGGCAGCATCACACAGATGTCACCTACACGTGGTTTCAAGAAAATCACGTGCACTATGATGACATTGAGCTAGTTGGCGGTCATCACAAGCTGGAAGCTGTTCAAAAGCACAAGATTGATGTGTTTTTCGAGGATCATCATGGCAATGCCACAATGATTGCAAAAGAGGCTGACATTCCGGTCATTCTTTTTAACTCACCTTATAATCAAATGCCAATTGACGATAGAATCATTCGCGTCAATAACTGGAAAGAAGCGTCTCAATGGATTAAACAATACGAACAGCGTCTGCAAACTGCTTATTAATGTAGTGTATCAAGATGTCCTTCTTTCATTAAAAAATGGTACAGTGCCCCCTTCATGCCAGCCTGATTCAAATAGTAGCATGCTTCCAGCTTCACCTGAATGTTCTTCCAGGCATGCAGTGTATGTAAATGTTTCTCAATGCTTGGAATCAAATCCGGCCTTGCACTCACCCCGCCGCCAATGAGAATTTTCTCTGGATTGAGGACAGTTGCTACATTGTAAATACCAATGGCTATTCGTTTGTACCACTGATCCACCAGCTTCTCAATAGACGGATCATGCTTTGCCTTATCAAATATCGCTTGACCGTCTATTTGTTTACTTTGCGAAATTCCTTGCTTTTCTTTATAGCTTCGAATTAATCCAGCCGTTGAAGCACTGCTGTTGAGTGTCGTAAACTGGCCGCTTTCTGTTTCTGTCAGCATCATGCCAAATTCACCGCCGCGAAAGAAGGCCCCGCGAACAAGCTGACCTCCAGCAAAAATACCGCCGCCAACACCTGTACCAATCGTCATACAAATAAAGCTGTCACAATCTATCGCATGACCACTATATTTTTCTGCCAGGGCTGCGCAGTTCGCATCATTTTCCACTTCGACACGAAGAGATGTTTTTTCTTCTAAGAGCGTTTTTACATTTTGACCATTTAAGGCAATGATTGCTCCTGCAAATTCCGTAAAACCCGTTTGACTGTCCACAAACCCTGGAAGACTGATGGCGATTCCGCTGACATCTCGAGCCTTTTTATATTGCTTGACCACGTCCTCCATTGCCTCTAAAAACGGTTCAAGCTGCCAGCAATTCGTTTCATAGTCACCGCCAGTGATCAGCTCCCCATCCTCATCCATTAAACCATGTTTTGTTCTCGTTCCGCCTGCATCGAACACGACATAATATGCCACTTTTGACCCCTCCCTATATTCCAAAAGACTCAAGATTGCTTGAGCGTATGACCTGCCTGATCTCATTCTAATGAAGCAGCTGACCTTTGTAAAACGTTTTCAAAAAGACAAACAAAAAAGCCAGCTTCGCGGCTGGCTTTTTACGAGTGAACTTCCTTCGGTTCGCAGGAAGGACACGTACCGTATATTTCAAATTTATGTCCGCTAATGTGATAATTCTCTAGATCGGCTTCAAGCTTGTCCATAGGACACGCATCGATCTCCTTTGTTTTACCGCATGCAAGACAAATAAAGTGGTGATGATGATGGGAAAATGAACATTTAAAACGGAATAGCTTCTCCCCTGACAATTCCGTTGTCTCTAATATCCCAAGGTCTTCATATAAGGAAAGGTTTCGATAAATCGTATCGAAGCTAAGACCCGGGTAGTCTTCACTTAATGACGTTAACACATTTTTAGCTGTTAGGTATTTGTCAGAATCAGAAAACAATTGAAGCATATCTTCACGTTTGCTTGTATATTTGTAGCCTTTTTCCTTTAATAAATCAAGCGCTTCTTGTACGTTCATGATGATTCCCCCTTCTGAATTTTCCAATACTAATACATCCGATTAAAATCAAAATGGACAGCATCACAATGGTTCCGCCCGGCGCTAAATCAAGATAATAGCTTAAGATCAATCCGATCATGACAGACAATTCACCGAACAAGATCGAAAGGAAAATCGCCTGTTTAAACCCTTTGGCAATCCGAATACTTGCCGCAACAGGCAGCGTCATGAGCGCGGACACAAGCAGTGTACCTACGATACGCATCGATGCCGCAATGACGAGTGCAACGACTAAGATAAAAATAAAATGAATCCATTTTGCTGAAATACCAGAAGCCTTTGCATGCTCTTCATCAAAAGAAAGCAAAAACAATTCTTTATATAAAAGCACAACAACTAACACAACAACGAGTGAGATCCCAACAATAATCCAAAGATCCAGTCTCGAAACCGCACTGACACTTCCGAACAGATAACTAAACAAATCTGTATTAAAGCCATTCGCTAGTGAAATGAAAATGACAGAAATCCCAATACCACCTGATAAGATAATTGGAATCGCCAGTTCCTGATAATGCTTATATACAGATCGCAGACGTTCAATAAACAATGAGCCGGCGACAGAAAAAGCCATCCCTAAGTACAGCGGGCTAACCCCTGTCAGCAGTCCAAACTTTTTATCAAGGAATAGACTCGCTGCAATCCCCGCAAGTGACACGTGACTGAGGGCATCTGCAATAAGTGAAAGCCTTCTCACGACAATAAATACACCAAGTAAGGGCGCAATAAAACCGATCAGCATTCCTGCAATAAATGCATTTTGTAAAAATTCATAATGAAAAAATGGAAATAGCATTATTCATGTCCCCCATGATGGTGATGGTCGTGATGAATTACTTGAATGTCATGTCCGTAAAATTGAGATAACGCCTGATCATCCATTGAATCAAACGTCTCCGCATCTCCATGGAAATGAAGGCTCTGATTTAAGCAAGCCACATGGGTGACTTTATCAGAGACGGTTCCAACGTCATGTGTGACGAGAATTAAAGACATTCCTTTTTCTTTGTTCAATGTTTCTAACAGCTGATAAAAGCCTTCTACTGTTCGTTGATCCACTCCAACAGTCGGTTCATCTAAAATGAGCAGCTTTGGCTGACTGACGAGCGCACGGGCAATAAATGCACGCTGCTGCTGACCGCCTGAAAGCTCTCCAATGTTTTGGTGCTTTAAATCTTGTATGCCAACTGAGCGAATGGCATCTTCAACTTGCCATTTATCCTGCTTACTCATTCGTTTGAATAAACCAATTTTCGCCGTCAATCCACTTGCGACGACCTCGTACACAGAAGCAGGGAAACCAGTATTAAAACTATTCGCCTTTTGTGAAACAAATCCAATTTGATCCCAGTCTCTAAATTTCGAAACAGGCGTGCCAAATAGCTTTAATTCACCTTGCTGCGGTTTAATGAGCCCAAGCAGGCATTTTAATAAGGTTGTTTTACCAGATCCATTCGGTCCAACGAGTGCCAGAAAATTCCCTTCCTCTACTGTTAAATGAATGTGATCAATGACATTTCGCTGTCCATACGAGTACGAAATGTCTTTCATTTCAATAATCGGCTTTGCCATGAATCTTTCCACCTTTAATCAATATAAAAAGAATGATTACGATTTATACAACAAAAAGAAAATGGCAAGAGCCATTTTCTTTTTCCATACATACGTCTCATTATATAAAAGAAAAATAAAAAAGTAAAATAAAAGCTAATGAATGGCTGTTTTAAACTTACCGCCTTTTGTTTCATGTGTATCCATAATCGTAATAAATGCTTGACCATCAATTTCAAACACAATGGATTTCAGCTTTGTAATTTCAAGCCTTGTGACAACGGCATAGATGACATCTTTCTCTTCATCTGTATAGCCGCCTTTTCCTCTAAGCTTTGTCGTTCCCCTGCCAAGACGATGAAGAATTGCATCTGAAATTTCATCATAATAATCCGACACGATAATGACAGCTTTTGTTTCATCAAGTCCTTGAATGACAGCATCAATTGTTTTCATTGCCAAATAATATGTCATGACAGAATACATAGCCTGCTCTGGTCCGAAGACAAAGCCTGCCCAAATAAAAATGAACACATTGACGATCATGACAAACTCACCGACGGAGAAAGGAATTTTTTTCGTCAGAAGAATTCCTAAGATCTCTGTTCCGTCCATTGAGCCTCCATTCCGAATGACGAGTCCAACGCCAAATCCTAGTAACAGTCCTCCAAATACAGTGGCTAAGATCGGCTGATTTGTAAATGCCTCTACATGATGGAGTGAAGATTCAATCACGGCTAAGCTGACAATCCCAATCACAGTGGAAATGAGAAAGGTTTTCCCAATATGTTTGTATCCTGATATCATAAATGGAATATTCAAAATGACAACAATCGTCGCAAAATTAATAAATGGGTTATCTGTAAAGAGATAATCCAAAATAAGCGAAATGCCGATGATGCCTCCATCAATAATATTGTTTGGCACTAAAAATAATTCAATGCTGACTGCTGCACATGCAGCTCCTACTAGAATCAGAAAAATTCTCATAATAAAATGAGGCACTGATTCCTTTCTATGCTGTTTACTATTTGCCATACGTTCTCCCTTCTACACTTGTTAAATTTTCAATGAACATTTTATACTCTTTACTATTTTATCATTTCACAGAGTAAAATTAAATTTTTTGCACATTTTCCGTTTTCGACCATACATTGTTACAGAGGGGAGGAATGGAATTGATCTTAATTCAAAAAATTGTGCTGCAACGGCTCAACCAGATCACAGCAAATGATTTGTTAAGGTATGCGAAACAGTATGGGGTTAGCTTAACATCAACTCAGGCTGCTGAAGTCGCCAAACTCATGAATGGGAAGAACGTCAATATTTTTAATGATGCAGAGCGCAGTCGGCTTCTTAAGCAAGTGGAAGCGATTACTTCTAAACAAACAGCACAGACTGTCAATGATCTGTTTAACCAATTTACAAATTAGGCAAAAAAGGGCCGCATTTAGCGGCACCTCATCACATTGCATGCTTTTTTTACTGACCCATAATTTTTTCTCGTAAGCCTTCATCAAACTGCTTTTCTTTCAGCATCTCAATTTCGAATTTGTAAGGTGGCTTTTTGTTCTTTTTATCTTCACCTACATAAGGCGTTTCTAGAATTTTCGGCACATCTTGAAGCTGCGGATGATGCACGATATAGTTCAATGCATCGAAGCCAATTTCACCAAAACCGATATTTTCATGTCGGTCTTTTCTTGCGCCTTGTACGTTTTTACTGTCATTAATATGAAGAACTTTGATTCGGTCAATACCGACGATTCGATCAAAATCTTCCAGCACACCGTCAAAGTCACTCACAATCGGGTAACCAGCATCGTGCGTGTGACACGTATCAAAGCAGACAGAAAGTGCTTCGTTATGTGTCACACCGTCGATAATTTGGGCAAGCTCTTCAAAGCTTCTTCCGCACTCTGAGCCCTTGCCTGCCATTGTTTCAAGTGCGATTTGGACCTCTTGCCCTTTCACAATGACTTCGTTTAAACCTTCGATGATTTTTTGAATTCCCGCTTCTGCCCCTGCTCCGACATGCGCACCTGGATGGAGAACAATTTGTTTTGCGCCAAGTGCTTCCGTACGCTCTATTTCTGAGCGAAGGAAGTCCACTCCAAGCTCGAATGTCGCTGGATTCACTGTGTTTCCAATATTGATAATATACGGTGCATGAACGACGATATCTGTCATGCCATGCTCTTTCATATGCGCTTGTCCAGCTTCAATATTAAGGTCTTCAATTTTTTTACGGCGTGTATTTTGTGGTGCACCTGTATAAATCATAAAAGTATTCGAACCATAAGAGGCAGCTTCTTGACTCGCTGCAAGAAGCATATGTTTTCCGCTCATGGATACATGTGATCCAATCTTCAACAATGTTTCCCCCTACTTTCCGTTACGCTTTGACTTTCTACGTTCCTGCTTTTTGATTTTATCCATCTCACGTGTCATTTTCTTTTTATATCCAGGTTTGACGGCTTTCGGTTTTTTCACAAGACGCTTCGCTTTTTCTTCAATTTCATTTGGTGCTTTTTTACGTCTTTGACGCTTCAGACGGTCATCCGCATCTCGCCATTCTCCATGAACAATGGTTTTGTTCTCAAACACAACACCCATTTTCTCAATCTGAACAAGTGCATCCTCATCAGCGAGATCATAAATGGTCATCGCAATTCCAGAGGAACCAGCTCGAGCTGTTCTTCCAACACGGTGAACATAGAAATCAAGATCAGATGGAAGTTCATAGTTGATCACGTGGCTGACGCCCTTAATATCAATTCCGCGGGCTGCAAGATCAGACGCCACAATATAGGTGAACTCCAAATCATCAATTTGTTTCATGACTTTTTTACGTTCGCGCGGCGTTAATCCGCCATGAAGCACACCAATTTTCATTCCTTTTTCTTGAAGGAATGAAGCAATTTCATCAACGGTTGATTTTGTATTGGCAAAAATGATTCCTAAATAAGGCTGTACATTTGTCACCATCTCATGCAGCAATTTTAATTTGTCACGTTGTTTAGACGGGACTAAAATATGCTGAATGTTTTCAGCGGTAATACGTCTTGGTTCAACATGGGCATACTTTGGATTGTCCATATATTTTTTAAGGAAAGGCTTTAATTTTTCCGGAATGGTTGCTGAGAACACAAGCATTTGCAGCTTTTCTGGCATTTGTGCACCAATACGGTCCACATCTTCTAAAAATCCCATATCCAGCATTAAATCCGCTTCATCAATAACAAGAGAAGTCGCTTTGTATACATTCAGCGCTTGCTCATGAATAAGATCAGCAATACGTCCAGGAGTGCCGACAACCAAATGCGGCTGGTTCTTTAGCTTTTGAATGGATTTCTGCTTGTCCGTTCCGCCAATGTAAAGCTTTGCTTTAATTTCTTCTTCCGGAGAAGTATTCTTTAAGATCGTTTGGGCTTCTTTGAAAATTTGATTGGCTAATTCTCGTGTTGGTGCAGTAATCACCACTTGTACTTGCTCTTTGCCTGGATCGATTGAATGAATAAGCGGCAATAAGTACGCATGGGTTTTTCCTGTTCCTGTTTGTGATTGACCAATGACGCTTTCTCCTTTTAAAACAGCAGGGATGATTCTTCTTTGAATATCAGTTGGCTCATAAAAGCCCAGTTCATGAATAGCATCTATAATAAAAGGCTTTAATTCATATGTCGTAAATTTCGTTTCTTTCATGTTTTCACTCCTTAAGGCAATGCCTTTTTGCTCATCTCCTCATTATAGCTGATTTTCAACAAAAAAACCATGTCCGCTTTTCTTACAGGAAACCAATTGATGCTTCTTTGCATAACCTATGAAGAGAAAGAGAATGCAGTAAGGGAGGTACAAGTATGTTAGGGCAAAGGCCTATGGGCGATTTTCAGCCGCATCGTCCCTCACGCCGGCACCTTGGAAATGGCGGACAGCCCGGGATTTTCCAAAGGAGACAGCAGGCTCCGATCGAACAGCCTTTTCAAGGGCAAGGGAATCAATTTCAACAAATGATGCCTCGCTCTCCGTCTGTACAGGGCGGCGGTTTACATGGGATGGGCGGTATTCCAGGGGGCGAGAGCCGTGCACTAGGCGGCGGAGCTGGAATTAAAGGCATGCTCGCTAAATTCCTTCCTGGAGCCGGGGGAGCAGGGGTCTCTGGAGGTGGTGCGGGATTACAAGGAATCCAGAGCTTCACAAATCCTGCGACTCTCTCAAGCATGTTAGGAAATGTTCAAAAAGTGCTCGGAATGGCGCAGCAATTCACACCAATGATTCAGCAATACGGCCCTTTAGTGAGAAATCTGCCTGCGATGATTAAGCTGTACAGCCAGCTTGGCAGTGCGGATGATGATGAAACGAATGTGAATGATGCAGACGCAGAACCAAAAGAACTCGGCGAGGAAACAGAAGTTACGCATGAACAAACAGCACCAGTTGATGAGGCAGAGGAAATAAAAGAAGATGAAGAACCAGAGGACATTCTTGTCAAAAAAACAGCTGCACTCACATCACCTGCTCCTGAAGCAAAGCCGAAAAAAAGAGCTGGCAGTTCTGTTCCAAAACTATATGTCTAGTAATCTTTGAAAGGCGAAGTGGTTACCGCGTATAACAATCTTTGATATATGCGCTTACTTTGGCTATAATGGAAGGAAGAGAATGATAAAAAGCCGTTTTTTACGGCTTTTTATATTGTTCTTCTCTAGCAGCACTTCCCTACAGGAGGACGAATAAATGAATGTGATTAAAATATCGCCGCGTGGCTATTGCTATGGCGTTGTGGATGCAATGGTCATTGCTAAAAATGCCGCACTGGATAAAAACTTGCCACGCCCAATTTATATATTAGGTATGATTGTGCATAACAAACATGTAACAGATGCCTTTGAAGAAGATGGGATCTACACACTGGACGGACCAAACCGCTTGGACATTTTAAAGCAGGTTGAAAGCGGAACGGTGATTTTCACCGCCCACGGCGTTTCTCCCGAGGTTCGCCAAATCGCAGAAGAAAAAGGCCTTGTAGCCATTGACGCGACCTGTCCAGATGTAACGAAAACACATGAACTCATTTCAGAAAAAACTGCCGATGGGTATGACATTATTTATATTGGGAAAAAAGGTCACCCTGAGCCAGAAGGAGCTGTCGGAGTTGCACCAGACAAAGTGCACCTTGTTGAAACAGAAGCTGACATTGAGGCGCTGGATTTAACGTCAGATAAGCTGCTCATTACCAATCAGACGACGATGTCACAGTGGGATGTCTATGATTTGATGGAGCTCATTAAGGAGAAATATCCGCACGTTGAATACCATCAAGAAATTTGTCTTGCGACACAAGTACGTCAGGAAGCTGTTTCACAGCAAGCTGGGCAAGCTGATCTCACCATTGTGGTCGGCGATCCGAAAAGTAATAACTCCAACCGTCTAGCACAAGTGTCAATGGAGATTGCAGGTACACAGGCTTACCGTATTGGTGACCTAAGTGAGCTCAAGCTGGAATGGCTGCAAGGCGTAAAAACCGTTGCCGTGACTGCTGGTGCTTCAACACCAACACCTATTACAAAAGAAGTCATTCGCTTCCTAGAAAACTATGAACCGGACAATGAATCGACTTGGAAGGTTGAACACGCTGTTCCTCTTTCTAAAATATTACCTCGCGTAAAAACGAAGAAATAAAAAAACGTCAGAGCTGCTGTGCTCTGACGTTTTTTTACATAAACTGAAATGGGTTTGTGTTTGATTCTGACACAAAGAGCTGTACATCATACTTTTGATCCGTACATAGCGATTGAAGCTTCGCTTTCACGCCCTCTTTCATGATCTTTTCTGCGTAATGACCTGGGTCCACTACGTTTAGTCCGAGCATCATTGCATCGTGGGCGACATGAAAATAAAGGTCTCCTGTCACATACACATCGGCACCCATTCTTTTCGCTTGATGGATGTATTTATTTCCGTCTCCGCCAAGCACAGCTACCTTTTTCACAACCGCTTCCTGATCTCCTACAAAACGAGCACCATTCACATCTAGCTTCACTTTTACAAATTGTGTAAATTCCCCAAGAGTCATAGGGTCTCTTAATTCTCCAATGCGGCCGAGACCTTTTTGAATAGGAGGAAGATCCGTCGTGTGTACACTGTAGGCGACTTCTTCATAAGGATGTGCTTTGATCATTTCACGAATCACTTGTTTTTCAATACTTGCTGGGAAAATGGTTTCGATCCGCACTTCTTTCACAAATTCCAGCTTACCCGACTCACCAATAAAAGGCTCAGCTTCTTCTGATGGCAGAAAGCTGCCTGTCCCTTCATTTGAAAAAGCACAATGGCTGTAGTTGCCAATATGACCAGCTCCCGCATTTCCTAAAGCCGTTCTGATGGCCTCTTCAAATTCCTCTGGAACATAAAGTGCAAGCTGCTTGATTTGATCTTCATATGTCGGAACTAACACACTTGTTTCCTTGAGCTCTAATGCCTCAGCAAGCAAGTCATTGACTCCTCCATCCGCTACGTCTAAATTTGTATGAGCCACATAAACCGCAATATCATGTTTGATGCACTTTTCAATGATACGTCCAGCCGGCTGATCTGTCGCTACATTTTTTAATGGACGAAAAATCGGCGGGTGGTGGGCTATGATAAGATCTATATTCCGCTCAATCGCCTCATCTACCACATTCTCTAATACATCTAAGGTGATCATGACATTGGTGACTTGTTTATTTAATGTTCCAATCTGGAGCCCAATTTTATCACCCTCCACGGCATATGCTTTTGGTGAAAATTGTTCAAACAATTGGATGATTTCATGCCCGTTTACTGTTTTAGTCAACAGTCAAAACCTCCTTTAGAATCTTTATTTTCGCTTTCAGCTCTTTCTGGCGCTCTTTGTTTTCTTCTGTCGGAGCTGCCTCTTGAATTTGACCTTCTATTTTCTCCATATGCTGAAGCTCTTGCATCCACTTGCGCCGGAAGACGTCATTTTGCTCTTTCGCAAGAAACGGACCAACTAGCATGCCTGTTTCTACTGACATTCCTTCATAGGCTTTATCTTTGTCGCCTTTTTCGGCGATGATGATTTCGTATATTTTGCCATCCTCTTCTAAAATGACTTCACCCATCAATTCATACCCCTCTTGATAGAGCCATAAACGAATGTGGTGAGCATGGATATTTGGCTGAAGAATGAGCCGCTCGCGGCCTGTGAGCTTATGCTTGCCGTCATTTAAAATGCTTGCGATGAGTGCTCCGCCCATACCTGCAATCGTGACTGCATTCACTTCGCCCTTTTCAATGACTTCAAGGCCATTTCCTTTTCTGACCGAGATCTGTTCATCTAATTCAAGTCTATGTACTTGCTGCTTCGCAGATTGGAGCGGTCCATCTGTAATTTCACCAGCAATGGCTTTTACTGCTTTTTGATGTAATATCGCATAGCATGGCAAATAGGCATGATCTGAGCCGATATCAGCAAAGACAGCCTCATTTGGTAAAAAGTCTGCAACTCTTTTTAATCGTTTCGATAAATTCATTTCATTCATACATATCACTACTTTTCTTTAATGTTCATCCCTTGTCTATCTTATATAAATTATGGACTTTTTAAAAGTCGTTTTCAAATGAAAAAAGCTCTTCTTATCAAAAAGAGCTTTTTGCGTCACATTATTTAATTTTGGAAACCCATTCTGACATTTCATCTAGCTTTTCATTCGGAATCAGCCCGCCTGGCATCCCGTTTCCGCCTTCTTGAATTTTCTTCTTGATGTCTGCCACTTCAAGCTTGTCACCAACACCTTTTAATGCAGGACCTGCGCCGCCTTCATAGTTTTCCCCATGACAGCTCAGACAGTTTTGCTTATACAATTCTTCCGGCGTCGCATTTGCTGTCTCCTCTTGCTTTTGCTCTTCGCCACCAGAGGCAATTTTTTCTTCATCCTTCAGCCCCTTCATTGATAAGAAAAAAGTGAGTCCAATTCCTAAAATGGCAATCAATAAAAATGGTATAAGTGGATTCCGTTTCATTTCTTTCATCCTCCCCTTTGTGAAAAACCCCTTTGAGACTATGCAAACAATTCTAATTCTACTTTAATTTTACAAAAAGTAAACGAATTATGATACAAAACTTTGGTCAAGTTCACAGATTAGACAAAAATGAATCATGATGAGAAATGAAGCCTGCAGCACATTTTGATGTATTTTTTATACATCTTTTCTCTAAGAACGTTGCAAATTCATTTGTTATTCAGTAAAATATAATCAGATTGAAAAAAGCGTTTTCATTTTGATGAAGAAAGAACGGATCTCTTTCAAGATCCGTCCGGTTTCTATTCTAAGAAGTCTTTTAATCGTTTACTTCTGCTTGGGTGTCTTAATTTACGAAGAGCTTTCGCTTCAATTTGGCGGATACGCTCTCTTGTTACGCCAAACACCTTTCCAACCTCTTCTAACGTGCGTGTTCTTCCGTCATCTAGTCCGAAACGTAGTCTCAGCACATTTTCTTCACGGTCCGTTAGCGTGTCTAATACATCTTCAAGCTGCTCTTTCAACAATTCGTATGCAGCATGGTCAGATGGAGACGTCGCCTCTTGGTCTTCAATAAAATCACCAAGATGCGAGTCATCTTCTTCACCAATAGGTGTTTCTAAAGAGACAGGCTCTTGTGCAATTTTAAGAATTTCTCTTACCTTTTCTGGGGTTAAATCCATGTCTTCAGCAATTTCCTCTGGCGTTGGTTCTCTGCCTAGGTCTTGCAGAAGCTGTCTTTGAACACGGATCAATTTATTAATGGTTTCCACCATATGAACTGGAATACGGATTGTTCTCGCCTGATCGGCAATGGCACGCGTGATCGCCTGTCTAATCCACCAAGTCGCATATGTTGAGAATTTGTATCCTTTGCGGTAATCAAACTTCTCAACTGCCTTCATGAGCCCCATGTTTCCTTCTTGAATCAAGTCAAGGAAAAGCATACCACGACCGACGTAGCGTTTCGCAATACTGACAACGAGACGAAGGTTCGCTTCCGCTAATCTTCTTTTTGATTCCTCATCGCCTTCTTCGATCTTTTGAGCATACGTAATTTCTTCTTTAGCAGATAACAAATTGACGCGTCCGATTTCTTTTAAGTACATACGAACAGGATCATTAATTTTGACACCTGGTGGTACGCTTAAATCATTCAGGTCAAATTCCTCTTCTGCTTTAGCCAGCTGCTGAACATTTGGGTCTTCTGTCTCTTCATTTTCACTGATGAGCTCTACACCCTGTTCGCCTAAGTATTCATAGTATTCATCCATTTGGTCTGATTCAATTTCAAAGCTAGACATACGCTCTGCAATTTCTTCGTATGTTAAAACGCCCCGTTTTTTACCCGTTTCAGTGAGCTTATCTCTCACCTGTTCAAAGGTTAATTCAGTTTCGGTTTCGTGGGCTTGTTTATCAGCCATTATGGATCCCTCCTTCCAAAGCTTGCAACGAATTCTAAAGTAACTTGCGATTTGCATCCGCTCTGCTTTTCTCTCTCTATCAAACAGATGAGCAAATAGGAATAAAATAAATAATGATGAAGGCAAGATGCTTGCGGTCTTATGCTCCTCCCCTAAAGGATTCATTGCCAGCCGTAAGTCTTGTCATAAATATTAGACGTATTACTTCAGCGAACGGTTCAACTGAATAATTTCTTTTGCAAGTGTTGCCGCTTTGAAGAAATCTTTTTGCCTCTCCGCCTCTGCACGTTCTAGTTCTTTTTCCTTTATCATTGACAAATTCCGATGATTCAACACTTTTTTTACATAATCACTTAATTCAGCTTCACTTAGTTCGTCTCCAACTTGAATCATTAATATATCCGTCAGAAGCTGACTTATCACATCATCTTCCAACCGGTTCATCAGGTGCTGCGGCGTCGGTTCTTTGCCTTCTTCATACAATGCATAAATGTACGTTGCCAGCGCCCTGTGCGTATCTATATTAAATTCAATCCCTACTCTGTCAAGCACTTTGCGGATCACGTCATCGCTTTTTAACATATGAGCAAGCAGCATTCTCTCTGCATTTTCATATGCCGGCCGCAGACGCTTTCTTCTCACCTGTGTTGACAAATGTGCACGCCGTTTTTCAAGCCCACTTTCTTCCTGCGTGCTTTTGGCTTCTTGCCGCTGCTGCTTTTCAAACAGCTCCAGTTGTTCCTTTAATGAGTCAAGTGAGATCGAGAACTCTCCAGCAAGCTGTTTCATGTAAATCTCTTGTTCCAAGGAGCCGTTTAACCGGCTGATTTCTCGGAGAACTTGCTTCATATAAGCAAGACGGTCTCCTTCGTCTGATAAATTCTTTCCTCTTCGGAAAAAATTCATCTTAAATGTCATTAATGTCACACTTGCATCTATGATGTCATTCCTAAATTTCTCGCCGCCATATTTACGAATGTAATCATCTGGATCGAGTCCATCTGGTATCATGGCAACGCGAACTTTACATCCTCTTTTTCCAAGCAAATCTGACGCTTTCATGGTCGCTTCATATCCGGCCGTGTCAGAGTCATAACAGAGGATGATCTCTTCTACGTTCCGTCTGAGCAGTTTAACGTGCTCTTCTGTTAAAGACGTACCCATTGTTGCAACACTTTCGCCAACACCAGATGTGACAGCTGAGATGACGTCAGCAAATCCTTCGAAAAGGACCGCCCGTTCGCGTTTTCTAATATGCATACGCGCGTCATGAAAGTGATAGAGCAGCTTACTTTTATGAAAAAGTGGCGTTTCAGGACTATTCATATACTTAGGCTGCTGATTACCAAGTGATCTTCCGGAAAAAGCGACGACCGTCCCGTGATGATCATGAATTGGAAACATGACACGATCCCTAAAACGATCAAAAAAGCCTGTGCCGTTTTCTCGTTGAATCAAAAGACCAGCTTTCTCCATCATCATAGGATCAAACCCTCGTTTTTCTAAAAACTTGGTCATGAAATCCCAAGAGTCAAGAGCATACCCGATCTCAAACTTGGCAATTGTTTCATCCGTAAAGCCTCTGGACCGTAAATAATCGAGTGCGTTTTGACCTTCCTTTGTATTTACCAGCAAATGGTGGTAAAATTTCTTAAGAAGCTCATGTGCCTCAATCATTTTATGATTTGCTGTATCCTCTTGCTGAGAGGAACTGATCTGAGCATTCGCTACATGATCAGGCAAATCAATATGGTACTTATCAGCAACATGTGAAACGGCTTCAATAAATGAGTAGCCTTCCATTTGTCTGAGGAACGAAAACACATTACCTCCAGCACCACAGCCAAAACAATGGAAGATTTGCTTATCTGCTGAAACAGAGAATGAAGGAGTATTTTCACCATGGAATGGACAAAGACCGAAGTAATTTCGACCTTGTTTTCTAAGCTGTACGTATTCTCCAATCACTTCGACAATGTCTGCGTTTTTTTGGATCTGCTCCAAAAGTTCATCTGGTATACGTTTGCTCATCCTAATAACACTCCGTCGTACATTATTCGCCTTTTAATTCAAAAATCCTTCATGATTCGACAGGATTTTTTGTAGTTGCGTAATAAATCGCTTTTTATCCTCTTCCAAAAGCTTTTTGGGACCTTTTCCGTATATACCTTTTCTTCGCTGTTTGCTGGAAACATGCCTGCGTTCCAAATCAAAATCAATTGTTTCGTTTGTGTACATCCGTCCTCTTTCAGACAGAACAATGACATGTCTTGGAAGCAGTAAGGAGGCAAGACCAATATCTTGGGTGACGACAATATCATGTGCGGCAGCTGAGTTCGCAATGACTAAATCCGCTGCTTCCTTATGTGTATCTACAAACCGCCAATCTTCAAGTGGTGATCTTTTGGTTTGAAAATGCTCATATGAAGCAATGAAAGTCACAGGTACTTGAAACTGAGATGCGACAGAAAGGATTTCGTCTTTTACAGGACAAGCATCTGCATCGACATAAATCGTCCTCTCTCTTTTACGTTCATTCAGGTGACTAATTCTCCATCCCTCCACCTTATTCCTGCTTTAAAGAAGCAAAAAGACCATACTTTTCCCCCATAAAGCAATCAACAGTAAAACTCATTTTGTCGAAAAGTTATGTTCAGAATCACTTGACTTCTGCCAATATTAGTTTATTCGTTCTTGACTTAACTTAAACCTAAAATCAATCATTTTATCACAATTTTTTATTATAATACAAATGCAGCAAATATGCCATTATTTTTGTTTACCCGTTTCCCACCATAGGAAAAACCCAGGAGGAGCATCCTGAGTTTATTCGGAACCTCTTTTGGTCAGCATTTGATGAATGACATTCGCCGTTTCCTCAACTGCTTTATTCGATACATCGACAACTTGACAGTTAATTCGGTCAACCACTTTTTCAAAATACTCTAGTTCCTCTTTAATCCGCTCGATGTTCGCATAAATTGCTCGATCATTTAAACCTAGAGATTTTAAACGTTCTTTACGAATATGATTGAGTTTGTCTGGACTAATTTTCAGGCCAATGCATTTCTTTGGATCAACTGAGAATAACTCTTCTGGCGGATCTACTTCAGGAACAATCGGAACGTTCGCTACCTTCAGCCGCTTATGCGCCAAATATTGAGAAAGCGGTGTCTTGGACGTGCGTGATACACCAATGAGCACAATATCAGCTTTTAGAATGCCTCTTGGATCTCTGCCATCATCATACTTTACAGCGAACTCAATGGCTTCTACTTTTTTAAAATAGTCCTCATCTAATTGACGTACACGACCCGGCTCATGTTTCGCTTCATTTCCATATGCGGTCTCCATTTTATCAATAAGTGGACCAATGATGTCATAGTAAACGACTCCGTTTGCTTCTGCCTCTTCTATTAAAAATTGACGCATTTCTGGCACAACGAGAGTAAAGCAGACGATCCCGTTATCTGCTTTCGCCAGTGAAATGACTTCTTTAATCGTACCGATATCCTCAACATATGGGATTCTTCTAATATTTGAATGGTCTGATGAACCGCCATCAAATTGGCTAAGTGCCGCTTTGACCACGAGCTCTGCGGTTTCTCCTACTGAATCTGATACAACAAAAATTACGCGATTACTCATAACATCCCCTCGCAGTCTTCTGTAATTAGATAATTTCATTCTCCGATAAGCTAACAAGTATTTTCGTCATGTTTGTTTTCGTAATTCTGCCGACAACTTCAAAGCCTTTATCCGTTTCTTTTATGACAGGAAGTGCGTCTATTTGCTTTTCAATCAAGTGCTTGGCCACATCCATAATGAAATCTTCCTTGCGGCAAACGGTGATGTTCGGCATTCTTGTCATAATAATATGGACAGGTATAGATGGAAGCTCTTGTTTTCCAATACTTGCTCGAAGGAGGTCTTTTCTTGATAACACGCCTGTTAAAATAGAGTGATCGTCCACAACGAATAATGTGCCCACATCCTCTAAAAACATCGTACAAATCGCATCATAAACCGAAACATTCTCATGTATCACCACTGGAATGGATTGGAAATCTTTCACTTGGAGTTTTTTCAGCTTATCTGCCAGAAGCTGCGTGCCTGTTTTTCCTGTAAAAAAGTAGCCGACCCTTGGCCTTGCTTCTAAAAATCCAGACATTGTTAAAATGGCTAAATCCGGTCTGAGGGTAGCCCTTGTTAAGTTCAGCCGATCGGCGATATGCTCTCCAGTGATCGGACCATTCTCTTTGACAATCTGTAAAATCTGCTCTTGCCGTTTATTTAACTCGATTGTACTCACCACCTTTAAATAGAGAGAGCGAATCTTTACTTTATGTATATCATTTTCATAACTCATCATATTATAGCGCATCTTTGTCCGAATGAAACAAAAATCCGCTCAAAAACCGTGAATTAAATGAGTAAAAAACGATTGCCCTTCTCAAAAGGCAACCGTTCTTAGGTATTTATTTTACAATTAAATTGTTCATATTCGCAAATGATTGAATGACTTTAGCTAGCTTGACCATCTGTGCCAAACGATTTTGCTTCAGTTTTTCATCATCCGCATGAACCATTGTGTGATCGAAATAATGAACAATCGGCGCTTTTAAGGTATTTAACGCCTCAAGTGCTAAGTTGTATTCTCCTGCTGCCACATGTCCCTTAACAGCTTTCTCTACTTGCTGATACGCCTCAAATAGCTTTTGCTCGTGCTCATTTTCAAACAGTGCAGGCTGAATCTCTACATCTTCCCCTTTTTTACTGATTGAAATGACGCGGCCAAGTGCCTCAGCCGTTTCTTTGAAGCTTTCTTGTTTCACGCTCTCTTCAAGAACAGCTGCTTTTTTCACGACCGCATAAGGCTCAATATTTTCAACATCAAGCACTGCATCGGCCACATCATGACGGATATGCTCTGCTTGGAGGACATATTTTAAACGCTGCGTCAAAAACTCAATCAGAGCAGCTTCATGTTCTGCCTCTACTTGAGCAAGTGCTAACAGCTCTTTAAATGAAATATTCCAATGACGGTCGAGCAGGATTTGAACGATACCGCTCGCTTGTCTTCTGAGTCCATAAGGATCTTGAGAACCCGTTGGAATCACATCAATTGAAAAGAACGAACAAATAGAATCTAGTTTATCCGCTACTGCGACAATCGCACCAATCAGAGTCGAAGGCGCCTTGTCACCGGCAAAACGCGGCATGTAGTGTTCGTTTATGCTCTTTGCGACTTCTTCGTGTTCGCCAAGTGCTTTTGCATATTTCTCACCCATGATTCCTTGTAATTCTGGGAATTCATAGACCATTTGAGTCACAAGGTCAAACTTAGAAATACTTGCTGCTCTTGCGACACGTTTTGTTGTTTCGTCATCTGTGCTGACATGCGCTGCTAGGCGGGTCGCAATATCTGTCACTCTCTTCAGCTTGTCACCAATTGTTCCAAGCTTCTCATGAAATACAACCTTATCAAGCTTTTTAATATTGTCTTCAATGACTAGTTTTTCGTCTTCTTTATAGAAGAATGCAGCATCTGATAAACGCGCACGAAGTACTTTTTCGTTTCCTCTTGCGACATTTTCCAGCGCCTCACTGTTTCCGTTTCTGACCGTAATAAAATGAGGCAGCAATTCTCCTTGCTCATTTTTCACAGGGAAATAGCGCTGATGCTCTTTCATTGTCGTGACCAATACTTCTTCCGGCAATGCAAGGAACTCTTCTTCAAAGGAACCAAACAACACTGTTGGGTATTCAACAAGATCGTTGACTTCCTCTAGAAGTTCAGGATCAACTGGAATGACCCAGCCTTTTTCTGAAGAAAGGGCATTTAGCTGCTCAGTAATCCATTGCTTTCTTTTACCTGCATCTGCAATGACAAATTGATCGTGTAATGTTTGCTCATAAGAAGCAGGTGAGTCAATGCTGGCTGTCGTACCGAGGAAGCGATGTCCTCTTGTCTCCCGTCCGCTTTTTACGCCTGCAATTTCAACGGGTACGATCTCTTGCCCGAATAAGCAAACAATCCATTTAATCGGACGGATATAGCGTAAATCTTCGCTTCCCCATCTCATGTTCTTTGGAAAGCTTAATGAAGCGGCAATCTCACCTAGCGCTGGGAGAAGGTCTTTGACTTGCTTTCCTTCTTGGAACTTTTGGACATGGACATAATCCACACCTTTGATCTCTTTGAAATAGAGATCCTCTGTTGAAGCGCCTTGTCCGCGGGCAAAGCCCTCAGCCGCTTTTGTCCAATTGCCTTCAGCGTCTTGAGCAATCTTTTTAGCTGGGCCTTTTGCTTCTTCTTTGATGTCTTCTTGTTTTTCTGCGACACCTTTGACAAGCACAGCAAGGCGTCTTGGTGAATTGAATAAAACAGCATCTTCGAATGAAATATTTTGCGTTTCAAACCAAGCTTTTACTTTCTCACCTAGCTGCTTTGTGCTCTCTGGCATGAAACGAGCCGGCATCTCTTCTAAGCCGATTTCGAGTAATACATCTTGTTTATTCATGAGAAGCCGCCTCCTCTTTCAACATAGGGAATCCAAGTTTTTCTCGTTCTTCGTAATACGTTTTAGCCACTTTTCGCGCTAACTGACGTACTCTTCCAATATAGCCGGTTCGCTCAGTGACAGATATAGCGCCCTTTGCGTCGAGCAAGTTAAATGTATGAGAACATTTGAGTACATAATCGTATGCCGGGTGAACAAGTCCTTTGTCCATTTGGCTATGTGCTTCTTTCTCATAGGTTGTAAATAAATCGAACAGCATGTCAGTATTAGATGTTTCAAATGTATAAACAGAGTGCTCATATTCAGCCATTAAGAATAAATCTCTTACAGTAAATCCGTCTGTCCATTCAAGGTCAAAGACATTTTCTTTGTCTTGGATGTAAGAGGCAAGACGTTCAATACCGTATGTGATTTCAACAGAAACTGGCTTACATTCTAAGCCGCCGACTTGCTGAAAATACGTAAATTGCGTAATTTCCATGCCATCAAGCCAGACTTCCCAGCCGAGCCCTGCACAGCCAAGAGATGGATTTTCCCAGTTGTCTTCAACAAAACGAATATCATGTTTCAACGGGTCAATGCCAAGCGCCTTCAATGATTCAAGATACAGTTCTTGAATATTGTCAGGTGATGGCTTAATGATCACTTGAAATTGATGATGCTGATACAATCTATTTGGATTTTCTCCATATCTGCCATCAGCCGGGCGTCTAGAAGGCTCTACATACGCTACCTTCCACGGCTCTGGTCCGATGCTTCGCAGGAACGTGTATGGACTCATCGTTCCAGCACCTTTTTCTGTGTCATACGCTTGCATTAATACGCAGCCTTCATTTGACCAATGCTTTTGCAGCGTCAAAATCATGTCTTGAATATTCAATGATCGCACCTCCGTCTTTTCTACACCATCCGCTATGTATGGCGGGTGGGGACTAGAACCTCATAAGAGAACACAAAAACTCCCGTCTCTATGCTCACAAGGTTCCTTGCAAACATAGGGACGAGAGTTTTTCCCGCGGTTCCACCCTATTTGCTGGTGTCGTAGCACCCAGCCGCTTTGTTTTACGTTGCTCAAGAATGCCTTTCGTTACGCCTCCATCCTTAGCTTACACCGTCCTAAGGTCGCTTTTATGGATTATACGTAAGTACTTCTTTCTGTCAATGCAACATATTTTATCTTAGATGATCTTACAAAAAGTCATGGAAGATGTCAACTTTTGTTTTCTTCACCCATTAGCTTTTTCATGGATTCCATCTGATTCATGAATTTTTTTGATTTTAAATAAAGGCCTGAATACTCGTCATAGTAGTGATCCAGCACTTGACGAATTTCTTGTTTAGTCTGCGGTTTCACGTCAACTTGACCAAGCCTTGATAAATCAAAATAATGAAACAAACGAAGCAGTCTTGCAGCTGCTGGGGATAAGGGCAGTTTATATGGATCTTTAGAAAAGCAATTTTGGCAAATAAATCCGTTATCTCTAATCGAGAAATGGAACTGCCCTTCTTTTTGACCGCAGTGTACACATTGATCCAGTTCAGGCTTCATCCCCATCACTGATAACATTTTAACCTCTACAATAAATAAAATAATATCAGCATCTGTGCCTTCATTGAGATGACGTAAAGATTGAAGAAGGAGCTCAAACAAATAAGGGTTTGGCTTCTTTTCCTCCGTTCCTTTATCGAGTAATTCTGTCATATATGCGGCATATGCAGTCAGAAATAAATCTTCCCGGATGGCCCGCATGCTTTCGATCATTTCACCTTGCTGGAGCGTTCCAAGTCCTGTTGATGATTGGATAAGGAAGGTTCCGTATAAAAACGGCTGGCTTATGGCTGACAGGCGGCTGTTTGATTTTTTAGCACCTCTTGCCATCACACCAATTTTCCCATGCTCTCTAGTGAGCAGCGTGACAATTTTGTTTGTTTCGCCATAATCTGTTGTTCTAAGAACGATTCCTTCACTTTTAATGAGCATTTGTCTACACTCCGAGCGTTGGAGGGGGTCAAGAATTATAAGATTGGAAAATCAAATCGTGCTATCTCTTCTTCAAGTACATCGGGTCTTTCCAGGTTCTCCTTTTCTAACTCTTTGAAAAGCAGATACGTGTCAACGCTTCCTGTTTGTGAAAATACGTTCCATGTAAAATTCAACATAAAAACCCCACCTTTCTTTATTAGAAGCAGCAACGCTACATCCAACATATTAACTTTATCTTGACCAGGCTACCTCCATTTCATGATAAACAATTTTTACTAATCGAACCGCACCATTGTCAGATTTTATGACAAATGCAGCGATTTTTAATATTCGTCTTCTCTAAATCCGAAGTCACGCAAGTGAGTGGATTTATTACGCCAGTCCTTCTGAACTTTTACCCAAAGCTCCAGGTATACTTTTGAGCCTAGAAGTGCTTCAATATCTCTGCGCGCTTTTTGTCCCACTTCTTTTAATAAGCTGCCTCGTTTACCAATAACGATCCCTTTTTGTGAATCACGTTCTACGACAATGGTCGCCGCCACATGGATCTTGCCATTTTCATCTGGCTTAATTGATTCGATCGCAACCGCAATACTGTGAGGAATCTCTTCTCTCGTTAAATGCAGCACTTTTTCACGAATTAATTCAGAAATAATAAACCGCTCTGGATGATCTGTTACTTGATCTGCTGGATAAAATTGAGGGCCCTCTGGAAGATAACCTTCAATTTGCTGAAGAAGCGTATCAATGTTGTTGCCCTCAAGAGCTGAAATTGGCACAATTTCCTTAAACGGATAACGTGTGCGGTATTCATCAATTAAAAGGAACAGTTCATCTGGGTGAATTTGATCAATTTTATTGACGACAAGGAACACCGGTGTAGATGTTTGCTTTAGTCGTTCAATGATGAATTCATCACCTTTGCCATAACCTTCCTTTGCGTTGATCATAAACAAGATCAGGTCGACTTCCTTCAGTGTATTTTGAGCCACCCTCATCATAAAATCACCTAGCTTATGCTTAGGTTTATGAATGCCTGGTGTATCGATAAAAATCGTTTGTGACGTGTTGGTTGTCAAGACACCTTGAACTTTGTTTCGCGTCGTTTGGGGCTTATCACTCATAATGGCAATTTTTTGTCCAATGACACGATTAAGAAAGGTTGATTTACCTACATTTGGTCTTCCAATAATTGATACAAATCCTGATTTGAAGCTTTCGTTAGTCATTTAAATCCTCCGGTGAAAATGCGCCTGGCAATAGTTCGTTTACTGTTGTTTCGTATATATGTCCTTTTAAGTTTGTTAGGATCACTGGCATATCAGGTGCACATAGCTCTGAAATGACCTGTCTGCATGCGCCGCACGGTGAAACAGGTCGATCTGTATCAGCCACTACTGCAAGCATTTGAAAAGATGTGATGCCTTCTGAATAAGCTTTAAAAAGTGCTGTTCTTTCCGCACAATTACACATGCCATATGCTGCATTTTCAATGTTGCAGCCGCCATACACTTTTCCATCATTCGACAATAATGCTGCACCGACTTTGAATTTTGAATAGGGTACATATGCAAAATCTCTTGCTTTGATTGCTTCTGAAATCAACTCTTGTTTGTTCATTCCTAGTTCCCACTTTCAGAAGAAATGGACCCACTGTCACATTTATATTTTACATAATTCACGTGACATTTTCACGCCCATTTCTAAAAATGTTAATAAATAGTAATATTGTTCTATTGCATGATCTTCGGCAGGAAGATCATCAACCCAATCATAACCGAAATCGCGGCGTAAACGCAAACAGCGCCTGCTGCAGCGTCCTTTGCTCTTTCTGCAAGCGGGTGCTTTTCTTCTGTCATAAGATCCACTGTATGTTCAATGGCTGTGTTGACAAGTTCAAGTGCAAAGATTCCCCCACATAAAAGAAGCACGATCATCCATTCGACCGGTTCAATGTGAAACCAAAAGCCGCAGATCACCACGATGATGGCTGCGACTGTATGAAATCGAAAATTCCGTTCATTCAAGAAAGTTCGCCAGATTCCTCTAAATGCATAATAAAAACTCCGAAAAAAACGGGCAAGCGGGCTGCGTTTCTTACGATGATCTCGAAAGGCCATAATCATCCAGAATTTTTGTCTGTTTGGCGAACATTTCTTTCTCATCTTCCTCTGTCATATGATCATAACCAAGTAAATGAAGGAAACCATGAATCGTTAAGAATCCAAGCTCTCTCATAAAGGAATGTCCATATTCTTCTGCCTGCTCTTTCGTTCGATCAACACTAATGATAATGTCACCGAGTACCGGCGGGATGTCGCCCGCGCCAATGATCTCAATCTCACCTTCTCCTTCTTCCTCAAGTGCAAAGGAGATCACATCTGTTGGTGCGTCCTTTCCCCTGTATTCTTTGTTGATTTGATGAATTTCTTCATTCGAGACGATCGACACTGATACTTCCGCTTGATCTTTTACCTCAAGGGCATCCGCAGCAAATTGAAGAAGCTTTTCCATTTCTTCAAGATGCTCTTTTGATACTTGTCCTGTTTCATCTATTAAATCGATTAACAATGTCATTTACTTCACCTTCTGTTTCGGGGCATCTGGATATTCAATCCGAGAATGGAAAATCCCCTTTAATGTTGTACAAATCGTTTGGCTAATAATATTTAATTCTTTAAATGTCAGATCACATTCACTAAATTGCCCGTCCTGCATTTTATCTGAAATAATGCCTTTGACAAGTTTTTCAATCCGCTCTGGATTTGGATTATGCATTGACCGAACCGCAGCTTCAACGCTGTCAGCCACAGAAATGATCGCCGCTTCTTTTGATTGCGGTTTTGGACCAGGATAACGAAATTCTTCTTCTGTCACCTGATCATCACGTTCTTTTGCTTTGTAGTAGAAGAACTTTAAAAGAGATTTCCCGTGGTGCTGTTCTGCAATATCGACAAGCTCTTCAGGAAACTTCTTTTCTCTCAGCATATCAGCACCATCTGTCGTATGGGCAATAATAATATTTTTACTCAGCTGTGGGGAAAGCTTGTCATGCGGATTATCAATGTTCATTTGGTTTTCAATAAAGTATTGCGGTCTTTTCGTTTTCCCAATGTCATGATAATAAGCGCCAACCCTCGCTAAAAGCCCGTTTGCGCCGACTGCTTCACAAGCAGCATCCGCTAAATTCGCCACCATGACACTATGATGATATGTACCTGGTGTCTCTGTTAAAATCTTTTTGAGCAGCGGATGATTTGGATTCGATAATTCAATCAGCTTCATTGTCGAAAGAATGCCAAACATGCTTTCAAAGACAGGCATTAACCCAATAACCAAAATAGCTGATGCAAACCCTGACACAATCGCCATCATGAGGTTCACACCGATTTCAAGTCCTGACGGAGAGGAGTTTTGGATCAGCGTGATTGATAAAACCACAAGAACATTCGTCAAAGCCACCAAAAGCCCTGCCTGCAAAATTTTCGATCTCGCGTTATGTTTTCTCAAAAACAAAATGCCCGCCATCCCGCTAATGAGATAATACGCACAGATAACATAGTTAAAGACGCCGGTTACTCCTTGATTAAACATCATACTTCCGCAAAGGGCAAATACAAGGCCAGAGAAGATCGCTAACCGCTCATTGATCAGCAGCTTGATCAGCATCGTCCCAAGCGCAACTGGCACGACATAGCCTATCGTCGTGTATTTCGTTTCCTGGAAGAGACTGAATACTTCCATGATGATTAAAATAATGGTGAAAATAAGCGAGTAAAGCAGTAACGATTTATTCTTATGGACAAGCGATTTTTTCCTCGTTTCTAATGTGTGAATAATCGCCGCTAAGAAAAGGCCGATCAATATCATAAGACCGCTTACAGGCTTAAACAAATTTGAGCTGTTTAACAGGCCGGTCAGCTCTAATTTGCGATAAACTTCACGGTCGATCAGTTCCCCTTCTTCCACTAAAATTTGCCCTTGCTTGATTTGAACCGGCTGAATATTATCAGCTGCTTCTTGCCTTTTCTTCTCTGTTGCCACTGGGTCAAATACATAGTTTGGAATAATCGCAAATTCACCGATTTCTTTCGCTGCATTTAAATATTTTGAAGGAATCGAATTGTTTTCAAGCTCTGTTTTCACTTGTTTTTTCTCATCTTGTAACTTAGCTGCTGTGATTTCTTTACTCATCAGTGAATTCACCACTGTGATGATGGAATCCTTAGTAAAAGAGAGATTTTCGTCACTTGCTTGGAGCAGTGCTTTGATGGATTGATCCGAAACAGCTTCCTGCATATCTGTTGTGAGTTTTTCTTTTACACGCTTGACCATTTCTTGATCTGTTGGCGGGTTCTCTTTTTCATCAGCGGCTTTCTTCTCTTCTTTAATGGCTTCAAAGAGGGATGAGATGAGGTCAACACGATTGTCAGAATATGCTTTTTTGAGCGTATACTGATCTTCTACTTGATCCGTTGCTTCTTGCTTCTTTTCTTCTGTCGCTTCTTGATCATCGACGGTTGACGGAGAATAGATGGTCTGTTCGCTCACTGAAAACAAATCTAAGTCGAGCGATTCAGGCTTTACATGGAAGAAGAGCACCACGAACAGAATGGCTGCTAAACCAGCGTATAGCAAAACGTTTAAATAACGTGAGCGCTCCATTTTCTGAGGTTCTTTTTTAGACAGCAGTCTTTTGCGCTTACTGCCTTTCTGATTCTTTCTCAAGGAAAGTACCTCCTTTTTTACTTTAAACCACGATCGAAACAAAATGACCCGATGAAGACGATCGGGTCACTCAGTTCATTTTTGCTTTTCGTATGCGCCAATGATCTTCGCCACAAGCGGGTGTCTGACCACATCTGTCTGGTCTAATTCAATGAATGAGATGCCCTTGATCTCTGCAAGCATGTCCTTTGCAGCCGCAAGGCCTGACTGCATGCCCTTTGGCAGATCAATTTGTGTAATATCTCCTGTAATGACCATTTTAGAGCCAAACCCTAGTCTCGTCAAAAACATTTTCATTTGGGCTGGCGTTGTATTCTGCGCTTCATCTAAAATCACAAATGCATCATCGAGCGTCCGCCCTCTCATATAGGCGAGAGGCGCTATTTCAATGACACCGCGCTCAATTAAACGTTCCGTATGATCACTGCCAAGCACATCATGCAAGGCATCATATAGTGGTCTTAAATAAGGATCTACTTTTTCCTTTAGATCGCCTGGCAAAAAGCCAAGACTCTCTCCTGCCTCAACGGCTGGTCTTGTCAGGATAATCCGTTTCACATGTCCATTTTTCAGAGCATGTACCGCATTAACGACTGCCAAATACGTTTTACCTGTACCAGCAGGCCCAATCCCAAAGACGAGGTCATCTTTCTTCATCGCCGCAGCATATTCACGCTGACCGATCGTTTTCACCCTGATCGACTTACCTTTGGCATTTTTCGTAATTTCATCTTCATACATATTCTCAAAATAATTCAGCTTGTTTTTTTGCGCCATTTTAATCGCATAGACGACATCCCGTTCAGAAATCTCGATTCCTTTACGGATGAGATGTAAGAGAGATGTAATCAACTGGCTCACTGTATCTCTTGATGCTTCCTGACCAGAAACATACACTTTCTCTCCACGTGTAATAATGGAGACATTCAGCTCGTTTTCCATCAGTTTCAGATAAGCATCTTGATTGCCAAATAAAGCGATGGCTTCGTTTGGGCTATCCAATTTTTGTTGAATCTCAAGTAAATGTTCTGTCATTCTCTAGTCTCCCTGAACAATAGGTGTTGGTTGAACAATATCTTCTATTACTTGGTAAAGGATGATTAACTTAACTTTACCATTCCCTGTTGTCTCGTGCAAAACTTTTTCACTTTTCACCTCACCTGTTTGACCTAGCTTCTCTTCTAATTCTTTTCTACCTATTTTAATCCCTGCTTGAACTGCTTCTTTATTTGTGTATTCTCGATTGATTTTTTCACTTTCACGTGTGATTTCCTTTTCATAGGAGAATGGCAGCTGGAAGTTTAAGAAATGAAGTGGATGTTCTTCTGTTTCTATTTTTGGCTGCTCAAAATCATCTTTTTTAAAGGAAAATCCCCAAAATGGTAGTGAACCTCCAAATGCGGAGAGCTTGTGCTTTGTCTTCATTTTACCCGTAAAGACGTCAAAAGATGTTCGAAGAGGGACAGAAACTTCAGAACGATACCATGTTTCACCATAGATTTTCGCTTTGGCTCCTACCGTTTTTTGTTGATCTTCACTGCCAATTAGTCCTGAGACGAGCATCTGCCCTTTTTTCACATGTTCATCGACCGCGGCTAGCGGCTCTCCTTTTTCTACATACATCCTCGTGATGACGGCCTTTTTCTTAGCAACGATGTGCTGAGGACTCGTATATTTCTCTTTTTCAGGCTCATTTTTTTCAACGACTTTCATTTGAAATGTCGTACCGTTTAATTCAACGCCGACCCATGTAATGCTTTTAATATTGGTTGTCAGGGATTTTTGAATTTTTTCAGGTGTCCCCATAAGAAACTGAAAACGGCCTTTTTGTACCCCAATGTCGTCTAAATGCTTTCTCATCTGATGCTCTGTCTCTGGGTTTGCACCTGTGATATCAATTTTCCACACCATGTTTGAAAGAGCCAATATCGTCACCAGAAAGAAAACAATCCCAAGGGTGAACCCAATATTCTTCCTTGACCACATAAGAAGAAATGGAAAACCCTTCTTTTGATGAAATGAACATTTCACCTTATGATGTCTACGTAATTTTCTAAAGGCATGTACATCTGATAAGCGAATAAATAAGCGCACGCTGTCCTGACGGCGGCTCACTTGAAAAATTGTGATCCCCTGTCTCGTGCACTCATTCATAAGCCGCTCAATGCCGTTTCCTTTGATCTCCACTTCCACTCTGCCAATAAAATAGGCAAACCATTTATTTTTCACGCTTCTCCCCTCCGTCAGTTAAGAATCAATGTAACGGACCTCATCGATTTTCCCTTCTAATAAGATCTCTTCTGGCAAAATCGTTTTAATCACAAAGTCTTTCCCTGAAATAATGCATTGTCCTTGTTTGAGCATAAGCCTTACCTCTTGATCACTGAAAAGTAAAAGCCCTTTATGGTTCTCTATGTAAATGTGGAGTCTGCCAACCATCGTAATACGGGGAAGATCCATCATCACGTCCGGAGGGATTTCAAGTGTTCTTGTCAGCCATGCTTTAAGTCGATTTTTTCTTTTTCCCATTCAATAAGAACCCCTTCCCACCTCATGTGTATGAGATCAAACTGAAAGATGGTGAGACTGATGAGAAAGTCTCTATATCATCCTATTCCTCAGCGGTTCATATCATGCTAATGAATCCCGTAAAACAGCCTGTTCATCGTTTACGCAAAAAAAGCCCCCTTTTACAAGGGAGCTTTCTTCTTACCTTTTATATGGCCGTTTCATCGTTCGATGCGGTTTTTTAGCGCGGGGCGCTCCAAACACTTCGCCAAGAAGCATGCCTTGAACAACAGTGTTTTGGTTGAGCTTATCAATGATGTGCGGCTTCATTTCCACAGCTGAGGCTTTCGGCCTTGTCAGCTGCCTTTCAAGCGATTGAAACTCTTTGTTTAACTCGCTTTTTCTTTCTTCCATTTCAGCAAGTGTATCCGTATAGCGATCTTGTAAGGACTGCGATGTGTTTTTCTTCATCCCGCCATGATCATGTACATCGCCAAAATCGTCTAGTTGGTCCGTCACGACGAGGTCTGGACTTTTTTGTTTTGTTTGCTGATTTTGGGGCATTGGCTTACGCTGAGGAGCCGACTTGTTTTGCTGGTTCTTTTGTTCATTCTCCTCTTGTTTGCCGATTTTCCCAAAGACAGCAGAGATGATACCGATGATAATCGCAATTAGTAGCGGATTTTCAAATAGAATGTCCAATGGGCTCCCTCCTTAAAGCGTGAGAGGATGCTTATTTGTTTTCATGATCAGATGGACCTTTTGTCATTTTACCAAATGAATCTCTCATATCCGTATCAGCATCGATATTCTTAATGTTCATGTAGTCCATGACGCCAATATTGCCTTCGCGTAGTGCTTCAGCCATTGCAAGTGGTACTTCAGCCTCTGCTTCTACTACTTTCGCGCGCATTTCTTCAACTTTCGCACGCATTTCTTGTTCTTGTGCAACAGCCATTGCGCGGCGTTCTTCCGCTTTAGCCTGTGCAATGTTTTTGTCTGCTTCTGCTTGGTCTGTTTGCAGAATAGCCCCAATGTTCTTACCGATATCAACATCTGCGATATCAATCGAGAGAATTTCAAACGCAGTACCTGAATCTAATCCTTTACCAAGAACCGTTTGAGAAATCATATCAGGATTTTCTAGAACCTTTTTATGATTATTTGATGAACCGATTGTAGAGACAATTCCTTCACCTACACGAGCAATGATTGTTTCTTCCCCTGCACCACCAACAAGTCGTTCGATGTTTGCGCGAACTGTAATACGTGCTTTTGCTTTCACTTCAATCCCGTCCATCGCAACACCTGAGATAAATGGTGTTTCAATCACTTTAGGGTTTACACTCATTTGTACAGCTTCAAGTACGTCACGGCCTGCTAGGTCGATCGCTGCACAGCGTGCAAAGTTCAATTCGATATTCGCACGTTGAGCCGCGATCAATGCATTCACAACACGGTCAACGTTACCACCTGCAAGGTAGTGGCTTTCTAACTGGTTAATCGTCACATCAAGACCTGCTTTATGTGCTTTGATGAGCGGGTTGACCACTCGGTTTGGAATTACTCGGCGAAGTCTCATTCCTACAAGTGTAAAAATGCTCACTCTTACGCCAGCCGCTAGGGCAGAAATCCACAGCATCACCGGTACAAAGGTGAAGAAGATCGATAGAACGATCAAACCTGCTGCGATAATCACAAATAATAGTAAAGTAGATGGATCCATTTTATTCCTCCTATAAAATCAGTATATCTATACTTTCCTCACGACAATGCGTGAGCCTTCCGCTTTGACAATTTTTACTTGTTCATCCTTGTCGATAAATGCACCTTCTGACACAACATCAATACGCTCATCTCCGAGTACAATCGTACCGGATGGACGAAGTGCTGTTGCAGTCAATGCAATTTGTCCAACAAGATCCTCTCTTGTTTCATTTGAGACATAACCACTTTCTTTATTGGTTGAATCGGTTAAAATGAACTTTTTAAAAAATTTCATACGTTTCCCCAACACCTTTGTCAATAAAATAACTGCTATGATTGAAACAGCAGTGGCAATCAAGATGGAAATCGCCATTTCTGTAAAGCTTCCAGCTGCTAAAAATAAGCTGACAACAACACAGATTAGTCCAATGGCACCTAAGATTCCCCCTGGCAAAAACAATTCCAGAATAATGAGTGCAATCCCTGCTAAAAACAGGAACAACGTCTCATATCCTGCAAAACCTGCCACGAGATGACCATAAAAGAATAGAAGAAGCGCTGTGACTCCCATGGTGCCTGGGACCCCAAAGCCGGGAGAATATAGCTCAACAATTAACCCTAAGCTTGCGATGGATAAAAGGATTGGAATGACGATTGGGTGCGTGAGAAAACGCGCAACCTTTTCAGCAAAGCTCACTTCATCGTATTGAACAGAAGTGTCTGCTAAGGTCAGCTTCTGAAGCAAGTCATCCAGATTTTTCGCTTCTCCTTCTGCATACCCGAATTGAAGCGCCCGGTCTGTGTTGAAGGTGAGCAATTCTCCTTTTGGTGCACCGGCTTCTTTTGCATCTATATCTACATCTGCCATCGCAAGAGCATACTTTGGATCACGCCCCTGCTTTTCGGCAGCATCACTCATTTCAGCAAGCCATAGAGATTCAGATTTTTGATCGGCAGCATTGCCTTCTCCATCAATGATCGCAGCAGCCCCCATCTTTCCGTTTGGGGTCATATAAATTTGGTCGGCATTTAATGCAAGGAAGGCCCCGGCTGAAAGCGCTCTATGATTGACAAACGCTGCCACAGGGATATCAGACGCACGAATGGTATCTGCAATTTCAAGCGCCGCATCAACTGCACCACCTGGTGTATTGATGTCGAGAATAATATGTTTCGCCCGTTCCGACTTTGCTTGCTCAAATGATCGTTCAATGAATTTAGATAGTCCCTTTTCTACTGTATCTTCAATTGGAATGACATGAACTTTCTGATCTGCTGATTTCGCGGTCAATTGAACCCCTAATAACAAGCATATTATAAAACAACTGAAGAGAGCAATAGAAATTTTTATTTTTTTCATCTATTTGGTGATCCCTCCTCTCTTTCTTTTATTTTACCGTTCCTTTACATACGTTACAAATGTATCATAGGTTTCATTTTTATATGACAGATTTATGGTGGTACAAAAAAAGTACCCTTCTAACAATAGAAGGATACTTTTTTATTGAGACAGCTGCTCGCTGACAAGTCTGTTAATGACAGCACCATCAGCTTTACCTTTTACTTTTGGCATAATAGCGCTCATCACTTTACCCATATCAGCCTTCGATGAAGCACCTGTTTCAGCGATCGTTTCTTTCACGACCGTTTGCAGTTCTTCTTCAGAAAGCTGTTCAGGTAAATAAACGTCTAAGATGTCAATCTCTTTTTGAACTTTATCTACTAAATCTAAGCGATTAGCTTTCGAAAATTCATGGAGGGAGTCTTTACGTTGCTTAATCTCACGAGAAAGAACGGTCAGTTCCTCATCGCCGGTCAAACTGTCTTTCTTAAGCTTAATTGCTTCATTTTGTAGTGAAGCCTTTACCATTCGAATGACAGCAAGCTTGTCTTTCTCACGGTTTTTCATCATCAGCTTCATATCAGAATTTAATTGCTCAAGAAGACTCATAAATCCACCCTCTTTTAAAATTTACGTTTTCTAGCAGCTTCGGACTTTTTCTTGCGCTTTACGCTAGGCTTTTCATAAAATTCACGCTTTCTTGCTTCTTGCAATGTTCCAGTTTTGGATACACTGCGTTTAAAGCGACGAAGAGCATCTTCAAGCGATTCGTTTTTTCTAACGACCGTTTTTGACATTCTCTTTCCCTCCCTCCGAATACACCAATCGACTGCATTAAAAAAAGATATACATGCAAACATGTACCTAGACATTATAATATAAGCCTAGTGTGAGGTCAACTAAGTGATTTGGAAATATATTTTCGTCATGAGCAGGTAGACAAGTCCATATATTTATTGGTAAGAGGAGGACTTTTCTATGATGGCGATCATTTATTTTTGTGCACTCATTTTCATTTTTTTATGGTCAATGGGTTTGCTGAGAAAAGGATTAATGGCACTGACATCGTCTCGTATTGAGAAATCGCTTCTTCTCTTTACAGATCACCCGGTGAAAGCATTCTTGGTCAGTATTGTGTTTACAGGCGTGCTTCAAAGCAGTTCGGCGTTTATGGTCATTGTCATCGGCTTTGTGAGTACAGGCATTCTGACTTTCAAAAAATCAATTCCAATGATCCTTGGGACCAATATCGGATCCACGTTCACGACAGAATTTATCGCGATTAAGATGGACGTGTTCATGTGGGTTTTAATTGCTACCGGTCTTGTATGTATCATTTTTGGTCAAAGGTCCTTCAGGCATGCAGGAAAAAGTCTATTTGGTCTTGGGATGATCTTTTTTTGCATTCAAGGCTTTTCAAAAATTGCAGGTATGATGACAAGTCAACCGGAAACGCTACGTTTTCTTGAAATGATGCAGCACTCAGATTGGACAGCTATTCTGTCGGGCACAATCCTCACTGCCATTGTTCATTCAAGCTCTGTATGCATTGGTATTTTAATGGGATTTATGAATGAAGGGACTGTGGCGTTGCAGGAGGGAATCAGCTTTGTATTAGGATCGAATGTTGGCACATGCATTACAGCTGTCATGGCTGCGATCTCGGGCGGATTGGCAGCACGTCAAACGGCTTATGCACATGTTGTATTTAATGTTCTTGGGGTTTTATTATGCCTGCCATTTCTCACACTCATAACGCAATTTGTCGCACTTTTAGCGAGCTCTCCAGCACAGCAGATCGCGCATTTCAGTCTATTGTTTAATGTCGCCAGCTCGTTATTGTTCTTCCCGTTCATCCGCCCCTTTCATGCAATCATTTTGTTCCTTTTACCAAATCAAACATAAAAGAAAACCGGCCCCCTAGTGGCAGCCGGTTCTTGTCTCTCTTATGATGTCATTCTCACTTCGTCTGGTTGAATGTCTTCACTCATACGGACGAACTGTCCTTCGTTATAAGGGTAGCCAGCTTTCGTGATTTTCACTTTCACCAATCGACCGATCATATCTTCTGATCCTTCAAAAACGACCTTCATATAGTTATCTGTATAACCAACATAAAGATTGTGTTCTCCATCTTTTTCTTTGAAGGATTCTTCAGGAATAATCTCTAGTACATCTCCTTCGTATGCTGACGCATATTCCTTCGCAAGCTGGTCAGAAAGAGCGATCAAGCGGTGAACGCGTTCGTTTTTCACATGTTCATCCACTTGATCTTCCATTCTTGCAGCCGGAGTACCTGTACGTTTGCTGTAAGGGAATACGTGCAGCTCAGAGAATTGATGGTCTTTGACAAAATTGTACGTTTCCAAAAACTCTTCTTCTGTTTCCCCAGGGAATCCAACGATGACATCAGAGGTCACAGCTAGGCCTGGCAATGCTTTTTTCAGCTTTGTTAAACGCTCTGCAAAGAATTCCATCGTATATTTACGGCGCATTCTTTTCAGCACAGTATTAGAGCCAGATTGAAGCGGAATGTGCAGGTGTCTGACAATTTTATCTGACTGATCCAGCACTTCAATCACTTCGTCTGTAATTTGACTTGCTTCAATTGATGAAATGCGGATTCGTTTTAAACCGATAACACGTTCATCTAATTCTTTTAGAAGCTTCGCGAAGTTATAATCCTTTAAGTCTTCACCGTATCCGCCTGTGTGAATACCAGTTAACACAATTTCTTTATAGCCGGCATCAACAAGCTGCTGTGCTTGATTGATAACCTCTTCAGGATCACGAGAACGAAGAAGTCCGCGAGCCCACGGAATGATGCAGAATGTGCAGAAATTGTTACAGCCTTCTTGGATTTTTAATGAAGCACGCGTTCTATCTGTAAAGGCAGGGACATCCAGCTCTTCAAACACCCGTGCTTTCATGATATTGCCAACCCCGTTAATAGGCTGTCTTTCTCTACGGTATTCTTCAATATAACCAAGCAATTTATGTCTGTCTTGTGTTCCAACCACAATATCAACGCCAGGGATCGCCATGATTTCTGCCGGAGACGTTTGCGCATAACAGCCTGTTACACAAATGACACCATCCGGGTTATGACGAATGGCTCTTCTAATGACTTGGCGGCTTTTCTTATCGCCTGTATTCGTGACCGTACATGTATTAATCACATATACGTCTGCTTTTGATTCATAATCTTTTCTTTCATAGCCAGCTTCTTTAAACAGCTGCCAGATCGCTTCTGTTTCATAGTGATTGACCTTACAGCCAAGTGTATGGAACGCTACTGTTCCCATCATGATTCACCTCTTAATAACTCTGTTTGATAAGATATAGCAGAAAGCGCGTATAGAGGAGCTGTTTCTGTTCTTAAAATGCGTGGTCCGAGCCCGCAAATGACTGCACCAAGCTTTTCAAGCTCTCCAATCTCCTTTTCTGCCAAACCGCCTTCAGGGCCAAAAACCACTAATAAGGTTTGTCCGCCTTTCATCTGTTGAAGCACAGTTTGAAATCGGCTTTGCTCTCCTTCTTTCGATGATTCTTCGTATGCAACGACACATTTATCGAATTCATCAGCCAGCTGTGTCAGCTCTTTAAACGTTGATACTGGATGGACACGGGGAATGATATTCCGGTAGGACTGCTCGGCTGCTTCCTTCGCAATTTTCTCCCAGCGCTCACGTTTTTTATGTGACTTTTTTTGGTCAAGCTTTGTAATAGAACGAGCCGCTTGAAACGGGACAAAAGCACTTGCGCCAAGCTCGGTCCCTTTTTGGATAATCAGCTCAAGCTTATCTCCTTTTGGCAGACCACTCGCTATCGTCACACTGATCGGAAGTTCTCTGTTCTGATTCGTCCAGCCTTCAAGGTGACAAATCACTTCTTCCTTTGTTATTGTATCAATTTTACTGAGCGCTTCAAAGCCGTCTGTCGTTAAGCAAAGGATTTCCTGCCCTGCTTTCATTCGCATGACATTTGAAAGGTGATGTACATCTTCACCTTTTATGACGCTGGCTCCCTTTGCCATCACTTCTTCTTTCGTGAGGTCGATAAAATATCGTTGCATACGTGTCCTGACACCTACTCGCTTTATTTTTTCGCTATAATGCTGACCCAATCTTCCATTGACAGCACTTCAACAATGTCAAAGCCAGCTTCTTCTAAAGCCGTTTTGACTTGTAATTTCTTTTGTCCGATGATGCCTGATGTAATGAAATAGCCATCTTTCTTTAATAAGTCATATGCTTGATCTGTAAAGCGTAAGATGACCTCTGCAAGAATGTTAGCAACGATCACATCACGTTCACCTGAAATACCATCAAGTAGATTGTTTTGTTTCACAGTCACTTGTTCACTAACACCATTTAATTCGATGTTTTGCTTCGCACTTTCAACCGCAACGGTATCGAGATCAAAGGCCTGAATGTCCTTTGCACCAAGCATCGCTGCTGCAACACTTAAAATGCCAGATCCTGTTCCAACATCAATCACCGTATCGTTTTCCTTCACATAGCGCTCAAGCGCCTGAATGCAAAGGACTGTCGTTGGATGCGTACCTGTTCCAAATGCCATTCCAGGATCCATTTCAATGATCAGTTCATCAGAATGAACAGGTGTATATTCTTCCCACGTTGGAACGATGGTGAATTTTTCAGAGATTTTCACAGGATGGTAGTATTTCTTCCATGCGGTTGCCCATTCTTCTTCATTTACTTCACAAATGGACAGCGTATTTCGTCCAAGATCAATATCGTATAGAAGAAGATTGTTGATGGCTTCTTTGATCTCATCTACCGTTTCCATCAAAAAGCTATTCATCGGAAGATAGGCTTTCACAATAACCCCTTCATCCGGATAATCATTCGGATCGAGCTGGTAGATCTCACCGTATACATTTTCACGTTCCTTGATTAAATCAAGCGGGTCCTCAATCACGACACCACTTGCACCTGCTTCATGCAAAATATTGGTGACTGGTTCCACCGCTTCATTTGTTGTATGGACGCTAATCTCTGACCACTTCAATACTACCAACTCCTTATCCGTCTTACTCGCCTTTAAATGCGCGTTTTACCTTATCGAAGAAGCTCATTTCTTGTTCGTCTGGTTTATTTCCGCTCACTTCAGCAAATTTTCTAATGATATCTTTTTGATTGTCAGTTAAATTCGTCGGTGTGACGACACGTACAACGATATGCTGATCGCCTTGGCCATAGCCGCGTACATTTTTCACACCTTTTCCTTTGAGTCTAAACTTTGTTCCAGTTTGAGTGCCTGCAGGAATTTTTAATTTTACTTTTCCGTGTAATGTCGGCACTTCAATTTCGTCGCCTAATGCAGCTTGCGCGAAGGTAAGCGGCATTTCGCAGTAAATGTCATCTCCGTCACGTTCGAAGAATTCATGCGCACGTACATGGAACACAACGAATAGATCGCCTGGAGGTCCTCCATTTATACCTGGTTCACCTTGACCAGATACTCTGAGCTGCTGACCATCATCAACACCTGCCGGAATCGTTACATTGATTTTCTTACGCTTACGCACTTTACCAGATCCACCGCATGTTGAACATTTGTGGTCAATTTGTTTTCCTGTTCCGCTACAGTAATTACATACTCTGCGGTTGACGACTTTACCAAATGGGGTTGATTGCTCGACATTTAATTGGCCAGAACCGCCGCAATGTGAACATGTCTTCGCTTGCGTCCCAGGCTTTGCCCCTGAGCCATGACATGTTTCACAAGATTCTTCACGAGGAATTTCAATGGTCGCTTCTTTTCCAAATGCCGCTTCTTCGAACGAAAGCGTCATTGTATATTGAAGGTCCGCCCCTTGACGCGGTGCATTTGGATCTCTTCTTCTGGCACCGCCGCCAAAAATACTAGAGAAGATGTCATCAAAGCCGCCGAAGCCGCCAAAGTCTCCCCCTCCACCAAAACCGCCGCCGCCAAAGCCTTGGTTTGGATCGGTATGACCGAATTGATCATAATGCGAACGTTTTTGATCATCAGAAAGGGTTTCATAGGCTTCTTTTACTTCTTTGAATTTCTCATCTGAGCCAGCTTCTTTATTAATATCAGGGTGATACTTTTTTGAAAGCTTGCGGTATGCCTTTTTGATTTCGTCCTTTGAGGCGCTCTTACCAACGCCAAGCACTTCATAGTAATCACGCTTACTCATCTCTTCACACTCCCGATTTTCTCACATAAATACGATTGTATCATTTTGATTTAACCTTTTTCAATTCCTTTTCATCGTTGAAAAGAAAAAAGTCAAAGCCAAGAGATCCTGACTTTGACTTTCTGACGAGTACGTTTCAGCAGTCTTTTTCAAAAGTAAAGGTGATTATTTTTTCTCTTGATCGTCGTTTACTTCTTCGTATTCTGCATCCACTACATTGTCATCTGCTTTTTGAGCACCTTCAGCGCCTTCTTGCTGAGCTTGTGCTTGTTTTGCAGCTTCTTCATAGAGCTTTGTCGTTAATTCTTGAACGATTGTTTGCAGCTCATCTTTTTTCGCTTTGATGTCTTCAAGCTCGCCTTTTTCGATCGCAGCTTTTAAAGCATCTTTCGCATCATTTGCTTTTTTGACTTGCTCTTCATCGATTTTGCCTTCTAGATCTTTTAATGTTTTTTCAGTTGTGAACACTAATTGATCTGCTTCATTGCGCACTTCGATTTCTTCTTTTTTCTTTGCATCTGCTTCAGCATTTTCTTCTGCTTCTTTGACCATTTTTTCGATCTCATCATCAGAAAGACCTGAAGAAGATTTGATTGTAATATTTTGTTCTTTTCCAGTACCCATATCTTTCGCACGTACGTTCACAATACCGTTTTTATCGATATCAAATGATACTTCGATTTGCGGTACGCCGCGTGGTGCTGGCGGGATATCAGTCAATTGGAAACGACCTAATGTTTTGTTATCTGCTGCCATAGGACGTTCACCTTGTAAAACGTGGATGTCTACAGCTGTTTGGTTGTCAGCAGCCGTTGAGAACACTTGAGATTTACTTGTTGGAATTGTTGTATTACGCTCAATCAGCTTCGTGAATACGCCGCCCATTGTTTCAATCCCTAAAGAAAGTGGTGTCACGTCAAGAAGAACAACGTCTTTCACATCTCCTGTGATCACTCCACCTTGAATTGCAGCACCAAGTGCAACAACTTCATCAGGGTTTACGCCTTTATGAGGCTCTTTACCTGTTTCTTTTTTGATCGCTTCTTGCACTGCAGGAATACGGGTTGATCCACCAACAAGGATGACTTTATCAATCTCGCTAGCAGATAAACCAGCATCTTTAAGTGATTGACGTACAGGTGTCATTGTACGCTCGACAAGCTCAGAAGATAGTTCTTCGAATTTAGCACGAGTTAACGTTAACTCAAGGTGAAGAGGTCCTGCATCTCCAGCTGTGATAAATGGCAGTGAAATTTGTGTAGATGATACACCAGAAAGATCTTTTTTCGCTTTTTCAGCAGCATCTTTTAAACGCTGAAGCGCCATTTTATCTTTAGAAAGATCAATGCCATTTTCTTTTTTGAATTCAGCCACTAGGTGGTCAATGATGACTTGGTCAAAATCATCTCCACCTAGACGGTTGTCCCCAGCAGTTGAGCGTACTTCAAAGACGCCGTCTCCAAGCTCAAGAATTGAAACGTCAAATGTACCGCCGCCAAGGTCGTATACAAGAATCGTTTGATCTTCTTCTGTTTTATCTAAACCATAAGCAAGTGCAGCTGCTGTTGGTTCGTTAATGATACGTTCTACTTCAAGACCAGCAATTTTCCCTGCATCTTTTGTTGCTTGACGTTCTGCATCATTGAAGTAAGCAGGAACTGTGATCACAGCTTTTGTTACTTCTTCGCCAAGATAGCCTTCAGCGTAAGATTTAAGATGTTGAAGAATGATTGCAGAGATTTCCTGCGGTGTATAGTTCTTGCCTTCAGCTTCTACTTTATAATCAGTACCCATATGTCTTTTCACAGACATGATTGTGTTAGGGTTTGTAATTGATTGACGTTTTGCTACTTCACCTACTTGGCGCTCTCCGTTTTTAAAAGCGACAACAGATGGTGTTGTACGTGCTCCTTCAGCGTTTGCAATAACTTTTGGCTCGCCGCCTTCAAGTACTGCAACACATGAGTTTGTTGTTCCTAAGTCAATCCCAATGATTTTACTCATATTCGATGACCTCCCATTATGTTATGTAGTTATTGATTTACTTTTACCATTGATGGACGAATGACTCGGTCTTTGAGTTTATAGCCCTTTTGCAATTCTTCTACAACGATATTTGAATCGAAGTTTTCATCTTCAACTTGCATGACGGCTTGATGAAGGTTTGGATCGAACTCTTTGCCGACAGCTTCAATTGGTTCAACGCCTTCATTTTTCAACGCTTCTACCAGCTGGCGGTAAACCATTTGCATTCCTTCTAACAAACTTTTCGTCTGCTCATTGTCTGGATCGATTCCAAGCGCTCTTTCAAAGTTGTCAAGAGCTGGGAGAAGATCGCTGACAACATGTTGAGAACGATATTTTTGCACGGTCTCCACTTCAGTTCGAGCACGGCGTTTATAGTTTTCAAAATCTGCTTGAACACGCAGAATTTTGTTTTCTTTTTCGTCTAGAAGCTGCTGCAATTCATCGATTTTCTCTTGGAAGGCAGACTGTTCATCATGCATTACTTCCTCAGTATCTGCTTGAACTGCTTCTTCTTGTGCTTCAACCTCTGCTTCTTGCTCAGGTGTCTGTTTTTCTTCTGACATTGTGTTCACCTCCCTCAAAAAATTCAAGAATACGAAGGGGCTGTGCCCCCGCTTTTCATCACCCTACTCATCATACAAATTGGAAAGTGCGTTTGACAAGTCTTTTGATACATGATGCAAGAGACTGACGACCCGGCCGTAATCCATGCGGGTTGGACCGATGACGGCAATGGAGCCGAGAGATTTTTGATCAATCGAATAGGTCGCTGTGATTAAGCTGCAATTCTCCATTGCTTCCAAATTGTTTTCTGAGCCAATTTTAATGGTGATTCCTTGCTGATTTGGATGAAACAGCTGCATGACATCATTCTTTTGCTCAATGAGCATCATCAGTGAACGAATGCGGTCAATGTCATGAAACTCCGGCTGATTCAACATATTAATCTTCCCGCCAAAGAAAAGTTTTGATTCGTTTTGTGTCGATGTAAATGTGTTGCCTAGCGCATCTAGAATATGATCATAATCTTTTAAATGCATGCGAAGCAGCATGACAACTTCTTTGTACATCCTGTCCTTCAGCTGATCCATCGGGACTCCTGCTAGGCGGCTGTTTAAAATATTCATCAGCTTCTCAATATCGGAGACATCGAGATGCTCAGAGAAGGTAATGGTTTTGTTTTCAACATGACCACTGTCTGTAATCATGATCGCCACTGCTTTGTTTGGCTGAACAGGGACAAGCTGAATTTGCTTTAATCGATTTTCACTTAGCTTTGGACCCAGCACAATCGATGTATAGTTTGTGAGATCTGATAAAATTTCCGCCGATTTTTGAACTGTTTTTTCCAGCTCGAAAATTTTCTCCTGAAAAGCTGACTGGATGAGCACAAGCTCTTTAGATGACAGTTTTCGCGGAGAGAGCAAATGATCTACATAATAACGATATCCTTTTTCGGAAGGAATTCTTCCTGATGAAGAATGGGTCTTTTCAATAAAACCAAGTTCCTCCAAATCAGCCATTTCGTTTCTAATCGTCGCAGAGCTGAATGTGATGTCTTCTTTTTTAGAAAGAGTCCTTGATCCAACTGGCTGCGCCGAACGAATAAAGTCATTAATGATGACTTGCAGAATCAAAAGCTGACGATTTGTTAACATCATCATCACCCCTGTTAGCACTCTCTTTCAACGAGTGCTAATTGTATAAACAAAATTACCAAACTCAAATTAAAATGTCAATTATAACTCACCGAGAAACGCTTGAAACACTTCATTTCCTAACAATTTTCCTTTTCTTGTTAAACGAATCCCAATGTCATCTTGTACAATGAGACCTTTTTCTTCTAATTCTTCAAGAACAGTGGAAAAGAGCGCCTCTGGCATTGCTCCATATTTGGCTTGGAAATGGGCGCTTTTAACACCTTCGATTTTCCGGAGACCTAAAAACATTTCTTCTTCGATTTGTTCTGCTTTTGTCACCTGATGTGTTTCCTTATATGGGAACCCTGTTTGTTCAATCAGCTCCAAATAATGCTTCACTGGTCCAGCGTTCACATTTCGGATACCATCTACATAGCCGTGCGCCCCTGCACCAAAACCGAAGTAATCTTCATTGCTCCAATATGTGAGGTTATGCTGGCTTTCAAAGCCTGGTTTGGCGTAATTGCTAATTTCATATTGCTTTAATCCGTGGCGCTCCATTTCATCCATGACAAGCTCATACATTTCAGCCTCACGTTCTTGCGGCGGCAAATGCAGCTTTCCTTTTTGCATTAAGTTGTAAAAAACCGTTTTCGGCTCCACAATGAGTGAATAGACAGAATAGTGCTCTGCACCTAATGAAAAAGCCGTCTCAAGTGAATTCATGACATGGTGCTTTTCTTGATGAGGCAAACCAAACATGAGGTCGAGACTAATGTTGTCAAACCCAACCGCTCTTGCTCGTTCGAAAGAAGTTAGGACATCTTTCTGTTGATGAACTCGTCCGATTTTTTTGAGCAAATCGTCTTCAAATGTTTGTACGCCAAAGCTCAGCCGATTCACGCCTGCTGATTTCAGGACATGCAGCTTATCAAGCGATAGTTCGTCTGGGTTTGCTTCAACTGCAAATTCAATCAGATTTTTTGTCGGCTTTAATACGCGGTGAATACTGTCCATGAGCTGATCTAGCTGGCTGACTGTCAGTGATGTCGGGGTTCCACCGCCAATAAAGATCGTCTTTAGTTCTTGCTCGCCTTTTTGCTCGATCGTGTGCTGCATTTCTTTTTCAAGAGCGGCTAAGTATTCATCTACTGGCTGCGTTTTAATGAAAAATTTATTGAAATCACAATAGTGACAAATGTGCTCACAAAATGGAATGTGAATGTATGCTGCTTTCATTTGATGACACCTTCTTTACAGGTAAAGAGCCGCAGTTTATCGCTGCGGCAACTTTGTTTGTTTTCGACTATAAACGTCAAGGCGTGCATTGTAAAGCAGGTTGCCTTGAGGATATTATTTTTTCGGTGTGCTGTCGTCCATTTTCAGGACAGCCATAAATGCTTCTTGCGGGACTTCAACAGAGCCCACTTGCTTCATGCGCTTTTTCCCTTCTTTTTGCTTCTCAAGAAGCTTTCTTTTCCGGGAAATATCTCCACCATAACACTTAGCAAGTACGTTTTTACGCATCGCTTTAATGGTAGAACGAGCAACGATTTTTTGACCGATCGCCGCCTGAACTGGTACTTCAAAGTGCTGGCGTGGAATGAGTTCTTTCAGCTTTTCTACAATGAGCTTTCCTCGTTCATATGCATAATCGCGGTGAACAATGAAGGAAAGGGCATCGATCTTTTCACCATTTAGCATAATATCCATTTTCACTAGAGTGGATGGACGATAGCCAATCAGCTCATAATCAAAGGACGCATACCCTTTTGTATTGGACTTTAGCTGGTCAAAGAATTCGTATACAATCTCTGCCAAAGGAATTTCGTAAACAATGCTGACGCGGTTTGCATCAAGGTATTGCATATCAATGAAATTACCGCGCTTTCCTTGGCAAAGCTCCATAACAGAGCCTACATAATCATTTGGCACCATCATTGTTGCCTTCACGTATGGTTCTTCAATTCGTTCAATCTTTTGCGGATCAGGCAGATTGGACGGGTTATCTACAACGATTTTTTCTCCGTCTGTCATATACACATCGTAAATAACACTTGGTGCTGTCGTAATGAGGTCAATTTTAAATTCACGTTCAATCCGTTCTTGGATGATTTCCATATGAAGCATTCCAAGAAAGCCGCAGCGGAAACCGAAGCCAAGTGCTTGGGATGTCTCTGCCTCATATTGAAGTGAAGAATCATTTAATTCAAGCTTTTCTAACGCTTCACGTAAGTCGTTATATTTCGCTGTGTCAATTGGATAAAGTCCGCAGTATACCATTGGGTTCAGCTTTCTGTATCCTGGCAGTGCTTCTTTCGCAGGGTTCTCCGCACTTGTGATCGTATCCCCTACACGTGTATCACCGACATTTTTAATCGCAGCTGTTAAGTAGCCAACATCTCCAACGGTGAGTTCGTCTGTGGGCATTGCTTTCGGTGTGAAAACGCCGACTTCAAGCACTTCAAATTCTTTGCCTGTCGCCATCATTTTAATTTTCTGACCTGGCTTTACTGTTCCTTCAACAATCCGTATGTACGCAATAACGCCTCGATACGCATCATAAAGGGAATCAAAAATAAGGGCTTGAAGCGGTGCTTCTGGGTCTCCAGCTGGAGCCGGCACTTTTTCTACGATTTGTTCTAAAATATCCTCGATCCCAATGCCCGCCTTAGCAGATGTCAGAACAGCTTCAGACGCATCCAACCCGATGACATCTTCAATTTCTTCTCTTACACGCTCAGGCTCTGCACTTGGCAGATCAATTTTATTGATAATCGGCAGAATTTCTAAGTTGTTATCAAGAGCTAAATAAACGTTCGCAAGTGTCTGTGCTTCAATTCCTTGTGCTGCATCAACAACGAGAATCGCACCTTCACAGGCAGCTAGGCTTCGGGAAACCTCGTAGGTGAAGTCGACATGCCCTGGTGTATCAATCAGGTGCATAATATATTCTTCTCCATCCTTCGCCTTATATTTCAGCTGGACAGAGTTTAATTTAATCGTAATGCCGCGTTCACGCTCTAAGTCCATGGAATCAAGTAATTGTTCTTTCATTTCTCGTTGAGTAATCGCCGCTGTTTTTTCCAAAATACGGTCCGCCAATGTTGATTTCCCATGGTCAATATGGGCGATAATGGAGAAATTTCGAATTCTTGATTGCCGTTCTAATCGTTTTTCTTTATCTGTCACAATCTATCACTCCTACTATAAAACGCGGGTTGCGCTAGGTTAGATTATATCAATAGGGCTGTAAAGATTCAATCGAAATCAAGAAAAGCCGCTCATCGGTGTAAGCGGCTTTTCTCAAAAGGGTGATATCTCATGAAATGAAATCCATGGTGGTGCTAATTTGAATGGTTATTTGCCATTCACCCAATCATAAAGAGAACGGGCTGCATGTGTCATACCATCAGATAGGGCTTTTCCGGCCTTGGAGAAGGCATTGAAGCTCTCTATTTCTTCGAGCTGCTTTTGTTTTTCAGCTAAATCCTTTTCTGTGACAGCCGTTCCTAAGATAGAAGCTTCTCTTTCTTGATCGTCTTTCATTTGAATAGAGAAAGCCCCTTTTAATTGCGGATCATGGTAGCCCTTCATTTGCAGCATACCATTATTGGCTTGCTGCATTCCTAAAAAGACACCAAACAGCAAAACCAATCCTAAAATAATGGTTTTTCCAATAAATGAGCCCATACCCGTCACCACCTTAAGAACGTTTTTTCTCATCCTTTGCTTTGCCATTTACTTTTTCTGCGTCCCAGAAAATTTCACTGAACACATCAGCCGCTGCATTGGATGCATTTTTCAATTCTTTCATATTATTATCCACTCCGCCAAATTCTAAAAGAAGGGCTTTATCAGATAAATCTTGATTATAGATTCCATTATCGCCAATTTCTCCTTTTGCAAACACTCCGACGCTGAGACCTTTATATTTTTTCTCCATCAAATGGTGAAACTCTGTTGCCAGCTTTAAATTTTTTTCATAGCTTTGATTCTTCTTCCCCACAACAAACGCGATTCTCGCATATTTCTTTCCTTTGATCTCCACAGTGGTATCTTTCTTTCTCCTTGAGTCACGGTGAATATCAATTAAATATTCGAGGTCATCATTTGCAGCAAGGGCTTCTTTCACGACCAATCTGGATTCATTATACGACTGCGGATACTTTAACCCTTTTTGCAGGAGCCTTTTTTCAATTTCAGTTTTGTCAACTGTATTACCGATTCCTTGCTGATCGAGCGCTTTTCCAAACATGTCTCCGACAAGGGTGACGTTCACTTTTGAGTGCCGTGCATTGTTTGGGTTCGTTTCTCCTTTTAAAAATGGTAAATATGATTCCGTATTGTGTGTGTGATAAATGTACACGGCTTTTCGTTTCCCTGTCGAACGATCCGGCTCTTTAGCAGGCTTTTTCGGCTCATCCTCATCGAGCTTGTCCAGCTCAGCTAAATTCGCTTCTTTCTCATCTTTGATGACTTCACTTGGCGGCGGCGATTCCATTGGCATGTTGGTATAGTCTGTTCCTTCACCCGCTAAGATGATTTTTGTATCAAAATGTTCAAAGCCTGGCAGCTCTCTTCCTAGAAAACTGCGGGGATCTTCTAAATTGATACTTGTCGCAAGCTTGAGTGACAGTCCAGAGAAATTGAACCCTTTTTGATCTTCTGGAACTGTTGAGGCGAAATATTGGTTTTCCATTCCCATCAGTGTGGCAAAGAACGCTCCTGACAACTCATCAGCTACACCATATAACGAAGCTTGAGGTCTAAGCTCAGGTTTTAAAGATGTCAAAGCCCCTGACATGACAAACATGACAACAAGAGAGGCAATAAACAAGAAAATACTTTTCACTACTTTGGTTCCATTAATCGCAACGACCAACTGTCGAGGACGGCGGGGTCTTTTTTTCATGATTTACTCCCTCCAGCACGCTTTCTAGTAATTACACTATGAGCGAGCTAGAGAAAGTAGAACCGATTAATGATTATAAGAACCCATGTTATCTTGAGAGATTTTTTGATGAAGCGCTGTGTTTAATCCATTGGCAAGTACGTTTGCCATATCATCAATGAATGTATCCACTTCCTTCGGCGTCACCATTAAATTTTGTCCTAGCGGCGAAAGCACTTCATGGATCAGCTGTCTTTTCTCTTCATCAGGAAGCGTTCCTACTATTCCTAAGAATGATTGACGCGTTTCTTCATCTGGCAAGTCTTCTTCGTTTAGCACTTTTTTCTTCCCAAATGTCAGACCAGCCGGCACAAGAGAGCGGGAGGGTCTATCATCTTTCAGTTCTCTACCAAAATGCTTTAAGACATAATCAATCGTATCACTTGCGATCGTCACTGCATCAACCACTGTCGGGACGCCAATCGCAATCACTGGAATACCCAAGGTTTCTTTGCTTAATTCCTTGCGCTTATTCCCTACACCAGATCCTGGATGGATGCCTGTATCAGACATTTGAATCGTTGTATTCACCCGTTCCACCGCACGAGCAGCAAGTGCATCTATGGCAATCACAAAATCGGGTTTGGAACGTTCGATCACACCTTGTATAATGTCACTTGTTTCAATTCCAGTCAGTCCCATCACACCAGGTGATAAAGAGGACACTGGGCGATAGCCTTCCTGTACATTTTCCGGCTGTAATTCAAATAGATGACGGGTCACAAGCAGGTTTTCAACTGTGAGTGGTCCTAATGCATCTGGCGTGACATTCCAGTTACCTAGTCCCACTACAAGACAGCTCGCATCTGCCTGAATTCCCCGGTCTTTTAAAAACTGAGCAAAATGATGGGCGAAGACTTCGACTACTTTTTCTTGCATCTCAGAATCCTTCTCCCGAATGCCCTGCGCCTCAAGTGTCAAGTATGTTCCTGCCTTTTTCCCCGTCAGCTCTTCTCCTTCTTTCGTAATCTCCACAGTGCGTATGCGGATCCCGTGCTCTTCCTTTTCTTTCTCGACAATTCCTTGAATGCCATCATTTTTGACGACATTCGGATCGTTCTCTTGTTCTAGTATCTCTTTTGTTTCAACGGCCAAGTCTGTCCGGATTTGATAAGCGCTTAAATCGAGTTTCTGTTTCTTCATAAAAAGGCTCCTTCCACCAAGTAATTAACAGTAGTCTTTCCATCTCTATAAAGAAACATTCGAGCGGTTCATCAATGAAAAATACTTTACATTTATATTGCATTCTAAAGGTGTGTTTGATAGAATACAACTTGTTCTATTGTGAAGATTTAACCTTAAGACAATTGTGTTTAGGTTGTATCTTAGGAGGTGAAACACATGCCAAATATTAAATCAGCGATCAAACGTACAAAAACGAATAACGAGCGCCGTGCACACAACGCAACAATCAAATCTGCGATGCGTACTGCGATTAAACAAGTTGAAGTTTCTGTAGCTAACAACGATGCTGAGCAAGCAAAAGCTGCTCTTTCTTCTGCTGCAAAACGCATTGACAAAGCCGTTAAAACTGGTCTTGTACACAAAAACGCAGCTGCGCGTTACAAATCAAGACTTGCTAAACAAGTAAACGGACTTTCTGCATAATGCTTGCAACGCCTCAGTGATGAGGCACCTGTTTAACTGTACGTCCGTCCTGACCGGCTCAGCCATAAGGACAGACTGGCAATTATACATCTAAACAAAAACGACCCTCTTTTTAGAAGGTCGTTTTTTTTATGTTCAAGCGCCTAATAATCGAAGCAGGAACAATTCTAGCAATAGCTGCTTGTCCTTTTTACCCGTTTTCATTTCATAATCGATCGTTGAGAGCTCTTTGACGATCTGCTTTAGTTCTTCTTCTGAAAACAGTTTTGCCTGGTCCATGGCGAGTTTGACACGGAATGGATGGACCTTCAGGTTTGACGCAATTTGTTTTTGCCCGTACCCCTGCTGAGCAAAGTACTTTGTCTGCAAAATCAGCCGAAATTGATTTGAAATGAGCGCCAATATTTTAATGGGTTCCTCATTTTGCTTTAAGAGGTCATAAAACATTTGCATGGCTTCAGAACGGCGTCTGTTTACAATTTGGTTAATCAATTCGAAAATATTCTGCTCTAAGCTGCGCGCAACAAGCTGATTGACATCCGCCAGCTCGATTTCCTCTCGCTCTCCAATATATGTACTTAGCTTCCGAACCTCTTGAAAAAGTGAGGACAGACTCCCGCCGCATAGCATGACAAGCTGCTCAGCCGCTTCAGCCGTGATCGCCTTTCCTTCTGTCTTCACCAAGGTGATGGTGAAATCAGTTGTTTCTTTAGGGTTTAACTCTTTCGCCTCAACGACAGCCGCTTTCTTTTTTAGTAATTTCGTGATTTTTTTACGTTCATCCAGCTTTTCATATGGCGCTAATAACACGAGAACAGTATAAGGTGCTGGCTTTTCTAAGTAAGCTTCTAATACGGAAAGCTGATGCTCGATCTTCTCCTTTTTCTTTTCTGCTGTAAGAAAATAAGGATTTTTAATCACAACGAGACGTCGTTCTCCCATAAACGGAAAGGTTTCTGCGTCCGTCACAGCCTGTTCAAGCGGCACCTCTTCCATATCGAAGACGGAGAAATTAAAATCCTTTGCTTCCTCGTCAACCACAGCTTGTCTCAGTTTAGCAGCAGTTTCTTGCAGTAAATACGTTTCTTTTCCATATAAGCAATAAACGGGATGGATATCCCCTTTTTTTAAATTGTTCCATATCTCAAAGACCATAAATTGAATCCCTCTCTTTCACTTCCTCCTCTATCCTAAAGTGTGCGAAGACATTAGTAAAGAGGAAGCTGAAAGTGCCGCCTCCTCATTTATAGTAAACGTCTGGCGCAAGCTCCCGGGTCAGCTCGCTGTCAGACGATATTCATAAAATGATCATGAAAAAGGAAAACGGTTACTTTACCTTCTAGCAATTCCAAATGAGTTCAAGTATACTAAAATTAGCCAGGAGGGATGAAAATGAATGAATTTGAAAAAAATGTTCAAAGCAAGCGGAATGATGTGACCGACTCAGCTGTTGGTTTTATCGTCACATTCGGATTTTTCGCCTCAATGTTTATTTTGGCAACAATTATACACCTCGTTGGATCTTAACTTCATGAAGGCTCTATGACTGCCGTTTCGGCAGTTTTTTTATTGATTTTGTAAGATATCATATGGAGGTTGCGAGTAAAACGTTCCAGCCTCTTCGAGAAATTCATAGGTCACACTTCCATCAATATCTGTACGGTACACCCTCGTTTGATAATCATCTAATTTTTTCAAGACTTCTTGATGAGGATGCTGATAACGATTTCGTTCACCTGCCGAAATCAATGCATATGACGGCCTCAGATGCTGAAGCCATTCCTCACTTGTTGATCCTTTACTCCCATGATGTCCAACCTTCAGTACATCCGCCCGCAGATGAGGATAAGCTTCTATGATGTCTCGCTCGCCTTCTTGTTCAAGGTCTCCCGTGAAGATAAAACGCTTCCCCCCAAGAATAAAGGTAAGCACAAGCGAATCATTATTCTTACTTGTCACCCGATCTCGCGCCGGATGAAGAACCTCAAACTCTTGCCCTCCCACCTGAAGCTTATCCCCTCTCTGTAATTCATCAACAGATATCCCTTTATCAGCTGCTTCTTTTAAAATCTGTGCATCCTCTGGACTTCGGGCAAAGCCTTTTGGCACGGCCAGCCGCTTCACTTTATTTCGCTTGATTAAACGAACCGCTTCCCCCATGTGATCTTGATCCGCATGTGTAAGGATGAGGACATCAAGTTTCGCTATACCTTTAGAATGCAGAAACGGTATGAGCGTTTGATCACCAATCGTAGACACTTTTCGTCTTTTTTTCCACGGTTCTTCTTCGAAGGATAGTCTGCCTCCTGTATCTACTAATAAATGCCCCTTGCGATAGGGCAATTGAATAAACAAACTATCCCCCTGCCCTACATCCAGCATCATGACCTCACCTTTTTGAAAAAAATTCGGCGTAACATAGTGTACGCTCAGCACACCAACGAGAAAAAGAATCGCTACAGCATAAGATTTCATAGAGGTTTTGCACTCCAGCATATATAACAAAAAAATAACGGCACTCACTTCAAGAAGAACATGCCACCAAGTAGATTTCATAAAAATTAGGTTAAATCCATCATAAACAGCCATATGTGCTGACAACTGATGACTCAGCTGAATCACTGCATCAAGCAGCTGAAACAATGTTTGACCAAGCGGGAGGTAAACAATAGACAAAAGAAAAAAGAGTAAGGACAGAGGCATGACAACCGTTGTGTAAAAAGGGACAAACACCATATTCAAAGGGACGCTCAGCAAAGAAAATTGCTGAAAATGATATAAAAGAATAGGGAGCGAAGCAAGCTGTGCAATAAAGGAGATGAGTAATAATTGCATCACTGCACTTTTCGCTTTTGATAGGATCCTAGTGGATAACAAAATAAGTTGAAAGCCGATATCAAATAAATAAAGGGGATGAATGGCCAATAAGAGCAAAAACGTCGCACTTAATACCACCACCGAAGGCTGTTTCATTTCTTTTGGCAGGCTAGTGATCACTAAATAGACTCCCGCCATTAGACAAGCTCTTAAAACAGATGGCGAAGCACCTGTCAAACAAGCATAAACCGGTAGAAAGCATAATAAAAGAATACGTGCTGTCTCTCTTGTCACGCCAGCACGAAGCAGACACCAAAATAAACAAGCAAGAAGTGTTTGCACATGCATCCCTGAAATCGCTAGTAAATGAATAATACCGAGCATTTGATAATCTCTTAGCGTGTCAGGATCAATCAATTCACGATCTCCAAAAATGAGTGCCTGTACAATTCCAGCAGAGCTCTTCGGAACATGCTCCTCTAAGAATTTCAAGCCCTTTTGTCTCATAGCTGCAAGGTAATGTGAGGGGCTGTCTTTTTTTGAACAGTTTTTGATCGACTGCGGTAAGAAAATAGCGTCAATTCCTTTTGTTTTTAGAAATTGATCGTATTGAAACCCGTTAGGAATGGTTGCGTGTTTAGGTAGTCGCACATCACCTGCCACTAGACAGCTCATACCTGGCTCTATATCTTTCAGCGCTTCTTTTTCATGCTCAGTTTGAATTGTATAAAAAGCCGCCAGCCGATCCTTCTCTGCTGACACGGTCGCTGAAAAACGATTGCCATCTATTGTCGGAATACTTTCAATTACAACTGAACCAGAAAATGATTTTTCTTTTACCACATGATCCGCCTCAAGAGACTGATGAACCATAAAGATAAGTGTATAGACAGTTCCGCACAAGCTAACCATCAGAAAGAGCTGGGGTGTTTTTTTCAGTAGGCTGAGAAGTAATATCATGAGAAGAAAGAGAAGGAAATACATATGAAGGTGAAATGCGGCCAGGGCAATTCCGACTGCTGCTGAAATCGCCCCGAACGGCAAATAATTAAACATAGGAAGTAAATAATTGATTCGCCTTTTCATGCATGTCTCGTATTTCTGTTTCGCTAAGTCCTGATTCACTCAGCTTGCCGATTAAATCTGCAACAAAGGCTAATTTTTCTTGATTTTTTAAGTCAATGATCATTTCATCTAGTTCAACCTGTTCCGTTTGAACGCCGGCCTGCTCAAATAAATCGACAGCATATGGATGATTTTTATAATCCTTTGCATAATACACTGTTCGAATGCCCGCTTGAATAATGGCTTTACAGCACTGCAAACAAGGAAAATGCGTGACATATATTTCAGCATCAGCCGTTGGTGCACCGAATTTAGCACATTGTAAAATGGCGTTCATTTCAGCATGGATTGTGCGTACACAGTGATGATCAATGACATAGCATCCTACATCTGCACAATGGACATCACCGGCAATGGAGCCATTGTATCCTCCTGCGATAATGCGCTTGTCTCTTACGATGGTCGCCCCAACAGCTAACCGCTCACAGGTGCTTCGTAAAGCAAGCAAATGGCTTTGTGCCATAAAATATTGATTCCATGAAATTCTTTCCACGAGCTGATCCCTCCAGAATGATGGTTGGTATTAAGTGTACATGCCTTTCTTCTATACCGTCAATTCTACTTCACGGTCAATTGAATTTTCAGCCGTTCGACTGTCTTCTCCCCAAAACCCGAAATGTTCCGCAAATCTTCAATTTGTTCAAATTCTCCATGTTCCTCTCTATAGGCAATGATGGCTTCTGCTTTGGCTGGTCCGATTCCGTTAATTGTTTGCAATTCCGCTGTATCAGCTTGATTGACATTGACACCTTGACTCTTTTCATTCCCGGATAACGCGACAGCTGCTGATGTCTGCGTCTCCGCCTCTCCCTGCTTCCGAACATAAATCATCATACTATCCTCTAATTTTGCCGCTTGATTGATTTCATACGTATCCGCTTTACTTGTAAAACCTCCTGCTCTTTTAATCGCTCCCTCAACCCGGTCCTCTGATCGAAACGTATATACCCCTGGCTTCCTTACAGCACCTTTGACCTCTACAACGATGGGTGGTGGTTCACTTTTTGCACTCTCTTGTTTTTCTTCCAATGCGACTGGGCTTTCTTTATTTTCCTTCAATACACTTGGCTCTGCGCTGTTTTCCCCTTTTCCTGCTAAAAAGAAGAAACTGATGGTGATCAAGATCATGATCCCGGTAGCGATATAAAGACTGTATTTTTTCAATAGAATGAGTCGCTTCACGTGCTCACGCTTCTTTCAATCATATTTTTCTATTGCTCAACATACTGTTTAGAAGATAACAGATCCTATGCGTCTAAGGAGGGAGAACGTTTGAATATAGGGATAATCGGTACAGGAAACATGGGTACCATACTTACTGAGGCATTTATTGAATCAAAGGCAGTCAATCCCTCATCCATCACCATCACAAACCGGACCATTGAAAAAGCGTTCAATATAAAAAAGAACCATCCAGAGCTTGAAGTAACGAAACAGCTTTCAGGAGCTGTAACAGATAAAGATTTCATCTTTGTTTGTGTGAAACCACTTGATATTTATCCACTATTAAAAGAGCTCAGCTCTCTTTTAACAGAGCAGCAAACGATTGTCATCATTACAAGTCCGGTTCATCCTGAACAGCTTCAGGATATCGTTCCTTGTCAAACAGCTAGACTGATCCCAAGCATCACAAACCGCGCTTTATCAGGTGCGTCACTTTTAACTTTCGGTTCATCATGCAATGTCGCGACGAAAACAGCGTTAAGACAGTTAGCTTCCCGCATTTCAACACCAATTGAGATCCATCATTCGATTACAAGAGCGGCCTCAGATATTGTCAGCTGCGGACCTGCTTTTATTAGCTTTCTCGTTCAGAAAATGATTGAAGCAGCTGTCGAAGAAACCGATATTTCAAAAGAAGAAGCCACCACCTTATCAGAAGATATGCTTGTAGGACTTGGTCGTTTAATTGAAAAAAGAGTCTATACCCTTCCGACACTGCAAGATAAAGTGTGTGTGAAAGGCGGCGTCACTGGTGAGGGTATTAAAGCTCTTGAAGCAGGTGTTCAAGATATGTTTCACCGTCTTTTTCAGAACACCCATGAAAAGTTCGATGAAGATCTTGAAGCGGTTGCACATCAATATCCGCCAAGTGTGTTTACTGATGATCGCAGAAATTAACGATCTTTGCAATAAGCGAAAAAAGGGTTTTAAAAAACCATCGTTCCATTAAACGATGGTTTTTGGTTTCTTGGCTGAGATAAAATATCTTTCGGCCAATTCCTGAGGTGCTTGATTTGTAAAATCAGCCGTCACTTCAATATTTTCGAAGCCAGCGGACTCAAGGAACGCTGCATATGTCTCAAATGGAAATGTACGCTGTTCATGTGTCTCATCATAACGCTGATACACGTCTCCATCCTTTACAAAAAAGCTTAAATCATGAATGACCGAATACACGTCATCCCCTTTATCGCTCTGCCAAATATAGCTGACCTCTTCATCTTGATCTGCATAAGTAGAACCAGGGAATACCTCTTCCATTTTATAAGGGGTATGAACATCAAAGAGTAAAACCCCATCTGCCTCTAAAAGCTGAAACATGTTTTTAAAGGTTTTTTTGACGTCATTTTCGTTTTTTAAGTAGTTCAGGGAATCACAGCAGATAACGGCTGCTTGAAAGGCTTGTTCAAAGCCAGTAATCTCTCTCATATCTTGATGTAAAAATTGAACGGACTGCTTGTGAGCCTGCGCTTTTTGCTGCGCGAAGGCCAGCATCTCTTCACTTAGGTCAATTCCTGTGACGATGTGACCTTTTTCAGCTAACCGAAGAGAAATCTCCCCAGTTCCACAGCCTACATCGATGATTGCGGCATTTGGCTGGATATACTGCTGTATCCACTGAACCCATTCATCATAAGGTGCATGTGCCATGAGCTCGTCATACACACCTGCAAACCCTTGATAAATCATGAGTTAATGCCAAGTGAAAGCGTTTCTCTCGGCGCATCTCCCCATAACTTCTCTAGGTTATAGTATCCTCTTTCTTCTTTATGGAACACATGAGCAATAACATCTCCTAGATCAATCAATACCCATCTTGCTTCATCAAAGCCTTCCATCTTCTTCACTTCAATTCCACTTTCCTCTGCAAGATGTTTCACTTCTCTTGCGATGGCCTGCACTTGTTTGTCAGAATTCCCGTGACAAATGAGAAAATAATCTGCAACAAGTGAGACTCCTTGCATATTCAGGGCAATAATATCCTCAGCCCGTTTATCATCGCATGCTCCTGCTGCGATGTTTAAAATTGATGATGCATCCATCCAAAATTCCTCCTTATTTGTTCTTATGCACAAGCGAGTTGTAAGTAGCAAGTGTATCTGGAAAGACTGGCTGATTCTTTTTCATTAAAAAAATGATTGTGTTTTTTAACGATTGAATCAATGCACCATCCAAATCATGCTCTGCTAACTCTCTTACTTCTTCTACACCAGGAAAATGACGGCCTGGTTCTATATAGTCAGCGACATAAATGACTTTTTCAAGTAACGTCATATCCGGTCTGCCGGATGTATGGAATTCGATCGCTGTTAAAATGGATTGGTCGTCAATTCCGGCTTCCTTTTTGACCAAATATGCACCGACTGGGGCATGCCAAAGCTCGGGCGAATATTCAAGCAATAGAGGATTCATCTGTTCTTTTTGAATGATGCCCTCCATCTCTTCCTTTGGTCTAAATTTGGCATAATCATGAAAAATAGCGGCGATCTCCGCTTTTCTCACATCTGCACCAAACCGTTCCGCTAATGAAATGGCTGTATCCAAAACCCCAAGTGTATGTGTATATCTATGCTCTGTTAACTGCTCTTTGACACAATTCAATGCTTTTTCACGATTCATATAAATGATGCTCCTTTATATAACGCTCAACAGCTTTCGGAATCAAATAATCTACAGGTTCTCCCTGCTTTATTCGCTGCCTAATCAATGTCGATGATACATCAAAAGCTGGAACATCTGCAAATAAAAGAGGATATGTCGTGCTTCCTTCATAACCTCGTCTTTTCATCCCAATAAAGGTAATCATCTGAAGCAAATCATCAATCCGGTGCCATTTTGGCAAATAATCCACCATGTCCGCTCCAATCATAAAAAAGAACTCATTTTCAGGATGGCGCTTCTTTAACAGCTCCACCGTATCTACTGTATAAGATGGGCCTTCTCGCTCCATTTCAATGAGCTCCAGCTGAAAATGCGGATTAGACTGAATCGCTGTTTCCACCATTTTCACGCGGTGATGACTATCTGCTCGTTTTCGGCCTGTTTTATGAGGAGGCTTGTGATTTGGGATAAACCAAATTTCATCAAGCCCCACTTGAAAGCGTACCTCATTCGCCATCAGCAAATGCCCAATATGCGGGGGATCAAATGTACCGCCGAACAACCCTATTTTTTTCATATCGCATCCACCTTTACGGCAGCTTAATTTGTTTATTTTCCTTAGATTCTTTATAAAGGACAATCACATTTCCGATCGTTTGAACGAGTTCAGCTTTTGCACCCTTTACAAGTGCTTTAGCGACCTCAGTTTTGTCCTCGTCGCAGTTTTGCAATACGCTGACTTTTAAAAGTTCTCTTGCTTCAAGCGCCTCGGAAATTTGCTTGACCATATTGTCATTTACCCCGCCTTTTCCAACTTGAAAAATAGGTGATAAATGATGTGCTTGTGCACGTAAAAAACGTTTTTGCTTACCTTTTAACATGGTGTTCCTCCTAATTTCTCTATCACAATTGACTTCATTTTTCTGGCGTCAGGCGTGACGCCTGTCCACAGTTCAAAGGCTCTTGCCGCTTGACCAACAAACATGCCAACACCATCTACTGTTTTCAAGCCTAACCCGGCTGCTTCACTCAGCAGTTTTGTTTCTATTGGATTATACACAATATCACAAACGACCGCTGTTTTTTTTGCGTTTGTTAAAGAAATCGGGGTTTCTTCAACATTCGGATACATGCCGATCGAGGTTGTATGGATGATGACATCATAGTCTCCAAGCTGGTCTTCTGCTGTATTTAATGCGATTGCATTTGATGTCACTTTTCCATCCGCACTTTGAATTAAAGCCTCCGCTTTTTCAATGGTACGGTTGGTGATATCAAAGCTTTTCGGTGCATACTCAGCAATTGTCGTATAAATTGCTCTTGCCGCTCCGCCAGCACCAATCATGAGAAATGACAGCTCTGATAACGGCTGATCTAAGGCTTCAACCAATGAATGAAGGAAGCCCTCTCCATCTGTGTTGTACCCAACGAGCTGACCTTTTTCAAGCCGCACAGTATTGACCGCTCGCAGGCGTTCAGCTGTCACATCAATTTTGTCAAGGTACTGCATGATCTCTACCTTGTGCGGAACAGTGACGTTAAAGCCGCTGATGCCTAAGGCTTTCATGCCTCTAATCGCATCTTTAAGGTCGCCACCTTCTACTTGAAAGCCATGATAATGTCCATCAATCCCAGCATCCTTTAATGCTGCATTATGAATATCCGGAGACATTGAATGGCCAACAGGGTTACCGATTAATCCGTATAAAGGTTTCAAGGTCTCTCCCCCTTTGAACGTTTAAATTAACGAACGTCTCATAAACACATGAACGCCTTTTGGCGCATAGACTTTGATTTGCTTTCCTGCATCATTCGCTGTTACCCATCCTAATCCTGAAAAGACGATATCCATTTTCGGCTGATCAATGGTAAAGGTATGCGGAACGAGCGGAGGAAAATCTTCCATTCCCTCTTTTGATGGCGGTGATAGCAGTTCTCCTGCATGTTTTTCATATAAGTCATCTGCATTCTCTAACTTTGTCCGGTGAATGTTGAGTTCATTTGGCATATAGCAGACAAATGATGTTCTGCCGCCTTTTACATAGTCAAATCGAGCAAGACCGCCAAAATAAAGCGTTTGGGCTTCATTTAATTGGAACGTTCTCGGTTTCAATTCTTTTTTCGGCGTTAAAATCTTCAAGTCATTTTTACTGACATAGTGCGCCATTTGATGGCGATTGATGATGCCCGGCGTATCGAATAAAGCAGACCCGTCATCAAGCGGAATTTCGATTGCATCAAGAGTTGTACCTGGATATTGGGATGTGGTGATGACGTTCTCTTCTCCAGACACTTCTTTGATGATTCGATTGATAAATGTTGACTTCCCAACGTTCGTACAGCCGACGACATAGACATTTCTTCCCTCACGGTAATGGTCGATCGCTTCCATCACCTCAGGCACGCCTTGACCTCTGCTTGCACTGATTAAGAAAACATCGATTGGGTTTAATCCGTTTTCTTTTGCTTCCCGCTTCATCCAATGAACAAGACGGTCTTTTTTCACTGATTTCGGTAAAATATCCACTTTGTTGCCGACAAGTAAAATCGGATTCCCACCGACAATACGGCTTAGCCCGTTGATCCAGCTTCCGTTAAAGTCAAAAATATCAACGACCTTTACAATGAGAGAATCTGTCTCGCCAATGCTATGCAATATATTTAAAAAGTCGTCTTCTGTTAAAGAAACATCTTGTATTTCATTGTAGTTCTTTAACCTAAAACAGCGCTGGCAGATCACATCTTCTTTCAATAGAGATGCTGCCGGCGCATATCCTAATTGATCTTTATCTTCGGTCTGAATGGCTACACCGCAGCCAATACAAACAACCTTTTCCATTATTACTCTTCCTCCCACTGAATGTGGCCCTTACGCTTTAAGGCTCCTAAAATTCTGCGTTCAATCTGCCTGTTAAACTTTGTGAAAAATCCGTCCGACGCTGCAACAGGAACGACCAAAATCGTATGGAAGCCATGCCTGTTCCCGCCAAGCACATCTGTCATGAGCTGATCCCCAATGACGACCACATCTTCTTTTTTCAATTGCATATCAGCGACTGCCTTATTAAAGGCTCTTCCCATAGGCTTTCTCGCTTTATAAATAAACGGGATGTGAACCGGCTCAGAAAAAAGCTTGACCCTTTTTTCATTATTGTTCGATACAATTGTCACTTGTATCCCGTGATCTTTCATCTCTTGAAACCATTCAATTAAACGGGGTGTCGCACTTGGGCGGTCCCATTCTACTAGTGTGTTATCTAAATCGGTAATAATTCCTTTTACATTTCGTTCTTTTAGTTTTTGCGGTGAAATGTGGAAAATACTTTTCACAAATTCATCCGGTAAGAAATACTTCTTTAGCACAATTTGCACCCTTTCTTCCATTGGTTTTTCAGCGATTGTGTCGAATCAAATCATAATTTGTCTGTCTATCGAATACAATGAAAAAGTTTTCGACATATGATGAGGACCTTCAACAGGTGTGGATAATTTTACACACATTATCCACCTATATTTCATCACGCTTTCATTCAATTATAAACACTCTACCCACAAGTTATCCACTTAACCATGTGGATAACAGAACGATTGTTCTTGTTTCCCATTCATGGTAGATTAAAGGTACTTCGAAGACATTCGATCAACCTATGATGATATGTCTTTTCCTCAAGTTTTATGCCAACTTTTTCAGGGGAGGTGTTTTTCCCATCATATGGGTTTCTAGTATGAAAAAGCTGTCAGATGATTTACTTATAGAATCATATTATAAAGCAAATGAAATGAACTTAAATCGCGACTTCATTGAATTAATTGAGACAGAAATGAAAAGACGTTCGCTCGGGCATATGCTCTCTGTTTCCTCTTAATTCCATATCACAGGAACCATGCCTCCCGAGCACTCTCCTTTTTTAAACTCAGGTGACTGATATTATATCACTTGCGCTATAGGCTTACTACTATTTTCCGTAAAAAACACCCCTTCTTATCAAAGAAGAGGTGTCTTATTTGCAAGACTGTTCGTTCCAAAACCATAACCCTCCGCCTACGACCAAAATGACAACAAGGAACACAACAAGAAAAGCGTAACCGATTCCTGCTCCTTGAGCTGGATAAGGCGAACACGCAGGGTAAGGATAAGGACATCCCCACATATCAGTTACCTCCTTATAGGAAGATATACTGTTAGACTATGCTGGTTGGGTGGTCTTGTTTAGGCGAATGGCCATCATTTAAAAATGTTTGATGACTTCACGCTCTTTCATTTCGTTATAAATGATTCTCGCCCCTTTTGGTGTCATATGATTGCCAGAAGGGTCGATTAAACCTGACTGAATCAAAGCGTTGTCACTATCCTCACCAGCTTCTCGGATGAAAGCTTTCCAATTGTCGACAAGTGGAACTTGCTGATTTTTAGCTACTTCTCTTGTGATGTCATTATATGAGTTTTGCCAAGCTCTTGCCCCGCCTCTCTCAGCAAAATAAGATGCCTTATACCGCGAGTAATAATATAAGCCCTTTTTCCCTCCTTCTACGACAGGTACACAGGTCATGAGAATCGGGGTAATCCCTTCTTTTCTACTTTCAGAAATGAAGTAGGATACATTTTCTTTAAATCGTTTTTTTGTGACACGGGGATGTTTCCCGTCTAAAATCGCCGCATCATTCGTACCGAACATGATGAGGACGTAAGTTGGTTTCTGCTTTAAAATATCCTGCTCAAAGCGAAGCTTCGCGTCTTCAGTCGTCTGCCCGCCAATCCCTGCATTCTTCACTTGTATTTGGCCGCGCTCGACGTTTTTCATGAGATTCACCCATTTTTCAGATGCTGGGTAATCTCGAAAGTCCCAGTTTGATCCTCTTGTATTACTGTCGCCGAATGCAATAACGCTTTCCTGCGCTGGTTTTGAGCATCCAGCAGCGACACACAACAGGATGAAAAGGAAAACATATTTCTTCACAACATTCACCTCCAAAAGCCCTCTTCATATAGTAAACGACAAGCCTTTTGGTTTCAATGAATGACTGTTTTTGACAAATGATCCCTATTGAAAATGAACAGGCAGATATGCTCTGTCATGATGCAGCAGTTCGCTTACTTTCACAAATTCATAGCCTTTATCCTTTAATTCAGGAATCACCTGTTTGAGCGCTTCTACCGTTTGCTTCCGATTTCCACCGCCATCATGTAAAAGGATGATATCGCCGCCCTGAATATGATCAATAATACGGCTTGCAATTTTGTGCGAGCCTGGTCTTGACCAGTCCTTCGGATCTTGCGTGAAAGACCACATGACCACATCGTATCCTTGCTTTGAAAGAATGCGGAATGACTTCATCGTCAGCCTGCCACCAGGAGGACGAAATAATAAAGGACCGCCTGGCTGGAGTGAAGCGATATGAGCCGCTGATTCGTTTAGTTCCTGCTTAATTTCCTTTGATGACAAAAGGTCAAAATATGTATGGTTCATCGTATGATTGCCGAGCTCATTTCCCTCGCCCACAATCCGCTTCGCAATCTCCGGATACGAACGAATTCGGCTCCCTACGACAAAAAAGCTGGCATTCACTTCATGCTCCCTCAGCACATCCAAAATTTGATTCGTGTACACCGGATGAGGCCCATCATCAAAGGTTAACGCAATCTTTTTCCGTTCCTCTCTCATATCCCAAAAGGCCCGTCCCGTTTTTTCCAGGTCGACTCTTTTTAATGTTCGTGCCTCTATTTCATTAGGAACAAAAGTGCATAATAACAAGACACATACAAAGACATGCAACCCTTTCATTAGACCGCCTCCACAGAACATCATTATAGATTAAAATGCCCGCTTTCAGATGAATTCATGCAGGGTGCATGATGATGTCTGCGCCTCGCTGACCTCTTTTTCCACATAAAAAAAGCCGGCCATGCAGGCCCGCTTTTTGTTTCACGTTTGGTTTCTCTCTTCAACTGTCGAACGTTGCTTAGAATTCATACAGACACTCTCCTTCTTGGATTTGATTTTGAGCCCATAATAATTTCTGATAATACTGGTTGGACTTCTGGTATTGTTGAGAGGCTTCTAAGGCTGTCGCAATTTCTAATGAGATATCCTCTATATAAGAGTATAGGCTAAGTTTTTCCAAATAATCAATGGTTTTTTGCAGTTGTTCTTCATTGATTCCCTGAACATATAAAGCATCCAGATACTCAAACATATGACAGAACAGCTGGTCTTCATGCTTCTTTGCGGCTAATTTCCCATCTTCTAAAATACGCAGTGCACGCGCCTGTTCGTTTTGTCTAAAAAGAAGCTTCGCCAGCGTATAGAGCGTATGAGGAAGCGTGGGAAGCACCTCTTTGCGGGCAAGATCAGCCGATTCTGTTAAATATCGTTCCGCTTCCTCTAAATAGCCAAGCTCTCCATAACATTTACCTAAATTGTAAAGAGCTGAACTGTATATGCGCGGGTGATCAATTTGAGATGCGAGCTGTTTTGCTTTTTTCAAATGAGGCAGCGCTCGATCTTTACGTTTTAAATCTTGATAATTTCCTGAGATGACAAAGAGGCACTGAATAATGCGGATGGCATACGCATCATGCTGATCGTATATTTCAAGCGCCTTTAAAATATGGTGCATGGAGACATGCGTTTGTTTCATAATATAGTAGGCTTCTGCTACTTTAAAATGAAACTCAGCTTGCTCAATATCATCAAATACCATCGACAGCTGTTTTTCTGCCACTCGATAATATTTGACGGCTTCTAAATATTCTTTTTGACTAAACTCATGCATGCCACGAAAAAATGCATGGTAATAATGCAGCATATCAGATAACTCATGATTGGAATTTTCGATTTTATCGACAAGATTAGATACTGAGAAAGGTTGATATTTTGAAGGGTGTATATAGTCAAGCATGATTTGGTGCCGAAAACACATGAGCTGATAATAAATCAGTAAATGCTGGTCCTCTTCCATACGTTCAATTTCCGCTTCTACTTCTGCTTTCAGGATTTCAGCATCTGGCACACTGAACTGCCGTATCATTCGATACCATTCATTAATTTTCATACCTACATGTGAAGAAAGAACCTTCCCCATGTTCCGAAAAAACCCCTTCCTTTTCGGTCTAATATTACATATTTTAGCACGCTTCTTGACCGCCAAGCACCGCAAAGAAACCGCAAACATATGAGAAGGGCAGCAAAAACAGACGAACAGAAGCCCGTTTTTTTCGAAAAAGATGATTTTTTCATCGTACAGACACAGACAATCCCCCCTTCACATACATTTGAGGATATAGGCAGTGGCCTAAACATGGTGGAGGTGAAAATCGTGGCAGGAGTATTTACAGCGATGGGATTGATGGTCAAAGAATTGGTGTTTTTAGTGTCCTATGTCAAAAACAATGCCTTTCCACAGCCCCTTTCGGGAGATGATGAAAAAAAATACTTAGCCCTCATGGCACAGGGCGATGAACACGCAAGAAACATGCTGATTGAACATAACCTTCGGCTCGTCGCCCATATTGTAAAGAAATTTGAAAATACCGGGGAAGACGCTGAAGACCTCATCTCCATCGGGACGATCGGACTCATTAAAGCCATTGAAAGCTATTCCTCTGGAAAAGGAACAAAGCTGGCAACGTATGCGGCGCGGTGTATCGAGAACGAGATATTAATGACAAAAGGGGGGTGCGTATAAACGCACCTCCCCATTTAATGAGTTCTTATATGGATGGTCTCTGAATCAACAATCAATACTTCTTCAACAATAAAGTTAATAATGGCTTTTTTGTCTTCCAGCTTCAAATTATCCGCATTGACTGAACTTAAATAATCAAGTGCCCTTTTCATAGCATTTTCTCCTGCTGCGGATCCTTCAGCTTCTTTAATCTCTTTTTCAATTGTATCATGTTGGATCATAAGGTGATTTTGTTTCTTCTGTAGCTCAACAATCTGCGTTTTCACTTCTTCAATATCCAAGTCGTCTTCTTCACTAAGACTAATTAAAGTGATTAAACGCTGACGGCCTTTTTTCGCCTTCTCAATTTCTTTTTGAATCAACTCAAGTTCATCTTCTTTATGAGTGGCTTTTTCCTCTTCTTTATAGACTCTATACTTTTCTGGATTGGTGATGAATTTATATATCTCATCCCATACGATTCTGTTCAGCTTATTTTCTGACATAGATTTACCGCAACCTCTATTTTTGGCTCCAGCATAATTCTTCCTACATTCATACACATAGAAATCTTCCCCATGTGATTTTCTCTTTTTACCAGTCATCGTATTTCCACATTTTCCACAGCGCACTAGACCAGAAAGCAAATATGGATGAGTGCCATATTGCAATTGCTTCCTTCTGCTTTTACCAAGTAGCTCTTGAGCATATTCCCATTGTTCGTCAGAAACAACCGATGGAATTTCAGTAACATAGCGTTCCTCTTCAGACCTCAGTTTCATTATTGCGGGACCACCAGCCTGCTTTGATACATAACTGCCTTCTGTATCATACTTATATTGCTCATACTTCCCTTTATAAGATGGATTCATAAGGATCTGCCGCACTACTTGTCTATGCCAGACTTTTGCTCCTCTTTTCGTTGGGATGCCTAGCTTTGTTAAATGCAACGCAATTCCATTTACTCGGTTGAAGAAGTGACTTGAATGATCCGTAAACAAATCAAAAATCATTCTCACAACTTTTGCTTCTTCTTCTATTATCTCAAGCGTTCTTTTCTCTTTATTCATTCTGTATCCTAATAAACTAGGATCCTTAATTATTATCCCTTTTTTAATTTTTTGAAGTCTACCTGTAGAAGTTCTCTCTTTAATTTTGGCCTTTTCAAATTCAGAAATGGCTCCTCTCATTGAAAAGAACAGCTGCCCTTCAGGTGAATCTGCATAATCCCCATTTACGAAGGTTAAGACTATTCCTTTTTTCCGTAATTCATCATCTATAATTAATTGATTCATTAGTTTCCGCGACAAACGATCAGGATCATAACAAATCAATTCAGTTATTAATCCTTTGCGTGCATCTTCTCTCAGACGGTTTAAAGCTGGCCTTTCTAATAATTCACCTGAGAAGCCTTCATCTGCATATTTCAGGACATTTGTAGTCCCTGCTTTCTTCACACAAGCTTCAATCTGGTTGTCTATGCTCGACCCTTTTATCGCTTGCTCCTCGGTCGATACCCTCACGTAAATTGCTTTCACGATTAATCTCCTTCCTCCACCACTTAATCAAATAGTGATAACAATCATTAATACGTGCGTCAACATTCTGTCCTTCAATGATTTTGACCTTCATCTTAGATCACCTCATGACAGGTTATGCCGACATGGATTGTCCCTATTTCATAAAGAAAACGAGTTTACCAGTAGATATAAAAAAGACCTGACTGAGTTTCAGCCAGGTTCATGAAGGGGTCAATCTTATTCTTATTATAACGAAATTAAAACAACTAATCAAACGTTTGTTCTTATTTACTCTTTCGAAATTTTCCATAATAAAGTAAAGTGTAATTATAGATTTTTGATTTAATTAAATTAAAAGGAGGCATCAGATGAACACAGGGTTATTTGAAAGTTTTATTAAGAACACGCTTAAAGAAGAATTTGATAAGATACTTCACTTATCACTTATCAATGAAGAATCTGTAGCAAACAAAACCTATCTTACTATGAACGAAATAACTGAACGGACAAAACTTACAACATATACAATAGGTGATTTAATTCGAAGAAGAGCCATGCCACATTTAAGAGTTAAAAGCAGGATTATCTTTATTGAAGAAGAAATTCTTCCTACTATTAATCATTATAAAAAACATGGTTGGACTGATCCAGATGATTTTTGGAGTGTTAGCAACGTTATAAAAGAAGTAGAAGATCTTCGAAATGATGAGGAGGAACCTAAATTGATTGAAGAAGCAATTAGAAAAATTATCTCTGATGAATTAGAGGTTTTTTCAGATGAAATTAAAAATTTGATAAATAAGAACAACAACAAAGTACATACCCTTTTGACAGTTAAGGAAGCTGCAAATTATTTCAGAGTTAGCACTTCAACAATTTTCAGCTTAATTCATGAAGATGAGATGCCACACATGAAAATAGGGAGTAAATTCATAATTGTCCTCGAAGAAGCTGAAGCATTTCTTTGGAGAGAAACTGCAAAAAAATATGCAGACACAGGCAATATTTATTGGACCAGAATTTTAGAACGTATTGACTATGAAGAGAAAAAAAGAAAAGCAGCTTTTGATAAAGCAATGGAGCGTATAGCGAATTCCTAATCTAATGAAAACTATAGTAATGATTAGGCCCCAATCCGTCCCCATAAAAAAACAGACCCTTCATGGTCTGTTTTTATTTTGCCTATTAGTTTTCAGATGATGTTGTATTTCGATTGATCGTCGTGTGTTTCGATCAAAAAAAGAGACGAATTCGCCTCTCTTGAGTCACTTTATTATTTCATACTTCCCCAAATAGATCTTCCACCAGTATGACCTGTCTTAGCGTGTTCCCAAGTATTCACTAATTGCATTCTACCTACTTGTTGATGGTGATGCCAAGTATAGCCGTCTGGTGTTACACCTTTTTCTATTTGACTAAGTTGTTTCTTATTAAATTTACCCATCTCTGTAATACTTTTAGATACTTTTTTCTTTAATGCAGCATTTGCTAATTTAAACTGTGTAGCATTCGATGATTTCAATTGACTTAATGGGAGGGTCATCACAGCCTTAGCATTGAAAACCGGAAAACCTTGCCCATCAAATTTAACACCAGTCACAGGATGTTTCTTACCAGCTAAATGTCCATTTCTAACATAAACCGTACGAACTTTTTTAGGTGTATGCTTTTGAACAAACCTTTTTGTTTTTGTCTTATTTCCTACTTTAACTGTTTTTTGTGTTACAGTAGGCTTCGCCAATAATTTTAATGCTAAGGTAATGCCTCTGACTACCATTGCTTGAGCCTTATCTTTACTAGAAAGTGTCCCATCTTCGTATACTGTAGGTAGGGACTGAAACTCTTCCACAGGTATTTCTTCTAAATCTTCATCGGCAATTAAATCATCTTCCGTTTGACCAGGAATATATTGTTGTCTACCTGGTTCAACCGCAGCTTTAGCCTTAGGATTTTCAGCTGCATTCAAAAAATCCATCGGAATGCTTGATACAAGTAACGTGATTGCAAATAACAAAAATAAAAACTTCTTCAAAATAACATTTCTCCTTATAACTAGTATTTTTGTCACACACTAATTATAAGTCCAATATCTTAATTTTTTTCTTAAAATTACCTTAAATAATGCACTCAAACTCAATAAGAATAAGTTCGCCTATATTTACTACAAGTGGATCTTCATTTTTTTGTAAGAAATCAGTTATTTGTTGCACAAGCTCTTTAATATTATTATTGATCGGCATCTTTTGATTTAATGAAAGAAGTGAGTTAATGGCCGATCCTACTTCATACAGAACATCTTCATCTTTCACATTCTCAATGTGATTTTTTATCGTATCGAAAAACCATTCAATCTCTTCTATTTCCTTCATTGGATAGTATTGAATTTTATAGATATCATCTGTATCTGGGTTCTCCATCTTTAATATAGCCTGAAGTTCTTCTTTACTTAAATACTCATTTGGAATCTCATACTCAATTTCTGCTTCTGCTTCTTCATCGACAATATACTCAACTGTATAAAGTCCCTTGATAAGTTCATCAAAAGAATCTGCTAATTTGAAATCTTCTTCCATCTCTAAATCAAAGTAATGAATTGGAGGATTCTCTTTCGTCTTTCGATAATCCATTGCAACCCATGTGTGGCCATCACCATTGATTAAAATTAATCCTTTTGGCAACTCCCACTCTTCTATTAAATATTCACTCTCCATAATACCATCATCTTCTGCAATTCCTCTTAGATGTGTAAATTGGATATGATCCTCAGACCACGAATTTGGTTGGGTTGTAGGAAATGCATTGTGAACGATATACCCACCATTCTGTTCTAGAATGAGCTTTTTGTATGTATCGGGTAAAGTCACTCCAAGTTTCTTTTCTGCCTCAGTAATTTCCTTTTCATTTATCTTTTCTAGTGTGTAGTAGTTTTCTTCTTCGTCAATTTCCCAAAATTGTTTCAAGGTTTGTACCCCCTAGTATAATATGCACATAAGTATACCATTTTTAATGATTTTGTTTAACAAGTTTTCATTTTGATAACTGCTTTGAAAATTGATTTATTTATTGACGGAAAGTATAAAAAATTGAAGTGGCTTGTGAGGAATTGATGTGGGATAAAGAGAAAAGAGAATAGCGGTTTTAAGAACATTTCACAGTCTCGTCACAAATGATGGGACTTTCATTTAGTCTGTTTTTACCATTTTTATAAAAAGTATGGAAAATAAAGCCTGTTAATTGTTACCATACGGGTGTAGGACAATACTTTTAGGGGGAGGATGTTTAGTATGAACGGTTTATTGCGCAAGCTCAATGTAAAACTTACACTTGTATTAACACTTATTGTGACTCTTGGAATCACATCTGCTTTTGGTCAGGCATCAGCCAAAGAACAATGGGACCCTCAAAAACAACAAAGAATTGCACAGGCTATTTTCGAAGCTGCTGCATACAATGAAGTAGATAAAACTTTTTTCTTTGATGAATCCAAAGTTATCAATGCTGGTTTACCAAAGGATATTTCATTAGAGATCAAAAATCATTTAGAATCATTGACCGGAACTGCTGCTGAAAAAGTGTATCAAGATCAATTAGCTACACAGAAAAAAGGTGAAGTGACAACTATGGTTGCTCCGCTAGTGATATGGGCGGCCAAAGTATTGGCTGGCGCAGGTCTAGCATGGTTAGGTAAAAAGCTTTTAGATATGGGCGGCCATGAATTTTGCAAACGATACAAGAACGAAAATAAAACAACTAAGTATGTTTGCAAATTCCTTTAATTTTTGAAAGGAAGTGGTTTAATTGAGAAAAACAAATTGGTTTCTGTCTGTGTTTATAACTGCTTTAATCTCCTTTGTAATTCAATCGGGATTAAGTAAGTTCGGCGTGATTAACATGTCAAATATTTGGGCAGATTTGGTCAGTTGGATAGTAATATTCTTTGTCGTATTCATTGGCGTTGAAGCGTCTTTTAGAACGATCAATAAAATGAGACATCGAACCGAATAAAGACAAACAAAAAGCCCTTCCGTTTGAAGGGGCTTTTCAATAACTTTTAAATATATGTACAAAAGTAAAAAAGGAGCCCGCGCATTCGCAGTCCCCTTTATCTACTTTTATTATACACAATTCGCACAAAGGTATAAAAAGACCATACGTTCTAATTTAATTTATTATACCTTTATGTTTAATAATTAAACTTAAGGGTATAATATTTATAGCCATGGCTTTACAAAATCGTTAACGATTTGTATAATGTTATTAGGGTTCGAGGTTAGCTCGGACGGCCACCGTAATGGTGGTTTTTTTATGGAAAAACTTTTAGACCATAACCATTGTAGTATGGATAGCTAAAGATTTTCTTCTCTATTACTTCAAAAGCCATATCTTTTTGATTCAGCTTCACATATTTGTGGATTGGATAAGAAACAAGATCTGCTAACTCCAAAGAAACAAAAGACATCTTTTTATCATGTCTATCGCTCCATTTAGGGTTAAAATAAACCCCCTGTATACAAGAAAAATCCTCACTTCTCCAATATTCATTGCCATTCTCCAACATGTCGATAATATATTTTAATATCTCCGCGTCTTCTTTTTTGCCTCGCGATTCTAATAAAAGTATACCTTTTCTTCCCATTAAATAACGGCAGTACCTTTCTAAGATAAATTTTATGCATAATGTATATACTGGCCAAGGGTTATTATATTTCCTTATATGCTCTGCCTTATCAATTGATGCGCTGAAAATTTCAAACGGAGTATTTTCCATCATGTCACTTATATCAGACATTAATTCTGGATAATTTATTAAATTCGGATTAAATGGACCAATCCTTTTCCGAATATCTCTTGAATGTAAAACCACTCTTTGAGTTCCCTTTTTATAATCAAAAAAACCATCTTCCCAGTGCTTATATTTAACATTGCTAATACATTCTTTAAAATGTTGATAATTATCACAATCGATAGCCGTTCCTGTTATTGTAAACCATCTATCAGGATGATCTAGTTTTTCTAATACTTCACCAATATTCTTTCTTACCCCCTTTAAATCTGTGGTCCCATTCTCATCAAGAGAAAGGATTGAATCAAATGTACCATTTATCTCATGGATTATTGTTGGTCTCTCTCTCCAATTTGTTGTCATTTTTTACTCATTAAAAACAAAAAAGCCCCTTCCCTTAATTGGAATAGGGGCACCCATAGACATTTAGCTGTATATTTTTATTTTAATAGTTTTTCTAACGCAACTTTAGTCTTCGGTCCATAAATGCCGTCAGCAGCAAGACCGTGCATGAGTTGGAACCGCTTGACCGCATTCGCTGTCTTTGGACCATAGTATCCGTCAATACCGTTATTTTTTGCACCTTTATCGGGGTAGTAATACACAGCAGCCAGAGCCTCCTGCAATGCTTTTACTCCAGCGCCCTTTGTCAAAGGCTTTGTTATTTTAATGATGCCAGATGGTAAGTTAAACGTTTTTTTAGGCTTACTCGCTTTTGGCTTGGATGGTGTGTTTTTTACAGGTGTCGCCGGCTTCGCTGTTGCCTTTTCCCCTGTATGAGCGGTTGCAATACCCGCCTTGAAGCTGTCCCAGCGATTAAGCAGCTTTCGTGGACATTGTTTACCGCTCCATCTCTTATGAGGCACAACGTTTGCCAATGGAATGCCTTGTTCTGTCATCAGCTTCCGAATGAGCCATTGAGCATTTTCAACCGCTTTTTCAAAATTGCCGTCTGCATTTTCACAAATCTCAATTCCAATTGACTTCATGTTTCCGGTTCCTCGGCCATCTCCTGCATGCCATCCGTTTTCATTTAACGGCAGATGTTGATAGATGCAATTTTCATCCACCGTATAGTGCCAGCTTACACCTGTACTAGATCGTTTCACAAACGATGCGTGACTCGCTGCGTTTGCCCCTTTTGCTGTGTTAGCTGTGTTATGAACCGTAATATATAAAGGTTTCATATAGTTGCCTGGTCTGTTGCGGTTACTCTTTGGAATAAAATCTTTAATGATTTTTACCACGTTCATCGTCTCCTTAAATTTTGATTTTGATAATTAAAAAAAGCCGCCTAATGGCAGCCGTTTATTTTGAAAGTCCTTTTTGTTTCAGAATTTCTTTCTGTTGTTTTCCTTTTTCGGTAACATAGTTATTTTTGAACCACGCTAAAAGGGTTGTTACGATTGTAAAGATCATTGAGCCAGCAAGGTACAATGTCTCAGCCAACGAAGTGACTTGATCCTCGCTGATCGGCAAGATTGGCTTGCCAAATAGAAATAACGTTTGGTTGATCAATGCCATAAATAGAAGCACTGTGCGGATCACCGTGCCTTTGTCGAAGTTTTTCATAAATGTTTCCTCCTATTTTAAATTCCGTTCAATTTTATCGAGCTTGTCGATCACTACGTCATACTTCTCACTAAACTTTGCTAACACTTCATTTTGCGCTTCGATTTGTTCATTGAGCTTGTTTTCTCTTTCTTTTGTTGTGTTTAACACGTAAAACAGCACCCAACAAAAAAGAACCGCAAAGGGTCCTTGTGTCATTAAATATTGAGCCAAATCCATTTCCACCATACTCACCTACTCCCTCACTTTGTCCACCCCCTTAAAGAAGGCAAAATAAAAAGCCTTTCTACTCGGCTTCTGGCGTTTCTTTATATACTTTACCGGTTATATCTTTGTATTGATCATGTGTAACATATTCCTCTTGAACGCCCTCTACTAAATCGTCAATAGTACAGTCATCAAAGAAAATTGCTTGTTTAACCATTGCAGTTGTGGCCCATTTATAAAATAGGGCTAACACCCAAAAATTAAGATTCATCAGTAACCCCCCCTTTTAATTTAAGGATTTCTATTCTCATCTCGGCCAGTTGCTGCCCTATCGTTGCATTTACTCTTTCTGACTGTTGACGAGCAATTTTCTCTTTCGCTAACTGCTCTCCAATAAGGAGTAATTGCTTTTCAACCTGAGTCATAGGCTGTTCATTGTCTAATTTCAAATACTCTTGCCATGCAGCATCCAACTCTTCATCTGAAGGCATCGGTTCTTCTAATAACCATTTGTCAATAAATTGTCCTTCTCCATCATCACGAACCGAATAATCCTCACCTAGTTCCGCATTTGGGTATAAATATTTGATCGCAAGCGCCTTATTCATCTTTTCCCTCCTATCTCAACTGAGACATGGTAACGTAAGCTGTGTTTATTGATACTGTTTTTTTGGTCCCTTTTGGTGTTATATAGAAAGTTACCTTATCTCCAGCTTTAAATTTTTGTAATAAATAAAGCACACACGTACTTGATGATGTCGCTGGATTCCAGTTTCCAAACCTTTGATACTCTGATCCATTGACATAACAAGCTAAAATATTATCTGATCCGACTGTGATGTTAGTGCTAGTAACATAAAGCCTTATCAAATAAAGACCGCTATTTTTCAGTGTAATTTCTGCGCGAGAGCGGTTATACTCTGATAAGTCGTCTGCTCGTGTTGCCCCAAAAACAAGCTTTGTTGCAACATTTTCAGCGGCTGAAACAGATGAATTATCTTGGTCATAAGTATCAACAAAAGTTCTGTTTGCCATATCCTCCACCGTTAAAACTTGTTTCCATCCTTTGAAAATTCCATCAGTGTGAACAGTACCGTACCAGTACATATTGTCAAAACTTCTCCATAAACGAATGTCTTTTCTTGTTCCTGCGGTTCTGACATCAATATTAAACCACGATGAATCATTTGTGGTTGGCTTGTTTGTAAGATACTGTCCAGCTGCATAATAACTCCCAGCTGGTAAAGATAAGATATCCGTTCCATCCAAAACAGTTGGGAGCGGCTTACGATCTCCCGAATCTTGCGTCAGTTTATAGAGTTGGCCACTGTTCCATTTATCTTTTTCAGAAGCTGTAGGCAGCTGCGTCCAAGTGATAGAAATATGGGTAGAATTATAGTAGAAGTAATAGGCATTACCTGACGTGTCTACCGCAAAACCGGTTCCGATGTTGTTTTGTCCCACCGTCTGAATACCTCTCAAATAGGCATTGCTGGGCGCTGGGGAATCTTCTACACCTGGAGAAGCGATAAAGGTACAGGTTCCTTTGTCTTTAATCAGATCATAAATATTTTTGTCAGCTGGAACAGAGATCAAGTATTTTCCGTCATCAGCTGTGATCTTATATAGCTGCGATTCATTCCATTTCTTCTTCTCTGCTGCAGATGCATGCGGCTTAGTATCGTCAACATGGCCAATGATCTGATCTAACAGTCCAGTATCATTTTCAAGTAATACCTTCACCATGTCATTGAACAGATCGGCATGAGCTTTATCACTTGTTTCAAACACTTTAGGAGATTTAATGTCCATCTATGAGCACTCCTTTCCTAGTAAATATCATCAATCTCAAAGATGAATTCAATGTCACCATCTTTTTGCTTGTCTGTCATGGTGCGAATGGCCGTAAACTTTCCATCTTCATCAACTAGAGCCAATTCGTTGATGACTTCACCAGCAAGCTCCCCTTCTGCGATGGTGCACGTGTACCGGATCTTCGCCGGTTCCATGAATTCATATGAATCAATTTCTTTTTGTACAAGCTCACTCTTTAATTCTTGTTCTGTTCCATCCAGAGAGATTGGCTTTCCGTCCTTAGTTCCACCATTCCCAAAAGCCATCTTAACCACTTTTGTGAGCTTCGTTCCTTCTGCTCTAGCCTTCGCCATTTGTTGGCGAGCATAAAGCGTTGTAACGGTTAATTGATCAGCCATAATGATCCTCCTTTATAAATCTATTTGTTTAGACGTGGCAGCTAGATATTTTGAACCGTCTAGCGGTACCGATCCATCAAGCGTCCAATATTTCTGTTTGATAATGACACTTCCACTCTGATCATTTGATACATGAGTAGCTATGCGGAATGTCATCTTCTTTTTTTCTTTCCTAACATGATTGAAACGAGATCGGAGTGTAAGAGCTGCTTGTTGATCCGTTTCGTGTCTTGCCCCTACCATGACATATCTTGTACGGCCAGAAACTTTCATTTCTTTTTTGAGCTTCATGGCCATCTTTAAAAATTGCCTGAAGCGCACTGGAATATCTGTTGAATTGCGCGATCCGCTAAGATAAAACGTACCATTTAATAAAAATTCACCATTGAGTAAGATAGGAATGTGATCAAAAAAGCCCACTCTGCTGCGAAGTGTGAGCCTGTTATGATAGTCTTTAATTTCTTTTACATCTGTATGATGAATGCTTGTGAATTTGTAAGCCAAATGAGCCGGTTTGAGATTTTCCAGTGTTTCAACGATGTATCTTGTGTTTTGCAGATCATCCAGGTTCACACGTAAGGCGAAGTGATAGCGGCCTGTCGTTAGACGAACCACTGCGCTAGGGTTCTTCAAGAACCGGTTGACTGCCCTCTCTAAAGAAGCATAAGTGATCGGTGGAATGTTGGACATGAGATTCAATATACGTGCCCTTCTCAATTCAATCGAATCACCTGATTCACGCTGCACCTTCAGCATCCTTTCCCATCGATTAAGCCCCCATGTGGCAGTAAGCGGAAACAGTTGATCAGTCATATCAAAAATAGAATCATCTAGCCTTTCCATCTCAGGAGCCTCTGATTTCATGAGCTCATCAAAATCTGTGATCTCTGTGAGATAAGCAGGAAGGTAAGCTTTCATTTCATCAAGCTTGCTCAATAACGTTCACCTGCCCTAGACGCGGAATCTCAATGTCCTGAAGCGGTAAGTTCTTTGCCTCACCGTTTATCAATACATCCGCATAATCAGACACACTATCCGCATGATACAAAATGTCATTAATCGCTGACATTCTGATCACATTCTCCTCGAAAGCAAGTGATTTTAGGAGAGCCTTGATCTTCTCCTCTATTTCTTGTTGAGCATCTTCAAGTGAATAATCCATTTTAAGCTCCACTGATACGGACACCACAACATCTTTCCACTTGGCGCTTTCAACAGTGGCAATAGCCCCGATCGGTGCTTGCCCTTCTCCTTCTCCTGGAACCGGATCAATGTACTCTTTGACCTTATTGACGAGCAGATCCGTCGCAACATCAAAATTCCCATCTGTGATGACAACTTTTACTGTGCCCTCCCCGTTCCAAAGTGGGAACACCTTCGCCCTGCCAACTCCTTCAACTTCTTCAGCCCACTTTTTATAATGAGCTTTGTTGGCACTGACAGCCTCCCGCCTTGCCCTCATCAAGTACCGCTCATAAAGAGCTTCATCGTCTTCTTCCTCTTGCCCTGGTATCTTCAATTCTTCAAAAATGACAGACTCTAATCCTGGTATGTTATCGAGCGATAGGAGTGGCAGCTCTGCAAAATTCCCATTTCCTACAGCACCAGTCGTTTCACACTTCAGCGTGCCGTCAGATTGATATTGAAAATATAGACTGTCAATGTAGAACCTTGAGCCAATAGGTATTCTGATAGTGTCAGGTGTCACCTCAACGGACCATACAGCACTTGTGGCCACTTTACGAGTGATGCCCACTTCAGCAGCTCGTCTATCTAAAAATTCTCCCTGCGCTGTATCCGCAAAGACAAGATCGAACATCTGTTCTAGCCATATATAAGATTGAGCAAGTTCCGCAGCTGCAGGGGCCAACGCATTCCATATCACGCTGTTTTCACGTTTATCAATATCATCCGGTATACGTTCCAACATGCGCTCCATGATGGCTTCATAAGACTGTTCTTCAAACATCTTCGCCAATCACCTCCTCGATCTCCAAGGTCCCTTCATCCGTCACCACGTTAAAGAGCACTTTAAAGGTTGCCCCTTCTTTAGTGATCTCAAAATCTTGCACACTTTCAATTCTTTCATCCACTAAAAGAGCCTCTTCTATCAACCGCGGGATTTCCATCTCCTTGTATTCGTCCGTTGATTCTTCATCAGACACAGCTTCTTGCACTTCGCATCCTACGTCATGACTATAAACGGCATGTGAATATCGTTCCGTTCGCAAAGCCATATAGACGAATTGGCGAATGGCATCAAGACCATTAATCTTTTCATTGGTTAAACGGCCAGTTTCAAAGTTGATTCGGTAGGTGGTCGAAGGTTCAACAATATCCTCTTCTTCTTCATCATCCAAATCCTCAATTTCTTCTTCAGGTGAAAGAGCCATTACGAACCACCTCCTACTACTTTATCTAAGATGTAAAACGTTTGGCCGCCTGTCATTGCAAGGACCATGACACTATCACCTTCTTCTAGCTCATCATCTTCTCCCACGTCTAAGCGGGCTGGCCAGATGAGAAGTTCTTCAGGAATGATGAGTTTGTCATTCTCATTGAGTCGAACACTAAGAGGGGAAACAGACACCACATCACCAAGTATCAAGTCAGTTGGCGATTGTGCATCCACAGCATTGACGGCCAATCGCTTAATTGCCTCACTTAGTTTCATGATTGGTTCCCCGTTGGAATTGTGTTCTTTTCAACGACATCGATCGTCATGGTGTGTTTGGTTCCTTTAAATTCATGACTGTCTTGATCGATCCAGTACGTTTTTTTGATGCCGATATCAGGGATGATGATGCGTACTGGCATACCGCTTTGTAATCCAGGAATACCTAGAGCTTGGATGCTTTTAAGTTCTTTCTTCACACCCTTTTTCTGTGAGAGACGAACATCAGCCCGCTTTTGCAGCTGTGCTTGGTTGATCTCTCCTGACACTCTTTCAACGTGCTGAAGAATTCCATATTTGCTTCTTGCTGAACTATCATTCGCCACAGCCAGCATTTCAATTTCTTTCTTTTGAGTAACCATTTTTGGTTTCTTTGGCTTTGTTGGTTTGGTCGTTTTCTTATCTTTTTCTTTATCTTTGTCAGTAGTCTTAGATTTCTTTTTTTCCTTCTTTAAAACTTTTATTTTATCCACGTGTGTTGCTCTCATCTTTACACGTGTGGCCGTTTCTTCAATGGAAGTGCTGTACTGATAATCAATGAGATTGACACCTGATTCAATGACCCATACGTCCTCTGGATCTGGCCAAGCTCTCAACCCCATTTTCCCTTTAGAAGAATAAATCTGATAGTTACGTCCTGTTTGTTTTTTCGTTTCCCTTAGAGCCTGCAAGATGATGTCATAAAGGCTTGTATCGTTTTTGAATACAAGTGATTTAATGACATGGCCAGTGTTAGCAATCGATGTCATCGGGATCTGAAAATCTTGACCAAGCCGCTTCATTATCTGATCAGCCCGCTTGTTTGCAAAGACATAGACATCCTGGTTCTTCACCAAATACTGAAGCATGTCATAAGCAGTAAAAGTGAGCTTTTCATCTTTGGGCGTTCTTGCAAACACTGTTCCTCTGAAAAGCTCTTTCCCCTTCCACTTGAAAAGAACCGTGTCACCTTCTTTGATGCTGTAATACTTTTGACTTCCTTGCTTTGTAACGATAGTCGCTTGTATTGAGCGGGGGGCCTGATACCTTTGCCCCCGAAGTGTCACACTCTCTGTCACAAGCTCATACATGGTGCCGCTTCTGATGGCAAAAAGCTCAATCAATGTCAGCCCCCCTATTGTGGTATTTTTAATTTTTGACCAGGGAAAATCCAATGCCCTGGTTGTCTAATATTTCGTCTACTTCGTTTGATCATAGCGGCTTTATTTGCATTCCAAATGCGGCGCCACTTTGTGCTGTCACCATAGAAACGACCAGAAATATCCCACAAGGTATCACCCTTTTTAACGGTGTACACTTTTGGTGCGCCTTTTGAGCTGCGTTTTTTGCTGCTCTTTTTGGCTTTCCGTTTAATTTTTCTAGGTGATGCGGTTTTGTATTCTTTCAGCTGCAGCGTGAATTCTCGATCACCAACATCATAAGTACCTTCGTTGTGATTGAAGCTTTCTATGCTGCATTGCATATTGATTTTGGTTCCAGTAACGATAAAGCGCACAGGCTTTTTTGATTTCATGAATCGCTCTATTTTGGCAATAGCATTCTCTGGTGATGGAATGTTTTTATATTCAGCGATCGGTGTATATTTCTTTGGAAAAAAGGCTGTAAATGAAATTTGGCGAGCCCCTGGTACATCCAAGAATGTGAGCTCACCAAATTTTGATACTTTGATAGATTCATTTTGTACGTTGTTGTTCAGTTCAAGTTTCTCTGGAAGGACAGGGAATCGTAATTTGTCCTTTCCTTGCGAAATCCATAATTGATATTTTGATTTAGCCATCGATCACGACTCCCTTCGTTCCTGTGTTGATTTCATTTTCTAATTCATCAACCAACATCTGTTTGATCTTTTCAACAAGTGAATCTTCATCTTGGCCATTATGATAATGCTGCTCACCATTAAAATTAATGATGATCTGTTTTGATCCACCAGAAACAGTCGATGCATTCGATGTGCCAGCTGTTACTGTTTGCACCTGCCCTTGTGAAAGCTCGGATGATGCAGAGTTGGCTGGATCGTATACGTCCATTCCTAAAGCCTGTGCTGCTTGCGCCAACAAGTAACGGCCACGAATGCTTCGTTCTTCAGGAATAATCCATTCACGCTTGTTGCCTTCACCAACTCTGGCGATTTGCTCTTGCGTGATTAAACCACCGTTTGCATAACCCTTATATGGTCCGCCGTTTCTAATACTTCTCAATCCAGGCGTATTATAGACACTTCCATATCTGCCCTTAATGTAGTTAATGGCCGCTACGGCATTATGGATTGGGTTCCAAATGTCATTCATGCCTTTGCCTTTATTGGAGTTAAATGTCGGTCCAATGGTTTGCATTAAGCCTTTAGAAGGTGTTCCTTTCTTGGCATTGGAATCCCACAGGTTGATCGCTTTCGGGTTTCCACGTGACTCATTCTGCGCGATTGTCATCAAACCAGGTAGCCAGCTCATCGATGTGCCTGTTGCCATTAAAGCAGCCATGAGCCATTGTTGAACACTTAGGTTAGATGCACCCATGCCGCTAAATGCAGCGATTAAAGAACCGGCTTGATTCTCTGCGAATTTCTTCACATCAACTGAATCAAGACCTTTGACGACACCGATCGATGCAAATTTCCCAAGACTCATCATGACACGTGAAGGAGAATGAATGTCTAATTCCTCTCTAAACGCCTGTTCTACTTTCTTCGCCATGTCTTTGGCTGCTTGTGTCACTTCGCTTCCTTTGGAACGCATACCGCTGTTAAAGGCATCAATCATTCCTGAACCCCAGGAAGGTGACTCTTGGCGAGCGGATAAGAAAGGTTGTCTTACATTTTGATCTAAGAATTGACCTGTGCCAGTTGGTGTCATGTTTTGACCTGCAGCAAAGCCAGTGACAGTTTGCACACCATAAAGCGGAGTCGATGCCTGAATTTGAGTAAATGGTTGCTTGATATTAGCTTGTTTCCACTGTTCAAGTGAAACGACTTTGCTGTTTAAACCTTTTTCAAAGTCAGTGCTAAACTGCTCCCCGTATTTTGATGCGTTGCCGGTCTCCCCAATTGATACCGATCCACTTGCAGAAGTGGAAACTGCTGAAGCAGCTGCCGGCCTCATAGGAGACGATGAACTTGCTGGAGAAGTTGGTGATGCACCGTTTGGCACCACAGACATTCCAAGGTGAGAAGCAGCCTGAGCAAGCAGCATCTTCCCTCGCCCTCTATTGTTTTCAGTCGGAATGACAAATTCTTTTCCCGCCTCGCCTATCCACGAAAGTGTTGGCTTTGTGATATAACCACCGGTGGCGTTTCTGTCTTCTTTCTTCCCTTTAGGTTTCCAACCTGTCTTTTCTTCACCTTTTTTAATAAAGACATTAGCAACTTTCCCACTAACTTCCTTGACTTTATTAACCACATCGCCAACAACACCAAAGATGCCATCCCACGTATTTTTTAGATTCTCAGCATGTGTTTTTAATGGGTTAAATACTTTATCTTCAAACCATGTACTCACTGTTTTCCAAATACCCTTGATGATTCTCCATGCATCCTGAAATTTCTCCCACACAAAGGTAATTGCTGGCTCTGCATACTTTTTATATGGCTGCCACACATACTCATCAAACCAGGTAGCCAGCACAACCCATGATGTTTTAATCCAGTTCCACGTGCTTTTAAACAGGTTCCAGATAAACATGATGGCTGGCAATCCAACATTGATGAAAGGCTGCCATACGAAGGTATCAAACCATACCGCAAATGTACCCCAGACAAACTGAACCCAATTCCAGAACTCGGTTAGTTTATTCCACACCCATACAATGGCTTCAATCGCCACTGATCCAAATGGTTCCCATACATAAGTCATGAACCATGCTGAGAAAACGGACCAGGTGATTTGTATCCAGTTCCACAATTCAACGATCTTGTTCCAGACAAGGGTGATCGCAGCGACCGCAACTTGTCCGTACGGAGTCCATACATTGTCCATGAACCAAGTTGATGCAGCTCCCCAGACGGTACTAATCAATTCCCATCCCACGACAAAAACACCAACCACAAAGTTGATGATTGGAACTGCAAAGTTATAAATCGGCAGCCATACGTTATTCATAAACCATGAAGAAAGCTGACCCCATTTCTCTGTGATCCAGGTCCATGTGTCGCTGAAAAACGTTGTGATAGGTGTTAGAACATTATCATTGAACCAACCGGAAACGGTGGACCATGTGTCTTTAATCCACTGGACTGCATTTTCTGCGCCTTTTACAAGCTCATCCCATTTCTTCTTGATGGTTCCGTCATCAAACATCTTACCGATCCAGTTACCGAGATCACCGCCAAAGATGCTTCCTAAAACTCCACCAATAGCTGTCCCAATTCCAGGCGCGATCAATGTCCCTAGTGCAGCTCCACCGATACCGCCGCCCAGATTGCCAGCAAACCCACCGATCTTTTCACCTTTGTTGTCATTATTCATACCGATAAGTTCTGTGGCTGCAATCAGTGTACCGAGAATAGGAATACGTTTTCCGATGCTCTTTGCACCTTTACCGATACTCCCCAACAATCCACCACCACGCCCTTGGTTTGGTGTGGTTGGTCTTACTGGCTCACCTCTATTGATCCAAGGCTGACGATATTCAGGAGGTCTTGGGTTCCTTGGTGGTCGCCCTGTTCCCCCAGCTCCGCCAATTACACCACCGCTTGTTCCTGGTCCCATTCCTCCTCTTAAACCTTTGCCCCATTTATAAGCAGCAAATGCTCCTGAAAGAATGGATTTAAGTGGCTTTAATAGAGTGGCCACTTTTCCAAGGAATGCGAGCGCAAACGCATTGGCAATCAAAGCACCGGCAATGGATCCTTCGCCTGTGAGGGCATTCCAGTTGATCTCGCCAATCTTCTTGGCGATCCGAATGCCTAATTTCACAGGGTCTAGAGCTTCTAGAAATGATTCAATGAATATCTTTCCAGCCTTTGCTCCTGCATCAGTAAAACTATCTTCAGACTGCTTGTTATCAATTCCAAGCAGCCCATTGATCACACCGTTTATGATGCCACCATAGGTTTTTCCGACATTCTTAGCCATTTTGAAAAGACCAGGCTTTCCTGTCTTTTCCCACCACGCTCCAAAAACGTCTTTTGTGTTATCAAGAACTAGCTTCCACCGAGTTTCAAAGTCCATATTTCTGTATTTTTCTAGCTGTTCAAAGTGCTTCTTCAGCTTAGGGTTGTCCTTAAACTTAACCTTCAGTTCTTGTGTCTGTTTTTTGGTTAACTTCTCACCAGGAAACAGAATTTTAAATTGATCACCAATGAATCCGAAAACACTCTTTGTCGGATCAAGGAAGCTGTTAGCAAATTTCTTGCCCGCTTTTTCAGCTTTGTTTGATAGATCAGTCAGCACAAAGGAATATTCTCCACGCCACGTTCTAAATGCTTCTAGTGCAGGTTGGAACGCAGCTGCTAGTCCTTTGCCCCAAGGCATAAGGATGCTGTTATTGATAAATGATTTGACACCTAGAAATAAGTTGGCCAAGTTGTCCGACATTTTGATCATCATATCGTTGTATTTGCCAAATTCCTTCGTTACTTCTGGCCATGTTTTGGAGATGTCTTTGCCGCTCTTTGCAAGTTTTTCGAGCTTACCTCTGGCATCACCAGAGATCGCCCCCATTTCCTGAAGCGCTGCCGTTGCGTCACCGATAGGACGCCCCGATTTAATGCCGTCATATAAACGTCCCATCCATAGCGCAACTTCTGAGAACGGCCGCTGAACACCTGCAGCAACGTCCCCGACTAGTTTCATTCCTTCAGTCGTAGAAAGGGCATTGCCCGTAAATACTTGGAGGACGCGAGATGACTCGAAAATCTCATCACGAGTAAATGGCGTTTGACCAGCAAAGGCTGTTAGCTCATCCAGACGTGCATCTGCTTTTCCTCTGCTGCCGAGCAGTGTTTCAAAAGCTGTGGTCATGTTTTGTCGATCCGCAACCATTTTGAGCGGTACAACAATCCCGCCTGTTGCACCGGCACCGACTCCAAGCAAACCAAGTGTACTGGTGACAGCTGACACGATCCCTCTCAATGGCTTTGTGATAAGATCAAGAACCTTGATTGTGGTTGTGTAAGTCCGTCCCAAATGGGTATTTGCAAATGAGACAGCTCCACGTACTGGAGCGGTGAAACGGTCGATCGCATTGATCGCCACCCTGTATTCAGTCCCTAACGTGTTCCTTGTATAAGACGCTATACGGCTGACTGTTCGTCGAACCATATCAACGGCTCTAATGGTATAGCTGTAGCCCCGGCCAAGCTGACGCGCTGCATATGAAACAATACGTCTGATCCCTGAGGTTGCACGATCATGGACCGTTATGGCAAACCGTTCTACTTTGCCAAACTTCCGATCGATGTAACGACGAAGCCTGACAAGCCCTGGTGTTGCCTGATCTTTAATGCGCATCAGCACACTATGAGTACGCGGCATCTTGCGTTGTAAGAAGCCATTGAACTTTCGTAGTGCTTTTGTGGCCAGATCATTGACATCAAGCGTCAGCTGATAAGTTCGAGCAAGATCACGCAATACGAAACGCTGCACACGTCTTAATGCGATTGTGGCATTGTCTCTGATTCTTAAAGTGATTGGCCGCTCTGATCTGCGGCGCAATCTATCAAGGCGTTCTAGGTCCCCTCTGATCAAACGCAACTTACGCGTGATCCGGTCTTGTAATTCAAACCGAGCGGTTAAACGAGCCATGTCTTATCCTCCTTTCTTCGATTCCTTTTCAAGCACTTCTAATTTATGGGCTATTAACCCAAACAAAAAGCCCTTGAAACGCCTTGGCGCTTCATAGACCTCTAAGAGTTCAGACGGGGAGTAATGAAGCTCATGCATGCAGTAATACAGATACACAGCCTCTTTGTTCCCGTCCTTTATTAGTTTTTTGCTTCTGTTTCAAGGTCCTCAATTTCATCTTCAAAACCGTTGACCTCAATGGCTTTGTTTAACCAGTTCGCATATTCACCGCCGACAGATAGGACACGCTTTGCCACTTCGACTGGATCTTGGGTGCTGTATGCTTCACGCAATTCTTTTGACTTAAAGTCAGGATAAATAGTTGATTCAACCGCAATACGTGCATAAAAGCGTTGAGAATCTAAGTCTTTCACACGTCCACGACCTTTAACATTCTTGTAAGTCGTGTTTTCTTTTTCCAGTTCATCGATGCGCTCTGTTGTGATCGCTTTGAATACGAATGGAATCACTTCACCCTTTTTATCAACAAAGCGCTTTGAAATGATTGATTTGATTTCTTCTGTCTCAGCTGTTTGTCCTGGCATAAAGAATGAAAGATCATATACGTTGTTTGTTTGTTTTTCGCTCATGTTTAAAAACTCCCTTTGATTTGTTTTTTGAATGCAAAAAAGCACATCCATTTTTGAATGTGCTTTCCAATCTTTTCATGTATAATATAGATCGTACATATGAACGGCTTATAAGGGCGGCCTGGCTCACCCCAGATCGAAAGGGGGTGATGCTCATGTCAACGTTCCAAGCGATTTCCCTAATGCTTTTGTTCGGGATGTTTATCCTTGCCTTGTTGACGTATATAAACAAAAAATAGGCCTCCCTTGATCCTGGTAAGTTCGTAGGGATAACCTATTTCCTGTTTAGCTTCACCATGTAAATAAGCCAGCCCTCTTGTGGGCCTCATTGTACATTGCCGGGATGCTCCAACATCCTGGCTTCTTTTTTGTGTGTTAGTGATACACTAACACACAACCTTTGTTTATAGTATATCAAGCTCTTTTAATTATAACAAATTTGTACAAAGAAATTTAAAACAGAATGCCTTTCGATAATATTCTATACAGTGACATTCTAATTTATTCACAATAACCAGCTACTCAATTAAAGAGCAGCTAGTTACATTGCCTTAGGGGATCTCTCCTTACTATATGCCAACGCCCTTAAAAAGAATCTTTCAACTTCTCAGGAAGATCGAAGTCCTCAAACGTGAAAGGAACCTCTTCTTCCAGTGCTTCTGAATCCACATCAAGCCCTGCAATTTTAGCTGAATCAAAGTTCACATCAAACAATGTGACACGCTCTGTGCCGCGGCCGGATGATTTGTCATCCAGTACTGCTTGAATAGTGAAATACGGATCTTGTCCTTTTTTTACATAGTTCAGCATGAGCTGAACGAAACGTGATGTTACTTTATAGAAAGTCGCTGTGCCGGTCCCATTCGCACCGGTTGTCTTGTGACCGGTCATACGACGGCCCATAACGTTAACTTCTGATTTGTTTTTCTCCACGTTTGCTTCAAACGTCTTGATGAACGCCAATTCCTCACCATCGAGGAATAAACGTCCTTCCTTACCTGAAATGGTATTCTGCGCTTTAAAAGCCATCTTATTTCACCTCTACATTGAAATAGAATTTTTCAGCTGCATCAACAGGTTGAACAGCTAGATCAATCAAGAAACCGTCACGATCTTCATTCAAAGCGATCGTAATATCTGTTTCAGAATCAAAGCCAGTGATTCCAGATCCATCTTGGAGCTGCGTGAGATATTGCGTGATGAGTGTTTTCACCAGCTGCAGCCCATCATCAGATGCCGGAATGTCATTGCCATTTGCTTTGCGTAACTTAATCAAATCCTTCAATTCTCTCGTTAGATCGTTGTTGATCGCATCGAGCACTCGAATGATCTTGTTTTTAGCGAATGTCTTGTTCTTCTCGGTTGTGTAAGTCGTTAAGGAGTTAATATCCTTTTCAACGCTTACTGTGCGATCTCTCGCATCAAACGTGAACAAGAATTCCCCTTGTGATAAGCGATATTCCACTTGGTCATTATCCAAGCGCTCTAACGTGTCCACAGCGCCTTCATATTCAACAAATGTCAGTGACTGATTGAAATTGGCTCCTGCAGATGCACCGGCAACCCATGCAGTTGCTTTGGCTGGCGTGATCTCTGTGCCGTCTTCTAGCAGAACGCCACTTGTGACATTGATAATTCCTTCATGATCAGCCGAATAGTTTGCTAAAACCCCTTGCACCTTGCGCCCTTGATCATCACGCAGCCGCTTGATGAAAGCCACAAATGTCGCTTTTAACTGCTCGCTAGTGTTATTAGGCAGCGCGATCACGTCAAAGTATTCTGTTTCAGCTGCTTCAAGAAATGCTGTGTAATCTGCCACGCTTGGCACACCGTTTTTCCCACCGCTTAGTGTTACGCCAGCTGTGATAGTCACTTCACCTTCACCAGAAAATTGAACGTATTTGTTTTGCTTCAGCTCTTTGACATCAGTGACAACCTGCTTATCGACAATGTCTGTACCCACGTAAGTCACCACATCACGCTTGGAGCTGTCCAATACGTTTTCAGTGACTTGGATCGTGACCTCATTACCTTTCTGTCCGCCATAATTAGCAAGCACATTGAAATTCTCGCTGATCTGAGCCTTTGCAGGCTCCCCTTCATTCAGGCGATAAAGCAAGACTGTTTGTGCTTTTTTCTTCGCTTCTCGGAAAAGAAGCAGTGATTTGTCATCGATGTTTAATCCGACTTTTTTATTTAAGTCCTCGATGCCTGAGATAGAGATGAACGTCTTAGGCTCTCCCCAACTCATCGTAATCGGAAGTGCAACGGTTCCGCGATCACCTAACGTGATACGCTGCTGTGCTGTGGTTTTAAAATTGAAGTAGATACCAGGACGCTTCTTTTCTGTACCTGGCGTGAAAGTACCTCCATTCATGCTTAAACCTCCTTAGACAAAAAAGCATCAATCTGCTTTCTCGCTTCTGTTTTTGTAATTGGTTGATCTTTGATATAAAAAAGAGCACCTTCAAGGATTTCAGGCTTTACGCCAAACAATTCCTTGCTGTGCTCTTTCAAGGCTTCAAATGAAAATGCTGCTTCTTTAGGAAGAACCGGAGCGGCTTTTTCTTCTTTCACCTGTGATTCATTTTTAGTCTTGCTCACGTTTGATCACCCCGTCTGAAAAATTTATGTCGTCAAGGCTTGGCTGCGCGTCTCGGTTGTACCAATAGGCACTATCCCATGTGAGGACGATCGTTGCCACACCTTGATCTGCAATCCTAGTTTCCGCCCTCTTGATTCGCATATATTGATCGAGCGGTTTACCGTCTTCAGCAACCATCTGAATGATATTACGATCCGCTGATAAGGCATCAACGATTGTTTCTGCCGCATCATGAGCCTGCCCAGAATCCTTGTGAAACACTTTTATATGCAGCGTGTATGTTTTGAGAAACGTTGAAACAGTATCGTTTTTTGTGTTTGTCCATGCTGCAGGAAAGTACATCGATGGGATCTGAAACTGTTCAGGAATCTCTTTTTCATATACTTTCACCGGAAACCGCTTGTAACAATAATTCATGATGGCGCCGACTTCTTGATTCATCTAATCACCGCCCAAATTGTTCATCGATCCATTGCTGCAGCTTGCGGTCCAATGATTGTTCAAACATCTGTTCAAAGATGGCTATTGCATTATCCCAATAGCCGCTGCCCTCAACCCATTGAAATTTTAGGAGCATCCCTGTTTCGGCATTTGGGTCATATTCAAATCTGTCCCCAACCCACCTACCAGGAACCCATCGCCTGTCCTGATTTTTACTAGGATCAATTGTAAAGTGTCCATCGTTTGTGTAAGATGCATATTCCAAGTTGGTCCCTACATCCAGGGTGAGACCACCGCTGCTCATAGAAAATACGTTTTCTTGGTCTCCCTTTTGGAATGAGTTGAGCAAACGGCGAACATCCACCGTTTTTGTACGAATAACCTCATCCTGAACGATATCAAGAAACTCATAGCCCATTCCTTCAAGCCACTCTTCATATTCTGCTTGCAAGCCGCCATTAACAGCTGCATTCAAGTCCTCAATGAATTGATCAAGACCATCAATCCTCATAGGCTTTCACTCCTTGTGGCTACCACCTCAATGTGGTGGTTTTTGATCCGTCTGGGCTTTTGCAGTTTCAAAGTAATGCCCTCCCATACTACTTTGTCATTAAGTCGGACATCGGCAGTAATAGGAAAATGAACAAGATACGATTGATGAATAGTTGCGTTTGGCTCCTGCTGTGTGATGTTTTGATTTTTCTCTGTGAAGTAACAGGCTTGATCGACTTGATCAGGCTCATCAGGATATGAAAAGACCGGCTGCGCATCTTGGACAGGTATTCCATAGAGATTGCCTGTTTTTTGTTCTTCCTGCAGATGATATATATCGCATCGATCCGTTAATAATGATTGATAGCTCATAGCGATCTCAACCTTAACTTGACGTTGCCTGGATCTTCTGGCGCTTCTCCTGGCTCGATATAATCTATCAACAGGTTATACACATCTGGCTTTGAAACGGCGTTACCATCTGCCAGTGTATAAGAGTAGTCACCAATCTTTTCAGACTTGTATCCTTTGATGATCGACTCATCTCCATTGATCAGCGCGAAGAATTGTGCCATTTTAATCAATGCAATCTTCACCTTTTCAGGAAGTGGCTGATATTTTTCACTTGTGAAATCATGACCTGCGATCTTAAATACCTCAGCTTCAGCCTCGATGATGTCACTTTCCAATAGTTCATCCGAGCGGTATTTCACAGATTCAAAGACTGTATATGCCCTAACATCTTCAGGAGAGATCAGCATCAGCCTTACTCTCCTGCTTTTTCTTGCTGCTGTTGATTTTCAAGGATGAAGGCAATTCTTTCACTTTCATTCTTGAACTCAGACGGATCGCCGCCAAGATCAACAATAACGGCTTCTTGTCCATCTTTTTTCATATCCTTCAATTCAGTTTCAGTGTAGATTTTTGCTTCTTGTGCCGGTTCTTCTGACGGCTTTTCTTTTGTTTGATCATCCGTTTTTGGATCATCAACAGGAACATCATGCTGCTTACAATCAAAGAACTCATTGCCATCGAGATATTGAAAAACCTTTTTTTCAATCTCCTTAACTTGGTTAAGAAGAAAGACATGCCCCATCACAGAGTATGTCTTTCCCTTGATCAATTCAACTGTATACATATTGATCACTCCTTGACCTTGATGATCTTAGCAACAGCATCCTCTTCCTCAAATTTGCTGTCTAGCTTCGCAGTCAACACAATGATGAATTTACGTCTGCGGATATCCTTTTCAACCTCAATACGAATATTGCGTGAGAATCCAAGGATGATGTTTTTTGGATGAGTCAATAAGATATCCGAAACATCTGTGCCGTCCTCTCCCATTTCATATGGCTGCATGTTTGCAATACCTTTGACCGGCACACCGAATGCAGAAGAAAGACCACCTTGTACAGCTGCATCTCCTAGATTCGTTTGACGATCCGCTACTTTGTCTTTCCACTCGACTTCTTGTCCTGGCGATGTGTAAAAACGGAATTCTTGTGGAATACGCAAATATTTAGATGGAACAGCTTTGTACCCTTGTTTGAATACTTGGCGTGTAAGTGGTTCACCAGCTACATCTACGATATGAGATGTTGCTTGCTTACGAATACCATCTAGCTGCGCAAGGTAAGCATCAGATGACGCTGTGTCACCATTTAGGATTAATTCTTCAATATCAACAGCTGCACGCTCAGCGAGCATTTGCATGATAGTATTTTGTAAATTATCACCCTCGATGTTATTTTCAAGCGTGTCATATGTGATATTTACTTCAGCGATGACTTCTTTTGCATTAAGCTCCACAGTGCTTGTTGTTGGCGCAGTCTTTTGTTCATTAGTTAAACCTACACCTTCTTGACCAGGACGAAGAATCCGCTGACCAAAACCGATTTTTTCAATTTTTTGTGCATCACTATCCATTGGAATGACACGTGCATCTTGTAGCAGTGTTGGTGCATTTTGCACCATACGAATAAATGTGCTTGATTGGGTCGGATTCATGAGACCGCCTGTCTTTAAAGTAGCAAGCGTCACTTCCGCTTTGTTAATTACCTCTTGATTTCTCACTCTAGTTCCTCCTTTTTCTCGGCTTAAAGCAAGCCGTCCCATACCGTTTCAGATTTTTGCAAGTCTTGTTGTTGTGCATCCTCTACGCCATTACCTTCCGGACGTGCTTTTTCAAGGGCTTCGACTCTTTCAACAACTGGAGCCATTGCTTTTTCTACAGCTGCGGCCATTTCTTTTGCGACAGCTTCATCCGTTTGGTTTTCTTGCGGATCAGGTTGTTGCTCGCCTTCTCCTTTTTCAAGGTCTTCAAGTCGTTTTACAACCGGTGCAATTGTGTCCTCTAGCATCTTTTGCAGATCTTCTTTTTTCACTTCTTCGTTCTCCTCCTTCTCTTCCGCTTGACTCAACAGATTGTCGATAGCGGCTCTTGCATTTTTCAATTCAGTTAAGTTAGCAGCGGAAAACTTTCGGCCAGCTTTTGCGACTTCTTCAGGTGGATCAGTTTGGATCCCAGCCAAGTCATCAGTAAGCAAAATCTCTTGTGTAATTTCCACAAAGTCTTGCAGTGCTGCCCTTACCTTTTCAGGATCAGTCTCCAAATCTTCATCGGTGTAGGAATCCCATTTAAACAAAACGGAATTCAGTGCATCTTGTGCCGCCCAAAACTCACGACGCATGCGGCCTTTGTCGTATCGGTTCTTTACTTCTCCTTTTGATAAAAAGAAGTTTTTGAGCAAAGAAAAAAGCCCCTTCTCATCAGAAGCTGGCTTGTGATCTTCTTGTTTTCCTATGTCTGCTGTTCCGGCCATTGAGTATCCGGTGATCTCACCCTTTTGAATCTGTTCCCAAATTTCATCGGAAGCCTTCGTCACAAGGACCCACGATCCTTTCTTGATAATCTCATCGCCCATTTCAAAGTCAGATGGAGCAATGTACGATTCAACGACTTCCCCGACACCGCCTTGGAAATCATGCTGCTTGTCGATCTCACGTGCATCCTTCAGGAACCCATGAGCAGCTTTTTCGATCTCTTCTGGTGTCATGTAATCCCCATGTGCATCTGCTACGTTTGGTTCGTAGACAATACCGTACACTAGACGCTGTGCATCATCTGCTTTGGCAATGACCTTGATCTCTTTTTGAAAGTCATTTTCTTTTTCTGATTTCATAAAAAAAAACTGCTTTTGATTAGCAGCCTTGTCTACGTATGAAACGTGTGTGATCTTTGCATTAATCAATTCCCGTGGCATATTTTCACCCCCTTTCAAGCTCCTATTTAAAGATCTTTAAAATTAACTATTGAAATAAGTTGTTGTTCCTTTACTTCTACATTGAACGGTTGAGTTTCATCAAAAACAATTGACACTTTTTTATTACCTGATCCCAGTTCGATTGCAGGAGGAACAGAATAAACAACTTCATCTTTTACTTGATCTGTTACTGCTTTTTCTATTAATTTTTCTAAGACATTACTATTTGAAATCTGCTGCAATATCCAATCACCCAAGTTTCTTATTGGTAAATATTTCGCCAAATCGCCAATAATGTCTATTATTTTGTCTTCCCATTTTCCAGGAATTTTATCTTTAATGTAAGTCTTTATTTCATCAATAACATTGTTCTGTATCCTAGATGCAATGTCATTAGGTAGATTTAAGCTATGAAGATCAAAATTATTTAAACCCACTATAATATCCCGATTATTCACAAAGCATTTCATATTTGCAGAAAAATTAGGCTGAACAAAGTCTTCAAGCCCAATAGTTAACCTGATATCAGGGTTTGCACCAAAGAAATCCCAACTAAATACTCTTAATCCCCCTATTTTAAGCTCACCATGTATTCTTTCAACGTCAACTTCAATTACTATATTTAACAATCTGAATTGAACCTCAACATTATTCAAATCAATAAGATTTGGCTCGTTTAGACTAAGACTGTTCATTTTTATTTTTTCGATATGCACATTTCCAATTACTTTAACCCCTGACTGCTCAATAATAACATCACTTAAAGTAGTCTCTTGTTTGAAATTCTCTAGATTCCTTTTTATAAATGAATCAAGAGTTGTTTGAGACAGAGAAATTTCAAGTTTGTTCATAAATAATCCTCCTTAAAGTTGAATACAACCTTAATTTGCATTGAGGAATTATTTATATACTAGAATTTTCTTGAAAAAAGCTTTTACAAGGACTGACTTCGAATTTCTTCTTTTTCATCAGCTGACAACCCTAAAATGGCCGGATCAACCACAGGACCAACCGCACAATGACAATTTACTCGCTCTTTGGGAGAAAGCGTGGTATCTCTCGGAAACACACAACGCTCTCCGCTGCCTGGTATCTCGAATTCCTCATCCAAAGGAATGATCGTGCCATCCAGCTGCACATGACTTTCTCTGGACTGATTCTTTTTCCCGCCGCTGTGTTTCCATTGTTTTGCCGTCACAGCTGGAGATTGTACATATGATTCATGTTGAGCAACAGAAGAAGCGGTCAACACTTCAGTTACAGCTGTTACACGTGCACGTTTGCGACTGAATTCAGGAAGGTCCTTCAGCTCCAATTCAATCTCCTGGATAGACCGGCCTTCTTTTATGCCATCTTTCAAGGTTTGTTCAATAGCCTCATGAGTATTCAGCTGCATCAGCTGCGCCAACTCCTGAGACCATGATTCAATCCATTGTTCAGTTTTCTCAGAAAGAACCTTGAATGGAATATCTGCATCGATGGAATGCATGATCTTCTCAGCCAGCTGCGTGACAGTCAAAGTCAAGAATATGGCCGTTTCTTTTCCGAACAGCTCCGCAAATTCATCAGCTGCAAACAAGTCATTTTGAAAGAACGCTAGAATTGATTCTAACGTCTCCGAATCGTTCTTGGATATAAAACCATTCAGTTCATTCAAAAACATCCTACGTTGCAATCTGAACAATCTAGCGATGCTTTTCTCATAATCCTCCACCAAAGAAGGGATATCCTCCAGTTCAGGGAAATCAGCCACCGCCGCTTTGAGTTCCTCGACCTCATCTGCCTCCGCTTTTTGTACAAAGGTATTGATGTTTTTTATCAGCTGATCGATCTTGCTCATTTGCGGATCTCCTCTAGTTCATCCCTAACATCTTTTAAGAGATGGATCAGATCTTCCTGAGAACCCGCAGACTTTTGAAGAACCGTATCAAGTAAGCTAGTTGATGCCTTTGGCTTCGCCTCAATTGGTCGGTGATATTCTTCCTCTGGCCATTCTTCAAGTGTCTTACCAAGAATACGGCCAGCCAGATCACGCAGGTCATTCGGTGAAACCGCTCCTGCTTGAATAAACGGTGTAAGAACCTTTGCAATTTCGAGCGGATCACGAAAATCAGGACCATTTAATATGAGCCGCACATGCCAGAGATCAAGATCAGGAAGAAAGAGTGTATTGAGCTTGCCAGTGATGATCATTCTCTCCGGCTGGAATACCTGTTCTTCTGTCGTTTTTCGAGCGGTGTCAGCTGTGGCCTTGTTATAATCCTGTGATTCGCCTGTGTAGATCGGCGGCAGACGGAAAGAAGAACGTATCTTGTTTCTCGTCTTCTCGTCGTATTCAAGAAACAACGCATCCTCCTGGAGAATCTCGGCCAATGATTTTATATCCACCTTCACATTAGCCGGCTCTTCATCGTTCGATAGCTCATCCTTCTTCGGAATCCCTTCCACTTCTAGTAACAGGAATTTATGTGCATTGTCTGAGCCCTCGATGCCGTTCATGTATTCCTGCAGCTGTTCATACGAGGATTCAGAAAGCATTCCATTCTCTACAGTAATTGCAGCCGGCACATGCCGCCCTTGTTTAAAGTACAGATAGTTCAGCTCTTCAGCTTTGCGCGCTCCATACATATTGACGATGTTACCAATCCAGCGTGGAACACCATATGTACCGCTGCCAATCTTAAAGTGGATGACTTCGCTTGCTACAAGATCAGAAGGGGTGTCTTCTCTGTATTCTCCCGTAGCAGCGTTCAATGTTCTTGGATCACCGTACTCCTTGAAGAATACTTTTTTAGTGTTGACCTGCTGCACATACTTCCTGAATCTCTTCTTTCGCTTCAATGATTTCACTTGGCCATTTTCTGTGTATCGGAATTCGACGTCAACGGGATCGCTCAGCTTACAAACTCGTAAGTATTGTGCATCCAGGTACTCAATACCTGCAGGTTTCCCTGTACCTTCTCGAAGCACTTCCACAAATCCATTACCTGTTTTCTCTCGGTCTTCTATTACATAACCAAGAACCACTTCGGCTGACTCATCATAGTTCATATATCTGGCGAACTCTTCAAGTTGGGTCCATTCTTTCTCAGCTGCCTCTTTCTTTCCCTCTGGTGCATTCTCCGCGTTGAAGTCGAACGTGTATTCAACTCCCAAGCCAAATCCTAAAATATTCGTTTTGTACGCATCGATGCATTGTTGAAGAATGGTAGAATACTCGGCCATTTGTTTGAGCTCTTTGATATTGTATGGTGGCTCAATCACATCATCTATCTTGTAATTAAATCCATCTTCATAAATCTGCTTAGTGGTTTCAGACACATTTGCTTTCATCACTGTTGCTCTGACCGTTTTCATCAGCGTGACCTCCTTTCTCTGTTCGGGCGTGTCCGCTCTTTTGGTTTCTCTTTCAGATCAGTGACCTCATAGTCATCAAGCGCATACCAGATGGCCGATAAGGTATGAGGATCAATCTTAAACTCGTCTTCTATGATGTTACCGTTCTTGTCTGTCTTATATGTGAGCGGCTGAAGCTCATAGATCGTGTTTTTACATGAATCGGAACATATGATTTTCTTGAACCGTTTGACCTTCTTTGTGTACTGCAAGCGTGATCCCTGAAACTTACGAGCAGCCACCATGTTGTATCCCATCTTCCTGAAGTATGCGATTGTTTTCGGTTCAGCTGTATCCGCTTTGATCAGCTCTTTTGTTTTGGCAAATTCGATGAGCTCTTGTACAGTTTCATCATCGGTTGTGCCCTTTTGATAATACTCCCAATAGATGTATAGATATTTCTTCTCGTGATCGACAGCCAGTCGAATCAATGCGTTATATGACTCTACGAAACCAAAGTCCATGCCCGCTCTAAGTAAAGGCCGATTTATATTTGAGATGGCCAGCATCACATCTTCATGCGGCTGCACCTCGAATTGTGGCAGCACACGAATTCCGTTTATGCCAAAATGACCTTTCCTCGCAATTCGATAAAGGTCGGGATCATATTCTTTTAGTTCATCCAGCTGCTTAATGTAACTGACCGGAAGGAACAAGTTATCTTCAGCTGTAGAATGATGATAGTACGTATCGTTGATAGCGATAGTACGTTCCTTGTATAGTGTCTCGTCATCCAGGATAAATCGGTTGTTCTGATCGTCCTTAAAGAAGTGACGGTATGTCCAGTTATCCTGCCCGACAGGGTTCGTTGATAGTATCATGTGCAAATCCAAAGTCGGGTGACGCAAACGACCAAGTAACTCCTTGAATCCCTCGTATTTAACCTCTGAACACTCTTCAATCCATATGATCGAGATGTTGTTGATCGACTTCAACTTGGCTGGCTTGTCCAATCCTTTGAAAATGATCCGGCTGCCGCTATGGAATTTCAGCATGAGCGGAGATGTCCGGCACTGAATGACATGATCGAGTCCTAGATCATTCACGATCTCTTCAAAAAGCGAAAACGTGGAATCTCTGTGCGTGTCATAGACTTCACGAATCACAAGAGCGGTTCGCTTTTCATCTAACAGCTTCAGAATTAGCTTCAGGGCAATATGATAGCTTTTGGATGAGCCGTAACCGCCCACCAAGAACTGAAACTTCTGATCCCAGTCAAAAAGAAATTTTCTAAAGTGGGGGTTCACTTCTTTTTCCATCAATGTCCCCCCTTATCCTTGATAATGATTTCAAACGTTGAATCTTCTTTATTATTTGTAATCCGTTCCACTTCAGCTTTTGTCCTATCAATATTAAGCCTCATCTGTTCCAGTTTAAGCCGTCTTTCGTCTGTTTCATGGGCTATGTTGTCAAACTGCTTTATTAAGCCCCTAAGCTCAGACATCGCCCTAGATTGAGCATTCAAAAAAGTAGCATGTCGATCCCAAGCGAATTGAAACTCGTATTCTTCTTCCTCAATATCGGTTGAATCTGAAACGACTGATTTTTTCTTTTTCAGCTCTTTGATCATTTCGTCTTTGCTTTCAACGAACATGATTTTTTGTGCTCTTACAATCGCTGTGAACTGAATCTGTATTTGCTCCCATAGCAAATCAACGGGGGAAAACTCCTGAATGTCCTGCATGATCTCAAACGCTTCAGCCGGCATGTGCTTTGAGTAAAACCCATGCGTCTTTGCGTTTTGGTTTCGTATTGGTGCTGCGCCCCCGCTATTACCTAGCGCATTAACATTACCGGGTTGACCACCCTTTTTTGTGTGCACACTTTTTTCTCTTGGTGCACCCTTTTTCCTTTCCCAACCATGCCGCTTTTTCCATGATTTTATGGTGTTGATCGACACCCCGTATTTCTCGGCAAGGTCCTTGTATTTCATACCTTTGACGTAATCTTTCTGCGCCTGAATGTGCTTTTCTGCCATTTACATTCACCTGCCACCTCCTTCTGATTCGTGTTTGTTTTGGGATTTTTATTTTCTCTAAACTGCCGCCGCACTCTACCTTTAAGCCGATGCTTGATGTAAAGATTCACCGGAAGCAGTTTACAGGGAACAAAAAAACGCCCTCCAATGGAAAGCGCTTCTAAATAGTTCTTATGAATCAAATTCTTCGGGTAAATCCTCTCTGCGGAGGAATTCCCATTCTGTAATAATCTTTTGATCTTCTACGTCATGAGAAAGAATAGTAACTATCTCAAATTTCTTAACCTTATCAAGATATTCTCTCCCTGTTTCACACAACCATTTTTTTATGTCAATATCCTTTAATCCACAAGGAGCATTTACAATAGCAGTCCCAGATACTCTTAATTCCAATAAACAGTTTCCGTTTTTATTGAAATAGACACCCTCATAATCACCGTTTCTTGGGCTTTCCTCACATTTGACTTTTTGTCGCTCAGCTTCTTCTCGACGAAGTTTTTCTTCTTCATCTCTTTGACGTACAATTGCTTTCTGCTGAGGACTATAGTTCCTCATATCATATCTATAACCCATAGTATCACCTCCCCCCTTTATATCGGCAAAAAATGAGCATATAGAACTATTTGCAAAATTTGTCGATCGAAAAAGTGACCTCTCTTTTGGGAAAGCGCTTGGATATATTCTTTATAAACCGGGCCTACAATCAGAGGTCTCCTTTTAAAGCCGATTGTCTATTTCGAGATTCACCGGGAACTATTTACAGAAAATACAAAAAGACACCTAAATAGTGATGCCTTTTATTATTAGATTGTCATGAGTCATCACTTGAATTACTTTGTTTTTCAAACATATTTACTCTATTCATAAAATATTCTAGATTCCTATCAAAATAGTGATAATTTATTAGCATAATCATTATTAGAGCACCGTTACATATTTCAAGTATTATTGTTTTTACACTGAGTAAATTTAGATCTGTCCAACAGAGTATTATTATAGTTACAAATGACAGCATTAAACTAGTAAGCAATCCCCTTCTTGCATGCAGTTGTCCCAAACGATAACTGTATATGTTTTTGATTTCCTTACCGATTTTTTCCTCTTCAACAATTCGCTTGTCTATCTTAAACTCTCTATCAAAGTAAATTAGCCATTTTCTTTTTCTGTATTCAGGAACTACAAACCACAAAAACAAGCTAATCTGATGAATGATATGTCCTAAAATTATTCCTAGTGCTGCAGCCAGTGCTGTAAATCCTACAAGCGAGAACCCTTTATACTTTAAAATATGTGGTATGTATTCTGGTTCGTTTATCAAGTAAAACAGGGTTATAAATATCATAAATACCCATCCTGGTAATCCCCATCTTACTAAATATTTCGATTCAAAATTCAACTTAATCGCCTCCCACCTTATTATCGGTGAAAGAAAATGGTAATGAAATAATATGCGAAATTTGTTGAACGAAAAGCAACCTCCGCAATAGAAGCCGCTCTCAAACAAAATAATGTGCAGTTTTACGCAAAAAAACACCTTATCTCCTAAGGTGTCCGATACTTGTTTGTTAATTTTAAGAAACGTCTTTTGCTTTTCTTTTGAGACATTTCATCTATGCACTCTTGTAGCAATGTTTTATATCTGCTCGCTTTTTTTAGCATTCGTGAATGAGTTATAGATTGATAACCCCAGATTATAATAGCAGTATAAAAGGTCATTAATATAATCAATGGCGCTGCTCCTTCAACGTCTGCCAAACTAAGACCATAATTTATTGTACTACCTAATATTACAGCCAAAATCGTAAAGAAAGCAGTAGTAAAATGACTTGAAGCTTTATGATTATCGATCCCTTCTTCAAGCCTGTCCAAAAGCATTTTAATTTTTTTACTATCATGATGCTTTTTGATTTTTTCTTTAAATGCTGTTTGTTCAGCAAAATTTGCTTTATGCATATTCTTCCCAAAGCGCAGCAAATACATTGGCACGTCTCTAATCTGACCAAATGATGTAAATTCGTTAGTTTCGTTAATTTCATTCATAAGAATCACCTCCTAAACTTATATCGGAGGTGATTTGGAAATTTTCAGGTGTTCAGTGAAATGGTTTTATTTAACGTAAAATTCGCTAGTGTAGAACGTTCCAACAGTTTCAACGTGGTTGCCTTGCTTGTCATAACGTTCTACATCAACTCTAAATCGATAAGTACCTTTCTTGTTATCAAGTGATTCCTTGATGCTGAATTCATCGTACTGTTTCTCTGCTGGGTTCAACAGGTTAGGTGAATTCGTTTTGATTGTTACCCATTTCCCTTCTACTTTTCGTTGAGGAATAAGGTTTGGCCCACAAATGTAATCATTGTGATTCTGAATCGCAACAATCACAACCTTGTCCTTTCCTAAAGTATGATTTGCTTTTTTTGGATTAGCAGATACACCAAATTTTGATGCCATGCTCATCATCTCCCTCTTTATATTTTTGCGCTCCTATCCCTCGCCAAAGCACCTGCAGCCATACACCCAAAAGACGACTGTTCCCAAAATTTATCGTTTTCTTCGGATACGGCCGCTTTGTCTTTGATACGTTTCGCGTCTCGTCCCCATTATTTCTTCCCAATCGCGCGTCGTTATCGGATCAGCATCGCTCTTCTTTCGATTAGAACCAGGAGCAATGCTTTTAAATTGCTTTAATGTCTCTTTAGAAACAGAATCCCTGATCTTCATGTTCATACTCTCCTTGCCGAATAAGCACCACCTTACGCTATTCGCTTAAATAGATTTTGCAATGATGACTACACTCCGAGAGGATGCCAAGTACAGTCAATCATCAAGTAAAATGAAAAACTGTCCTCGATACGGCTGCCGCAGACCAGCTGCTATCCAGGCTCAGAATGTCCCTCTCGTATGGCCACATTCCTCAACACCTTTGTTCCGTATCCAGATACGCCATTGATAAGGGAAAGACGCGTCTCCCAATAAAAAAGCGGACACCAATCAAGGCACTTAAAGTGCTCAATGATCAGCGTCCGCAGGTTCTTCCTTCTGGACAAAATATTCACGTTCGTTTTGCTTGTCTCTATCATACGATGATTCACTTAGGAAAAAAGGTCCCCTTTTTATCCCCCGTTTTGTCAGCTTTTTGTCGGCTATTTATCGGTGTTTTATCGCCAAACAAAAAAGAGCATTCATTAAATTGAATGCTCTTCGGTAGGCTTTATTGTAACTATCATTCTTCTTTCTAAATCATGAATGCTTTCAAATTGCACAATACAAAAGGAAGGGGATAATTCCCCTTCCTTATTTAAGCAATTCCACTATATTTGATATATCTTTTGGTAATAAAGATTTGTGTAATGCTTCATCAATAGTCTTTAACATGGATATAAGTAATTCCTCTCCTGTTTCTGACAAGACTATATAGGCACTTCTTTTATCCCCCGGATAAGTTATTCGTGATACAAGTTCTCCGTCTTTATAATTTTGAAGTCTGGATACCATTCTCGACAAAGCACTCAAGCTTAAATCAATTTTGGAATGTAGTTCCTGTAATCGTAGTTTTTTTTGATCCGCTTCCGAAAGAGTATAGAGTAAAGTAAACTCTTTTATGTCTAATCCAAATTGATCTTTTAAGGTATAGTCAATAGCGTTTGTAATTCTATTGTAGTATTTGGAAAAATTGAACCAAGTTTCAATTAAGTTCTCAGTTTTCATAGTGTACTCCTATTTATAGTATCTTACTTTCTAGAATAACTTAATGAATTAAGGGCTGCAAACATAAAACATGTTTAAGAAATGCATGAACGGATAATATATAGCTACAAAATTGTTTGCGCAAGCAAATAAGGGAGGGGATCTAATAAGAACTATACCAGTTGTTGGATAGAGAAAGTAAGCAATGGAGAGGAGTCGTTGATCCAAACAGAAATTATTACTAATGACTGGGATGATTTAACTTTACCAGATGCAATGTGGGAATACGTGCAGAGTCGACCTGGTTGGTTACCGTTCTCTACTTTAGATTAACTTAAAAGTACTATTTATAGTGTTGATACCACAAAGGAAGTTGGTTTGAGGTTAGAGTAGTCAGAAAGAGGTGACGGTATTGAGTATAGCTATTTTGTTAATCCGTATCCTATTAGGACTTACTTTCATTGGACATGGATTACAAAAAACCATAGGTTGGTTTGGGATAAATGTATGGAATAAGACTGTAGAGAGTTTCGGCCATATGAGATTAAAGCCTCCTAAGTTAATGGCTTTCTTTGCAGCACTGTCTGAAATTGGAGGAGGTTTGCTATTAGCCTTGGGTCTTTTAACACCACTTGCATCCATTCTGATTATAGCTGCCATGGTAGCAGCTATCATTACGGTAACAGGAAGAAACGGGTATTGGATTACAAATAATGGTGCTGAATATAACATGCTTATTATTTTTGTTGCAATCGCCATAATAATTGTCGGACCAGGTATATATTCATTAGATCATATATTATTTTAAATTTTATATACTAGAAAGGTAGTGTGTCCCTATGAGTAACATCATTAGAGGTATTGATCACATCGGTATTACAGTTCCAGATATGGAGGAAGCAACTGATTTTCTACAAAAAGCATTTGGCGCTACAGTAGCTTATGATTCTAAGAAGCCTGAGGAAGGAACTATAGGCGGTGAAGAAATCGAGAAAATTCTTGGATTGAAAAAAGGTTCAGAAGTTGTTCACATGAGAGTAGTGTCTATAGGAGAAAGTATTAGTATGGAGCTATTCCAATATCAAGGTATAGAACAAAGAAAACCGAGTAATCCAGATGATTTGGGTATTCAGCATTTTGCTGTTTATGTAGATAATATGAAGGAAGCTGTTACAAAGTTTGAACCGCTGGTGGTCAATTAAATACCCAACCTACAAAAATTCTTAATGAGATAGAGGGAAATGACGAGGCGAATCAATTTGCCTATGGTACAACCCCGTGGGGAATGGTAATTGAGCTTATAACTTATCCTAATGGGATAGATTATCCGAAAAATAGTAATGCAAAAAGATTTACTCCTCCAAAGAGATAAGAATTATAAGAAAAACAACCAATCCAGTTTGGATTGGTTGTTTTAATATGTTGCGTTATCAAAAATAAAAACAGAAACTATCGTATACCTCTACTATACTGTACTGGAGGTGTGACCTTATGCGTGATAGCTTTTATAGCATGTAATCCCCAATAAGGATCGTTTAACATACCTCTGGCGATTGCTACAAGATCAGCATCTCCATTTGCTAATGTCGCCTCTGCGACTTGAGGAGTACTCAATTTGCCAACAGCTATAACCGGGGTTTTCAAAGCTTCTTTAAATGCGCTAGCAAAAGGAACCTGGTATGCAGGGTGGTTGCCGGGCTTTTTCTTTCCAGGAATACCTTCTCCTCCACTTGATACGTGGAACATATCTACCCCAGCATTTCTAAAACGTTTGGCCATCTTTATTGCATGATCTATTTCATAACCACCATCAATATATTCAATCGCAGACATTCTCATGATAAGAGGCATATCTTCTGGTATTACTGACCGAACAGCTTTGACAACTTCTTCTCCAAATAGAGCAAGGTCCTTACCGTAAGCGTCCTGTCTGTTATTTATGGCAGGAGACATAAATTGATGTAACAAATAACCATGAGCTCCATGCAATTCTATAGTATCAAATCCAGCTTTAACTGCTCGACTTGCAGCATCTTTGAATTGCATAATTATAGTCTGGATTTCGTCAGTCTCCAAAGCTCTAGGTGGCTTGAGACTACCATTCTTTGTCTCGTCAGGTAATACTTCTACAGGTATATCTGATGGGCCAACAGGCTGTTCAGCATCTTCTGCTTTTCGACCAGCATGAGCAATTTGTATAGCTGCCTTTGCTCCATGTTTGTGAATTTCGTTAATGATTCGTTTATATGCAGGTACTGAATCATCAGACCATAACCCTAAGTCGCCATTTGTGATCCTACCTTCCGGAGTAACACTTGTCATTTCCATAATGATTAATCCGGTACCACCAATAGCTCGTGAAACATAGTGGACAAAATGCCACTCGTTAGGAATACCGTCTCCTTTCTCGACGGAGTATTGGCACATTGGTGCCATTACAATCCTGTTTTTAAGCTCAAGATTTTTAATGCTAAACGGTGTAGAAATAGTTGCCATTATAAGTATACCTCACTCTCTATTATTTGTTTGCGCATGCAAATAAAATATAACATCCGTCTCTTTATGTCAATATTTCTATCTCAGAGAAATTTGTACATAGCCATGCAATTGATCTTTGTAAGACATATATGGAAATCAAAACAGAATGCAGTTCAAATCGTTTAAAGAAAAAATTAAACATAAAAAAACAGCGCTCAGATTATTCCGAGTGCTGTTGCGATATTGTTAATAGCTTGTCTTTTCACCTGATAAAACTTATCTCTTTTTATACCCAGTTCAATCATGATTTCAAGATCCTTTATTTTTTCCGGAGACAAATATTTCTTTTCTATGATGCTGTATTCATCTTGATCAAGGCAGTGCATTAGCGCCCTATCCATCTGCTTGACCTTCAGCTCATTATATTCGGTGCTTTTCCGCAGCTGCGGGAATAACCCAATGACTCCCTTTTCCTTTTGCTCTCTCCTATTTTTCGCTTGTATTTTTAGTGATCTATACGTTTTCAGTTCTTTGATGACTGTGTTTCGCACTTCTTTTTCATTAACTTCTGAAATTAATGATAATTGTTTAACTAACAATGTACACCCTCCTATTGCAAATGAAAGACACCAACCAAATACATTTGTAACCGATTGGTGTCCGGGTATCTTCTCAAGACTTTAAGCTTTGTTTTTTAGAGCTTCTATACTAATTATACGTACGTTCTCAGTTTCAGTTTTTAGATATCCTTTTTCCAAACCTAAAAGGAGTTCAACCTCTTCTCTAAGCAAACTTAACTGATAATCTTTAGAGAGCTTTTGCAGAAATTCTTTACCATCTAAAACATCATTTTCAATCAGAAGTTCAACCGCTTGCCTAATAGCAACTGGTTCTTCCAAATTCTTGGTATCATCAAAAGGTTCATTTAATCTCCAATTATTTCTGCTTATTTGGCGCTGTAAATATTGATATTGATTAGGAGTTATTACACCTAGTCTATGAGCTCTTACTATCATTGCACTAATTGAAACACACCACTTTTTCTTTAAGTGTTTATAATAATTAAGGTCAGTTCGATGCAGTGAAACATCTTTAAAAAATGCATCCTTAGGTAATAAGAAAGCAGAAGCAAATTCGTTAGCTTCTTCCTCTATTTTCTTAAACTCCTCTTTAGATATTTCGTAGGTGTTCAATTCTGGATCGTGTAAAATTTTATGCGCCAATTCATGAGCAGCTGTAAACTGTCTTCGATAAAATGATCTCTTATCACTGCCTAATACAATGGTGTAGTATTCCTTATCTTCAATAATTTGATTACTGCCAAAAGCATCAATACTGTTAGTGCTCGTATTAATTGATGTAACAACAAACCCATTTTCCTCTAGAAGCCCCACCATATTCCTTATTGGTTCACTTCCTAGTCCCCAATGCTCTCTCACTTTCATTGCAACTTCTTCTATATCTAAAGGTACGTCATAGTCGAATTTAGGCAAATTAAGAGCTGGAAAGTCAATATATTCTTCCATAAAATGACGTATTACAGTGAGATATTTAACGCGATCATTTTGCATTTCTCTCTCTTTTTTTCCAGTGGATAGTAGTGATTTAAAATATGTGTTTCCAGTCTTAACATCAATACCTTCTTGATAAAAATAATCTTTCGGGAACTTTAATACATCAATTAATTTAAGTACACTCTCGAAAGGAGGTGATGATTTTCCATTTTCATATTTTGAGATCATTTGTTTACTAACACCTAGTTTATCCGCTAAATCAGTAATAGTTAATCCTCTATATATTCTTCCTTCCCTTAATCTATTTCCATTAAATTTAGTATTTATCATTAATTATACCCTCCACTTTAACAGGAAAGTATCAACTATCCTTTTTGTGATTTTTCTTGGTGCTTTTAAGATTAGGCAACTTTTTCTTGTCCTGAATTTTCTTTTGAATTTCTGGTTTTAATACAGGAATAGTTTTATTAGTATTACCCGTTCCGTTTTTAGAGTTACTAACTTGTTCATTAAGCTTAGATTCTTCATAAGCAGGATTGATGAAGGCACTCCAATCTTCTTTATAAACTAATCTAAAATCAGATGAAAACAAATTAGCATCTACCTTCACAGCTTTCCCTTTTTCTTCTTTTAAAGTAACGAAAATTACTTGATCAATCTCCGTATAATTTTCACCCAACATCTTTATAGCCTCGAATTTACGTTTTTCATTATAATCTTCAATACCTGAATTAAACAATGTTCCTTGTACACATTCCCCTGAAACATGATAATGGTCATCAAATTTAATATTTTTATACAAAAAAGCATGGAAATAATGAATTTTACTTTTCCCAAAATTCTTCCGTACTCTTTCTAGGTTACTCTCTTTAGTGTATATGTACAGAGTACGATTTTTTAAGCTCATTGCAAATTCCCAAAACCTTCTATTTGAAATTAAAGTCCTTATGTCACTTTTTTCATCTTCAAGGGTTTGAATACGATTAAACCTTATATCCCACGCGCTCATACCTCTAGAATTAAAAGTTGCTCTATAACCCATAAATTCCTTCAAATCTTGGAGAGATGTGTTAACAGGGTCTGAAAAAGCCCTGACTAAATTAGATTTAAACTCTGTTTCTCCCAAATCATATTTTCGCATCCCAAAATCCCCTGCCTCTTTTTAAAAATAAACTACATTTACGTTTATTATAAAAAAAGTCAACCAAAAATGCAATATCAGGGAAGTTTATAACCATAATCAAAGTTGACTATGGAAAATTTACCCTCTTTTGTCTGAACACTTGTTTTTCCATATTTCGGCGTGTTCGATAAGTATGCCGAACCTTTCCAACCATCAAGTATAACCACTTTAATTTTGTTTTGTTCAATCAAGGCCCCAACGGAAAGCTGGTGTATGTTTTCAAGTTCAATAGGTCGGTTCATTTTGCAGCACTCCCCATGTTATAATGAATTGTGCAGATTCAATAGAACTGGGGCCTTGTGCTTCGGTTCTTTTTATTTGCCCTGAAGAGCTTGCAAATCACGTACACACATTCTAAAGAAGTGTTCGTCCCTTAAATCTAAAGACAGGTCAATCAAAGCCCTCAGATCAACTTCTGTCAGAACCTCATCCAAATTTTCAGCCCAAGACTTTGGAACAACCAAGGTGTTTCCACTAAGGAACCTTACTAAAATGTCATCTTCAGATACTTTAAGTACATAACCTTCTTTGTTAAGTGTTTCTCTTTTGCCTTTCCTTGATGCTTTGATCCAGTCTCCTTCTAAGAATTTGTTTTTCATCTGATAATCCTCCATCCTTTCCTGATCCGACTGAGCAGTTCATATTTTTTAAGTGGTTCATAGAGATAGACGCGTTGTCCATCCTCTTTACGATAAAGCAGGAACCACCGTTTTGATCGTTTGCGTGTCACTTTAGACTACTCCGATTTGCTGAGGTGGTATGAGAGTAGAGACTTCGATTTCAATTCTTGGTGTGCTGCTATAGAATTTGCTTACATGTAGATCGACTATCTGGCTATCATCGTGCCAAATGACTTTATTCAGGCCATCTTTTATCCCTTTGATGTAGTTATCAACATCTGGCTTCTTAGCTGGTCGCAGCTCACCTCTTTCAGCTGCTACTGCTTTTTTCTTGCTGAAGCTTTTTAATATGGATTTATAGACTTTCACTTTCAATTCAAGTGGACCTGTAAGGAGCTGATCTGGACGATGATCACTTGCTGCCAACTTCACGTATTGCTTAAAGTCTCGTGACTTCTTGGGGTCGTATAACCTTGTCATTCCATTCATATGAGTAGCTCTTGGACGCCCCTGTGCAACCGGTTCTCCGTAGATGGTAAATGCTATCTTCATTCAGATGCCTCCATCCTAGCGTTATATGTTAACACCCTGCTGCCACGTTGACTCTTGAGAGAGATGACGAGCATTTCGAGTTCATAGAGTGATAAATTTTTGGGGTTCTTGTCCAAACTAGCTAAATATCCAATACGAGTTAATTCGCTTAAAAGGTACTCACGACGCTGTTTGCTATTAATATTTGACATGTTCATCCTCCGTATCATAAAGCGACTTCCATTTGCCGCGACAAGTTTACAAACCTTCCGTACTCTTTCATAAAAGCAGCAGTTATTGTCCCAACTTCACCATTTCGCTGTTTAGCAAAGATGATTTCAACTATGTTTTTCTGTTCGCTATCTTTGTTGTAATAATCATCACGATAGAGGAACGTAACGATATCAGCGTCTTGTTCAATGCTTCCTGAATCACGCAAATCAGACATCATTGGACGTTTATCTTGCCGCTGTTCAACTCCACGTGAGAGTTGTGACAGTAAAATGATTGGGACATTAAAGCTTCTCGCCATATTCTTCAGCTCTTTTGTGATAGCTCCAACCTCATAGTTCTTGCTCTCAAACTTACCGATTGGGGTAATAAGCTGCAAATAGTCAATGATGACTAAATGATCTTGATCAGGATGATCCTTTTTCGTTTTTCGGATCTGGGACCGGATATCTGCGACTGTTTGAGTGGGTTGATCATGGATGTAGATATCTAATTTTTCGTATTCACCCATAGCTTTGTTGGCTCTGTCATAATCTTGATCGCTAAAGTACTTTTTTGGATTCCTCCACTTCGTGCCTTCAATTCTTCCAAGGCTGCTTAACATTCGATGAGTTAACTGTGTATCTGACATTTCGAGCGAGAAAATATCAGTTACTCCACCCTTTAGCGCGTTGTTACATCCTAGGTTAAGAGCAAAAGCAGTCTTTCCCATCGATGGACGAGCAGCTACGATAATCAAATCGCTTTTTTGCCAACCACCTGTCATAGCATTCAGGTCCGCAAGACCAGTGTCGACTCCTGTAAGATCTCCTTGATCTTCTTCCATGCTCATGAATATCTCCGTCAGAACATCCATTTTTGTCCGAGTGGCTTTAACTCCAACTTCTTGCACTTCAATGGTCTTTTGATAAAGCTCAGTGATCCCCTCATCGCATGGGGCATTAGCAAAAGCTAAAGCGGCACTTTGTAAATCTCTGAGTCTAAAAGCCTCGTAAATTAATGTTTCATAGGTCTCGAAAGCATGTTTTGAGGGAACAGTACTTGCAAGATTGGTTAAGTATTCAAAGCCTCCAATTGAATTTAAAAGGTCTCCCATAGATGCAGCGATATTGGCCAATTCAACAGGCTTACCTAGCTTGTCCACTTCCCTCATCGCTTCGAAAATGCGTTTATGCCGTTCTTCAGCAAAATGTCTGGGTTCTAGTGCTGTTTCTTTAATCAGATCACCTTCAAGGATGATACAACCTAATAAAAACTGTTCAGCTTCTACGTTTCGCAAATTTTGCATTTTGTTCCCACACTTTCTGTTTCGCTAAGAATTCATTTTGCTCTGGTTGTTTGATTTTGATTTCTGCTATAGCAGGTGGGAATCTTTTTTCAGCAATGTGCTGGTCGATCTTTTTTAAAACCTGTTCATAGGGTTGATCCTTTAGGTGATCAAGCCAAAGTTTAATTCTTTCTTTTCCGATCGCGTCTGTAGTAAGTTCAAACCTTGGATAGGCAGCTGCAATCCTTGTTAGGATAGACATCGCTTGCTCTTGATTCATGTCCATCAACCTCCTCCAAATTTAATCCCATTTTCTTTTGCGTATTGAGCCAGTGCGTCTAAATTACTTTGCCTATGCTGCTTTGGTTTAAATTCAGAAACATTGTTTTTAAGAGGCTGATGTTGATGCTGCTGTGCATGCCACCGATCAAGAATCGCTGATTCCAGGTATACAAAAGATTTAATACTGTCTGCTCTATGCTTTGGTTGATATTGATCGAATATCTCATCGATCCACACCAATATGTTTTCAAGTGGGATTCGCTCCTTGAGAATCCTTTCAATGGCAGCTGAATCTTTTGGCGTTAACATCAACCCACCTTTTCGTGATAAGTACTTTTCTTTGATCTGCTGGAAAGGAGTTAGATCATTTTCTACTGAGGCTCTCTTTTCTTCTTCCTCTTCTTCTTTAATTCTTAAATTCTTTAATTCTTGATATAGTTCCGACTTCGTACCGCTTTCGTTCCGTCTTCGTTCTGCAATAGGTTCTTCTTCCGTTCTTGGTTCTGTTTCGTGATCACTCGAAAACTCTTGATATGACTCGTATTTAACAATGGTGAATAGTGTTCCTAGTTCCGTTTCGCTAACAGTAATGATGTTGTTCGTAACAAGTTTCTTAATTGAACGCATAATTGTACTTTTAGACAGTTTTTTTAGCCCTCTTCCTTCTTTATAAGCGAGGTCCTCACATAGTTTTGAGTACGATCTTATGTACTGGCCCTTATTTAATACAACTCCATTCATTTTGAAGCCATCTTGATGACTTGCTCTCATAACTAATAAAGTGAACAGTCTAAAAGTAGTCACATCATTCCATAATTCGTGTTCTAATATTTTTCGGTGCAGCTTTACCCATCCAGTAGACAAATAACTTCCTCCTCTCCAACACCGTCAATTAAGGCCTTTTAACCTCACATAGAGCGTACATTCCACTGATCCTAATAAAAGTAAGACCTGGCTCATTTCTTTGGATATAACCCTTTACATACGTTCTAAATAACGCAGCTTGATTACGACTTGATTTAGATAAAGACAGGTACACAAACGGAATAGGAACTTTAATGATTAGCTTCTCCCTCATTAGCTGTTCACCAGTTCAGAAAAATGGATGATGCGGTTTAGACGATTTGTAGAACGACAATACTTACACTTTTCACACCTTCTCGGTCTTTCTCCGCCATGCTTAACCTGAACGATCCGCTCCATGTTTTTTTCTATATCTTCTAACTCAATTTCCATTCTTGACTCATCAATATTGATAACTGCTTTATCTGGTGGATCTTCTTTTGATATGGCCACAATCAAAGGCTCTAACCAATCACTACGTCCTGTTTCCTGTCTTTCTAATTCCGCATAGAGAGCCATTTGAGCGATATATCCATAGGCTTCTACAAATGAACAATAGCCAAGCTCTTGATCCCATATCCTTTCCCTAAGAGAGCGAGTTGTTTTAAGATCAGCAAAGCGCCCACCTGCTGGGTTGTACACATCGAGTTTTCCTTTCCAGGGCACTCCGAACAGTTCACCTGTGATAATCACTTCTTTATCTCCTTGAAGAACAAACATGCACAAGTCGTCATTCTGTATAGCTTCAATCATGAGATCAGCCAATTGATATTGTTTATAAAGCTGGCCCTTTTGTGTAAATAGAGCAGGTGTGTTCATCTTAAATTCATCAAAGGCCTGCTCTCCTTCAAGCCAAGCATGAACATATTGACCAAAGAGCAGAGCCTCAGAGGACGGCGGCTGCCATTCACCGTTGAGTTTTGCCATTGTAGCCGCCTCACACTCTAAGAAACTCTTATATTGAGAATTTGACATATAAACTTGGTCGATTTCGTTAGAATAGTAATTCTCCTTGTTGATTGTCGGAATCATCATCTGCTGGCTCACCAGCCTTTGCATCACTTTCTTTTTGTTCCTGCTGCTTTAGAAATTCTTCTTCAATTTTGGATTTTGTAGCATTAGTAGCACCTGAAGTTTTGACGTTGAAATAATCCTCTTTTTTTGCCATTCCATCTCGAAGTGAAGTGTAGATACGTCCTATTTTGAGATAATCTTGCTCAGTAAAGGCATCTAATTTGCTACCGACATATTCCTCGACCATTTCCTTCGTAACACCAAAATCAGTTTTAAATGTTGTTAATGCTTTTCTTAAACGGTCTTCTAAAGGCTCTTTATGACCACTAATCAGCGTTCTTTGACACATATCAACTGCGGCATCAACAATGTCTCCTGGTATCACTCCGAGAATGCACGCACGAACTCGACGTGCCCCTTGGTTTGCAACCAGTTCATAGATATCTCTTGGATCGTTGAGCTTTGTAATGGCTCCTTTTGCTTTTCGTTCATGCTTTACCGTAAATATTTTGGTCTGACGAGTATTGGTTTCAAGATCCCATGCATAAGCCATTACAGAAGATTCTCCTGCTTTTTGTTCAAGTTCCATGATTCCGTAATCAATGTTCCCCCAATTCTGTGCCAGAGCTTCAGCCAGACGAATAGAAGGACCTGATACCTTTGTGCCACCTCGTGGATATTCGTAGACAGCATTCTCAGCTAATAGCCTACGCTCACATGCTTTCTTGATTCGTTCAAAAGCAGCATAAACGTCTCTTGGAAACTTCTTTGCGATGACCATAGCTGCTTGTACTTCCTGTGCCTGCCGACTAACCATAGCTTCGGTTGTTACTGAAGTTCCTGCTGATTGCTGTGAAGCTGCCATATAGTTTGAGTAATCAACATTTGACAATCCATTCATATAAGAACCCCCCATTGAATTTAGGTGCCAACCTGCTTATAATAGTGGTTGACACCTTATTCTGTGTCTGGTTATTTAGATGAGAGTTCACTTGTTGGGAGTGAACTCTTTTATTTTGCTGTTTTAAATTCAAAATCAAGCTCCTCTGCAAGATATCGTTCTAGATTTTCTCGCAAGATCAGTTCACCTGAATTTTTATCCTCAACATAGTCATCTTCTAGCAAAATTTCTGACCCATAAAAATCAATTCCAAAGTGTTCCTCTTGCCTCACCACATCTTTTGGATAGCCATATCTATTAATCTCTGTGATGATCGGATGCTCAATATTCATCTTCTTCCCTCCTCTTCTGTTTGGTGTAAGCATCAAGAAATCTCTAATTTTGAGCGGATTGCATCTGCCTTTAGTTGTTGAAATTTCTCAAAGGCTTGTTTATCAGGAAATTGGAACATTGGCTTACCTTTGTTAGTCATCACAATTGATCCATTCACTTGTGATAGATAGAACTGATCAGACTGTCTCTCACTGAAAGGTTTAATAACTGGTTTATTTCTCAAGACTTCTTTCCTCCCTAACACATTATTTGATGCTTATTCGCATCGTCCGACCGCAGATGGAGCATGATTTGAGGGGGTAGGTGTACACTGTCCCATCCGCAAGCCGGACGACAAGAATAAGCCTTGTCGTGATCTCTAAATAACGCTATAATGAGATCGATCATTTTGTTATTCATGGTTTGAAATGATTTAAGCAGTAAGTGTCGGAGCTTGCTGCTTTTTTCTGTTTTCTATTTCCGTTCTGATCTGTAATTCCACAGCGGCTAATAAAATGAGTCCTTCCTCTGTATGACGCATCTGACATTCTTTTACGATATCTTTCGCCTTCATTAAGCGACTTGCTGTGAACAAATACTTCACCTAGATCAATCCTCTCAATCTATTTTTTAGTGATTTTGGATATTTGATTTTTGTAATACTCGCAGCCTGTTTTAATAAATGAACTTTAGCTTGGCTTTCGTAACGCTGAATTTGGTTTAATGATTTAGCAATATCTTTGTGAGCTGCCAATGCTGTATTTGTATCAGCACTCTCTAATGCTTTCATTAATCTTTTTTGTAGTTGTTCAATACAGATCATTTCAGCTGTTATCCCTTCGTGATCAATACTCTTGAAAATCGCTTTTCTCATCTTCATCCTCCAAACAAAGCCATAATGGCTGTAATTTGCTGCGTGACCGCAAGTGGATCGACACCACATAAGGTTGCGATCATGGCTTCTTTTGCATTTGTCGCCTCCATCCACCGTACATATGTAGGAACATCAAGCATCTTTTGATCGTTCTCAAATTTTGATATGCAGCTCCTTGAGCGACTTAACAATTCAGCCAACTTCTCTTGAGACATCCCAGCTCTTTTCCTTGCTTGTCGGAGCACTACCCCCAACCTCAACTTCCTCACCCCCTTTGTTCTGTTCTGGTTAAGAACTTTTTCCAAGTTAGAACAGCTAGAAAATTTTTAAATGGGTATCATGATGAAGAAGCGACCAATTCTTGCTTATCTCTTTCAATTTTTTCTTGATGCTCTTTCATTCGTTTAATTAAGATGCCGCTTAGGTACTTGTAAGCCCTGGCTTCTGCTTGATGAAATAGAGGGCCTTTTGTGACGGTTATTTTCAATTTGATATACCTCTCTTCACTTTTGTACTCTTTCGCTACAATCGACTGTAAAAAAATATGTCCAATCACAACCTATAATTTTACTGATCCTTTTCGCTACACCGACACTAGGACTTCTAGAACCTAGCTCAATTTGAGAGTAATAAGCTCTTTTTATACCTGCAGCTGTTGCAATTTCTTCTTGTGTTTTACCAATTTCTTTACGTTTTTTAGAGAGCCATTTTCTCTTCTGCAAACTAACACCTCCTTTTGTAGCGTTACGCTACTATTAATCACATAATACAGTAGCATTTTGATACAGTCAATGCCCTTTGCGCTTTTTTGCTACATTTTTTCTTTGTAGCTTTTTGCTACGATATAATGTACTCAACCTTTAATTTGAAAGTAGGAATAACTATGTTGGGTGATAGACTTAGATCCCTGAGGGAAAAACATAATCTGACTCAAGAACAAATTGCAAAAAAAATTGGCATTTCACGAGGAACATATGCTCATTATGAGATAAATAAACGCCGCCCTGACTATGAAACGCTTATTAAAATAACTGATATTTTTAATGTATCTCTTGATTTTTTATTAACCGGAAAAGAATTCGATAGCTCAAATGAAGATATGTGGAAAGAGCTTTTAGATCCAAAAACAGAACTTTTCTTTAAAGATTTGAAAGATGCACCCGATGATAAGATTGAGGAATTAATACAGTTTTGGGAATTTATTAAGAGCAAAAAATAATCACATACTTGTATATAAACCTTTTTATGCAGAATGAATTATTTGATGAATTTGAAGAGATATACAAGTTATCAGAAAGAAAAATAGGGGGAAGCTATGGGGAAAAGATTCTTATTCTCAATTTGCTTATCATTATTTGTACTTTTAGTTGGATGTAATTCAACTAAAACAACTGATGAATCTTCGGCAAAACCACAAGAAAATGTTTCAGACAAAAAGGAAAAAGAAACTAAAGAAGAACAGACAAGTGACAGTTACAAAGATGACGAAACAGGAGAATTATTTAATTACTTAAAAAGCCAAGAAAAAATTGAAGCACAGAAAATGGGCCCGCTCAAGATAAATTTTGAACATGTCAACATAATGAAGTTGTCAAATATTCCTGATGACCGTCTAAGCGACTATCAAAGTTTAACGGATATTCAATTAACAAACCCTTTTCATTTTATTGATATAAAATTTTCTGTAGAAAATACAGATAAAGAGACCATCAATTTCTCTGGTATTAGTCATATTATTTTAAATACAAAAGAACAGATTAAGATGAGCAGTAATAATCTTTATACAGACATTGAGCAGTATGATATGAAACTTTTTGGAAATGCGAAAAGAGAATATCAAGTTGCTGTTCCTTTTGAATCTGATGTTTCCAAAATTAAGAGTATCAGACTTGTATTAGATTCACCATTCGACGAACATTTAAATAATGTTGCCGAAAAAAAAGAATTAACAGTTGATTTAAAATAAATGCTCATTAAGAGTATTTATTTTTTACCCATAAATAGAACGAATGTTCTTGTTTTAAAGGAGTTGCTTTAGTTGGAACGTATTTTACCAAAAAACACAACACACTTAGATGACTGGATCGAAGCATTCTATCATCAAATCAACATAACAAATCCATCCGAACTTGATCTATTAGACATCGCCTACCGCTCCAATTTAAAAGTCGAATTTTTCAACATCAGCAGCCGGTACTATGCTGGAACTATTATCATCGATAATCGCCTCAGTCCTCAAGAACAGTGGCAAGATTTTGGTCATGAACTTTGTCATGCGCTTAGACATGAAGGAAATCAACTGATTATGCCCCCACTGTTTAGAGAGCTGCAGGAAATGCAGGCGAAGCGTTTTGCATATAAGTTTTGTATTCCAACTTTTATGCTTAGAAAAATAAAAGCAATTCAGCCTTATAATAATTTCGCAAATGAGATAGCAGCACTTTTCAATGTTACATACGAATTCGCCACCGAACGATTCGTGACTTTAAACCCATGCTATATGTCATAATTATTTTGTCTACTTTTGTCGAAAATCAACAATTAAAACTTTTTTCCTTTATAATATTGTCTGTGTTTCTAAATTATGTATATAGGATGATGTATCAGTCCCATTCCAACCGATTCAATAAATAACAAAAATTAAAAAGAAGAAAAGGAGAAAGAAACTTGAAAAGAAAATTATCTTTATTTGTAGTTCTTTTATTATCAGTAGCTTTATCAGCTTGTAATACACAAAGCTCTAACACCAAAGAAGAAGAAAAGGGCAAACAAGAGACCAATGCTCAAGAATCGTCTTCAAAACAGGAAAATAAGAAAGAAGCTGATGGAACACGAACAGCTCCTGTACCTTTAAAAGATGTAATTTATTTCGACGATTACATTACTACATCGGGTAATGAATATTCTGCTGAATTAAAGATGAATGTAGAAGAGGTTATTCGAGGAGATAAAGCATTTGATGTTTTATATAACAGGAATAGCTCTGTTGCTCAACCGAAAAAGGGTTTTGAATGGGCACTTGTTAAGGTCAAAGTGAAGATTACAAATTTTGAGACAGATGACGAACCACTTTTATTTTCCCCAACTCTGAACTTCGATTTTTTTAAGAGTGATGGATCTCCTTATACACAGGAATTAGATTTTGTTGCTCCAAAGGACTTTGAGGGAGAAGTTTATAATGGTGGCTCTCTTGAAGGTTATATAGTAAACCAAGTAAAAAAAGGAGATGACTTTTTGATAGCTTATAAAAGTATATATGCTGGAGGTAAACTATTCTTTAAAACAAAATAATTCTGAAGGCCCTCTTCGGGCCTTTCTTTTTCTAAATAAAACAGAACGTATGTTTTTTGATTAAACTTCATATATAAAAGCACCCCCCTCTTGACATTAATAATGAAATCCTCATGCATTTACGCGCACTCAAAAAAACAAAAAAAGATGTCTCTCTGCATGACCCCATCGGTCAGGATAAAGAAGGTAACGAAATTTCATTAATTGATGTCTTAAAATCTGAAAATGAAGATGTGATTGATACCATTCAGCTCAACATGGAGCTTGAAAAAGTAAAGGAGTATATCGACATTCTCGACGGCCGGGAAAAAGAAGTCATCGTCGGCCGATTCGGCCTTGATTTAAAGAAAGAAAAAACGCAGCGGGAAATAGCGAAAGAGCTTGGGATATCGCGGAGCTATGTGTCCCGGATTGAGAAGCGCGCGCTGATGAAGATGTTTCATGAGTTTTACCGGGCGGAGAAGGAGAAACGGAAGCGGGAGAAGAGGAAGTGATGACAGATTTCAAAATAACTTTTTCCAACTTCTAGTTAAAAACAGACCTTGTTTGGTCTGTTTTTATTTTGTCATTACGATCTTCCCCCCACATTCGTCACCATCCTTTGTTTCATATTTGATAAGAGAAAGAATCTATTAATAAAAAGAAGCAAACATTAAATTTCACTCTAAATAAAAAACATCACCAAGGCTAAGTAATGTTTACATTCTCCATTTATTTCACTATGCTGTTTTCTTTTAAAAAACGCTCGAATAGTTTATGACCTTCATCCTCAATTTGGTCATCTTCAATAGGATACTCCCCTATCAATAGCCCTAAATCATCGTATTTTTCATAGCGCTTTAAAAGCATTATTCCGTAACTTTTATGATCAAAAAATAATAGCCATCTTTCTGATTCTAAACTCTTATAAAACACCCCTTCATAATCAAAACCGTTTTTATAATACCCTACATGTAAATGCATGGTATCGTCTAAATTAAGCATTCTTTTCTCTCTCCTTAATACGCTTCGTCTCAAAAAAGTCTATTTACAGATATGCTGAAAATCAATATTCCTCAACTCTACCCATTCAACAAAATCAGGCATCGTTTTTGTCTTTAGAAAATGTTGAACGATTTGATGGGCTTCATCTCGATTTACATAGCTGCACGATGGCACATACAATGGCGCTCCTGCCACAAAATACTCAATTGTTTCTATATTTTCAACCTTTTTAAAAGGGACCAAAAAATCTGGATATCTCAATATAAAAAAACCATAAGGTTCATTGTAAAAGAAAACAAGACTTTCATATTCCCCTTCTTCTTCAATCTCAATAGAAGATTCGCCATTCCCTTGTTTCCAATAATCTTCACCCTTTTGAAAGAATATACTTTTCATTAATTCTTCTCCCGGAATTCTTCTCCCGGATTTTCTACTGGCGCTCCTCATAAAATCTTTCCTTCGTACCTATTCACCAACAACTTAACCAATTGTTCTATTTCCTTCAAATTCATAAAATGCATGCGTTTGTTGTTTTAATTTTAGCATGCTGAATAGCTTTGGATTTAGCTTTTGAGCAGCTTGAGCGCTTACCCATTTTACTTCTTCAATATCATGATCCGGATCTAGAATGTTCATCTGCCCGCCGATGATTTCAGCAAAGAAGGTCACGATGAGTGCATGATGCATTTTATCTTGAAAGAATGCTTCTCGAATCGAATGAAGTTCATTTATTTTTACTACATACCCTGTCTCTTCTCTCACTTCACGGATGACAGCCTGCTGCAAGTGTTCACCTTTTTCCACAGCACCGCCTGGAAGTTCCCAATATCCCTTTACATTCTTGACCATTAATATATTTTCTTTCACGTCATAAATAATAGCTGAAACCACGTCTACTCGTTTCAAATGAATCCCCCTCAATTATTCACCATTCACATCAATTGTCGAATTTATGGAACGAACTGTTCATTTCAATACATTCTCATTATACTGTAACCTTGATACGAAAGCGGCAGCAAAAAAGAATTAGTCAGCCTATTGGAGGCCTTAGCATATGGATCATCATCATTTCACTTATTGTCCTAATAGGATTTACGTGAAATATCGTTTCTCTTTTGAGACAAATCAAAAAGGCGAACGAAAAAAGCATCCAACTGTTAGATCATCAAAAACCAAGAAAATAAATAAACCTCCTTTATCTTAGTAGGAGGTTTGTTTTTAGATTTGAATGGGTCATTGCGTGATTATGATGGAAACAGGAGGTACAACTTTATGACTTTGGGTCTTTTCCTTTCAACGGCTTCTCATCAAACAACATGTATCTGATTCGCTGAATATAATGGAACGAAATATGACCGAGCAGAAAAAGAGCCCAATCATCGCAAGAATATAAATGGGCAGCATCAAACCAGGTACATAGTTTACGATAAAAGCCAAACCAAACGCTGTCAGCATATATAGGCTGATCAACCTCATCAATACCATATGAAGCCCTCCCACACTCACTTTAACATATTTTCCCTTTATTTTCATGATTCACTTTAAAAAAAGATGCGAATCCTAAGATTCGCATCATCATTACATATTCAATTCACCTTTCTTCGCACGCTCTTCCTTCCACTCTTCAAGCTCCGACACTGTCAATAATTGATACCCTTGTTTGGTCAATTCTTTGATAATCGTGACAGCTGCGTTTGCTGAGGTGTCATAGATGTCGTGCATTAAGACGGTTTCTCCGCTAGACGCATGCGCTAGAATGTAGTTGGCGACGTACTGACTGTTTCGATATTTCCAGTCTTCAGGATCTACATCCCAAAGGGTGACTTTCATGTGAACAGCCTCGTTGATTTGCTGATTTGTTCCACCATATGGCGGTCTAAAGTGAGTCGGTGTGAACCCGCCTGCTTTTTCAATGATTTGCTGCGTCTCTTCTACTTGTTTGATGGCTTGTTTTAATGGCAGTCTTGTGAGTAAAGGGTGGTTATAGGAATGATTTCCGATTTCATTTCCACCCTTTCGGATTTCATTCAGCATATCTGGATAATACTGCACCCTGCTCCCTAATACAAAAAATGTCGCATGTCCTTTGTTTTCTTTTAAGGCTGTTAAAATTTTTGAGGTCGTTGATGGATTTGGCCCATCATCAAATGTGAGTGCAATGGCTTTTTGGCTTGGATTGAATGTTGACTGTTTTGGCAGTTTCACGATCTTTCTTTTTGGAATCGGCTCTTTTTTCTCATTTTTGTTCTTTTCTTTATTGATGTATTCAGGCTTTAACATTCCTTTAAGAAGTGTTTTCTTAATCGCTAACACTTGAGGGCCTTGCTTATCTGATGCAATTTGTCCAGCTGGAAAGTAGAATTCGATATAATGATCCTTGATAGCAAAATGCTGATAATGCTTCGCCGCTGGAGACGTTCCTTGTTTGAGCAAATGCTGATTTTCAGCAAGAGAGCGATCTTTTTTTAACTCCTCAAATGTCATATGAGACAGTTTTTGCAGACTTTCTTTTTTTGATAAAAATAGATCATCTATCGATAAAAATTGCTGTTTCTTGAAATCAAAGTTGAACATCTTCGTTTGATGTGCACCTTTTACTCCGCCTTTCAATTCAAATGTATTGAATTTGACCGCAACGGTTTGCTTGGCATAATGAGTGATCTCGTAATCTATGTTTAATTCGTAGCGATTCTCTTCATCGACATCACTTGCTTCGCTAAATGATGTTTTGAACCTGTCCAGCACTGTTTCTGCAAATCTTTTCATCTCTTGATCTAGCTTTTTTTGATGAAACACTGGATAGTTGACAGCATATCGCATGTATCTCCCGTCATTCACGAGGGTGACAATTTCAACTTCTTTATAGCTCGCATCTGGTTCTATTTTCTTCTTCTCTGTCCCGCTTGCCTGCTGGTTATGATAAAACGCAGCGATACCGATGACGATCGCAAGTCCGCATAGGACGAGACTGACCTTCCCTTTAATTGACACAATGATTCTCCTCTCGTGATGCCGCCATGCCTGGATGACGTGTGTTTGTAGGATAGACTTTGCGTCACTCCTTTTTAGTTTGCCAAAAACACAATTGTCACATTTTCGTCACAATTAAGAAAGGATGAAAAAAAGGGCTTGATCTCTCAGCCCTTTGATTATTTTTGCATATATAGTTGAAATAATTTCGTTTCTTCATCAATAGAGCTCGCTCGATCAAAAGCCGCTCTAACCGTCTTCGTGTTGTTCATGAGCTCATACAGCATTGTCAGTACAAAGATAAATGCCGCATCTCCATCAATGTAATCATCAGGGGCTGTATAGGACAATGCACCTGCTTCTAAAAAGGCTTCTGCAAGTTTTTTCTCACCTAGTGTGCAGCCGGTTGATATGACGTGAACCCCTTTTAAGGAAGCATACCGCTTGATTTCATCCGCTCCAAAAGTTGCACCTCTAGGCTCCCCATCTTCGTATACATCTTCCCCTAACTCCGGCATGAGAAACGCTCCTTCGTCCCCGTGAAAAGATAAAAGAAGGTAGTCCGTCTCCCTTCTATTTCTCCCAGATAACACATCAATCAGATCATTGGGTCTGCCTATCCAATGCATATCGACTTTAGCACCAAAGTTCTCAAATGCTGCACGCAGGGCAAAAGATTCTAACTCACTATTTGGTCCTGCTGCTAATGTGATGCACATGGCCTGTTGTTTCACTTTTATCTCCTCCAAACGATGATAAGAATAAAACCATTTTTTCCTCATCTGCATATGTATCATTCATATTTAAAGCTTTTTCTTCTACAGCATACGACTCAAATCCAACGGACCTGTACAGGAGATTGGTTGTCACCACTATGAGTCCTTTCTTTCTCGTGCGAAGGACAGAGCTTTCGTCATCAGGGCCTTGCCTATTCCTTGTCCGCGGCCAGCAACCGTTACATGCATGGCTGTCACATTTGCGCGGTGCTTTCATTTCTGCAAGGTTTCACTGAGCCCGCCAGCTGACCTTGATGAAAGGCGCCAAATGTCTACATAGATTGCGCCGAAGAAAAATGCGCCGTGTATTTGTTCTTTCTATCTATTTTCTCTTCTTCATAGCTCATAGCAAAGCCCTCTGGGTTTAATCGAGTGCTTCTAATCTCAAGGCTGCATATTCTCGAGCATCACCTGATGTTAACAATCGAATATTCAGAAAACCGTCTCCAAAAGAATGATTGATACTTCCAATTTTATCTTAAAAATAACTTTTGATCAAAATTTTACTCATAAAAATAAAAAGGCATCCCATAAAAGGATGCCCCTATTCCTCCTCAACATCACATTACCACTTACAGCGTTTTACCGGACGGCAGCAAGGGTTCTTGATATCCCTGCCGCAATCGTATTCTTCCACAATATACTCGTTTTGAGTAGATTGCGTGACAGGATAGTAGTTTTCAATTCTCTTGATGTTTTTATTGACGTTTGTGATATGCGTTGGATGAATTTTTCTGATGGTTTGTTCATTCGTTGTCGTGTTGACAATTTGACGTGTGGGGAAAACAACCGTTTCATCTCCTCCTTGGTTTCCTCTGCGAGGCCCAAAGAAAAAATCATCTAATCTATTCCGGCTCATCTTAAAACCCCCTTCAAGTTGTCTTTCACTTACACTCTATCGTATGCAAGAGGCGTCTTTCGTGACTAGATGCTTGTCTATTTTTAAAAAATCCACCATCCATCTAGTTTTCTCTTTCTTTACAAAAGGGTAAATTTAACATATCATACAAATGATATCTGTAAAGAAAGGACATCGATGAAAACAAAACATAAGCTCTTTTTGTTCATTACATTACTCGTCATCATCACTCTTCCACTGCTGTCACCTATCATTTTTACAAATGCGACTGAAAAAGGAGCCATCCGGCAGGCTATTTATCAAGAAGGCTATCCTTATCAAAGCTACTTTGCCATTTTGCAAAAAAAGAATCATGTAGATCCTCAGGATGGCCAGCTTTATGATGTGTATTGGCATGCTTGGAAAAGTGAAACAGGGATGACGCCTTCCGTCTGCTATTCAAAAAAGGTAGAAGAAAAAGAATATGAGGTCAGCTGCGGAACTGCGCCATGACCTTTCCACTCATCATGAAATAAGAGGTGAACCATATGATCAATCCGACACAAACCATCGAACGTAACAAGCTAGACATTGCCCTTGAACTCACTCAATTGCATTTGAATCAATATGAAACGAATCATCCTGATCAGCTGAGTGAAATCTATGCGAAATATTATGCGCTGCTTGAAGTTCTGGATTTGTCTTCCTATGATCAATTAATTGATTTACTGCCAGATGATCTTAAAAATACGCTTGAGTAAGAAAACCATCTATCCACGTGGGATAGATGGTTTTCTTTATACACGTGCCGCCATATCGGTTTCGATTTGCTCTAAGCTTCTTCCTTTTGTTTCGACTAAAACAAAGCGGGTGAACAATAGTCCGATTAAGCAGATAACCCCAAATGAAGAGAAGATGACCCCAAAGCTGAATTGATCAGCCAAGATGGGGAAAACGAGTCCGACTGCTAACGACCCCGTCCAGTTAAAGGCAGATGAAATACCTGCTCCAATGCCCCTGACAGAGAGCGGAAAGATTTCGCCGATGATGATCCAAGTGATCGGCGCCCAAGAGAAGGCATAGCACAAAATAAAGCAGCAAAGTGAAATCAATGTGACCCAGTTTAAAATCCCTTCACTGACTCCGAGTGCACCTAATGCCGCTGGTGCAAAGAAGGAAAGTGCCATTCCTGTTCCCCCTACTGTAAGGATCGTTCGGCGGTCAAACCGATCGACAAATTGCAAAAAGATAACAGTTGTCACAACGAAAATGACACCAACGATGACTGTAAAACCCGCTGCGACCTGCGGAGCAAGACCGACATTTCTAGCGATACTCGTTGCATAATACACAATGGAGTTGGCCCCCTGTATTTGCTGAAGGGTGGCCATCCCAACCCCAATGAAGAGTGCCATTCGGAATTTCTTTTGGAACAATTGACGAATACCTGAGCGTTCTTCTTTTGCGACTTCTAAAATTTCCTGCATTTCTGCTTCGATTTCTTCACGGGAAGAGCGCAGTGACCCTAATACTTCCCGTGCTTTATGAGCCATTCCGTGTTTAATTAAATATCTCGGAGATTCAGGAAGTTTGAGCATGCCAATATAAAGCACGATGGCAAATAAAGCGGCACTTCCCAGCATCCAACGCCAGCTGTCTGGGATGGGCTCAAACACAAACGCGACAATATAGCTGAGCAATAGTCCGCTCACAATCATGAGCTGATTGAGCCCAGACAATTTCCCGCGGATTTTAGCAGGAGCGATTTCAGACATGTAAGCCGGCACCAAAGATGAGGCTGTTCCTACTGCTGTCCCTAAAAAGATACGAGCAATGGTTAATGAAATCTCTTCTGGTGCGATAGCTGATCCGATAGCTCCGACAAAAAAGATGATCGATGAGACCAAAATGAGCTTTCTGCGGCCGAACTTATCCCCCATAAGACCGCTTAAAATCGAACCAATGATTGCCCCGCCCATTAATGAAGAGACGACGATCCCAAGCCATAATGGACTGAGCTGAAATTCTTCCTGAATATGTCCTTCCGCCCCTGCAATAATGCCAATATCATATCCGAATAAGATTCCTGCAAAGGACCCGAAAAAGAAGATAAATTTACTTGACACTTTTTTCTCCAAGTGGATAACCCCCTCACTTAATAAACCGCTTTCATTTCACCCAATGATTCTACTGTAAACAGCAGAATCTATTTCACCCTTCATTTATAAAACCACATATTCTGCATTCACAAGCTTTGCAAAATGAACAATTTGATCAACCGTTAAATTGAGAGACACGACTGTATGATGACCGCCGCCTTGTTCGATCCATGCTTTGACTCCGTCCTGAAAGTTCGGCTTGATTTTCCAGAGCACACGGGCAACTGGTAAATGAGGTGCTGCTTCCTGCGGTTCAAAGGCCTCAACTTCTTGAATCAGCCATTTGAAATGCGTTCCAAAATCAGCGATGGAGACAACAACGCCCTCCCCTGCTTTTCCATCAAACACAAGACGCGCTGGATCTTCCCGATTTCCAATGCCAAGTGGAGACACGACAATGACGGGTTTCGTATTTGCAAGTGCTGGATCTACTTCTAACATATGAGATTGCAGCACCGCTTCCTGCCCAGAGGTCATTTCATACGTGTAGTCCTCCATAAAACCAGTTGCTTGATGATGACTCATCACCTTTAATAAACGGTCCAGTGCGGCAGTTTTCCAATCGCCTTCACCAGCAAAGCCATATCCCTTTGCCATCAGCCGCTGAACCGCAAGTCCAGGCAGCTGCTTCATGCCATGTAAATCCTCAAAGTTTGTCGTAAAGGCATTGTAGCCGCCTTCATCTAAGAAACGTTTGATGGCGATTTCATAGCGCGCTTGCACCTTTACACTTCTTTCCCATTCTTCAACCGAATAACTCCCATAATGAACGTCATATTGCGTCAAATAATCAGCAAATAGTGCATCCACTTCTGCTTCTTCCACTCTGTTTACATATTCGACGAGATCACCTATCCCAAAGTAATCAACAGTCCAGCCTAGTTGGATCTGAGCTTCAATTTTATCTCCTTCTGTCACAGCAACATGGCGCATATTGTCACCAAACCGAGCCACTTTGATGTGAAAGCTCTCTTGGTAGGCAGCAGCGACGTCCATCCAATCAGCGATTTGCTGCTTCACCTCTGGTTTAGACCAATGACCGGCGACAATTTGGTTCTGTTTATTTAAGCGTGCATTGATATAGCCATACTCTCTGTCTCCATGTGCAGATTGATGGAGATTCATATAGTCCATATCAATCGTGTCCCATGGAATCTTTTCATAATATTGAGTGACGAGATGCAGGAGAGGCTTTTGCAAAAGAGACGTACCGCGTATCCACATTTTTGCTGGAGAAAATGTGTGCATCCAAGTCATCACACCGATCACCTCATCACGATAGTTGATCTCTTTCATCAGCTGTGTGATTTGATCCGCGCTGACAGCCAGCTCCTGCAATATAATTGGATAAGGTAGTAAACCGCTCTCATTTAAGGCATCCGTTATCTTCTGTGCATCTGCCTTTACTTGCTGCAGTGCTTCATCTCCATATAAGTGCTGTGACCCGACGACAAACCAACATTCTTTTTTCTGACTTGTTAACATAGAAATCCCTCTTTTCTTTATCTTGAAGGTTTTTGTCCATAATACGCATGCGCACCATGTTTTCTTAAGTAGTGTTTATCCAAAATTCGCTGCGGAAGAGGCTCCGCATATTCGTTCAATTGCTTTGCAAACAGATTCATTTTGGCTACTTCGTCTAAAACCACACTGTTCGTTACCGCACTTTTTGCATCTTTCCCCCATGTAAATGGACCATGACCTTGAAGCAAAACACCAGGTACCGCCATCACATCTATCTTTCTTTTCTCAAATGTTTCAATGATCAGCCGGCCCGTTTCCACCTCATATCCGCGATTTACTTCTTCTTCTGTGAGAAATCGAGCGCACGGAACAGGGCCGTAAAATGTATCCGCGTGAGTCGTGCCCATTGCTGGTAAATCGAGACCAGCTTGCGCCCATACGGTTGCCCACATGGAATGGCTATGTGAAATACCGCCAATTTCCTCATAGTGTTTGTAAAGAACAGCATGTGTGGCTGTATCTGAAGAAGGACTGAACTCCCCTTCCACTACTTGCCCGTCAAAGTCGACAACGACCATGTCTTCCGCTGATAGTTGGTCATACTCTATGCCGCTCGGCTTAATGACAAACAAACCGCTGTCACGATCGCACGCACTGACATTGCCCCATGTAAATTTCACAAGTCCGTATTTTGGCAGATCTAAATTCGCGTGAAACACTTCTTCTTTTAACCGCTCTAACATACCGTTGTCACTCCTTTCTTTGGCGTCAGATGTGCTACTGCGGCTTCTTCAATCGGGAGTCCCCCTTGATAGCGCTTTAAAAATTCCTCAAAGCCTTTGACATCGAGCGGATCGGGCTCGACCAGCTCTTCTGTTGTGCTTGCAAACACTTGATGTGTTAGAAAATCAGCCAACGTTTGCTGCTGATGATTGACCATATATGAAGCAAGGACAGCCATCCCAAACGCACCGCCTTCTCCGGCTGTTGAAACGACTGATACAGGTGTATCAAGCGCAGCAGCAACCATTTTTTGACCAACGAGCGGTGTTTTAAATAAACCACCATGTCCTAGTAAACGATCAATCACAACATGCTCATGTTCTTTTAAGCGGTCCATCCCTATTTTCATTGCACCAAATGCAGAGAAAAGGTGGGTACGCATGAAATTAGCGAGGTTAAAGCGGCTTTCAGCGGCCCTGACAAAAAGAGGCCTTCCTTCTGGCAATCTTGTAATATTTTCACCAGAATAATAGCCGTAGCTTAAGAGTCCGCCGCCATCACGGTCTGCTTCTAAGGCTTGCTGTAATAAGACTCCGTATAACCTTTCTGACTCCACTGGCTGGCCCATTGCTTCAAATGCTTCACGAAATATATTCATCCAAGCGTTTAGGTCACTTGTACAGTTATTCGCATGAACCATTGCTACTGGCAGTCCGTCTGGTGTCGTGACCATATCCACTTCTGGATACACACCTGTCAGATGCTGCTCTAACACAATCATGGCAAAAACAGAGGTCCCAACTGAAATATTTCCTGTTCGCCTTTCCACGCTGTTTGTCGCCACCATCCCCGTTCCCGCATCGCCTTCTGGCGGGCAAAATGGAATACCTGGCTGCAAATGTTTGCCTTGATCTAAAATAGCTGCTCCTGCTACCGTTAACATGCCAGCCTCCTCGCCTGCTAAATAAACACGTGGCAGAAGGTGACGTAGATTCCACGGATAGCCTTTTTCTGCGATCAAGTCTTCAAATTGATGGAGCATTACTTCATTGTAATCCTTCGTTTGTTCATCGATTGGAAACATGCCTGACGCATCCCCAATGCCAATGGCCTGCTTTCCTGTTAACAGCCAGTGAATGTAACCTGATAGGGTGGTCATATATTCTAAGCGGGAAAGATGTTTTTCCTCTTCTAATATGGCTTGATACAAATGGGCAATGCTCCATCTTTCTGGAATATGAAATTGGAAGACATCCGTCAGTTTTTGACTCGCCTCAATGGTTGTTGCATTCCGCCATGTGCGGAACGGAACGAGGACCTCTCCTGTATGATCACATGCCACATAGCCATGCATCATCGCTGATACCCCAATTGAGCCAATGGTTTGAATGGTCACGCCATACCTTTGCTCGACTTGCTCTTTCATCTCTCGGTACGCTACTTGAAGACCTGTAATGATATCGATTAAGTTGTACGTCCAAATTCCTTCCTGGAGAGAACTTTCCCATTCAAATGTCCCTTGGGCAATTGGCTGAAACGCTTCATCTATTAAAATGGCTTTAATTCGTGTTGAACCAAATTCAATCCCTAAAGATGTCCGTCCTTCTTTTAAGGCTTTGATCGTCTCTTCATGATTCATTCTGCGTTCACCTCCATTGTTGATAGCGGTTTCAATTTTAATTTTCTAGATTCATTGATTCTCTGTGCACATTCACAATATAATATTTGTACGTACATATGTCAATATTAAATATAGTTGTACATACACAACGTGACAAAAACCTGCACTTTTCTAAAGCTGAGACGACAGAAAGGGAAAGCGCCTGTTTTTGATTCGACAACCATGTTAAAATATGTCCATACAATTTCTTCTCAATCCGAGTAGATGATCAACTGAGAAAGAAGTGAAACGATGAAAAAGAAGTACCAGATCATTATCGATGATATAAAAAGCAAAATACTTACAGGGGATTACCGGATCGGGGAACGTATTCCAACTGAATCAAGCCTGCAGGAGATGTATCAAGTGAGCAGGCATACGGTTCGAAAGGCCATCTTAGAATTGTCGAGCGAAGGATTTTTGCGAAGTGAGAAGGGTTCAGGCACATTTGTGACCAATCAATATCAAACAAAGCCTGCCGGACATGCGCATATGAAAACGATTGGGGTTATCACGACATACATATCCGATTACATTTTCCCTTCCATCATTCGAGGCATTGAAAGCCGATTAAACGAAGAGAACTATTCTTTGTTACTGGCGAGTACGAATAATGATGTAGAACAGGAGAAAAAAGCGCTAGAAATGATGCTGTCCTTTGGTGTGGACGGACTCATTGTCGAGCCGACGAAAAGTAATTTATATAATCCGAACATCTCGTACTACCTATCTTTTAAAGAACAGGATGTACCGCTCATTATGATCAATGCCTATTATGAGCAGTTAGAGGTTCCTTTTCTCTGTTTGGATGATGTCAAGTCCAGCTATCTAGCCACAAAAGAGCTGATCACGTCTGGACATAAGCAAATCGGGCTGATTTCAAAGACAGATGATTTACAGGGGAAATACCGGATGAAAGGTTATATTCAGGCACTTGGAGAAGCCAAGCTGAATTTCCTGCCTGAGCATGTGCTCTTTTTCGATACAGAATCGAAGCAGCATTTGGGGGATCATATCAAAACATTCTTAATCGCGCACCAGCATGAGCTGACCGCCCTCGTTTGCTATAACGATGAGGTTGGGTTAGAAGTGGCTAATGTATGCAGCGAAATCGGGCTATCCATTCCTGGTGATCTCTCGATTATTGGACAGGATAATTCGTACATTGCTCAAAAAAATGCCCATGTGAAGCTGACAACACTGACACATCCTCAGGAGCAAATGGGCCGAGATGCAGCAGACTGGATGATTAAAAAAGTACAAGAAAAAAAGAATCTGCCTGATCAAACCTTTTATGAGCCTGAACTCGTTCCTGGTGAAACGATCAAACAAATGAAGGCAAGAAAAAAATGAGCCCTATCCTTCAAGAAGGCTCATTTTTTATAGATTTAGTCTTCTTTTTTTAGAGAAGGCACGGCACACACACCATCTGCACATGCTGCTTCAAATGAAGGGTCATCAGCTTTCTCAGCTTGAGCTGCTTCTTCTGTCCAAGCCGTTTCAAGTGCACGAAGGAAGGTATCGGCTGGCTGTGCACCTGCAACCGAATATTTGTCATTTATTAAGAAAAAAGGAACAGCAGAAATTCCGAGCTGTCTCGCTTCTTTTTCGTCTTTTCGTACATCATCAGCAAACGTTTGCTCATCTAAGACTTTCTGGACTTCTTTTTGATCAAGACCTGCTTTTTCTGCTATATCTAAAAGGGTTTTACGATCACCCACATGCTTTCCATCTGTAAAATACGCTTGAAACAGCTCTCCCATCACGAGATCGCCTTTTCCCATTTGACCAGCATATTGCGCCAATCGATGGGCATCAAATGTGTTTGTTAAAACGAGCGGATCAAATTGAAAATCGATTCCTTTCTCCTTGCCGGCTTGCTTCACCTGCTCATTCATCGCCATTGCCTGGCTGCGGCTCATTCCATATTTTTTGACGAGCATATCATGTACATCATAATCGACTTCAACAGGTGCATGTGGATCGAGCTCAAAACTTTTAAACTCTACTTCTATCTGTTCCTTCTGCGGAAATTGCTCAAGCGCTGTTTCTAGCTGTTTTTTTCCTATATAACAAAAAGGACAGGCGATATCTGACCATATTTGTACTTTCATCTTCATCTTCCTTCCACTGCTTACGTTTTTTCTTTAAAGATGTAACTATTATAGTTACATTAAATCACTTATGTCAAGCCACATTCATTTTGTTCTACATTTATAAGAAAAACGCCTTTCCTTCTAATAGAGGAAAGGCTTTAAAAGTCACTATTCTAAATTTGCATGGTGTCCGTACATTGTATGTGTGTCGAGCTCTTTCATTTCCATTAACCGCAAAATGACCGCATCGTACATCAGAAGCAACGATTGCTCAAATAGCGAGCCCATCGGCTGAATGGTATGATGGCTTCCTTCATGTTGATCCTTCGGCGCACCTGAGAGTAAGATGACTTCATCGGATAGATCAGCCATCGGTGATTCAGCTGAAAGCGTGAAAGACGCAACTCTTCCGCCAATCGCCCTTGCCTTTTTTGTGAGCACAAGCAATGTCTCTGTTCGACCAGAGCCAGTTCCGACAATCAAGAGATCCTCTTTTGTAAAGGAAGGCGTATTCGTTTCGCCGATGACATAGGCACGGATGCCAATATGAGTGAGTCTCATGGCAAATGATTTCCCCATCAAACCGGACCTGCCTGCCCCTGCCACAAAGACCTTTCGTGCAGCTAAAATGCTTGTGACAAGCCGATCTGCTTGTTCGTCTTGAATGGCTGACGAGGACTCAGAAAGCTCACTCAAAATGGCTTTCACATAGTCACTTGTGTTCATGATTGCCAGATCAACTGCTTCATTTGTGCAGCCACTTCTGCTTTATTGTCCTGGCTTGCGATACCGCCGCCGACAATGATCAAATCAGGGTTTAATTTCACGACTTCAGATAAAGTATCAAGCTTAATACCGCCTGCAATCGCTGTTTTCGCCTGTTTGACGACTTGTTTAATGGTCATGAGGTCAGCAAATGAGTTTTGACCAACCGCTTGCAGGTCATAGCCTGTGTGCACACAAATATAATCTACTCCAAGCTCATCCAGCTCTTTTGCACGGCCTGCGATATCTTTAATGCCAATCATATCGACTAAAATTTCTTTGCCTCTTGCTTTCGCTTCTTTCACCGCTCCTTGAATGGACATATCTTCTGCCGCTGCAAGAATGGTGACGATATCCGCTCCAGCTTCGGATGCCTGCTGCACTTCATAACCGGCAGCATCCATGATTTTCAGGTCAGCGAGTACACGTAAATTCGGAAACGCCTGTTTGACTTCTTTTACAGCACGCAAGCCTTCATTGATCACAACAGGTGTCCCAATTTCGACCACATCAATGGATGCTTCTACTTCTTTGATCAGCTCAATCGCTTCCGGTATATTCACTAAATCTAATGCTAATTGTAATTTCATCAACTTTCACTCCCGTTTTTTCATCTCATCTTCAAGAGCTCCGCGGATGGTGCTTCTTGAACGATGAAATGAGTATAACAACAGGATTGAAGCAATCCAAGTACGCACTTTTTTTTTACATACTATACTTTTTTGCATATGGTTACAAAAAAGATACTGTCTTTCGGCCAGTATCTCAGCTGTCACATTCGCTCCGCTCCAGTACTCGTCCTTCCTAGACTGCAAAGGTTTTCTATCACGCTGAAAAGAAGACAAAGGGCTAAAATAAAGTTCATTTTAGCCCTTTGTCTATCGTAGGTATTTCTATTTATCATCCTTTAAAAAATTGCTGTCGAGATATTGTTTTCCCCAATCATACATCGCCTCTAAAATCGGCATTAAGCTTTCTCCTAGTTCTGTGAGAGAATACTCAACCTTTGGAGGAACGACAGGATAAACCTCCCGATGCACAATGTGATCTTCCTCTAATTCTCTTAGCTGATTGACAAGCATTCTTTGCGTAATCCCAGGCATTAACGACTTTAGCTCACCAAATCGTTTTGTCCCTTCTCTGCCAAGGTGCCATAAAATCAGCATTTTCCACTTACCGCCGATAATATTCAGCGTCAGCTCTTTTTCGCAATTGAACACTTTATTTTCCATACGTGATGACAACAACATACACTCCTTTGATTACAAACCATTTACGCATTATCATATACTGCGGCAAAAGGAATGCCTAGCATACGGTCTTCGTTATTGATTTTGTTTTTTGACAAAAGCCATTACAGTTCTTGTCATATCTTGCGCTTCTTTTGGCGCCCTGTCTGATCCAAACCATTTATTCAAGTCACTGTGGCTCAGCGAATGAACCCGAAAAACAAACCGAGCGCCTTTATCATGATTCAGTTTTTCAGCAAATCGGTACACCTCTGGATTTTCCCAGCCTGTGACCAAAAAAACAGGCGGTACATTCGCTTGATTCATATAAGTGACAGGTGATGCCTTTGTCCAGTTCTTCTCTTGTTTGCCAAATACTTTTTTATACGATGGAATGGCTTGTATAAATTGATTGAGGTTTAAAGGACCATCTAAAATCACGATGGAATTGATCGTTTTTGGCGACAGCCCCACACGTTTTAAGTAGGTCGAATCTGTGGCAACCAATGCCGTCAAATGACCGCCCGCTGAGTGACCCATGACATTAATTTTTGATGAATCGATTTGATATTCATCCGCATGATCCTTGACCCATTTAATAGCGTTTGCCGTATCATCTGCCATCTGCTCATAGTTGGCATTAGGGTGAAGCCTGTAATTCATTGAAACAAACACATACCCTTGACCTGTAAAATAATCAGCCTTTGAAGCGACTCTATTCTTATCGCCGCCTGTCCATCCGCCGCCATGGAGATAGATCATCACTGGATGCTTCTTCTTTTTGTCTTCATCTTTGCCCTTCGGCATATACATATCGAGTGTTTGCTGTTTGTTTTGTGTGTCTGCATAATGGATGTTTGTCGTCGGCTTAGGCTGGTTTAAACGGAACACAAAGAATGCGCAAACCAATAAGCCAGCGATGACCGCCGCAAATAAGAGCCATTTCAAGATTCGATTCAATGTCATTGCACCTTTCTATGTTGGGATGGGGAAGTATGAGTAGCAGATATGTAGGGAAACTAGCAAGATTCATTCGATACTAAATTCATATGGGATGTGCACGAGCAAAACAATTGGTCAAGTCGTCATATTCATTATACTCCTTAAAGTAGTGAAATTCATTGATTTGCTTTAGATGGTTGATATCGAAATCAGGGAATTGCTTCTGGATTTTTTCATCTAAAAACCATGTCATTGTTTGTCCTCCAAGAGAATTATTGTATAAATGCAATGATTCGTTTTCTTGTTTCTTCATGGTACTGGATATAGGAATGTAATAAAGGATACGATTCAAGGATATGTTGATATGTTTTGATTTGTGGATATTGCTCTTCAAATGACTGACGTAGCACGTTTAACTGTTTTTTTGGTATTCGTTTATTATCGATCACATAACTTAAGCTGCCTGTCACAAGTGTGAAAAACATATAAAAATCTCCGGAGTACATTCTGGTTTCTTCCTCAAAAGAGGCGATATCATCTGGATAAGCGGAATGAAATAAGTATTGATAGCGCTGCTTCAAATCATTGATTAAGCCTTGTTTATCTTGGCTGAACTTCATGGATCTTTCCCCTTTCTCTCATTGTTTTTAAATTCTCATCTAGACTTTTATGTTAAATAGAAAATTTGCATTTACATCAAATTCTTCAAGTAGTTCATTGTTCAAGTGCCATATCTCATGAGGATGGTAGCTACATTCGCCCCATCTTTCTAAACTACTAAACATCTCATTCAATCTCCTAACGAATCATGTCACGGAGTTTGTAAATATTCTTCAAATGAAATAAAGTCCGCTTTTTTTCGAAATTCACTTAAGATTTTCTGATCTCCTGTAAAAATAATATCTGTCGAATCAAAAAAACCGATTTCAAACACAGCTTGAGGAATAACGGGTGTATAATTTACGTTCCAATATTGTTCATTATCTTCAATTTGAGGTATTGAGTTGATATTCAAATGATGTACATGACGAGGCAATGCGGTCAAAACAGCGAATATAAATGAATAACAATAGTCTTTTAAGAATTTTTTGAAATGTTCACCCTTTAGAAATAAAAAATCCGTATAATCCGGCATTACTTCTGAATGGAATTGATTTTGTCGATCATGAAGCATTGTGAGTGTCACATCGCTTATGACCCAGTTATACTCTTCTACGTTTAAATTGATTTTCTTTATTAATTCATTTGCTTGAAATAAATCTTCAGCTAATACGATTCTCATATACTTTCTCCATCTCATGAAATGATAAATTTTAAAAATAGTGTAAATTCCCATAAATATGTGTTACCTTCTTCAGTAAAAATCTTCACTCTAAGTCGGAATAATTAGATTGAAATTGAGAGAAATATCCATTAGATAATTTCTCTTGATTAAATAACAGTTCTAACCAATTTGCTAAAACAGGGTGATCCAGTGGCTTCCATCCTTCTTCTAATAAAATATTTTGGGGACAATCTTTTTTTGATACCATACCTATTATACAAATTTCCATATCTCTATCTGCCCAAATCGCCCACTGCAAAGAACGGGATAACCAAACCACAATGTTTGAGTTCGTAATTATATTATCAGCTATAGAACCTTTTGGGTTCGTCCATAGTGCATTTACATAATCCTCACCTGAAATGCTCACACTCGCTTTCAGCCAATTGTAATAACCAAACTCCTTCAAATAGTAATCAACTGGATCTGGCTTAAGGACTGCGGTCAAAAATTCTCTATCACTTGTTGAATTTAATAAATCCTTGATTGTAGGTAAAATATCATCACTTAATGCCCACTCAAACTCTTGAAACAAAAAACAATCAAAATTCTTACGGAAGACTTGTTGTGGCAGCCTTTTATTTTGATCAAATACATGATCCACTAAATCCTGATAGAACCTGTATTCTTTTTCTGAGCGAACAAATAAGTGCTCAGACTGGTTCAAGCAAAAGCCCCCTTTCTACAACACTCATGTGATTTCACTTTAATTTTCCTAAAACTAACCCATATATCATCAACTTATCAATATATCCCCTTTTTTATATAAAAAAGCACCCTAAACGGATGCTTCAATCAAATGATATTTTTTCAATATACGATAGGTGATTTCTTTTGCTTCTAGTCCGGTGCCTTCGATATTTGTGGCGAAGATGTAGGTTTTGTTTTCATGTTTGATAAAGCCTACATACCAGCCGATGCCTGAGCCAGATCCTGTTTTTCCGTATAGGGTGGCATATTTCTCTTCTTCTTGTATCATCATTCGTTTGACCGTTCTCATGACAGATAGGTCAAATGGGAGCCTTTCTTCATATAGCTGTTTGAGAAAATGGACTTGTTCTACTGGAGAAATGCGCAACGAACTGCTTAACCAAAATTGATCGATTCCGCCAGATATGTCTTCATTCCCATAATGAATGGCTTTCACCCAATGATTCATGCGTTCTTCTCCGATGTCACGTGCCATGGCTTGATAGTACCAGACGACTGAATCTCTCATGCCAGAGCCCAGTGTATGATCCTTATTCCAGTTATCAATTTCTCTTTTTATTCCGTCCCAATATTTGATGTCATATTCATCTCTCACCGCGCCTGTTTGGAGGCCGATGAGGGCATTTGCCACTTTAAATGTTGATTGTGGGGCAAAGCGCTTGTTCGCTCTTTTTTTGTTATATACCCATGGCGATTTTTCTTTTACCTCTTGAATCACAAATGTGCCTTCCCGGTCTTTCATGAATTCATCTACTGACCACGCTGGAGATGTTCCCTCACTTGATGAAGGCTGGCCGATACAAAATGCTAACAGCATGATAGTGCAAAACAGCCATTTTATATGATTTTTCTTCAAAAAAATCGCTCCTTTTCCCATGATTTATATTGATTGTAGCATGTTGGGCGATGAGACATAAGGTACGCTTGTCCTCTTTTCTACCAAATAAAAAAAGCCGGTTTCATCCGGCTTTCTGATCATATTAGCTTTCTTTTTTCTCTTCAATGGCCTGCTTCGCGATTTTGGAAATCGTCATATCGTCCATTGGCGGGTTATGAAGTCCAGCACGAATGTCTCGATAGTAACGCTGAAGCGGGCAACCAAGGCTTAAGCTTTTTGCGCCGACTAACCGCATGGCTTTATCGACAATTTGCAGACTATGATTGACGACTATATGCTTCACAGCGCCGAACTCATTGGATAAAAGCGCTCTTTTCTCTGGCTGCTCATACAATTTAGTCGTTGAATAAATGACGTGACGCGCTTGTTTTAACAGTAAATCGATTTCGCCAATGAGAGTTTGAACATTTGGCAGATCACTAATGGTTCCGCTGATGCTGTTCGGTGAATGTGTGATGGCATACTGAACAGCATAGTCTCTTGCCGCTTGCGCAATCCCTAAATAGCAGGAAGGGATATGAGCGATCCAAGGATTTAACGTACCGCCTCGAGGCCCCTTTTGTACTTCAACGAGCATGTCATCTGAGACTTCAACCTGATCCAAAATCAAATCATGGCTTTCTGTTCCTCTCATGCCAACAACATCCCACGTTTCTTCTATAGAAACACCTTTTGTATCACGATGAATTAAAAAGAAGCCGAGCGCTTCTTTTTCTTCGATCCACACACCAACTAAAAAGTATGTGAGCGCTGGTGACATCGTTGTGAAAATTTTGCGTCCATTGATCACCCATTGATCACCTGATTTAGTTGCTGTTGTCCCGGGTTTGCCCCCTCTTGTTGGACTGCCTGTCTGCGTCTCACTCACAGCCCGGTTGACAAGGGCACCCTTCTTCACTTCTTCAGCAAAAAATTGCAGCTGCTTTTCACTCCATTGTTTCTTTTCATAAATTTCGCCTACAACCCCTTGGTGCCAGCCGATCGATAAGGCAGTCGCTCCATCCATGCTGCCGAGCGTCTCTTGAAATAGAACCATATCCGTCACAGATTGACCTCCGCCTCCATATTCAACAGGCAGAGACAAGGCCGTATACCCCATTTCCACTAAGGCTTCGATATTCTTTTTGGGGAAATGAGCACCTTCATCGTGTTCTTTTGCAGTTTGTTCTATCGATTGACGAAGTGATTCCAATTGATTGAGCCATGTTTTTTGAAAGTCTGTATCAACAAATAATGCTTTAGACAAAACATTCCATCTCCTCTGTTTCTCTCTATCTATGACATGCTTATTTTTACATCAATAAAACACACTTTACTTATAGGATTTAATGCGTTAAATTTTATCAATAGTCAGTACATATGTCAAAAGAACGTGCTCCTCCTATCATCGCAGCTACTAACCCTTCAAAGATGGCAGACGCATACTCGCTTTTGCTATCTTAGAAAAAACGATTGAGCGTGCGGAAGATCTCTTTGACGATAAAAAAGTCGAACAGGCACGAGCACCTGATCGACTTTTCTCATTCATTTACTCACTTTTTTTCGGTGTGTTAAACAGTTCCTTTGGTGCCGGTTTCAGTTTTGGTGCAGAGCCGAACACGACAGGTGCAGAAATATATCTGAACTCTCCCTTTCCATCCATGCTTCGGCCATGTGCCCATCTGCCTTCCTTGCTTTCTTCCCCTCTTGAGAAGTTAAACAGATCATAGGATACTTGCTGTTTTTCTAGTGAGCGCGGGAAGGTCGTTGGTACAACAACATCGCCTTCTCTTTCCTCTAATTCTTTAATTGCCGCAATCCACATATTTTGATGATATGTATCACGAGCAATGAGAAAGGAGAGCATATCCTTAACCCCGCGGTCATCGGTCATTTCATATAGCCTTGTAACCTGAAGTCTCCCTTGTGACTCTGCATTCAAATTCGCCCGGAAATCAGCCATTAAATTTCCGCTTGCAATGATATATTTTGCATTCCACGGATATCCTTGACTATCCGCTGCCATTGCTCCTAAGCCTGCAACAATTGCATGTTGAGGGTTCATTCCCCCCATGACAGCTGCAAGTGCTGGATCACTTTGATACGCCTGTTCTTGTTCTTTGACCGGTGCTTTATCAAGTAATCGTGCAATCATCGTCGCCAGCATCTCGACATGACCAATTTCCTCTGTTCCAATGTCAAACAATAAGTCTCTATATTTTTGATCCGCTCGGCAATTAAAGCCTTGAAATAAATATTGCATCATCACGCTGATCTCTCCATATTGACCGCCTAATACCTCTTGCAATTTTTTCGCATAAAGTGGATCAGGCTTAGAGGGCTTTGCTTCATATTGCAGTTCTTTGATGTGATAAAACATGATGTCATCTCCCTTATTTAAAAACATCTTTTCAATTATCACTATTCAAATGTACCCCTCTTTATGAAAACGGACAGATCATATAAAAAAAGGGAATAGCTTATGCCATTCCCTTCGGTGTCTTATGATTCAGCACTGACTAAAATTTTCACTTGATCTTTTTCATTGATTAATGCATGGAAGCCATCCTCGATCACATCGTCCAGCTTGATTTTTTTCGTGACGAGTGTATCTGCGGAGAAATAGCCTTTTCTCATTAAGTTTAATACAGATGGGAATACGTCTCTGTAGCCGATAATTCCTTTGACTGTACGTTCTTTAATGACAATGTCATTCGGCAGAATCTCTGCGCCTTTTTCCCAAATGCTTACAATGACAGTTTCACCTGAAATTCTAGTTGATTGGATTGCTTGCTTCAATACAACAGGTACACCTGTCACTTCAAAAGAAACATCGACCCCGCCGTTTGTACGGCGTGCGATTTCTTGTACAACATCTTCATACTGAGAAGGATCAACAATGATCGCTCCAAGCTCTTTTGCTTTTTCTTGGCGTTCTTTTGATAATTCAACTGCGTAAATATCTGTAGCGCCAGCTGCTTTTAAAGCTTCAATGACAAGTAAGCCAATTGGTCCGCAGCCAAACACAGCCGCTGTATCTCCAGCTTGTACTTTACTAGAACGAACAGCATATAAAGCAACTGCAGAAGGCTCTACAAGAGCGCCTTGCTCATATGATATTTCGTCTGGTAATAAATGAAGTAATTCTTCATCGACTGATACATATTCAGAGAATCCACCGCCGCCTCCGGCAAGTCCTAAAAAGCCCATGTTTTCATCTAAGTTATAAGCACCTTGATGCCCGTGAGTCGCGAAAATAGGTTCTACAACCACTCGATCGCCTACTTTGTAATGGCTCACACCTTCTCCTACCTCAACAACCTCACCAGAAAATTCATGTCCCAGTGTAACGGGTGCCTTTTCTTTTGTCAGTGGATGAGGCTCATTCACTGGAATGAAGATAGGTCCTCCTAGATATTCATGTAAATCACTACCACAAATGCCGCACCATTTTACTTTTAGTTTCACTTTTCCTGGAGCAACTGTTGGTTCGTCAATTTCCTCTAGTCGAATGTCCTTTTGATCGTGCCAGCGTAGTGCTTTCATTTGTAAGTCTCCTTTTTTCATCAATTTAATTAACTTACTTAAATAATGATAACATAATTTTTTTAATTTTCTAAGTACGACGCACTATTTTGTTGACAGTCAATGGACGAAAAATGACAAAACATAGAAATAGACAAACTAGAAGCATACACATACTCCCTAATATGACGGACGTTCGTATAGATAGAACATGTGCTAAAACGCCAAAGATGCCTGTCATGCCAATCGTCAGAACGGCTTCGCACAATGCATAAAAGCTTGCAACTCTCCCCATGACCTCTACCGGGATATTCGTTTGATAGAACGTCATAAAACCTGTATTGGCAAACGCTAAAAAGAATGCAAGAACAAAAAAACCAATAGCCGCTGCGGTCAATGTGCTAGAAAAAGCATAGATGAGATAGCCAAAAGTGACAAACAGACTGCCGATCGCTAGCATGATGAAAACAGGCAGCCTCTCGACAATAGCCGAATTGAGACTTGCGCCTGCAATAATTCCCGCTCCAGCCATACTGACAAGAAGTCCATATTCTGTATCAGTCAGCATCAGCACTTCTTTGGCAAAAGCTGCTTCAAGTGAGTCAATAGCAGTAGGCAGTACCGTCATGGCAGCACTAAATAACAAATACACAGCCATCACATGGCGTGACGTCAGACTAAATCGAAGAACAAGCTTCGCATCCTCTTTTAACATTGAAAGGGATAAGCCCTTTTGCTCAGCATCTTGTTTTAGCAAATTTGGTAAATACATCGTCAAAAAAGCAGAGATCAAAAGGCAAATCGCATTTACATAAATTGAAAAATCAGGTGTGCCGATTAGAAAAAGCAGACCTGCGACTGCGGGTCCAAGTAAAAATCCACCCGATTGTAGTAAAGACCTTATGGCATTAAACCGTTTGCGGTGACCCGCCGGAACCAGCCCTGTCATATACACCATCGACGCTGGATGAAATATTGCTTGTGCCATATGAATGACAAACACTATGACATATACGATCAGCAAATGTCCTGAAAATAAGGCAAAGGGTATACATGCAATCAGAATCGCGCGGGTTATATCTAAACTGATCATCACATTTCGCTGATTCAGCCTATCGATCAAACTGCCAGACCAACTATTTGTCAAAAGAGCAGCGGCTGGTCTTAGCATATAGACAGCTGTTATAGCAAGCACAGAGCCTGTTTCTTGAAAAATGAGCAGATGGAGGGCAATCATATAAATCCATTCTCCTATGTTCGCAATGCCGATGGCTCCAAGTAAAATACTCATATCCCGCCAATGTTTTTTCATCATTGTCCCCCCAATTTGTCATCAAAAAAATCCCGCCCCCAAGACATTTCTGTCTTGAGGACGGGATTTACTCCGCGTTGCCACCTCAGTTCATTCATCTGTTGCCAGATGAACCTTAGCAGGTCACATGAACCCTTCTCTGTAACGTGAGAATATCGCTACACCACCATCCGAAGGAATCCGGTGCAGAGCTAAGAGGCTTGGTTCCATAACGCTCCCCAGCTCCTTCTCAGCTCAACGGAGTTCTCTGTGTGAGGCAGTGATTATGTACTCTTCTCTATTTGCGCTTTGTTTTCTTTTTTTACACGATCTTCAGCTGAATTGTTACATATTATACTGCGGCTGAACCAAAGCGTCAATGTTTTTTTCATATTTAATCAGCATATATCATCTTTCTTGTCATGCCGCCATCAACGACTAAATCTGTGCCCGTCACAAATTGATTGTCCTCATCGGTTAAATAAAAGCAAGCCTTCACAATATCCTTTGGCGTGCCGACTCGATTGGAAAGATGCTGCTGGTGATCGATCTCTCGAAGATTCTCCTCATCCTTCGTTTCAATCCATCCAGGGGAAATGCTATTCACCTTTATGTGATCCTGACTAAAGGAAGCAGCCAGGGCATGAGTAAGCGCTGATATCCCGCCTTTTGATGCCGCATACGCTTCTGCATCAGGTTCTGACATTGTCGCGCGAGTGGATGAAATGTTCACAATCGAACCGCCTTTTTGATTCTCTTTTATATAACGTGCCGCCTCCCTTGCACATAAAAAAGCACCTCTTAGATTCGTATGTAACACATGATCAAACTCATCGACCGTTAATTCATAAGGGGATTTTGTACACATGACACCAGCATTATTGATCAGAATATCTATCGTTTTGTAACGCTCCACGGCAAACGACATTAAACTTTGAATATCCTTCTCTTGTTTTACATCCGTTTTTTTAAAATAGGCTTCATAGGACCCCTTTCTTAGCTGCTCTTCCAAATACTTGCCTTTCTCTTCATCGATATCCGCAAGCACCACACGTGCTCCTTCTTTCGCATAACCGTATGCGATTGCTTCACCAATTCCATTTGCTGCGCCGGTGATGATGACTGTTTTATGCTGAAAGTTCATCGTTTATCAAACCCTTTCTACATGAGATGTTGTCGTCTATCATACCACTTTGATGAGATAACATGTATAGACTATACCTAGTCAAATGGGACATACAAGAACACCCTCCTAATGAACACTTAGGAGGGTGGATTATTTGTGTCTCATTCTGCCGTGTCAGACTAGCCCCATAAATCATGTCGAACTTCTACATCACTATTGTCGTTTGCTTTTTATATAAAGTCTGTAAAAGACTCGTGTTTGTATTCTCTATTAGTAGAACTGATGTGTCATTCTATTATTCTCTTTTTCTGTATCGTTATTTTAAAAAGCAGTCTTTAAAATTTCTAAGTAGTCAGCTTTCGTAACAGGACGAACATTGCTTGGTGTAGAGTTGTTTTGTTCTGCTAATTCAGCCATTTTGTCAAAATCCTCTTCTTTTACATAAGATAATTCTTTTAGTGTTGGAATGCCTAAATTCTTTGTAAATGTATAGATCCCATCAATCAATTTTTGAATCGCCACATCATCTGAATCCGTTTTATCTGCAAAGCTCATCATTTTTGCAAGTTCTGCGTGTAATGACTCGTTTTCAACTGCATTAAATTGCATCACATATGGTAAAAATACAGCGTTTGCGATACCATGTGGTGTGTCATAAAGACTGCCAAGCGCTTCTGCTAAACAATGTATGGCTGCTACATCGGCTGAACCGAAACATAAGCCAGCAAGTAAACTACCTTCCTGCATTTTATATCTTGCTTCTAAATCAGCTCCGTTTTCATATGCCTTCGGTAAGTATTTCACAATTGTTTCCATTGCACTTGCACCCATTGCTTTCGAAATAGGGTTTGTTACTTTACATGTATAGCCTTCAATAGCATGCACCAATGCATCAACGCCTGTTGCGGCTGTTATGCTTTTTGGCACTGTCGCTGTAAGAGCAGGGTCTAAAATCGCAATGGTTGGTCGAAGCAAGGTATGTTTTAATGTGATTTTTTTATGTGAAGCAGCTAACGTAATGACAGATGAACGCGTCACCTCAGAGCCAGTGCCAGCCGTTGTTGGAATACAAATTAATGGCGCTATATTTGTATACGCCTTCTTTCCTGCTATATAATCTTCAGGATTGCCGCCATTTGGACCTAATAACGTAATGGCTTTTGCTGTATCCATTGGACTTCCTCCACCAATAGCAATAACCGCTGATACTTGTTCTTTTCTAAAGAGCTCTGCACCAGTTAGACATTCAGTATCTCTAGGGTTTGGAGATACTTGGTCAAATACGATAACGGAATAACCAGCTTCTTGTAAATGCGTTTCAATAGGCGTAACTAATCCTGCGTTTTTCACACCAGAGTCAGTCACAATCATAACTGTTGCACTAGGCACTACAATGTCCTCTAGTATAGATGCAATTTCTTTTGATTTGCCAGTCCCCATCATCATTTTTGTATTACAAACATATTCAAAATTCATCATTATTTTTCTACTCCTTCATTTGTATTTGTTGAGTTAGTAGCTTGTTTTTCTGCTCCCCACCATTCTATTTCTATTAAACCTGGTATGGTAGAGGCATAAAAAATAGGATTTTTACCTAACATTCTTTGTCCAATGTAATCATCTAAAGCTGTAAAAGCAAATTTGCCTAGAATCGCAATCGCAATCAAGTTTACAATAGCCATAATGACCATCGACAAGTCGGCTAAAGTCCACACAACTTGTAAGTTGGCTACAGCACCAAACATCATCATGATTAATACAGTCATTCGATACACTAATAAAGCTGCTGCACTGTTATGAATAAAACCGATATTGGCTTCACCATAATAGTAGCCACCTACAATAGAGCTAAATGCAAAGTAAATATGGCAAAAGCTAAGAAAATACTAGCCCAAGAGCCGAAATGCTGCGCCATCGCAGCTTGTGTAATTTCGATACCAGATAATTCACCTGTTGTTTCTACTGTCGATAGCATAATAATAAATGCCGTACAGCTACAAACAACTAATGTATCAAAAAACACTCCTAATAATTGAACAAATCCTTGTTTTACTGGGTGCGAAACATTGGCGGCAGCAGCGGTATTTGGGGCACTTCCCATTCCTGCTTCATTGGAAAATAACCCACGTTTTACACCGTTCATAATCGCAGCACCTATGCCGCCTCCAACGATTTGCTCTAATCCAAACGCACCTTTTATAATACTTGCTAATGCTGCGGGTACATCAGCGATATTTGTGACAATCACATAAAGTGCTAAGGCAATATAAAACGCTGACATAACTGGGACAATGATTTGTGTAAAGTTAGCAATTCGCTTTACACCACCAAAAATAATGAAAGCAGTAAGAATTGTTACAAATACCCCCATGCCAATCGGACTGATACCAAATGAATAATGAAAGGCATTTGTAATTGTATTCGTTTGCACAGCATTAAAAATTAGACAACTGCTGAGGGTGTTGATCGAATATTTTGATTTGATTTCCTTGAACCACAATTTCCTTTATCGGGTCATATTCATGTATGTATTGACGCACTCGATCTATTTCGTTTTGTCCATGTTCACATTTGATGGTGAAAATAATCTCTCTTTGATTTTCGACAAGTTCACTTAATTCACGTTGATCCCCCATAGCAATGATAGAGCCATGATCCATAATGGCCATTCTTTCGCATAAATATTCGACTTCCTCCATGTAATGACTAGTATAAATTATTGTCATTCCTTCACTATTTAGCGTTTTGACAGTTTCTAGTATATGATTTCTAGATTGGGGATCTATACCTACAGTGGGCTCATCCATGATTAATAGTTTCGGTCGATGCAAAATGGCACATCCGATATTCACTCTTCTTTTCATCCCTCCTGAGAATACTTTCACTTTATCATTCGCTCTATCTTCAAGACCGATTAACTCAAGCGTTTCTTGTACTCTGCTTTTTAACTCCTTTCCTTTGAGTCCGTACATTCTCCCCCAAAACATTAAATTTTCCTTTGCTGTCAAATGTAAATATAAAGCGATCTCTTGCGGAACAATGCCAATCAATTGCTGCGCATGTTTTGTTTCTTTGTTTAAATCTTTACCTCCAATCGTCACAGTGCCGCTTGCTGCACGAATAAGCCCTGTCATAATGCCAATTAATGTAGATTTCCCTGCACCATTTGGTCCTAATAACCCAAACGTTTCTCCTTTTTTTAACTGAAAGGACACCCCTTTTAGTACCTGTTTATCCTCATAATTTTTTTTGATGTCATTTACTATAAGCAATGATTTCTCTCCCCTATTTTTCCTATAGTCAAGCAGAATATATGGTATGACCTTCAACTAAAGAATAATATTTCCAATTCATTCATTTTAACATGTTACAAAATGCAGGAGAATAGTACAGGTCTGTTTAAATTTGAAAACACAAAAAAACTTACAGGATCTGCTTTCCTGTAAGTTATTTCTCCAGCTTATTTTAAATGGATCATTATTTTGAAATCATCCCATGCGGGTCAATCACAAATTTCTTCGCCACACCCGAATCAAAATCACTATATCCTTTAGGCGCTTGATCGAGGTCAATGACGGTTGCATTGACGGCTTTGGCGATTTGTGCCCTTCCACTTAAAATGGATTTCATGAGACTGCGGTGATATTGCATGACAGGGGTTTGGCCTGTCACAAAGGTGTGCGCTTTGGCCCAGCCAAGTCCAATTCGTACTTTAAGAGAACCAACTTTTGCATCCTCATCCACTGCACCTGGATCTTCTGTGACGTAAAGCCCTGGGATTCCAAGTTTACCGCCAACTTTTGTAATATCCATAATGGTATTTAAAACGGTCGCAGGTGCTTCTCCCTGATCTCCATGACCTGAAGCTTCAAAGCCGACACAATCGACGGCACAGTCGACTTCTGGCTCTCCTAAGATATTCGTGATTTGTTCGCCGATTCGATCATGCTTTCGTAAATTGATCGTCTCGCAGCCAAAGCTTCTGGCCTGCTCCAGCCTTTGCTCATTCAGATCGCCAACGATCACAGCAGAGGCGCCAAGGAGCTGAGCGGAATGTGCTGCTGCAAGACCTACTGGCCCTGCACCAGCAATATATACGGTAGAGCCCGGCTTTACTCCAGCCGTATAAGCACCATGAAAACCTGTCGGGAAAATATCAGAAAGCATCGTCAAATCCAGTATTTTTTCCATTGCCTGATCTTTGTCCGGGAATTTGAGCAGCTGGAAATCTGCATATGGAACCATGACGTACTCGGATTGACCGCCAACCCAGCCGCCCATATCCACATATCCATAGGCGGAGCCAGGACGATCCGGGTTTACATTTAAGCACACATGGGTTTTTTGTTCCTTACACATGACGCAGCGTCCGCAAGCAATATTAAACGGAACTGACACGAGATCACCTTTTTGAATAAACTCCACATCTCGTCCAACCTCAACGACTTCACCTGTAATTTCATGACCAAGGACAAGTCCCTCAGGTGCAGTGGTACGCCCTCTCACCATGTGCTGGTCACTTCCGCAAATGTTTGTTGTCACCACTTTTAAAATGACGCCATGCTCACATTTGCGCCCAACATTGGCTTTAGGTACACCCGGGCCATCCTTTAAGACCAAATCAGGGTATCCAATATCCTCAACTGCTACATTTCCTGCCCCTTTATAAACGACACCTTTGTTTCCCGACATGTTTCCATTCCTCCCTTTTTGTTTAAAAATGAAGTCTCTACAATTTTCTCTATTTCTCGAGCAATTCCCTTCTTCAAACCGCACATTGACTCAAAAAGAAGGAACCAAATGTCTATCAGGGAGAGAAAGATGTATCTTCCAGTCAAATAAAAAAGAAAATATTGAAAAAAAAGCTAAACTTTTGCAGAACGGTGTCGATATAAGGAATAAGCCAGACAGGTATCCTTAATCGACAAACAAATTCCTTATATATACTATCATTCCTTACACACCTGGCTGGCCCCTTTATATGAAATGAATGCAAAAGGCTCAGGCTCTTCTCATGAAGAGCCTTTATTTGTTGACAAAGGGCTAAAATGATCTTTATTTTAGCCCTTTGTCTTCTTTTCAGCGTGATAGAAAACCTTTGAAGTCTAGGAAGAACGAGCACTGGCGCGGAGTGAATTTGACATTCGTGAGCACCAGCGCGCAGGACTGACAACGAATGCGAGGGTTTGTCTACACGCTGCAGGCTCTTCTCATGAAGAGCCTTTATTTGTTGACACTGTCGCCTTCACACGCAAAGAGGCTCCTCTGACGAAGAGCCTCTTTTTTGAAGTGCTTGTTCATTACCTGGGAAATATTTTCATCATTTTAAGGCTTTGATACAGATGTATGTATCATAGTGATAAACCGAGACGTCTCTAAAGTGATACGCTGAAAATAGGCGGCTGATCTCTTGTTCACTGTACGATGAGAAAGACTGTGACCGTTTTTGTTCCTTCATCAGCTCCTGTTTTTGAAAAGATAAGAATACTTCTCCATCCACTTGAAGGACGCGGTACACTTCCTTCATCACCTGTTCGATATCCGGCAAGTAATAAATGGTCTGCACCGTAAATAATTTATTGAATGATCTGTCTTCAAAAGGTAAATGCTCAGCCTTACCAAAAGTAATGACGGCTTTGTCCTGTTCCACAAGCTTCTTATTTTTTCTTTTTGCATATTTGATCATATGACGAGAGGCGTCCACTCCGTACACTTTTCCTCGGTCGAGTTTTTCTGCTACTTTTGATAATGTCATGCCTCTTCCGGTACCGATTTCTAAAATTCGGTCATTTTCTTGTATATTTAAGAGTTGAATCGTCCATTGATTGATATTATGATGATTTTTTTCCATATAGCGGGCAACCCATTTTGAGAACAAGCCTTTTGGTTCTCTCATTTGTTTTCCAATCCAGCTTTGAATCAATGTTAACACCTGCTTTACACCAGTAAATAAAACTATTTACGAATTTTCTTACTTTTCATATCGGTTCTCACCTAACAAAAGTTAAGACCTAGTCCTAATTTATTTGTCCTTTATTAGACGGCACCTTTTCAGAAAATGTTTCGCATGACTTAAAAAATATTTGATTGAATAGGCGTTTTCATTAATTGTGCAAAGATTGCTTTCGTTTTCTGCATGAGCTGCATATTTTATGAATGTATCTTGATTAGATAAAGGTGGTGCTAGATTATGGGCTTTGGCGGTTATTCTGGAGGCAACTGCGGTGGCTACGGTGGCGGTTTTGCAGGCGGATTCGCATTGCTTGTTGTACTCTTCATTTTGTTGATCATCATCGGTGCAAGCTGGATTTGCTAATGTAAAAGGAGCAGGAAACGTCATTGTTTCCTGCTCCTTTTCTTTAATACCAATAAGTTGGATAATTGTAATTGTACATATAGCGTCTGAGCATTTCTTGCTGCTCTCTTTGCATTCGGTATGGATTGCCGTACCCGTGCTTTAAGGAATGCGGAATGGACGCATACCCGTGCCCCACTGACGGAAACCTCATATATGGTGACATCGACATTCATTGATCACCTCACAATCTCCTTTTACGGTTATCATATGTGCAGGTGATCAATGTGGAGCGTGTCTAAACCTGGTCCTTCTCCCTTGTATAACAATCAAGCATTGCAAGCATCATAAACATGTCAATCTCCTCCTTTTCATCTTTTTTCTTTTCCTTTTAGTTCATATACTTTAGTTGTTTCTGCTTCATTTCTTCATAAAAAGTTTCGACTTGCTGTTCATAAAGAACGGTTTCAATGTCTTTGTATTTACGCTGAATAGTCAATGTAATAAAAAATAAATGGATTGTCATCTACGCTCACCTCCCTTCAGTTCGCAACACGCGAAATAGCCCGCAGATCTTCTTTATCAGTTGACCTGCGGGCACACAAAAATGCAGATCAAAAGACAGTGTCTTTCAACCTGCGATGGATGATGCGTGAAAAATCCTCGTTTACTTAAACAGTTTTGAAGCGTGCACCGTAATAGGTAAAGGAAGGACACGAGCTCTTCCACAGGCTGATGACATGATGAAATTGTTTGTTGAATTGATCACAAGTAGATACGAATAACATATTCTTCAGCCTCCTTTACATTTTTTAATTACTTTGTAAGTATATCCAGCAAGCACCATTTTGTAAACCTGTTTTTAGTCATTTAGGTGTTTTTTGTGTTTTTAACTAAATTTCTACAGTCATTCTTGTCCCTTTGTCCAATCAATAAAAAAGCCCCCTCATCACATGAGGAGACTTTTCGAATTAATCTTCATCTAGTTCTTGCAGTTTCTTTTGAAAAAAGATCGCACGTTTTACACAAAGAAAAGCTGCTAATAAGAACATACAATCTACTGCCATCATCAGCATTTTTGGAGATGCTTCGATGTGCTGGTTAGGTAAGATCGTACCAATATATAAAAAGGTGCTGACAGCAAGCAAAATAAAAGCGTACTGCTTGTAATCTGTCACTAAACCACTCCACTTTTTCTTCACTTGTTTCACCTTCCCGTATTCAATGTCTATTCATAGCTTAACATAGTGAAAGAAAGCGAGGAGCATGTAAATCTATCCATTCGCTAGTGCGTCAAGCCCTTGTTCGATATCATGCAGTAAATCATCAACATCTTCAATGCCGACTGAAATACGAATTAAACCATCTGTGATGCCAAGCTCTTCTCGTCGATCTTTTGGAATGGACGCATGGGTCATTCGAGCAGGGACAGAAATTAAGCTTTCAACCGCTCCAAGGCTTTCTGCTATTGTAAACAGCTTAAGCTGGCTTAAAAACTCATCAACATTTTCTTCTTTTCCAATATCAAAAGAGATCATTCCGCCGAAGCCTGTTGCTTGTGCTTTCGCCAGTTCATGACCTGGATGAGTGCTCAGACCTGGATAATAGACACGTGTGATCGCTGGATGTTGTTCTAAAAATTCGGCGATTTTCTGCGCATTTTGTTGATGTGCTTCCATTCTTAGTCCAAGCGTTTTCATCCCTCTCATGAGAAGCCACGAATCCTGCGGTCCAAGAATACCGCCTGTCGAGTTTTGAACAAAGTGCAGTTCTTCTCCAAGCTCTTTCGTTGCTGTCACGACAAGTCCGCCCACAACATCACTATGGCCGCCTAAATATTTTGTGGCACTGTGCAGGACAATGTCAGCCCCATATTCAATTGGCTTTTGGACATACGGCGTGAAAAATGTATTATCCACAATCATCAAAATGTTGGCTTCTTTTGTGATGTGGCTGATGGCTTTTAGATCGGTCATTTTGAGTAAAGGATTAGTCGGCGATTCAATGTAAACGGCTTTTGTTTCAGGTAAAATCGCTTTTTTCACCGCTTCAGGATCACTTGTATCAACAAAGGTAGCCTCAATGCCAATACGATTGAGCACCTTCGTGATCACGCGGTAGGTCCCGCCGTACACGTCGTCTGTCAGAACAATGTGATCCCCGCTGTTAAACAGCATCATCACTGCTGTAATAGCAGCCATCCCGGAACCGAATGCGTAGCCGTTTGCTCCTCCTTCAAGTTCATTTATGACTGTTTCCAGTGCTGTTCTTGTTGGGTTCGCTGTTCTGGAATATTCATATCCTGTATGTTCGCCTGCTTTCGGCTGCTTATAGGTGCTCACTTGGTAAATGGGTACAGACACGGCGCCTGTTTTTTCATCACCAGTTGTTCCGCTGTGAATCATCATTGTTTTTGGTTTCATTCTATTTTCCTCCCTCATAAATTCCTTTACTTAAATACCGCTCACTGCTGTCAGGAAAAATGGTGACAATGACTGTGCCAGGTGCTGCCTTTTTGGCTTCTTCTAAAGCGGCAAATAACGCGGCGCCAGAAGAGCTTCCTAGCAGAATGCCTTCTTTTTCAGCGGCTTCCTTTACCATTCGGAACGCATCATCGTCACTGACGGTGTAAATCTCATCAAATAAAGACGATTCCATATAATCTGGAATAAATTCAAGGCCAATTCCTTCCGTTCTATGGGGACCTGGCTTTCCGCCATTTAAAATGGATCCTTCTGGCTCAACAATAACCGTTTTTAACGCCTGATGTTGCTCTTTTAAATAGGCGGCACATCCTTGAAAAGTCCCTCCAGATCCTGCTCCTGCCACGAAAACATCGATGTTCCCTTGTAAGTCAGACCATAATTCTGGTCCGAGCGTTCTGTAGTAAGTCAATGGATTTACTTGGTTTTTAAATTGTAAAACACAATAGGCATTGTCAAGGCTTGCCTCTAGTTCAAGGGCTCGATTAATCGCACCTTTCATGCCCTCTTTTCTTGGTGTATGAATAATGTCTGCACCAAGCGCCTTCATCAGCTGTTGTTTTTCTTGACTAAAATGTTCTGGTACACAAAAAATGGTGCGCAATTGATGCTTCCTTGCGTTTAAGGCAAGCCCAATTCCTGTATTTCCAGCAGTTGCTTCAATAATAGTTCCGCCTGGCCGCAATTTGCCAGATGCCAACGCCTCTCTTATAAGCATGTCGCCTAAACGATCCTTAATACTTCCACCTGGATTCATCATTTCAAGCTTTGCATACACGTCAACACCTGCCGGAACCCCAATCCCTGACAACTTTAGAAGTGGTGTGTGACCAATTAATTCTGTAATATCCTTTATGACAGCCATATGTTTCCCTTCCTTTGCATGGAAAAGAAGGGGGAACCCCTTCTTTTATTGTGTTTGCTTTATCATACGCAGGACAAGATCTGTTGAGTGAATCGCTGCTTGCTCAAGAAATTGATCAAAGGAGATATTGGATTCTTTCCCCGCAATATCCGATAGCGCACGAACGACAACAAATGGCGTTCCAAAGAGCTGGCATACTTGTGCAACGGCCGCTGCCTCCATTTCCACCGCATATAGCTCTGGAAACTTCTCTCTCACAAACGCTACACGATTCGGATCATTCATAAACGAATCTCCTGTTGCAATCGTTCCTTTTGCCACTTGAATATGATCGATCTCTAAAGCAGATTCCTCTGCCAGTTTCACAAGCTTTTCATCTGCGACAAAAGCAGCTGGCAATCCTGGCACTTGTCCGTATTCGTAATCAAAGATTGTGACATCTACATCATGATGTCTGACATCTGTAGATATGACAATATCACCTACATTTAATGAGTGATGGAAACCGCCAGCAGATCCAGTATTGATCACATAATCTGGCTGAAAGCGGTCAAGCAGCAGTGTTGTGCTGACCGCCGCATTCACTTTTCCAATTCCTGATTTTAATAAAATCACTTCTTTATCTTCATAAACACCTGTTGTAAATTCACACCCAGCGATGTTTTCTTGTGCTGCATTCTTTAGTTGATCTCTTAAAATCGTGACTTCTTCTTCCATTGCACCTATTACTGCGATTTTCAAATCAAAAACATCCTTTCATTCCCTTTTCTTCGCCTCTACGATCCAAACAAAATCATTCATTTGATGAAAGGATGTGCTAAAACCTTCTTCTTCGAAGATTTGCTTTAACACATCAATGGATGGATAGTATTCCGTTTCTAAATCCTCTGCAAGCTGGTCGAATCCAGCAGCTTTGGCTTTGTCGATTTCAGCTTGATGTGCTGCTTGATTTTGAAACATTGTATCAGCAAAGACTATTTTACCACCTGAGTGAAGGAAGTTGCCATAGGTGTGAATGGCTTGTTTTTTTTCTTCGTCCGTTAAATGGTGGAAAGCATATGAGCTGACGATCGTATCGGGCTCAAATGGTGGCGCTGGAAACGATAAAAAGTCCCCATCATGAAACACATTTGGTACTCCTTTTTGAAGAGCCGCTTTCTTCATGGCGTCTGATGGTTCAACGCCAAACACGTTCTTATCTGCTGCAAGCAGCACCGTCGTTAGATTACCCGTGCCGCTTCCAAACTCAAGGACATATTGACCCGAACGTCGAGCAATCTCATTTAGAATGGCCGGATACCGGCGGAACACTTCTTCATACTGCTCGTCATGACCACTTACAGTGTCGTCATAAGACTCAGCCCAATGATCAAATAAAGAAAGAAACTCACGTCCCATTTTCTTCCCCTCCACTTTATCTATTTATTCCTATGTGTATAGTATGTTTTATTCCGTCGAACAGTTCCTATCCTACCACAACTTCTGTTTCTTTCCTACTAAAAAATACAGGGAGGGGTAGAAAAATATTTGCCCTTTTGAAAGAGAGAGATTAAGATGAATGAAGAGCATGGAGGGGTGAATGAAATGGATTTTCAACTGGATTTTTTAAAGGACAAAATTGAATTTTTTGAGGCAGCGTCTTTAAAAGAGCTTGAACAAAAGATCCAAAAACAAATTGAACATAATCAGGCGATCCTGCTAACCGTTCATTCAGTGAGTCATCAAACAACTGTGATCGATGACCGGATTTTGTATACAGCGGTTGTTCATTTTAAAGCGAATGTCTAAATAAAAAAGAAGACAAAAGGCTAAAAATAAAGATCATTTTAGCCCTTTGTCAACAATCTGAGATAGCATGTCTGCTATCTTTTTTCATGTTTATTTTAATTTTTCAACCTTCACAGGTTTCCAGCCTTTTTCATCCACCCACGTAATTTCCACGCGGTAGCGCTCACCTGTTGATTTATCACGGATGGTTCCCTTTGCATCTTGAGGTCCTCCGTTATTTCCTAACCAAAGAACAGTCATTTGATCCTCTGAAATTCCTGTCGCATAGGACATGGCTTTGATCATTTCTTTCCAGTCTTTTGATTTAGAATCATAGGTCGCTGTATGTGAACCGGATTGCTCTGTTCCTACAGGCTCCCAGTCATCGTTTTCGTATGTTTTGTCTACGTCACTCGTTTTACCGCCGTCTGTTTCTTTGGCGTCTTTTAACGCATCTTTGCTCGGCTCGTTTTCATCATCCGTTTTCTTTGTATCGTCGTCTTGATCGGATGAGTCATCTTTTTTTGCATCTGAATCATCGGATGTATCTTTCTTTTGATCTTTCACATCTTCTTCTGAGTTTTGTTTATTTTCACTCGATGCAGGCGCCGTTTTAGATGGTGCATCCGCTACATCTGGATCTTTCGGTTTATTAAAAATTAACAAACTCGATGCGACAACCAAAATAAGCACTACAACAATACCAATTAATATGTTAAGCACCATATTCGCCTTTCTGCGCTTATCACGATGTTCAAATCGAGAATTTCTACTCAAAATCTCTGCACTCCTTTGCCTCTGTTCCCTAAGTCGTTACTATTCTAACATGACATGAAGGGATGTTCTATGTCTGTTTCTTTTCAATTTCATTGACCTTTTTTACAATATCATAAAACGCATCATTTGTCTTAGCCCGTCCACTTGTCTCGTCAAGGTGAACAACGACAAGGGCGTATTTTGGTTTTTCCACCGGAAAGTATCCAGCAAACCACTTATGATAAAGGGGATTCCCCTTTTTGTCTTTACTGCCGGTTTGAGCAGTGCCTGATTTCCCCGCCATATCGAATGGCAAATCTTGAAACCTTCTTCCTGTTCCTTTGTCAGACGTCACCACCTGCCTTAAGTACTTTTGCAACTTTTGAGCTGTATAGCGGTCAATGCTGTCTCCTTCAGATCGTTTGTTTTGAAAGGATAGCATCGTTGTTCCGTTTTGATACAGCACTTTATCTGCAATTCTCACTTCTTTTCGTTCTCCGCCTCTTGCGATCGTTGCCATCATATTGGCGATTTGCAACGGAGTCGTTTTGACATTTTTTTGACCTATCGCTGTTTGCGCAATGGCTTTTTTGACATGCTTGTCTCTTTTATCTCCCCACACACTGCCTGTTTCTTCACGATCAAACTGTTTGAATTGCTGCTTATGGTATACCTCCCCTTCCCAGCCAGCTCGATCAATAAGTCCAAGCTTTGAAGCCGTCTTTTCGATGATTTGATCATCTGTTTGGATGAGCTGACCGGCGAGTGTTGCAAAGGTATAGTTACAGCTTTGCGCAAAGCTCTCAGACAGATTCAGCACTTCCTGTTTTCCTTCTGGCTCTCCATATAAATTCTTTCGACAGTCATACATGGTTTGTGGCTGGTCGAGGTTTTTTTCGATCGCTGCGGCAAGCACAGCGGTTTTAAATACAGAGCCTGGTGCAATGGCTGTCAGCATGTAATTTCTTGCTTCATGCCGGTTTTTGCTTGTGACATTCGGAGCACTCGCCATGGCCAGCACACTGCTGTTTTGAATATCGAGCAGAACAGCTCCGCCTTTTTCAACGCCTTGTTCTTTGAGAACCTTCTCCATTTCGGCTTGCATGTCTTCATCCATTGTTGTCTGAACCTGAAGTGGATAAAACGAATGAGCTTCTGCTGTATATTTGACGTCCATCCCAAACAAAGGGTTTCCCCTTCCGTCCACATGATATAACAATTTTGTGTCTTGCTCGGGTAATAGAAATTCGTCAAAGGTACTTTCCAGCCCAAATGTGCCAATTTCTGTTCGGATGGAAAGCCCTTTTTTATCAGGATAACGCTTTCTCAGTAATTCTGGATTCTCGCTTGTGAAACCTAATGTGTGGAGGGCAAGTCTTTTTTTGTCCTTCTCTTTCATATATACGCCGTAAACACCTGAATATTTCATATCATTGATGTCTTTCAGCTTTTTTTTCGTCATGTCCTCTTTTAGAATAAGAGGTTTTTTGGTTTCTGTTAGCTGTTTTTTGAGTTCGTCTTCTTCCATTTCAAGAATAGAGGCGGTTTGCTTTAAGTGAGGAAGATCATATTGCAAAAAAGGAAATAAGATGATCGCTGGCTGTTCTTTTGTGAGAAGTGCTTGGCCATTCCGATCTAAAAATTCGCCGCGTCCGTCTGAAATGACCACTTCTTCTGTTCGCTGTCTGACACTTTCTTGTATTAAATTGATATCAAGCTTTGAAAAAGATTCTGTGAAAAACAGCTGAATTTCTGCCAGTCTGATAAGAAGACCGAGCAGCAGCATAAAAATAATGGCACCTGTCCATTGAATTCTTCTTTTTTTGCGCATAAAAACACCTCGTCCCTATTGTGGACGAGGTGTTTATCGTATAAACGTGATTATGAAATTTTTACAATTTGGACGAACATTTCTCCGCCAGGTGTTTGAACGGTTACTTTGTCATCTACTTGTTTGCCTAATAGGCTTTTTGCAATTGGTGAGTCGTTTGAAATCTTTCCTTCAAACGGATCAGCTTCTGCACTTCCAACAATCGTATAAGATTCTTCTTCTCCGTCCGGTAATTCAACGAATGTCACCGTTTTACCAAGTGAGACAACATTTGAGTTCCCCTCATCCTCGATAATTTTGGCATTACGAATCATATTATCAAGCGTTGTGATACGACCTTCTACAAACGCTTGCTCTTCTTTAGCAGAATCATATTCCGAGTTTTCAGAGAGGTCTCCGAAGCTTCTAGCGATTTTAATACGCTCTACAACCTCTTTACGTTTAACCGTTTTCAAATGTTCAAGCTCTTCTTCTAATTTACGCTTTCCTTCTTCTGTCATTGGAAATACTTTCTCGTGTGCCATGAATCATTCACTCCTTCTATTAATCCTCATCATACAAGCTTTCTGCACGTGAGTGACGACTGAAATATACAAGAATGAGGACATGTGCAGGCCCTCATTCTTTCTGTCCCATATTCGTAAAAGTCCATCTTACATGGCGTCCCTTTTAGATGCAACTATTATGCCTTTTATTTTGGCAGGACCACTCGCGGTTTAAAGATAATTTATCTTCATCGCACAAACTGTGGAAAGGCACAGGAAGCTCCTGTACCTCGTTCGGCCATTTCGATCATATGTAGAAGAATAGCTTATCCATTCTTCATCTTTCAATACATAATATGGTCAGTGTACGATATGTCTATGCTATATTATTACAAAATTGCATTTTGATCAAGAATTGTTTGAAAATTTGTGATGATTTGTTTGTCATTTTTTCAATATACTTTTACAACTTCATTCTTTCACTATATGATGGTGATTTTTCCACTTCTGCTTTTCTTCATTGTTTTCCTATCATATCAAATCTTTCATTCAATGTTTTACTTCTCAAAATGCTCAAATATCATCTACCACTAGAAATAAGTGAAATATTGGTTTTAACTCTCTTTTTGTGATCATGATGCTGAAAAGACCTTTACATTGTAAAGGCCTCTTCACCATTTATTCTCCGCGGTTTTGAAGAATCGTTTGAATTTTTGTCACCATGAGATCAATCGCCACATGGTTTTGACCGCCTTCTGGGATGATGATATCGGCGTAACGCTTTGTCGGTTCAATGAATTGATTATGCATCGGTCTGACAACAGATACATATTGTTCGATCACGGAATCGATAGAACGGCCTCTTTCCTTCGTATCACGTAAAATACGGCGAATGATGCGTAGATCTGCATCAGTATCGACATACAGTTTAATATCCATTAATTCTCTAAGACGTTCATCTTCTAGTGCAAAGATGCCTTCAACGATGATGACATCCTTTGGTTCAACATGTACCGTCTCTTCTGAACGTGTATTTAGTTTAAAATCATAAATTGGTTTTTCAATGGATTCGTATCTTAGCAGCTGTTCCAAGTGCTCAAACATGAGATCATTGTCGAATGCAAGCGGATGATCATAGTTCGTGAGCAGGCGCTCTTCAAATGGCATATGACTTTGATTTTTGTAATATAAATCTTGTTGAAGCATGAGGATGGAATGTCCTTTAAATTTTTCATAGATGGAATTGGTGACGCTCGTTTTACCTGAACCCGAGCCGCCAGCAATTCCGATCACAACTGGTTTTCTCCTCATGGGCCTGTTATTTCCCCTTTCTCATCATGTTGCTAGGGTATACTTTTTGATCAAGCTTAAATTTCACAATTTGCAGCGGATGACGAGCGGCATCTAGCTCATTTCCTTTTTCATCCCAAATCGTCTCAATTTTGAATGTGAAATTCTCAATTTCTGGTCCGAAGAATTCGACTTCATCGCCTGCTTTAAAGAAGTTACGCTGTTGCAATGTCACGATATGTTCTTTTTCATCATAATGAAGAACGAGACCAGCGAAATCAAATGTCGTTTTCTTTCCATGAATGCCAAACATTTGTTCATCCGTTCCCGGTACGCCTTCGAAAAAGGCTGGCGCTGTGTCACGGTTTGCACATTTATCTAATTCATCTAACCATTCCTGCTGAATGACAAAATGATCTGGATCTGCACAATAGGCATCGATGACTTTACGATACACACTCACGACAGTCGCCACATAATGAATCGATTTCATCCGTCCTTCGATCTTTAAGCTGTCAATCCCCATTTCGATCATTTGAGGAATGGATTCGACAAGCTTTAAGTCTTTTGGACTCATCGCAAATGGTGCATCTTCTTCACCGAATAATGGTGCTTCCTCAGAACCTTCTAGTTTATAAAGATCATAATCCCAGCGACAAGACTGACAGCAGCCTCCGCGGTTAGAATCTCTCGCGGTCATATGGTTACTGAGCACGCAGCGGCCAGAGTAAGCAATACACATCGCGCCGTGAATGAACGTTTCGATTTCTATATCGACCTTTTCGTTCATTTCTCTAATTTCTAGCGCACTTGTTTCACGTGCAAGCACCACACGCTCAAGCCCTTCTTCCTTCCAAAACTGAACAGCTTTCCAATTTGAAAGAGATTGCTGCGTGCTTAAGTGAACTTCCAGCTTTGGCGCCACACGTTTACATGTTTCAATGATCAGCGGATCAGCCACAATTATTCCCGCTACACCAGCGCCTTCAATCCCTTGAAGGTATTCCTCTAGCCCGTCCATGTTTTCATTGTGGGCAAAGATATTTGTTGTCACATAAATCCGTGCGCCGTATTTGTTTGCAAATGCGACGCCTTCTGCCATTTCTTCAATTGAAAAGTTATCTGCATTTGAGCGAAGTCCAAACTCTTTCCCGCCAATAAAGACGGCGTCTGCTCCGTAATGTACAGCAATTTTCAGCTTTTCCAGGTTCCCTGCTGGTGCAAGCAGTTCTGGTTTTTTTGTAATGACACGTTTTCCATCAATCATTTCAGAAATACCATCCTTTAAAAGTGCCATTTCCTCTGCCTCCTCTTATGTTAATAAACCGTTTCTTTAAAGAAGAATCCTGTATCAATCGAACGATTGACTGGCTGAATGTCTTCAATCTGCTTCACCCAATCATCTTTCTGATCTTCATAAGCCTCTTTGTCAGTCGTTAGCAAATCAATTGCTTTTCTATATAGAGACGTCACCTCTGTCATATAAGAAAGTGACTTTAAAATTCCGTCAATTTTAAAAGAGTCAACACCTGCGTCGACAAACTCCTCTAATTCATCAATCATACACACATCATTTGGACTCATAATATGAGTGCCGTTTGCATCCTCGAAAATAGGGTATTTGTTTTGACGCTCTTGGTCATGAAGGAATAGTCCTTCCCCCATATGACTGCCTTCCACGTCCATTTGTTTGCCCTGGTATTCAAAGTAGTTGCCGATGAGCGTACGTTTCGATTGGAACATACATGTCATGCCATGGACTTGAATTTCGATCTCCACCTCAGCATTTTCTTTGATGTCGATCACACTGTCCATATTCAGCTCTTTGGCAAGAACAGCACGCGTTGCACCTTTTCTGCCCCAGTAGTTACAAGTGTAATAGTTTGTCCCAGTCGTTTCTGTACTCCAGTGAAGATTCAGGCTGACCCCTGTTTCCTTTGCGGCCATGATCACTGCTGGGTCTCCAAAGACGACACCATCCACGTTTAATGCATCGAGAAAGGTTAAATAATCTCCAAGCAGCTGAACACGGTCATTATGAAAAATCGCATTCATGGCCACATACACTTTTTTGTGATGTGCATGTGCAAGCTGAACCGTTTGTTTCACATCTTCTCTTGAAAACTCGCCTGCAAGGCGAATGCCGTATGTCTGTTCGCCTATTAAAAATGCGTCAGCTCCCGCCTCGATTAATGGCAGTACGTCTGACACTTTGCTTGGCGTCACAAGCAATTCTGGTTTTTTCATGATTGGTCACCTCTTTTTGTACTAATGGCGATCCCATCTCCAACTGGAATGATACATGTTTGGAAGTCAGGATTTGACATCAGCCATTGATTGTATCGATCAATTTTTCCAATTAATTGTTTTTTTCGTTTATCTTCAATTTCTTCTTCATAATTTGTCGCGACTAAGCCTTTGAATAATACATTGTCTGTAATAATCATTCCGTCATGAGCCAGCATCGGTTCAAACAGCTCAAAAAAGCGTTTATACTGCCCTTTTGCGGCATCAATGAAGATCACATCATAGGGCGCCATCGTTTGGACTGTTTTAGCCGATTCCATGGCATCACCAAAGAACACGTGTATTCTTTCTTTTAATTTTAATTCCTCAATGTTCCGTGTCGCTTCTTCATAGCGTTTCGCATTCCGCTCAATCGTGTAAATCTCAGCATCTGGGAGAGCTGTCGCCATTCTAATCGCCGAATAGCCAATTGCTGTCCCAACCTCAAGAATTTTCTTCGGCTTTTTCATAGAAAGCAGCTGAAGTAAAAGTTCGATGCTCACCTTTTCCATGATTGGCACATGATGCTCTTTTGCATATATCTCTAATTGAGCGATTGCATCAGGACTTGGTTGAATTAAATGTTCAATATAATCATTTATTTGATCATCTTCGATAGTCATTATATGTCTAGCTCCTTCATGACCTGAAAAAGAAGAGTCCTGCCTATTGCAGCTCTCTTTCTCGTCAATCAATCTTTCGTTCATCTAAGTAAAAACAACCCGATATATTTTACCACAAAGAAGTGGTAATTGCGAACCTATAAAATGGATATTTCAACGAAAAAAACTGCAGGCAATCTGGCTATTGTCTACAGTCTTTTCCGTTTCACATGTGCGTTAATTGCTGCCTGTGATGTATTTCGCTTTCGCTTTATTGTGCTCATTTAACGTTTTCGTAAAGACGACTTCTCCATTTTTCTTCGCAAGGAAGTAAACAAAATCCGTTTTCTCTGGATGCAGTGCTGCTTTCCATGAAGATTCACCAGCATTTGCAATTGGACCAGGTGGCAGCCCTTTGTTGATATACGTATTATACGGAGATTTCACCTTTAAGTCTTTGTAATAGACACGGGATTTATGCTCACCAAGTGCATAAAGAACTGTTGGGTCTGTTTGGAGCGGCATGTCCTTTTTCAACCGGTTATAAAACACACTTGAAATTTTTGACCGATCCGTCTTTTCCGTTGCTTCCATTTCAATCAGTGATGCCATTGTTAACACATCGTGTATGGACATGTTTCTCTTTTTCATGTCTTTTTCATATGTTTTCACATATTGATCCGTGTGTTTAATCATTGTATCAATGATTGTTTCGAGTGATTCATCCTCACGATAAAATGGATACGTAGCAGGGAATAAATATCCCTCTAACGGATGTTTGACCTGTTTTCCATCAACCTGTGATGTCACCGTTTTCGGATATTTTTTCATTAACTTTTGAATAAAAGCTGGATCATCCAGCTTCGCTTCAACTTCCTTCGCTGAAAAATTCGTCTGGTTGGCAATGATCGTTGCAATATCAGACAGCTGTTTTCCTTCAGGAATCACAAGCTGAAAGGCGTAATCTGTGCCGCCAGATGTCAGCTTTTGAATGAGCTGGCCCGCGTCCATTGTTTGTTTTAAATGAAAGTATCCTGCTTTAAAGCCGGAAGCTTTTTTGTATTTTGCATAGTAAGTGAAAATGGTGTCATTCGAAATAAGCCCATTTTCTTTTAGGATGCCCGCAATCGCACGGACAGAAGTCCCATTTGGAATATGAATATTAATTGTTTGTTTGCTTTTTTGATCGACCGGTCCGAGTGCTGATTTAACATATAAAAAGCCTGATAATGCTGCAATGATGATTACAGCAAGTACAGATAACAGGACGATCCCCTTTTTTCTTTTAAAGAATGGTCGTTTCTTTTGTTCTGAAAACATGCATGGCCCTCCTCACATCTAGCCTTTATAGTACATGATTCGACGGAGTTCGGCAATTACTTGCCCATGCATCTCATGACAGAACTTGACATAATACGGCTAAACCAACACCACCGCCACTGCCAATGGCAGCCATGACATAGCTTCCTTTCGGTAAGGCGTGAGCTTCGTAAAATAACCTCACCATCATAGCAGCTCCCGATGCGCTGTACGGATGCCCAAGACAAAGTGCACCGCCTCTTCTGTTGATCCGGTCATAAGGTATTCCTAGCGTCCGAGCAATCAGCGCCACTTTCAGCGCAAACGCTTCATTGATTTCAAACAGCGCCACGTCTTCTATCTTCATCTGTTCCCTATGTAAGAGTTTCTTGATCGCATCAATGGGTGAAGCAGCAGGAAAATGCGGATGCATCGCCGTCACAGCACTTCCGACATACTGTAACTTAGGCTTTAAGCCTTTGGCCTCTGCTTCCGCTCTTTCCATCACAACGACTGCGGCTGCGCCGTCGGCTTCCTTACAGCTATTGGTTACAGTCACAGTTCCTTCTGATAAAAAGACAGGCTTTGCCCGCTTAATCAGCCTTGCGATCGGTCTTATTTTAGCGGCCGCTTCATCTGTGCTCAGCCCGTCAATCGGAACAATTTCTTCTGAATACGTTCCTTGTTTGAATGCCTCTATACTTCTCTCCCAGCTTAAAAGCGCATAGTCATCTTGTTCTCTTCTCGTGACAGAAAATCTTGATGCGGTCAGCTCTGCTGCTTCTCCCATATGCGGATCTCCTATCCAATCCGGCGAAAAGCGGGCTCTTTCTTTCATCGGTGATCTGGAAATGCTCTCAGTCCCGCCAGCAATATACATTGATCCCTCCCCCGATAGAACCATGACACAAGCCGTTCTAATCGCTTCAAGACCAGAGGCACACTGCCTGTCAATGGTCATGCCGGGAATGTGTCGAGAAAGCCCTGCTTCTAATGAGGACAGGCGAGCAATGTTTCCGCCACCCCCTACCACATTACCTAAAATCACGTCATCTGGCTTCCTCAGCTGAGACAAATGCTGAATAAGGGGCGCCGCTAAATGCTCTGGGCGATAATCCTTCAGCATCCCGTTTTTGTCACCGAAGGGTGTTCGTTTTGCTTCCACTATGACTGCTTGCATGACAATTGATCCTCCGCCCACTTTTTCATGCTGGCACGAGCGATTTTCCCGCCGGATGTTTCGATCATTTGGTCAATGACAAGCCATTTTTTTGGTATCTTATAAGCCGCCAGTTTTTCTTTGGCAGCTTGCCTAATGCTCTTTGTCTGCTGTACTTGTTCAATAATGGCAACAGGGATTTCACCCCAATATGGATCAGGAAGGCCTATTACGATCGACCGTTTCACCTCTGGCTGTTCATTTAGCACACGCTCAATTTCCTCTGGAAAAATATTCAGTCCTCCATAGACGATCATGCCATTCTCACGGCCGCTCATATACAAATACCCATCTTCGTCCAGCCACCCCATATCATAGACCGTCAGCCACTCCTCTGGCTGTTTTTCCTCGTGTAAGTAACCTGAAAAAGACATCGGGCTTTTCACATAAATTCTCCCTGTTTCATTTGGCTGACAGACGGTTTGATCTGCTCGTCTCACTTCAACTTGAATCGTAGAGAAAGGCCGTCCAACAGAAGTAGGTTTTTGCAGAAAATCATTTGAAGATAAATAGGAGACAAAACTCAACTCTGATGTTCCATAAAAATCAAAAAATGTGACATGTGGATCGTTGGTTACTAGTTGTTTTTTTGAAGAGATTCCCCAATCCGCCCCAGAGGATATGACGAGAAGCGGAGTGTCTCCGAAAGCATCAATTTGCAGTAATGATTCTGTCATGGTAGGGACCGTATAAACAGCAGTGATGTCTCCCCTTTCTAAGGCAGCCTTTCCTTTCTCTGGCGTGAATTTTTGTAATAGCGTCACCGTGCCGCCAAAGTATAGTGTACTGATGGCACCATATAAAAAATGAGAGGATAAAAGTGTGCCTAAAATGAGAACATGATCTTGATGAGTGATCCCAAATTCAGAGGCCGTCATTCGAAAGCTCTCGATCCATGAATGCTGACGCCTCATAAAGGCTTTGGGTGAACCCGTTGATCCTGAAGTAAACCCCATATAAAAGGCAGGATCTTCCTCGGTATCGTGTTTGTTAGATTGAACGTGTGTGATAAGGCTCATTCTTTCTTTCCATTCAGATAAAGAAAGAACAAGCATGTCTACCTTGATCTTTTCAAATCTTCTCATATATCGATCCTCAATAATGACGAGATCTGCTTCACTTAACAAGAGCTTTTCTACACATTCTTCATGACTCCACCTCGGATCAAGAGGAACGGCTGTCCACCCTGCGCAAGCCGCTCCAGCAAATATTTGTAGAAAAGAAGCACCATTTGATACTAAAAAAGCGACTCTTTTTTGCTGATGAGCCGTTTCATTTAGCCACTGTGCTGATGTCTGCACACGCTCATGCCAATCTTGATAAGTGATGCTCTCTTGTTCATCTATGATGGCGATATGATCTGGCTTCATTTTTGCATGTGCTGCATAGCTTTCAGTTATTCTAATCAAACCGCTCGCCTCCCTTTATGTATGTCCCTTTTTCGATATGACATTGCTTGGATGATTTTCATCGTGAAGACGGCACACATTCCAGCTTTGATGAGATCACCTGGGATATAGATCAAACTGAGCAGAGCTGCCTGTGTGACCTTTATATGCATCATCATGGCTTGAAAAGGAATGCCGCATACATACAGAATCCCGATACTGCATACCGCATAGATCATAAAAAGACGCAGAGCGGTCACTTTTTTCAGCCGGTTCAGCCACAGGCTGATCATAAAGGCAGCCACTGGATAAGCCAGTAAAAAACCACCGCTTGGTCCAAAAAAGACCCCAATCCCGCCTCTTCCTCCAGATAAAAGAGGTGCGCCTGCTGCCACAATCAGGAGAAAAAGAAGTAAACTGATCAGCGCTTGTTTTGGCTTTAACAGCCCCCCAGCAAGCAAAAGACCTGCAGTTTGCAATGTGATTGGTACTGGTGTAAACGTAAGTAATATCGGCGGGATCAACCCTAACATCCCGACGACTGCTGTCATTAACGCCATTTGCATCATATCTTGAATTTTCAACATTCATGCCCCTCACTCGATTCCTTGATAAAAATAGAGTAAAAGCTCGAGTGATTTATGTCAACCTAAAATTTATTCAAGTTAACATATCAGGCGTAAAAAAAACCTGTGAAAAAAGATCACTTAAGATCATATTCACAGGCCTTTTGTTTGTTCTATTCTTCGTCTTCTTGATCTAAGAACGTATTTAACGTTTCTTCGATCATGTCCCACTCTTCATCTGTTTCAATTGGCTTTAGCTCGCCATCTTCACCGTCTTCGTTCGGTGTGAAGCTTGATGCATGAATTTCGATTTCTTCGTTGTCCTGCTCAGAAATTGGGTAGTAAAGGACATATGACTTGTTAAAATGGTCGCTTTCAAAAGTAAATAGTACTTCGCAAAGCTGTTCATTTCCATTATCATCAACGATTGTAATTTGCTTTTCTCCGTGTTCCATTTGATTCACCTCATTTTAATTTAAGCTGTCTAAGTACCCTTGAAGGATCATGACAGCCGCCATTTTATCAATGACTTTTTTACGCTTTTGTCTGCTCACATCTGCAGAGATGAGCATTTTTTCCGCTGCCATTGTCGACAGACGCTCGTCCCAAAGCACAACAGGAACATTGTACGTGTTTTCTAACACTTTCGCAAATGATTGGCTGGCTTCGCCTCTAGGACCGACCGTACCATTCATATTCTTTGGAAAGCCAAGTACGATTTTATCCGCTCCGTATTGCGCAATGATCTCAGACAGGCGGCTGAGACCAAAGTCTCCGCCTGCTTCATTAATTTTAATTGTTTCAATCCCTTGCGCTGTCCATCCCATTTCATCACTGATCGCAACACCAAGGGTTTTCGTGCCTAAATCTAAGCCTAAAATTCTCATGTTTTACGCCTCTTTATGTGTCTCTAAGTACGATTTAACCAATTCCTCAATTAATTCGTCTCGTTCTAGTTTACGAATTAGGTTGCGTGCATCCTGATGTCTTGGAATATATGCAGGGTCGCCTGACAGCAAGTATCCGACAATTTGATTGATCGGGTTATATCCTTTTTCTTGGAGTGCATCATAGACTGTAATGAGCACTTCATTCACATTGGTTTCAGCTGAATCATCAGAGAAGTTAAACTTCATTGTCTTATCAAATGAACTCACTGCTTCTTGCACCTCTCTTCCAACATTCTACTAGCAAGCTTTTTTCTAACCGCTCATCTAATACCATTATTCTACACTACATTGCCTGATTATAAAACGGATTTGACAGATTCTTCGACAATTGCCAGTGCTTCTTCAAGTTTTTCTGGTTGTTTCCCGCCTGCTTGCGCCATGTCTGGACGTCCGCCTCCGCCTCCGCCGCAGATTTCAGCTGCCTGCTTGACAAGCTTCCCTGCATGAAGACCTTTTTCGATAACGTCTTTTGTCACTCCTGCTGAAATGTTTACTTTTCCATTTTGAACGGCTCCGAGCACAATGACAGCTGACCCTAATTTGGCTTTTAAATCATCTACCATTGTTCTTAAATGGTTCATGTCTTTGGCGTTTACTTTTTCTGTTAACACTTTCACTCCGCCAATGTCTTTGACTTTTTCTAAAATAGAGCCTGCTTCGGCCTGACTTAGTTTCGCAAGAAGAGATTCGTTTTCTCTTTGAACCTCTTTTAAATCTGCCTGCAATGAAGCGATGCGTTTTGGTACATCTTTCGTATTTGACTTAAGCTCACTAGCTGCCTGCTCTAAAATGGCCAGCTGGTCATTTAATTCTTCGTAGGCACCTTTACCAGTCACAGCCTCAATACGGCGTGTTCCAGCACCAATACCCGATTCAGACGCAATTTTAAACAAACCGATTTCCGCAGTATTTTGAACGTGACAGCCGCCGCATAGCTCGATGCTGTAATCGCCTACCTGGACAACGCGGACAATATCGCCATATTTCTCACCAAACAGCGCCATTGCGCCCATTTCTTTTGCTTCAGCGATCGGTTTTAGGTCAATCGCAACAGAAATGCCTTCCCAAATCTTTTCGTTGACGATTTTTTCAATCTGTGACAATTCTTCTTTTGTCACTTGTCCAAAATGAGAGAAATCAAAGCGAAGTCTGTTTTCGTTCACCAGCGAGCCTGCTTGGTTGACGTGGCTGCCTAATACATCTTTTAGCGCCTGATGCAAGAGATGCGTCGCTGTATGGTTTTTCACAATGCCTTTTCGCAGAGCTGATTCCACTTCAGCAGTCACTTCAAGTCCTTTTTGAGCCGTACCGCTTACGACCACTCCTTCATGGACATGCTGACCATTTGGCGCCTTTTTCACATCTTTGATTTCAATGATGGCTTCTGCGCTTTTTAATGTCCCTTTATCGGCTACTTGTCCACCACTTTCAGCATAGAAAGGTGTTTCATCTAATAAGATTTGCACCGTTTCTCCTTCATGTGCTTCCGCGACAATTTCACCATTTTGAAGCAATTCGACAATGCGGGATGCCGCAGTTAAATTTTCGTATCCAACGAAGGTACTCTCTACTTTAATATCACCTAGAGCCCCGCCTTGAACCTGCATACTGCCGACATCCTGTCTCGCATTTCTTGCACGTTCACGCTGCTTCTCCATCTCCGTCTGGAAGCCTTCTCGATCGACTGTCATGTTCTCGTCTTCTGCATATTCTTCTGTCAGCTCGACAGGGAATCCGTACGTGTCATACAGCTTAAATACATCTTCGCCTGAAATCTGTGAGCTGCCATTGTCTCTTTCTTTTTTGATCACTTCTGACAAAATGGCTAGCCCTTCATTCAGTGTTTCATGGAAACGTTCTTCCTCGTTTTTGATTACTTTCGCAATAAATTCTTCTTTTGCTTGTACATCTGGATAGAAATCCTTCATAATCTCAGCAACAACTGGCACTAGATCATACATAAATGGACGGTGAATATGGATCGTTTTTGCATAACGCACGGCACGGCGCAGCAAACGTCTTAACACATATCCGCGGCCTTCATTGGAAGGAAGCGCTCCGTCACTTACGGCAAAGGCAACAGTCCGGATGTGGTCAGCAATAACTTTAAATGCTGTATCCTTTTCCTTCGTCTCCCCATAGCTTTCTCCAGAGATGGTTTCTACAGCACGAATAATCGGCATGAATAGATCTGTATCAAAGTTCGTCGGTACGTTTTGAATGACAGATACCATTCGTTCAAGACCCATCCCTGTATCAATGTTTTTCTTCGGCAGTGGTGTGTATGTACCATCTGGATTATGGTTGAATTCAGAGAACACAAGATTCCATACTTCTAGATAACGCTCATTTTCCCCGCCTGGATATAATTCTGGATCGTTCAAGTCGTGACCATATGCTTCGCCGCGGTCATAGAAAATTTCTGTATTCGGCCCACTCGGCCCCTCGCCAATATCCCAGAAGTTGCCTTCAAGGCGAATAATACGTTCTTCAGGTACACCAATTTTATCTCTCCAAAGAATATACGCTTCTTCGTCCTCTGGATGTACAGTGACAGATAACAGATTCGGATCAAAGCCAATCCACTCGTCACTCGTTAAGAATTCCCAAGCCCAATCAATGGCCTCTTCTTTAAAATAGTCACCAATAGAAAAGTTGCCAAGCATTTCAAAGAACGTATGATGTCGGGCTGTTTTCCCAACATTCTCGATATCATTCGTACGAATAGATTTTTGCGCGTTACAAATACGCGGATTGTCAGGAACCACGCGGCCATCAAAGTATTTTTTTAATGTCGCAACCCCGCTGTTAATCCATAAAAGTGTTGGATCATCGTGCGGTACGAGGGACGCACTCGGTTCTACAGCATGTCCTTTTTCTTTAAAAAAGTCTAAAAACATTTGACGTACTTGAGCAGAAGTTAAAGTTTTCATTTAAAAATCCTCCCTTTTCATTTCATCAATCTCCACACAAACGAAAAACATCCCGCCCTATGCAAGCATAAAACTACTTACACAGGGACGAGATGTTCTCGCGGTACCACCCTGATTATAGACATATTCGTCTATCACCTTCACATCCGATAACGCCGGAAGAGAGCGGCAGTGTTTATCTGCACTCAGGACTAGCTTCCGTTAAAGGTCTGATAAGGCTTTTCTCAGCAAAATAAAGCCTCTCTCTGCAACAGCTTTTTAACGTACTCGGGTCCATCATTGAATTCAATATGTATGAATCGAAATTATTATAGACAACTCGGCTCGTCTTGTCAATGAACGCTTCGTCTCATCAGGATATATTGCACAATCATGACCCTGATAATAGCGGCAGTTGGTACGGCTAAAATCATCCCAATTAAACCAAACAACTCTCCTCCTGCGAGCAAAACAAGCATAATAACGACAGGATGCATATGGAGACTTCTCCCAACGATGATCGGACTGAGTATATTACTTTCCAAAAATTGCAAAACAGCCACTGTGATCAGCACAATCATCACCGACTTCACCGAAATGGTAAAAGCAATAAAGACAGCAGGAATCGCCCCAATAATCGGACCAAAGTACGGAATCACATTCGTTGCCCCAATCAGCATGCCAAGGACAAGCGGATACGGAATATGAAACAGCCAGAGAACAATGGCTGCTGCCCCCCCAATTAAAGAACAGACAAGCAATTGTCCTCTAATATAATTACCAAGCGAGTCGTCCACCGCTTTCACAAAAGCGTGGCCTCTCTTTCGGAATCTCGATGGCGTTAAATACCATGCAGCCCGCTTCATTGTATTCATATCTTTCACCATATAAAAGACAAGAAAAGGAATAAGCGCTGCGACTAATGCGTAATCCAATAATACTTTACAGCTAAGAATCATCCGCTCTGCCCCATTTGCTGCATATGTTTCCGATTGAACAATCAAACGATCCAGCCGATCGTGAAGCCCGTCAGGCCAATGGCTTGTATGACGATGAATATGAGATAAAGCGCCATTATAGGTTTCGGCAAGCACAGGGATTTGTTCTGACAGCTCATTTAACTGCGTAATCATGACAGGCGCCCCTTTGTAAACCGCAAAACCAATCCCGCCAAAAAACAGCACATAAATCAATAAGAGACTGACTGTTCTAGGCCAGCCTTGCCCGTGCAGTCTTTCGATAATAGGATAAAGCAGATAAGAAATAAAAATGGCGATGAGCAGCGGAATAAGAACCGCTTTTAGTAATAAAAAAATGGGCATCCACAATTCGTCGAGCTGAACCAAAATGAGTAAGGATGCAAGGACAAGCAGTACACCTGCAGCATATATTAGAAATTGGATCGGACGTTTCTTCACCTTTTTCACCTCTTTTCTTATTGTTTAACCATCTTCTGCAATTATCCATGTAAATAAAATTTGTCCTAACTTTGTTAAAAATGAATATACATGAAACATACAGCTCCATCCAACGTCACTGTTTGCTGTAAAATCTCGTCAGAAAACATTCCATTTTTTACTTCTTTTCACACAAGGTATGCTAGTATCCACTTTAGCCAAATAAACACAAGAGGAGGTTCTTCATGATCACATTCGAAGAAGTCAACAAGCATTATGGCCAGTTCCATGTACTTAAGGACATGAACCTACATATTCAAAAAGGTGAGGTTGTTGTGATCATCGGTCCTTCAGGGTCTGGTAAAAGCACTATGCTCAGGTGCATCAATCGTCTCGAAAGCATTGATGAGGGAAAAGTACTCGTCAACCAAGTGTCTGTCCAGCATCCGAAGACCAACATCAATCTTGTCAGGCAAAATATCGGGATGGTGTTTCAGCACTTTCATCTTTATCCGCATAAGACAGTGCTTGAAAACATTATGCTTGCGCCAATGAAGGTCAAAAAAGTGAGCAAGGAAGAAGCAAAGGAAACAGCTGAATTTTATTTAAATAAAGTCGGCATTCCTGAAAAAGCAGACACCTATCCTTCAAGACTCTCCGGGGGACAGCAGCAGCGTGTTGCCATTGCAAGGGGACTCGCTATGAAACCTGAGGTCATGCTTTTCGATGAACCAACATCCGCTCTTGATCCAGAGATGATCGGTGAGGTACTAGATGTGATGAAACAGCTGGCCCAAGAAGGAATGACCATGGTTGTCGTTACGCACGAGATGGGGTTTGCCCGGGAAGTGGCTGACCGCATTGTCTTTATTGATGAAGGCAGAATCCTTGAAGAATCAACACCCGCTGCATTTTATGAAAAACCGCGTGAGAAACGTGCTCAGTTATTTTTAAGCCGTATTTTAAATCACTAGGGGGAATGGTTTGATGAAAAAATTGAAACGTTTTGGTCTATTACTTTTTATGACTTGCTGTATGGCCGCTCTGGCTGCTTGTGGTTCTACTGAAAAAGGCTCGACTGATGCGAAGCAAGGAAGTTCATTAGAAGCCATTAAGAAAGACAAAAAAATCATTTTTGGCGTAAAAAATGACACACGTCTTTTTGGTCTAAAAAATCCTAGCAGCGGAGACATCGAAGGATTTGATATTGATATTGCAAAAGCCATCGCAAAGGAAATGCTGGGCGATGAAGGAAAAGCAGAATTCAAAGAAGTAACATCTAAAACAAGAATCCCTTTGCTGCAAAAAGGTGATATCCATGCAATTGTTGCTACCATGACCATTACAGAAGAGCGCAAAAAAGAAGTCAATTTCTCAGATGTGTACTTTGAAGCAGGACAATCACTGCTTGTGAAAAAAGGAAGCGGCATTCAATCAATTGATGATTTGAAAAAAGGGACGAAGGTGCTTGCAGTGAAAGGCTCTACTTCGTCTCAAAACATCCGCGAGAAAGCACCTGAAGCATCTGTTTTAGAATTTGAAAACTATCAGGAAGCCTTTACAGCACTAAAATCAAACCAAGGGCAAGTGCTTACAACAGATAATGCCATCTTATTTGGTATGGCAGACGAGGATTCAAATTACGAAGTCGTCGGCGGCACCTTTACAGATGAGCCTTATGGCATTGCTGTGAAAAAAGGGGATCAAGAATTGACAGATGCCATTAACAAAGCGTTAAAGACTTTAAAAGACAATGGAGAGTATGACAAGATTCATAAAAAATGGATCAAAGAATAATCGTTTGACTAAGTCAAGATCAATGCCCACAGGTGAGCCGCTCATTGGCTCCCCTGTTGACCAGGAAGGAAGTGAACTGATTGCTGCGGTTTTCAATTTTAACTGAAAACTTCAATCTTTATTTAGAAGGGTTTAAATATACCATTAGCGCAAGTGTCATTGCTTTGATTGGAAGCTTTTTGATCGGTACACTCATTGCCATTATGAGAATTGCTCCACTGAAGCCGCTCAACTGGTTAGGAACGGCTTACGTGGAATTTATTCGGAATATTCCGTTATTATTAATCACATTTGTTTTCTTCTTTGGTTTACCTGTGCTTGGTATTGTGGCAGATGGCTTCACAGCTGGAACCATAGCTCTTTCCATTTATACTTCTGCATTTATTGCTGAAGCCATTCGAGCAGGTATACAAGCTGTACCGCTTGGGCAAATGGAAGCAGCACGGGCTTCTGGTCTTTCATACGGCGGGACGATGCGATATATTATTCTTCCGCAAGCGATTAAAATTGTCGTCCCCCCTCTTGGGAATCAATTTATTAACCTTGTCAAAAACTCCTCTATTCTAGGTGTCATTGCAGGGTTTGATCTCATGTATCAAGGAGACCTGATCGCTTCTAGAACATTTGTGACATTTGATGTCTACATCTTTGTTGCCATGTTCTATCTGCTATTAACGATTCCGCTCAGTTTAGGCGTTGGTTATTTAGAAAAAAGATTAGCAAGAAGCCACTAGAAAGGAGGAAACATAATGGATTTTATAGGTGCCTACCAGCCTGATCATCTCGCCTTTTTACTTGAAGGATTTGCTGTCACCTTAAAAGTGGCTTTTATCTCCATCATTTTGAGCTTTCTCATTGGATTAGTCATTGGCACATTGCGGTTCGCTCAAATTCCGGTTTTATCAAAGGTGCTTGCGGTCATCGTAGAAACCATTCGGAACCTGCCGCTTTTGCTGATCATCTTTTTTACGTATTTTGCACTGCCTGAAATCGGCATCAAACTAAGCATTACAGCCTCTGCCATAGCAGCTTTAACCGTGTTTGAATCAGCCATGCTGTCAGAAATTATTCGGAGCGGTCTAAAATCAATTGATAAAGGTCAGGTCGAAGCTGCCAGGTCTTCTGGTTTAACCTATATCCAAACGTTAAAAATAATTATTATGCCGCAGGCTTTACGCCGAATGGTACCGCCGATTGTGAGTCAATTTATTTCACTTTTAAAGGATACATCGCTTGCCGTTGTCATTGCTCTTCCAGAATTATTGCATCACGCACAAATTTTAAACGGTCAGAGTCAATCGTACTTACTGCCAATTTTCCTATTAGCGGCGATGATGTATTTTGTCGTCAATTTCAGCTTATCCTTACTTGCACGCCGTTTAGAATACAAACAGGCATAAAAAAGGACATCCGCTCATGGTGGATGTCCCTTTTGTTTAAAGCATACGCATAACACGTTTTCTTAGCTTTTTCATATCCCGCTTCGATGGCATATCATATCGACTCGCAAAGTGATATGCTAGTGCACCTGCACCAAGCGTTAATAGTGAAGAAGTCATTTTGCCCATTCGAAATTCCCCCTTAACACTTATAGTTGAATTGAACGTTCATCATCACTAAACAGATCATCTAAACTGCTTAGTGTACCGTCTTCCTCCACTTGGTGTGTAGATATTTTACCTTTTGACAGCGTCAATTCAATAAAACAGCCCCAGCAATAATATTGATTGACCCCAATTTTTCCGATGTCTTTACATTTGCAATTTGGGCAAATGAGCATAATCAGCACCTCTTTACGTTCGGTTTAGAACAAGTGCTTCCTTTTGAACGTTCATCAAGGTTCCGGCAGCATGCAGCTGTTTTCGAATCCCTGATAGCTCTGTAAAGAAGCCGTCCGAGAGTTCATATGCTACGATTGTGCCCGAATTTGCGCAAAAGTATACATCTTCCAATATGCCTAAATTTTCACCCTCAGGTGATTGCATCATTTTCTTTTTCAATTTCGAAAATAATAAGGATGGGACAGAGGAATCTATTCCTACTCCCTCCTGGCAGCTCACATATAGACCTTTGTCTGTCAGCTTATCGCCAGCTGAGAATGGAATGAGTGCACAGTCTTTCTTTTTCCCATCTAACACATATCCCCCGCAGCTGCCGCCGGCTAATAAGCAAATATCTTTGATGGCACCAAGTGAATGAGACTGCTCACCTGTATAGATCGACATTCCTTCAAGCTCTCGACATGTTCTCAAAATGTGCTCAACCACCTTTTGCGGAACAGTCTTATCGTGTGCGTTTGTTTCATGACTCATACGAAGAAATGGCTTCCATGAAGGAAGCCATTTACTCTTGCATAAAATCAAACGGAGTGATTCCCTCCATGCCAATATTTGCGTCATGTACGCTAAACGGAAGCTCTTTTTGGAGCGCTGCAAGCTCCGCATCCATGACCTCTTCGGTTTGAACAAGGCGCCTCGTTAAGGACGTTTGTCTGAGGGAATCCTCATTATTTTTCACGCCCCACTCCAGTGCTGATTCTTCGCCGCACAGAATTAAAAACTTTTTGCTTCGTGTAATGGCTGTGTACAGCAAATTTCGGCGAAGCATTCGGTAATAGCTTCTTACGACTGGCAGCACAACGATGGGAAATTCACTGCCTTGTGATTTGTGAATGGAGCAGCAATAGGCATGGGTAAATTGATGAAAATCTTTTTTCGTAAAGGTGATTTCGTTCCCATCAAAGGAAATCACAGCCATGTCTTCTTTTTCTGTGTTTTCTTTCGCATAAAAAATCGAGACAATTTCACCAATGTCACCGTTAAAAATGTTGTTTTCCGGCTGATTCACAAGCTGCAGCACCTTATCTCCCGTCCGGTACACCACATCACCAAACGGGATTTCTCTGCCTTTTGGCTTTTTAGGATTCAAAATGTGCTGAAGCATTTTATTGAGCTCATTGATGCCTGCTTTTCCTTTATACATGGGCGCCAGCACCTGAATATCTTTTGCTGAATAGCCTTTTTGAGCAGCATTGCTGACAACTTTTTCAATGACTTCTTTCATTTGATCAGCTGAACATTGAATGAAGGACCGATCCTTCGAGCGTGCAGTGATATCTTTTGGCAGGACGCCATTTTTCATATCGTGTGCAAGTTCAACAATGGTAGAACCATCTGCCTGCCGGTAAATATCAGTTAACGTAACAGCTGGTACAGCATGTGACGCAAGTAAGTCTCTTAAGACTTGGCCCGGTCCGACAGACGGAAGCTGATGTTCATCTCCTACCATAATGACTTGAATGTGATCAGGGATCGCTTTAAACAAATGATTCGCAAGCCAAATATCTAGCATACTCGATTCATCAATGATGACAAGCTTTCCTTCAATCGGCTGTTCCTCATCATGTGAGAAGCCCTCTGATCCATTCCAGCCTAGCAGGCGGTGAATGGTCACAGCTGGAAGCCCTGTTGATTCTGTCATCCGTTTAGCCGCCCGTCCAGTTGGCGCCGCAAGCACAAATGGAAAGGATTCATCTTTTTTATAATCACTCGGATCAAGAGATACACCGTGAAGATCGCTATAGAGCTCGACAATTCCTTTAATGACGGTTGTTTTCCCTGTCCCAGGCCCGCCTGTTAAAAGCAGCATCGGGGACATGAGCGCCTTTTGAATCGCTTCCTTTTGTGTCGGAGCATACTGCACGCCTAGCCTTTCCTCCAGCTCACCAAGTGCAAGAAGGAATTCTGATTCAGGAAATTGATCTGCATATTCCGTTTGGGAGACGATTTTTTGAATGCGTTTGGCGACACTTCGCTCCGCATAAAATAAGGACGGATGATAACAGCGGTCATCTTCAATGATCATCTCTTTCCCTTCGCCAAGTGCCAAAATCTGATTGGCAACGTCCATTTCAGTCACTTTGTACTCATTGCTTGTTTGATTGAGCAGCTTACGGGTTTCAACGATCAGATCTTTTGTTTGTATGTACGTATGACCGTCCTGAAGGCTCGCTGTCTCGACTGTATATAGCAAGGCTGCACGGATTCGCTCTGGGTCATTTCCTGATATCCCTGTTCTAGCACCGAGCTCATCTGCTTTAATAAATCCGATCCCCTCTACATCTTTGACGAGCTGATAGGGATTTTCCTCGATCTTTTGCAAGGTTTCACTCTCGTACACTTGATAAATCTTCATACTGAGCTGCGGGCCAAAGCCATATTGATTCAGGCTGATCATAATTTGTTCCAGCCCTTGATGCTCCTGAAGCGCTGCAGCCAGCTTATCTGCTTTCTTTTTTGATAGGCGCGGAACGTCATACAAAACTGACGGGTCACGCATAATTTTATGAAGCGTCTGATTGCCGAGCTGCCCCACAATGTCTTCCGCTGTCTTTTTCCCTATCCCTTCGAATAAGTCACTTGAGAGATAATGAATAATCCCTTGCTTTGTTGTCGGCACTTCCTTTTGAAAATGAGTCGCCTGAAACTGTTCACCAAATTTCGGATGGCTTGTGACTTTGCCGTAAAAGGTGTAGGTTTCGTCTTCATGAAGTGCTGGGAAGTAGCCTGTGACAGATGCTGTTTTTTCCTCTAAGTTTTCAGATGTTTCAATGACTTTCACCTTTAACACCGAGTATAAATTACTTTCATTATGGAAAATAACAGCTTGAACCGTCCCTTTTAAAAACGGCTCGTCCTCAAGCTTCATTTGATCTGGATGTTCCTGCACAGGTCTTCCCTCCTTCCGTCTATTCTGCCTCTTGAATCAGCTTTTGCGCATGTAGTGCCAGCATATGGTCAGGCTGCACGTCAATGGCTTTTTCTAGCATCTCAAGCGCTTCGTCCTTTTTCTCTAAATACGCATACGCAACTCCTAAATTATAAAAGGCATCTGCATGCTGCGGATCACGTGCGACGACTTCGGTAAAGGCCGTCACCGCTTCTTCCAGCATGTGTTCATTGGCTAAGCACATGCCAAATTGAAATCTTGCTTCATTATCTTCTTCGTTTAGCTCAATCGCACGCTGAAGGTACGGCATCGCAAGCTTTGGCTGCTCTAATTTGATGAGCGTCTGCCCTAACATATAAAACAAATCACTATTTTCCATTCCAGCTTTTAGTGCTTGTTCAAAGTAGTCTTTCGCTTTCATAAAGTCTTCTTTTAATGTGTACACATTTCCTGCTCCATAATAGGCCGCAGCTGCCGTGCTATCGAGTTCAATCGCTTTTTGAAAGAAGTTTAAAGCGCGGTCAAATTCATTGATACTTGACAGTAAGTTTGCAAAGTTAATATATGGAACTGGATCCTTTGGGCTTTTTTCAATGGCTTTTGTAAAAGCTTCAGCTGCCTTTTCGATGTTCCCTTGATTTAAAGCTTCTATGCCGATCTCGTTATGGTTCATTTGCTCTCATCATCCTTTCATTAAAAAACCTCAACAGCGACGTTGAGGTTTTTTAAAACATGTTACACATACGACAGCTTTTGACCGTCTTTAAAGACATCGTCAATTGTACCGCCGCCAAGACATTCTTCACCATCATAAAAAACAACCGCTTGTCCTGGGGTGACAGCACGAACGGGTTCTTCAAAGATGACCATCGCTTCTTGCTCACCTGTCATTTTGACTTTCACATGATGATCTTCTTGACGGTATCTGAATTTTGCTGTGCATGTTAATTCACCGTTTTCGTCAACAATATGAGGACGAGTCCAGCTTATATTAACGGCTGAAATACTTTCAGAATATAAAAGGGGATTGTGGAAGCCTTGTTCTACAAACAATACATTTTGCTCCAAGTCCTTCCCGACGACGAACCAAGGATCACCGCTTCCGCCAATGCCAAGTCCTTGGCGCTGACCGATCGTGTAATACATCAGTCCATCATGTTCACCTTTTACTTCTCCGTCCATCGTCTGCATCACGCCAGGCTGTGCAGGCAAATATTGGCTGAGGAACGTTTTGAAGTTTCTTTCCCCAATAAAGCAAATGCCAGTTGAATCTTTTTTTGTTGCTGTAGCGAGCTCTGCTTCTTTTGCTAATTCACGAACCCTTTTCTTCTCCAAATCACCGATTGGGAACATCACTTTATCAAGCTGTTCTTGAGTCAGCTGATTTAAGAAATAGGTTTGGTCTTTATTTGCATCAAGACCTCTTAGCATTTTGACTTCATCGCCAGTTCTATCGACACGGGCATAGTGGCCTGTTGCTAAATAATCTGCACCGAGTGACAATGCATGCTCAAGAAATGCTTTGAACTTAATTTCTTTGTTACACATGACATCTGGGTTTGGCGTTCTGCCCGCTTTATATTCATCAAGGAAATATTGAAACACTTTGTCCCAATATTGCTTCTCGAAATTCACTGCATAATAAGGGATTCCAATTTGGTTACAAACGCGAATGACATCCTCATAGTCCTCCGTTGCTGTACATACACCATTTTCATCTGTGTCATCCCAGTTTTTCATAAATATGCCGATTACATCATAGCCTTGCTCCTTTAACATAAGAGCAGCAACTGATGAATCGACTCCTCCGGACATACCGACCACAACTCTTGTGTCTTCTGGTCTTTTTGTCATCTTCATCAACTCCAATTTCAATGAAACAACGTGCGCGTTTCGTTCTTCAGGTGCCTGGCTGCTTCATTTTTCACACACGAACAAAAGGAGAGCATTTATTTGGCTAGGCGTTTAACAACAGCCGCTATTTTGTGCGCCGCCTGCTTCACATGATCCTCTTCATTTCCAAGACCGAAGCTTATTCTGACTGAGGACGTCAGTTCTTTTGCTTCTTCGCCATACATGGCGCTTAAAACGTGCGAAGGAAGGACAGATCCAGCCGTACATGCAGATCCGCTTGAAACAGCAATCCCTTCCATATCTAAATTTACAAGTAACGATTCAATGGAGACGCCCGGGAAATGAACATTTAAAATGTGCGGCAATGTCTCTTTTGGATGTCCATTGATAGAGAAATCTAGTGATTCCTCTTCGAATACTTGCAGCATGGTTTCTTTGAGCTTACCATAATGTATTGCTTTTTCTCTTCTATTTTGCTTTGTTAATTGAACAGCTTCTGCAAGTCCCACGATTCCTGCCACATTTTCAGTACCAGCACGGCGTTTTCTTTCTTGTTCTCCTCCAAATGACTGCGGAGAAAGTTTCACGCGTTCGTTGACATATAAAAAGCCTGTTCCCATCGGACCATTTAGCTTATGGCCAGAAGCAGATAAGAGATCGATATGAAGATCTGCTGCATCAATTGGTATTGTGCCAAACGCCTGCACCGCATCTGTATGAAAATGAGCAGCGTGATCTTTTAGAAGTTCGCCAATGTCTTTGATCGGCTGAATCACACCTGTTTCATTATTGCCGTACATGATGGTGACAAGAATCGTATCATCTCTGAGTGTTTGTTTTAATTGATCAAGTTGAATCAATCCAGTGTGATCAACGTCTAAATACGTCACTTCAAATCCAAGCTTCTCTAAGCGTTCACATGTATGCAGCACCGCATGATGCTCTGTTTTCGCTGTGATGATATGTTTGCCTTCATGCTGCCTTGCCATTGCAACACCTGTGATGGCAAGGTTGTCCGCCTCTGTTCCTCCACTTGTGAGGATGATCTCCTGCGGTTTACAGTGTAATTCTCCTGCAATGACTTCTCTTGCTTCATCGAGCCACTTTCTTGCCTCGCGCCCATATGAATGAATACTAGAGGGATTGCCAAATATCTCTGTAAAGTAAGGCATCATCTTGTCCACAATACGCTGATCCATAGGCGTTGTGGCCGCATGATCTAAATAGATTCGTTCCATTTCCGGTACACCTCTGATCTAAATATAGAACATATACGCGTCTTGATCCCCGTCATCTGTGTAGCTTGCCAAGTCTTCAAGAGTTGTATTGTCCAGTACGTCTTTTACTGCATCACGAATACGAATCCAAAGTTCACGCTTTGCTGGTTCTTCGTTTTCGATGACTTCGACAGGACTAATAGGTCCTTCTAATACACGAATAATATCACCGGCTGTGATCTCGTTTGGTTCATGGGCAAGAACATAACCCCCATATGCCCCGCGGATACTTTTCACAAGACGGGCATTTCGAAGCGGTGATACAAGCTGCTCTAAATAATGCTCAGACAAATTATTGTTTTGAGCGATTGATTTTAATGATGTAGGGCCTTCGCCATGTTTTTTGGCTAATTCGATCATGATCGTCAGACCATATCTGCCTTTAGTTGAAATTTTCAAGTTAAACACCTCTGCGTTTCCTATTCTATGTCATCAATTATTTTTCTGATTTCATATACGCGATATATAGACCAAAAGCAATTATATCATACTTTAAGCCAACTTTCATTTGCGGGTTCTGAGCTCTAGAGGAGGACGCATCCCTTTTCTATTTGAAGAAATTTCGGTACTCTATACAAACAAGACATTGCTTTAGGAGAGATAATCATGAAACCTTTAGCTTATCGGATGCGCCCAAGCCATATTGGAGATATCATTGGGCAGGAGCATCTCGTTGGAGAAGGTCAAATTATTAGACGGATGGTCGAGGCGAAACATTTATCCTCGATGATTTTATACGGACCGCCGGGCATCGGCAAAACATCAATTGCGACTGCGATCGCCGGGAGTACAAGCATTGCTTTCCGGACATTGAATGCGGTCATTCATAACAAAAAAGATATGGAAGCTGTCGCCGCTGAAGCGAAAATGAGCGGGCAGGTGATTCTCATTTTAGACGAAGTCCACAGGCTGGATAAAGGAAAACAGGATTTCCTTCTTCCTTATTTAGAAAATGGCATGATTATTTTAATTGGCGCCACCACAGCCAACCCCTATCATGCGATCAATCCTGCCATCCGAAGCCGGACACAAATATTTGAGCTGAAGCCGCTTGAAACAGAGCAAATCAAAACCGCGTTAACAAGGGCATTACAGGATGAACATCGCGGGCTTGGCGGCTATTCGGTGACGGTCCATGATGAGGCAATGAATCACTTTGCTAGTGGATGCGGAGGAGATGTACGCTCTGCTTTAAACGCGTTAGAACTAGCGGTCTTATCGACAAAAGCAGATGACACTGGACACATCTTCATCACACTTGCCGCAGCAGAAGAATGTTTACAAAAAAAGAGCTTCTCGCATGATAAAAACGGTGATGCTCATTATGATGTCCTGTCAGCTTTTCAAAAATCCATCAGAGGATCTGACGCAGATGCGGCGCTGCATTACCTTGCCAGACTGATTGAAGCAGGAGACCTTGAAAGCATTTCAAGAAGATTACTCGTGATGGCTTACGAGGATATTGGCTTAGCAAGTCCACAGGCAGGCCCCCGCGTATTAAGTGCTGTCCAAACAGCAGAGAGGGTCGGCTTCCCCGAAGCCCGTATTCCGCTGGCCAATGCCGTCATCGAGCTCTGCCTCTCTCCAAAATCAAACTCGGCTTATAAGGCGATTGATGCGGCGCTGCATGACATTCGTACAGGGAAAATCGGTGAAGTCCCTGTTCATTTAAAAGATGCTCACTATAAAGGGGCAACAGCACTCGGAAGAGGCGTCGATTATTTATATCCACACGATTATGACAACGGCTGGGTGAAGCAGCAATATTTACCTGACCCGCTTAAAAACAAGCAATATTATGAACCGAAGCAAACAGGGAAATTTGAAGGTGCACTGAAGCAGGTCTATGAGAATTTAAAACGACAAAAATAAAACAGCCCCCTGCGTTTTAGCAGGCGGGCTGTTTATTTATCTTTCACACGTGTAATCGGAATATCTTTTAAAAGCTTCATAATGACATGACCACCCATGATCAGCCCGGCAACAGATGGGACAAATGCATTGGATGACGGCGGCATTTGCGCCTTACGAATCTTCGCTTCATCATTTCCAACTTCTTTTCTGACATCTTCACGAATGACAATTGGACTTTCATCAGAGAAAATGACTTCAATCCCCTTACGAATGCCTTCCTTGCGCAGACGTGTTCTCACGACTTTTGCAATAGGGTCCGTATGTGTTTTTGATATATCATCAATTTTGAAGCGTGTCGGATCTGTTTTGTTTGCAGCACCCATACTCGAAATGATGTTCACATTGCGGTTTAAACATTCTTTCATTAAATGAATTTTATAGTGAATGGTATCTGACGCATCAATGACATAATCAAGTGGATACTCAAAAAATTGCTCGTATGTTTCCTCTGTATAAAACATCTTTAAGGCAACAACTTCACATTCTGGGTTAATATCAGCGATTCTAGCCTGCATTAAGTCAACCTTTGGCTGACCAACCGTTGAAAGTAATGCCGGCAGCTGGCGATTCACATTTGTAATATCAATATCATCTTTATCAACAAGAACAATACGGCCAACGCCTGAACGAGCGAGTGCCTCTACTGCAAATGAACCAACGCCGCCCACTCCAAGCACTGCAACTGTACTGTTTTTTAATATATCTAAGCCTTCCTTGCCAATGGCAAGCTCGTTTCTTGAAAACTGATGTAACAAGTGCCTCACTCCACCTTTATTTAAAATGAATCGAAAGAATCATATCATATTCAGACTTCTCCGTCATCCTTCTCAAAAAGAAAAAAACACAAAAAAGTCCCGATGACGCCGCCAGCTTTTCCTTCGTTTTGAACCCCGCACCATGCAGGTGGGTGCTTTCTTCCTTTCTTTATAAGTCCTCTAATGAGGCATTTATGCAGAAAGGAAAGGCAAGCTCCCGTATAAAAAAATGTTCGGTCAAAACTAGGTAACCACCGTACGTATCAGGACTTTATTTATTGATTGATGAAAGCATATCATAGGCATGCCCTTTTTTCAAGCGTTTACATCCCTGTAAACATGCGCCTATTTTACTGTTTTACTTTTGTTTTAATGGCTAAACTCAGCTCATCAAGCTGCGCTTCGCTTACATGGCCAGGAGCATCTGTGAGAACGCAGCTGGCACTCGCGGTTTTCGGGAACGCGATCGTATCCCTTAGATTAGATCGGCCTGCAAGCAGCATCACTAAGCGGTCAAGACCAAGCGCGATTCCGCCGTGCGGAGGAACACCATGCTCAAACGCATCCAGAAGGAAGCCGAACTGATCGTAAGCTTCTTCTTTCGAAAAGCCAAGTAAACCAAACATTTTTTCTTGAATGTCCTTTTCGAAAATACGAATAGAACCTCCGCCAAGCTCATAGCCATTGAGCACAAGATCGTAAGCCTGCGCCTTCATGTCTTCTGGGCTTGTTTCCATTAATTCAAGATCATCGCGAACTGGCATAGTGAAAGGATGATGGGCAGCATAGAAGCGGCCTTCTTCTTCATCTTTTTCAAGCAGCGGCCAATCGACAACCCATAAGAAATTGAAGGCAGACTCATCAATGAGTTCAAGCTCTTTGCCAAGTTTTAGACGAAGTGCTCCAAGCGCATCATGGACAACAGATGTCTTATCTGCAACAAAGAGTAAAAGGTCGCCTTCTTCCACTTGCAGCTGATCCTTTAATTCTGCTTGCTTTGCTTCATCAAAGAATTTAGCTATTGGTCCTTTTAATTCTGTCCCTTCAGCCTTTAGCCAAGCAAGACCTTTTGCACCGTAGTTGGCTGCAAATGCACCAAGTGCATCGATGTCTTTTCTAGAGTAGTTGGCTGCAGCCCCTTTTACATTCATGGCTTTGACAGCTCCGCCATTTTTCACAGCTCCGCTAAAGACTTTGAAATCAGAGTCTTTTACGGTGTCTGAAATGTTGACAAGCTTCATCTCAAAACGTGTATCTGGTTTATCAGATCCATAAGAATTCATTGCTTCATCGTATGTCATACGTGGTAATGGCAATGTAAGCTCAACACCTTTGACATCTTTCATCACCTTTGACATCATCTCTTCAGCAAGCGTCATGATGTCCTCTTGACTCATAAAGGACATTTCAATATCGACTTGTGTGAATTCCGGCTGGCGGTCAGCACGCAAGTCTTCATCTCTAAAGCAGCGAGCAATTTGATAATAACGATCCATCCCTGAGACCATCAGCAATTGTTTAAATAATTGCGGAGACTGAGGCAAGGCATAGAATTCTCCCTCGTGTACACGGCTTGGAACAAGATAGTCACGCGCACCCTCTGGCGTACTTTTTGTTAAAATCGGTGTTTCAATATCTAGAAAGCCGTTGTCATCTAAGAAATGGCGGAATGCTTTTGTTACTTCATGTCGCATTTTCATCGTTTCAAACATCGCAGGACGGCGAAGATCTAGGTAACGGTATTTTAAGCGCACATCTTCTGATACCTCGTCCGCTTGATCTGAAATCACAAAAGGAGGGGTCTTTGCTTCGTTTAAAACTGTGACCGTTTCGACTTGAATTTCAATTTTACCAGTTTTTAAATTTGGGTTGATTGTTGCTTCCTCTCTTGCGACAACCGTTCCTTTAATATCAAGAACATATTCATTACGAATCGATTCTGCTGTCTCAAGCGCCTCTTTTGATAGGTCTGGATTGAAGACAGCTTGTACAATGCCTGTACGGTCACGCAGATCAATAAAGATTAATCCGCCAAGGTCACGTCGTTTTTGTACCCATCCTTTTAATACAACGGTTTGACCGATTTGGTCTTCTGTTACTTCTCCACAATAAAAAGTTCTACCAAACACAAACATTCCACTCCTTCTTTACGCTTTCTGGTGGGCTTTCATCATTTGAATCAGCTCATCAAGCTTCACTTCAATTTGTTCACCCGTTGTCGTATCTTTCACATTCACAATTTGCTGCGCCAGTTCATCTTCACCAAGAACGGCAATAAACTTGGCTTTCAGGCGATCTGCCGATTTAAATTGTGCTTTAAGTTTCTTCCCTGTATAATCCATTTCACTTGAAATGCCTTCTTTTCTCAGGCGGTTCAACAATGAAACAGCATAATCTTTTGCTTGATCTCCTAGTGCAGCAATGTATAGATCAATGCCATCTTGTAACGGCAGCTCAATATTTTCTGCATCAATGGCGGATAGGAAACGCTCAATACTCATAGCAAAACCGATGCCTGGTGATTCAGGGCCGCCAATTCCTTCAACAAGTCCATCATAACGGCCGCCGCCGGCTAATGTTGTAATGGCGCCAAAGCCTTCAGCATTACTCATGATCTCAAATGCCGTGTGATTGTAGTAATCAAGACCGCGTACTAAGTTCGGATCGACGACATAGTCAATGCCTACATCTGTTAAGTATTGTTTGACTTTTTCAAAATAAGTCCGTGATTCTTCATTTAAGTAATCCTGAATGGATGGAGCCGTTTCCATCAGCTCATGGTCACGATCCTTTTTACAATCAAGAATACGTAATGGATTTTGATGTAAACGAATTTGGCAGTCATGACAGAATTCATCAATTCTTGGCTCAAAGTGCTCGACAAGTGCTTTGCGGTAATCTGCTCGGCTCTCTTTGTCACCAAGGCTGTTAATGACGAGCTTTAAGTTAGAAAGACCTGCTTTCTCATAAACACTCATCGCAAGTGAAATGACTTCTGCATCAATGGCTGGATCCTTTGAACCGATCGCTTCAATTCCAAATTGATAAAATTGACGATATCTTCCCGTTTGCGGACGCTCATAGCGGAACATTGGTCCAATGTAATACAGCTTTGTTGGCTGCGCCGGCTGTGCAAATAGTTTATTTTCAACATAAGAACGTACTGTTGAAGCCGTTCCCTCTGGGCGAAGTGTGATGCTGCGTCCTTTTTTGTCTTCAAATGTGTACATCTCTTTTTGAACGATATCGGTTGATTCGCCTACTCCTCGTGCAAACAGCTCCGTATGCTCAAAAATCGGTGTGCGAATTTCTTTGTATTGAAAGGCTGCACATGTATCTCTCGCTATTTGTTCAACATACTGCCAGCGTTCTGACTCTCCAGGTAAAATATCCTGTGTGCCTCTTGGAATATTAAAACTCATTTTTCGTCCTCCTACGACCATCATTCATTTTTTATGTGGACATATAAAAAACCCCCGCCTCTACTATGTGTATAGTAGGGACGAGAGTTATACCCGTGGTGCCACCCTAGTTGGAACATGAACTAGCCATGTTCCCGCTCAAATCCTTAACGCAGATTCACGTTCTCCGCCTAATGACTCATTTTTAGAGTGTTCAGCAGGAAACCTACAGAGTGTTCTTTCGTGATAAATGCCATGCGGATTCGCTTTCAGCCTAAGGCGATTCCTCTCTGCTCACGCAATTTACCCTACTATTCTCTATCATCAGTTCCACATTTTAAATTTTCAAGTGTGTTGATTTATATTATAATAAGGTCGGTGCTGCCACTCTGTCAACCCTTGCCTTGCCTCTTTTTCTTTTCCAGCTCTTCTTTTGACGTACATCCATATTCAGATGCCGTTTCTTCAAGGAAGCCTGGTTGATCCATTTCGTCGTGCTGCCAGCGATCAATATCACGATGTCCATTATATTGCACTCGTCCTAATTTTCTGCTTAATCTCATGTTTGTACATCCTTTTATCACATTTTTATCTAGTATAAACAGATTGATTCATTTTTATTAGGGAAACTGCAAGGAATTCATCCATTACATAACGAATTAACATTCATCGGTTTTACAAGGGAGGGGAAAACACCGTTTTGAATCTGAAAAAACTCAATCAAATGATGATGCTACTCACTTGTTTTGTTCTCATTGCCAGTACTTGGCCTATGACACATGTTACTGCTCAAACAGATCAAGCTGTGGTCGCAACAGATGAAATCAATGTGCGAACGGGTCCTGGTTTAAGTTATGGGATCGCAGCTGTTGTGAAACGCGGGGAAAGCTATCCAATTCTTACTCAACAAGGGGAATGGGTGCAGATCGGGCTGTCGAACGGACAAAAAGGCTGGGTCGTCTCATGGCTGATCACCACATCATCTGACAAGCAAAAGACCGCTAAGCCAAAGACACAAGGTCAAAGCGCTGAAGGAAGCAGTACGATCACATCGACAGCCTCCGATCTTCGCATCCGGACAGGCCCTGGGACTTCCTATCAAGTCATTGGGACTTTTCCGCAAGGCGCTTCTGCTAAAAGATTAGAGACAAGCGGCGAATGGACAAAAATTTCGTATAAACAGGCGAAAGGCTGGGTCCACTCTGATTATATTTCATCCGGCAGGCAAAAAGCCGCTCAATCAAGCTCAGGCGAGGCCTCTCGTTCTAAACAGACAGGCACAGTCGGCGTATCCAGCTTGAACGTTCGACAATCGGCAGCACCGAATGCACAGGTGGTGGCTTCACTTGCCCGCAACACACAAATCACCATTTTAAGAGAGCAAAATGGCTGGTATGAAATCGAGGCCAAAGGGGCAAAAGGCTGGGTTGCCAGCTATTACATTGTCACAAGCCAAGGAGCAAGTTCGGCGCGTGAAAAGAGTTCGTCCTCTTCGGCTACTCAGCAGAAAGCGTATATTGTCTATGATGGCACCAACATTAGAAAAAGCGCTTCAACCTCTGCTGCAATTGCAGAAAGAGCAGCAAAAGGAGCGGCTTATCAAATTGTTCGAACGCAAGGTGACTGGTATGAAGTGACACTATCAAACGGCGGAACAGGATATGTAGCGAGCTGGGTCGTTCAAACGAAGAAAAATAGCGGCGAAGCGCCAAGACCTCAGCAGGATTCATCGTCTGGAACTGGGTCGTTAAAAGGAAAAACAATTGTTATTGATCCTGGTCATGGCGGAAAAGACAGCGGCACGATTGGCGCAGATGGTGCATTCGAAAAAAATATCACCATCAAAACCGCCAATTTACTGGCAGGCAAACTAAGGTCTTCTGGTGCAAATGTCTATTTAACAAGAAGTGATGATACCTTTATCAGCCTTCAATCGAGGGTGGCGACATCTCATTACCGCAATGCAGATGCTTTCATTAGTCTTCATTATGATAGTTTTATGGATCCAAGTGTCAGAGGAAGTACAGCGTATTATTATCAAGCATCGAAGGATCAAAATCTGGCGACAAGCGTTCATACTGAAGTCGCAAAGCGCTCACAAATCCCGGATAAGGGTGTGAAATTCGGAGATTATTTTGTATTAAGAGAAAATAAACGCCCTTCCCTTTTATATGAACTCGGCTATTTAAGCAATCCTCAGGAGGAAGCGATCATTTATAGCGCTTCCTACCAAGAACGAGTCACAGAAGGGATGACAGAAGGGTTAAAACAATATTTCCGTTAGCAAAAGGAGGCCTCTGCGCCTCTTTTTTATGCCGAAAGAAAAAGACTCTAAACAAACTCACGCATGAGTTTATCTACAGTCTAGGGCAAGTCTATTCTTTGCTATCCATCCAGATGGTGACAGGCCCTGAATTGGTCAATGACACGTCCATCATCGCCCCAAAACGGCCAGTTTCTACACGGATGCCTTTTTCTCTAAGGGTTGCATTGAAACATTCGTAAAGTGAGTTTGCCACGTCCGGCTTGGCGGCTTTCATAAAATTCGGCCGTCTGCCCTTTCTCGTATCACCATAAAGGGTAAATTGAGACACAGACAGGACGCTTCCTTTTACATCCAATAATGAACGATTCATTTTCCCGTTTTCATCTTCAAAAATACGTAAATGTGCAAGCTTTTCAGCTAAGTACAGCACATCTTCTTCTGTATCTTCATGTGTGACACCAACGAGCACCATGTATCCTTCATTGATGGCACCTGTGATCTCATCTTCTACCTTCACAGATGCATTTGTCACACGCTGCACAACAAGCCTCATAGACGATATACTTCCTTTCTAATTCATAAATCGGCGAACAGAGTAAATGTCTTTGATTTGTTTGATACGTTCCACTACTTTATGCAAATGATTGATATTTTGGATAAAGATCGCCATATGGATCGTCGCCACTTTGTTACGATCAGACTTTCCAGAAACAGAGGAAATGTTTGTTTTCGTCTCATTGACTGCTTGAAGCACCTCATTGAGTAAGCCGCGCCTGTCATAGCCTAATATCTCGATTTCCACATTGTATTCTTTACGGTTTCGAGCAGGCTGTTCATGCTCCCACTCTACCGGAATTAACCGTTCCTGTGCTTCCCCTGTCTTCACGTTCGGACAGTCCTCCCGGTGAACAGATACACCTCGGCCTTTTGTTATAAAACCAACAATGCTATCACCCGGAACAGGATTACAGCACTTCGATAAACGAACAAGCAGGTTATCAATCCCTTTGACCCTTACGCCGGCTTCACGTTTTTTCCCGTGATACGGCTTTGATTCCACCGTCACTTCTTGGACCGTTTTCTCTTGTTCTTCCTGATCTCTTTGTTTTCTTTCTTTTTCTGTTAAACGATTCGCTACCTGGAGTGCAGTAATTCCGTTATATCCAACGGCCGCATACATGTCCTCTTCGTTTGAAAAATTAAATTTATCGGCTACTTTTTGCAGGTTTTCAGCTGTGAGAATCTCTTTGACATCAAACTCAAGGTTTTTGATTTCTTTTTCAATGAGTTCTCGGCCTTTTTCGACATTTTCTTCACGGCGCTGTTTTTTGAAAAACTGTCTGATCTTGTGCTTCGCTTGGGAGGTTTGGGCAAGTTTAACCCAATCCTGACTTGGTCCATAGCTATGCTTTGATGTCAGAATTTCAATAATGTCACCTGTTTTCAGTTTATGATCAAGCGTGACCATCTTGCCATTGACCTTGGCGCCGATCGTTTTATTCCCAATTTCCGAGTGAATCCGGTAAGAGAAGTCAATTGGAACTGAACCAGACGGCAGTTCAATCACGTCTCCTTTCGGTGTAAAGACAAACACCATATCAGAAAAGAGATCGATCTTTAACGATTCCATAAATTCTTCTGCATCTGTGGATTCATTTTGGAACTCAAGAATTTCTCTAAACCAAGACAGCTTCTTTTGGAATACGGCTTCTTCCGTTGATTCTGCTGACGCTTTTCCTTCTTTGTATGCCCAGTGTGCCGCAATCCCGTATTCTGCAATTTCATGCATTTCAAATGTACGGATCTGGACTTCAAGCGGATCACCTTTTGGACCAATCACGGTTGTATGAAGGGATTGGTACATGTTCGGCTTTGGCATCGCAATATAGTCCTTAAATCTCCCTGGCATCGGCTTCCAGCATGTATGAATAATACCGAGAACTGCATAGCAGTCTTTGATACTGTCGACCAAAATACGAACTGCCAGCAAATCATAAATTTCATTAAACTGCTTATTTTGCATGACCATTTTACGATAGATGCTATAGATATGTTTTGGTCTACCGGAAAATTCAGCCTTGATGTTGACCTCAGACACGCGGTCTTTTACTTCATTGACAACCTCGTCCAAGTATTCCTCACGTTCAGCTCTTTTGCGCTTCATGAGATTCACAATCCGGTAATATTGCTGCGGATTTAAATAGCGGAGTGCTGTATCTTCAAGCTCCCACTTAATCTTTGAAATCCCTAATCTGTGCGCAAGCGGTGCAAAGATTTCAAGTGTTTCATTTGAAATTCTTCGCTGCTTTTCTTGCGGAAGGTGTTTGAGCGTTCTCATATTGTGAAGACGGTCTGCCAGCTTAATTAAGATCACGCGAATATCCTGTGCCATTGCAACAAACATTTTCCGGTGGTTTTCGGCCTGCTGTTCTTCTTGTGATTTATATTTAATCTTCCCGAGCTTTGTCACACCATCAACAAGCATCGCCACTTCTTCGTTAAAGTACTCTTGTAAATCCTGTAATGTCACATCTGTATCCTCGACGACATCGTGCAGGAAGCCGCCCGCAATGGTCGATGGGTCCATTTCAAGGTCCACAAGAATTCCCGCCACTTGAATTGGATGGATAATATAGGGCTCACCAGATTTCCGGTATTGCTCCTTATGTGCATTCTCAGCATATTCATATGCTCGCTCTATAAATTGAATATGTTCAGCGGACAGGTATTCTCTTGCCTTGTCAATGACCTGCTGCGCCGTTAAAACTTGTTCGTTCGCCATGGAATCACCTTTTTAAATGAAAACTGTATTGTAGTTTATTATCAAGAAAAAATCGATAGATGTAAAGAGAAGAAGTCCGCTAAAAGGTTTTTGATAGGAAAAAAGCACCCTTCTTACTGAGTGCTTTTTCGTAAAACTCCATTAGTATTGCATTAACGTTAAGATATCGTAACCATCAAGCTTCTTTCTGCCATCAAGATACGTCAGCTCAATTAAGAATGCAATCCCTGCCACAACGCCGCCTAATTCCTCTACAAGCTTGATGGACGCTTCAATTGTTCCACCAGTCGCAAGTAAGTCATCTGTAATCAGTACACGTTGACCTGGACGAATCGCATCTTTATGAATCGTTAATACATCTTTACCGTATTCTAAGCCGTAATCGACTTTAATGACTTCACGAGGAAGCTTCCCTTCTTTACGAACGGGTGCAAATCCTATACCAAGCGCGTATGCTACAGGGCAGCCAATAATGAATCCACGCGCTTCAGGTCCAACAATAAGATCAATGTCTCTTTCCTTTGCGTATTCAACAATTTGATCCGTTGCATAACGGTACACTTCGCCTTTATCCATTAACGTTGTAATATCTTTAAATTGTACACCTTCCTTTGGGTAGTCAGGTACAACTGTCACATATTGTTTTAAATCCATCTTTTCCTTTTCCTCCTCGTACGTCAAAGCACCGGTGAGACTTCGCTCATCATGCTGTTCAGCCATTCCTTCAGCTCTTTGGCTGAGGAATATGTTAGTGTTTGATCGAGTTCCATCAATCGTTGTTTTGCTGTATAGGACGCTGATGCGGTTAAATCTTTTTTCGGGGCATCAACTACTATTGACAGCACACCATTCTCTATTTTAACAAAACCGAGTTCAAAAAACACCTTTGTCATAAAAATGATTGTATCTTTTGTCCAACCTCTATGCTTGGCAAGCTCCATCCCTTGTTCTTTGAGAGGAAAATTTCCCCGTTTTAACAAGAACCCATAAAACCATTTGAATTGGTCACGACTAGGGAAAGAAGACATAAAGTGATCTTCTTTTCTTTGAAAGACCGTATAAATTCTTGCTGGCTTTTGATTTTCTAAAAGCAGCTTAAGCAAGTGCTCATCTGCGGGAACATCCGCAAAGACCACATACTTGTCTTGCACATCAAACGTTGAAACATTTTCTGCATGTACATGATGAACCGGGATATTGACTTCATGTTTAGTTTCTTCATCAAAACAGAAAACAAGATATTTTTCTGGATCAAGCGTCGAAACTTTCTTTTCCCAATCCTTTTTCCCGCGTAAATCAAACAGCTGCCATTCATCTACTCGGGCATCTTTTAGCATGAGCTGAGGTTTCTTCCGGTTATTCCATTCATTAATTGACATTTCGCCAATCACGGAAATTCGGCTTCCAGGGACGAGCTCTTCTTTTAATTTACCTTGGTGAAAACCGACACAGTCAAGCAGCTTGTCTTCGTCTTTCAGAGACATTTTAATGTGATGATGATTTGCCCCAATCGTTCGGATGTCTTCAAGCTTGGCATCCTCAATCATAATGAACGGCTTTGGATTGTGCATACCAAATGGTGACAGCATCCCCACTTCTTCAATTGCTTGAACCGTAATTTCGTCTACTTTGCACACTGCATCGACCCGCTGAATCGGAATAAAATCTTCTTCTGTCAACGTTTCATTTGCATATTGATTCAATCTTTCCCTCAGTAAAGGAACATCATCCGCTCGAAGTGTCATACCTGCTGCCATAGGGTGCCCGCCGAAATGCGGCAGGATATCGCGGCATTTGCTCAAATGGAAAAAGAGATCAAAGCCTGGAATACTCCGCGCTGATCCTTTTGCCATTTGCGTGTCTTCATCTATCCCAAGCACAATCGCCGGACGAGAAAATGTATCCGTCAATTTTGAGGCAACAATGCCGACAACCCCTGGATTCCAGCCAGCTTTGGCTACGACGATGGCAGACTGGTCACCGCCTGATTCTTCGACCATTTGAATGGCTTCTTCCGTGATCGTACTCACAATTTTCTGCCGTTCTTTGTTGAGTTCTTGTACAAAACGAGCGAGCTCTTCTGCTTCCTCCATATCCTCTGTCATCAGAAGATGAACAGCCGGATCTGCCTGCTCAATTCGCCCTACAGCATTCAGCCTTGGAGCAATTTGAAAGCCGACCGTTTCCTCGTTTGCTTCTTCGAGAGTGGCTCCAGCTTCTTTCATTAACGCTTTTAGCCCCGGTCTGTTAGACTGGCGAAGCTGCACGAGTCCCTTTTTTGCGAGCCATCTATTTTCATCATGCAGCGGGACAAGATCGGCAATTGTCCCAATCGCAGCAAGATCTAATAGATGAACTGGCAGCTTATCAAGGAGTGCATGCGCCACTTTAAACGCAACACCAACACCGGCGAGTTCTTTAAATGGATACTCACAGCCCGGCTGCTTAGGGTGTACGATCGCAAGCGCCTCAGGCAGCTCATCACTTGGTTCATGGTGATCTGTGATGATCAGGTCTAATCCTATTTCTTTTGCAATACGTGCTTCATTCACAGCAGCAATGCCTGTATCGACCGTGATGACAAGCGATGCTCCTTGCTTTTTGATATATCGAAAAGCCTGTTCGTTAGGCCCATAGCCTTCTTTAAATCGATCTGGAATATAAAAATCTACCTTTGCAGATCGCTCTTTTAATGTATGTAAAAGCACAGACGTACTTGTCACACCATCCGCATCATAGTCTCCGAAGATCACAATCGATTCCTGCTCTTCGATCGCTTTGTTGATGCGCTCTACTGCTTCTTTCATTCCTTTTAATAGGAATGGATCATGAAATTCGGCTTTTTGATCAAATAAAAAAGACCTCGCTTCTTCTACTTCTTCGAGTCCTCTTTTTACAAGAAGCGATGCAGTCAGCGCTGAAATATTCAGATTTTCAGAGAGTGATTTCACTTTTTCTTCGCTTGGATGTTCATATTCCCAGCGCATTTTGGATAATAACATAAATTCACCCCTCAACCACACTATTATACTAGAGTGGCCTGAGGGGTTTCAATTTTTATTTTATGAAATTGTGCTAGAAGATTATTTTTCCTTCCGATCAAAGGACGCTGGCTGTTCGTTTAAAGGCGTGACATTCGATTTCTTTTGAACGTCTTTGTCTGCCTTTTTAGTAGAAACACTAGGTGCAGGCGTAACGGCTGCACGCTCAGCTTTTAATGTTTTTAGTTCACGTTTCAGTTTCACAATTTGGAAAATACCCGCAAACGCCACAATGAGTCCGCCCATTAGAACAGAACCAATAATGACAAGGATCAGTGGCCATTCAGCGGTTCCAAATAAGTAGTCTACTTGCACAGGCCGCACATTGATCACGGCAAATACTGAGACAATTAATACGAAAATAAATGCGAATATGATGGTCCATTGTTGTTTATTCATCTACATATCCCCCAAGCTTTTTCTTTTATTCTTCCCTATTCCTTGTCCTTCTTAAACACAGAAAGAAAATAGCGGGATATAATCTATCAGCATGGGCACGATTAGCTGCTGAGTTTTTCTTTAATGAGGTTTTTTAATTCTTTTCTTTCCCCAGATATAACAAGGGTATCCCCTTCTTCAATGACCGTATCTGGCCCTGGATTTAAAATCTTCTCATGTGATTTTCTCACAATGGCGATGACTGTTACTTGATCATTTTGGCGAACATTGAGGTCTCCGATTGTCTGCTGAGCAGCTGGTGCGTTCTTTTCAATCTTAAACCATTCAATCATCAATTCATCAATTGCTACCTCAACTGTTTCAAGCGCTTTTGGCTTATATACCATGCCGCCCAAAATAGCCGCGATTTGTCTTGCTTCTTCATCGTTTAGCAAGATGCCAGAAATACACTCTTCATGGTCGTTCTCTTGAAAATGATACATTTCTCTTCTGCCGTCATCATGTGTAATGATGGCAAGCTTCTCATTATTTCTTGTGATCATTTCGGCTTTGTGACCGATACCTGGCAGTTCAGTTTCCCGAACCTTCATAACAGCCCCTCCAATGAATAAAACCAAATGCCTCAAATGGACACTTGCTTTCTATACTGATCTAAACGTATGTCATTATAGCAAAAGACCATTTCAAGATCAATGAAACTCGAAATGTTTTTTCAAATCGTCTTATTGTTGTGAAATATACGGGTGATGAAACGAAAAAAAGACAAAGGGCTAAAATAAAGTTCATTTTAGCCCTTTGTCCATAGTCTAAGACTGCCAAACAGGCAGTCTTTCTAGATTAAATATCTTGTTCTGTGTCTATTTTAGCCGGCTTTTTCAGCTCACGGCCTTTCCAGATAAGCCAAATTTGCGCGGCAATATAAAGAGATGAGTACACCCCTGTTAATAAGCCGACAAGTAAGGCGATGGAGAAGTTTGTAATAGACGCTGAGCCAAAGATAAGCAGTGCGACAACCACAACAAATACGGTCAGCACTGTGTTGATAGATCGCGTAAAGGTTTGCTGTAAGCTTAAGTTCACAATATACGATAGATCTTCAATGGTTTTCGGTTTGCGTTTCTTCATTTGTTCACGAACCCTGTCGAAGGTGACGATCGTGTCGTTAATCGAGTACCCGATGACCGTGAGTATCGCGGCAATGAAGGTGACATCCACCTCTAAACGCGTAATACTAAAGAAGGCTACAATAAAGAATGCGTCGTATAGCAGTGAGATGATTGTTGCAATCGCCATTTTATATTCAAAACGGACAGATACATATAAAATGATCCCGATTGAAGCAATAACGATAGCGTATAATGCATTACGGGCAAGCTCTTTTCCGACAGTCGGAGACACTGTACTTACGTTAGGCTCAGTTCCGTATTTATCTTTGAAGTAATCCTTCACTTCAGCGATCTTTTCTTTATTTGGCACACCGACAAATCGAACTGCTGCCTGATTTTCTTTTTGACCCGATAACACAACACTGTCTGTCTCAAGATCTAGCTTTTTGAAGTCTTGCTCCACTTGCTCAGTTGACAGCTTGTGATCGCTTTGGATATCAATTCTTGTTCCACTTGCAAAATCGATACCCGCATTCAGCTTGAAGATAGAAAGCACAATGATTCCAGCAATGGTGATAGCTGCTGAGAAAATCATAAAGCCTTTTCGTTTGCTGACGAAATCCCATTTATCATATGGCGTTTTCGGTTCGGTATTTTCTGTTGTTTCGTGAATATTCATGATGTCTTTTTTGCGAACACCAAACCAGCCTTTTTTGCGGTCAAGATAGCGGCTTTCAACAAGAAGGCCAAGAAGGAATCTTGATAGGAATACAGCCGTGATAAAACTTGTTAAAATCGATAGGATCAGCATCGTTGCAAATCCTTTTACAGAGCTTGTCCCGAAGAAGAACAGAACCCCGCCGGCAATAATACTTGTTAAGTTTGCATCAAAGATGGTCGCAAATGATCTGCGGTTCCCTGACCTGAAAGCAGAACGGACAGATTTACCGAGCTTGAGCTCCTCTTTGATCCGCTCATAAGTGATAATATTGGCATCGACAGCCATCCCTACACCAAGAATCAGTGCTGCAATTCCAGGCAGTGTCATAACCGCGCCCATCCAGTCGAACACTTGCAACGTAATATAGATATAAGCTGAAAGTGTAATGACAGCAATAAGACCAGGTAATCGGTAATAAAGCAGCATGAATAAGAAGATAAATGCGATTCCTACAATTCCTGCGAATACTGTTTCGTTCAGCGCTTGTTTACCAAACTGTGCACTCACAGATGTTGAATATTTTTCAGTTAATTTTACTGGCAATGCCCCGGCATTTAAAATACTTGCAAGATCTTTTGCCTCTTGGACAGTAAAGTTTCCTTCAATTTGTACGTCACTGCTGTTAATCTCTTGATTGACATTCGGTGCAGATACATACTTGTGGTTTGATTTAGAGACTTCTTTTTTGAAGGAATCTCCTTTATGGTAATCAAGCCAAATGACAAGCTGGTTATTCGGTGCCATGGCCGCTACTTTTCTTGTCACGTCACCAAATTTTTTCGCGTCCTTTAGTTTGACAGTGACAATCGGCTCATTCGTTTGATTGAATGTTTGTTTTGCACCATTTTCGACAAGATCAGATCCGTTCAGGAGCTCTTTATCATTCGTATCTCTGAAGGAAAGCTGTGCTTCAGTTGAAAGAATCTCCCTTGCTCTGTTTTGATCTTTTACCCCCGCAAGCTGCACGCGGATACGGTTGTTGCCTTCAATCGAGATGTTCGGCTCACTTACACCAAGCACATTGGCTCTTCGGTTTAAAGCCTCCACCGTACTGACGAGAACACCATTTGTGATCTTGTCCTCTTTTTTCACTGGGTGTACATCATACAGAACTTCAAATCCACCCTGCAAATCCAGCCCTAGCGTCATATCTTTCGCAACAGGCTTTGTCAATAAGCCCACGCCAGTTCCGATTAACAGAACCACTAAGAAAAACGCAAGAATGCGCCCTTTTTTCATTATGTATTTCCTCCTTAAACACCTGAATCCATTAAGATGGCTTATTTCAACAGTTCATCTAGCATATTCTTACCATCTTCACTGTCCAAAAAAGCAGACGTTTTAAACGACTGAACGGTTGCATAGTTCATAAATTCGCCAATTTTCACAGATAAAATATCTGCAACCATTTCATGAATCGGATACTCTTGTTTTTTCTTCCACTTCTTATTCTCTAAGTATGACCATAATTCCTCTAAATCTACATCTTTATAGCCCAAAACGATGAATTCTTCAAGCTTACTGAACAGAAAAGGCTTTAAATGGTCTTTGTATATAGCAGCTGGATGCTGTGTCAATGTGAGGCTCCCCCTTTTCAGTTTTTTATCGAGAGACTTGTCATGCTTGGACGATATACACGCATATCTTATTGTATATGATTCTATGTCGTTTGAGAAGGCAGGTGATCTTTGATTTGACGAAGCAAACGTTTTTAAAAGGGACAATTATTTTAATTTTAGCAGGTTTTATCACGAGAATATTGGGTTTTGTCAATCGAATTGTCATCGCACGGTTCATTGGCGAAGAAGGCGTCGGGCTTTATATGATGGCTGCACCTACTTTTTTTCTAGCCGTGACGCTGACACAATTCGGACTGCCTGTCGCCATCAGTAAGCTTGTCGCAGAAGCAGAAGCCCGGGGTGACAAACAGAAAACAAAACGCATTCTGGTCATGTCCCTTGCGATCACAGGAACACTCAGCCTTATTTTCACACCGCTTTTTTTATGGTTTGCACCAATTATGGCGGAAAATATGCTGACAGATCCTAGAACGGTGTATCCACTGCTTGCCATTACACCAGTCGTACCTGTCATCGCCATCTCCAGTGTGTTAAGAGGATATTTCCAAGGAAGACAGCAGATGAGTCCACTTGCGATGTCTCAAGTACTGGAACAGGTCGCAAGAATTTCCCTTGTGGCGGTATGTACAACAGCTTTCCTTCCTTATGGAATTGAATATGCGGCAGCCGGTGCGATGATTTCATCTGTTATTGGCGAGATGATTTCACTTGCTTACTTACTGATCGCCTTTCGATATAAAAAGACCATCCGTATTCGAAAGCAATTTTTCAAGGCCATTCATGACGGGAAGGACACATTTAAGCAGCTGATGAGTATTGCCCTGCCAACGACAGGCAGTCGTTTCATCGGCAATATTTCGTGGTTTTTAGAGCCGATTGTTGTCGCACAAAGCCTTGCCATTGCTGGATATGCGGCTGTTGAAGCGACAAGACAGTATGGGGAGTTGACCGGTCTTGCACTGACCCTTTTGACACTACCTAGTTTTATTACGTATTCACTCTCCACCGCATTAGTCCCAGCCATTAGTGAAGGAATGGAGCAGAACAAACACAAAACGGTGGAATACCGGCTGAGACAGGCGATGCGCCTTTGTTTACTCAGCGGAGGAATTTCATGTATTATTCTTTTCGTTTATGCAGAAGATTTAACGCTCTTCATGTATGGTTCATCGCATGCGGCCATCTATGTGAAATTCATGGCACCATTTTTTCTTCTATATTATTTTCAAGGGCCGCTCCAAGCTGTCCTTCAAGCATTGAATTTAGCTGGTGCGGCCATGACCAATAGCCTGATAGGTGCTGTTGTGAAAACAGGGATGATCTTCGTCCTTGCTTCCCAGCCGAGCTTTGGCATTATGGGCGCAGCCGTTGCGATACTGATCGGCATTGTCCTTGTCACATTGCTCCATGCGGCAACTGTCGGAAAGGTTCTGCCTATTCATTTACCACTGAAGGAATATGGTATATGCGTCCTTGCGATCATAGGCACGGGAGCTGTCAGCTTATGGATGAAGTCTCAAGTCAGCGGACTCTTTTCTGCCCCTCTTGAGCTTGTGTTGCTGATCTTTGTCACATGCATCTTGTATGTCATTCTATTAATCTGTCTTGGGTTAGTGAAACGAGAAGAGCTGCGCCGCATCCCATTTATCGGGAAGCTGCTATAGCTCATCTCTTCTTGATCACTTCATCTTTCAAATCAATATAAAACGTTTTTTGATTAAAGCTGCAGAAAGAGATTTGGTCAAGATCATAATAGCCTCTTTTGGCAAGCTCACCTTTCAGCCACTGTTCATTTTGATTAATTTGCTTCAGATGGTCATGCTGCACGATACCGTCTGCAATAAGAGGAAGCTCAAGCGCAGCATGTATGTGCTTGTTTTCTTTTTCGACGACGGCGAGCTTTCCTGATGGCTCTAAGATGGCGTATGAGACATCCTGAATACTATCGATGTTATTTTCTCTTAATTGAATGAGCAGATCATCAAAATTGTATCTCTGTTTTCTCATCGCCCCCTCGTCTATTTTCCCATTGATGATGAGCAAGGTCGGTTTGCCGTCAAGAAAGCGCCGGACACCTTGAAACTTTAATGAGAGGTAGGCAAGTGTGATTTGAATGAAGGTTAACAGCAGGATCGGCCATACCGTATGTAACATATGACCCTCTACTTCTTCTATCGCCAGTACCGCAATTTCAGCGATCATCATAAAAATGACAAGATCTAAAATACTAAGTTCTCCAATCTCTCTCTTTCCCATTAAACGAAAGATAAACCAAATGAGAAAATATAAAATGACCGTTCTTATGGAAATGATTAAGATGTCCTGCATGTGATGTAAACCCTCCTTCTCCATCATAGCTTGTGTCAAAACACTTTATTTATGTAGAAAAGAAAGCCTCTGTTTTTATCGTGAGAAACATGTCTATTTTTTCTTCGTCGTGAATACATTTTAGTAAAAGACAAGCTTCGGTCAATTGGAGAGGAGACGAATCACATGCAGGAAACGAAACAAATAGGAAAAGGAATTTTATCCGGCTTAATTGCCATTTTTGTCGTGATGATTGTCACAAGCTTACTTGTGTCACTCATGCTTAGCTTTACAAGTATGCAGGAATCATCGTTTAAATGGATGATTATGATCTTGTCCTTCGTGGCACTTTTTTTAGGAGGGATCATTTCTGGAGGGAAAGCAAAGGAACGAGGCTGGCTCATTGGTGCCGTCACTTCTTTTATCTTTTCTCTTACTGTATTCTTATTTCAGTATTTAGGGTTTGGAGAAACCTTTTCACCAGAGCAATTCATCTATCATGCAGCCTTTTTGGGGATTTGTATGCTTGGGGGAATGATTGGGGTCAATCTCCGTGGCAAATAAAAAAAGAGCGATATGATTCGCTCTTTTTTTATGGCTATGTATTGGAGGATTAGCCTTTGTCAGCTAATTCTCTAATAGCACGACGGTCGAAAGTTAAACGGTTGTTTTCGCTTGTTTTGATGACCACTTTTGATTCATCAATTGAGTCGATTTCACCGTGTAAACCACCGATTGTGACGATTTTATCGCCTTTTGATAAAGATTGCTGCATCTGACGCACAGCTTTTTGTTGCTTTTGCTGTGGACGGATTAATAAGAAGTAAAGCACAGCAAACATGACAACAATCATAATGATTGAACCCATACCACCATCCATTCTATCTCACCCCTTTCTATATGATTGTAAAGCCTTTCGTTTATGCGTTAAAAGTTTTTCGCATTCGGTTTGTTAAAGCCATAACGCTCAAAAAACTCTTCTTTAAAATCACCTAAACGATCCTCACGGATAGCTTCTCTCACTTGCTCCATTAATTTTAACAGAAAATGAAGATTATGATAAGTTGTTAATCGAATTCCGAACGTTTCATTTGTACGGATTAAATGTCTAATATAGGCGCGTGTGTAGTTTTTACATGTGTAGCAGTCACAGTTTTCATCGATTGGTCTGAAATCACGCTCATATTTTGCATTTTTCACAACAAGACGTCCTTCACTTGTCATCAAGGTGCCGTTTCTCGCAATTCTCGTCGGCAGTACGCAATCAAACATATCTACACCGCGAATGGCGCCGTCAATTAATGAATCTGGTGAGCCGACACCCATTAAGTACCTTGGCTTGTCTGCCGGTAAAAATGGCGTTGTGAACTCCAGCACACGGTTCATCACATCTTTTGGTTCACCAACAGATAAGCCTCCGATGGCGTATCCTGGGAAATCAAGTGAAACAAGATCTTTTGCACTTTGTTTACGAAGCTCTTCGTATTCTCCGCCTTGGACAATCCCAAACAGACCTTGATCTTCTGGACGCTGGTGCGCTGTTAAGCAGCGCTCTGCCCATCTGCTTGTCCGCTCCACAGAACGTTTCATGTAATCGTACTCTGCTGGGTATGGAGGGCATTCGTCAAATGCCATCATAATATCAGAGCCGAGCGCATTTTGGATTTCCATGGCTTTTTCAGGAGAAAGGAACAGCTTGTCTCCATTTAAATGATTACGGAAGTGAACGCCTTCTTCTTCGATTTTTCTAAATTCACTCAATGAAAATACTTGGAAGCCGCCTGAATCAGTCAGAATGGCTCGATCCCAGTTCATAAATTTGTGCAGACCGCCCGCCTCTTTGACAATGTCATGACCCGGACGGAGCCATAGATGGTACGTATTGCTTAAGATGATGCCTGCATCCATTGCTTTTAATTCTTCAGGCGCCATTGTTTTCACTGTAGCCAGTGTACCTACTGGCATAAATACAGGTGTTTCAAACGACCCGTGCGGTGTATGAACGCGGCCAAGACGTGCACCTGTTTGTTTGCATGATTTAATGAACTCATAACGTATCGGTAATTGCGACAAAAATGAGCCCTCCTGTCTTTGTTGAATGATGTTATTGAATCAGCATGGCATCGCCAAAGCTGAAGAATCGGTATTCCTCTTTTACTGCCTCATTGTACGCTTTCAGTACGTGCTCTCGTCCAGCTAATGCGCTGACAAGCATAATTAATGAGGATTTTGGCAGATGGAAATTCGTGATCATCCCATCAATTGCCTTGAATGTGTAGCCAGGATAAATAAAGATCGACGTCCAGCCGCTTGACGCTTTGAATTCGCCATCATGTGCACTTGCAATGGTTTCAAGCGTTCGTGTTGATGTTGTGCCAACTGAAATAATCCGCCCGCCTTCTTTGTGCACGCGATTAAGCTCTTGAGCCGTTTCTTCATTCATTTCGTAAAACTCTGCATGCATTTCATGTTCTTCTATGCGCTCCGCACTGACAGGACGAAAGGTGCCAAGCCCTACGTGCAAGGTAATAAAAGCAATATGCACACCTTTCGCTTTCAGCGCATCCAGCAGTTCAGTTGTAAAGTGAAGACCGGCAGTAGGAGCCGCGGCTGAACCAACTTCTTTAGAATACACGGTTTGATATCGCTCACGATCGTCAAGCTGCTCTTTAATATATGGAGGCAGCGGCATTTCTCCAAGGGATTCAAGCACTTCATAAAAAATGCCTGTATACTGAAACTCGACTTTTCTTCCGCCATGTTCCAGCTCCTCTGTACATACCGCTTGAAGCCGTCCATCACCAAATGTGATGACCGTTCCTTTTTTCACACGCTTGGCTGGTTTTACGAGTGTTTCCCATTTGTCTCCTTCTTCTTGTTTCAATAGAAGAAGTTCAACTTTTGCACCTGTATCCTCTTTCATGCCAAACAGACGTGCAGGCAGAACGCGCGTATTGTTTAAAACGAGACAATCACCCTTTTGAAAATAATCCGTGATTTGTGAGAATGTATCATGTGTGATCGTACCCGTTTGTTTATTTAAGACCATCAGTCTTGATGCATCTCGTTTTTCAAGTGGAACTTGAGCAATCAGTCTTTCTGGTAAATCAAAATCAAATAGTTCTAACTTCATTTCCTTCACCTATTCTGTAGTTAACTAGTTAACGTTATTTCATACGTCCAAAGATATTGAGTAAAATGGTTAGTACGATGCTAATGACAATGCACGTAATAACGGGAAAAAAGAACGTCACATTTCCTTTTTTCACAAAAATATCACCTGGAAGCTTACCAACCAATTGAAACACTAAGCCTGCGGCAAAAAGGACACCACCTAAAATCATCAATATTTTAGGGAATTCAGTCACGAATCGGAACCTCCATCTGAAAATGTTCATACGCTTCTCTTGTGACGACCCGGCCTCTTGGTGTTCTTTGCAGGAAACCAATTTGCAGTAAATACGGTTCGTACACATCTTCAATCGTATGTGATTCTTCTCCAATTGTCGCTGAGATCGTATCAAGTCCAACAGGACCGCCTCTAAATTTTTCAATCATACTTAAAAGCAGCTTGTGGTCTATATGATCCAGTCCCAGCCTGTCGACTTGGAGACGTTCAAGGGCATCTTCTGCAATGTCCTGTGTAATGGCATGATTCCCAAGCACCTGCGCAAAATCTCTTACTCTTCTGAGTAAACGATTGGCGACCCTCGGCGTCCCCCGAGAACGTCTCGCTATCTCTTCTGCTGAGCGAACGTCGATCCCAATCTCGAACAGCTCGGCTGTTCTTGCCACAATGTGAGCCAAATCTCTTTGCTCATAGTATTCCAATCTTGCATGTACCCCAAACCTATCACGAAGCGGTGCTGTTAAAAGCCCAACACGGGTCGTAGCACCTACAAGTGTAAATGGCGGTAAATCAAGCCGTACAGAGCGCGCTGTATCTCCTTTTCCAATGACGATATCTAGACAAAAATCCTCCATCGCCGGATATAGCACTTCCTCAATTGAGCGCTGCAAGCGATGAATTTCATCAATAAACAAAACATCACCAGGTTCAAGAGATGTCAGGATAGCCGCCAAATCGCCAGGACGCTCAATTGCTGGTCCAGACGTTGTACGCAGCTGAACATTCATTTCATTGGCAATGATCGACGCAAGCGTTGTTTTCCCTAGTCCAGGCGGTCCATATAAAAGGACGTGATCCAGCGTTTCCTGCCTCATCCGGGCAGCTTCAATAAACACGCTGAGATTATCCTTTACTTTTTGCTGACCGATATATTGGCTAAGTGTCTGCGGCCGCAAACTTTGCTCAATGGCTGATTCATGGTTGTCTGCTTCAGTTGAGACGAGCCGTTCATCCATGAGACATCACCCTATTTCAACATTTTTTGTAAAGCTTTTTTCACATATTGATCGGTTGTGAGATTTTTCTCTTCTTTTAATAAAGGCAGAACCTTTTTGATTTCACGATCACCGTATCCAAGGACACTTAACGCTTCGAGCGCTTCATCTAATGCGGTTTGCTGCGTTTCGATCTGAATATGATCCTCGTGATTAAATAAGTTGCCAATCATTTCTGGCACCACATCTGCAAGCTTTCCTTTTAGATCTAGAATGATCTGACGAGCTGTTTTTTTGCCAACGCCAGGGAATTTAATAAGGAATGCTTCATCCTCACGTTCTATCGCTGAAATGACAGCGCCAGGATCACCGGAAGCAAGGATCGCAAGTGCAACCTTTGGTCCAATCCCTGTGACATTTAACAGTTTTGTGAACAACGCTTTTTCTTCTCTTGTTTGAAATCCATATAACGAAAATGCGTCTTCCTTTATGTAATGATACGTATAAATCGTTTCTTGTTTATTTACTTGATAGATAAACGGGTTTGGGGTATAGACTTGATATCCCACTCCGCCGTTTTGAATGACAACATATTGCGGGCACACATAATCAATGGTCCCTTTCACAAATTCTATCACCGTTTTCACCTCTTTGACTGTTCTTCATTGTAACATAAATCGAAGAGAAAACCGCAATAAAAGTTAACATACGTTCGCTCAGTCCATTTTTACGGTGCAACCATGAAAAACAGCTTGCGGCCCTCACACCAGCAAGCTGTCACACGCTTTAAAATGATATTTCATTTCGGTAAGGTTGCATGACTTCAAGCACATGCTCAAATTCATCCTTTGTTCGAAAAGGAATGCCTTGCTCAAGCTGCTCCTCCACATGGCTTTCTAAACGGGACGTATCAATTTGAAAGAAGAGATGAATAGGCTCCGCCCAGCCGCCTGGCCTTCCATGAAACGTAGAAATGACACCGTCCTCTGATAATCCGATATATCCATTTGCTTTACTTAATGGAGAGATATCATCAATTTGTTTTCTAAAAAGGGCAAAATCCTCTTGTTGTTCTACCAGCGTCCAGCCTTTATACTGCGTCCAAAATGTGTCTTTGTCTTCTAATGATGCCCGGTGTCTTTCAATACTCACATCGCCGTCTAGATAGACTTTTTCAAGCTGCACGGTGATGGTGTTTGACTGCTTTTGCAAGTGTTCTTTTCCTTCCATATCCGCAGCGAAAAAAAGAACACTTGTCATGATAAGTCCTGTAACGAAACGTTTCATCTTCACTTTCACTATTTACACCTCTTTAGAACATAAGATCGATGCATGACATATGTAGTTTGACCCATTTTTCTAAACATTAACCAAACCGATTACACTGACTCGTTTTAAGAGTCTTTCGTTGTATCCTTCATTCGTAAATGTTATGTTTTATACAATCCATTGCTTTATCGAATGAAACGGTTTTTTCATCATTCGTTTTTCAGCCGCATAAACTGAAACCAAAGAAGGTGAAGTCAATGTCAGATATCAAAAGATTAGCCGAATCGATTCAGTATCATGAAGAAAAACGTTTTAATAAGCTCACCTTAAAACCGGCAGAGCTTGAGCTGTGCGGCAAAGGAAGAAGTGCCTATGTATTTTCATATAAAAAAGCTGGCAAGAAAATGGCGCTAAAAGTCTTTTTCCCTTCTTATCAACACATTGCCCGCAAAGAGGCAGCAATTTACGAAAAACTTTCCGGTTCGTCATACTACCCTGAGATTTATGAGTCTGGGGATCAGTATATTTTAATGGAATATATTAAAGGCTACACATTCTATGAATGCCTGACAAAGGGTATTCCGATCAAGAAACAAATGATTGAACAAGTAGATGAAGCGCTAGAAGAAGCACGTGAGAAAGGGTTAAACCCTTCAGATATCCATCTGCGCAACCTGATATTAACAAAGGAAGGCCTCGTTAAGGTGATCGACGTTGCCCGCTTCACCCAAACGAAAACATGTCATCAATGGAATGATTTAAAAGCCGCTTACGCCTATTACCAAAAACCTTTTTTCCCTAAAAAAGCGCCGCGTCTGTGGCTTGAAGTGATTGCCTATTTATATAAAAAGAACTGGCTCTCCCGCGGCCAGCTTAACAACCGAAATGATTTCTCCGCATAACGAAAGCCGCTCTCCTTCCGAGCGGCTTTTCTGTTTTATTCTGTTTCTACATGGATACTATTTACATTTAATAGATTAATGATTTCATTATTCAGCTTAAACCATTGATTGGATTCCTCAATTTTTTTATACACATCGTAGGTAGCTGGACGTTTCAGCTCGAAATCAAGCACTTCCCCATTGTTCATATGAAATGTTACCTTGAATACTTTCATCATAAGATCACCTTCCACTCTTTCTTGTTCGCTAACTGGTAAGGTCAGCTCTTTTCATTCATTCTCTACTCAACTCGTTTCCCCTCCTTCTTTCCTTCCAAACACAAGAAGTTTAAATTTTGTTTAAATTCACACAACATCTCTATCTCTCTAATCTGCAAAGAAGTATATTGTTTAAAAAGGGGGCTGTCTTCATGAAACAGAAAAAGAAAAAGAAAAGAACATCCCCAGAGAGACAAACTGTCTTGTTTCATTTAACAGATGCCCTGATTCCGAGTATGGAAATCATGGCGATTGCAGTAAGAGCACTTTTCCATCTCGTGAGAAAAGCCTTTTCAGCCGTTTTATAAAACCCCGCACAAAAGGAGTGCGAGGTTCTTTTTTTAGGATTGATAGATTTGACTTCCTTGGCTGATAAACTCTTTTGCCTTCTTCTCCATCTCTTTTTTCACTTCTTCTGATTGATTGCGGATATCATGAGAAATTTTCATACTGCAAAACTTCGGTCCGCACATGGAGCAAAAGTGAGCGGTCTTTGCGCCTTCAGCAGGCAATGTTTCGTCATGGAACGCCAAAGCTCTTTCTGGATCAAGTGACAGGTGGAATTGATCCCGCCACCTAAATTCAAATCTGGCTTTCGATAATGCATCATCGCGCTTTTGAGCAGCAGGATGTCCTTTTGCTAGATCAGCTGCATGTGCGGCAATTTTATAAGCAATGACACCTTCTCTCACATCTTCTTTGTTCGGCAAACCTAAATGCTCTTTTGGTGTCACATAGCAGAGCATGGCTGTTCCATACCAGCCGATCATGGCAGCGCCGATAGCGGATGTAATGTGATCATACCCCGGGGCAATATCTGTTGTAAGAGGTCCTAGCGTGTAAAATGGTGCCTCTTTGCAAATCTCCATCTGCTTATCGACATTTTCTTTGATTTTATCCATTGGGACATGTCCAGGTCCTTCAATCATCACCTGTACATCATGTTTCCAGGCGATCTCTGTCAATTCCCCTAGCGTTTTCAGCTCTGCAAACTGCGCCTCATCATTTGCATCAGCGATCGAACCTGGTCTGAGTCCATCTCCAAGAGAAAAAGCAATATCATAGGTTTTCATAATTTCACAAATATCTTCGAAATGGGTATAAAGAAAGTTTTCTTGATGATGAGCGAGACACCACCTTGCCATAATAGCTCCGCCTCTTGACACAATTCCCGTTACCCGATCGACTGTAAGCGGAATATACCTTAATAGTACGCCCGCATGAATCGTGAAGTAGTCTACACCTTGCTCTGCTTGTTCAATTAATGTGTCTCTGTACACGTCCCACGTCAAATCTTCTGCCACTCCATTCACTTTTTCAAGTGCCTGATAAATGGGAACGGTTCCTACTGGGACTGGGCAATTCCGAATGATCCATTCTCTCGTTGTATGAATGTCCTTCCCAGTGGACAGGTCCATCATTGTGTCTGCCCCCCACCTGATCGCCCACGTCATCTTCTCTACCTCTTCATCGATGGATGACGTCACAGCTGAATTGCCAATATTCGCATTGATTTTGACGTGAAAATGCTTTCCAATAATCATCGGCTCACTTTCTGGATGGTTAATATTCGCTGGGATGACTGCTCTTCCGCTAGCTACTTCCTCTCTCACAAACTCAGGGCTCAGCTGTTCTCTCAAAGCGATAAATTCCATTTCAGGTGTGATGATGCCTTTTTTTGCATAATGCATTTGTGTCACACTGGCGCCATTTTTCGCGCGGAGCGGCACATGATGAAAATCAGTATGGACATGATGAAAGGACTCTTTCCCCTTTGAACGATACCCGTTATCTTCTGGTTTCACATGACGACCTTCATAGCTTTCTGTATCTCCTCTTTCTTTAATCCACGCCGCTCTAAGACGCTTTAAACCCTTTGTAACATCAATATGGGCGTTTTCATCTGTGTACGGTCCACTTGTATCGTACACACGGATCGGGTCATTTTGAATGTCGCCCGCCTGTGTCACAGTATTTGAGAGCATAATCTCCCTTTTTGGCACCAAGATGTCAGGTCTTGAGCCCTGCTCATACACCTTTCGACTTCCGTCAAAGCTTGATAGTAAAGATTGGGTTGATGGGACATTTTTCTTTTCTTTCATTTGCTGTTCTCTCCTTCTCTTTTTGTCATCGGACAGGATGGAATCAGCACCAGCAAAAAACCAGGCTCTATGTTGAGAACCTGGTTTCGTCGTCAGAAAAAAACATGAATGTCATTCATATGACACATGTATCATCTTCAACTTCCCCACGCTGGTACGAGCCAGATCAGGTCCAAAGGGTTAAGAAACTTAAGCTTCTCTCTCAGCCCACTTTAGCGGGCACCCCTAGTCACTTTTATTGATTTCCACATCAGTTTATCATAGAGACGATATGAAAAAAAGAAGATTCAGGAAAATAGTTCCTTTCCCCTACAAGCTGTACCGATGAGCATGATATGCAAACTTCTATACAACAGCTTCCCCTTTATTTCGATCAAATCAGAAATCATCATTGATCCTTTTTTCCTACTATGTATAATTAATCTAAATGAAGAATTTTTTATACAAACTACTTGTTCAAAGGAAGTTCTAGTCGATTGCAAACATTTCTAACATTTATCAGTGATGAATCGGACGATGATGAAGTGGACATCCATTATTGCTGGTATTTTATTACTTGGATTTGGCTGTTATTTCTTTTACGAATTTTATATAGGCATCAAGATATTTTTTTAAGAAAAGGCTAGAGTTCGTAATGAACTTTAGCCTTTTTTATTCATTCAACTATCGGGTCATGCCTGTTTGTCCTGTTTCAAATTGTGTTTTTCTCATATCTCTGAAGCGTGTGAATGCTCCTTCATCTTTGATGACTTGGACAGCTCTTCCATCTGCATAACGAGTCGCTGCTTCTTCTACTTGTGATACGCCCTCTTCCGTCAGACGTCCATCCGATTTAATCGCAATATAGACATTTTCATCAGTGACCATAACTTGTGAGTCTGCTACGTGATTCATTTTATTCACGCGGTTCGCAATTTTTCGTGAACGCTGTATGTTCTCTTGTTTATCGTAGCCAGAGAACGACATTTGGTTATGATAATTCATATCTCCATGACTGTAGCGTCCATCTCCGCCAGTAAGCGGCATTCTCACTTGATCCTCCGTAGGACGCGAACGATAATCAACATTCGTTGTATTTTCGTTCATCCCTTCCATAAGCTCAGAAATTGGGCCTTGGTGATCTTGGTTATTGTCTGCCGCCCGTTGATTCGAATGATAACCGACCGGCTGGCCTGATTGATTATAACGAGTATCTACACCCGCATTGTCATTTGTACCACATGCAGTTAAACCAATAGGAAGAAGCACTAATGCGATTGTTTTTTGCCATTTTTGTCTCAAACGAAAAACCCCCTGTACAAATTCAATCTCATGAGCGCGAAACTGGCTCTGTTTTAGCATGTACAGTTCAGGGAAAAATCAAGCTGTCAGTTATAAACAAAAAAAGGAACGATTGAGATCGTCCCTTCTGTCATTAATCTTCTTCGTCTTCTTCTGGTCTTGCAAAAACGGATTGACCCGGATATGGCTGCATATAAGGCTGAGCAGGATAAGCCCCCATTTGACCATAAGGAACAGGATTTGGATAATGTCCAGGCCATGGCTGATGATGATGCTTCATGCCATCATCACAACCGCAGTCTTCCTTGCCATAGGCTTCATTTGAAGCGTTTGGATAAAAGCCTTGATTCACGTTCGCATTCACGTTCGCATTTGCGCCTGTATTTGGATGCATATGGTGGTGCCAGTGATGTCCATCGTTTGCATGATGCTCATGATTTTCCCCGTAGTAAGCTGGCGCTTGATAGGCTGGATAATACGGCTGGGCCGGGTAAGGATACGGCATCATGTGATGGTGATAATAGGGCTGGACCGGATAACAAAGACCTGAACCCGGTAAGATAGGTGAAGCCGGCACCATTTGCTGCGGATATGGATACATCGCAGGCATGTAATGACCATGACCATAATAAGGATCATATGATTCATGATGAGGATGCTGGTGATGATCTTTATTTTCTGCCATTCCTCCTACTGCTGTCCCTCCAACATTCGGCATTTGTGGGAAGTTAGGAAGGTTTGGGTAATTGCTATGCTCCATATCTTTTCCCTCCTCTTTTTGAAGCGGAATATGAATAAACGGATCATATCCCTTTGCCACCTCATCTTTGTGATGATCCTTATTCTCATGATGAAAATAGTCCTTGTGATCTTTATGGTCCTTATTTTCATGATAAAAATGATCCTTGTGATCTTTATGGTCCTTCTTCTCATCATGAACATGATCTTTCTTTTCATAAAAGTGATCTTTTTTCTCATGATGTTCTTTTTTGGGAGGAGGCGTGAATGGCTGGTAGAGATTGGTCTGATAATAGTTCACATCAACTTGCGGAAAAACTGGCTGCTCGATCTTTGGCACTGGCGGTACATAAGGTACCGGTTCATTTGGCTTTTCCTTCGGTTTCGTATCTTGCACTTGCACGACATCCTTTGGCTTTTCTTTCACATACGGATGTTCTTTCTGCTTTGGCATTTCTTTCACTTTTTGGTGATCTGTTTTCACAGGAACACCACTAGATGGAATCTTGATCTTCATACCCGGCATGATCAAATCTGGATTACTGAGCTGTGAATTTAGTTTTTTCAATTCTTGAAAGTCGACTCCGTATTTCTTTGAAATTTTCCAAAGGGAGTCTCCTTTTTGCACAATATGAATTTTCAACGTTTTCCCCTCCTATTGCAAAACGTGAACGTAGCGGTTATGTCAGAAGTACAATATGTTTCAACATAAATTTATGCCTATTTACAAGCCGATATGATAAAAACTTGTTTTCTGATAGGAGGGGCTGATGCTTTATTTAATGGTGAGCATTTTATTTAATGCAAGCAAAGCCTCTTTTGTTATCTCTTCATTGACCTGAATCAAACCAACCGGCTCACCCTTCTCAATACTTTCAAGTGACCATAACAAATGAGGCAGATCAATACGGTTCATGGTCAAACATGGACACATATCTGGGTTAAGGGATTCAATTTGTTTATCCGGGTGCTGGTCTATGATGCGTTTGACTAAATTCATTTCTGTTCCGATCGCCCACTTGCTTCCTGCTGGCGCCTGCTTGATCGTATCAATAATAAATTTCGTTGAACCAGCTAGATCAGAAGCTCTTACCACCTCATGCGTGCACTCTGGATGGACAAGGATTTGAATGTCACGATCTCTTTTTCTCGTTTCTTCAATATTCTGAACGGTAAACTTCTCATGTACGGAGCAATGCCCTTTCCATAAAATCATTTTGATGCGATGGAGCGGCTGATCGGTGATGAGCTTTTCTTCTACTTGATCCCAGACAGCCATTTCTTCTAGCGGGATACCTAAATCAAAGGCTGTATTACGCCCTAAATGCTGATCAGGGAGAAACAGAATCCGCTCTTTTTGTGTAAGCGCCCACTCCAGTACTTTCTTAGCGTTTGAAGATGTGACGGTCGCCCCGCCATGCTTGCCGACAAATGCTTTAATATCAGCTGTTGAGTTGACATAAGTGAGCGGGAGTATCGTATCTCCAAATAGATCAGTGAGCTGTTTCCATGCTCTGTCCGTTTGTTTCATGTTCGCCATATCCGCCATTGAACAGCCTGCTCTCATATCTGGCAACAGGACGTGCTGATTCTTTTTTGACAGCATATCTGCCGTTTCTGCCATGAAGTGAACACCGCAGAACACTATGTATTCTGCCTCCTGATTGTCAGCAGCTATTTGCGCTAGCTGCAATGAATCACCTGTTGCATCTGCAAATTGGATGACCTCATCTTTTTGATAATGATGGCCTGGTATAAAAAGCTTTGATCCAAAAGCTCGTTTAATGTCTAACACACGCTGCTTCATCTCTTCATAAGAGCGGTGTTTATATTCATCTGGCATCATGGCCGAATGTTGATTCGCTAGTACATCAAGCATGGACATGAGTCGTTCCCCCTTTATGGCTGAATTCCATATTCATACTAAAATCGAATGATGGAGCAGAATGTGTCAGAAAACCAAGCGAAATGATGTCTACACCTGTCCCCCGGTAGCTTGGTAATGTCTCTAATGTGATGCCTCCTGATGCCTCTGTCAGGATCGTCTCTGGTGTCATTTGTTTAAAACGCTTTACTTCGGCGGGGGAGCAGTTGTCAAACATGATGACATCTGCTTTTGCATCTATGGCTTCCATGAGCTGTGCTTCTGATTCAATTTCCACTTCAATTTTCACCATATGACCGGCGTATGCTCTTGCTTTTTTTACAGCTTCACGGATAGAACCACATGCGGCAATATGATTATCTTTAATCATCACACCGTCCGATAAGCCGAAACGATGATTCTTTCCACCTCCTACTTTCACTGCGTATTTCTCTAACATACGCAAGCCGGGTGTCGTTTTTCTCGTATCACAGATCGTAATAGACGGATCAGCTAATCGCTGCACTGCTTCATGTGTTAAGGTGGCGATTCCTGTCATGCGCTGTAATATATTCAGAATGACCCGTTCTCCTTTTAGCAAGTCGTTGACTGTGCCTCTTATTTGAGCCAGTACAGCACCTGAATGAATCCAATCACCCTCCTGGAAAAACAGTTCAGTTTGAATCTGTTCACTCAGCAGGCCATACCCCATTTCAATGACTGGTGATCCTGCCAATACACCCGATTGTTTTGCGATGATATAAGCTGTTCCTTTCTTGTCTTCAAAGATGGCATCAGCTGATACATCTCCAAAGCCAATATCTTCTTTTAAAAAATGAGTGAGCATTTGTTTTAACTGTAAACGTTCCATTTGGCACCGATCCTTTCATTTTTCATGATGTGAATGTGGCCTTTTTCATGCACAATCTGTTTCCCTCGCCACAAGGCATCATTCCGCTTTGGATAATCCATTCGATAATGGCTGCCCCTGCTTTCTGTACGGAGTAATGCAGACTTAACAAGGCAAGTCGCTAATGCCCATTGATTGCTTAATTCAATCTGTTTATTTGTGATATCCTTCACATTGATTTGCTGAAAAGAGACTTGTTCTAATTCATCGAGTAAGGTCTGCAAGCCTTTTTCATCTCTAACAATCGCGGCATATGCTGTCATCCATTTTCTAAGCTGAGCCTCTGACATAGTCGGGACAGACCATACTTCTTGTATTGAAAGAGATGGGATTGTTTTTTGCAGTTTTGGCAATTGCTCAATTCGTCTTGCCGCTTTGCTTCCTAAAACGAGACCTTCCAGAAGAGAATTACTTGCCAGTCGATTGGCGCCATGTAAACCTGTACAAGCCGCTTCACCGATGGCAAAAAGCGATTGAACGGTCGTTTCTCCATATTCATTGACCTTGATTCCGCCCATTAAAAAATGCATACCAGGAGAAACTGGCAGCCGGCCGCTTGCCATATCGACTCCCGCCCGCTGACACATCGCATCAATCGCTGGAAAACGAATAGAAAAATGCGGAATATCATGGATGTTGAGATACAGATGATGACCTAATTGCTGCTCATGAAAAATAGCTCTAGCGACCACATCTCTAGGAGCTAAATCTGTCTGTGGATGAATCCCTTTCATGATACGCCTGCCTGTTTCATCTTCTAAATAAGCTCCCTCCCCTCGCACTGCTTCTGAAACAAGACCGACTGCTTTTCCAGCGATCGTCAAAAGGGTCGGATGAAATTGAACAAATTCAAGATCCGCTAATTGTGCTCCGGCTCGGTAGGCCATCATCAGCCCGTCTCCTGTTACAGAAGAATCATTTGTGTTTGTCTCATATAGAGATCCGCAGCCACCAGTGGATAAAACCACTGCATCTGCGGTCATGGTATGTACGTGTCCTTTCTCATCTTTCCACACAACACCGACACATTTCCCTTCATGAACTAATAGATCAATGACATGATGATATTCGTATAAATGAATATGTGAACCAAGCTGACTTTTCAGAAACTGCACGAGGGTTTTACCTGTTTGATCTCCTCCTCCATGCAAAATGCGATTACGGGTGTGTGCCCCCTCTTTACCTAACTGCGGCATTCCCGCTTCATTCCGATCAAATGGACAGCCTTCTGCTTCAAGCTGCTTCACAAGGCGTTTTCCAAGACACACGATCTCCTGTACGATCTGGTCATCATTATGATCACAGCCAGCAGCTAGCGTGTCTTGCACATGTAGATCAACTGAATCATGTGCTGCAAAGGCAGCAGCGATTCCTCCTTGTGCAAGCATGGAATTACTAGAGGAAAATTGTTTTTTTGTCATCATGATGACTTGGCAGTTTTCTGATATGGTTTTCGCAAAGGAAAGCGCTGCAATGCCTGATCCCACCACAATGACTTTTTTAAGTAATGACACAATCGCCCCTCCTGTCATTTACACCTGTCTTGACACATATCATTACACAAGACTACAATAAATACAAGAAAAAATTTTCACACAGGAGATGGATGGTTTGGTCTATTTAGATTATGCAGCTTCTACACCCGTTTCTGAAGAAGCTCTACATGTATTCCAACAGCTGAGCAAAGATTGCTACGGGAATGCAAGCAGCCTTCATGATGCAGGGGGAAGAGCAAATGACATATTGACTTACAGCAGACAATCACTCGCTACGATGCTTAAGGGCGAACCAGACGGCATCTACTTTACAAGTGGCGGAACTGAATCCAATATCCTTGCGATTCAATCGATCATGAACGGGCTGCCCGCACATAAACAGCATGTCATTACCACATCAGTAGAACACCCTTCCGTTCATCACGCGGTTAACGCCTTGCAACGCCTCGGCGTGAAGGTCACGATCATAGAACCGAATGAAGAAGGGATCATCACAAAGGAGATTCTCAAACAAGCTTTATTGCCTGAAACAGGACTAGTATCCATCCAGCATGCAAACTCAGAAACAGGGATTATCCAGCCATTGGCTCAATTAGCGCCTCTTTTAAAGGAAAGACACATTTTTTTTCATACAGATGCTGTGCAAACATTCGGGAAAATTCGTGTTTCCATTAAGGAGCTCGGGGTCGATGCCATGTCCATCTCTAGTCATAAAGTGTATGCACCTAAGGGCGCTGGAGCTGTCTATATGGGTGCACATGTCCCTTGGAAGCCTGTATATGCAGGTGCAGTTCAGGAAAATGGCTTACGCCCTGGAACTGTGAACGTTCCGTGTATCGGTGCTTTTGCCGCGGCGAGTGAACAAATGATGCTTCAGCTCGATGAGCAGCATAAACGAGATGAGCAGCTTCGTGATTATTTTCTTGAGCAGATAAAAAAACGTCAGCTGCCTGTCCGTACGCTTCAGGACAATAACAATTACCGCATGCTGCCTCATATTATTGGTTGTTTTTTTGAAGGGTTTGAAGGACAATATGTAATGTTAGCATGTAACCGGCATGGGATTTGTATATCAACTGGAAGCGCATGTGCTTCTGGTTACCATCACCCTTCCCCTGCTGTGAAGGCATTGCATGTATCAGATCGTGATGCCCTTCAGTTCATTCGAATATCATTTGGACGACGGTCATCAACAGATGACATCGATCAGCTTTTGCATACATTTGAGAACTTGCAAAAGGAGAAGAAAGGAGCATAAGACGTGGAGCAAGAGAGGAAGCTCATTGGCGAAGAAAGAAGAAAGGCCATATTACAGTGGCTGAAAGAAACAGATACACCGCTCACTGGAAGCTTTTTAGCTAAAAAGGCCGCTGTATCACGACAAGTCATTGTACAAGATATATCATTATTAAAAGCAAAAAACGAACCCATTATCGCCACAAGCCAAGGCTATGTGTATATGGCGCCGCTTCATGCGCCAGAAACTGAAATTGAACAAATCATCGCCTGCAAACATGATCCTCTTCGTACAGAAGAAGAACTGACATTGATTGTAGACTTTGGTGTGACGGTGAAAGACGTGATCATAGAACACCCCGTTTACGGAGAGCTGACTGCCTCCATTCGCGTCAGCACACGTAAACAAGTAGCTGACTTCGTTCATCACATTTCTAACACTGGCGCCTCCTACTTGTCAGAGCTAACAGATGGCGTACACTTACATACACTCACTTCCTACAGCCAAAAGCAGCTTGATCAAGCCATTCAAGCGCTAGATGACGCTGGATTTTTGATTAAAGACTAAAAAATAGTGTCCTACACAGGACACTATCAGATTGTTGACAAAGGGCTAAAATGATCTTTATTTTAGCCCTTTGTCCTTCTTTTCAGCGTGTTATGAAAACCCTTGAAGTCTAGGAAGGACGAGTACCGGAGCGGAGCGAATTTGACATTCGTGAGCACCGGCACGCAGACATGACAACGAATGCGAGGGTTTGGCTACACGCTGATAGTGTCCTACACAGGACACTATTTTTCATTCGTTAATTCATATGTTTGGTAGCTGCCGAGCAGCTTGACCTCACAGCCAATCGCTTCTAATTCTTGAATCGCGCCAGGGACAAGGACATCATCCATTTCTTTTTCGATATCAATGATAAATAAATAATGTCCAAGACCTGTTTTGGTCGGGCGAGATTCAATTTTTGACAAGTTCAGATTTCGCCAGGAAAAAGCAGATAGCACGCGATGTAAAGCGCCTGATTGGTCATCCTTTGGCAGACTGACAACAATGGTCGTTTTTGGCTTTGAAGAAAAACCAGAATTCATCGGAAACGACGCCTTAGGATCTTTATGTAAAATAACAAAACGTGTGTGATTGTGCGGATAATCATGAATGTCTTTTTTCGCAATGGTCAATCCGTACGTTTTTGCAGCAATTTCATTGGCAATCGCACCAACAGCTTCATCTGGATGCTCACTGATGTATTTCGCTGCATAGCCTGTTGATTCCACTGGGCGATGCGGAATATGAGGGTAGTGCTTTTTCAAAAATTGATGACACTGGGCAATTGCATGCGGATGTGACTGAATCACATCTAATGTTTCCCAGCTCTCCGCCCTCGATGGATGGACAAGCAAATGCTGCCGAATCGGTGCTGTCATTTCACCAACAATGGATAGTGCTTCTTCATGAATTAAATAATCAATCGTTAAGTTCACAGATCCTTCGAGTGCATTTTCAAGCGGAACGACTGCCAAATCTACTTCGCCCTTTGAAACAGCATCCATACATTGCGGGATCGTTGCATAGGCCCGCTGCACTGCATCTTTAGGAAAGCAAGAGCATACGGCCAAATGAGTAAATGTTGCCTCTGGTCCAAAATAACCTACAGTTAATTGCTTCATCTGCTATAATCTCTCCTTTTACGCTCCAGAACCTAGAATTTCAACTTTTTCGACAAATTCAAGTTTTCTTAATTGATTCATGACGGTATTAATATCATCTGCCATGCCAGCCGTACTGATCGATAGTGTGACATTCGCTCTTCCTTGCAGCGGAATGGTTTGGTGAATGGATAACACATTACAGCCAGAGTCCGCCACAATTTGAAGCAGCCTTGACAGAGCCCCAGACCGATCCTCAAGGTGGAAAAACAATGTGATGATCTGCTCTTTCACCATCGTATAAAATGGAAAAACAGCATCTCTGTATTTATAAAAAGCACTGCGGCTTAAATCCGCTTGTTGAACAGCATCGGCAACTGAATCCGCTTTTTTGCGATCGAGAAGCTTTTTGACTTCAAGCGTTTTTCGCATCGCATCTGGAAGGACATCCTCTCTTACTAAATAGAACGTTTCTTCTTTCACCTGTTTTCTCCCCTTTTAAAAACGGGAGAGCCCATGGACTGGACCCTCCTTTTGATCAATCAATAAATTCAAATTCAAATTCAAGCAGACGAATGATGTCGCCGTCTTTTGCACCGCGCTCACGTAAGGCATCATCGACACCCATTCCGCGCAGCTGTCTGGAGAATCGTTTAACGGATTCATCTCTTGAGAAATCTGTCATCTTAAACAGTCGCTCAAGTGCTTTACCAGTTAAGACAAACGTACCATCAGGATCTCTCGAGATCTCAAATGGTGCATCTCCCTCACCAAACTTGTACATCACACGGTTATCAGACAGCTCTTCTTCATTATAGAGCGGGAATTCTGGTGTCGTTTCAAGCTGATTGGCGATTTCAAATAAGAGCTCACGAAGCCCTTCTCTTGTGATCGCACTAATTGGGAACACTTTATAGTCATCTGTTAGTTTTTCTTTAAATGCGGCTAGATTGTCAGCTGCATCTGGCATGTCCATTTTGTTGGCCACAATGATTTGCGGACGCTCTGTCAATCTCATATTGTATTGCTCAAGCTCTTCATTAATTGTCACGTAGTCTTCGTATGGGTCACGCCCTTCAAGTCCAGACATATCAATAACATGGACAATCACACGTGTACGCTCAATATGACGTAAAAATTGATGACCTAAGCCAACACCTTCGTGCGCTCCTTCGATAAGTCCTGGCAGATCCGCCATAACAAAGCTTCGGTTATCGTCTGTTTCGACAACTCCTAGGTTCGGCACAAGCGTTGTAAAATGATAATCTGCAATTTTCGGTTTAGCCGAAGAGACAATCGAAAGCAGCGTCGACTTCCCGACACTTGGGAAACCAACGAGTCCAACATCCGCAAGCACTTTTAATTCTAAGATGACGTCACGTTCTTTACCTGGCTCACCGTTTTCAGAAAGCTGTGGTGCAGGGTTTGCCGGTGTTGCGAAACGTGAATTTCCACGTCCGCCTCGTCCGCCTTTTGCAATCACTGCACGCTGCCCATGCTCTGTTAAGTCAGCTAGTACTTGTTCCGTCTCTGCATCTGTGACAACCGTACCCGGTGGAACTTTGACGACCATTTCTTCAGCATTTCGTCCATGCTGGTTTTTACTCATCCCGTGCTCGCCGCGATCAGCCTTGAAATGGCGCTTATAACGAAAGTCCATCAATGTTCTAAGGCCTTCGTCCACTTCAAATACAACATCTGCACCGTTTCCGCCGTCGCCGCCTGCTGGGCCGCCTTTTGGCACATATTTTTCACGACGGAACGCCACCATACCGTTTCCGCCGTCACCGCCTTTAACATACACTTTAACCTGATCTACAAACATAACTTCCTCCGTTTCTCTGCATCACATATCTCGTTCTTGCCTCAAACAAAGCTAAATCATGGACTCATGAGACGTCACATGAAATTGCATTATACTCATACATGGATAGTTTGCGTCATGAAACGCATTTAACGCATCCAAACTTGTTAATTTTCCTTTGAAATCAAAATATAAGATCACATCATTCTCTTCATGATCTGTTTGGAACGTGACCGTTAAATGATTTTCAGTTTTTTGGCAAACTGATTGATCGAATATCGAAAACAACTCCCGTGATACCGTTAGCAGCTGCGATTCATATGCTGATAAGTCTCGGGCTTCACCAAGCACTTCATATTCTAGGGTGATAAAATGCGACTCCCAATTAAATGTTAGAAAGTAATAGGCCAATTGGGGAATTTTTAAATTTGAGAGTTTTGATTCATGCTGTGCTTCAATGACCATTTCTTCTATAATTTCAAACACTCGGTCATATTTTTCTAATGTCAAGTTGCCTTTAATCAGCTGCAATTTATTCATCCAGTCATGTCTTGAACGACTGAGCAGATAGATCAATTCATTTGTTAATGCAACGTGAGTTAATTTTTCATTTTGTTTACTTGATATCTCTTCCATTATCGCACTCCCAATCGTTTGGTCTCTCTTTTAGGAGTCTTATCATCAATATGTCTCCCTGAATTATAACAGAGAAGACAGCATAGAAAAACACTAGTTATGTGAGGAAAGGTTGTTTTTTCTGATCGTATAGGAGAAAATGAGGCAAAGTCAGCAAACGTTCTTTGATATTTATGGAGTGCATCTTCTTTTATCATCTTCGGTACCACTTATAAAAAGCGCAAAAGCTCCCTGAATAGTGAAAAAAACTCCAGTCAATGACCGGAGTTTTTAGCAATTATTGTGCCGCAGGATATACGCTCACTTTTTTACGGTCACGACCGAAACGTTCGAATTTAACAGTTCCGTCGATTTTAGCGAAAAGAGTGTCGTCGCCTCCGCGTCCAACGTTTTCACCTGGATAGATTTTCGTTCCACGTTGACGATAAAGGATAGAACCACCAGTTACGAATTGACCATCAGCACGTTTAGCGCCTAAACGTTTAGACTCAGAGTCACGTCCGTTCTTTGTAGAACCTACCCCTTTTTTAGATGCGAAAAATTGAAGATCTAATCTAAGCATGAAGTTCACCTCCTATTTTTTTGTTGATATTCTCACATAATCGTGATAATCTCGTTCGATTGTCTCTAAGGAAACGACCATGCCTTCTAAAAGCAGCTGGGCTTTTTCAAAGGATACTGGATCTGTATCAGCCGGTAATTCAAAAGTGAAATAGCCGCCTTCTTCTCCAATATCAAGCAGTGGATCGATTCCTGTCAGTGCAATAATTGAATTGACTGAGCCGAAAACAACAGCAGATACACCTGCACAAACGAGATCCTGACCTTTTTCAGCAAACTCGGCATGTCCAGTCATCCGAAAAGACGTAATGCTTTCATCTGCCGCTGACCGAGTAATGGTTGCTTTGATCATATCACTCACACGCCTTAAGCGTTGATTTTTTCGATAACAACTTTAGTGTAAGGTTGACGATGACCTTGTTTTTTGTGGTTGTTTTTCTTCGGTTTGTACTTGAACACAGTAATTTTCTTACCGCGACCTTGTTTTTCAACTTTAGCCGTTACTGTTGCTCCAGCAACTGAAGGGTTACCCACTTTGACAGTGTCTCCGCCGACAAACAATACGTTTTCAAAAGTAACTGTTTCACCTGCTTCAGCAGCTAGTTTTTCAACATAAACAGTTTGACCTTCTTCAACTTTAACTTGTTTACCACCAGTTTCGATAATTGCGTACATCTCTGCACCTCCTAATAAACTCAGACTCGCCGAATACAGGGGGCCATAGGCACTTTACACCTGCTCCGCGCGGTTGTAGCACGGGTGCTACATATCCATAACATTAAAAAATATATCAAACTAGACGCAGAATGTCAATGTATTTTCACCATTAGTACGGTAAAAGAAGCTCTTCCATTGAAGAGGTGGTTCTTCGGTCTGAAAAATAAGCATGAAGCAGTTCATTTTCATCAAGCTGACTCATTTTCACGCCATCCCTTTCGATAATAATCGGGTGCTTACAGCCCTTTTGAAATCGAGCCAGCACTTCGTATACTTTTTCTTCAGCACTTGCTCTAAGCGGAATGAGTTTCTCTATCTTTTGCTCTTTTTTACCGTAATACCGTTCTAGTAAAAAGCGGACCGTGACGTAATGCCGCTGCCGGTGTTCCATCACAAGTGAATAAGCTAAAAATGTGAGCAGCACCCAGCCATTGAATTGCAGCGGAGCAAAACAGAGTAACCCTGCTGTCAAAAGACTAAAAAAGACTAGGGAGCCTTTTATCGCGAGGGCATGTGCACGTTGGAAAGGGTAAAAAGCAGATAAGAGCAAAAAGAATAATTTTCCGCCATCAAGCGGCCAAATGGGCAAAAGGTTTATAAGAAAAATGGCCATATTATAAAAGGTAAACATCGTAAAGACGTCGTGCGAGATAAGAGAAGCTTCCATGAGAAGCCATGCCATGAGCTGGAGCGGCACATGCTGAAGCGGTCCGCATAAAATGACCGCCAGCTCTTCTTTTAGCGGGCGGTTCCCATGCTCTTCTACTTCTACCGCTCCGCCAAATGGCAGTAAAAAAATCCGCCGAATGCGCCAATGATAATAGCAAGCAGCCGCTGCATGTCCAAGCTCATGGACACAGACGATAATGAGCAGACAAAGCAGCGGCTTAATTTGACCTGAAAGAATCGCAAACGCCATCACAATCCAAAGAAGCGGGTGAATGTGAATTTTCGTCAGCATGACCAGCCATCTATTCAAAGGTCATCACCTGAATGGGGTCGATGAACTGTTCATTTTGCTTAATGGCAAAGTAATACGTGCCCTTCCCTTGATCATCAAGCGAAATTCGACCAATTTTTTCACCCTTATCGACAAAATCGTATAAGGCCACATCGGCTTCCTTTAATTGACCGTACCAGCTATAGCTGTTATCCGCATGCTGCACAACCACTGTAAGCCCTGTATCGCTTTTCTTTTTCACCTCTACAACATAGCCTTCTTTCATACTATCAATGGCATCTGCCGATGTTTCGACTTTGACGCCTGCACCATTTTGGGTAAATGATTCTTGCACTTTTCCAGAAGCAGGTACAGCCAGTTCATTATTGGCTTGTACGTCTTTTCGGTCTCCCTTTTTCTCAGTTAAAAAGGCAAGCGGGTTCCCAACTGTTTTCTCAAACCAAAGGTTGGCAGCAGCAAACTGAAAATCTTGCTCAAAGGTTTGACTGATCATCGGCTTCAGCTGCTGAAACGGGCCTGCCTGGCCTTTAAACGAAATGGCTGCAATCAACACGAGGGACGCAGATAGTAAACATTTAATCACAAAGGTATTGGGGTTAAATAACGGATGCCGATACTTCGTCGGCTGGTGAGACGTCGACTCATAGGAAGACGATCCAGAATGCTTTTCTTCCTCTGTCAACATAACCCATGGCGGGATATCGTCATTTTTCTTGAAAGCCGCCTTCTTAGAGGCAGCAGCTGGCTGCTTTGTTTTACGGCGCTGCGCTATTTTTTTTCGATACTCGTCCACTCTTTTCATGAGATCACCCTTTACATACAAACAGTTTGTACATTTTATGTGGCGACCTCATGTGATATGCAACAAAAAGACCGATTCTCATCGAATCGGCCTGATCTCACGTGAATGGTTATGCTCTAACACCGAAAAATGCTTTGAGCTTTGCAAACATCCCTTTGTTTTCATCTTCAAATGATTGCAGTGGAACAGATTCACCTAGTACACGGCGAGCAATATTGCGATACGCAATTGATACTTTGTTTTTAGCATCCATCACAATCGGTTCACCATTGTTTGAAGCCTTAATCACGTCATCATCATCTGCCACAATGCCAAGAAGATCAATCGATAAGTGATGTACAACTTCATCCACATCCATTGAATCGCCACTTTTCGCCATGTGTGTACGAATACGGTTGACAATCAAACGAGGCGGTTCGATATCTTCTTGTTCTAATAAGCCGATGATACGGTCCGCATCTCTTACAGCTGAGATCTCAGGCGTCGTGACGACAATTGCCTTGTCCGCACCAGATACAGCATTTTTAAAGCCTTGCTCGATTCCAGCAGGGCAATCGATGACGACATAATCAAAGTCTTGTTTCAATGATTGAATCAATTCTTTGATCTGCTCCGGCTCTACAGCCGTTTTATCGCTTGTTTGAGCAGCGGGTAAAAGATACAAAAGATCCTCGAAACGCTTATCTTTTACAAGCGCTTGGTGAATTTTACATCTTCCTTCTACTACATCGACTAGATCATAAATAATGCGGTTCTCAAGCCCCATCACGACATCTAGATTCCGAAGGCCAATATCGGTATCCACTAGACACACTTTTTTCCCTTGAATTGCTAGTGCTGTGCCTAAGTTTGCAGATGTTGTTGTTTTGCCAACGCCGCCTTTTCCTGAGGTAATCACAATAGCCTCGCCCAATTTCACATTCCTCCCTCAAGCCTTGTCAGATTAGGTCTTATATGAGCCAATTGCTGCAGGCGTTCAATGATCATGTTGCCATCTATATCTAAATAAGCACATTCCATTTCGTTTCCATCTTCTTTTTGATCTGGTGCACGGTTAAACACTTGTGCGATGCGAAGCTGAGTTGGAATCATACGAGATGCCGCAATGACAGCTTGTTTATTCCCATTACATCCAGCATGCGCCACGCCTTTTAATGCGCCGAGCACAAAAATATTTCCCCCTGCACGAATCGTTCCGCCAGGATTCACATCTCCTATTAATAAGAGATCCCCTTCGACATACAGCACCTGTCCAGAGCGTACAATTTTCGCTACAGAGGTGATTTCAGCCTCTGCTTTTAATCGTCTCGCCTCTTCAGTTGACATGACGTCACTTTCAATGGAATGAATGATGAGATGTTCATTCTCAGACACCGCTTCAGTCAAACGCTCCTCCTGATCCTCTGTTAAATACCGAAAACCAAGTTTAATATGCACATTGACCTTATGTCCTTCTCTTCCATCTGTATATTGCTCAAGCAAAAGAACCTCTCGCAAGCCAGAAAGAAGGTCATCAAACGAACAGTCATCATTTAACTGTAATGTTAATCCGTTTTTTGTACCTTTTATTGTCACAAATTGCTGTTTTTGAGTTTTCAAGATGCTCACCTCAACAACATACTCATTTCGCCGTAATTGGACAAACTCCTGCTTTTATTCGTCGATCAGTCCTTGCTTCACATTGATGAAAAAGAGCCTAAGCGGCACAACAAGTATGAGAGACGCAGCAGTATTTAAAAGAATCGTTGGAATAAAGCGTTCGATGACATACGTATTAAAAGGCATAATCCCTGGCTGAATCGTCGCTTGAACGCCGTACACATAAAACTCCATCACGGAAACAGCAATCATCGACAGAAAGACGACCACTAAAATATTCGTCTGAAGGACTTTGAAAGCTTTCGCTAACAAATAGCAAAGCGCCCCAAAGCCAAACATATGAACACCAAGTATGCCTGTATACGAAATATCATATAAAAGTCCAAAGATAAAGCCGTAAATCACACCATATTTTTGATTCACAAAAGCAGTCATAAATACAAGTGCGAGTAAGATGAAATGAGGTGCTAAAATTTGATTATCTGAAACAAATGGGAGCTTCACTAAATCGACAAAAATGCTGTCAAATACGAAGATAAACAACATGACGAAAGCAAGAAGGACACGTTTCACGAGCCTTCCTCCTTCGTCAATTCAGATGCATCTGCCGTACTTGTGCTGCGATTCACAACAATCACGCGGTCTAAATTGTTGAGTTCAGCAGCTGGTTCTACATAAATGATTTTTGTCAGTCCGTAATGGTCAGGCTCGATTTCGCTCACCTTACCAATTGTTAAGCCTTGCGGGAATACGCCCCCTGCTCCAGATGTTTCGACAAGATCTCCTTTTTTGACATCCCCATCAGCATCGGATTTTAGAATATTCATTGTCAGCATTTTTTTCTTGCTGTCATAACCGTTAATAATTCCATTGAGTTCTTCTTTGCCCTTTTTTGCAAAAATTTTCGTTGAAATTCTATTATTTTGGTCTGTAGAGCTTAGCAACCTTACAGTCGAAGTAAAATTGTTGAGCTTATCACTTTCGATTTTCCCGATTAACGCACCACTCTCATTTGTGACCGCCATATCTTTGTCAACGCCTTGTTTTTTCCCTTTATCAATCATCACAAAACTATCCCATAGGGACGGGTTTCTCGCAATAACAGTTGATAGAATTGGCGTATAATCACGAATAGAGTTCACATATCCGAGCTGCTTGCGAAGCTTTTTGTTTTCATCTTCTAGTTCTTGAAGTTTCGCCTCATACTGGGTTTGTCCATCAAGTTTTTTTCGAAGACGCTCGTTTTCATCATATGTGTTCTTTAAATCTTGTACGTTCCCATACATACCGGCAATAAATTGTGATGGTTTATGAAAGACACCTTGAAAAAAGCCTGTCGTATCCCCCACTAATTTTTCCGGCCATGAAGCACCTCTGCCGCTTTTCACTGAAAAACCAATCATGGCCACCAGTACGATGACACAGACAAGGAGCAACATTAATCTTTTATTCATAAAAAACTGCGGCATGTCTTACACCTCTTTATTTACGCCCGATTATCTTTTGATTTTCCTTTGAACAAGTGAATATGTTCTAGTGCTTTCCCTGTTCCGATCGCCACACAGTCAAGTGGGTCCTCAGCAATAATGACTGGCATTTTCGTTTCATCGCTAATGACTTTGTCAAGATTACGCAGCAATGCACCGCCGCCTGTTAAAACGATTCCGCGATCCATAATATCTGCTGCCAGCTCAGGTGGCGTTTTTTCAAGAGTGGCTTTTACCGCATCAACAATTGTTTCCACCGTATCGCGAAGCGCTTTTGCAATCTCTTCTGCCGTAATAGAGATCGTTTTTGGCAGACCTGTTAAAAGGTCACGTCCGCGAATATCCATCTCATCATGCACGTCTGGCTGTGCAGAACCGATTTCCATTTTAATCGCTTCTGAAGTACGGTCACCGATCATCAGATTATACGTTTTACGAATATAGCTGCTGATCGCATCATCCATTTCATCTCCTGCCACACGGATCGATTGAGAAGTCACAATGCCGCCAAGTGAAATAATGGCCACTTCTGTTGTACCGCCGCCAATATCCACAACCATACTTCCTGTTGGCTCCCATACAGGCAGGTTAGCACCGATTGCCGCAGCAAATGGCTCTTCAATAGGGTATGCGTCACGTGCACCAGCTTGTCTTGTTGCATCAATGACTGCTCGCTCCTCTACAGCTGTAATCCCAGATGGCACACATACCATCACGTAGGGTTTACGAGCAAATAGCCCTTTGTTTCTAAGTGCTTGATTAATGTAATATTTCATCATTTTTGCTGTCGTTTCGTAATCTGCAATGACTCCGTCTTTCATTGGGCGAAGTGCCACAACATTACCAGGTGTACGGCCAATCATGTTTCTAGCGTCATTTCCGACCGCCACTATAGACTTCGTATCAGTTTCCAAAGCTACGACCGAAGGTTCTCTCACAACAATTCCTTTTCCTTTAATAAAAACAAGCGTATTCGCTGTTCCAAGATCTATTCCAAGGTCTTTTGTACCAATTCCAAACATATGTATGTATCTTCCTTTCTTAAACCAAAATTCCCTTTAGGGAAAAACTCATAAACTCTATTATATCGTAAAACATCGAAAAAAAAAGTGTTACAAATACCCTTTTTCCTTCAAACTCACAAATTTTTGATCACCTATGACAAGATGATCAAGCAGCTGTATTCCAATCAGCTTTCCACATTCAAAAAGTCGCTTTGTGACTTCAATATCTTCCCTGCTAGGCGTCGGATCTCCAGATGGATGGTTGTGCACACATATAAATGAAGCAGCCGAACGTTTAAAAGCCTCTTTGAAAATTTCACGCGGGTGAACAATCGATGAGTTCAAACTTCCAATAAACACGGTATGTTTATGAAGAACTTGATTTTTTGTATTGAGATAAAGACAAACGAAATTTTCCTGCGTCAAAAATCTCATATCTTCCATCACAAAGTTTGCCCCATCCTCTGGCGTGCGGATGACATAACGGTTGTCCGTCGTTTGATGGTGTAATCTAGTGCCGAGTTCTAACGCAGCTAAAAGAGAGATCGCCTTCGCTTTTCCAACTCCTCGAATCTTCGACAGTTCTTCAATAGAAGCTTCTCTCACAGAACGAAGGCCGCCAAATGTTTGCAGAAGTCTTGCGGAAATTTGAAGAACAGATTCCTTTTTTGTGCCTGTCCTAAAAAGGATTGCGACAAGTTCATGATTTGATAAACTGCTTGGACCATATTTGATAAATCGTTCTCTCGGTTTTTCATCATGAGGGAAATGCTTAAGCAACATAGGGAAATGGTTAATGATATACACTCCTTTTGAATTCCTTCCCGTCATCAAAAAGGGGTAATTCCAAATGTTTCAAGCACTCTAACTGTTTTGGCAATAGGGAGACCTACAACGGAAAAATAATCACCGTCTATTTTTTGAACAAACAGTGCGCCTTTCCCTTGAATGCCATAGCTTCCCGCTTTATCAAGCGGTTCACCCGTTTCGATATAGCGGTTGATTTCATTTTGCGTAAGCATCCAAAATGTCACTTCTGTCTGTTCATAAAATGTTTCTTTTCTATTCTCTGACTGAACCGAGACACCAGTCAAGACTTGATGTGTCTTTCCTGACAATAATTGAAGCATTGAGGCCGCTTCTTCCTTGTCTTTTGGTTTCCCAAGACATTTGCCGTCAATTGCAACAATCGTATCTGCACCAATGATCACAGCTTTGGGATGTATTTTTTGAATATCATTTGCTTTTTGTTCTGCCAACCATTGGACGTTCTCAGCAGGCGAAAGGTTTCGATTTATTTCTTCTTTTAAGTGACTTGCTTGAATGTCATAAGAAAACCCTGCTAGATCAAGCAATTCTTTTCTTCTAGGTGATTGTGATGCGAGAATTAATTGGTTCATGTTCGTTCATCCTTTCAGGGTTTAGCTTAAGAAGTAAGATACCCATTCATCCTATCAAATGTACATCTTACCGACAATTGACGAAAATTCATTTTTCATGTTCCTTCATCATTATGTTGGATACAAAAGAAAAAAACTAGTCATTTTTTGACTAGTTTGCTCTCTTAAAAAATGATTTTACGTGTTTAATTGATCAAGCAGCACTTGCTGAGATTTCCACCCATTTTCAGCCGTTGGGTCATTTAACAGTTGCACCGCTTTCAGCAAACTGCTTTTAGCTGATGCGTCAGTTGTTTTGGCACTTTCCAGCTCAGAGATCAGCTGCGTGACTTCCTTTTTCTCTACTTCATCCCCTGCAATCACCTTTGAAGATAAGACAGAAGCCTTCTCTATTAAACCAGTCAGCTCATCTGGCACTTGAAATGAGAGCTCCTTACCGCCCCATGCTTCAAAGTGCTGATCGATTAGCTTCTTCCCAACAGCACTTGTCATGCCTTGTTCTGTTGCAAGCCCAGCAATCACATAATATCCATCATCCATTGAGACTTTTTTCCCCGCATATCCTGCATCTTTTAAACTGGTAACCAAGTCATCTGCTCCTTTTTCAGAGGAAAACTTTCCAGCCTGTACGACAAAGGTTGAAAAACTGCCAGAGACACTTTTTTCACCTTTGTTCTCTTTTGATTCATCTGTATCTCCCGCCGCTGGCGGCGCATCCCCTCCGGCTTTCATTGCAGATTGGTTTCCGGATGCTGTGACACTGACATGGTCACCACCTGACGGATTTGCTGTACCGTCTTTGCTTAAGCTTAGTGCAAACACGCCGAGGCCTGTCCCAAGAACCACTGCAAATACAATCGTTGTCATCACTCTCTTGAAGGGGCCGCGGTTTTTACTGAACTTCTGATCAAATGAGCCTTTTTTCTTTTGATAAGGCGTGACGACCTTTGGATCAGAGTGGTAAATATGATCAGCTGCATCGTCCCACTGGAAATCTTCTTCTTTTGGTTTAGATGGATCTTCCTGTGAAGCAGCTGTCTCCTGTTCTGATTGCCTCTTTTCCTCCCAATTCGAAAACGTCACATGATCCTCTTGCTGTTTTTTTGGCTGATGATCTTCTTCATGAAGCATTTCTTCCTTGCCATTAATATTGACCTTTAACCCTTGTTTTTTTGCCTGCCTTTTTTTCATTGTCATTCCCCGCTTTCTGACATTGTTTGTAAGAAAGACCTTTTTGTCCAATGAATCAGTGCGAATTTAACCCGTCCTTCTTTCTGTTTCACACTTTAACATAGCAGATAAAAAAAAGAACAAGACTTTTGTCGGCAGGTAAAAAAAGTGTTCGCCAATTTTTTCACCCAAATAATCCGCTGAATGGGCTTAAGACATGAGACCCAAAAAGATAAACCCAAAAAGAAAAAGCGATCGCAGGAACAAAGGGAAATGGCTCGTCTAATCGAAAGGAAAAGACCTTCGCATAGACCATTCCGCCGATAGATGAGAGGAAAAGAATGATGAGGAATGCCTTTAAACCAAAGCAAAACGCAAGCACACCGAACAGCTTCATATCAGCCCCTCCCATGCTGTTTGGCTTAAAACGATCTAAACTATAAAATAAGAGAAAACAAAAAAGCAGAGAAGCCGCTCCTTCCCACCAAATAAGAAATGGTTCTAGCGTGCGGTATATGACGAATAGAGGAAAAAAGAAGAGAAACAGCTCGTTTGGCACCCTCATATAAAGAAGATCGCTCACGACAGCAATCACGAATAAACTACAAAGAATCACAAGAAAAAGGCCTTCAAACGAAAAACCAGCGTTCCTATAAATGAGCAAAAAAAGGCTGCCTGACAGCAGCTCAATCATTGGATATAACAAAAACAATCGGGTGCTGCAATGTTTACACGACCCTCTCAATACAATATACGAAACGAGCGGAATCATGTCATACAGAGATAGTGGTTGTTTACAAACGCCGCAGTGAGAACGCGGAAAGAGTATGGACCGCTTCATTGGCAGCCTTTCACCAACTAGATGAAAAAACGATCCCATGGTGATGCCTGCAAGAAACACAAAAATGTCAATCATATTCAGTGGCTCCTTCCGGGGATAAGATAGACCGGATTGTACCATAGACATTTACGTTGAGCACCTAGTGAAAATATGATTTTATCCCTCATCTACATATCAAAAGAAAAAAGACACAAATGGCTGGGAGCCTTTTGCATCTTTTCATGATCCTAAAATACGATTTCGCATATCTGAAATAAAATAAAGGGAGCCAGTGACAAGTATAACCGCCAAGGGATCAGCGCTTTTTTTCTGAATCCATTCAAGCACAGCACGAGGGTCATCGTCATACGATTTTGTTTCTAAATGACTGCAAGCATAAAGCTTTTCCGCTGATTCAGCTCTTGGAAAATCAAACGAAACAAAATGAATAGATGAACTAATGGCTTCAAGCTTTTCAATCATTTGTTTGTACGGCTTATCTTTTAAAGCGCTAAAACATACATGCACCTGTTTACTGGAAAAATGAGCTTGTACGGTTTCGATTAAACGGTCCATCCCCTCTTCATTATGAGCACCGTCGAGATAGACAGGAGGATGATCTTTGACCTTTTCAAATCTCCCAGCCCATACTGCTTGCCGAATCCCTTCATACAAATGCTCTTCTGTCACGCTGATATGGCCTTCTTGAACCAGCCATTCAATCAATAGAACGGCAAGAGATGCATTTTGCCTTTGGTGCGTTCCAATTAACCCTGTTTCAAGCTCTGGATACTGCCTTTTTGGGGTGCGTAACGTGAAACGTTCACCTGTTTCTGTCGGCTGCTGCTGATCAAAGGTACATGTATCATGTAACGAGATGCATACGGCATTCTTTTCTATTGCAGTGTTTTGAATGACAGCTAGTGCCTCTCGTTGATGAACAGCCGTGATCATTGGAATACCATCTTTTATAATGCCTGCTTTTTCAGCTGCAATCTGTTCAAGTGTATCGCCTAAAATCGCCATATGGTCATGGCCAATTGACGTAATGGCCGTTAAGATCGGCACTGCAACATTTGTTGAATCAAGCCTTCCGCCAAGCCCTGTTTCCAATAGGACAAAGTCTACTTGGCGCACATGGGCAAAATAAGCGAATGCACATGCTGTAATGATTTCAAATTCTGTTGCTGCGCCAAGCTCTGTTCCATCTAATTCATCAACATAAGGCTTTATCTCATTCACCAAACTCAGCCATTCTTCATCCTGAATAGACGCTCCATTTACGCTGATTCGTTCATTGAACGTTAAAATAAACGGAGAGGTGAAAGTTCCAACTGAATAGCCGGCTTCCTGTAAAACGGAACGAGTAAACGCAATCGTTGATCCTTTTCCATTTGTACCAGCAACATGCACCGCTTTTATTTTTTGTTCTGGATGGTCTAGTCTGTTCATTAGCCACTTCATTCTTTCAAGACCCGGTTTTACGCCAAAGGCCAGTCTGCTATGAATCCACTCAATGGCTTCATGATAGGTTGTAAACAATGTCATCTCTCTTTTCATACGAAATTTTCAAAAAAGACGACTCCATTCCGTTAGGAGCCGTCTTTTCAACATTATGCTTTCAGCTCTTCAATCCGCTTTTGAACAGCTTCGCGTTTTGCGACATAATCACGTTCTTTCGCACGCTCTTCTTCTACGACACTTTCAGGCGCTTTTTTCATAAAGCCTTCGTTGCCAAGCTTTTTCTGTACTCGTTCTACTTCTTTTGTCAGCTTATCAAGCTCTTTTTGCAGACGAGCAATTTCTTCATCTAAGTTGATTAAGCCTTCAAGCGGTAGAATGAGTTCTGCTCCAGAAATGACAGCCGTCATCGCTTTATCACTAGCTGGGACATCTGTGCCAATTTCAAGAACACTTGGATTCGTGAAGCGCTCAATATATGAACGATTCTTCTCTAAACGCTCCTGAACATCAGATGTGGATGCTTTGATGTAAAGCTCAACTTGCTTGCTCAATGGCGTGTTTACTTCACTGCGAATGTTACGAACAGAGCGAATGAGTTCAACGAGCAGCTTCATGTCAGCAGAAGCTTGTTCGTTCGATAGCTCCGGCTTCACTTCAGGCCATTTCGCAACGGTAATGGACTCACCTTCATGCGGAAGATGCTGCCAGATTTCTTCTGTTAAGAACGGCATAAACGGATGAAGAAGTCTCATCGTTTGATCTAAGACATACGCAAGGATCGAACGAGTCGTTTTCTTCGCAGCTTCATCTTCTCCATAAAGCGGAAGCTTCGCCATCTCAATATACCAATCACAGAAATCATCCCAAATGAAGTTATATAAATGTCTGCCAACTTCGCCGAATTCATACTTGTCAGCAAGCTGTGTGACACTTTCAATCGTTTCATTTAAGCGGGTTAAAATCCATTGGTCAGCAACTGATTTTTCACCTGTCAAATCAAGTTCATCATACGTTAAACCATCCATATTCATTAAAGCAAAACGGGATGCATTCCAAATTTTGTTCGCAAAGTTCCAAGTGGATTCAACCTTTTCAAAACTGAAGCGAAGATCCTGACCTGGTGAGCTTCCAGTGGCTAAGAAATATCTTAATGAATCCGCACCGTATTTGTCGATGACCTCCATTGGATCAATTCCGTTGCCAAGCGACTTACTCATTTTACGCCCTTGTTCATCGCGGATGAGCCCATGAATAAGGACATCTTTGAACGGTTTTTCTCCTGTGAATTCAAGACCCTGGAAGATCATACGAGATACCCAGAAGAAAATAATGTCATAGCCAGTTACAAGCAGGTTTGTTGGATAGTAGCGCTTAAAGTCTTCACTGTCTGCATCCGGCCAGCCCATTGTAGAGAATGGCCAAAGCGCTGAACTAAACCATGTATCTAGGACATCGTTATCTTGTTCCCAGTTCTCAATATCTTCTGGCGCTTCCAGTCCAACGTATACTTCTTTCGTTTCTTTATGGTACCAAGCCGGAATGCGGTGTCCCCACCATAGCTGACGAGAAATACACCAGTCACGGATATTTTCCATCCAGTGTAAATACGTCTTTTCAAATCGATCCGGAACAAATTGGACTTGGTCATCACCTTTTTGCAGGTTGATGGCTTCATCCGCCAGCGGCTGCATTTTCACAAACCATTGTGTAGATAAATATGGTTCAACTACAGCTCCGCTTCGCTCACTATGACCAACTGAATGCATATGATCCTCAATTTTGAATAAAATACCTTCTTCTTGTAAATCTTTCACCAGCTGTTTACGGCATTCGAAGCGGTCCATTCCTTTGTATTGCAGCGCATTTGCATTCATTGTGCCATCTTCATTCATAACAAGAATTCGCTCTAGCTCATGGCGGTTTCCAAGCTCAAAATCATTCGGGTCATGAGCAGGTGTAATTTTCACAGCACCTGAACCAAACTCCATATCGACATAGTCATCACCGACGATTGGGATCTCACGTCCTGTAATTGGTAAAATGACTGTTTTTCCAATCAAATGCTGATAGCGTTCGTCTTCAGGATGCACAGCTACTGCCGTATCTCCAAGCATTGTTTCAGGTCTTGTTGTCGCAATTTCAATTGAACCTGTTCCATCTGCCAGCGGATATCTCAAGTGATAAAACGCCCCTTGAACATCCTTATAAATCACTTCAATATCAGAAAGTGCAGTCTTTGTTGCTGGATCCCAGTTAATGATGTACTCTCCGCGATAGATAAGCCCTTTTTCATATAATTGGACAAACACTTGGCGTACAGCTTTATTCAGACCTTCATCTAATGTAAAACGTTCACGCGAGTAATCTAGGCCAAGACCCATTTTCGCCCACTGGCTGCGAATAAAATCAGCATATTCTTCTTTCCACTTCCACGTTTCTTCCACAAACTTTTCGCGTCCGAGGTCATAACGGCTCACGCCTTCTTCGCGAAGCTTTGCCTCTACCTTTGCTTGAGTGGCAATACCGGCATGGTCCATCCCTGGAAGCCATAGAACGTCAAAGCCCTGCATCCGTTTCATGCGCGTCACGATGTCTTGAAGTGTTGAATCCCACGCATGCCCAAGATGCAATTTTCCTGTCACGTTTGGTGGAGGAATGACGACTGTATATGGATCTTTCGTTTTATCATTTTGCGCTTCGAAGAATTTCCCTTCAAGCCAGTACGTATAGCGGTCTTTTTCAATCGCATTTGGATCGTACTTTGTTGGCATTTCTTGATTATTTGTTCCCATTTGTGTTACCTCCACATTTTTTCGGCTGATGAAACATAAAAAAAGCCTTTCCATCCTTATAAAAGGACGAAAAAGCTTTTTCGCGGTACCACCTTTTTTCACGGAGCACATACATGTGTCCCGTACACTCTAAAGGATAACGGGGTTCTCCCGAATTTCTCTACTTGTTCATTCAAGAAATTAAGCTCACAGGCGACCTTCCAAACAAGCGCATCCTAGGAAACCTTTCAGCTATTGGTTTCCCTCTCTTTAGGGTCTTGCTCGTACTCTTCCTGGTCCATGCTTACGATATATCACGTTCATCAGCACATACTCATCTTTTATTAATATTACTAAATGCCTTTTGTTTTCGTCAATCATCTTTTCCGCTTTTCTTCTGCTTTATACAAATTGGGCAGGCACCCTTCGCTTTATTGCCCATATGATAATAACAAAATGAAGAAGGAGGGCGTTTGATTTTGAAGAAGTTCAATCCTTACACACTTCCCCCCTGGCTTAGACAAATTCGGGCAGTTGCCTCCCAAGTCGTTCTCCCGATCGCCATATTTCAAGGGTTTCGTACGATCATTTTCCCCACAACATTTGACGTCCTCATCCTAGGTATTCTTATTTTTCTCGCTTGTGCCTTTCACCTTGATTGGTTTTAAAAACTCACGTTTATGTATCGGTCATTCCTTTACAGAGAAATGATAAAGCCAACACAAAAACGCCTCGTCATTCTGCTGATGACGAGGCGTTTTGTTCTTCTTCAAGGCGTCTAGCCTGCTCAATCTCGTGAATCTTCATGACGGTCGGCTCTGAATTTTTCATTTGCCAATACGCTCTTAATAGCTGCTGACAGCTTTCCATCTCATCCTGCCCGCCTGCTTCATAGGCTTTCACCGTATCAAACAGACCTTGCGGATAAGCAAGGTAGCTTAAGAACAAATGAAGCTCTTCCTCCCGAAGAGGATTTCCTTTTTGATACGTATAAAACAAGGAAGTGCATTCAGGACAAGACGTAGGATAGGTTTTGAATGTCCGAAAGTAAAAGGTCAGAAGGTCATAAATGGGGGCGGCCTTTTTGGACCGCTCAAAGTTGGTGAAATGTCCTGTTCCTACATCATTATACAAAAAGTGATGGATCGATAATTGTCCATGATTTAACACAACACGTGTTGTCTCTTGATCTTTCATTTCCTCGTGCCAATCCTCTAATCGTTCAAGCGCAAATTCACTGGCAGACATAGCTTCTGAAAAATACATAGCAGCGGCCAGCTCAAATGGCGACATATACCAAGTTTGCTCTGCCCGCTCTATGAATCGTTCATACATGTCTTTCTCTGTTTCCCATTTGGCCTTGATTTGTGTGTAGTGAGCTTCAATTTCTTGCTCTGTGATGTCCACCATCACTTCAGTTCGTTTATGAAGTCTTGCAATCTCTTGAAATAAATATTCATGTTTATCATCCTGCTCTTCTCTCTTTTCATTCGTCAGCCATGGCATGAGATAATATGCGTACTGGCTTTCCCGATGACTTGAGAAAAAGGAACCGCTCTTCGTCCGATAAATCGGCACAAAGGAGCGATAACCTTTTGATTCTAATTCAAGCATTTGCTCTGTAAACTGCATTTGTCGATTGGCTTTTACTCGCTTTAGTGCAAATACACCCTGCTTTGTATACACCTTGACGACAGCAGGACTGACAGGTTCAATGTATTCAGCCTCAAGCCCGTATTCGTATAGGACAGATTGAATTTCATCCACGTTCACTCACCACATTTTCTCGGTCGGTCATCGCTTGCTATGCATTGCTTTTTTGATATTCAGGAATATAAAGAACCTGCCCTTCTTCAAGCTCCGCATCGACCGATAATGAGTTCGTTCGAAGGAGCTGCTGCACATTCAACTGATATCGCTCACAAATACGATCGACCGTATCTTCTTGCTGAACTATACAAATTTTCATGCGAGAAAAATCTTCCTCCTCCTGCTTAGCGAACAGCTTCGTTAAATAAAGAGAATTCTCACTGCCAGACGTTTCTCTTACTTCATTTTCAGGCTCCTCCGCTTCTTGGGCAGACTCATACACCTTTGGTTCTTCCCGTTCATATAATCGCTCTATTTGGTAAGTGTCATCCCGCTCCTCCTGCACCGGTTCCATATGATAAGCAGGTGGTTCAAATGCCGGATAAGCTGGAATCGTTTCTTCTTGCTCTTCAGCTGCTTCAGGGTCTTTTCTCACTTCCACCTCAAAGAACGTCTCATCTCGCTCCTCTTCTTCTAATAGCTTAGGCGGTTCAAAAAATGGCGGCTCTAGCACCTGAGCTTCGGGGAAGGAGCGATAACCAAGTGTCACTGCTTCTGCTTGGTCCTCCGGTTCTTCCCGTTCTTCCAATTCTTCCGTCTCTTCCTCTTCTTCCATACTCAACTGCTCTATTTCAATTTCTTCCTCTTCTTCCTGATCTTCTTGTTCGGTACGTACGTCTTCAATTTGTAATGCAGCCTGTTCCTCATAGTCCTGACGTTCATCGCTTTGCAGCTCTTCTTGTTCCTCATGTTCCGGCTGCGCCTGATATTCATAGGTCACATCACCATATTCCTCTTCAGTACGATAGACAAATTCATAAGGCTCCTCTACAGGCACTCGAGGCGTTTCTTCATCTAACAGACCTTCAATCGCTAGATCAGCCTGAATGGTGAGCAAACGGCTTTCTGTCAGCTGGTAATCAAACGCATCAATAAACACAAACACATCATTTAAATGACTGATTTTGTTCTTAGGGATGGTGATATCAACTGGAAATTGATGCAGAAGCTCGGCTGTTCCGTCCTCTCTTACCTTCACCTCATCAGCTTGCCTGTATGATGCATAGGAACTGGATTCACCCAATTGCTCCTCTTGATTTATGTTGTATTCTCCTGTTAGCTCGAGTGAACCTCTAATGGAAACATAATCATTCACTTCTTGAACGAGAATGTCAGGATCGAGAGAAATTGACAGCAGCTCACTGACTTCCTGTCCGTTTTTGAAATAAATGGATTCTTCTACCGAAAACTGTAATCGATTGTTTTGAGACAAGTCGGTGTCCTCCTTTCATCTAATCCTTCAAAATAAAATTAGATGTCAATACAGGTGTATGTGGGAGGCGGTGAAAATATGATTGGTTTTATGCAAAGCAAAAAGCCGATATGTCTCCATATCGGCTCTTGTTTATCGACGTAGTTTTTGAAAAACCTTTTCCACTGTCTCAATCGTATATTCGATGTCTTGATCAGTATGAGCAGTTGATAGGAACAGCCCTTCGAATTGAGAAGGTGGAAGGAAGATGCCGTGGTCAGCCATTTCCTTGTAGAATTCAGCGAATAAAGCGAGATCAGCTGTTTTCGCTGTATCATAATTTACGACTTGTTCGTTCGTAAAGAAGAATCCGATCATGGAACCTGCACGGTTAAATGTTAATGGAATCCCATGTGCTTTCGCCGCTTTCGAAATTCCTTCTTCCAAACGATCTCCTTTGCGTCTAAACTCTTCATAAGACTCAGGTGTCAGCTGTTTTAATGTTTCAAGGCCTGCTGTCATCGCAAGCGGGTTACCAGATAACGTTCCTGCTTGATAAATCGGACCGCTTGGCGCAATTTGTCTCATAATGTCCGCTCTTCCGCCATAAGCGCCGACCGGGAGACCGCCTCCGATTACTTTGCCAAGGCATGTAAGGTCAGGCGTAATGCCAAAATAGCCTTGCGCGCAGTGATAATCCACACGGAAGCCTGTCATGACCTCATCAAAAATGAGTAAAGAGCCATATTGCTCCGTGATGTCTCTCAATCCTTGCAAGAAACCTTCTTGCGGAGGGACAACGCCCATATTTCCTGCAACTGGTTCTACAATGACACCTGCAATGTCGTCTCCAAATTCTTGAAAAGCGACTTTGATGCTTTCTAAATCATTGTATGGAACGGTGATCGTATTGCTTGCCGTACCTTCAGGGACACCAGGGCTATCTGGAAGTCCAAGCGTTGCCACACCCGAACCAGCTTTAATGAGCAAAGAATCACCGTGGCCATGATAGCAGCCTTCAAATTTCACAATTTTATTTCTGCCTGTAAAGCCGCGTGCTAGACGAAGTGCACTCATTGTCGCTTCTGTTCCAGAGCTGACCATCCGAATAACCTCAATGGAAGGAACTCGTTCTGATACAAGCTTAGCTAACTCATTTTCAACTAAAGTAGAAGCACCGAAGCTTGTACCTTGTTCAGCTACTCGCTGAATGCTTTCAACCACACGGTCATTCGTATGTCCTAAAATGAGCGGTCCCCATGATAAGACATAATCAATGTATTCATTTCCATCAATATCGTATATCTTTGCGCCTTTACCTCGCTCCATAAAAATCGGGTCTGTGTTGACGGATTTAAATGCACGTACAGGGCTGTTGACACCACCAGGCATTAAATGCTGCGCTTCTTCAAATGCTTGCTTAGATTTTTCATAGCTACGTCCCATTTCAACGTCCTCCTGTCTATCCGTTCTTTATTCTGAGAGCCATTTTGCCGCATCTTTTGCATGATACGTAATGATTAACTCTGCTCCTGCACGTTTCATGCTTGTCAGCATTTCAAGTACAAGCTCTTTTTCAGAAATCCAGCCATTTTGAGCTGCGGCTTTAACCATTGCATACTCTCCGCTCACATTGTAAGCGACAACAGGGAGTGTACATTCATTTTTCACATCACGCATAATATCTAAATAAGAAAGAGATGGTTTGACAATCAGGAAGTCAGCCCCCTCTTCGACGTCAGATTGCGCTTCTCTCAGTGCCTCTAAACGGTTTGCAGGGTCCATTTGATACGTTTTACGATCTCCAAACTGCGGTGTACTATGCGCTGCATCACGAAACGGACCGTAAAAAGCACTTGCGTATTTCACGGCATATGACATCACAGGCACATGAATAAAGCCAGCTTCATCAAGTGCCTCACGGATTGCGATAACAAAGCCATCCATCATGTTTGAAGGAGCGATGATATCTGCACCTGCACGCGCTTGGCTAACAGCTGTTTTTGCTAAAAGCTGAAGAGATTCATCATTTAAAATTTCGCCATCTTCAACGATTCCACAATGTCCATGATCTGTATATTGGCATAAGCAAGTATCTGCAATGACAACAAGCTCAGGGAAATGCTTTTTGATCTCAAGCGTTGCTCTTTGAACAATGCCATGATCGTGATACGCCTCACTGCCCACATGATCTTTATGATCTGGTACACCAAATACAATGATGGATTGAATGCCAAGATCCACAAGCTCTTGCACTTCTTCTTTCACAAGATCCACCGAAATGTGATATACCCCCGGCATTGAAGGCACTTCTTTCCGGACATTTTCTCCCTCAACAAAAAAGATCGGATAAATGAAATCAGATGGTCTTAAAAAAGTTTCTCTGACTAGTTCTCTCATTCCTGCGCTTGTACGCAATCTGCGGTGTCTATTAAATTTCATCATTGGTTCAACTTCCTTTCAGATAGATGGCACATCAAATCCAGCATCCCGTCTATCGTATAAATATCTGGGGTTTCTGATGAAATCCCGTATTGAAGCAGTGCCTCTTTTGTAAGAGGACCTATCGTCACAAAACAAGTGTCAGATGCAGCTAACTTCGCTACATCTGCCTCCATGGCATGCATAAATGAATGAACAGTGGATGAGCTCGTAAATGTAATAAAATCAAATGATTGCTCCATCATTGCCGATTTGAGGGCGGCAATTCCCTCCTCATCCTTGACTGTTTCATATAAAATCCATTCCTTTACTTCTAAGCCAAGCGGAACGAGGGTTTGCTTCACCACATCTCGTGACAGGTGGCCTTTTGCTACAAATACACGCTCTCCCGGGAGCACATGGTCAAGTAAGGCATCTGCCAGCTCTTCCGCTATAAATCGTTCTGGGACCACATCAACCTTGAAGCCATGCTGCTCAAGATAGGCAGATGTTTTCTCACCTACAGCAGCTACTTTCAAGTGGGATAAGCTCTTATGTAAATGATGCTCCTCTATATAACTAAGAAAAAAAGACGCACCATTTACACTCGTGAAAACAAGCCAATGGCTTGCTTCTAAGTCTTTTAAAAATGCCTTCGCTTTTTCTTGTGTGAGCGTAGGCTCAAACCTGATAAGAGAGGTTAAAACTGCATGACCGTTCAGTGCTTCAATTTTCTGCTGAAACACACCCGCTTGACGTTCATTTCGAGTGACAAGCACCGTCTGTCCGTAAAGCGATTTGGCTATCGTCATTGGGAAGACAGATCCTTTTTCACCTTGTCGATCAAATCCTTTGCTCCCTTATCAGCCATCTGCTTCGCGCACGCTGTACCAATTGCCTCAGGGTCAGTGCCTGTTACGGTTTCTTGAATAATCGTGTGCCCGTCAGCAGATGCCACAAGACCCGTCAGTTCAATTTCATCATGCTCATTCATCGTTGCATAGCCAGCGATCGGCACCTGACAGCTTCCATCCATTTGTTTGAGGAAGGCTCTTTCAGCGAGGACCGTTTTCTTCGTATATTCATTCGTAAATTGAGCAAGGAGCTGCAATAGCTCTTCATCATCTCCGCGGCATTCAATCGAGAGCGCGCCTTGTCCAACGGCAGGCAGGCAAGTATCAGGAGATAAAAATTCCGACACGACCTCTTTGCTCCATCCCATTCTGGACAGGCCGGCAGCAGCTAGAATAATGGCATCATATTCTTCATTTTTCAGTTTCTCAAGTCTTGTGTCAATGTTTCCTCGAATCCATTTAATCTCAAGATCTGGTCTCTCCTGAAGAAGCTGGGCACTGCGCCGTAAGCTGCTCGTTCCCACAATGGCTCCCTTTGGCAGTTCATGAAGGCGGAGATGATCCTTTGAAATCAGTGCATCCCGCACATCCTCACGCTCAGGAATACAGCCGATGACTAAACCTTCCGGAAGAGAAGCCGGCATATCTTTCATGCTGTGCACCGCCATGTCAATGTCATGGTTCAGCATCGCCTGTTCAATCTCTTTGACAAATAGCCCTTTTCCGCCAACCTTTGATAAGGTCACATCTAAAATTTGATCACCCTTCGTTACAATTTCTTTAATTTCAAAAGAATAAGAAGGGTTTAGCTCAGACAGCTTTTGAATGACCCATTTTGTTTGTGTAATCGCAAGTTTGCTTCGTCTAGAACCTACTTTAATTGTACGCATTACGTCTTCCTCCCGACAATGCCCTTAAGACTCATCATTATTGAAACCAATGAAAGGTTGATAAGCTACCAAGCAGAAAATAATTGATCATCAGCACAAGAAATGAAGCGACATTCCAACGTGCCACGATTTTGCCCTGCATATTTCTCACCAATCTGATATATAAGTAAAAGCCGTATAAAAACAGCATAATAAACGAACCAAGCACCTTTGCATCTGTCCAGTACAACGTATCATACGAAATATATGCCCAAATAATGCCGAGAATTAAACTAAGCAAAAGCATTGGCACACCAATAATATTTAAGACATACGCCATATGATCAAGCTTGGATAAGTCTTCAATTCTCAAAAGCCATTTTCCCCATTTTTTCTTTTTTAGCAAACGATATTGAAAGAGATAGAGAAGCGAAAAAGCAAATGAAAGAGAAAAGGCACCGTATGATAAAATGGCCATCGTAATATGAATCACGAGCAGTTCACTCGTCAGCTTCCCCGCCAGTTCCGCCGAATGGAGATCAGATGGTGTAAAGGTGTGAATCGCCATCATGGAAAAACCAATTACATTTGTAAAAAAGACAATAAACTCAACGCGCAATACTTTTGTGAGAACGAGTGAAAGTGTCACAAGCACCCACGTATAAAAATATAACCCCTCTGCTACATTCAACACAGGGAATCGGTCTGTTTCCATCATAATATAGAACATGTAGACTGTTTGCAGCAGCCAGACAATAGAAAGCAACCAGAAAGCCATTTTTCCAGCCTTCCGGTTGTGTTGAAGAAAATCTATGAAATAGAACAAGACACTGAGTGCATAGATCAAGATCGTCGCTTCGTTGAGTCTCGCTACAATGGGTTCCATCATCGCTTAATCACTCACTGGCAACTGTAGCAAAGCCTTGTGCCATATTTGGTTTGAACAGCTGAAATGACCCTTGCTCTACCTGTACAGGCTCTTCCTTTTGCTCTTCATCTTCAACCTGTAAATCAAAGATTTCTTTAAAGAGTAAAAGTTTTTCTTCTGCATTCGGCTCCCCGGCAATTTCTTTTGCCTTTAAAATAGGATCTTTCAGCATTTGATTGATGATGCTTTTCGTATGTTTATTTAACAGCTTCATTTCACGGTGTGTGAGGTTTGGAAGCTTTCGTTCAATGCTTTGCATCGTATCCGCTTGAATCGTGAGCGCCTTTTCTCTTAGAGCAGAAATGACAGGAACAACACCAAGTGTATTAAGCCATTGCTTAAATTCCACAATTTCAGCTTCAATTAGGAGTTCCACCTCTTCAGCCACTGCACGGCGCTCTTTTAGGTTGGCTGCCACAATGCCCTCAAGGTCATCAATGTCATACAAAAAAGCACCTTCTACTTCAGAAATGGCTGGATCTAAATCACGCGGTACTGCAATATCCACCATGAATAGAGGTCTGCCTTTCCGCTTTTTATTCGCACCTTCGACCATTTCTTTTGTAATCACAAATTGTTTAGCACCAGTCGAGCTAATCACAATGTCCGCTTCAGATAATGCTTTTTCTAATTGGTTTAAGCTTTTAGGCTCTCCTGAAAAACGTCCGGCCAATTCTTTTGCCTTCTCATACGTTCGATTAATGACCGTCACCTGACCAATTCCTTGGCCTTGAAGGTTTTGTGCTGCAAGCTCGCCCATTTTACCCGCACCAAGAATAAGGACATGCTTATCAGAAAGACGTCCAAAGATTTTTTTGGCAAGCTCGACAGCTGCATAGCTGACAGACACAGCATTAGACGCAATATCTGTTTCCGCATGAGAGCGTTTTGCAACGGTGACCGCCTGCTTAAATAAATAATTGAAAACGGTACCAATCGTCTTCTCCTCTTGAGCTGTTTTAAAGCTGGAGCGCACTTGACCGAGTATTTGTGTTTCACCAATCACCATGGAATCAAGTCCACAGGCCACACGGAATAAATGCTCAACCGCTCCATCGTTTTCATAAAACTTCAAATATGGAGAGACATCCTCTTTTTCTAAACCGAACCAATCTGCTAAAAATCTTTTTATATAAAACCGACCAGTATGAAGCTGATCTACAACTGCGTAGATCTCTGTTCGATTACATGTTGAGATGACGATATTCTCTAGAATGCTTTTTTCTTCTTTAAGCTTGGACATCGCTGCTCCGAGCTCGCTCGGTTCAAAGCTCAGCTGTTCCCGTATCTCAACAGGGGCTGTTTTATAATCTAAACCCACAACAAGAATATGCATAACTTCAGCTTGCACCCCCAACGCCCTGTCTAATTTATAATAATTATAATATAGAATTTATTATTTATAATGATTATAACATATATTCATTTTTAACTGGATAAAAATTGTGAACAGATTTCAAAAATGTTGTGATATAGTAGAAAAATGTTCGACATCGATTATGCCATATCATCACTTCAAGCAATTTACCAGATTTGGCGCGTGCGGACAAATGATCTGCTTAAAAGAAGGTGACATCTTTGAAGAAGAAATCCATTTTGCTGCCGCTCACTTTGCTGGCTGTAGCGCTATATGCCATTCTCTCAGGAGGTCAATTTGACATTTGGAAGGATCAGGAGAAATGGTATACACTTGTACTGCTTTTTGGCCTTGCTTTCTTATATCAAGGAAAGAAGGAGCAGGAAACCTCTCATGTGTTTATCGGTATGCTCATGACAGGCCTTGCGCTACACTTTATCCTTCAGCCGAAATTGGACCATTGGCCAGACACATTTACGATGATTGTGTTCATCGTCGGCCTTGCGCTTTTGATGAAATCATCTCAGAAAAAGGAATACCGTATAGAAAGTGCTGCTTTAATTGCACTCGGTCTGTTTCTTTATTTCTTTCAGCAAATTACAAAACAGCTTAGCTCACTCTCTATCCCTACTTCCGGCTTTGAATTGTACTGGCCCTATGTACTGATTGCTGTCAGTCTCCTCTTATTATTTTTAAAAAGGAAATAACTTATACAATAAAAAGGCATCTGCTATGTGCAGATGCCTTCTTTTAGCTGTTAATCTTTGCAAGGATCGCATTCCAAGCTTCATCTTTTCCCTTTTTCGTTTCAGAAGAGAATAAAATTAATTCATCTGATGGGTCAATGTCGAGCGTCTGTTTGACGACTTTCGCATGTTTTTCCCATTTGCCTTTTGGAATTTTATCCGCCTTTGTCGCAATGATGATCACAGGAACTCCATAATATTTAAGGAATTCATACATGTTCACATCTTCTGCTGATGGCTTATGACGCAGATCCACAATTTGGACGACTGCTTTTAATTCTTCACGCATCGTAATATACGTTTCGATCATTCTGCCCCAAGCTTCACGCTCTGTTTTTGATACTTTGGCAAAGCCGTAGCCCGGAACATCCACAAAATGGAGCATATCATTAATAATGTAGAAATTAAGCGTCTGGGTCTTTCCTGGTTTAGAAGACGTACGTGCTAAATTTTTACGATTAATTAATGAGTTAATGAACGAGGACTTCCCAACATTTGATCGTCCAGCAAGAGCGATTTCCGGTAGTCCCCCGCTTGGGTACTGCTCTGGTTTCACCGCACTAATGACGATATCTGATTTTGTTACTTTCATCTTCCCTCTCCTACTAACGCTTTCTCAAGCACCTCATCTAAATGTGAGACTGGGATAAAGGTTAGTCCTTGTCTCACACTTTCAGGAATATCATCAATATCCTTCTCGTTTTCCTTCGGAAGAATAATGGTTTTCAGCCCTGCGCGATGTGCGCCTAATGCTTTTTCTTTTAATCCGCCAATCGGAAGCACTCTTCCTCTTAACGTAATCTCTCCTGTCATACCAACCTCTTTTGACACAGGACGTCCTGTGAGTGCTGATACAAGAGCCGTCGCAATGGTAATACCAGCTGATGGCCCGTCCTTTGGAACCGCACCCTCTGGAACATGGATATGAATATCATGCTTTTCATTAAAATGAGGATCAATGTTCAGTTCATCTGCTTTCGAACGAATATAACTGAATGCCGCCTGCGCAGATTCTCTCATGACATCACCAAGCTTACCTGTTAACAAAAGCTTGCCTTTACCTGGCGAGAGTGATACCTCAATGGATAAGGTGTCTCCACCAACTGTAGTATACGCAAGTCCTGTGACAACGCCCACTTGATCTGTCGTTTCAGCCTGACCATAACGGTAAAGCCTTTTTCCGAGATATTCAGATAAGTTCTTTTCCGTCACCGTGATGCGTTTGCGGTCTTCAGCCACAATCGCTCTTGCCGCTTTTCGGCAAATTGCCGCAAGCTGACGCTCTAATCCGCGAACTCCTGCTTCTCTAGTGTAATAGCGAATCATATCGTAAATCGCTGCTTCACGAAGCTGTAAGTTCCCTTTTTTTAATCCGTGCTCCTTTAGCTGCTTCGGCAGAAGGTGATCTTTCACAATTTCTGCTTTTTCAACCTCAGTATACCCTGCAATCGTGATAATCTCCATTCTATCACGAAGTGGACCTGGAATGGTTGCTAAATTGTTGGCTGTGGCGATAAATAACACTTGAGACAAATCAAATGTCTCTTCAATATAGTGATCGCTAAAGTTATGATTTTGCTCTGGATCTAACACTTCAAGCATAGCAGATGACGGGTCCCCTCTAAAATCAGAGGACATCTTATCAATTTCATCTAAAAGGAACACGGGATTCATGGTGCCTGCCTTACTCATACCACGGATGATACGGCCCGGCATCGCACCTACATATGTTCTTCTATGTCCACGAATCTCAGATTCATCACGTACACCGCCAAGAGAGATACGGATAAACTTTCGATCAAGTGACTTTGCAATGGATTTTGCAAGTGACGTTTTCCCTACTCCAGGAGGTCCTGCCAAGCAAAGAATCGGTCCTTTTAATGAATTTGTCAGCTTCTGTACAGCAAGATATTCAAGCACACGTTCTTTCACTTTTTCCAGCCCATGGTGCTCATCATCTAAAATTTGGCTTGCAAGCTTTAAGTCTAGACGATCTTCTGTATAGATGCCCCACGGAAGATTGATCAGCCAATCAATATAATTTCGAATCACAGAGCTCTCAGCAGAGCTTGAAGGGATTTTTTCATAACGATTCAGTTCTTTTAACGCAGTCTCACGAACAGAATCCGGCATGCCGGATTCTTCGATTTTAGACATTAATGTACTGACTTCACCTGTTTTTCCTTCTTTGTCTCCAAGCTCTTTTTGAATGGCTTTCATTTGTTCACGCAAATAATATTCTTTTTGCGTTCGTTCCATTGAACGTTTGACACGCTGTCCGATTTTCTTTTCAATCTCCAGCACTTCTTTTTCATTGTGGATCAGGCTGATCACCCGGTTCAGCCGTTTTTTGACATCTACTGTTTCCAGTACTTCTTGCTTGTCTTTTAATTTGAGCGGCAGGTGAGAAGCGACGATATCTGCCATTCTTCCCGGCTCCTCGATATCCGTCACCGTTGCGTATGTTTCAGCTGAGATTTTTTTTGAAATTTTTATGTACTGATCAAAGTGATCTAACAAAGTGCGCATGAGTGCTTCTGCTTCTGCGTCTTTTAATTCTTCTTCTGCCAATTCTTTAATATCGACTGACGTATAGTCCTCTAGCTCCACATATGATTCGATCTGTGCTCGATTTAAGCCTTCAACGAGTACACGAATCGTTCCATTTGGCAGCTTCAGCATTTGTTTAATTTTTGTGTAGGTGCCGACTTTGAAAATTTCTTCTTCACCTGGTTCGTCTATTGAAATTTCCCGCTGCGTTGCTAGAAAAATCATATGATCGTTCATCATTGCCTGTTCTAATGCTTGAACAGACTTCTCGCGTCCAACGTCCAAATGCAAGACCATTGTTGGATAAACAAGCAAACCTCGCAATGGAAGGAGCGGAACATTCTTTTTGATTTCATCTGCCATGTTGATTGACACCTCCGTCACTAGTATGAATCATTATAATATACCTGTTTCAGTCTTGTACAATGTAAAAGACCTGAGAAATGATGATCTTATCGTAGTATACCCTTTCTTTTTATCTTGAAAAAGAAAAAAAGATCTATTTCATTAAAAAATCCCCATATGTGATGGGGATTAAACAGATTTTCTTTTCATTTCTTCTTCTAGTCCATCTTTCTTCTCGTCTGGCGGGTTGACCAGACACTGATCCAGCACCTCTTGGAAGTGCTTCACAGGCACAATGGTGACCCCTTCAATCTCTTTTAAGATCGACTGCTGGTTATCATAAGGGATAATCACTGTTCTGGCACCAGCTTGTTTGGCTGCCTTAATTTTCGGTATCACTCCACCGATCGGCTTCACCTGACCTTGCAATCCAATTTCACCCGTCATGGCGGTTAGATGATCGATCGGGATTTGATGAATGGCTGAGAAAATCGCGGTGGCCATCGCAATCCCAGCAGACGGCCCATCGATAGGGGCACCGCCTGGAAAATTAATATGGATATCATATTCATTTGTGCGTATGCCTAAGTTTCTAAGTACTGTTAATACATTTTCAACCGAGCCTTTGGCCATACTTTTTCGTCTGATGGATTTAGACTGGTTGCCAATGCTTTCCTCTTCTGCAATACCTGTAATGTTGATACTGCCTTTTTCCAGCGCCTTACATATATTCACTTCAATCTCAAGCAGGGCGCCGCTATTTGGTCCATAAACGGCAAGGCCATTTACTACCCCCACTTTTGGCTTTTCCGGTACTTTTTGTTCATACCTTGGCGTCAGCTGGCTTGAATGAATGACCCATTCTACATCAGCTATCGTGATGTCTTTTCGGTTTTCAGTGATAGCCATACCAGCCGCTATCTGCACCATATTGACCGCTTCACGTCCATTTTTCACATAGGAGGTTAACAGGCTTAGCCCTTCTTCACTTAATTCCTTTTGAATTTTTTGGACAGCCTTGGCAGCGACGATTTTCAGCTCATGCTGATCAAGGTCTTTAAAGAATATTTCCAAACATCTTGATCTAATCGCTGGTGGAATTTCGTCCGGCGTTCTTGTGGTGGCACCAATCAATCTAAAATCAGCCGGCAGCCCATTTTGAAAAATATCATGAATGTGATTTGGGATTTGGGTATTTTCTTCACTGTAGTAGGCACTGTCTAAAAACACTTTCCGATCCTCAAGCACTTTCAGCATTTTATTCATTTGGATTGGATGCAGTTCTCCAATCTCATCTATAAACAGAACCCCGCCATGAGCATGCGTGACTGCTCCTTGTTTCGGCTGCGGAATGCCTGCTTGTCCCATTGCCCCTGCCCCTTGGTAAATCGGGTCATGCACGGAGCCAATTAAGGGGTCTGCAATGCCTCGTTCATCGAATCTCGCTGTTGTGGCATCAAGCTCTACAAACACCGCATCTTTCTTAAACGGAGAATCAGCATGACGCTTCGCTTCTTCCATGACTAGACGGGCAGCGGCTGTTTTTCCAACACCCGGCGGTCCGTAGACGATGACATGCTGAGGGTTAGGTCCGCATAGTGCCGCTTTTAGTGCACGAATGCCGTCTTCCTGCCCTACAATATCTTGAAAACCCTTTGGCCGGACTCTCTCTGATAAAGGTTCACTCAATTTGATCGATCGCATCTTTCTGAGTGCTTCCATTTCTTTCTTTGATTCTTTGTCTATCGTCACCTTTTGTGTGCGCTGATTTCTCAGTAAGTTCCAAAAGTACAGCCCGATGACGATACCAAAGAACAGCTGTATGAATAGTACGATTCCTGTCCAGCTCAATCGGTGCTCCCTCCTTCATCTATCGTATGTATGGTTTCTGTCTGCTAGTATTTCCTAGAGCTGGACGGAATAAACACGTCTTCCACGATAAATAAAAAACTCCTGAATCAAAAAGATTCAGGAGTGATCACTTCTCTTATGCAGATGTTTTTGTATCTTTATTAACGACTGTGCCATCCTTTAACACAAGACGCGGCGGTTCAGCATCGGCAACCGTTTCACCAGTGATGACACATTTTTCAATATCATCACGAGATGGAAGGTCAAACATCACATCAAGCATGATGCCTTCAATGATGGAACGAAGACCACGAGCTCCTGTTTTACGCTCAATTGCTTTTTTCGCAATCTCGCTGAGAGCATCTTCTTCAAACTCAAGCTCCACATCGTCTAGCTCAAGCATTTTTGTATACTGCTTGACTAGCGCATTTTTAGGCTTTGTCAAGATTTCTACAAGTGCTTTTTCATCTAACGGCTCGAGACTTGCAATAACCGGCAGACGACCGATGAATTCTGGAATTAAACCGAAGCGAAGCAAGTCTTCCGGCAGTACTTTTGATAGAAGGACTTCTTTTTCAAGGTCTTCGATTTTATTATCCGCACCGAATCCAATGACTTTTTGACCTAGGCGGCGTTTGATGATTTGCTCAATGCCGTCAAAGGCTCCACCACAAATGAAGAGGATATTTGTCGTATCAATTTGAATGAATTCTTGATGAGGGTGCTTACGTCCACCTTGAGGCGGTACGCTAGCAACTGTTCCTTCAAGAATTTTCAAAAGGGCTTGCTGTACACCTTCCCCAGATACATCACGAGTGATAGAAGGGTTTTCTGATTTTCTTGCTACTTTATCGATCTCATCGATGTAGATAATGCCTTTTTCCGCTTTTTCTACATCATAATCCGCTGCTTGGATCAGCTTTAGTAAAATATTCTCTACGTCTTCACCAACATAACCTGCTTCAGTTAATGATGTTGCATCTGCAATCGCAAATGGAACATTTAAAATACGAGCAAGCGTTTGAGCAAGTAATGTTTTACCGCTTCCTGTTGGTCCAATCATAGAAATATTACTTTTCGAAAGCTCAACATCATCAATCTTGCTGTTGGAATTGATCCGTTTATAGTGGTTATAGACCGCTACAGCTAAGGATTTCTTCGCATTCTCTTGTCCGATGACATATTCATCAAGAATCTCCCGAATTTCATGAGGCTTCGGAACATCCTTGAATTCAACTTCTTCCTCAGTGCCGAGCTCTTCTTCAACTATTTCCGTGCAAAGCTCGATACATTCATCACATATATATACGCCAGGTCCTGCGACCAGTTTACGCACTTGATCTTGCGTTTTTCCGCAAAACGAGCATTTTAATTGACCTTTTTCCTCGTTGAATTTAAACATTCTTTCACCCCTTATTCTTCTTCACTTGCCTGTAGCTAGCAGTCAGCTACCTTTCTGGGTCCAGTATGTATGCATTTTACCATACTTTCCTAAAAGACGGTAATGATGTGTTTCTAACACTGCATATTGAGATATGTATGACAGAAAGATGCGACTTACACTATCGTTTCCAAAAGAAGCGATGATAAGTCAAAAATTGTACAAAACAAGGCACGAGTCACTCGCGCCCTGTTTTATTATTATGCACCATATTAACGGTTTTCTACAAGAAAATCAATTGCTTTGCGAACTTTTAGATCTTCTTTCATTGCGTCAGTAGATCCAATCGCTTGTTTGATATTTTCAACTGGCATGTTGTATGCTTCAGCCATTTTTGAAAGTTCTTCTTCCACTTCTTCGTCAGACACTTGTAAGTCTTCTGCAGCAGCAATTGCTTCAAGTGTTAGGTTAGATTTCACGCGTTTAGCAGCATCTTCTTTCATTTGCTCTTTCAGCGCATCTTCATCTTGACCAGAGAATTGGAAGTAAAGCTCAAGGTTCATCCCTTGCATTTGAAGACGTTGTTCGAATTCTTTCATCATGCGGTCTAGCTCTGTGTCAACCATCGCTTGTGGGACGTCAACTTCCGCATTTTCAGAAGCTTTCGCTACTAGCTCTTCACGAAGTTTTCCTTCTGCTTCGTTTTCTTTTGCTTCTTCAAGACGCTTCTTCGTTTTTTCAGTTAATTCAGCAAGAGTTTCTACTTCTTCATCAACATCTTTAGCAAACTCATCGTCAAGTGCTGGAAGTTCTTTTGCTTTGATTTCATGAATTTTCACTTTGAATACAGCTGGTTTACCTGCAAGGTCTTCAGCATGGTATTCTTCTGGGAATGTCACTTCTACGTCTTTTTCAGCGCCAGCTTCAAGACCAACTAATTGCTCTTCGAAACCAGGGATGAATGAACCAGAACCTATTTCAAGAGAGTAGTTCTCAGCTTTTCCGCCTTCGAATGCTTCTCCATCAACGAATCCTTCGAAATCAAGAACAACTGTATCGCCGTTTTCGATTGTGCCTTCTTCTTTGACAACAAGCTCAGCTTGACGATTTTGAAGTGCTTTTAGCTCTTCTTGTACATCTTCATCAGTGACAGTTGTATCGTCTTTTTCTACGTTAAGACCTTTGTAGTCACCAAGTTTCACTTCAGGCTTCACTGTTACTTTTGCAGTGAAGATTAAGCTTTCGCCTTTTTCGATTTTCTCAACATCGATTTCAGGGCGGTCAACTGGCTCGATACCAGCTTCGTCGATTGCTTTTGGATATTCAACTGGAAGAAGAATATCTAATGCATCTTGATAAAGAGATTCTACACCAAAACGCTGCTCGAAAAGACCACGTGGTACTTTCCCTTTACGGAATCCAGGAATAGATACTTGCTTGACCACTTTCTTAAATGCATCATCAAGTGCTTTGTTAAATGTTTCAGCGTCAACTTCTACAGTTAAGACACCTTCGTTACCTTCTTGTTTTTCCCATTTTACTGACATGTGTGTTTCCCTCCAAAAATCTATTCAGATTGTGCGTTGTTACATTCTAAAGCATCATAAAGACTTCGTCCAATCAAAAACCACGCACTCTGCTAAAGAAGCGGTATTATGTATACAACATTTGACTTGATTATACATATCGTCTTTCAACCGTTGGAATCTTACAACTGCACTATATATGCACAAATACAACCATTATATTATAACATAACAAGTCCGTCTTTCAACTAAATCGACAAATTACAAATAAGAAATTTCTTCAATATCTTTCAGCATTGTGCAAGCTTCTCTCAGCTCTCGTTCATTAAAATCATACAATAGATGCAATTCTTCGAGGTCAATCTCAATCCCATGCATTTCATAGCCGACTTTATGAAGAGCCGCAGCCCAAAGATTCGGATCTGTGTATTTAGGAAGAAATGGGTAAAGCACAAATAAGTGCCGGCGCCATAACTCCTCCACGCCTTGATAAAGGGTTGGGTTCTCATTGCCGAGCGTGTCATCGAGCATACGCAGGACCTGCTGAAGAAGCGGCATCTGCTCTGGCTTTACAGCCTCAGAAGGAACAAGTGTTAAAGAATCACCGAATTTCGTCACATGAACCGGCTTTGCCACATCATGATCTGACAGAAGCTGCAGGATCAAGGATTTGACCAAAGGGTTTCCATCCGGTTTTTGTAAGATCGTATTTAATAGACCCATATGCGGTGTAATATTCCGGTCTTTCAATGAATGGATGAACTGCACCTGCTCTTCTGGCCGCTCCAGTATATCATCTATATTGATTTCACCGCGATCACTCTCGTCTTCGTCTAAGATCTCTTCAGGCGATTCAATCATCTTCCTGCTAAATTCGAGCAGCTTGTAAAAATGCTCCGCGCTTTCTGCTGGAAGGTGGTTCTCCTCGAGTACAGCCTCAATCGTCTGTTTGACTTCCTCGTATTCTTTCAGCTGAATTAAGATGGTCATATACACTTGAAGCACGGTGAAATAGTGTCCATACCCTTCATTTAACATCTTTTCACAAACACGCTTTGCATCCTGCAGCTCACCCAGCTCCAGAAAACAAATCGCCATGCCGAGGTGAATATCGGATTCTTCATCGTCATCATAAGATTTCGCTTCTGAAAATAACTGAAGCGCCTCTTGATACTGTTTATCTTTTAATGCTGCCATTCCTTTTTCAATCAGTCTTTCTTTCAGACCAGGAAACAAAATGACATTATCTTTCTTCTTGTCATGTTTCATGCTTACGTTCCTTTCGGGCGCATATTTTTTATCAGTTTACCAACGAAGGTTAGTAAACACAAGTAACGAGAGGTTTTCATGCAAAAAAGAAGCCGTCACACCTCGGTCGGACGGCTTCTCGTTGTTTATGCACGCAGCCAGCTGCTGCGCTTTTCTTCAAATGCCTGAATGTCATCTTCTAATAATAACGTTAATGAAATCTCATCATAGCCATTCAGGAGCATTTCTCTCCAGTGAGGGTCTACTTCAAAAGGGGTCATTTTCCCTTCATGGTCTTGAATCTGCTGTTTTTCCAGATCAACCGTCATCTCATACCCTTTGTACTCATATGATGCTGCGAATGTTTTCCACACATCATAATCAAGACGAATCGGAAGCATCCCATTTTTAAAGCAGTTTTGATGAAAAATATCTGCGAATGATGGTGCGATGACAATTTTGAAACCATAATCATCAAGTGCCCAAGGGGCATGTTCCCTTGATGATCCGCAGCCAAAGTTTTCTCCTGCGATCAAAATGGATGCTCCTTCATAAATCGGCTGATTCAGCTCGAAATCAGGATTTGGGCTGCCATCGGCTAAATACCGCCAGTCGAAAAAGGCAAACCGGCCATATCCTGTTCGTTCAATTCTTTTCAAAAATTGCTTCGGAATAATTTGATCTGTATCTACATTTATACGGTTAAGCACAGCGGCTTTCCCTTTATGAGTGACTAAAGGCTCCATCTATGACAACTCCTTACACGACTGTTTTCTCTTGATTAAACTTCCTGACATCGACAAATCGGCCATGTATTGCAGCCATTGCAGCCATTGCCGGGCTGACAAGATGGGTTCTTGCACCCTTCCCTTGACGCCCCTCAAAGTTACGGTTTGACGTGGACGCGCAGCGTTCGCCTTCTGGCACCACATCATTATTCATACTGAGGCACATACTGCAGCCAGATTCTCTCCATTCAAAGCCTGCTTCAAGGAAAATTTCATGAAGACCTTCTTCTTCTGCTTGCAGTTTGACACTTTGAGAGCCAGGCACCACAATCGCTCTGACATGATCAGCTACTTTTTGTCCTTCAATCATAGAAGCTGCTTGGCGTAAATCAGTCATTCTTGAGTTCGTACAAGAGCCGATAAAGACATGCTCGATCGTAATGTCTTCAATACGCTGATGCGGATGAACACCCATGTACTCGTAAGCTCTGAGCGCTTCTTTTTGATCATCTTCTTGTGCAAAATCCTCAGGTCCCGGGATCGATGCATCCACAGGCAGCACCATCCCTGGGTTAATTCCCCACGTGACCATTGGTGAAATCTCATTCCCATCTAAAACAATCGTTTTATCATAGGTTGCACCCGGATCTGTTTTAAGTTCTTCCCATTCTTTAATGGCTGCTTCGAAGTCTTCTCCCTGCGGTGCATATTTGCGGCCGCGGCAATATTCAAAGGTGACTTCATCAGGTGCAATCAATCCTGCTCTTGCGCCTGCTTCAATCGACATATTACAAACGGTCATCCGCTCATCCATCGTCATGTTTCTGAATACTTCCCCAGTGTATTCAATGACATAACCTGAACCGAACTTCACGCCGTGTGCACCAATGACTGCTAAAATGACATCTTTGGCAGTTACCCCTTTTTGCAGCTTTCCGTCTACTCTAATTTCTAGTGTTTTCGGACGCTGCTGCCAAAGTGTTTGTGTGGAAAGTACATGTTCAACCTCACTTGTACCGATCCCAAAGGCAAGTGCACCAAACGCGCCGTGAGTTGATGTATGACTATCTCCACAAACGATTGTTTTCCCCGGAAGTGTCAAACCAAGCTCTGGTCCAACGACATGGACAATTCCTTGGTCTACACTGTGAAGGTCAGCTAGACGGACACCAAATTCAGCACAGTTGCGCTCTAGAGCACTCACCTGCTTTTTAGCAATCTCATCTTTGATCACAAATCGATTCACAGTCGGGATGTTGTGATCCATCGTCGCAAACGTGTTTTGAGGTCTTCTCACCTTGCGTCCTTTTTGTCTTAATCCTTCAAATGCTTGAGGTGATGTCACTTCATGCACCAAGTGCAGATCAATATACAAAAGGTCTGGTTTTCCCTCGCCGCTTTTGACAACATGCTGATCCCATATTTTTTCGATGATTGTTCGAGGCATAACCCTTTTCCTCCCTCTACCTAATTCAACAAGATTTCTATTTATACAATTGTTTTCGCACGTTTTTTCAGTGCGTCTACAACTGCTGTGGTGATATCGTCAGTCGTTTGATATGTTCCCTCTTTTGCTGCTAAATCCTTTGTGCGTTTGCCAGAGGCAAGAACAGCTTCCACGGCTTCTTCTATTGCAGCCGCTTCATCTTCTAATGCAAAGGATGTTCTAAGCAAGCTGGCTGCTGACAAAATGGTTGCCAGAGGGTTTGCGACATTTTGCCCCGCAATATCGGGTGCTGAACCATGAATCGGCTCATATAAATGAAGGCCTGTGCTTGATAGACTAGCAGATGGCAGCATACCGAGTGAACCAGTAATCATAGAAGCCTCGTCACTTAAAATGTCGCCAAACATATTCTCTGTCACAATGACATCAAATTGAGCGGGCTTATAAATCAGCTGCATGGCGGCATTATCAACGAGCATGTGCTCATATGCAACTTCTGGATATTGGGATGCAACTTCTTCTACCGCATCCCGCCATAGTTTACTGGAAGCAAGAACATTCGCTTTATCCACAGACGTCACTTTTTTCCGTCTCGTTAAGGCCATGTCGAACGCTTCTTTTAATACACGGACAATCTCTTCCTTTGTATAAAGGAGTGTATCAACAGCAGCTTCTTTTCCTTCATCATCCGTATAGCGCTCGCTTGGTTCACCAAAATAGAGGCCGCCTGTTAATTCACGAACGATGACGAAATCTACTCCGCTAATATGATCTTGTTTTAACGGCGACGCCTCGCTTAAGCTATCGAACACTTTGACAGGACGGATATTTGCAAATAAGTCCAGCTGTTTACGAATGGCGAGCAAGCCTTTTTCCGGGCGAAGTTCTGGCGGGTTTTGATCCCACTTTGGTCCGCCAACTGCTCCTAATAAAATCGCATCTGCGCTTTTGCACACATCTACTGTTTCCTTAGGGAGCGGATTATTTTTTTCATCTATCGCTATACCGCCAATGAGCGCAGTTTCGAATTCAAATTCGTGTTGAAATTGAGCCGCTGTTTCTTGCAGGACAGCGACTGCTGATGCTACGACTTCCGGTCCGATTCCATCGCCGGGCAAAAGTGCAATTTTCTTTTTCATGAGGACCTTCCTCCTTTCCTATGAGATCGCGTGATGTTTCTCAATTTCAAACAAATTTGATTTAAAGATTAAATGCCTGTTCACTGCATTGACGTAAGCTTTAGCCGATGCTTCCAGTACATCTTGCGCCACACCTCGGCCTGCTGTTTCTTTTCCTTCTATTGAAACAGTGACATATACTTCTGCTAGCGCGTCTCTGCCTTTTCCATTTGATTGAATACGGTAGTCTAGCAAATGAATTCTTTCCTCCATACAGCGCTCAAGCGTGTTGTACACAGCTTCTACACTGCCTGCACCTGTAGCTGCTTCTTGAATGACTTCCTGCGTTTCTTGATTTTTAAGAGAAACCGTTGCTGTTGGCATTTGTTCTGTACCATAATGTACTTGAAGGCTTTCAAATTCGTAGCCAATTTTTCGGTCTGCTACTTTTTCTTCTAATATAATAGAAATCAAATCATCATCTGTGATTTCTTTCTTCTTCTCTGTTAAGTTCTTGAAGGTTTCGAAGAACTTATTGATTTCTTCTTCAGTTAGCTTAAAGCCTAGTGTTTTCAAGCGGTCTTTAAACGCATGTCTTCCGGAGTGTTTTCCAAGGACAAGCACATCTGTTGTGACGCCTACAAGCTCTGGAGAAATAATTTCATAGGTTGTTTTTTCTTTGAGGAAACCATCCTGGTGAATACCTGATTCATGTGCAAAAGCGTTGTTTCCAACGACTGCTTTATTGCGCGGCACAATCATTCCAGAGTATTTGCTCACTACATCACTTGTACGCTTAATTTCATTCAATTGAATTGTTGATTCGACCTGATAAAAGTCTTTTCGAATATGAAGAGCTACTGCAATTTCTTCTAAAGCGGCATTCCCAGCTCGCTCTCCGATACCGTTGACTGCTGTTTCAATTTGATCGGCTCCATTTTCGATTGCTGCAAGTGAGTTTGCCACAGCCATGCCAAGGTCATCATGACAGTGTGCTGACAAATTCACGCGATCAATATTTGGAACGTGTTCTTTCATGTATTTAAAGATATTTCCGTACTCTTTTGGCGCTAGGTATCCAACTGTATCAGGTAAGTTAATCACACTTGCCCCAGCGTCAATGACCTTCTCTACAATTTCCGCTAAGAAAGCAAGATCTGTACGGCACGCATCTTCTGCTGACCACTGGACAACCGGGAAGCGTTCTTTTGCGTATTTCACCATTGAGACAGCCTGTTCTACAACTTCCTCACGTGTTTTCTTTAGTTTATGCTTCAGGTGAATGTCAGAAGTCGCAATAAAGACGTGAATTCTTGGTTGAGCCCCATCTTTTAATGCTTCCCATGCAGCATCAATATCACCTTTCACACAACGTGCAAGCCCTGCAACTGAACAGTTTTTGATTGTTCTTGCAATTTCTTGTACACCTAAGAAATCCCCTCGGGATGAAGCGGGAAAACCCGCTTCAATGATATTAACCCCAAGGCGCTCAAGCTGCTTTGCAATGATTAGCTTTTCTTGTGCATTTAAGTTCACTCCTGGTGATTGCTCTCCATCTCGAAGTGTTGTGTCAAAAAAATTAATTTTCCGCACCGACGCTCACCGCTTCCTTTTTCTTTCCTTGTTTGACGAAAGGCATCATTTCACGAAGCTTTCTTCCGACGATTTCAATTTGATGCTCACTTTCACTTTCATTAATAGCATTGAAACGTGGACGATTCACTTGGTTTTCAACAATCCATTCTTTTGCAAATGTTCCATTTTGGATGTCGGTCAAGACTGCTTTCATTGATTCTTTTACTTTTGCATCAACAACGCGTGGTCCTGATACGAAGTCACCCCATTGTGCTGTATCAGAGATTGAATATCTCATGCCTTCTAGTCCTTCTTCATACATAAGGTCAACGATCAGTTTTAGTTCATGCAGACACTCGAAGTATGCAAGCTCTGGCTGATAACCCGCTTCTGTTAACGTTTCGAACCCTGCTTTCACTAGTGAAGTAAGACCTCCACAAAGAACTGCTTGCTCACCGAATAGGTCCGTTTCCGTTTCTTCTTTAAATGTTGTTTCAAGTACGCCTGCTCTTGCTCCGCCAATTGCTTTTGCATAAGCAAGTGCTTTGTCTTTCGCTTGACCAGATACATCTTGATAGATGGCAAATAGTGCAGGTACACCAGCGCCTTGCTCATATGTTCTTCTCACAAGATGCCCTGGACCTTTTGGTGCAACAAGATAAACGTCTACGTCACTTGGAGGAACAATTTGATGGAAATGGACGTTAAATCCGTGTGCGAATACAAGTGAGTTGCCAGCTTCTAATTGATCTTTAATTTCTTCGTCATATACTTTCTTTTGCTGTTCGTCTGGAAGTAATACCATCACCACATCTGCTTGTGCTGCTGCTTCTTTTACTGTGAACACTTGATGACCGTCTTCTTGAGCTTTTGTATAAGAACCACCTTTTCTCACACCAACAATCACGTCTACGCCGCTTTCTTTTAAGTTCAGTGCGTGTGCATGACCTTGTGAACCGTAACCAATGATGGCAACCTTTTGACCATTTAATACGTTTTCTTGAATATCACCGTTATAATATACTTTTACCATTTGACTCTCTCCTTTTGTTTAGACAATTGAAATTGTTTTATTTGATTGCGGCTTTTGCTGATTATCTCTCGCAAAGGCCGTGGTGCCAGTTCTGGCGACTTCTTTAATGCCGTATGGCTTAAGTAATTCAATGAGTGCTTCAATTTTTGAAGACTCACCTGTCACCTGAATGACGACACTCTCTCTGCTTACATCTACAATAGAAGCTCTAAACGGTTCAATGACCCCTGTGATCTCCATTCTAGATGATGGTGCAGATACGACTTTTATCAAAGCCAGCTCTCGCTGAACGATTGATTGGTTTGTAATGTCTGTTACTTTGAGGACATCAATTTGTTTGTTCAGCTGTTTTGTCAGCTGTTCGATGTCTTTCTCTTGGTCTACATGGACGACGAACGTGATGCGTGATACATCTTGAATCTCAGAATGGCCGACCGTAATGCTTTCAATGTTGTAATGTCGTTTAGTAAAAAGGCCAGTGATTCGGTTCAGTACGCCTGATCGATTTAATACAGTCAACACAATAATTCTTTTCAAGGTTTCACCCCCACCATCTCATGAAGTCCTTTCCCCGGTGCAACCATCGGGAATACTTTTTCATCTCTCGCTACATTGACATCGATGAAAACAGGCTCTCTAGAGGTTAGCGCTTCTTCAAGCTTTTCTTTCGCCTCTTCGTCTGATGAGATTCTGATTCCTTTAATGCCATAAGCTTCAGATAATTTAACGAAGTCTGGCTGCTCTGAAAATTTAGAATACGAGTAGCGTTCTTCGTAGAAAATTTCTTGCCATTGTCTTACCATTCCAAGGCTGTGATTATTCAGAACAATCACTTTCACTGGAAGGTTCAGCTCACGGATAACGGCAAGTTCTTGCAGGGTCATTTGGAAACCTCCGTCTCCTAAAATGGCCACAACCGTTGCCTCTTGATCAGCTAGCTGCGCGCCAATGGCTGCCGGTAATCCGAAGCCCATCGTGCCAAGCCCGCCAGATGTGACCCATTTATCTGCATTTTCAAATGGATAGAACTGCGCCGCCCACATTTGATGCTGCCCGACATCAGTTGCCACAATGGCTTCACCTTTTGTGAATTGATGAATGTATTCAATCAGCTTTTGAGGCTTAAAGCCTTCTGCTTCGTTTTCGACGTACCAGAGTGGATATTCTTCCTTCCACTGATCTAATTGGTTTTTCCATTCGGCTGATTCCCCTTGCTTCCCGTCCTGCTTGATCAGCTCTTCAAGCACTAGCTTACTGTCTCCAACAACCGGGATATGGGTGTGAATGTTCTTGCCAATTTCTGCAGGGTCGATATCAATATGAGCGACCTTCGCATGTTTTGCAAAATGATTCAGGTTGCCTGTTACCCTGTCATCAAATCTAGCTCCAATTGAAATGAGCAGATCACATTGATGAAGGGCCATGTTCGCTGCATATGTGCCATGCATGCCAGCCATCCCAAGGAAAAGAGGATGCTTTGCCGGGAACCCGCCAAGACCAAGCAGTGTATGAGCGACCGGAATTTGCTGTTGCTCTACATACTGCCTTAATTCTTCCGACGCTTTCCCATGAAGAACGCCAGCTCCTGCTAAAATGACTGGTTTCTTTGCTCTGCTCACAGCTTCTACCAATTTGCGAATTTGCAAATAGTTCGGCTCGATTTTCGGCTGATAACCAGGTAAATCAATGGGCTGATCGTATTCAAACGTTCCTTCAATGCCCGCAACATCTTTTGGAATATCAATCAAGACTGGACCAGGTCTGCCTGTTGTTGCGATATGGAACGCCTCTTTAATGACACCTGGCAACTCTTCTGGACGTCTTACTTGGTAGCTGTGCTTTGTGATTGGCATTGTGATGCCGAGCACATCCGCTTCTTGGAAAGCATCCGAGCCAATGACTGAGGTCGCCACCTGCCCTGTGAATACAACAAGAGGAAGTGAATCAATCATCGCATCTGCAATTCCCGTGACAAGGTTTGTCGCACCAGGTCCTGACGTTGCAATGACAACACCCGGTTTACCAGATATTCTTGCGTACCCTTCTGCTGCGTGAATCGCTCCCTGCTCATGCCTTGGCAGGACATGAAATAAACCAGAATCGTAAATTTTATCGTAAATCGGTAAAACCGCTCCGCCAGGATAACCAAAAATGACTTCTACTTTTTCTCTTTTGAGTGCTTCAATTAACATGAGTGCACCGTTCATCGTTTGTGGTGCTTTTGATGTTTCCGTCTCCACTTGTACATTTGTCCCCATTTGATTTCCTCCTCTTTGTCTTGCTTCAGTCAAGTCCTTTCACCCTTTTCTATTCAAGATCGAGATTTGAGACCATATAAAAAAGCCTTCTCACCCCACAATGACACTACTTTTCACTAGGTCAAAGGGGCGAAAAAGCTTTGTTTTTCGCGGTACCACCCTTGTTCACGGCAAATTCAGCTGCCGTCTCATGGACATCTTTCATCCATTTTGGTAACGAGTGAGCAATGTCACTCGGTCTGCCCTACTATCATTTCAAGCAGACACTCAAAGGTGAGTTCACTTTAGAAAGTAACACCGGTTTCCAGCTACCACCGGCTCTCTGTAGATACTGACTCTAAAGCTACTAGTCCTCTTCAACGTTTATCGATATCTATTTAGCTTGCGTGAATGTTTTCATCTGAAAAAATGACTTTTTCTCCTTCTTCAACCACTCGCTTGCGGAATTGTTCAAGAAGTTTGTTTGTGTGAACTCCAGGTTTCCCTTCACCGATTGTACGGCCGTCAACCTTTACAACGGCGATTACTTCGGCTGCGGTTCCTGTTAGAAAAACTTCTTCTGCTGTATACACATCGTGCCTTGTGAATGGTTCTTCTTTCACTTCGTAGCCTAAGTCTTCTGCAATCTCCATGATGGCATTTCTTGTGATGCCTTCAAGAGCGCCGATATAGCCTGGCGGTGTATAGAGCTTACCTTTTTTATAAATAAACACATTGTCTGCAGAACCTTCTGCCACGTACCCTTGATCGTTCAGCATCAGCGCTTCACTCACACCGGCCATATGGGCTTCGATTCGGACAAGGATGTTATTCAAATAATTTAATGATTTCACTTTTGGACTCAGTACATCGGGACGATTTCGTCTCGTCGGTACCGTCACAATGTCAATCCCTGTTTCATATAGGTGCTTTGGAAAGATGGCCAGCGGCTCTACAATGATCACTGTGTTGGCTCTCCCGCAGTTGTTAGGATCTAAACCAAGATCACCCGCACCTCTTGAGACAACAAGGCGGATATAGGCATCCTTTAGGCCGTTCCTTTCAACTGTATGAATCATTTTTTCCGTGAGTTCCTCAAGTGAATATGGAATGTTCAGCATAATGGATCTGGCGGAATCATACAGGCGATCTAAATGTTCTTTCATTCGAAAGATATTTCCGTTATACACGCGTATCCCTTCGAACACACCGTCACCGTATAAGAAGCCATGATCATAAACTGAAATTTTCGCATCCTCTTTTTTCACGAGTTCATCGTTTAAAAAGATCCACTGTTCCTTTTGGTCTTCCATTTTCAGTGAGCACCCTCTCTTTCAAACAAAAAGTAGTTGAATTTTCAGACATTTTATATTGAAGTGTCTGACGCTTGCTCAGCGTGTTTGTTTTAGCTTTTGTTGAACCCATCTTACGCCGCTTTCCATACAGTGTCAACAGCATTTTTAAAATTATTAGACAATTTAGACTAATCAAAATAAAATGTATACGCTTACACCTTTGCTAGACAAGGAATGAAAAAACTTAAAATTTTTTGTATTTTTTCTTCAATTTATTTACTTTACATGAACAGTTTTGATTTGAACAAACTTTTGTGATATTTTTTCACATGATTTTTGATGAATGTTGTTAGATTTCATTGCGCTTGTTTTTTCCTTCAGTATGCCTTTCTAAAGCGTTTTCCTATGATTTTATGATAGAATGAGACCATCTAATAGAAGGAGGGCAATACATGGCTAACATCAGAGGTTATATCGGAACGTATACAAAGGGAGACAGTAAAGGTATCTATTCCTTTACATTAAATACAGACAAGCAGCAGATTGAACAAGTAGAAGTCGCTGCTGAACTCGAAAATCCTACATATTTAACCGTGTCAGAGGATCAAAAGTTTGTGTACGCTGTGGTGAAAAAAGGGTCGCAGGGCGGTCTTGCTGCGTATCAAATTGATGCTACAACCGGTGCACTGAGTTTCATCAACCAAGAGCTTGCCGATGGCGCTTCTCCTTGTCACGTCAGCTTGGACAGTCAAACAAAAACAGCTTTCACAGCGAACTATCATAAAGGAACAGCAGAGATGTATGAAATCGATGCTGAAAATGGCTCAGTGATCCGCACGCTGTCACAGGCGCAGCATGAAGGAACTGGACCTAACGAAGACCGTCAGGAAAAACCGCACACTCACTTTATGGGTCTGACACCAGATGAAAAATATGCAGTGGCTGTTGACCTTGGAACGGATGGCATTTATACGTATAAGAAAGAAGACGGCAAGCTGGAGCTCGCGCATACATTTGAAACAAAACCAGGCAGCGGGCCTCGTCACATCACTTTCCACGCAACACAGCCAGTGGCATATGTGATGACAGAGCTAAGCTCAGAGGTGATTGTGCTTCGTTACTTTGAAGATGGTCATTTTGAAGAAGTCCAAACGATTGCGACCATTCCAAGCGACTTTACAGAGAACAATCAAGGCAGCGCCATTCATGTCTCTTCAGACGGCCAATTTGTTTATGCGGGAAATCGCGGCCATGACAGCATTGCGATTTTTAAAACAGACGCTGAAGGCCAATTAAGTCTTGTCGAGATTGCTTCATCTGAAGGAAACTGGCCTAGAGACTTTGTGCTTGATCCAACAGAAGAATTCCTCGTCGGATCAAATCAAGAATCTAGCAACCTTGTATTATACAAACGCGACAAAGAAACAGGGCGACTCACTGTCTTACAATCAGACATCACCGTCCCTCATCCAGTTTGCGTGAAATTTTTAGGATAATGAAAAAAGCCTCCGTGTGTGGAGGCTTCAGATTGTTGACAAAGGGCTAAAATGAACTTTATTTTAGCCCTTTGTCTTCTTTTCAGCGTACAGACGGCATACCGCCATCCTCAAGCTTTTGATCTATTAAAGACGTATCGGATTTTTCACCGAACCATTTTGCCAGCCTGTCTTTTGCTTTTCCTTTTACATCGTCATCAATGTACATCGCGACTTGAAGGAGAGCAAATGTAATCGCACCTAAATCATCTGTGTAGCCGACACCGATCAAAGTATCGGGGATGAGGTCAATTGGAAGGATAAAGTATCCGAGTGCTCCAATGATTAGGGTCTTCGCTTTGACAGGTACTTCGGTTTTTTGCAATGTATAGTAAAGTAATAGCACAGCATAGACAAGAGAGACCCCAGCTTTTTGTGCCGTCTTTTTTAACTTTTCCCAAAAGGCATGATCATTAAAATGCTTCTTCGAACGCTTTAATAGTTCCTTTTTCTCAGAACGATTCATCATATCGCCTCCATATTCAGCATATCCCTTTCACCTTAGTTATACAAGATATCCGCCCATTCGACAAACAAAAAGCAGCAGAAAGCCGCTGCATTCTACTGCTCTTTGTAAAACTTTTCGATCGCCTTATCGATATACACCCATCCTTTATAAGACACATGAATCGTATCTTTAAAGAAATAGGGATCATACTCATGTGAAGTCAAATCTGCGACTTCATACCCGTTATCTCGAATTTGACGATTGATTTTTTCATAATACTCTGTACGTCCCTCTTTCGGGAAACCGGTGTAATCATACCATTTTCCGTTTACAGGAATCGTCACAAACAAAGGCTTTGCCCCTGCCTGTTTTAAAATATCCAGCATGATTTGAAAATCTTTGTATTCTGGTGATTCCGCATAAGAGTGATCTTCACGAGAATCTTTCATCTTTTTCATGATCGGTTTCAGCTTGCGCTCAAACAGTTTTTGATTAATATAAAACGGGTTGTTCCCTGCTTTTTTCGCACCTAAGACACTTGCTTCTTTTTCAAGCTCAGTCCATGTTTTTCCTTTGACTGATGGAGACGGATGAAGCTTACGCTCTTTCCCTGATCCAATTGTATAGTACATGTCTTTCTTTTGAAGCATGCCATAATACATTTTTGCAATAGGAGAAATCGCGCCATAAGCGAATTTGTTCCCAGAAAGCTCTGCTTTAAAAAGCTCTGTGATGATCATGTCGTTCTTCACTGCTTTAAACGTCATGATTCTCTTGATCAGCTCTTTTTTCACAGCAGGATCAATTTCTTTATTATAGGCTAGATCAAGTGCTTGAAGCGCTGAATAGTTAGGTGCAAAGTGATTCTCGTCAGATCCCCATTTCACAAACCACTGCGGGGACACGATAAACACAAGCTTTTTCCCTTTTAATTCATCCATATGCGCTGCGAAGTTCATCGCATGAATTAATGATTGCGATCCACCTTTTCCAACAAGGTAAGGTGTGAACCCTTGAGGATTCTCATGAAAGAAATTCGAAGGGTGATATGGATCAAAACGTGATAGTTCAGAAGATCCATAGATCGGCAAATAAGTTGGATCTTTTAGCATTTCATCTTGTAAATAAAGCCCTTGGAACATCCCTGGATCTAATTCTGTAGCTGACTTTTGTAATTTGTCTTTTGGGATCAGATGTGAGAGCCATGCATTTGGTACAAGAAGAACACCAATGAATAGAACAGCCGCTAAAATAAGCGGCCCAAAAAAACGCTTTTTCATTACTTCATCTCTGCCAGCTGCTCAGCAATGTGGCTCGGTGTATCCCATACATCACGATCGAACTCTGTAATCGGAACAGTAATTCCCAGCTGACTTTCAATCGCCATCAGCAGTTCTACTGTACCAAATGAATCAAGAAGACCTTCTTCAAAAATCGCAATCTCTGGATTTTCTTTCACAACGTCGTCCTGACAAACCTCTGCAATAATACCGTATACTTGATTTTTAAATTCCATAATTTTCTACTCCCTTAATCATTAATGATGAAATGGTTTTCCTGAAAAAATATAAAATCCGAAACAAATCACATGGAATGTAATAATGATCGACACAACCATTGTGACCTTATTATCCGGCCACCACTTGTGCTTTTTATTCCATTTCTCGAATAAATTGTAACCGGACATGACAACTGCATGGTATAGTCCGTAAATAATATATTGAAGTGCGAGTCCATGCCAAGCCCCCATCAATAAAAAGAGGACAAAGTACCCAATATTCGATACGGCCATACGGTTCTTGATCCACTTCTTTTTTGTCATAAAGAACACAAATCTCATAAACACGTAGTCTCTGAACCAGAAGGACAAGGACATATGCCAGCGATTCCAGAAGTCTTTAATGTTCCGGCTAATAAACGGTTTATTAAAGTTTTCTGGTGATTTGATGCCCATGATATAACTCACACCCACAGCAAACGCTGTATAGCCAGCAAAGTCAAAGAACAAATACATGCTGTAGGCATACATATACGTCAACTGCTGAACAAAGTGACTGCTGCTAATATGATGAATATTCATCAGAATATACGTGTGAATCAGATAGCCAACAATGAACTTATATAAGAAGCCGATAAAAATTTTATGAATACCTGCGTATAGAAGATCACTGTATGCTCCCTTTTCAGGCGGCGTATCCATATCCTTTTCAAAACGGCGGTAACGATCAATCGGACCTGATGAAATCGTCGGGAAAAAGACAATGAAATAGACCAAACGATGAATCGGCATTTTCTTCTTAATCAAGCCGTCTCTTGTCTCAATAATTAACTGAACACCTTTAAATGTTAAGTACGAGATCCCTAAAAAGCTCAGCCAGTTCATTGGCGGCGGGTGATGCGGCTGATGAGTTAAAAAGAACGGTAAGATCTTTGATAGCACAAGCGGCAAAATAGATGCCACCACTGCTATATAGAATACAGATGCTTGATTCGCTTTTAGCCGGTACGCAAGATACAGGCGTATGATCAAGACTTGCCACACTGTGAATAAGAAGAGCAGCAGTGCGCCATGTGCATCCTTTGAGAAAATAAGCGTGAGCGCCACAACCGTTGCAAACATGTTGTAGCCCTGCATTCTTTTGCCGCGAAGACCAAGAATGATCGTCGGCAAAAGAAGAATACCAATGAGAATGAAGAAAAAGAATGAACTAAACGGAATCATAGAAGAACCTCTTTCGCGATTCTCTTACGGTCAACCTTCCCGTTTGGCGTCATGTACAGCTGCTCAAGATAGACAAACTTTCTTGGAATCATGTACGCAGGCAGTGAATCCGCCATTTCTTTCTTAATCGCACTTGTCAGCTGATATTCTTTTTCAAATGAATGCGCTGCTGGGACAATCGCTGCAATCAAGTACTCCACATGACCGTTGGGCTGGAACGGCACAATCACACAAGCATTGACATAAGTTGTCTCACTCACATGATATTCAATTTCTTCAAGCTCCATCCGGTATCCATGCAGCTTAATTTGATAGTCCAGACGACCGTGGCACGTAATTAACCTAGCCTGTTTCACACCTGCGTCACCTGTGCGGTAAGCAGGACGTCCTTCGTATTCAAAGAACACTTGATCCGTTAAGGCTTGTTCACCTAAGTAGCCTCTCGTGACGCTTGGCCCCACGATGACAATTTCCCCTTTTTCACCATCAGGAAGGCTCTTGCCTTCTTCATCTAAAATGACGATATCTGTATCAGGCTTCGCATAGCCGACTGGTAAAGAATCATGCTGATCAAGAATGGCCTGGGTGACTTCAATTGATGTGATCGCAACAGTTGCCTCAGTCGGACCATACGTATTAAAGACCTGCGCCTTTGGAAAGCGCTCAAGGAGTGCACTTGCTACAGATACAGGAAGTGCCTCTCCGCAGAACAAGAAAACTTTCAGCTCTGGTAAAAGCTCACCTGTAAAGGAAGGATCCATCAAGCACATTTGCACAAAGGAAGGTGTTGATGTCCACACTTCAACGTCAGATTGACCAAGTGCTGCAAACATATCCTTCGGCTTATTCACAAGATCTTTCACTAAACAGTAAAGCGTGCCGCCTGATTGAAGCGCTGGATACAAATCCATCACTGATAAGTCAAAAGAAAAGGGTGCTTGGTTTAAGAACGTGCGTCCCTCACCAATTGGGAAGTCTCGGCACATCCATTCTGTAAAGCTTTCTAAATTATTGGCTGTTACCTGAACGCCTTTCGGTTTTCCGGTACTGCCAGACGTATAAATGATGTAAAAAACATCATCCTGTTGAACCCACTGCGTGGATGGTGGTGCTTCTTTTTCAAGTGCTAAAAGCGATGCCGCACTCTTCACTTCAATGTGTTCTTCTACATCCAGTACTGTCTGCTCATTTGCACAAATCAATAGACTGGCTTTGGAGCTTTCAATAATCGAGACAATACGCTCGACAGGTATTGAGATGTCGACCGGAATATAAGGTCTGCCTGATTTCACACTGCCTAAGAAAGAAATCAGCATCTCTGGCTCCATATGACCGTATACAATGACAGGTGCACTGTCAGTTGCGACTGCATCAATCGAACCAGCCATTTGGTCTGATAGACGCCAAAGCTCATCATATGTGATCGAAGCATCTTGAGAAACAAATGCTGGCTGTGTCGGTTTTGTTTGCTGGTATTCATGAATCGTGTGTAATAGTTTCATAGTCTAATCTCCAATTAAAAATCGTTGTAAATGAATGATCCCGTATTTGCTGTATGGAATCCGTAAATAAAAAACAATAATAGAAAAATAAGTAAGTAAAAACTTGTATATCCTATCCATTTTACAGACTTATTTTCTGATAGCTTTTTGAATAGCATATTGATAACCTCTTTTCTTTTGACATTTATAAAGACGACATCGATCATCTAAAAGTTTCATATCAAAACATAAAAATTTTAAGAAATCATAAAAAAAAGATGTCGAAAATATGAACGTACCTTAGGCAAAGCTGTCTTATTGTAACAAAGATTTAATGTATTTGAAATGAAATGGAAGCTTAAATTTGCCTTAAAATTGGTGAAAGCTGTCGAGGGGTAGCAAAATTCTACTTTAGTCTTGATGTGAATTAGGATACATTGAGATGTATATAAAATAATTAATATCTACTTAGGGAGGTTAACGTATGAAAGGGCTTGTTCATCATATAGAGCTAAATGTTTCAAATTTAAAGAATTCAATTATTTTTTGGAAGTGGTTTTTAGAAGAATTAGGCTACGAGCCTTATCAAACTTGGGAAAGCGGTCGAAGTTGGAGATTGGGTGAAACTTATATCGTTTTCGTACAAACTGAAGAACGATTTATGGACATACCCTATCATAGACGCAGAGTAGGTCTAAACCATTTAGCTTTTCATGCCAGCTCCCGGCAGCAAGTAGATCATATGACTGAAAAGTTAAAAACCAAGGGGGTTAAAATTCTTTATACCGATACACACCCCTTCGCAGGCGGCGATACACACTACGCAGTTTATTTCGAAGATCCTGATAGAATTAAAGTTGAATTGGTAGCACCATGATTCGAATTTAACTCGAAAGAATACTGCATTGGCCTTTTGTACAAATCAACCAATAACAAGTGACCTCATTATTCAAAAAACGGTGCTCATATAGTCCCTTCAAAACCATTAGAATGAATTAAAAGGATGATTAACTATGGAATATAACTCTTTAATAAAAACATTAGATGAAAATGGAGGGAAAGAACTTATATTAGTTTGGGAAAATGGATTAAAGATCGTTGGTAAACCAGACACACTCTATGAATCAGATAACGTTTTAGAGGATGATGATGCAAATTATACAGAATACTATGCTGTTGCATTTAGGGTCATAGAAGTTTTGACCCAGCCTACTCATAATGAAAGTAGTATATATGATTGGATTAGTACAGGAAAAAGCTCATTAGTAGAAATTTCTCTTTATAAAGAGCCGCCAAACGAAATATATTTAGCAGACGGTCAAGAATTATGGGAATTGGACAGCGATGAATCACAATGAAAAGCCCCTCCAAATCGGAAGGGCTTTTCTACTTTGAATATATTTGTTGCTGCCTTCATATATAAGCCTATTTTCATTTTATACATTTTTGATCCATTTACGCTCATGTCATTGAAGAAGCTGATCAGAAATCAGCCACCCATTTCGATAGTTTCTTTGATACAAAAACAGGCAACGGAAATACTTAAAAATAAATCCGCTCCCAAAACCCTAATTTGAAGCGATAAACGAACTTAAGTTCCAACAAACAAAAAAGCCTGAAATCCTTGATAATAAAGGGTTTCAGGCTTTTAATTTAGTACGTCCCAGGAGAGATTCGAACTCCCGACCGACGGCTTAGAAGGCCGTTGCTCTATCCTGCTGAGCTACTGGGACATGTTGTTATGTAGTGCGCTGCGCTCGATTACCTCAGCGACAAGATTTATTATATTACTATTGTTCTTTAAAGTCAACGGTTTTTCGAAAGTTTTTTCATAAGGGGCAGATGCTGCACCCTTATGAAATACCTTCCAATGTCACGGTGTTTTCGAGGTCTTGTATCGCTAGACCTTCGTCCGTGTAAAATTGAACGTTTGCTTCGCTTCCATCTAGTGTCAGTATAGCATAGCTGCGCTCTTTGCGCACTCTTGGCAGGTGCACGCTGCCTGGGTTAATGAGGAGCTTTCCTCTTAGCAGCTCACTGCCTGGGATGTGCGAGTGGCCAAAACAGATAATGTCTGCGCCTAGCTCTTCTGCACGGTAGTAGACTTGAAGTAGGGATTGTTTGATGCCATGCAGATGTCCGTGAGTGAGAAATAGTTTTCCGCCTCCATCAAGGGGGAGCAGGAGCTCTTCTTCAAAATCGCCCATAAAGTCACAATTTCCTTTGACGACTTTGTATCCTTGGAGTGCTGGGTGGTTCGTTTCGAGTTCTGAATCTCCGCAGTGAATCATCATGTCTACCTCAGCCGCATGCCGTTCAGCAATGGTTTGAAGCTCGTCTGTGAGTCCATGACTGTCACTAATGATGAGTATCTTCATGGCTTCATTCCCCCTTATTCATTTGCGTCTAGCAATGATGAAAGCTTTTGAAGCGCGACCGCTCGATGGCTGATCTTGTTTTTCTCCTCTGGTGATAACTCGGCCATCGTCTGGTCTTTGTCTTTGACGATGAAAATCGGGTCGTATCCGAAGCCATTTTCGCCGATTGGTTCTTCTGCGATGAAGCCTTCTACTGATCCTTCTACCGTCTTTGTTTCTTTGCCCGGTGTGCTGACAGCAAGGGCACATCTGAATCTGGCTGTGCGGTCTTCTTTTTCAATTCCTTTAAGCTCGCTCAGCACTTTCCTTACATTCTCGGCATCGTCTTTATGCTCACCAGCGTATCTTGCTGAATAAACGCCAGGTTTCCCGCCCAGATAATCAATCGACAAACCGGAATCGTCTGCAATCACCATTTCACCTGCTTTGGCCTGAATAGCCTCGGCTTTGATGATCGCATTTTCCTCAAAGGTTTGTCCTGTTTCTTCGATCTCTTCTGAGAATCCGATGTCTGCTAGTGTTTTGACCGTGAAACCCTTTGGCTCAAGAATGGCTTTGAATTCTTTCGCTTTGCCCGGATTATGCGTTGCAATGATCGCTGTTTTCATCCTGATCAAACCCTTCTAGTTATTCGATGACTTCTCCTGTCACTGCTTTTTGCTTTTCAATTAATTCTTTGATGCCCTTTTCGGCTAGATCAAGCAGTCCGTTTAGCTGCTCTCTTGAAAATGTCGCTTCTTCGCCTGTGCCTTGAAGTTCAACGAAGCGTCCAGCGCCTGTCATGATGACATTCATATCCACTTCAGCCGAAGAATCTTCTTCATAGTTTAAATCTAACAGAAGCCCCTGTTTAGAATCAATTCCGACGGATATCGCCGCTAAATAATCAGTGATTGGGTTTTCTTTCATGACTCCTTCAGCCCGAAGCTTTTGAATCGCAAGTGTCATGGCCACAAATGCACCTGTGATGGACGCCGTCCGTGTTCCGCCGTCTGCTTGAATCACATCACAATCAATCCAAATTGTGCGTTCACCAAGCTTTTCTAAATCAACGACTGCGCGGAGTGCTCGTCCAATTAAGCGTTGAATTTCCATTGTACGTCCCGTGACTTTTCCTTTAGAAGATTCTCTCATCGTTCTTTGTGCTGTTGCTCTTGGAAGCATGCTATATTCTGCTGTAATCCAGCCTTTTCCTTCTCCTCTTAAAAAAGGAGGTACGCGGTCTTCGATTGATGCGTTACAAATCACCTTCGTATTTCCCGCTGAGATTAAGACAGAGCCCTCTGGATGCGTGATGTAGCCTGCCTCTATTTCAATTTTTCTTAATTCGTCATATTGTCTTTCATCTAATCTCATGATTTACCTCCGTTACGATATACATTCCGCGCGGGTGCCAGCGGGGTTCTCCTACTAACTTAGACAACCTTGATCGGTTCTAATCGCTTGGAATAAAAAAGAGGCAGCGAATATGCATGCCTCTTTTTCTCCATTATATCAATGTGTGACGTTAAAAACTACCTGTATTCACTTGTTCTGGTCTTGAAACTGGCTTTGTGAGCTCTGCCCCTTTTTCATTCACAAGCTCTGCCTTTCCGTTAACCTTCACAGATACGCTTTTCACATCCGGCAGCTCTGTTAATGTGAGGACAATGCTATCAAGAACTTTTTGTGAAATGACCTTTTTCTTTTCATCGGCACTGCCAAAAATGGATTCGTTGAAATCAAGTGTCACATGGCCGTCTTTTACTTTTGGTACATCATTCAGCTTCACGTCTTGATCAAAGTCTGTGAGCAAATGGCTTGTTTTACTTGGTCCAGAGACGAGCTCATCAATGGCTGCTGTAATTGGATCATCCTCGTCTTTTGGCGCTCTTGTTGTGACAGGAACGTAGTACGTCTGCTCGTCAGATTCAGATAAGTAGTAGACGGTCACTGGCTTTGTCGATGTCATATCAGCGGCAGCCTCGTGCTGAATATTAATGCCGTCCTCTCTGCTTAAATCATCTGAGATCGGGGTGCCGTTCACAGGCATTTCTTTTAATTCATGTCCATTCATCTTCAATTTGACTTTGGCTACCGAATCAAACTGTGTTAACGTCCAAGTGACAGATTGCAGGATGCGCTGTTCGTCTTCTTTTTTATAGTTTTTGAATTCATTTGAAAAATCCACAACCGCCGTTCCGTCTTTAATATCGACAGATACATTCGTGTCAGCTGGCAAGACGGCTCTAAATCCATTTGGCATCAGGTTGGAGATGGGTCCTCCATCCACGAGATATTCAAGGGTTTGTTTGGCACTTCCTTCGTTTTTCGGCAGCGGAATGGATTGAGACACGACATAACCGTTTTTATCAATTAAATATAATTCTCTCATAACCGTATCTGCCTGCTTCTCTTCTTTTCCTTCTTTGGCTGTTTGTTTGTCTTCTTTATTTTCTTTCACATATGTGACATTTTGTGGTGGATCAATCTCTGTTTTCGCTTGGTCTGTTTGAAACAATCCGCATCCTGATAAAAGCATGGCTGACGCGATACACGTCACAGCTGCTGTAGTTCCTTTTTTCAGCATACTTCACCCTCCTCTAGTAGTTTGTACTACTATGTATACGAGCTCCCTAAGAGGATTAGACCCTTTTCATAAAAAAATAACCCACTTCATGTAGAAGCGGGTTATTGCTGATATACCTGCTCGAGTGACACGGTCTCGACCTTACCTGGCAGGTAGCCGAACCAGTCACGAGCGATGTTTTGAAAATTTTGCTGCTGCCCTGTTGTGTAAAATGTATGGACAGGCTCTTCCTTAGAAGCATTTAACAGCCCTTTATATGAAAGAATCGTACTTGCTTCTCTAGCTGTCTCATCACCTGATGAAATGATGCTCACATCACTGCCCATAAAACGCTGAATCGGCTCTTTTAAAATAGGATAGTGCGTGCAGCCAAGAATGAGCGTATCAATTCCTGTTTCTTTCATCGGTTCAAGAGAGGCTTTCACCACTTCATCTGCTGTCTGATCTAAAAACGTACCGCTTTCGACAAATGGGACAAGCATCGGGCAAGCCAGACCTTGAACCGTCAGACCTGCTTTTAAAGAAAGCAGTGCTTCTTTATAGGCCTCGCTTTTGATCGTATTGACAGTTCCGATGACACCAATATGCTGATTGCTTGTCACCTTGATTGCTGTGCGGGCTCCGGGCTGGATCACGCCAATGACCGGAATATCGAGCGTTGCTTTAATTTCATCAAGCGCAATCGCCGTCGCTGTGTTGCATGCAATGACAAGCATTTTAATATGATGATGTCTCAATAAGTAATGCGCCATTTCCCATGTATATTGTAGAACCTCTTCTTCTTCCCGAGGGCCATACGGACATCGTTTCGTATCGCCTACGTAAATGATTTTTTCTTTTGGCAGTTGCCTCATGATTTCCTTTGCAACGGTTAAACCGCCAACGCCGGAATCAATGACGCCGATTGGTTGATCCAACAAAATCGCCTCATTTTCTTTTCATTTGCTGCTGTAGTTTCGTTAGAGATTGATTGAAAACGATGGCTTCTTCTTCTGAGAAAGCCCCTAGAAGTTCACTGACGTATTCTTGGCGTTTGACAATCACTTCTTGAATGATCCGCTCGCCTTCAGGCAATAAATGAATGCGAACCACGCGGCGGTCAGAAGGGTCTTTCACCCGTTCGACAAGTTCACTTTTTTCCATTCTATCAATTAAATCGGTTGTCGTGCTGCAAGCCAAATACATCTTTTGTGATAACTCGCCTATTGTCATATCTCCGAATTCATAAAGCCACTGGAGCCCTATAAATTGAGGAGGTGTTATCGTATATTGATTTAGGATTTCTCTGCCTTTTTGCTTAATAATTGCGGCAATATGGCGCAATGATTTTTCAATCTCTGCAACATGGTCGAACTCATTCGTTTCCATTTCATTGATACCTCACTATAGCATCTCACTTTGATTAAAATGTACATTCCTATTTTCCTCGTTTTTCAAAGAAAATGCAAGAAGAGACTCAAGGAAATCAAATAGAAATAACCGGTTCCTCCCCAATGCGGAAGGAAAACCGGCTGACGTTAGAGCTCTAGCTCACCCATACGCAGAAGCTCGACTACGGCCTGTGAACGACCTTTAACTCCTAGCTTTTGCATGGCATTCGAAATATGATTTCGAACAGTCTTTTCGCTAATAAAAAGCTCGCTTGCAATTTCTTTTGTTGTTTTATCTTGGACGAGCAATTCAAATACTTCTCTTTCTCTTTTGGTTAATAGCGGCTTGGATTGAAACTCTTTCTCCTTCAAGTATTGTAACCCTCCTTGCTAAGGTGAGAGCTCTAGTCTCTATAGAATGGGATTCTGTATAGTCGAGATATCATATGCCGCGTACCAGAGGTAGGTGACGTTAAAATCAAGAATTCCCGCAGATCAGCGTCCATTTTCATACACTTAGAGCAGCACAAAAAAGGACGAGTCTCCTATCGAGACATCGTCCTATTCAAACGGGTATTTAAAAAATGGAAATGGCTCCTGTTAACAGAGCGATCAGTGTTGTAAAAAGGGCGGTTAACACAGTCCATAATAGTGCGTATTTTTGCAAATCACCAATATCTTTGTTCAGCATACTGACAAGAAGTAAGGTTGAGGCCACAAGTGGACTTAGTAAATGGACAGGCTGTCCGATAATAGAGGCGCGCGCAATCTCCACCGGATCAATGCCATAAGCTGCGCCCGCTTCAGCCAAGATTGGCAGCACTCCGAAATAATAAGCATCATTTGAAAGAACAAAAGTAAATGGCATACTCGTCAAAGCGACAATCAGCGGGAAAAATGAGCTGTAGGAATCCGGGATTAAGTAGATCACTAAATGGGCAATCGACTCAACCATTTTTGTCCCCGAAAAGATCCCTGTGAAAATTCCTGCTGCAAACACAAGTGTAATGACCGTTAATGCATTTCCTGCATGCGATAAAATTCGCTCACGCTGGTCTTCAACTTTTGGATAGTTGATCATGAGAGCGATGACAAATCCAATTAAAAAGAGGACAGGAATCGGTACGATATCGAAGACAAGTGTGGTCATGACAGCCATCGTCAGGAAAAAGTTGACCCAAATCAGATTTGGTCTCTTCATATCCTCTACGCCATCCTCAATTGACGCAGCCAATTCAGGAGAGATGGATACCTCTTCTTTGTGCTGAATCTCAGCAATACCAATTCGCTTCCGTTCTTTTTTCCCAAGTACATATGCAGTAAAAAGTATAAAAAGAGCGCCCCCTAACATCGTCGGGAGTAATGGAATAAAAAATTCAGCGGCATCTAATCCAAGCGCAGCGATTGCACGAGTAGCTGGCCCGCCCCAAGGCGTCATACCACTCATAATTCCTAATGATAATAATGAAATCGTTCCTAAAATCAGCGGGTTCATCCCAATTCTTAAGAAAAGTGGCAGCATAGCTGATACTGTAATCATGTACGTTGTTGTCCCATCACCATCTAATGCAACAAGCATAGACAAAATCGCTACCCCAAAAGCAATTTTGACAGGATCGCCTTTCACAATACGTAGAATGAGTTTAATCAAAGGATCAAACAATCCAGCATCCAGCATGACACCGAAGAATAAAATCGCAAATAACAATAAAGCAGCAGATGGTGCAACAGTTTTGAGTCCATCAAGCATCATGTCCCCTAATCCGCTGTTAAATCCACCGATCAATGCAAATATGATCGGTATAACGGTTAAAGCCACCACCGGATGCATTCGTTTTGTCATAATGAGAAATGTAAATGTCAAGACCATCAAGATCCCTAAAATAGCTAGCACTCTATATCCCTCCATCCTCTTCTTTACACGATCAACAAGCACCCCTTGCACTTGCGACCGGAATGTTAGCGCTTTCTATTTCAAGGATATAATAGCTTTTTTTATAATGAAAATATTGATTTTTTCGTTTATTCAATAAATTTCTTTTATAATTAACCTTGCTGACTTCTTAAAAACTCAATAAACGCTTTCACAACCGACAAATGAAGCGAGTCTGGCTGGTACATAAGCCATGTATCTCTTAAAACGGGCTGTCCATCTTTATACGAAAGACCTTTTACAAATAGCTCATCACTTGGTCTGAGGCAAATTTCTGGAACTATGGCATAGCCTAAACCATGCTTCACCATTTCTTTCGATGTATCCTGACGGTCTGTCTCCATTGTCACGAGGGGAGGCATTGTGAACGTTTCCTGCCACCATCTGTTAATCAATCGTTTTAATGAGCTGTCCGTATGATAGTCAATGAGCGGCAGCTTCGGCAGGTCCTTTAGCTGTATTTCTGATTTTGAAATGATACAAAGCCGCTCTTTATCGAGCAAAAACCGTTCTCCATTCCAATCGTAATCTCCTCTTAAAATCCCTAAGTGTACACTGGATGTCCCTAACAGATCCATTACCTTTGTGCTCCAGCCTGTGTTCACCATAAATTGAACATGTGGATACTGCTTAGAAAATTCTCTTAAAATTTCTGGCAGTTTATACTGGGCAAAATTACTTGAGACCCCTAACCGGATCGTTCCTTTGACCTTTTTTTGCATATTGAGCATACCATCTTTCGTTTGCTGGAGCTGTTTGAGCATGTCATTTGCGTATTCAGCCAAGTACTCACCCTCTGACGTAAATTCAATCCCTCGTTTTCTTTTGAAGAAAAGCTTCATATCAAACTCCTCTTCAAGCTGCTTCAATCGATAGCTTAAGGCAGGCTGCGAGACAAATAATTTTTCTGCCGCCTTTGTAATGTTCTTTTCTTCATAAAGTACCTTTAGAAATCGCCAATCCTTTTCATCCATTGTATGCCCTCCTTTTTTACTAATTATAAAATATTTTTATCGATTCCTTTCAAAATAATGTATTTAACTTATTTCTTATTATACTTTACCATTTTGGTTAGATAAACAGTTCATTAAAAATTGAGGGTGAGAGCAATGAGAAAAGTTCCAATCACTATTATGCGAGGCGGTACAAGCAAAGGGGTATTCATTCAAGCAAACGATGCACCATATGAACACGATGAGCTCGAGGCATTTCTTTTAGACATTATGGGCAGTCCTGACCGGCTGCAGGTCGATGGAATCGGCGGCGGTAATTCTTTAACAAGCAAAGTAGCGATCATCGACAAAGCGACTCGTCCAGATGTGGATGTAAACTATACATTTGCACAAGTCAGTATTAATGAAAGATATGTAGACTTTAAAGGAAACTGCGGGAATATCTCATCAGCTGTAGGTCCATATGCCATCATTAAAGGATTTGTTCAAGCGGTTGAGCCCATCACGACTGTACGTATCCTCAATACCAACACGAATAAAATTATTGTGGCAGAGGTAGAAGTCGAAAATGGTGAGGTTAAATTTGAAGGACATGCAGAAATTCCAGGAGTAAAAGGGACTGGTTCTCCCATTTATTTATCTTTTGAGAAACCTGAAGGCGCTGTCACAGGTAAAACCTTTCCGACTGGAAACAAAATTGATACGATTCAAACAAAGTTTGGAGAGATTCCAATCTCGATCGTTGACATTGCAAATCCAATTGCCTTTATCCGTGCCAAAGATATTCATCTAAAAGGAACTGAATTGCCTGAGGAGTTTACAGACGATTTACTGAATGATTTAGAAGAAATTCGTTCCATCGCTGCTGAAATGTGTCTCTTTGCACCAAAGGAAATGGCCACATTACAGTCTCCAGCTGTTCCAAAGCTTGCAATCATAAGCGAGCCTGCTGATTATGTAGATACAAATGGAATCTTGAGACGAGCAGCAGATATGGACATCATCGTTCGTATGCTATCGATGCAAAGACCACACCAAGCACTTGCCATTACCGGCTCTGTCTGCGTGTCAGCAAGCTGCTTTATGGAAGAAACGCTTCCTGCACAGCTTTATCATGGTCAACATGATACGCTTCGAATTGGGCATCCTGCTGGTATTATGCAAACTGAAATTGACGTGTCTCAAAACAGAGTCAAGGTCATTCGAACCGCAAGAGAAATTCTGGACGGGGTGGTCTTTACGAAACAAGACTATATGATTCAGCATCATATTAAAAAAGAAGCTTAAAGCAGACGAGAATATCGTCTGCTTTTTTATTTTTGCATAGGGGCATCAATATCACCGGCAGAATGGGCTTTTATATGTCCTTGGTCATCTTTTAGCTGGAGATGACCATAGCGGTTCACACCGCAGCAAATCCCTTCCTGCCATGTTTGTTTTTCTCGATCTAATGAGATGCGAAGCGGTTGATTCAGACGAAATAATCGTTTGTTGTAGAGGGCAGTAAGTGCTTCAAATCCTTCATTCTGCCAGCGTGTATGGTATTTTTCAAAAGCCACTGCCAGTTCTTTCACAAGCTGATCGGCTTTCACCTCTGAAAGCTCTGATAAGCAAATGGTTTTGTACGGGACATGCTCCGGCTTTGTCTCTACATTGATGCCAACACCGATATAGATGGCGCTGCGGTCCGCTTCAATCAATGTGCCCGATACCTTTGCTTCATTAATGAGAATATCATTTGGCCATTTGATCGCCAGCTGATCCCCAGCTCTCATGAGTGGTTTGAGTACATCATAGATTGCTAGTGCCGTCAGCGGGGCAATCGTTGACTGGGTGGAGAGTTCTGCTGGCGGTAAGACTGTCATGGTCACCGCCACATTCCCTAAAGGTGTTTCCCACGGCCTGCCGAGTCTGCCTCTTCCTGCTGTCTGCTGGCGTGCATAGACAGCAAATGAGGGATTCTCTCCTTTTTGCATAAGCCTTTTTGCTTCATTATTTGTACTATCAATGGTGTCATAACGAAAAATGTCCATGTTTACCCCTTCTTAATAAATTATTCATAACAAATTTCACTATAATTTAGACTGCCAAAAAATCTTGACTAAAAAGAAATAAAGGTATACTCCGTTTTAAAAAAATGCTAATATAAATAGAACACACGTTCCTGTTTATCATATTGTAAAATTTTAGTATAATTATAAATACGTCCTAGGAGGGCTAATTGATGAGAAGTCCATTGTGGTACAAAGTTATGTTACTGTTTTCTGCATATACACCCTTGTTTCTAATATTATTTGTTAAATTTTTCGATTTCAAAAACACTTACTCATTCTTTCTTTATCTTAAAAGGCTACAACTGAATCAGTTATTTAATACTGAGCTTTACAATTATTTGTTATCAATGAGTTCCCTCTTTATGTTTGTAATATCAATTTTATGTTCTCTTTATATTAGATTCGAAATTCAACAGACATTAAAAAAAGAAATTGCAAGAATTGATATACACATTAAAACTATTCATTCTAGAGATAAAGATGTACTAGTATATCTCGTAACATATATTTTACCACTGTTAAGTTTAAGCACAAATACTATAAATGATTTTTTAATTTTTATAATTTTAATAATTTTAATTTTTTGGTTATCTATTTTTAGCGATCTACTATATATAAATCCCTTGCTATTCATTCTTGGAAAACGCCTATACGAAATAGAAAGTACTAATAGAAAGTATCTAATCATTACAGACAAAAATCATACTAGTAATATCAGAATTGGAAAAAAAATCATAAGTTATCGTTTAGATTCAAACGAAATTTTAATCTCAAAGGGGCAAATTGCGGATGATTGATAGACTAACTCAAATAAACAATTATTTAGATACCTTAAGCGCAACACCCAATTTTCAGTTATTTATAATTGGCTCTATACTAAAAGAAGGAACTACCACAATATATGATGATACAGAACCAGCTGAAATATTAACAGACGTTTCTGTTAGGGACTGGGTGTTTACTGGAACTAAAAATATATTGAATACTCTTAAAGAGTATGAACTAATTAATATTAACGATACAGATGAACCTGGAGAGTATTTCAAAAGATATTTACAATTAGATACTCTAAGCCAGCTAGAACAATGGAAAAGTCACATCGAAAACGAAGTTGACCATGAAAATGCTAGAGACTATATAAACAATGATAAATTCAAACCAAAATGTATTATCGCTAAGCTCACAGTACTAGAAGAAGATATTTATTTTATTAAAGTTATAAACGAAAGTGTTTTGTTAAAGAAAAGAACAATTCTTAAATATTTAGCAACACGGGATGGTTATGTTATAGATGAGAACAGGGATAAAAAGTTATTTCTTGATGACCAGTGGGACGGTATTATTTTTAATCAGCATGTTATTTTACTTAAGGAAAACAAGATTTTAAATCTCTTCAGATATTATGAGAAGTTTCGTGAAGCAGCACAAACAGTAGTTAGTCAATTAGAATCTTTAAATTTACTCTCTGGTACTGAAAATTTGAATGAATTTATTCAATCAACTGTTAGCCTTCAGAAAAAACTTGCTAAAGCTGCCACTTATCAAATTGATCAAATTCGTACTGATCGAATCAGCGAGTTAATTAACCAGGGCATGATAAATTTAAATTTAAATTCTGAAGGTAAAATCGAATGCACGACTAAAGAGGAAGCAAGAGTAGTAATTGATGTTCTATTGGATAATTTTGTTGCTTCGTTAATTACTGATGAAAAGTATAGAGTTCATAACAAATCTAAAATTCAATCTTGATGATTATGAGTTGAATATCGAAATGAATAGTTATGGATTGCATTAATCCATAACTATTCTATAACAGGTATGATATATATTTTAAAGTAAAACTATTATAAATGTCTCTTCTCAAATTGATACATTCGAGTTTCGGATAACAATTTAAATTACTTAAATTGATCTAATCCACACATATATTTAGGCTATTTAATGTACAGCTTAAACACCTCTTTTTCTTCCTCTGTAAACGGGACAGATGCGCCTGTGTCTTTACTAATTTGCACCATGGTGACTGAGCCTGTAAAGCAAGGTTCCTGCTGCTCATTTTCTCCTAAATAATGAAGGATGAGTGAGCTTGATCCGACCTTTTCCGGCTTGACATACACACGAAGCCTCTCCCCAATCTCTACCTGCTTGATGTAATCACATTGCAGGTTTGCGACGACTGTCATGGTCTCCCTCACACGTTTCATCCGTTTATCAACAATTCCCGTCTTTTGAAAAAAGGCAATTCGTGCCTCTTCAAAATACACAAAAGGGGTGACATTGTTCATATGGCCAAACATATCCGTTTCTGAAAAACGAACGGTGGTTTCGACATAAAATCGAAAGGATGCCCTCCACTCTTCAAACGGTTCTTCAATATATGACGGCAGTCTCACTTGATCATCTCCTTATTTGGAAACAAAACGCCTCTCCCGTATTGGAAGAGGCGTTTGTTTATATGTTGCATCCAGCCTCTTTAAACACTCATCATGATTGGCAAAGAGGACTGAATGTGATGTTATTCTGCGTGATCGCTTCCGAAGAAGTTACGGAAAGCTTGTAATGTTGTATCTCGGTTTAGTGCTGCAATTGACGTTGTCAGCGGGATTCCTTTCGGACAAGACTGCACACAGTTTTGGGAGTTCCCGCAGTTCGCTAGACCGCCATCACCCATAATTTCTTCTAGACGGTCAGACTTATTCATTGCACCTGTCGGATGTGCGTTAAATAAACGAACTTGTGAAAGCGGTGCAGGGCCCATAAAGGAAGACTTATCATTCACGTTTGGACAAGCTTCAAGGCAGACACCACATGTCATACATTTAGAAAGCTCATACGCCCATTGACGTTTTTTCTCAGGCATTCTTGGTCCAGGTCCAAGGTCATATGTGCCATCGATTGGCACCCATGCTTTGACTTTTTTCAAGGAATTAAACATACGGCTTCTATCAACCTGCAAGTCTCTCACAACAGGGAATGTCTTCATCGGCTGGAGACGGATCGGCTGATCTAACTTGTCAATTAAAGCTGTACATGACTGGCGCGGTGTTCCATTAATGACCATGGAACAAGCTCCACACACCTCTTCAAGACAGTTCATATCCCAGTTGATGGCCGTTGTTTTTTCACCTTTTTTATTGACCGGGTTACGTCTAATTTCCATGAGGGCGGAAATGACGTTCATATTCGGACGGTAAGGGATTTCGAATTCCTCATCATAAGGCTTTCCATCTGCTGTATCTTGACGTGTGATAATGAATTGAATCGTGTTTTTTTCACTCATCTTATTTCTCCACCTTTTTCTTCGAGTAATCTCGTTTACGAGGTGCAATTAACGATACATCGACGTCCTCATAGTGGAATGCAGGCTTTTGATTCTTCCCTTTGAACGTAGCCATCGTTGTTTTTAGGAATTCTTCATCGTGTCTTTCTGGGAATTCCGGTTTATAGTGTGCGCCTCGGCTTTCATTCCGGTTGTATGCCCCGATCGTAATGACTCTTGCCAGCTGAAGCATGTTGTCAAGCTGACGCGTGAAGGCAGCGCCTTGGTTGCTCCATGATGCTGTATCGTTGATGTTGATATGCTTATAGCGCTCCATCAGTTCTTCAATCTTCTGATCTGTTTTTAAGAGTTTGTCATTGTAACGAACCACTGTCACGTTATCCGTCATCCATTCTCCAAGCTCTTTATGAAGCACGTACGCATTTTCTGTGCCATCCATGCTGAGGATGTTGTCCCATTTCTCCTGCTCTTTCTTCACGGCGCTGTCAAATGTTGCAGAAGAGAGGTCTTCCGCAGACTTTTCAAGACCGCTAACGTACTTCACAGCATTTGGTCCTGCGACCATTCCGCCGTAAATCGCAGAAAGCAAGGAGTTCGCTCCAAGTCTGTTTCCGCCGTGCATAGAGTAATCACATTCTCCGGCAGCGAACAAACCTTTGATATTGGTCATTTGATCATAATCCACCCATAATCCGCCCATTGAGTAATGGACAGCAGGGAAAATTTTCATCGGAAGCTTACGAGGGTCATCACCCATGAATTTTTCATAGATTTCAATGATTCCGCCAAGCTTAATATCAAGCTCTTTTGGATCTTTGTGAGAAAGATCAAGGTATACCATGTTCTCTCCGTTGATGCCGAGCTTTTGCTCGACACATACGTCGAAGATTTCACGCGTTGCGATATCACGCGGTACAAGGTTCCCGTATGCTGGGTATTTTTCTTCAAGGAAGTACCAAGGCTTCCCGTCTTTATATGTCCAAACACGTCCGCCTTCACCACGAGCTGATTCACTCATGAGACGAAGCTTGTCATCTCCTGGGATCGCTGTTGGGTGAATTTGAATGAATTCTCCATTTGCATAATGAGCACCTTGCTGATAAACGATTGATGCAGCTGATCCAGTATTAATCATGGAGTTCGTTGATTTACCGAACACGATTCCAGGACCGCCTGTCGCCATGATCACAGCATCTGAACGGAAGGATTCAATTTCCATTGTCGTCAAGTTCTGCGCGACAATGCCTCGGCATACTTCCTCGTCATCTAAAACAGCGCCAAGGAATTCCCAGCCTTCATATTTCGTGACAAGCCCTGCTACTTCATAGCGGCGAACTTGCTCATCCAGTGCGTATAATAGCTGCTGTCCCGTTGTGGCACCAGCAAATGCTGTACGGTGGTGCTGTGTTCCCCCGAAGCGGCGGAAGTCCAGTAATCCCTCTGGTGTTCTGTTAAACATCACACCCATACGATCAAGTAAGTGGATAATGGACGGCGCTGCTTCACACATTGCCTTTACTGGCGGCTGGTTGGCTAAGAAATCTCCGCCATATACTGTGTCATCAAAATGCTCATAAGGTGAATCCCCTTCACCTTTTGTATTCACCGCTCCGTTAATTCCGCCCTGTGCACATACAGAATGCGAACGTTTCACAGGTACGATTGAAAATAATTTAACAGCTGTTCCCGCTTCTGCTGCTTTTATAGTTGCCATGAGACCTGCTAAGCCGCCTCCGACAACGATGATGCTAGAATTACTCATTGTAGCCCCTCTCCCTCTTCTACTAATCTATTTCCTCTTAAACAAAAGCGAAAATTGCTCTTAGCCCTACATATGAAAGCGCTATAAATATACCTAATGTCACATATGTGGAGATTCTTTGTGAGCGTGGTGAAACGGTAATTCCCCAGCTGACAGCAAATGACCACAAGCCATTAGCAAAGTGGAAAATAGTAGATAAAACGCCGACAATATAGAAGCCTAGCATAAATGGAGAGCTTAAAATATTCGCCATCATGTCATAGTTTACTTCAGCTCCAAGCTGAGCTTGAATTCGTGTTTCCCATACGTGCCAAGTGACAAAAATCAATGTGATGATACCTGTAATCCTTTGCAGTCTGAATAACCAGTTTCTTAAGTAACTGAAGCGTGACGTGTTGTTTTGTGCCGTAAAGGCTATGTACACCCCATAAACAGCATGATAGATCAGTGGTAAGAAAATCACGAACAGCTCAAGTGCATATCTGAATGGAAGCTGTTCCATAAAGTGTGCAGCTTTGTTAAACGCCTCTGGTCCATTTGTCGCAAAGTGGTTAATCACTAAGTGCTGTACTAAAAATAGACCGACCGGAATGACGCCAAGCAAAGAATGCAATCTCCGATAAAAAAATTCTTTGTTCCCCGACATTACTTTACCCCCTAGTAAAAAAAGTGCAATTGCTTGAAAATTGTCTTACCCCCGCTTCTTTCAAATGTAAGCACTTTATTCAAATTTATTGACAATTTCATTTTACTCCTATGTCAAAAAAGCGTCAAGAAACCGCGTACATAAATTAAAATTTTCCGAAATTTAAAAGTTTTAAATCAAAATTCGTTTTACTACAATAAGAATTTCTTAGACTTCAGGGAAAACTCTGTCATCATATGCCCACATAAGCTATAATAAATTGTTGAAAGAGGGGAGCCGTACAATGAATAAATTTGAATCTAACTTAGAACAGCTAAAAGAGATTGAAGTCAATGGATTTGCCTACGAGCTGATACGCGAAGTTCTGCTGCCTGACATTCTTGGTCAGGATCATTCATCTATGATGTATTTTGCGGGTAAGCTGCTTGCTCGTAAATTTCCTCAAGAGTCATGGGAGAATATCCCCGAATTTTTCCATGATGCCGGATGGGGGACTCTCACGATGGTCCATTCTAAAAAACAGGAAATTGAGTTTGAGCTCGAAGGTCCACTTGTATCGAATCGACTCACCTATCAAAAAGAGCCATGCTTTCAAATGGAGGCCGGTTTTATTGCTGAACAGATTCAGCTTCTCAATGAGCACGTTGCTGAATCCTATGAGCAAGTGAAAAAGCGTGCTGATAAAGTCATTTTAACCGTTAAATGGGATTTAAGAGACCCTAGCTAACACTGCTTATGAAAGGCGAGGACTTCGCGTCACGCCTTTTTTATATGCCTTCTTCTATCATAGCATACTTAGTGAATGGGTTTATGCACGTGTGTTCCTTTTAATATGCGGCCGATTCAAATATAAAAAAGAGGTGCACTCTTTCATGAGATACACCTCTTTTTATTTTTTAAGAATGAGCAGCTGCGCTCACTTTCGATAATTCAAATGCATCATGCAGGGCTTCCACCGCTTTGACCATATCATCACGGCCAACCACTGTGGAAACTTTGATTTCAGACGTACTGACCATTTTCACTTGTATATCTTTTTCAGCTAACACAGCGAACATTTCAGCAGCTACACCTGGATTTGAGACCATACCAGACCCAACGATGGATACTTTGGCTAATTTGCTTTCTGTCTCAATCTGCTCATAGCCAAGCGCCCCTTTATATTCTTCTAGTACTTCAACTGCTTTGGACAAATCATCCGTTTTCACAGAGAAAGAGATGGAAGTCTGATTTGTGCTTGTGACGGACTGAATGATGATATCAACATTGATATTTTGCTTAGCAAGCGTCGTAAAAATGGTCGATAATGTTGTTAAACCGCTTGAAAGGCCGCACACCGTCACGCGTGTCATCTGATCTTCAAATGCAATTCCTCTTACGACTAAATTTTGTTCCATGGATGATTCCTCCTCAATTAACGTACCCGATTCATTTACAATACTAGAACGGACTTCTAGTGGGACTTGATAATTTTTCGCAAACTCAACGGCTCTCGGATGCAAGACGCCTGCCCCTAAATTGGCCAGCTCGAGCATCTCATCGTATGAAATACCCGCAAGTTTTCGCGCGGACGGTACATAACGCGGATCTGTCGTAAACACACCTGGTACGTCCGTGTATATATCACATTTGTCTGCTTTTAATGCAGCAGCAAGTGCCACAGCCGTCGTATCTGATCCCCCGCGTCCAAGTGTTGTGATATGTAGGTCATCTGCAATTCCTTGGAAGCCTGCTACAACAACGACTTTCCCAGCACTTAGTTCCTCTTTGATTCTTGATTCATCGATGTCCACGATTCTTGCATTTCCGTGCACCTGCTCTGTTTTCATACCAGCCTGCCAGCCTGTAAAGGAAATGGCATCATAGCCTTTTGCTTGCAGCGCCATCGCCAATAATGAAATGGTCACTTGCTCCCCAGTTGTTAGCAGCATATCCATTTCTCTCTTGCTTGGATCATCTGTGAGTTCTTTGGCAAGGTCTACTAGAACATCCGTTGATTTTCCCATCGCCGACACAACCACGACCACATCATGACCTGCCTTACGTTCAGCGATGACTCTCTCTGCGGCTTTGCGAATTTTTTCTGTCGATCCAACAGATGTTCCGCCAAATTTTTGTACAATTAGTCCCATGTCTACCACCCTTTTTCAAAAGATCACGTGTGAGAGAAGAGCAAGAAGCGGCTTTGGAGACTGCCCACTCACTGCAAATAAAAAAAGCAATGAGAGAACAAATCTCCCATTGCTTTGAAATCATCATTAAAAGATGCAAACAATGAGATAGCCCTCCAAGAAATAAATTCTTGACAGCCCTACATTTCTTCAATGTACAGCCAGCGAATAAAATGAGTGGATTTTATTCACTTCGGCGACGCTCCCCTTTCAGCCCTCTTCCTAGATCCCATCGATCTCTGAAGGCCTACTCTTGAAGTTCGCACCTCTATCTTCAACAAACAACACGCTCATTTATTAAATTAGTCACATCTTAACAGACTTTTGGAAAAAGTACAATCTATTTTTTTAATGCCTCCATTAAAAGTTCGGCCGTTTGTTTCGGAATGCCAGCCTCCTGAAAATCTTGGACAGAGGCTTCTTTCATCTTTTTCACAGAGCCAAAATGTTTGAGGAGCTGTTTTTTTCGCTTTTCTCCAATACCTGGTACATCATCTAAAATAGACTGGAATGCATTTTTTCCGCGCAGCTGCCGGTGAAAGCTAATGGCAAACCGGTGCACTTCATCTTGAATACGCTGCAATAAATAAAAGGCCTGACTGTTACGCTCTAGCGCAACAATTTCAAGTGTATCACCCATCATGAGATTCGATGTCCGATGTTTTTCATCTTTCACAAGACCTGCCACTGGAACAGACAGATTCAATTCATTTTCGAGCACGTCTATGGCTGCGTTGATCTGTCCTTTTCCTCCGTCAATTAAAATTAAATCTGGCAGCGGCAGCTCATCTTTTAACACGCGTGTATATCGTCTTCTGATAACTTCACGCATGGATGCATAATCATCTGGTCCTGCGACAGTTTTGATTTTATATTTCCGGTATTCCTTTTTATATGGCTTCCCGTCCTGAAAGACAACCATGGCGGAAACAGGATCTGCTCCTTGAATATTTGAGTTATCAAATGCCTCGATCCGGTATGGCATATAAATATTAAGTGCGTCCCCGAGCTGCTTCACCGCTCCAATTGTCCGTTCTTCATCGCGCTCAATGAGCGAGAATTTTTCTTTCAGGGCGATTTTGGCGTTTTGGTGTGCAAGTAAAAGTAAATCCTTTTTCTTTCCTTTTTTCGGCTGGTGAACGTTCGTCTCAAGCAACTGCTCGATCATCTCTTGATCTACGCTGTCTGGCACCAAAATTTCTTTCGGCAGGAAGTGGTTGTTTTTTTCATAAAATTGCCCTAAAAATGTAAGGAATTCTTCCTCGGGGTCTTGATACATAGGGAACAAGCTGACATCACGTTCAATCAATTTCCCCTGTCTGATGAAGAAGACTTGGACACACATCCAGCCCTTATCATAGGCATAGGCAAATACATCTCGATCTGATAAGTCACTCATCGTCATTTTCTGCTTTTCCATTGTTGAGTCGATGTAAGCGATTTGATCTCTCAGTTCTTTTGCCCGCTCAAACTCTAATTGTTCGGACGCTTCCTGCATCTTTTCGGTTAGTTCTTTCTTGATTTGCTGGTGCCCTCCATTAAGAAACCTGGTGATTTCATCCACGAGCTGTTTATTCGTTTCTTCAGAAATGTCATACACACATGGTGCGAGACATTGTCCAAGATGATAATAAAGACAGACACGATCAGGGAGTGTCGCACATTTTCTTAGAGGATATAAGCGGTCAAGCAGCTTTTTGGTTTCTCTTGCTGCTTGTACGTTAGGGTATGGACCGAAGTATCTCCCTTTATCCTTTTTCACATTGCGGGTGACGATCAGCTTAGGATGCCGTTCATTCGTAATTTTAATAAAAGGATACGTCTTATCATCCTTGAGCATAACATTGTATTTTGGGTCATACTTTTTAATTAAATTCAGCTCTAAAATCAGTGCCTCAATGTTAGATGAGGTCACAATGTATTCAAAGTCCGCAATTTCACTGACAAGCCGCTGCGTTTTGGCATCATGAGATCCAGTGAAATAAGAGCGCACTCTATTTTTTAATACCTTTGCCTTCCCCACGTAGATGACCGTATTTTGTCTATCTTTCATTAAGTAACAGCCTGGTCGATCAGGCAGGACTGACAGCTTTTCTTTGATCAGTTTGTTCATATTTTCATCCGTCCTTGTTTTCCTCTTTCACTCCTTCTAGTGTATCACGAACATTTGTTTTATACCATATTGAAAGAAAAGCGGCTCTCGTCTATACGAGAACCGCTTCAGTGGTCATACCGCAATGGCATGGTTGTGTTTATAGATGTTTGTTGACAAGCTCAGCTAGTGCTTCTTTTGGTTTGAAACCAACAGACGTTTCTACGACTTCACCGTCTTTTAAAACAAGAAGTGTTGGGATACTCATCACGCCGTATTTACCAGCAGTTTCTTGGTTATCGTCTACATCAATTTTTACAATTTTCATTTTATCGCCCATTTCTTGATCAAGTTCTTCAAGAACTGGAGCAATCATTTTACAAGGTCCGCACCATGGTGCCCAAAAGTCTGCAAGAACAACACCTTCTGCCGTTTCTTGTGAAAATGTTGCGTCAGTAGCTTTTACGATTGCCATTATTCATTCCTCCAATGTAAATTATGCTTTTTAGTATAGCATCTACCAATGTGACTTGCGAATGAAATGCTTACGAATCATTTTTTATGAAATGAATTAAAAAACAAACCGTATAATCGCACCAATAACAACAATCGCACCGATGATCATCAGAATGGTTCTAAGCATATGACATAACTCCCTTTCCGCTTCATTTACAATGTATGATGCCCCAACATTCTTCTCATCAAACATCAAAATATGCAATCAAGTCAGATCGACAGTCATCATGACAACCGACATAGGCGGGAGATCTATGGTTAATTCGCCGGGCTTTACAGCAAATTTCTCGAAGTTCGCAGGCTGAATGGAATGAGGATCATCGAATGTATTGTGCGCATTCATCCGTTCAGCTGTCAGCACGCGGCCAGTGGCAGTCGTTTGTGGATCAATCCCATCTATTGCAAGGGATACCTCTGCTTTTTCATAAGGGTTCAGGTGACAGAAACTAATATGCATCTTGTCAGAGGAACGTGAGGCTGACACGCTGACCTGAGGAATTTTTTCACCTCGGCGTTCATACGGCGGTGAATCAAACTCCACTTCAAGTGCTTCTTCCTCCTGATGCACTTGAAACATATGAAATACATGATAGGTAGGGGTCAGGATCATCTTTTCGTCCTTCGTTAACACCATCGCTTGCAGGACATTGACCGTCTGGGCAATATTCGCCATGTGAATCCGCTGGCAATGACGGTGGAATATATGAAAATGCAGGGCACAGACAAGGGCGTCTCTCAGTGTGTTTTGCTGATATAAAAACCCTGGATTGGTCCCTGGCTCTGGGTCATACCATGTCCCCCATTCATCAATAATCATCCCGATTCGCTTGTCTGGATCATAACGATCCATGATCTTTCCATGATCCATGACAAGCTGCTCCATCTCATAGGCCTTTTTCAACGTTGTAAACCATTCATCCTCATCAAAATCAGTCGCAGACCCTTTCTTCTCCCATGTACCAGGAACGGTATAGTAATGCAAACTGAGCCCATCCATCCATGGTGCAGCCCGTTCCATTAATACTTTTGTCCAATTCACATCATTTGAATTCGCTCCACAAGCTATTTTATAAATACGGTTACCAGCAAACTCTCTCACATACGTTTGATAGCGTTTATATAGGTCTGCATAGTATTCAGGTGTCATATTCCCGCCGCAGCCCCAGCTTTCATTGCCTACGCCAACATAAGTCAGCTTCCAAGGTTTTTGTTTTCCATTTTGAATGCGCCAATCGGACATAGGTGTCCCCTTAGGAAATGTGATGTATTCTACCCATTCCGCTAATTCTTGAACAGACCCGCTTCCAACATTGCCGCAAATATAAGGCTCACATTCAAGTAACTCACACAATCGCATAAATTCATGTGTGCCAAACGCATTTGATTCAATGGTACCTCCCCAATGAGTGTTCACCATCGGCTTTCGTTCACTCAGATCGCCAACGCCATTTGCCCAATGATACTCGTCTGCAAAACAGCCGCCCGGCCACCTAAGCACCGGGATATGTAATGCTTGAAGCGCCTTTAGCACATCGGTTCGAATTCCTTCAATATGGTCAATTGATGAGTCTTCTCCTACCCAAATCCCGTCATAAATTCCTCTTCCTAAGTGCTCTTGAAAGTGTCCATAAATGTGTTTAGAAATGCGTCCGATCACGTCATTGACTTTTACTGTACCCTTCACTTGTCATCCGCCCCTTTGTCTCATAATGACATACAAAAAAACCCAGAATACCTAGGCATTCTGAGTGTATGAGCGTTACGAGTGGATATTCATCTTTTTTAACTCTTCATTCAAAAGTGGAACCACTTCGAACAAGTCACCAACAATTCCGTAATCGGCGATTTTGAAGATTTCAGCTTCTGGATCTTTGTTAATCGCCACAATGACTTTACTGTTAGACATTCCGGCTAAATGCTGAATCGCGCCTGAAATCCCGCAGGCAATATAAAGGTCAGGTGTGACGACCTTACCGGTTTGACCAATTTGCAGGGCATAATCACAGTAGTCTGCATCGCAAGCTCCACGCGAGGCACCGACTGCTGCGCCTAGCGTTTGGGCGAGTTCTTTCAGCGGTTCAAAACCTTCTTTGCTCTTGACCCCCCGCCCTCCAGCGACAATAACTTTTGCTTCGGATAAGTCTACACCTTCTGACGTTTTTTTAATGACTTCCTTCACGATCGTTCGCAGGTTCTGAATATCGACAGAAACTGGAGTGACTTCTCCGCCTCGTGACGCATCTCGCTCCAGCGGTGCCACGTTGTTTGGCCGAATGGTCGCCAAAAGTAGGCGATCCGTCGAGATGACTTTTTCGAAGGCTTTTCCAGAGTAAATCGGTCTAGTGAAAACGAGATGTTCTCCGGTAACGCTGACATCGATCGCATCTGAAATCAAGCCTGTCTGCAGGCGTGCTGCTATTTTGGGTGACAAGTCTTTTCCGATAGACGTATGGCCAAAGAGCACTGCATCCGGATTGACTTGATCTAATATGGCTTGAAGCGCCTGCGCAAAACCATCTGACGTATAATATGAAAGGTGCGGATGTTCCACTATCATGACATGATCCGCTCCATAGTAAAGCAGTTCATCGGCTTGTTCTTTGACTTGATCCCCTATTAATACGCCAATGACCTCACCGCCATCAGCCACTTGATGAGCGGCAGCAATCGCTTCAAATGTCACATTTCTTAATTTACCGTCACGACTTTCTCCAAGTACAACAACTTTTTTACTCATCTTTCAAGCTCCCCCTTGTTCTCGTGATATCGTAAAGTGGATGTTTAGATGACTTTTGCTTCATTTCTTAGTAGATCTGTCAGTTCTTTGACTTGATCCTGAAGCTCACCGCTCAGCACCTTGCCACCCTCTTTTTTCTCCGGTAAGAAACGTTCAATTGTTTTGATTTTATATGGCACATCGTCTTCATCGAGATCTAAATCATCTAGTTCCAATTCTTCTAGAGGCTTTTTCTTTGCCTTCATAATGCCTGGTAATGATGGATAACGAGGCTCATTAAGACCTTGCTGCGCTGTGACAACAAGCGGGAGCTGGGCGGAAATCACTTCCACGTCACCCTCTGCATCTCGTTCAATTGAAGCGGAATCACCATCAATTTGAATGCTTGTAATCGTTGTGACATATGAAAACCCAAGTAATTCAGCAAGGCGCGGGGCAACCTGTCCAGACCCGCCGTCAATCGCCACATTTCCTGCTAAGATCAAGGAAGCATCTTTCTCCTTGAAATAGTGATATAGAATGGTAGAAGCTGAATATTGATCCCACTCTTCCAAGTCATCTTCAACATTTAACAAAACGGCCTGATCGCAGCCCATAGCAAGCGCTGTTCTCAGCTGTTTCTCCGCATCCTCGCTGCTCACTGTGACAACGGTCACTTCTCCTCCGTGCTCATCCCGAAGCTGAATCGCTTCTTCTATTGCATACTCGTCATAAGGATTAATAATGAATTCTGCCCCATCTTCTTGAATTGCACCAGACTGAATGGAAATCTTCTCTTCCGTGTCAAACGTACGCTTCATCAAAACAAATATATTCATTCATTTCTCCCCCTTGTGTCGTACTAATCCCTTATTCCCCTTTAAAGTTCGGTTTGCGCTTTTCGATAAAGGCTTGGATGCCTTCTTTGGCGTCATTTGATTGGAATACCTCACCAAACTTTTTGGCTTCCAGCTTCATTCCGCCATCATATGAGTACACTTTTGCCGCATTCAATAACTCAAGCACATACTCGAGCGTTTTAGGGCTTTTCGCTGCAAATTTCATCGCAAGTGTTTTGGCTGTATCCAGCGCTTCTTCCTCTGTTTCTGCAAGCTTTGAAACAAGCCCGCAGGCAAGTGCCTCTTTTCCTGTAATCGGCTCAGCTGTTCCCATCATTTCAAGTGCTTTAGCAGACCCAACATAGCGAGGCAGGCGCTGCGTGCCGCCGAATCCTGGAATGATGCCGAGGTTTAGTTCCGGCAGCCCAAGCTTCGCCTCTTTTGTTGCAATTCGAATATCACATGACATCGCCAGCTCAAGACCTCCGCCTAGTGCTGCTCCGTGAATAGAGGCAATGACTGGTTTTGGACATTGCTCAATTCGTTCAAAGACTTGCTGTCCTCTGTCTGCAAGACTCGCATAATCTGACTCTTTCTGTAAGGTCGTAAATTCTTTAATATCAGCACCTGCTGAAAAGAACCTGCCTTCTCCGTGGATCACAATGGCTCTCACTTCTTCGTTTTGTTCGAGCTGGTCAAACATATCATTGAGCTCAGTGAGAAGCTGAGAAGATAAGGCGTTTGCAGGTGGATGTTGAATCGTGATGAGCGCTATTTGTTCTTCTTGATGTAAGCTGAGTATCTTTTCCATGTCAATCATCCTTTTTCAATTGTCTTTAAGATTGATGTATTCCGTTTAAAAGAAGATCATGTACGTTTTCTGCAAGTGCAGTCAGATCATACTTTTGATCATTCATGACCCATGTTGTAGCGGTTTCATCAATCGTCCCAAATACCATTTGTCTCGCTAAGCGAACATCCAAATCTTGTCTGAATTCTCCTGTTTTCTTTCCCTCTGTTAAAATCGTCTCGAGCATATTTAAATACCCTTTCAGCACCTCATTGATTTTTTGCCGCAGCTCAAGGTTTGACTGCCTGAGTTCAAGCTGTGTCACAAGAGCCAAATGATGATCTTGCGAAAGCAGGCGAAAGTGCTCCTGAATCAGCAGAAGAAGTTTTTCTTTGGCAGACGGTTTCTTTTGAATATCTGTTTCCATCCGTTCGATGAATTGTCCCATTTTTTCTTTGAATAATGAGATCAGAATATCCTCTTTGTTTTTGAAATAGAGATAAATCGTTCCGTCTGCTACCCCTGCTTGTTTGGCAATCTTTGAAACTTGTGATTGATGATAGCCGTTCTCTGCAATCACCACAACTGCTGCATCAATAATTTGCATGTACTTCGGTCTTTTCTGCTTCAATGTGCTTCGTCCCTTTCTAAATTGAATGAGCATTCATTCATAACTTCATGTTAAAAAGAAACGAGTGATTTGTCAAGTGCTCTTCTTCTTTCTTTTCAACCTTTAGCATACCAGAGCAGACAGTCACAATTCAAATCATCCGGCCGCTGGACCGGATGATGCAGGTTATTTTTTAAATTGGTCAACTGGCGCTTCAAAAGAAGATGATTGCTTTCTTTTTTCTTCTTCAATCAACACTCTGCGCAAGATTTTCCCTACGGCCGTTTTAGGCAGTGACTCTTTAAATTCATAGACACGCGGCACTTTAAATGAAGCAATTCTCGTTCGGACAAAACGATCGAGCTCATCCTCAGTTAAATAGGCATCCTTTTTTGGGACAACAAATGCTTTCACTGTTTCTCCCCTGTACGGATCTGGAATACCTGCAACGACGACTTCTTGTACAAGCTCATGCTCATAAAGGGCTTCCTCGACCTCTCTTGGATAAATATTATAGCCGCTCGCAATGATGACATCTTTTTTCCGGTCTACTATATAGAAGAAACCGTCTTCATCCATATATCCAATATCTCCGGTGAAAAACCACCCGTCCTTTAACACAGCCGCTGTCTCTTCTGGCTGATTCCAGTACCCTTTCATAATTTGCGGCCCTTTGACAATAATTTCACCATGCTCATATGGCTCTTTGAGTCCCCCAGTTTCATCGCAATAAATGCCGGCATCTGTATTGGGCCAAGGACAGCCAATACTGCCAGTTTTGTTCGCTCCCCATAAGAAATTGGCATGGGTAACTGGTGAGGTTTCTGAAAGACCATATCCCTCCACTAAACGTCCTCCTGTTAATTTTTCAAAGCTTTGTTTGACTTCAACAGGAAGAGCCGCAGAGCCGCTTAAACAAGCCGTAATGGACGACAGGTCATACTTTTCAATATTCGGGTGATGCAGCAGGGCGATATACATCGTTGGTGCTCCTGGAAACAACGTTGGCCTCTGTTTTTCAATGGTTTTGAGAGTGTCAGCCACGTCAAAACGAGGAAGAAGAATCATTTGATGACCTTCTTTGACTGCAAGGTTCAACACAGTGGTCATTCCGTACACATGAAAAAACGGAATAATGCCAAGAATCCGTTCTTTTCCCCCGTTCGTTTTATACATCCAGGATGCACACATTTCTGTATTGGCTAAAATATTTTCATGCGTGAGCATGACCCCTTTCGGTAAACCGGTCGTTCCCCCTGTATACTGCAAAACAGCGACATCCTCTTTCGGTTGAAAGGCCTGCTGTGGAATCTGTTCTCCTGACGACTCTTTCATCACCTGCGAGAAGTGATGAATGGTATCACTTTTCTCGACTTGGATGACCATTTTGTTTTTTCTTCTTTGGACAATGGGGAAAAGAATGTTTTTCGGAAATGGCAAATAATCTTGTAGTTTGGTGATGATTAAGTGCTCCATACTTGTCAGCGCTTTCATTTTATAGGCCTTTGGATACAAAAGATCGAGTGTGATCAGCACTTTAGAGCCACTGTCCTCCATTTGATACTCGAGTTCTTTCTCTGTATAAAGCGGGTTCGTTTGAACAACAATGCCGCCTGCTATCAAAACAGCATAATAAGAAATAACCGATTGAGGGCAGTTTGGCAGCATAATAGCCACTCGGTCGCCTTTTTTTACGCCAATTTTCATCAGGTGATTGGCTAGTTTAAGTGCCTCTTCTTGTAACTGTTCATAGGTGATGTTTTTTCCTAAAAAATGAATGGCTGTATGCTCAGGTGCTGCCTCTGCGGAGCTGAATAAGTAAGATTGTAACGTTTCATTTGGGATGGTGAGTTCGTGGGGAATTTGATTCGGGTAATGCAGAAGCCAACGTTTATCTGACTGCATAAAAACCCTCCTTCCTGAACTTTCGTACTATTTTATTATAGCAAACTTTTCCTTATGGCAGTTTCCTTTTTTCAAATAGAGCTTGGTTCAAAATTGCACACCTTCATTTTTTCGCCTGTGCTTCTATAGATGCTCTTTTTCCTTCGTGATGCCACTTCTCATATAATCCCCCAACCGCACGGAACGCCTCATTGACTCTTTCCACGATCTGTTTATGGATACTAGGGTCATGAGGTAAATGTGTATGGATGTTGTCGACTTGATACTGCTTCAGCATGTCTATGTAAACAGTGAGAAAGATGGTGTCTTCTAAACCCAATAAATGACTTCATCCGCCTCTGTTGTTCTTTTATGAAGCACTTGCACTCCTCGTTCATATTGAATGAGGATATAGTCATTTCGATCAATCTGAATATATGGACTCAAATCATCAAAAAAACCAGTCGTTTGAAATGGACGTGCGATATACGGTTCATATATGTCTCGGGGAAGTGATGTTTTTTGGAGACAAGTATCAATTCGCTTCATCAGTTCGTCTTTTTGTAGAATTTGCTTCATCATGATTCGCCGCCTTTAATGAGATAAAAGCTGTCAAGGGGTTCCCTGACAGCTTTCTAACATTGTATTCTTCATTTCACAGGAACATGTAAACGGCGCCAATGACCGCAAAAGTGCAGGCAACTACAATTAATACTTTTGCTAGCTTTTCCATGTCGTCTCCTTAAATGCCGGCTGCTACTACGTAAGACAGCCCAACTGAAATAATGAGTGAAATAAACCCAACTGCTCTATTATCATTCTCAATCTCTTTATCTACTTTAAATCTTGGTGTTAAAAATTCAAAAATGAAATAGCTGACAAGCAGCATCACAAAGCCGTATACGCCCCATCCAACCATTTGAAGAAGGGAGTTGTGCTGTGCGATGGAATGCTGAAACACATTCGCAATCCCAAAGATCTTCCCGCCGGTTGCCATGGCAACCGCTAAGTTCCCACGCTGGATCTCTTCCCAGTTTTTATAGGAGGTCACGAGTTCAAAAATGGTTAGAAATAAGACAAGACATAGGACGGCCACGCTGTAATAGGCGGCGATTTCCACAAGTTCATTTTCCCAAAAGGCTTTCATGCGTTTTCTCCTTTTTACTTTAATTCGACGATGGTGACACCTGATCCTCCCTCGCCTTGTTCGCCAAAACGAGCATTTTTCACACTTCTGTGCTGCTTTAATAATTCCTGGACCCCTTTTCTTAGGGCGCCAGTTCCTTTTCCATGAATAATCGACACGCGCGGATAGCCAGCTAATACAGCATCATCTAAATATTTCTCGACCCTGCTTAAGGCATTCTCATAACGCTCTCCTCTTAAATCAAGCTCAAGCGATACATGATAATCTTTCCCTTTGACCGCTGTAATGGCTTTCTCTTGTTTAAATTCGGGTGCTGATTTGATAAATTCCATGTCTTTTTCTTTTACTTTCATTTTCAGAATGCCCATTTGGACACTCCATTCTTTGTCACCTGTTTGTTCGAGCAGCGTTCCTTTTTGTCCGAATGTGAGCACTTTGACTTCATCGCCTGGTTTTAGTTGTCTTTCTGCTTTTTTCGCTGGCTCTGGTTTTTTCTTCCGGTCAAACTCAGGGACAGCTTCTTCAAGACGCTTTCTCGCATCGATGAGTTCATGTTCTTTGAACGAGCGATGCTCACTTTTAATGGACCGCAGCTCTTGAATGATGTCTTCTGCTTCTTTGGCTGCTTGTTCGATTTTTTCTTTCGCTTTTCGTTCGGCCTCTTCAAGCAGCTTGTCTCTTTGCTCATTCCATTCAAGAATTTGTCTTTGCAGTTCCTTATGTAGCTTCTCTGCTTCTTTTCGATAGGCTTCTGTCTCATGCAGTTCTTCTTCCGCTTGTTTCTTACTGTCTTCTAATGAAGCAATCATTTGGTCTACTTCATTATGCTCTGCATGCATGTCCGCTTTTGCCCGGTCAATCAGATGGTCAGGCAAACCAAGACGTTTGGAAATTTCAAACGCATTACTTCGTCCCGGCACACCGATGAGCAAACGGTACGTTGGTGATAGGGTTTCAATATCAAACTCGACGCTCGCATTTGTGACACCTTCTCGGTTATACCCATATGCCTTCAGCTCAGGATAATGAGTCGTTGCGATGACGCGTGCATTTGTTTGATGAACTTCATCTAAGATGCTCATCGCAAGTGCTGCACCTTCAGCAGGGTCTGTGCCTGCCCCTAATTCATCAAATAACACAAGTGAATCCGAGGTTAGATGCTTTAAGATATCCACAATATTGACCATATGTGATGAGAACGTACTCAAGCTTTGTTCAATGGACTGTTCGTCTCCAATATCAGCAAAGACTTGGTCGAATACAGCCACTTCTGATCCTTCTTCAACTGGAATATGAAGGCCCGCCTGTGTCATGAGTGTCAGCAGCCCAAGTGTTTTTAAGGTGACTGTCTTACCACCTGTATTTGGTCCAGTGATCACGATCGTTGAAAAATCCTTACCAAGCTCAATGTCATTTGCCACGACCTGATCCCGAGGCAACAGGGGATGTCTTGCTCGTTTTAAATAAATTTCTCCTTGATCGTTTACAGAAGGCTTTGTTGCTTTTTCTGCCTTTGCATATTTGGCTTTGGCAAAGATAAAGTCTAACGTCTGAAGTTCCTTTACATTATGAAGCAGTTCATGAATATGCTCTGACACGCTCTCTGTCAGCATTTGCAGGATCTTTTCGACTTCTTGCTTTTCTTTTAAACGAGTTTGCTGCAAGGTGTTATTTAGATCCACGACCACTTGAGGCTCAATAAAAAGTGTTGCCCCGGAAGAAGACTGATCGTGAACAATCCCACCGTAGTTCGAGCGGTACTCTTGTTTCACCGGAATAACAAAACGATCATTACGAATGGTCACAATCGTGTCTGAAAGCATTTTTGAAGCAGATTGTGAACGAATCATCGATTCTAATTTATCACGTACTTTTGATTCTAGTGAGCGTAATTGGATGCGTAACGAACGAAGTGCAGGGGTTGCATGATCAAGTACTTCTCCATTATCACCAATACAGCTCTCGATTTCTTTTCTGACTTCAGGAAGTAAAATAAGCGTTTCTGCATATGTATGAAGGCGTGGTATGTCTACACCATCTTCATACATGGACGTGAGAAAGTGCTTCATATTCTTCACAGCATACAATAGTCCTGCAATTTCCATCAGCTCAGAAGGGTTTAATGTACTGCCGATTTCTGCCCGTTTGACCGCGCGTCTAATATCCGTTAACCCGCCAAACGGCGCAGACCCCTTTAAACGGATCACATCTTGTGCTTCTGCTACCTCTTCCAGCAAATGCTGAATGGTGTCTATATCCGTGAGCGGCGTTAAATCCTGCGCTCTTTCTTTTCCTAAAGTGGATGCGGTATAGGACATGACTTTATCTTTTACTTTATGAAATTCTAATGATGCTAACACTTTTTGTTGCAGCATTGTACAGCCTCCTAACGACTACCTGTCACGCGTTAAAAACTTTTTCATCTCGTTAAGAGAAAAAGTATTCACGACATTTGCTTTTGGTGTCCAGCCTTTTCTTGCAGCTGTTACACCGACTTCCATATGATCCAGCATGGCGATGTTGTGCGCATCTGTGTTGATCATGATGTTCACTCCCGCTTCGTTTGCTTTCATTAAATGCTCTGTTTTCAAGTCAAGTCTTGACGGGTTGCTGTTGAGCTCTAGTGCAGTGCCCGTTTTCTTCGCAAGCTCTATGAGCTGATCAATATTTAAGGCATAGCCGTCTCGTCTCTCGATCAAACGTCCTGTTGGATGTGCAATTAAATCCACATGCTGATTTTGCAGGGCATTTTCAAGGCGCTTCATAATGACTTCCTCCGGCTGAGAAAAGCTAGAATGGATAGAGGCAATCACAAAATCCATGTCTGCTAAAAAGTCATCATCATAATCTAACGATCCATCCGGCAAAATATCCATCTCGACTCCTTTGAAAATGTGAAAATGCTCGAATTCCTGGTTGAGCTTGTCAATTTCTTTTGCTTGCAGACGCAGCCGTTCTTTTGTTAAACCGTTTGCGACTTTTAAGTATTGCGAGTGATCCGTTATAGCCATGTATTCGTAGCCTTTAGCGATACATGCCTCTGCCATTTCACGAATAGAGAATGCTCCGTCACTCCATGTCGAGTGCATATGAAGGTCGCCTTTGATATCTTTCAATTCTACAAATTGCATACTTTCTTTATACGTATCAATCTCTGCTCCGGTTTCACGAATTTCTGGCGGAATGAGCGGAAGTTGAAAATGGGCGTAAAAAGCGCTTTCGTCTTCGAATGTTTTCACTTCACCTGTTTCAATCGTTTCAACACCATATTCGCTAATACGCTCTCCGCGTTCCTTCGCAAGCTGCCGCATTCTAATATTATGATCTTTTGAGCCAGTGAAATGATGCAGCGTTGTAGCAAATTGCTCTGTTGTCACAAGACGGAAGTCCACACTGATCTCAAAATCAAGCGTAAGATTCACAGATACCTTCGTATCACCACTTGCAATGATGTCTTTTACATCATCAAGTGCAACGAGCTGCTCTCTGACCTGTTCTGTGTGATCTGTTGCAATGATATAATCTAAATCTTTGACCGTTTCACGTGCACGTCTTAAACTGCCAGCTCTTGAAAAACGGATGATCCCCTCCATATGTTCCAGCGCATGGTCAATTCGCTCTGCGACATCTAATGCAAAGCCAATTGGCAGTCGTTCAGGCTGCTTTCCCGCTTCCTCAAGGGCTGTAAGAATTTTTTCCTCTGTTTTTTTGCCGAAGCCAGCGAGCGCTTGAACTTTCTCAGCTTCACACGCTTCTTTTAAAGACTGTGCATCGCTTACACCAAGTTCTTGGTAAAGCTTAGCAATTTTCTTCCCGCCTAATCCTGGCAATTTTAAGAGCGGGACAAGTCCTTCAGGCACTTCCTTTTTTAATTGTTCGAGTGTTTCTGATTGTCCTTTTTCGATATACTCTGTGATGACAGCAAAGGTCCCTTTCCCAATGCCGGGTAATGCTAATAGATCATCTATTTGAGAAAGGCTGCGGTCATCTTGTTCAAGTGCCGCTGCTGCTTTACGAAAGGCAGATATTTTAAAAGGATTATCTCCTTTTAGCTCCATATATACTGCAATTGTTTCAAGAAGTTTGATAATATCTTTTTTATTCATCTCTTAACCTCCAGCCGCTTTGGCATCTTCCTTTATAAATATACAAACTTTTCCTTCATCCTACAACTTTCTGTCATGGAATGAGAAAAAACTTCTCCAAGAAAGGAGAAGTTTTTAAACTCCATACGTCGTCCATAAGTCTTTGACAAGACTGGACAGATAAGGGGTGTTGCCTACGATCACATCTGCTAATATTGATTTGCTCATCATTGTTTGCAGCGCATCCACTGGAAGTAGTGCAGCGACAAACAATAGAATAAACACAAATAGATATGTTTCGAGAAATCCTAAAACACCGCCAAGCAGTTTGTTAACCTGTTTAATCACAGGTATACTTGCAATGGTTGTGAGCAATCCGCCAATAATGGCGAGCAGGATTTTGGTCAAGATAAACAGAATGATAAACGCAATGGTATTATAATAAGCTGTTTCTAGATTCCCACTAAAGAAAGCGAGCTGCGCTTGACCACCGCTGAAATTAGGTGCTGGAATCCACGTAAGCTGTGGTGCAAGTGACTGATAAAACATGGAAGCCACTAAAATAGAAACAACAAAGCTAATCAATTTAATAAATTGAAGAATAAACCCGCGTTTTAGACCGACAAGCGTTCCCATAAGAAGCAAAAACAAAATGATGATATCGATCACGGTAATTTCATTCCTTTTCTTTAAGCTGAACCTCTAGTTTTTCGTATTGCTCTTTTAATTTCAAGTAGTCGTGGACGACATTGACTGCTGTCAGTACAGCTAATCTGTTTATATCAAGGTATGGGTTTTTTTCATTTATTTCTCTCATTTTATCATCAACAATTGAAGCAACATGTCGCATATGCATCTTTGTTTCTTGACCGATGATTGTATAGGACTGTCCGTAAATCTCAACTGTTGTTTTCGTTTTACCGCCGTCAGACAACGTTTCTCCTCCATTCCACGAGAATCCTAGTCTCTATCATAACATGTTTAGACATTGAATGGAAAGACGAGCCCTTCCCTGTTATGGTACACTTTAGAAATCAATGATATCAAGGTAAAAAGGAGTTATCCACTGTGCCCCAATCCGTCTTAAAAGCAACATCAGAAGACATTAAGAAGATGAAGAGCTTGTATGCTCAACATTTAACTGACACTTTGCCGCCAGGCGCTCTCTTTCAAGCAAAGGTTCCTGGCTGTACGATTACAGCATATCAATCCGGAAAAGTGCTGTTCCAAGGACAAAAGGCAGAAGCTGAAGCAAGTCAGTTCAGCCATATAAAAGCAGCTGATACGAAAAGTAAAAAAGCACCTGCTGTCACAAAATACAGCCCGCCGTCTGGCATTGCTTCCATGTCGGTTATCGGTTCAGATGAGGTAGGTACAGGTGATTATTTTGGACCGATGACGGTCTGTGCGGCCTACGTTGATTCCAGCCAGCTTGCTCTGATGAAAGAGCTTGGCGTTAAAGACTCAAAAGGACTAAAGGATCCGCAGATTATCAATATTGCCAAAGATCTCATCAAAACCATTCCGTTCAGCCTTCTCGTTCTCCGTAATGAAAAGTACAATACGATGCAGGAAAAGGGCATGAGCCAAGGGAAAATGAAGGCACTTCTTCATAATCAAGTGATCACCTCTGTGCTAGAGAAACTGGATGGGAAAAAACCAGAAGCTATTCTCATTGACCAATTTGCAGAACCCGGTATTTATTTCAAGCACCTTGCAGGAAAAAAGATCATCCGAGAGCGTACATACTTTAGTACAAAAGCGGAAGGCATCCATTTGTCAGTTGCTGCGGCTTCCATCATCGCAAGGTATGCCTTTTTAATTGAGATGGACAAATTATCAAAAGCAGCGGGCTTTGACATTCCAAAAGGAGCCGGTCTTCATGTTGACAAGGCGGCTGCAAAGCTCATCAAGCTGCACGGCGAAGACGCTTTACGCCAATTTACAAAGCTGCATTTTGCCAACACTCAAAAAGCGAAAAAATGGTTATAATCAAAAAAGAGCTATAGCCCATGAGGTCAGTCCCCATGAGGCCATAGCTCTTTTCTTTATCCGCGCAAGACGGCTTGATACGTATCTTCTAATGCTTTCAATACGTTTGTATGAACAGCCGTGACTTCTTCCTCTGTCAATGTTTGTTCCGGGTTTAAATATTGGAGAGAGAACGCAACAGATTTCTTGCCTTCTTCCATATGTTCCCCCTCATACACGTCAAAGACGGATAGGTCTGTCAGTAAACGGCCGCCTGCTTCATAGATGACTCGCTCCAGCTGTCCGCTTGAAATATGCTGATCTACGACAAGCGCAATATCTCTTGTCACAGCAGGGAATCTCGGAATCGCTGTATATTTCATATCCTCTGTTTCAGACGTCATCACATCTGTTAAATCAAATTCGAATACATATGTTTCTTTTAGATCTAATTCCTTTTCGACAACCGGATGAAGTGCGGCAACAAAGCCAATCACTTTTCCATTTAAGTGAACATCTGCTGTACGTCCTGGATGAAGACCCTCACGCTCTGCTTGAACATATGTGATTTGCTCTGATACACCAAGCTTTTCAAACAGACCTTCTGCAATTCCTTTCGCTACATAAAAATCAACGGCTTTTTTCTCGCCCTGCCAAAGATTTTTATGCCATAGGCCTGTCACCGCGCCAGCCACATGCTCTTTCTCCACCGGTTTTGCACCTTCAGCTTCTGCTAAGAAAACAGAACCCGTTTCATAAAATCCAAAGGAATCAGCCTGTCTTGCCAAGTTATACGCGACAGAATCAAGTAAGTTTGGCAATAGACTTTGTCTTAGCACACTGCGTTCCTCACTCATTGGCAGTGAAAGTCTCGTTTCATAAGCAGGATGCAATGCAAAGGCTGTGGACTTATGCTGATTCGTCAATGAATATGTGATCGCTTGAGATAGCCCTGCTCCCTCTAAGAAACGTCTCACCTTTCTACGCTTCACTTGGTATGGCGTGAGACCGCCAACTGTACCAGCTGTCGCAGGCAGTGTAGACGGAATATTATCGTAGCCGTATAATCTCGCTACTTCTTCAATGAGGTCTTCTTCAATCGTAATATCCATTCTGCGAGAAGGAACCGTCACGACGAGAATGTCATTTGATTCACCCACTGTAAAGCCCAGTTTGTTGAAAATCTGAATCATATCTTCTTTTGAAATGCTCATGCCAAGAACCTTGTTCACACGCTCAGTGGATACGTGGATGACATTCATACTTGCTTCAAGGTGGTTTTCCTCCACAGTCCCACTTAGCACTTCACCACCTGCATAGACGCTGATCAATTGCGCTGCTCTTTCTGCTGCCGATTTCACACGCTGCGGATCGAGTCCTTTTTCAAATCGTGTGCTTGATTCGCTGCGAAGCCCTAAGTCTCTAGATGCTTGACGGACTGTTTGACCGTTAAAATATGCCGCTTCTAAAAGAATTGTAGTCGTTTCATCACGCACCTCTGATTCAAGACCGCCCATGACACCTGCTACAGCGTGCGCTTTCGTACCATTTGTAATGACAAGATGCTTTGATGACAAGGTGCGTTCTTGATCATCCAGTGTTTGAATCATTTCGTTTTCAGCCGCTTTACGTACGACCACTTTCTTTGAACCAAAGCGGTCATAATCAAATGCATGAAGCGGCTGACCGTATTCAAGCAGCACAAAATTCGTAATATCCACGACGTTGTTGATTGGGCGGATGCCTGCATTCATCAATCTTGTTTGCATCCAAAGCGGTGCAGGTCCAATCTTTACATTTTTAATGATCTTCGCTGCATAAAGTGGATTCGCTTCTTGATCTTCAATTTTCACAGAAATATAGTCTGCTGCTTTTTCCGAAGAAGATTCATGTGTTGTATCAGGAAGTTTGATATCTCTTCCTAAAATGGCTGCAACTTCATAAGCCACACCTAGCATATTGAGGGCATCCGCGCGGTTTGGCGTTAAACCAAGCTCAAGTACCGCATCATCTAATTGAAGCGCCTGAAGTGCATCATCTCCTGGTTTTACGTCATTGGGGAAGACAAAGATGCCTTCTGCATATTCCTTTGGTACGAGTTTACTCTCTACTCCTAATTCTTGCAGAGAACAAATCATGCCATGAGACTCTTCGCCGCGCAGTTTTGCTTTTTTAATTTTAAAGTTCCCTGGAAGAACTGCTCCAACTGTTGCGACTGCGACATGCTGTCCTTTCTCCACATTCGGAGCCCCGCAAATAATTTGCACAGGAGCGTCTTCTCCAATATCAACAAGACATTTGTTTAATTTATCTGCATTCGGGTGCTGTTCACGCTCAATGACATGTCCAACGACAACCCCTTTGATGCCTTCGCCTTTATATTCAACGGCTTCCACTTCAATACCGCTTCTTGTGATTTTTTCTGCTAATTCATCTGGCTGAATGCCTTCTAAATCGACATAGTCTTCTAACCATTTATATGAAACAAACATGTTGATTTCCTCCTCTTAGTCCTGCTTGAATTGCTTTGTGAATCTAATATCGTTTGTGTAGAAATGGCGAATATCATCAATGCCGTATTTCAGCATCGCAATACGTTCAACGCCCATTCCAAAAGCAAAGCCTTGGTAAGTATCTGGATCAAATCCGCTCATTTTCAGTACATTTGGGTGAACCATTCCTGCACCTAAAATCTCAATCCAGCCTGTTCCTTTACATACAGAACAGCCTTTCCCGCCGCATTTAAAGCAAGACACATCTACTTCTACTGATGGTTCTGTGAATGGGAAAAAGCTTGGACGCAGTCTAATTTCACGATCTTCACCAAACATTTTTCTTGCGACCGTCTCTAGCGTTCCTTTTAGATCACTCATGCTAATATTGTGATCTACCACAAGCCCTTCAATCTGCATGAATTGATGTGAATGGGTTGCGTCATCGCTGTCACGTCTATATACCTTACCAGGGCAGATGATCTTCACAGGGCCTTGGCCTTTATATTTCTCAAGTGTACGCGCTTGAACTGGTGACGTTTGTGTTCTCATGAGTGTATCTTCGGTAATATAGAAGCTGTCCTGCATATCACGTGCTGGATGCTCCTTTGGAAGATTTAACGCTTCAAAGTTATAGTAATCCGTTTCCACCTCAGGACCTTCCTCAACGGTATAGCCCATTCCAATAAATAAATCTTCAATATCTTCTACAACAATCGTTAATGGATGTCTTGCCCCCATTTTGATGGGACTTGCTGGTAATGTGACATCAATGGTTTGAGAAGCCAGTTTCTTCTTCACTTCTTCTGCTTCCAGTTGTTCATTTTTTTCTGCAATGGCATTAGCAATCTGCTCTCTCACTTCGTTTGCGAGCGCACCCATTTTTGGTCTTTCTTCAGCGGAGAGTTTGCCCATTCCGCGAAGGACTTCTGTAATCGGCCCTTTTTTCCCTAAATATTGTACACGAATGTCGTTGACCTCTTTGAGCGAGCTAGCTGCTTCTACCTTCGCTATCGCCTCTGTTTCAAGCTGTTTTAACGTTTCTTGCATGAGTGTAATCCTCCTTTTGATATACAAAACCGCCTGGATAAACGGCTGTTTGATCGTTTGAAGACAATAAAAAAACCCGCCCCTCCAAAAAAGAAGGGACGAGTTGTGGTCGCGGTACCACCCTTGTTAAGCACACATGTGCGAATAAGCTTCATTGAAATAACGGAATCAAACGAATCCGGTTCACCTTTACGCAAAGCTTGCGGTCCCGGTGACAACTCCAGAGGTGAATTCCTGTTTCAGCATCCCTTAAATGCACTTTCAGTCTACGATGCATTCTCCCTATAAGGCCGCTCATTGAAACAATCTTCCTCTATCATGGTTTTTAAAATATTAGTTTCATTATAGTGAAATTCAGTGCATCATGCAACACTATCCGCGCAAATGATAGACAAGAACCGCTGCTGCAACAGCCACATTTAATGATTCTGCTTGCCCATACATCGGAACATATAAATTCTGATCTGTCATTTGAAGGATCTCTGGATCAATGCCTGCTCCCTCGTTGCCAACAATTAACGCAAACGGGCCTTCTGCCGCTATGTTTCTATACTCTTTCGCATCCTTTAAGGCACTTCCGTACACGGGTATGCCCTGCTCTTTGAATGCTGGAATCGCCTGTTGAAGTGTTTGCTTTAAGATGGGCAGATGGAAATGAGAGCCTTGAGCTGAACGGAGCGTTTTTCCGTTAAAAGCATCGACGGTCCCATCCCCTAAGATCACAGCATCCAGACCAGCGGCATCTGCTGTCCGAATCAGAGTGCCCAAATTTCCCGGGTCCTGCACTGCATCTAAAAGTAAAATTCGCTCATACTTCTTTTCTTCAAATACAGGAAGTGTACAAATCGCTGCGATGTGCTGAGGCGTTTCGGTTTCTGTCATTGCAGAAAAAGCCTCTTCACTCAGTTCATAGAGCTCAATGTCAGGCTTGATGTCAGACCGAAGCATGTCAGGCGATGTGACCATTAACTCCTTCACAATCCCGCTCTTTAATGCTTCTTCTACTAAATGTTTCCCCTCAACGAGAAATAGCCCCGTTTTCGTTCGTTCTTTTTTTGTATGCAGCTTTTTCCATTGTTTAATACTTGCGTTTTTAGCTGATTCTATATATTTCAAGCGACTTTAACTCCTTTAAATATCATGAATTTATTATATCTCATGCACACTACATAATAAACCTGTCTTTGAGACAGAATAGGGCTATTACCATCAAAAAAGGAGTGTGGGCAATGGATTTTAATTTAAGAGGCGCAGTCATTCAAAACATCACTGGCCATAATCAAGAGCAGCTTGAACATACGATTTTAGATGCGATTCAAAGCGGCGAGGAAAAAATGCTGCCAGGCCTTGGCGTGTTGTTTGAGGTTTTATGGCAAGAGGCATCAGAAAACGAAAAAAATGAAATCCTTGAAACATTAGAGCAGGGCTTAAAGCCTCAGCAGCAGCAATAGCAATAAAAGAAGCCGGTTTGCTTATGTATGACAGCAAACCGGCTTTTGTTCGTTTATCCAGTGATAGGTGTCTCCATCCGAAGCGCTGGATCACGCCAGATCTCGACCCATTTTTTAATAGCAAACACAATAATCACAAATCCCAAGATCAGCATGATGATCGACAAGACCGCATTAAGCACGCTGTAGCCAGACGCCTCAGGATTGAGGTATACATTGGCCACCATCCAGTAACCCGCATAATTCACGGTGACATATAAGTAAGCGAGCGGAATTAAACAAGTCAGCATATATCGCCTTTTATCCGCAATTTTTAACACAACGGTCGCACCAATGATCAAGCCTACCGAGGCCATTAATTGGTTTGAAACCCCAAATAGCGCCCAAATGGACCCGATGTCCCCAGAGTAAAGCAAGTATCCCCACATAAAACAGGCAAGCGCACTTGCAAACACAGACCCAGGTACCCAATCATTTCGTTTAAGCGGTTTATATGCTTCTCCAAAGAAGTCTTGAATCAAATAACGTGCCACACGCGTTCCAGCATCAATAGCTGTTAAAATAAAGACAGCTTCAAACATAATGACGAATTGGAAGAAATAAGACGCCAAATGGCTAAAGAATGGAATCCCCGTAAAGATATACGCCATCCCCACTGCTAATGTAACGGCTCCACCCGTTCTTCCCTCTAAATCAAGACCAATTTCCTTACTAAGCTGCGGAAGGTTCTCGACACTCATACCGAGCGTTCGGAACACTTCTGGTGTACTGTTAATCGCAAAATAATCTCCTGGATGAAGAGCTGTGGCGGCAATTAACGCCATGATCCCCACCAAGCATTCCACTAGCATTGCACCAAACGCTACAGGCTTCATATCACTCCAGCGGTCCAGCATCTTTGGCGTTGTTCCTGAGCCAACAAATGCATGGAAACCGGATATGGCGCCGCAAGCAATTGTAATTGATATAAATGGCCAGACAGGACCAGCTAAAACAGGCCCTCCTCCATTCACAAACTCTGTAAACGCTGGAAATTGAATGGCCGGATTCACCACAAAGATCCCAGCAATCAGAGCGATGAAAACACCAATTTTCATAAAACTACTTAAGTAGTCTCTTGGTGCCAATAGCAGCCAAACTGGCAGAGCCGCTGCAAAGAATGCATAAATCGGCAAGGCGAGAGCCAGCGTTTTTGTATCAAGTGTTAAAAAATCACCAAGTGCCGTTCCTTGAATATTTGGTCCAAGGAATACACCAAACATCAGTAAAATAAATCCCGCAGATGTGGCCAGCTTTAAATTGCCTGTCTTTTTATAATAAAGACCTACCCCCATTGCAATTGGAATGGTGATTCCGACTGCAAATGTCCCCCAAGGGTTTCGTTCTAAAGCATGAAGCACAACCATCGACAGTCCTGCCATTGTGATCGTTATGATAAATAGCATGGCAAGCCCTGTACAAAATCCTGCAACAGGTCCTAGGTCTTCTTTCGCTACCTCTGATAGTGATTTCCCCTTTTTTCGCATCGAAGCAAATAACACGACAAGGTCATGCACAGCTCCGCCAATCACCGCTCCGATTAAAAGCCAAAGGAGACCAGGTAAATATCCAAATTGTGCGGCTAAAATTGGACCAACTAGTGGGCCAGCAGCTGCAATCGCAGCAAAGTGATGTCCAAATGTGACCCATTTATTTGTTGGCACGTAATCTTTTCCGTCCTCTAGTGTATGAGCTGGTGTCGGATGATCATCTGTGACCTTTAATACCTTGACCATCATAAATGTACCATAAAGACGATACGCTATCGCTAAAATACACATAGATCCTATGACAATTGTAACCGCATTCATTTAACCATCCCCTTTGTATAAACAATTTGTTACAAATATAACATAAATTGATTGATTTTTCTTTCTTTTAAAACAAAGTTGAAAGATAGGAATAATTGACTTATTCTTAAGTTAGCTTCACCTACTTCCATAAACTCTCTTTTGGCAGAGCGGTCTCTAGGCTCTGTCCTTTTTATTGATTTCATCTTACAAAAATAAAAGCTTGATCACATGTGCCTTATTCACTAGAAAATTTCCTCTCCATTTGTCAAAAACAGTTCTTTTGACGCAACTTGAACAACGAGGTTCATTTCCTGGGAAATTCAATGGAACAAAAAAAGCCTTTCCCCAATGCCGAGGAAAGGCCTTCCTATTAAGAACCGTACGTAATCTGCTCGACAGTTTTTTGATCGAGTCTTTTGATCACTTCTGTTAAAAGCTTCACTGCATTTTCATAATCATCCCGGTGAATCATCGCTGCATGGGTATGAATATATCTGCTTGGTATCCCGATTGATAGGGATGGAACACCATGACCCGTTAAATGGATACCGCCAGCATCTGTCCCCCCGCCAGGCATTGAATCGTATTGATAAGGAATGTTCAATTCATCTGCTGTCTGGACAACAAAATCGCGAAGCCCTTTATGAGATACCATAGAAGCGTCAAAAACAACGATCGTTGGTCCTTGACCAAGTTTGCTTGTTGCTTCTTTTTCAGTAATGCCAGGCGTATCTCCTGCTACACCAACATCAATGGCAAATCCAATATCAGGCTGGATCGTAGCAGCTGCTGTTTTGGCTCCGCGTAAGCCTACTTCCTCTTGTACAGTCGCAACACTGTAAGCGATATTTTCATGCTGAGTGGCATGTAAATTCTTCATGACATCAATCGCAACTGCACAGCCGATACGGTTGTCCCATGCTTTTGCAAGGAGCATTTTTTCATCATTCATCACCGTAAACTCAAAGTAAGGAACGATTTGATCTCCAGGCAGCACTCCCCACTCCATTGCCTGTTCTTTGCTTGAAGCCCCAATATCAATAAACATATCTGTTATCTCAATTGATTTTTTACGGGCTTCTGGCGATAAGACATGTGGTGGTTTAGAACCAATCACGCCTGTGATCTCCCCTTTTTTCGTCACAATGGTGACACGCTGCGCCAGCATGACCTGTGACCACCAGCCGCCAACCGTTTGAAAACGAATATAGCCTTTGTCATCAATTTTTGTCACCATGAATCCTACTTCATCTAAGTGACCAGCGAGCATGATTTTAGGGCCGTTTGCGTTTCCTTCCTTCTTAGCGATCAAGCTGCCAAGGCGGTCTGTCGAGACTTCATCTGCATATGATTCTATGTATGTCTGCATGACTTTTTTGACATCACGTTCATTACCTGGAATCCCTTTTGCATCCGTTAGGTCTTTCAGCATAGTTAATGTTTGATCTAGCTTTGTCATTCCATTTATCCTCCTTTATCTTCATGGTGCATTCTTATTATACAAAACCTCTTTCGTTCAATACGATCTTTTTATGAATATTTTTTCGTTTTACGAAATATTTTTTTAAAAAAAGTTGAAACCTTTTGACTTTCTCATTCGTAGTACATCAGATAACGGTATTGGAGGTGCATCCTGTCATGTTTGTAATCCTCATTAGACTCGCTCTTGTTGCACTGCTTGTCTACATTTTCTACATGGCGGTAAAATTCTTCTCAAATCCGAGAAGAAAGCTGAAACAAGCGCAATTAAAAGAAGGCTTTTATTTTATGGACGAACAGCAAAATGCGCGCAAAAATTTTAATTTCGTCTATAAAGGTGTCTTGTTTGAAGGGGAAAAGCATGTTCCTTCTAAGGATCATCCTCTGTTTGTCCACTCCATTTACGTTTGGACGGAGTCACCTGAGAAACTAAATGAATTTACATTAGAAGACTTTGAAAAACTTGAGGAAAACATCATCGAACGGTATCCTCAAACAAAAATTGATTGGGATCAGCCCATCAAAAAAATCAAACACAAAAAAGGAGCAGACACGCCGTCCTGATGGCGTCTGCTCCTTTTTCAGTTTCAGATGAGATGGATATATCCTAATATGATCAACTGCAAAACAATTAAAGCAGGCATGCCAATTTGAAAGGCAGTATGCTTTGTTTTATGCCGGAAATACTGCATCCCAAGAAATGACCCAGCAGCGCCAAAAAGTACCGCTGCACTCCATAAATGTGCCTCTGAAATTCTCCATTTATGCGCTTTAGCCCGGCGCTTATCCTCTCCCATAAGAAAAAAACCATAGCCATTCACTAAGATAAGCAGCAGGATCAGACCGATGTTCATTCTTTTCACCTCACATGATGAGAAAAAAGATCACCCCTCGACGGAATGATCTTTTATATGACTTACTTGTCTAGTTGTGCTTTTGCAGCATCAGCAAGCTGATTGAATGCGTTTAGGTCATTCACAGCAAGGTCAGCAAGCATTTTGCGGTTTACTTCGATACCAGAAAGCTTTAAGCCATGCATTAAACGGCTGTAAGAAAGACCGTTCATACGAGCTGCAGCATTGATACGAGTGATCCATAGTTTACGGAAGTCACGTTTTTTCTGACGACGGTCACGGAAAGCGTAGTTTCCAGATTTCATGACCTGTTGGTTTGCTACTTTGTATAATCTATGTTTTGAACCGAAATAACCTTTTGCTAATTTAAGAACCTTTTTACGACGCTGACGCGACACAGTTCCGCCTTTTACTCTTGGCATTGTAATTCCCTCCTATGATTCCTATTCCAAATTACTTAATGTTTGCAAGTTGTTGTTTGATACGTTTGAAATCTCCAGCACTTACGATTGCGCTCTTACGCAATTTACGTTTTTGCTTTGTAGATTTGTTAGCGAACAAGTGACTTGTATACGCATGAGAACGTTTAAGTTTACCAGAACCTGTTTTTTTGAAACGTTTAGCAGATCCGCGGTGAGTTTTCATTTTTGGCATTGGATATTTCCTCCCTCTGTTACTTTACTTTTCGACTTTTGGCGCAAGCATAAGGAACATGCTGCGTCCGTCCATCTTAGGTTTTGTTTCTACTGTTGCTACTTCAGCGCAAGCTTCAGAGAAACGGTCTAACACGCGCTGTCCGATTTCTTTATGCGTAATCGCACGGCCTTTAAAGCGGATAGAAGCTTTCACTTTATCTCCCTTTTCAAGGAATTTGATTGCATTACGGAGCTTCGTGTTAAAATCATGTTCATCGATTGTCGGGCTCAACCGAACTTCTTTTAAGCTAATGATTTTTTGATTCTTACGTGCCTCTTTATCCTTCTTCTGCTGTTCGAATCGGAACTTACCGTAGTCCATGATTCGGCAAACAGGTGGTTTTGCATTTGCAGCAACTAACACAAGGTCAAGATTGGCTTTAGCAGCTATCTCCAGAGCTTCCTGTCGGGATTTAATCCCAAGCTGATCGCCATTTTGTCCGATTAAACGAACTTCACGCGCACGAATACCTTCATTAACTAATTGATCTTTGCTAATAGTGAGCCACCTCCATGAGATTTTGAATTGAGTTCACAATTCATTTTGACCATTTCGTTGTATGTTTTACAGGCAAACAAAAAGTGTGGGCATATAAACACCCACACTACGAACATTTGCATGAAAAAATAAATGTACGGTCAACCTGTCAACTACAAACATGTGTCAAGCAGGTGAGAAGCGGGTGCTTCTGCTTGTGATATCTATTCAATTCGTTAACTATTCTACACAATTTTCATTTGTCCGTCAAGTAACCGAACTCTTGAAACAACTTTTTCATTTTATCATGATGAAACGAATTGGGCAAGACTTTTTCAAACAATGACGTCATCAAAGAATCAATTGCATAAAGATTGGGATGACGATGACGGTCACAACCCCTACGACCACAACGGCGATACTGGCCATTGCCGCTTCTACTTCTCCCATCTCAATCCCAACAGAAACGCCAAGCGCATGTCCTGATGTCCCAAGTGCAAGACCTTTTGCCACTGGATGTTTAATTCGAAACATTTTCAAGAAGAAGGCACCAAGCGCATAGACAATCACCGCATTAAAAATAACAGCAAAGGCTGTAATATCCGCGATTCCGCCAATATCCTTTGCAATCGGAAGAGCAATCGCTGTCGTCGCTGCCTGTGGAAGCATGCTTTTCATGACAGCCGCATCAAGATGAATTCCTTTTGCTACGACATACACAATTGTAATGGAACAAAGTGAGCCTACAAAAATAGCGGATAAAATTTGCCACCAATATTTCTTAAGAAGCGCTCTCTGCTTATAAAGCGGAATGGCAAATGCAATGGTGGCAGGCTCTAAGAAGAACTTAATGATCCGGCCGCCCTCATTATAGTCTTCATAGGAAAAGCCGCCAATTTTCAAAAATAAAATACCTAACACCATGGCAACAAAAAGTGGTGTGAATAAGAAGAAACCTTTAGACTTTTTAAATAAGAATGTGCCGATCCCAAAGGCGACTAATGAGACGACAATGCCAAAATACGTACTCATAGTACTTGTATCCATCTTATCCCTCTCCTTTAATGCGTACTTGAAGCTGGTTTATTTGAATGAGAAGTCGATTTGGTCTCCTGTGTCTCTTTACGTTTCTGCGGTCTTTCTGATAATTGCATCAGAAGCTGCGAAAACAGCCCAGTCGTTGCAAGTAACATAATGGTTGCAATGATAATCACACCCACTACTTGCACGCCTACTTCTTGCATGACACCAAGTGATTGAATGACCGAGATACCAGAAGGAACAAATAGAAAGCTAATAAGTCCTGTCAATGATGTGCCTAATTGCTCTACCTGCTCAAGTTTCACGATTTTAGTTGTTAATAAAACAAATAATAGAACCAATCCAATAACGGATGCAGGCATTGGAATCGGTAAATACATTGAAATGAGATTAGAAACGAACATTACGGTTGCAAAGATAAATGCTTGAGATAGAAATCCATATACTTTTGTGGCACTCATGCCCTTTCACCTCTTTCTTCGACTGCCCTCAGTATATGGCATGAAATAAACGAATGAAGCGTTTACAATGAAACTCACCGGATTCAACGACTGAAATGCAAAAAACGAGTATTGAAATACAAACAAAAAAAGCCGCCCTACTCTAGCAGGAGCGACTTCTTTAGTTCTTTCGCATATGTGCGGCTGACAGGAATGATGGACCCGTCTGTCATATGAAGATTATACGTCGAATTAAACCACGGCTGTACTTCTTTCATATGAGATGTGTTGACAATATAGCTTCGATGGACCCTCATAAAGTAAGTCTCAGGCAGCTTCTTTTCAATCACCACAAGCGGTTCTGTTACCTCATACATGTGATCCTTTGTTTTCACGACCTTTTTTCCCTCACTGAGCCCTACATACATAATCTCTTCGACTTGCAGGATGACAATCGAGTCATCGACTGAGATGGCTAATTTTTGCTGGTGGGGAAGTTTCTCTTCTGATAGCTGGTGCTCTTGCGTCTCAACGGATTTCCACTTTTTAAACTTTTGGATGGTTTGCTGAAGCCGCTCTTCATCAAATGGCTTTGTTAAGTAATCAAGCGCACTCACCTCAAACGCCTTCAGCGCATATTGATCAAAGGCTGTAGCAAATACAATCGCTGGCGGATCAGACATCCGGTTAAGCCGTTTGGCAACATCAAATCCGTTCTCACCAGATAAGTCGATGTCTAAAAAGAGCAAATCAGGCTTATGGTCTACCATTCGGTCAAAAGCAGATTCTATATTTTCTGCTTCCTCTATTTGAACATCCTCTTTCGTTCTTCGTAATAAGTATTTTAATTCGTCTCTTGCTAAAACTTCATCATCTACGATTAATACCTTCATCAACGAGAATCATCCTTTTTTACATAGTCCATTGGAATGTGAAATGAGATGTCAGTGCCTTTGTCACTATGAATGGTTAAAGCGGCTTGTCTGCCAAAAATTCCTCTTAACCGCTGGTCTAAATTATAAAGGGCCGTACCCGTTCCTTCTAGTGATTCAACTGGCGCTTTTAATAGCTGAGCCATCTTGTCATCCTCGATCCCTTGTCCATTATCTGTCACTTTCATATATACACGCTCATCTTTCATCAAAGCGGATACGATAACTTCACAATTCGTTTGATGTTTAGGAAAAGCATGTCTCACCGCATTTTCAACAAGGACTTGAAGCACAAAGGGCGGAATCATCACCTGCTCCAGCTCTTTTTCAATTTGAAAGGTCACATGGTACTTATTTGGAAACCTTGCTTGTTCAAGCGACAAATAAGCCTCTACATGCTGAATCTCTTTATGCATTGGAATCAGCAGCTGGCGGGCGCCTTGCAAGTTTGAACGAAAATAAATACTCAGCTGCAGTAGCAGCTTCCTTGCCATCTCCACATTGGTTCTGCATAAAACAGAGATTGTATTAATGGCGTTAAATAAAAAGTGCGGATTCACCTGTGCTTGAAGCGCTTTGATCTCTGCATCTTTTAGCAGACGGCTTTGGGTCTCTGCCTCCCCAAGCTCAAGCTGTGTGGAAAACAGCATCGCTAAACCTTCTGCAAGCTCCTCTTCCACCCTGCTCAATCCGACCGGCGAATTGAAATACATTTTTAACGTTCCGATCGTTTGACCGTTTGACGTGAGCGGGAGCACAATCGCCGCTTCGAGAGGGCAATGGGCGACTGAACAATTAATGTCGTCTTTCGAATGCGCCTTCATAATCTTCCCACTGATCAATACTTGCTTAGACAGCCCTGTAATCAGACTTTTAGATGGAATATGATGATCCATTCCATCTCCGACATGCGCTAAAATCTTTTCTGTATCTGTTAAGGAGACGGCATCTGTTTCTGTTAATCGATGAATGATCTCCGCCACACTTTTACAGGACTGTTCATTTAATCCTTGCCGGAAAAAAGGAAGCGTTTGATCTGCGATAGAAAATACACGATGTGTCTGCATCGCCTTGGCCTGCTCTTCTTGTCGAATCACTGACTGCAAAATAGATAAAAAGATAAAGCTTCCGATCCCATTCACAAAGATCATCGGCAGCGCAATAATGCTCACAAGCCCCCAAGCATCAGCAAATGGCTTTGCAAACAGAAGAATAATGATCATCTGTAATGATTCCATCGCCACACCAAAAAGTGCTGCCTGGCGAGGTGTCACCATTCGATTCTTCCGCTTAAACCTGCTGCCGACATAGCCTGCAATCACACCGGCTAAAATCGAAGAAATCGCACAGCTGAGCGCCGTGCTCCCTCCTAGTGAATAGCGATGGATTCCAGCTAAAAGGCCTGCCCCAATGCCAACAAAAGGCCCCCCAATCAAGCCGCCCATTTCAATCCCCATGATTCTTGTATTGGCGATGGAGCTTGATGAGCCAAGATGATAAGAAAATTCATGATTCATGACAATCTGCTGCTGGATTTCGATTCCTGTGTAATTACTGATCATACTAAAAGAAGCAAAAACAAAGACAAGGATTGCCTTTTTCCGGAACCCTTGGTTGTGAAGCAACAGATTGCGAAAGCCCTTCACATGGGCAAGCACAAATCCTAAAATAACGATGATCCCCACACGCTCGATCATCATAATGATTAAATGAAGCAAACCGGCCACCTCAATTGATGTATGTGATATCTATTGTCTTTCTATTCTATCATGTGCGGTCAATGATCAAAGATCTCTCAAATCTTTTCTTTATTGCCCTCACCTTCTATTGTAAAATGAACATGAGCCTGTCACATGCAATTGAAGGTAACTACATACATAACAAGGGAGAAGATCATGAAAGCCGTATTTTTCGATTTAGATGATACTTTGCTTTGGGATGAAAAAAGCATTCACACAACTTTTCAGGAAACATGCCGGGAAGCAGAAAAGAAATATGGACTTGATCCAGAAGCGTTTGAACAGATTGTACGTGAAGAAGCAAGAAAGCTGTACTCTTCCTATGAAACATATGATTATACTGTCATGATCGGAATTAATCCTTTCGAAGGACTGTGGTCAAATTTTAGTGAACCGATTAGCGAAGGCTTTCAAAAGCTGAACGCCCTTGCACCAGAGTATCGCAAAAACGCTTGGACAAACGGCTTAAAAGAAGCGGGAATTGACGATGAGGCATTTGGACAATACTTGGCTGATTTCTTTGCAGCAGAACGCAGAAAACGCCCGTATGTCTATGAAGAAACGTATCCTGTTTTAGACCGCCTGAAAGGCAGCTACGAATTACTCCTTTTAACAAACGGTGACCCTAGTCTTCAAAAGGAAAAGCTTGCAGGTGTACCGGAGCTTGCGCCTTATTTTCATGAGATTGTGATTTCAGGAGATTACGGAAAAGGCAAGCCTGACCCTGGCATCTTTGAGCACTGCCTTCAGCTATTAAACTTAACAAAAGACGATGTCATCATGGTTGGAGATAATCCTAAAACAGATATTCTCGGGGCATCTCGCGTTGGCATCCAAACCGTTTGGATCAATCGCCATGGCAAGAAAAATGAAACAGATGTGACACCGGATTATGAAATCAAAGACTTACATGAATTGTTTGATATATTAAAGTAGAACCAAAAGAAAACACCCTTCTTCTGGGACTAGCCCCCGTTTTTGAGACAGGGATCAAAACACCTTTATACAGCCAATTGCCGATAGTTTATCGGTGATTGGTTTAGTTTCGTTTGAATACGAATGTTGTTATAATAATGAATGTATTCTTTAACAGTGCGTTCTACGATTGTCGTCCTCGTTCGATCAATGTTGGCACCGTGCTTCGTGATCCGCTGCACATTTTCCTGAAAGATTTGCCCCTCCTTCAAACGCTTCCAAAACATTTGATAGCTTGCGTGTTCTGCAATATGCGGAGGACAAAACTGTCTATGCTTTAGACCAACCATCTCTTCCTTAGAATACCTCAAAGCTTTTGCAAAAATATCGTTCACCCATAGCACCTCACCTGTGACATCAAATTCAATCATGGCAAATGAGTGCTCCAATGCACGAAGAACAGCTGATTACTCCAATACTTGTGATGATACAGTGTTTGTTGTTTGAATCATCGCTTTCATTCCCCCATTGTCTCTAACCAACAGTACATACTTACCCATACTTTTGCACTATCTAAACGTTTTATTCAAGCATCTGGATCACCAGTGGAAAATTTTTTCATAAGAAAAAAGCCAGCGATCTCAAGGAAAGAGATCACTGACCGCTTAAATAAAAGGATTATTTTTTCGCTTCTGCTACTGCATGTTTCACAAAAGCTTCAAGATCCATTGTTTCTGAATCTTGTTCACCATATTTTCTTACATTGACAGCGCCATTTTCTGCTTCTTGATCCCCAACGACAAGCATGTACGGAATCTTTTGCATTTGCGCTTCTCTAATTTTGTACCCAATTTTCTCATCACGGCTATCAAGCTCTACACGTAAGCCTTCAAGCTGCAAGCGTTCTTGCACTTTTTTCGCATAGTCTAGATGAACAGATGGTGAAACCGGGATGACTTGGAATTGTACAGGTGCCAGCCATGTTGGAAGAGCTCCTTTGTATTCTTCAATTAAGAAGGCAACGAAGCGCTCCATTGTGGAGACGACCCCTCTATGAATAACGACTGGACGATGGTGCTTTCCATCTTCTCCGATATATGTGAGATCGAAGCGCTCTGGAAGTAAGAAATCAAGCTGTACAGTGGACAACGTCTCTTCTTTTCCAAGAGCTGTCTTCACTTGTACGTCAAGCTTCGGTCCATAAAATGCCGCTTCACCTTCTGCTTCATAGTAGTCATGACCAAGCTCGTCCATTGCATCCTTCAGCATCGACTGCGCTTTATTCCACATCGCATCATCGTCGAAATACTTCTCTGTATCCTCTGGATCACGGTAAGATAAGCGGAATGTGTAATCATTTAAGCCGAAATCTTGATACACTTCTTCAATTAAGCGAACTGTACGGATGAACTCGTCTTTGATTTGATCTGGACGCACAAAGATATGTGCATCGTTTAATGTCATGCCGCGAACACGCTGCAGACCAGATAGGGCGCCTGACATTTCATAGCGGTGCATTGTACCAAGCTCTGCAATACGAATTGGCAATTCACGATAGCTATGCGGTTCATTTTTGTAAATCATCATATGGTGCGGGCAGTTCATAGGACGAAGGACAAGATCTTCGTTATCCATTTCCATGACTGGGAACATATCTTCTTGATAATGCGCCCAGTGGCCTGATGTTTTATACAATTCGACATTCGCAAGAACTGGTGTGTACACATGTTCATAGCCAAGACGCACTTCTTTATCGACAATGTAACGCTCAATCACGCGGCGGATCGTTGCGCCTTTTGGCAGCCAAAGCGGAAGACCTTGACCTACCTTTTGAGAATTCGCAAACAGTTTCAGCTCTTTTCCTAGTTTACGGTGATCGCGTTCTTTCGCTTCTTCGAGCAGACGTAAGTGCTCATTTAAATCTTCTTTGTTAAAGAAAGCTGTTCCATAAATACGCTGAAGCATTTGATTGTTACTGTCGCCTCTCCAGTATGCACCTGCAAGGCTAAGCAGCTTGAACTCTTTGATTTTCCCTGTAGACGGTAAGTGAATTCCGCGGCATAAGTCAAAGAATTCACCCTGCTCATAAATGGTGACAGCTTCGCCTTCTGGAATCGCCTCTAACAGCTCAAGCTTCAATTCATCACCAATCGCTTCAAAGCGTTTTTTCGCTTCTTCTCTTGATACTTCAATGCGCTCAATCGGCAGATTGCTATTAATGATTTTTTTCATTTCTTTTTCAATCTTTGGTAAGTCTTCAGGTGTGATGGCAACATCAATGTCCACATCGTAGTAGAACCCATTTTCGATCACAGGACCTACACCAAACTGGACATGATGCTCTTTTCCGTAAATACGTTTAATCGCCTGCGCTAGTAAATGCGCTGTGCTGTGGCGCATAATATCAAGTGCTTCATCACTTTTATCTGTGATGATCTCGATTGTTCCACTTTCTAAAAGCGGCGTACGCAGATCTATTTCTTTGCCGTTCAATTTACCGGCAAGCGCTTTTTTCTTTAGGCCCGGGCTAATTGATGCCGCGATGTCTTCTGTTGTGGCTGTTTTGTCAAACTCCTTGACTGCTCCATCTGGAAATGTAAGTTGAATTTGTTCTGACATCTCTGGTCACTCCTTTTTTTGGCAATATAAAAACCCCGCCCCCTGGAAAGGGACGAGGTTGAATAAACGGAATCGTGGTTCCACCCTTTTTCCCGTATTTGCAGCTTGCTTTTTCATAAGCAAATACGGCTTGTGGTTCGATAACGGGAATTCCCGTCAGCTATTACTAAACAAGTTCACAGCTGATGTTCAAAGGTGGTAAAGCAAATGGTCCTCTGCTAGGAAGCTTTCAGCCGTGGCTTCCCTCTCTATAAGCGGGTGTTCATTTGTTCATGTCCTTATCAATACGGTCTCTGTATGAAGTTACACCGTATTATAAAACGTTTTTTCGTGAAAATCAAGAAAGCTTTTCACTTTTCTTTACCAAATGATCATGAACAAATTGAACATTTTGTTCATCAAACGAATGAGGCGGGAACACCTCGACCCTTTCTTGAAAAATATTTTGAATGGTTTGCACCATCGAGTGACCTGTGTCATTTGTAAACAGGTTAATCTTTTGCGGAGCAATGGAAACAAGCGGTGCAATCAGCTGCGAATCAATATACATTGGATGTTCTCTTACAAACTGTCTGTCTATGTATTGTTTTTGATCACGCTCAGAAGCGTAGCGAAATTCCCAAATCACCAGGCGGTCCTGATGCACAACATGTACTTTTTCAAGCTTGGGCTTTCTTGCCATCACATAGTCTCGAAGTGATTGAATAAAGTTTTGATATTCTTGTTCCATTTTGTATTCTTCAATGGATACTTCAACATAATTCTTCAGCCTCCTGTCATACTCTGACAGCCTAAAGGTCATAAATGAACCAATTGAAAAGATACCTTGCTGTAAAGAGATCGTCTCAAGCTCCTTTTTTAACAGGGCTTCCCTTGATGGGTCCTGATGAATCCCGGGAATATCATCTATATCCCCTTTCATGATGCTATGGGCGATTGAAAGAATTTGGTGCTGCTCTTCGGGATCTTTAAATAAGTATGTGTTTTCAAGGATGCTGCGCATGCGCTCGTTTTCTTTGCATTCCAAAAAAAAGTGAACCAGTAATGGCCGCACGATGTGCTCAAGTGCTTCTTTTGATTCCTTCGCCTCTATGAGAAGCCGGTCTTTCCCTTGTTGAATTGACATGTGATGCCGACTGTCCAAGTGTTCAGCAAGATGTAAAAAAGCAGCGGTATCATATTCATCTTCAAAGATTATTTCAAGCATGTTTGTCCCCCCTAACGACATCTGTTACATATATATGGGGAGAACATAAAAAATAGACGCCTAAAATAAATCAGGCATCTTTCTTTTTAAAATGAATGGTACAGAGATAAAGATCAAATAAATCAAACAAACAATCGCTAAAGCGGCATAATTGCCGCTAACAAAGCTTGACCCGAGGACATTTAACGCAACCGTACCCGGTATTAAGCCTAAAAAGGTCGCTGCAGCAAACGCACGATATTGAGCATGTGAAGCTGCTGCCGCATAGCTGACAAAATCAAAATGAATAGGTGCAATACGCAATAACAAAATATACAGAAACCCATGCTCCTGAATACGGGACGTCACCGCTTTCAGCTTCCGGCTGCTTGCATTTGTTTCATTCTGCTTTGAACGGAAGGTTGAAGCAAGCCAAAAAGAGCCTGTTGCGCCAGCGGTAGCACCGACGAGGGCATAAACGGTCCCAAGTACACTGCCGAATGCCAAACCTGCTGCCAGCGAAAAGACCGTGAGAGGAACAAGAACAAACGGGCGAAAAAGTGATAAGAAAAGAAAAACAAAGGGAGCCAGCATCCCAAATTGAAGTATCCAATTCTTCACATCTTTCGGTGCCAGCTGAAGATGCTGTTTATTCAGCCACCATAGCGTAGCAACGAGAATGCCAATCACGAGAAAAAGCAGCCATTTTCTTTTGTTCATCTCATCCGCTCCTCCTTCATGTGATGTACGCTTTTATAAATGACGGCGATTTTCTCCTTCAAGTACGACTGGCTCTGCTAAATAGACAATCCGTTCCATTAAACGAGCTGCTTTGACCTCTTCTTTTTCTCCGCGCTGTGAGTACGTAAAATGATGCTTTAGTTCACTCGGTGAGAAATTAGAAGAGAAGAAAGTTGGCAGCTGTTCAGCCATACGATATTGTAAGATCGTTCCTAGCAGTTCATCTCGTACCCAGCTTGTCATCGACTCTGCCCCAATATCATCAAGCATTAAGATAGGTGTTGATTTGACCATATTCAGCTTCTCTTCCAGTGTATGATCGGCTAAAGAATTTTTTAACTCTCTCACAAATTCAGGCACGTATACAAGGAGAGATGGGTATTCTTTTTCCGCTAGCTGCTGCGCAATCGCTGCTAGAATAAACGTTTTGCCTACCCCAAATTTCCCGTGTAAATACAAGCCTTTCCCCTTACCAGTCTCATCATAGCTTTGCAGGAATTGACCTACTTTTTGGATGACCTCTTGTCTTCCTGTGACGTTCAGATCAGCGAACGTCGCTTGAAGAACATTCTGCGGAATGTACATGCTTTTCATGAGCTCTTGCTGTTTTTTCTGTCTATCGAGACGCAGCTTTACTGGACAAGGGGAATATTCAATATCAATACTCTGTCCTTTGATCACAAGCTTCGGATGATACCCATCTAAAATGGCATTTACGTTCTCTTCCTCTAAGCAGTAAGAGCAGCCTTTCGATTGCTGCACATATTCAAAGAGCCGATTCAAGCTGCGATCGATCATGTCTTCTTGTATCTCTTCTTGATGCTCCTTTAAAAAGGCTTTTACACCTTCATCAGCTAACACACTTTCTTTAATCTGATTGTATCTCACGCGAAAATCTACTCGTCCTTTTAGCTGTTCAAATGAACGACCGATCGGTTTCATCTCCATCTCACCTCACATTAATGTGCATTGTATTTTTTCATATTTTTAAACTGATCTAACAGTTTTTCTTTTTCTCGTTCAAGATCCTCTGTAGACAGACTGTCCGCTTGTTCTTTTGCCGGCTGTTCTTTCGTTTCAGTTTCTTTCATCCAGTCAGGCAGTTTCTCCTCGCGGACGACTTTTCCTGATCCATATGGGCTTCGCTGCTTTTTCTGCTGCGCCCACTCAGTCATTTGCCTGTTCTCTTCTTTTGCCATTTTCATGGCCGCCTCAACGGTTTTAATTTTCTTTCTCACCCAATGGGCAGCGATTTTTTGCATATACGTTTTGGACAGCTTCATATCTGTTTTCAGCAGTGTATAGTAGATTAGAACGTTCATGACACCTGGCTCTAGCTGCTGCTCGAGCATGATATCTTCGACAATTCTTAAGTCAGCATACGTTGGCTCAATGCCATCTGCCATATCTTTTAGAAGCTCCCTGGGCGAAATATGATCTAGCTTTTCAATCAATTTGGCATCAGGTGTATCTGCCGATGGCGGCTTTGAGGCATCGTGACGTAAATGTCTTGGCTGTTTTTGATCAATCAGTTTCGGCTGTTCGCCTCTGTATTCAATTTGATACCAGTCTCTTGCTGCTTTTCTTAGCTCTTCTGTTGAGATCATTTGATCCGAACCACAGGCGCCGGCTACAATATTTTGCATTTGCAGCGGGGTGATGCCGTATACAACAGCTAACTTCTTAATCGTCTCTTTCACCTGCCTTGTCAAAGCCTTTCTTGGAATCATCATGTCAGACATGCCCGCTAACAACAGATCAAAATCAAAGGATTCGTCTGAGAGCGGTGCCGGCTGACTGGATCCAACTGTCACATATTCATAGCCCTGATCAAGCGATGATGCCTGATTGATTTCTTCTGTCATCTTGCGTTCGCCTGGCTGCAATACGTGAAAGACTTCTTCAAACGAACGTGAAATGTTCTTCGCTTCTGCAGGAACACCTGGATAAGAAAAATAATCACGAAGCTGCATATATTTTGCTTTTTCTACACGATGGTACAAAAGGACATTCAGCATACCGTCTTGGAAAAACTCATCAGGCCTTAGCGGCGGCACGAGCTCATATGTAAACAGTCTGCCCTCTTCCGTTTCCTGTTCATATGTGCGGAGTAATCCGATCGCTTCAAGTTTTAAACGTTCCTCAAAAATATCATTTAAATTCGTTTGCAGCATGACCATGAGCTGCCGATGAGGTGCGGGCTTTCCCCACATACGATTTTGTTCCAGCTCTCCCCACAGCGTCATGTATAAGCTGAAAGCGGACATGCCAATTAGCGGCTGATATAAAAGAGTGATGAGCTGTCTATCGATGTCACCGAGCAATGAAGCGCTTTTGACGACATACGGATCGACGGCTAGCACTTCCTTCCAATGCTCTGTCATTTGCTGATCCTCCCCCTGAATACGATTGTTTCCATTGTACACTCTTTTTGCGTTTTACGCTTTACGCAGGAAAAAGAGCATGAAGAATCTTCAGCTCTTTTTTAGCGTTCTTTCTTTAATAAATCTTTTAATTCGTCAATAAATACATTGATGTCTTTAAACTGCCGGTAAACCGAAGCAAACCTGACGTAAGACACTTCATCAATTTTCGCCAGCTCGTCCATCACCATTTCACCAACAAGCTCACTTTTTACTTCTGACATGCCTTGATTACGCAATTCTTTTTCGATGTTAAAGCAAACATCTTCCAGCTGTTTTAAAGCGACAGGACGCTTTTCACACGCTTTGATGAGTCCTCTCAGCATCTTTTCCCGGCTGAATTCTTCTCGTATACCTTCTTTTTTCACTACAATAAGCGGTAATTCTTCTAATTTTTCAAACGTCGTAAAGCGATATTGGCAGCTTTCGCACTCTCTTCTACGACGAATGGATTTCCCTTCATCTACTGGTCTTGAATCAAGCACCCTTGTGCCAAGGTGCTGACATGTCGGACATTTCATTTCATCAGCTCCGATCTATTCTTGGAAGTTGTTTGTCTAGTTCTTCATAAAGGGACAAAACGGTCTTTTGACTGTAGCCAAAATCTGTTGGCAGGGCCGTTTCTGTTGTCACGTTAAAATCGACAGCTGTTTCAAAAGGACGAATTGAAATGACAGTCGCCACGAGAAAGGCTTTTTTCGGCATTCGTATGTTTGCGCTGATTTCACCTCGTTCTGCTGAAACAGATGTCACTTGATAGGAATCGTTTCGGGAAAGAAGGGCTTCCACCGCTTGAAAAACTTTTGCATTTGTCGATTTGTAGTAACGGCATTTCAGCTCTGACACCGGATGATGGTCAGATGTTTCCGTATGGTTTGAAATCAATCGTTTGAACTTTTGTCCTAAAGTCATACACATATCCCCTTTACCTTTACGCCTCTTCTTTATTTTATAAAAAAAACCTTTGTTTTCCTAGAACAAAAGTATAGACAAGTTTGGGAATGTTGGATGTTGTATATGAAACAATATAAAAAGGAGCATAACACAAAGGCATTCAATGCTTTTGGCCAGCTCCCATTGCAATCTTTTTTATGTTTACAGTGCTTTGGCTTGTGCCTGTTTCACTTGTACAGGTCCCATGCCTCGAGGAATTTCGATGTTCTCTCTTGTTTCAGCACCTAGTTCATCTCCGATATGATCTGCTGCGATATTCGGATCTAGGTCGCCGCAAGTATAGACATCTATGCTCGCATAACCATGTTCAGGAAAGCTGTGAATTGTCAGATGAGATTCAGAAATAATGACAACTCCACTTACTCCTTGAGGTGCAAATTTGTGAAAAGCAACCTCTCTTACCTCAGCTCCTGATTTCAAAGCTGCATTTACAAACGTTTTTTCAATAAAATCCATGTCGTTCAGTTTATCACAGTCGCATCCCCATAGCTCGGAGATAACGTGACGTCCGATTGTTTCCATCATGGACCCCCCTTAAACAAGAATGAAAGAGTGAAGTTCTAAGCAGCCGGACCGGACATATACCACGGGGGAAAGTTAGTCCTAAGAGGTCCTAACCCTTTAAGTATACCCGAATGAGTCTGCGAACAAGAAGTTCACGAAAAATAGTATACTTTGTTTAGACCCATTTTGCAAGCTGTGTTTTTAGTGGGATTTTCTCTCATTTCTTGAAAAGGGACGTTCGTCTTCTTCATTTCAAACAGCAGACAGCTCTTTCATCTGTGAGCCAACATACTTGACAAGATCTACCACTCTGCATGAATAGCCCCATTCATTGTCATACCATGCAAGGACTTTCACTTTTCTATCTTCCATCACCATCGTTGTGAGTCCATCAACGACAGCTGAATAAGGATTTGTGTTAAAGTCTGTGGAGACAAGCGGTTCATCCGTGTAATCTAAAATGCCGGCAAGAGATGTTTTTGATGCATTTGAGAAGGCAGCATTTACCTCTTCTGCTGTCACATCTTTTTTCAAGTCGACCACAAGATCAACCATCGACACATTTGAGACTGGCACGCGAAGCGCAAGTCCATGTAATTTCCCTTTCATGTGCGGAAGCACTAAAGAAAGCGCTTTAGCGGCACCCGTCGTTGTTGGAATGATGGACTGAGCACACGCTCTCGCCCGGCGCAGATCTTTATGCGGGTTGTCGATATTTTTTTGATCATTTGTATACGCATGAACCGTTGTCATTAAGCCGTTCTCGATGCCAAATTCATCATCTAACAGCTTGACAACTGGCGCTAAACAGTTTGTTGTACAAGACGCGTTTGAAATAATGACATGCTTTTCAGGATCAAGATCATCCTCATTCACACCCATCACAATCGTGATGTCTTCATTTTTACCTGGAGCTGTTAAAATGACTTTTTTCGCTCCGGCATCTATATGGCCCATCGCTTGATCTTTTGAATTAAATTTACCCGTTGCTTCTATGACGATATCAATCCCAAGCTCTCCCCATGGAAGCTGCTTTGGGTCTCTGTTATTGAGCAAAAGCACTCTTTTTCCATTCACAATCAAAGCGTCATCTTCTGCTGTCACATCGCATTCGTAACGTCCATGATTTGTGTCATATTTAATTAAATGTGCTAGCGTTTCGGCAGGATAGCTTGCGTTAACCGCTACAATTTGTATTTGATCATCAAGCATTGCTTTTCTGAAGACCATGCGTCCAATTCTGCCAAACCCATTGATCGCTGCTTTTACCTTCATGAACAGGTCACTCCTCTATTATGTGTTATACTCAATAATTTATTTATGAAATTAGTATATCACATTAGAATGTAATTGCCAGTATATAAACGTATATTTTATAAAAAGGGCTGTTCTTTTCAAAGGAAACAAGAAAAAAGCATAAAAAAAAGAAGAGTACGTGTATGTACTCTTACTTATCTGTATGTTCCCATTCGTTTAATATGTTCTGTAATTGTTTTCTCATAAAAGCAAGATCTTTTGTGTTTTCTATCACGCGGTCTGCTTTTTGACATTTCTCCTCAAGAGACTGCTGGGAATGGATACGATTCAGCGCTTCTTCCTCGCTAAGGGCGTTTCGATTCATGAGCCGCGATAGCTGCAATTCAGGCGTTGTATACACCACAATGATGCGGTCAACAAGGCTCTCCAGCTGACTCTCGAATAAAAGCGGGATATCAAGCACAACGAATGTTTCTTGCTGATTAATCCCTTCATCTCGCTGCTTAAGCATTTCCTTTCTGACTTCTGGATGAACGATGGCATTGAGCTGCTTTCTTTTCTCTTCATCAGAAAAAATGATCGCTCCTAGCTGCTGCCGGTTCAGCTCACCATTTGGCAGGAGGACATCCTCACCGAAGGTTTGAACGATTTGATGAAGGGCTGGTGTTCCTTTAGAAACAGCTTCTTTTGCAATGACATCTGCATCCACCACCCGGATGCCCAGCTCTTTTATCATCTGCGAGACTGTGCTTTTTCCACTAGCAATCCCGCCAGTTAATCCAATTACGAGCGTCAATTGATTTCCTCCTTTACAGCTTCCAAACCCCAATTAAAATAAGCAGCAGCCCTGGTAGGCATGCGAGCTTATCAATCCAGCGCCAATTCGCCAAATAATGTCCGGCACGCAGCCCGATACACACAAAGAGTGAGCTCATCACTGCTACCGTGATACTCATCACAATTGGAGAAAACCCTAGAATCGCTGCGCCAATCCCTGCACCAAATGCATCGATGGATAAAGCAATCCCAAGGAGCACTGCTTCCATTCCATTGATCGTCCCAGATCGGTCAATATCTGCACTTGTAGGCTTTCGCAAAATTTGGATGACAAGCCCAAGAGATTGCACTTCTACATTAAGCAACGTTTTTTCATGAAGGAGCAAGTCACGCTCTTTCGCTGGTTTGTAAAATTGATACAATACCCAAAGTCCAATGGCAATCAAAATACCTCCACCAAGTTTATCTGTCACTGAGACAGGGAGGAATGTCGTCAGCAGGCTGCCAATCAGCATGGAAATGAGCAGCACAATCCCTGAACAGCATGCAATAATGACAATGGCTTTAAATGGAATCCTCATTTTACGAAGACCATACGTAAAGCCCACAGAAAAGCTGTCGATGCTGACTGCAATAGCTAAAAACAGGAGCGAAATCGAAATCATACCTGAACTCTTCCTTTCTGTTCATGCAACGATGATCAAGAGTCTCTAGGCGTCCTAGACTCTTCTTCACTATATGAAGAGCAGGTGGGCTGTGTGTCAGTCTACACCTTGCTGAAAAATGAATGTTTTTTATCGTATGCACAGCAAAAAGGAAGCATGCTGATGGCTGACCTTTATTGAGGACGTTTTTGGCAGGTCACACAAAAATGAGTGCCGCGCCCTCCAACAACCGTTTTCTCAATGATACTTCCGCATGTTTGGCAAGGCTCTCCCCGCCGGTCATATACAAGAAGCTGCAATTGAAATGTTCCAATATCGCCTTGTGAATTAATATATGAACGAATCGTGCTTCCTCCCGCATCTACCGCCACTTGAAGTGTGTCGATAATATGCTTGTGAAGCACTTTGCAGGATTCCAGACTTAGCTGATTTGCTTTTGTTTCTGGATGAATGCCTGATTTAAAAAGGACTTCATCCACATAAATATTACCAAGTCCCACGACAATCTTTTGATCAAGTAACGCCGTTTTGACCACGCGGGATGTTTTTTTCAATTGCTCCCATAAATGCTCCGGAGTGAACTGTTCAGAAAAAGGTTCATATCCCAGCTGTGAGAGCGGGAGTTCTTTTTCCTCTTCACCTGGCTGAAATAGATGCATTGTGCCAAATTTCCGCACATCATGGTACCGAAGCTCGGTACCATCTGTAAACGTAAAGACGACGTGTACGTGTTTATCATAAGGCTCAGCTGCTTCATGTACGCGGTATTTTCCTTCCATCCTTAAATGGGAGACCATCACGTAGTGGTCTAAATGAAAGAGTAAGAACTTCCCTCTTCTTTCAATGGTTTGTATGGTTTCTCCTACCATCCTTCTTGCGAACTCTTCCGGTTCCCCAGGACGTTTGATGATGTTTGGCCATTTGATATCGACCGTTTCAATCGTTTTTCCTTTGACTAACCGCTTGAGAGTGCGCCGGACGGTTTCAACTTCTGGTAATTCCGGCATGCTCCTCGCTCCTTTTCTCTCTCTATTTATTTTGCGTCATACCAAGATGGGCCTGAAGCAAAATCAACTTTTAGCGGCACATCAAGCTGAAGTGTGTTTTCCATGACTTCAGGGACAATTTTTTCTAGTATGGCGATTTCTTCTTTCGGCGCTTCGAAGATCAGTTCATCGTGCACCTGCAATAAAAGGTTTGCCTGCAAGTTCTCTTCTTTTAGCTTTCGCGCCATATCAATCATTGCTTTTTTAATAATATCGGCAGCACTGCCTTGAATCGGTGTATTCATCGCCGTTCTTTCTGCAAAGCTTTTAATATTAAAATTACGGCTTGTGATATCCGGGATATATCTTCTGCGTTTTAGAAGCGTCGTGACATAGCCTTTTTGTTTTGCTTCTTGCACAATCTCTTCCATATATGTTTTCACGCCTTTAAAGCTTGTTAAATAGCGTTCAATAAATGCCGCTGCTTCTTTTCTTGTAATTCCAAGGTTTTGAGAAAGTCCATAGTCACTAATTCCATAAACGATTCCGAAGTTCACAGCCTTGGCCTGTCTTCTCATAGAGGAGGTTACTTCTTCTTCTGATATATGGAACACATCCATTGCTGTTTTTGTATGAATATCCATATCTTGCGTAAAGGCTTCGATCAAGTTCTCATCTTGAGAAATATGAGCGAGTACACGCAGCTCGATTTGTGAATAGTCAGCTGCAAACATGAGCCACCCTTCTTTTGATGGAACGAACGCTTGACGAATCTTCCGGCCTTCTTCTAAACGAATCGGGATATTTTGAAGGTTTGGATCCGTTGAGCTTAGTCTTCCTGTTTGCGTGAGCGCCTGATTAAATCTTGTATGAACTTTATGGGTATCCTTGCGCGTTACTTTCATTAAGCCTTCTACGTAGGTCGATTGCAGCTTTCCAATTTGGCGGTAATGCAGAATCGACCGAATAATTTCGTGCTTGTCTTCAAGCTTTTCAAGAACATCGGCAGACGTGGAATAGCCTGTTTTAGTCTTCTTGATCATCGGCAGACCTAATTTTTCAAATAAAATCACACCAAGCTGTTTAGGCGAATTGATGTTAAACGTTTCTCCCGCTAAACGGTGAATGGTTTCTTCATATTCCTTGAGCTTTTTCGTTAATTCTTCACGCATCTTCTCTAGGCGCTCAATATCCACCTTTACCCCAAGAGATTCCATTTCACCCAAGATGAGTGCAAGCGGCAGCTCTAAATCTTCATACAGTTCATGCTGATCATTTTTTTCTAACGCTTCAAGTGTTAGGTCATGCAGGGCAGAGATCGCCGCTGCTTTCCGTCCAAGATGATCTTTTAGCTCATCTTCAGGCGGAATCGCCTGCTTTGCACCTTTTCCGTACACTTTTTCATCAGAAAGAGCAATATTCAGACCATACTCCTTCGCCACACTTGCCACGTCCTCGTATGATTTCTGCGGGTTGACGACATATGAAGCGAGCAGGACATCGTAATCGACACCTTTTAGATCGACATCATGCCATCTGAGGGCGACAACTGCTCTTTTTGAATCAAAGACCCATTTTTTCTTTGTTTCATCCTGTGCCCATTGTTTAAACGCGTCAGATTCTAGTGCATTTTCTTTTGTCATAAAAAACGCACCGTTTTCATTATGGATTGCAAATCCGATCAAATCCGCTTCGTGATAATTATCTCCTAGCTGTTCTACCACAAGCGCAGCATGATCTGTCAGCATATCATCCATTACATCTGTCACCTTTTTCACTTCTAACGCTTCTACTTCGACCTGTTCACCAGTTTCTGGTGCTTCTCCAAGACGCTCTAGCAGCGTTTGAAAGCCTAGTTCTTTGTAAAGGGAAATCACTTGATCCATGTGAGGGCCTTCATAAGCGAGATCTTTGCTCGACACATCAAGTGGTGCTTCTACATGAATTGTCGCCAGCTTTTTACTCATCAAAGCTTGTTCTTTATGTTCTTCAAGCTTTTCTTTTAGCTTTTTGCCGCTGACCTCGTCAATATGTTTAAGCAAGTTTTCAACCGTTTCAAACTGCTTTAACAATTTAATCGCTGTTTTTTCGCCCACACTAGGCACCCCTGGGATATTATCTGAGGAATCTCCCATCAGCCCTTTCATATCGATGATTTGATCTGGACGCAGGCCATATTTTTCTTCAATATGTGCCGGAGTGTAGTATTCTACTTCTGTGATGCCTTTTTTTGTAATAGCCACCGTCGTATGATCAGTTGAAAGCTGCGTTAAATCTTTATCTCCTGAGAAGATTTTGACTTCAAAGCCGTCTTTTTCTGCCTCCACAGCTAATGTACCGATAATATCATCTGCCTCATATTGAGGAAGCTCGTACCTTTTCACGTGATAGGCATCTAATAGTTCACGAATGAACGGCATTTGTTCTGATAGCTCTGGCGGCGTTTTTTGTCTTCCACCTTTATATTCTTTAAATGTCTCGTGACGGAACGTTGTTTTTCCCGCATCAAAAGCGACGAGCATATGGGTCGGCTTCTCGTCCTCCAGCATTTTCATGAGGATCATCGCAAAGCCATAAATGGCATTTGTATGTACGCCTTTATCATTTGATAATAGCGGCAAAGCAAAAAAGGCTCGATAAGCGAGACTGTTTCCATCCACTAGCACTAATTTCTTTTTGTCTGTCATGTTTTTAATCCTCCATCGACTGAGCCATCTCAGCCGTCTCTTTCACACGTTGTATCTTTATTTTATCAAAGTTTATTTTGAAAAGAAAATAGACGAACCTGCATAAAAAAGGGACGAAAACAACAAGTGCTTTCGTCCTTCCAAAATTGGCTCCTTGGATGAAGGGGTTCCTATTCATCCTACCAATGATTGTTTAACAAAACATGAATTCATTGTAAAGATCATGTAAATTTTAACGCGACTTTCCTTTTTCTTTATTTCGATTTCAGGCTTACTGTAAAAGTCGTCCCTTTGCCTTGTTTGCTGTGGACGGAAATTGTCCCTTCATGTGCTTCGACAAGGTGTTTGACAATGGCAAGGCCAAGCCCTGTACCGCCTGAATTTCTGCTTCTATCTCTATCAATTCGATAAAATCTTTCGAATATTCTTGGAATCTCCCTTTTTTTCATACCGATTCCTGTATCTGCTACATCAAATTCATAGCCGTCTTTCCGTGGTCTTGCCGAGATCGTGACACTTCCCCCCTCCGGTGTATAGGTGAGCGCATTGTTCACGAGGTTGAGGAAGATTTGCTTTAATCTCAGCGGGTCAGCCATGACATAGACCGGTTCTTTCGGAACACGCACAAGCAATTGTACCCCTTTTTCTGAAGCTTTATGTTTCAATAAGACTTCAATCTCCTGGATAATTTCTGTCGCATTGGCTTCTTGTATGTTCAACTTAAACTGCTGTTGTTCAATTTTAGACAGATCGAGTAAGTCTTGAATGAGTGTTTCTAAACGGACACTCTCTTTTAGGATGATCGAAAGGAATTCTGTCAGCGCTTCTTTGTCATCAATCGCTCCATCAAGAAGGGTTTCGGAAAACCCTTTAATCGATGTAATCGGTGTCTTTAATTCATGGGAGACGTTCGCGACAAAGTCTTTTCGCATCTGTTCTAGCTGCTTTGTTTCTGTCACATCATGAAACACAAGGACAATCCCTTTCCATTCATCGTCCGTACTTAAGATTGGGACGCCATCGACTTGGAAGTAGCGTCGTTCGATCTCAACGGCTAGACGTAAAAACTTCCGAACCTTGGTTTCTGTCATGAAAATTTCGTCAATTAGCTCAATAATCTCTTCATGTGTGAAAGCTTCATGGTACAGTTTGTGCATGTAAATATGCTTTTGTACCTTAAATTGTTTGCGGAAAGTTCGATTGACCAGGTTGATATAACCCATTTTATCAATCAAAATAATCCCCGCTCCAATGTTTTCAATGACCGTTTGTAGGCGGTCTCGCTGCATTTCACCAGCGCTTGTCATTTCTTGAAGGCTTTCTGCAAGGCGCTTCATCGATGTATTGAGCTCACTTGTTTCAATGATCAGCTCTTCATAGTTATTGGTATCATAGTTCCCGCGTTCAAGCTGTTTGGCTACCTTTGTCGCATAATCAATCGGTTTCACATACTTCATCGACATGCGGTAGCCAAAGAAGACGATGATTATGATAGCCGAACCAAGACAAAAGGCTAATGCAAGCCACAGCTGGCCGTCAATTTCATTTAAAGGCTGATATGAAGCATGAAGAAATAAATATCCCCCTGGTTCGTTTTGATTCATGATAGGGACTACATAATGAAATAGCGCATCCTTCTCATCATCAATGACCGCTCCTTTTGTTTGCAGGCGTTCATTTTTCAGCGTGTTTTGAATAATGGCTCTTTGTTCTGCTTGACCCGTTGTATGTATGATATTCCCCTTCAGGTCCACAATCGACGCATTCATATCGAGATGCTGCTTTGCCTGTTTGAGGATCTCCTTGTTTTGGTCCGCCTTCAGATCATCACCATTCATTGAAGAAAGGAGAAAGCTCGATTCCTTTTCCATTCGTTCCGTTAATTTTGTTTCATAGAAAACATGAAACATGTGATCCAGGAAAAGACCAAGTGCAACAAACACAATAAAAAGGAGAAAAATGAGCCCTGAAAACAGGCGGGTCCTAATTTTACTCATTTGGCTTTGGCTCCTCCAATTTGTAGCCTAAGCCGCGAATGGTTTTAATATATGTTGGTTTTTTTGTATTCTTTTCAATTTTGTCTCGCAAGTGGCTGATATGAACATCCACAATACGTGTGTCTCCTGCAAAGTCATAATTCCATACGGCACTTAATAATAGATCACGCGTGAGAACACGGCCTTTATGCTTGGCCAAATAAAGCAGCAGTTCAAATTCCTTTGGCGTAAGCTCTAAACGTTCTTCTTGGAAGTAGACTTCGTAATGTTCAGGTAAAATGCGGAGTTCACCAATTTTGATTTGGTCTGCAATGATCTCTTCCTTCTCCTCTTGCGTGGGGACAGGCTGAGATTGCTGCGCTCGTCTCAAAATGGCTTTTACCCGAGCACCAACTTCTCTAGGACTGAATGGCTTTGTCATGTAATCATCGGCTCCAAGTTCAAGGCCGAGCACCTTATCAAATTCATCGTCCTTTGCTGTCAGCATTAAAATAGGGAACATCATTTTTTGAATTCTCAGTTGTTTGCACACTTCAATGCCGTCCATCTTCGGAAGCATTAAATCTAATACAATGAGATCAGGCTGTTCACTTGCTGCTTTTTCAAGTGCTTCTTCCCCATCTCTTGCTGTGACGACATCATAGCCCGCCCTTTCAAGGTTATAGCTTAGAAGTGTTACAATCGATTCTTCATCATCCACAACTAATATTTTTTTATTCATGTTGTGCCTCCAATTAGTGATTTCCCCTGCATCCGGTTTTTTGTATCTTATGTGAAAAGCGAGAAGTCATGCTTTCTCTTTCATTTTAACGAAAGCTTAACAAGAGGACAATTTAAAATTTCGACAAGTTTTGTTTTGTAAACAAAAAGAAGGCCCCCTATTAAGAGAAGCCTTCTTTTTGATTCATATTAAGACAATACTTTCATGACGTTCTTAACAGATTCAACAGATTGATCAAGCTTACTTCTTTCTTCTTCTGTCAGCTCAAGCTCAATGATCTGCTCAAGGCCGTTTCCACCTACGATTGTTGGAACACCAAGGTAAATGCCTTCGTAGCCATATTCACCTTCAAGGTATGCAATCGTTGGGATGACGCGGCGCTGATCTTTTAGGATCGCCTCAACCATTTCAACTAGTGAAGCAGCAGGTGCATAATACGCACTACCGTTACCTAATAGGTTGACGATTTCACCGCCGCCTTTTCTTGTTCTTTCAACAATCGCATCAATTCGATCTTTTGGAATCAATGTTTCAAGCGGGATACCACCTGCATAAGAGTAACGAACAAGCGGAACCATGTCATCGCCATGTCCACCAAGTACAAAGCCCGTCACATCTTTGACAGATAGGTTTAATTCTTGAGCAACGAACGTACGGAAACGTGCTGTATCAAGAATGCCCGATTGTCCAATGACTTTTTCTTTTGGTAATCCTGATTCTTTATAAACTGCATATGTCATTGCATCAACAGGGTTTGTTAACACAACAATGATCGCTTCTGGAGAATATTTAACAATTTCGCGTGTCACACTGCGCATGATTTTTTCATTTGTTGACACGAGGTCGTCACGGCTCATTCCCGGCTTTCTTGCAATTCCTGCCGTAATGACCACTACATCAGAACCGGCTGTATCTTCGTAGTTAGAAGTTCCTGTAATGTTTGCATCGAAGCCTTGAACAGGGCTTGCTTCCAGCATATCAAGTGCTTTCCCTTTTGTTGGGTTCTCAAGCTGAGGAATATCGACTAATACGACATCCGCTAATTCTTTTTGAGCCGTTAGAAATGCTGTAGTTGCTCCAGTAAAGCCTGCTCCGATGACAGATACTTTTTTACGCTTGTTTGCCATTTCTTTTTTCCCCTTTAACTTTAAAGTTTAAGAATCAAGACAAGTTTTTGATGAGCTCGTCAGCAAACTCAGAACACTTCACTTCTGTTGCGCCATCCATTAATCTAGCAAAATCGTATGTGACGACTTTTGATGCGATTGTTTTTTCAACAGATTGAATCACTAGATCAGCTGCTTCCTGCCAGCCAAGGTGCTCAAGTAAAAGCACGCCTGATAGAAGAACAGAAGATGGATTCACTTTATCAAGACCAGCATATTTCGGAGCTGTTCCGTGAGTCGCTTCAAAAATAGCGTGTCCTGTTTCGTAGTTGATGTTTGCCCCTGGTGCGATACCAATTCCACCAACTTGTGCTGCAAGTGCATCAGAGATGTAGTCTCCGTTTAAGTTCATTGTTGCAACAACCTCAAACTCAGCTGGACGAGTTAGGATTTGTTGAAGGAAAATATCTGCAATGCTGTCTTTGACAATGATTTTGCCAGCAGCTTCTGCTTCACTTTGCGCTTTGTTTGCCGCATCTTTTCCATCTTTTTCTACAATACGATCATATTGTGCCCATGTAAAGACTTTGTCGCCAAACTCTTTTTCAGCCACTTCGTAGCCCCAGTTTTTGAAGGCACCTTCTGTAAATTTCATGATGTTTCCTTTGTGAACAAGCGTCACAGATTTACGACCTTGGTCAATTGCATATTGGATAGCTGCTCTGACAAGACGAGATGTTCCTTCTTCAGAAACTGGCTTGATCCCGATACCTGAAGTTTCTGGGAAACGGATTTTGTTCACACCTAATTCGTTTTTCAAGAAGTCGATTAACTTCTTCACTTCGTCTGATCCTTTTGCATACTCGATTCCTGCATAGATATCTTCAGTGTTCTCACGGAAGATAACCATATCTGTATCTTCTGGACGTTTCACAGGAGATGGTACGCCTTGGAACCAGCGAACTGGACGTAAGCATGTGAATAAATCAAGCTCTTGTCTAAGTGCCACGTTTAATGAACGGATTCCTCCACCAATTGGTGTTGTAAGTGGTCCTTTAATAGCAATTAAGTATTCACGAATGTCTTCAAGCGTTTGCTCTGGAAGCCACTCTCCAGTTTTATTGTAAGCTTTTTCACCTGCATATACTTCTTTCCAAGTGATTTGCTTTTCACCTTTATATGCTTTTTCTACAGCTGCTTCAAGAACTCTTGATGCTGCTTTCCAAATGTCAGGACCGATTCCGTCCCCTTCGATAAACGGGATAATTGGATTATTTGGTACATTCAATACGCCGCCAGTAACTGTAATTTTTTCGCCTTGTGACAATGATATTACCTCCCAGGTTATGTAGTGAATATTTGAAACTTCTTGGCTTGATGTCTGCAAGCGAAGAAGTTTTTCACATGATTCGTTTTTTGTTGATATGGAGGCTGATTGGTTTATTTGGATCAGCCTCCGCTTATTCTATAAACATTAGTCTCTTTCACTGATCGGAACAAACGTTTGAAGATCAGGTCCAATGTAATCAGCTCTTGGACGGATAAGACGGTTGTTGTCATATTGCTCTAAAATGTGAGCGATCCATCCAGAGAATCGGCTGATCACGAAAATTGGTGTAAACAAGTCATGATCAATACCAAGACTGTGATATACAGATGCAGAATAAAAATCGACATTCGGTGGAAGATTTTTCTCTGATGTCACGATTTCCTCTGCGCGAACAGACATTTCATACCATTTCGGCTCACCAGTCAGGTTTGTTAAACGCTGGCTCATTTCTTTTAGATGTTTAGCACGCGGGTCACCTTGGCGGTATACACGGTGGCCAAAGCCCATAATTTTTTCTTTCTTCTCTAGCTTACCATGAATATAGGAATCTACGTTTTCGACTTCGCCAATTTCTGAAAGCATCTTCATCACGCCTTCATTGGCGCCGCCATGAAGCGGTCCTTTAAGCGCGCCGATGGCTGCTGTTACACCAGAGTAGATATCTGACAGTGTAGCAACACATACACGTGCTGTAAATGTCGACGCATTTAATTCATGATCCGCATGTAGAATGAGTGCCTTATCAATTGCCTCAATTTCTACTGGTGATGGTTCTTCGCCGTTTAGCATATACAAGAAGTTCGCAGCATAGCTGTATTCTTCTTTTGGCTGTACAGGCTCAAGCCCCTTTCGAATGCGTGAGAACGCAGCGACAAGACCAGAAATTTTCGCCTGTAATCGAATGGCTTTTCTGTAATTCGCTTCTTTGTCCATAATCTCTGATTCATCATCGAGTAAACCTAGTAAGGATACCGCTGTACGAATCGCAGACATTGGATGAACCCCATCCAGCGAATAAGATTTAAAGTGCTCAATGATTTCTTGCGGAATGTGAGCATTTTCATTGAGCTGCTGTTTTAGTTCACTCAGCTCCTGCTCATTCGGCAGCTTTAAGTGCCATAACAGGTAGACAATTTCTTCGAATGTAGCTTTTTCAGTTAAATCATCAATATTGTACCCTACATAAGTAAGAGTATCATCAATAATTGAGCTTACGGATGAAGTTGTTGCCACAATACCTTCTAGACCTCTTGTTGCTGTCATGTTCAATCTCCCCTTTTTAAAAAGATTCCCCTTCGTTGCAGAATTCTCGCTTTTGAAAGCGCTATCCAATCCGAATATGTTGGCAGGTTCAGAAAAGAAAATGCTTACATTTACCTATACGGTTAGAGCGCTTTTAGCCTCATATCTCTTGTGTGATCAATGAGTTCAAAATTAAGCCTATTCCCATTATAAACAATAATCAGACATTTGTTAAATGTTTAACTATAATTTTTTTTGATAAATTTTTTTTCAGCCTTCCGTTTAGGGCATGGAATAAAGGGATTTTACTTCTTTTAATATATTTAATTATGTTTTATTGCAAAAGCTCGCGCAAGAAAAAAATAAAAAAGAAAGTGACATGAGCCACTCTCTTTTCATCCGCTGAAAAATTTCACAGCTTGCATCGCCAAATAGGCAATTCCTGCACCGATCAGCGGGCCAACAGCCACACCTTTAAATAAACTGACGGCCAAAATCGTGCCGAATACAAGCGCTGCCGTAATATGCGGATCATTTTCGAGTAGTACAATGCCGTTTTTTGCAATAAGTGCTACTAATATACCCGCTCCAAGTGCAATCCAAGCATAGGAAGATTTCACCGCTTCTCCAAGCTGCTTAAATCCAATGTCACCTGTTGCGATCGGCACAAGCACAGCAATTGTAATGACGGTCACCCCCCAATTGATTCCTTTTGATTGCAGAACCGGGAAAATTTTCTGATCCAGGCCAATGAGCTTAATCACAATCAGCACAGAAACCGCTAAAATTAACGAATTGTTCTTCGCAATAAGTGCAATAACGAGTAAAAGAACCAAAAATAAATTTGCTTGAGTAAACATACGCCGCCCCTTCCTTTCTTTTTATTGCGACCTTTTCATATTACTAATCTTTTTGAATAAAATGAAGTATCGGACATGCTTGTTTTTTTGGAGGGGATTGTGTGAATCACGCCTATGTGGCCATTTTTCTGCGAAGTTTGATGATGATCAGCATTGCCGTGTTTGCGGTTGTCTTTTTATATCAGTCTTTTCCGTTTTTATATCCTTTTTGGATCGCACTTGTTGTGTCGTGTTTGATTCATCCTGCCGTCTGCAAAATAGAAGAGATCACCGGGATGCCAAGAGGGTTTGTCGTGGTTATTGTTCTATTGCTCTTTTTAGTGGCTGCAGCCGGCTTAATGACGCTTTTAGTAGCGGAAATCATTTCAGGAAGTGCTTATTTAGCAAAAGTATTGCCTGATCACCTTGATCAAATGATCAGTATTGTGGAGCAGTTTTTCACAAATAAAATTCTGCCTTTATATCATGATTTGACTGCCCAATTTAATACACTTCAAGCAGGACAAAAGGAATCAATTTTGGGACAAATTCAAGCACTTGGCGACGAAGCAGCCGCGAAAATCGGGACTTTTCTTTCAAAAACACTCGAACTCATTCCGGTTTTTTTAGGTCTTTTGCCTGATGCAGCAGCAACGCTTTTATTTTCCGCACTAGCGACTTTTTTTATCACAAAAGATTGGTTTACTTTAAAAAAATATGGTTCACGTATCTTTCCCGCAAAGTGGATGCAGCATACACGCGCCATTTTATCTGAAATCAAAAAAGCGATTACTGGCTTTATGAAAGCTCAGCTTCTGCTCGTTGCCATAACCATCGGCATCGTGCTCATCGGGCTGATCATCTTAAAAGTCGATCATGCTTTTGTGATCGCATTATGTATTGGGCTTGTCGATTTACTTCCTTACATCGGCAGCGGAACTGTTTTTCTACCTTGGATCATTTACTCCGCCATGACAGGCAATCTTTCACTTGCCATCGGGCTGGGCATTTTGTATATTGTCGTATTAATTCAAAGACAAATATCAGAGCCGAAAGTCTTAAGTAAATCCATCGGGCTTAATCCTTTAGCAACGCTTGTAGCACTATTTGTCGGGTTAAAATGGTTTGGTTTTCTCGGACTTGCCCTTGGCCCCGCTTCTCTTGTCGTATGGCAGGCGTTTCGTAATGCAGGTGTTTTCAGGGATATTTATCAGTACATTAGGTATGGCATGCAAAAGTAAAAGAGACCTTCTGATGAGGTCTCTTTAGCGAATAATGGTATAGCGTTTCCGGTTTGACATGTTTCTGAGCCAGCGTTCAAAGAGCGGCTTGATTCGTTTTCTCGTCATCGGAATGAGCAGCAAGGCCCCAATGAGATCCGATAAGAAGCCTGGAATGAGCAGCAGCAAACCGCCAATGAGAATGCAAAAGCCATCTACAATGGTTGCCCCTGGCATCTTGCCATATTGTAAATCTCGCTGCACTTTCTGAAATGCTTCAATTCCTTGCTTTCTTGCAAAATAAGCACCTAATGCACTCGTGAGCACGATGATGAGCATCGTTGGTAAAATGCCAATGATTTTACTTGAGATTAAAAACAAACTAATTTCCACTGCAGGGAACAGAATCAATAATAGTAGAAAATATTTCAACCATATCACCTCATGGGGTATCTTTCATCGAAAGCTGTTTACTTTTTTAGTGTAACATAAAAAAAGAGAGGAGTCAGACAACTCCCCTCGTGTGTGATTTAAAGGACGCTTGCACGGCCTTTGTAGATCGCTCCGCGTGTTGGATCTACTGTAATCTCTTCGCCTTCTTTTAGAAGTGTTGTTGCGCTGTCAAGACCAACAATCACTGGAATGCCAAGGCTGAGTCCAACGACTGCTGCATGGCTTGTTAAACCGCCTTCTTCTGTGATAAGAGCAGATGCTTTCTCTAAAGCGCCCATCATATCACGGTCTGTGCAGTTCGCTACAAGAATTGCACCATCGTACATTTTTTCGTCTGCTTCTTTTCCGCTTTGTGCAATGACAACCGGTCCAAATGCAGATTTACGGCCAATTCCTTGACCCTTCGCAATGATGTCACCGACAACATATACTTTCATTAAGTTCGTTGTACCTGTTTCACCAACTGGCACACCTGCTGTAATCACAATCAAGTCGCCATGTCTGACATAGCCAGTTTCAATTGACTTCTCTACTGCATTCTCAAGCATTTCATCTGTAGAGTTCGTATTTGATCCGCTCTTAGCAAATACGCCGAATACAAGAGATAGCTTTCTAGCCACTGATTCGTTTGCTGTTACCGCTACGATTGGTGCTTTTGGTCTATATTTTGAAATCATTCTCGCTGTATGACCGCTTTCAGTAGGTGTCACAATCGCTGCCACGTCAAGCTTCATTGCTGTATGCGCAACTGATTGGCCGATGGCATCTGTAATGCTGACTTCTACTTCTTCGCTTCTGCGAGAAAGAATCGCTTTATAGTTTAGTGCTTCCTCTGAACGTGATGCAATGTTGTGCATCGTTTGTACAGCTTCAACTGGGTATGTCCCTGCTGCTGTTTCACCAGAAAGCATAATCGCATCTGTGCCGTCAAATATCGCATTTGCCACGTCACTTGCTTCCGCACGAGTTGGACGAGGGTTACGCTGCATGCTGTCCAGCATTTGAGTAGCTGTGATCACAGGCTTGCCTAAACGATTGCATTTTTTAATCAGCATTTTTTGAACAAGCGGTACTTCTTCTGCTGGGATCTCTACACCAAGGTCTCCACGTGCAACCATCAGACCGTCTGATACCTCAAGGATCTCATCGATGTTATCAACACCCTCTTGGTTTTCAATCTTAGGAATGATTTGAATGTCAGCCGCGTTATTCTTTTCAAGAAGCTCACGAATTTCAAGAACATCAGAAGCTCGTCTTACAAAAGAAGCTGCGATGAAATCAACGCCTTGTTCAATTCCGAACAGAATATCATTGGCATCTTTTTCTGTAATACCTGGCAGGTTCACACTCACACCTGGTACGTTTACACCTTTTTTGTTTTTGAGCGTGCCAGTATTCATGACTTTCGTGACGATTTCTTTGCGGTCCTTGTTGAGTTCTTTGACCTCTAAACCAATGAGACCATCATCTAATAGAATGGTTGAGCCCACTTCTACATCATGAATTAAATCTTCGTACGTCACACTAATTCTTTCCGTATTCCCTACAATGTCTTCCATACTCACGATGAGATCAGCACCAGCTACTAGCTCAATTGAGCCGTTTTCAACAGTACGTGTACGGATCTCTGGACCTTTTGTATCAAGAAGGATCGCAATGTCCTTGCCTAAAGTTTTACCTGCTTTACGAATGTTTTCGATGCGTGCACCATGCTCTTCAAAATCTCCATGAGAGAAGTTTAGTCTGGCTACATTCATTCCTGCTTCAATCAATTCAGTCAGCGTTTCAATGCTTTCACTTGCTGGACCGATTGTACAAACAATTTTTGTCTTTCTCATTACTGTTCCTCCTAAGGTCTTCTCGTTTTATATAGAGAGCTCTTGTGAAAGTCGGTACATATGTTGATCGACTGTATGTTTTTTATCTAAGATTTCTAAAATATCGTGATGAACGAGTTCATTGCTTTGAATGCCCACACAGCGTCCGCCACTTCCTTCAAGAAGAAGCTCCACTGCATACGCTCCTAAACGGCTTGCCAGCACCCGGTCAAACGCACTTGGAGAACCTCCGCGCTGAATATGTCCTAAGACAGATACACGTGTTTCAAGGCTTGTCTCCTCTTCAATTCGCTTGCCAAATTCAACACCGCTGCCTACGCCTTCTGCTACGATGATGATACTGTGCTTCTTGCCGCGCTCATGACCTCTTCTCAATCTGGCAATAATTTCGTCCATGTCATAGTCTGCTTCAGGAATCAAAATAGATTCAGCTCCGCCCGCAAGACCTGACCAGAGGGCAATATCACCAGCATGTCTTCCCATTACTTCCACTACGTATGTACGTTCATGAGATGTGGCTGTATCACGAATTTTATCAATGGCATCAATGACAGTATTCAGTGCTGTATCAAAGCCAATAGTGAAATCAGTACCTGGAATATCGTTGTCAATCGTGCCAGGGACACCTACACATGGAAAACCGAGCTCTGTTAATTTCTTCGCTCCCATGAATGAGCCATCTCCACCAATGACAACAAGCCCTTCAATACCGAATTTTTTTAAGTTTTCAATCCCTTTTTCGCGACCTTCAACTGTCTTGAATTCAGGGCATCTTGCCGTGTAAAGTTTTGTTCCTCCACGATGAATAATATCGCCTACTGAACCTATTTCGAGTTTCTCAATTTTACCGTTAATTAGACCTGAATATCCATTATAAATACCGTAAACTTCAACATTATGGTAAATTGCTTTTCTTACAACTGCGCGCACAGCTGCATTCATTCCTGGGGAATCCCCACCGCTCGTTAAAACTCCTATACGCTTCATCTTTTTCACCTCAGAGACCATATATGAATTAAACATACCATTTCCATTGCTTGAAAACAATCATGAGCAAAACCGGATGTTTTCAATACGAATTTCTAAAACCGTACTTATTATACAATTAAATAAACCGTTTTTAAACAAAAGTTAAGAAAGTCATGAAAGCAAATCTCTCAAAAACTTGTAGGATCAAGCGCTCTAAACCTTATCATATCAAGGTTTTCAGACGTTTCAAATTTTATGAAAACAAAAGAAAATTATTTTCAAATAGCGCTTACACAAGGAAGGTTTTCATAAAAAAAGATGAAAAAAAATAAACGTCAGCCAAAAAGGCTGTACGTTTATTTAGTTTACCCCAATATATTGATTTTCAATCGACACTTTGCCAATTGCTTTGTATTTTTGATATCTTTGTTCGACTAATTCTTCTGGCGATAGTTTGAGCAAAGATGTAAGTGACTGTTTTAATGTTTGATCCATGTAGGCTGCTTGTTGTTTCACGTCTCGATGTGCTCCACCTTGCACTTCTTTAATAACATCATCTATAATATCTAATTCTTTTAGGTCTGGAGCGGTAATTTTCATTGTTTCTGCAGCTTTTTTAGCAAGTGATGAGTCCTTCCAGAGCAGTGCTGCTGCACCTTCAGGTGAAATCACTGAATACGTTGAGTTCTCTAGCATGAATAGGTGGTTTCCTACGCCTAAGCCTAGTGCTCCGCCACTTCCGCCTTCTCCAATGACAATACAGACAACCGGTACACGAAGTCCTGCCATTTCGAATAAGTTTTTCGCAATTGCTTCACTTTGCCCGCGTTCTTCAGCTGCTTTACCAGGATAAGCTCCTTTTGTATCAATAAAGCAAATGATGGGGCGATTAAATTTATCTGCTTGTTTCATCAAGCGCAGCGCTTTACGGTAACCTTCTGGATGAGGCATTCCGAAATTACGGCGCAAGTTTTCTTTTGTGTCTTTTCCACGCTGATGGCCAATGACTGTGACAGGAAGCCCTTTAAACGTGGCGATTCCTCCAACAATGGCTTCATCATCGCCATAGAAACGATCACCATGACATTCGAAAAAGTTGTCAAACAGCTCTTGAATGTAATCGAGAGTTGTTGGACGCATGGCATGACGTGCAATTTGCACTCTGTCCCATGGTTTTAAATTTGTATAAATGTCCGCTTCAAGCTTACTCAGACGTGTTTCAAGGCGCTCAATTTCTGCACTTAAATCCATTTCTGAGTTTTGTGTGAACTTTTTCAATTCATCAATCTTCGCTCTAAGTTCGATGACAGGTTTTTCAAATTCTAGTTCTCCAGCCACTCTCGTTCACCTCCTGTGCTGTGTAATGCTAAGATTTGACCCAGTTTTTCTTTCATCTCTGCACGGTGAATGACAGCATCCAATTGACCATGCTTCATTAAAAATTCAGCCGTTTGGAAGTCCTCTGGCAGGTCTTCACGAATGGTTTGTTCAATGATTCTGCGGCCTGCAAAACCAATTAATGCACCAGGTTCTGCAAAGTTGTAATCACCGAGAGACGCAAAACTAGCTGATACACCGCCAGTTGTCGGGTTGGTCATCACAGAGATAATCAAACCTTGGTCCTCGCTGAACAGCTTTAATGCTGAACTTGTTTTTGCCATCTGCATGAGACTGAGAATCCCCTCTTGCATTCTCGCTCCGCCAGATGCAGTAAAGATAATAAATGGCACCTTGTCCGCTTTTGCTTTCTCAATAGCCAGTGTGATCTTTTCACCAACGACCGAGCCCATACTTCCCATACGGAACGTGGCATCCATGACAGCAATTACAGCACTTTGGCCTTCAATTTCACCTTTACCTGTGACAATGGCTTCATTCAAAGATGTCTTTTCTCTGTCTTTCTCAAGCTTTTCTTCGTAGCCTGGGAAACCGAGCGGGTTTTCAGAAATCAGGTGCCCGTTAAATTCTTCAAATGTGCCTTCGTCTACAAGGCTTTCAATACGCTGTTTTGCATTCATTTGCAAATGTCTGCCGCAATTCATACAAACACGTAAATTTTTATCTAGTTCTTTGGTGAGCATTATTTTTTTACATTGCGGACATTTGGTCATGATGCCTTCAGGGACATCTTGACTTGCCTGTTCAGAGGGTACAGATGCATATTTTTTCTTTTTACTGAAAATGTTCTTGATTGACAAATGACTACCTCCCTTTTTGAAGGGTTTTTTCTTTACACGCACATCCACTATTATAGGACATGTCATAACTGTACCGAAACTATTGTACTTTTTTTGTCAAACGCTGTCATCCTTCATTCCATTTTTTTAGTGGGGAATTGATGAGAAATGAGTATGTGTTTGGGGCGCTGAGCAGTTGATATATTTGAATTGTGAACGTCTACAAAAAAATCTCATTCCGGATGAAAAAATTTTCGTATCAGAGAGGAAATGGTGCACGCCTTTCCTCCTATTCCAGAAAGAACGTGCACACTTTTCCAATTCGATTACTCGCCGATAATCGTTAATTTTCTTGTTTTTTCTGCAACAGCTTCTGGGTCTACTTTGATTCTTGCAACGCCTGTTTCCATTGCTGCTTTTGCCACTGCTTTAGCTACCGCTGGTGCTACACGTGCATCAAATGGTGCAGGGATGACGTATTCCGCTGACAATTCTTCATCTGATACAAGGGAAGCAATCGCTTCAACAGCTGCAATTTTCATTTCTTCGTTAATGTGTGTTGCACGTACATCGAGCGCTCCGCGGAAAATGCCAGGGAATGCAAGGACGTTGTTCACTTGGTTCGGGAAGTCAGAACGGCCAGTTCCTACAACACTTGCACCTGCTGCATGTGCATCTTCTGGCATGATCTCTGGGTTTGGATTTGCCATTGCGAAGATCACAGGATCTTTTGCCATTTTTCCAACCATTTCTTTTGTTAAAGCACCTGCTACTGAAACGCCGATAAAGACATCTGCGCCTTCAATTACTTCTTCTAAAGAGCCTTCTTTACGGTCTTGGTTCGTAAATTTAGCTACTTCGTTTTTCACTGCATTCATACCATTTGGACGGCCTTCATAAATAGCGCCTTTTGTATCACACATAATGATATCACGTACACCGAAATGATAAAGAAGTTTGATAATCGCAATACCTGCTGCGCCAGCGCCGTTTGCAACAACTTTGATTGAAGACATTGATTTTCCAGACAGTTTAAGGGCATTGACAAGTCCTGCCACTGTTACAATCGCTGTTCCATGCTGATCATCATGGAAAACAGGAATGTTTGTCTCCTTTTTCAAACGCTCTTCAATGATGAAGCAGTTTGGTGCTGCAATATCTTCAAGGTTCACGCCGCCAAACGTCGGCTCAAGAAGCTTCACTGTTTCAACGATTTTGTCTACATCGTTTGTTGCAAGTGCGATTGGGAATGCATCAACACCTGCAAAACTTTTGAATAATACAGCTTTACCTTCCATGACCGGAAGAGATGCTTCCGCACCGATATTTCCAAGCCCTAACACAGCGCTTCCGTCTGTGACAACAGCGACCATATTACCTTTCATTGTATAATCATACACTTTGCTTGTGTCGTCATAAATATCTTTACATGGCTCTGCAACACCTGGTGAGTAAGCCAAGCTCAAGTCTTTCGCATTTTTCACTTGTACTTTTGATTTTGATTCGAGTTTGCCTTGATTCTCTTTGTGCATATGTAATGCTTCTTCTCTTAATGACATGTGATGAACACTCCTTCAAGTGGAAAATGATTTAATGAATTGCTAAGTTGATAAGCACATACTTGGCAGTTTAAATACACAGAATCTTTAAAATGATAACACAATAGGTGAAATTGTAAAACATATTCAGACGATTTGTCATCATTTAATCACAACGTTTTGTTCACCGAGCAGCTCTTTTAACTGGAAGATCACGGCATGATCTGCATGAACTTTGTATGCATCTGGAAGTCTCATCGTCTTTTTTTGCTTTTCATAATACAAATAGACATCTGCTTCTCCGCTGTGCAAAGAGATCACTCGTTTTACTTGCTCAAGCAGCTCCTGCGTATGGTTTTCTTCTTTCACCCGAATGTAGACAGACTCTTTTCTTTTTGTGCCCATCTCTTCAAGCAGAACTGCTTCTTGCACGATGATTTGACTGCTGTCATTTCTGACATCTATTCTGCCTTCAACATAAAGCATGGCGCCCTCCTCAAGTAAGGGGGACAGCTTTCTGAATTGCTCTGGAAAGACGACGCCTTCCATTTCTCCCGTTTCATCCCCAAATGTGACAAATGCCATCGATTGTCCATTTTTTGTTCGAATCGATTTCACTTTTGTCAAAAGACCACCCATTGAGATCGTTCGCTTTATATAAGAAGAAAGTCTGATGATTTCTACTGCTCCATTCTCTCTTAAACGATCTCGATACGCTTGTACTGGGTGGTTTGATAAATATAAACCGAGTGCCTCTTTTTCAAATTGCAAAAGGTCGACAAGCGGCAGTTCGTCTATCTCAGCATATTTTGGCTTAATGGAGAAGGTTGTATCCCCAAGAAAGTCCAGCTGGTCCTCAGGTGTTAAAAATGACACGTGGTCTAACGCAATATCTATCGATGCTAAAAGCGAAGCACGATTTGGATAAAACTCATCCATCGCCCCTGAAAAAATGAGCGCTTCAATCGTTTTTCGGTTTACACTCTTTGGTGATACCCTTGCGCAAAAATCAAATAAATCTTCAAACGGCTTTTCCTGTCTTGCTCTGTATATATCCTTTACAGCTGACACTCCGACATTTTTGATCGCTCTTAAGCTGTAGCGGATCTCCCCTTTTTCAACCGTAAATGGAAATTCACTCTTATTAATAGAAGGCTTCAACACAGAGATCCCTTTTTCCTTTGCCTCATAGAAATATTGAGCGACTTTGTCTTCATTTCCAATCACACTAGTTAAAAGTCCGCACATAAAATATAACGGATAATGCGCTTTTAAATAAGCAAGCTGAAAGCCAATCATGCTATATGCGACAGCATGGCTTCTATTAAAACCATAGTTTGCAAATTTGACGATTAAGTCATAAACATCATTTGCAATGTTAACAGGATACTCCTTTTTTAGGCATCCTTCAACAAAATGGCTTCGCTCTTCATCAAGGACCTTTTTATCCTTTTTTGAAACGGCCCTTCTTAATAGATCGGCCTCGCCTAGCTGAAAGCCCGCCATCTTTGCTGCAATCAGCATGATTTGCTCTTGGTAAACGATGACCCCGTAAGTGTCCTTTAAAATGTCATACAAATCTGGGTGCGGGTAAGAGACCTTCACCCTGCCGTGCTTTCGGTCGATAAAGAGCGGGATATTCTCCATTGGACCTGGCCGGTAGAGGGCATTGACTGCCACGATGTCTTCTAGACTAGAAGGTTTCAGCCGTCTTAGCACCTGGCGCATCCCCTGTGATTCAAGCTGGAAAATCCCTGTTGTATCTCCTGCTGATAACAATTCAAACGTTTTTTGATCTTGATACGAAATGTCACTAAAGTTAATGTGGACGTTCTCCTGTCTTTCAATCTGGTTTTTAATGGATTCGATTAGCGTTAAGTTTCTTAACCCTAAGAAATCCATCTTTAGAAGTCCTAGATCTTCTAAATAATTCATGGCATACTGCGTTAAATACACACCATCATGGCCGTCTTGGATCGGAACAACCTGCGTCAGCGGCTCTTCGCTTAGCACAACGCCGGCTGCATGTGTCGACGTGTGTCTTGGCAAGCCTTCTACCTTTAAAGCTGTCTGGAAGACCTTTCGAAGTTCTTCTGATTGCTGGAGCAGCGTTTTTAATTCGGGAGATGCGGCCACCGCTTCTTTCAGCGTCGTCCCTGGCTTCGATGGGACGAGCTTTGCAAGACGGTCCGCTGCCTTTGAATCAATCCCCATCACACGTCCGACATCCCTTAAGGCTGCCTTTGCAGCAAGCGTTCCAAACGTAACAATTTGAGCCACATGCATGTCCCCGTATTTGTCTTTTACATAAGAAATCATTTCATCTCTTCTCGTGTCAGGAAAATCAATATCAATATCCGGCATGCTGATTCGCTCAGGATTTAAGAAACGCTCAAATAAAAGGCCGTGACGGATCGGATCGACATCTGTAATAGACAGAACATAGGCAACAAGTGAGCCTGCTGCTGACCCCCGTCCTGGGCCTGTGACAATGCCGTGGTCATGCGCATACTTCATAAAATCCCATACAATAAGAAAATAATCACTGAAATTCATTTTTTGGATAATGCTTAGCTCATACTCAAGCCTTTTGACATACGTTTCATTTGAAGCGATCTTTCTTTGTTTCATGCCTTCCGCGCACACTCTTCGTAAAAATTGATCTGCTGTCGATTGATCAGGAGTTGGATAGGATGGCAGTTTTGTCTGTCCAAGATTTAAATCTACTTCACAGCGGTCTGCGATCTCAACCGTTCTTGAAAGCAGTTCAGGATCATCCGCATACCATTCCGTCATCTCTTCGATGGATCTGAAATGCTTTTCTCCTCGGTCTTCCTCTATATCTGAAAGCTGCTGTCCTGCTTTTATGGCCTTTAAACATGTATACGCCGTTTTGTCCTCTCGGTTGATGTAATGAACATCTCCCGTCGCGACAAGTGGAATTTCCGCACTTTTTGAGACGTCCCGCAGCTTTCCGGCAAGCGACTCGTCTTGCTGAAATGGCTGAACCGCAATGTACACATGCCCCCCGCCAAAAATACGTTTCAAATGGCTTGCTGCATCGTGCGCTTCTTCTAACTGATCATGCTTCAGCAGCGTTTCAATATAGCCAGATGTGCCTGGCGTTATGGCAATAAGCCCATGATGATAGCTTTTCAGCCATTTTTCTTTCAGTCCAGCTTTTGATTTTGATTTCAGCACACTACTAATTTTGATCAGATTTTGATAGCCTTCATTGTTTTTTGCAAGGAGTACCAAGGGATAAGCCTCTGTCTCTTGTTCATCTATGAAGACAGAAGCTGTTAAACCGATGACCGGCTTGATGCCATGTTTTTTACATTCCTTATAAAATTCAACCGTTCCATACATCACATGGTCATCGGTAAGAGCGAGCGCTTTGCAGCCAAGTTCTTTCGCTTTTAGCACGAGCTCCTTTACCTTAGCTGCACTGCTTAACAAGCTGTATCCACTGTGGACCTGAAGATGAACATAAGACATGCTTAATCCACTCCTTTCGTCTAAAGTCATTCTTTCATTATAAAACGCGATGCGGTGAGAAACAAATGTTCTTTCTTTTCCGTCCGTTCATACTTGTCCAGAGCACGCCATATATTGAATAGAGTGAGGTGGAAAAAATGGATGTGAAGGAAGCCTTTATTCCGAACTTTATTAGCTGTTACTTTATCGCACTTGGGGTGATTTTAGGTGGTGCCATTATAGGCGGTGTAGGTGCATATTTATCCGGTCAGCCTCCCCTATCAATTATTTCAAGTCTTGCCAACCGTTTAAAAATTTGGGCGCTTGTCGCCGCAATCGGCGGCACATTTGATGCGGTCTATAGCTTTGAAAGAGGCATTTTCGAAGGAAACACGCGTGATATTTTCAAACAGATCTTATTAATTATCTCTGCCATGGGCGGTGCACAAACGGGATATCTCATTATTACGTGGCTCACTCAGGAGCATGTGTCATCATGAGAGTGCCGGAGCTGTATAAACGCCCAGGCTGGCAGCGTTTTTTTGCTGGAATGATGTTCGGCGCGATTATCAGCTGGCTGATTTTCCTCTTTACATATGGAACCTTTCAGGAAAAGCAGGTGACACTGCTCAGAAGCCAGCAGCACCATATGGACAGTCTGAAAGAACAAATCACACTCTATCGGGAAGATTTGCATAAGTTAAATGAGGATAATAAGCAGCGGCTGCTGATCCAAAGCGTAGATGTTCATCTCGTGAATCGTGAGCAATATAAAATCCCAGAGCCGGATACGCTAAAGTTTGAAGATCAGGTCAAAGAGGACATCTCAGAAGTCATCACAAAGGATATTGAAAGTGTCTACAAAACAAAGGAATTATTAAAACGAACGGTGGAAAATAAAGAATATACGATTCGGGAAAAGGCATACCGCGCCAAAGTGACAGAGCTGACGATTTATACGAAGCTTTCACTGGAAGTGCGTATTTCATTTGCTGAATAAATGATCCTGTGGAATTTTTATGAATTTCTGCCCTCAATGATCGCTTTTCACTCCAAATTTTTATACACTAAAAGAAGAACGATATCCTAAATAGAAAGAGGTGAGGACAATGGAGGTTTATAGCTATCGTCAAATGGCACGAGACAAAGCAAGCCGGATCAAAGACGGCATGTGTGCTTATGCTGAGACAGAAATGATGGCTCATTTAATTAAAAAAGAATTAAAGCATCAAAATCTCCAAGCCTATGAAGATTCAACGGACATCGGCTGCTGGTTTATCCCTGTATCCAATTAACCCTTTTCTCCAGCATCAAAAAAGAGAGAGGAGACTTGAAGCCTTCCTCTCTCACGATGATGATTTACATACTTCTTCTAAATCACGCAAGATTTCATCTGCCACGGCCCAATCAAAAATGGACGCACCGGCTGCAAGCGGGTGACCGCCGCCATGATATTTTTTAGCAATGGTGTTAATGACAACGCCTTTAGAGCGGAATCTGACACGAATCTGATCGTTTTCTTCCACAAAAAAGACCCAAGCTTTAATACCTGCAATATTTCCAAGTGTCCCAACAAGCTGCGAGGCTTGCTGCGCCGTTGTTTGGAACGATTCCAAAATGTCACGTTTAATAAAAACAGAGGCTACCCCATTCTCTGACAAAGAGATATGTTGAAAAATATAGCCATTTAATTTCACGACATTCAAATCCGTCTCATACAATTGATTGAAAAGGTCTGATGATGAAAATGGATATTCGATTAGTTCCCCTGCATATTTGAGTGTCTTTTTCGTTGTATTTGGGAAAAGGAAGCGGCCTGTGTCTCCTACAATGCCGGCATAAATCAGTTCAGCCGCCTTTGTATTCAGCTGATATCCTTCTTCTTTCCCCTCTAAATACAATTCATAAATCATTTCACTCACAGAGCTTGCCTCTGTATCCACCCAAAGCAAGTCACCATAAGGATCTTCATTCGGATGATGATCAATTTTCATTAATCGATCACCCATTGAATAGCGCTGATCATCAATTCTTGCTTGATTGGCTGTATCACAGACAATGACAAGGGCACCTTTATACACTTCGTCCGGTACCTCATCGAGTTCATATAAAAATGAAAGGGTTGGCTCCGGGGTTCCAGTCGCATAAATATTTTTTTCTGGATAGGTGGCACGCAAGATTTCCGTAAGGCCGCACTGCGATCCATACGCATCAGGATCTGGTCTTACATGTCTATGGATGATGATGGTGTCATATAATGATATGGTTCTAATCAGTTCTTTTTTCATAAAAACTCCTTCTTATGCGATACTCTTTTTATTATTAAATCATAATCTATCCTGACGGAAAAGTGAGGAATAGACAATTTATTCTAGTAAGCAAGCCTATTTACGTTTAAAATAGGGTTGTAATCACTTACAATGGAGGCTTGACACATGCTTGTTTTGATTGTGTTTATTATTAGTTCTGCCATGTTTTATTTATACTACAAAGCAAAGAATGTCCGTACGAACCGTCCAGTCGAGAAGAAATTCTGGTCGGCCAAATCCAGTATGGCACTTGGCTGCTTTGTCCTGCTCTTCGGTGTGAATCAATTATTTTTAAACCGTTCGTCACTCGCATTTGTCATTGGATTTATTTTTGTTGCAGTTGGTATCGGCAGTACGTGGGCTGGGTATAAAGCCTACAAGCATTATCTTCCGCTCTTTTTAAAGGAAGGCGAAAAAGATCACGCATAATGAGAGAGAAGGGCTAAAATGATGTTTATTTTAGTCCTTTGTCTTCTTCGCAATCGCCCTTTTATCGTTATCCTCTCTCCATCAGCTGCACCATCAGCATCGCTTTCCCTACGATATTTGATTGGTGGTACACCTCAACTTCCAGCTTTCCAAACTTGCGCCCTACTTCTAAAATATTCGGCTTGATCTGTATCGTCGATTCCATTTGTACCGGTTTTAAGAAGTAGACAGAGAGACTTTCGACAATCAGCTCGCCTTTTTTATGAGATTTTAAGAAACGGTTGGCTGCTTCGATTAAAATTTGTGTAAACACACCATATGAAATATTGCCAAGCTGGTTTGTCATTTGTGGTGTGACCTCATATTGATAAACCGCATCTGCTTTCGGTTTTTCTGTATCGGTTTCTTTAAACCCTCTCGACACAACGTCATCCAGTTTTTCTCCGACCTGCGGCTGCTTTTGGATCATTTGCAGCGCCTTGAGCACATCCTGACGGCTAATCATCCCAATCAGCTTCGCATGATCATCTACAACTGGCAGCACCTCAATGCCTTCCCACACCATCATTTGTGCAGCAGATGCAACAGATGTTTTGCCAATGACTGTGAGCGGATTTTTCGTCATCACCTTTTCAATCGGTGTAGAGCGGTCATAGCCTGCAATATCCTTTGAGGTGAGAATGCCGTGAATCTTCATTTGATCATCTGCTACCGGGAAGCGGCCGTGTCCTGTTTCGTAATTCTTTTCATACCATTTCTCAAGCTTATCCTCTGGTGATAAGTATACGGTCCGTTCAATCGGCGTTAAAATATCCTCCACAAGCACAATCTCTTTTTTAATTAATTGGTCATAAATGGCCCTGTTAATGAGAGCCGCTACCGTAAATGTATCGTAGCTTGTCGATAATATTGGCAGCTCAAGCTCATCTGCGAGCTGAATGATTTGTTCATCTGTTGAGAATCCGCCTGTGACCAGCACAGCCGCTCCTGCCTCTAATGCTTGCCTGTGGGCATTGATCCGGTTTCCGACGATCAGCAGGTTTCCAGCTGCCGTATATCGCATCATCGCATCCAGCTCCATCGCTCCGATGACAAATTTGTTTAACGTTTTATGTAAGCCTGCTCGTCCTCCAAGCACCTGTCCATCAATGACATTGACAACTTCCGCATATGTCAGTTTTTCAATATTTTCTTTTTTCTTCTGTTCAATTCGAATGGTACCGACGCGTTCAATGGTGCTAACGAACCCTTTATTTTCAGCATCTTTGATGGCCCGGTAAGCGGTGCCTTCACTCACTTTCATTTCTTTCGCTATGCGCCGGACAGAAATTTTCTCTCCGACATCTAATGAATCAATATACGATAAAATTTGCTCGTGCTTTGTCGCCAATCCCGTTCACCCTTTTTGTTTTCAGCGTTTTCATCTATGTTTCATTATAAAGGCAGGAGGCTTTTAATAGCAATTTGTCTTTTACTTCAGCACGATGCAGACAAACAAAAAAGCCGGCATTTGTGTGCCGGCTTTTGTTCATGATGATCAAATTTCAATGGATTCTCCGCTGTTTAACACGTGACCTACGCCGCCGTGCAGGCTGTCTGCAAATGCATGCGGGTCCTGCTCAATTGGCGGGAATGTGCTGTAGTGAATCGGCACGACCTGCTTTGCACGAAGCCATTCTGCTGCGATTCTTGCATCGTCCGGTCCCATCGTGAAGTTATCACCGATTGGAAGGAATGCGAGCTCAATATGATTCAGCTCACCGATCAGCTTCATATCTGAAAAGAGCGCAGTGTCTCCAGCATGATAAATCGTTTTGCCCTCAGCGGTAAATAAAATACCTGATGGCATGCCTGTATACGTAATCGTTTTTGCCTCTTCATCAATGACCGCTGAACCGTGGAACGCTTGTGTGAGCTTGACTTTACCAAATTCAAACTCACGTCCGCCGCCAATATGAAGCGGGTGCGTTTTCACCCCTTGCCAGCTTAAATAGACAGCAAGCTCGTTTGGCGCGACGACGAGAGCGTCATTATTTTTAGCCATTTCAATGGTGTCACCGAGGTGATCTCCATGTCCATGAGTCAGCAAAATCACATCTGCTTTGATATCCTGTGGTTTGATATCTGTGTGCTTATTTCCATTTAAAAATGGATCAATCCAAATATGGTATCCGTTTGTTTCAATGTGTACGACTGAATGTCCATGATATGTAGCTTTCATGTAGTATGTCCACCTCTCAATTTTGATCTCATATCATCTATTCCCTGTATAAAAAGCTAAAAAACTTAATGCCTATGAATCACGTTAAGTCCACCTGTCGCTTCAATGACAGTCCCTGTAATGAGGTCTGATCGATCATCACATAAAAATGAGATGATGCGCCCTATATCCTCTCCGGTACCAGACCGGCCTATTGGTGTTTCACCGTCTCTGATCTGACGTGCTTCCTCGATCGTGGATTCTTTCATGGCTCCGACGATTTTGCCTGGACAAACCATATTGGCCGTGATGCCATTTTCAGCTTCTTCAATCGCAATGGTTTTCGTCAATGAGGCCAGCCCTACCTTTGCCGCTCCGAAGGCTGATCTGTGCATCCAGCCTGGTGCATGATCTGCCCCTTGGAAGCCATACGTGATAATGCGGCCAAAGCCTTGTTTTCTCATCATAGGGATCACCATTCGGAACAAATGGAACACTGCGGATAGGTTGCCTTCCATCATTTGATACCATTCATCTTCAGAGTAATCCGCGAGTTTTTTTCGTTCAAAAATATAAGGCCCGGCATTATTGATCAAGGCATCAATCCGCCCAAATCGCTCTGTTGCCAGCTCTACCATGTTTTTTAAATCTTCTTTGTTTGTCACATCGCCTTGGACAAATTGAAGCTTTTCTTCGTATTCCTGCAATTCTTCTTTCATCTGCCGGACAGCTTCATCATCACTTCGATAATTCACTGTCACAGAATACCCCATATTCAGTAAAGACTCGGTGACTTTCCTTCCAAGCCCTTTAGAACCCGCTGTTATTAATGCGTGTCGCACACAATCTCCTCCTAAAGCAAAGGTTGCAAGTTCATGTGTTTCTCATACTATCTTTACTTTACTATAAACCAGTACTGGACGCACTTCTGAACCCTTTGTCTGCTATTCATGATGCGGACGATGGGTTGATCAAACAAAGCCTACAGCTTTTGAGCTATCGCCCCCTCCCCAACTTAAAAACATCATACGCTTTCATGTTCTCCAAGGAGGATGCTTCTCCTTTCTGCATTACAGCAAAAAACCATCCGTCTCATACGAATGGTTTTTTAAAAGGTTACGCTAGGCAGGCTTTTGCTTTTTCTAAAGCGAGCTGAATTTGTTTGAATCCAGTTCCCCCTGCACTTGTTCTTTTTTCAACAGCGACATACGGATCAAGAACGGTGTAAATATCTTGTTCAAAAAGACCGCTCGCTTCTGTGAATGTTTCAAACGGAAGATCACTTAAGTAGATGCCTTTTTGAATGCATGTATACACGAGCTTGCCAACGATTTCGTGTGCTTCACGGAATGGCATGCCTTTTTTCGCAAGGTAGTCTGCCACTTCGGTCGCATTTGAGAAATCTTCTTTTGTTGCTTTTTTCATGACATCTTCGTTCACTGTCATCGTTTGAATCATGCCTGTGAAGATTTGCAGGCTGCCAGCGATGGTTTTCACTGTATCAAACATGCCTTCCTTATCTTCTTGCAGGTCTTTGTTATACGTAAGCGGCAAGCCTTTCATAATGGTGAGAAGCCCCATCAGGTTGCCATATACACGGCCCGTTTTTCCACGGATCAATTCAGCCATATCCGGGTTTTTCTTTTGCGGCATCATGCTGCTGCCTGTTGCGTAAGTGTCATCAAGCTCAATGAATTTGAATTCTTGAGAGCACCATAAAATGATTTCCTCACAAAGACGTGAGAGGTGCATCATCACAAGGCTGCTGTTAGACAAGAACTCTAAAATGAAGTCACGATCACTCACGCCATCAAGGCTGTTTTCGTAAATATGGTCAAAGCCAAGCAGCTCTGCTGTATATTCACGATCAATTGGGAATGTCGTTCCAGCTAACGCCCCGCATCCAAGTGGAGAGACGTTAATCCGCTTCAAAGAATCTTGAAAGCGCGCTTTGTCACGCTCAAGCATCCAAAAGTAGGCGAGCATATGATGGGCAAAGGAAATAGGCTGTGCACGCTGTAAGTGCGTATATCCTGGAAAGATCGTTTCAACGTGCTGTTCTGCTTTCTCTACAAGCACCTTTTGAAAAGAAGAGATCAGCTCAATGATATGCTCTACTTGGTTATTCAAATATAAATGCATATCTGTTGCGACCTGATCATTCCGGCTTCTCGCTGTGTGCAATTTGCCGCCCAGCGGTCCAATCTCATCAATGAGCATTTTTTCAAGGTTTAAATGAATGTCCTCATAATCTACTGAGAAATCCAGTTCATCCGCCTCTGCCTTTTTCATGAGCGTATTCAGTCCGTCTTTGATGGCAGCGGCCTCCTCATCTTGGAGGATACCGCATTTATTCAGCATACTTGCATGAGCAAGGGAGCCGGTCAGATCTTCTTTGACTAATTGTTTGTCGAAATGAATGGACGCGCCAAACTCATCGACCCATTTTTCTGGTGTTTTTTGAAATCGGCCTCCCCAAAGCTTTTTCATGCCTTAACCTGCTCCTTTTTGTTCACGATGCTGTTTACTTTTGTTGGTAAACCCCAAAGGTTAATAAATCCTACAGCTGCATCATGATCGAATTCATCTGCTTTTGTGTAAGTCGCTAGATTTTCATCATAAAGTGAATATGGTGATTTACGTCCTTCTACAATCGCATGGCCTTTAAATAGTTTCACACGTACAACACCTGTTACGTTCTTTTGTGTTTCTTGTAAGAATGCGTCTAGTGCTTCTTTAAGTGGTGAGAACCATAAGCCGTTGTATATTAATTCAGCCATTTTTTGTTCAACGATTGGCTTAAAGTGAGCGACTTCTTTGACAAGCGTTAAGTCTTCAAGCTCTTTATGCGCTTTTAAAAGTGTGATAGCACCTGGGCACTCGTACACTTCACGAGATTTGATCCCAACAAGACGGTTTTCAACGTGATCGATTCTGCCAACACCATGCTGACCAGCGACCTCATTTAAATGAAGGATCAGATCAGATAATGAATACTGGATACCGTCAATCGCCGTTGGTTTACCTTTTTCAAACGTGATTTCAATGATCTCAGGTGTGTCAGGTGTTTTTTCAAGTGGATTTGTCAGATCGTACGCACCTTCTGGCGGCGCAGCCCAAGGATCTTCTAAAATGCCGCATTCGTTACTTCTGCCCCAAAGGTTTTGGTCGATTGAATACGGGCTGTCTAAGTTAATCGGAATTGGAATGCCATGCTTTTGTGCATAGTCGATCTCTTCATCACGAGACCATTTCCATTCACGCACTGGTGCAAGAACTTCTAGATCTGGATTTAATGCTTTAATGGATACTTCAAAACGAACTTGGTCGTTCCCTTTTCCTGTACATCCGTGTGCAACTGCGACTGCATTTTCTTTCTCTGCTACTTCCACTAATTTTTTGGCAATGAGCGGACGAGATAGTGCAGACACAAGCGGGTATTTTCCTTCATACATGGTGTGTGCTTGCAGTGCAGCAAGTGCGAATTCTTCAGCAAATTCTTCTTTTGCGTCAATCATGTAAGACTGAACTGCTCCGACTTGAAGTGCTTTTTGCTGAACAAATGCTAAATCTTTTCCTTCACCTACGTCCAGGCAGCAAGCAACAACCTCGTATCCTTGCTCTTGTAACCATTTAACTGCAACAGAGGTATCAAGACCTCCGGAATATGCTAATACGACTTTTTTATTTTGTGACATGATTGAAAAGCTCCTCTCACTTGTTTTGATTCTGTGAATGTTTTTTGCATAAAAATAAGTTTTAATTTATAAACATGCATTTAGTATGTATACACTGTAACAAGGAAAAATTGTTTTTTCAACCCCTTTATGAAAAAAACTCTGCCAATTTTTCTTGGCAGAGTCATTTTGGGCTATTTTTGATCCTTTTCAAGCTCTCGCACGACGTGAGGAAGCTCAGGAATAATGAGTTTTGTCATGGCTAAACGAACTGCTCCGGTAGAGCCTGGTGTGGCAAAGACCACTTTTTGGTTAACGACCCCAGCAGTTGCTCTAGACAAGATAGCAGCAGAACCGATGTCTTCTGTATAGCTGAGCATGCGAAAGATTTCACCAAAGCCAGGCAGCTCTTTTGAGAAAAGAGGGGTGATGGATTCAATGGTGACATCCCTTGCCGCTATACCTGTCCCCCCATTTAACAAGACGGCATCAATCTTCGGTTCACTTGTTCCTTCAAGCAGAGCGTCTTGGATCGCTCCAATGTCATCTTTTACAATATCGTATGCAAGAATGAGATGTCCCTGTTCTTTGAGCAAATCAATCATGAGACGGCCGCTTTTATCCGTTTCCTTTGTCCTTGTATCACTGACTGTCATGACTTTTACATGAAGCCTCGCTTTCGCTTCTCGTTTATGTTCCGTAACGCTCATCTAACGCACGCTCCCTTTCGCTTCGTATTGGACAAATTATAGCATGCTGCTTTGAACAAAAAAGCTCTTTTCCCATTAGGAAAAGAGCTGTACCATTTTATTACGCTAAGCGCATAACGTCTCTTGCAATCATCACTTCTTCGTTTGTAGGAATCACGATGACTTTCACAGGAGAGTGAGGGTAGCTGATGAATGCTTCTTCGCCTCTCATGTTGTTAAGAGATGGATCCCAGTAAACGCCCATGAATTCTAGACCACGAAGTACACGTGCTCGCACTTCTGAACTGTTTTCACCAATTCCAGCTGTGAAGATGATCGCATCTACGCCATTCATTCTCGCTGCATAAGAACCGATGTATTTATGAATACGGCTGGCAAAAATATCAAGAGCTACTTCTGCACGGTCGTTTCCTTCTTCTGTTGCTTCTTCGATATCACGAAGGTCACTTGAAAGACCAGACACACCTAAAAGACCACTCTTCTTATTCAAAGTAGAAAGAACTTCTTCAGCAGTATGTCCTGTTTTCTCCATAATAAATGGAATGAGGGCAGGGTCAATGTTACCTGAACGTGTACCCATCGCCACACCAGCAAGCGGCGTGAAGCCCATTGATGTATCGATTGATTTTCCGCCTTCTACTGCTGCGATACTCGCACCATTTCCAAGGTGGCAAGAAATCAAACGAAGCTCTTCTAACGGACGGCCTAATAGTTCTGATGCACGCTCTGTGACGAACTTATGGCTTGTCCCGTGGAATCCGTATTTACGAATACCAAAGTTTTTGTAGTAGTCGTACGGAAGGCTGTATAGGTAAGACTGCTCTGGCATTGTTTGGTGGAACGCTGTATCGAACACAGCAACCGCTGGTACGTCAGGCAGAATTTGTTTGAATGCTTTGATTCCTACAACGTTTGCAGGGTTGTGCAGTGGTGCAAGCTCTGAAAGCTGATCAATCTCATCGATCGCTTCATCTGTTAATAGAACAGAATCGCTGAACTTTTCTCCACCGTGAACGACGCGGTGTCCTACGCCATCAATTTCATTAAAGTCCTTGATGATGTTGAATTCAGTTAGTTTTTCAAGCAGCATTTTTACAGCTACTGCGTGATCTGGAATATCAGTGATTTCTGTTTTCTTTTCTCCATCTACAGAAATCGTAAAGATACTGTTGTCCATTCCGATTCTTTCAACAAGACCTTTCGTTAAAACGGTTTCTTCTGGCATGTCGAACAATTGGAATTTAAGAGATGAGCTTCCTGCGTTGATTGCAATAATTTTGGACATTCTTGTCGCTCCTTTTACTCAGTTGTTATATAAGGTTTCACGTTTTTTCCGGTGCTATATTCAACCTGTTTGAACGGGTCTTTTATAGTTTAACGATAAGTCCGAAAAATATCTGACTTTTTCATTTAAACATTGAAAACTTTGCATTTCAAGTACACCTTCGAACTGTTATCGCTTACATCGATAAGTCGTTATTTTCTGAATAGTAAAATAGCCAGAAATCACTCTGGCTATTCTTTCGTTTCTTTTTCTTCTATAAACCACTGGTCTAACTTTCTCATCACACCAACCATCGCTTCCTTCTGTGAGAAAGATGGCAGATTGGCAAACAGCATCCGTTTGGGTGCTTGCAGCCCCTCTTTTTTCTTTTGCATGACAAATAAGCTTTTGGCGTGCTTTTTGTCTTTGAACATGGAGACTGGCAGCTGAATTAACGCATTCATATAAGCATGATCTTTGATGAAATCCTTTAGTTGCACACTTTCTTTTCCTTCAAACAAATCGTTTGGAATGATGAAGAATAAGAAGCCGCCTTCTTTCGTGTAACGAAGGCTTTGTTCAATGAATAAATGATGCGCAAAGGCATGTCCTTCTTTTGCCTTTAAGTCATAGTCTGCTGCACGCTCATCATTTGGGTAATAGCCGACTGGAAGGCTGCATACGGTGACATCTGCCGGTGAAATGAGAAGCGGCTCAAGGCTGTCCTGATGGAAAAGCTCTACTTCTTTCTCTTCTAAATTCGCCTGTGCCCAAGCAATTTTAATGAGCACATCATCAATTTCAGATGCAAAGCCGCGCTTTGTTTCTGCAGTGAGATTGTTTAACACAGCAAGCAATAAGTTCCCTGTTCCCGCTGCTGGATCAAAGACAACAAGCTCTTTTTGGCCTTCTAAAAATTTATTCACCAAATAGCTGACAAACAGGCCAATCGTATCTGGCGTCATTTGACGGTTTGGATGGGAAATGTCCTTTTGTCCTTTCAGTACGGCGAGCTGAAACGCTTTACGAGTCTGCTCATGATCATAGGAGGCAAAATCTGCTTTCTCTATTAAGTCCTTCAGTAAACCGTTTCGATCATTTGCCTGGAAAAAGGCTTCTCCTGCTTCTGCCAATGCTTCAATATAGGAAATGCTCTGTTCCTTTTTCAATCGAATCGAGGCTGTATCGAGCAGCTCAAAAATAGTACTCACTTGATCTTTCTGCAATGCTTTTCTCTCCTCGCTTTGTTAAAAGCTATATGTTCTCATTGAAAAGAGCCCCAGTATGAAGCCGGAGCTCTTGTCGATGCTGCTTTTATAACAGTGATTTCGCAGCTTCAATGGCTTTTTCATAATTTGGATGATTCGTTGCTTCGCTTACGTATTCAGTGTAAACCACTTTCCCGTTCGGGTCTAATACGAAAACAGCACGCGCCAATAAACGCAATTCTTTCATATATACACCAAACGCTTCACCAAAAGACATATCTCTGTGATCAGATAATGTTTCTACATTTTCAATTCCGTTTGCTCCGCACCAGCGTGCTTGTGCAAATGGAAGATCTGCACTAATCGTATAAATATTGACCGGACCTAAACCGGCTGCCTCTTCATTGAAACGTCTTGTTTGTGCGTCACACACACCTGTATCAATAGAAGGAATCACTGAGATGATCGTCACTTTTCCTGCTAAATCAGAAAGTGAAACTTCCCCTAGTGAGTTCGTTAATACCGTAAAATCAGGAGCCTGCTCGCCTACTTTCACTTCATTTCCTACAAGCGTTACAGAACTCCCTTTAAATGTGATCGATGCCAAAACAATTCCTCCCTTATCAAATGTATGGTTCTATCATAGTAGAGAACGCAAAAAACTGCAAAGCCTAATCGTCCATTTTGAAAAAAAAGTTAACTGCAGCGCAGCTAACTTTTTAAAGGTCTATGTCATCTAGTTTTCGTTCTTTGTGGCGGTGCTCCCGTTCATCCTTCTTAAACATATGCTGAAGACGTTCAATTGCTTGAGGAGCAGAATCCAATATTTTATCAAGCAGATGTGTGTGTTCATCCAAATGAAGCATTCGAACTCCGTTTGTTCCCACAATTAAGAAGGCAATTGGTGTAATGGACACCCCGCCGCCGCTGCCGCCGCCAAATGGGAGTCTCGGTTCTTTTCGTTCTTGTTCATCAGAACGTTTTTCTTTCTTTTGGTTACCGTTAAATTCACTGCCGCCGGCTGCAAATCCAAAACCGACCTTTGACACAGTGAGAATGACGCTGCCGTCAGGGGTTTCGACTGGATCGCCGATGATCGTATTCACATCGATCATTTCTTTTAAATTTTCCATCGCTGTCTTCATCAGACCTTGGATTGGATGATCTGCCATTTTCGGGTTCCTCCTTAAACAGATGATTCATTCTTCGTTGCTTGAAGAGAGGCACTTTTTCTTGCCTTTCTCCCTTTTAACCAATGGACAAGTAATCGAATGGCTGCAAGCATAGCATGTCCAATACGAAAATAAGCTATACATGTAAAATGGGTCTGTGACACATTGTGCTGAAAGGCGGGAATGACTTCATATACCGGTTTATGCTTAAAGGTGAGATGCTCCTGCATAAAGGCAAGCAGTGCTCCTTTGACTGACCACACGCCGCCGGCTGCCACACCTGTTAAAGCGGCGTCATGAAAGCCGATCCATGTCGACCAGTGAAACGATACAATTTTGATGTGAATGAAGAACTTCCGCATGATCCGGTTTAGATCTACTATCTCTTTTGTGATGCGCTCCATTTGATGAAGGATTTGCTTCATATCACGTTTTCCCACTTTTTTATGCATGGATTCTTTTTCTTGACTAGGCGTTTTGGAGCTCGCCATTTTCTTTTCACGAATATCAATCGTTTGATCTTCCGGATTGACCTTCACCATCGGAATCTCTTTTTTGAGTCTGACCATTCCATATAAGGTGATGACCTTCAGCCCAATGTGGTCATTGTCATTTGCATGCGAATAATCCAGTGAAATGGTCACTTTCATGAAAATCAATAAGATCACAAGGAACAAAAAAGCTGCGATCCAAACGTAAAGCACTGTGCTCACTTCCTCCATAACAAATGATGCTTCCCCTACGATTATGGCTCTCATTATGGATTTTATACCCAATCATCAAAAAAGAGTTTGACCGGCTTCGGTCAAACTCCCTTTGGTTACACGTTCGATTCTGTTTTTTCATATAGATGTTCATGGACGACCACTGTATCAGCAAAGTAGTCATGAACCCCTTGTTTTCTCGGTGAGAACCCAACGACAGCATAGAGAACAAAAAGTGAATTAATATATCGTCCAACAATTTCTCTAAAGAAAATGACATCCCATGCCAGCTGCTTCTCAGGCTGAAGTGAGACCACTTTGATCCCAAACACCATCTTGCCGAGGGTTTGATGAAAAATTTTCGTCATGATGGCGAAATAAAGCAGGAAAACAATCGTCGTTGTGACGGAAAATGGAGAAAACCACCCTCCTCCTTTTGACCAGCCAAACAGACTAAAGATTGGAGAAACCGTCAAATGGTTAACACCCCAAACGACGAGCCAATCAAGGATAAACGCCCAAAATCTAATCCAAAAACCTGCAAAGGCCTGCGCTTCAATTGAAGCGCGCTTCGCAAGGGCGGGCTTCAATTCTTCCTGCTGGCTGCGGCTTTCGCTTACTTCATCGAATGTAGAATCCATCTATGATCCCTCCTTTATTTTGAATAGAGATACATCGGTTTAGACCCGTTTGAGCCAGCCAGTGTTTCTTTTAAATTCAGAAAATCAATTTCGCTTTTAAAGAGCTTGCTTGCACTCATATTCAGAAGAGAGTTCCAGCCAAAGCTTTGAGAATAGCTGATGACTTTTGCCCCTTTTAAGCCTTTTTCATTTTTCTTCATCGCTTTTAGTGCATCTTCATAGTATCCAAGCTCATCCACTAATCCGTTGGACTTCGCCTGTGTTCCGTCATATACTCGGCCATCGGCAATTTTCTTGACGTCCTGTTTAGACATGCCGCGTCCTTCAGAAATGACTTTGACAAACCCTTCATAGGAGTTGTCGACCATGCTTTGCATGATGTCGCGCTCATCCTTTGTCATATCACGATTTGGAGACATGATATCTTTGAATTTCCCGCTCTTAATGGTTTCATATTTAATGCCTAAATTATCCGCCAGCTTTGAATAATTCAAGCTTTGCATGATCACGCCTAGAGAACCTGTTAATGTTTCAGGTGAAGCAAAGATTTTCTTCGCTGGTGTCGACACATAATAACCGCCAGAAGCTGCCATTGAGCCCATGGAGACGTAAACTGGCTTCTTCGCTTTCTTCACTTCTTCTAATTTTTTATGTATTTCAGCACTTTCATAGACACCGCCGCCAGGAGAATTCACTCGCAGCAGGACACCTTTTACAGATGCATCCTCTTTTGCTTTATCTAGTTCTTTTAAGAACGCACGATGATCATACGCTTCTCCGCCTAAAAGGCTTGATGCACCGCCATTATCTTGAATCGTTCCATTAATCTCAAGAACAGCAATTTTACCTGCACCGCTGCCATCCTCTAGTACCTTCTCTTCTATTTCATCCCCGAATTGATAGCTCATTTTATTGTCATTGAAACTTTCGAACAAGGCCATCGTGACACTAATGACAATTGAAGATCCGAAAACACCAAGTGCAATGATTAAGGCTACCCATCTTTTCGCATTCATCTCTTTCTCCTCCTTTTTTGTCTCACTTCATTCATACGAATATCCACATGAAATGTTTCACAGGAATTGTGGTTTTTTTACATTTCATTTCAACATATGATAGCACCTATCTTAAATGACGATCAACTTTGCATCGTCTACTATGAGAAGCTCATGACGAAAAATTGGCTTTTTTATCCTCTCCCTACACCTAATAGTCTAGATGTTCACCACAACAAAACACCCAGACCATTCTTTCATTAGAAAACAGCTATTCAATTATGCTCAAAGTCAGTCATTTCGAATCACTTACATCGACTCATTTCTAAAAAGCAAACACTATCATGATAGGCGTCTTTCTAATGTTTTTACTTTCATATGAAAAAAGTGTAAAATGTGAGCAAGGGTTTACATGTAAGCCCTTTAATATTGGAAATCTATTTTTGACAACGAAGGGGAGAACGTCAATGACAGACAATCGTCGCAATGTATTTTTCTTTTACAAAAAAGATCATGAATTGGATGGACACATTTCTTCTCTGGAGAAGCTCGCTACTGATCAAGGCTTTCAAGTCGTAAAGCGTGCAGAGGATGCCCATATTATTGCTTCAATTGGCGGGGATGGCACATTTCTTCAAGCAGTCCGCAAAACGAATTTCCGTGATGACTGCTTGTATGTAGGGGTATCAAAAACTGAGAATTCGCATCTATACTGCGATTTTTCATTAGAACATTTTGATAAAATGATTGATGCCATGAACACCGAACAGATTGAAGTGAGGAAATATCCAGTCATTGATGTAAGCGTTGACAGTACAAATCAGTTCCATTGCTTAAACGAACTGTCGATCCGCTCTAGCATCATTAAAACATTTGTCATCGATGTATATATAGATGATTTTCACTTTGAAACGTTTAGAGGCGACGGAATGATTATTTCGACTCCGACCGGCTCAACGGCCTACAATAAATCCGTAAACGGCGCCGTGGTTGATCCGATGCTCCCTTGTATGCAAGTGACAGAGCTTGCATCTCTTAATAACAACTCGTACCGTACGCTTGGCGCTCCTTTCATCTTAAGCAGTGACCGCAAGCTGACGCTGAAGGTCGTGCAGGACGGAAACGACCATCCGATTATCGGGCTTGATAATGAAGCCCTCGGCACAAAACACGTCAAACAAATTGACATTGGCCTTTCAGGAAAAGTGATTAAAACGGTGAAATTAAAAGACAACTCATACTGGGAAAAAGTCAAACGCAGATTCCTTTAATAAAAAGCTCCTATATGGGGCTTTTTTTCATGTCTTTTCATTCAAGGTCATGGTGTCTTTGAAAAGATATGGTATGATGTCACAAGTATGAATGTACGAAAAGGAGAACACGATGCCATTACAACATTTTGATCAATATCCATTAAGTGATGAATTGAAACAAGCGTTAGAAGCGCTTCACTTCCATACACCTACACCCGTTCAGCACGAGACGTTATCGGTTGCTTTTTCAAAGCAGGATCTAATCGTCAAATCTCAGACAGGCAGCGGCAAGACAGCAGCCTATGGTCTGCCTATATGTGAAATGGTGGATTGGGCTGAAAATAAACCCCAAGCCCTCATCCTCGTTCCAACACGCGAACTTGCAATGCAGGTCAAGCAAGACCTCACCAGCCTTGGACGATTTAAACGAATCAAAGCGGCAGCCATTTATGGAAAAGCCCCTTTTCAAGCCCAAAAAGTAGAGCTTGCACAAAAAAACCATGTTGTGTGCGGAACACCAGGGCGAATATTGGATCACCTAGAAAAGGGTACTCTTTCTTTAGAAAACCTCAAATTTTTCGTGTTAGATGAAGCAGATGAAATGCTGAACATGGGATTTATTGATCAAGTCTCTTCCATTATTCAGCATCTGCCGCCAAAGCGCATGTCGATGCTGTTTTCAGCGACGATGTCTGCTGAAATGAAAGAATTGAGCGAGCAATTTTTACAATCGCCAAAAGTGATTGAGATTGCACGTGAGGCAAAATCTGTGCAGCAAATCACCCACACCGTGATTGAAACAGAGGAAGAAGCCAAATTCTCACTTCTCCAGCGAACGATCGTCATCGAAAATCCTGATAGCTGTATCATTTTCTGCAATACACAGGAACGCGTGAATGAACTGACGATCAAGCTGGACGATTGGGATGTCCCTTGCGACAAAATCCATGGGGGCATGAGACAGGAAGACCGCTTTGACGTCATGGATGAATTCAAAAACGGTGAGTTCCGCTATCTGATCGCAACAGATATAGCAGCCCGGGGAATCGATGTAAGCGATATGACACATGTCATTCATTACGACCTGCCTTATGAAAAAGAACGCTATATTCATCGAACTGGAAGAACCGGTAGAGCGGGTAAAAGCGGGAAAACGATTGCGTTTATGACAAGGCACGCGCAGCCGCTCATTGATGAATTAAAGCAGGATGCTGGCATTGATTTCCACACTCAGCCTTATCCGACGAAGGAAGAAGCAGAGCAGCATGTAGCCAGCTTCGAAGAGAAGATTGAAACACCTATTCAAAAGGAAAATAAGCAAGCCGGCGTAGAAAAAGATATTATGAAGCTTTATTTTAACGGCGGGAAGAAAAAGAAACTGCGGGCCGTTGATTTCGTTGGGACTATTGCGAAAATAGAAGGCGTTGCATTCGATGACATTGGAATTATTACGATTCAGGACACGAAAACGTATGTAGATATTTTAAACGGGAAAGGTCCTCTTGTACTGAATGCTATGCGTCACACAACCATTAAAGGCAAGCAGTTAAAAGTACATGAAGCACGCTCATAAAAAGTGAAGGCCAAGCGCCTTTACTTTTTTATTTGTGATGAAATGAATCCACAAACCCTGATGCTGTCAGGCTTTTTGATGTTCCAACATGACAAATGTCATATCAAATACATGATGGGTGCTACTATGAGCATGACGACTTTCCTTCTATACTTTGAAGTAGAAAGAAACGGAAAGGACTTGAACTTTCATGACGACTTCAACAAACACACAGCAGCAAGCCACTTTAAGAAAACAAGTAGGCCAATTTTCTGGTGCTGATTCAAAAAAAAGTATCATGCAGCTCTTTAATACATTTATTCCATTTTTGGGGCTTTGGTTTCTTGCCTATTATAGCCTGAACATCTCCTACCTTTTAACCCTCTTCTTTGCGGTTATTGCAGCTGGTTTTTTAGTACGTGTCTTTATTATTTTTCACGACTGCTGCCATCAATCCTTTTTTAAACAGAAGCCGCTGAATCACCTGTTTGGTTTCATAACGGGTGTACTCACCCTTTTCCCTTATCTTCAATGGCAAAGAGATCATTCGATTCACCATGCCACAAGCAGTAATTTAGACAAACGAGGTACTGGTGACATTTGGCTCCTGACAGTCAAAGAATATCAAGAAGCATCTGTATGGACGAAATTTCGCTACAGATTTTATCGTAATCCTTTTGTCATGTTTATTTTAGGACCGATCTTTGTTTTCCTGTTTCAAAACCGCTTCAACGTCAAAAATGCTCGTAAAAAAGAGCGCTGGAATACCTATTTTACAAACATATCGATTGTTTTGCTCGCAGGGGCTACCTATCTCCTTTTTGGCTGGCAAGGTTTGTTACTTGTCCAAGGTCCAATCTTTCTGATTTCTGGATCAATTGGTGTATGGCTGTTTTATGTGCAGCATACGTTTGAGGATTCTTACTTTGAAGCTGATGAGCATTGGAATTATGTGCAGGCAGCTGTAGAAGGCAGTTCTTTTTACAAATTGCCAAAGCTCCTTCAATGGTTAACAGGCAATATCGGTTATCACCATGTCCATCATTTAAGTCCGAGGGTACCGAATTATCATTTAGAGCATGCTCATGAGCATAGTGAGCCGCTTCAAAATGTTCCAACCATTACGCTGAAAACAAGTATTGATTCAATGAAATTCAGACTTTGGGATGAGGAAACGAAAGCATTTGTTACCTTTAGAGAGGCGCGCCAGACGAAAAGCACACCTGTCATCAAAGGAGACATTCTCAAGAAGAATGCTTAAACGACGCAAGCTCTTTCTTACAATAGAAGGGGCTTGTTGGTATTTACAGGATGCGGCAACGTGTTCAATTTGATAAAGTAGTGAAAAAGAATGAAAATGGAAAAGGTGATTCACGGATGAAAAAACAACTTAAAATTCAAAAATTGCATGGGATTTCCCCATATATATGGGCCATTTTTTTCATCCTGCCCTTTTATTTTATCCTTAAGACGCCTTCGACTTTAGGTATTGTGATCGGCATCATATTAAACGTCGTCTTTTTTGCCGTGTATCGTTTTGCCTTTGTCGCAAAAGGCTGGGCTTTATATGTATTCGGCCTTCTATTGATTGCAATTTCTACTGGCTACGTGATGCTCTACAGCTACATTTATTTCGCTTTTTGCATCGCCTATTTCAATGGACATATTAAAAGAAAAGTACCTTTTTATATCTTATACTATATTCATGTCGGGAGCGCCGCTGTTGCGGTGAACTTTAGCTTGATTTTAAAAAAGGGATGGTTTCTCACACAAATTCCTTTTGTTGTGATCACACTCATTAGTGCCATTCTCCTCCCTCTCAGCATTCGAAGCAGGAAAGAACGTGAACGGCTTGAAGAGAAATTAGAAGATGCCAATGAACGGATCGCCGATCTTGTGAAGCTTGAAGAAAGGCAGCGCATTGCCCGTGATCTGCATGACACCCTTGGCCAAAAGCTTTCTCTTATCGGTTTAAAGAGTGACCTTGCTCGAAAACTCATCTATAAAGATCCTGAACAAGCTCGTGCCGAACTAAAAAGCGTCCAGCAGACCGCTAGAACGTCTCTTAATGAAGTGCGGAAGATCGTTTCCTCCATGAAAGGCATTCGAATCAAGGATGAAATGTCGAACATAAAGCAAATTCTCGAAGCGGCCGGGATTGAATTGATCTATGATGAAAAGGGAGCACCGAAACACATCTCTCTTCTCAACGAAAACATTGTGAGCATGTGCATAAAAGAGGCCGTTACGAATGTCGTTAAACATAGTGAAGCCACTGTCTGTAAAATCACCATTCACCAAAAGGCAAAAGAAGCCGTCATCACGGTTGAAGATGATGGAACATTTAAAGGAGATCACCCCTCCTCTCAAACGAAGGGACATGGCCTTTTAGGGATTAGAGAAAGATTGGAATTTGCAAATGGACGCCTTCATATTGAGACAAAACATGGGACGAAGCTGATCATGAGCATTCCAAATGATTCAGCAGCCAAAGAATAGGAGGAAATGAAATGATCAACATCTTTATCGCAGAAGATCAGCAAATGCTGCTTGGTGCACTCGGTTCACTACTTGATTTAGAAGACGATATGACGGTTGTTGGAAAAGGCACAAACGGCCAGGACGCCATTGATTTTGCTAAAAAACACCCCGTTGATATATGTTTAATGGATATTGAAATGCCAGGGAAATCTGGACTTGATGCAGCCGAAGAACTCAAGGAATCAGATGTGAGAATCATCATTTTAACGACCTTTGCCCGTTCTGGATATTTCCAAAGGGCGCTGAAAGCTGGCGTTAGCGGCTATATGCTGAAAGACAGCCCAAGTGAAGATCTGGCAAGTGCCATTCGCAGCGTGATGAAAGGAAAAAAGGTGTACGCCCCGGAATTGATGGAGGATTTATATAGTGACGAAAATCCTTTAACCGAACGAGAAAAATCCGTTCTTGAACTCGTCGCAGACGGCAAAAACACAAAAGAAATTGCAAAGGAACTCAGTATTAAAAGCGGCACTGTCCGGAACTACATTTCCATTATTTTAGATAAACTTGAAGTCAAAAACCGCATTGAGGCCATCACACGCTCTAAAGAAAAAGGCTGGTTTAAATAGAAAAAAGATCAGGTCATACGCTGCCTTGATCTTTTTTTCTTTCTAAAAGATTCCCTCTATTTTTTATCAGCAACTGACAAAATGTAATTGACAACAGACCGCAGTCTTATGATATGATATCCAAGTGATAATAATTATCATTATCACTAATACAACCAAATATCCGGCATATATGCCGCTTTCAAAGGAGTCTACATTCATGAAGAAAATATTGTTCCCTCTGATGCTCATCTTTGTACTTGCGTTGAGCGCATGTGGCAATAGCAGCAACTCTTCCTCAAATAAAGGAAAACAATCAACGTCAGACAAGATTACATATCAATCTGAAAATGGCCCTGTTAAGCTGCCAGCGCATCCAAAACGTGTCGTTGTTCTCGGCTCTTACACGGGCAATGTCATGTCACTTGGTGTGAACCTTGTTGGCGTTGACTCTTGGTCAAAAAAGAATCCACGCTTCCAAAAGGAATTAAAAAATGTGGAAGAAGTATCGGATGAAAATGTAGAAAAAATCATGAAGCTAAAGCCTGATGTCATCATTGGCTTAAGCAATACAAAAAATGTAGAGAAACTGAAAAAAATCGCACCAACGGTCTTGTTCACGTATAACAAAGTCGATTACCTTCAGCAGCACATTGAAATTGGAAAAGTATTAAACAAAGAAAAAGAAGCCAAAGCATGGGTGAAAGATTTCAAAGAACGCGCAGCTGAAGCTGGAAAAGAAATCAAAGCAAAGATCGGTGAAGATGCGACGGTTTCTGTATTTGAAAGCGGCACAAAAGATCTTTATGTGTTTGGAGATGCATGGGGTCGCGGTACAGAAATCCTCTATCAAGAAATGAAACTGAAAATGCCTGAGAAGGTTAAGGAAAAAGCGTTAAAAGCCGGGTACTATGCAGTTTCGCAAGAGGTCATCCCTGAATTTGCTGGAGACTATATGATCATTAGCAAAAACAGTGAAATGGACAATTCCTATCAAAACAGTGAAATCTACAAGTCCATTCCTGCCGTGAAAAAACATCGTGTGTTCGAAGCAAATGCGGAAGAATTTTACTTTAACGATCCACTCACACTTGAATATCAACTATCATTCTTTAAAAAGCATTTTTTAGGTAAATAAGCTGAAGCAAGGGACCTCTTCCCTTGCTTTTTTCTTGTCTGCTTCTAGCGGCAGCGCCTTTTTTCCGCTACAATTACATACAAGCTAATTCAAAAAGTGTGGTGCTGGTTTTGTTTAAAATTTTGCTGATTGAGGACGATACAACCCTCTTCCAAGAAATCAAAGAACGCTTAGTTAACTGGTCCTATAATGTCTATGGGATTCACGATTTTCATCAGGTCATGCAGGAGTTTACTTCCATCCAGCCTGATCTAGTCATTATTGATATTCAGCTGCCAAAATACGATGGCTTTCATTGGTGCCGGATGATTCGGCATCATTCAAATGTTCCGATCATCTTTCTCTCATCTCGAGACCACCCTGCTGATATGGTCATGTCGATGCAGCTCGGTGCCGATGATTTTGTGCAGAAGCCCTTTCACTTTGACGTCCTCATCGCCAAAGTAAGTGCTGTTCTTCGCCGCGTGCATGATTATAATGCAGAACCGGCCAACTTAAAGGTTTGGTGCGGCGCTACCATTGACCTAGAAAAAAACACCGTGACAAATGAACACGGTGAGGTTGAATTAACGAAAAATGAATTATTTATTCTCAAGGAATTGGTTCAGCATAAACATCATATCGTCAGCCGGGAATCACTCATACAAGCGTTATGGGAGGATGAACGATTTGTGAGTGACAATACGCTGACTGTCAACGTCAATCGCCTCAGAAAAAAACTTGACGAGATCTCCCTTGGCACCTTCATTGAAACAAAAGTAGGGCAGGGTTATCTTGCAAAGGAAAAGGATGATCAATGATGCTGCAAGCATTTTTAAAAGAACGAAGAAGCTGGATTCTGTTCTTTCTTAGTTTGCAGCTTCTCATTCTTTTTGTTGCTTATTTGGATACGACCATTCCAATGGCTTCTCTTTTTTATATTGTGTTACTGTCTACGTTACTCATGATCGTCTTTCTCTTTTTCCGTTATCGAAAAGAAACGGCTTATTATGAAAGGCTGAAAGAATGGGACGAAAACATTGATCATCAAATGTTGCTCGCTCCCTCTTCCCCATTTGAACAGCTCGTACATGATGCGACGTCAGAGCAAATCGACCGCTACCGGCAGATGGCGGCAGAGCAGAAAATCGCCCTTGAAGAAGAAAAAGATGAACTGCTTTCATGGATACATGAGGTCAAAACACCGCTCACGGCGATGCACTTAATGATCGACCGATTAACAGAACAGCCGCTGAAATCAAATATGACGTACGAGTGGCTTAGAATTCATTTATTACTCGATGCCCAGCTGCACCAAAGCAGAATACGTCATATCGAAAATGATTTATTTATTGAAAAGCTGGATCTGCAAAGCATCATAGCGAAAGAAATCAAAGCCCTCCAATCATGGTGCATGCAAAAAGGAATTGGCTTTGAACTGGCGCTTGAAGAACGCGGCGTATTAAGTGATACAAAATGGTTATCCTTTATGATCAGACAAGTGCTGACAAACGCAGTCAAGTACAGCCATTCGTCTGATATTGTCATCGAAAGCAGACAAATAAATGAACAAGTTGTACTGTCAATCACAGATCAAGGCAGAGGAATTGACCCAAGAGACGTGTCTCGCATTTTTGAAAAGGGCTTCACCTCCACAAGACATCACAATGACACCGCCTCAACGGGAATGGGGCTCTATTTAACCAAAAAAGGAGCAGACGCTCTTCATATCACGATCGAGGTCAACTCCACTATAGATCAAGGTACAACCTTCACCTTGATCTTTCCGAAAAAGAATGATTTTGTTCATATTGCGAGCATGTAAGCACATGACGGATCACATCCAATCTCTTCATAAAAGTCTGAAAGCTGTCGTGAAGAGATTGGGTAATCTACTTATGAAATATTTCCCGCTTCTTGATGAAAAACATCTCCCATCTGCCTCCTTCTATAAATACCCAAGAGCAGGCCAACAGCCATCATTTCTAGAAGAATATGAGAACCCCCATAGCTCATGAAAGGTATGGACACCCCAGGTAAAGCCAATAAGCCAAAGTTTGTGAAGATACTTAAGATAAATTTTGTTGCAAACGTAGCTCCCAAGCCTGTCATGATCATTTTCCCATAAGCCAATTGGACTCGTTTTGCTGTATGAAATACTCTGTAAATAAAAAAGACAAACAACATGAATGCAGTCACCCCTGCGAACCAGCCGAATGAATAAATGATATACGTAAACATCCAATCAGTGTGAACCTCAGACATTGCAGACGGAGTGATATGAAGCCCGTTTGAACTAAATTCATGAACTGTGTAAGAGTAAGGGTACATATCTGCTTGAAAAAGAGAAAATAATTCAACAATAAGATATAAAACACCTGCTGCTGTCAGCGGAATCATTTGCCTCATGCTTGCACTTGATACATACATAATCGTTATGCACATGACGATACAGATGATGGTCGCAGGAAGCGAGCCAATCGTACTTATTAAAAGAATGGGTAAAGCCATAATCCCTACTCCGAGCCAAGATTTGAAACCATTCCCCCAATTCCAAGAGTGAAAAATACCTGCTAAAGAAACGGCCGCAAGAAACGGCACCATCTCAGTCAGATTGATCGATACATCACTTATTCTTAAAAAGAGAATACCGTCCACTCTTACACCAAAAAACATCGTAAGAAGCAGCGTTCCGAGCGTCCCTATGTATAAATGCCAAGAGTATTTCAATAAGCGTCGATAATCGAACGCAAACAAACCAAACATAACCACAAGACCAAATAAATAAAAAACGAGACTTTTATAAAAAATATTCATGTCTTGAAGATTTGTAAAACTAGAATGAAACTGCAAAAAGTACATCACAAGCAGTCCAAATGAACAAGTGGCTAACACAAGAAGTATCGTTTTAAAATCCATTTGGGTTCTATGTGTTTCATGGAGCTGCGTTCCGATAATGGCTGCATCTCCAATTTGATCCAGCGCTTGATCTACCGCTTCTTCTTCAGGCATCCCAGCATTCATCGCTTCCTCTTTTAGCGTATATAGATGATCGCTAAGCTCAAGCTTTATACTCGAATGTACATCTTTATTTTTGATTCGTTTACATACATCCTTTATATACTTTTCGAACTTTTTTTCTAATCCCATACGATTTTCTCTCCGTTCAGAACGCCATCGACTGCATCTTTGAAAACGTTCCATTCTTCTTTCTTTTCCTTTATAAATGCTTTGCCCTGTTCATTTATTTTGTAATACTTTCTTTTCCGATTGCCATTTCCTTCGCCCCAGTAAGAGACAATCAATTCTTTCCCCTCCAAATTGTGCAAAATGGGATAAATCGTTCCCTCTTTAAAGCTAAAAATACCTTCGGACTTCGCCTCCAATTCTTTAATCATTTCATATCCATACATCGGTTTTTCATTTAATAAGCTTAAAATAAGTGTAGCTGTACTTCCCTTTAGAAGCTCTTTACTCACTTTCATCAACACAATCACCTCTAATACATAGATTTACTATGCATATATTTAATGTGTATAGCATACATGAAAAAATATACCATGTAAAGATTCAAAAACATGGACTTTTATTCTACATCCGAAATCATGATGACAAGAAAAATCAAAGAAGATTGATACATAAGAGCGAAAAACAGATAAAATGATTGATAAAGAGCACCGCTTTCTGCAAAAGATAAGTAAAGTTTCTAATAGTAGGCACGGATTCTACATAAAAACATGTGAATTGTTTTATAAAACAAGCATGTGACAATAATGTCACATGCTCGTCTGTTTTGTTCGCCAAATCGAAGGAAGTCGATCCGGCTTCTTTTTATACTAGAGTTATCAATTTAAAAAAAGAAAAAGGGGTTCGACATATGAACATTTTAGAAGCGCGCAAGCTATATAAAAGCTACGGAAATAAATTCAACAAACAAGAGGTGCTTAAAGGCATTGATCTGACCATAGAAGCTGGAGAATTTGTCAGCATTATGGGACCATCAGGCTCGGGGAAAACAACCCTTCTGAACGTATTGTCATCTATCGACCATGTGTCCAGCGGATCGATTCGTATCGCAGATGCTGATATGACTCAAATGAAAGATCAACAGCTCGCTGAATTCAGAAAGAAACAGCTTGGCTTTGTCTTTCAGGATTATAACTTACTTGATACGCTCACGGTCAAAGAGAACATCCTTTTGCCATTATCGATCTCCAAAACACCTAAAAAAGAAGCTTTTGAACGTTTTCAACAGCTCGCTGAGGATATGGGGATTTATGAACTAAAAGACAAATATCCGAATGAACTATCTGGGGGACAAAAGCAGCGGACGTCGGCGGTTCGTGCCTTCATTCATGAGCCTAGTCTCATTTTCGCTGATGAACCAACTGGGGCACTCGATTCCAAATCTGCATCTGATTTACTCAACAAGCTGCAAGATTTTAATCAAAAACGAAAAGCGACCATTGTGATGGTCACACATGATCCTGTCGCCGCCAGCTATTCAAGACGAGTCATTTTTATCAAGGATGGACAGATCTATACACAGTTGAATAAAGGCGCTTTAGAGAGAAAGATGTTTTTCGAAGATATTATGAAAACGCAAGGTGTCTTAGGCGGTGTAAAGCATGAACATTAATCAGCTCGTCTTCCGAAACCTGAAGAAAAATTTGAAGAATTACTACTTATACGTGTTCGCTCTTATATTTAGTGTGGCGCTCTATTTTTCTTTTGTCACCTTGCAGTATTCACCAGCACTTGATGATGTGAAAGGGTCCATTAAAGGCGGTGCTTCGATTAAAGCCGCTTCGATCCTGCTCATTGCCATCGTCGGCATCTTCCTCTTATATGCGAATAGCATTTTCATTAAGCGCAGAGGGAAAGAAATCGGCCTCTTGCAGCTCATTGGGATGACCAAACAAAAAATTGCCAGACTGCTCAACGCAGAAAACTTTATCCTATACATGATCGCCATGGCTCTTGGCATAATCGCTGGATTTATCGGTTCAAAACTCATGCTGATGGTGTTATTTAAAGTGACCGGCGTGAACGCCATCGCCAATCTTCATTTTTCAGGCATGGCTCTTCTGCAAACGCTCATTGTCTTTCTATTGATTTATGTATTGATTCTGCTGAGAAATAGACGTTTTATTAACAAGCAGACGATTTTATCTTTGTTTAGAACAACGTCTTCTACAGAGCAGCGCGTAAAAAAAATCTCTGTGTTTGAAATCATCATTGGGGTTTTCGGTATTGTCTTGATCAGCTCAGGCTATTACATTTCTTCTCAGCTTTTTACTGGCACATACACGTCAATGCTTTCGTTATTTTTAGCCATGATTTATATTCTAGGCTCTGTCATAATCGGTACCTTTCTTTTTTATAAAGGCTCTGTTTCGTTCATTGCCAATATCGTACGTAAAAGAAAGAATGGCTACCTAGCCATTCATGAAGTCTTGTCTCTGTCATCCATTATGTTCCGGCTAAAATCAAATGCACTGCTTTTAACGATTATTACAACCGTATCTGCACTTGCGATCGGTTTGTTATCCCTTAGCTACATTTCCTATTACTCAGCAGAAAAAACCGCTGAACAACAAATTCCAGCTCATTTCGTCATGGGCTCAGAGAAGGAAGCAGCCACCTTCACTCGTGCACTTTCTGACAAACATATTGCTTATGACAAGCAACAGTTCAAGGTCATTCAAGCTGATTTTGATGCAAAAAAGATCATTGATACAGAGTTAAGCAGTTTGAATAAGAACCCAGAAGTATTGACACTACCTGTGATCAGTGAGAAGAACGTACCAAGCATTCATGTGGAGAACAACGAAGTCATCTTAAGCGGCTACAATGATTTATTGAGAAAATTCATGCCGATTAAAAGTTCAGGTGATGTGAAACTTCTAATAAAGAAACCAATTAATTTAAAAGTGATTGATATGAAGAAAGATCACTTAATCTCTTACCGGTTCACTGCTGGCGGCCTGCCTGTTGCCGTTGTTAGTCAAAGCGTCTTTGAACAGCTGGATCAAAACAAGGATCCTAAGCTTCAGCTTGAGAATAACCAATATATTGCGATCAATGTAAATGATGAGAAACATATTGAACAAGCCAATGACGTCTTTACTTCTTTAAAACTGGGCGATGACAGCATGTCTCGATTAGCTTCAACTCAGCAGCAAAAACAAACAATAGGATTGATGATGTTTGTGGTCGGATTCTTAGGTCTAAGCTTCCTTGTCACATCAGGCTGTATTTTATACTTCAAACAAATGAATGAAAGTGAAGAAGAACAAAGCTCGTACACGATCTTACGTAAGCTTGGCTTTACTGAAAAAGATCTATTAAAAGGCATTCGGCTCAAACAGCTATTTAACTTTGGGATTCCGCTCATCATCGGATTGCTGCACAGCTACTTTGCTGTACAGTCAGGCTGGTTTTTATTCGGCGGTGAACTGTGGACACCAATGCTCATCGTCATGTCGATTTATACCGTTTTGTATTCAGTCTTCGGATTCCTGTCAGTTCAGTATTATAAAAAAGTCATTAAAGAATCCTTGTAATCTATTCCCCATAGGCCTCGCCTATGGGGATATTATGCTTGATTTAGGATGGTGTTGATTCAAACTTATGCGATAAAATATGGTCTCTTGCCGCATAAGCTTTTCGTTTCACCTCTTCTAGGTTCACACCGACAAGTTTCCCGTTTTGCTTCACTGCTTTTCCAGCAACATAGACAGAATCAACATTTGAAGGATGTGCCGTTTGGACAACTGCTCCAGCTGGATCTGTCATTGGCAGAAGATTCATGCTTGTCCGATCAATCAGGATGAAATCAGCTTCTTTCCCAGGTGAGAGTGACCCAATTTTATGATCAAGCTGCAAGGCACGTGCTCCGTTTATCGTCGCAGCTTCAAGCATTTGATGAGCAGAGAGCCCAAGTTCAGGTCCTGGCATCGTCCCCTCCATCAATAAAGATTGATTTTGGATCGCCCGCTCTGCCTGAAGCCCGAATTTCATTTGTGCAAACAAATCTCCGCCAGTCGCTGTTACCACATCTACACCAAGCGTTGGAAGAACGCCTTGTTCAATCGCAAGTCCTGTCACGGGATAACCGTGCCCCATCATCATTTCAATTTCAGGTGTAATAGAGATTGAGCTTCCACTGTCTGCCAGCATTTTCATTTGATCCGCATCAATTGCATTGATATGCACCATGTTCAGATCCGGTCCTAGTAACCCTGCTTTATGAAGCCGCTCAATCGAACGATCCCCCGCTCCCCAATTACCAAAACCGATGTGCATACTGCATAGTGCATCTAGAGACCTTGCTGTTTCGATTTCAAATACCGAGGTTTCCCATGAGGAAAACTCAGGTCCACGAATCGCAAGTCCCATCGTCAGCAGCTGATCTGTTGATTGGAAATGTGCTTTTTTCACGCGGGCTGCGTCTTCCATATTGGTGAGTGTGCTCTCCCTATCCCAATATTCAGCATCTCCAGAGGTACCAAAAGCAAAAACAGCCCGAATGCCCGCATCTTTTAATCCTCCAATGAGCTCATCTGTATGATCCATTGAATTAATCATCGTCCAGTCTAAAAATGTGGTCACCCCTGCATCTAAAGCCTCTAATGCCCCTAAATAATTGGCGATTCGATCGTCTGATGGACGTCTCATCGCCCCATAGTTGCCATAATATATTTTGCTCAAATACGTCTGCAAAGACCAATCTGTCCCTATGCCCCGGATGACAGACTGCCACACATGACGATGGGTATCCACAAGCCCTGGCATGATGACCATATCGGATGCATCGACAATGTCTGCATCACTTGCGTCAATCGAAGGTGCGACTTCTAAAATATGCGCCCCTTCAATTAGTAGATCTCCCTTTTCTAGAAAATCTAAAGATGGATCAAGTGTTATGAGAGCTGCATCTTTAAACAATGTTTTCTTCATCTATATCCCCCTTTTCATATGACGAAGATGAGTCACCCCACCCTCTCTGTCATTTTAAAACAGAACAGGATCAAATTAGAAGAAAAGTGACTCAAGCAAATGTTTTACGAGCTCATTTTTCGAAAATAGTTGTATATCCGTTTTATCTTGATGTCATGTTTGCCTTTTGGACTTTCCATCATGCCAAATTCAAAGAACTTCACAGGTTTGATTCCGACATATTGTAACAGGGCTCGTTTCATTAACATCTTGTGAGCATTTTGCAAAAAGAAGAATGGATAATTTGCCGGCCCTTGCATAGTTGATACACAAACAGCGCTTTTTCCTTTTAACAACCCTTCTGGAAGCAGCCCTCCTGTTTGACGATAGGCGAAATTCGCCGCAAACATGCGATCGATAAAGCCAAGCAGCATGGCTGGCGGCCGCCCCCACCAAATCGGATAAACGAACACGATTTTGTCCGCCCATTTGATCTTTTCCTGATACACCTGAATGTCAGGATCCTTATGCATATCACGCCTTTTTTTCTCTTCATTAAAAATAAGAACAGGATCAAATTCTTCTTGATATAAATCAATGATCCTCACTTCATGAACCTTTGAATTTTCTTCACTGCCTTTGACGATTTCTTTCAAAAAAGCACCATTCAAACTATTGTGATGAGGGTGAGTATAAATAATGAGAACATTCATATTTCGTCTCCTTTAGTTATCATTTGATAACAAATAATACATCCAATCTATTTAGTTGTCAAATGATAATTGTTTTTTGATAATAAATTTGGTATGTTACGTAAGAGGTGAAAATCATGAAAAATCCACATTTCTTCAAGGAATTCGTAGCATTTGCTTCTACTTTTTCTGAGCGAAAACATGACCTGATGAGCAAGGTGAAACCATCTGACTTAACAACCTTACAATATTTGATTCTAGAGCAGCTAGCTGTCAGTGAGCCGCTTACACCTAGTCAAATCGCTGATTGCCAGCACATGTCTCTACCAAATGTCAGCAGAGAACTGAAGAAACTTCACGAAAAACAATTCATCGATAGACAAGAAGATCAAGATGACAAACGAAAGCATGTGATTATGCTTTCTGAAAAAGGCCGAGCCTGTATGAACGAAGCATTTCAGCATATTGAATCAATGCTAATTGGCAGCCTATCTTCCTCAGACATAGAACAAATGGATGACATCGTACAAGCTCTCCGCCTATTAAATCAAACGATTTTTAAAAAATGAACATGAAAAAAGCATGCGCGTACCGCTCATGCAAAGGATCTTTTGAATTCTTTCATGAAGAGACGCTAAAAGATTCGTCATCATTGTCACTGAAACTTCCCTTCCAAGATGCACAAAAAAAGCGCTGGATGCTTTTCATCCAAACGCTTCTTTGCTTTACATTTTTGAACATCGTCTTCATGCAATCTTTTTCCTCTATATATCTTTACACAACCAGCTGATACGCGATGTATAACGCGACCAGCCAGATCATGATCGCTGAAGCTTTATTGATACGGTTCATCCACTTGCCGTTTGTATCTAGCTTCCCTAACATTTTCCCTAAAAGAGCAAGCCCGATAAACCATAACCACGAGACAATGATACAGGCCAGTGTAAACGCCACTTTTTCAGCACCGTTATATTGAAGAGAATTCGTTCCAATTACACCAATTGTATCTAGAATCGCATGAGGATTTAAAAGTGAAACTGAACAGGCAAATACGATTTGTTTTTTAGCAGGCATCATTTCCGTCTTTTCTTTATCATCTGATGATGAGCTTGTGTTCCACACCGACCATCCCATATAAAGTAAAAAACAAAATCCAATGATATAAAGACCGATTTGCAGCATAGGAATGGTTAACACCACTACCGAAACACCGATGACCGCTAGAGTAATCAAAAGTGTATCACAAAGAGCCGCTGTGATGACAACAGGCAGCACGCGATACAATCGAGGCTGAAGCGCTCCTTGTTGAAATACAAATACATTTTGAGCTCCCAAAGGTAATATAAGACCAAAAGCAAGCACAATTCCATGAATGATAGCAATGGACATCTTCAAACATTCTCCTTTTTCCAGTAATTCCTACACATTTTAACATAGAACAATATGAAAGCTTTCTACGAATTTGATTTACCCTACAAAAAAAGCGCTGGATGCTTTTCATCCAAACGCTTCTAGTTTCATCAATCATTATGCTTTTCGTGCTAGCTCTCTTTCTCTCAGCTCTACACGACGAATTTTCGCTGACGGTGTTTTTGGCAGTTCATCAATGAATTCGATTTCTCTTGGGTATTTGTAAGGTGCTGTTGTATTTTTCACATGTGTTTGCAGCTCTTTGATGAGCTCATCACTTTGTGCAGATGCATCACGCAGGACGACATATGCCTTCACAATGGATCCTCTGATTTCATCTGGACTAGCCACAACCGCACATTCTTTGACTGCTGGGTGTTTGATCAGTGCATCTTCTACTTCAAACGGCCCAATGGTATAGCCTGAGCTGACGATGATATCATCTCTGCGGCTTTCAAACCAGAAGTACCCATCTTCATCTTTTTTCGCACGGTCACCGGTAATAAAGTAATTTCCGCGGCGCTGCGCTTTTGTACGCTCTTCATCTTTGTAGTATTCCTTAAATAGCGCCGGCGTTTCGAGATGGACCGCAATGTCACCAACTTCTCCAGGAGCGCATACGCTACCGTCCTCATCAATGATCTCGACTTCGTTGCCAGGTGTTGGTTTTCCCATACTGCCTGGCTTGATGTCCATTCCTTTTAGCACCCCTACGAGCAGTGTGCTTTCTGTTTGGCCATAGCCATCTCGTACTTCTATATCGAAATGGTTTTTGAATGTATCAATGACTTCACGGTTCAGCGGCTCTCCCGCAGAAACGGCACTATGAAGCTTTGGCAGCTCGTACTGACTCAAGTCATCTACTTTCGCCATAAAACGATATTCTGTTGGCGTACAGCATAGGACATTGATTTCATTTTTTTGAAGCAGCTCTAAGTACGTATTTGGATTGAATTTCCCTCCGTATACAAAGCCTTCTGCTCCACTTCCTAACACTGATAAGAGCGGGCTCCACACCCATTTTTGCCAGCCTGGTCCTGCTGTCGCCCATACTTTATCTCCCTCATTAATAGAGAGCCATGCGTTGGCAGCTGTGCGTAAATGTGCATACGCCCAGCCGTGTGTATGAACAACCCCTTTTGGATGACCTGTCGTACCAGATGTATAGGATAAGAACGCCATGTCTATACGTGTTGTTGGAGCCATTTGCAGCTCACTTGATTGTTGATCCTTTTGCGCTAGAATATTTGTCCAGCCATGACCGTTTTCACCGATTGAGAATGTTTTAAAATCGTTTGGCTGATTGGTTCCGTCGAACGATTGAATGAATGAAGAGTAAACAATCGCTCCCTTTGCTTCTGCATGTTCAATTCGGTAATCTAAATCCTTCGCACGAAGCATTTCTGAACAAGGAATGACGACCATTCCTGTTTTCAAGATTGCTAAATAAATGCTGTATGCCTCTAGCATGCGCGGCACCATCACAATGATTTTATCGCCTTTTTTAAAGCCTGCATTTAATAATACATGACCAATTTTATTTGCTTCTTCCACTAAAGCTGCATACGTCACATGCGCTTCGTGGCCATTTCCATCCTGCCAGTGCAGGGCCATTTTCTCCTTGTCATGACTGAACGCTTCAATCTCACTGACTAAGTTATATTGTTCTGGTGCAATTAAGTCTTCTCTTTTCATGGTACAGCTCCTTTTAGCCTCTTTCTATGAAACGAAACATGTTTCAATTTACCTATTCTAACACTCATAACTGAAAAATGCTTGAATTAGGACCTACTCCTAGTATTATGCCATAATTTTTTCATTTCGTCTTCTTTTTTAAAAATATTCTAACAATTTATATGTACAAAAAAAAGAGCGGGAATGATCCCGCTCATAAGCCATAGCTTTTCAATTGTGTGTCTTAGAAAGATCCGCCACCCATATGTTGTTGAGCGTAAGATACAAGACGCTTAGTGATTTCTCCACCAACTGATCCGTTAGCGCGAGCTGTTGTTTCTGGTCCAAGGTTTACACCAAATTCTGAAGCGATTTCATACTTCATTTGGTCGATCGCTTGTGCAGCGCCTGGAACGACTAATTGATTAGAACTGCTTTGTCTGTTTTGTTGAGCCATGTGTTCTCACCTCCTTGTGAATATAGAATGTGTAGAAACACATGACTTCATGCGATTGATTTTATGGTAATTATTATGAAATTTTTGTTTTAGAATAAATCAGCGAATTCGTCTGCCGCTTTCTTTTCATTTGTGACAATGATGGTTTCGATTTGCTCAACTGCCTCGTCAAGCATTGGCTCGAAATCAGCAAAGCTTTCGTAGCGTTCTACTTTTTCAAGCTTTGGTTTTGTTTTAGGCGACGGCGGCGTAAAGATTGTACAGCAATCCTCAAAAGGCTGAATGCTTGTATCATATGTGCCAATTCGTCTCGCTTCATCAATAATGTCATTTTTATCAACAGCAATCAGTGGGCGAATGATTGGCGTATTTGTGACATGATTAATGGCATACATGCTTTCAAGTGTCTGGCTTGCGACTTGGCCAAGGCTTTCACCGGTTATAATCGCAAGTGCATCACGCTTCTCTCTTATTTTATCTGCTATTTTCAGCATCATTCTTCTCGTTGATGTCATTGTATAGTTTTCAGGTACTTGTTTGTGAATCAACTCTTGGATTTTGGTGAAAGGAACAATGTGAAGCTTCACTTCGCCTCCATATGCCGCTAAACATTCTGCAAGATCAATGACCTTTTGCTTGGCACGTTCACTTGTATACGGGGGACTAAAAAAATGAACGGCTTCAATTTGAATCCCGCGTTTCATAGCCTGATAGCCGGCAACTGGGCTGTCAAAGCCGCCTGAAAGCATAAGCATCGCTCTTCCGCTTGAACCGACTGGCAAGCCGCCTGCACCCTTTACATCTTTAAATGTAATGTACGTCGCATGTTCTCTGATTTCAATTCGCAAATGAACATCTGGCTGTTTCACATTAACCGTTAAGCTTTCTGTATTCTTAAGAACATGTCCGCCAATTTCGCGGTTCATCTCATTTGAATCAAGCTCAAATTGTTTGTATGAGCGCTTCGTTGAGACTTTAAATGTATTCCCATTTTCGTACACTTCCTGCACTGCCGTTAGCGCTGCTTCTTTGATTGCGTCCAGATTCGTCTCACATTTTACCGCCAGACTAAAGCTCTGAATCCCAAATACACTTTTGAGGTGTTCTGAAATCGGTTCAGGGTCTTCTCCGTTCAGCATGATGGTGATGCGGTCTCTGTCAGATGCGTACTTTAATGCTTCAAAATCTTTCAATACGAACCGAATATGCTGTCTCAGTTTTTCAATAAATTTCTTTCTATTTTTCCCTTTTGTTGAGATCTCACCAAAACGGACTAAAATGTGATCATATTTCATGCTGTTATCTCATTCCTTTTAGTTTTTTTACACTTTGTGCGATAGATGTGATGATACGCTGCGTAAGCTCTGGTCCTTGTCCATACGTCAAACTGATTCTCATACTGCTTTTGGCCACTTCTTCTGCTTTCCCCATAGCTAGCAGCACACGGCTTGGCTCTTTTTTCTTGGCTGAACAGGCAGATGTTGTGGATACGTAAATGCCTTCTTTTTCCAGCATATGGAGCAGGACTTCGATTTGAATACCTGGCACTGAAAAATTCACAATGTGCGGCGCACTTTGCGTCAGCGGTGTGTTGATGACAACACCTTCTATTTCTCTAAGCTGCTTTTGCAGCTGAATTTTCAGCGCCAGCATCTCATCATGATGCTTTTCAACATGTTCAAATGATTGTTTCATGGCTTTTGCTAAGCTGACAGCTCCAGCAGGGTTTTCAGTACCTGAACGGAGACCAAATTCCTGCTCTCCTCCTGTGATGAAAGGGGCAAGCACTGTACCTTTCTTTAAAAAGAGTGCCCCTGTCCCTTTCAAGCCATGAATCTTGTGACCTGACATCGTCAAAAGATCAACATCCACCTGTTTATTGAGGGCTACCTTGCCGATCCCCTGCACCCCGTCGACATGAAAGAGTGCGTCTTTTGCATGCTCACGAATCATACCAGATGCTGCTTCTATCGGCTGAATGGCACCTGTTTCATTGTTCACATGCATCATACTGACAAGCACTGTATCAGGGCGAAGCACTTCTTTTAAATGAGTTAAATCTACATGGCCATGCTCATTTACTTGAATATAGGAGATGTCAAAGCCAAATAAAGCTTTCAGCTGTTCAAACGATTCGATGACAGAGGGATGCTCAATTGTTGTTGTCACAATGTGTTTGCCTCGGTTCATCTTGGCGAGAGCAGCCCCTTTAATGGCGATATTATTCGCTTCTGTTGCGCTAGAAGTAAAAATAATCTCATATTGTTTAAAGCCTGTATAGTGAAGCATTTGTTTTCGCGTTTCACTTAGCAGCCTGCTTGCATCAATCCCAAGCTGATGAAGCGAAGACGGATTGCCAAAGAAACGCTCACTTACTTGCTGATATACTTGTAAAACCTCAGGGTACGGTTTTGTCGTTGCACTATTATCAAGATAAATCATACCTGGACTCCTTACAAAAAACTTTAAAAATAAATGCATTTATATGTTACCATATTGATGTCAGACAGAGAATTTTCTGAAAATGGCAGTTGACATCTTTTCTTTTTCACTATATCATCCATAGTGCAAATGTCACATAACGATCTAAATTGTCAGAATATTTAAATTCGACACAATACACTGATTAAGGAGGGACTATTTTGAAAAATAGTTTAAGTATAAAAGAGACATTAGCCATTGGTTTAATGCTTTTTGCATTATTCTTTGGCGCAGGAAATATGATTTTCCCGCCTGTCCTTGGACAATATGCGGGTGAGAATGTTTGGCTGGCAATCGGTGGATTTTTACTAACAGGGGTCGGTCTCCCGCTTCTAGGAGTCATCGCCGTAGCCCTTACAGGTACAGGCGCAAAAGGGCTTGCAGATAAAGCGCATCCCAAATTTGGCACGATTTTCACCGTCATCTTGTATTTATCCATCGGACCATTTTTCGCCATCCCGCGAACAGGTACGGTTTCTTATGAGATTGGGTTAGCTCCATTTCTGTCAGGTGCACAATCCTCTTCCTGGGTACCGCTATTTTTATTTACAATTGTATTTTTCACCATTACGTATCTGCTCGCTTTAAACCCTTCAAAGCTGGTTGATCGAGTTGGTAAAGTGTTAACACCTATTTTATTAACGGTTATTGCCATTATTGTATTTAAAGCAATTGCTACACCGATGGGCATCATCGGCACGCCTGATGCAACATATGAAGCAAACCCGCTCTTCACTGGATTTTTAGAAGGCTACAAAACAATGGATGCACTCGCTTCTATCGTATTTGGAATTGTTGTTGTGACAGCTGTTAAAGAAAGAGGTATCACAGAGCGTAAATCTCTTGCTGCTGCATGTATAAAAGCTGGTCTTGTTGCGGCAGCTGGACTAGCATTGGTGTATGTCTCACTAGCTTATGTTGGAGCATCAAGTCCAGATGCAACCGGAATGGTTGGAGCAAATGAAGGTGGCAAACTGCTTTCACTATCTGCTAACTTTTTATTCGGTTCTGCTGGTAAGATTGTACTTGGCGCAGCGATTTTATTCGCTTGTCTAACAACAAGTGTTGGTCTTGTGTCATCTTGTGGTGAATATTTTTCAAAGCTCTTCCCAAAACTTTCTTATCGTACAGTCGTTCTTATTGTTTCTTTATTTAGTACATTGGTTGCAAACCTTGGACTGGCACAAATTATTTCTCTATCCGTCCCGGTACTTGTGACGATTTATCCACTAGCAATTGTGATTATTTTATTGTCGTTCCTTGATCGCTGGATTAATGGTAGACGAATGGTTTATATCGTATCCCTGATCTTCACTGGATTTTTTGCCATTATTGACGGTTTATTGGCTGCCAAAATTAATCTCGGAGGTTTACCTGACATCTTGGGCTCATTCATCCCCTTTTACAATCTAGGCATCGGCTGGGTCGTACCAGCCATCATCGGCGCATGTGTTGGTGTGCTCATTTCCATATTTACCAGTCCACCTAAACAGCTCGCTTCATAAACTGCCTAAACATCCCCTTCATCTTTGAAGGGGATGTTTTTTGGTTGTCCTTCATATACTAAAATAGAAAAATTCATGACTTTTGTACGAAAACACATGTTGACATCAGACGTACATCCTTTATAATTAGTGATTGTTAATGATGAACGGTTACTTAGCAACTAATTAACAGAATATTTCAACATAATATTGGAGGCTTTATATTAAATGAAGGCAACTTTGTCGACGAAAGATACGGTTATTATAGGATTTATGCTATTTGCTCTATTCTTCGGCGCCGGTAATATGATTTATCCACCTGAGCTTGGGCAATATGCTGGGCAAAATGTGTGGAAAGCAATGGGCGGATTTTTATTAACAGGTGTCGGTTTACCCCTTCTCGGGATTATTGCGATCGCTTTAACAGGTCGAGATGCGAAAGGACTAGCTGATAAAGCTCACCCAGTTTTTGGAACAGCGTTTACGGTCATTTTATATTTATCCATTGGGCCGCTTTTCGCTATTCCTCGTACAGGAACAGTCTCATATGAGATTGGCGCATTACCCTTTTTATCAGGTGTACCAGCTTGGCTGTCACTTCTATTATTCACACTTGTCTTTTTTGGTATTACGTATTACCTTGCTCTAAATCCAACGAAGATTGTGGATCGTGTAGGGAAAGTGTTAACACCGATTAAATTTACGATTATCTTTATTATTATTGTCAAAGCGATTTTGACGCCGATGGGCGTCATTGGTACGCCTGATGTATCCTATAGCAACGGATCGTTCTTTAAAGGATTTCTAGAGGGCTATAAAACAATGGACGCTCTTGCTTCTATTGTGTTTGGGGTTGTTGTCATCAACGCCATTAAAGGACGCGGGGTGACAAGTAAAAAGGCACTGGCTTCTGCTTGTATCAAAGCTGGTTTGATTGCAGCGTGCGGATTAACTTTTGTTTATCTATCGCTTGCTTATTTAGGCGCTTCAAGTACACACGCAATTGGTTTTGTTGGAGATGGCAGTAAAATCTTGGCTCAGTCTTCTCAATTCCTTTTCGGCAGTCTAGGAAATATTGTATTAGGCGCTGCGATTACAGTGGCGTGTTTAACAACAAGTATTGGTCTTGTCACATCCTGCGGGGAGTATTTCTCAAATTTATTACCTAAACTTTCTTATAAAACAGTTGTGACACTCGTGACATTATTCAGTTTTATTATTTCAAATTTTGGACTTGCTCATATTATCGCTTTCTCTGTACCAGTTTTAACTGCGATTTACCCGCTAGCGATTGTCATCATTGTTTTGTCGCTTGCAGATAAATGGCTTGCTTATAGAAGACCTGTTTATGTCCTCACTTTGATTTTAACTGGCTGCGTCAGTTTGTTTGACGGTTTAGTAGCGGCGAAACTCCCGATTGGTCCAGTGAAGGATATCTTTCACACAATTTTACCTTTATATGACCTTGGCATTGGCTGGGTTATGCCTGCTATACTCGGAGTCGTGATTGGATTTGTTATCTCTCTTTTCACTTCTTCTGCTTCAGAAGAACGTCAGAAACAAGTATCATAGTATGAAAAAAGCTGAAGTCCTGTGAATGGACTTCAGCTTAGATTGTTGACAAAGGGCTAAAATGAACTTTATTTTAGCCCTTTGTCTTCTTTTCAGCGTGATAGAAAACCTTTGCAGTCTAGGAAGGACGAGTACCGGAGCGGAGCGAATTTGACATTCGTGAGCACCGGCACGCAGGACTGACAAAGAATGCGAGGGTTTGTCTACACGCTGAGCTGAAGTCCTGTGAATGGACTTCAGCTTTTTTTATTATTGGTGCTGATATTCTTTTTCTTGCTGCGCTAAAAGCTTCTGCACGGCTCCAGGTGATGCTTTTTCAACAGCCGATGCTGCCACATCAAATGAACCGTTATAATCGTAGGCATAAAATCTTCGTTCTGCCTCTTTTAATTGTTCTGATAAGATATGATTTTGGCTTCTGAAACGATTGCCATATTGAATGATTCGTTCAATTTGGTCCACTTTACTGAGCATCTCTTGTGTCTCATGAGCGACACTACTGACTGTTTCAGAGGCTTCTTTTAATTGTTGATTCACTGCCGGCATGTTTAGAGGCAGATTCTCCAGCTGCTCGTGAACTTGCTGAATCATCTCCTGCGCTTTTTCAGCACGGTCTTTGATGTCAGCAGGTACGCCTGGAATGTTGCTTTTATGCAGCTGGCGCACTGTATCTGTCAGCATTGTTTTGAGTTCAGCCAGTGTTTCTCTCGCTTGTAATTCTTCTTTTCTTAATGATTGAAGATGATCCTTAAACGTTTCATGCAGCGCTTTTGCATCCTCGATAAAGGTCTCCAGCTGATTGATTTCATCCATTAATAATGAATACGCCACATGATCACGATCAAGCTTCTCGCGTATTTGCTTCATGAGCTTTTCGATTTCTTCTAAGCGTTTTTCGAATGCTTTCTGTTGATCAAGCTCTCCTGCTGTCAGCTTGTAGCTTTCTTTCACAAGGGCCGTTTCTTCCTTTGTTTGCGTGTGATCCTGTTCGAGCTTTTCAAATGCTCCCGTGAGCTCAGGCATCTTGCTTTTGATTTCCTGACCTGCTTCTACTTCTGCTTCCAGCTGATCATACAGCGTCTGAATTGCGTCATCGATCATTTGCAGGATGCTTGATGCCTCATCTAAGTTGAGTTCATCAATGAGCAGCTTTTCCGCACGAGTCAGCTGTTTATTTAAGTTCTCCAGCTCTTTTGTCATCTGGATGTGCTCTAGCTTGTAGCCTTTGTCTGTCATTTCTTTATAACCGTCTTTCAGCTTAGTCAGCTGACCTGGTACGGTTTGTTTGCAGTCCGCAATAAGCTTGGGTACATCATTGATATACAATTGAAGCTGATCGAGTCTGCGGTCTTGCTCAAGCAAAATTTTTCTTGCTTTCATGTAGTTTCCGTTTTCTGTCTCTTCTTCATACTGCTTGATCCCTTCCCAGGCCTCATCTAAGTCCTGCTCCATTTTGTCATAAAGGGTGCCGTATAAATGGCTGTACGCAAGCAGATTTTTTCGCACCGTTTGGTATTGCTCTTTGACCTTTTCAATGTCTTTGCGGTTTTGCTCCTCGCTTGTGACAAGGTCTGCAATCTCTTTTAAAATGTCTTCAATATTTGAATCAGCAGCACTTAACAAGTCCTCAATATGCGCAAGAACTTGCTTGGCTTTGGAGAATCGATATTTATCAGAATACTCTTCTGCATCATATAATAGCTCCTCTACCTTTGGAAGATGGGCTGTGACGATATCGTCCCACTCTGCACGCCATCTTTCAAAAAATTGCTCTGTTTCTCCTGTCATTTTTAAATGTTTGATTTTTGAAATTTCTTCTACAATTGATCTGTTTAAAATTTCAATTTTCCATGCTTCCAATCGGTCAATCTCTTTATATATATTTTTTCGCAAAAAATAACCGACTGAAAACAAAGCAAGCAAAATGACAATTAAACCGATGATTAACTCCATAATGAGCCCCCTTGTTGTGATCTAAGTGATGTCAGGGTAAATGTGTCCCGAGTAGACCTGAGAACCCTTTCGTGTCCGCTTTGCATTTGTTTTTTATAGCAGGATTGTATATTTTCCAATACCATCCATTCACGGTTTTATGTATGTTTTTTCAAGAAAGTGTTTGAGCGCTTTCTACATTTGATCACACGTATCAATGTGACCTGCTTTTATGTATGCGGAAGCTGTCGTTTTCATTGTTATTATGATACCATGTAACCAGCATTTTTGGTCATGATTTTTCATTATTTTCGCTGATAAACATCACGTTTTTCAAAATATCGACAAGAGGTGACGACATGCTGAAACAAGATGCACATTTACATACACCGTTTTGCCCGCACGGCTCGCTTGATCCTTTTCATTCTTATATTGAAAAAGCCATCAAAAAGGGATTTGATTCCATCACCTTTACCGAGCATGCCCCGCTGCCTCCTTCGTTTCGAGATCCAACGCCTGAGCAGGATAGTGCCATGAAGCTCCAAGACCTTGAAGCGTATTTGACGAAGCTGGATCAGCTGAAACAAGAGTACAAAGGACAATTAATAGTAAAAACTGGGCTTGAGGTTGACTATATCAAAGAGTATGAAGAGGAAACAAGTGCCTTTTTAGACTGCTACGGCCCAGAACTAGATGACGGCATTTTATCTGTTCACTTTCTTCCTGCTGGCGATGAGTATATTTGTCTTGATTATGATGAACACGCCTTCCAGCAGCTGATGAACATCTATGGCAGCATCGAACAGGTCTATCGCAGCTACTACGACCAAGTCTATTCTTCTATTCTATCATTTTTAGGCGACTATAAGCCAAAGAGAATCGGTCATATCACCCTTGTCCAGAAATTCAAACAGCTTTTCCCATATGAGATGTCGCCTGAACTCTGTCAAAAGGTCACCCTTTGTCTTGAAGAAACGGCAAAAAAAGGCATGTCCTTAGATTTTAATACATCGGGTCTTCGTAAAACATATGCCAGAAGTATCTATTTAGATCAATGGATGATTGATCTTGCAAAACAGAAAAAAATTCCGCTCATATTCGGGTCTGATGCCCATCAAGCGGAAGATCTCGGGTATGCTTATGATCAATTTGAAGACATTATGAGTTTCAGATGAGGATCTAATGTCGGCTCTTTTGGTTCTAGTAAATGATGAAGCGAGCGGCTCAGTTCCTTAAAGTACATCTGATAGAAGTACGGCTCACTTGGATTCAAATAAAGCACCTCTGTTAAATATTGCGGCTGCAAATATGGCATCATCAGAAGTGATTTCAGCTGAATCATAAAGGATGAGAGTGAGAGCTGCTCACAAATGACATGGGTGCTTTTTCCTTTTTCAATGATGAGCTGAAACAAATATTTTTCCTTTGTTAAATATGTTGACATGATTTCTCTGATGAGCGTCGAATCAATCGTCACCTCTCGATAAACGAAACGGGTTAATTGACGGTGCTTGTGCTGATAAGATAAAATATCAAAAACCACATGAAGTAAACACTCTTTTGCGTGACGGGTTTCCATGTGATGGATGTGCGATTCAATCATATGAATGTAGCCTTCATAAAAGTCGGATACGAGCTGCTCTAGCAGCCCTCCTTTTCCTTGAAAGTAATAAGATATGTGGGCAACGTTGACGTTTGCTTCCTTCGCAATCTCACGGACAGAGGTTCCAGAAAATCCTTTTTGGTTAAAAAGTCTGATGGCAGCTTCAATAATACGGTCTTTTGTTTGCACGGTTGTTGATGTTTTCATCCGCTCACCCCTCTTCATGTGTACATACTTCAAGATGAAGGCGGAAGTTCCTTTTACAATTGCTCGACAAATCCCACATGCGAGACGCAAGTTATGTATTTTTGAGATAGAAAGTAGGAGATTTTCATGTTTCATGTCGAAAAACAGTCTGGCGACTCATCGAAAGACTATCAATTGCTTGTCAAACAAGTAGAAGCCATTACAGATGGTGAACCTGATCTTATTGCCAATCTGGCGAATGCTGCGGCGTTGTTGTATCACTCACTCCCTGAAGTGAACTGGGCAGGGTTTTATTTGGCAAAAGACGGCGAGCTTGTGCTTGGGCCGTTTAACGGACTGCCTGCATGCGTACGCATCCCTTCTGGAAAAGGCGTTTGCGGCACAGCATTTGCAACAGGTGACGTGCAGCGTATCGCTGATGTGCATGCATTCCCTGGACATATTGCATGTGATGCAGCATCGCAATCTGAGATTGTCATCCCGCTCAAAGTGAATGGGCAAATCATTGGGGTTCTCGATATCGACAGCCCAGTGAAAGACCGCTTCAGTAAAGTAGATGAGACGTACTTAGTTCAATTTACAGAGGTTCTCCAACAGGCGTTATCCGTCTCTACGGATGCGTAATCATGCAGGAAAAGCAGGCAGATTGTCTGCTTTTTCTCTTTTTCGTCGCCTGAATAGGATTGTCTCCCTCTAAATAGGTTGACTTCTCCTTTTCAGCGTCATATAATAGACTTTGTGTGAAATATGGCAGCCTTTTTGTTCGGCTTTTTTGTATCATTTTGTTCCTTCTATATGGAGGTGCATCTTGTAACTCCCTGCTGCTGGAGCGAGGATGCATGAAAACATAATGACGAAAAAGAGGAAGAACAGACGGTTTTTATTTTTCACAAATAAAAACAATAAGGAGGAGTCACATTATGGCTCGCTATACAGGTCCAAGTTGGAAGATTTCCCGCCGTTTAGGCATTTCATTAAGCGGAACAGGTAAGGAACTTGAAAAACGCCCTTACGCTCCAGGCCCACATGGTCCAGGACAACGCAAAAAACTATCTGAATATGGTTTACAATTACAAGAGAAGCAAAAGCTTCGTCACATGTACGGTGTCAACGAACGTCAATTCCGTACACTATTTGACAGAGCTGCTAAACTTCCTGGTAAACAAGGTGAAAACTTCATGATCCTTCTTGAAACTCGCCTTGACAACCTAGTATACCGTCTTGGCCTTGCTCGTACTCGCCGCCAAGCTCGTCAGCTAGTGAACCATGGTCACATCCTTGTTGATGGAAGCCGTGTAGATATCCCATCTTTCTCTGTAAAACCAGGTCAAACGATTGCTCTTCGTGAGAAATCTCAAAACCTAACAGTTGTGAAAGAATCAGTTGAAGTAAACAACTTCGTTCCTGAATACCTTTCTTTCGATGCTGAAAAGCTTGAAGGAACTTTCACTCGTCTTCCAGAGCGTTCTGAATTAGCGCCTGAAATCAGCGAACAACTAATCGTTGAGTTCTACTCTCGTTAATTTCATTGCTCTCTAAGAGAGAGCAAAAAAACCCTAGATCCCTTGATTGTTCAAGGTGGTCTAGGTTTTTTTGTTTGGGTTACTTCTTTAAGAGCGAACACCTTATCCCGCCAAAAGAAAAAGAGAACTGCGATTATCCTTTACCCTTTTTCATTTTTTCCTTATAATTACATGTGTTAAAAATTTTTAAAACAATGACGAAAGGAAAAGGTAGGGAAAAACAATTTGTCGATCATCTCATTTATATTAGTACTTCTGCTCATTTCAATTGTTATCTACGCGATAATGAGAAAAACAAAGGTTGTCGATGAACCGCCTGGAGCTATCATAGGGGTTCTCCTCATTTTACTCATCTTTTTTTCGCTTAGTTTTGTAATGATCATTCCAAGTACCGTACTTTATATCGTTTCATTAGGAGTGAACTTTCTTTTTGGGGAATATATCACCTATGATTCATTTTTTTCATTGTTGATCTTCTCTTTATTGGTCAGTGGGATTATTCTTTTTTGGTCGATCTTTTTAGCATTCATTGGTAAAGGAATTTCCTCCTTGCTAAGATTCCCCAAATGGGTCGAGTTTATAATAGAATTTCTACTCTCATGGATCGTTGTGCATTTCTCAGTTAAGTTTGTGCTCAATATGAAAATAGTGAACGTCTCCATTTGGGAGTATGGTACATTGATTTTATCCTTCTTTGTCAGTTTTTTATTTATTGGAATTGATTTCGTATACTCAGGTATTGAGCAACGAAAACAATCGCTGGATACACATGCTTAGTATGACGAAAAAGCTCCTAGACATCTTTCTAGGAGCTTTCAATCGTTCATTTATGTTCTGCCCAATTTGTGATGAGCTGCTCGGTTGTCATGACAGTCGCAAATTCGTCATGCAGTGTTGCAAGTGAGAGGCGATGGATCGTTTCTGGGTCATAATATATACCGGTTTGATCTGTTAATCCAAAGGCGGCTGTTGCATCTGAAATGAGGTATGTATCAAAGCCTAGGTTTCCACTCATTCTTGTTGTGGTAGATACGCAGTGCGGTGTTGTTAATCCTGCGATCACAACAGTGTCGATCTCGTTTGATCTTAGTTGTTCCTCTAAGTTTGTACCTATAAAGCTGCTGTTAACTTTCTTTTGTAACACCATTTCTTCATCAAGCGGTTTGGCGATATCCTTGAAGGAGTGCCCTTCATTTGCTGGATGAAATAAGGAGTGCGGCTGATCCGATGTATGCTGAATATGAATGACTGTCCAGCCTTTTTTTCTCCAAAACGTCAATAAACGACTGATATTCTTCTCTGCATCTAGGTTATTTCGTTCTCCCCATTTTTCATGCTCAAATGCCTTTTGTACATCTACCATAATCAAAGCCTTTTGATTCGTTTGCACAAACGCCCACCTCCAAAGATTCTCGTTCACTACATGTAGTGTAAGGAATAGTGGTCGATTTGTACATGCTTTTACTGATGTTTTGTCTGATTTTGCACCAAAAAGACAAACCACCCACTGGCTATGATGTTAGAGATTACCTATAGATGATGAGAAATGAACAGGGAAAATAGAGAAAGTATCCTAAGAAATATTGTTTAAGTTGTTGCGTCAATTTAAACTCCTTATCGAGATTATCTTAATTCATCATCCAAAGGAACAATCACTTCATCTAACAATGTTCTCCACGCTCGTTTCATTTCAGGTCCGTATTTTAATGGTTTAGCATCTGGATGAATTGCTTTATATTGATCAAATTGTTTACTATCAATGATGTTCCCAATATTCGGAATAGGATCAGTTCCTATCATATATTGAATAGATGATAAATGGAGTTCGTTCTCATCCACGAACCACGTTTCAGCAAATTCTTTAATATGGGAATTTTTCTTTTTTGTAAAGAATGTTCGTTTGACCACTAATATATCTTCATCTGGATTCACCTGTTTATTGTCCATTTCATTGAGGATCGCTCGATACACATCTTTTACCACTTCAGCTTTTTTCAATTTTTGAAGTGCCTTTTCGATTTCTTGACGGATATCATGATTATTGGCAGAGTAATTTCCTAACAGTTGATCAATAAAGGCAGAGTCAATGTCGTATAGCTTAACAGAATTCTCACCATAAAATTCAATATCCGAGAAGTTGGGTGTTTCCTCTTCTTTCTCTTTCGTCCCTTCTTCTACTAGTGAGCCTTTGATTGTATTGTATATACCGATATTTTCTTCGATCGTCATCACTTGTTCTCGCAAGGCTTTCGATGCTTCCATATCATCGTTGTAATTGTCATACGTCACGAGAGCTTCATAAGCATTACTCAGCTCTTGGAATGCTTTAACAAATTCAACACGTTCCTCTACTGGCGAATGCTCGTCCAATTCAGAAAGATTGATATCAAGTGACTTTAAGGTTTTATGTGCCTTTTTAAATCGTTTCAATGATTCTTCATAAGTTGGGTACACAAGATTCGTTTCTTCCTGTTCGTTAGAGTATGTCTTGGTCGCTTCCTCTACATTCCACTCCATCGTCCACGGCTTTCTAAACGTCATGATGAGCCCTTTTGTTTTACCAGGATATGTACGATTTGTTCGCGAGAAAGCTTGAATTAAACCCGCATACTCTAAGAGTCGATCCACAAAAAGAGTTTGTATGGTCGGCGCATCAAAGCCAGTTAAAAGGCGATCAACCACAATCACTAAATCTATATGCTTGCCAAATTGTTTAAACTCCGCTTTTTTTCGGGCTAATCTGTTGTTAATGTCCCCATTATACCGCTCAATATCTTGAATCGACCAAGCGGTATCATAGGATTGATTATAGTCTTTGATGATGTTTATCATATCTTCTTGATCTAGTTTTGAAGTTTCTTCATTATCATTTAATGAGTAGGTGATCGCGATTCTAGGAAAATCCTTATCCTCTATCGTTCGCCCTTTACGAATAGGATGACCTTCAAACTCTTTTGCCATCCAATCAGGATCTTTCGTCATCCTTTTTATCGCATCATAATATCGTTTGGCCATCGCAATAGAGTTTGTTGTCAGAATAGCAGACTTTTGCGGTCGTCCGTTTTTGAAATCAAACTTTGTATAAGCATTATCCGGTCGAAATATCTTATGGATGACCTTTTGAATATGCTCATCACTTTCATAGATAGTGGATGGCAAATGGGATTCCTTCTCCATCCCATCCATTTGATCAATATACGTATTTAATTCATCATCATTAAGATGAGCGTATTTGTCATTTTGACGAAGCCGAGAAAAGATATGATTGCTAAGAGAGTTTGGTTCAATCGTATCTTCATGTTCTACTTGGAATCCTAGAACTGCACCATCATCTAAGGCGTTTTTAATCGTATATGTATGAAGCTCTTCACCGTATTGATCACGAGTCGTACGTGCTAACTGCCCTTTTGGTTGTTTTTTATTAACATCGAAAATAGGTGTTCCAGTAAAGCCAAACCAAGTAGAATTAGGGAACGTTTTCTTCACAGACTCCATGCCCTCCGCACTTAATGCTCGATGGCATTCATCAACGACAAAGACAATATGTTGTCCGATCAGTTTTTGAAATCGGTTCTTTCCATCTTGCTCTTCTTGTTTTTTTGCATATTTGATGGCATTCTCTAGCTTTTGACGAGTCGTAATAATAATGGTATTTGAATTGGCATCCGCTAATAGTGTTTCACTAAGTTTTCGTGCGCTTTTTGTTCCAATAATTAAACTATTAGACTTTACCTTATCTGAAGAGATACCTGTATTAAATTCAGACGCAAACCTTGTAAATTCTGTGGTGGTTTGATTATCTAAATCTTTTCGGTCAATGAGCATAATTGTCCGGTCAACGCCAGGTTTCCTTGCTAATAATTTGGTCGCAACGAAACTCGTTAATGTCTTTCCTGACCCTGTTGCATGCCATACATATCCAGATTCATGCTTCATCGCTGCGGTAAACAATGCTTCAATTGCATGTATTTGATATGGATGTAAAACCATTAACGCTTTTTGATCATTTTCTTCGCTCACAACGGTATATTGAGCGATCAATCGATGGGCATCTGGAATGTTCAATACTTGTTTCACAAATTCATAGAGGTTGTTCACTTTTCGGTTATTTTTCGTCCGCCAACTAAAAACAAACTTCTTATGCATATCTTTTGGCAGAGCATTGGCAAAATAACGAGTCGTTTGTTCATTTGAAATGACAAATAACTGAAGAGTGGAAAAAATATTATTACGAAATAGCCCTTCCTCTGCATACTTCTTCACTTGATTGTATGCTTGAAACACACCATCTTTTGCCGTAACTTTTTTCAATTCAATTTGCACAATGGGTAACCCATTGATTAATAACGTCACATCAAAACGCCTGTCACGTTCGTCAATGTTCTCTCTTTTTTTCGCAATTTGATGAACAACTTCATATGTAGAAATGCCCCCACCGATATCATGATTTGAATAAAGAACGAGTGACATCGAACCTAACGACACATCATCTCGTTCAATCGTAATGCGAGCAATTCCATTTTCACCTTTTAGCCATCTTGCGGCGTCGAAAGGTGTTTGTGTTTTATTTAAAATTTCCGTTTTAATCTTATCAAATTCCTTATCAGAAATCGGATGTTCCCCAATTTCTGATAAGTTGTTTTGTGTGATGATCTTTCGTAAATTCTGCCATAAGTCGGCTTCTGATTTTAGATCTGGACGATAGTTCCATTGGTTATGTCCTTCACCCATTACCTCAATTAACTGACGTTCTATTTCTGTTTCATCTCTATGTTCATTCTTGCCCATTTGAATTCCCTCCTCTTGCTTATAAAAACATTTTTTGCAAAAAGGCCTTTTTGGTTTGTTTTAAAATATCTATTTCTTGATCGCATAGAGCGATTGTTTTGTCTAGTTGTTTGAAGAAGCTCGCGATTTGGGTTTGTTCTTCTCTTTTTGGATAATATAGATTCACTTCTTTTAAATCAGAGTTATGTAGATGAACAACTGATTTACCTTGTGCTTTTCTACTTAGTTCTTTTTGTTGTTTACCATTTGAGATAGTGAGTGCTAAAAAAATAGAATTAATGTCGTCACAGGGGTAAATAACATTCAAGTCTCCACCCAAAATAATACCGGGTCTTTTTACTACAGATGCTCTAGCAATATCCTCAGATGTTTCACCAGATGAAGGGACAATTACCTCATAACCCTTACTAATTAAAGATTTTTCTTTTATTTTAGTAAATGTATCGACTTCTTCTATCACAGTTTGATATTTAGTATATAAACTGCCATATAAAATTATAGGATCTCCTTCTTCTACTATATCACTTTTAGAATATCCAATTCCTTTAGCAAAAGTAGCTAAATCTTTTAATCTTTTCTTTTCCCATTCCCCATTAAACCCAGGAAAACGAATTTCCGGTACAGATTCTCCTTCTTTCGGAAACATTTTTTGTAAGAATCCTTGTTTCGTTTGTTTTAAGGTGTCTAGTTCTTGTTGTTGAAATGCAATTGTTTCGTCTAGTTGTTTGAAGAAGTTGCCGATTTTATCCTGTTCCACTTTATCAGGTAACATCATAGTAAAGCTAGCGAACTCTACTGCATTAATACCTGGCTGTCCAGAACGTTGGGATGTTATTTTAACAAAATTATTATATTTCGTTGTTAATGTAGTTTGAAATACAAAGTCAACATTATATTCTTGCTTCAATCTCGCTCTAATTAAAAAGCCTGCATAATAAACTTTTCCATCCCTTTTATCATAGCAGTAGGTTTTCCCAACACTTGCACCTGTCCTTGCAAATAAAATATCACCTTTTTTTAATAGATATTTTTCTGCTTGGCTTAGATCTGTATTAGGTGAAGTTAAATCATTTTGTTTAAACTTGTTACTACTTTCATCTATATCTGTAATTCTGATATACTTGTTTCTACCATCATAGGAGGTAGCACTTGCATTTAGACCGTACTCAAAACTTTCTGATATCTCCCCAAACTTGCAACCTTCCCATTCCCCACTAAACCCATTAAACCTCACTTCCGGCACTTTCTTACTTCCCACGTTTAAACACCTCTAAAGCACCTTTCATCCATTCTGCATTTTTCTCATCAAATTGCATGGAAGAAATCATGTCATATAAATTAGACTCTAGCTCTGCTTTTTCTTTTCGAATTTCTTGAATTTTTGCTCCTATGGCGGCCATGTCGACAGGCTCTTCTTCTTCAAATGTATCGACATATCTTGGGATATTTAAGTTGAAGTCATTTTCTTTGATTTCCTCAAAGCTTGCCACATGTGCATACTTTTCTACATCTTCTCGTTTTTGATATGTCTCTACTACTTTATCAATGTTGTCAGTTGATAATTTGTTTTGATTTTTTCCTTTGGTAAATTCTTTACTCGCATCAATAAATAGTACATCACGCGTTGTACGGTTCTTCTTTAAAATGATGACAGTGGTTGGAATGCTTGTACCAAAAAATAAGTTTGCTGGTAAACCGATCACCGCATCAATGTGTCCATCTTCTAGTAATTTCTTACGGATGACACCTTCTGCTGCGCCTCTAAAAAGAACACCATGTGGCAGGACAATCGCCATGGTTCCAGAATCTTTTAAGTGATATAGGCCATGCAAAAGAAAAGCAAAGTCTGCTTTTGATTTCGGTGCTAGTTTCCCATAGCGATTAAAACGTGAATCATCTAAAAATGTATCATCTGCTGACCATTTGGCTGAATATGGCGGATTCATTAGAACTGAATCAAATGTATACGGCTCATCGGTCGGCCAGTCTTTATTTAGTGTATCCCCGTTACGCAGACGCATGTCCTCATAATCAACACCGTGCAAGATCAAGTTCATTTTTGCTAAATTAAAAGTCGTGGTATTTAGTTCTTGCCCGTGATATTTTACACTTTCTGGATAGTTAATGTAATTGCGCACATTTAACATTAAAGAACCGGAACCCATTGTAGGGTCATAAACACTAAATAATTTTTTCTCCTCTTGTCCAATTGCCACAATACGAGCCATCATGATAGACACCTCATGTGGTGTATAGAATTCACCGGCTTTTTTCCCTGCTTCTGAGGCAAATTGACTAATTAAATATTCATAGGCATCTCCAATGACATCTCCATTATGGCCAATGACATCTACATCATTTAATTTTTTTAGTACCTCTGTAATGGTGATATTTCTCTGTTGATCATCTGACCCCAGTTTTTTCGATTTCAAATCCACATCATCAAACAAGCCACTAAATTGAAGATATTTCGTCGATAAATCAATGAATGCTTTATTTAAATCATTTAATTGAAAGATATTCTGTTTTGCCTGACTCGCTAACTCACTAAATAAATACGCTGGTTCGATATCATATCCTATCGTATCAACTAATGTTTCAAGTAAATCTTTTTGAATATCCTCATCTGATAATAACTCTTTGTATAATTGCGCTTGTTTATCCTGCGTGTCGTATTCTTCCAGCGATTCATCTGCAACTTCGACCACTTTTTCTAATAATCGATCAGATAAATATTTATAGAAGATCAATCCTAATAAATAGTTTTTATACTCTGAAGCATCCATTTTGCTTCTAAGATCATCTGCGGCACTAAATAATGTTGTATGTAAGTCAGCCATCGTTATTTCCTCACTTTTCTTTATTGATCATGTTGTTTTAATATTTCTAAAAATAGTTGTTCTTCTAATTTTGCTTGTTTCTTCATGAGCGCTTGACGCTTCCTAAAATGAAAATAGGCTTTTCCAATCATTTGTTGCTTTTCAATAGAAGGAAGTTGCACCTCTAACCCACGAAAAATCCCCGGTGTTAGTTTTGGAACCGTACTTCCTTGCATAGAGATCGTCATTTGTTTTTTCATAAATTGAGATTCATTTAGGACATAACATAAATACTGTTTATCAAGTTCTTCAGTTTCTATGATAAGCTTAGCAAAGTTTTGGTTCATGACTTTGCCTTGAGTCTCATTACTAACAATTCCTGCAATCGAACTAACAAAGCTGAAGACAACATCACAAACATTTGTTAAGTACGGATCAACTGTTAATAATGTGCTATCTTTTTCATCTCCAATGGAGTCTAAATAAGCGCCATCTAGATCTTTCATTAAATCTTCATAAGAATATGTAGATAAGTTATTGTCCGTTTTTTCATTTCTTCTTGATTGATTTTTCCCCATTTTGATCGTTATGATTTGTTCAAGCTTCATATCCCGCCCTCATTTAGTAATTCGTACGAATTACTTTATAACATATACATTCATCGTACCATAGTCTGATTTCATCGACAATCATTTCAAGTATTCACACGAATAGAACTTCATCAATAGGTACTCCATGTTTCTTCATGATTAAATCTACTTGTAAAATACAGAAAGCCAGCTTCCATGAATGGTAGCTGGCTATTTTAAATTAATTCGTATTCTGTCCCCCGCCGTTCAGCCCTTCTTTAATATAGCCATTGACTTGGCTTGAGGCTAATAGACCGATATGTCCAACTCCGTGGATAAGGACGTTTCTTGCGCCAATTAAGCGGGAGAGGCTGTTGACGACAATGAGGTCGGCTGAGCTATAGACGGATGTGTAAAGAATTTTTTGATTTGGATCGGTGCCTGGTAATGCTCTGAGTGAAACGAGTCCGTTCGCTCCACCTAGTGTGACGACATTTTCAATTTTATCTCCGCCGTCTAGGTTCTTAATATAATATAACGTGTTGGCTCCGCCCATGCTATGCGCCACAATATCTACTTTTTTGGCGCCCGTTTTGGCTAGCACATCTTTGACGTATCTAGATAGACGTGGTCCATTATTGAGGTTATTGCCTGTTTTGTCTATGAAATCAATTGCATATAATTGGTTTCGGTCCCAGCCCTGTGACACCAAGTATCTTTTGATCGCCGCAAAGTTATAAGAGGCACCGCCCATGCCATGTACCATCACAACCGGATTATGCTCAGCCGCTTTGACCTCTTTCGGCTGGATGAAAACCATTGAACCAACCACCAATGCAAATGCAACGAGAATCTGCAAACTCCTTTTCATCAAAAATGACACTTTCATTCCCCCTTATTTATCTTGTTCGACTCTATTTTAAACAACAAAAATATGACAGAAAAGTGAACAAGGCACTGTTTGTCCGATATTTTCACAAGAAATAAATAATGAAAAAGCACCTTTGACTTTCTCATGAGCCAATGCCAAAAGACTAGACATTCGTTTCTCTTACAGTCTGTTGGTCTATGTGACATCCTCCATGACTCAATTAGCATAAAAAAAAGCAGCCGGTTCTCTCAGCCGGCTGCACATCATTCTTACTTGTAATTCACAAGGAAGTATTTCTTTTTCCCTCTTCTTAAAACAGTGAATTGGTTTTCAATTCGGTCTTCAGCTGAAAGAACATAGTCTTTATCGGTTTGTCTCTCTCCGTTGATGTAGACCGCACCATTTGTGATATCTTCACGTGCTTGACGCTTTGATGGAGACAGCTTTGATTCCACAAGGATATCGACTAGTGTTAATTCTTCTGTGCTGCTTTTCTCCATTGATGGAACATCCTTAAAGCCTACTTTGACTTCTTCAGCTGAAAGAGATTTGATCTCGCCTTTAAATAGTGCATTTGAGATGTTCACAGCCTGTTCTAGTGATTCACGGCCATGTACAAGCGCTGTCACTTCTTCTGCTAAACGGCGCTGCGCTTCACGTTTTTCAGGTGCTGTTTGCACTTTTTCTTCGTAAGATGCGATCTCTTCTTTTGATAAGAACGTAAAGTATTTTAAGTATTTCACGACGTCACGGTCATCTGTGTTGATCCAGAATTGGTAGAATTCATAAGGTGACGTTTTTTCTTTATCTAACCAGATTGCGCCGCCTTCTGTTTTACCAAACTTCGTGCCGTCTGCTTTTGTGACAAGCGGCATCGTGAGACCAAATGCTTTTGCGCCTTCTGCCTCAGACTTGCGGATCAACTCAAGTCCAGATGTAATATTTCCCCACTGGTCACTACCACCGATTTGCAGCTTACAGTTTTCATTTTTGTAAAGGTTTAAGAAGTCTAACGATTGCAAAATCACGTAGCTGAACTCTGTGTACGAAATACCTGTCTCGATACGTGAGCTGACGATATCTTTTGCCAGCATGAAGTTCACACCGAAGTTCTTTCCAATATCACGAAGGAACGTGATGACATTCATTTGGCTGATCCAGTCATAGTTATTGACGATGACGGCTGGGTTCTCGCCTGCTTCAAAATCAAGAAATTGAGACAGCTGGCCTTTGATTTTCTCTGACCACTGTTCCACGATTTCTGCCGGGTTTAGTGAACGCTCTGCTTTTTTGAAGCTAGGATCTCCGATCAGTCCAGTTGCGCCGCCAACAAGGGCAATCGGGTGATGCCCTGCTTCTTGGAATCTGCGCAATGTTAAAATGGGCAATAGATGACCAATGTGCAAGCTGTCAGCTGTCGGATCGAAGCCGGAGTACAGCTTGATTTTTTCTTCTGCTAATAATTTTGTTAAACCTTCTTCATCTGTTTGCTGCTGAATTAATCCTCTGAACGATAAATCTTCCATCAATTGACTCATATCCAAATCTCCTTTTTTTACAATTCAACATAAAAAACGCCCCTTCGAATGAACGAAGGGACGATATATATCGCGGTACCACCCTGCTTAAAAGACAAAATATCACGTCTTTTCACTTACACTGATAACGGACAGATCCGTTCTTTCACTAATGAGGCAGCATTCATGCTCCTTTTCGTAAAAGCGGTTCGTGAGGGTAATTCGAATATCTCTTTGTACTGACTCGCACCAGCCGTCAGCTCTCTTGGACAGGGAAAGATGATTCTACTGAATCTCAGTCAAAACCTTTTCGTATTCAACTAAAGTCATTTTTAACATACTTTTGATATCAAGTCAACTGACGAAGGAGATTAATCTTCCATTGTCGAAAGGTCGCCAGCAGGTAAGTTCAGCTCCCACGCCTTTAGCACACGTCTCATAATTTTTCCGCTTCGCGTTTTTGGCAGTTTGTCTTTAAACTCGATTTCTCTTGGTGCCGCATGTGCAGCAAGCCCCTTTTTCACAAACGTACGAATCTCTTCTTTCAGCTCATCTGTCGGCTCGTATCCGCTCCTGAGAGCAATGAATGCTTTGATAATTTCACCACGTACCGGATCTGGCTTTCCAATGACACCAGCCTCTGCAATGGCCGGATGTTCAACCAGTTTACTTTCCACCTCAAATGGACCGACCCGCTCTCCTGACGTCATGATGACATCGTCGACACGTCCCTGGAACCAAAAGTATCCGTCTTCGTCCATATATGCTGAATCTCCTGAAACATACCAATCTCCCGGCATAAAGTAAGATTCATATTTTTCAGGATTGTTCCAGATCGTATGCATCATGGACGGCCAGCCCTTTTTGATCGCAAGGTTGCCCATCCGGTATGGCGGAAGTTCATTTCCGGCATTATCCACAATCGCGGCTTCTACGCCTGGAATTGGTTTCCCCATCGAGCCTGGTTTGATGTCCATGCATGGATAATTACAAATCAGCTGTGCACCAGTTTCCGTCATCCACCAAGTATCGTGAATTCGTTTGCCAAATACAGCGTCTCCCCAGCGGATCACTTCCGGATTGAGAGGCTCTCCTACACTTAAGACATGACGGAGCGAGCTGAGGTCATATTTTTGAATGAGGTCGTCCCCTGCCCCCATCAGCATTCTGAAGGCTGTCGGTGCACTGTACCAAACGGTCACACCAAGTGATTCAATCGTTTCATACCACGTATCAGGATTAAACCGGCCACCTAAGATGACATTCGTTGCCCCATTTAACCATGGTGAAAAAATACCGTACACTGTCCCTGTTACCCAGCCTGGATCAGCTGTACACCAGTAGACGTCATCTTCTTTCAGGTCAAGCACCCATTTACCGGTCTGGTCTTGCTGCACCATCGCGCCATGGACATGCAGCACACCTTTTGGCGTACCAGTTGACCCTGACGTGTAATGAAGCAGGAAACCGTCTTTTTCATCCATCCATTCTACTTCAAGTTCCTTTACTGCCTCCTGAAATGCCTCTTCGTAGTGAATTGTCCGCACACCACCGATGTCTTCCTTTTCACCGCCGACAATGATGACAGATTCAAGCTTCGGAAGCTCTGCAAACGGAATACGCTCAAGCAGATCCGGCGTTGTCACAATGACCTTCGCCTCGCTATTTTCTAAACGGTCTTTGACGGCGCCTTCCATAAATGCCTCAAATAACGGGCCAACGATCGCACCAATTTTGACAGCACCAAGCAGAAGAAAATAGAGCTCAGGTGATCTTGGCATAAAGATAAACACGCGATCCCCTTTTTGCACATGCGCCTTTTCTCTGAATAGATTTCCCGCTTTGTTTGTGTTGATTTTCATATCCCTGAACGTATACTTTTCATCCCGCTGTGAATCTTTGTAATGAAGCGCCACCTTGTTCTTACGAAACGAGTCCGCATGTCTGTCAATTGCTTCATAGGCTGCATTTATTTTTCCTGTTTCATACCAGGAGAAGTTTTTTCTCGCTTCCTCCCATGAAAATTCTTTGTATGCCTGCTCATAATCATTTAAATGATAGTCTCCTTTTACTGATGGTAGCGTTTCCACTTTCATCAAACAGTCCCCCTTTGCATACGTTTACAATGACCATTATAGTATAGATGACTTTTTTTCTCAATTTTTAAAAAACTTATGGTGAAACCGTTTTAATTTCTTCAAGATTTAAGCTAAAATAGAGACGACTCACTAGAATTTGAGGCGGTGGATACGTGGAGCATCCTAAAACTTATTATTCAAAAACAATTGAGCGAGAAACAGGTTCTATCCTGATTGAAGGACCGGTACCTGCATCAGAGCTTGCGAACTATACGTTTCATGAAGGACTAACGGCATTTCGCACGCCTGAGGAGCAGAAACAAGCACTTGTTGAAATAGCAGATCTTCCAGAAGGACGTATTATCATTGCAAGAGTGGATGAGCTTGTCGCAGGCTATGTCACGTATTTGTATCCTGATCCGCTTGAGCGCTGGTCAGAGGGCAAGATGGACAATTTAATCGAGCTTGGCGCGATTGAAGTCGCTCCTCCATTTAGAGGATGCTCGCTCGGCAAGCATTTACTTGATGTGAGCATGATGGATGAGCAAATGGAGAACTACATCATTATTACAACTGAATATTACTGGCATTGGGATTTAAAGGGGACAAAGAAAAACGTTTGGGAGTACCGTAAAATGATGGAGAAAATGATGAACGCAGGTGGTCTTGTCTGGTTTGCAACAGACGAGCCAGAGATCAGCTCACATCCAGCCAATTGTTTAATGGCGAGAATCGGAAAAAACGTGAGTCCTGATTCGATCGAGCGTTTTGATCGTCTTCGCTTCCATCAGCGCTTTATGTATTAACGTTCAATTCGTTTTTTTGGCAAAGGGGATTGGTAAACAATGATGATTGAACAAATTATGGAGCGTGATGTGATCACGCTGCGAAAAACCGATACGATCGAAGAAGCCATTCAAAAAATGAGTGCACATCACATTCGGCATATTCCCATCGTATCTGATCAAGATTCTGTCATTGGGATGGTGACAGATCGGGATATTAAAAATGCCAGTCCAAGTATTTTCGAAACAGAAAAAAGGCAGCTTTTTATTCAGCGGCCGGTAGAAGAGATCATGGTGCTAGAGACAATCACCGCCCATCCGCTTGATTTCGTTGAGGAGATTTCGAGTGTCTTTTTTGAGCATGGAATTGGCTGCCTTCCAGTGGTGAGACGCGGTAAGCTTGTAGGCATTATCACAAAGACAGATTTACTTCGTACGTTTGTCAGACTGACAGGTGCAGATCAGCCTGGGTCACACTTAGAGGTTGAAGTGAAGCAGATGACAGAAGGGCTCGCAGACATTACGGCTATTTTAAAGGAGCAGCATATTCAAATGCTGAGTGTGCTTGTGTACCCGCATGCAAATGAAGCCTCTAAAGTGCTCGTATTCCGCCTTCAAACCATTCATGCAGATCATGTGACGAAGCTGATTCGGGCAAAAGGCTACAAGGTGCTCTGGCCTATGGAGCAGACGGTCAAATGAAGGAAGCGACCTTTGTTTTTTCACCATCTTTTCAAACGTACCAGTTTCATCAAGATCACCCCTTCAATCAGCTTCGTGTCTACTTAACATACGATCTTCTTCAAAAAATGAAGGCGTTAACGGATGATGAGATCATCGCACCGCGTATGGCTACGCTGGAGGAATTAAAGCTCGTCCATACGACAGATTATATTCAAGCTGTGCAGCGGGCAAGTGAAGGAAAGCTGTCTACAGCAGAGGGTGAACGCTACGGCCTTGGCACGGAGGATACACCGATGTTTGCAGGTATGCATGAGGCGGCTTCTCTTCTTGTTGGCGGGACATTAACAGCGGTTGATCAAGTGATGCTGGGTCATTCGCAGCATGCGCTCAACCTTGGCGGCGGGCTTCACCACGGATTTAAAGGACGTGCATCTGGCTTTTGTATTTATAATGACAGCTCTGTGGCCATTCAATATATTCAAAAGACATATGGCGCAAGGATTTTATATATTGATACGGATGCTCATCACGGAGATGGTGTACAGTTTAGCTTCTATGACGATCCAGAGGTATGTACTGTCTCCATTCATGAAACGGGTCGCTACTTGTTCCCTGGAACTGGACAAGTACAGGAAAGAGGCCATGATAAAGGCTATGGCTATGCGTATAATATTCCGCTCGATGCATTTACAGAAGACGAATCGTTCCTCGAAGCATACCGAACAGCAGTGACTGAGATAGCTGCTTTTTTTAAACCAGACGTGATTTTGACGCAAAACGGAGCGGATGCTCACTATTACGATCCTTTAACCCATTTATCTGCCACCATGAAAATATATGAGGAAATTCCCAGACTTGCCCATGAGCTTGCTCATCAATATTGTGAAGGCAAATGGATCGCTGTTGGCGGAGGCGGATATGATATTTGGCGCGTGGTCCCAAGAGCGTGGAGCCGCATTTGGCTTGAGATGAAAGGCGTCACACCGCCAGCTGACCTTCCTAAGGAGTGGATTCGGGCATGGAATAAGCAATCGCCTGTCACCCTTCCATCAACATGGTTCGACCCTGACGATTTATATCCACCGATACCAAGAAAAGCAGAAATCACAGAAAAAAATGCGCAAACAGTAGAAAAAGCACTCATGCCTGTTAGAAGAGAAAGGAAAAATGCATAAGAAAAGCAGGCATTCACTGATAAGGTGAGCCTGCTTTTTGTTTTTATTTTGTTGATTGTCTTTCTTCAATTCTGTGTGGCAGCTCAACAATTTGATCGTCCACTTGTTCTTTGTTCATCAGCTTTGTCAGCAGTCTCATTGCGACAGCGCCAATATCATATGTCGGCTGAACAACCGTTGTCAGCTGAGGACGTACCATGAGGGAAAGTCTTGTGTTATCAAAGCCAATGACCTCTAAGTCTTCAGGAATCGAGACGCCTCTGTCCTGTGCGCCGTGAATGACACCAAGAGCCATTTCGTCTGTTGCTGCAATGACAGCCGTCGGCTTGTCTGATTGCTCAAGCAGATTTGCAAGGGCTTCAATTCCTGAGTCATAGGAGTAATCGCCTTCAGCAACGAGAACATCATCAAAAGCAATGCCCGCTTCTTCTAGCGCACGCTTATACCCAGCAAGCTTTCTCACAGAGTTAATTGGTTCTGACATCGGACCAGATACGAACGCAATTCGTTTATGGCCTTTTTCAATTAATAATTGGACTGAATCATAAATGGCCTGCTCATAGTTAATGTTCACAGATGGTGTTTGTGCCTGCTCTTCAACTGATGCTGCAAGAACAATTGGTACAGGAGAGCGCTTAAATTCTTCGACAAGCACATCTGTGATGTTGCCGCCCATAAAGACAATCCCATCTACTTGTTTGCCTAGCATCGTATTTAACAAATGCAGCTCTTTATCTGTATTTTGATCTGAGTTGCTCAAAATGATGTTGTACTTGTACATCGTGGCGATATCTTCAATCCCGCGTGCAAGCTCAGAATAGAAGATACTAGAAATATCAGGGATGATGACCCCAACCGTCGTTGTTTTTTTACTTGCAAGGCCTCGTGCCACTGCGTTCGGACGGTAGCCAAGACGATCAATCGCTTCAAGCACCTTTTTTCTTGTTGTTGGTTTCACGTTCGGATTTCCATTCACAACACGTGATACCGTTGCCATACTTACATTTGCTTCTCTTGCTACATCATATATTGTAACATTATTCACATAAATCACTCCTTCAAATACACTTCATATCTATAGCATTCACCAATTAGGTAGAGACATATCAGATACGAAAAAAATAATATCCTATTTGTCATTAAAACGATGAAAAGAGACACATAATTTTTCAATCTACATCAAAATGACATTCTTTTATGAAATTATACACGTTTTTTCGTCATATGAAAACGTTCCCTTTCTTTTTATAACTAAATTAAACAAACTTTAATGAGCTTGTTACCTGTAAATTGAATCATATTTCAGCAAAAGTCATCGTGAACATCAGCTATGACAATGATCTTAGCAGATTCTGTCGAATTTTAAAAATGAAAACATTGTGAACAAGCACTTTAAGCTTGCAATGCGATTTATTCCTTTCATTTCCAATTCTATTGTGTTTTCTCCATGAAAAAACCGCCGGGCTGTTATCCGGCGGTAATTCTATCTATGATTACGCGTGAATGTTGACAAGTGGTCTTAACGCATCTAACCATTTTTCGAATTGAGGAATGTCCATTTGCTGCGCTGAATCAGATAGGGCAACAGATGGGTCTGGATGCACTTCTGCCATGACACCGTCCGCTCCAATCGCAAGAGCTGCTTTGGCTGTTGGCAGAAGAAGATCTCTACGTCCAGTTGAGTGCGTCACATCAACGAAGACTGGTAAATGTGTCTCCTGTTTCAAGATTGGCACAGCAGAGATATCTAATGTGTTTCTTGTCGCTGTTTCGTATGTGCGGATACCGCGCTCGCAAAGGATGATTTGGTCATTTCCTTGTGCGATGATGTATTCAGCTGCATTGATGAATTCTGAAATGGTCGCTGCTAGACCGCGTTTTAAAAGAACTGGTTTCTTCACAGATCCGGCTTCTTTTAATAGTTCGAAGTTTTGCATGTTACGTGCACCAATTTGAATCACATCAATATGCTCAATCGCTTCTTCAATATGCGCAGGGTTTACGATTTCACTAATGACAGCAAGACCGTATTCATCAGCTACACGCTTTAGAATCTTTAGACCGTCTACACCAAGCCCTTGGAAGTCGTATGGACTTGTGCGAGGTTTAAATGCGCCACCGCGAAGCAGTTTTAGTCCCTGCTGTTTAGCTGCTGCCGCTACTTCTGCGACTTGTTCGTAGCTTTCAACAGCACATGGTCCAACGATGAAGCGTTGTTTTCCATCACCGATAGCTTCCCCATTGATGTTCACAATTGTATTTTCTGGTTTTTTCTTACGAGAAACAAGAAGTGCTTTGCTGTGGTCATCTTCTTGAAGCTCTAGACCTGCTTTGAAAATTTCCTTGAAAATATGCTGGATCGTTGAATTTTCAAATGGGCCGTCATTTTCTTCAAGAATTTGGTTCAGCATTGTGCGCTCTCTGACAGGATCATAACGGTTGACACCTTGCGCTTCTTTTGCCTTTCCAATTTCTTTTACAATGCTTCCTCTTTCATTGATCAGTTTTAAGATTTGAAGATTTAGTTCATCTGCTTGCTGTCTCAATTGTTCTAGTTCGTTGTTGCTCATTTTTGTCATCCTTTCCTCTGCCTGCTCTCGCTTTTTATTTTTAAATTCTCTCAGGATAGGGTTTATTATAAACAAAGATTTCGGAATTGTCACGAAAAAATTCTTTATTACCCAAACGCTTTTAAGCGATAAAGTATTATGTGTAAGATTATAGCATACTTTTGGTTCAAGTAAACCTTTTTTATAAAAAAAACGTCAGCAGTTGCTGACGTTCTTCTACATATGATGTTCAAGCGCTTCTTTTGTAATGCTTGAGTGAGATGCATGCCATTTTACTTTTCCACCGCTAAAGACGAGTGCCTGGGGACTTTCGTGCTTTACCCCTGACTTTTCAGCCACATAGGCTGAAAGCTCTCTTGTGTTTTGAATTTGCAAGAAATAAGCAGGCACGTCTTCATGTGCAGACGCAAATGCTTCAAACTCATGAAAAGCAGCTTGGCTGATTGGACATGTCAAACTGTGCTTAAAAAAGACAAAGGTTCCGTCTTGATTCGTTAGTTGATCAAACTGTTCTTCTGTTTCGATGAGTTGCTTTGACATGATGTGCTCCTTCCTAACTTAAGCAGCGAGTTAGCCTTTAGTAGATTGTTCTACTTTTTCTTTGACATCTTTGATGCCGTCTTCAATTTCTGATTTTGCTTCTTGTGCTCTTACTTTTGCTTCGTCTGCTACATCTGACGCTTCGCTCGCAAGATCATTTGCAGCATCTTCTGCTTCACTTTTCACTTGATTAGCTTTTCCAGCTGCACGCTCTTTTATGTCTTTCACTTTGTCTAAAATCTGGTTTGACTGCTCTGCCACCAGCTGAGACAATTCAGACGTTTTATCTTTCGCAATCGTCACATATTCAGTGCCTTTTTCCTTCGCATCTGTTGTGAGTCGATCTGTTTTATCTTTTAAAGCATTCGCTTGGGTGTTCAAATCATCGCGAAGCTCTTTCCCTGACTTTGGTGCTAAGAATAATGCTGTTGTTGCACCGACAATGCCACCAATAAGTGTTCCGATCAAAAAGTCTTTGCTATTGATTCCGTCTTTGCTCATGATTATTCCTCCTATGCGAAAATGGTTTATTTTTGGTGTTTACGTTGTTTCCATTTTTTATAAATTTCAAGTGCTGCGTTACTCCAGCTTACAACATCCGTCACTTTTTCTTGGTTCTTTTCAACGGAAGAAGAAACTGCTCCAGCTGCCTGCTTTATGCTTGTATTAAATTGGTTGATCGAGCCGCCAATTCCCTGCACTGCATCCACAACTGTGTTGAGTTTTGCCGATTTGTCTTGAATATCTTCAGCAAGCTGATTCGTCTTATGTAGCAACTGCGCTGTCTCTGTGGTGATGCCTTGCATCTGTCCTTCAAGACCTTCTAAAGTTGATGCGACATTCTTTAATGTCAGCTGTAAGGATTTTAATGTTTTAGACAAATAGATGACAAGAATGAGGAAAGCAATTGCGATCAGTGCAACGCTTAGATAGAGAATAATAATCATCTGATACCTCCTTTGTTGCGGGCATATTCAATTCAATACCCTCTCGTTGTATCATTCAAACATCGCCTAGAATGACCGATTGATTAATAATTCTACACTTATTCGCTAATTCCTGTCCACAGCGAATGAAAAAAAGCAGCACATCTTGACACATTTAGCCCCTTTGTCACATTTTATTCAACATAAAAAAGTGCCGATTGAAACGGCACTTTTACGATCATTTACATTTATACAGCAACTTTCTCATAAGCACGTAAATATTTTTGAATGTCTCCGGCTCCCATAAAGATCAAAATCGCATCCTCGTGCGCTTTCAACACAGATGTCTCGTCTTCATCAATCAACTGAGCTTGCGGAATTTTTCCACGTAAATCTTCGATGCTTAGTTTCCCAATGTTTTCACGAGCTGAACCAAAGATATCGCAAAGATACACATAATCAGCTTTCTTTAGGCTATCAGCGAATTCAGTTAAGAATTGCTGTGTCCGTGTGAAGGTATGCGGCTGGAAAACAGCGACAATATCACGTTCTGGATATTTTTGACGGGCCGCTTCAATGGTAACCTCAATTTCAGTTGGGTGATGTGCATAGTCGTCAATTAAGACTTGCTCACCTACTGTTTTTTCATTAAAGCGTCGTTTCACACCGCCAAATGTTGTTAATGCACCTTTGATCAAATCTACATCAATGGCTTCATAATGACATAAAGCAATCACTGCTAACGAGTTGAGGACATTATGATTTCCATATGCAGGAATATAGAAGGTATCATAAAACGTATTGCGAACAAATACATCAAATGTGGTGCCTTCCGTATTTTTCACAACATTACGTGCTTGGAAATCATTTTCTTCATTGAATCCGTAGTACACAACAGGTACTTTCGCTTGAATCTTGAGCAGATGTTCATCGTCTCCGCAAGCGATAATGGCTTTTTTCACTTGAAGCGCCATGTTTTGAAACGCATCAAACACGTCATCAATGTCCGAGAAATAATCAGGGTGATCAAAATCGATATTGGTCATGATCGCATAGTCTGGATGATAGCTGAGGAAGTGTCTGCGGTATTCGCATGCTTCAAATACAAAATACTCGCTGTTTTCTTTCCCCATTCCAGATCCATCACCGATTAAGTACGAAGTTGGCTTTGCTGATTGCATCACATGGGCAAGCAGTCCTGTTGTGGATGTTTTGCCATGAGCACCAGTAATCGCAATGTTTGTGAATGAATCCATGTATTCTCCAAGGAATTTATGGTAACGAATCACAGGAATCCCTTCAGAAAGGGCACGTTCAATCTCAGGGTGTGTATCAGGAAATGCATTTCCTGCAATGACCGTCATCCCCGGCTGAATATTATCTGGGTCAAATGGAAGAATTTTAATGTTTCTTTCTTCTAATGCTTTTTGTGTAAAGATGTGCTTTTCGATATCCGATCCTTGGACAGTATACCCAGTATCATGAAGAATTTGGGCCAGTGGACTCATACCTGTCCCTTTTATTCCAACAAAATGATAAACAGTCATAATTGTACCTCCAACAAACGTCTATCTGACTTACAGTATATGACGCTCATTTCAATTTGCAACTTGTGATTTTCATCTCTAGCGGATCACAGATCGCAGCTCCAAATAAAGATTTTTTCCGATCTTCCTATTCTAATCAATATTAACTATGATTAGTATCCGACAACTTTCCCATTTCTAACACCTGTTTCAGCTCATTTTACATAAAAAGAGTTCAGACAGGCACGCAAAAAGTGTCCAATTACAAAATTGCACCTATGTGCTATCATACCATGTTTATCAAAAAAATGAAGTGGTTTTTGTTTAGATCAATTGTTCTAGATCACTGAGTGTCATGAGGACTTCTCTTGGTTTACTGCCTTTCGCACCAGAGATCATGCCTTCACGTTCCATCATGTCAATCAATCTGGCTGCACGATTGTAGCCAATTCTAAATCTTCTTTGCAAACTGGATGTACTTGCACTATTTTGCTCGATTGCAAATCGGCAGGCATCCATAAACAATTCGTCTTCGTCTGTAATCGCAGAGCCTTGGAGCATCAATTCCTCCTGTTCGAAAAGAAACACAGGCTTGCGTTGTTTCCTCACATGTGCCACCACTTGATCGATCTCGCGGTCTGATACAAAGTTCCCTTGCAGCCTTGTCGGCTTGCCAGAGCCATTTTCTAAAAAGAGCATGTCTCCTTTTCCGAGAAGCTTTTCTGCACCTGCCATGTCAATAATGGTTCTAGAATCTACCTGGCTTGAGACAGAGAAAGCAATTCTTGTTGGGATATTGGCTTTAATGAGACCTGTGATGACATCAACGGATGGTCTTTGAGTCGCAATCAGTAAGTGAATACCACACGCTCTAGCTTTTTGTGCAATCCGGCAAATGCTTTCTTCGACTTCATTTGGTGCGACCATCATTAAATCAGCCAGCTCATCGATGACAACGACGAGATACGGAAGTTTTTCACCCATTTGCTTTTCTTTCACAAGCTCATTGAATCGTTTAATTTCTCTCACACCAGAGTGAGCAAACAGTTCATAGCGTCTTTCCATTTCATCGACTACCCATTTCAGGGCAGCCGTCGCTGTCTTGGCATCGGTAATGACAGGACTCACGAGATGTGGAATGTGATTATACGGCGCTAATTCAACCATTTTAGGGTCGATTAGGAGCATTTTCACTTCATCTGGTGAGGCTTTAAACATCAAGCTTACTAAAATGGTATTAATGCAGACACTTTTTCCTGAACCTGTTGCTCCAGCAATTAAGCCGTGCGGCATTTTTTGCAGATCAACCACGACGGGCTGACCTGATATATCTAATCCGAGTGCTGCCGTTAAAGGAGATGGATTGTCTCTAAATGCACTGCTTCTGATCATTTCTCTTAAGAACACCATTTTACTGTGCAGGTTCGGCACTTCAATTCCGATCGTGTTCTTTCCTGGGATTGGTGCTTCGATTCGAATATCCTTTGCGGACAAACTGAGTTTAATATCATCTGACAGGTTCGTGATTTTGTTCACTTTCACACCTGGTTCAGGATGTACTTCAAATCTTGTGACAGAAGGTCCCTGCGTGACATGGACCACACTTGCTCTTACATTGAAATTTTTAAGCGTTGCATTGAGCAGCTCTGCCCGCTCTTTCACCCATGTCCCGTCCTCTTCTTTTTGAGCTGGAGGTACGTCTAGAAGGGCTAAGCTCGGAAAAACATATCCTTGTGCATCCGACGTTTTCTTCTGTCCTTGCACGCGCTGGTCACTTTTTAACATCATGACGTTAAAAGGAACCGTTGAGGTTTGACCGTTTGAACCCTTCGGCTGCGGAGATGTCTGTTTTGTTTCTTCTCGCTTCACTTCAAGCGTTTGTTCTTGCTGCTCTGTCTGATCCATGAAGGTTTCTGCTGGCCCAGAGGCAGTCCGTTCATCCGTTACTGTTTCTCGTTCGAATGGCATGACTTGATCATCTATGATTTCAGGTTCTTCCATAGATTGATCATCTTGCAGTTCATGTTTGATCACTTGCTCAGCTTCTTCAAAGCCTGCTGCTGGCACTTCTTCTTGTCTTTCTTCTATCGAAGCGACCTCTATTTTCTCCATATCTTCCGCTGTGATGTCTTCTGTCACCGTCACTTCTTCTGCTGGGCTATCTATTTCCATTTCAATTGCTGGTTGTGAGTCTTCAGCTTTTTCAAATGTCCATCTGTCTATTTCTTCAGCATGATCTTCAACCTGATTCATCGGCTCGTCTTTTCTTTCTTCTTGTTCGCCGGAGACGACCTGTTCCGGCTCAGGCTCTACCGGATCGTCTTGGTATGCTGGGGCTTGCTGCTTATGTAAAACAGCTTCGTTATGATCTTCAGGCTGTGAAAAGGCTTGATCCTTTTCCTCTGCTTGGATAAAAGATTCGTCATTTAAGCGCTCCATCGTCGACTGAACGTGATCCTGATAGGCGAGTTCCTCTTGCAAAGTAAGAGGCGTCGCGGCTGTTTGCATATCCGCTTTCTCTTCTGCAGGAGCTGAAGAAGCTTCTTCCATACGATTTTCTTTCCGTATAGACGGGATGTTCATTTGCTGTCTCACATTCCGTTCACGCTCTGCCTCTTCTGATAACAGTGTAACACGCTGTGCAGTTTCTTCTGTGGCCTTCATTTGAACAGAGGGTGCTTCTTCTTTGCCTTCTTTTCGTTTTGGACGCATATCCTGATGATAGCCATAGATCGGCGAAGGGATTTGCTCTGTTTTGAATGGCTTTTTATTTATATCAGGCTGCAACGTTTGTTTAGGCTGATAGGTCGGCTGCTTTACCTTTGGCTGGCTGGGTCTCGCGCGCCTTCTCTCCTGCTGCTTCACTCCGTCACGAGCGGGTTCATCTGGAACGAGAGGAAAGCGGAAGTTGCCTTTCGGATATTCATAATAGACTTTCGTATCTTCAACTTTTTTATATTCTTTATGCTGTTCAAAAGCTGACTGCTTTGGCGCATCCGGACCTTCTACGGGTCTCTCAGCTTTTTCTTCTTTCTTTTCTTCTCCTAAAAACACACTGAAAAATTTATCTATCCAACTCATCGTTTATCACTCACTTTAACTCCCCTTACGTTTTCTTGGGCGATTTTTAGTATACCACTGCTTTTTCATGCAGAAAAGCGAGAAAAGTGCCGCTTTTGCTGTTCATGCTGTATGTAGATGAAAAAAAGTCACTAAGTACGTACTTAGTGACTTTTCGTATAACACATTCTTCGCTCATATGTGCCCGTTTATGGGAGGTTAGGCTTCAAAGGGTTCGCCAGCTTGGTGGGTTCCTTCTAGAACAAGGATCCCTTTTTCAGCAGGCGCATCTGGAAGATCTAATTCTTTTGCAGAACAAATCATTCCGCTTGATGGTACACCTCTTAGTTCAGCATCTTTGATGATCAAGCCGCTTGGCATCACTGCGCCGACCTTGGCAACAACGACATATTGACCTTGATCGACGTTTGGTGCACCGCACACGATTTGTAATGTTTCTTCGCCAACATCTACTTGGCAAATGTTTAATTTATCTGCATTCGGATGCTTTTCCTTTTCCTTCACATAGCCGACAACAAATTTTGGTGATAGATCGACAGTCAACGTTTCACTGACACCGTTGCGGTTTAAAATTTCATTGATATCTTGAACAAGCGTTTCAGAAAGCGGTACAGATCCGTTTTCTTCAATTTTCATGTAAGTGGATGCGTTGAAGATATTAAAGCCTGTTGTTTCTTTTGTGTCTTGATTGAAGATTCTCACGACATCTCCAAACGTTTCATGACCTACTTCTTCTCTTGTCACATCTTTTAATGAAATAAGAAGTGTGTCGCCTACACCTTCTGCATTATAAAAAGCATTCATTCTTCAAAATTCCCTTCTACTACTGTTTTGGTCTGCTTTTCGCAAGAATAAAGATCGGTTCGAGCTTGCCCTCATCATATAAAAATGACAATGCGGTAATTGGAACCGTGCCGCTGGCGAAGAAGCTCATCGACATTTGCCCTAAAATATCATAGCCTGAATCATTGCGAACATCTGCAATGATGAATACATCTTGATGGGGAACAGAAATGGCCATCTGTCCCTCTATTTTTTGCGCGTATTCTTGTAAAATCGATTCATTTAAAAGTCTGCTGGCATCATATCCGTCATTGGCACGGAAGAAATAAAACCGATTGCCTGCGACTTCATCCATTTTCACCACGGTTTCAAGTGAGCGGACGTTAAAGCTTGCGGTTTCCCTGATTCGCTCTTTTGTCCAGTTTTCCTTTTGAAGCATCTTCTCATCAATTAATCTGTAGGTGCTTCCAAGGTCAAGCGCATAGTAGATTCTTGTTTCAGCTGTATGCTCATCAAAAACGAGCGGAATCTCGTCACTTGATGTCTCTGGAAAGGAAGTCGAACGAATAACCGGATAGATTTGCTTTTCTTTACCTGATATGTGCTGCGCTTCGCCTTTCATTGCGCTTAGTGCCTCTTTCACATAGTAAACAATCTCATCCAGTGTTTCATCAGGCTTTACTTCCCACTTCGCAATAATTGGCGGAAGCTCAAGCGTGATGCCTTTACCTGTTTGTTTATCTTCAATACGAAGCGTATCTTTTTCCCGGTCAAACTGGTGTGACCAGCTGTCACTCGTCAGACGGCTTTTCAATTGATTGGCAAGCTGTCTTGATGTCATTTTTGCCATAGTTAAGACTCTCCTTTCGTTATTTAGAAAGAGAATCTGTTAAAAATGCTTCAATCTCTTCCTTTGTCTTACGATCTTTGCTGACAAAGCGGTTGATCTCTTGTCCGTTTTTAAAGACTAAAAAGCTTGGAATGCCGTAAATTTCCCACTCTGCACAAGTGTCAATGAACTGATCTCTATCGACATAGAAGTATTCAAATTCTGGGTAGTTTGCTTCAAGCTCTGGTAAGAATGGTTCAATAAATGTACAGTCCGGGCACCAGTCAGCTGAGAATAGTAATACCGTTAAGTCTTGTTGAATTACTTTTTGTAATTCTTCGTTTGATTCAATTTTTTTCATGTTTCATTCCTCCAGTTTGTATGGTTAAATCTCCGAATTGTATATAGCCTTTCTTTCTCATCCATTCTGATACTACCAAACTAATCACTGCCGGGCCAACGATATGCAAGAGAGCAATCGCGAGTAGTACGGATGGATGAAACCCCATGACTGTGAGCGTCATCAGTTGTCCAACAAGACCGCTCGTTCCCATTCCTGCTCCTGCCGCATTATTGACCATCCCAAAGCCAATAATACCAATTGGTGCAAGAATAAGGCCCGCAATCGTCGGCGGAATGAGGATGAGGGGGTTTTTCACAATATTCGGTAGCTGCAGTTTTGACGTCCCAATGCCGACAGCGGCAAGACCGCCAAAGCGGTTTTCTCTAAAGCCTGCAGCGGCAAAGCCGACCATTTGAGCGCAGCAGCCGATCGTTGCAGCACCAGCCGCTGTCCCGCTTAAATCAAGCATCAGCGCAAGCGCAGCACTTGAGATCGGTGAGCTGAGCGCAAGTCCAACAATGGTTGCCACAAGCATACCCATGATCAGCGGACTTTGATCTGTTCCCCACATGATGAGCCTGCCTAGCCCTGTCATCATACCTTCAATCCCAGGCCCGATCAAAGCGGCGGTGAAAAAGCCCGTCATAATGGTGACAAGCGGTGTTAAGATAATATCAATTCTTGTCTCTCCACTGACAAGTTTGCCGATTTCCACACCAATTAATGCTGCGACAAAGCTTCCGGCAGGTCCTCCAAGCTCTGCTCCTGCGGCACCTGAGACCACACTCGCAAAAATGATCAGAGGAGATGCATTTAAGCGATACGCAACCGCTACGCCGATCGCCGGTCCCATGAGCCCCATGGCGAGCGTTCCCATTTTGATGATGAGTGGAAGTGATAACAGGCCGCCTGCTGTTTTTAAGATCAGCCCTACCACTAATGTTGCAAATAGACCTAAAGCCATATAAGAGAGTGCATCAATGAAATACACCTTTGGCGAAAGGGAAATGCCCTTTCTTTTCAAATAAGTCATCAACGTCGTCTTCCTGCTTTCTCATAGGAAAGACGAAGAGGCCTGTCCTTCCCATTATATGTAGTCTTCTTACGATGAAAAATAGTCTCTACCATGAATATCATAATCATATTTTTTTTGCTTTATCAAGCACTTCTTGTGTAACATGAAAAGAAACAGGACAAACCTTTACTAAGTTTGTGCACAAGGAGGAGATTGTTATGCAATTAACCGTCTATTTAGCTGGAGAAATTCATAGCCAGTGGCGTGATGAAATCAAGGAGAAAAGCCAATCTTTGAAGTTACCTGTAACATTTGTTGGCCCAATGGAGAATCATGACCGATCAGATCACATTGGTGAAGACATTTTAGGCGAACAGCCGAATGCCATTTTAAAAGACGATGCTGCTTCTGATTTGAACAATTTCCGTACCGAGATTTTATTGACCAAAGCAGATGTTGTCATTGCCCGCTTTGGTGAGAAATATAAACAATGGAACACTGCAATGGATGCATCTTCTGCCATCGCCAAAGGAAAACCTCTTATTTTGATCCGTCCAAAAGAGCTGCACCATCCATTAAAGGAACTATCAAACAAAGCAAATATCACTGTGGAAACAGTGAATCAAGCGATCAAGGCGTTATCTTACGTGTTTGAACAGCAATAAGAAAGAAGGCTGCCCTCATTGAAGAGGCAGCCTCAGCGTGAAGACAAACCCTCGCATTCGGTGTCAGTTCTGCGTGCTGGTGCTCACGAATATCAAATTCGCTCCGCGCCAGTACTCGGCCTTCCTAGACTTCAAGGGTTTTCATATCACGCTGAAAAGAAGCCAAAAGGATAAAATGTTTTTTAGTCTTTTGTCCTCTTTTCTATCATTTACACCTGTTGATAAATAGAATCCACCGTGCTTTGATCACAGCTTTTAACAAGACGAACAATTAACTCTTTTGCCGCAGCGTAATCATCCACATGCAAGACAGAATGACTTGTATGAATATAGCGCGCGCAAACACCAATCACAGCAGACGGCACACCTTGGTTTGAAATATGAACACGTCCAGCATCAGTACCACCCGGTGATACGAAATATTGATATGGAATGTTATTTGTTTCAGCAGTATCGAGTACAAAGTCTCTCATGCCACGGTGCGTAATCATCGTTCGATCAAAAATACGAAGAAGTGCACCTTTTCCAAGCTGGCCGAATTGTGTTTTGTCACCCGTCACATCATTTGCAGGACTCGCATCTAAAGCAAAGAATAGATCCGGCTGAATCATATTAGCTGCTACCTCTGCACCTCTAAGCCCTACTTCTTCCTGAACTGTTGCACCCGAATACAGCTGACATGAAAGGGTTTCGTCTTTTAATTCTTTTAATAATTCAATGGCAAGTCCGCAGCCATAGCGGTTATCCCAAGCCTTTGCTAAGATCTTTTTTGGATTCGCCATTGGGGTAAAGACCGTTGCAGGGACGATTTGCTGTCCTGGGCGAATGCCAAGCTCTTTTGCCTCTTCCTCGCTATCTGCACCAATATCAATGAGCATATCTGACGGCTTCACAGGTTTGCTTTTTTGTTCTGGTGTCAGAAGGTGAGGTGGTGTACTAGACACGACACCAGGAATTGGCCCGTGATCGGTATGAACGTCCACACGCTGCGCGAGCATCACTTGACTCCACCAGCCGCCAAGTGTTTGAAAACGAATCATCCCGTTTTTCGTAATCGATGAGACCATGAAGCCCACTTCATCCATATGGCCAGCCACCATGATGTTTGGTGCCTTTTCCGGCCCCTTGCGTACGCCAAACACTCCGCCAAGACGATCCTGAATCAGTTCATCGGAATATTTCTCAAGTTCCTTTTTCATAAAAGCACGCACATGGTGCTCATTACCCGGAGTCCCCTGTAATTCTGTTAAATTTCGGAAAAGCGACAATGTTTCTTCGTTCATTCTACAGTTTACCTCGTTTCTATGTAATAACCATATATATTCCTATAAAAATAACACTCACTTTATACTATAAGAATTCTTTCGGTTTTCCAAGTATCTCTCCAGAAATTTTGAATATGCTTTTAAGTATTCGGATTTCTTAACATCAATGGACAAGTTTTGTATAATGGAAAAAACAGCAATACGGAGGTGCAGCACGTTGAAGTTAAAACATGTTTTGATTGGTGCGAGTATTGGCGTAGCCGCTGCAATGATTGCAAAGAAAGTATTTTTCCCTACGTATATCTCGTCTGAAAAAGCGTTAAAAATTGTGAAATCTGCTTTTAAACAGCGCGGTCCGATTGATGGCTCTTGGATCTATACTGTACCAGAGCCGTATACCGTAAATGGTGAAACGATTGATGTGTACAAATCTGGCATTACACGCTCTGCCTTTGGTGAGCTTGAACAGTACGAAGTCATGATTGATGCAAAAACAGGCATGATCGTTGATGTCATTGATTCTGTTGCTTGATAAAGAAAGCTTCGCAAAGACGTGTCCTTGCGAAGCTTCTTTTTTTATATGGCTTTGATTTTTTTGTACACAGGGTGCCACATGGCGTCTTGCACAGTCTGTATGAGATCATCCGGCGTTTCTTCGGCAATCCCTTCGTCAATCGCCGCTTGCGCCACACGGACAGCCACTGTGGCTGAAACCGTTCGAAGCTGCTCGACACTTGGCAGCATCGCCGCACCTGGTTTTCCGACATTGACCATGCTGGCAATGGCTTCAGCACTCGCCACAAACATGCTATTTGTCATCAGACGGGCTTTAGACACAATGGTTCCAAGACCAAGTCCTGGAAAAACAAGGGCATTATTTGCCTGCCCAATTTCATATGTGACCCCATTGTATTCCACAGGATCAAATGGGCTTCCCGTTGTCACAAGGGCACGTCCTTCTGTCCACTCAATCAGATCCTCCGGCTTTGCTTCTGAAAGAGGTGTCGGATTAGACATCGGTAAAATCGCTGGGCGCTCGACATGCGACGCCATTTCTTTCACAATTTCCTCTGTAAATGCCCCTCCTACTGTCGAGGTGCCAATCAAAATGGTAGGTTTAGCCTGCTTGACGACCTCTAACAAATCAATGGAATGCTTTGGACCATTACGCGCATAATCCTTTACTTCCTCAGAATGTCTTGCATATGGCTTTTGGAAAGGCTGAATTTCAGGTGAATCATCTGTGAGCAATCCATTTTTATCTATACACCAGAAATGGTCATATGATTCCTCTTCTTTGACCCCATCTCTTACGATAGCATCACGAATTTGCTCTGCTATGCCAATACCTGCTGTACCCGCTCCAAAGATGACGATTCGATGGTCCTTCAGCGGAACCTTCGATGCTTTTACACATGCCAGAACCGCAGCAAGTGAAACCGCTCCAGTTCCTTGAATATCATCATTGAATGTACAAATACGTTCCTTATATTTCTCCAAAATGGCGCGGGCATTCTTTGTACCAAAGTCTTCCCAGTGAAGAAGTGCATTCGGAAAGGTGGCGCGGGCAAGCTCAACATATTGATCAATGAACTCATCATAGCGCTCTCCTCGAACGCGAGAGTGCTGATTTCCGACATAAAGCGGATCATTCAAGAGACTTTCTTGATTCGTCCCGGCATCAAGCACCACTGCCAGCACGCGGCTAGGATCAATACCTGCCGCCGCTGTATAAACAGCCAACTTCCCCACTGAAATGGCTATGCCGCCAACGCCCCAGTCTCCGATGCCTAAAATGCCTTCTGCATCAGTCGCAACGATTAAGTCAATCGATTCATCGACACCGTAAGAGGCAAAAATCTCTTCCATGCCTTCTAGGTCATCAATGGATAAATAAAGTCCTCTAGGTTTTCTATACTCATGGCTATAACGCTGAATCGCCGTTCCTACGGTCGGGGTGTATACGATCGGAAGCATTTCCGCCAAATGATCATTTAATAATTTGTAAAAAAGCACTTCGTTTCTGTCATGAAGCGCTGTTAAATAAACATTTTTCCCAAGCGCATCTGGCTGTGCTTGGAACTGCTCATATGCACGCTTCGCCTGGTCTTCTAACGTTAAAACTTTAGGCGGGATAAATCCCTTTAAACCAAGCTCTTCCCGCTCTTCCTTTGTAAATGCAACCCCTTTGTTTAAATAAGGGACAGACATGACTTCCATCCCTCTTAATGGTGTCTCGATAACATCACCCTGTACACGATAAAATTGATTCACCTGCACTCTTCCTTTCACAAGTTCATTTTGTCGTTATTTTGTGTGAAAGGCCAAAAAAACATACAGATGATCTTTTATCTTCCTGCTTCTCTTTTGACTTCATGTATGATTTGTTCGTCTTCATCCCACTTCACAGCGCGGTAAATGGCATCATGATAAAACAAGTACCATGCATTTTGTTCTTCTGCGAATGCTTGCCACTTTTGTTTGGCGGGAATCGAAGTCATCGGAAAATCGTCATATGCCAGCACCCAAAGTGGATTTTTATGAGCGTGTGTTGGCATGATATCAGCTAAATGAATCGCTGTTTCGCCCTGACTTGTGAGCGTTAAGATGCTGTGCCCATTGCTGTGACCACCTGTATGATGCAGATGAATTCCTTCTGTCACTTCGATGCTTTCTTCAAATGTGACCACTTGATCTGCTACAGGCTCCCAGTTTTCTTTCCAATATGTATTTCTTGAGCGAATATTCGGCGCTCTCATCTCATCCCATTCGATTTTGGATGTGATGATTTTTGCCTGCTGAAAAACAGACACGAGCTGATCACCCTCACGTTTTGTTAACCCGCTGGCATGATCGAAGTGCAGGTGGGTCATTAATACGTAATCAATGTCTGATGGACGTAGACCGAGAGCCGCAAGCGATTCCTCCATTTTGGTCTCTTCTGTTACGCCGTAATTTCGTTTTTGTTTATCCGTCAGCTTCCCTGATCCGATGCCGGAATCCACTAATAGATGAAGACCATTCCACCGAATGAGAATCGGATCACACCGTAATTCAATTTGATTGCGATCATTCACAGGGTATTTTTTTGACCATAACGGCTTTGGCACCACACCGAACATCGCACCGCCGTCCATGTGAGTATCTCCCCCGTTTAACCAGAACAGTTCCATTTCACCTATTTTCATTGTCTCCATTGCTGTCATCCCTCCTTTTTCTATCGTAGCAAATACAGCGGAAATTCGCATGCACCAATCCTCTAAAACATTTCATCAAAAAAAGCTGACGCAATCATTCATTGCAGCCAGCTTTTTTCTTTTATTATTCTGGATATTTCACTTCTGATCGATAGATGGGTTGTCCTATAGAAGAGAATTTCTCTTCATATTCTGTCATCACATTTCCTTCTAGACCATCCTCATGTAAATCAAGACTTACATACGTTAAAAGGAGTCCGTAAGCAGAAAAGCTCTTTAAGGAATATTCAAATAATCCGCGGTTATCTGTTTTGAAATGTAATTCACCGCCTGGATGGAGAATATGTTCATATCGCTCTAAAAAGGCTTTAAAGGTCAATCTGCGCTTTTCGTGTCTTGCTTTTGGCCACGGATCAGAGAAATTCAAATACACCCGGTCAATCTCATTTTCTGCAAACACATCTGTCAGTGTCTCTGCATTAATGTTTAAAAGCTTCACGTTTTCTACATCTGTTTCTTTGATTTTATCTACTGCTGTCACTATGACACTTTTAAATAATTCAATCCCAATATAGTTGATATCAGGATGAAGCTTGCCCATTCCAGCAATAAAGCTCCCTTTCCCTGTCCCAACTTCGATATGGATTGGATGATCATTTCCAAACAGCTCATGCCATTTCCCTTTATACTGTTCAGGGTTTGCTAGAGCAATATGAGCATTTTCAGCTAAGTAATCATCAGCCCATGGTTTATGTCGCATTCTCAATTTGATACACCTCTATTTTCTTTACATTTTATCAAGATACCATGAAACATAAAGACCCGCAAGACAGCATCTCATATGTACATATGAAAAAGACCAGCCCTTATTTGAGCTGGTCTGCCGCATGTATAAATTGGGCGCTAAATGCACAGTTTAACCACATAAACGACACGCAAGAAAGGAGCATACGTATGGGATTAAACCGCCAACATCAGCTTCAATTAATCAAAGATATCTTAACCGATCACCAGCTGGATTGCTGTGGGACTGTTGCAGAATATGAACAGGTGGGACGCGTCATTCAATTAATGCTGGCGAAAGAGACCCTTGATGCCGATGTTCGTCAGCTGTTAACAGATATTTATGATTACAGCCAAAAGGGCACCTCTGTCAGTTCAATTGATGCACATATCGAGGAGCATCAATCTCATCTGGCTGAATGGGTCGAAAACATTCCACTGTCTTAATGGATGTTTAACCGTTTTAGCAGTGCGTTTAGCTCCGCTTGCACTTCTTTTTGCGCCTTTTCATTTCCTTTTCTTTTATGCCAAACGACAAACGATACGGTTTCAGCGAGCACGTACCACGCCATGCGTTTCCGCAAATTGTCTGTCAGCGGGGCGCCGTACATAGAGAGCCAGCTTTCCCAGTTCTTTTCATCAACATAGTGGTATAAAAGCGGTCCAAGATCAATCGCAGGGTCTGCAATCATTGCCCCATCCCAATCGATCAAATAGAGCTGGTTTTCATCTGTCAGCAGCCAATTATTATGATTGAGATCACAATGACATACGACCTTATCCTCGAAATGGACTGCCTCCACATGCTTCTCTAAATACTGGATGGCACGCGTGATATCAGGTGAATCAATCTGCTCTTTTAAAATGGACTGCTTCAGATGCATCAGAATAGATTCTGGGTCTAGAGAGTGCTTCTCTAATCGTTTCAGCATATCGAGCAATTCTTTAGAAGTATGAATTTTTCTTAGCTGCTCCGCCACAGGACGGTCATTCATGTCCTTTGGCTTCAGCTCTCTGCCGCTCAGCCAATGCTGCGCAGTAATGACATCCCCATTTTCCATCCGTTTTGTCCAGACAAGCTTCGGCACAATGCCTTCAGCTGACAAAACCGCAAGAAACGGTGACGTATTGCGTTTTAAAAATAGCTTTTGGTCATTGTGTGTTGCGAAGTACGCATCTCCCGTAGCGCCTCCAGCAGGAGAGATGTGCCATTCGCTACCTAATATTTGTCCCAACCAGTTCATATCAATTTTCAACCCATCATTTCTTAAAATATTTTAAATCGTGCTTTTTTAGTCGACAAAATTCAGCCGATTGAAGGTCAATTGGCTGTTTCTTTTTTTATTTATATGATCATAAAAACAAAAAGGACAGCTATTGAGAATGAGATGCTAAACAATAGCCGTCCTATAGATTTTATCGCTACCTTCTTATACTCGTCAAGCAAAACTAAAAAATCAGGACAAGAACCTTTTGAAAAGGAAGGCTTTTTTCATGGTTCTGTTGCTGGCACATACGCCGGCAGTCATTTAAGCACGTAATTTTAAGGATCGTTCACTAGCCTTCACAAAGACAGGAGTTGCGCCGATCACTTCACCATCTGCGTGAAATAATATTTTTTCATCTGCCTCCAAGTACACTTCCTCATGCTGAAACAAGGAGACTCCCTTCATCGACAGGTGCTTTCGAAACACCATCGCACTTAGAAACAAGAGGACTTTGAATGGATTCAAATCCGTGACGACGATCGTTTGAAAGCCTGGCTGCCTTGCACTTGCTTCTGGCGCTGCTTCCAGCCCTCCGCCATAATACGGATGATTGCATACGATCACAAACCACACTTGGCGAAAGACTTTTCTCTCATCTTCAATAAAAAGAGCAAGATCAAACGGCTTGAATGACCATAAAGAATGAAGAAATGACAGCGGGTAAATGATAAACCCGAGCTTGAGTCGCTTCAACCACTTTTTCCCTCTAAAATGCACCGTTTTCCTCAAGACATGCGCGTCAAACCCAGCACCAATATGATTGAGAAAGAGAACAGATTGCGGGCTTTCTGCATGATCGTGAAAAGAACCGAGAGAAAATGTTTTAGTGAGCATTCTCTTTTGCTTTCTCACTTCTTTTAACACATCGTGACGATGGATACCGAGCCCCTTCGCTGCGTCATTCCAATGGCCAGCGGGGACAAAACTCAGCTGCACATGATCGATTTCTTTTAAGCCATTCAGCACTTCATGAATGGTGCCGTCACCGCCAATGATGATCAGGCGCTTCAGCCTGTCATCTTGCATGGCGCTAATCTGTCTCGCCAATACTTCCGCATGGCCTTCATGCTGGGTGAGAAACGACCGGTATGAGATCTCCACCTTTTGTAACTCTTTCTCTATGCTCCTCCAAATGCGGAGTCCTTTTCCATGTCCTGCTGCTGGATTGACGATAAAGTACCATTCATTCATATATTAGCTCCACTCAGGTCTCATGTTACGCGACCTTCCATCATGCCTTTAATCGAGCCATTCCTGCCTTCTTTTGCTGTCTGATTCACCATAAGCAAGCAATGCCTTTGTCGCCTTAAATTGCTGGTGCTTTGTCGGCGCCGTATTTTTCCGCTGCTTTTCAAACCATTCTTCAGCCTTCTTCTTATCGACAACCTCCATCCCGTATGGCACTTCAGGTAGGTCAATATAAGAGGTTCGGCTGATCAGGATTTTTTTCACAGGAAGGTCTACACCACTTTGCTGTAAAATCTTTGACACTACGGTTCCAGAGCGCAGAAGGCTTGCACAAGGGTTCAAGATGGACTGAACAGCTTTCCCCGTCGCCCGCTTTTCCCAAAAACGTTCCTTGGATCCGATATATACGCTGTCTGGCTCTGCCTCTAAGAAGGATAAACAGATCACTTCCAGCGGCGTAATGATCACGGAGCATAATTCCATCTCAGCTTTTTGAATGAGCAGCACCGGCTTGTACATCACAAAATAAGAATCTGGAAGCTGCCTTGCAAGCATACGCAGCTTTTCATCATACCGAATGTGATGGGATACGGTTGAAATGTGAGATAGCGTCGAGCTGGCCCATTTTAATTGAACATCATATAGATGATCCTTAAAAAAGTGAATGAGCTTCGTTTCATCGGTAGGGACGTTTCTGAAGACACCTTGCTCTATATCTGTTGGCTCGTTAAAAAGACTCAGGTCTCGTTCCTTTTTCATATCGGCTTCTTTTTGCTTTCTCTTTAAGGAGAATTTCTTTCTCTTTTCTTCCTCTTGTTCAGGCGCTTGTTCAAGGGTTTGGTCGACCTGCTGCTGCGCCTCCTCTTTCGAAGCTCTTTTTAACTCGTCCCATCTTTGTTTTTTCAATCGAATAAACTGATTGATGTAATGATGCGGGTCTTGTTCATATCGTGATATATAATCTTGGATTTTGATAATTTGCGCCATCTGCTGCTCACTCCAACTTCTAGAATCATTTATGTAGGGTAAATTGTTTGATTGTGTGATAACGTGGGGTTTCTTTCGGACGTATTTCAAATAAAGCAATACTAGAAACCTCCATCACATATGGCTCTTTACGTAAAGGCGATTGTTCTGCATAAGGCTGATCCGCATTCCATTTGCGCGCAATCGTCATATGCGGATGAAAAGGTCTCTTTTCGACAGGATGACCTGCTGACAATACGGATTCTTTCACCTTTTCTCTTAAATGCATGAGCGGCCTGCTTTCACTCGGCTTTGCAAAAAAGACTCTTGGGCGCTCCTTTGTACCAAACTGTCCTAACTCATTCAGCTCTAGCGGAAATGCAGATGCTTCATTTGAAAGGTTTTCAAGCAGCTGAATGATCTTTTCCAAACGCTCTTTTGGAATGGCTCCTAAAAATACAAGGGTTACATGATAATCACTTGGAGCTGTCCATTTTTGAAATGACAGTCCGCTCCTTTGATCGATGTCTGTTTTGATTTGATGCGCAAGTTGTTCAGGGATGTGAATCCCAATAAAATAATGACGGCTTTCTGACATCATATCACCTGTCCTTTTTCAACAAACTTTACGAATCCCCATTGATGATAGTATAACTAAAGAAATGCGGAATGAGAAGAAAGGGTGTCACATGATGAAGGTTGCACAAAATATTGCTGAACTGATTGGCGATACACCGCTTGTCAAATTACAGCGTCTTCAGCCAGACAATGCGGCGGCTGTTTATTTAAAGCTGGAATTATTTAATCCTAGTGGAAGTGTGAAAGATCGTGCTGCTTACAATATGATCGTTGAGGCAGAAAGACAAGGGAAGCTCACAAAAGGGGCGACCATTATTGAGCCAACTAGCGGAAATACGGGGATTGGTTTGGCGATGAACGCCGCAGCAAGAGGCTACAAAGCGATACTTGTCATGCCTGATACGATGACAAAGGAAAGAATCAATATTTTAAAGGCATACGGTGCACAGGTCGTCTTAACCCCAGGAGAAGAAAAAATGCCAGGCTGCATTCGCAAGGCAGAAGAACTGGCTGCTCAAATTCCTCATAGCTTTATTCCAATGCAATTTGACAATGGAGCGAACCCCGATGCTCACAGAGGGACAACAGCTGTAGAAATCATGGAAGCTGTGAAGCAACTTGGGCAGCCTCTTGCTGCCTTTGTCGCAACAGCTGGAACTGGCGGAACCATTACAGGCACTGGTGAAGAATTAAAAAAGGCATTCCCCGGCCTGACCATACGTGTGGCAGAACCGAAGGAATCTCCAGTCTTATCTGGCGGGAAACCTGGCAAACATAGGCTCGTTGGCACAAGTCCAGGATTTATCCCAACTATTTTAAATGAGCATGTCTATGATGAGATTGTGCAAGTGAGCGATGAAGATGCGTACCACCTCACACGGCAGCTTGCCCGTCTTGAAGGAATTTTAGTTGGCCCATCATCTGGCGCAGCTTGCTATGCTGCCATTGAAACAGCCAAACAAATGCCTAAGGATCATATCGTCATCTGTATGACAGCAGATACGGGAGAACGATATTTATCAAGTGATGTTTTTCAAGATTAAAATAGGAACAGGGGGATGAATCCCTGTTCCTTTCAGATTGTTGACAAAGGGCTAAAATGATCTTAATTTTAGCCCTTTGTCTTCTTTTCAGCGTGATAGAAAGCCCTTGAAGTCTAGGAAGGACGAGTACCGGAGCGGAGCGAATTTGACATTCGTGAGCACCGGAACGCAGGACTGACACCGAATGCGAGGGTTTGTCTACACGCTGAAACAGGGGGATGAATCCCTGTTCCTTTTTCTTCGTTGTTTCACGGTCACGTCTATTTGACCGACTTCACCTCAGCCTGCTCACCTGTAACGAGTAAAACCTGTTCATCAGTGAGTGGGCATATAGCAAGCGTATGCTGATGCTGCTCGATAATTTGCTGCGCGGCTTCACCTAAATAGGCATGTTGCATATGCGGTACCGGATAGCTGCTGATTTCATTGATCCCTTGAAACGATGACAGCTCCGGCGCCTTCTCCGGATCATCCATCAATGAAATATATTCAATGCTTGGCGCCATGATGATACTCCCTGCTGATTCTCCAATGTACAGCTTGCCTTTGCTCATTTCTTCTTTCAAGACGTGATCGAGGCGATGCTTTCGTAATTCCTGTAACAAATAAAAGGTACTGCCTCCTGATACGTAGATGACATCATTTCGTTCGATCATATGTGTGATCTCTTGGGCAGTATGCTCAGCCATTTGAACAGTCTCTAATGGCATATCTAATTGATGAAAGGCCTCTTTTGCTGCCTCCACATAGTGCGTTACTTCTTCCACAGCACTAGCTGTTGGAATAAACGTCACGCTTTTTCCTTTTAATGATTCACCCGCAAAGTCAGACAAGAGAGAATAGCTGTCTTTGAATGAAGAGCATAAGAACATTTTTTTCACTGTGAATCCCCTCTTCTCTTTACCTTTTTCTATTTTGCCAATTCATACATAGCTTGTGCATATAGAGCTGTTGCTCTTAGTAAGTCATCGATTTCGATATATTCATCCTTTTGATGGGCGCAATCTGGTCTGCCAGGGAATAGAGGGCCAAAGGCAACTCCTGCTTCTAAAGATCTCGCATACGTTCCTCCTCCAATGGCAATCAGAGTTGCTGGATCTCCAGTTTGTTCCTCATATACCCGCTGCAATGTTTTCACAAGTGGATGATCTTTTGAGACGTGATGCGGAGGGCTGTCATCGAATTTCTCAATGGATGCCCCTTTGATGCTTTCAATCCCTTTTCTGACGTCCTTGCCGTCTGCTGTCACTGGATAGCGGACATTTAACCCTAGCTTTGCTTCCTCGTTTTGCGTATAGCGGATCGTTCCAACATTTAGGGTTAAGTCGCCGCTAATGTCATCATTACAAGCAATTCCTAGCTTTTGTCCTCGTGTGTCCTGATCAAATAAAGACTTTATTTGTGATGTAAAGGCAAGCCCTTGTTCATCTACATCATGCCCACATAAGAAATTCGCCATATGAATGCCCGCATTCGTGCCATGCGCCGGCTCCATTGCATGGACTGATACACCTTTTAATGTGAAATGCAGCCCATCCGCTGTGTTCTTTGCCTCACCGGATAATTGATTTTCAGCGAGATAGGCTTCAAAAGCTGCTTTTAACGCTTCTGCATCATGTTCCTGTGCAGCTGTCACAGTGGCAGCTGCCTCATCTGGTACCATATTGAGCCTCATCCCTGATGTGAATTGCTTGAGTGTATAGCATTTATTGTCCTCTGTTTGTTGATATGTAAATGACACAATGGCATCAATGATCCCTTTTTCAGCATGAATAATCGGAAAATCAGCATCTGGCGCAAAGCCAATTTGCGGCATCGCTTCATGCTTGAAATAATGGTCCACACAGCGCCAATCGCTTTCTTCATCTGTTCCGATGATCATTCGAATCTTTTTCGACAGCTGCATACCCGCATCTTTTAACATCTTAAGAGCGTAGAAAGCGGCCATGGTTGGCCCTTTATCATCAATGGCCCCTCTTGCAAAGATTCTATTTTCTCTGATATCCGCTGAAAATGGCGGGGTTGTCCAGCCGTCACCTGCGGGCACCACGTCCACATGGCATAGCACACCTACAATGTCTTCGCCTTGTCCATATTCAATATGACCTGCATAGCCATCGACATTCTTTACTGTGAAGCCTTCGTCTTTTCCTTTTTTCAGCATGTACTGAAGGGCCTCATCCACTTTTTCACCGAACGGCTTCCCTTCTGTTCCACCTTCTTCATCAAGGACACTTTCAATTTGCAAAAAAGATTGTGTATCCTTAATCAGATCTTCTTTTTTTCGTATCACTTCAGCTTCCCAATTCATTATTCCATTCCTCCTTGAAAAAAGGTTGCAATCCATCCTTAAAACGAATATTATATTAATTGTTTTGTAATAATGTTCGTAAATGGAGGATTTTATGTTTCAATTAAAAGAAAACCAAACCAACATAAAGAAAGAATTACTCGCTGGTATGACGACATTCTTTACTATGGTATATATTGTAGCCGTCAACCCAGGAATTCTTTCAAAAGCAGGCATTCCTTTTGACCAAGTCTTTACTGCAACTATCATCGCTGCTGTCGTCGGTACGCTCTGGATGGCACTATTTGCAAACTATCCGATTGCCATTGCACCAGGCATGGGACTGAATGTCTATTTCACCTTTACAGTTGTCGGCGGTGGCGGCATCAGCTATCAAACGGCGTTCAGTGCGGTATTTGTTGCTGGTATACTCTTTATTATTTTATCGTTAACATCCCTTAGAAAACAACTGATTCAAGCGATTCCAGATAATTTAAAGTACGGGATCACAGCAGGAATCGGGCTTTTCATTGCGTTCATCGGTCTCCGGCAGTCTGGCATCATTGCAGCTGACCCGGAGAATCTTGTGAAGCTTGGCAACTTAAACTCACCAGTTGTCATTTTAACGCTCGTTGGTTTAATGATTTCAGTTATTTTAATGGTTCTTCAAGTAAATGGAGCCCTGTTTATCGGCATGTTAGCGACCACATTGATTGCGCTCGCGACAGGCCAGCTTCATTTCCCTAAAATGCTGATGGACGTCCCAGCTCTGCCTGAAGGGATGCTGATTACAAATCCATTCGCTGCCTTTGGTGATGTGTTCTCTCATCATTTATATGCCGTTGTCTTCTCATTCTTACTTGTCACGATTTTTGATACAACTGGAACAATGATCGGGGTGGCGGAACAAGCAGGATTAATGAAAAATGGCCAGCTGCCAAAGGTGCGCAGAGCCTTGCTCGCTGACTCTGCTGCGACGACGGTTGGCTCTATGTTTGGAACAAGCCCAACCACCGCTTATATTGAATCATCCTCAGGGGTTGCTGCTGGAGGAAGAACTGGACTGACTTCTTTAACGGCCGCTGCACTGTTTATTGTGGCCTTGTTTTTTGGCCCATTAGTTCAAGCCATTTCTTCCTTACCTTCCATCACATCACCTGTTTTAATCATTGTCGGCTGTTTGATGATGAACTCAGTGTCACGCATTCGCTGGAACGAGCTTGACGAAGCATTTCCTGCTTTTCTTGTTATTCTCTCCATGCCGCTGACATCTAGTATCTCTACAGGGATTTCACTCGGATTTATTTCATATCCACTTGTGAAATTAGCGAAAGGGAAATGGAAAGAAGTCCATATTCTTGTGCTCATTTTTGCCGTCTTATTTTTCATTCAGCTCTTTTTCTTAGAAGGATAACAGAAACAAAAAAGGCACATTTCAAATGAGGAATGTGTCTTTTTGTAAATATCAATTTTTTATTTTGTAAATTTTCTGTGTTTATTTTTGTTTTTCTAAAGAGACATTCTTCGTCTTATTCCTTATGTTTATTGGGTTATAACCGTATTCAATTCATGTTATGTAACATATTTTATTTCATGAAGACAAATTAAAAATCACGTAAAGTTGACTTTTTGGTGGAACTAGATGCATAATAACGTGTATAATAGAATAAAACAATAAGAAACACGAACATTTACCATTGTTGCATGTCCTTATTTCGCAGTTTTAGTGTAGTAAGTTGTGGTTAGTCAAGTCCATCCGATCTTATTGATAGGGAGTGGTTTTTTGAAACCTTCAACAAACCGTATGATGACTCGAATTAAATCAGTCTATATGTTCATTCAAGAGAAAGGTCTTGTGACGACACAAGAGCTGGTTGATGAATTCGGGATCACACCTAGAACCATTCAAAGAGACTTAAACGTGCTTGCCTATAACGATCTTGTTCATAGTCCAAGCAGGGGCAAATGGGAAACAACGAGAAAAAAAGTAAAAATATCATCTTAAGCGTCTAATGACTGTCCATATAACAAAAGAACCGGCGATATGCCGGTTCTTTTTCTATTCTCGATTGATTAAGCTGTCTAATTCTTCTTCCTTCAATTCTCGGTACTCCCCGGGGGCTAGATCTTCATCTAATGAGACAGGTCCCATCGACAACCGTTTTAAAAAGATCACTTCATTGCCCACCGCTTGTGCCATCAGTTTCACTTGATGGTATTTCCCTTCGGTAATCGTTAAACGGATGCGTGTATCTTCGTCTTCATTCGCATCTACCTCAACCTTTGCCGGCTTCGTGTGATAATCGTCTAAAATGACAACCCCCTGCTCGAGACGCTCAATGTCTTGATCTCCTAAAGGGTATTTCAGATGAACTTCATACGTTTTCGGGACATGCTTTTTCGGAGAAAGTAATTGATGAGCGAGCTGCCCATCATTTGTGAGGAGGAGAAGACCGACTGTATCCTTATCAAGTCTCCCCACAGGGAATGGCTCCCTTGCGATATCCTCCGGCTCGAGTAAATCGACAACCGTTTCATCTCGCAGATCCTCCGTTGCCGAAATGACGCCATCTGGCTTGTTCATCATTAAATAAATGAATTCTTTATACTCAACACGCTCTCCGTGTACGAGCACTTCATCATTTGATGGATCGACATGATCTTTCACCTGCTTCGCCACTTCCCCATTCACTGTGACAGCCCGGGCTTTGACCAGCTTCTTCACATCTTTTCTTGAACCAAAGCCGCTATTGGCAAGCAATTTATCAAGCCTCATGAATATCCACCTCTTCTTAACTCTTTTTTCTTAAAAATGACGGCATCCGGCTGCCAAGTACACGCTCTAGTAATCCAACCTTGTAAGATAAGAACATATACACACCGCCGCCAGTCATCATTGAAATCAAAATAACGATACCAGCTTGTACAATTCCGCCTTCATAGGAGATCAATTGACTCACAAGCTGACATGTCACATAAGCCACAACAGCCATGATTGCTGTTAAAATGCTTATGAGTATAAAACGTTTGAAAATCCTGCGGAATGAATAGCCTGCATGGCGCTTAATCATGATGAACATATACAAGATCGACGCACTGTAGCCTAGTGCAGTTGCAAGCACAGAACCATTTCCTTGCAGCCAGCTAATGAGCGGGATATTCAGAACCGTTTTAATGATGATCCCTAACAAAAGACTGACAATGGCAAATTTTTGTTTGTTAATCCCCTGCAAAATCGCTGCGTTAATGGTGAATAAAGAAAACAATAACGCAACAGGCGCATACCAGAACAAAATAGATATCCCAATCTCAGGATGAACAGACGGATAGAAAAACCAATAAACCGGTCCTGCCAAAGCAGAGATTCCAAATGAAGCAGGCAGTACGAAGAATAGAATGACCTGCATCGTTTGATCAATTTGCCGATTGAGTAGCTTGTAATTACGTGCTGTAAATGATTCTGTAATCGTCGGAATCAATGTTAAGCCAAACGCTGTTGCAAGTGACACAGGGATCATGACTAGCTTCGGTAAATATAACGTCACAATGGACAGTACCGCTGTACTAATATCCTGATGTCCTGATGCAATCATGGCTCTGTTAATTGTATTTGTATCGATATAAGAATAAATTGGAATCGCAAGTCCAACAAACACATAAGGTGCTGCATAACTAAACAGCTCTGTAAACATTTGCTTATAAGTCAAACCAGAGTAAGCACCTGTATTCGGCTGCATAGATAGGAGACGGTCTTTCCGCTTCAGCCAATATAAATAAAGCGTAAATAATCCGCCAAATGCGCCGATAAGCGCGGCAAATGTTGCATATCCGACAGCAATAACAAGCCCACCATCAAGCACCTTTAAAATAATAAACGTCGCTGTTAATAGGAAGATGATTCTGACAAGTTGCTCGATGACTTGGGAAACAGCTGTCGGTCCCATCATAGAGTGTCCTTGGAAGAACCCTCGCACAAGACTCATGATTGGTACAACCAAAAGACCTAAACTCACCATCCGAATCACATACACCACTTGATCGACGGTCAAACCGCCTGTTTCATTCGATCCGCCAAGCTGAATCTTGGCAAAAATCGGTGCGGTCAAATATAAAAGAGAAAAGGCGATAATACCGGTGACAAGCATGACCGACATACCCGCCCTGAACATTTTTCTAGTTGTTTCATAATCGCCGATTGCATTATATTTGGAGACAAATTTTGATACCGCTGTTGGAAAACCAAGCGTAGCAATACTTAAAAAGATCGTATACTGATTGTATCCATATTGGAATAGCGCACCACCAGTAGCTCCAACCATTGCGCTAAATGGAATTAAGTAAATCATACCAAGAATACGAGAGAGATACGTCCCAATCGTTAAAACCAACGTACCACGAAGCAGTTTATTAGACATGCGCTTAACCACCATTTTTCTAATGAATATTCAACTTAACTATTTTACCACATCATTTCATCGCACAGGTAACAATTCCAATACAGAAGTCACAAAACCAATCAATTCATATTTCAGCCTTGTCCAATCTTCGTTATAATAGAGAAATGACTGAAAGTAGAAAGAGGAATGTAACATGAAACATTATGATGTCATTGTCATTGGCGGTGGACCTTCTGGACTGATGGCCGCGATTGCATCGGCAGAGCACGGCGCAACTGTTCTGTTAATTGACAAAGGAAACAAACTTGGCAGAAAGCTGGCCATTTCTGGCGGTGGACGCTGCAACGTCACCAATCGCCTTCCAGTAGAAGAAATCATCAAGCATATTCCCGGAAACGGCCGTTTTCTATATAGTGCATTTTCTGAGTTCAATAACGAGGATATTATTTCGTTTTTTGAAAACCTCGGCATTGAACTAAAAGAAGAAGACCATGGACGTATGTTCCCTGTCTCAAACAAAGCACAATCTGTTGTGGATGCCCTTCTAGACAGGCTCCGCGCCCTCAATGTCACCATTCGAACGAACGAAAAGATTAAAACGGTTCTGTATCAAGACGGACAAGCAGCTGGAATTGTTACAAATAATGATGAAAAAATTTCAAGTAAGGCTGTCGTCATTGCTGTCGGCGGAAAAAGTGTGCCGCATACCGGCTCTACTGGTGACGGCTATGCATGGGCAGAAGCAGCCGGACATACCATTACAGAGCTTTACCCAACAGAGGTACCAGTCACATCAGATGAACGATTTATTAAAGAAAAAGTGCTTCAAGGTCTTTCTTTAAGAAGTGTGGCTGTCAGTGTTTTAAATAAAAAAGGGAAACCCGTCGTCACACATGTCATGGATATGATCTTCACTCACTTTGGTTTATCAGGCCCAGCTGTTCTTAGATGCAGCGGGTTTGTTGTGAAGGAACTGAAAAAGCAGCCGACAGTCCGCCTGCAAATTGACCTATATCCGAAGCTTCATGATGAGGAATTGTTTCAAAAGCTTCATCATGCCCTAAAGGACGAACCAAAAAAAGCGATTAAAAATGTATTGAAGTCTTGGATGCAAGAACGCTATTTATTGTTCCTTTTAGAACGGAACGGTATTGATCCGCAGGACACATTTTCTGGCCTTGCCAAGGATAAACTGCGTGCGTTTGCCCATGATTGCAAACATTTCATCGTTCATGCAAATGGTACATTATCCTTGGACAAAGCGTTTGTCACAGGAGGCGGCGTTTCTGTCAAAGAGATTGAACCGAAAAAAATGGCATCTAAAAAAATGGCCGGTCTTTATTTCTGCGGAGAAATTTTAGACATCCATGGTTACACAGGCGGCTACAATATCACGTCAGCACTTGTGACAGGCAGGCTTGCTGGCATGAATGCTGCACTAGAAGTAAAGGAGAGAGATCAATGATCAGACGCGCACTTCCAATTGTACTTGCGGTCGTTATTAGTTTGACAGCCGCTGTTTTCATGAAGCTGTCGATTACCCCGTTAAAAGTCGCCATTGTTTTGGCGTTTACCATTTTCGCAGTTTGTTTAAAAGAATATGTCTACCGTCTTCGCAAACGAATTGAGGAAAAATCATCTTCACATATCGATGGTTGATAAATGGAAGGGAAACATGTTACGGTAAAATGGAGGACGAGTGAGAAACTCGCCTCTTTTTGTTTGAAAATAGTTGAGATAGGGGATATTAAACAAAATCCTCTGCTTAAACGTGTAGAACAACAGGAGAGTGAGATGGTGTGAAAAACGTATCAAGTGTATTTTGGATTGTGATTGCGATCACATTTGTTGCCGTTCTATGGGGGGCTTTTTCTCCAGAAACATTGCAAAATGTGACGGATCAAATTCAAACATACATTACAAATGACTTTGGCTGGTATTACTTATTAGTGGTATCACTGCTAGTCGGCTTTTGTCTATTCTTTATCTTTAGCCCAATCGGCAAAATTACGCTAGGAAAGCCGGGCGAAGAGCCTGAATTTGGTCTGTTTTCTTGGTTTGCTATGCTATTTAGTGCTGGTATGGGAATTGGTCTTGTTTTTTACGGAGCAGCTGAACCGATCAGCCACTATGCCATTCAGTCACCAACAGGTGAGACTGAAACCGCACAGGCATTCCGCGATTCCCTTCGTTATACTTTTTTCCACTGGGGACTTCATGCATGGACCATTTATGCGATTGTCGCACTTTGCATTGCATACTTCAAATTTAGAAAAGATGCGCCTGGATTAATTAGTTCAACCCTATATCCAGTATTCGGAAACAGAATTCACGGATGGATTGGAAAAACCATTGATTGTATCGCGGTATTTGCAACAGTGGTTGGTGTAGCGACTAGTTTAGGACTAGGTGCCGCACAAATTAATGGAGGATTAAGTTATTTATTCGGCCTACCAAATAACTTCATGACTCAGCTCATCATTATTGCAATCGTTACGGTTCTGTTCCTTATCTCTTCTTGGAGCGGAATTGGTAAAGGTATTAAATATTTAAGTAACACAAATATGATTCTTGCTGCTTTACTCATGATCTTTTTACTCATTGTTGGGCCAACTGTTTATATTTTAAATTCATTTACAGATTCAATCGGACAATACTTATCAAATATTGTTCAAATGAGCTTTAGATTATCACCAAATGATTTTGAAAAAAGAGAATGGATTAATGGATGGACAATCTTCTATTGGGCATGGTGGATCTCTTGGTCTCCATTTGTCGGAATTTTTATTGCAAGGGTTTCACGCGGAAGAACCATTCGAGAATTTTTAATAGGTGTCTTAGTGGCTCCTTCAATACTCGTTTTCCTATGGTTCTCTATCTTCGGGGTATCAGCTATGGACTTACAACAAAACAATATCGTCGATGTTGCTAACATGTCCACTGAAACCATGCTGTTTGGAGTATTAAATGAATACCCACTCTCCATGATTACGTCCATTTTGGCACTTATCTTAATTGCTGTATTCTTTATCACATCAGCAGATTCAGCTACATTCGTACTAGGGATGCAGACAACCTATGGATCATTAAATCCAGCTAATAGTGTGAAGATCACCTGGGGCATCATCCAATCAGCTGTTGCTGCAGTGCTTTTATTTTCAGGCGGGCTTGAAGCCTTGCAAAATACAGCAAAACTAGCAGCTTTGCCGTTCTCAGTTGTCATCATTTTGATGATCGTATCGCTGTATAGATCATTAAATGATGAACGAAAGGCAATCAAACAAGCAAACAAAGTCAATAAACCAAGAAGTCCAAGAGTAAAAAAAGCATAATCGCAAGAAGAAAAAGCCGTTATCCGAACGGCTTTTTTTATGACGTTACCTACGTTCAAGTACAACCCAGACCCAATTTCATTAAACGTGATCAAAAAAGAGCATACGACATGTCCTGTTTGTGAGAAAGAAAGAGATTTATGTGTATCATGGTCCATTTTATTCCGTTGAAGATGTAGAAGAACTCATCTTCAGAACGCCAGGTTATTGCGGAGATTTTTGCGCGATTGTCCAATAAGTCGAGTGGAAAGAGATTGAACATTTAGAGGAAGGGCTCTCAGAGGATATCGAAGACATTTGTAGTGGTGGAGGATTAACGAAAGAGAACCTTAAGCAATGGCTCGTCAACGGAGGAGACTTACAAGGCTATCTCTTTCAATGTGTTCACTGCAACAAGCATCGTTTATATATTGACGCAAGTTAATCAAAGAGAAAAAGGACCCTTCACACAGGTCCTTTTTTGATGCCGTCTATTTTTTATATAAAATGAGCGCAGAAAAACAATAGAGCTGTTCTCCTCCTTGCTCACAGATCACTGCTACATTGTACTTGATGTCAATGATTTGGTCGTCATCCATTCCTTTTAAAAATAAATTGATTTCGCTCTGTAAATCCTTTTCGTGTTCTTCATCAAATACAGCTACCTTTAGCACATATGCCACTCTCCCTTCTCTCGCTACTCTATCTTTATGCACATAGAGACGGGCATATGAACAAAAAAGCCTTCCATCTCATCGATGAAAGGACTCCTTTTTACAGCTTCGGTTTTGTTTCTCCTGTCCATGCAAGCATCCCGCCAACCACATTGGTCGCTTGGTAGCCTTGGTCTTCTAGGAAATAGCAGACATTTTCACTACGTTTACCAGAACGACAAATAATATAATATTCCTGCGTTTTATCGAACGCATCCAGCTTTTCAGGGATATCTCCCATTCGAATATGGACTGCTTCTGGGATCATGCCTTCTGCTACCTCTTCATCCTCACGTACGTCAACTAGCTGAATGGCTTCTTCTTGCTCTAGTTTTTGTTTTAATTCTTCTATTGAGATTTCTTTTACGGACACGACTCTCACCTCTCCTTTTGTTCACGGTGACACCATTATAGCAAATCATTCACATCACTGCGTATTCACCCGCTTCGATTGAAGGAAAGATGGCAATCGTTTCTGCACATCTACTGCCTGCTGCTCACTTTCAAACTCTATCTTTTTAAATACTTGATAGGCTAGCCACATGTGGCCATACGCAAGAATGCTCACACTAAAAAACGGCACGATCCCCGGCAAATAAGCAAATAGGACAAATAGGATAGCCGAGAAAACAAGCATAGAGAGCGTATATTGCAAATAGGAGAGACCAAGCAGAAGGGAGAATTTCAGATAGAGACGCTTTTTCCAATCATAATGAGCAAGCAGCGGAAAAATATAAAACAAGCTGACAATAAACAGAAAACCAAAGATATAAATGGCAAAGCGAAGCACATGTAAAAACCAGCTCGTTGGATAAATATAAGCAAGGTCTACATAAATAATCGTTCCAATCATGAGCAGCACCACGCCAATCAGATTAGAGCGTACAAACTCCTCGCGGTATACCTTCCAAAAGGTGCGGAAGACTTTGACTTGCTCGTGCCCTTGTATCCACTTTCTCATTACGGAAAATAACGCAGTTGTCGCAGGCATGAAGCCAAAGACCCCAAGCCCCAGTAATGTGAACAAAAGCCATAGCAAATTGGTATAGGCAAGCCGCATCACCCACTCACACATCAGCAGCATCCTGCTCATTGATCCATCATGATCCATCTCTTTTCCCTCCTCTCTTTCTCTTTACACCGTCTCTTTTTGAAACAATTCTTCTATTTCGATTGGACGTTTTTCTGCGACAGAGCGCCACATGCCTTCTCCAAGTGCAATCGAATAAGCACCAGCCTCTGCCCCTGCCGAAATGTCATAGTGAATCAACGGATCTTTTCCTAAAAATAAATCTGCTAGCAGCAGCGGATCTCCGCCGCCATGTCCGCCTGGCTGTTTCACGACTTCTATCGTTTCTTTTCCGCCAAACATCGGGTAGTAAGAAATCGTTTGTTCCGGGAATTGAAAAGGAATTCTTGCTGGTACATGAAACTCATTTGTTTCAATGCGTCCCTTCGTCCCATTTATCGCAAGCCGGTACCCTTCATATGGAGCTGAAAATTGAATCGAATAGCTGAGCAGAGCACCTTGGTCATAAGCCACTGACGCCACATACGTATCCTCAATATCAATTTCCTTATCAAAAATACAGGCATCTGGGCGGTAATTTGAGTACTGCTGTGACTGTTCCTGACCTGATTCAATATGATCATCCTCCACCTTTGAGCGCTGTACCCGCGGATTCCACCTTGCTTCATAATGACATGTATCTTTCACATGACATGTTCCGCAATATCTGTTTTCCTCATCCTGTAAGGGATTCCAAGGACTTTCGTTTCCATAATAATTCAGCGCCCCATAGGCAAATACTTGTTTCGGCTTTTGATCTATCCACCAGTTGACCAAATCAAAATGATGGGTCGACTTATGAATAGACAGGCCTCCAGAGAATTGACGTGTGCGATTCCACCTTTTGAAATAACTGGCTCCATGATACGTATCAATGAGCCAGCTCAGTTCAACAGAGGTGACCCTTCCTATCTTCCCGTCTAAAATGAGCTCTTTCACCTTCCGATGAAATGGATTGTAGCGATAATTAAAGGTGACCGTCACCTTCCCTTTGCTCTCTGCCTCTTTATCCATCACTTTTTTCGCGTCTTTTGCTGTTGTCACCATTGGCTTTTCAGTGATGACATCAAGATCATGGTCAAGCGCCTGCATGATATACGTGACATGCGTATCATCCCGTCCTGCCACAATGACGATGTCTGGCTTTACTTCCTTCACCATCTGATCAAATGCATCCTCATGAAAAAATGAGACCCCTCTCAGTGATGAAAACCGCTCCTGACAGAGAATATACCGCTGATCATCTATATCTAGGAGCCCTGTGATTCTGTAATGCTCATTGAAATCCTCTATAAGCGGTTTAATAAACATATTGAACGCGCGATGACTGAGCCCGCAAATCACGACCCGTTTCACATTCCCCACCCCTTTTTCTATCAATTTTCACGAAGTTGTTTCATGAGAGACAGCGCCTCTTTGGACTTCTCAGCATACACAGGAATGAAAGCGACCATATCTCGGTGTAATCGAAATGTATAGCCATTTAGCTTTTTCGTTCCTTTATTGATTTGAACTGCATAATCGACCGTTTTCCCTGTCTTTGGGTCCTCTATCGTGTATGGTCCCGCCGCTTCATCATTTACTCCCATCTCTTCAAGCAGCTGAAAGCTTTCAGGATCATCATACGTTCTAAACATTTCTTCAGGGACGAACATCACGTCCCCCTCTTTTGCAGTGATTTCAACGAGAAGCTTCTCAGGAATCGCAGGGAAGATGTGGACGTTGTATGTCTCTTGATCCGGCTGAAAAGCCTTCTCCATTAATTGATCTTTCATTCCCTTTGACATGTCAGAAAAAATAAGGACATCGATACCGTTTGTTTCCCCCTGGCAGGCTGACAAACAAAAGGCAGCGATGAAACTGATAAGCCAGACCGCAGCCCTTTGACACCTCTTCATGCCTTTTGAAAAACAGGCAGCTTCTCTAGCTCAGTTAACGCCATAATAAAAGCGCCTGCCCCGTGCAAATCATTTGTACTCCGCTCTCTACCAACGTAATAATCATAAAATCCCGCAGATGTTCCGATACAAATATCGCTCACTGTAAAATCACCGTTTTCTTTCTCTGCCGTCTTATACTGAATCAAGCCTTGATACGCTTTGACCACATGATCGACATAACGGAGGCTCACATACCCTTCATTCATGGCTTTTGCCATAGCATACATGAATAAACACGATCCGGAGCTTTCAAGCCAATTGTCGCTATGATTTCCTTTATCAATGATTTGATGCCAGAGACCTGTCTCATCATCCTGATACTTTGCCACACTTTCCAGCATGTCTGTCAGTGTTTCCTTCCACACCTTTCGCCCTTCATGCTCCTCTGGCAGATCCTCGATCATATCTGCTAATGCAAGGACATACCAGCCAAACGACCTTGCCCAAAACTCCGGGGAACAGCCAGTCTTTGGGTCTGCCCATGGCATCACTTTTCGTTCGTCCCACGCATGATAGTAAAGACCTGTTCTTTCATCTTTTGTATGCTTTCTCATGAGATGCTCTTGATGAATGACCATCTCCACAAGCGTCTCTTCTCCTTTAAGCTGGGCATACTTTAATGCGAAAGGACCACCCATGTAGAGACCATCCAGCCACATTTGATAAGCATAATTGTCCTTATGCCAAAATCCGCCCTCAGACGTGCGATTGAGCGTACGATAAAGTCCGCGCAGCTTCTCCGCTGCAAGCATATACCGCTTCTCTCCCGTTCTTTCGTAAAGGGGGAATAAAATGAGTCCTGCCTGGATCGCATCAAGCTCATCCCTGCGAAATAACAGATTTCCGTACTCATCAATGAGTGAGTCCGCATAATTTTTCACATAATCGAAATACGCCTCATTCCCCGTTGCCGCGTGCAGCTTCATCACGCCGCAAAGGAAAACCCCTTGATGATAGTGCCATCTTCCAGCTGGCGGCAGCTCAACTGGTGTATGCGCTTTCATTATACTTTGTGCTAATTTCTCTGCATGCTCAAGTGGTGATACCTTCTCAGTAGATAATGTCATTCTTCTCATCTCCCTTTTTAATAAATACCTTCTTCCCCAAATTTCTTCGCTAAACGGTTCGCCAGCATGACCAAAATGAGTCCAACGGCTGCTTTAAATAAACCAACAGCGGTACTATAGCTGAATTGTCCTTGCTTGAGTCCAGCTGTATAGACATACGTATCAAAAATCTCCGCTACTTCCCGGTTCGTTGCGTTGAGTAATAGATAGACGTGCTCAAAGCCAAGCTCTAACGTATCACCAATTTTTAAAATAAGCAGAACAACAATGACACTTTTAATGGCAGGCAGGGTGATATGCCACATCTGTCTCAGTCTGCCGGCTCCGTCCATTTTCGCTGCTTCATATAGCTGCGGGTCCACGGCCGTAATCGCTGCAAGGTAAATGATCGTCGACCACCCTGCTTCTCTCCAGATCACCTGTAAAATGTACATCGGTCTAAACCAATCCTGACTAAGGAGGAAGTTAATTTTTTCTCCACCAAAGAAAGCAATCAATTCATTAATTAACCCACCATCTACTGTTAACAAAACAAAAGATAAGGACACGACAATCACCCATGACATGAAGTGAGGGATATAAATCATCGTCTGAACAAATTTCTTAAACAATGCCAATCGAACCTCGTTTAAAAGGAGTGCTAATAAGATTGGAATTGGAAAGAAAATCACGACATTCATGGCAAATAAAATGAGCGTATTTTTTAATAAGATGAAAAATGTTGGTTCTGTAAACAATCGAATAAAGTGCTTGAACCCAACCCACTCACTGCCAAGAATGCCAAGAAACGGCTGATAATCTTGAAAGGCAATAATGAGTCCCCACATAGGCACATATTTAAAGACAAGAAAATAAATGAGCCCTGGCAAAATCATTAAATACAAAAACTTTTGACTAAGCAATTGATTGAGTAAGCGCTTTCTCTTTTCTTTTTTTAAAGCTGCCGCAGGCACACCCTTGGCAGTGACATCCTCTGTTTTCATTGATAAAGCCTCCCCTCATGCTGATGCATGTGTTCACTGTATCTTAAGGATGAAAAATCCGTCTACAATCATATCAACAGATCATATTTTCTTAGGTGTAGCTACTCAAAACGTTACATAAAACATGAGAAAATGATCCTAATCTCAGAAAATGATTATTGACAAACCTACCAGATTTTTGGATTAATAAATTAAGGGGAAAAGATTGTTTCGTTTGAAATGGGGGGTTTTATGAAAAGAAGGCAGTATAAATTTTATTACAAGCTTGTGACGTTTTTTTTCATGCTTAGTACGATTCCTGTTATCATTGTCGGTATTTTTTCTTATCAGCATTCGCAAAAAACAGCGCTTGAAAATATCTCAAATGAAAAGCTGGACAGCGTCAAACAAACGCAGTCCAATATTGAGCATATTTTAAAGACAGTTGATCATTCTCTCACTCACTATGTCAGTTCGCCGCCTCTCCTTCAAACACTGACAGAACCTTTAAACCCAGACCAATTCCAGCTTTATAATCAAGTACAGCAGGAACTGAACTACCTGCAAACCTTTGACACCGATCTCTCCAATATTACACTCGTCAGTAAAATAGAGGATTGGTACATGAACAATTCCGGGCTTTATCATGTCACAAGCGGAGACCAAGAAAAAGCGTTAGCCTCTTACCTCAATATTCCGAGTCACTCCAGCTGGGCACTTGAAGAGAATAATCCCCTTGTTGCAACAAAAGAAGGAAAAGCGTCCTTTTGCAAGTACAATGTGAACTTAATCAAACAGCTTCCCATGAACAGTGTCCAAAAAAAGGGGGTCGCCGTCGCCAGCATTCCGAGCTGCGTGATTGCTGACAACATGCCTGATTTCTCTCAATCTGATAGTATGTTTGTCATTGACACAAACGGAAAAGTGCTGCTACATAATCGCAAAGAACAAATCGGTGAATCCTTGAAAAATCAAGATTTCGTCAAGCATGTGCTGTCCCTTGAAAATCGATCAGGACAATTTGACATGCAGATTGATGAACTGAACTATCAAATTACGTTTCAAAAATCAGATTATAACGAATGGACGTACCTATCCTTTGTCTCCATTCCAGAACTCAAGCAGCAAACGAAATCGATTGGGTGGATCACCTTTATTATTTGCTTTATTTTGTTAGCGCTTTCATTGATGTTTTCATGGTTTGGTTCCAGACATTTTTATCAACCAATCCGCTTATTATACGAGTCATTTGCACGCAATGAATCATTTTTGCATAAGCAGCCATTCCAAAATGAATTCGAGTTGATTGAGTCGAGTATTAAACAAATGAAAGATCAAAACAATGATTTAGAGGAACGCATTGAGCAGCAAGTGACACACTTACAGCAATACTTTATGGTGCGGCTGCTCCTTGGAAAGCTGACGGAAGAAGAGATTAACAACCGATTCCAAAGTTTAGACTTCCCTCGTGACTGGTCTCATTTATCCATGCTTGTAACCCAAATCGATACGCTGAAAGGAACACCGTATGAAAAAAAGGATGCTGACTTGCTCTTATTTGCTATCAATGGACTGATCGAGCAGATTATTCCGCAAGATGAGCACCTTCAGCCAACCGTTGTCAATCAGCATCAAACAACGATTATCCTAAATCAATCAAAGTCAGAGGAGGAATTTACTGAATATTTAAATCAATTAGCTGAAATCATTCAGCAGCGTATTGAGGAAGAGCTTGGTTTGTCGATCAGCATCGGTATCAGCCGTCCATTTAAAGAGCTCACCATGGCCAAACATGCTTATATTGAAGGGAAAGAAGCCTTAAAATATAGACTCAAAGCAGAGAAAAAGTCCATTATCTTATATGAGCATATCCAGCAAGGAAAGACATTTAAAACCCATTTCCCAAAGCAGCTGCAGCATGATTTATTTGATGCGGTTAAGGCTGGCGATCAAGGCAAGGCGGATCACTATTTACATGTGCTCCTGCAATCCATTTTCTCTAAAAATGCTGGACCGCACGAATACCATATCGCCCTTGCCCGTTTTTTAAACAACTTGATTGAGCTGATGCATTTGTTGGGCATTGAATTATTTGAAGTCGAAGATAACAAAATGCTCTATGATACGATCTTTGAGTTTAAAACCTTTGAAGATACAGAGGCATGGCTGAAACATGAGATCATTCGGCCGATTATTGACCAGCTTGGTGCACGTGAGGACTCACAATACAAAAATATCTCAGAAAAAATCATTCATATCATTCATCAAGAATTTGACTCAGATCTCACATTGGATGAAATCGCCACACGCCTGCATTACAACCCAAATTATTTAAGCAGTATTTTCAGAAAGGAAATGGATATCTCCTTTAGTGAATATCTCTCGTCGTACAGACATCATGTCGCCAAAAACTGGCTTGTGGAAACCGATATGTCCGTCAAAGAAATTTCCGAAAAGCTAAAATATAAAAACCCGCAAAATTTCATCCGTTCCTTTAAAAAGCTAGAAGGTACAACTCCTGGGAAATACCGTGACCAGAAAAAAGGAACATAATGCAAAAAAGGGCCCACTCTCATAAGAGGGACTGACCCCATAAGATGCTAGCGTCTTTCTGATTTAAATGAGAACAAACGGATTGGCCCTAATCCAGACAACTTCGACTTTTAATGAAAACACCCCCGCTTTTTCTGCTAAGCGGGGGTGTTCTGTTTATGATTTTTTAAAGGAAGCTTCATATTCCTCAATGATTTTATTTCCACCATTTGATTTCCACTTCTCTACATCTTTCTTAAATTGTTCTTCGTTTATATCTCCAAGAATGAACTTGTAGGTCGCATCATCGATGATTTTCTTCAATTCGTTTCCTCGCTCTGATGCCGTCTCTGAATACAGGCTTTCAGCAGGGTTAGCGACGATGATGTTTTTGTTGTCTTCTTCCAGCTCTTCGTATTTTGTACGAACCGCATCCCCTTTATTTTTTAAGTAGCGTTTATCCATCCCTACAAGGCTGACAAGCGGCTGTACATCTGTCTGCCAGCTTTTCACTTGGCTTTCTTCTCGGATAAATGTATTTCCTTCTTCTTTCTTATAATGCTGACCATCTATACCGTAAGTCATTAAACCATACACATCTTCTTCTGCAATGCGATCAAAGAAAGCCAAAATCCGCTTTAACTCCGTCTCAGATTTAACGCTTGTTTTAGGGAATGCGAAGATGCCATTATGACCACCTGATGCCCACACACGTTCTTTGCCGTCTGGGCCTTTGATTCGATTGAGAATATCCACTTCCATGTTTTTATCTGTCGCATCATCCCTCAGGTTCACTGCATCTACCATATTTCCAACATAGATGCCTGCTTTTCCTTGTGAGAATAATTCTTGCTGCTGTGTTTTACTTGTGACTGGGAAATCTTTGTTTATATAGCCATTGTCACGCAGCTTTTTCATGTATTTCATTGTATTCATATACTCATTTGTCATAAAGTCTGGCGTGAATTTGCCGTTTTCTTCTTTCCAGTCTGTTGGCATTCCTTCATATGAACCAAGTGTTTTAAATGCCCCATAAATCAAATCATTTCGATCTGTAAAGCCAATCGTATCGGCTTTTCCATTTTGGTTCGGATCTTTTTCAGTAAATGCTTTGGCTACTTCATAAAGATCATCCAATGTTTTTGGTGTATCCAAATTTAAATTTTCAAGCCAATCCTTTCGAATGACAATCCCTTGTCTTGAAAGTGGTCTCTCTCTATAAATTCCATAAAGCTTACCGTCTATAGAGGCGTTTTTATTAATCAGTTCGTTCATCTTACTTAAATTTGGATAATCCTTTAAATACGGACCGATTTCCCAAAACATGCCTGATCTGAACGCATTAATAGCAGACGAATTCTTAATGTCTTGGATCGTGACAATTTGCGGGAGATTCCCTGCGGCAAGTGCTGAATTTAAACGGTCTTCTTTCACAGCATCAGGCACCCACGTCATATCAAGCTCTGTATTTGTAAGCTTCTCAATCTCTTTTAATACTGAATCCTTCGGCGGCTGCTGATGATACAAAATGGCCATCCAAGTCAGCTTCACCTTTTTGTCTAAATCAACCTTCTCATCTGATGAGCTTGCGCCTTTACTTGAGCACGCTGAAAGAATGCCACTTGCTGCAAACAGCAGGACAAACGCTATCAACCATAATTTCTTTCTCCCCATAAGATCCCTCCGTTGTTCCATCTTTTTAACCCTTTACAGAACCTAGTAATGCCCCTTTGTTGAAATGCTTTTGAATAAATGGATAGACAAGCAGAACCGGAATGGTCGCCACGACAATGACAGCCATTTTAATGGTTTGGTCTGGCGGTGGTGTGGATGAGCCCATATCCGACATATCTCCCTGCATTCCGCTCGATACAATGACAATCTGCCTCAGTAGTACTTGAATCGGCCATTTCACCGAATCATTTAAATACAGAATGGCGGTCATGTACGTATTCCAATACGTCACGGCATAAAAAAGTGAAATCGTCGCAATGGCTGGTAAAGAAAGAGGAAGCACAATTTTAAAGAAGATCCCTAAATCGTTACAGCCATCCATCTTAGCTGATTCTTCAAGGCTTGCAGGAATGTTTTGAAAGAAGTTTTTCAAAATGATCAAATTAAACGCATTGATGGCGACCGGTAGTATGAGTGACCAATAGGTATCAAGGAGCCCAAGTGTTTTCACCACAATAAACGTCGGGATCATCCCTCCGCTAAACAGCATCGTGAAGACAACGAGAAACATAAGTGTTCTCCGGCCTTTTAACTCCTGGCGAGACAGCCCGTATGCCATGAGAGAGGACAAAAACATGCTGACAGCTGTTCCAACGAGCGTGACGAGAATGGACACAATGAGGCTGCGATACACAATATCAGTAGAGAAGATATATCGGTATGCCTCAAGAGAAAACGTTGCCGGGAACAAGATAAACTTCTTCGTGATGACCTCTTCTACCGTAGCAAAAGAGGCGGCAATAACATGGATGAACGGGAGCACACATATTAATGCGAACATGAGTAGAAAAGAGTAATTAAATAAATTGAACAATCGGCCTTTAAGAGAACGGTCTATGTTCATCACGCCCTTTCTTTGTAAGCGTTATCATTTCGTCTGAAAATAAGCTGCTGCCTGTGACGATATCGTGATTAAAATGTAACAAACGGGGGGAGAAAGCGTCTATAATCATCTTGACAGACCAAACAGATCATTATGCCAGTCGTGCTTTTATGCTCTTGAAACAAAAGAATAAGATCATAAGCTAATGACATGATTATGCCCTATGCCTGATCATTTTCTTCAAGGATTTCCGTCGTATTGACATCTGGTCTGTAGCCTAACTCCTGCTTCGTTTTCTCAGTGGACCAAGGCTTTTCTTCGTTTTCTGATACGGCATAATATGTCCCAAAGGGAACTTCCGTTTCAATCGCTGCCTTTGTCATCCCAACAAGATCTTCATGTGAAAGCAGCGTTCTTTTCGTTCTTTTTTTCTTGTGTAATTCCTCCATTTCATCTGTCACAACGGTTCCAATCCGCAAATTGATGACAGACATCCCCGTTTGATCGTGGAATAAACGTCCTAGCTGTTCGGAGGCAAATTTTAAAATGCCATACACATTTTTTGTCGCAGGCACATCGTCAGTCGTAATGTTTCGCCTTAGTAAGGATTGACCTTCCTTTTCATAACGATCGGTCACATGGTTACTGCTTGCAAAAATGACTTTTGGTATGCTTAACCGAGCCGCTGAACGAAACATATGATAGGTGCTCCGCCAAAAAACATCATTCATTTTTGTGAATTCCTCTGCATTCATCACGTCATGCGTCATGTCCATGTTCAGAAGATGAATGAGGACATCTGTATCTCGCGGAATCACCTGATATAATTCCTGTTCATTCGTTGCATCCGCTAAAATGACTTTCTCTACACAGCTTGTTTGATCAATGATGTTGATGTTGTACTCAGAAGAGAGCCCTTTTGTTAAAAGACGTCCGATCACACCGCATCCGCCAATGATGGTGATTTTTTTCATATGTCTCCTCCTTCCTTTTGGCGTAGTATGTCCAAGCCTTTTATTGATTACAGCCACTTTTTCAAAAATCGTGTTGCTTCGTGACGCATAGCCGCTGTTTCAAAATGACCTGCATGAAGACCAACAAGCTGATACCGTTCTTTCAATGAAGCAGTTTGATAGGTTTGACTCAATACCTTTTGAATTCGCCCAACGCCTTCAGCAGGCGTGAGCTGATCGAGTTTTCCAACCAAGCTTAAATGAGGTCTTGGAAAAATCATTTCCTGGATATCCGCTGCTGTAAAATGCTTGGCTAAGCTCGGTACATAGTAGTAAAAGCCGTGCCGGTCTAAATTGTTCGTTTCAATCAATGTGTGATGATCTACCTGTGCGCAAAGATCGATACACACACTGACCCGCTCATCAAGCGCAGCCGTCCACCATGAAAGAAGACCACCCATTGACATCCCAAAAACGGCTAACCGCTCTGGCAGCACATCGGACCGAGATAGCAAATAATCGATTGCACACATGCTTTCATACAACATCATGCCCCACATCACTTTTCCAGTTAAAAGCATTTCTTTGAAAATTTCACTTTCCGTTCTACCCCTTCTTTCACCAAAGCCTGCATGGTCAATTGCCAGCACACTATATCCTTTTGACGTGAACTCTTTTGCGTATGAAGGTGCTTGCAAATAATGAGCACCCTTTAACAACTCGTCCTTCCCATCCATGTAATTCCCGCCATGAGAATGTTGGAACAACACAACCGGTCTTTTTTTCACTGTATCCTTCGGCTTCACAAAATAAGCGGGCACTTCCTCTACGCCATGAATAGAGAGAATGAGTGTTTCGACTAAGTAAGATTCACGTTCTTCAATTTTTAACGTATAAGCCTCCACGCGATGGCGTTCTGGCATCTCTCCTAACAGACTGAGCAGTTGTTCACGTTTGCTTTCCTTTTCCATTGACGTCACTCCTCATTTTCTTAATCAACTTTTAAAATACGAGATCAATAGGGGAATCACCTTGTTTTCGACAAAATTATGTCCCGGGAAATAACAAACACCCACCGGTTTATACCGATGGGTGTAGTCATTAGTTCGCAACAATATTGACAAGCTTACCAGGGACCGCAATCACTTTACGAATGGTTTTTCCTTGAAGCTGTTCTTTTACTCGTGCATCATTTTTTGCAAGTTTTTCTAACTGTTCCCTTGTTGCGTCAGCAGGAACGGTTAATTTTGCTTTCACTTTACCATTTAGCTGTACGACAATTTCCACTTCATCGTCGACAAGCTTTGACTCGTCATATTGCGGCCATGCTTCATAAGAAATCGACCCTTCATGACCAAGTTTATTCCAAAGCTCTTCAGCTAAATGCGGTGCAATTGGAGAAAGAAGTTTCACAAAGCCTTCTGCATATTCTTTCGGCAGTGTATCAGCCTTGTAGGCATCATTGATAAACACCATTAATTGTGAAATTCCTGTATTGAAACGTAAGCCTTCATAATGATCTGTCACCTTCATCACTGTTTCATGATAGCTGCGTTCTAATGCGCCGCCGGATTGCTCCGTCACTTTGTCACTGATTGAGCCATCTTCATTTGTGAATAGACGCCATACACGGTCAAGGAAACGGCGAGCGCCATCAAGTCCTGTTTCAGACCAAGCGATTGACGCATCTAAAGGTCCCATGAACATTTCATAAAGTCTTAATGTATCCGCGCCATGAGATTCTACGATGTCATCTGGGTTGACTACGTTCCCTTTTGATTTACTCATTTTTTCATTATTCTCGCCAAGAATCATTCCTTGGTTGAACAATTTCATGAAAGGCTCTTTTGTTGGGACAACACCGATATCATATAAGAATTTATGCCAGAAGCGCGCATATAAAAGATGCAGTACGGCATGTTCTGCGCCGCCAATATACACATCAACCGGAAGCCATTTCTTTAGCTTTTCAGGAGATGCAAGCTCTTCCGTGTTATGTGGATCAATATAACGTAAGAAGTACCAGCAGCTGCCTGCCCATTGCGGCATTGTATTGGTTTCACGACGTCCTTTTTTACCTGTAACAGGATCTATAACCTCAACCCACTCTTTTATATTGGCTAAAGGTGATTCACCTGTTCCACTTGGCTTAATTTCAGTCGTCTTAGGCAAGATCAGTGGAAGCTCTTCCTCTGAAACAGCTGAAGATGTTCCGTCCTCCCAATGAATGATTGGAATTGGCTCACCCCAGTAACGCTGACGGCTGAATAGCCAGTCTCTTAAACGATACGTGACTTTCTTTTCACCTTTTTGATGTTCTTCAAGCCATGCAATGGCTTTTTCAATCGCTTCTTCTTTCCCTAAGCCATTTAAGAAGTCAGAGTTAATGTGTTTTCCATCACCTGTGTAAGCTTCTTTTTCAATGTCTCCGCCTTCTACAACTTCTTTAATTGGAAGATCAAATGTCTTAGCGAATTCATAATCTCGCTCATCATGGGCAGGTACCGCCATAATAGCTCCCGTTCCATAAGTAGCTAACACGTAATCTGCAATCCAGATCGGCATCTTTTCACCATTTAATGGATTGATGGCATACGCACCTGTAAAAATGCCCGTCTTCGTTTTCGCAAGATCTGTCCGCTCTAAATCACTCTTAGATTGGATTTCTTTGATATATGCTTCAACTGCTTCTTTTTGAGCGGCAGATGTAATTTTCTCAACAAGTGCATGTTCTGGAGCAAGCACCGCATACGTTGCACCAAATAGTGTATCAGGACGCGTTGTAAAAACGGTAAACTGTTCGTTATGTCCTTCTACTTCAAAGTGAACATGCGCACCTTCAGAACGTCCGATCCAATTACGCTGCATATCTTTGATGCTTTCAGGCCAATCAATGTCTTCTAAATCTTCTAACAGCCTGTCCGCATATGCCGTAATTCTCAGCATCCATTGCTTCATTGGACGTCTTTCAACAGGATGCCCTCCGCGTTCACTTTTTCCATCAATGACTTCTTCGTTTGCAAGGACCGTGCCGAGCGCTGGGCACCAGTTCACTGGTACTTCATCGATATACGCCAATCCTTTTTCATACAATTTCAAGAAAATCCATTGTGTCCATTTGTAATAATTAGGATCTGTCGTGTTGATTTCTCGATCCCAGTCATACGAAAATCCTAAAGATTGAATTTGGCGGCGGAAGTTATTGATGTTCTCTTCTGTAAAGACCGCCGGATCATTTCCTGTATCCAGTGCATACTGCTCCGCTGGAAGACCAAAGGCATCCCATCCCATTGGATGAAGAACATCATATCCCTGCATACGTTTCATACGTGATAAAATATCCGTTGCTGTGTAGCCCTCAGGATGCCCAACATGAAGCCCTGCTCCTGATGGATATGGAAACATATCAAGCGCATAAAACTTTGGTTTACCTTCCGAGTCAGATGTGGCGAATGTTTTATGTGTCAGCCAATAATCCTGCCACTTCTTTTCAATTTCCCGATGCTGAAAACTCAATATGAAAACCTCCTTTAAATATGTACGGCTTTATCTGCTCAGATGACCACTGCAAGAATTCAGATTTTTCTAAAATCAACAAAAAACCCTCATCCCTGGAAAGGGACGAGAGATTTTTTGGTTCCCGCGGTACCACCCTTGTTAGCGTAACTTGCTGTTCCTACGCTCGCTTAATATCTTTAACGCAGACATGCGACAGAAGCTTTAACACAACTGCAACTCTGAGGCGAGTTCAGAAGCAGATTTGATTGACTTTCACCAGCCGTCAATTCTCTAAAGACAAATACTGCTTTCCTACTACTCCTCTTCACTGTTCTTATCGTAACCGTCATCTAAGTAGTATTTTATAGAATTATGATCATAAGTGCAAGCAGGTTTGTATACAATGGGAATGTACCCTAGACTAGGGTAAAGTAGAGGATATTATTCGTGTGGAGATCGGTTATGACGGTTGGAGTCTGCATCCTGTGAACGCTGTTCTCTCACAAAATCGAAGCTTCGCAGAACTGCTTCTCCTCCGTAACCTGAAATAATTGATAAGATGACCAAGTGCAGACTAGAATCGGGATTTGAGGATAAGACAAGCAGTGTAGCAGCAATCATCCCAACGAGCCAATCTTCAATAAACCCTAGGTAAATAAACTTTTTTGTCATTCTGGGCTTCTCTAGCCTGCCTTTTTTCTTTACGTGACCGAGAATGCCCATGACCCCTCCAATGGCGCAAGCAATAATGACTTGTTGCAGCATTTTCATCACCTTCCTAAAGCCCTTAGAATAGTAAAGCGACTTCAGGCTGTCCAGCCCCCTGTAATGCCATTCTGCTGTTCCGTCATAATCCATGTAAAAGGTCTATTCTCTCTAACGAAGAAAAAAAGCTTGTTTCTTCCATTATATGTGAATAACCCAAAAACAATCTTGATGCATTGGAATCATTTTTGCCTGATCCATATTAACTATTTTTGTCATTTTATGAATGGTGAGCAATTGATTCCTTTTTTTCTAAAGAAAAGTCTCCTTACTTATTCTATTCTAATGGAGGACAAACTATGATGACAAATTTAACAAAGCGTTTGCAATCATTGAAACAGAACATATGTTATGTTACGTTTATAAAGAATTATTTTGGTTGAAAAGAAACCATTTTAAATGTCTGATAGCAGCAGCAAAGGAGGGTAATATGGTCAGCACGAACATCTTCGGCTTGCAAAAACAGCAGGAACTCATAAAAAAAGCGCTAGATCATGCGCGAATTGGTGTTATCATTACAGACCCTTCTTTAGAGGATAACCCTATCGTTTATGTGAATCATGGCTTTACACAAATGACTGGATACAAACCAGATGAGATTCTTGGGCGTAATTGTCGATTCCTCCAAGGAAAAGACACAGATCAAGAACAGCTTGATTTAATACGTCATGGAATACAGAATAAAACACCTATTACCACACAGCTAAAAAATTATAAAAAAGACGGCACTTTTTTTTGGAATGAACTCAATATAGATCCTTTATACATTGAACAAGATGACAAAACATTTTTCATTGGCTTTCAAAAGGATATTACGAAACAGAAAGAATATGAACAGCTCCTAGAAGATTCCTTACAGGAAGTCACCTCTCTTTCGACGCCAATCGTCCCAATCAAAAATGGTGTATCTGCTCTACCACTCATTGGAAAACTATCTGAAGAACGCTTTGATGCCATTGTTGCGAAGTTAACTTGTATATTAGATGATTCAAAGGATGATTATTTAATTGTCGATCTTTCTGGCTTAATCGATCTCGATGATTCCGTTGCAGGACGCATTTTCAAGCTGCATCATCTTCTCAGTTTAACTGGAACCGAACTGATCATCACAGGGATCAAACCACAGCTTGCGATGAAAATGAAAGACTTGGATACAGATTTCCAACATACCATCACATATTTGACGGTAAAAGAAGCTATTAAAGGATTGCAATTAGCTGAAAACCCTGTGTAAACAGGGTTTTTAACATATAGACAAAGGGCTAAAATGATGCTTATTTTAGCCCTTTGTCTTTTTTTAGCGTGATTTGAAAACCTTTGAAGTCTAGGAAGATCGAGCACTGAAGCGGAGCGAATGTGAGGGTTTGTCTTCACGCTGAAAACCCTGTGTAACAGTTTTTTATTTGAATCACTCTACAAAATGGAAAAATGAGGTATGATAGGTGTAAATAGAGATTTAGGGGGGCTGCTAGATGATCTTTTTACTCATCATAGGTCTTTTATGCTTTTGTTTCGCCATAGGATATGCCGCTAATTTCTTCTTATTCAAACACCAGAACCAAAGGATTTTTTCAAAGGGACTCTTTTATCCTTTTTTGATCATTGGTCTCGTTTTCTCCATCATGTCGTTACCGTTTGTGGCCGTAGATGCTCCTAAGGCACAAACAGATTCAACTTCCGAACAGCTGTTAAAGGATCAAAAACAATTAGCATCTGAAAATTCTCGCCTGAAGGAAGACAAAGAGGCGCTTACATCCTCATTAGAAGACGCGACAAAAGAAAAAGAAAAACTGTCAAAAAAGCTAGAAAACATCACCTCAGAAAAAGAAACAGTCAAACAGCAAGAGGAGACCATTCAAGAGCTTGAAGAGAAAATAGACAAGCTGACCTCTAGCAACGAAACACTCAAAAAAGAAAACAAGAAAAAAAATAATGAAACTCAATCCTCAACCGTCCAGCGCTCCGCTCCTAAGGATGAGGGAACGAATACGGGCGGGCATGAGTCACAAAAGGAAACAAAAAAAGAATCGGCCGCCTGTAACATCAAAGGGAGTGTGAATGGCATTTATCATACACCGGGCAGCAGATACTACTCACGAACAAAAAATGTAACCGAACTGTTCTGCTCCGTAGAAGAGGCAGAGCGAGCAGGGTACAGGGCACCTAAGCAATAGCTATGCTTCACGATCAAAAACCTCCTGTCAGCCCGCTAGGGAACAGGAGGTTCTTTTTAAATTTCTCTTCTTAATGCGGTTAATACATTCGTTTTCGTTGCCTTACGTGCTGGGTTGAGTCCAGATATAATCGCTACCCCTGCGCTAATCACTGTCGCTGTGATCACAAGACTTAGCGGAATATAGGAGAAGGTAATTGAGAATTGATCACTTGACCCTCCCTCAGACATGGAAGACAAAATGGATGGAATAATTAAATTGACGGCAAAACTAATGATATACGAGATGATAATACCGATGATCGATCCAATCACCCCAATATAAGCACTCTCCATGAGAAACATTCGCTTGATAATGGATGGATTCGCGCCAATGGCTTTCATAATACCAATCTCTTGTGTTCGCTCTGTTACCGCCATTGTCATCGTATTGAAAATACCAATTGCAGAAATAATGACCGCAATACATCCGACAAAAATGAGTCCAATTTTGAAGACCGTAAAGAACATATCCATTCCTTCGAGCTGGTTCGTCACAGAGATGACTTGGTAGCCCTCATCTGTCAGCTTATTCGTGAGCGCACCGACATTGTCGAATTTGTCTGCATAGACAGAGGTCATTTTGTCGACATTGCCGGCTTCAGGAGACATATCCAGCATTTGACCAAATTCTTTTTCATAAGCATTCGGAATGAGAATTTTATGATCCTGCTGCCACTCCAAATTCGGCTTTTTCATTACGCCTACTACACGGAAATCAAATGTTTTTTCTTTGACGACTTCATTTTCTTCATTTAGTTTTGGCACCTTGATTTGAATGACTTTATTTACAATATCCTTCGTATAGCCCTTTGGCTCTTTCGGTGATTCTTCACCATTTGACGTCTGATTTACTTCTTTTTCGTAGTCTTTGCGTTCTTTTTCCGTCCACAGTTGTTCTGCCATATGATACCCGACCACAATTTCGTTCGCTGATGTTGGGACTTTTCCTCTGTCTAGCTCAAGCCCTGCTTCTTTTTCTTCCTTCATATCCGTCAGAGCAACCTGCGTTTCACTTGAGCGGTCATCGAGCTCAACATTTAACAATGGATTGAGAGACGTTCTTGAGACAACAGATTTCACATGATCATATTTCTTTAAATCATCAACCTTGACGTCTCCTTTTTCTTTACCTAACACTTTAATTTCTGTGATGATTTGCTGCTTCATGATTTCATCTTGAGCCGATTTTTGCAGACCAAAACCGACAGACGCTAGAACGATTAAGAAAGAGCATGCCATTGTGGTCGCAAGAATGGTCATAAACACACGCAATCTATTTTTCTTCATGTTTCTTCTAATGAATTTGACCTGATCTCTAAATTTCAATGGACTGTTCCCCTTTCTTTAATACACCATCATGAAGCTGGAACGTTGTGTCTGCGATTGAAGCGACTTCATCGTCATGTGTAATGATGACAAATGTAATTCCTTTTTCACGATTGAGCTGCTGGATAAAGGCTAGAATTTCTCCTTCGGTTTCTGAATCCAAACTGCCTGTTGGTTCATCGGCTAAAATAATAGATGGATTTAAAATCAAAGCTCTTGCAATACTCACACGCTGCTGCTGTCCACCTGACAGCTCATTTGGATAATGTCCTGCATGATGCTCAAGGCCTACTCGTTTGAGCATTTCTTTTACTTTCACCTTACGTTCAGAAGGCTTCACACCTTTTAAAGTGAGCGGAAGTTCAACATTCTCAAACGTTGTTAAGCTCCCGATCAATTGAAAGCTTTGAAAGATAAAGCCAAAATGATCTAAACGAAAGTCCGCCCATTCTTTTTCATTAAAGCCAGTCACATTGGTTCCATCGATGACAATTTGTCCGCTCGTTGGCGTAATATATCCTGAAATTAAATTTAATAAGGTAGATTTCCCCGAGCCACTTCGTCCGACGATACAAGCAATGTCGCCTCTTTTGATGGATAGGTCAATGCCTTTGAGCACAGGAATTTCGTTTTCTCTGCCCTTCTTACCAATTTTAAACATATGATCTAACGCTTGAATCTGAATCATCTCTACTCCCCTACTCTCTCTGTTTATCTTTTTCGATATATCAAGAAATAACTTGTCAGTGCGCCTACAGCTCCACCGATTAACATGCCAGCGATATAACCAAACATTGAATTATCTGACGAAAATCCAACCCAGCCAAACCCCAGAACACCAAAGACAATCACCATAATTTGAATCGGTCTATCCATTTTTGAGTAAAGAAAGAAGCGGCCATTTCGTTCAATTGGGTGTTTCATAAAACTAAACAGACCAATGAGATAAAATACAATCATCATAACAATTGGCACGATGAATTCTTCACTAGTGAACCAAATTGGATAATCACTTGGATCTCGATATTGAAAACGGTCAGTTATATAAGTAATTGGAGAGATTGGCATAATAAAGTGGTCAAAGCTTTCATCAACCCAATTTCTATTTGTTTTCAAAATAAAGTCTAAATGATACATCGGAAGCGCAATTAATAAATAGGGTAAAATAGTTGTACTGAACGTGACAATTGCTTGACTAATCGCGCTTCCTGTTAAAGTACCTGCTGCGAAACACAAACTATAAATCATCAAGGACGAAACAAGTGCAATGAAATACCCGCTATTAAACCCGAATGTCTCCTTTGGTTGGATGCCTAATATGAGAAAGTAAGTTAAGACATATGAGAATATATGAATGAACGCGATAATCCCGGCACCCAGAAAAAACTTTGTATGATAGATGGTACTTCTGCTAAACGGCAAGGATAAAGTGAAATCCATTTGTCCTTTATTTCTTTCATATCCCAGCTGAATAACCGCAAAAAACAAACCCATCGTCCAGGAAAGGGTTATAAAAATGTCTGAACCAAAATCATAGTAAAAATAATTATCTACTGTTGTACACGTCGGATCATTTAAACAAGTATGAAAGGATGAGTATCCCATTAAAAAGGATAAGGGCGTCGCAAACACTGCAACAAGCATCACTAAAATAAATGTCAGCTCTGATTGCTTCCATTCCTTAAATAATAATTGCCGCTTTACCATCTGCGTTTCCCTCCAAACTTCGCAATGAATACTTCTTCTAAATTCACAGGCAGTTCATGCCATACTTTTGGCTGTAATGATTTCAAATACTCTTTTGCCTCTACATCTGTTTTGAGCACAAGCGCTGTATAGAAAACACCTGCTTGATCTAAAATGGAGACGCCTTTTTTTCTAATACTTAAATTCATATCTTCTTCAAATGCCATTTGGATTTTGACATAGTCATTCTTTAATTCATCTAAATCCATGACACTTGTGAGTTGATTGCCTTCTAAAAATCCAATTCGATTACACATACGCTCAATATCCTCTAAGCGGTGAGAGGTAATTAAAATCGTCGTTTGTCGTTCTGCCACCTCATCAATCATCAGCTGAAGAACGTCGTTTCTAGTGACCGCATCAATCCCATCTGTCGGCTCATCTAACAAAATGACCGCTGGTTTGATGGCAAAGCTTAAAATTAATGACAGCTGTTTCTTTAAACCTGTCGACAATTCACGATATTTCACTTTTTCCGGAATCTCATAACGGTTCACCAGCTCATTGGCATATGTCACGTCAAACTTCGGATAAATTTGCTTTAACAGCTGTACTAGCTGTCCGTAATTGTACCTGTCAAAGTAAGGGTTCACGACCGGCATATATACAATATTTTGCTTGACTAAGGGATGTTCTTTCACCAGTACGTCTTTAAAATAAATCTCTCCTTCATCCGGAAGAAGAATTTGCTGAATCAATCTGAGAAGTGTTGTTTTTCCTGAGCCATTCCGGCCAAGCAGACCGAAGATCTCTCCTTCGCCTATCTTGAAGGAAACGTCACTGAGTACTTCGCGGCCATTTAATTTCTTCGATACATTTCTGACCTCAATCAACTTGTTTTCCTCCTTTTAGACTTGAGCCGATCTCTTCTAGCCATTCTTTGAGTTGATGAATGTCAATACCGGCATAATGAGCTTCTATGATGAGTTGTTTTAATTGCTCCTTCATCTCGAGCACCTTCCCTTCATTCAGCTTTAATTGGGCACCTTCTGTTACATACGTACCGCGGCCTCTTAGTGTTTCAATAATCCCTTCCCGCTCAAGCTCTTTATACGCTTTGCTGACGGTGTTTGGGTTGGCGATGATGATGGTGGCCAGCTCTCTTACAGAAGGCAGTTTGTCGCCAGGTTTCATCACACCTTTTAGGCACAAAATTTTCAACTGCTCAATGATTTGTTCATATATTGGCGCAGCGCTTCTTGGATCTATTTGAATCATGATGGCTCCCTCTTTTCTCATTCATGCTTTTGCAGTCCTATCGCTTGATCATGTCCTTGCATTAAAGGGACCGAATTGGGTATAAAATCTTTTTGAACTTCAAAACCAATGAAAACGAGAACGAAAAAAAATGTACATGCTAACGCAACAGCCAGCACCATCCACTTCAAATTGATTGGTTTTTTTTCTTTTTTCATGGTTGAACACCTTTCTTCACTTTTATGTGTCTGTAGTGTATTAGTTGATATAGTACAATTAACACAATATAGACACCCGACTGAAAAGTCAATAGCTTTTCAAAAAAATAAAAAACAGACCCTTAAAAAAAGGATCTGTTCATCATTCGTTATCGTATGAAATACCTAAAATCATTTGATTTTGCAAACTTTGAATTTGAACACGCGCCCTGTCTAATCGCTCTCTTTGTTGTTCATTGGCTACATCTTTTAATTTTTCTAATTCATTTACCGCTTCCTCAAGCATAAGCTGCGCTTTTGAAAATTCGTCCTCATTATAATGCTCTTGGCGTGAGCTTAAATCAAATTGTTCACTTGCAAACTCAAGGGTTTCAGTACTTTTTTGCATAAATTCATCGATCGACTTTCTTGTTGCCATCTTGCATTCCCTCCATTTCATCATCGCTCCCGCCTATTTTGCCCAGGTAAAGCTTTTTCACTAAAGAAAATGTTGGACAGATTCAATTGTCCTCCTTCGTGATTTTTGTTAAACTTTTAGGATGCCTATTATTATGCAAGGAGGTTACTGACTTGGATCAGCATAACCCTTTTTTATATTCAAACAGCGAAAAACGTTATCACACGTGGAATTATCATTTGCGCGAGCACTTTGGTCATAAAGTGTTTAAAGTCGCCTTAGATGGTGGCTTTGATTGCCCAAACCGTGATGGTACTGTAGCCCACGGAGGCTGTACATTTTGCAGTGCCGCTGGGTCTGGTGATTTTGCAGGAAACCGGGCTGATGATCTCATCACTCAATTTAATGAAATCAAAGACCGGATGCACACAAAATGGAAAGACGGAAAATACATGGCGTATTTCCAGGCGTATACAAATACACATGCGCCGCTTCCTGTCTTAAAAGAAAAATACGAAACCGTCATGAACCTGGATGGTGTGGTTGGTTTATCTATTGCGACAAGACCTGACTGTCTGCCAGATGACGTTGTGGAGTATTTAGCTGAATTAAACGAGCGCACTTATCTGTGGGTAGAGCTTGGCCTTCAAACCGTACACGAACGGACAGCTATGCTTATCAACCGTGCCCATGACTATGAATGCTACGTAGAAGGTGTAGAAAAACTGCGAAAACACGGAATTCGTGTCTGCTCGCATATCATTAACGGATTGCCTCTTGAAAACCGGGACATGATGATGGAAACAGCCAAGGCTGTCGCTGATCTAGATGTACAAGGAATCAAAATTCATTTGCTTCACCTTTTAAAAGGAACCCCAATGGTCAAGCAATACGAAAAAGGCAAGCTTGAGTTTTTAAGCCAGGAGGAATATGTTCAGCTTGTTTGTGATCAACTTGAGATCCTTCCGCCAGAAATGATTATTCATCGTATTACAGGCGATGGTCCAATTGAATTAATGGTTGGTCCGATGTGGAGTGTAAATAAGTGGGAAGTACTGAATGCCATTAATGCTGAGCTTGAAAGACGAAACAGCTATCAAGGCAAACGTTTCGTCAGATTGGAAGAAGCGGCCAAATGATTTTAAAGCGCATGCTCCCTTTTAGTAAAGAGCTGTTAGAACGTGCTTGTAAAAAAGGCGATATCGTCATTGATGCAACGATGGGAAATGGCCACGATACACTCTATTTAGCTGATCTTGTAGGAAAAGAAGGACAAGTTTTTGCATTCGACGTTCAGGAGGAGGCCTTAAAGCAAACAAGCAAAAGGCTTGGTGAGCAATATCCTTACGTTCACCTGATCCACGATGGACATGAAAAACTGGCTAATCACTTACCAACGGATGTTTACGGGCACATATCTGGTGCAGTCTTTAACCTTGGATACCTGCCCGGAGGCGATAAAACCGTCACCACTCATGCTCATACGACCATTGAAGCGATCAAACAGCTTATTGACTGGCTAAAGCCCGGAGGTCTGATCGTTCTTGTCATTTACCACGGTCATCCCGAAGGAAAAAAAGAAAAAGAAGTGCTTCTTGATTATTGCAGGTCTCTTCATCATGAAGAAGTACAAGTCTTGTCTTATCAATACATGAATATTCATAACGACCCACCCTTTGTGGTAGCGATTGAAAAAAAGCTCAAATCCTAATGGATTTGAGCTTTTTTATGAAGATTTCATCCAAGGCATTTTCTGATAGGTCCGATAGGCTCTTCCATTGATATAGAAAAAGAACGACGTTTTCCCGCTTGATTTGATCAGCCTTTTTGCCAGCTTGTTCATCTCTTTTTGGGCTGTCACTTTTTCATCGGACAAATAGACCGCCAGTAACCCTCTGTTAATCAGCTTGTGAAAATTTTCGTGCGGGATGCCTTTCAGCTGCTCATCCGCTTTTTCGATAAAATGCTGAAGTCTTTCCATCATCTCATGATGAGAGTCATAGTATGAGCAAAAATTCAGATCGCCCCCAAGGCGGTCCTCTTCTTGATCAATTAAGTAATCCAGTAAAATGTGCAGACCTTGGATATAAGGGAAATAGCTTTCGTAAATTTGCTTCGCCTGCTTTTCTGTAAAATCAGGCTGAAGTGCATACGCCACAAGACAAAAAATGCCTAACGTTGATCCTGCACATGCTGAAAACTCGTACCATTCCATCTTCGGCAAATCCTTTTCATATTGGCGAAACCATGACTCTAATCGAGGCACACGTTCATGTGGAACCACGTGCTTATGTACTTGCAAATCACTATAATAATCACACAGCGTGTGTAAATACGGCTGAATGACCGGATAATGCTCTAGGCGTGACAGCACGTCTTGACATGTGCGGACAAGCGCATGTAAATACCCATGATCCTCTTGATCATCACGGAATTGATAATATGGCTTGAGCTCAGCTTGAATATTAAGCGCATCTCTCATCGCTTGATGCAGCATATGAAAATCTTTTGGATCAAGCGACGTACTGCGGTCACATAGGTTATCTAAGTAATCACTGATGGTTTGATACGCCACAATGAATTCAATACACGTTTCTTTCGCTTCACCTGCTAAAAGAGATAAAATTCCTCCGCCTTCACAGTGAAAGGTTTTACTGGATATGCTCGCTAGCGCTTGCGTTCTCAGTTCTTCATTTTCAATCATTTCCGCATGAGCCCGCCACTTTTTCAGCTCCTGATGAACAAGCGGAAAAATATCTTTATATACCTTCGTCATCAGTGCAAAAGGACGCTCTGGTACTGACAAATCAATCCACCCCCAACTTAAGCTCACAATCAAATATACTGATCTGTAAAGGCTCTTGCCGCCCTAAACACATCTTCTCTTTCCGGTTCATTAAAAATTTCGTGATACAGCTCTTCCCATTCACGGTATGATTTATTGTATGATTCAATGCCATTGAACCATTTGATCACTCTCGTTTTATCTACGATCTTGTCATCGCCCGCCTGCATTAAGAGGAGCGGAATCGACCGAAAGACATTCGTTGGCTGCATTGCCGCATCGATATTTTTGATCAGCTCTCGATACCAGCGAACAGACACCTTTGTCACATAAAGTGAATCATTTGAATCTGCCTCAATAACGGCCTGATTTCGTGTGGCAAGTTCAATAGACAGCCCGGACTCTACTTTAAAAGACGGAGCAAGCATATTTAGACCTTTTGACGCAAAATCCATCAGCTTCTTCGGTTTAAATTGCAGACCTAAACAAGGTGATGATAAAATAAGGCCATCAATCTTCGTATGGGTGTACTGCTTGACCCACTCAATTGAAATGAGTCCACCCATGCTGTGCCCAAGTAAAAATGTAGGAAGCCTGAATGACTTCGCATGTTCGATCCATTCATCAACTGTATCAATGTATTCTTGAAAAGAGCGGATGTGGCCGCGCGCACGTGTTGATGTCCCTTGCCCAGGCAGGTCACCCATGATGACGTGATAGCCTGAAGTTCGCCACATTTCGATCAGCCATTTATACCGGCCATGATATTCACTAGCACCATGTACAATCACAATTGTACCAACTGGTCTTTCAGCATGCCAAGTCCACAAAGTAAACACCTCACAAATGTTGTATTAAGAAAGGAAGTCGAAAAAGTGATTTATCCATATCATCAGTTTACACCTGAGATTCATGAATCGGTCTTTGTTGCAGATAACGCCACCATTACTGGCGATGTCACGATTGGAGAATATTCGAGCGTTTGGTTCCAAACCGTCATCAGAGGCGATGTCGCTCCAGTGAGAATTGGAAAAAACGTCAACATTCAAGACTTATCCTGCCTGCATCAAAGTCCTGGAAAAACACTTCTTATTGAAGATGGTGCTACCATTGGACACCAAGTCACGTTACATAGCTCAATCATTCGAAAAAATGCCCTCATTGGCATGGGGTCCATCATTCTCGATGGTGCGGAAATTGGCGAAGGTGCCTTTATCGGTGCAGGAAGTCTTGTCCCTCAAGGAAAGGTCATCCCAAAAGGATCACTCGCTTTTGGCCGTCCAGCCAAAGTGGTTCGACTGTTAACAGATGAAGATATCCAAGACATGGACCGGATCCGCAGAGAATATGTAGAAAAAGGACAATACTATCGTTCCCTTTTATCCCGTTAACATCATACGTGTATCTTCACTTTATCATGTTTTTTTCAGGATATTAAGCAATAACTATGAACCGCTTGTTATTTTACCCTTTTCCACTACTTTCTATCATGACAAAAAAGGTTTTCAGCACAAAGCTGAAAACCTTTTTTCATTAACTAAAGATGACTTCTTTTGGTTGGTGATTCAACTGCTCTGGATCAATACTGCGCTCCACATAAATGCTGTGCCAGATCATAAAGATCAGGACTGTCCAAATCTTACGGCTATGATCTGCTTTACCAGCACAATGTTCATTTAATAAATCAAGAACATATTGCTTGTTAATGTATTCGTCTGTTTGACTGTTTTTAATGATATCTTTCGCCCAAGCGTTCATCTCATTTTTCAGCCAATGACGAATTGGCACAGGGAAACCTAGCTTTTTGCGGTTTAACACATGGTCAGGCACAATGCCTTCTGCTGCTTTACGCAATAAGTATTTCGTTGTGCCATCTTTTGTTTTCAGCTCTTCTGGAATTTTAGAAGCCGCTTCAAATACGACCTTGTCAAGGAATGGAACACGAAGCTCAAGAGAGTTCGCCATTGTCATCTTATCTGCTTTAAGCAAGATGTCTCCGCGCATCCACGTATGAATATCAACATATTGCATTTTATTAATATCACTGTAGCCTGCACTTTCCTCGAAGTATGTTTTCGTCACGTCACGATACGTGATGTTCGGATCATACTGCTTTAAGAGGTTTTTCTTCACTGGCTCTTCAAAGATTTTCGCATTGCCGATATAGCGTTCCTCTAACGGCGTACAGCCGCGAACGATAAAGCTTTTCCCTTTCATTCCTTCTGGCATTAAACGTGCCAGACGAAGAAGAAGCTTTTTCAACATAGATGGAACAGATTCAAATGGCTTTAGAGAAAGAGGCTCGCGGTAAATATTATATCCACCGAACAGCTCGTCCGCTCCCTCACCAGAAAGAACAACTGTGACTTGTTTCTTCGCTTCTTTTGCGACGAAATAAAGTGGAATCGCCGCCGGATCAGCTAAAGGATCATCTAAATGCCAAACAATCTTCGGAAGCTCGTTCATATATTCCTCAGGGGAAATGACGGCACTAAAGTTTTGTAAGCCTAGCTTATCAGCTGTTTCCTTTGCCACATCCACTTCACTAAAACCATCCTGCTCGAAGCCAACAGAGAACGTCTTCAGCTCAGGGTGAAATTCCTTTGCAACAGACACGATGAAAGAAGAATCAATACCGCCAGAAAGGAATGAACCAACAGGCACATCACTTCTCATGTGAACTTTCACAGAATCATAGATTGCATCGCGCACTTCTTCTATTAATTTCTGTTCTTGTGTTTGTTCAGGCTTGAATTGAACCTTCCAGTAAGTCTTAAATTCTATCTCCTTGCCCGGGCGAAGTGTAAACTGATGACCCGGCTCCACCTTGTGCACCTTTTGATCAAGTGTATTTGGCTCAGGAACGAATTGGAAAGACATGTATTGCTGCAGAGAGGTCTCATCAAATAAAATGTTCTCATTTACAGCCATTAAGCTTTTGCGTTCAGAAGCAAAGTACACTTGCTCATCCATTTGTGTAAAATAAAGCGGTTTGATGCCAAAAGGATCTCTTGCGCCATATAATAACTGCGCTTCTTTATCCCAAATTAAAAAGGCAAACATGCCGCGAAGCTTTGAAGCTGCTTCTTCTTTATAGTGACGATATGTGGCAAGAAGTACTTCCGTATCAGAATCTGTGCTGAACGTATAGCCCTTTTTCACAAGCTCTTCCTTCAGCTCCACATAGTTATAAATTTCTCCGTTGAAAATAATCCAATATTTCTCATCTTCATAAGAAAGCGGCTGCTTTCCATGTTCAACATCTATAATACTTAAACGTCTAAATCCAAATCCTACATGCTCATCATGGAAGTACCCCTCATCATCCGGACCACGATGAACGATGAGACGATTCATTTGTTTAATTAACTCTTCCTGCTCAGTAGTTTCGGACAATGGACGGTGATTAAATACACCAACAAACCCACACATATTATTGCCTCCACGTTATGTTATTTCTAAAAGTAGACCTATAATTAGACAGTATTTTGTCCGATTTCGTTTCACATTTTTACGCTTTTTATAGAATTTTTTTTAATCAAAAGGAAAACCGCTTAAAATAAGCGGTTTTATATGTTGTTATTGTCCTAATGCTTCCTTGCGAAGCGTGTCGGCTTTATCCGTTTTTTCCCATGGGAGATCTAAATCGTGACGGCCAAAATGTCCGTATGCAGCTGTTTGTTTATAGATCGGACGACGCAGATCGAGCATTTTAATAATGCCAGCCGGACGTAGATCAAAGTTCGCACGAACCACTTCAATTAATTTTTCTTCAGAAGCTTTTCCTGTTCCGAATGTATCAATTGAAATCGATACAGGCTGTGCAACACCAATTGCATAAGCAAGTTGCACTTCACAAGAATCTGCAAGGCCAGCTGCTACGATGTTTTTCGCTACGTAACGAGCAGCATATGCCGCAGAACGGTCAACCTTTGTTGCGTCCTTACCAGAGAAAGCACCGCCGCCATGACGAGCGTAGCCGCCATACGTATCAACGATGATTTTACGTCCAGTTAAACCAGCATCCCCTTGAGGTCCACCGATGACAAAACGGCCTGTTGGGTTAATAAAGTATTTTGTCTCTTCATCAATCAGTTCACTTGGAACCACAGGGTGGATGACATGCTCTTTTAAATCGCTTTGAATTTGTTCAAGCGTCACTTCTGGTGCATGCTGCGTGGAAATAACCACTGTGTCAATACGAACTGGTTTGTTTTGTTCATCATATTCAACTGTTACTTGTGTTTTTCCATCTGGGCGAAGGTATGCAAGTGTTTGATCCTTGCGTACTTCTGTTAAACGACGAGATAATTTATGCGCTAGTGAAATCGGCAGCGGCATCAGCTCTTCTGTTTCGTTGTTTGCAAAACCAAACATAAGCCCTTGGTCACCTGCACCAATCGCATCAATTTCTTCTTCAGTCATTGTTCCTTCACGTGCTTCAAGCGCTTTGTCTACACCTTGCGCAATATCAGCAGACTGTTCATCAATTGATGTTAGCACAGCACATGTTTCCGCATCAAAACCATATTTCGCACGTGTGTAGCCAATTTCCTTAATCGTGTCACGTACCGTCTTTGGAATATCGACATAAGTAGACGTTGTAATCTCACCGCTTACTAATACGAGACCGGTTGTTACAGAGGTCTCACAGGCAACACGTGCATTTGGATCTTTCTTTAAAATTTCATCCAAAATGCTGTCTGAAATTTGATCACAGATTTTATCCGGATGTCCTTCTGTCACTGATTCTGAAGTAAATAAACGACGATTTTGACTCATAATGGCTATTTCCTCCTGTACAAGGCCACATCATCCCAAGATGAGGCCTCCAATATGATACGGAACTCGTTCCCTCTTATATGAAAACGTTTATATTAGAGATGTTATTGGCAATTTGTTCATATGATATCCCAAAAATAAAAAAACCATTTCCTTCATTTCGAGGAAAGGGTCTGAGATCGCATGCCTTTCACTCTTATCGCTCAAGGTGTTCTTGTACCTTGCATCAGGTTAGCACCTTGGTTTCTCAGCATGTTCATGCCTTTTTCATAAGAAACCGGTTGCTGGGCTTCATCGGGCCTGTCCCTCCACCAACTCGGGATAAGAGTATCCGTTCAATAAGATATCTTATCTTAAACCCTTGCGTCATGTCAATGCTTCATAGGAATTATCTCTCCTCTTTTTTTACCTCACAATTAGCATCACCAAAAAGCATATTTTCATAGCAGAAATGAAAAAACACACACAAAAATATTTAAATAGTATAGACTATTATTATCAATGTGTTATACTAATCGAAACAAACAAATTCAACGGTAAAGGAAGGGTTTTTTTATGAACTCAGTGGATTTAAAAGAAGATTTGCAGTCATTGCTCTCATTAGAAAATACGCACCAAAATTTATCTGTTCCGAAACTTGTTGAAAAGATTTTGGCACGTAATGAAGGCGTTTTAACATCAACAGGAGCTGTCCGCGCCACAACTGGTGCTTACACTGGACGTTCGCCTAAAGATAAATTTATCGTCAAAGAAGAAAGCTCTGAGCATAAAATCGATTGGGGTCATGTAAACCAGCCGATCTCTAAAGACGCATTTGATCGTTTATATACAAAGGTTGTCTCATACTTAAAAGAACGTGATGAACTATTTGTCTTTGAAGGGTTTGCCGGCGCTGACGAAAGATACCGTATGCCGATTACAGTTGTAAACGAATTTGCATGGCACAATCTCTTTGCAAAGCAGCTATTCATCAGACCTGACGGGTCAACGCCATCATCTAACGAAAAACCTTTCACCATCTTATCTGCACCTCACTTTAAAGCAGATCCTGAAACAGATGGAACAAACTCTGAAACATTCATTATCGTTTCTTTTGAAAAACGGACGATTCTCATTGGTGGAACAGAGTATGCAGGAGAGATGAAGAAATCGATTTTCTCTGTCATGAACTACCTGCTGCCTGAGCAAGATATTTTATCGATGCACTGCTCAGCAAACGTTGGTCAAGAAGGCGATGTCGCATTATTCTTCGGCCTTTCAGGGACTGGGAAAACGACGCTTTCTGCAAGCGCAAGCCGCAAGCTGATCGGAGACGATGAACACGGATGGTCTGGCACAGGTGTCTTCAATATCGAGGGCGGATGCTATGCGAAATGTGTGAACTTAAGTGAAGAAAAAGAACCACAAATCTACAAAGCCATCAGCTTCGGATCAGTGCTAGAAAATGTTGTGCTTGATGAAGAAACTCGTGAAGCGGATTATGATGATACATTCTTTACTGAAAATACACGGGCTGCTTACCCAATCGAAATGATTGATAACATCGTGAAACCAAGTATCGCAGGTCATCCATCTGCTATTGTCTTCTTAACAGCTGATGCATTTGGCGTTTTACCTCCAATCAGCCGTTTAACAAAAGAACAGGCGATGTACCATTTCTTGAGCGGTTACACAAGTAAATTAGCAGGAACTGAGCGCGGTGTAACGTCACCAGAAACAACATTCTCTACTTGCTTCGGTTCACCATTCTTGCCACTTCCAGCTCACGTCTATGCTGAAATGCTTGGCAAAAAAATTGATGAGCACGGTGCAAAAGTATTCCTTGTGAATACAGGCTGGACTGGCGGCGGCTATGGTACGGGCAAACGAATGAATCTTGCTCATACAAGAGCAATGGTGCAAGCAGCGATCGAAGGTGACCTTGACAATGCCGAAATGATTACTGACGACATCTTTGGATTACACATTCCACTTCATATTCCAGGTGTACCAGATGAAGTACTTCAACCTGCTAAAACGTGGGAAGACCAAAATGCTTATCAAGAAAAAGCACACTTCCTTGCCAATGAATTTAAAAAGAACTTCAGAAAATTCAGCCATGCGGCAAGTGACATTGAAGCAAAAGGCGGACCACTCGTATAAAAAGACGAAAGCTGAGGGAATATACCCTTCAGCTTTTTTTAGTTCGTTGAATGCAATGACACAAGGCGGTAAGTCACCTTCGTAACATTGTCTGTCAGTTCCAGCTTTTCAACATGTGCTGTCCCTGTTTTTTCTCCGTCTTTCGTTTTGCGCACCTCAAGCGGAATATTTAATGGATAAATGCGGTACCCTTCCTTCATGAGCTCAAACACATTTTCTTCAATTCTTGTCTCATTTCCTTTTGTGACAATCATTGTATTAAATTCAACAGGCATTCCCATAATGAAAATCCCCCTACTTTCTATATTCGTTATCCCGTTTATTTTACCACATTTCCGCTTTTTCGGCTGTGCATCCATGTCGTCAGCCTTCTGACAATCTCTCGATTATGCTGAGGCGGGAAATAATGATTGTAGCCGTGAAAATACCATGTTTCCACAGACTTCCCGTGCTTGCGAAGCGCTTCTTCTAATAAATACGCATGCTCAATGGATACATTCTGATCCTGCTCTCCATGGATGATTAAAACAGGCGCTTCCATTTGATCCACAACATTCAAAGGTGTTCTGTCCTCATATGCCTCAGGTACCTTATGCGGCGGACCGCCAATCACGCGCTTCATCATTCTTCTCATATCGACACGCTCTTCATAGGTGAGCTTCATATCACTTACACCTCCCCATGTTACAAAGGAAGCAGCCTCCTGTTTCATTTCAACAGCAGTCCAAATGCCCATAATACCGCCGCGCGAAAAACCAAAGATATGAATACGATCCCGCTTTACCTTTTTGTGATGCTTCAACAGCTGAAATGCAGCGAATGCATCTTTCCGATCCTCTCCGGCAAAATCCTCGTTTCCTTCTCCTCCTTGATTCCCTCGGTAAAAGGGAGCAAAGACAACAAAGCCTTGTGCTGCAAATTGCACGATTCGGCCAGGTCTCACCATCCCCACATTTTTAATGCCGCCTCGTAAATACAAAAAGCCCTCATAGAGACCTTCTCCGGCCGGTTCAGCGAGCAGCCCCTTTATCCGAAGTCCATCTGCCTCGTAGGTCACTGTATATAAATGAATATGCGGATGGGGCGATGGGAATCTTCTTTTTTCCACAATCACTTGATTTCTCTCCTTTTCATCCGGTATTACGTCAATTGCTTGATGATCGCTTCTGCAACAAGCTGGCCTGATTTTGTCACCATCGGGGTGCCGCCGCCCGGATGACTTGTCCCTCCAACAAACCAAAGCCCTTCAATGTCCTTTGACTGATTATTGATACGGAAGAACGCCTGCTTGAACGAGTTTGAAGACATGCCATAAATGGCTCCATGATATGCCCCCGTTTTCTGCTGCAAATCAAGCGGGGTTTGAACCGCTTCATATTCGACAAGCTGATCAATATCAAAGAGACCCTTTTCCTTTAATTTGGTTTTCATATGCTGACGATACGTCTCCTTTAGCATGTCCCAATTTTGCTCTTTTGTCACATAAGGTGCATTGGCCAAGACAAAAAGGTTGCTTCTGCCCGGCCCTCCGCTTAATTCTGGCTCTGAATGGCCCGAATAACATATGTAAAGTGTTGGATCCTGAGGTAATTGCTTTTTCTGAAAAATATCCTTGAATTCTTGTTCATAATTCTCAGGGAAAAATACATTGTGATGGGACAGCTGTTCATAGGCTTTGGGTACTCCTAATAAAAGAACAAAGCCAGATAACGATGGCTCAATGTTTGACAGCTTTTGATTTAAGAAGCTAGGACGGTCTTTTTCATCAATCAAATGACGGTAGACAGTCAGTGCATCCGCCCCTGCAATCACTTGATCAGCCTCATACATCTGCTGAGCAGTCTCCACTCCTTGGATACGCCGATCTTTCACATGAATCTTGCTTACTTGTTCATTGAGGTGAATTTGGACGCCTAGTTCCTTTGCGAGTGTTTCGAATGCCTCGACTAAACGATAAGTGCCGCCCTTTATTCCATAAATCCCTTTTTCCCCTTCTAAATAAGCCATCATATTAAAAATAGCGGGCGCTTCGTAGGGTGAAGAGCCAATGTATGTTGCATACCGCCCAAACATCGCCAATGTATGAGGATGACAAAAATATTGACGCAGCAGGCGCTGAACGGATGTAAATGGTTTGACCGCAAGAAGTGCTTTCATCAGCTTTAGATCCATCTTATCCTTCCAGGTCAATAACAAACGATTTAAAAACTGCTCCTCAGCCATTTGAAAAAGCTTCTTCGATTCCAGTAAAAATGCACGGTATTGCTTTGCATCCTCAGGACTATATGCTGCAATTTGTGATTCCATTTGCTCGATATCCGGCGTAAACTCGACCGTATGACCATCTGAGAAAACGTTTTTGGTGAGTGGAGAGATCGGATAAAATGTCACATAATCCTCCATCTTTCTATTACAGGAAGTAAACACATCTTCAAAATATGTCTTCATTGTCATGGTACTCGGCCCTAGATCAAAAGAGTAGCCAGCCCCTTGACGGCGCTGTAATTTCCCGCCTAAAGCAGCTTCTTTTTCTAAAATGGTGACCTGAACCCCGCATGACTGTAAGCGAATCGCAGCTGATAATCCGCCAAGTCCTCCGCCAATGATGATCACTTTTTTCATTCGTACCTTCTCCCTTTCCATTCGTACCCTTCTTTTTTCAGTCCGATTTTCATAGAAGCAAAGCCAATGGCGATCAGACTCAAAATGCTGACCGGCAATAAAAAGGCCATAGCAGATGTTCTTCCGTTCTCAATATCAATTGCCGCTTTGATGGACACACCCAGCCCGTAGCAAAGAATGGCTAAACATAGATTTAACACATCAAGCTGAATGAGTGCGATCATGAAACAAATGACGGGAACCAAATAAAGCACCGTGTATAAACAAAAGACACCGCTTAACAAAGCAATGCTTCGATTCACCCCAGGGAATAAATTTTTTCGATAGCCTTCCCAAACTTCCTGTCCATTCTCGTACATTCTCATATAAACAAATGGATGAATACTTGCGAGTGTGAACGGAAAGCCCTTTTCTTTCACCAGTCTAGCTAACGCCATATCATCAACTAGCGAATCCTTGATCGCTTCATGACCGCCAATTTCGTGATAACAATTCTTTTCAATTGCAATAAAGCCGCCATGAGCTGCAGCAAAAGCAGGATTTTGGGATTTCCTTACCCATTTCACTGGCAAATGGCAGCCAATTGTAAACATCATCATGGGAATCACAAGATGCTCGAAAAACGTGCCTGTTTTTTGCTCTGGAAAGCCTGAAAGCATTCCCGTTTTTTGCGTGCTTAACTGCTGGTATACCGCTTCAATTGCCCCTCTTTTCAACCTGACATCAGCATCTAAAAATAGCAGCCAATCAGAAGATGCTGCCTCAGCAAGCTGAGAACAAGCATAGGATTTACCAAGCCAGCCGCGCTTCAATGCTTGACCTGATTGCACACGAATCCACGGATAGGTCTCTGCGAAGCGCTCCACGATCGCTCTTGTCTCATCTGTCGAATGATCATCTAGTACAATCAGCTCTTTTGGGTAAAGACGCTGATCAACAATCGACTGGAGACATGCTTCTATCCGTTTTTCCTCATTTCTTGCTGGAATCAGGATTGATAACGATATGGGTTTATCGGGCGAAACAGATGCTTGCTTTAGTACAGGAAACTGCTTCATATTCCATATGGTAAAAACGAACTGACAGAGCAGCAGTACACTGATCACGGTTAAGAAGATCGCCATGTTTTCACCCACTTTTTAAAGGAATCAAACGCATCACTTGTTGACTGACTTGTCCTTGTCATCTGTCTAAATTCTTCGTTTGTTGAAAAATCAGGATCAGCGATGACCTGCGCTTGATGTGCGTTTAACTGCGTTTCAAGCAGGTCTCCGAGCATGCGTGTCACTTCCTTGCTTCGAAATGAGCCTCCAGATACTAAGGCATCTTCGCCGAACACAACAGAAACTGTCGGCTTTTGAAATTGATTAAATGTATATTGCAAGGTCACAGGCTTGATCACGACCTGCTCAAATTGCCTCACTAAAAAAGAAGCCCCGCCTTCCAGTTCAAGCGGCCGCGTATCCTGATGCATGATTTTCCCCTGCGGAAAAAGCCATACAGCTCCGCCGGCCTTCATGTTCTCTTTTGCCGTCATTAATGCCTGTTTTACGCTTTTCAGCTTCTCTTTATGAACTGGAAACGCACCAAGCTTGCGGAAAAAAGCATATTGCTTCAGCTGCTTCTCTTCCATCATCATGTAGTGATCGAGTTCAGACGCTTTTTCTGTTAAAAGAAAGATGATCATTCCATCCCACCATGAGCTGTGATTGGCGAGATAAAGAACAGGCAGCTTCTCCTTCGGGTCCACCGAGCCTTTCATCATCACACAGCGGAAATGTTTATGGAGTAAATACCGTTCAAAATAAAGTGAAAATATTCGTCTAAACGATCGGCTTTTGTCGCTTTCTTTCAAATCGAACCCTTCCTTCACACAAAATGACAATGATCAGTGCTAAATAAAAAATGACATCGAGTCCGCCCTTTAATGCCAAAAGACCGAAAAAGAACACCATGGCCTGATAAATACGACTCGTCCAGCGCAGTGCCTTTTGATCAATCGAGACAAGCGGGAAAAGAAATGAGAGTGCTGCTCCAATCATACCCCAGCTCACAAAATTCTCAAAAGGAATACCAAAAAATCCACCGCCGTCATACCACACCCAAAACTTCCGCTCAGCCGCTACTGGATCTAATATGAGGTCAAGCAGCACAATCCATATCCCCGTTTCGATAGCCCGTTTCCACTTCGACTGTTGACTTGATAAAAAAAGACTGTTTAAAAACACGCCAACCCATGCAAAAGCAATCGTTAAAGGCACTCCTGCCACAAGAAAACCTAACGTCGGATAATAATCATAGGCCCCGAATGGAAAACCGGTTGTAATTCCTACCCATTCAATCGTAAACGTAAGAACGCCCACAACAGCTGCTCTTTTGATCACAAAGCTCCATGAGCCATAAATATTTCGGCCAATCTCTATGACGCAGCAAGCGTACAGCACGAGGAAAATTCCATTTGCAAACTGAAGCCATGCCGGCACTTCAAAAAAGACCATTAATATGAGTCCTACCATATACCATCCAACAAATACCCAACTCACTCTATACACGAAACCGCTCCTTTATTTCTACCAAATTCAAGAAAGCAATCATGCTTCTAGTATAGAAAAAAAAACACGTTCTATAAATAAACAATGCGCTTCTTATTTTCATCTAGGAACTCACCAAAAATCCCTTTTGACATACTTTAATTAGTGATCTAGAACAAAGGAGGCGAATTACTCTTGAATCGTTCCATCAAAGTCAGACTGGCATTCATATTCGTTGTCCTGCTCTTTATTCCATTTGTCGCCTGTAAAAAAGAACAAGAGCAGACCGTACAAGTAGCCGAGGTCACCCATTCGGTTTTTTATGCTCCGCTTTATGTCGCCTTATCAGAGGAATTCTTCAAAGAAGAAGGCTTAGAGGTTGAAGTAAAAACCACTTGGGGCGGCGATAAAACGATGACAGCTCTTTTATCCGGCGGTGCCGATATCGCGCTGACCGGATCTGAATCCTCTATCTATGTTGAGGCACAAGACACAAAAGACTCTGTCATGAACTTTGCACAGCTGACACAAACAGACGGCACATTTCTTGTTTCAAGAGAGAAAGTAAATCATTTCTCTTGGGATCAATTAAAAGGAAAAGACTTCTTAGGACAGCGGAAAGGCGGCATGCCGCAAATGGTCGGGGAATATGTCCTGAAAAAGGAAGGCATTGATTTAAAAAGGGATCTTCGGATGATTCAAAATATTGATTTTGCCAACATTTCAGGTGCTTTCTCCTCTGGAACTGGCGATTTTGTGCAGTTATTCGAACCAACAGCTTCCTTAATTGAAAAAGAAGGCAGAGGGTACATTACCGCCTCCTTTGGAAAGGCTTCTGGCAAGGTGCCTTATACCACCTTCATGGCAAAGAAGAGTTACTTAGAGGAAAACAAAGAGACGGCCGAAGCCTTTACTCGTGCTATTTATAAAGCGCAGAAATGGGTAGAAGCGAAGCACCCAGAGGAGATTGCAAAAACGATCCAATCTCATTTTCCTGATACGGACCTTGATGTCTTATCAACTGCGATCAAACGCTACAAGCAGCAGCACTCATATGCAACAGATCCCCTTCTGAATGAAGAGGAATGGAACAAGTTACAGGAAATCATGGAGGCGAGCGGTGAATTGCCGGAATTTATCCCGTACAAACAGCTTGTCGATTCATCCATTGCAAAGAAGGTCACAGATCACAAATAGAATAGGAGGTAGCACATGTCTTTCCTTCAAATTGACGATGTGACCCACACGTACTTCTCTTTAAAAGAAAAAACAACGGCCATACAGCATATCAATATGGAGATTGACCAAGGTGAATTCATCTCATTTATTGGTCCCAGCGGCTGCGGGAAAACAACCCTGCTGTCCATCATCGCAGGAATTACGCCGCCCTCTGAAGGTCGAATTTTAATCGAAGGAAAAGAACCGAATCAAAAGGAGCATCAAATCGGCTACATGCTCCAGCAAGATTATTTGTTCCCTTGGAAAACCATCAAGGAAAATGTCATTCTCGGGTTGAAAATTGCCAAACAGGATTCACACGAGGCCACCTCAGCTGCTCTTGGCTTACTGCCAAAGCTTGGGCTTGAAGATGTGGAGGAAAAATATCCGAAGGAGCTGTCAGGCGGAATGAGGCAGCGGGCAGCACTCGCCCGAACGCTTGCAGTTGATCCCAGCCTGCTTTTACTAGATGAACCATTTTCAGCTCTAGACTACCAAACCAAACTGACATTAGAAGATCTCGTTTTTCACACATTAAAAAACTATCAAAAAACAGCAGTCCTTGTGACACATGACATCGGCGAAGCCATTGCGATGAGTGATCGTATTTTCTTATTCTCAAAGCATCCCGGCTCGATCCAGCATATCTTTACCGTTCCTGATGAACTGAGGACTCTCTCTCCTTTTGAAGCAAGACAGACATCAAGTTTCCAAGAGCTCTTTCAAACGATTTGGAAGGAGCTGAAAACAGTTGAAACACAGTGACCTTTTACATGAAGCCTATCGAAAAAAAGTTCGAATGGAAAAACGCATCACACGTGTCTATCAGCTCATCATTTTCGCCAGCTTCTTTTCTCTTTGGGAACTTGCCAGTCAATTTAGACTCATAGATCCGCTGATTTTCAGTTCACCATCTGCGGTCTGCCAATTGTTTGTGCAAAAAATATCAGATGGTTCGTTAATGAATCATATGAGTATTACGTTGTTTGAGACGATGCTCGGATTTCTACTTGGTACCTTTTGCGGCATTTTACTCGCTGCCGCCTTATGGTGGTCCACCCGTCTGGCGAACGTTCTTGATCCATATTTAGTCATTTTAAATGCCATGCCGAAAGTCGCTCTCGCCCCGATTTTAATTGTTGCACTTGGACCTGGCATGATCAGCATTGTCGCCATGGGCGCGATCATTAGTGTGATCATTACAACGATTGTCATTTATACAGCCTTTCAAGAGGTCGATGAGAACTATTTGAAAGTAATGAAAACCTTTGGTGCGAAAAAAAGCGTTGTCTTTCGTGAGGTCATGTTGCCAGCGAGTATTCCAACGATGATCTCTGCCATCAAGGTGAATGTTGGTCTTTCTTGGGTTGGGGTCATTGTAGGGGAATTCCTTGTTTCTTCAAAAGGACTCGGCTACATGATCATTTATGGCTTTCAAGTCTTCAACTTTACACTCGTGTTTCTAAGTCTTTTCATTATCGCCGTGTTTGCTACCATCATGTATCAGCTCGTTGAGTGGCTCGAACGCCGTTTTCTTCAAAAATAAAAAAAGCACAGGGGACTATCTCCCTGCGCTTTTTTAACGAATCAAACCGTTCTTTTCTAAATAAGCAAGACTTTTTCTTAAGACATCATCTTTCATAATAAAACTGAAATTTTTATTTTTTGAGATGGATGTTGGTAAGTCTGCGAAAAGAACGGGTCCTTTCGTTTCAAAATACGTGTCTTGCTTGACAAGCCTTTCAATATCAGCGAAATAAATATTCTTCACAATGACCTTTTCTCTGCCAAGCACCTGATATTGACCAATATACGTTAATTCACGAACAACAGCACCCGTCTCTTCCTGAATCTCCCGTATAGCGGCTTGGTCCGCTTCTTCATTTGGCTCTACTTTCCCTCCTGGAAACTCATAGCCCCGATCCTCATGTTCAGTGAGCAGCCATTTCCCCTGGTAGCGGCAGATGGCCCAAACATGCTTAGGATGACTTGAAAAAGGCTTCTTTTCAAAAGAGAGCTTGACCGTATTATGATAATAGTCTTTAAATACATGCATGTGAAATCCCTCATATCCTGTCCTTGCTTCTTGTAAAACATCATACCACAGATCACATTTCTCTGAAGAATTTTTATCAAAAGTGAAACAAACGAGTGGTTCCATCTCGTCTGTATTTAAAATGAGGTATTCTCGCTAAAACCTTTTTATCATCTCCATTTTCGTCCATTTTTAATCATGAAACCTTCTTACCCCTTATGACGTAAATGAAACAGTGTTTGTCCTATAACGACGAGGAGGAAACCAGCATGAGCATAACAAATGGGTCAAAACAAGAAAAGAATCAGCCGCTTCCGCTCAGCAAAAACGAGAAAGAAGACGCACCTCATGAGGCGATCAAGAAACACCTCATAAAAGGGCAAAAGCTAGACTTGACGAAAGACAATCCACATATCGACCAAATTCATATCGGGCTCGGCTGGGATTTGTCTGGTCAGCCGATTGATTTAGATACGCAAGTTTTTCTCTTAAATGAGGAGGACAAGCTGTTGTCCCCAAAGCATCTGATCTATTATCATCAGCAGCAAAGCTTAGACGGAGCTGTTCGTCATCTTGGTGATCATCAGTTTGGCGGAGGATATCGAGACAATGAAATGATCATTATGCAATTAAGCAGAGTCTCACCTGATATTCATAAAATCGTCGTAACAGCGACGATACATGATACACACGAGCGCACGCATCATTTTGGACAAGTCACCAATGCCTATCTGCGCCTTTTTGATCAAATCTCGCAGCAAGAGATTTGTACCTTTCAGTTAACAGAGAATTATTCGTATTGTACATCCATCATTTGTGCTGAACTAACGAGAGATCAGCATGAATGGAAGATCACTGCCACCGGACAAGGTACCACCCTGGATTTAAACGATTTATGCCGCATTTATGGATTCACATCTTGACGCAGGACAGGAGGCCTCACCAATGGGATTTCATTTCAACACGATAGAAGAACTCACCTTACAAGCAGAAGGCAGTGGGATCTTTTTTGCTAAAAAAGGCGCCATGATTGCAGACCAAGGGACATTTCAATACCGAAAGAGATTACTTGGAACGAATAAAGGAAATATGGTCAGCCAAGTATTTAACCATATCAGCAGGAAATTGACAGGTGAAAACCTTGAGATGATGGAAGTGAGTGGTCAAGGTACTTGCTATTTAGCTGATTCAAGCGAGCACGTGACAGTGATTAATTTAGAGCCAAGCGGTCCTTGGCAGCATGTGAGCGTAGAAAGCGAAGATTTACTTGCCTTTACTGAGGAATGCCACTACGGCGTGACACCAGTAGGCGTTGGTATTTTATCACAGAAAGGGCTGTTTACCTCAAAGCTTTCCTATCAGGGGCACGGGGCCCAAGTTGCCATTAAAACGACTGGAAACCCGCTCATCCTAAAAGCACCTTGCCGTGTAGATCCTGACGCCATTGTCGCTTGGACGGGTAAAGCACCGAAAGTCAAATTAGATGTCAACTGGAAAACCTTCATTGGACAAACTTCTGGCGAATCCTACTTATTTGAATTCCAAGAACCAGACCAAATTGTCATTATCCAGCCATTTGAACGCACATCTGGGATGCGGGTCGGTTTAGATGATAACCGCTACAAGCCTCAGAGCCAAAGCGCCTCTCACGAATTAACAAATTCACATCAATCGCAGCAGGAAAATAGAGGCGGAATCAGTGATCTGATCGGAGGCATCTTAAATCCGCGAAAATAAAAGCATGTAGAAAATTCTACATGCCCAGCGTGTAGACAAACCCTCAAATTCGCCCGCAGGTTTGCGTGCCGGTGCTCACGAATGTCAAATTCGCTCCGCTCTGGCACTCGTCCTTCCTAGTCTTCAAAGGTTTTCTATCACGCTGAAAAGAAGACAAAAGGCTAAAATGAAGATCATTTTAGCCCTTTGTCAACAATCTGAGCAGCATGTAGAAAATCTCTACATGCTTTTTCAATTCATGAACCCATTTGTCTCAATAAAGTTCTTTGTCTCTTCATTCCCTAGCTCATAAATCATCGAGTAAATCTCTTTTCTTTTTCTGTCCATTTCGTCATTTGGACTATCATAATGATATTCAAGGAATGGAACATGTGCCCGAAAGAAGCCTTTCCAATCTGTCATATACTGCTCATCAAAATAGTCTCTCAGCTGCAAAATTTGATCATCGTCTGCTTCTATTTGAAATTGCCAAGCAGCCGCATCTCTGTGCTGTGATATTGACCCGTCTTGCACGGATACATAGTATGTGTGTCTCGCCATCTGATTCATCCTTTTTCCTTTAGTATGACCAGATATGGACAAATTACGGCTTTTTTCGCAATTTATTTTTAATCATGTCTAACACATCAATGAATAACTGTGGGATGGGAATTCCGAGGGCTTTAGCTGTCGAGACGATTTGGTAGGATTCATAAATGATATAAAAGATGAGCGCTAAATCCTTGATCGTCCCATTTGTCTTCAGCATGACATCGAAGAAATGTGCCATGGATATTAAGGAGATCGTCACAACCTTTCGAACTAGCCTAGTAAAAAACCGCTTCATTGTGAGCTGTCCAGTCACAGATTCTCTTAGGCTTGAACAAATTAATTCAATTGCCATCAGTGTCACTAATGTCATCAGTAAATATCCTGCTCCACCAAACAGAAAGCCCATTGCCGACAAACTAACTGTAAACAACGAAAAGATGCCTAAATCTTTGCTCACTTGGCATCAACATCCTTTCAGAGTGGAACTCTTTACGTGAATAGTATATGCCAGATCTGATCAATAGCTTGGACGACAAAAAATAAAGGCGGGGTCATTTTGCTCGAAAACACTGATAAAACCGTAAAAAAGCCGCCTGTGAAAGGCGACTTTCTTCGTTAAACCCTGACATCAATAAATGTAGCATCTGAATCTTTAGGCTGAACAGCTTGGGGCTGCTGCTGTACTTGATCCAGCATCACCATGGCTTGTGCTGTGTTGGTGGCAAGCTGTGAATTCAACAAACTAATATTGAGTGTTTTTTGAATACTTGCCACTTGCTGACTCATCATTCCTGCAATTGAGGACATCTTCTCCCCTCCCTTCTCTTTTCTCTTCGGCTTAAAGCCCTATGATTTGAATGGGCTGTCTGTCACAAATCCATCAAAAAAATGCCGATCTTATGATCGACATTTCTTCCACATTCGTATTATCCTAAAAATGCTTTTAGCATCCAGTTGTGTTTTTCAATGGATTGATGAATGGCTAGTAACATATCACCAGTTGTTTCATCGCCAACCTCTGCAGCCAGTTCCATTCCTTGCTTTAATTCCTCTGCAATATTGGAGAAATCATCAAATAGATTTTTCACCATTTGCTCAGCTGATTCTTTGCCTTCAGCTTCGTGAATGCTAGAGATTTCTAAGCACTCTTTCATTGTCGCAACAGGCTTTCCATTTAACGCAAGCATACGCTCAGCCAAATCATCAATATATGTGGCTGTTTCTGTATACAATTCCTCGAATTTTTCATGGAGTGTAAAGAAGTCTTTTCCCTTTACATACCAGTGATAGTTATGTAATTTCACATAAAGTACAGTCCAATCAGCTACTTGTTTATTGACGACGTTTAATAATTTTTCTGACATGTTGATTCCTCCTTATGTAGTTGCGCTTAGTATGAGAATACCCTTTTTTTATTATACTGAAACCTGCCATCAATTTCTTCTATTTTGACTGCATGAAATATATGTTAATATGGAAATAAGGAGGGAGTTAGATGCTGTTACTTGGGATTATCAGCTTTATCATTATCTCAATCGTTGTCTTTTTATCACTATGGACGACATCAAAGGCTTATGAATACAAGCATAAAGTCGATTCACCAAAGGATGCTGAACCAAACCAACGTCCTAACTCAAAATAAAACCGCTTTCAATGATGTGAGGTTTCTTCTTCAGTAGATGAACTTTCTTTTTTCACATTACCTACGTGGATGTTTGTCTTCGGCATATTATGCTGCTGTTTAGCTGTCACATGGACTTGTATGATATAAAGGCCATCTTTTTTGAAGGCTGTATGCAATTCATATACACCTTTATTTTCTTTCTTTGGCTGAATCATCTTGCTGTTATCCTTATCGCCATCTTTCCACACTTCAAATTGAACATCATCTGCATCATCAACAGGCGTATCACCATATGTGACAGCTGCTTTTACTATAACGCTTTCATTTTTCTCCACTTGCTCCGGTCCTGTAAGCTTAACTTCTAATAACTCAGGCACTTCCCCTTTGTCGTTGCTCGCTGCAGAGTTTCCACATGCACTAAGTAACACGAGCATCAGAATGATTCCCATCATTTTTCGCATCCAAGTTTCCCCCTTCTTTTATTGACATGTCCATTTTAACAAATATCCCCTGTTTTTACATCTGATGATCGATTTCATATAAAAAAACCGGACATCTGATATGCCCGGTTCACTATCCGATTAACCAAATACTTTTAAAAGCTCTTCTTGATCCTGTGAAAGCCAAAAACGCATTAAACGTTTTGCCCCTTCAAGATCATGAAGCTTCGCTTGACCGCATTGCTCTTCATTTGCAGCAGGAATTTCTGTTACCTCAACTGCATCCTTGAATGTTGCATCAAGCATTTCAACGATCTCTTTTGGTGTCGGTGCACCACTGACGACTAAATAGTAGCCTGTCTGGCAGCCCATTGGAGAAATATCGATGATATCAAAATGATCATATTTCTCTGAGTGTGTTCTAATATTAAACGCAAGTAAATGCTCTAATGTATGAATCGTATCAGGTTTCATCGCCTGCTTATTTGGCTGACAAAAACGAATATCAAATTTATTTACTTCTCCATCTGATCCCACTTTATGAACGCCGCAATGACGAACATATGGCGCTTTTACAGCATTATGATCAAGTTCAAAGCTTTCAACTGAAGGCATAATCACCACTCCTATAATTGCAATTTCCTATATTATAACATATTTCTCCGACCAGCTTAGTTTATAAAACTTTCCTTCCTTGTCCTTTTTTCTTATACTGTGAAAGACAGACAAGGAGGAACCTCGATGAAACCAATTTTTATCGGCATGATACGCTTTTACCAAAAATATATTTCCCCTCTTACACCGCCTAGCTGCCGGTTTTATCCAACCTGCTCAAACTATGGACTAGAGGCGATCAAAACGCATGGCGCTTTAAAAGGCGGCTGGCTCACAATCAAACGGATTTTAAAATGTCACCCGCTGCACCCCGGCGGCATCGACCCTGTTCCGCCTAAAAAAGAAAAATAAATTACTTTTCTTCATATCCGTTGACAACTAAGTCAAGCTTACCTGTTCCAGGATCAATCACAAGCCCGTGTACAGGCACATCTGATGGAAGAAGCGGATGATTTCTCACAACGGACACACTGTCCTTCACACTCTCTTCAACTGAGCTAAAGCTTTTGAGCCACTGTTTAAAATCGATTCCTGAGTATTCCAGTACTTCAATTCGTTTTTCTGGAATACCACGCTCAATGGCTTTATTTAAAAGGGTTTGGCTATCTATTTTGCTCATGCCGCAATCGTGATGCCCGATGACGTAAACCTCGTCAGCATTTAATTCATAGACAGCCACTAAAATGCTTCGCATAATACTTCCAAATGGATGAGAAACAAGAGCACCAGCACTTTTGACAATCTTAATATCTCCATTTTTCATGTTCATTGCACGTGGAAGTAGTTCAACAAGTCTTGTATCCATACATGATAGAACGACAGCTTTTTTCTGTGGAAACTTCGTTGTTGTAAATTCTTCGTATTTCTTCTCTTCAATAAATTGTTGATTGTATTCGATGATTTCGTCTAAAAGTTTCATATGTTTGTCCATTCCTTTATCTTTTTTTAAAAATAAATATAGCACAATGTTTGAAATTTCGTCACGTTTTGCGTCATATTTTTTTAGAGGAAACATCTGCTTGATGAAAAATTTTTATTTTCCCCTTTTCAAATCGTAATTATTACGATACAATAACTCAGGACATTAAATCGTAATCATTTCTATCTAATAGATTGAGAGGAGACATTTTTTAGATGAAAAAAATCTTTTTTATTTTAACAGCTGCTTTATTCGCGATCGGTCTTACCGCTTGCTCAAGCAGTGCGGGGACAAATGCTTCAAAAGGAAATGCAGACGGGAAATTAACCATTTATACCACGATCTTCCCAATTCAAGATTTCACTGAAAAAATTGGCGGCTCTCACGTTCATGCTCAAAGTGTGTACCCTGCCAATGCAGATGCACATAGCTTTGAACCAAGTTCAAAAACGATGGTTGAAATGGCTGAAGGTGACGCCTTTATTTACAGCGGTACAGGTGCTGAAGCATTCGCTGACAAAACAGCTGCTACATTAAAAGACCAAGGCGTGAAAACTGTCAAAGCTGCTGAAGGCATCAAACTGTTATCGACAAAAGAAGAACATGCACATGAAGAAGGCGACGACCACGATCATGAAGGTGAAGATCATGACCATGATGGACACGATCACGGGGATAAAGATCCGCATGCATGGTTAGACCCTGTCTATGCGCAGCAAATGGCGAAAAACATTAAAGAAACACTCGTTTCGTTAGATCCAGATCATAAAGATGAATACACAAAAAACTATGAAAAATTAAAAAAAGAATTACTATCTTTAGATCAAGAATTCAAAACAACGTTATCTAAAGCAAAACATAAAGAAATTCTTGTTTCTCACGCAGCTTACGGTTATTGGGAAAAGCGCTATGGTATTGAGCAGATCAGTGTATTAGGACTCTCCGCTTCTGAAGAGCCTTCACAAAAGAAGCTCCAAAATATTGTACAACAGGCAGAAAAGCATCACATTCAATATGTGATTTTTGAAAATAACGTCAGCAGTAAAGTCTCAGATACGATCCGCAGTGAAATTGGGGCAAAAAGCCTCACACTCAAAAATCTAGAATCCATTACTGAAGATGATGCCAAAAATGGCGAAAGCTACGTCAGCTTAATGAAACAAAATTTAAACACCTTAAAAACCGCTTTAAATGTTGAATGAAGAAATGAACCCCGTGCGATCAGCCGGGGTTTTTTTACTACACAAAAAAAACACACCATGATCAGGTGTGTTCCTTTGTTTACATTTGATATTTTTTCTTAAATTGCTCCGCTCTGCCGCCTTTTTCTCCGAATTTCTGGCGTCCTGTATAAAATGGGTGCGTATCAGAGCTTGTCTCTACTTTAATGACAGGATAAGTCTTCCCATCTTCCCACTCTACGGTCTCATGTGATGTCTTTGTTGATCTACTTAAGAAGCGGTAACCGCTGTTTACGTCCATAAATACAACTTCATGTGAGGTTGGATGAATATCTCTTTTCAATGTCAAAACTCCTTTCATATCAAAACGTAATGATTACGCTTTACAATTATATTCTACTCCCTCTTTTACAACTTGTCAAAAAACAAGCTTTCTTAGTCAGGAAGAATAATCTAAAAATGGTGGAGAATAATAAGCATCATGAAAAAGAGAAGCGATAAGAAAGGCGGAGAAAAAATTGACTGATCTCGTTTTAGCTAGAAGCCTGTTCGGCACAACAATGGGCTTTCATATTATTTATGCCTCGCTTGGCGTCGGAATCCCGCTAATGATTTTATTAGCTGAACTCATCTTCCAAAAAACGAAAGACCCGCATTATGCAGTCATGGCCAAGCGGTGGACAAAGGCACAGGCTGTCCTATTAGGCGTCGCCATTCCAACTGGTACCATTGCCGGTACGCAGCTTGCCCTTCTATGGCCGGGTTTTATGGAGGTTATCGGAAAGGTCATGTCACTTCCATTTCAGATTGAAATCTATGCTTTTTTTATTGAAGCATTATTTATGTCTATTTATGTGTACGCAGCGGATCGCCTCTCACCTGCTATGCGCATCATTACCGTTATTTTTGTTGTGATCGGCGCAGCCGCTTCAGCAATTCTGATTACAAACGTACATGCTTTTGAAGGAACACCTGCTGGCTTTCAGATGGTCAATGGAGAAATCACAAATATTGAGCCTTGGAAGGCCTTTTTCAATCCAAGTTTTGTTGTGACCGCTACACATGTCGTGCTGTCTGCTTTTACAACAGGTGCCTTTGTGATTGCTTCAGTGGCTGCTTTTAAAATGCTCAAAACAAGAAAGAATGAGAAGCTCTATTCGTTTCATCGAAAAGCCCTTTTTCTTGGACTCATTGTAGGTGGACTTTTCTCTTTTCTTACAGCTTTAAACGGTCACGAATCCGCTCAGCTCCTGTATGAATATCAGCCTGAAAAGTTAGCGGGTGCAGAAGGTTTATTTGAAACCCAATCACACGCGCCTCTTGCAATAGGTGGTTTTACTGATGTCGATTCGCAGGAAATTAAAGGTGCTATAGAAATCCCTTGGGCCCTTAGTTTTCTCGCAGGAAATAGCTTTGATACAGTGGTCAAAGGCTTAAATGATTTTCCTAGAGACGAGTGGCCGCCTTTATTTATTCACACGTTATTTAACGGAATGGTCATTATTGGATCAGTGCTCATTCTATTTGCTGTGTTAGCACTGCTCTACCGTAAAATTTTAAAACGTGAACATTATCCGAAGTGGCTCCTTTTTCTTTACTTATTCGGCGGACCACTTAGTCTTTTGGCCATTGAATTTGGCTGGATCTTTGCATGTACAGGCCGCCAGCCATGGGTCATTTATCGAATGCTCAAAACCTCAGAGGTCGTCACGTCATCAGGCTCTATTGGGACACTCTTCATCCTTTTTGCCATTGTCTATCTCATTTTAGGCATAGCAACCGTTATTGTACTAACGTACTACTTTAGAAAACATTCAATTGAAGAAGACCTACGGTTAACAGAATCTTAAAAAGGGAGCGATCTTGATGCAAATGGATGTTACAACTGATGCGCTTATTGCAATCACCATCTTATGGGGATTCGTTTTTATCTACGCAGTGATGGCATCAATGGATTTCGGCGCAGGATTTTGGTCGATGATTTATATGAATAGAGAGCAAACAAAGGCCGCTAATATTGCAAATAAGTACCTCTCTCCAACATGGGAAGTGACAAACGTATTCATTGTGGCCATCGTCGTCGCATTGTTTAGCCTGTTTCCAGGCGCAACCTTTGTGCTTGGCACCGTTTTATTAATACCGGGCAGCATCATTTTATTGCTTCTTGCACTGCGAAGCGGGTTTCTCGTATTTTCTCATTCACTGCCTAAAAAATACCGGAAAGCCGTCACATACATTTCAGGGATTAGCGGCTTTATCATTCCGTCCATCCTCATCATGGTTCTCCCGATTACCCATGGTGGATTTATCTTTCAGGAGAACAACGTCTACTCGTTAGATCTAGGACTGGTCTTTACAAGTGCAAATGTCTATTCCTTCGTGGGCTTTGCGATTTTCAGCACCCTTTTTCTCTCATCTTTGCTTTTAGCTGATTTCTCTAATGTGGCAGATGAAAACGAAGCCTACAGCATTTATAGAAGGGGAGCACTCATTACGGGTCCACTTTCTCTCATGATGGCCCTCTTTATCATGCTGACACTACGAAGCGAGGCCAATTGGCTGTTCTCAAAAATGATGGAGAACATCCCAATTCTTCTTGTTTCCCTGCTCATGTTTTTGCTTGCGGGATTGGCCCTATTTATACCAAACAGCCGATTTAAGCATCGGAAAGGGAGACCACGTTTAGCCGTCATTGCGATTACCATTCAATATTTCTTAGCAAGCTATGTGTATGGACGTGCTCATTTGCCCTATATGGCTTATCCAGATATTACAATCATGTCTGGATTTACAGACCCTGTCACATTTAGGGCATTATTTATAACGTATATTGTAGGTTTCATCATCTTATTTCCTGGGTTCTATCTCTTCTGGAAATTGTTTATGAAGGATAAGCGCTATATTCGCCAGGAAGATTAACATGAATGGACGACGTTCATTTCGGTTACATTATAAACGAAAGACATACTCAAAAGGAGGTCATCTGTATGAGTCAAAAAATCCTTTGTGAAGTAAATAACTGTTCCTATTGGAATGATGGAAATCGCTGTGGAGCAGATGCAATCTATGTCGTCAGCCACACAGGAAATACGGCTGCGAAAAGTGAAGAAACTGATTGTAAAACGTTTAAACCACAAGATCTTTAAGTCTCATTAAAGGAGGCGCTTCACTTTGAAACACGATCGGCTGCTTCAAACGTTTTTTGACGAAATTCATGACGCGGACGAAGCCGCATTTTATCAGGCAGCTCACTCCTTTTTAAACCTTTGGGATTATGAATATGGTCATGTAACAAACATGCCTAATGAGATGCATCAGTATATTGGACAGCTTGCTTACGACAGCGAGCTGGCAGAAGAGTAAGAAAGAGCGGATCACCGCTCTTTCTTTTTTTCAGACAGGAAGGAAAAACTTTCCCCCACTATACATATTTTCTATTGGATGTGCAAAAGGTGATGATCTCGTTTTCATTTTACAAAATCATGTTTTGTGAACACGTCAATTTTATCTGAGAAAGAACGGAGCGCTTGATAATCAACTTCCACACCCATTCCTGGTGAACGAGGAACCTCAATAAACCCGTTTTCAACTTTGATTTCAGGAAAAATGATATCCTGCTCCCAGTATTTTGACGAAGCTGAAATATCACCTGGGATTGTAAATTGCGGAAGCGAAGCAAGTGCCACGTTCTGCGCACGGGAAATGCCTGTTTCAATCATCCCCCCGCACCATAACGGAATTTGATGCTCCTTACAAAACGCATGAATTTTAAGTGCTTCTGTCAGCCCACCAACTCGTGAAGGCTTCACATTAATAATCTGACAGCTGCCTAGTTCTACAGCTTTTCGGGCATCGTCTAAAGAACAAATGCTTTCATCCAAACAAATAGGTGTTTTTAAATGCTTTTGCAAATGACGATGATCCACAATATCATCTGCAGCTAAAGGCTGTTCAATCATTAATAATCGAATGTCATCAAGCTGCTTCAGTTTACTAATATCCTTTAATTCATAGGCAGAGTTCGCATCCGCCATTAACGGAAGATCAGGGAAAGACTCTCTTATCTTTTGAAGGAGTCCAATATCTTGTCCCGGCTTAATCTTCACCTTCACACGCTGGTAGCCTTGGTCAACATATTGCTGAATTTGCTGAAGCATTTCATCAATGGGTCCTAAACCCGCCACAACACCAGATGGAATTCTCTCTTTCTTGCCGCCTAATACGTCGCGTAAGGACTTATTCTCACGCTTCGCATAAATATCCCAAACAGCCGCTTCAATTCCCGCTTTGGCCATTCTATTGCCTTTAAAGTGGTACAAGCTGTCTGGAATTTCTGAAGGGTGTGTAAAAGAACGCGTCAGCACGTTTGGAATAAAGAAAGCCCTTAGCATGTGATAACAGGTTTCGATTGTTTCTTCTGTATACCACGGGGAAGAGAAGGCAGACACCTCTCCCCACCCAGTCAATCCTGTTTGATCTTTTACCTCGACAATAATAAACTCACGCTCTGAGATTGTTCCTAAACTTGTTGTAAATGGCTGCTTGAGCTTCATCGTGACATGATATAAAATCACTCGTTCAATTTGAATCATCTAAAAAACCCCTTTGATCTTGAGTCTGTGCCTCTGCAATTTATTCGACGCATTTCTTGGCAGCTCGTCCACAAAGTGAAAAGCAGCTGGCCATTTATACTTGGCTAAATGCGACTGACATAAAGCATAGAGCTCATTCTCAGGTATCTTATGGTCTGTCACAAGAAAGGCAGCAGGTACCTCTCCCCATTTATCATCATATATACCCGTCACTCCGGCTTCTTTTACATACGGATGTGTTAAGAGAACCGCTTCAATTTCCGCAGGATAAATATTCTCTCCACCAGAAATAATTAAATCTGAACGTCGGTCGAGCACAAATAAAAACCCTTCCTCATCCACATAGCCAATATCCCCTGTTTTCAGCCAGTCTTGATCAAAAGCAGCAGCGGTTTCTTCTTCACGGTGAAGGTAACCTTTCATTACATTTGCACCTTTGACCATAATTTCACCATGCTCAAAAGGTCGACAAGTGCGTTCTCCACTTTGAATCTTCAGTTCACATCCAAATAGAGGTTTTCCCGCAGATCCAAGCTTTTCTACACTAAATTCAGGCGCAAGTGTCACAATTTGTGAGCAGGTTTCCGTCATACCGTACGATTGAAACACAGGAAAGCCCTTCTCTTTGCTCTCTTGAAGCATTGCATACGGCGCAGGTCCTCCGCCTAATAAAAGACAGCGTAAAGAAGACGGACATTCTTCTAGCCTGCTTAATAAACGGGATAACATCGTTTGAACAACTGATATCATTGTCACACGATGCTGTTCAATTGAATCCTTTATTTCATCAACGTCAAATTTTTGATGAAGCACGACGGTCATGCCATATATAACAGATTTAAATAGAGCTGATAAGCCGCTTATATGAAAAAGGGGCAGCGCAATGAGCCAGCGGTCGTTCTCTCTGATGCCTACATTCAATGCAGAGGAAACAGCACTATGAAAATGATTGCCAAACGTTTGCTCCACCCCTTTTGGACGCCCTGTCGTTCCAGATGTATACATGATGGTCGCTGTTTCATTCAAATCAAAGTCTTTCTCGATTTTCTTTTCATGATCTTGATCAGCTTCAGGTAAAGTTTCCATTGTATAAACAGGTAAATCACCATCATGATCCTTCGCATAAACAGGTTCTGTTAATAAAACCTTGGCTTTTGAATCTACAAGCTGATAGAGTCTTTCAGTTTTTGTTAACTTATTGTTCAATAGCACGATTTTTAATCCTAATAAAAAACAAGCATGAACAAGCATCACCATTTGAGGATGATTGTTCATCAAAAGCGCAACCGTCTCCCCTTTTTTCAGTGATGTACGTGCAAGTCTATTTGCAAGCTCATCTACTTCAAAGGCTAATTCGCGAAATGTCCACTTTTTATCTTGATAAATGAGCGCGACTCGGTCTGGCGTTAAATAGGCACGGTGCAGCAGCCAATTGGGTTGCTTCATCATGACACCTCCTTTTCGTAAAAGAAAACAGCTTAGTCTGATGCACTAAGCTGTTTTCATTCATATCATTGAATCAAGGGAAACGCGGGAACTGACCGAAGTCCGGCTTGCGTTTTTCCTTAAAGGAATCGCGTCCTTCTTTTGCTTCATCTGTTGTGTAATAAAGAAGTGTCGCATCCCCTGCAAATTGCTGAATCCCAGCTAATCCATCCGTATCTGCATTAAATGCAGCCTTCAAAAATCGTAAAGCAGTCGGGCTCTTTTCTAGCATTTCCCCACACCACTTCACTGTTTCTTCTTCAAGCTGCTCTAATGGTACAACTGTGTTGACAAGTCCCATATCAAGCGCTTCTTGTGCATTGTATTGACGGCATAAGTACCAGATTTCTCTCGCTTTCTTATGACCAACAATACGTGCAAGATAGCCTGAGCCATAACCAGCATCAAAGCTGCCTACTTTTGGTCCTGTTTGTCCAAAAATGGCATTGTCTGCTGCAATTGTCAGATCACAAACGATATGAAGAACATGTCCCCCGCCAATCGCATAACCTGCAACCATCGCAATGACTGGTTTTGGAATGACACGAATTAAACGCTGTAAGTCTAATACGTTTAGACGCGGAATTTGATCGTCTCCTACATAGCCGCCATGGCCGCGTACTTTTTGGTCTCCACCAGAACAGAATGCTTTACCTCCAGCACCTGCAAGTACGATCACACCAACATCAGAATTATCACGAGCGCGTGAAAATGCATCAATTAATTCACTGACGGTCTTTGGTGTAAACGCGTTATGTACATGTGGACGGTTAATGGTGATCTTTGCAATCCCATGATACGTTTCATATAAAATTTCGTCATACTGACGCTCAGTTTGCCATTCAATAGCCATCAATATTTCCTCCTTTAATCTTGCGCTAAAATAAACTCACTTACTATTTTACCAAAAAAATGTGGCTGTTCCACATGAACTGTATGCCCTACATGCTCTGCCAATGTTAATTGACTGCCTTCAAGCTCCTGCTGCATACGTTTGGCGATATGACAGAACTTTTCATCAAGCGTTCCGCATATGAACAAAACAGGCAGTTTGATATGCTTTAGTGCCTGCCACATAGACGGCTGTGAACCTGTTCCTATGCCTTCTAGGCTGCGAGCTAGCCCAAGGGGATTGGATTTTAGCCTTCCCTCTCTCAGTTGAGCCAGCCTGCCCGCTGATAAGGATTTCTGCGAAGCAAACAGCGGAATGTTCTCCCAAAAATCCACAAACTGAGTTAAGCCTTCATGTCTAATCTTTTGAGCCAGCTGATGATCCTGCTTTAGCCTTGTCATCCGCTCCTTGAAAGAGTGAATTCCTGGAGAAGTACTCTCAAGAATCAGTTTGTTTACACGTTCTGGATAACGGGAGGCAAATGATAAAGCAATACGCCCTCCCATAGAATATCCGAGAATATTCACTTTGTGAAGCTTTAATTGATTTAAAATCTCTGCAAGATCCGCCAGCTGCTGCGACATCGCATATCTTCTCACGCTTTCTGGCGAGTCCGTGCGGCCATGACCAAGCAAGCTGACCTGAATCAATCTTGTATTCTCCATATAGGCATTCAAGAACTGCCAAGAGGCTGCACTCCCTGTGAAACCGTGTAAGCATAACGTGGCATTCTCAGCCGATGGGTTTTGATCCACCACCTCATACGCCACACCATCACGCATTCGTATTATGAGAGAAGGCATTCTTTTTTCACTTCTCCTAAAATCTCATCCATCATCTGGCGGTGCTTGGCTACACGGGAATGCCGGTCTGTTTCAATTTCGATTAAATGAAGGCCAGGCTCATGTATATGCGTCATGTACACATCGTGTAATTCTTGCTTCGTTGTTGGCTTCGAATAGGTTCCCCCATACAGCTTCGATGCATACTCAAAATTCAGCCCAGTCGGCGTACCGAAGAGTTTCTCATAATACGGTTCATCAGATGCCTGCGGAAGGAAAGAAAAGATTCCTCCACCATCATTGTTTAACAAAACAACCGTCAGTGGAATTTCCATCAGCTTAGCGGCAAGAAGCCCATTCATATCATGGTAAAAAGACAAGTCTCCAATGACCAGGGTGATCGGTTGTTTCAAAGCCGCATACGTTCCAAGTGCTGTGGACACAACGCCATCAATGCCGTTTGCCCCGCGATTCGCCAGCATATGAAAAGATTTCGACTGGGTTTCAAAAAATGTATCCACATCACGAATCGGCATACTATTTCCGATAAAAAGCACACTCTCCTTTGGCAAGAGGTGTTGAAGCTGACGATACACATTTCCCTCGAATGTCAGGTCCTCATCAGAATATTGGGCTGCATGCGTTCTAAAAGAAGAATTGACACGTTGCCAGCAGTTTAAGTAATTTGTATCCTCTCGTTGATCCGCTCTATTTAAGACTTCACCTACAAAAGTAACCACATGACTTTCAATCACGTATGATGCACTTAATCCAGGATCACGAAAACCTCCGCCAGCATCTACCACAATCTGCTTCACTTCTGCATGCTTTTCCAACCACTTGAATAAAGTCTTAGACACAGGCATCGGTCCAAAACGAATCACCATATCAGGCAATAGATGCTGCTGTAATGCTTCATCTTTCAATAAAGAGTCATACGCATCGATAATCAACCCTTCATTTTCATGCCCATTTCGTAAATGAGAAAGCGGGTCAGCTAAAATGGGAAAATGAAAGGCTTTCGAAAGACGTAACACTGCCTCTTGCTCTTCCTTCGTATGAAGTTCACCAGCAACAATCAGCCCTCTTGTGGATTGGTTCAGAATTGACACTAATTCAGACATGACATGATCGTTTGGGAAAGCCTGACCTGCTGCTAATACTTTTTTCGTTTCTTTTGCTTCTCTATGAAAAGGATCAATGGACAGATCAGGTACCAATGGTTCTCTCAGTGGCACATTGACCTGAACAGGTCCTTTAGGCTCCTGCTTTGAGATGTGACTTGCTCTAGCGGCAGCAGTCTGTACATACCGCAGCATCGTTTGACTTTCTTCAGGCAATGCTAAGTCTGTGAACCATTTAACAAACTTACCGAATAAGAATTGCTGATCAATCGCTTGAGGAGCCCCAACTTCCCTCAATTCGTGCGGCCGATCAGCAGTTAAAACAATGAGTGGTACCCGGGAATAATGAGCCTCTACAATGGCTGGGTAAAAGTTAGCAGCTGCCGTACCTGATGTACAAATGAGCAGCACTGGTTTTTGACTCGCTTTCGCAAGACCCAGCGCATAAAAAGCAGCAGACCGTTCGTCCACTAACACATGGACATGGATGTCTTGATGGGCAAGAGCCAGCATCGCAAGCGGGGTTGAACGGGAACCAGGACAGACAACCGCCTCCTTCACACCACCTTGTACAAATTCATCCATCAATCTGCCAATATATGTTGTCATGATGTGATTATTCAATCGGACGACCTCCAAGAGCAGACAGCATTGGTCTTAATTTCACTTGCGTTTCCTCGTACTCCTGCTTTGCAAGGGAATCCTCGACAATTCCGCAGCCAGCGAACAAACGAACATGTTCTTCCTCAATAAGACCTGACCGAATCGCTACAGCAAATTCTCCGTTGTCCTGAGAATCGATCCAGCCAACCGGTGCGGCATACCAACCACGTTTCAGCGGTTCAATTTCACGGATCACCTCAACCGCCTTTTCCTTCGGATATCCTCCTAATGCTGGCGTTGGATGGAGCTGCTCTATTAATGAAAAGAGGGAACAGCTGCTTTTGATTTCTCCTACAATCGGTGTAAATAAATGCTGAATGTTTTTTGTTTTATAAAGACTTGGTTGATGAGGTTTATGCACGTGGTGGCAGTTTGCCTCAAATGCTTGCTCAATCATATTGACGACAATTCGATGTTCAATCAAATTCTTCTCATCGTGAAGCAGTTCCTCACCTAATGCTTGATCTTCGATTTCATCTTTCCCGCGTACAATGGAACCTGCTAAGCATGATGAAAAGACTTCATCACCGCTTTTTTTGACTAAACGTTCCGGTGTGGCCCCAACAAACGCTTGTCTTCCCTGTTCTATAGCAAATACATAACTCGTCGTTTGGTGCTTTAATAATTCTGCTAATAGTGGAGCAAGTTCAATTTGATTTTTATAGTGAAGCAAGACTTCTCTTGCTAAAACAACCTTTTCATATTCGTTCGCACGAATGTGCTCTGTCGCTTCATGGATCGCCTTCATCCATTCCTTCACATCCAGCTCTTCCATATGAACTAGCTCAGCTTGTCCATCAGTTCGTACCGGCAATGTCTCGAAACGAGAAGCTTTCTGTTCTAACTCTTGAATGAGCTGATGAACATTCCCGTCCACCTGCTTCCATTCATTGATCGTAAGAAACGTGCCTTCTGTTGAGACAGTCAGCATCATAGATGGCACAAAAAGATGAGCCTCGCCAAATGCTTCCCAGTGACGCGCCTTCTCTTCATACGGATCAAATGAAAATCCTCCAAATAAAAGCGGACCAACAGCCGCATGCTTTAACTCCTTCTCATCATGAAAATGGAACATGTGTTGTTTTAGCTGTTCCCATTCATGATGAACTGTCTCGAATCGTTCCGTGCCTTGCTCAGATGATTTAATGACGGCCGCTCTGCCAAGTCCAGAAAATATCATTTGGCTTTCTGGATCAGACCAAAAAAACCGCTCGCCTAAAAAATCCGCTTCGCCGCTTTGGAAAAAGGCAAGAGGATCCAGATCGTCAACTCTTCTGGAGTAGCTTATCAAAACAGCATGGTTGACGTTATTCGCTTCTTCTAATGTCGCAAGCGCTTCCTGCCGGAAAGTACTTTGCACTGTTGTCACCATGATACATTCCTCCAAAATCCATGAAATAACATAAAAAAATAAAACCATCATGTGAAAAATACATGAACATTCGAGTATGTCGAATGACCTGTTTTTCTATTATAAACCTTAACAGATGAACTTAGTAAAGAAAACAGCTTTTAAAACCTCGAATCCTTATTATATCACGCTTTCAAGATTTTTTCGCTCCCGCTTATCGAAACGAGAGCATCTAAAGAAAAATGGCAAGATTTGTCCCAAGATTAAGCTTTCTCTCTATATGGCAACGATTAGCAAACATCTTTTTCAGGTTTCATCGCATCAATATATTGACACCTTTTTGAACTTTGCTAAACTGGAATTTGGACGTGTACGTATTTTTTTATTTAAAGGAGTATATTTTATGCAGCATCAATCGATAACAGATCAGCTTTCACCGATTAAGCCTGATAAGAACTGGCGGATTTGGTGGAATTTATTACGACCGCATACATTAACAGCCGCATTTATTCCCGTTACTTTAGGAACTGTTCTAGCACTTCCGAGTGGTCAAATACATGTTGGCCTATTTTTAGCTATGCTATTTGCATCTATGTTTATCCAAATTGCAACGAACATGTTTAATGAGTATTTTGACTATGTTCGCGGGTTGGACAATGAGAAATCTGTCGGCATCGGCGGCGCCATTGTTAGAAATGGTGTGAAGCCAAAAACAGTTCTCAGCCTCGCTTATGCATTATTCGCACTCTCTCTATTCCTTGGGATTTATATTTGCATGATGTCTAGCTGGTGGATTGCACTTATAGGACTTATTTGTATGGCAGCAGGCTATTTCTATACCGGTGGACCTGTACCAATTGCTTATACACCATTTGGAGAACTTGTGTCAGGTGCTTTTATGGGATTAGGAATCATCCTTATTAGTTTCTATATCCAAACAGGAACACTGACGTCAACAGCTGTTCTCGTGTCATTGCCGATTTCTATTTTAGTTGGAGCCATCTTACTGTCGAACAATATCCGGGATTTAGACGGCGATAAGGAAAATGGACGTAAAACACTTGCTATCCTTGCTGGACGAAAAGCTGCAGTGAACATTCTACTTTCCATGTTTTTGGTATCATACGTACTCATTTTTGTTTATATCCTCACAGATATCATTGGCCTTTGGAGCCTTCTTGTTTTACTCAGTGTGCCGAAAGCATATACAGCCATTAAAGAGTTTAAGCAAAAAGAAAAGCCAATTGAATTAATGAATGCCATGAAGTCTACAGCTCAAACCAATACATTTTTCGGTTTCCTGTTAACGATCGCATTGATATTACAATATTATATTGCGTAGCATACAACGCCTGCAGCCGCAGGCGTTTTTTATGAGGAATTGCTTCAAATTGGAACAAGTCTTACATGCAAAATTGCTCATACTAACAATATGTTTGATATGAAAGGATGATCGCATTGTTGTCTAAAGACGAATTACATCATTTGAAGCAGAGACTTCTCGATGAAAAACAAGAAATTGAAGCCAATAGCCATGACGATGAACAAAAAGTATCATTTCCTTATGATGCAGTCGGAGAACTGTCTGCCTATGACAACCATCCTGGAGACCAAGGAACAGAACTGTTCGAGCGCGGAAAAGATATTGCCTTAAACAGTTTGGCACATGAACATTTGTCAGACATCAATGAAGCACTCCAAGCAATCGCAGACGGCTCTTATGGTGTGTGCAAGGTATGTAAAGCCCCTATTCCTAAAGAACGCTTAGAGGCCTTGCCTACCGCCGTCACATGCACAGAGCATTCAAAAGAGCAGACCGTTTCACAAAATCGTCCCATTGAAGAGGATTTGTTAAATCCACCATCAGGACAATTTGAAAATGAAGAAAGTGCTGCCTACGATGGAGAAGATGCATATCAAGACGTAGAACGCTACGGCAACTCTGATACCCCGTCCGATATGGAATTTCCTCCCGAGACATACGATGATGTGTATACACAATCAGAAGATGAAGATTATGTTGAAGACTATGAAGGATTCGCAGCTGCTGATCTCGAAGGAAAAGCAAGCAAGGTGTATCCGAATAAAGCACACGAAGCCTATGAAGATGCATTAGATGAAGAAGGCGTCATGACGGTGTTTGGTGACTTGAAGCCGTACGAAGAAGAACCTTATACAGAAAAAAATCAATAGGCCCCTCATATTGGGGGCTTTATGTTTATATCATGTAATAATTGGGAAATCACTTTAAGAGTGAATTTGATTGGAGGAGATTCTTGATGGCTAGAAAAAGTATCATTTGGGCGATTATCGTCTTCTTTATTACATACGCACTATTCTCTATTGCAGGGTTCTTGTTCCCTATTGACAGAGAATGGTATGATGCATTAAACAAACCGGAATGGACACCTAGTGGGGGTGTGATTGGAGCTGTGTGGGCTGTCTTATTTGCTCTCATCTCGTTGTCCGCAGCGATTATTTATGGGAAGTATGGATTTCAAAAAATCACTTTACCGTTTTGGATTCTTTTTCTTTTAAATTATGTCTTCAATCAAGCCTTTAGCTTTTTTCAATTTACACAAAAAGATTTGTTTGCCGCTACCATTGACTGCCTGCTTGTTGCACTGACAGCACTCGCACTTGTCATCGTCTCACGTAAGCTCAGTAAAGTCGTTTCTATTTTACTAATCCCTTATGTCTTATGGGGATTCTTTGCGACATACTTGTCTTATACGATCTATTCCATGAATATGTAAAAAAAGACCGCGATGATGGCGGTCTTTCGTTTTGATGAAAATAAAAAAGAGATCTTTCATAGATCTCTTTTAAAAATGACCCGTACGGGATTCGAACCCGTGTTACCGCCGTGAAAGGGCGGTGTCTTAACCGCTTGACCAACGGGCCAGATAAATGGCGGAGAAGGAGGGATTTGAACCCTCGCGCCGCTTGCGCGACCTACACCCTTAGCAGGGGCGCCTCTTCAGCCACTTGAGTACTTCTCCATTTTGGCTCCGCAGGTAGGACTCGAACCTACGACCGATCGGTTAACAGCCGATAGCTCTACCACTGAGCTACTGCGGAAGATCATGGTGGGCCTGAGTGGACTCGAACCACCGACCTCACGCTTATCAGGCGTGCGCTCTAACCAGCTGAGCTACAGGCCCATGAACGATATACAAATGGAGCGGGTGATGGGAATCGAACCCACGACATCAGCTTGGAAGGCTGAGGTTTTACCACTAAACTACACCCGCAAAAATATGTATGGGGCGATTGATGGGAATCGAACCCACGAGTGCCAGAGCCACAATCTGGTGCGTTAACCACTTCGCCACAACCGCCATACTGTCAATATTTATTTGTAAAAGTGGCTCGGGACGGAATCGAACCGCCGACACACGGATTTTCAGTCCGTTGCTCTACCAACTGAGCTACCGAGCCATGTATTTCATTTAAAAATGGCGGTCCGGACGGGACTCGAACCCGCGACCTCCTGCGTGACAGGCAGGCATTCTAACCAACTGAACTACCGGACCAATATAGAGATAAGAAAAAAATTTGGTTGCGGGGGCAGGATTTGAACCTGCGACCTTCGGGTTATGAGCCCGACGAGCTACCGAACTGCTCCACCCCGCGATGATATGGTTTTTAAAAAATATGGCGGAGGAAGAGGGATTCGAACCCCCGCGGGCTTTGACACCCCTGTCGGTTTTCAAGACCGATCCCTTCAGCCGGACTTGGGTATTCCTCCGTATAGATGGTGGACCTTGTAGGACTCGAACCTACGACCGGACGGTTATGAGCCGTCTGCTCTAACCAACTGAGCTAAAGGTCCTTTATAGCGGCGGAGGGGATCGAACCCCCGACCTCACGGGTATGAACCGTACGCTCTAGCCAGCTGAGCTACACCGCCATGATAAAAATAATCCTTTAAGAAGTGGAGCCTAGCGGGATCGAACCGCTGACCTCCTGCGTGCAAGGCAGGCGCTCTCCCAGCTGAGCTAAGGCCCCATAAAAGATGGTCGGGAAGACAGGATTCGAACCTGCGACCCCTTGGTCCCAAACCAAGTGCTCTACCAAGCTGAGCTACTTCCCGATCTTAATGGCGCGCCCGAGAGGAGTCGAACCCCTAACCTTTTGATCCGTAGTCAAACGCTCTATCCAATTGAGCTACGGGCGCTTATTGTATAATGCCGAGGGCCGGACTTGAACCGGCACGGTAGTCACCTACCGCAGGATTTTAAGTCCTGTGTGTCTGCCAATTCCACCACCCCGGCGTGGATGGTATAAGCGGAAGACGGGATTCGAACCCGCGACCCCCACCTTGGCAAGGTGGTGTTCTACCACTGAACTACTTCCGCATTACAGGATTTCTTTATTTTGTTTGGCTATGCGGGTGAAGGGACTTGAACCCCCACGTCATAAAGACACTAGATCCTAAGTCTAGCGCGTCTGCCAATTCCGCCACACCCGCATGAAAATGGTGAGCCATGAAGGACTCGAACCTTCGACCCTCTGATTAAAAGTCAGATGCTCTACCAACTGAGCTAATGGCTCGCTTTAAAAGCGACTTGTCTATCTTACCATATGAAAGTGGTGCCGGCAAGAGGACTTGAACCCCCAACCTACTGATTACAAGTCAGTTGCTCTACCAGTTGAGCTACACCGGCTTTATCTATCCTAACATTATGTAAGAATAAATATGGTGGAGGATGACGGGCTCGAACCGCCGACCCTCTGCTTGTAAGGCAGATGCTCTCCCAGCTGAGCTAATCCTCCACTATGTAGGAATCTCTCGATCCGACAAAGATTATTATATACAGGTTTTACTCATTTGTAAAGGCTATATTAAAAAAATTTTATTTCATTTTTCGTTACGCATTTCTTTTCATAAATAATAGTCATTTCCCCTGTCAAAACTGCTGCAATTCAATGTTTATCAGCTAAACCTCTCCACTCTTTATTCTCTTTAAAAACATTCAATTCCTTCTGAAATATCAGCTCCCCATCATTTTTATACTTTAATGATATAGATATTCCTTATAGTTCATTGATAGGCGTAATATATTAATGAAATAGCAATAGGCTTATACATTTCCATTTAAATGAATTTGTATGCAGTGTCTTAGACAACCTACTACTCTGTCTCTCTATTGTTTTTTCCATAGACAAGGTTTCAACACGCTCAATGTGCTTTCTTCTTGTTTTCAAAGCGTTTCGCTTGTAAATGAGGTGACGCTGCCATCGTTCATTAAACAAATGAAATCAGATAGACTTCCTTTCAAGTACCACAAAAAAGATCAGTTCCGTCTGGAACTGATCCTTAGAAAAGCTTGGCGGCGTCCTACTCTCACAGGGGGAACCCCCCAACTACCATCGGCGCTGAAGAGCTTAACTTCCGTGTTCGGTATGGGAACGGGTGTGACCTCTTCGCTATCGCCACCAAACCTGATGGAGAGAATGTTCTCTCAAAACTAGATAACAACGTTCAAACTTCACATTAGAATATAGGTTAAGTCCTCGATCTATTAGTATCTGTCAGCTCCACGTGTCACCACGCTTCCACCTCAGACCTATCAACCTGATCATCTTTCAGGGATCTTACTTCCTTGCGGAATGGGAAATCTCATCTTGAGGGGGGCTTCATGCTTAGATGCTTTCAGCACTTATCCCGTCCGCACATAGCTACCCAGCGATGCCCTTGGCAGAACAACTGGTACACCAGCGGTGCGTCCATCCCGGTCCTCTCGTACTAAGGACAGCTCCTCTCAAATTTCCTGCGCCCGCGACGGATAGGGACCGAACTGTCTCACGACGTTCTGAACCCAGCTCGCGTACCGCTTTAATGGGCGAACAGCCCAACCCTTGGGACCGACTACAGCCCCAGGATGCGATGAGCCGACATCGAGGTGCCAAACCTCCCCGTCGATGTGGACTCTTGGGGGAGATAAGCCTGTTATCCCCGGGGTAGCTTTTATCCGTTGAGCGATGGCCCTTCCATGCGGAACCACCGGATCACTAAGCCCGACTTTCGTCCCTGCTCGACTTGTAGGTCTCGCAGTCAAGCTCCCTTGTGCCTTTACACTCTGCGAATGATTTCCAACCATTCTGAGGGAACCTTTGGGCGCCTCCGTTACATTTTAGGAGGCGACCGCCCCAGTCAAACTGCCCACCTGACACTGTCTCCCTGCCCGATAAGGGCAGCGGGTTAGAAGGTCAATACAGCCAGGGTAGTATCCCACCGATGCCTCCACCGAAGCTAGCGCTCCGGTTTCCAAGGCTCCTACCTATCCTGTACAAGCTGTACCAACATTCAATATCAGGCTGCAGTAAAGCTCCACGGGGTCTTTCCGTCCTGTCGCGGGTAACCTGCATCTTCACAGGTACTATAATTTCACCGAGTCTCTCGTTGAGACAGTGCCCAGATCGTTGCGCCTTTCGTGCGGGTCGGAACTTACCCGACAAGGAATTTCGCTACCTTAGGACCGTTATAGTTACGGCCGCCGTTTACTGGGGCTTCAATTCGCACCTTCGCTTACGCTAAGCGCTCCTCTTAACCTTCCAGCACCGGGCAGGCGTCAGCCCCTATACTTCGCCTTACGGCTTCGCAGAGACCTGTGTTTTTGCTAAACAGTCGCCTGGGCCTATTCACTGCGGCTTCTCGGGGCTTTAACACCCTAAGAAGCACCCCTTCTCCCGAAGTTACGGGGTCATTTTGCCGAGTTCCTTAACGAGAGTTCTCTCGATCACCTTAGGATTCTCTCCTCGCCTACCTGTGTCGGTTTGCGGTACGGGCACCTCTCACCTCGCTAGAGGCTTTTCTTGGCAGTGTGGAATCAGGAACTTCGCTACTAAATTTCGCTCGCCATCACAGCTCAGCCTTTACGGGAAACGGATTTGCCTATTTCCCAGCCTAACTGCTTGGACGCGGATATCCAATACCGCGCTTACCCTATCCTCCTGCGTCCCCCCATTGCTCAAATGGTGAGGAGGTGGTACAGGAATATCAACCTGTTGTCCATCGCCTACGCCTTTCGGCCTCGGCTTAGGTCCCGACTAACCCTGAGCGGACGAGCCTTCCTCAGGAAACCTTAGGCATTCGGTGGACGGGATTCTCACCCGTCTTTCGCTACTCATACCGGCATTCTCACTTCTAAGCGCTCCACCAGTCCTTCCGGTCTGGCTTCACAGCCCTTAGAACGCTCTCCTACCACTGTTCGTAAGAACAGTCCGCAGCTTCGGTGATACGTTTAGCCCCGGTACATTTTCGGCGCAGAGTCACTCGACCAGTGAGCTATTACGCACTCTTTAAATGGTGGCTGCTTCTAAGCCAACATCCTGGTTGTCTAAGCAACTCCACATCCTTTTCCACTTAACGTATACTTTGGGACCTTAGCTGGCGGTCTGGGCTGTTTCCCTTTCGACTACGGATCTTATCACTCGCAGTCTGACTCCCAAGGATAAGTCATCGGCATTCGGAGTTTGACTGAATTCGGTAACCCGGTAGGGGCCCCTAGTCCAATCAGTGCTCTACCTCCGAGACTCTTACCTTGAGGCTAGCCCTAAAGCTATTTCGGAGAGAACCAGCTATCTCCAGGTTCGATTGGCATTTCACCCCTACCCACACCTCATCCCCGCACTTTTCAACGTGCGTGGGTTCGGGCCTCCATTCAGTGTTACCTGAACTTCACCCTGGACATGGGTAGATCACCTGGTTTCGGGTCTACGACCACGTACTCATGCGCCCTATTCAGACTCGCTTTCGCTGCGGCTCCGCATCTTCTGCTTAACCTTGCACGGGATCGTAACTCGCCGGTTCATTCTACAAAAGGCACGCCATCACCCGTTAACGGGCTCTGACTACTTGTAGGCACACGGTTTCAGGATCTATTTCACTCCCCTTCCGGGGTGCTTTTCACCTTTCCCTCACGGTACTGGTTCACTATCGGTCACTAGGGAGTATTTAGCCTTGGGAGATGGTCCTCCCGGATTCCGACGGAATTTCACGTGTTCCGCCGTACTCAGGATCCACTCTGGAGGGAATGACATTTCAGTTACAGGGCTGTTACCTTCTCTGGCGGGCCTTTCCAGACCTCTTCGCTTATATCATTCCTTTGTAACTCCGTATAGAGTGTCCTACAACCCCAAGAGGCAAGCCTCTTGGTTTGGGCTGTTCCCGTTTCGCTCGCCGCTACTTAGGGAATCGCATTTGCTTTCTCTTCCTCCGGGTACTTAGATGTTTCAGTTCCCCGGGTATGCCTTCTCATACTCTATGTATTCAAGTATGGATACTACTCCATTACGAGCAGTGGGTTTCCCCATTCGGAAATCTCCGGATCAAAGCTTGCTTACAGCTCCCCGAAGCATATCGGTGTTCGTCCCGTCCTTCATCGGCTCCTAGTGCCAAGGCATCCACCGTGCGCCCTTTCTAACTTAACCATTTCTTACTTTAGAAAGAATCACTATGTGTGATGAACTTTGCATTGCATTCAATGTGAATGTATTACTTATTGTTATCTAGTTTTCAAAGAACAATCCTGTCTCGCTAGAGACATGTTTTGAAGGTATGATCCTTCAAAACTAAACAAGACCAAAACGCACGCTGCTCCATATATCCTTAGAAAGGAGGTGATCCAGCCGCACCTTCCGATACGGCTACCTTGTTACGACTTCACCCCAATCATCTGCCCCACCTTCGGCGGCTGGCTCCATAAAGGTTACCTCACCGACTTCGGGTGTTGCAAACTCTCGTGGTGTGACGGGCGGTGTGTACAAGGCCCGGGAACGTATTCACCGCGGCATGCTGATCCGCGATTACTAGCGATTCCAGCTTCACGCAGTCGAGTTGCAGACTGCGATCCGAACTGAGAACAGATTTATGGGATTCGCTAAACCTTGCGGTCTCGCAGCCCTTTGTTCTGTCCATTGTAGCACGTGTGTAGCCCAGGTCATAAGGGGCATGATGATTTGACGTCATCCCCACCTTCCTCCGGTTTGTCACCGGCAGTCACCTTAGAGTGCCCAACTAAATGCTGGCAACTAAGATCAAGGGTTGCGCTCGTTGCGGGACTTAACCCAACATCTCACGACACGAGCTGACGACAACCATGCACCACCTGTCACTCTGTCCCCGAAGGGAAAGCCCTATCTCTAGGGTTGTCAGAGGATGTCAAGACCTGGTAAGGTTCTTCGCGTTGCTTCGAATTAAACCACATGCTCCACCGCTTGTGCGGGCCCCCGTCAATTCCTTTGAGTTTCAGTCTTGCGACCGTACTCCCCAGGCGGAGTGCTTAATGCGTTAGCTGCAGCACTAAGGGGCGGAAACCCCCTAACACTTAGCACTCATCGTTTACGGCGTGGACTACCAGGGTATCTAATCCTGTTCGCTCCCCACGCTTTCGCTCCTCAGCGTCAGTTACAGACCAGAGAGTCGCCTTCGCCACTGGTGTTCCTCCACATCTCTACGCATTTCACCGCTACACGTGGAATTCCACTCTCCTCTTCTGCACTCAAGTTTCCCAGTTTCCAATGACCCTCCCCGGTTGAGCCGGGGGCTTTCACATCAGACTTAAGAAACCGCCTGCGAGCCCTTTACGCCCAATAATTCCGGACAACGCTTGCCACCTACGTATTACCGCGGCTGCTGGCACGTAGTTAGCCGTGGCTTTCTGGTTAGGTACCGTCAAGGTGCGAGCAGTTACTCTCGCACTTGTTCTTCCCTAACAACAGAGCTTTACGATCCGAAAACCTTCATCACTCACGCGGCGTTGCTCCGTCAGACTTTCGTCCATTGCGGAAGATTCCCTACTGCTGCCTCCCGTAGGAGTCTGGGCCGTGTCTCAGTCCCAGTGTGGCCGATCACCCTCTCAGGTCGGCTACGCATCGTTGCCTTGGTGAGCCATTACCCCACCAACTAGCTAATGCGCCGCGGGTCCATCTGTAAGTGACAGCCGAAACCGTCTTTCATCCTTGAACCATGCGGTTCAAGGAACTATCCGGTATTAGCTCCGGTTTCCCGGAGTTATCCCAGTCTTACAGGCAGGTTACCCACGTGTTACTCACCCGTCCGCCGCTAACATCCGGGAGCAAGCTCCCTTCTGTCCGCTCGACTTGCATGTATTAGGCACGCCGCCAGCGTTCGTCCTGAGCCAGGATCAAACTCTCCGAGGTATGCAGGATGCATATCACACATGCGTTGCTACACGATGTAGCGAACTTAGTATGTGATCCTTCCTGCCTCGTCAGCTTGACTGACTACCTATGATGTATCATAGGATTTTTTTATAAAAACTCGAATTAACAGGTACGTTTTGTCTTGTTTAGTTTTCAAAGATCATGTTCGTTATCGCTCAGAAGCGACTTTACTAATATAACATTCTATCAAGGTCAAGTCAACAACTTTTTTCTTCATGTTATTTATCAACCGCGCTGTTTTAGCGGCGAATACAAATATAACACCTTTTGAAAGAAGAAACAAGTATTTTTTCTAAATAATTTATTTTTCCTTATCTCTTCCTATATAATGCTACAAAAAGTGCTTATCGCAGTAATTCTCTATTGTTGATCCTGAAGGTCTCTAGTATATTTATAATAGATTGAAACTAAATAACCGCAGGGGGAGCTTTGTGCTGAGAGTGAACGATTCGTTGTTCTGACCCTTTGAACCTGTCAGTTAATACTGAAGTAGGAATGTGGAATCACTTGAATACATGTGTTGTATTCAAACCAATATGTTTTTCTATGAATAACATACTCATCCTTACACGGTCTCTCCTTGCTCAATTCATGAAAAAGGAGATTTTTTTATGCAGCAATCAAATCAACTAGTACGCCTTATGGAAATCGCGATTATGACTTCGCTTGCTCTTGTATTAGATTACTTATCAGGTCTCTTTTTAAGGATGCCGAATGGCGGGTCTATTGCACTGATCATGATTCCTGTCATTCTCATGTCTATTAGATGGGGAATGTCTACCGGGTTTATCATCGGTGTGTTAATTGCCGGCCTGCAGCTGATGAATAGCCCTATTATCGCTACACCTGTACAAGGATTTCTCGATTATTTCGTGGCATCTGTTGTCATTTGTCTAAGCGGGCTATTTTCAGGATTGATCAAAAAAGCAATTCAGGATAAAAAGCGAAAGAAACAATTCTTCTATATTATTCTATCCGTATTTGTCGCCAGCTTCTTTAGACTGCTGACGTTCTTTATTTCTGGCGTCGTATTCTTTTCGCAATATGCACCAAAAGGAACACCAGGATGGGTCTACTCTTTAATTTATAACAGCACGTATATGGTTCCATCTTTTATTATTTGCAGTATCGTTCTTTGTTTATTAATACCAAGTGCATCTCGTTTGGTTTTTCCTCATCAAAAATAACCTGCTGATTTCAGCTGGTTATTTTTTTATGCATAATTTGCTACTCTATGGAATCTATTAATAGTAGAAGATTTCAAGCTGGAGGTACGTCAATGAATCCTTACTCCATTATGCTGTGCTGCTATATTCTCAGTCTTGCTTACTTTTTGGCAGGTTTCTATGAAGCATTAAAAATAGCAGGCGTGAAAGGGAAAGTAGAAGCTACTCCTTTTATTTCTTATATTTTGCTTGCTACACTCTTCACCTTTTTCTCTCATTATTATTGGAAACTGACGATTTAATTCGTTGTACATGTTCATTTAATACAGGCAGCTCCCATCCATACCCTATTTCATCATGCTTCTCGCCAGCCAGCTCGAACTGGCTGGTGACGACAAAACTAGGCTGAAGCTTTTGATAAAATTGCTTCGCCGAATTCTGTTCAAATACCCATAGCATCATATTCTTATAACCCTTCTCTAATAAATAGTCCACTCCTTTTGCAATCAAAGCGATACCCGCTCCTGACTTTTGCTTCTGCTGTAATAAATAGATGGCGTAAAGCTCACCATCATATGTTGAATAGCGCTCATCACGTTGTTTTCCGAAGGAAGCAAAACCAAATACTCCATCAGCGTCTTCTACGATAAACGTACCTTCAAGCGATCTGCTTCTCCAGCTCTCTCTCCGCTCCTCTACATTTAAAGCATCCAAATACTCTTGTGAAATAATACCATGATAAGTCGTTTGCCAGCTCTTCACATGAATCTCGGCAATTTTAGGAATATCTTTATGTACTGCATGTCTAACCTTCATCTATGCCACCCCTTTATGCAAGTTCTCACTCTATCTTTATTATAATTTTTTAAAATTCAATTCGTAAAGGATAGCGGTCTTTAATCCAGGAACTGTATTTGGACCTCTCCCCATTATAGACATACCCCTTCCCTTTAGCTATGGCGAGGCCTCGATAGTGTTCATATGATATCCGCAGCCATTCTTGTGAATCTTTCTTCATATCAACCTCAATCTCAAGTAAAAAAGACACCTTCTGATAGAAAGTGTCTTTTGATGTTATTCTTCTATTTGACGATCAGCTATTTCCTTTTTTCTTGGCTCTTTGATTTCATTCGTTAGTTCTTGAATGCTTTGCTTCACATTGCCTTTGCCTGAAAAGTTCTCAATAATTTCTTTGACATCAATTCCAGAGGATGCTTTCAGGCTTTCTTGAAGGCTGGACATCAGATTTGTGGCATAGCCTGTGACTTTATTGGCACCGCTGCCTTCCCCGTTACCGCCTGTATCAACAACTGTAATTTTATCAATGTTAGAAAGTGGTGCAGATACTTGCTTCGCATATTCAGGAAGCATTTTCACAATCATATCAAGGATCGCTGCCTGACCATACTGTTCGAATGCTTCAGCAATTTTTTCTTTCGCTTCGGCTTCCGCAAGTCCTTTCAGTCTAATGACTTCTGCTTCTGTTTCCCCTTTCGCACGATCAGCTTCCGCTTTTGCCAGCCCGTCAATTCGGACTTTCTCAGCTTCTGCTTTCGCCATTGCTTCAATGCTGTATTTCTTCGCATCTGCTTCAGCGAGACGCTTCGCTTTTTCCGCCGCAGCCGATTGCTCAACAGCATAACGGTCCGCATCCGCTTTCTTTTTCACTTCAGAATCGTATTGACGTTCACGACGCTGAATCTCTTTTTCTTCTAATTCAATTTGCTTCTGGCGTTCGATGATTTTCACTTGCATTTCTTGTTCAGTCACGTGCTGACGGTTGCGAGCTGTTTCTAGATCATACGCTTGGTCAGCGCTTGCTTTCGCTGTATCCTGTTCCCGTCTGAATTCTGCTCTTTTCAGCTCATTGATTTTTTCTGCTTCAGCGATTTCGGTGGCACGCTCAAGCTCAGATTTCTTCGCATCTTTATCTGCCTCGGCACGTTTGATACGTGTTTCTTTATCCGCTTCAGCTGTTGCAATATCTGCATCACGTTTCACTTGAGCAATTCTTGGCTTACCTAGAGATTCTAAATAGCCATTTTTATCACGGACATCTTTAATGGTGAAGGACACAATGACGAGTCCCATTTTCGCTAAATCTTGAGAAGCGACACGTTGTACTTCTTGAGAAAACTTCTCTCTGTTTTTATAAATCTCTTCAACTGTCATTGATCCTAAGATCGAACGAAGGTGACCTTCTAGTACTTCTCTTGCTTCGTTTTCGCGGTCTTCTTTTGTTTTACCTAAAAACTGTTCTGCCGCAGTGGCGATTTCTTCAATCGATCCGCCAATTTTAATGATTGCGGTTCCATCGGCCATTACAGGTACACCTTGCTCGGTATAAACCTCAGGCGTTGAAACATCTAGCTTGCTCGATAGTAAGCTGAGCGGCTCTGCTTGTTGAAAGACAGGGAGTACGAAGGTACCGCCCCCTCTGACAATCTTAATCTTGTTTCCACCTTCATCCACATGGACATTTTTACTTCCTAGATAACTTCCTGTGACGATTAACGCTTCATCTGGACCTGCTGTCCGGTATTTTGAAACAAATACGCCAATAAGTGCAATAAGAAGCACAAGGACAATTCCGATGATAATCAAAATCGTTGTTCCTGGCATTGCATTCCCTCCTAGATTTCTTCATTTGGTATGACAGATAAAACACCTTTGTTCACTTCGACAACAAGCACGCGGGTTCCATACGGAATCTCCTCTTGATCGAAACTGACGGCTGGCTTTGAGATTTTCCCGCTATTACTAATTAACAGCACTTCTCCAAACCCGTCTTTTGGGACTGATACAATGATCTCCCCAGTTCTTCCTTTTAAATCGGCCTCCGTATATGAGAGAGATTCTTCAGCAGAGGAAAGCGGGACTAAGATAAATACATTTAAACAGGTCACTAGAACCACTGCGAGGATGGCAGATAATACCGCTCCAAGCCCACTTCCTACAATTGCTGTTTTTTCAGAGATAAACCCTCCTGCCGAGAAAAAGGTAAGAAATGCGAGGATCAATGTTGGTTGAAGGAATGGAACAGGAATCGCTTCAAACAATCCATCAAATACATCGCCGAAAAAGACGAAAACAAGTGTCAGGATTCCTGATATCATTAATATGTATAAATACAGCGTTTGAAGAGGCAGCCCAAACACATCCATCTTCCTCACCCTTTCATCATGAAATGAACAGCCTTTGTTTCGTTTAGACCATACTCACCTCCAATGTATTTCTTCTAGCAGGTAATACGAACCACTATTGTAAAGGTTTCATATTTCATCACAATTCTTCAAAGGAATTCTCTGATAGCTAAAGAATGATTGTCATATACCAGTATGATAAAATTTGATCTTGAGGTGATGAAAATGAGTTTATTACATGATGCAAGACAAGAATTGTGGCAGGAGCTGCAAGGGTTGAGCGAGGAACAATTAAACCAAAAGTTATCTGAAGATACTTGGAGTATTCAAGAGGTGGCAGATCATTTAAAGAAGATGGACTTAGTTGCAGCAAAGCATCTAGCTGCGGAGGGAAAAAAAGCACCGATTAAAGAATATGAGCCAAAACCGGTAGAAATGGCAGAGGATCGTTCAAGAAAAGCCACTGCGCCTAGTATTGTTGAGCCTGAGCAAAAGCATGTCACACCTACACATTTAAAGGATGAGCTTGATACAGCACGTGAGCAGCTCAATCAAATTTTATCAACGTTTACTGAAGATGATTTTAAACGTGTGATTGCACACCCTGTGTTTGAAGAATTATCTTTGAAGCAATATCTTGATTTTATCGGCGCACATGAAAAACGCCATATCCATCAAATCAAAGAAATTAAAGAACAGCTATAAGGCATAAAAAAGACTCCCTTTTGGGAGCCTTTTTTTATCGTTACACTGTTTTAGGTGTTAAATCAAAGCAGCGTGCATAAATCCAGTTGTATGCTTTTTCGTTTAGATCTCTTGGATTTCCAACTGTTTGCGGATCTTTCATCGCTTCTTTAGATAAACGGTCAATCATATCTTTTGATACACCTTGTTCTTCTAATGAAGGAACTTCTAGATCCTCCACTAAATCATACATCCAGTTCACAGCTGCTTTCGCTGCTTCCTCTGTTGACATTCTGCTTGTATCGATACCGAATGCTTGCGCAATTCGAGCAAATTTTTCCGGGTATCCTTTCCAGTTATACTCCATCACTGGTCCCATCATCGCTGCTACACACTGTCCATGCGCTACAGGAATAATGCCTCCGAGTGTTTGACTCATCGCATGTGCTGCACCAGCTGATTCACTTCCATAAGAAAGTCCTGCAAGCATCGCAGCTTGTGCCATTCCATATCTTGCTTCTAAATCCTCGCCGTCAGCAAAGGCACGGCGAATATAATGAGCAGCATATTCAATTGCCATGAGCGCCACCGCATCCGTAATTGGCTGAGCAAATTTCATTGTATAGCATTCGATGGCGTGCGCAAGTGCATCAATTCCAGTCATTGCCGTCACATGAGGCGGCATGGATACATGAAGCTCTGGATCAATCACTGTTAGGTGAGCTGCAATAAGCGGTCCCCCTGTATTGAATTTGAATTCTCTTTCTTCGTCAGTAATAACCGCCCACTGCGTCACCTCTGAACCTGTACCAGCCGTTGTCGGAATGGTGGTTAACGGAGGGATTCTATTTTCGAGCGGTTTTTTCCCATCTGCTGCTTCGTAATCAAGAACTGAGCCTTCATGAGTCGCCTCTACACCGATAGCCTTCGCTGTATCCATCGAGCTTCCGCCGCCTACTGCGACTAATCCATTACAGCCTTCTTTTTCATATAACGCTGAGCCTTCATTCACTAAACGTACTGGAGGGTTTGGCTCTACTTTATCAAATAGGACAACATCAATTTGAGCTTCTTTTAATGAAGCAATCACTGGATTCACAACACCCGCTTGATAAATACCAGGGTCTGTTACGAGCAATACCTTTGAGACGCCGTATGCTTTCACTTCTTCTCCAACATGTTTCACCGCACCAATGCCATGCTTGATGACAGTCGGAATTTCAAATGTATGGAATTTTTGCATGCTTTCAATTTTCATATTTAATGTCATATAGAATCTCCTCCAAATAAGTGTTGTTTATTTAAACCAATGAACCGCTTCAGGTTTTGTATTTCTATATAAATGTTTCAGTTCGGTATATTCTTCAAGACCCGTTCGGCCTAACTCACGTCCGAGACCTGATTGCTTATATCCGCCCCACGGTGCTTGAGCAAAATAAGGATGGAAGTCATTGATCCAAACAGTGCCTAACCTTAGCTGACGAGCAACTCTTTCCGCTTTTGCGATATCTGAAGACCATACCGCTCCTGCTAAACCATAAATCGTGTCGTTTGCCAGCTCGATGACTTCTTCCTCTGAACGGAAGGATTCGACAGTGAGTACTGGTCCAAAGACTTCTTCCTGTACAATCCGCATATCTGATGTACAGCCTGAGAAAATTGTTGGCAAGTAGAAGAACCCATTTTGAAGCTCCTCTGCTTCAGGACGTTTTCCGCCTGTTTCTAATTTTGCGCCTTCTTCTAGACCGATGCTGACGTATTTTTCTACTTTTTCTCGATGCTCAGCTGAGATAAGCGGCCCGCTCTGCGTTCCTTCATCAAAGCCGTTGCCTAGCTTGATTTTTTTCGTACGCTTCACCAGTTCTTCTAAAAATTCATCATGAATGGATTCTTCCACTAACAAGCGTGAACCTGCTGAACACACTTGCCCCGCATGGAAAAACACAGCATTCATTGCCTGGTCAACCGCTACGTCTAAATCAGCATCTTGAAACACAATATTCGGATTTTTCCCGCCGAGCTCAAGGGCGATTTTCTTCACATTCCCACTGGCTCCCTGCATGATTTTCTTGCCTGTTTCAATACCGCCTGTAAACGAAATTAAATCCACTTGATCGCTTACAGCAAGCTCATCCCCAACCGTTGTCCCAGGTCCAAGCACTAGGTTTGCAACGCCCGATGGTACGCCGGCTTCTTCCATAAGTTTGAATACTTTAATCGTGGTTAATGGTGTAATTTCACTTGGCTTTAAGACGATGGTATTCCCCGCTGCAAGAGCAGGAGCGATTTTCCAGCTTGCTTGAAGCAATGGATAGTTCCAAGGAGTGATTTGTCCACATACGCCAACAGGCTCTCTAACTAGTTCACTTTTTGAGTTCGGAATTGGCGATGCAATAATTTCCCCGCCATCTTTGTCAGCAAGTCCTGCGTAATATTGGAACACGTTTGCAATATCGTCCATATCCGCCTTGCTTTCTTCTAATGTTTTGCCTGTATCAAGCGATTCTAATTTGGCTAGTTCATCAAGGTCACGTCTAATCAATTCAGCAATCTTAAACACAATATTTCCTCTTTCAAGTCCAGGCAGGTTTGCCCAATCACCTTGATCGAAGGCTTTTCTCGCTGCTTTAATGGCTAGCTGCGTGTCATTTCTTGATCCTTCACTGACTGTCGCGATCACTTCTTGATTGAATGGATTGATGATGTCCCGTGTGTCGCCGCTCTTGGCGCCAACCCATTGTCCATCTATAAATAGTGTTTGACTCATAGAAGGAACCTCCTCTGATTCTCTTTGGTAAGTTTGTTAAATAAAAATTTAACGTTTTGAACATAATTAACTTAACATGTTCAAATTTTTCTGTCAAAGGGAGATATGCTTCATTTTCTTTTGACATTTAGCATTCTTTCGTTAACATATAGTCCATAAAGATTTTTTTGAACGTATTGAATTCTCTTAATAGAAAGCAGGGACAAGATGAAAAAGCATGAACAGCCACAAGCAGAAGAACGCATTTTAGCGGCTAAAGATCTAGTCATTGATTCCATAGCTGAAACGATGGATCTCTATGGTATTACAAGAAGTGCCGGTATCCTATATGGGACAATGTATTTAAATGAGGAAATGACGCTAGATGAAATGCGTGAAGAGCTGCAAATGAGTAAGCCAAGTATGAGTACGGGTGTGAAAAAACTTCAAGACATGAATATTGTCAAAAAAACCTTTCACCGCGGCCGAAGAAAACATAGCTTTGTTGCTGAGAAAGACTTTTTTAAGTTTTTCATGAACTTTTTCCCGCAAAAATGGGAGCGAGAGGTCGAAGTCAATTTAGCGGCGATTGAAGAAGCGCAAGAGCGCCTTCAAGATGTGGCTCGTGATGGGCAGATGGAGGAACATGTGAGAGATGAGGCGCAGCAGATCCTTGAACAACTTGAAAGCTCAAAAGCCTATTATGACTGGCTCAGACGATTAGCCCACTCTGTTCATTCCGGAGAAATCTTTGACTATATACCGATTAATCAGAAAGAAAAATAGACGACGTATTTTCGTTTTACAGCTTGAATTTTACAGGAGGATTGATTATAATAAATTATGTCGTAACACTTCGGGGCATTAGCTCAGCTGGGAGAGCGCTACGCTGGCAGCGTAGAGGTCAGCGGTTCGATCCCGCTATGCTCCATACGAAAAACCATTCTTGAAAGATCAAGGATGGTTTTTTTATGTATATATCTCTTACAGTTCTGTTTGTTCTTTGTTTTTTCTTAATCTTAATATCTTTATGATTCGGTACGTGATCACAGAGACATAAGCCGTGATGAGAATGATTGTGTAAGACAGAGGGAAATCGTTCGTCATTCCGTTATAAATGAAATAAATGAGTAGCCCTGAAAACATGATGACTTGGCACAGTTCTTTTTTCATTTTTCTCTCCCCTTATGAAAGCTTCAATGATTTGGTTGATTATATCATAAACGATGTCACTTCTTATTAGCTATCAGCAAGTAAAAACTCTCCACTTGCTGATAGCATGTTATGGATTATCACTTATTCTGCAATTGTTCAATTCTGTTCTTCGTTTTCGGTCCGTAAATTCCGTCTGCAACTAATCCATTCATGAGCTGGAATCGCTTAACCGCATTCGCTGTTTTCGGTCCATAATAGCCATCTATCCCGTTGTTTTTGGCTCCTTTTTCCGGATAAAAATACAGGGAAGATAATGCTTTTTGCACCGCTGTGACTTGAGGTCCTTTTGTTAAGGGTTTGGTTACTTTTAAAATGCTAGATGGCAGCTTTGACGATTTCTGTTTGGAGACGGGTGCTTTGTGGCTCAAGCTTTCTGCCTGAACTGGTTTTCTTGTGCTTTTGCTGCCAGTATGAGCTATGGCTATTCCAGCTTTAAACTGCTCCCACCGTCCGAGCAGTTTCCTTGGACAATCTTTCCCGCTCCAATGCTTATGAGGCACCACATTTGATAAAGGAATCCCGAAATCTCCCATCAGCTTTCGAATGAGCCATTGGGCGTTTTCAACTGCTTGTTCAAAGTTGCCCTCTGCGTTTTCACAAATCTCAATCCCAATTGATTTCATATTGCCGGTTCCTCTGCCATCCCCAGCGTGCCAGCCGTTTTCGTTTAATGGTAAATGCTGATAAATCACCTGATCGTCGACGGTGTAGTGCCAGCTGACGCCGGTACTTGAACGTGCAACAAATGCTGCGTGACTCGCCGCATCTGCACCTCTTGCAGTGTTAGATGTATTATGCACTGTAATATAGAGCGGCTTCATCACGTTTCCTGGCCTGTTGCGATTGTGCTTTGGGATGTATGCTTGAATGATCTTTACCATGTTGTTTCTCCTTCAAATATTATTTTGTTAGCCCTCTTTGTTTCAGGGCATCTTTTTGCAGCTGTCCTTTGTAGGTCACATAATTGTTTTTAAACCAAGCGATCATTGCTGTGATCATGGTGAAAATCGTGGAACCTGCAATATAAAGTGCCTCTCCTGCGGTTTGCACTTGCTCCTCACTAATCGGCAAAACTGTTTGCCCAAACATTACAAGTGTTTGGTTGATGAGTGCAAGAAAAAGAAGCACTGTGCGAATCACAGTGCCTTTGTCGAATGTTTTCATGATTTTTCCTCCTATTTTAAATTCCGTTCAATTTTATCGAGTTTGTCGATGACGACGTCATATTTCTCACTAAACTTCGCTAACACTTCATTTTGCGCCTCGATTTGTGCATTGAGCTTATTTTCTCTTTCTTTTGTTGTATTGAGAACATAAAACAGAATCCAGCAAAAGAGAACGGCAAATGGGCCTTGTGTCATTAAGTTTTGGACGACATCCACTTCCAATTTGCTCACCCACTTTCTTTTTGAAATGTATTATCTTAGTTGTGACAAGGTGATATAAGCTCTGTTTACCGTAATCGTTCTCCCTGTATTTTTGGGTGTAATATAAAATGTTAACTTATCTCCCGCTTTAAACTTTTGTTGAAGGTACAATACACATATACTTGATGAGATGACAGGATTCCAATTTCCTAAACGTTGAAATTCTGTCCCATTCACATAGCATGACAAAATACTATCTGATCCAACAGTGATGTTGTTGCTATTAAGATAAAGTCTAATTAAATACAGACCATTATTTTCCAATGTGATTTCAGACCGTGAACGATTATATTCTTCTAAATCATCTGACCTTGTTTCGCCAAAATTCAGTTTTGTTGGAACATTTTCAGCAGCTGAAACGGAGGAATTATCTAGATCATACGTATCAATAAAAGAAGTATTATCCATATCCTCCTTTGTTAAAACTCGTTTCCAACCTTGCCATCCCAAATTTAAGTCAAGGTAGTTTGTATACATGTAATTGTTATAATCTATTGCCATGACCCACCCAAATGTTCCTTTCCCATTGCTATCTTGAGAAGTAAAATGATACATACCACGACACGACCTTGTTGTTGGAGTGTTTAATGCTTTTCCTGTAACATAAAATGTTCCATGTCTTGGACCTAAAGAAACAATTTTTTCAAGTAAATCCTCACCATCAAAAACAGATACAACCACCCCTCCATTGTCTGAAGTGATCTTGGAAAGTTGCCCTTCATTCCATTTATTTCTTTCAGCGTTTGACGGAAGCTTTGTCCAATTAATAGCGGTATGAGCAGCATTATAGTAAAAACTATAAGAATTACCCGCAATATCTACAGCAAAACCAGTTCCAATATTATCTTGACCTACTGTCTGTAAACCTCGTAATGAAACATTCGCTGGGGTTGGAGAATCTTCGACTCCAGAAGCTGCATAAAATGTACACGTTCCTTTATCTTTGATCGCATCAAAGATTTTTGCATTGGCTGGAATATTGATTAGCTGGTTCCCATTATCTGCTGTAATCTTATAACTTTGTGATTCATTCCACTTTTTCTTTTCCGCTTCGGATGCATGTAGCTTTGGATCTCCTTTATGCAGATTGATTTGCTCCAACAGTCCAACATCATTGTCAAGAATAACCTTAACCGTGTCATTAAACAGATCTGCATGGGCTTTATCAGTGGTTTTAAATGTACGAGGTGTTTTTATCTCCATGGTGTTTCCCCTTTTTATTTATTTCATTCGTCCCGTTCATTAAGCTAAACTCCCTTTTCATTCATCTTGTACTGAACTTAAAACCAAATGTAATAAACTCAGTTGGATTGACGTTATTTGAAGAAGATTGCACACACACATTTCCATCTTTATCAATTAACGTACGGTGGAATTGAGGCACTCCTGAAGTCCCTATACTTGAAGCGACTCCTATAAAAAAATGCGCCTGTCTTGGACAATATTCTTTAGGCAAAATAAAAACTGGCTTATTTCCTAAATCTCCCCCTTTTACAGCACCTACGATCTCAACTTCCCCTGAAAGATTCTTGCGATATTTCACTGGCATCGTACTAGAGTTATATTCCGTCCAATTATTACGAAACTCTTTAGGTGTTTCCCAAGTACCTTCTAATAGATCTGATAGGGTAATCTGCTTCTCCCAAGGAGTCCATGTTTCTGCATCCTGTTTACGAACTCTAAAGTACGTGTTTTTCCCATAAACAGATTCGTACGCTATTTGTATTAATGTATTGCCGTAACTCATGACCAGTAAAAAGACTAGATTAAAGGATGGTGGACCGTTTACTCCAGGATTATATATGAGATACATTCCTGTCTGAGTAAGGGTATTATAGTCTGTCTCACTAGCAAATCCATGATAAAAGGGCTTTCCATTATCTTGTGTAATTTTTATTAGCTGACCGTTGTCCCACCTTTTCTTATCGCTTTCAGTAGGCAGCTTTGTCCATGTCATAGATGTATGCCCGGCATTATAACTGAAAAAATAAGCATTACCTGAACTATCAATCGCAAAGCCAGATCCAATATTCTCCTCACCTACTGTCTGCAGACCCCTTATCGAGACATTAGTTGGTGTAGGAGAATCTTCGACGCCAGCAGCTGCATAAAATGTACATGTTCCTTTATCTTTAATCGCATCAAAGATCCTTGCATTGGCCTGCACATTGATTAGCTGATTCCCATTATCTGCTGTAATCTTATAGCTCTGCGAATCGTTCCATTTTTTCTTTTCTGCCTCAGATATATGTGGTCTCGTATCATTTGTATGATTTGTGAGCTGCTCTAATAGTCCAGTATCATTTTCAAGTAATACTTTGACCATGTCATTGAACAAATCAGCATGCGCTTTATCATTTACCTCAAAAGGTTTTGGTTCTTTTATTTCCATTTAGCTTTCACTCCTTCGCTTTGAAGCTTGGATCGATCTCTTGTAGTTGCTCTAAAGTGAGCATCCTTTGCTGACAGCCTTCATTTAATTCTTCAATTGAACAGTCACCTAGTTCAATCGCTTGCTTGACCATTTTAGGTGTCACCCATTGAAAATATAATGCCATTACCCAATAATTCATGTTTCATTCTCTCCTTTAAATAAAAGGATCTGATTTTTTAGTGCCTGCAGTTCGTTCGTTAAAAGGTCACATTGGTGTTCAAGCTGTTTTCTCGTCAACTTTTCTTTTGCTACTTCCTGCGCTAGAAAATCAAGTGGAAGAGGTGGTTGATATTGTGGATTCATTTGAGCTTTCTCCCACCATTCTATCAATTCTTCAGTCGTTGGCTTAGGCACATCGAGATGCCATTCGTCTATATACGAGCCAGCACCGTCATTTCTTAGTTCAAAATCCCTTTGCGGTTCCGCATCGGGATATTTATACTTAATGGCTTCATATAAAATCATCAGAATCCTCCTACACTCTTGGGAAATTTCGTCCGCCTAATTCCATAATGTCGAAATAGTTGTACCAACCTGGATTATCAGATACATAGCGACTAACATCTCCGTCATATCCTATATATAAATAAATTTCTAAATAGTCACCTTTATTCGCCGGAACATTGGCAGCACCATATAGACCCACGCCTAAGCTCGATGTATCAGATGGGCTTGCGGGACTCTGTCGGTGATGCGCAATATTTTTATATCTTTTTCCATTCAAATAGATAGATAATTCAAAGTTACAGTATCTTCGAAAGCTATCAATATATACGCCTGCATTCACCAAGTACATTCCATTTTCTGGACAAATAAATCGATTATTCATAGTATCAAAATTGTTATGACTATCTTTTATTTTCCTACTAAAGAGGACTTTTTGGTTCTCCCCTTTGGTTAATAACTGCTTACCAGTTGTCCCAATATTGGTATGGAGAAAACCAGAGATTTTATGCCATTCTGTCCAGCCAGATCCGGTCCACCAATGCCTGCACCACGTACCTGTGCTATCAAAATAACTGCCTGCTTCGTTTCCAGTCCCATAGTAGTATTGAACAAATCGAAAGTTACTATATTTTTCATTTTTCACAAAGCCATATCTCGTAGGATATCCCGTATCATTGGCTTGGCCAATATCCATAAACGTAATGCCTATTGGATATTCCTCGCCGCTGACTGATGCATCTTGAATGGCTTGATCTCCTGTTAATTTGAATAAACTTTCATTTGTGATTCCTGCTATTTGTCTACTGAGTGCATTGTCATTCTCCACAAGTGTGTCGACCACCCGATTAAACAAATTAGCATGGGCTTTGTCTGAGGTTTCAAACGGTAAGGGTGATTTTATGTCCACTTTTTTTTCCCCCAATTAATAAATATCATCAATCTCAAAAACGAATTCGATGTCGCCGTCTTTTTGTTTGTCTGTCATGGTACGGATGGCGGTGAATTTGCCGGCTTCGTCGACAAGTGCCATTTCGTTGATGACTTCTCCTGCTAGTTCTCCTTCGGCGATTGTGCAGGTGTAGCGGATTTTTGCTGGTTCCATAAAGGTAAACGAATCAATGTTTTTTTGAACTAGTTCTTTTTTGAGTGTTTGTTCTGTACCGTCAAGAGAGATCGGTTTTCCATCCTTTGTTCCCCCGTTTCCGAATGCCATTTTGACGACTTTTGTGAGATTTGTTCCTTCTGCTCTTGCCTTTGCCATTTGTTGACGTGCGTACAGTGTTGTTACGGTTAATTGATCAGCCATTGTGATCCTCCTTATAGCTCTATTTTTTTAGAAGTTGCTGCTAGCATTTTTGACCCGTCAAGCGGAATAGATCCATCGAGAATCCAGTAGTGATCCTTGATCAGTACGCTGCCGTTCTGTTCATTTTGAACTTGTACTGGCAGGCGGAACGTCATCCTCTTTTTGGTGTGATGCGGAAGCTGGTTCTTTGCGTGCAAAGTCAGTGCTTGTGCTTGCTTCGTTTCATGCGCTGCCCCAGTCATGACATAATTCATGCGATATGTTGTTTCCGGCTCATGTTCAAGCGGTATTCTCATTTTCAACGAATGCCGAAAACGAGCAGGAACATCCGTTGTGCCTCGAATCCCGCTGAGGTAGAACGTACCATTTAATACAAATTCACCATTGAGTAAAATCGGGATATGATCGAAAAAACCCACTCTGCTTCGCAATGTGAGCCTCTGGTGATGTTCATTTTTTTCATGAACATCGGTATGATGGATGCCGGTAAACGTATACGCCAAGTGCGCTGGCTTTACCGTTTCAAGTATTTCTACAATATATCTTGTGTTTTGCAGATCATCTAGGTTCACACGTAAAGCGAAATGATAGCGATTGGTTGTGAGACGGATGATGGCACTTGGATTCTTGAGAAATCGATTCACTGATTTCTCTAATGAAAGATACGTGATCGGCGGAATATTCGACATCATATTGAGTAAGCGTGCCCTGCGCAGTTCAATTGAATCATCTGATTCCCGCTGCACCTTGAGTATTCTTTCCCACCTATTCAATCCCCACGTCGCTGTTAAAGGAAAGAATTGATCCGTTACGTCAAAAATAGATTCGTCCAATTGCTCAAACTCCGGCGCCTCTGTCTTTAGTAAATGATCCACTTCATAAATCTCTGTAAAATACGGCGGCAAGTAGCTTTTCATTTCATCCTGTTTGCTCAATAACCTTCACCTGCCTAAGACGCGGTATCTCAATGTCCTGTAATACTAGGTTTTTCGACTCACCGTTCAGTAAGACGTTTGCATAATCTGACACGCTTTCTGAATGGTACAGAATATCGTTTAATGCGGACATTCGAATGGTACTCTTTTCAAATGCGATTGATTTTAATAGCGATTTAACCTTTTCTTCTATTTCTTTTTGCGCTCCTTCAAGGGTCCAGTCCATTTGAAGTTCGACTGCCACTTCTATGTCGATATCCAGCCACTTGGCGCTTTCAACAGTTGCTTTTGAACCAATAGGAGCTTGCCCTTCTCCTTCTCCTGGCAATGGATCGATATACTCTTGTACCCTTTTGACAAGGAGATCTGATGCTACATCTAAATTGGCGTCTGTGATGACAATTTTGACCGTTCCTTCTCCATTCCAAAGCGGGAACACTTTCGCTCTGCCAACACCGGTCACTTCCTCGGCCCATTTTTTATAATGCGCTCTGTTAGCACTGACAGCCTCTCGCCTTGCGCGTATTAAGTATCGATCATATAAAGAAGCGTCATCTTCTTCCTCTTGTCCTGGTATCACCAGTTCTTTCATGATCATTGATTCAAGTCCTGGAATCGTATCAAGGGATAGCAGCGGCTGACCTGTTAATTGGCCATTTCCGGCTGTACCAGATGTCTCGCATTCTAGCGTGCCATCCTTCGAAACTTGGAAATAAACATCTTCAATAAAAAAACGTGAGCCAGCTGGGATGTTGATGTTCTCTGGCTGAATGGATGCTGACCAAACTGCTCTAGTGGCTGGCTTTCTTTCAATCCCTACTTCAGCAGCCCGTCGATCTAAAAATTCTCCCTGCGCTGTATCAGCAAAGACAAGCTCGAATACTTGATCAAGCCAAATATAGGACTGTGCCAGTTCAGCAGCAGCAGGTGCCAAGGCATTCCAAATCACGCTGTTTTCTCTTTTATCCACGTCATCTGGCAGTCTGTCTAGCATTCTTTCCATCAATGCTTCATACGTTTGTTCCTCAAACATCGCCCTCCATCACCTCCTCTATTTCTAATGTGCCCTCATCTGTGACGATGGCTAGTTTGACGTGAAACGAGTCATTTTGCTTCGTGACCTCTATCTCTCCAATATGATCAATCCGCTCGTCAACGATCAGTGCTTCTTCTAGCAATCTTGGAATCTCCATTTCTTTGTATTCATCCGTGGCTTCTGTATCTGTCAAAAGCTCCTGAATTTCAGTGCCAATGTCGTGGCTGTAGATAGGATGTGCATAACGCTCTGTCCGCAATGTCATGTAAATGAATTGCCGGATCGCCTCTATGCCTGAAATGGTTTCGTTTGTCAGCCTGCCATGTTCAAAATCTAAGCGATACGTCTTTGAGGTTTCCACCTCTTCGTCTTCTTCTGTTTCCTCGATTTCTTCCTCTGGTGAAAGTGCCACGTTCATCACCTCCCTTACAATTTGTCGATGATGTAGAAGGACTGCCCTCCTGCCATTGCGAGCACCATAATACTGTCTCCCGCTTTTAGTTCATCATCCTCACCCTTATTTAAGCGCTTCGGCCAAATAAGCAATTCTTCTGGAATGATCAGCTTATGATTTTCATTTAATCGGATATTAAGTGGTGAAACCGCCGTGACTTCACCAATGACAAGATCAATTGGAGAGGCAGCGTCTACGGCATTAACTGCTAATCGTTTAATCGCTTCACTGAATCTCACGCTTGATCACCCTTTGGCATGGAATTTTTCTCAACAACATCAATGGTCATGGTGTGTTTTACTCCATTGAATTCATGCTTGTCTTGATCGATCCAGTAGGTTTTTTTTACGTTGATTTCAGGGATTTTCAAATAGATTGGGAGACCGCTTTGCAGTTCGGGAATTCCTAGCGCTTGTATGCTTTTCACTTCTTGTTTAACGCCTTTCTTCTCTGATAACCGTACTTTGGCTCTTTTTTGAAGCTGCGGCTGGTTGATTTGACCTGTTACCGTCTCAACATGCTGTAAAATGCCGTATTTACTCTGACCTGCTTTATCCTGTTCGATCACCACAAGATCTGATTTGCTGCCTTTTTTCTTATTCTTCCCCTGTTCATCTACAGACGTGCGCATCTTTACGCGTGTTGCTGTCTCTTCAATGGAGGTGCTGTACTGATAACCGATGAGATTGACGCCTGATTCAATGACCCATACGTCCTCTGGATCGGGCCAAGCTCTCAGCCCCATCTTGCCTTTAGCAGAATAAATTTGATAGTTTCTGCCGGTTTGCCGCTTCGTTTCTTTCAATGCTTTCAGAATGATGTCATACAAGCTCGTGTCATTTTTAAAGACCAGTGATTTCATGACATGTCCTGTATTTGCGATGGAGGTCATTGGAATTTGAAAGTCAGTTCCAATCCGTCTCAAGATTTGATCTGCTCTTTGATTCGAAAAAATATATACATCTTGGTTTTTCACTAAATATTGGAGCATATCGTATGCGGTAAAGGTCAGCTTGCCTTCAACAGGTGTCCGGGAAAACACAATGCCTCTGAACAGTTCTTTTCCTTTCCATTTAAAAAGAACCGTGTCCCCTTCTGAGACACGGTAATATGTTTGACTGCCTTGCTTTGTGATAATATTTGCCTGAATAGAGCGAGGGGCTTGATACCTTTGCCCCTGAAGTGTCACACTCTCTGTGACAAGCTCATACATGGTGCCGCTTCTGATGGCAAAAAGCTCAATCAATGTCAGCCCCCCTATTGTGGTATTTTCAATTTTTGTCCAGGAAAAATCCAATGTCCCGGCTGTTTAATATTGCGTTTACTTCGTTTAATCATCGCTGCTTTATTCGCATTCCAAATACGCCGCCATTTTGTACTGTCGCCATAAAACCGGCCTGAAATGGCCCACAAGGTATCGCCTTTTTTGACGGTATACAATTTTGGTGGTGATTTTGAGGGTCTTTTCTTTTTGGTTTGTTTCGCTTTTTTCTTTCGTTTGATTTTCCTAGGCGAAGCGGTTTTGTATTCCTTTAGCTGAATCGTAAACTCACGATCACCAATATCATATGACCCTTCCTTGTGGGTGAAGCTTTCAATGCTGCACGTCATATTGATTTTTGTCCCTGTAACAATCAATCGCACGGACTTTTTCGAACGCATCATTCGTTCAATTTTCGCTATCGCATTCTCTGGTGATGGAATGCTTTTATATTCAGCAATCGGCGAATATTTCTTAGGAAATAATGATGTGAATGATACTTGTTTAGCTGCTGGTACATCAATAAAGGTCAGTTCTCCAAAAGAGGCGACCTTCACTGTTTCATTTTGTACATGATTTGTGATTTCGAGTTCGGATGGAAGGACAGGGAATCGCAACTTATCCTTTCCTTGGGAAATCCACAATTGATACACTGACTTACCCATCGATCACGACTCCCTTCGTTCCTGTATGAAGCTCTACTTCCAGTTCGTCTACGAGCATTTGTCTAATTTTTTCGACAAGCGATTGCTGGTCTTGTCCATTATGGAAATGCTGATCTCCATTGAATTGAATGGTGATTTGTTTAGTACCTGACGATGTTGTATTGCCAACTGACTGAGCTGAGGTCACTTGCTGCATCTGTGATTCTGGTAAAGGAGCAGATGCATTTGATGGATCATATACTTGCATCCCAAGCGCCTTGGCTGCCTGCGTCAATAAATATCTCCCGCGAATGCCTCTTTCTTCTGGAATAATCCATTCGCGTTTGTTCCCTTCACCGACTCTAGCTACCTGCTCCTTCGTAATCAGCCCGCCATTTGCGTAGCCTTTATAAGGACCGCCTCTTCTCATACTCCGTAATCCCGGCGTATTGAAGACTGTTCCATATCTACCCTTAATGTAGTTAATGGCTGCTACGGCATTATGAATTGGGTTCCAAATATCATTCATGCCTTTGCCTTTATTGGAGTTAAATGTTGGTCCAATGGTCTGCATTAATCCTTTTGACGGCGTTCCTCTCTTGGCGTTAGAATCCCATAGGTTGATCGCTTTCGGGTTGCCACGTGACTCGTTCTGCGCAATGGTCATCAAACCAGGTAGCCAGCTCATCGATGTACCGGTTGCCGTTAAAGCAGCCATGAGCCATTGCTGAACACTGAGACCTGAAGCACCCATACCGCTGAAGGCACCGATTAATGAACCAGCCTGATTTTCAGCGAACTTTTTCACATCAATTGAATCAAGACCTTTGACTACACCAATCGATGCAAATTTCCCAAGATTCATCATGACACGTGAAGGTGAATGAATGTCTAATTCTTCTCTAAACGCCTGCTCTACTTTCTTCGCCATTTCTTTGGCAGCTTGTGTGACTTCACTTGCTTTCGAACGCATGCCGCTGTTGAAGGCATCGATCATTCCTGAACCCCAGCCTGCTGATTCTTGTTTTGCTTGCAGGAATGGTTGTTTGACGTGTTGATCTACGTATTGGCTTGTGCCAATTGATGTGGCATTTTGACCTGTTGCAAAACCAGTAACAGTTCCAGAACCCCAATTTGTTGAGGCTGTCATCACTTGCTGATAGGGTGCTTTTACACGATTTTGCAAAAAGCTATCTGTTCCTGTTGGTGTCATCTGCTGACCATTCGCAAAAGCAGAAACCGTTTGCTCACCATAGTTTCCTGAGTCTGATGTCAATTGACCAAATGGCTGCTGAATATTCTTTTGCTTCCATTGATCAAGAGAGATCACTTTATGATTTAACCCTTGTTCAAACTCGTTATTAAATTGCTTACCTATGCCGGCAGCTTGAATGTTCCCATTCATTGAGACCGAGCCGCCAATTGAACTGACAGAAGATGGCGAAGTTGTAGTAGCTTGGGAGCTTGACACTTGATTTGCTGCACCTCCGCTTGGCACAACAGACATTCCAAGGTGAGAAGCCGCCTGTGCAAGCAGCATCTTCCCGCGTCCTCTGTTATTTTGAGTCGGAATGACAAATTCATTACCAGCTTCACCGACCCATGATAAGGTTGGCTGGGTGATATAGCCTCCTGTGGCATTAGTATCAGGTTTAAAATCTTTGCGTCCGTTGTTCCTCCCTTTTTCAAAAGCTTTTTGATTTTTTTGCTTTGCCACAACAACTTTCCCAACAATTTTTCCACCTGTACTTTTGATTAAATCCCATGTATCTCCTAAAATATTTTTACCCCAAGCCTGTACATCACTCCACTTCCTTGACCACCAGTCTCTATCAAATAGAGTAGAAGAAATAGTTGATTTTGCAGTTGACCAAATTGTTTTTGACTGTTCCCACTTACTTTTAGACCAACTTTTTACGTTATCCCACTTCTCCCCCCACCAATCTTTATTAAAAACAGTTTCACTAATTTTTCCTTTAATTGAATTCCATATCTCAACGGCACCATCCCATTTTTCTTTGGTCCATTCTTTTACGTTATCCCACTTCTCTCCCCACCATTCTCCGTTGAAGACGGTCTCACTAAGTTTTCCTTTAATAGAATCCCATATTCCAACTGCACTGTCCCACTTTTCTTGAGTCCATTCTTTTACGTTATTCCACTTCTCTCCCCACCATTCTCCGTTAAAGACGGTCTCACTAAGTTTTCCTTTAATAGAATCCCATATTCCAACTGCACTGTCCCATTTTTCTTGAGTCCATTCTTTTACGTTATTCCACTTCTCTCCCCACCATTCTCCGTTAAAGACAGTGGATTCCAAAACTCCAGTAATGTACCCAGCTTGTTCCGCCCACCATTCTGAATTAAATAGCGTATTAGATGCTGTAGTTTTTATATCTTCCCATTTTTCACTTAAGTTCCCTAAAGAATTTTCTGCGGAAGTTTTAACACTTCCCCACTTCTCACTCCACCATTCTCCATTAAATAAAGTGTTTGAAATATTCTCTTTTAATGTTGATGTATCAAATAATTCCCCTAGTTTCGATCCACCAAAAGCTCCGGCTATGCCTCCAGCAACACCACCAACAGCAGCTCCTACAAGTGGTATTGGAATTAGGGCTTGGCCAATTGCAGCTCCGCTAACTCCTCCTGCAAGACCTCCAGAGAAGCCACCTACTTTTTCTCCAACGTTTTCTTTCGTTGTTCCTATTAAATCTGTTGCACTTAATAAGTTCCCCAAGATAGGCACTCTCTTTAATAGCTTGCTACTTCCTCGACCTATATTTTTAAGTGCATCTCCTAACCCACTTAATCCTCCACTACCTTTCATCAAACCAGCAAGCCCCGCAACAGAAGCCGCTATACCTGCGCTTTTCTTCAGTCCACTAGGGATTTTACCAAAAAGCTTACCTGCGTTTGTTTTTAGTTTTCCTAATCTATTTGGAGGTCTTCTATTTCTTTCTACTCTAGTTGTACCAGTTGGATTTGTTGGCTGTCTTTGCGAACGACCATTTCTATTTTTAGTTCTAGTAGATCCTCTCCTGCTTAATCCTCTAGCACAACAAGGGCAACAACTATTACGAAACAAACCTTTTCCACTCCGCGGCTGCGGCTGAGTTTTAGGGGCTGGATTTGTTGGTGTTGGCGCTGTTGTTGGCGCTGCAGGGGTACTGTTATTTTCACTTGATTGGTTATTTGTACCGAAGAGGCGATCTAATCCACTACTCACCAATTGATCTAGCTTTTCTTCAAAATTAATTTTAATCTTCTCACGGATTCGTCCAATCACTTCTTGTTTATACTCATCCATTTTCGTTTCGATCCAAGGAAGTGCCTTATTGTCCCAAAAGTTTCTAGGACTCAATTTTTCCTTCAATTTATCTGAAACGTCACCTGCATACTTTTCGATTTCCTTTATCGCCTTGTTTCCCAAATTCCTCAACCAGCTTTGTTTGTTTTCATTCGTTTTCGTAGCGGCTGTTGCATTAGGTTCCTTTTTTATTTTCTTTTCTTTAACAACCGAGTCGGCCCGATCTCGTTTTTTCAACTTACTCTTTGCATTGTCTTGAACAGACACTTTGATTTCGTGTTTAGACATCGTCAAGCTTTTTAGTGTCTTTTTGATTCGTTGAATCGCAGCGGTGGCTTGATCAACCGTGTTTAATCTCATATAGTATGTTCTGTTCATGAGCTGAAGGATTGATTTTTTGATCGATGATATTTTTCCTGACAATTGATCGTTTAGTTTAAATGTCATCAGAAGTGGACTTGTTCCTGCTTTTTTCAAGCGATCCATACTAGACTTAATGAAATCTAATCCCTTTGCTTGAATGGATATGACAAGATGATTTGGTATGTTGTTCAATTGATTTGTTAATGATTTTAAATCACGATAGATTCCTTGATCTAGACTTATCGATAATACTGAAAATTTACGCATCGATACATTGAAGTTTCTTAACTTCTTTTCATCCATTTCTAGGCTTATTTTGATCGGTTTTCTAAAGGGCTTGAGCTGCTGTTCAAACGTTTGAAACCGTTTCTGAATGCGTAAAAGCTTCTTCGACACTTTGTCTTCTAATTCAAATCGTGCAGTGAGTTTCGCCAGTTTATTTCCCTCCTTTCTTTGCTTCTTTTTCTAGCATTTCTAGTTTGTAGCCGATGAGTCCAAATAAGAAGGCTTTGAATTGTCTTGGTGCTTCGTATAAATCAAGGAGTTCAGATGGGGAGTAGTGAAGCTCGTGCATGGCGTAATATAAAAACACCGCTTCCTTATCCCCATCTTTTATTAGTTTTTTGCTGCTTCTTCTAAATCTTCAATCTCGTCTTCAAACCCATTGATTTCGATGGCTTTGTTTAACCAGTTCGCATATTCCCCGCCAACAGACAGTACACGCTTTGCTACTTCAACAGGATCTTGTGTGCTGTAGGCTTCTCTTAATTCCTTTGAGCGGAAATCTGGATAAATGGTGGATTCAATGGCAATACGTGCATAGAAGCGCTGACTGTCTAAATCTTTCACGCGTCCTCTGCCTTTGACATTTTTGAACGTTGTGTTTTCTTTTTCTAATTCATCAATACGTTCAGTTGTAATTGCTTTGAAGACAAAAGGAATGACATTCCCTTTTTTATCAACAAAACGCTTAGAAATCAGCACTTTGACTTCTTCCGCTTCTACTGTTTGTCCTGGCATAAAAAATGAAAGATCAAATGTTTGTTTTTCGCTCATGTTTAAAAACTCCCTTTGTTATGTTTTTTGAATGCAAAAAAGCACATCCATTTTTGAATGTGCTTTCCAATCTTTTCATGTATAATATTAATCGTACAATGGAACGGCTTGCTCAAGGGTGTCTGGCTCATCCCCGATAGGAAGGGGGTGATGCTCATGTCAACATTTCAAGCGCTTATGTTAATGCTTGCATTCGGGTCATTTATCATTGCCCTGTTGACGTATATAGACAAAAAATAGACTCCCCCTTGAGCTTTGGTAGGTAATAGGGAAAGTCTATCCTGAAAATCCTATTCGATTAGCCAGCCCCTTGAAGGGCCCCATTGTACATTGCCGGGATGCGCCAACATCCTGGCTTCTTTTTATTGTATGCAAATTACTTTGCATGTAAACATAATTTTCTGTTCTTGGAATGCTTTAAGAATGCTTCCAGAATGCTTTGAGCATTCTAATTGCATTATAACACATTCCTTTTTAAATTCGCCAATATTACTTAGCGAATTCACTCGTACCAAATAACGAATTAAAAAGAATTCTTCAGCTTCTCAGGCAGGTCAAAATCCTCGAATGTGAAAGGAACTTCTTCTTCAAGTGCCTCTGAATCTACATCCAGTCCAGCAATTTTAGCTGAATCAAAGTTGACATCAAATAATGTCACACGCTCTGTGCCTCGGCCAGATGACTTATCTTCAAGCACAGCTTGAAGAGTGAAATAAGGATCTTCTCCTTTTTTCACATAGTTGAGCATTAATTGCACGAAACGTGATGTGACTTTATAGAACGTCGCAGTTCCTGTTCCGTTTGCACCGGTTGTTTTATGACCAGTCATTCGGCGGCCCATGACATTGACTTCTGATTTGTTTTTCTCCACATTTGCTTCGAAGGTTTTGATAAATGCAAGCTCCTCACCTTCTAAGAAAAGACGACCTTCTTTACCTGAAATAGTATTTTGCGCTTTAAAAGCCATCTTACTTCACCTCCACATTGAAATAGAATTTTTCTGCTGCATCTACTGGTTGAACCGCTAAATCGATGATAAATCCATCACGATCTTCATTGAGACCAATCACGATATCTGTTTCTGAGTTAAAGCCTGTAATGCCGCTGCCATCTTGAAGCTGTGTGAGATACTGCGTAATGAGTGTTTTCACAAGCTGCACACCATCATCTGATGCTGGAATGTCATTGCCATTGGCTTTACGTAATTTAATCAAATTTTTCAATTCAAACGTTAAATCATTGTTAATCGCATCAAGCACACGAATGATTTTGTTTTTCGCCATTTGCTGGTTCTTTTCAGCCGTGAAGCTTGTTAAGGAGTTAATATCTTTTTCAACGCTCACAGTACGGTCCCGGGCATCAAAGGTGAAAAGAAACTCCCCTTGTGATAATCTGTATTCTACTTGATCATTATCAAGGCGTTCTAATGTATCTACTGCTCCTTCGTATTCAACAAAGGTAAGTGACTGATTGAAGTTCGCTCCTGCACTTGCACCTGCGACCCATGCTGTTGTTTGTGCAGGCGTCAGTTCTGTTCCGTCTTCTAGAACAACACCGCTTGTGACATTGATGATCCCCTCTTGGTCAGCTGCATAATTGGCGACAACCCCTTGCACCTTACGTCCTTGCTTATCGCGTAAACGCTCGATAAATGAGGCAAAGGTTGCTTTTAATTGCTCGCTATTATCGACCGGAAGAGCAATGACATCAAAGTATTCTGTTTCGGCTGCTTCTAGGAAAGCTGTGTAATCTGCAACACTTGCCACACCATTTTTCCCGCCGCTTAGTGCCACACCAGCTGTGATAACTGCTTCACCTTCACCAGAAAATTGAACATATTTGTTTTTCACAAGATCTTTGACATCAGTCACAACCTGCTTATCGACAATATCTGTTCCAAGATAGGTGATAACGTCGCGCTTTGTGCTATCAAGTACATTTTCTGCGACTTGTACTGTGATCTCATTTCCTTTTAGGCCGCCATAATTTGCTGTAACCACAAAATTTTCAGCGATTTCGGCTTTGGCTGGCTCCCCTTCATTTAAGCGGTAAAGCAAGACTGTTTGTGCTTTTTTCTTTGCTTCACGGAAAAGAAGGAGTGACTTATCATCAATGTTGAGTCCGACCTTTTTATTTAAGTCTTCCATATTGGAAATGGAAATAAAGGTTTTTGGTTCTCCCCAGCTCATCACAAGAGGAAGTGCCACCGTACCTCGATCGCCTAAAGTAATTCGCTGCTCTGCTGTTGTTTTAAAATTAAAGTAAATGCCAGGACGCTTTTTCTCTGTTCCTGGTGTAAAAGTGCCTCCGTTCATCCTTTAAACCTCCTTGGACAAAAAAGCATCAATGTGCTTCTTTGCTTCTGTTTTTGTAATTGGTTGATGCTTGATATAAAAAAGAGCACCTTCAAGGATTTCTGGTTTTACCCCAAAAAGATCCTTACTGTGCTCTTTTAAGGCTTCAAATGAAAAGCCAAATTCTTTTTCTTCGCCAGCTGTTTGATCGAGCTGTGCTTTTTTAGTCTTGCTCACGTTTGATCACCCCATCTGAAAAATTGATATTTTCAAGGCTTGTCTGTTTGTCTCGGTTGTACCAATAGCTGCTATCCCACGTCAGGACAATCGCTGCTACGCCTTGATCTATGATTCTTGTTTCCACTCTTTTTATGCGGACATAATCATCAAGCACCTCTCCATCTTCACTCATCATCTGAATGATTTGACGATCAGCAAGCAATGCATCGACGACTGTTTCTGCTGCATCATGCGCTTTTTCTGTATCGATATGAAACACTTTCACTTGCAGCGAATAAGATTTCATAAAGGTAGATATCGTATCTGGACCGCTGATGACTGTCACTGGCGGCACATAAACAGACGGAACTTGAAAGCGCTCTGGCAGAAGACGATCATACATTGTTACAGGAAATTGTGTGTAAATAAAATGCATGATTGCCCCGACTTCTTGATTCATTCAATCACCTCCCAAAATGTCGATCGATCCAGCTTTGAAGCTTCCGATCTAGCGAATGTTCAAACATTTGCTCATAGAGCATGACAGCATGGTCCCAGTAGCCATTTCCATTCATCCATTGAGATGCAAGCATCATTCCTGTACTTGCATTCGGATCATATTCAAAGCGGCCACCAGCCCACCTGCCAGGGACCCATCTTCGCTCTCCATTTGAAGAAGTGGCATGTCCGTCATTGACGTATGAGGCATAATCTAGCTGCGTCCCCACTTCAAGCGTGAGACCGTCTCGTGAGATGAGGAAATGATTCTCCTTGTCACCTTGCCTAAAGGAGCTTAGAAGCCGGCCTGTATCGACAGCATTCTCCTTGATTAATTCATCCTGAATGATGTCTAAAAGCTGCAAGCCCTTCTCCTGTAACCATTCTTGATACTCCGCCTTTAAGCCGCCATCACACGCCGTCTTCAGCTGTGAAAGCAGCCGGTCAAGTCCATCAATTTTCATAGATGTTCCTTCCTGACTGCCAACACTTCAATGTGATGATTTTTCACTATTTTGGGCTGCTGTAATTTGAGTGAAACCCCGTTCCATACTATTTTGTCATGCAAGCGAATATCACTTGCTAAAGGAAAATGGACAAGATAGGACTGATAAATCACTGTATTCGGTTCTTCCTGCACGAGTGACTGGTTTTTTTCTATGACATAGCAAGAGAGATTTCTCAAGCTTGGCGCATCAGGATAAGTGAGTGTTATTTGCAAATCTCCAGGTGGAATCCCGAATTTCCCGCGGACAGCCTCCTCGTGTTCAAGGTGAAAAAGATCACAGCGATCCGTTAATAAAGATTGATAACTCATAATGATCTCACCTTTAATTTGGCACTGCCGCCAGTGAGCGATGGTTCAATGTAATCAACAAGCAGGGCATATACATAGGGCCTGCCTTTGACTTGTTCAGCTGCCTTCGCATATGAATAATCGCCCATTTTTTCTGACGTAAAGCCTTTCATCATAGATTCATCATCATTCAGCATGGCAAAGTATTGGGCCATTTTTAATAATGCGATCCTTGCTTTTTCAGGGAGGGGCTGATATTTTTCGTTTGTGAAATCGTGACCTACGATCTGAAATACTGCAGCTTCTGCTTCGATAATATCTGCTGTCAGTCTCTCTACAGATCGATTTTTCACACGATCAAATACAGAATAGGCTTGTACTTCCTCAGCAGAAATAATCATGGCCTGCCGTCACCTACTCTTTCACTTTCATCACTTTTGCTACAGCATCCTCTTCCTCAAATTTGCTGTCTAGCTTCGCTGTCAGGACAATAATAAACTTACGGCTGCGAATATCTTTTTCTACTTCAATACGAATATTGCGAGAAAAACCTACGATAATGTTTTTAGGGTGTGTCAGTAAAATATCTGATACGTCTGTTCCTGCTTCGTCATATGGCTGCATATTGGCAAGACCTTTGACCGGGACACCAAACGCAGAGGAAAGTCCGCCTTGAATTGCCGCATCTCCTAAGCCGGTCTGACGGTTTGCTACTTGATCCTTCCACTCGACCTCTAGACTTGGAGATGTGTAGAAACGGAAATCCTGAGGAACACGTAAATATTTTGATGGCATCGCTTTATAGGCTTGTTTGAACATTTGACGGCTAATTTCTGCTCCATTTGCATCTACAATATGAGATACTGCTTGTTTTCGTACGCCATCCATTTGAGCTAAAAACGGATCTGATGATGTTGTATCACCATTGACGATCAGCTCTTCAATATCTACCGCCGCTCGTTCTGCCAGCATTTGCATAACGGTCTGCTGAATCCCGTCTTTTTCAATATTGTTTTCAATGCTGTCGTAGGTCATGTGAATTTCTGCAATGACCTCTTTCGCATTTAGCTGGACAGTGCTTGTCGCTGGGACAACACGGTCTTTTGCATCAAGCGCTTTTCCTTCTTCTGCTGGGCGCAAAATACGCTGGCCGAAGCCGATTTTTTCGATTTTTTGTGAATCACTTTCCATCGGAATGATGCGTGCATCATTTAAAACGGTTGGTGTGTTTTGCATCATTCTAATGAATGTGTTGGATTGGGTTGCGTTCATGAGACCGCCGGTTTTTAAGCTGGCAAGTGTCATTTCAGCCTTGCGAATCAACTCTTGATTTCTCACACTGTTTCCTCCTTATTTAGGCTTATAGTAAGCCATCCCATATGGGCTTTGTCCTGTCGTTTTGTGTATCGTGGATTGTTTGTTTTGAAATGCCCCGCGCTTTTTCAAGCATGTGAATCCGCTCTGAAATAGGCAAAAGCTGCTGCTGAAGCACTTGGTGAATGGCTGCTTTTTCTCTGCTGGCTGATTTCTCTAATGAAGAGAGCTGATGACGAATCGGCGCAACCACTTGCTCCAGCACCTTTTGGACCGGTTCTTCTTCTTGACCTGTCTCTGGTTTTTCCGCTTGCTGTAAGACGTTTTCGATTGCCATTTTTGCTTTTTCCAGCTCGTTCACCTGATCCGCCGTCAATCCGGCATCTTGCTTTTGAACGGATGCTGGCCTTTCGCCAATCGTTTGAAGCACATCATCTGTCTTCAAAACATCCTGCACCATTGGTATCAATTGTTCAAGCGCAGCTCTTACGCTAGACTCATCACCATCACTCGACTGTAAGGTTTCCAGCAGATGGTCTAAAACGCTCCAAAATTGTTGTGACATGTTTGCACCTTCCTCTTTCAAAAAGAAATTTTTCAGCAAAGAAAAAAGCCCTCTCTCATTCGTGCCTTGAGATAGGAGCTGATCTTGTTCTTCTATTGCCACGATATCCGCCGTCCCAGCCATTGAGTAGCCTGTAATGTGGCCCTGCTGAATTTGATCCCAAATATCTTGTGAAGCCTTTGTCACAAGCACCCAAGATCCTTTTTGAATCAATTCCCCGCCTACTTCAAAATCCGCCGGGGCAATGTATGATTCAACGACTTCGCCAACACCATCTTGAAAATCATGCTGTTTGTCAATATGACGGGCATCCTTCATAAAACCGTGTGCCGCTCTTTCAATTTCCTTGGCTGACATAAAGTCTTGGTGTGCATCCAGTGTATTCGGTTCATACACGACACCATACACGAGGCGATGAGCATCTTCTGCCTTTGTGAGGACACTGATTTCCTTTTGAAAGTCAGGCTGCCTCTTCTTTGCTTTCATTAAAAAGAATTTCTTTTGGTTTGCTGCCCTGTCCACGTAGGAAACATGTGTAATTTTTGCGTTTTTTAATTCTCTTGGCATATGTTCACCCCCTTTCAAAAAGCTCACGTCCTTCTGTTTATTCCTCCAGCTGGTTCGGCTCTGATTGAGGCTGTTCTTCAGCTGATTTGATGCGGCTTTCTAAGGGCCGGTGATAGAACTCCTCTGGCCATTCCTCTAACGTTTTCCCAAGAATGCGTCCCGCCAGATCTCGCAAATCGTTTGGTGACACTGCCCCAGCTTGAATAAATGGCGTAAGAACCTTGGCGATCTCTAATGGATCTCTAAAATCAGGTCCATTTAATAGAAAGCGGACATGCCATATATCAAGGTCCGGCAGGAAAAGGGTATTAAGTTTCCCTGTAATGAGATGCCGCTCAGGCTGAAATACTTGCTCCTCTGTTGTTTTACGCGCAGTATCTGCTGTGGCTTTGTTATAGTCTTGAGACTCGCCTGTGTAAATAGGCGGCAGGCGAAAAGCGGAACGTATTTTGTTCCTAGTTTTTTCGTCGTATTCTAAAAAGAGCGCATCCTCTTGCAGGATCTCTGCTAAGGATTTAAAGTTCACTTTGACATTTGATACATCTTCTTCACCTGTTAACCCTTTTTCCGTCGGAAGACCTTCTACTTCAAGCAATAAAAATTTATGGGCATGATCAGATCCTTCAATATCGTCCATATAATCCTGAAGCTGCTGATAGGACGATTCTGACAGCATTCCATTTTCGACAATAATGGCACCAGGTACATGCCGTCCTTGCTTAAAATAAAGATAGTTCAGTTCTTCTGCTTTGCGCGCTCCGTACATATTCACAATGTTGCCAATCCAGCGGGGAATCCCATACGTTCCACTGCCGATTTTAAAATGGATCACTTCTGTTGCTTGAAGCGGCTCTGGCGTGGTGTCATCGTATTTGCCTGTTTCACAATTTAAAATGCGCGGATCACCATACTCCTTAAAAAAGACTTTCTTTTCATTGATCACCTGCACATATTTTCGGAATCGTTTCTTTCGATTCATCGTCTTCAACTCGCCGTTTTCTGTGTATCGGAATTCGACGTCGACTGGCTCACTCAGCTTGCAAATGCGGATATGGAGTGCATCTAAATACTCGATTCCTGCCGGCTTTCCTTGTCCATTTCGCAGCACCTCTAAAAAACCATTGCCCGTTTTCTCTCGGTCTTCGAGGACATAGCCAAGAATCACATCGGCAGACTCATCATAGTTCATGTATCTTGTAAACTCTTCAAGTCTTGTCCATTCCTTCTCTGCGGTCTTCTTTTTTGCCGGTTTCACACCTTCTGCATTAAAGTCAAAGGCGTATTCCACACCAAAACCAAAGCCTAAAATGTTTGTTTTATAGGCATCAATACATTGCTGAAGAATGGTCGAGTACTCTGCCATGCTTTTTAATTCATTGATATTGTAGGGCGGGGGTACAATGTCATCTTTTTCATAGGAAAATTCATCTTCATACATTTGCTTTGTGTGATCAGACATGTTTGCCTTCATAATCGTTGCTTTCATTTGTTTCATTGTATGGACCTCCTCTCTCTGTTTGGACGGACACGCTCCGAGGCGGTCTGTTTCAAATCCGTCACTTCATAATCATCCAGCGCATACCAGATGGCTGATAATGTGTGCGGATCGATCTGAAATTCATCTTCCTCGAGGCGTCCGTCCTTATCTGCCTTATAGGTCAGTGATTGAAGTTCATAGATTGTGTACGGACAAGCATCAGAGCAAATGATTTTCTTAAACCGTTTGATCTTTTTTGTATACTGCAAACGTGAGCCCTGGAACTTATGCCCTGCCACCATTTGAAATCCACGCTGCCGAAAATAGTGAATGGTTTTAGGCTCTGCTGCGTCTGCTTTGATGAGTTCCTTTGATTCTACAAACTCTTTCAGATCAACGGCTGTTTCATCATCTGTTTTCCCGCGGTCGTAATATTCCCAATAAATATATAAGTACTTTTTTTCATGATCGACGGCTAACCGAATTAACGCATTGTACGATTCAACAAAACCAAAATCCATCCCTGCTCGTTTCAGCGGTCTTTCAATCTGCTGAATCGCTTCTACTACGTCAGAATGGCTTCTTACCTCAAATTGAGGAAAAACCTTTGTGCCATTGATCCCGAAAAATCCCTTCCTCGCAATTCGATAAAGGTCCGGATCGTATTCTTTCAGCTCATCCAGCTGCTTCACATAGCTTTTAGGCAAAAACAGGTTATCTTCTGCCGTCGAGTGGTGATAGTACGTATCCTTGATAACGACAGTGCGCTTTTTGTATAATGTCTCGTCATCAAGAACAAATCGCTTCAGCTGTTCATCTCGAAAGAAATGTCTGTACGTCCAATTATCCTGACCAACGGGATTGGTCGATAACATCATATAAAGAGGTAAAGCCGGGTGCCTCAGCCTTCCAAGCAGCTCTTTAAAGCCTTCATAAGAAACCTCTGAGCACTCCTCAATCCAAATGATCGAGATATTGTTGATCGACTTCAACTTCTCAGGCTTGTCCAGCCCTTTAAATAAGATGCTGCTGCCGTTTCGAAACGTTAGTGCCAGCGGCGAACTGCGGCACTTCACCACATGATCGATGCCAAGATCGCTGACGATTTCTTGTAATAGAGAAAATGTCGACTCTCGGTGCGTATCATACACCTCTCGAATGACAAGTGCTGTCCGCTTTTCTTCAAGGAGTTTTAAGATCAGTTTCAAAGCAATGTGATAGCTTTTGGATGAGCCATAGCCGCCTACTAAAAATTGAAACTTTTGCTTCCAATCGAAAAGAAAGTGTTCAAAGTGAGGATTGACTTCTTTTTCAATCAACGTCATGAATCGTCCTCTTTTCGCTTGATCATGATGTGAAGATCTTCCTCTTTTTCTTCACGCACTGCTTTTTTTGCTTTTTCGATCGTCAGTTCGATTTGCTTCAGCCTTAATCTTCTTTCATCCTTCGCGTGAGCGAGCTCTTCAAACTGTTTAATGAGACGTCTCAGCTCCCCCATTGCACGAGATTGGGCATTTAAAAAAGTGGCATGCCGATCCCATGAAAATTGAAACGAATATTCTTCTGCTGTGATTTTTGGTTCTGGCTGAATGCCTTCTACTGTTTCTTCCTCTAATGAAGAGGGCATGTATGTTGCCTTTTTCAGCTCTTTGATCATGTCCTTTTGATCTGCGACATACATGATTCGCTGCGCGCGAATAATGGCTGAGTATTGAATTTGAATTTGGTCCCAGATGATATCAAGTGATGTGCGTCCACCCATTTTCTCCATGATTTCAATCGTTTCCTCCGAAAGAAATTGATTGAAGATCGAGTGCGCCTGCTTTGCTGATGTTTGTTGTCTTTGCCAGCCGTATCGTCTTTTCCATGATTTGACGGTATGGATGGAGACGTTGTAATGATCAGATATCTGCTGGTACGTCATCCCTTTCATATAATCTTTCTTTGCTTGCATCCGTTTATCTTTCATCTACATTCACCTGCCGCCTCCTTTTAGTTCGAATGATTCCCTAAAAAGGAATCATTTCAGCGTGTAGACAAACCCTCGCATTCGTTGTCAGGTCTGCGCTCCGGTGCCCACGAATGTCAAATTCGCTCCGCTCCGGTGCTCGTCCTTCCTAGACTTCAAAGGTTTTCTATCACGCTGAAAAGAAGACAAAGGGCTAAAATAAAGATCATTTTAGCCCTTTGTCAACAATCTGGAATGATTCCCTAAAAAGGAATCATTTGTGTAGGTCTAGCAAACATCCGTTTGGTCTTTCTAACTATAGGTGGCAACTGTAAGACAAGCTCTGATTGATTGATTTTCTAAAGAAAAAATGCCTATTCAGCAGCTTTGAATAGGCGTTCTTGCACTTTTTTGGACATTTTGGTCCGAGCTCTTTCCATATGTTTTTGTACAGTTCCTTTCTTGACATCTAGCATGATCGCAATCTCGCTAAACGATAGTCCCTGCGTTGTGTGCATAAAGAATACGTCCTTCTCTCGATCTGTTAAAACAGACAAAGCTTCGTCAATTCGTTTTTTGTCCCGCTCACTTACCTCTCTTTCTTTCTCTTGAATGAGGGTATATTCATGTGATAAGGCCTCTAATACTTCTGAATTTGCAAGAATAGTGCGCTGATAAACAGAACGTCTGTCTAATCCCCTGCGCGCACCTGGCTCTCTGCCGATTTGAAGCCAGTCCACAACGTATTCTAGATCGCTTACCATACTGGCGATCATTTTTTGATCATGCTTGTCTTGATCTGACAGCTGCTGGTCTTCTTTTTCTCTAAATCGTTCATATCGTTTTCTGGCATCCTTTAATGCTCTTTTATATTCGATCAGTAAATCTTGCATATGTGCTCTCTCCCTTTTTTAAGAAAATAAAAAACGGACACCAATCAGCCCCTTTAAGTAGGGTCTTGATCAGTGTCCGCAGGCTTTCCGTCTTGGACTTATGATGTTGTGAATTGTTCATCAGGCTAGCTGATTTTAAAACCAATCTCGTGATCCACTCTTGCAAAATGCCCTTTTGCCGTTTGAATAATGGTTTTTCCATGCTCAGGTACATCCATCATATAGGCCGTTCCTACATTTCCATCTAACACAATGACTTGAATCTTTCCTTTCTCCATTTCACCAACAAATGTCTGATTTTCTTGAATCAATAGTTGTTTTGGCTCATTCATATGCTTGTCTCCTTTTTGGTGATGACCTCATGCCGTCATCTACAGTATTTAAAATGATTTCAACTCTTGGGCGCATACTATAAAACTGAGAAACTCTTAAATCCACAATCTGTAGAGGGACTTCGTCAGCGATGGAGCGAAGTGCTTCTTGAATATGCTGTAGACTTGGCTGAAAGATACTGACGTGCACCGGACGTATCAAGCCTTTTTCAGCATATACACGCTTGTTTTGGCAGTCAGCTATGTCGAGCGGCATGTTGTCAAATAAACGTATCTCCAGTGATAGTGCGCCTTTTATTTTTTGCGGGCATTGCGCTTTTGCCGCTGCTTGAATTCTTTTCATGAACGTCTGTTTTGTTAATAAATGCTCTGTCTCAATGATGAAATGGATGACCATGTTACGATCTCCCGTCATCCTTTGCCCACTGCCTGATGTCTTGTTCGTTTTGACTCGCTTTGAGCAAGCATTTCATGAATGTCATGATTTGCTTCAATCGATTCATGTCGCTCTGATCCCCTCCTTATTTGCATCAGCGGCTTTGGCTGCCATAAGGGTCAAGTATGTCTGCTTCTCTTCTGCCGTGGCGAAAACAAACATCGGTTCCTTATGATGAAAGGCGATCCAGCCGCCAGCTTGTACTAAACAAAGCTGTGCTTCTTTTCGAGCATTAAACGTCAACTGATGTCTGATCATCGTCATGTCCCTCCTGACTTTCCTCTGCCTCTGCTTGATAACCACATCGTTTCATCTCATATGACCAGTAACTTTTTGGGTATCCAAAGTCATTCATCTGCGTCACCATCGGATGTTCAATATTCATTCTGTTCGTCTCCCCTTTCCTAAACACAGTCCCCTTCTAAAAGTTACTCTTTTCGTGTAATTTTTGATCAAAAAAAGCTCCTGTACACCGGTATTTAACAGATCTGCAATATGCTTTGCTCTTTCTATGCTGGTCTTCGTTCTGCCCAATTCTATATTCACATAGCCGCACGTCTACTTATAGCCAAGTTTCATCTTCCCACCTCTTACTCAATATGTGTAAGTTATATTCATTATGATAATATACACGAAACGAGTAAGTCAATCACATTTTTATTCTTTTTGTGTATTTATTTATCTTTTCCGTGTAATTCATGATAAAATTTACACATAATATGAAAAAAGGTGTTTCCAATGGATAATTTGACTGGAAAGATTTTAACTGAATTAAGAGAGAAGCATGGATGGAGTAAGTCAACCGTTGCTAAAAAACTCGGATTGAAGGCGATGTCTACCTATGCAAACTGGGAATATGGATTGAGAAAACCCGACGGTGAAATGATTGTGAAAATCGCCGAGCTATACGGAGTCTCAACAGATTATCTCCTCACAGGTAAAGACAAAAGCGGAACTGATTACGATCTTGCAGACGATCCTGATTTGCAAATTGCGTTTAAAGCTGCCTCCGATTTTTCCGAAGAAGCACGAAGACAAACCATCGACTTTATTAACTACATTAGAGAGAAAGAGAAACAAAAAGGCCGTCAGCCAAAACAGCCAGACGACGATTGATGATCTCTTTTCATAAAGCATTGCATTGCTGGGTATGTGCCCAGCTTTTTTTATGCCTCTTTTTCCATAAAAAAGAGAATGACATATGAATAAAAAATCATGTGTTTTTTGATTATCTCGTCTTCAACGCGGGTCTGTAACTGTTTTTCACTATAATTCACAGGGTGAGCTTGTATCAACTATATTACTGTTCGTTAAGATCAATCTTTACATACCAAAAGGCGATGACTTCATATTCATCGCCTTTTGATATTTTTGATTTGGATTCACTTGCGTCATTCATCCAGTACTTGCCATTGTCTATCCATTATGTTAACTTTTAATAAAAATAAGTTAACATATTGAGAGGGGCTATTTATGGGAAAGCAAATGTCTTTATCTTGGGAAGCGATAGCGGAGAAAGCGATGAAAAATGAACCGATCACGATGCAGGAGGGTCTAGACATTCTTGAAGCGGACGATGGAGAATTGTTACCTATTATGCATGCAGCCTATCAAGTGCGTTTTCATTTTTTTCAAAAAAAGGTGAAGTTGAATATGATTTTTAACGCCAAAAGCGGATATTGTCCTGAGAACTGCGGATATTGTTCACAGTCTATGATTTCAAAAGCACCAGTTGAAAGATATACAATGCTTGATCAAAAGACTATTGTGGACGGTGCACGCGAGGCACTAAAAAGAAAAGCAGGTACATATTGTATTGTGGCAAGCGGGAGAGCACCCTCGCACCGGGAATTAGATGAAGTGACTGCGGCAGTTAAGGAGATTACTGAGACGATGCCTTTGAAGGTGTGTGCCTGTCTTGGGTTATTAAATGAAGACAAAGCGAAGCGGCTGAAGGAAGCTGGTGTCCATCGATATAATCATAATATTAATACACATCATGATCATCATACTCAAATTACGACGACTCATACATATGATGACCGCGTGTCGACCATTGAGCGGGTCAAACAGTCTGGTATGTCACCTTGCTCAGGTGTCATTATTGGGATGGGTGAAACGAATCAGCAAATTGTTGAAATGGCTTTTGCGCTAAGAGCACTTGATGCGGATTCAATCCCTGTCAACTTTCTTCACGCAATCGAAGGAACTCCACTTGAACATCAAGAACGGACACACCCGATAAAAGCGTTGAAGGTTTTGGCGCTGATGAGATTCATCAATCCAACAAAGGAAATTCGAGTATCAGGAGGTAGAGAGTTTAATTTACGGACACTCCAGCCGCTAGCACTTTATGCGGCGAATTCCATCTTTGTAGGCGATTATTTAACAACAAAGGGCCAGCAAGTACAAACGGATCATCACATCATTGAGGATTTAGGTTTTGAGATCGAAGAATGTGCATTATAAAAAAAGTCTGCCGATGGCTCGGCAGACTTTTGACGATGAATTAGAATCTTTTATGGAAATCGACAGTACCGCTGCCTTCTTCACGGTCAAAGCTGCCAACAAAGGTCCAGTTAATATATCCGCCGTCACCATTGTTGACAAACGTACCATCTTCAAATACCCAAATACCAAACGTAATACCGTCATATTCAACACTATCATAATAGACAACATTGTTCAGACCGCTAAAGTCATGGTCTTGGCTTAAGTTTTGGACAACCACATTATAGTTTTGACCTGCTTCATAGAATGCACTATAAGCCGCATTTTTTACAAAACCATCCCGATTTTGAGATGTTTTCACTGCTTCTTCAATTTTATCGGCAATGGCTACTGGATCAATGGATACACTTCCATCAACACCTGTTGTTGTAGCAGCTTCAGCCGTTTGACCAAAAGTCGTAAGAGATAGAGGGACAGCAACCATTGAAGTAGCGATCACAGAACCGACAAAAAATTTGCTTGTTTTTCTCATTATTTCTAACTCCTCCTTTAATTGGTATGTTCATGTACTACCCCTTCACTTGTCTCTTAAACACTAATTTTTGAAAAAAGTTCATTTTCTACCAATTAAGAGGGTGATTTTACTGTTTAAAAGGGGCGAAACAACAAAAAACTACTCTTTTTAAAAGAGTAGTTTACATCATTACATAAACAGGATAAATAAAATCAGACCTAGGATAATTCGGTATATCGCAAAAGGCACCAGTTTGATTTTATTGATCAGTTTTAGGAAGAATCGAACAACAAAGAGAGCTACAATAAACGCACTCACAAAGCCGACAATAAAAAATGGAAGCATATCTGTTGTTAAATATTCGGCATTTTTCACGAGTGTTAAGAAACTTGCTCCCGCCATAATCGGCATCGCCATGATAAACGTAAAGTCAGCTGCAGCTCGGTGGTTCAGACCAAGAATAACGCCGCCTGCGATGGTAGAACCTGAACGCGAGAAGCCAGGCCATAATGCCAAACATTGAAACAGCCCGATATAAAGTGCCTGTTTGTACGTCATGTTGTCCACAGAGCTTGTTTCTGTTTTACGTTTATTGATCCAGTCAGCGATAAGCATCAGCACCGCCCCTAAAATCAAACCGACAGCGACCGTTCTGACGTCAAACAAATATTTATCAATATAATCTTCAAATAAGAATCCTAAAATGACGGCTGGGACGAGTCCAACAGCAATTTGAGCAATGGTCAGCTTATGTCCACTGCGCTTTTGTTCTTCTGTGATATTTTTCTTTAAGCCTAACAAGTTCAAAATACGATCTTTGAACACGATCATTACAGCTAGAATAGAGCCTAACTGGATCACGACTTTAAATGTGTTTGCTGCCTCTGGCGTAATAATTTCCTTCGATTTTAACCAAAGATCATCGACAATGATCATGTGCCCTGTAGATGAGACAGGTGCATACTCTGTTAACCCCTCGACAATTCCTAAAACCAGTGCCACGAATAAATCCCATAAATTCATGATTTTCTTTCCTTTCAATTCTGATCTTTTGAACAGGCAAACCATCTATGTCCACATAAAGATAAGCTTTCTGTTTCGAAAGCTCGTCTTTATGATACTATATTTTTTTCAAAAAAAGATTATGACATCAAACCTTTTCTTCTTTATACAAATTGGATCGCATTTTGAACCAATCAAATAAGTGGGTCGTGATGACTTTCAGAACGGCGTACGTCGGAATAGCGACAATGATGCCGATCACGCTGAACAATTTACCAGCTGTTAAAAGAACAAAAATGATGGTAACCGGATGGATATGAAGGTTTTTCCCCATGACCTGCGGAGAAATGAATTTCCCTTCAATCAGCTGGACAACCGTCCAAACAATGATCAATTTTAACAGCATAATTGGTGACGTGACAAGGGCAATCACAATCGCTGGTGTAATGGCAATCGTTGGGCCCAGATAAGGAACGACACTTGTACATGAGGCAATGAGGGCCAGCAGTAAGGCGTAGTCTAAACCGATAATCATGTATCCAATTAAGAGAAGAACACCGATACAGAAGCTGACAATGATCTGTCCGCGAATATATGAGCTAAGGCGATGATTCATTTCATGCAGCACGATATGTGTATGATCTCTTAGCTTATTCGGAATAAATTTCAAGAAATAGTCCGGCAATTTTTTGCCGTCTTTTAATAGGTAAAATAGAATGAATGGGACTGTGACAATCGAGATAATGATTTCAGTCAGCGCACCCAAAAATGTCCCTACACCGGTGAAGGTGCTTTCCAAAATACTTGTCGCTTGGGTTGACGCTTTACTGGCTAATTCAGACACATTAAAGTTCATCGTATTTTGCACTTGATTAATGAAGTTGCTGCCTGTTAATTGTCTAATTTGATCTTCTACCGTATCGACGTATTTCGGAAGGTTATGAAACAAACTCATGGTTTGCGCTTGTAAGAAAGGAATAATGGACACAATGGTCACTGTCATAACGCCAATAATGACAAGATATAAAAGCAAAATCGAATAGATCCGCTTGATTCTAAATCTCTCTAACAAGTTGACAACCGGATTTAATAAATAATACACAACCCCCGTTAGAATAATCGGTAAGGCAATGGTTTTGACGAGTACAATGAGCGGTATGAAAATAAAAGATGTTTTCATGAAAACAAGGATATTCAATCCGATTAATAGCAGGACGAGTAAAAAGAGAACAAACTTGTTATCAAGAAAGAATTTTCTAAATCGACTGCTCCACATTTGCATAGAATTCATATCGTTCCTCCAAACACGGGCTATTTTTTAGTAAATTGTACACTACTTGATCATGATATGGTGATCATTGTTTTAGCTTTTTTTCCAATCTTGCAATGGACATTGCCCATAAAATCAGAATCGGTTGTCCAATGAGCCTCATCCATAGCATGGCTCGTTCTGTGCTCTCTTGACCTGGAAATGGAATCCCCTCTCGCGCCGCAAATAGGTTTGCTGGGAAAATGAGTACAAGATAGACAGCAATCCCTTTTGCTGCCGCAATCCTGACGTTTGGCAGAAGCAGTAGAACTGCCAGCAGCCATTCCAAGCAAGCAGTAGCATAGACCATCACATAGGGAAATGGCCAGCCATTCATCATGCGGGCAAAGCCGCCTGGCTCTATCACATGAAAAACACCGGCTGCTATGAATAAAAGCGCAAAGACGTATGTACTTCCTATATGCAGGATGCGCTTCATGTTCGTTTCCTCCTCTCCCTTCTTTCTGAGTATTACCCGAATGAAGGAAGAAACTACCCACTTTTCGTACATTTATATCCTTTATGTAAGACGCATCAGCCTAGATAAAGGTTTCATCCGCTTTTCAATAAAAAGAATATTCTTTCATACAAACGCTTTCAAAGCATGTATAATCAGAGAAAAGCAGAAGGAGGGAATGACATGATTCGATTTGCTGTCATCGGAACGAACTGGATTACAGATCGCTTCTTACAGGCTGGTGAAGGAATTACGGATTTTACATGCACAGCCGTCTATTCACGTTCCGCTGAAAAAGGACAGGCATTTGCAGAAAAGTACGGAATTGATACGGTCTTTACCAGCTTACAGAAAATGGCGGAAAGTGATGCGTTTGATGCTGTATATATTGCAAGCCCAAACGCCCTTCACAAAGAGCAAGCCATGTTGATGATGGAGCATCAAAAGCATGTTTTATGCGAAAAGCCGTTAGCCTCCCATCGAAAAGAAGCTGAACAGATGATTGCCGCAGCGAAAAAACATCAAGTTTGTTTAATGGAAGCAATGAAAACAACATTTCTACCAAATTTTCTTCAAATCAAACAGCACCTGGATCAACTAGGTCCTATTCGGCAAGTGGTCGCCCATTACTGTAAATATTCCTCAAGATACGACGCCTACCGAGACGGTGAGATTCCAAACGCCTTTAAGCCGGAATTATCTAATGGCTCTTTAATGGATATCGGTGTGTATCTCGTCTTTCCAGCCATTTATTTATTTGGCCTGCCAAATCAAATCACAGCGAGAGGCTATAAGCTTTCTTCTGGGGTGGATGGGAGCGGCTCATTACTTTTACAGTATGACGGGCATCAAGCACTTCTTTTTCATTCAAAAATCTCAACGTCCCATTTATCTGCTGAAATTCAAGGAGAAGATGCCACAATGGTCATTGATCAATTCCACCGTCCTTCTCGTATCACGATCCATGATCGTCATGGACATCAAACCGACATCTCTCTCAAAGATGATCAGCCAGCCATGTATTATGAAATTGATCATTTTATTGAGTGTATTCAGCAAGGAAAGGGACAGTCTCCGGTCAATGCATTTGCCTTATCTGTTCAAACCATATCCGTCATGGACGAAGCGAGAAGGCAAATGGGCATTACGTATCCTGCCGACAGACACACTTAATGGGGCATGAGATGATGAACAAAGGGCGACAATGATGTTTATTTTCGCCCTTTGTTTTTTCGTTCAGTGTGAAGACAATTATTTTGCCGCTAATACATCCGCAATTGCTTTCACATATGGCGGAAGATCCGGTGGACGTCTGCTTGAAACGAGATGTCCATCTGTGACAACTGCTTCATCAAACCAGTCCGCACCAGCATTCGTCATATCATCTTTAATACCAGGTGTACTTGTCACTTTTTTGCCTTGCAGGATTCCGGCTGAAATCAGCACCCAGCCAGCATGGCAAATTTGTCCGATTGGTTTGCCTTTCGCATCAAACGTACGGACAATATCTAATACTTCTGGATATCGGCGCAGTTTATCAGGCGCCCATCCGCCTGGAACGAGCACAGCATCATAATCGTCAGCTTGAATGGAATAAAAATCTGCATCGGATACGGCAGGCACTCCATACTTGCCGATGTACTCATGATCTGCTTTTTCTCCTACGAGATGGACGGTTGCGCCCTCCTCTCTTAAACGTAGAACTGGATACCATAGCTCTAAATCTTCAAAATCATCACTCACAAACGCAATGACCTTCTTATCTGATAAACGCATAACATCTCTCCTTTTCTTCCGATTTCCTCTATTGTACGAGATCATCTCTTAAAAAGAAAAGCGGTTCCCCTTGAGGAGAACCACTTTCATTATTCATTGATCTTGAATTTTTTAATTAAATCTCGCAGCTCTTCCGCCATTTGGGAAAGAGTCGTAGAGGAAGAACTAATCTCTTCCATAGAAGCGAGCTGCTCTTCAGCAGATGCCGCGATATCCTGGATGCTTGCTGAACTCTCTCTCGATACATCTGCAATGTCATTGACTGCTCGAGAAATTTGCTCAGATCCTTTTGAAAGCTCGCGTACCGTTGTATTCATTTCATTAATTCTTGTTGCGATTTCCGCTGTTTGCTGGTTAATTTGTGAGAAGCTTTCTTTCGTTTGGTCTGTAATAGAAAGACCATTTTTCACTTCTTCATTCACCGATTTGAACATATTTTGAGATGTTTCAATTTCAGATACAATTTCTTTCACGAGCTTTTCAATCTCTTTTGCTGAATCTGATGATTGAACCGCTAGTTTACGTACTTCTTCTGCGACAACCGAGAAGCCTCTGCCTGACTCGCCTGCACGTGCTGCTTCGATGGCTGCATTAAGTGCGAGTAAATTCGTTTGATCTGCAATGCCGTTAATCACACCTAGGATGTTTGTGATATCTTTTGATTTATGCTCTAGTCCGTTGATCACACCTTCAGCTTCTTTCACTGAATGGTCGATTGTTTTCATTTGGCCAACTGTTTGCTCCACAAGCTGTCCGCCTGTTTCCGCTACTGTTTTTGATTGAACAGATGACGCCGTGATCACATCAGAGGTTTGTGCGACTTCGTTCAGTCCTTCATTCATTTGTTTCAAATGGGCCGCACTTTGTTCAACCATTTCGCTTTGATTTTCGTTGCCGTTTGAGAATGTTTCAATAGATGATGTAATATGTTCTGTTGCCTTTGTTGTTTGACCTGCGCTTGCCGTCAGTTCTTCAGATGATGAAGCCACGTTTTCAACAGATGTTTGTACGGCTTGAATGACATCTCTTAGTGACTCACTCATTTCATTAAAGCTTGTGCCAAGCTGTCCAATTTCATCTTGTGACCTGACGTCAATTTTTTCTGTCAAATCTCCCTCACTGATCTTCTTCGAAGATGAGACAAGCATGGAAAGTGGTTTTGTAATCGAACGGATGATAAAGAAGATAAGAATACCGCCAATGATGAGGGCGCCGGCTAAAATAATGGTGGCCATGTTAAAGACTGGCTGCGCAGCTTCTTCTACTTCACTTACAAACATTGTACCGACAATCTTCCAGCCAGTTGCCTTATTTGTGGTGAACTCCATTTGCTTTTCTTTTCCTTCAAACATATAACTCATAGATCCTTTATCTTGTGAATAGAGTTTTTCTAACCACTCACCAGATAATTTGGACCCAGCTTTTTTCGTTGGATGGGCAACAAAGGTACGATCAGGGCTTCCGATAAAGGCATAGCCTTGTTTACCAATGTTAATACTATTTGACTCTTTTACTAGATTCGCAATGTCTAGGTTCATCGCGATGACACCTGATCCGTCCTCTAGTTTTTTAGAGATGGTCACAACAAGAGTACCGGTGGATGCGGTTGGATACGGAGCTGAAACAGACAGCTCACCGTTTTTTGCCCAGCCATCTTTATACCAATCTCGCTCAGTTGCGACATAGTCAGCAGGCATTTTTTTATGAGGATATCTTGAAAATACTTTGCCATCACTTGAAGCGACAAAAATGCCTTCTGTGTCATCATTCATACTCATGAACTGCTCAAAGCGTCCTTGAATATCAGTCGTTCCTTTTTGCTTGAGTTTTTTCTTTGTGATCCATTGACTAAAGAAATCGGCCGCGTCTGTTTTCACTTTCACAACCTTCGTAATATTTTTATCTAGCTGCTCTACATTTTCCTTTGCGCTTTGCATGATTTGATCATTTAAGGAGGTGCTCGCAGTATGATATGACGAGTATGCCAATACAATGATTGGGCATAAGAGAATAAATAAGAAAGAGAATACGAGCTTTTTTGAAATAGATGGCTTTCGGAAATACTGTATGAATTTCATAAAAAAGAAAACTCCTTTTAGTAAGATAGTATATATATCGGAAGTACTACTAGGTTGTTTACTTTTTTAACTTATTAAAATCTAAATAAGTCCAAAATACCCAATTTATATGCAGTGAAAGGAAAAACACCTGACGCCAAAACGTCAGGTGTTTCACTACATCTCTTACATTTTAAATTGTTTAATGAGCTCTCTTAATTCTTCTGCCATCTGTGATAAAGTGGCAGAGGATGAGCTGATTTCTTCCATTGATGCCAGCTGTTCTTCTGCAGAAGCCGCAATATCTTGGAAGCCTGCAGAGCTTTCTCGTGAAAGCTCTTTGATCTGATTGACCGCATGTGAAATATCGTTCGAGCCATGTGAAAGCTCTTTGGCTGATCCGTTCATTTGTTTCATTTGTTCAGTCAATTCAGATGTTTTATGGGTGATTTTCTCAAAACTCACTTTTGTTTCATCTGTCATGTTTAATCCAGACTGAACTTCACCCGCTACTTGTTTAAACATTTTTTGTGATTTTTCAATTTCCTCTACAATCTCGTTCGTCAGGCTTTCAATTTCTTTTGAAGAGCTTCCTGATTGCTCTGCCAGCTTGCGAACTTCTTCTGCGACAACAGAGAAGCCTCTGCCTGCCTCACCTGCTCGTGCGGCTTCTATCGCTGCATTTAAGGCAAGAAGGTTCGTTTGGTCTGCGATGCCGTTGATGACACCTAGAATGTTTGTAATGTCCTTTGATTTCTGCTCTAAGCCTGCAATGACAAGCTCTGCTTCTTTCACTGCCTGCTCAATCGTCTGCATTTGACCTGCTGTTTTTTGAACGAGTTCTCCACCAGCCTGAGCGGTTTTGCTAGATTCGATCGACGATTCCCTCATATGAGAGGTGGTGTCGACCATGTGCGATAAGCTGCGATCCATTTCGTTGAGCTGGACTGAGCTTTTTTCAATCATATCATTTTGATGTTCAGTGCTGTTTGAGAACTGTTCAATAGATGATGTAATATGCTCGGTCGCTTGGGCTGTCTGTCCCGCACTTGCCGTTAATTCTTCAGATGAGGCCGCCACATTTTCAATTGAATTCTGGACGGCTTGGATGACTTGTTTCAGCTTTGCAGACATATCATTAAAGCTCTGCGCAAGCTTGCCGATTTCATCGTGAGTACGTACCTCAATATGCTGGGTAAGGTCTCCCTGACTGATTTTCTCAGCCGATTCAGAGAGCTCTATCAGTGGTTTTCGAATGGATTTAATAATAAAATAAATCGCCATTCCGCCTACGACAATTGCAGCTGCAAGTATGATCATTGTTAAGTCGAGCACTGGCTGTGCGGCTTCCTTTACTTCGTTGACATACATCGTCCCGGCAATCTTCCAGCCTGTCGCTTCATTTGTATCAAAAAACATTTGCTTCGGCTGTCCGTTGTATTCATATTCAAAACTGCCTTCTTTTTTGTCATACATTTTTGCGGTGAAATCACCTGTCAATTTTGTCCCGGCCTTGTCCGTTTTATGGGCAACATAACGCTTATCTGACGTGGCGACAAAGGCATAGCCTTCTTGGCCAATTTTGATGCTGTTTGTATCTTTTACGACAGTGTTCAATCGCATATTGACCCCAATCACACCAGAACCATCTGCTAATTGTTCTGATATTGTAATGAGCAGGTCATCAGATGACTTATCTATAAAAGGATCTGAAATGATGGGTTTCTCATCTCCCATCGATTGTTGAAACCATGGCTCATTTTTGATGCTCTTTGCACTGCCTTTATGGATCTTGGAATATTCTGTTAGTTTACCATTTTGATCTGCAACAAATACTTCCACCACATCTTCATCAGTTTCCGATAGTTGCTCTAATTTCACCTTGAGTAAATCTTTGTTTTTAGAGGCCAATTCATTCTTTTTCACCGATTTGGATAAGTATGACACAATGTCAATTTTAGGCTGTACATCTTTATTAATGAGTTCGTTTAATTGCTTAACACTATTTGCAGCACTAGACATAATCTCATCATTGAGAGACTTGGATGCCACCTCATAAGAAAATGCTGCCAATACGAGAATTGGCACTAGGAGAATCGCTAAGAATGCAGTAATTAATTTCTTCGACATCGTCAAGTGCTTAAAAAAGTTGATTTTTTTCATTACCCTACTCCTTTTGATTTATGATTTGTGATCTTCCTCCTCCATTCTTAGGTAATATGAATCAATTTTCAAGGTCTAATGTTCCGAAAAACATCAAAATAAGTATAATAGCCTATTTCTTTTGGTTTATTCAATTTAAAAAAGCCTCCTAGCTGGAGGCTCTTTTCATCATGTCTATTCGACTTTAAATTTGCTAATCAAATCACGCAATTCTTCTGCCATAGAAGAGAGTGTGGCAGAGGACGAGCTGATTTCTTCCATTGACGCCAGTTGCTCTTCTGCTGAGGCGGCAATGTCTTGAATATTTGCGGAGCTTTCTCGTGATACGTCTGCGATCTCACGGACAGCCTCTGAAACATGTGCAGAGCCCTTTGAAAGCTGGACCACTGTTTGATTCATCGTTTGAAGCTGATCTGAAATTTCTTTTGTCATTTCGAAAATATTGTGGAAGCTTCCTCTCGTTTGTTCAGTGAAGCTTAAGCCTGATTGAACTTCTCGATTCACCGCAGTGAATACTTCCTGTGATACATCGATGTCTTGAACAATTTCTTTGATCAAATTCTCTATTTCTTTCGCTGAATTGGCAGATTGAACAGCAAGTTTCCTTACTTCCTCTGCTACAACGGAGAAGCCTCGACCGGATTCCCCAGCTCTTGCTGCCTCAATCGCTGCATTTAGTGCAAGTAAATTCGTTTGATCGGCGATTCCATTGATGACACCGAGAATTTGTGTAATGTCTTTTGATTTACTTTCCAGTGCACTAATGACATTCTCTGCTTTTTTCACTGACTGATCAATGACATTCATTTGAGAAGCAGTTTTTTCAACAAGCTGTCCGCCTTCCCCTGCGATATCTGTTGATTTGATCGATGAAGCGGTAATCGATTCAGCAGATTCATTCATGTGCTGAAGGCCTCGGTTCATTTCCTCTAACTCGTCTGAGCTCAATTCCACTTTATCATTTTGGCTTTCATTTCCGCTGGAGAATTGTTCAATGGCTAATGTGATATGCTCTGTTGCTTTACTTGTTTGTCCTGCGCTGGCGGTCAGTTCTTCTGATGAAGAAGCGACATTTTCGACTGAGGTTTGAACAGCACCAATGAGTGATCTTAATGAGTCAATCATCGTATTAAAGCCTTTACCAACTTGTCCAATTTCGTCATCTGATTGGATCTTAAGCTTATCACGCAAATCACCATTGCTGACTTTTTTCGAGAAGCGGGCAAGGTTGGATAATCTCTTTGATATAGAGCGGACGATAAAGAAGATGAGGGTTCCTGCTACGATAAGTGTCACACTGAACACGATAATGGCTGTATGGAAAACTGGCTTTGCCGCATCTTCTACCTCTGATACGAGCATCGTTCCACCGATTTTCCAGCCGGTTAATTCATTGGTCACATACGCAACCTTTTTATCTGTTCCTTTGAGCGAGTAGCTGCCGCTTCCTTCTTTGTTTTTAAAAATAATATTCGCTAGATTTTCGTTGACTTGACTTCCTGGCTTTTGGGTTGGATCTGCTAGAACGGTTTTATCCTTTTCCATGATGAAGGCATAGCCTTTTTGTCCAATTTTGATTTCTTTTAATTTTTGAAGCAGGCTGTCAATTTCCATATCAAGCCCGATGACACCTGAACCATCTTTCATTTTTTGAGCAATGGTGATGACCATTTTACCTGTGGATGCTGCTACGTATGGTTTTGTGATGACTTGTTTGCCGCTTTCTGCATTGAGCGCCTCTTGATACCATGGCCGCTCTCTTGGATCGTAGCCATCAGGCATCTTTTGAACTGGGTATTGCATGAACAATCCCTTTTCAGAGCCTGCATAGATAGCAGAAACATCTTTTTCATTAATTTTTCCATATTGCTGCAATTCTTTAATGGTCGCATTTCTATTTTTTTCTTGAAGATTAGAAGCTTTGAGAGAGTCTGTAAACAGTGTCACAGCATCTGCTTTGTTTCCAATATTCTCATTGATTAAAGTATCAAATGCATTGACCTGACTCATAGCACTGCCCATAATCTGTTTGTCTAGCTCTGTCTTTGATGTGAAAAACGCACTAATTGTCAGTGCGACGGTTGGTAGGATAAGGACTACCAAAAAGGCAATGATTAATTTTTTTGAAATGGATGGTTTTTTGAACCATTGGATCATTTTTCCCATTTTATCTTTCCCCCTTTACTTCTCTAAAGTTATTATCGGATAAAAGGTATATTTTTAGAGACTGGAAATGACGTTTAAAAATAAAAAAAATACCCAGACAATTCTGGATATTTTTTTATCGTTTTTTAATTGATTTTAAATTGACTTGTTAACTCTTTTAGTTCCTCTGCCATATTTGCAAGTGTCACAGAAGAGGACGTAATTTCTTCCATAGATGCCAGCTGCTGTTCAGCAGAAGCAGCAATGTCTTGAATGTTCGCTCCGCTTTCCCTTGAGACTTGACGAATCTCCTGCATGGCTTGTGACACAAGCTTTGAACCGCTCGATAGGTCAATCGCCGTATCGTTTAATTGGGTCAGTTTTTTCGACATTCCTTCTGCCGCCTCATAAATGTTCTGGAAGCTTTCTTTTGCCTCTTCTGTCATGCCGAGTCCTGCATTTACTTCTCGATTGACCGTTTTGAACATATCTTGAGATTTAGCAATTTCTAACACAATTTCTTGGATCAGCTTTTCAATTTCTTTCGCTGAATCTGCGGATTGGACAGCTAGTTTTCTCACTTCCTCTGCAACGACGGAGAAGCCGCGCCCCGATTCACCTGCTCTTGCTGCTTCGATTGCTGCATTAAGCGCAAGTAAATTCGTTTGATCCGCAATGCCGTTAATCACATTTAAAATACTCGTAATATCTTTAGATTTGTATTCTAATTCTTTCATGACTTGTTCTGCTTCTTGTACAGATGTATCGATATGTTTCATTTGGTTGGCTGTGCTTTCAACAATGCGGCCGCCTTGACCAGCAGCCTCTGTCGATTGAAGTGAGACAGCAGCCACTTCTGATGAGGTATGTGACATGCCTTGTAATCCTTCATTCATCGCCACAAGCTGATTCGTACTAGATTCGAATTTCTCGTTTTGCGCTTCATTTCCATTTGAAAATTGTTCAATCGACATCGTGATATGCTCTGTTGCTTGACTCGTTTGGCTGGCACTTGCGGTCAGCTCCTCTGAAGCAGAAGCCACATTGTCGACAGAATGTTGTACAGCTCGGATGACTTCGCGAAGGGATTCACTCATCTTGCTAAAGCTTCTTGTCAGATCCCCTATTTCATCCTTCGATTTGGTTTCAAGAGTTTCGGTTAAATCGCCTTCACTCACTTTGTTTGAGAAATCAACCAGCTTTCTAAGCCCAATTGTGATGGAGCGAACGATGAAGAAGATTGCGATGCCGCCAAGGATAAATGAAGAAATTAAAAGAATAATGGCAGAATTCCAAACTGGCAGTGCTGCTTCTTCTGTTTCTGATACAAACATCGTTCCAGCAATTTTCCAACCTGTTAAATCATTCGTGACAAAAACGAGACGCTTTTGCTCTCCTTTATTCTCATAAGTTGCATTTCCTTCTTTGCCGCTGTAAAGGATAGATGAAATATTTCCTGTGACCTTAGAGCCTGATTTTTCTTCTGGATGAGCCACAATTTGTTTGTTTTTATTTGCAATAATTGGATAACCTTCTCGTCCAATTTTAATTTCCTTTATTTTATCAACAATGTCCTGAACATCGATATCGATCCCGATGGCTCCCGACCCGTCCTTCAGGCGCTGAGCGATCGTGACAACCATGCCATTTGTTGTAGCAGAGATGTATGGATTGGTGACAACAGGTTCACCTTTTTCATCCTGCATTGCTTGTTGATACCAATCGCGTGTTGTTGGATCATAGCCTTTTGGCATATCTACTTTAGGAAACTGAACGAAATCACGCTTTTTACTTGCTGCATAAAAACCAACTACGTCTTCTTCATTGATTTTGCTGTATATCTCAAAATGCTCATAAAGTTCATGCTGGTTTTTCTTTTTAAAGTCGTTTGCAGTGGACGTTTCGGTAAAGAGTTTCACCGCGTTTTCTTTGTTCAAAAGCTTTTGCTCGATCAAGTCATTCAGCTCATTGACTCTTGCATTCGCTCCGTACATGATTTCATGATCTAATTCTTGTTTGGCAATCTGATATGAAATCGCACTTAGTGTAATGATTGGTAAGACGAGAACAAGTGTGAATGAAATAATCAGTCTCTTTGAAATCGATGGTTTTTTCAACCATTTTATTGCACTTTTCATGGTTTTCCTCCTTTTAAACGTTATGTTTTATATCGGACAACTTCATATTATTTTCATGTTTTTCAAATAAAAAGGATGCCTTTTTGTTTATTTTCACTAATTGATTCCTTGCCCAAGCATCGCGCATACGCTAATACAAAAGGGGGCGATTTTCATATGATTATCCTTTCAGGACAGCCAGTGACAAATGATCAGCTGGCATCGTTTCAGCTAGAGGGACAAAAGCGAATCATTTTGATGCAGTTACAAGCTTCAAATGATACGTTCCGCTATAGGCAAGCATCAGATTTGTTATTTGAGGTGACCTTAAGATCGAACATTATGAATGCCGCAAGAGATTTGCATAAAAGTGGTGCCTCATTTGCCGTCTTTCAAAGGTCTCGTGCAAATGACGCATTTTGGCGTGTATCAGAGGCAGGAGCACTAGAACTGCGCTATCAAGTTGAACCATCTAGAGGGATCAAAGACATTTTTGAAAATGGCTCAAAATATGCGTTTGAATGTGCAACGGCGATAGTCATTGTATTTTATATGGGGGTCCTGCAAACGGTAGGAGACGAGAAGTTCAATCGAAGGCTTCGAAGTTTAACACTGTATGACTGGCATTATGATACATTGTCGATTTATACAGAACGTGGAAATGACTTTATTTACGGAGATTGTTTATATTTCGAGAATCCGGAGTTTAGCTATCAGCAGTCACAATGGCGCGGGGAAAATGTCATTTACTTAGGAGAAGATCAATATTACGGACATGGGCTTGGCATTTTAACAGCAGCAGAAATGATCGACAAATTAAACAACAGAAGGCGGCCAGGTGCTGTTCAATCCGCTTATTTATTGCCGCAGACCACCCGGATGGATGTCATCTATCTCAGGCAAATGTTCGGCAGCTAAAAAAGGCCTCTTGTCTATTGGTTATGACAAGGGGCCTTTGTATGCCTTGCGTTTGCGATAATCTTGGAGCGTGCCAAGCATCGTGTTCGCAAGGATCTCCATTTCTTCTAGATCGTTTCTTGTGACCGGAGGGTCGTGGCGGCTCCATTTCACGTAACGAGCAAAATAGTAATGACGAATGGGGGTAAGGACGGCAGGAGAGTGCGGAAAATCATCAAATACAAATTCGATTTGTCCTTTTTTCCGGTACGAATGTTTTAAGATGTCTATCCTGTCACACCCCCCTCATGAATTTATGTCTGCGTGAGTTCGTGCATGATGTCTTCAACGGTTAAAATTGAATGAATGCGGCCAACGCCCTGTCCTGCCCAAAGAGCCATTTGCTCAGGGTTTCCCGCAGCGGCTGCCGCTTTTCGCATAGGCGTTGTCCATCCATGCTGTACTGGATAGGGAAGAACCTTATCTTCATGCGGCTTTTCTGCCTCCATCCACTGATTCACAATGCCTCTTGCTCTTTTCCCAGAAAAAAGCCTTGTGACCTTTGTTTCACTGCCTTCTGCCTGTAAAATGGCCTTTTTGTACACTTCCGCTGCAGCGCTTTCCTGACTGGCTAAAAATCGTGTACCGATTTGAACGGCATCCGCTCCAAGCTCCAGGGCTGCTTTCACACCTGCTCGATTCGTGATGCCCCCTGCGGCGATCAGAGGCACATGACATATCTGTTTGACGTCAGAAATCAGACTGATCAATCCCTGCAAGGCATCTCCTTTTGATGGTAAAAAGGTGCCGCGGTGTCCCCCTGCTTCACTTCCTTGCAGGACAATGGCATCCATTCCTTTTTCCTCTAAAAGCAGTGCTTCCTCTTTTGTTGTGGCCGTTCCGATTAAAAAGATCCCCTTTTGTTTTAAGCGATGAATCGTTTGTTCATCTGGACAGGCGAATGTAAATGAAAGGATTGGCACATCTTCTTCTTGAAGAATGTTGATTTTCTGTTCAAAATCACCCCATAATTCCTCTTCGCTAGGCATCATATGCGTTTTTGGTAATACAGGCAGCCGCTTTTTCCAAAATGCCACATCCTCTTGTTTTATATCTGGAATTGGTTCTGGCACAAAGACATTGACCTGAAATGGACGGGATGTGAGCTGTTTGATCTGTCTGATATGCTGTCTCATGTTTTCAGGCTGCACATAACCACTTGCTAAGCTGCCAAGCCCCCCATACTGCGAAACAGCTGCTGCGAGCTGCGGCGTCACGGCGCCTCCTGCCATTGGCGCCTGGATGATCCCATGTTTGATTTGAAGTAACGCTGTGAATTCCCCCATCTATTTCCCCACCTCACTTGTTTGATGACACCTGAACATAAAAATGCCGATGCCTTGGCCCGTCAAACTCACAGAAATATATTCCCTGCCATGTTCCAAGCACAAGATCACCGTAATTGATGAGAACATGCTGAGATGCGCCCATATAACTGGCTTTCATGTGTGCTGCTGTATTTCCTTCCATGTGCCGATCCTTTGGATGTTCCCACTGAAAGACTTCGTCAAGCCGGCGCAGCATATCTCGTTTGACATCTGGGTCCGCATTTTCATTAATAGTGATCCCTGCTGTCGTATGTGGACAATAGACAATGACGGTTCCGTTTTGGATGCCGGTTTCCCGGACATATTGATGGACTTCGTGCGTGACGTCTATCATGTCATCGCGTCTGTCTGTTTGTAAATCGATTTTTTTCATATGAGCTGCTCCTTTTTGTCATTTCTATAAAACCATACCCTTTTTATGTGAAACAAATCTCTGACAATAGGCAGACGATCCCCTCACCTAAAGTTTACCAAGCAAAAAAACCTCGTCAAGAGCTCCGAGGTTTTTAGAAAAAGTGAATCTTTTTTATTTCAATGGTACGAATATGATGGTCTTCTGCCTCTAAGATTTTAAATTCACAGCCTTCTGCTTCAATCGTATCTCCAATCTCAATATCGAATTTATGCGTCATCATCCAGCCAGCAATCGTATCGACATCATCATTTTCAATGGCTAAATCCAATAAATCGTTTACTTCATCAATCAAGGCTTTCCCATCCATCACATAGTGGAAGTCCCCTTTTTTGACAATATGCGGAGTCTCATCCTGGTCATATTCGTCCCGAATCTCTCCCACAATTTCCTCTAATATGTCTTCTACTGTGACGAGTCCCGCTGTTCCGCCGTATTCGTCTACAAGCATCGACATATGGATCCGTTCCTTTTGCATCAAAATAAGCAATTCTTGAACAGGGGTACTTTCAATCACCCGAATCACCGGACGCATTAAGTCTTCAATGGAAACCTCTTGATTCAGGAAGCTTGCTTTAAATACATCTTTGCTGTTGATGACACCAATCACGTGATCTTTGTCTTCTTTGATGACAGGATAGCGTGTGTACCTTTCGTTCAGCATATAATGCGTGATATCCTCAAGCGTCTGCTCAATGTCGATGGCTGAGATTTCTGTGCGAGGAATCATGATCTCTCTCGCCACTCGGTTATCAAATTCAAATATTTTATTCACATATTTATATTCAGATTGGTTGATCTCGCCCTTCTCGTAGCTTTCAGATAAAATGAGACGCAATTCTTCCTCACTAATCGCCACTTCATGTTCTTTGACAGAATGAAAACCAAATAATTTCACAATGCCTCGCGCAGCCCCATTTAATGCTTTAATAAACGGGTACATGACTTTATAGAAAAAAATCAGTGGTTTTGCTGTCACAAGACTGACGGCCTCTGCCTTTTGAATGGCAATCGTTTTAGGCGCCAGTTCTCCAACGACGACATGTAAAAACGTAATGATCACAAATGCGATGATAAACGATAAGATGTCTGTCAATGCGGAATGAAGCTCTAATTTTTCAAAAAGCGGATGCAGGAAATGCTCCACCGTCGGCTCTCCTAACCACCCTAAGCCTAATGCAGTGATGGTAATCCCCAGCTGACAAGCGGATAAATATTCGTCGAGATTTGAAATGAGTTTTTGAACATGGATGGCTCTCTTATCACCGCTTTCGATCAGCTGATTGATTTTGGAGCCTCTAATTTTCACAATCGCAAATTCAGTGACAACAAAAAATGCTGTCGCAGCAATGAGTAATATGACTAAAAATACGTTTAAAATGTACAAAAAAACCCTTACCTAACATTGGTAAGGGCTCACCTCCTCTGGCGTCAATTAATCATTACGGCCATTTAGGAAGATCATTACAAAACGAAGCAATTCAAACAGGGAGACAAGAGCTGCTGCTACGTACGTTAGAGCTGCAGCATTTAATACCTTGTTCACACCTCTTTCTTCACTGCTTCTAATGATTCCTTCTGAAACAATGATATCTTTTGCACGAGAACTTGCATTAAACTCGACAGGCAATGTGACAAGCTGAAAGAACACAGCCGCTGAGAACAAAATGATCCCAAGCCCGATTAAGTTAAGGCTGCCTAGCAATAATCCACCCAGAAATAAAAGCGGGGCAACACCAGATGCAAAGTTCACGACAGGGAATATCTTATGTCTCAAGACAAGCGCACCATAGGATTCCTGATGCTGCAAGGCATGTCCGACCTCGTGTGATGCGACTGAAATGGCCGAAATCGAATGGCCGTAGTACACTGGTTCAGATAAACGAACCACACGCTGCGTCGGGTCGTAATGATCAGTCAAAGTTCCTCTTACCGGTTCAACAGGCACGTCGTATAACCCGTTGCGATCTAAAATATATCGAGCGGTTTCAGCGCCTGTTTTCATACTGGCTGCCTCGACCTTTGAATACTTTTCAAAATTATTCTTCACTTTAAATTGTGCCCAAAATGACAATCCCAATGCGGCAAATGTTAAAAAATAAAAAAACAGCATGCTCATCAGCTTCCTTTTTATTTTATATATTTATTTACAATTTTAATGACTTTTATGTAACGTGTACAGCAAAAAGCACTAGGTCTTTTTAAGGGGGAGGACAGCGCCAATGAAAAAGAAGAACACACCTAAGCATGCTGTATAAAAGGTCACCGTTCCGTATAGGTCTTGAAAAAAACGCAGCCACGAGAAATCATTCATGAAATGATTCACAGCATTTAAGTCAAACACAAGCAAGATCACAGCAGATGACAAAAAGTGGGCGCCGATAAAAAGAAGTACGGTCTTTTGAACGAACGACATTCGAATCCCTCCTTCTCCTCTCTTATTTTAAGATATGGGATCTATTTCAATACATGACGAAGATGAAAAAATGTTCCTCAATCGGGCATACTGACATTAGCAGTCTCCTGAAAGGAAGAGTCCGATGAAATCAAACCGTATCTTTATCGCTTGGCTAAGGTGGCCTCTTTATCTTCGCATTGCCATCATCATTTGTTTCATACTTCTCTTTTTTGGTCAATTAATCGTTTTAGTTGAACCAAAGCAGTACCATACGATCTTTGATGGGATCTGGTGGGCGCTCATTACTATCTCTACTGTTGGATACGGTGATTTTGTGCCGCAAACCATGCCTGGACAAGTGGCTGGTATGGCTCTCATTTTTATCGGTGCAAGCTTTGTCACGGCTTACTTCGCCACGCTTGCTGCCGCTGTGTTTAGCAAGCAGCACCATTATGTAGAGGGGAAAGTTACTTTTAAGGGAAAAGGGCACCTGATTATCGTCGGCTGGAATGAGAAAACGAGCAAACTGCTTCAATCGTTTCAAACGATTGATCCAGCCATGCCGATTGTACTGATTGATGACTCCTTGAAGGAAGGGCCTCTTTTAGAAAATGTTCATTTTATTAAAGGACATGGTACGGAAGATGTCACACTTCGCAAAGCCAATATTACAGGCGCAGATACACTCATGATTACCGCAGATCAGCATGAAAATGAATTGACAGCCGATATGCAGAGTGTCTTAACATTGCTCGCAGCAAAAGGATTAAATCCTTCGTTATACTGCCTAATTGAGATTTTAACAGATCGTTACGTGAAAAATGCCGAGCGTGCTGGAGCCAATCAAGTCATCCATACATCTGATGCTGTGAATCATTTAATGGTCGAACATTTTCTTTTAAAGGAACAGCTCATGACGTTAAAGAAAAAACGAAATATGACACTGCATAAACATGTCACCATCATTCCTGTACCAGCTTCATTAGCGGGAGAAACGTTCTTAACAGTGCTCCATCACTTTCTAGAGCATCATGTGATCATCGTAGGCGTACAAAAAAAAGAAGGACCCATGATGAATCCTCCCTTTGGATATGAGCTTCATCCAGAGGATGAGCTGATCAGCCTTTAAAGCAGTGCATCTTCTAATTCCTTGACGAGTGAAAAGCCAACTTCGGTATAAGCTTTAGACACATCTCCATCTTTCTCTTTTGGTTCTTGGAATTGGTTAAAGGATGCTCCCACATTTCCAACCATCGCATGGTCATCTAATTTGTCTTGATATACATGCTTTAAGAGAAATGGATGTCCCACTTTCACCACAACACCTGGCTGATCCAGCTGTCCTTTCTCGGCTGTAAAAGGAACTCTGAGAAAGGTATAGCCATCACGGTTATCAATTTTATAATCAAAATACCCGTGATCATAATCCCAATTGCCATTAATGACGTAGCCGAGCGGCTTCATGGTTTCTTCCAAATGATATAGTGAAAAGCTTTCACCAGTCAGCCTGGATGGTACATGAATCATACGAAACCCTCCTTTTTGCTTAGGGTTCGTTAAAGAGAGGAATTCATGCATCTTCCTTTCGTCATTTGCACATTGTTTGTAAAAGCGGCATCGAATAAGCTTTGATTGAAAGATGGATTGGTCTCATTCGCACTGCCAGCGCCTTCTGTATCCTTCACAGCACTCATCGGACAAATGCGTCCAACATTGCCAAAGTTGACGATCGCCTGACCAGAAATATCGTGAATATAAATATGATTCGTTCTCATCGATTCTTCACTCTCCTCCACTCATTATTCTATGTACAAAGCATGGGGAAGCTTACACATGAACCATAAGAAAACAAAAAAGGCACACCTTTATCAAAAGGTGTCCCTTGTCGTTCTTATGATTGTTTTAGACGACTTTCAAGCTCTGCCTTTTTCTCTTCGAAGCCCGGTTTTCCTAATAAAGCAAACATATTCACTTTATAAGCTTCTACACCAGGCTGATCGAATGGGTTGACGCCTAGTAAATAACCAGACATCGCACATGCTTTCTCGAAGAAGTACACGAGATATCCGAATGTATAAGCATCCATCTCAGGAATGGTGACAATCAGGTTCGGTACTTTCCCATCAGTATGGGCAAGCATTGTCCCTTCAAATGCTTTTTTATTGACGAAATCGACCGTTTTTCCTGCTAGATAGTTTAAGCCATCAAGGTCTTGTTCTTCTGTTTCAATTACAAGCTCATGTCGAGGCTTGTCTACATTCACGATTGTTTCAAACAAGTCTCTTCTTCCCTCTTGCACATATTGACCAAGTGAATGAAGATCGGTTGAGAAGTTGGCAGAAGAAGGATAGATCCCTTTTTCATCTTTCCCTTCACTTTCGCCGAATAATTGCTTCCACCATTCTGCGAAATATTGTAGGCCTGGCTCATAGTTAATCAGCATTTCAATTGTTCTGCCTTTATTGTAAAGGACATTACGGACTACAGCATATTGATAAGCCGCATTTTCTGACAGCTCAGATGAAGCGAAGTCTTCGCTTGCTTTCGCAGCACCTTCCATCATTTGATCAATGTCTGCTCCACTCACAGCGATTGGCAATAGACCAACTGCCGTTAAAACGGAATAACGCCCACCTACATCATCAGGGATGATAAATGATTCATAGCCTTCTTCGTTTGCTAATGTTTTGAGTGCCCCGCGTGCTTTGTCAGTTGTCGCATAAATACGTTTTTTCGCTTCTTCAGCACCATATTTCTCAATGAGGAGCTTTTTAAAGATGCGGAACGCAATGGCTGGCTCTGTTGTTGTTCCAGATTTTGAGATTACGTTAACGGAGAAGTCTGCATCTTCCAGCAGATCCATCACATCTGTTAAATAAGAAGAACTGATGTTGTTACCAATGAAAATGATTTGCGGTGTCTTGCGTTTGCCTTTTGGTAAAGTGTTATAGAAAGAATGGTTCAAAAATTCAATCGCCGCACGTGCGCCAAGATAAGAGCCGCCGATTCCTACAACGAGTAAAACATCAGAATCAGACTTAATCTTTTCTGCACTTTTTTTAATACGGGCAAATTCTTCGCGATCATATTGCTTAGGCAAGTCAACCCAGCCTAAATAATCACTGCCTGCACCCGTTTGCTCATGAATATTATGATGGGCTACCTTCACAAAATCTTTTAAATATGTAAGCTCATGTTCTTGAAAGAAAGGTAACGCTTTCGAGTAGTCAAATTGAATATGTGTCATCGCTTGTAAGCCCTCCATTACGTTAGTTCTGTCCCTTTCACTTTAGCGGAACTAGCTATTGAAATCAAGTGATCGTCACTGGTGCAGCAAAAAGCCGCTGCTCATGAAGAGAAGCGGCAATCCGAATTATAAAGAGGCTTTCAAAATAGATAGAATGTCATCACGGTTTAATTTCATAAAGTTACCAAAACCACCGTATTCCATTTCTTTCGCTGCAATGTCGGCAATTGTGTCTAGTTGCTCTTCACCAATGTCATAATCAGCTAAACGGCTTGGTGCACCTAGGCTTGTCCAGAAGGCTGACAGCTTATCGATTCCTTCTAATGCGATGTCACGATCTGATTTTCCTTCTGTCTCGATGTCAAACATGCTCAGCATGAGATGTTTAAAACGTTCCACATTATGATCGAGTGTATGGCGCATCCAATTTGGGAAGAGGATCGCAAGTCCACCTGCATGCGGAATGTCATAAACAGCCGATACAGCATGCTCAATCGTATGAGACGCCCAGTCGCCAAAGTAGCCCATTTGCAGCGTACCATTTAAAGCAATGGTTCCTGCATAAAGAATGGTTTCGCGATGCTCATAGTTTTGTAAGTCTTCAAGCAGTTTTGGTGCTGTCTCGATCACCGTTTGAAGAACAGCAAAACACATCCGATCCTGTAAAGGCGTGTTTTTTACATTATGGAAGTATTGCTCGAAGACATGGCTCATCATATCGACCATTCCATAAACAGTCTGGTTTTCTGGGACAGAATACGTATGCTCAGGGTCTAGAATAGAAAAGGCAGGGTGAGTTACTGAACTGCCCCACACATATTTTTGATTCGTTTCCCAGTTTGTGATCACAGAGTCTGGGTTCATTTCTGAACCTGTCGCCGCAAGCGTCAGCACTGTGCCAAACGGCAATGCTTTTTGAGCAGTTGTTTTCTTTGAGATAATATCCCAAACATCACCTTCATACTCTGCTCCAGCTGCAATCGCTTTTGTACAGTCGATGACACTTCCGCCTCCAACTGCTAATAAGAAATCAATTTTTTCCTTTTGGCAAATGTCGATTCCCTTTTTCACTGTTGTGAGGCGAGGGTTCGGTTCAACGCCAGACAGCTCAAATACTTCAGCTTCTGCTTCATTTAACGCGCTGATGACATTGTCATAAAGACCATTTTTCTTAATGCTGCCTCCGCCATATACAAGTAACACTCGTTTCCCATAACGAGCAAGTTCGCTTTTGAGTCCTTCTAGTTGTCCTTTTCCAAACATTAATTTCGTTGGATTATAGTAAATAAAGTTCTCCATCTATTACAACATCTCCTTATGACGAATATATCCAAAAACATGAAAGACTACTGTAACATAAGTACACGTCGAACTCAAAAAAAGATAACTGCTCGAAAGCAGCTATCTTTTGTTGTTCAATTATAAAGAAGCGTTCAAAATGGCTAGGACATCTTCTTTGTTTAGCTTTTTAAATTGACCAAATTCACCGCGTGCCATTGCACGGTCTGCAATTAAATCAATTTTCTCATCGTTGATATCATAATCAGCTAAACGGCTTGGTGCACCTAGGCTCGTCCAGAAAGCAGACAGTTTTTCGATACCTTCTAAGCCTACTTCTTCGTCTGTTTTGCCCGCAGGGTCCACATCAAATACGCGCACCGCTAATTGCTTAAAGCGGGCTGGATTTTCTTGAATGACATGCTTCATCCAGTTCGGGAACAAGATTGCAAGTCCGCCTGCATGAGGAATATCATAGACAGCAGATACTGCATGCTCAATATTGTGAGATGCCCAGTCACCACGTGCGCCCATTGAAAGCATTCCATTTAGTGCAATTGTACCAGTGAATAAGATGGTTTCACGCAGCTCATAGTTCTCTAGATCGTTGATCAACTTCGGCGCCGTTTCAATGACGGTACGTAGAAGTCCTTCACACATACGATCTTGATAAGGTGTATTTTCAGTGTGATGGAAATATTGTTCAAACACGTGTGACATCATATCAACCATGCCATAAATCGTATGGTTTTTTGGCACAGTGAATGTGTTCACTGGATCAAGAATAGAGAATTTAGGGAAAACTGCTGGACTGCCCCAGCCATATTTCTCATTTGTTTCCCAGTTTGTGATGACGGATCCAGAGTTCATTTCAGAACCTGTTGCAGCAAGTGTTAAAACCGTACCGAACGGAATTGCTTCCATTGGGACATGCTTACGCGTCACGATATCCCAAGCATCTCCATCGTACTTCGCTCCGGCTGCGATCGCTTTCGTTGCATCAATGACACTACCGCCGCCGACTGCCAAAATAAAGTCAGCGTTGTTCTCTTTGCAAAGCTCAACCCCTTTTCTTACAGTTGTTAAGCGCGGGTTCGGCTCAACCCCAGCAAGTTCAGTGATTGCAGCTCCTGATTCTTTTAAAATGCTGACAACTTGATCATAAAGGCCGTTTCGTTTAATACTGCCTCCACCATATACGAGCAATACGTTTTTTCCGTAGTGTTTGAGTTCATCTGAAAGGGCTGAAACTTCTCCCTTTCCAAACATTAATTTCGTTGGGTTCCAATAAGTAAATCGATCCATGTGATCTCCTCCTCGCGCTACATTATGCGCCTCATTCATTCCAAAAGTAAAGTAATTTGCTTTTAATCCATTTTCTTACGCATAGTTTGGCTGAAAATCTGCAAAATATAAATGTATTGATGCTGTAGCGAAAGGAGGAATCACGATGAGTGCTATTCAGCGTATTGCCCTCGTGCTCACGATTATCGGTGCTATTAACTGGGGACTAATCGGCTTTTTTCAATTTGACTTAGTAGCAGCGATCTTTGGCGGACAAGGTTCTGCATTATCACGTATTATTTATGGTCTTGTTGGAATTGCAGGTCTTGTTAACCTTGGTCTGTTGTTCAAGCCAAGCGAAGAAGCTGTTCGCCGTGACGAGCCGAATCCAGAGGTTCGCTAAACAAAAAGACATAAAAAAGGCTGCCCATGAGGCAGCCTAAGGCACCGTTTGAAGCGGTGCTTTTTTTATTTCTTGATTAAGTCTTTACGGTTAGATTGCTCAATCCACTCTTCAAGTTTATCTTTAAGTGTATTGAAACCTTGTGGCGTAGCAGCTTCTTCTTTCACTTGCTGTGGTCTTTGTTTCTTTGGTTTACTTTCTTTTCTTTCAGGTGCTTCTTGTGTAGCACGGATAGAAAGGCTGATTTTACCAGCTTTTTCATCAACAGAAAGAACTTTCACTTGAACTTCGTCACCAATTGAAAGATGCTCGTTGATGTCTTTTACGAAGCCATGCGTTACTTCAGAAATATGCACAAGTCCTTGAGTTTCTTCATCTAATGCAACAAACGCACCATACGCTTGTAATCCTGTTACTTTACCAGTGTAAACACTGCCTACTTCAAACTTTGTCGCCATGATAACAACTCCTAAATAAATGTTTTAATATTCGTTTATACGCAATTAAAAACTATATCATAGAACGGCCAGTTACGCAAAATATTTTTTAAAAGGGTTTAGATGATATCAAAAGGGGGAATACCTGAAAACAAGAATGCTTTCTAGTATTCCCCCCTAATTTGAGAGGCATGAATCCATATGGACTCATGCCTTTTTTTATTTTAAAATGACCGGTGCTTCTTTTTTCACTTGTCTATCCTGCAAGAAGCGCTGGATTCTTGATAGTGATTCCTGAAGATGGTCGAGTGACGAAGCATATGAACAGCGAATATGACCTTCACCGCTTGGACCGAATACATTTCCAGGGACAACTGCTACTTTTTCGCTTAGCAGCAATTCCTCAGCAAATTGTTCTGAGGTCATGCCCGTGCTTTTAATGGATGGGAAAGCGTAAAACGCTCCGTTTGGCTGATGACATGTCAGTCCTAGTTCATTGAGGGAACCAACAAACAAATTACGGCGTCTTCTGTAGCTTTTCTTCATTTTCTCTACATCTTCAAGTCCATTTTTCAGTGCTTCTTCTGCCGCATATTGTGCCATAGCCGGAGCACACATCATAGAATATTGATGTATTTTCAGCATGGCATCGCGCAGGACAGGTGGTGCTGCCACATATCCTAAGCGCCAGCCTGTCATAGCAAATCCTTTTGAAAAGCCTGAAATCAAGATCGTTCTTTCCTTCATATCTTGAATCGCCGCAACGCTTGTAAAAGCTTCATCGTACGTCAGTTCAGCATAAATTTCATCAGTGATGATTAAAAGGTCATGCTCTTTTGCAAATTGGGCAATATCTTCGAGCTCTTCCTTTGAGTAAACAGATCCTGTTGGATTTGATGGAGAGCACAGTAAAATGGCTTTTGTTTTCGGTGTCAGCTTCGTGCGAAGATCAGCAGAATCTGCTTTGAAATCTTTTTCAGCCGATGTACTTAAATAGACAGGTACTCCGCCTGCAAGTGTCGTAAGTGCCCCGTATGCTACAAAACAAGGCTCTGGAATGATCACTTCATCGCCGCCGTTTAAAATTGCGCGAAAGGCCAAATCAAGAGCCTGGCTTCCGCCTACCGTAATAATGAGTTCTTCTTCAGGACTGTAATCGATGTGAAACCGCTTATATAAATAGTGGCTCAGTTCTTTTCGCAAAGATAACAGACCTGCATTCGCCGTATAAGAGGTAAGCCCTTGTTCTAATGACATAATGCTTGCTTCTCTGACATTCCAAGCTGTCACGAAATCTGGTTCGCCGACACCAAGGGAAATAACCCCTTCCATTGTGGCTGCGAGATCAAAAAATTTCCGAATACCTGACGGCTGAATGCTTTGTACCGTTTCAGATAAATAAGACTTTTTCATTTAAGGAGACACCACGATTCTTTTGTCATCGTCTCCTGTTTCAAACACTTTCCCATCATGTTTATATCTTTTCAAAATGAAGTGGGTAGTTGTTGAAACAACGGAATCAAGTGTCGATAATTTTTCAGATACGAAGCGGGCAATGTCAGACATGGATCTCCCGCGGATCACAACAGATAGATCATATACACCTGACATTAAATACACAGACTCCACTTCCTGAAACCTGTAAATGCGTTCAGCAATTTCATCAAATCCGACACCTCTTTTCGGTGTCACTTTCACATCAATCATGGCTGTGACGCCTTCGTGACCATCCACTTTACGCCAGTCAATCATGGTCGAATAATCAATAATGACTTTTTGATCTTCAAGTTTTTGAATAATGGCTTCGGCTTCTTCTGCTGTCACACCTGCCATTTTCGCAATTGTATTTAAATCGGCGCGGCTGTTTTCATCTAAAATCTCTAATATTTCAGTTTCTTTTTCTGTTAGTTTCATTTGATTTCACACCTCTGATTGTAAAAGCTAGTTTTAAAAAATCTTCTGAACATTATAGCACGTTTTTCCCATTATGCTAAGCAGGGAAAAGATTCTAATCGTAGCTTGAAATCCACTTTTTAGGGTACAATACAGTCACCTAACAGAGAGTGAGTATCAAGTAACGGAGTGATGAGTGTGGACATTGTACAGCCAGCTTATATGAAAAGTAAATTCGGTTTAGATATCTATTACGAACACTATCCAAATGTGGGAAAGAAGACATTGATCTTAATTCACGGTCTCTTCTCTTCTACTTTCAGCTATCGAAAGCTCATCCCGCTTCTGAAACAAGATTTCAATTTAATTGCGATCGATCTGCCTCCATTTGGGCAGTCCGAGAAGTCGAATACCTTTATCTACAGCTATCGCAACATGGGCAAAATCATTATTGAACTAGCCGGTTACTTGCAGATTCAGCATGCGATTCTAGTCGGTCATTCAATGGGCGGACAAATTGCCTTATACGCTGCCTCTGAACGCCCAGACCTATTTGAAAAGGCGGTACTTTTATGCAGCTCAGGGTATTTGAATAAGTCCAAAAGATCGCTTGTTTACAGCACTTATATTCCTTATTTTTATCTATTTCTAAAAAGACAGCTTTTAAAGCAAGGCATTATGAAAAATTTAACCGCTGTTGTGCATGATCATTCGATTATTGATCAAGAGATGGTGGACGGATATTTAAAGCCTTTTTCTGATGATAAAATTTTTAGAGGTCTTTTACGTTTGGTACGGCACCGAGAAGGTGATTTGACGTCAGATGTCCTAAAGAAAATGGAGACACCCGTGCTGCTCATTTGGGGCAAGGAGGATCGGATCGTTCCCATTCAAGTAGGCGAAAGACTGCACAAAGATTTGCCGCACTCGACCTTACATGCATTAAAAAAAACCGGGCACCTCATTCCTGAGGAAAATCCGGTCTTTGTGTCTGATCAAATCGGCAATTTCAGCCTGTCTTAGCGTGAGCAGAAGCTGCTGTCTCTTATGACAAAAAGCTGATTCGCTATATCTTGACAGCTCTCTATCGGAAGAAGCTGCTCAAATGAGTGGTGGTAAATGGCTTGAATCTCTTTTGCTAAAGATAACGGGTTCTCTGCGTCGTATAATGCACTGATGACGTCAGCAGGCTCCGTTTCATAAAAGTCCTCTCCATAATGAAAAGGGTCCCATGCCTTAATGAATTGAATCATCTCTTCTACAGCTTGACTATCTTTCATGGGTATCACCGCTTATAATAAATTTTGTGATGTTTATTTTAGCACAACCAACAATGGTTGAAAAACGGCTAGAGGTGGTTTTCATGAATTTCGACGAACAGATCATACGTAAAGGTTCAAAATCAGTGAAATGGGATCAAGCAGAGTCTTTGTTCCTCACAACAGATGCACTGCCGATGTGGGTGGCAGATATGGATTTTAAAGCGCCCCAGGTCGTCCTTGATGCATTAAAAGAACGATTAGATCACGGCGTATTTGGCTATGCATTTCAGGATCAGGATACGCAGCAGGCAGTAGCTGACTGGCTCAAAAGAAGACATGGATGGACGATTCAGACAGATGCTGTCACCTTCACACCAGGTATCGTGACGGCACTTAGTTTTGCTGTCCAAGCCTTTACAGCACCGAATGATGAAGTGGTCATTCAGTCTCCAGTGTATACGCCTTTTTATCAAATGATTGAAAGAAATGGACGTACTGTCTCAACCAATCCTTTAAAAATAGAAAACAACCGCTACATGATGGATTTTGATGATTTAGAGAAAAAACTAAGTAGACCACAAGCGAAGCTGATGTTCCTTTGTCATCCGCATAATCCTTCTGGGAGAGCGTGGTCAAAAGACGAATTAAAACGAGTGGGAGACTTATGTGTGCAGCATGGTGTCACAGTCGTTTCAGATGAGATTCATTCTGATCTGATGCTTTCCGGGAAGCCGCATGTGCCTTTCGCTAGTCTTTCTGACAACATAGCAAATATCACAGTGACCTGTATTGCGCCGAGTAAAACATTTAATTTAGCTGGGCTTCAGGCATCTGCCATTATCATTTCTGATGAAGAAAAAAGAACCCTTTTCACCAATGAATTACAAAGAAACGGGCTGGCCAAACTGAATGCATTTGCCATTCCTGCGATGGAAGCGGCATATCGTCTTGGAGATGAATGGCTTGATTCACTTGTTCTTTATCTCGAAAACAATATGAAGATTGCGATGGACTATATTGACGAACATCTTCCGAATATGCGTTATATGAAACCAGATGCTTCTTATTTATTGTGGCTGGACATTCGTGATTATCAATTGACTCAAGCGGAATTGAAACGGAATTTGCTAAAAAAGGGGAAAGTCATACTAGAGCTTGGACACGTGTATGGGCATGAAGGAGACGGCTTTATTCGGATGAATCTCGGCTGTCCTGCTCTAACGGTGAAAGAGGGTTTAAAACGCCTTCATCAAGCGTTCACTCTATCAACCACATAAGACCAGTTATCAAAAGAACATCCTAGCGGGTGTTCTTTTTAAAGAAAAAAACCCTCCTTTTATCATATCTACTTTGTACATGAAATGATATAATGAGAGGAATTACAATTATTTACGAGGAGAGCATTTAAATGGAAATGTTCAAGGATTTTCTGCTCCATGTATCTTTTATTCTATTTCCAATCTTTTTATATCATGCGCTATGGCTAAGCCGGACCCCTGCTCATTTCCCAAAAAGGAATAAACTGCTCATCACAATATTTGCATCCATCTCTTCAGCACTATGTATTATGTATCCAGTTGGTTCGATTTTAGATTTGCAGACTGGGCTTCAATCGATTCCCCTTGTACTTGCCATTTTATACGGAGGGTACACTGCTGGAATCGTCGCTATCTTGTTTAGCTCCATTGTCAAATTCGTGATGTATGGCTCTTTCTTATGGGTTGGACTCATCGTTGTACCGATTTACTTTTTCATCCCTTTCCTGTTCTACCGGAAATGGCGTCAATATTCGAAAATGAAAAAGCTGTTATACGGAGTACTCATTGGTCTGTCCAAAGGAATCTTCATTTACATTGGACTGTTTGTGGTCAGCTTAATGGAATACAGCCCAGCTTTTATTATGCAGCAAAAGTTCCTTGAGTTATTTTTCTCAACTCTTTACTACATATTCTTTCTTGTGTTAAGTATCTATTCCATTGAATTCGTCAAAGAAAATGCGCAAATGAGAACACAGCTCGTCCAGTCAGAAAAGCTGACCATTGTAAGTGAACTCGCTGCAAGTGTCGCCCATGAAGTACGCAATCCGCTTACAGTTGTGAGAGGGTTTATTCAATTGCTTTTTTCTAGCGACAATGCAAAAGAACCGTCGACCAATAAAGATTATAAAAACCTCGTTCTGTCCGAGTTAGATCGCGCGCAGGACATTATCACGAGTTATCTTGATATTGCAAAACAAAACTATTATCAAATTGAATCTCTCAATCTGTCTAAATTACTTGAGGAATGTGCATCACTGATGACATCCTATGCGAATTTTAAATCGGTCACGATTCATCAATCCATTGAACCAGACTTATACATTCAAGGTGATGAAACGAAGATCAAGCAAGTCATGATTAATTTAATCAAAAATGCGATTGAAGCAGCCCCCGATCACGAAGGGAAAATTGAACTTTTTGCTTCAAAAGAAAATCATAAAATATGCCTTTATTTCGTTGATAACGGTGTAGGCATGACAGAAAGCCAAATGAAAAAGCTTGGCGAACCATATTACACCTTGAAAAATAAAGGGACTGGACTTGGGCTGACAGTGACTTTTTCTATCATAGAAAATCACCATGGAACCATTCGTTTCAAAAGCTCGCTGCAGTCTGGTACAACAGTCACCGTGAAGTTTCCTGAAGACACAAGGAGAAAATGATCAATCCATTTTTTTTGTCCTTTTTTCGTCTATCTGCTCCTGCTTCTTAGACGCACGAACGATCAGACGAAAGCAAATAAATGCAGCAATAAAGAAAAGCACCGTAGTGATTGCCGCTGGGATGTACTCCCTTTTATCTTCAGGAAAATACAGTAGAAAGAGTGCGATGAACGACATCATTCGCCATTCCTCCTTTTGCTCGTTTACTTCACTATATTGGCTAAAAGAAATGAAATACCTTCCCGCGAGAAGGAAATGGAGGAATTTCACATGACAGACATTCAAATTGGACAAGTTGTGAAAGGTTTTTACAAAACAGGTGTTTACGTTGGGGAAGTGACCGCAGTTAAACCATCGACCTATCTCGTGCAAGTAAAAGCGGTTCTGACACATCCCACTCAAGGCGACCTGCATCATCCTAAAGAAGCAGACGTGCCTTTTTTTCAGGAGAGGCGAGCTTTGGCCCATAGAGAACAGACGAATATCCCTCATCATATGGTGAAGCCTTACGATGGCGACATACCCGATTATCAATCGTCACTGAAAGAAGCCGTAGACAAATTGAAAAAAGCGCTTAGTGCGGATGATTCCAAATGGGCTGAAAAATCAAGAGCGTGCCTATCTTCTCTTGAAAAAGATTATTTTCCAGAAGACGCCCGCTAATCAGTCGAATCAAAAAAGTGAGAGAAATCGATGAGTTCACCAATTTTGGTTGTTTGCGGATTTTCCACATAGGCTCTGTCTTTTTCAAAAAGGGTTAACAGCTGATAAGTGGTCATGGCATCATCGAGTGCTTTATGATGCTTACCAGCTCCTTCACTGCCGTACTCCTTTGCCGCTTTTCGCAGCCCTGTAAGTGTTCTATCACCAAAAAAGGTTTTATATTCAAAAGCGAGGTCCCGCAGCTTTCCTTTAAAAGGAAAGGCAATGTGATTGAGCATACAGTTTTGCTTCAATACCTTCATGTCCATATTTCCCCACGTGATAATTTCACAGTCTTCGCCCCCATCAAGTGACACGAGCTTCTCGATAAACGCCTCAAATGAAATCCCGCTCTCTACATCCTGCTGCGTAATTCCGAGAAAAGTTTTACAACGCTTTGTCAGCTTCGGGAACTTTTTCGGTTTGACGTAGCTTGAGAAGGTGTCTATGATCGTTTCACTTGTTGCTTTCACTACCCCAGCTTCAATAATTTCAGGGAAAAAATTTTGTGGATGATATTTCCCATCAGGCATCGTAAATTCAAAATCGACCACAAGCAGCGTCTTCTGTTCCACCAGTCTCACCCCACTTTCTCGTCTGTTTTTCATCCTGATATCATTATATTAAGACGGATCTTGAAATCACTTCATTTTCTTGAAAATAATGCAGATTCACTATGCCCAACCTATTCATCAGATGAAAGATCGTTTATTTTCCTTTATAATTATTAAGGAACACGAAATAAATAAAGAAGGTGGTCTCTATCACAAACAGGAAAAAAAACTTGTACATCATGTGGTTTGTGAACTTTTTTGTATCTGCCAGCATTACAATGATCGTCCCTTTTTTATCACTTTACATAGAATCTCTTGATAGCAGCTATTCGAATGAATTTGTCCAAAGATGGAGCGGCTATGTCTTTGGGGTCACGTTTTTAACGGCCTTTCTGATTTCTCCAATTTGGGGACGGATTGGTGACAGGCACGGCTATAAAAAGATTTTGCTGATTAACGGCATTGGGATTGCCACAAGTATTCTATTAATGGGGCTTGTTCAAACCGTTTATCAGCTATTCGCACTGCGGCTCTTCATGGGGCTTGTAACAGGCTTTATCTCTACTTCAATGGCGCTGATTTCTGCTCAGACTGAAAAGGCAACTGCCGGTAAAACATTAGGAACCATGCAGATGAGTAATGTCGCCGGAGGATTGTTCGGTCCATTAATGGGCGGACTCATGGCAGACAGCGTTGGCTTCATTTATACGTTTTTCTTAACAGCCGCTGTCATTTATGTGTCTGCTATTGTCATTATCTTCGGTGTGAAGGAACAGCCGATTCGGTCAAAAGAAGCAAAGCGCGTTTCTTACTCACGAAAAGATGTCATCGTTCATATTTTCAAACAGCCTTTGCTTGTGGTCACGATGCTTTTAACGTTTATTACGCAAGTGGGGAACTTTAGTATCCAGCCACTTTTAGCTTTATACATTCATGATTTGCACGGCCCAGTCAATCTCGCCTTTTATGCGGGACTGGCGTTTTCTGCAACAGGACTTGGAAATTTGCTGTTTACGCGAAAATGGGGAGATCTTGGAGATCGAATCGGACACGATAAGGTGCTGCTTGCCCTTCTCATCCTCTCCTCTATTTTATTCATCCCGCAAGCAATGGCGGACTCCTACGTGATGTTAGTCATTTTCCGTTTTCTATACGGGATGGCACTAGGCGGGATTATTCCGTGTACGACGGCGTATATTCGAATCAAAGCACCTGCCTCCATGCAAGGGGAAGTGCTCGGATACAATGTCAGTTTCCGATTTCTCGGGAATGTTGTCGGTCCAGTCATTGGCGGCATTGTAGCGAGCCATTACGGGATTCCAGCTGTCTTTTATGTGACCGCCGTCATTTTTCTTTTTGGCGCGTTATTTTTATGGGGGGTTCGCTCACACTCAAAGGCAAAAGAAAGGAGTGTCTGATCCATCATCAGATACTCTTTTTTCATGTCTAGATGCCTTCTCTACTAGACTTCACGCCCGTTCTTTTCTAAAAATAACCTTCTCGTATTCGCAAAAGAATGGTACGATATGGCTAGAAATCTGAAGAAAGTGAGTGACCTCATGTTTCGTGCAATCATTGGTTGGTTATTACTTGCTGCCCTCATCCCACTATTTGTTCTGACTTTTTATCTATCAAAGGAAGAAGCTGCAAGTGTAAAGCCTGTTAACAAAGTGCTTGATCAAAAAATCAAGCTGGAAAAGATAGATTTTTCCCAAAACAGTTATATGTATGATCGGGATGGTTCTCTTATCTCCGAGATCGTATCGAACGATGAGAACCGCGTTTTCGTGAAATACGATAAAATCCCTGATCCTGTGAAGGAGCTGTTCCTCCGCTCAGAGGACCGCAACTTTTATGACCATAAAGGCATTGACTTTATGGGAGTTGTTCGCGCCCTTGCCGCAAATGTCAAAAACCAAGGCATTAGCCAAGGAGCCAGCACCATCACACAGCAGTTATCCCGCAACTTATATTTAAGCCATGAACGTTCGTTCAGCCGAAAGTTTACAGAGCTGCTCTATTCCTATGAACTAGAGCGTAAATTCACTAAAGATGAAATTCTCGAAAGCTATTTAAATACGATTTATTTCAGTAACGGTGTTTACGGTGTGGGTTCTGCGGCTAATTACTATTTTGATAAGCCGCTTAGTTCTTTGTCGCTGGCACAGATGGCATTTATCTCTGCTATTCCAAACAACCCAACGCTGTATGACCCATTGAAACAATTCAAACACACAAAGAAACGCCAAGAACGGCTGCTCGGTATTTTGAAGAAAGATGGCGTCATCACCAAGAAGCAATACAAAAAAGCCGTCAAAGAAAAAATCAGCTTGTCCTTAAGTGAAAAGAAAAATCTTTACCCTGACTATGTGACATATGCCAATGAGGAATTTACCGATCTTGTGTCTGATCAGGAAGGCTTTACAAAACGATTGAAGAAGGCCAAAACAGCAGGAGCGAAAAAAGCCATTCAAAAAGAATTATCTGAAAAGGTCAGTGCCCTGCTCCAGGATGGCGTGAAGATTTATACAGCACTTGATCCTTCCTTACAGCAAAGAGCAGTCTATCAGCTCAATACTCAATTGCCTTATCAAGGTGTGGAAGGCGGATCAGCAGTCATTAACCATGAAACCCATCAAATTGTTGCACTTGCTGGCGGGAAAAACTACAAAAAGTTTGATTTCAACTACGCCTATCAAGCGCAAAGACAGCCCGGTTCTGCGATTAAGCCGCTTTTAGACTATGGCCCTTATATTGATCAAACCGGGGCAACGGCTTCAAGCACCATCAGTGCCGGCAAGTTTTGCAGCAGCGGATACTGTCCGCAGAACTATAATCATAAAACGTATGGAACGGTCACACTTGAAACAGCCTTTAAGAATTCTTACAATACCCCTGCAATCCGAATGCTGGATACAGTCGGTGTCAAAAAAGGCTTCAGCTATTTAGAGAAATTCTCATTCGAACATATTGTAGCGGATGATTATCGTCTTCCTTCTGCACTTGGAGGATTTACGAAAGGCTTCTCACCGCTAGAAATAACGGATGCGTATACCGTCTTTGGCAATCAAGGTGCCTACACGCAAAGTCATTCAATCACAAAGGTGACAGACTTAAACGGCAAAACCCTTTACAAGTGGAAGGAATCGCCGAAGCAAGTGTATTCTCAGCGTACAAATGAAACGATGCGCAAACTGCTTACCTCCGTTGTGCAAAGTGGAACAGGAAAAAAAGCGAATTTCAATTCCCCATACATCGGTGGTAAAACGGGGACATCCAATGACTACAAAGACATTTGGTTTGTTGGGCTGACCGATCAATACACAATGGGTGTATGGGTCGGAAGAGATAGAGGAACGGTTGAATCCATTTATAGCTCAAGCCCGCACTTACGTATTTGGAAAAATACGATGCAATACGCCAGATAAACAGGAGGTTTGATTGCGATGCATTCAACACATCCACCCCATTTAATTTTATTTGACGGTGTCTGCAACGTGTGCAGCGGCGCTGTTCAGTTTGTGATTAAGCGTGATCCGAATGAGCGGATGATGTTTGCTTCATTACAATCAGATACAGGGCAGCGAATTTTACAAGAACATGGTTTGCCTTTAGATGAGTTCAATTCATTCATTTATATTGAAGAAGGCACTCTTTATATGAAGTCGACAGGCATTTTAAAAGCTGCACGGCATCTAACAGGAATATACCGGTGGAGCTATTTGCTCCTCGCCATTCCGCGTCCAATCCGCGATTGGTTTTATCAACTGATCGCGAAAAACCGCTACAAATGGTTTGGTCAAAAAACATCCTGTATGATGCCTACACCCGATATTCAAAAACGATTTCTTTCATAAAAAAAGCACCCTCCATCATCAGAGGATGCTCAGATTGTTGACAAAGGGCTAAAATGATCTTTATTTTAGCCCTTTGTCTTCTTTTCAGCGTGATAGAAAACCCTTGAAGTCTAGGAAGGACGAGTACCGGAGCGGAGCGAATTTGACATTCGTGGGCACCGGCACGCAGGACTGACACCGAATGCGAGGGGTTGTCTACACGCTGAGCATCCTCCATCATCGGAGGATGCTTTCTTTCGTCTGTTTAAGCAGGCAGACTCGCCATCACACTGTTATAAAGCTTAATAAATAAGTACAAAATGCCGATCAAAAACGTGGCCCAAAATAGCAAAATAAACATCATAAATCCAATTAAATTCAGCATAGAGAGCGATTGATAAATGCGTACAATAACCCAGATAAAATAAACAAGACTTGCTAAAACAAAAAGTCCCACAAGCAGAATCAGCTGCTGCGTCAACAGAAAGGCAAGTAAGCTGGCAAACAAATAAACAACGGATGCAATCCGAATTTTCTTTAAGTTCTCCCCTTCAGGGTCCTTTGCGAAAAAAAGTAGCGCCAGCTCTAAAACCGTATCTGCAATCAGTTTTAAGGCAGATAAGATCATAAAATAAATAAGTGCACATGCGGCAAAAAGAGCAAGACGGATGCCCTGTTCTGAAAAGAACTCCAGCATTCCTTTTAAAATACCTGCCTGAGTCAAGAAATCAGTGATGATGCCTACTGTAAAAATCGAAAAAGCAGAGCTGAATAGTAAAATAGAAATCAGCGGAAAATATCCAGTCAAATATGTATTTTTCATAAATAGTTCCTTTCTCATAAGCTCACATTTATTATGGCTCACTTAAAACGGATTGACAAGATACTTTCAACGTAAAATGGGAACAGCATCAAATTTGTGATTTTGCACGTACATTCCTTCACAAACTTACATTTTCCCGTTAAAGTATTACTATTACGAAAAAATCGTGAGTTAGGGGTATACTCGTGAAAAAAACTTTAAGACTGCAAACACGGCTGACGATCTTTGTCTGTATCGTTGTCCTGATCTCCCTTTGTATCACATTCTTTACGATATGGTCGGAAACAGCCAAGAACATTCATCAGCAGGAACGTGACATTGCCCTCTCCACTGCCAAAATGGTCGCAGAGGCACCGATCACGGCGGAATCATTAGAAAACCATTCATACTCAGCACTGCGTGAATATACAACAAGTGTTCAGCGAATCACCAAAACTGAATTTGTTGTCGTCATGGATATGAACGGCATCCGCAAAACACATCCGAATCCGCAAAAGATCGGGAAGCCGTTTGCTGGCGGTGATGAAAAACCGGCATTACACGGTAAAGAACATATTAGTACGGCTTCTGGAACACTAGGCAGATCCATGCGTGCTTTTGTTCCTGTTTATGATCAAAACGGAAAGCAGCTCGGGGCTGTAGCAGTAGGGATTACGTTAAAGGAAATTGATTTGATTATTCATCAAAGCTTACTTCCGCTCTACTTCGTCACATCACTTAGCCTTCTGTCTGGCATTATCGGTGCACTCATTGTTGCGCGAAAAGTGAAGAAGATTATGTTTGGGCTGGAGCCGGATGAGATCGCCACATTATTAAAAGAACGAAGCGCCATGCTAGAATCAACAAAAGAAGGCATTCTTGCCGTTGATCAGCACGGTAAGATTAAGCTCGCCAATCTAGAAGCCAAACGCCTCTTTCATAATATGGGCATTCAAGTTGATCCTAGAGAACAAGATGTTCAGACTCTCCTCCCTTCAAGCGGCTTAAAGCAAGTGATTGAAACACGCAAGCCTCTGCTTGATCGTGACGTGAGAATGAATGGACTGGAACTTGTCTTTAACGAGGTGCCGATTACGGTAAAAGGTGAGATTGTTGGGGCGATAGCTACCTTCCGTGACAAAACAGAAGTCAAACACCTCGCTGAGCAGCTAAGCGGCGTCAAGATGTATGCCAATGCCCTTCGTGCCCAGTCACACGAATTTATGAACAAGCTTCATGTGATTTTAGGATTGGTCCAGCTCAAAAATTACGAGGACCTTGGCACCTATATCAAAGATATAGCGATTTATCAGCAAACAGAAACAAATGAAATCATCAACCATGTGAAAAACTCTGTCTTAGCAGGATTTTTACTAGGAAAACAAAGCTACATCAGGGAACAAGGCGCTACCTTAGAAGTCATTTGCAGCACACAAGTCCCAAACACAGAGGACCCAGCAGTGACGCATGATCTCATTACCGTTATCGGCAACTTGTTAAATAACGCACTCGATGCTGTTTCTCATACAGAAATCAGAAATATCTCGATCTCATTCCGATACGTCCAGGAGCAGCTTCATATTGAAATCACGGACACAGGTGTCGGTCTGACAAAAGAAGAACAGAACATCATGTTTGATCAAGGCTTTTCAACAAAAGGAGGAGACAGAGGATTCGGTCTCTACTTCGTTGACCAAAGCATCAAAAAATTGAACGGACATATGATTGTCACGAGTGAAAAAGGAGAAGGAACGACCTTTAGTCTCCGCATTCCGTATAAACAAAAGGAGGATTCACATGATTAATGTGTTAATAGTAGAAGATGATCCAATGGTTGGGGAGCTAAACAAACGCTACTTGAGCCAAATAGATGGCTTTGAGTTAAAGGGAATCGCCACCTCCTTTCAGAAGGCACTAGAATGTTTAAAAACAGAAGTCATTCATCTTGTACTGCTCGATATTTATATGCCTGGACAAAATGGGCTGGCGCTATTATCAGAAATTCGTCAGCAAAATCATTCCGTTGATGTCATCGTCATTTCTGCTGCGAATGAAGTCGACGTTGTGCAGCAAACGATGCGAAACGGAGCCGTTGATTATTTAATCAAGCCCTTTGAATTCGAACGATTCCAATCAGCTTTAGCAGAGTATAAAAGAAAACACGCCTTGTACCAATCGATGAACAGCATCTCGCAAAATGATTTAGATGCGAAGCTCTTTCATAAAAAAGCAGAGGCGGAAAAAGTCCTTCTGCCAAAAGGCCTGACCAAAAGCACCCTCAAACTTATCTGGACAAGCATTCAATCATTTGGTCAGCAGGCTTTCACGACCGAAGACCTAGCCAATCATACAGAAATCTCTCAAGTCTCTATTAGAAAATACTTGAAATTCCTTGAGGACATCGAAGTAGTTGATGTGGAAATGGCATATGGGACAATTGGACGTCCTGTTTTCCAATATAAACTCAATACAAGCAATATGAATTTAATCCAGCAATATCTATAATTTGACGCATCTGACCTTTCACAAAGGCCAGATGTTTTTTATGGCATGCGATGTAACAAACCCCTTGATATCAGTAGTTCCACTGTAATAGAGCACATTGCAAAAGCGGCATTATATCATATTTCAGTCTATAAAAAGACATCGAATGAAGCCTTTTAACATTTTTTTTAAAATAAAACAAATTTCTATTTATTTATTCGATCGGAAATGATAAATTATGATTGATTAGTTCAACGAGATATAAGTCTGATGTCTTACATCTTCTCTCCTGCACTCCATAAGTTTCTTGAGAAAGCAGGATAAAATACCCTTTTCACAAGGAAGAGAAGATAGAGGTCGGTCATTTTTCGAGAGACTTTTCTGAAACTTTTAAATTTTATAGGGGGTTATGTTTTGAAGAAGCGCAAAATTGGACTAGCATTGTCCTTAGTCGTAGCAGCAGGAACCATCCTTGGAGCATGCGGCAACTCTGGCTCAAACAGCGGTGAAAGCAAAAAAGATAAAGATCAATTCACTGTTGCAATGGTAACTGACGTCGGTGGTGTCGATGACAAATCATTTAACCAATCAGCTTGGGAAGGTCTACAAGCATTTGGGAAAGACAACAATTTAACAAAAGGTAAAAACGGTTTTGATTACTTACAATCTAAATCAGATGCTGACTATACAACAAACTTAAACACACTTGCTCGTGAGAAATTCGACCTCATTTATGGAATTGGTTTCTTAATGCAAGATTCTATTAGTGAAATCGCAGATCAACGTAAAAAAAATCACTTTGGTATCGTTGATGCAGTAGTGAAAAAAGACAACGTAGCAAGCATTATGTTTAACGAAAACGAAGGATCATTCCTTGTTGGTGTTGCAGCTGCTCTTTCTACAAAGTCGAACAAAATCGGTTTTGTTGGCGGCGTTGACTCTGAATTAATCAGAAAATTCGAAGTTGGATTCCGCGCAGGCGTTGAAGCAGCTAACCCGAAAGCAAAAGTTGAAGTGAAATATGCTGGGGCATTCGATAAAGCAGACATCGGTAAAGCAACAGCTGAAAGTATGTACAAATCTGGCGTCGACATCATTTATCATGCAGCTGGCGGCACTGGAACTGGTGTCTTCACAGAAGCGAAAAACCTGAAAAAAGCTGATCCTAACCGTAAAGTCTGGGTCATCGGTGTAGATAAAGACCAGTATGACGAAGGAAAAGTACCTGGAACAAAGCAAAGTGTCACTCTTACTTCTATGATTAAGAAAGTAGACACAGCAGTACAAGACTTAACGACGAAAGCAAAAGAAGGTAAATTCCCTGGCGGCGAAGTGATCACATACGGTCTGAAAGAAGGCGGCGTTGACATCTCTCCATCTCAGGACAACCTTGACAAAGATGTATTGAAGAAAGTAGAAGAATGGAAACAAAAGATCATCAAGGGCGAAGTCAAAATCCCTGCAACACGTGATGAATTAAAAGATTTTAAAGCTTAATTTGAGCATCGGGATAAGCGCCTTATCCCCTTGCCTCTCCTTTACCTCCTCTTTATTCGTAAAAGGTGGTAAAAGAAAAGCTGCAGCCTTGTTTTGCAGCTTTTCTTTTGCTAGTTTTTATCTTCATCAGCACCCTAAAAAAGGAGCGGTTAAACCTGTGGATTATGTCATTGAAATGTTGAATATACGCAAAGAATTCCCTGGCATTGTAGCAAACGACAACATTACGCTGCAGCTAAAAAAGGGCGAAATTCATGCGCTGCTTGGTGAAAACGGCGCTGGAAAATCAACGCTCATGAACGTACTTTTCGGACTATATCAGCCTGAAAAAGGTGAAATCAAGGTACACGGAAAACCTGTGACCATCTCTAGTCCAAATGATGCTAGTGATTTAGGCATCGGAATGGTGCATCAGCACTTTATGCTTGTCGATACATTCACTGTTGCTGAAAACATCATTTTAGGGAAAGAGCCAAAGAAGTTTGGAAAGATTGATAAAGAACAAGCCATACAGCAAGTGCAAGAGCTTTCTGACCGCTATGGTTTGAAAATAGACCCTGCCGCAAAAGTATCTGACATCTCTGTTGGAATGCAGCAGCGTGCAGAAATCTTAAAGACACTTTACCGCGGCGCTGACATTTTGATCTTCGACGAACCAACAGCCGTCTTAACACCTCAAGAAATAAAAGAACTCATACAAATTATGAAAAATTTAATCAATGAAGGCAAATCCATTATTTTAATTACCCACAAGCTGAAAGAAATTATGGATGCCTGTCATCGCGTCACCATTATTCGAAAAGGCCAGGGCATTCGTACACTTGATGTGGAAAGCACCAATAAAGACGAGCTTGCAAGCTTAATGGTCGGCAGGGAAGTTTCATTTAAAACAGACAAAAAAGCAGCCTCTCCTGCTGAGGAAGTGCTTCAAATTCAAGATCTGACTGTAAAAGACGCACGAGGAATCGAAGCAGTCAAACACCTGAACCTCTCAGTGAAGGCTGGCGAAATTGTAGGAATTGCTGGGGTAGATGGCAATGGTCAATCTGAATTAATTGAAGCCATTACAGGTCTGAAAAAATCAGAATCCGGCACGATCATGCTAAACGGGAAAGCCATTCAAAACCTCCCGCCTCGTAAGGTCACCGAATCTGGTATTGGACATATTCCTCAAGACCGTCATAAGCACGGACTTGTGCTCGATTTTTCAATAGGAGAAAATATTTCCTTACAAACATATTATCAGCGCCCTTACTCGAAATTTGGCTTGATGAATATGAAAAACATTTATCAAAAAGCAAAACGAATCATAACTGAATATGACGTACGGACACCGAGTGAATATACAGAAGCACGCGCCCTGTCAGGCGGTAACCAGCAAAAAGCCATTATCGGCCGTGAAGTTGACCGAAATCCTGATTTATTAATTGCCGCTCAGCCGACACGTGGACTTGATGTTGGTGCGATTGAATTTGTTCATAAACGTCTCATTGAACAAAGAGACACAGGCAAAGCCGTTTTGCTCATCTCTTTTGAGCTTGATGAAATTATCAATGTCAGTGATAAGATTGCTGTGATTTTCGAAGGCAGCATGATTGCCATTGTTGATCCAAAAGAAACAACAGAGCAGGAGCTTGGTCTATTAATGGCTGGAAGTACGCAACAGGAAGTGGGGAAAGAAGCAAATGTCTAATCGCTTAACAAATCTGCTGATTCCGCTTATAGCCATTGTACTTGGTCTTTTCGTTGGGGCCATTATTATGCTTGCAAGCGGCTATAGTGTCATCGAAGGCTATGGCGCCCTTTGGAATGGCGTCTTCGGTGAAACATATTATATGGGAGAAACCATCAGACAAGTGACACCTTATATTTTATCAGGACTTGCTGTTGCCTTTGCATTTCGGACAGGCCTCTTTAATATCGGGGTAGAAGGGCAAATGCTCATTGGCTGGGTAGCTGCTGTATGGATCGGAACAACCGTCCATGCACCTGCCTATATCCACCTGCCTCTTGCACTCATCACGGCTGCTGCTGCTGGTGCATTATGGGGCTTTATTCCTGGATTTTTAAAGGCACGTTTTTATGTCCATGAAGTCATTGTCACCATCATGATGAACTACATTGCCCTTCATGTGACGAACTATTTGATCTCAAATGTCTTAACAAGCAATAAAGATAAAACAGAAAAAATCGATGCCACTGCCTCGCTTCGCTCTGGATTTTTTGAGCAAATAACCGATTTCTCACGAATGCATAACGGCATTTTTGTTGCCATTATTGCGGCGGTCGTGATGTGGGTCATTATTCAAAAAACCTCTAAAGGATTTGAATTGCGGGCTGTTGGAATGAACCAGCAGGCATCACATTATGCCGGCATGAACGTTCGCCGCAATATCATTTATGCAATGCTCATTTCAGGTGCCTTTGCAGGGCTTGCAGGCGCAATGGAAGGGCTTGGCACGTTTGAATATGCCTCCATTAAAGGCTCGTTTACAGGCGTCGGTTTCGACGGAATCGCTGTTGCCTTATTAGGTGGAAATACAGCCATTGGTGTCGTTCTTGCTGCACTATTACTTGGTGGATTGAAGGTCGGTGCTTTAAATATGCCGCTTGAATCTGGCGTACCGACTGAGGTCGTTGATATTGTCATTGCGATCATTATTCTTTTCGTCGCCTCAAGCTATATTATCCGTCTTGTCATTCAACAAATGAAGAAAAAGGGGGGAAAATAAGTGGGATTTCTGCAAATTCTTGAAATCATCGTCCCAGCTACACTTGTTTATGCTGCACCACTTATTTTAACCGCTCTTGGAGGCGTCTTTTCAGAAAGATCAGGTGTTGTCAATATCGGTCTTGAAGGTTTGATGGTCGTCGGAGCATTTTCCAGTATTATCTTTAACCTATTTTTTGCTGATACGTTTGGGGCCTTGACCCCGTGGCTTGGGCTTCTCATCGGAATGGTCATTGGCGGATTGTTCTCACTTATTCACGCTGTTGCGACCATTACGTTTAGAGCAGATCAAACGGTTAGTGGTGTTGCCATTAACATGCTTGCGCTTGGCGCTACACTGTTTGTCGTGAAACTTATTTACGGGAAAGCACAAACTGATAAAATTACAGAGCCTTTTTATAAAGGAGATATTCCCCTTTTAAGTGATATTCCGATTATTGGTGATATCTTCTTTAAAGATGTCTATTATACATCCATACTTGCATTAGTTCTTGCGGTTGTTGCTTGGTTCGTTTTATTTAAAATGCCGTTTGGTCTTCGTCTCCGTGCAGTCGGTGAGCATCCAATGGCTGCTGATACAATGGGGATCAAAGTGTACCGGATGCGCTATATTGGCGTCTTCATTAGTGGTCTGTTTGGCGGTCTTGGCGGAGCTGTTTATGCTTCAACCATCGCGCTTGATTTCTCACACGCGACCATTACTGGTCAAGGATTCATCGCTTTAGCTGCGCTTGTATTCGGTAAATGGCATCCATTTGGCGCAATGGGCGCTGCTTTATTCTTTGGATTTGCACAAAGTTTAAGCATCATTGGCTCTCTCTTACCGCTGTTTCAAGATATACCGAACGTGTACATGCTCATTGCCCCATATGTGCTTACGATCCTAGCACTTACTGGCTTCATCGGACGTGCAGATGCACCGAAAGCACTTGGCACACCTTATTTAAAAGGAAAACGATAAATACGATGTATGATCAATCCCCTGAAGGACAAACTATCTTCAGGGGATTTTTGTATGATAAAAACGATAAAACCCCCTGTTTATTTTACTTTTATTACACTTAATTTAGTTTAATAAATAGAAGAGTGTCATTGAATCTTCTACAATTGAGTCAAATAGCATTTGGGGGTGTTTATGTGGCTAATGCACAACAATTGAAATCGATTACAAATGATTCTGACAATAATAAAAGCGTTTTCCGAAAGATCATGTCTTGGAAAATTGGTGTTATTGATCTTCCTGTGTATTTAGTACTTGCAGCGATTATTTTAACTGCCGCTTATTTTAATAAAATTCCAGCAAATATGCTTGGTGGTTTCGCTGTTATTATGATTTTAGGGATTTTCCTTGGAGATGTAGGACAACGTATTCCAATCTTAAAAGATATTGGTGGACCAGCGATTCTTTCTTTATTCGTACCATCGTTCCTGGTCTTTTTTAATGTTCTGAATCCGAACTCGTTGGAAGCGGTTACGTCTCTTATGAAAACGTCTAACTTCCTTTACTTCTATATTTCTGCTCTTGTAGTAGGTAGTATTCTTGGGATGCAGCGAACGGTTTTAGTACAAGGCCTTATTCGTATGTTTGTTCCTCTTGTTGCAGGTACAATTGCAGCTGTGAGTGCCGGAATTCTTGTTGGTCTTTTAGTTGGTTACACACCGCATCATTCGTTCTTCTTTATCATTGTACCGATTATTGCCGGTGGTGTTGGAGAAGGGATTTTGCCATTATCTATTGCTTATTCACAAATTCTTGGTGTATCAGCAGAGTCATTAATTTCTCAATTAATTCCCGCTGCTGTTATTGGGAATGTCATTGCCATTATCTGTGCTGGCGCAATGAAGAAGCTTGGTGAAAAACGCCCTGAACTTAACGGGAATGGTCGTCTTGTAAAATCGAAAGAAGCAAACGAAATTTTCGAGCAGCCAGATATGGACGCAAAAGTTGATTTCGGTTTAATGGGTGCAGGTGTACTCGTTGCTTGTACAACCTTCATCTTTGGTGGTTTGTTAGAAAGCTTTGTTCATATTCCAGGTCCAATCTTAATGATTGTTCTTGCAGCATTAATCAAATACTTAAATGTGATGCCTCAGCATCTTCAAAATGGCTCACAGCAGTTCTACAAGTTTGTTTCAAGAAGCTTCACATGGCCTCTTATGGTTGGTCTTGGTATTCTGTACATTCCGCTTGATGATGTAGCAACTGTGATCTCTATTCCATTTGTATGCGTATGTATCGCTGTTGTACTTGCAATGGTTGGTTCTGGTTACTTCGTTGGGAAATTAATGAACATGTATCCAGTAGAATCTGCGATTGTGACTGGCTGCCACAGTGGACTAGGCGGTACTGGTGACGTTGCGATCCTTTCAGCTTCTGGAAGAATGGGGCTTATGCCTTTCGCACAAGTATCTACACGTCTTGGCGGAGCAGCAACTGTTATTTGCGCAACGATCTTACTTAGAATGTTTACTTAATCCATCCAACACTAAAAGCATGAGCCCTCATGAAGGGCACATGCTTTTTTATATTTCTTTTCTCCTATACGACTTTATTCCTCAGCAGAGACCACTCGTATATATTCTCTCGGCTGAAATGGATATTGTCTTGCTTCTTGATAGGTCATATAGAGAAGATGCTCTGAAAACATCGGCCATTCACTTTCTGACTGCCACCTTTTTTGATCATTTCGTTCTATTAAGAATGCTCCTCCTAAAATCGTGCAGAATATGCTTAAGCTGATGCCCGCTTTTAGTTTCATGTAATCAGCCCCTTTAAGAAAAGCATGTACGAAATACAAAACAATATACAACGAGTTTCATTTTTGATAAAATATTTTTTGTGGTCAAAAGAACTCAAAACAAATGCAGTTGGCTGTAAATCAGTTCAAACCAATGCACTATCTCTGTATTTACGCTATAATTTTATTTACCAGTTCTTTAGAACGTGAATTTATATTGATCGAAGGAGGTTTATTTTCTTGCAGCTTATTCACTTCGCCATCCTATCACCTTTTTTGCTTGCGTTTGTTGTGCCCTTTCTTTTTAAATACGTAAGGCGAATACATACGGGGTGGTTTGTTCTTATCCTGCCTATTCTTTTATTTATCTATTTTGTCCAAATGATCACAATCACATCAAATGGGCGAACGTTGTTCTCACAGGCCGAATGGATTCCTTCTCTTGGAATGAATTTCACTGTATATGTAGACGGTCTTAGTTTGTTATTTGCGCTATTGATTACAGGTATTGGCGCACTTGTCGTCTTGTACAGTATTTTCTACTTATCAAAGGAAAAAGAGCAGCTTGGCTCTTTCTATACGTATTTGTTAATGTTTATGACCGCTATGCTTGGGGTCGTTCTATCTGACAACATGGTGGTTCTTTATTTATTTTGGGAGCTAACGAGTATCTCTTCCTTCCTTTTGATTGGGTATTGGTATAAGCGGGAACGCTCTCGTTACGGAGCAACCAAATCACTGATTATTACTGTTTTTGGCGGATTAGCTATGCTTGGCGGCTTTATCCTTATCTACCTGATCACTGATTCATTCAGTATTCGTGAAGCAGTCAATCAGCTTCAGCTCATTATGGCATCGCCTTATTTTATCCCTGCCATGATCCTGATCTTACTAGGTGCCTTTACGAAATCAGCGCAGTTCCCATTTTATATTTGGCTGCCTGATGCAATGGAAGCACCAACCCCTGTGAGCAGTTATCTGCACTCTGCTACTATGGTGAAAGCCGGCATTTATCTTGTTGCCCGCTTCAGTCCAATCTTTGCTATTTCAGAAGTGTGGTTCTGGACCATTTCTATCGTCGGACTTGTCACATTATTCTGGGGATCATTCCATGCCGTCCGGCAAAACGATTTGAAAGCCATTCTGGCCTTTTCTACCGTTAGTCAGCTTGGCATGATTATGCTCATGCTTGGAGTAGGTGCAGCTGCGATTCATGAAAACAATCCTGCCCTTTTTGGCGCAGCCGTTCTTGCTGCTATTTTTCATCTCATTAACCATGCTACTTTTAAAGGCAGTCTCTTTATGGCAGCTGGTATTATCGATCACGAAACGGGTACTCGTGACATTCGGAAGTTAGGCGGATTAATGACCATCATGCCTATTACTTTTACGATTACGTTAATCGGTACATTCTCAATGGCTGGACTTCCGCCATTTAATGGTTTCTTAAGTAAAGAGCTATTTTTCACAAGCATGATACGGATCTCTGACATCAGCTTTACCGATGTTTCCACATGGGGTGCGATCTTCCCAGCCATCGCTTGGCTCGCAAGTGTGTTTACGTTCATTTACAGTATGATGCTCCTCTTTAAAACATTTAGAGGTCGTCTTCATTTAGATCAATTGGAGAAAAAGCCGCATGAGGCACCGATTGGTATGCTCATCCCGCCAATTATTCTTGCTGCACTTGTGGTCACCTTTTTCTTTTTCCCAAATATTCTAGCTTATTCTGTCATTGAACCTGCTATTGCTTCGATTATTCCTGAAGCGATTGAACCAGGAAAACGTTTTGTCGTGAAAATTGGAGCGTGGCATGGATTCCAGCCAGAGCTTTATATGACAATAGGTGTTATTGCTCTAGGGATTATCGGATATTTGACGTTGTCAAAATGGCGTCCAATGTACAACATATTTAAAGAAAAATGGTCATTTAACTCTTTATATGATCGTTCGCTGACAGGCTTAGAAAAAGGCTCATATCGCCTGACAAACAGCTACATGACAGGTTTCCTTCGTGACTACCTTGTCTATGTGTTTGGTTTCATGATAATCGTGCTTGGTAGCGTGATGTTCTATCAGCAAGCCTTCTCATTTCAAACGGAGCAAGCAGCCCCGATCGGTACGTACGAGGCCATCCTTTCACTTGTGATGGTGGCGGCAACCCTCACGACTGTGTTTGCCCGGTCTCGCTTAACGGCCATTATTGGGCTAGGTGTCATGGGATACACGCTGTCATTATTCTTCGTGATTTTCAGAGCACCTGACCTTGCGCTCACACAGCTGATTATTGAAACGATTTCTGTCGCGCTGTTTTTACTTTGCTTCTATCATCTGCCACAGCTGAGCTTGAAGCAAAAAACGAGAAGGTTCAAATTGACCAATTTGATCATTTCTTTAGGCGTTGGAGTTGTTGTCACCTGTCTTGCTTTCGCTTCAACAAGTCAGCAGTCACTTGACACCATTTCATCCTACTTTATTGAAAATAGCTACAAGCTTGCTGGCGGCGACAACATTGTCAATGTCATTCTTGTAGATTTCAGGGGCTTTGATACACTCTTTGAAATTACCGTGCTCGCCATTGCGGCACTCGGTATCTATGGGTTATTAAAAGCTCAAGGAAAACGGAAGAGAGGCGTGCGGCGATGAGAAAGATTGATACGAATGATATGCTCTTACAAGTCACAACAAAAATCACAGCATTCATCATCTTGCTTTTCTCACTTCACCTATTTCTTGCGGGGCATAACAATCCTGGCGGGGGGTTCATTGGCGGCCTGATGAGTGCTGGGGCTGTCGTCCTTCTGCTCTTAGCCTATGACCTGAAAACAGTGAGACGCATTCTGCCGTTTAACTTTATTTATGTTGCAGCGACTGGGCTGCTCGTTGCGATCCTGACAGGAATGGGATCATTTCTATTCGGTGCACCTTTTCTATCCCATACTTTTGGTTATTTCCAATTACCGTTTCTTGGGAAAACAGAACTGGCAACGGCCGTACTGTTTGATATCGGTGTGTATTTAGTTGTTGTTGGTGTCACCATGACCATTATTCAAACGATTGGAGAGAAGGAATAATGGAATTTTTAATGTCTATTATCGTCGGAATTATTTTTATGGCGGCGACCTATTTATTGCTTTCAAAAAGCCTTCTGCGGGTCATCGTCGGTACTGCCGTTTTGAGTCACGGCGTCCATTTGCTTCTATTAACAATGGGCGGCTTGAAAAAAGGAGCACCTCCTATTTTAAAAGAGGGGCTCACATCCTATGTAGATCCATTGCCACAAGCATTAATTTTAACAGCCATTGTCATTGCTTTTGGTGTGACATCCTTTTTGCTCGTCATGGCCTTCCGTGCCTTTCAAGAGCTTCGAACAGATGACATGGATCAAATGAGAGGAAATGATCAGCATGAATAATCTCGTGATCCTGCCTATTTTAATTCCATTACTAGCCGCGACACTATTGATTTTTATGAATAAGAACATCATGCTGTCGAGAGGCTTTAGTGTCTTCGCCTCTCTTTCAGCCATTATCTGTAATCTCTATTTGGTCCAAACGATTTTCACAAGCGGCATCCAAACACTTTATTTGGGCGGCTGGAAAGCCCCATTTGGGATTGCCCTTGTTGCCGACCAGTTTGCTGCACTCCTTGTGCTGACCGCTTCCATTGTTGGACTTGTCACAGTTCTCTTCTCCTTTCGAACAATTGGTAAAGAAAGAGAGCGGCTGTTCTATTACTCTGGCGTGCAGTTCTTGTTAGCTGGCGTCAGCGGTGCCTTTTTAACGGGAGATATTTTCAACCTGTTTGTATTCTTTGAATTACTGCTAATGGCATCTTACATGCTCATTGTGTTAGGCGGATCAAAGCCTCAGCTTCGTGAATCATTGAAATATATTGTATTTAATATCATCTCGTCGGCATTATTTATTGTCGGTGTGGCTTGTTTATATGCAGTCACTGGTACACTAAATATGGCTGATTTAAGTGTAAAAATAGCTGAATCGGGGCAAACAGGGTTAATTACCGTCATTTCCATTCTGTTCCTAATTGTATTTGGCTTAAAAGCTGGGGTCTTCCCGCTTTATTTCTGGCTGCCAGGATCGTATCATGCACCGCCGGCAGCGATTTCGGCTTTGTTTGGCGCACTGCTGACAAAGGTCGGCTTATATGCGATTGCCAGAGTCTTTACGTTAATGTTTATACATGATACAGGGTTTACACATACACTCATGGCTTGGCTTGCCGCACTAACGGTCATATTCGGTGTCATTGGGTCTATCGCCTATTCTGATGTGCAAAAGATCGTGATTTATAACATTGTCACAGCTGTTGGGGTCATTTTGTTTGGAATTGCAGCCAATACACCTGCATCACTCCAAGGCGCCATTTATTATCTCATTCACGATATGGTGATCAAAGGCGCATTATTTATGCTGGCAGGTGCACTGTTTGTGTATGCTGGTACCAATAATCTGAAAAAAATGGGCGGGCTGATTCAATCCCAGCCTCTCCTCGGCTGGATGTTCTTCATATCGGCTTTATCCCTTGCAGGTATTCCGCCGCTTAGTGGATTTGTTGGCAAGCTAAAAATTGTTGAAGGTGGATTTTCTGCTGGACACATGACATTTTCTATCCTTGTCTTACTGTCCAGTCTTCTTGTCCTTTATTCGATTATGAGGATTTTCATGCTCGCATTTTGGGGAGAAGAACAGGATCTGCCAAGAAAAAAACCATCGATTAAAGGAATGGTGTACCCTGGAGTACTGCTTGTCCTCTTATCGCTTGCGATTGGATTAGGGACAGAATTCATTGCCCCTTATATCAATCAAGCTGCGGAAATGCTTTCAACACCAGAAAAATATATTCAAGCTGTGCTGAAGGAGTAGATAAACATGGCCTTTCAAATATTATTAAACGCTCTCCTCGCCTTTACCTGGATGTTTATGAATGATACATACACAGCCTCAGGCTTTGTATCAGGCTTTGTACTAGGGATGGTCACCATTTTTATACTGCGGCGATTCTTCCCGCAGCGTTTTTATGGCTATGCCCTTTATGCGATTTTCAAGCTCTTCATCATATTTATCAGGGAGCTGCTTCTTGCCAATTTGAGTGTACTAAAGACAGTGTTATCTCCAAAGCTTAAGATCAAGCCTGGTATCTTCGCCTTTCGTACAGACTTAAAAACGGATTGGGAAATCACCATACTTGCTAATATGATTACATTGACGCCAGGTACACTGGTCATTGATATTTCGGATGATCGTTCGATTCTATACATTCATGCGATGGATATTGAAGATGCTGAAAAAGCCATTCATGACATCCGTGTATCATTTGAAAAAGCCATTCAGGAGGTGAGCAGTAAATAATGGAGCTTATATTGCAAATTTCACTTGGCATTCTCGCGCTATCTACCCTGCTTTTTGTCATCAGGGTCATCAAAGGTCCTTCAATTCCTGACCGTGTGAGTGCACTTGATGCGGTGGGAATCAATTTAATTGGAATGACAGCCATTGTTTCAATATTACTGAAGACGACCACGTTCTTTGAAATTATTTTACTGCTCGGTATCCTTGCTTTTATTGGCACTGTCGCTTTTTCTAAATTCCTTGAGAAAGGGGAAGTGATTGAAAATGATCGTCATCGCTAAAGCCATTGTGATCTTTTTTATCCTGCTTGGCGCGATCCTGTGTCTCATCTCAGCTATTGGTTTACTTCGCTTACCAGATGTTTACACACGTATGCATGCTGCATCAAAAGCATCGACACTTGGCGTTGTCCTCATTTTAGTTGGTGTGTTCTTTCACGAGTGGTTTCTTGCAGGCATTATCTCTGCGAAAATCCTGCTTGGGATTGTTTTTATCTTCCTGACAGCACCAGTCGGCGCTCATTTGATCGGAAGAGCCGCCTACAATACTGGAGTCAAGATGGACAAACGCAGTGTACAAGATGATTATGGCGGTTTTCGTAACTTTGTGATTAAGCGGAAAGAAGATTCTTATTTATAATTGACGCTGTGATTCCTTTTATGGATGACCGAATAAATGAAGGACCTAACATGTTAGGCCCTTCATTTTTTTCTAATGAGACAGCAATATCATTCATATCTCCTTAAAATGTCTAGTGTAACAGCAGTCCAAGATAGTCGTCGTTTTGCATTGATTGACATTCAAGTGATAAAAAAAGTAGGTTGCATCCAGTTCCACGTTTAAATTTCAATCTTATCGAGATTAAAAAAAGCTTCCGCTGCACCGGGAGCTTTTTATATGCGATCAATGACAGCAAGTGTGCATCTTGACGTACAGATGTGCCGGTCTCGATCATCTTTTATATCGATTTGAAATACCATTGTACGACGCCCTACATGTACAGGAACAGCAGTCGCTGTCACCACTCCATCACGTACAGATTTTAAATGATTGGCATTGATTTCAATACCTGAGCAAACCTGCTGAGTTAAGTCTAAATGAGCAGCAGCCCCCAAGCTCGCCACCGTTTCTGCTAGAGCAGCAGATGCCCCTCCGTGCAGTAAGCCAAATGGCTGTTTTGTTCGGTGATCAACCGGCATTGTCGCAATGCATCGTGACTCATTGCACTCGACAATCTCAATCCCCAGTGCCTCAAGTAGTGTATTTGATCCACTCACATCCATCAAGGCCCTCTCCCTTCATTCGTTTACAGCACACTTTCAGATTTTGCAATTAACACCGCTTCTGTTCGAGATCCAACATTCAGCTTATTAAAGATGGAGGTCAAGCTGTATTCAATCGAGCGTTTGCTCAAATGAAGCACATCGGCAATCTCTTGGTTCGTGTACCCTTTTTCCACTTCTCTGAGGATTAGACACTCTCGCTCTGTTAACAGCTCGTGATCGGTCTGCTGCGCTTGTTCTGGCTTTTCTTGCTGCTGTGAAATTAATTTCTTTAAATAGGATAGCTGAATGACAACTTCTCCTTGCAATGTGCGGTGTATGTATTCAATAATTTTGTCTTTTGTCTCTGTTTTACTAATTGCACCATGCAATCCAGCCCGAATGGCCTCTTCAAAATAATCATCTACTTCATACCCGGTATAAATGATAATTTTCACTTGTTGGTTTGTTTCTAGAATTTGTTTCGCAATGTCCATTCCATTGATATCCCCGAGATTTAAATCCATCAAAATCACATCATAGATGGAAAAGTCATGCGTCTTTAAAAAGGCGGCTTCTGCATCAGGACTTAAACAATCGACTGATAGCTGCTGATCTGATTCTAATATGCTTTTTGTCCCTTCCATGACAGCCGGATGATCATCAATGACCAATATCTTCTTCATGTCTTCCTCCCTTTAAATCACTCACTTCCATTTTATATAAAAGACTTGGCAGATGCCAAGTCTTAATCCTTAATAAATCGTTACAATTCCATTTCAATTTTCACTTTGAGCCCTTTTTCGGGGGCTGTGTGAATTTGAAGCTTTCCATTTAACGCCTTGACACGTTCTCTTATTCCCGATAGGCCCATGCTTTTTGTGTGCTGATCAAGCTGGCTTGCATCAAATCCTACTCCATCGTCCTCGTAGTGAAGAACAACCTGATCTTTAATACAAATGAGCATCACTAACACTTGATTGGCTTTGGAGTGCTTCAACGCATTGGATAACAGCTCCTGAACAATCCGGTAAATATTGAGCTGGGAGTCAATATCAATGTCCAGCTCTTTATCAAAGCGTGTCGTATTCAGCCTAATATGAAACGGTGCTTCCTCCTGGATTTGAGAAATCAGCTTCGATATCGCCTTCACTAAACCTAAATCATAAAGCAACTGCGGCCGAAGCTCATGACATGTCTCTCTCGTGGTTTGAATGACCTTAGACATTTGTTCATTCCATGAAATGAGCGAATGTTCAATAGACGTTGGGCATTGGTCGTTTTGGAAATTCGTTAAAAACATTTCTGACTGCCTTTTCAGCGAAATCAAATCCTGCAGCACGGAATCATGTAGATCCCTCGCTAAATCGGAGCGCTGCTTTTCTTCCATCGCAAACATGATCTTTTTCAGCCACGCGGGATTGGCTTCACGCTGTTTCAAATCTTCAAGATGCTCCATCAATTCTTCGATCTTGACGACATTTTCTAAGCTGACACTTGTGTAAAATGCCAATGTTTTCAGCCAAGAAATCTCATCACGAGTCAGCTTCGGTGTCTGTAAATTTGATAAACAGCAAATCACAAACGAGTGACCGCCCCGCTCGCCAATTTTCATCATAAACCCTTTATCAAGCTCAATAATTTTCCCTACTTCACCTAAAACATCTTGAAATTGATCCACATACTCTTTCCATAGGTTGCTGTCATCTGTCGACTCATCAATTTCATCAATTTGTCCATCAGCCTTGACCTCAAGCACAAAGGCTTTATTCACAACAAGCACTTCTAAAATGGTGTATTTCAAATGATACAGCACTTGATTTAGTGACGAGGCCTCACGAATGAGCTGCGTAAATTTAAATATGCTGTCCTGATAATTATGCTTCTCTGAAAAACGCTTCAGACGAAAGCGGAAATCTAGGATTTCTTTGAAATAGAAGACAGCAAGCATGAGTGTATAGGTGATTAGTGCGAGCTTCAGTGTGTACTTCAGATCTTCTGGTTTCTGCAGAATGTAAAATGTGACTACAACAAAAATGGTCGGTGTGATTGCTAGAAAGCCATAGTACCTAAGTCTGCTAATCAAAAAGTCCATATTATAAAGTTTGTTCGTCATGAATTGATACACGAGTGAAAAAGGAATGAGTAGGACAAAAGAAGTCAAGAAAAATGGATCTATCACATAAATACGAAACAAAACATAAGGGATTGCAAATAACAATATAAATGGAAAGAATGCTATTATATTAATCATGACAAAAAACTTTAAAACAGATCCCTGCTCTGTCTCTTTATATTTCCGCATTCCATTGATAATAACTTTGAATGAAATGATTATAGAAGCGAAAAAGAATACAAGATTTAAACTTGGCATATATCTGGCTATCACCGAATCAATAGGAACAAAAGCCTCTATCACCAGATTCATTACTGGAAGACTATATAAAAAGCGTATCGTTTTTTGAGTCGTTATATGCAGATCAAATTCTTTGAAATATTGATAAATGAAATGAATATAAAAGATAAATACACTGGATAAACAAAATACGATCACATAATGGCTAAATCTATCGCCAATTCCTGAAGTACCTGCACTAAGATACCCGATACAAATAGTTAATAAGAATAAAACTAAAAGAAATGCTGATTTTCGTTGGGCTTCTTTGTTAATTCTAATGATAAAGAAGATACAAAACAAACAAATTGAATAAAGTATAAGAGGAGTTAAGTAAACAAATAAACTTTCTTGACCAATCAATGTCTTATTTTTCAGTGTGATGATTTGATTGCCTCTTTGAATATCAATTCTTTGCACATTTCTAAGCTCACCATTGATCATATGATCTTTGTTGAGGGCAGATTCACCATTGATCTTAAGTATAATATCTCCTTCTTCTAATCCTGATGTGTAGGCTAAAGAAAGATATTCAACTTCGACAACCTCTGCTTGACCGTTCTTGTTCTCCGCTACACGTGCTCCATTAAAAATATCAAATACATAAATATATGAAACATAGATCACAAATAAAAAAGACAGAAAAACCAAAAAAACAGATAGTTTCGTATAAGTTAACTTCATGTATAAAACATCCTTAACTGGAGAACTTTTAAATCACTTTAGAATGAATAGTATCATTTATAGTACCATATATATTCTGCAGACATTTGCCCTTTTTTTAATCCTTGAATGATTGCTTTCATTGTTTGCTCATCTGTATGAATTAAACTTGCATTCCCTAAGTCCAATTCATTCACAACACTAGGATTTTTTATTAAATATGCAATGATATTTTGAATGTTCAATCATTGCCCTCCTCCTTTGTCATAAATTCATATAATTGTTCCTTCTTTTTTTTAGGTAAATCAAGTTGTTCGATTCCTTGCCTCATTTTTAACAGCATAATCTCTCTCATGGATACCATGTACTGAGTCAAACCAGCCTCAAGTAATTTCTGCTTCAGTTGAAAAGGTTCTTGCTCTGACTCATCTAGTCGACCAGAAAAGTATTCAAAAAGCTCATGACTGGCATCGTTAAAACGCCTTTTTAAATAACTGAATGCCAATGTTTGTTTTTTTTGCAAATCTCCATTTTTTTTCGAAAATACCGCAAAAAAATCGTTACTGATCTGTTCAGCAACACCATAATATATCGAATAAGACTCGACAATTGAATTGATTTCTCTTGTCGCTAAATAAACACCTAGCACACTCGAAAGAGCTGTTAATGAGCCTGATTTTTTCCTTAAAACCTCTAAACACTCTTCTTCAGTTCCATGCATATGACGCAAATCCTCATGTTGCCCTTCCATTGACATCTTTATGAGGTGAAACAGTTTCTCTATTAGTTGAGAATTATTTTCACATATTGATGTGATGAATTGAATGCTTAATGTGTACAAATACGTAGAAGCATTGATGGCCACCCCTTGGTTAACGTTCATCCAAGGATACGAATCATTGTCCTGATCTTCAATATCATCTAATATATCGGCTGATAATATGAGAAGTTCAATCCCTGCTGCCAGTTTTGTAATCGCTTGCTTGTCTTTTCCGCCAAATGCCTCATAATGCTGATAAGCCAATTGCCCAAAAGGAAATTCATTCTTTATATCTGTAAATTCATGAAGCAGCTTTTGTAAATCATTCTGCCTGACTGCATGTTGAATAAAATCAGACATATTCTGCTTGATTTTTGTATTCTCTAGATAGTTTAGCATACTCGGTCTTGTACCTCACCCTCTCGCCTCTTATTTTACTAAAAAGACATAAGCAAATGTCCACTGACATCACTATTTAACAATTATATAATAATATATCCTTTTTTTGTATGTATTTGGATAAAAAAAAGACTTGATGATTATCAAGTCTTTAAGAAATTTTCACATATTCATATTTGTCGTATTGATCAATGCTTTTGTTAATGTTATGAAGAGAAGCCGTTGTTTCTCTAATTTCGTTTTCAAGTTTCCACAATAATTGTTTAAGTTCTTCGATTTCATACTTTTCCATCGATTCCACTCTCCTTTTTTGGAAGATCAATGTATTTGTGTATGGTGATTGGGTCATAAGTATTTGATCTGTTACTAACAGTGTAAATGCTATTGAGTATTTTTTCACCGAAAAGTATGCACAAAACGTGTGCGTGATACCGCAAAATTCAATAGGTCTTTTTTCATCATTTTCTGACTTTTCAAATCATACTTTTATCTCAATTTCAAAGGAGTTGCGTCATTTTTGCGACAAGAATAGGCATCATTCGTCACACTTCTCTCACAACCGAACGTACGATCCCTTTCATTTCCTCGGTTTTACGTGTCATAGGTCAGACGACAGACTCTACTGTGGACACCGCAATTTTTTTGTGACATTCACCGAAATTGACCGCAAAAGTACCTATTTTTATGATGAATTTCCAAAGATAGAAAGATCATTTTGATTCTTTATTCTGATTTTCTACATACATTTAGAACAGATATCCGTCCAATTTCACTTCAATGTGAGAAGAGGTGACCATGTGTTTTACTATGTTCCTTATCCTACTTTGCAGGTTCCCGCAATGAGTAGCGCATACCCGCGCACGCCTATGACTTTTCCTCCAGTTGATGCACACTCGTTTCAACGAGCAGCAAAGGAATCAGCCCGTCTTGTTGCTGATGCTTCACTCATTACACAGCAGATTTCCAGCTCGCTTTCATTTGCGCAGCGAATGATGGAGGCTGCTGAACGCTCTGATACGACAAGTGTCATCCGAATGCTGAAGCAAATCGGTGTGAAAAGCAATATTGATATCCGCTTTAGTCCAGAAGGCATTCGCATCTACTTGTCTATGACTTCGAGCAGGCTTTTTCTGCTTTTACAGTGGGGATAACTAAGAAAAGCCGCTCTGACGTGAGCGGCTTCTTTTTAGCGTGATTTGAAAACCCTTGAAGTCTAGGAAGGATGAGCACCGGAGCGCAGATCGCAGGCGAATGCGAGGGTTTATCTATACGCTTAAGATTCAAACATTTTATGACACCATTCAATGGCTTCTATATAACAGCCGTAGGCTTCTTGTTTAGGGAGATTCCCATCCAGCATCTCATCATCCCATTCATTTCGTTCAATACGTTTGGCAACGTCTAACACAAAAGAATAATCATTTTCATAGCCAAGTAGTGCCTCGCCAACTTCATCAGAAAGCGGCAGCTCTTTCACAAGTTCTGTAATGTCTGCCCTGACAAGCGTATCAATGAGTGAAAACATGCCTGTCAGCATATAAGAGGCTGGATGCTCTCGTTCAGTATGATTGGCAATGAGTTCACACGTTTTCGCACGAATGAATGACATTTTGATAATTTCTTTTTGGCTTGAGTTCGCTTGGACATTCAGTTCTTTAAAAGAAAGAATAAAGATCCAGCGCCGAATTTCATTAAAACCAAGCAGGATAATCGCCTGCCGGATACTCTTAATTTGATAAAGACGTCTCATGCCGCCAGAATTCAGCATTTTTAATAATTGGTATGATAGCGAAAGGTCACTCTCAATAAAATGTGTCACTGTCTGGATATTCGGTTGTTCCTTGCTTAGCTCATTTAAAAGCTGGTGGTACGCATGGAAGCTAGTCGATAATGCTCGTCCTGATATCACGTGCGGCTCACTAAAAAAATACCCTTGAAACAGATGAAAGCCAGCTTTTAGCGCTTCTTCATATTCTTTTCGCGTTTCCACCTTTTCTGCAAGGAATCGAAGTCGATACTTTTTATATGTATTCAGAATATCTCTTCGCTCTTCCGATGTTGTCTTCACAAAATCTATTTTTAAAATATCAATGCAATAGAGGAGTTCATTAAGCAACTTATCACTAAAATGTGTTCCATTAAGAAAGAAATCATCGAGTGCAATCGTATATCCCCATTTTTTTAATTGCTTACATCTCATAATAAGTGCTTGGGTAATCGGTACATTTTCTAATATCTCGATCACAAGCTGATGCGGATCAAAATAGGTGAGCAGATCAGACGAAAGCAAGCTTTCGGTGAAATTAATGTAGCATCGTTTTCCTTCTGTAAGTGTTTCGATGCCAATGTTTAAAAAACTGTTAATAATGAGGTCCGTTGTCGCTTGATCACCATCTTCAGCGCTATATGTATTGGTTTCACTATCTCTATAAAGCAGCTCATATGATACGACTTGTTCTTTTCTGTTAAAAATAGGCTGTCTCGCAACAAACACCCTCAACTGCTCCAATCCTCCTTTATGAAATGACAAACAAGATGTGCTTTCAGTATACCAAATGATTGCCCGAATGGTTCATTTTGAACAGGTCAAAATAAAAAAAAGAGACCATCTGGCTTGATGATCTCCTTTTCTTCCACACTTAGCTTTCATAAAGCTCTTTTTTGATTTTGTTTTTTACATCATGGATAAATTGCATCTTATTATCCCAGCATTTTTGACTCAAATCGACTGGATATTCTTCTGGTTTGCTGATTCGTTTGTACTCCTCCCAGAAGAGTCCGAGACTGTCCTGCACATAGGCTTGAATCGTTTGAATATCCGGATTATCATACACAAGTTTTCCTTGTTCGAAGATTGGGACGTGAAGATCCTTTGCCACAAAGTTTGTCACAAATTTGCTGATAAATGTATGCACAGGATGGAACATTTTCAGCTTATCTTCACTTTGAACATCTTCCTCTTCAAGAGCAATGTAGTCGCCCTCCGAGTGATGATTCAATTGATTGATAATGCGATACACACGTTTACGGCCTGGTGTTGTCACTTTCTCTGGGTTGGATGAAATTTTGATGGTGTCATTCATCTTGCCATTCTCTTCAATCGACACAAGCTTATACACAGCACCGAGGGCTGGCTGATCAAATGCTGTGATCAGTTTTGTCCCAACACCCCACACATCAATTTTTGCGCCCTGTGCTTTTAAATTCATGATGGTGTGTTCATCAAGATCGCTTGATGCAATGATTTTTGCGTCATGAAATCCTGCTTCATCCAGCATCGTTCTAGCTTTTTTAGACAAGTATGCAAGGTCTCCGCTATCAAGTCTGACACCGATGAAGTTGATTTTGTCTCCGAATTCTTTCGCAACCTTAATCGCATTCGGAATGCCAGATCTGACGGTATCATACGTATCGACTAAAAAGACACAGTCTGTATGTGTTTCAGCGTATTTTTTAAATGCTGTATACTCGTCGCGATAGGCTTGTACAAGCGCGTGGGCATGTGTTCCTGATACTGGGATATTGAAGCGTTTCCCTGCACGAACATTACTTGTAGCCTGGAATCCGCCGATCAATGCCGCTCTTGCTCCCCACATGGCTGCATCCATTTCATGCGCACGTCTTGTTCCGAATTCTAATGCTGTCTCATCTTCAATGATTCCTTTAATCCGAGCCGCCTTTGTTGCGATCAGCGTCTGGAAATTCACAATATTGAGCAGTGCCGTTTCGATGAGCTGCGCTTCAACTAGCGTTGCTTCGATGCGCATAATTGGTTCATTCGCAAAGACAATTTCGCCTTCTCGCATTGAATGAAGTGTACCTGTAAAGGACAACCCGCTTAAGTATTCAATGAAATCGCTTTTATAACCGAGTTCATCTTTTAAATACGCAAGATCGCTTTCGGTGAAGGAGAAGTCCGATAAATATTCAATCGCTTTCTCTAAACCAGCAAATACAGCGAAGCCATTGTCAAATGGAAGCTTTCTAAAGAAGAGTTCAAAGACTGCCTTCTTTTCATGAATGCCGTCTCTCCAATACGTTTCTGCCATGTTAATTTGATAAAGATCTGTATGTAGTGATAAACTGTCGTCAATAAACCGATGCTCCAACTTCCATTCTCCTTCCCTTACTTAACCACTTTCGCACCAAGCGTCTGCTCAAAGTGAGAAAGTGCCCACTCGTGCCCCGCTTCATTAAAACTCGCCACGGCATTCTGATGAATCACAAGCTCAAAGCCTTTATTGTACGCATCCACAGCTGTATGAAGTACACAAATATCTGTACACACTCCGGCTAAATGAAGTTCAGTGATGCCGCGCTCGCGCAGTTTCATTTCTAATTGAGTGCCTGCAAAAGCAGAGTATCTTGTTTTTTCCATATAGTAGACATGTTTTAAATGTTTTGACGTGTGAAATAGTGAACTTAGTTTGCCATAAAGTTCAATTCCCTCTGTCCCGCGGATATTATGGGGCGGAAATAACTTTGTTTCTGGATGATAAGGGTCCTCTTCTTCATGATGATCGACCGCAAAGACGACAAAGTGTCCTTCATCAATAAACGAAGAAGTGATCTCTGTGATCTTAGGTTCAATCGCCTGTCCAGGCTTTCCGCATGTCAGTTTTCCATCGTCTGAAACAAAATCAACTGTATAATCAATACAAATCAATGCTTTGCCCATCCGCATCTCTCCCATATGCTCTTTTGAATCATTATAGCCTATTCATTTCACTAGGGAAACCTATTCAACAGATTCACGAGAAAAAGCGTTTTGAAACAGCTCATCTTCTATATAGATGTGCTCTTGATTGATCGCACTTGGCACCTCTATGACAAGGCCAAAAGGCGAGTGTGCTTCGTGATGATTCACCACTTTAAAAGAGCATCCAGCGGCATTTGCCATTTTGATATATTGAGAATAAGAAGCATAAGACAATTCACCATTTAAAAGAACAGTGGCTTGTCGATTGGCCTTTAATACTTGTTCTACCTCTTGATACGGTTTATTTCTTAATACCTGTCCCTTTGTCAGGGCGAGAAGCGCTCGTTCCCTTAATGAACCGAGAAACATTCTTCGTTCATCGGGTTTTGTTTCAGCATGTCCAAATATCCCTTGCTGCAAATAAAAGTCTACGGATTCTTCTTTCATCGCTGTTTTCACTCCTGTTTACTGAATTTACATTTCTGTGACCCAGTGCACAATCTTTAGTGCGAGCTCACGGGCTTCGTCTGTTTCTACTCTTTCCATTAAGGATTGTTCAAGTGATTGTTCAAGCTGCGCTTTTTCGTCCTCATACGCAATGGAAATACTCCATTCAATATCAGGTACGGCGACAAGTGTTTTATATTCTTTTTTATTTTCATGTAAATATACATTGTAGGTCTTTAATTGCCCGCTTGTGATGTGCGCTTTTCTTATTTTCATTAGACTTTTTTCACACCTCTTTTTCTCCTTACATCCATATCCATTGTACCATAAAAAAAGACAGCTTCTGAAAAGGAATCCCTTCCAAAGCTGGCTACGCATTAAAGCTTTTTTGCTGACTAATCAGGTCTGAATCCCAGACAAATGTGACGTTTGGACTGTTGTAGAATTGAGCAAAGTCCCCCGCATTATAAGTCCCTGAGCCTCCGGCGGAGTGATCGACACTTTTTGGAGAAATGGCAAAAATATCACCGAAATGTGCTGCTCCGTTTCCACTCACACGATCAATATGAATTGGTCCAACAATTGCTGGCATCTTTTCACCACCTTTACTACCCTCATCATATGCCCAGCGCAAAAATACGTGTATATCCAACATAAAAAAGACAGCTGATACGTCTTATCATCAGCTGTCTTCTATGCATTAAATGATTGAGGCTGGCCAAACAGTGTAAAGTCCCACAGCATGGTGGCATTTGGATCACTTGTGAGGGACATATAATCGCCTGAATTAAAGGCTCCCGCCCCGCCAGTAGAGTGGTCTACGGCCAAAGGTGCAATGGCCAGAACATCACCGAAAGTAGCCGCACCGTTTCCTCCTAACGACTCGATATGAATAGGTCCAACGATTGCAGGCAACAGAATCTCCCCCTATCTGCTTATGTAAATCATCTTATGCAAAAGGGGGAATTTGTGCATCTGTCCTAGACGTTTAAATGCTGTTCTTTTCGAGAACGCTGGCGCAGTTGAACCAATCTCACAATATTCAATGTGATGGCTTTGAGCAGCGCATACACAGGCACCGCAAAGATCATACCTAGTATTCCGCCAAAGCTTCCTGCCCCAATTAATAGCAGGATAATGGTCAATGGATGTGTATTAAGACGTTTCCCAATGATCAACGGAGAAATCACGTTTCCATCGATTTGCTGGACGACAAGAATGACAATTACTGTCACAACCGCTTTTCCAGGCGAATCAAGAAAGGCAATGAGCACAGCTGGTGCCGCGCCAAGATATGGTCCAAGATACGGAATCACGTTTGTAATCGCAATGATAATGCCGAGAATGAGCGCATATTTCACACCAATTAATAAGTATCCGATAAAACAAGCAACTCCGACAAATAAACAGACAACAATTTGCCCCTGTATGTAAGCAGCAAGCGTGTCGTTTAATTCTTTGAAGATTTTCAGCCCTTCCTTGCGGTAAGGCATTGGCAAGAATTGAACGAGCTTGTCCGGAAACTTATGCCCGTCTTTCAGCATGTAAAATAAAATAAACGGAACCGTGATCACGGCAAGGGCAATATTTGCAATGACGCCAAACACTGCAGACATGCTTGAAGCAATATTTTCCGGTAAATCTTTTAATGTCGAAACGATCGTCTGTTCAAACTTTGAGACAGACACATAATCTTGGTTCATCATCCAAGTAAATGTTTTAGAATGCGAGAAGTTGTTGATAAATGTCTGCATATCCGTCACATATCCAGGGAAGCTTTTGACAAGTCCGCCCAACTGCATAACAATGACTGGTCCGACAGCATTGACAATGAATGTGATGAGTCCAATGAACAGGAGATAAATGATCAGGATGGCGAGTGTCCTAGGAATCTTCTTGGACAAGAACCGCACAATTGGATTAAAAATGAAAAAGAGAATGCCTGCCAGCAAGATGGGCACAAACAAGGTGGATGCAAATAAAATAATCGGCTGAAATAAAAACGAAACCTTTGTTGATACATATACAATGAGTAAAACAAGTAGTATTTGGAATGTCCAAAAATGAACTTTAGATTTTAACAAAGATGCTCCTCCTGTTACGTATTGATCTTATTAAAAAACTACTATTCAACCCACCTTCTGTCAACTGCTTCTTGTTTTAGAACCACATTTTTTGAAAAAAAAAGAACAATTGGTATATCATGCGCTGTTTGTAGATATACATTCTGTAAGCATGAAAAAAGCAGACACCTAGGCGTCTGCTTGTTACACTCTTTCACTGTGATCAGGCATCACCGACACGATTTGCTGGATCCGCACATAAAAAACTGACTTTGTCCCCGCCTCAATCACAATATGATCCGGCATGACTTCCTTCAATTTTCCACGCACAGTATCTTTCACTGTTTGAACAATCAATCTCATACCGACCACTTTCTGCAATGTTTGATAAACATATGGATCGACTAATGAAACAAGCTGCGGACTTCCCTGTTGTGCCATCCTACCTGCCCCTTTACTTGTGTATTTACCCACAGCGTATGCAATGACCCATGTGAATGTCACTCGGCAAACCTACAACGTTAATACCATATTTTTACAAATTATATTTTTTTGCATTTTTTAGAAGTATAATAGATTGGTGCTGCCAACAATTTAAATCATTTGAAGAGGTGAATTATCTTGAAAAAATTAATCTGTATCGTTGCTGTCATGCTCTTTCTATCCTCTGCAAGTTATGCGTATGCAGGCACAATTGGAGATGAACCTGGTACACCAGGAAAGTGGTTTAAAGGCGAAGAGCCAGTTCAAAAAGAAGAGTCAAAACCCCCTCTTGTCTTTGTTCATGGCATTAATAGCTCTTCCTCCACTTGGTTCGGTCGTAACGATATGGCAAAACAAGCTGTTCTGAATGGATACGAGAGCGCATTCATAGATTTGCATCCAGATCAGGACATGAAAAGAAATGGCAAACTATTAGCGGAAAAGCTAAAAGAAATCTATGATTTTTTCGGTAGAAAACTCATTGTGATCGGTCATAGTAAAGGCGGGGTGGATGCACAGTCCGCACTCGTGTATTACAATGCCCATCCATATGTAGATAAGGTCATCACACTCGGCTCTCCTCATTACGGAACGCCGCTTGCGGATTTAGCCTATAGCAAGGGCGGGAGCTGGCTCGCGCAAATTCTTGGACAAAAAAGCGACGCACTTTATTCTCTGCAAACGGGTCTTATGGCGGCTTTTCGAAGTGAAACCGACCGATTAGAGACGTTTCCCAATAAATATGTCACCTATTCTGGTTCAGAATGGGGAACATTTGGCGGCGTGCTTTATTTAGGCGGATTGTATTTAAAGAGCTTTGGTGCAAACGATGGCGCTGTCACGGTAAGCAGCACAAGGTTATCGTATGCAAATAATATTTTAACGGGAAAATGGGACCACTATTCGATCAAAAACGGCACAAGCATGTTCCCAGTGTTCCAACATCAGCTGCTAGCAAGTATCTCAAATGCTGAAAAAGAAGATAACCCGAAACAAGAGCCAGTCTCTGCTGAGGTGAATACAGATGTTTACGTAAAAGGCGGTGAAAGTGAAAAGGATAAAACAGAAGCGTTCTATGTAGAGGAAGGAACGAATGGCTTATCGATTCAGTGGTTAAATGAAAGACAAGAAGCACAGCCGGAAATCGTCGCCCCAAATGGAGACGTCTTAACAAACCTTAAGACATCGGAAGCATCTTTCCCATATGAAGGCGCATATTCACACCATGTGCAGATCAATAAACCCGTTCCTGGAAAATGGACAATTCGATCGAATTCAGGAAAAAAAGCTCCTTATTTGCTGCTTGTATCCTTTGATTCACCATTAAATGAAGAAATCAAAATTGTTGCAGCGAAATCAGGGGATGCATCAACACATTCGAGCCGTCTGATCAAACGGTTAAGCAAAACAGTAGAGACCGTTTACTTTAAGGATGCTCAAAAGGATCATCCACTTAAAACGAGCTCTTCATCAGCCGTTCAATTGAAAAAAGAAGGTGCTTATTCCGTCACGGTTCATTACACGGGACTCACGACTTCAGGAACATCTGCGTTTAACCGTACCGTTATTCGCACATTGTATGTCGACCAGCATGGAAATATTCATGGAGACATTCCATACTAAACAGAGCGTTTCATGGGCTGAAGTGCCTGCTGCACCTTCTGATCCAAATCTGTAATTTTTTTCAGTGCAAGTGATTCGTCTATTTGTCTGTAATGATGGTGTCCGCCAGGCTCTTCATCCATTTCATCTGCTTTCTTCACAATTTGCTGGAGTGTGTCCTTGTGCAGGTCGCCCTCTGGCAAATAAGAATCCGTATGAAGCAGAATCGCCAGCGCAATATCTTTGGCTGCTTTTGGTTCCTCACCGAGACGTATGAGCAGTTTGTGGGCCCGCTCTGCTCCTTTAATGGCATGAATATCATTCCGTCTATATGTCTCGTAATCCCATTCTCCACCGGCTGTATACCATTCATAGTGACCGATGTCATGCAAGAGCGCTGCTTTCACAGCAAGATCTGGGTTAATTCCTGCCTGCATCGCCAGCTTGAATGCGTGATAAGCACAAGCAATCGCATGGGCTTTTCCTGAACGATTTAAATATTTTTGAGCGACTGGGTGGGTATAAACATCCATTAATGTAACCTTTCTCATGGAAACCCCTCCTTATCTATATTTTTAGCATCCTAACATATTCTGAAAAGAAACTCAAATGTTCTGTCACAATTCCTGTGAGTCTTAAGATTAGCTTATGCGAAACCAGCCGTTCTTGCTTGTACCATAAGAAAAAGCAGTCGTTATGACTGCTTTTAGCCCTTTGTCTTCTTTTCAGCGTGATATGAAAACCCTTGAAGTCCAGAAAGGACGAGCACCAGCGCGCAGGACTGACACCGAATGTGAGGGTTTGTCTTCACGCTGAACAGTCGTTATGACTGCTTTTTCACATACTCACGTGCATCGTATACGCATCCGCCAGCTGGATTCTCCGATAAAAGGTCGAGCAAGATACCTGCGACTTCATCCGGACTCTTCAGCGTGCCTGTTTCATATAATTGCTGAAAACGTTCAATTTGTTCAAAGTCCTTTTTTGATGACTTCCGAATCTCGCCCTGCATATCTGTATCGATCGTCCCGGGTGAAAAGGAAAACGTAATAATAGGATGCGCCTCGTCTTGCTGTTCCTCATGTAAAGTCCTCATAAACATATCAAGTCCCGCCTTTGAGCTGCAATACGCACTCCATCCTTTGTATGGGTTTTTAGCAGCTCCAGAAGAAAGATGAACGATCGTTTTCTTCCCTTTGAATGATTGAATCTGGTCAGCAAATACATGACTCAGCAAAACAGGAATGACAAGGTTCAACGTATAATGCTGATGAAGCGCTTCCCGTCCGCCTTGCCCAACGCGTTTGATAGGGGTCACCATTCCTGCATTATTGACGAATAAGATGTCATCAGCGTCTGCCAGTGTTTGCGGGGACAGAATATCTTGAAGCCATTTGGCAGCTGCTGCCTCATCTGTCAGGTCGACCTGTGTATGTGTAAGTTTTGGATGGGAATTTGGCGACACACTTCTTGCCGCAGTGTACACATGATCCCCACGTGAAAGCAGCCGGTTCACAAGTGCTAGGCCAAATCCTTTTGATCCTCCTGTAACGATTGAAATTCGAATGACAATCTCCTCCCTTGATAACACTATTTTACGTAGTGAATCGGCATGACATCAAGCAATCTGCATAAAGAAAAGCCTGCCCCTTTTAAAAGAGACAGGCTATTTCTTTTCAGCTTTTACATTCACCTTTGGAATCAGGATGATCATCACGATGATACCAGCGGCAATCAAGAACCCAAAGATGATAGGAAGCAGCGCCGATGTCTGCTTCTCATGATCATCGACAGAAGGTGCTGATACAGCCGAATCGCTAAAAGAGATGTTCATCTCTTTCATCATACGAGCTGGTGTTTTAGGCGGATTCTCTTTCAGGTCACTGAATAGCTGTGGCGAAAGATGCCCACCCGACGTTTTAGGCGGTTCAGCAAAATGAATATCTGTTTTGACTTTTTTCGTTGTTTTGCTTTGTTCGTATTTGGTTTGATCCCGCAATATACTCGAGTTAATATTGAGTTCCTTTTCCTGATATTCATTCGGCTTGACATTTGTATCCGTATCTTCACCAGCAGCGAAAGCAGCAGGGATGAGGAGAAAAAGGGATATGACACTAAGTGCCATCCCTTTCACGAACAGATTAAGCCTCATGTGTCACATCACGTTCCTCTGTCTTATCTTTCCATAGCTTTGTCACAAGTGGTATGGCCATTAAGAGGACAGTTACAATCACTAACCCTGCGATGCCCATTCCAAAATTGTCCCCATTCCCGTATTGGATCGACATATACACGTCTGTCACCGGATTTGTAAAGTGGAAATTCGGCATCACCAAATCAATTAACGGTGCGACAAAGAAGAAAATAAGCGCCGTTGCTGCCATCCATCCGGCAATAGATCCGAAAAGGAAAGCCGTGCGAATAAAGGCTGAACAAGTCACCAACAGCAAAATCGTGAAAATCGACCATTGAATCGCTTGATCATCTGCGAGTTTGTAGATATTAAGTCCAAACAAGCTGATCATGAGTCCAACTAAAAGGTTCAAAATGCCAAACAGTGCACCTTTGACCAGCATCGGAGCCGCCGCATAATACGAGCTGAAAAAGCCAATCAATAAACTGCTGATCATCACAATGACCAAAATGACCACTGGCGGTACAGTCTGCGTTTTTTCTTCCGGCACATCCCCGCTAATTTTCAGCGGGTTGGCTAAGTGGTTATATACATAGTTGCTATTGCCTTGATCGCTTAATGTGTTTCCTAAAATACCATTTAAATCATGCTGAACCAGCTTCGTTGAATCTACATTCTTACTCCAGTTTTCATTCAGCGTATCCGCCTTTTCTTGAACCGTTGTCACACTTTCTTCAATGTTGTTCGTATAATCTGCCACCCCTTTTTGGCGGTCGGTTAACGAACTCATATTTTCAGAAAGACGAAGCACTTCCTGACCGATTGAATCCTGCGCACTGACGACAATTGAACTGCCTGCAAGGTCTGCCGTATACACTGCATCTCCTTGATCAGCCATTTGCTCAGCAACATTGTCCGCACTTTCAGAAATTGTGTTTAATTCCTGTTCCATGCTTGCCTGCTGCGTCGAAATATATTCTGCATAGCCATCTGAAAACTTCTGCATCTCATCAATAAAAGTAGACACATCATCGTTTGACGTCAGCATCTGTTTATTTAATGTGTCCCAGTTCTCTGTTTCTTCTTTTTTGATGGAAATGATGGACTGGATTTCATCTGGTTTGGTGTCGACTAAGGATGAGTTATTTGATGGTTGATAGACATTACCGAGCATCATCTCTAGCTGTGAGAGTTGATTGGAATACTCCATTAACTTTTTGGTGCTTGTTGTTTTTGTATTGAATTCTTTATCGAAAATTTCCTCAATAAAGGTGTTTCCAATCGGCGAGTTTCTACGTTTCAGCTCCTTCACCTTATTTAAGATAGAAGATTCCTGATTTTTGATTTCATTCGAGATTTCATTATATCGATCTTCTAACCATTGAATCTTCTTTTCAAGCTTCTCTACTTTTTTAGAGAGGCTCTCAAGCTCCTTACTCAACTGACTCACCTTGTCCTTCAGTTGGTCATTATGAGTAGTGGCTTTTTCTTGAATCTTCTTTTTTACTTCTTCCAAACGTAAGGAGAGTGCTTTTAATTCATCTTTTGATTGATTCGTACTGTCGTCATCTGGCTGAGTGGGATTATCCCCATCTGTTCCGTTATCTGGCTGAGCAGGATCATCACCATCTGTTGCGTTTTCTGCTTCTGTAGAAGGCGGCGTCTCCTGCTCTGCTAATTGATCAGCCAAATCGTTCATCTCTGTTGAAATTTGGGTAAGTTCAGTTATTTCCTCGTCCAAATTAATGCCAATCTCTTCTGGATTCTCATTATCTTGACCTGATGGCTCATCATCACCAGGATCAGCTGGTGGTGCAGGCGCATCCATTAGCTGATCCCTTTTTACCTCTAACTTAGCCAGCAAGGCTGTCATCTTATTTTTATAGTCTTCCAAGTATTGAGCTTCATACTTTTTAATCAGTTCTTCCTGAGACTCCTGAACAAGTTTAGTTAATCCCGTTGATTGCTTAGGAATTGCGTCTTCTCTCGATTTCTGAACAGATTGAATGGCGCTGTCAGTTGTTTTCAGCTGGCTTTGTACCCCATTCATGTCTGTTTTCAGTCCACCCATTTGATCACTAAAGCTGCGGGCATTTTGGTTTTGAATCTCAGCAAGCTGTTTGAGCCCTTGCTGGATTTGTTTTTTGCTTGTGGATTGCGCTTTGATCAAGAGATCCTTTTGTTTATCCTGATACTGCTGATATTGATCTACTACTTTTACGAAATCCTTTAGCTGGCTCTTCGCTTCTTCTGTTGTACTCAAACCGTCTTTATACTGTTTTTGTGAATCGGCCATCGCATTTTTTAATTCTTCTATTTGTTTCTTCTGCTGCTGAACGGCATCAGACAGTTTGTTCGAATTTGGCTTATAGAAGTTATACATCGTGTTTTGGAATTCGACTTCTTTGCCGACAATATGTTCAAACTCTTCTCTGACATTGCCAATTTCCTGTGACACAAAACTCCAGTATAAGGTCGACATCTGTTCATTCATTTTCTTTTGCGCATTTTCCAGCTCTCTCTGCACTTTTTCTTTATTGACTGCATTGAGCTGATCTTGAATCGAAAATTGAATGGATGCCTTTTCAGGATGGTCTTTATCATAGCTCAGCACATTTTTAGAGAAATCAGACGGAATATAGAGGACAGCGTCGTACTTCCTGTTTTTCAGTCCATTTTCCGCCGCACTCCGATTGACTACGGTCCATGTATAATCAGGACGCTCTGATAATGCTGCAACCACATCCTGTCCGAAACGAGCGGTGTTTTCACTTTCGTTCGCTCCCATATCCTCATTGACCACAGCAATATTACGTGTAGCATTCTTCTTCTGTTTTGCCGGATCATCCCCAATGAGATGGAAAAATAAAACCGGTAAAATAAGAATCAATATCATGGTGGATACGATTTTGATGGAGCTTTTTTGCTGCTCTGTCATTGAACACTCTTCCTTCCTACCGCACATAAAGGAACCTGGATTTTCTTCTCTTTTCCGTTTTCAACCAAATACCCGAAGCCTGGCTGAATGTCTGGTTCTTGTCTTGCATACGGAAGCGGTATGATGTTTTGCTCTGATTTTTTCATGAGTAACATGGCATGACGAACTTGTTTGATTTCGTTTGTCAGTGCATCATAGCCCTTACTGAATTCGGTATGATTTCCTGATGCAATAAGGCTAAAGCCTAGGTGTGCATATGACTTCATGAAATCAGCCAATTGATCTTGCAAGCGCGGATCGATCGTCTGCTGAAAACGTGTGATGCCATCGATCACAAGCACAACTTGAGGAAATGACAACTGATCGGTCTCTCCCCGGCGAACAGCTTCAACATATATCTCTTCCCTCACCTTGAATAAACGGTCCATTTCCTCTGCCCATTCGGTGATATCATCCTTTGTTTCAAGGTAATCGATGTTCTCTTCTTTTGCATAATGGGAAAGACCCCGATCAATTGAATCAAAGACGGCCAGCTTTTCAGGCTTTGCCTCTAAAAGCTGATCAAGCATCAGTTTTGTCACATTTGTTTTCCCGCGCTGCGTTTGACCGATAATGAGGCAGTGTTTATTCTTTTTCAAATCAAAGTAAACAGGTGCCACTGATTCTTCATCTAGTCCTACTGGAATGTCGTAAGGCTGTTTTTGCCCATCTAAATGACTCTCAAGCTCCCAAACTGTCAGCTTATCAGGCAGCATTGGAACAGGCTTTGGTTTTTCAGCCTCTTGAAAGCGCTCATGAAGAAGCTGAATCTCTTGTTTCAGATGCTCAAACAATTCGAGATCGTTCTCTCCTTCAACTGGCAGGAACATTTGTGCAAAGTAAAGCTCTTCCTTGTTGATAATGACTCGTCCCGGAATCGGCTCTAAGCTGAATTTCGGTCTGCCAATAATCGAATACGCCTCCCCTTGATCCATCAAGTAATGAACAATCTTTGTTTTCAGGTTGTTCATTAGTGATTGGCGCACTGCGTTTACACGAGTCGCTGTGATCAAGAAGTAAATGCCCAATGACTGTCCATCACGGCTCAGCTGGATAAATTCAGATTCGAGATCATGCATTTCGTCTTTGACAATGTCAAAATTGTCGATCACGATAAAAATGAACGGAAGCTTTTTCTCATTCAAAGCATTGTACATTTTGATATGACTCATTTCTTGCTGTCTGAATAACCGCTTGCGGTATTCAACCTCTTCACGCAGACGCTTCATCGACTTTTGAATTTTTCTCATTTGATCCATTAAGAAATAATCAGCCGTGTGCGGCAGTTTGGCGAGCGGAAGCAAGGTCCCGTTTCCGAAGTCATAAATATACGCATGCCATTCTTCAGGTGAATATCTCTCCGCAAAGCTCATAAGCAGTGTCGTGGCAGCAAGTGATTTGCCGTAGCCAGAGGAACCGAAGATTCCAATATTCCCGTCTTCCATCATTTGATAAGAGAGCGGATGCTGGCTTTGCTGATCTGGCTCATCAACAAGCGCAAAATGGAAGACATGCTCTTCACTCGACGCATAACGCGTTTTTGGAATGCGCTCTTCAAGCGGTGGAAGCCATGGACTCGGAAGCTTCTCAATCCCAAGCTCTTGCTGCATACGTTCAATTTCATCCACAACAGCAGAAATTTCCGTCACTGTCTCTTTTTTCACTGCCGGCTCTGTGCTTACCCCTGATAATGGGATGAGCCCAGTATCTGTCACAATGGCAATGTCATCTTCTGATCCGTAGCCATCTTCCATATATGGTGCACCGCTCCAAGCCGATTGGAACAACTCATAGATCTCATTGTTCCCAACTTGTAAATATCCCCGGCCTGTGACAGTAATCGACGCGGCATCACTATTTTTCAAAATTTCCTTACTGTCCGACGCATCTTGCACTTTTAGTGCGACCTTAAAGCGGGAGTTACTCCAAATTTGATCATCAATGACCCCGCCTGGCTTTTGTGTGGCCAAAATGAGATGGACACCAAGGCTTCGGCCAATACGTGCGGCACTCACAAGCTCCCTGATAAAATCCGGCTCTTCACTTTTTAATTCAGCAAACTCATCAGAGATTAAGAACAAATGAGGCATCGCCTGTTCAGCCTTTTTCTCCTTATAGAGCTTCGTATAATCATTGATGTGGTTCACATGATACTGATCAAACAACCGCTGTCTTTTCTTCAGTTCACTTTTAATCGACGCAAGCGCTCTTTCACTAAAGTTCTTGCTGCCTTCGATGTTTGTGATGGTGCCAAGTAAATGCGGAATATTTCGGAACGGCTGCGCCATGCCGCCCCCTTTGTAATCAATCAGCAGGAAGGCAACTTCATGCGGGTGAAAGTGTACAGCCAAGGATAATATATACGTCTGTAAAAATTCACTTTTCCCTGACCCCGTTGTTCCAGCCAACAGGCCGTGCGGGCCGTGTGCTTTTTCATGCAGGTTCAGGTCAACAATATCGTTTCTCCCTTTATAACCGATTGGCACAGATAATGACTTTGCTGTTTCAGATGTCAGCCATTTTTCACGAATGCCAATGTCGTCTACCTGTTTGGCATGAAACAAATCAAGGAATGAGACCGTTTCTGGGATCGAGTTGGTCATTCCGACTTGATGGTCTAACGTTCTCAGTGTTCTGGCAAACAGCTCATTGTCCGCACGCTGATGTGCATCAAGTCGAAATGGAATCCGTACTGCCTTTTTGTGCTGAATGAGAATATCTCCTTCTTCTTCGTTAATATAACGGACAAGCGTTGAGATATTTTCAGCTAAGCTTTCCTTTGTTTCTGCGGCAAAGATAATTGAGATGCCGAGGTCTGTCCGGCTGCCTTCTAAGTATTCTAAAATGACATGTTCCGCAATGAGTTCATGGTTTGTCACGATGAACACAAAGTGAGGCGTAAAGATTTTTTTCTCTTTTTCTTCTTCTAAATCACGCTCACGTAAAATTTCATAAATAGAGGACAAAAGCTGATCGCGGGTTTGTTCGTTGTAAATAAACCCTTTACCGTATGTATGAGGCAGCTGGAAATGCGGCAGCCATTTCATCCATTCCCAATTCTCATACTCCTGCTCATTAAAGATAAAGACAAATCTCAAATCGTGATAGCTGTGCGAGAAAGCAAGCTGGCCGACAAGCTGGTGAAGCTCATTTTTCACAATCGCAGGCTTTCCAATTAAGCCTGTTGGGCCGTCAGCAAGACCGAATGTAATCGGTACATCCTTCACCTCACGATAGACTTTTTGCATGTGCTGCGTTTGTTCCATTAAGTCATCAATGTCACGATTGGCCATATCGCCGCCGCTCGTCGATAATTCATAGCTTGACGGAACTGCACCTGTCCCAAGACGCAGCTGCAAAAAGTCATCACTGATAAGCGTCTTTTCCCAAATCCGCCCACTGATTTCTGACGTCAAGTATTTCATTTGTTCAAATGATGGATAATGATACGTCAAGATAAATTGCTGACGGTCATACAGCTCTTGCAGCTCTTTCCGTTTATTTTCTAAGTAAAGTGAGTATACCCGCTGCCGTTTCTCTTCTCGTCTTTTGCGCTGTGACTTCTCTTTAAAGTATTGAACGGACGATGTAATTAACGTCATAATAAACATCGCCATCGACACAACAATAAAAATCCCGCGCGGCTGGATGAGTGCGACTATTCCCATGACAATAAGCATCACAAGCGGAGGGAGGACAACAAGCCAAAGCCCTCTGCTGCTATTTTCACTCTCCTGCGAAGGAAAGCTAAATGAAACCCGATCATCAGGCAGATCATAAATTAAACGTGGTGTTCGTCTGTATAAAGGGTATTTTTGTTTTGTTTCTGTGCTTGGTGGTCTTGTTTTCTCTAAACGTGTTTGAAATGGTTCGTATGCTGTCACTTGCAATAAATCATCATCTTTAAGTGTAACCGTCAGAAAGTTCCAGAACAGCTCATCACCGGCATGAATCTTTTCTGGTCCGTGGATTTGCTTTCCGTTCACATAAATCGTCTCATTCTGAGGTATGACATACCAAGTTCCTTCGATTTTTTCTAAAGTGAACTGCTTGGCATCTTGAAACATAGCATGAGCTTGTTCTTTCCACACATCGATCTCATCTTTCTCCTCATTTGAAAAAGACACCTCGACTCTATTTCCTAGGTAATAAATGTGTTGATCATGATGTGCATCCAGTAAAATGAGTGTGAGTGATCCAATTTCACACGGCTCATGTGGAAGTAATTTGCCTTTCTTCTTCTCTCCCTGGTAAATTGAAAAACCATCATTCGATTCATTAGGTGATAAACGAATCGCTCCTTCATCAAATGAAAGTGAAGAGATTGTCACGGTATGCTCTATTTCAGGTCCAATCACAGCTTCTCGATTGAACTGCTCATCTAAACGGACGGTTTGATAATCCTCCTCATAAAAAACCCAAAGAAGACTCAAACGCTCCACCTCCTCATGGGACAGCACCAACTGTCAGTTGTATCGAAAGAATTATTTTTTCTCATCTTTTTTTGTCTGAGAGGGATTCTTTTTTGAATCAGATTCTTTCTCTTTTTTCTCCTGATCGGCTTTTGACTGCTCTTTTTGATCAGCTGTTTCATCTGTTTGGCTCGCGCCTGAGGAGTCATTGGTGCTTGTCTCCGTTGTTTCTTTTTCTTCATATTTCGCCATTTCCTTAATGATTGGATCTAACTGTTTTTGTTTTTCTTCAGCAGAAAGATTATCATCATTTTGGATTTCATTGCGATAGGCGACGAGTGCAGTGAAAATGTATCGATCGTCCCCAAGTACCCGTGCAATATCTAGCGCTTCCTTGCTATTGCCTTGTCCAATGTGAATCCAGAAAAGGAAGTATTGCGGATCTGTCTGCAATGTGTACGTATCCGTGATTTCTTTTTTGTGCTGATCAAGTAACAGGCTGCCTTGGTTCGTTTGCACATACGAAATGGCCAGTTCATATTGAAGAGAGACTGGCATTTGATTAGCTGGATATTTTTCTAACGTATCCACCACTTGGCTGTACTGTTTGTTGAGATAATATTTGTTTGCCTCGACATACGCTTCTTGTTTCGGCATCGCGAAAAAGAAGGTGTAAATGGTATACACCAATGCCGGAATCAAAAGGACAAGGAGACCCAGTCCAATGTATCGTTCGATCTTCCATTTCTTTTTAGGAATGGTTAATAGCGTTTTTTCTTTCGTTTCGAGCGCTTCGATCTTTTGCTGAATAAGGGCGGACAATTCTTCCAGCGACTGCGTTTCACTGATTTCCTTTGCCAGCTCAGATAATTTCAACGTATCATGATAAGCCAAATATTCCTGAAACTGATACTCATGGTCAACCACTCGAAGAATGACAGCTTTGACCTCTTTTAACAGACGATGCTCATCGATTTCATACGGCGGGATGCTTTCTTTGACCCCGTAATGCAAAAATGCAGGAGCTAAGCCTTGATGAAAAACAATGTTTTCAGGAGAAACAATAGGATGCAGCCGCTTCACGTCGTGTTTGCAAACTGCATCGACAAGCTGGTATGAAAAAATCCATTTGCTTTTTTCATCCTTGGCATGGATGAAACGAAATTCCTGATAGGCAGGAGGCGGTTCAATTGAGATCACGACCTCACCTTCAGTTAATTGAATCTCTTTTTTAAATGAAGGATTGATGTCTTTGATCGGTGCCGCTTCTAAACCGTCTAAGAGTTTAATCGTCTCTCTTTGAAAAATGAAGGTGTAGGTGCCTTCCTCTTTTTTCATGACTGCTTCTAATTGTTCTTCTAAATAGGAACTCTTTTTATCTGCCATTTACAAAAGTCCTTTCATAGTATTTCCAGCCTGTCCCCTGTAGTGATCCCACAGTCTGACAGCTTATATTCGCCTGAAAACACAGCTTTCTTATTGACTACACGCACCCATCCGCCTTCTCGCTTAGGAAGTGAGATTTGTTTTGCCTGCCAGGCGATATGGATGACTTGCTTAATATGTAAATAATTTGATAGTCTCAAATCAAACACACTGCCATCATAATTTTTTAAGTCGATGGTAATATCGATATACACAAATTTCCACCTCACAAAATAGAAAGAGCGCCGGCATCAATTGACAGACTCGGCGCTTTTTCTGCTTTTCACACTTAGAAAGGAAATCACTTTGATTAGCCGCGGATTTGGCTTGCGATGTCTTGGTCAGTGCTTTCAAGTGTATTTGCAGTTTGATCAAGCTGATTGCTGACATCTGTTAATAGATCAGACATTTTGATGAATGAAGGCTTTAGCTGTTCATATTGATCAGCAAATGCTTCACTAGAAGCACCTTCCCACATTCCTTTTAGATCAGAGATCATTCTATTGAGACGATCAACTTGGTTTAGCACTTCTTGACTTTCAACACCATATTGCTTAGCGGTCGCTCTTAGTTCTTCTGGGGTTACGCGAATAATTCCTGACATATTCCTCATTACCTCCCGTGCATAGCCGCCATATAATGGGCTAATCCACTTATTTTTTGACGTTATTATTATAAAAACAGAAATGATACACAGTCAAACAAATCTGTTTTTATTTTACAAAATGAGTCTATAGAATTACTGTTTTTTCGCTCTTTATCTAGTATTTAACATTTTTTTGGTCATATATTCTTAATAAGTGTACACGCACTCGGATGAATCTTTTCACCTATTGATTTTTTACTACGTTATTATTGTACTATTTCTTTTTGGTATCCATTTATGACCAAACCACTCAGATCTATCGCTTTCTGTTTTTTTAAGTTTATGGCATTTTTTTATTGATTTACGTACCTCATTCTCTTCATAATGTAAGTACGTGAAATATTCGAAAAAGCAGGGGTTTTTATGACAAAAAAGACAGATCCATTTAAGTATAGTCTTGATCGTTTAGAGGATGTGGCAGACCAAATTAGTGATGTGCTCAATTGCCCTATTACTATAGAAGATACTCATCATCGATTATTGGCATATAGCACACACAATGATTTCACTGATCCCGCCAGAACTTCAACCATTATCTCCCGCCGTGTACCGGAAAAAGTCATTAATCGGCTTTGGAAGGACGGCATCATTCCTACACTACTTAAAACAGATGAACCGCTTCGTGTACCTCAAATTGCAGAAGTAGGTTTATCTAGCAGGGTCGCCATTTCAATATGGAAGGACAAAGAGGTGCTCGGATTTATCTGGGCCATTGAATCCACGCAGCCTTTTTCAGAAGAAGAAATGGACCTTCTCAAAATGGCAGCCCATGCCGTTAAAAACAAATTACTCAATTTACAAATTCGAAAAACGAAAACAGTAGAACGCAATCAGGAGCTTTTTTGGAAGATGCTCACAGGTCATATTCATGAGAAGGATGAGATGCTTGACCTATTTTTGAGACTTGGCATGAGATGTCCAGACACGTATGCCATTATCATCTTTCGCCTCCGTGATGAACTCACAGAGGCGACGGAAAAAAAGCTGTCCTATCTGCTTGAAACAACGCAGCAAGTGCAGGTACTATTAACGACTGTTGATTTTCACGAATTCATTATTCTTGTCTCACCAAAAACAGAGCACCCGCTTCAAGATATTAAACAATTCACAAGCGGCATGCTGCAGCAGCTGTCTGACCGTTATCATATCCATCACGTTCAGGCGGCCATTGGCGGAATTTACGATCATATCTCTCAAATTCAGCCGTCCTATAAAGAAGCACTGGCTGTATTGAAAACAAAAGAACGCTTTCCTGTTGAAACGGAACGTTTAAACAGTTTTTCTGAACTCGGCATTTATCAATATTTAGATGTGCTGGCTGAAAAGCGAAAGGGCTCGTCTTATTCCAGTTACTCTTTATCGAAGCTGGAGGATTACGACCTAAGGCATCATTCCAACCTAGTCGAAACCCTTGAACGGTTTATTGATTGTGACAGCAATGCCAATATCGCCGCAAAGCAATTAAACATTCATATCAACACATTGAATTACAGACTAAAGCGGATTACAGACATTGCAGAAATTGATTTAAAAAACATGAATGAGAAAATGACCATTTATCTTGATATGAAGCTAAAAAACGTCCGTTTGTGAAATTTCACAAAGAGGCGTTTTTTTATTTTTTATTTCAACCGAAGAATTTTCTAAACTTTCAGGATACACTAGACATACAATATCAATAGATAAGCATAGGAGGAATAAACATGATCATCGGCATTCCGAAAGAAATTAAGAACAATGAAAACCGAGTGGCATTAACACCAGGAGCAGCTTCTCAATTGCTTTCAGCTGGACACCAGATTTTAATTGAAACAAACGCTGGTTCTGGAAGCGGATTCACTGATGACGATTATGTATCTGTTGGTGCAGAGATCCTTGATCAGGCGAAAGATGTATGGGCATCTTCTGATATGATCATGAAGGTAAAAGAACCATTATTTGAGGAATATCTATATTTCAGAGAAGGACTCATCTTATTTACGTACCTGCATCTTGCCGCAGAGCCCTCCTTGGCTGAAGCATTGAAACAAAAAGGCGTCACAGCCATTGCTTATGAAACGGTAACGGACGGAAAATCACTTCCCCTGTTAACCCCTATGTCTGAAGTGGCAGGCAGAATGGCCGCTCAAATCGGTGCACAATTTTTAGAAAAACCAAAAGGCGGGAAAGGCATTTTGCTCGCAGGCGTGCCAGGGGTATCTAGAGGGAAGGTCACCATTATAGGCGGCGGTGTTGTTGGAACAAATGCAGCGAAAATGGCCGTCGGACTTGGCGCAGATGTAACACTCATTGATTTAAACGCGGAGCGATTACGTCAGCTGGACGATCAGTTTGGTCATCAAATGAAAACGTTAATGTCTAACCCTGTCAACATTGCAGATTCAGTCAGTGAGGCAGACCTGCTCATTTGTGCCGTTCTAATACCAGGTGCCAAAGCACCGACCCTTGTGACAGAAGAAATGGTGAAACAAATGAAGCCTGGTTCCGTCATTGTCGATGTAGCCATTGACCAAGGCGGGATTGTGGAAACAGTTGATCATATCACAACACATGATCAGCCTACTTATGAAAAACACGGCATTTTACATTATGCTGTCGCCAATATGCCAGGCGCGGTACCGCGGACATCGACTGTTGCTTTAACCAATGTCACCGTTCCATACGCGCTGCAAATTGCAAATAAAGGCGCTGCAAAAGCCATCAAAGAAAACAATGCCATCGCAGAAGGCGTCAATGTGATGAACGGACATATCACATATGAAGCCGTTGCTCGTGATCTTGGCTATGATTATGTGCCTGTCAGTAAAGCCATTGATACATCTTCTATGACCGAAGCTTAATATCCAGCCCGCCCTTTTCAGGAGCGGGTTTTATTGTTAACCTAAAATAAAAACAGGTTGACAAAAAATCCTCTTCCCCTTAATCTATTTGTACAGATAAGACAGGGGGAAACATCATGCAAAAGAAGACAAGAACGGCTGACTTTGTGCTAGTCGGAATGTTTGCTGCACTGATGGCCATAGGAGCCAACATCACATCGATCGTACCATTTTTACAGGTCGGCGGGATTCCACTCACCATGCAGCCGTTTTTTTGTGTGCTTGCTGGTCTTTTGCTAGGCAGACGACTTGGCGCATTAGCCATGATTGTCTATGCCTTAGTTGGGATTGCTGGCGCACCTGTATTCGCACAGTTCTCCGCGGGCCTTGGTGTCATTTTAGGCAAAAGCGGCGGTTTTGTGTTATCGTACATTCCTGCTGCCTGGCTTGCCGGCTTCATTCTTGAAAAGAGACAACACCCTGGCTTTGGCCGCTTTTTGATTGCAGCCATTGCTGGAACGACCGTGATGTATGTGATCGGGACAACTTATACGTACATCGCGTTAAATGTTTGGCTGAATGCACCAATTTCTTATCAAACCACATGGTTCTTCATGATCTGGTTTATGGTCAAAGACTACGCTTTGACTATTGTCCTTGCGATGCTGGCTCCTAAAATTTATCGCTCTGTTTCAAAAGCTACATCCTTTCGAAAAGAACAAACAGCCTCATAAAGATCAAAAAAGGTTCCTCTCCATGGAGGAACCTTCATATTGTTGACAAAGGGCTAAAATGATCTTCATTTTAGCCCTTTGTCTTCTGTTCAGCGTGATAGAAAACCTTTGCAGTCTAGGAAGGACGAGTACCGGAGCGGAGCGAATTTGACATTCGTGAGCACCGGCACGCAGGACTGACACAGAATGCGAGGGTTTGTCTACACGCTGAAAGGTTCCTCTCCATGGAGGAACCTTTTCATGTTATAGGATAATTGCCGCAAACCATCCGAATAGGACAAGCGGAATATTATAAAAGACGAATGTTGGGACACAAGTACCCCAAATATGGTGATGCTGTCCATCCATATTCAGCCCAGATGTCGGTCCAAGCGTACTGTCACTTGCAGGTGAACCTGCATCCCCAACAGCCGCAGCTGAACCAATGATTGCAATGGTTGCCATTGGACTAAATCCTAAGTGTAAACAAAGTGGAACAAAGATGGTCGTAATAATCGGGATCGTTGCAAATGATGACCCGATGCCCATTGTCACAAGCATTCCAACCAGTAGCATTAAAATCGCCGCTACACTTTGACTGTTTCCGATGAACTGAGAAGAAGCTTTAACTAGTTCTTCAATATCTCCTGTTTTCGTTAATACGTTGGCAAATCCTGCCGCTACAAGCATCACAAAACCGATAAATGCCATCATATTCATTCCAGAAGTAATAAGCGCATCTGCTTCATCACGTTTCATCATTCCTGTGACAAACAGAACAAGAAGTCCTGCCAGTGCACCAAAAATCATTCCTTCGACTCCAAGGCTTTGAGATAAATAGAGCTGGACGATGAGTGAGACAAGGATCGCAAGCCCAGCAAAGAACAAGCTTTTTTTCGTGTAAGCTGATTTTTCTACATCCGTAATATCACGATTCTCATATGCTTTTGGCTTACGATACACAAAAAGTGAAACGATCAACCCAAGAACCATGCCCCCTACAGGAATCAGCATCGCATACGGAATGTCTGCTAAGTTCACTGTCAAACCTGCTTCCTTCATGTTGTCACGAAGCATCCCATGGAAAATCTGTCCAAAACCGACTGGAAGTAAAATATATGGTGCAGTGAGTCCGAAGGTCATAACACATGCTAGCAGTCTGCGGTCAATCTGAAGCTCGTTAAACACCTTTAATAATGGCGGGATTAAGACCGGAATAAAGGCAATGTGAACAGGAACGACGTTTTGTGAAAAACAGGATACGATCAAAATGACAAGAATGATGAGCACTTTTGATAATGTTTTTCTTCTTGAGTCGCCTTCTTTTCCTAGAAGTTTCACTGCTCCTTCGACCATGGCATCTGGAAGACCCGTTTTCGTCAGCGCCGCTGCAAAGGCTCCTAAAAGCGCATAACTAATCGCCACTGTCGCATTTCCACCGAGCCCGTCAGTAAAGGCTTCAACCGTTCCTCCAAGACCTAATCCGCCTACAAGGCCACCCGCTAAAGCGCCAAGTGCCAGCGCAATAACCACATTGACTCGCAGCAAGCTTAATATCAACATTAAAATAACCGCTATAACAACTGCATTCATGGTGAAACCTCCGAAATCCTTTAGTTTACTAATGTAGTAGATAATTAAAGTACCAACGTATGTTACCATAGAAAAAAAACTTCGTCAAATGGCGTATGTCCTACATAAAAAAAGCCCCGCCATCTGGCAGAGCCCTATCCTTTATTTCTTTGCTTCGAATCGTTCCACAAATGTCGCCAATGATCTCACCATCACGCCTGTTGCCCCTGTTGGCCCAAAGCATGAAGGTTTTTCTGTTGTCGCTGTACCTGCAATATCTAAGTGAACCCAAGGGGTTTCCTCAGCGAATTCACCAATGAAAGCACCTGCCATGATCGCATGACCATCTCGACCTGGAGAGTTATTGAGATCAGCCATTTTGCTGTTTCGCACTCGTTTTTTATCTTTTTCAGTGATCGGCAGCTGCCAAATCATTTCACCGCATTCTTCTGATGCTTCTTTAAACTGGGCATACAGTTCATCGTTATTGGTCATGACACCTGTTGTCTCATTTCCAAGCGCCACAACGACCCCGCCTGTTAATGTTGCAATGTCTACAAGAACAGAGGCACCATGCTGCTTCGCATACGTTACCCCATCTGCTAAGACGAGGCGGCCTTCTGCATCGGTGTTGAGTACTTCGATTGTTTTACCGCTCAGTGACACAATCACATCATCCGGCTTCATTGCGTCTGCCGAGATCATATTATCTGTTGAGGCAATGACAGCAATCACATTTTGCTCTGGGCGAAGCTCACCGATGATTTCCATCGCGCCTAAAACAGAGGCTGAGCCGCCCATATCCGTTTTCATGCCCACCATACCTGCTCTTGGCTTTAATGAATATCCACCTGTATCATACGTGATGCCTTTACCGACAAGACCGATGACATCTGTCCATTCTTCCTTGCCTTGGTATTTCAACACAATGAGCTTTGGTGGTTCTGTTGAGCCTCTATTGACGGCTAAAATACCGCCCATCCCAAGCTCTTCCATTTGTTCTTTATCTAAAATTTCAATCTCAAATTCGTATTTATACGCAAGCTCTGCCGCATAGGAAGCAAGATCAGAGGATGTCAGCATGTTCGGCGGCATATTCACAAGAGTGCGGGCCGAATTCACTGACTGTCCGTAGACTTCGCCTACTTTCAGACTTGCCTGAATTTCAGCTGTGTCATGATCCGTCGTTGCATAGACAAACTCGATAAAGCGATCAGGTTCATTCGTTTTATGTTTAAAATCTTGTAATTCATATGTAGCTAAGAGGCAGCTTTCAGAAAGGGCATGGGCTGCATCATGCACAGGCAGATCCTTTCCTACGAACGTATCAAGCAAGACCGAAACCGCTTGCTTTTTATCTTGATGAAGCTTTTTAAATAAATGCGCAAAGACTTCTTTTGCCTCTTCAAACGTGTAATCTGATTCCTTCCCAAGCCCGACAAGATAAATGCGTTTGATGCCTGTTTCAGGGGACGGGAAAAACTTCGAAAGCTGATTTCTTTTGGATGAAATATCGCCTTCTTTTAATAATTCAGTGATTCTTCCTTCAAGTAATTCATCTATTTCTTTTGCTTTTCCTGATAATCGGCTCTTTTGAAAAAGTCCGATGGCCAGTGTATCTTTATGTTTCAATTCACTTGTCGAGAAAAACATATTTATCACACGCTCCTTCAATGAACTCCATTTTTCACATTGGAACTTTTATTATATCAAAATTTGCGTGCCTATACGATCATTGCCAGCCTGCCTTCTCTTGAATGAGCAATTATATTTTGACACGCGGAAGGGCATCATGAAAAAGTGACGGTGCTCGATAGCAGTCTGTCCATGTTCTCCTCGTTCCACATCTACTTTCTTTAATGTTATAATGAACATGGACTTGGCAACATTTATTACTGCTATTATTTTTTTCATCTTACTAGGGGTAAACAGACAATCATTTCGCACGATATTTTTTCTTACAGAGAGGATGTTTCTTGTTCATGAGCGTACTGACGAATTTTCCGCTGCTTGCCAGCCTTGCAGCCATCTTTTTTGCACAATTTGTAAAAGTACCCATTCAATTTATCATTTCTAGACGCCTAGATTGGTCGCTCATTACAAGCACAGGCGGAATGCCAAGTTCACACTCCGCAGCAGTAACAGCACTCTCAACAGCAGTTGCTTTAGAGCACGGGCTAGGAACATCTATTTTTGCCATTTCCGCCATCTTTGCTATTATTACGATGTTTGATGCGACGGGTGTTCGCAGACAGGCAGGAGAACAGGCGACTGTTCTCAACAAACTGGTGACAGATTTCAACCATTTTGTTGCCGAAGCAAAGAATTTCCCAAGTGCGGAAGAAAAAGAGAAGCAAAAGAAATTGAAAGAGCTTCTTGGGCATAAGCCGATTGAAGTCTTCTTCGGCGGCTTAACAGGGATCTTGCTGACACTCATCTTAGATTATTACTTCATGTAGAAGCGAAAAAGCTTTGGACCTCAAATGGCCCAAAGCTTTTTTATTCTTTATTGGCTTGAAACTGCTGCCGGAAAACTTGCATCGATTCCGCTTCATTCAGCTGATTTAAGTCTTTTTCTGTTAAAGTCCCTTCGCCCTTTTTGATAATATAGACATCCAGCACTTTTTTACCCCATTCTCTATACACATCATCAACGGTTTCATAGTATAAATCAAGCTTATGACCTTTAATGGCTTTACCTGTATCTGCTACCACACCGTAGCCATAGTTTGGGATAAACAGCACGGTTCCAATTGGAAAGACAGATGGGTCCGCTGCCACTGTTGAATATAAATCACGTTTCACTTTGACGCCTGAATATGTAATGCCATATGCATGATGTTCCTTCGTTTTACCTGTTGATTCCACACCTGCTGTATAGCCTGTGGCAACGACCTTTTGCTTTGGATAGTCATTCCAATTAAACGCTTCTTCGAGAGAAGCAGCTCGCAAGTCATCGCTTTTGACCGCCATCGTTTGCCTTTTTTGATGTTGAAAAAAAGAAGATACTTGCGTGCCTACATCGGTCTCTTTCACCCATGCAGCTAGATCACTTGGTTCTACACCAGATATGCCCGTGAAGCTCGTCATCAATGCAAGCATAAAAAGGACTGTCATGAACAATCGTTTCATCCATGTTTTCATCTCTATTTGTCACTCCTCTACCCATCTATTTGTTTCCAAACAAAATGGAAACTATGCAAAGGAAAAACAAAAAAACCCACTTGCGTGTAAACAAGTGAGTTAAAACATTTGATACCCTCTTTTTCGAAGTGCATTGATGACAAAACCTGATGTAATGGCACCAATTAAGCCGCTTAATAAAATGATGATATCTGCCGCAGCGAGTGAGACGATGCGGTCTCCTATCCCTGAAAAGGCGATGCCAGGCTCTCTTACATATGTCACCATCTTTTGATTATTGATAATGAAAAGGCATACAATTGGATATAAAATTGCCATAATCCATGACATTCTTAGCAGCATATTCAGCAAAAAGCCAATGCCGAAAAATAACACGAAAAATAAAATAACTGAAATGATAACAACTGGTAAACTGATCACTTCATCTCCACCCCCAAATATCCCATCATTAGTTTAACTTGGAAATAGAGATGAAGTCAATCAATGGAAAAGGCAGATAGATTAATGCTTCTTTCCTGTCCCTTTACATTCCTCACATGTTTCAGAGCCGCCGAGCAGTAGCTGAAAATATCCTTTTCCTGAACAATATTGACAGGCTGACGTCTTTTCTTTTGTTTGTGCCTTCATATGGCTCACCCCTTAGTCTAAATTTTCTGATAATTTATCATAACACATTTTTCTGTCCAGTACCAAGTGAGAAAATATTCCGTATTTCATAAAAAAACGTGTATCACGAGGATACACGTTTTCGTCTATTACGATTTAGAAGAACTTGAACTTTCCTTTTTTCAGAACAAGTCCTGGTCCGCCAACCATGAATAAAGAACGGTTGTCGATGATTTTCTTCATTGCAGAAGCTTTTGTCCCTTGAAGTTTTTTACCAAATGCAACACCTACAGCGTCGTGTTCACCAAGAGAAGCAACTGTTCCTTTGATGTCTGGCTTAAAGCTATCAAGTGTTCCACCTTTTACTAGTGCTGCAAGGTTTTTCGCTACTGTCTCACCTTGCTGCATTGCAATTTGTGCTGTTGGTGGGTATGGGCGGTTGATTTCTTCATTGATGATCAATGAGCAGTCACCAATGATGAATACATCTTCATTCTCTGGTACACGAAGATCTGGAGAAACTTTTACGCGGCCGCGCATGTTTTCAAATCCAGCTTCTTCAACGATAGGGTTACCGCGTACACCTGCAGCCCAAACAACGGTTTCAGCTTTGATTTCTTCCGTATCATCGTCTTTTCCAACAATGATGCCTTCAGGCGTACATTCTTTGATCGCTGTACCGATTTTGAACTCAACACCTTTACCTTGAAGGTAGTTCATCGCATAGTCGATCAATTCAGGATCGAATCCTGGCAGAGCTGTTGGCGCAGCTTCTACACAGATAATACGTACGTCTTTTTGATCAATATCATATTCTTTGCACAGCTCTGGCACACGGTTTCCAAGCTCACCAAGGAACTCAATACCTGTGAAGCCCGCACCGCCGACAACGATTGTCAGACGCTCTGGACGCTTTTCAGCTTCAGTGTTATACGTCGCAAATTGAAGCTCAATGTGCTCACGAAGCTGACGAGCAGAGTTGATGTTAGAGATGGAGAATGCATATTCTTTCAGTCCTGCGATGCCAAATGTTTCAGGAACAGCACCAAGCGCGACAACAAGGTAGTCGTAAGAAAGTTCGCCATCTGATGTCACAACTTTCTTTGCTTCCTTATCAATGCTTTCAACTGTTGCTTGTACAAAGTTGACACGGGAACTGTTAATCACATCTTTGATTTGATAACGACAGCGGTCATGATGAAGTGTACCTGCACTTGCTTCATGTAGCCATGTCGTTTCGTAATGATAATTATGCTTGTTCACAAGAGTAATGTCCGCATCATTTGTGCCAAGCTGTTTTGTTAATCTTGTTACAGTCATTAATCCGCCATAACCTGCACCTAATACAACGATTTTCGGTTTATTCACTGGAATCACATCCACCTTTTTTAAATTTGCTGTAAAACGGATAAAGAATTACATATCGTTATTCTCAACCGCTTTCCGGCATTTTATGAAATTTAAACAAAAAAATATGTATGTGAAAATCTGAACTTTCACCTACAAAAAACGAAAGCATTTGACCGTATCCGACAAAAATTCATAAAAAATTAATATTTAGTTCCCTTAACAATAATAGCGAGTTCTGCTCCTTTTTTCAAGGCTTTAAACTGAAAATCCTTATGATAAACGGTCTTTCTCACTTTTTCCTCTTTTTCAAAGCACCGGCATCAAAAAACGACAAGTTTTTCAAAACAAGTCAGACGACGATATGTGGTATGATATGATATAGTGATAACAATTTTCATTTGGGAGGATTAAAGGAATGCAAGAAGATTCTAAGGTATATGACATTACCGTTATCGGGGGCGGCCCAGTTGGGTTGTTTACTGCATTTTACGGAGGCATGAGACAGGCAAGTGTGAAAATCATTGAAAGCCTTCCTCAGCTCGGCGGTCAACTATCCGCTCTTTACCCTGAAAAATACATTTATGATGTGGCAGGTTTTCCAAAAATCCGCGCACAAGAATTAGTTGATAACTTAAAGGAACAAATGGATAAATTTGAACAAACCATTTGCTTAGAACAAGCTGTTGAAACGGTTGAAAAGCAGGCAGATGGTATTTTTAAACTTGTCACAAATCAAGAGGTTCATTATTCTAAAACGATCATCATTACAGCTGGCAACGGTGCATTCCAACCGAGAAAGCTTGAACTTGATGCAGCAGAATCATTTGAAGGCAGCAACCTGCATTACTTCATTAATGACTTGAACCAATTTGCCGGCAGACGTGTCGCTGTTCTTGGCGGTGGAGACTCTGCGGTGGACTGGGCACTGATGCTTGAGCCAATTGCAAAAGAAGTATCCATTATTCACCGCCGCGATAAATTCCGCGCGCATGAGCACAGTGTAGAAAACCTGCACAACTCGAAAGTCAATGTGCTGACACCATTTGTGCCTACTGAGCTCATTGGTGAAGACCGCATTGAACAAATTGTGCTTGAAGAAGTCAAAGGCGACAAAAAACAAGTACTTGATGTGGACGATGTGATCGTCAACTTCGGTTTTGTTTCCTCCCTTGGACCAATCAAACAATGGGGCCTTGAAATCGAAAAGAACTCCATCGTCGTCAAATCCACAATGGAAACAAACATCGAAGGCTTCTATGCAGCAGGAGACATCTGTACGTATGAAGGAAAAGTCAAATTGATTGCCAGCGGATTTGGTGAAGCACCAACTGCTGTAAACAACGCAAAAGCATACATGGACCCAAAAGCCCGTGTACAGCCTCTTCACTCCACAAGCTTATTTGAAAACAAATAAGGACGGATTAAAAAAAGGAGTTCCACCAGCGGAACTCCTTTTACGTTTATTTAAAAACCCCAATATAGGCATTCGCCATCCCAAGTACCATTGCAGCAAGCAGCACCACAACAATCCCTGCCACAACCAAAATCACCCGATCCTTCACACGTTCCTTTTTCGGAAGCGGCTTGTCTATCCCGCAAGATGGACACGTTTTTGAACGATACGGAATCAGTTCATGACAGTTCCTGCAATTGATTTGTTCACTCAATCCTCAGCAACCTCTTTTCTGACTACAGTTTATGTTTGATTCTCATGATACTCTTTTCAAGTGGAAATAGCCAGTTGTGAGAGCAAGCTGTAACAAAATTGAGCGATTTACGAGACAAACATATCTCTTATGAATTCGCTGCCTCAAACATGTTAAACATCATTCCACATTCAGAGAACAACGATCATCAAGTTAAATCATCAATCAACAACCCATTATTTAAAATGTGTGAATTTTAATTGACCCTAACGTAACGTTATATTTTATAGTGGATACTATAAGGAGATGGCTAGATATGAAAGTAAAAGAAGTCGCTGAATTGTTTGGTATTAGTATTCGTACACTTCATCATTACGATCAGATTGGTTTATTGATACCAAAAGAAGTCACTGATTCTCGTTATAGGCTCTATTCAGAAGAAAACCTTGAAACATTACAGCAGATATTATTTTTCAAAGAACTTGGGTTTCCCTTGAAGGAAATCAAAAAGATGATGCACAATCCTTCATTTAACAAGGAAGAAGCTTTTACCTTACAAAGAAAAATGTTAATAGAAAAACGAAATAAATTCAATAAAATGATTGAAAATATTGATAAGACGCTACAGCATTTGATTGGAGAAACTAAATTCACCTATAAAGAAAGGTTCCAGATTATGAACATGAAATTAAATCAATTTGAAGAAGAAGCTCGTCGGCGTTGGGGAAATCAAACTATTGATGAAGTAAGCTCAAAACTAAAGGATTTGTCTAAAGAGGAACAAATTGACTTATCCGATAGCTGGGATAGGATATTTAATAACCTAGCCTCCCTTCGCAATCATTCCCCTCAATCCAAAGCGGTACAAGTCGCAATCAAAGAATGGTATGACTTTTTAAACGAAAACTTTAGTCACTACTCTTTTGATGCATTTTACGGATTAGGTCAACTCTACATTCAAGATGAACGTTTTACAAAGTATATAGATCGATATGGCGAAGGCTTGGCTTCATTTATGAGCGAAGCGATGAAAGTCTTTACTACTCTTCATAAAAGGGGGCATAGCGATGAAGATTATGATTGAGAATACAATCGATCAATACGAAAAGTTATTTTCAATGCAACACAATAAAGAACATTTTTTCCGATACACCATGATGAAACCTTTTGAAAAGATGTGGAATATGATAAACGTTCCGTTAAAAGCTAAACAGCAAAATGGCTATGATGTAATAATGGCAACCACCATGCTTGGCTATCTTGATATATCAGATACACAAACTGGGCGACAGGCATTAAAAAGATTACAAGAAATTCAATCTCTTCAAACAGCAAATATTACCTTGCATCATTGTATGGATTTTATAAAGAAACACAACCTTCTTATTAATGCTGATGAATTGAGGTTTGGCCTATATATAGCTGATTCGAAGAAGCTTGAACTGCAAAAAGGATATTGTGGTTTTGGAGGAATTCCAGGGTTTATTCAAGTATCATTATATCCAAATTCATATAATATCCCACGAATTCCTGCTATCATTGCACATGAATTCCATCATAATATCCGCTTTTCCTATTTTGAATGGGATTACGGAAACGTGACAGTTGGAGATTACTTAATTATAGAGGGTTTAGCTGAATCATTTGCAAAAGAACTTTATGGTGGACACCTTTTAGGACCTTGGGTCACTTCTTTTGATAAACAGGACTTAGAATATTCAAAAGAAGTGATTAAAGACGCTTTACATACGAAAGGGTTTGCTGAGGTTAGTAGTTATATGTTTGGTGATACCATTGCCAAAGAACAAGGCTATCAACCTGTCGGATTATCACCCTTTGCTGGTTATGCAGTAGGTTATCAAGCTGTACAATCTTTCATGAAAACCAATAACGTAGGAATTGAAGAAGCTACATTACTTGGTACAGATGAAATACTAAGAAATTGCGAATTCTTTTTCAAGTAAATAACTTTACTAAGAAGGACATTACTGTGTGAGTTAAGTAATGTCCTCCCATTATGATGATATCTAAAGCAATGGGAAGAAATTTTCATACGCTCTTCCTTTTTCTGCTCAACTGTCGAGATTTCATCAGTTGTTTTTTCATAAACTTGAATTCTTTTTCTTGTTATATTTTTCTACACGCATCCAATCTAATCTCTTCAAGAGAAATTGTTGGAAAACCTAGTTGAAATTTAGTGACTTTAAAAAACCTCCTCGAATAAATGATTTATTTGAGGAGGTTTTAAATATTAAAGATTGATTTACAAAATTAATCAATGCCAAAACCCTTAACACTCTTCCGGCGAACCGGTATTCGTGGCTGTTCTGAAAGAAGAACCACATCCACATGACGCAATGGCGTTCGGATTGTCGATGGTGAAGCCGCCGCCCATTAGTGATTGTTTGAAATCAATGATGGTTCCGTTCATGATATCAAGGCTTTCAGAGTCGACCAGGACTTGGATCCCGTGCTGTTCAAACTGTGTGTCTTTCTCCGAGACTTCATGGTCAAAGCCCATGCCGTACGAAAGACCGCTGCAGCCGCCGCCTTTTACGCCCACTCTTAGGAACGCATTTTCTTCTTCATGCTCTTTCATCATATCTTTAATCTGCAGTGCAGCAGCTTCTGTAATGGTTACTGGTGTACTCATGATCATCCCTCCTTTTGACTGGATGTTTCTTTTCAATTATAAACGTGATGGTGCCTTTTCTCAAATAAATGGTTTAGAGATAAAATGTGCCGTCACAAATGGTTTCAGCAGGTCCTGTCATGAGCACATGCCCATTGTCTTTCCAGCGAATGATGAGATCTCCACCTGCTAAATGAACCGTCATGTCCGTTTCTTTTTTCGCATGTCCATTTATAATGGTTGATACGGCCGCAGCACAAGCCCCTGTGCCACAGGCTTGTGTAATTCCAGATCCTCTTTCCCACACACGAAAATGCAGCTCCGTTTCACTGACGATTTCAACAAATTCCACATTGACGCCCTCTGGGAACGTCTCGTGCTTTTCAATGATCGGTCCAAGTGTATCGAGCGGAGCTTTCTCAATGTCCTCTAAATTAAAAACGATGTGCGGGTTACCCATTGAAACGGCCGTTCCATTTAAAGTCGCGGTGCCAAAATCAAGCGGCTCATTGATCGTTGTGCTGCCTGGCTCGCCCAGCATTGGCATCGCTTCTTTTTCGAAACGTGGTTTTCCCATATCTACTGTGACTAACTGAACGTGATCATCTTTGATATGGACAGTAGCTTCAACGAGTCCTGACAATGTCTCAATCTGGAACGTCGTGTCTGTCACAATCTGATGCTCATACACATATTTTGCGACGCAGCGCAGCCCGTTACCGCAGTTTTTCCCCTCTGATCCATCATTGTTGAAAATGCGCATTTTCACAGGTGCAACATCTGATGGGCAAATGAGAATCATCCCGTCAGAACCGATTCCTGTATAAACAGAAGAAACACGGATCGCCATCTCTGATAGCTGCTCTTCTGGAAGCTGTTCCTTCATCTGATTGACGTAAATATAATTATTTCCTAGTCCGTGCATTTTCGTGAATTGAAATGATGTCATGAGCTTCCTCCATAAATGTTGTTTCTTATAGTATAAAAGGAGTCGATTCAGGAGACAATCTTATCATCCCCCGTTTTTCATACATAGAAGCTCTTTGCTGCCATGGCAAAGGGCTTTTATTATGCATATGCCTCTTTTTCAATCGTGTGATGCTTCATTTTGATGATATTTTATTAGCATAACATATTGGATGCGCTTTCTATTCATTCTCCTTAAAAATGGAAGCTGAAAAGTGTAAAAAAATGCACCTCATGACCCATGTGGTGCACCTAAAACATCTCATTTTCCTCTATAAAAGCATAAATACGCTCGACTAGCTGCTCTGCATTTTCTCCTGAAACAAATTCTCCATTCACAAGTGCGAATGGGGAGTCCATGCATTTGCCGCAGTAGCTTAAACAGCCGTATTCCATTACGTCTAGGTTTGGGTCTTTTTCAAGCTTCTCTTTTGCTTCTTGCGACCCTTGTGCAAGATTGCTTACACAAAATTCGATCAGTGGGAACACTTTGCTTCACCTCACATTGCTTTACCATCCTACCGAAATTCCTTCTATTAGTCAAAACATGAGCTCCACCTGTATCGTTACGCCTATTCCTCGTAAAATGTTTTACTATTTAGGACTAACTAATGAATATGTAGGTTATTTTGAAACAATTATTGTGGTTTCACAGTAAATTCGATATAATTTTATTTGGTATTTTAACTTAAAGTTTTTTAGTATAAGTGTTTTTCAATGTCTAGGGGGAAAAGGAGAATCGTCATGAAAAATTTAGTCTTGATCGGCGGAGGTTACGGGAATATGCGGGTTCTCCACCGCTTATTGCCAAATCAATTACCTGATGATGTTACTATCACATTAATTGATCGAAATCCTTACCACTGTTTAAAAACAGAATATTATGCACTTGCTGCTGGAACGATCTCTGATCATCACATTCGAGTATCTTTTCCAGAGCATCCGAAGCTGGATATTCAATATGGGGAAGTAGAAAAAGTTGATATTGAAAACAAACAGATCTTATTCAGCGACCGTGAACCCATTCCATATGATGACACGGTGATTGGACTCGGCTGTGAGGACAAGTATCATAATGTCCCTGGTGCAAAAGAACATACATACAGCATTCAAACCATTGATCAATCAAGGCATACGTATAACAAATTAAACAATTTGAGTGCGGGCGCAACGGTTGGCATTGTCGGGGCTGGACTTAGCGGGGTAGAGCTAGCCAGTGAACTGCGAGAAAGCCGCACCGATTTAAACATTATTCTTTTTGATCGTGGAGAACTGATTCTATCAAGCTTCCCAAAAAGATTAAGTTTATATGTGCAAAAGTGGTTTGAAGAAAATGATGTACAGATCATTAACTGCGCCAATATTACGAAGGTTGAAGAAGGCGTTGTTTACAACCATGACGACGCAATTGAAGCAGAAGTCATTGTGTGGACAGCAGGCATTCAGCCAAGCAAAGTGATAAGAGACATGGATGTTGAAAAAGACGCACAAGGCCGCGTCGTATTAACTCCTCATCACAATCTCCCTGAAGATGAGCATGTATATGTCGTGGGTGATTGCGCAAGCTTGCCGCATGCCCCAAGTGCACAGCTTGCCGAGGCGCAGGCAGAACAAATTGTCCAATCTCTACAAAAACGCTGGAAAAACGAGCCGCTTCCTGAGGCTTATCCTCAGTTTAAGCTAAAAGGGGTACTAGGCTCTTTAGGGAAAAAAGCCGGCTTTGGCTTAGTTGCGGATCGTCCACTTGTTGGCCGTGTGCCAAGACTCCTAAAATCTGGACTTCTTTGGATGTACAAGCATCACAATGGCTAAGCTCATGTGATTTTTTTCTCAAAGCTCCTTTCTTGAAGAAGGAGCTTTTTTCTATGAAACGGCATGTGCCGATGGATTGGTCAATTTGATCGGAGCAAGGGCAAGTATGCAGTCTTTACGAAAAGTTCTCATTGTCTTCTTCGATAAACAATACGCTTGTATGAGCTGTTCCGTTTGACGGTGTACAATGATTTTTCGCTTTGTGCACTCTCCGTTTTTCTTCATATAAATCATGTCAATCGGTATTTGCTGATGAAGAGATTGTTTCAGTAAATAATTCATGATGCTCACGCTCCTTTCATTCCATTATATACGAACAAACGTTCTTTTTCAACATAAAAAGAACATTTGTTCTATTTATTTTCTCAAAAAAAGAACAGCTTATTCACTGCTCTCTTTGTACCCGTATTTCTCCATTTCTTGATAAATGTCTTTTAATTTCGGATTGCCCTCTCCAACAATTTGATCCTCCACTAGGACAAGTGGATAAAAGAATTCATCATCAAGAATTCGTTCACACAATTCCTTTTGGCGTTCGTTTTCTGGCGGGTGCTCAATATCAATATATGTGATGCGAAACGGCTGATTCGGATATTTTCGTTTTAACGCTGCATCTAACCACTCAAATGTATCTTTTGAAGAAGGCAGATTCACGCAGCTAGCACACAGGACATCTCTTCCATATACATAAAGATCAACGGTTTGGTTCATTTGACAAGCCCCCTATTCTCCTTTATTTTAGCTGAATTTTCTGTATGAAAAAAGTCAAAATCACTTTTTGTTTCAAGGTGAGATTGTGCTATAATGAGAAGGAAACTTTGAAACCAATCAATAGATTTTTATCGTCCAGATGAATATAATGGTGATATGTTGTGAAAGGAGCGATTATATCTAATGACTGAAGTCGAAATGAAAGACCAAGTACAGGAAGTACTGGACAAACTTCGTCCATTTCTATTACGTGATGGTGGAGACTGTGAGCTTGTAGACATTGAAGATGGCATTGTCAAATTACGTCTTCTTGGTGCTTGCGGCAGCTGCCCAAGTTCAACCATTACACTGAAAGCCGGTATTGAGCGCGCATTATTAGAAGAAGTGCCTGGCGTTGTAGAAGTTGAACAGGTTTTCTAATTCATATATGACATGAAAACGACCCAAATCGGGTCGTTTTTTTCATTAGGATAACTTTTCTTTAAACCATTCTTGAATAAAGGTCAGTCTTTGAATGCGCTGTCCCGGGTGGCCGCTTCTGGATAAATCATGAGATGCCTTCGGGAATTTGACCAATCTTGTGTCTTTCCCAAGCTCCTTCAATGCCACAAAAAGCTGCTCTGCTTGATCGACTGGACAGCGATAATCTTCATCGCTGTGCAAGATGAGAAGCGGCGTGTTCACCTGTTTCACATACTTAAGCGGCGAACGATCCCATAGCTTATCAACCGAATCATAAATATCCCCATCAATCTGCCACCTTGTAAAGAAATAACCGATATCACTGATGCCATAAAAACTAATCCAGTTCGAGATGGATCGCTGTGTGACGGCTGCACGAAAGCGGTCTGTCTGTCCGACAATCCAGTTGGTCATAAAACCCCCATAGCTGCCGCCGGTCACTCCGAGTCTCGTTTCATCAAGAAAATCATAGGCTTTTAGCACATGATCAACAGCCAGCATGACATCCTCATAATCAACATCACCATAGCTGCCTCTCACACGGTCGGTAAACATCTGTCCGTACCCATGACTGCCATGAGGATTGACATACACAACGGCAAAGCCTTCAGAGGCGAGCATTTGAAATTCATGAAAATACGTTTGACCATACATCGCATGCGGTCCGCCATGAATCTCTAGAATAAGCGGATATTTCTTCCCGTCTTCCATCTGGGAAGGCTTCATGAACCACCCATGTACATCGTCGCCCTCTTTCGACTGAAGCGAAAATGGCTCCGGTACTGAGAGGACATGCTCCTTGAGAAAGGTAGCATGCTCGAATGTGATTTGCTTTAGTGATGTTTCCCCTAATGTCAGCTCATACAGCTCACTTGGTGTGACGGGGGACAGCCGGCTCAGCAGCAATTTTGATTCATCTGGATGAAGGCTGAAGTTCGTAATATGTTCTGCCTCTAGTCGAACAGGGTAGGCTAAACCTTCAATGGAAAAATAATAAATTCCTGTACTTCCTTGATCAGAGACAAGCGCATAAAACCCTTGACTATCTTTTGTCCATTGGGGAAGCTGATTGGCTTCACCCATGACACTATCCCCTGCCATACAGTTGCCCACATACATATCGAGCATTTCTGATAGCTGGATGGCCCTTTCTTCCTTCAGGTCATACAGCCATAATGATGGGAAAGTTGCATTTTGAAATTCGCGCTCATGTCCAATGACCAAAAGGCTTTCTCCATTTGGAGAAAAAGATACGCTTGAGTAGGCGCCGGTTGATTGTGTGATTTTGCTTGATGTACCATCCTCTAATGAGAGAAGACACACATCACTTATATAAGGTATCTGAGGATTTGTTTGAATATAGGCGAGCCATTTTCCGCACGGAGAGACCACATGATTTATATGATGATGCTGCTGGCTTGTAACAGGCTGTACCTCGCCTGAACGGACATCCACTTGAACGATCTGCGTCAAACGCCCATCTAAAAATCCTCTTCCATCTGCCTTATAAGTCAACTCATCATATACTGCCGGAGCAAAGTCATCTCGCTCCTCCTTTTTTTCATCATGAACAGATTCTGTTTGTTTTAATGACACACCCGCATAAAGGAAAGTTCCATCTGGTGAAAATACAGGATGAGATACCCCGTAAGGAATATTCGTTAAGGTACGCACGCCGCCTCCTTGACTCTGCATGAGTGCCAGCTGAGGAACTTCCTTTGGCTTTTGCAACATAAAGGCAAGCTGCTTACCGTCTTTTGACCAAACAGGATGATGGTGCTTTCCATCCTCAAATGTCCATTGAGACAGCTCATCTGTCTCTTCATCTCGAACCCATAAATGGATATTGTAATCATCCTTTTTCTCATTCACAGTGACTTTTGTAAAGACCGCCCTTTTTCCATCTGGCGAATAGACCGGATGAGAAACAGAAACAATCTTCGTTATATCTTCAGCAGTTATCAATTTCTTCATGAATGTATCTCCCCCTTTTATGTATAAAAAATAGTTCGATCCTCTAAATAATAATCCCTGCTTCTGCCCTTAAAAACAAGTATAAAAAAGAACGTGCGTATTCACCGCACGTTCCAGATTGTTGACAAAGGGCTAAAATGATCTTTATTTTAGCCCTTTGTCTTCTTTTCAGCGTGATAGAAAGCCCTTGAAGTCTAGGAAGGACGAGTACCGGAGCGGAGCGAATTTGAGATTCGTGAGCACCGGCACGCAGGACTGACACAGAATGCGAGGGTTTGTCTACACGCTGGAACGTGCGTATTCACCGCACGTTCTACACTTGATTGACAGGATGATGTTCGACGACGACACCTTCTACTGGAACCGTCAGCAAATCTACTTCGCAATGAGGGAAATTTTGAGCAAGCTGCTCTTTCAGCGCGTCTCCCTTCCCTTTTTCAACTAAGGTAAGGATCGTCGGCCCGGCACCGCTTAAAGCTGTTCCATACGCTCCTTTTAATGAAGCGACATGCTCCACCTTCGACAGCTCTGGGACAAGCATGGTGCGATAAGGCTGATGAAACAAATCTTTATTCATCATCTCCCCTACAAGCGGCCAGTTCTGCGTCATTAAGGCGGCGACAAGGACGTTACTCACCGCACTCGCACTAACGGCATGCTTATAGGAAAGATCCTCTGGCAGGACATCACGGGCATCCTTTGTTAACACTTCATAAAAAGGAATTACGACCACTACATCTATGTCTACATGCTGCACTTTGACGGCATGTGTCTTTTCTTCTTCATGAAGACCGATGAGTAAACCACCAAATAGCGAAGCACCAGCATTATCTGGATGACCCTCTACCTCACTTGCAAAAAAGAGCTTCTGATCATCTGACAAATTTAATTCAAGCAGCTGATTGGCAAGCTCAATGGCGGCCACGATGGCGGCTGCACTGCTGCCTAGCCCCCGAGCCAATGGAATATCACTCCACACTTTGACATGAACAGGCGGGAGTGTTTTTCCAAAGTCATCTGCGACCTTTTTGGCTGTTTGATAAATCAGATTGTCGGTGCCTGATGGAATACCAGACACGACATCTGTTTCTGCTTCAAACAGCCAGCTATCATGGCCATAGACCGATAGCTTTAAGTAGCGGCTGAGCGCCATTCCGACTGAATCAAAGCCTGGTCCTAAGTTGGCAGTGCTTCCCGGTACTGTGATTGAAAAAAGCATGGAGGCTTCACTCATACGCGTGCGGCCTTTTCTAAATGTTCGAGAATTTGATCTTCATCTGCATCGAGTGTGACCGGTTTGATGTGTGAAATATCAATCGCCGTATTCGGATCTTTCAACCCGTTTCCTGTTAATACAGCGACCACTTTACTGCCTGGCTTGATTTCTCCAGATTTCACCTGCTTTAGTACGCCCGCAATGGACGCACATGATCCTGGCTCTGCAAACACCCCTTCTTCACGTGCAATCAATTGATACGCATGAAGAATTTCCTCGTCTGTCACTTCATCAATTTTTCCGTTTGATTCATCGGCGGCTGCCACAGCTTGCTTCCAGCTTGCTGGATTTCCGATACGAATGGCTGTTGCTACTGTTTCTGGCTGCTCAATTACTTCATTTCGAACGATCGCTGCTGCACCTTCTGCTTCAAAACCGCGCATCACAGGCAGCCCAGTACCTTTTTGCTCATGATATTCTTTGAACCCTTTCCAGTAGGCTGTGATATTCCCTGCATTTCCAACAGGAATCGCCAGTACGTCTGGCGCAGAGCCTAGCTGTTCACAGATTTCAAATGCCGCTGTCTTTTGTCCTTCAATTCGGTAAGGATTAACGGAGTTAACGAGTGCAATCGGCGCTTTTTCACAGATGCTGCGGACAATTTTAAGCGCATCATCAAAGTTGCCGTCAATGGCAATGATCTCTGCTCCGTACATCACAGCCTGCGCGAGCTTACCGAAGGCAATTTTCCCATCTGGAATGATGACAATACATTTCATATCAGCGCGAGCCGCATAAGCCGCAGCGGCTGCAGAGGTATTTCCTGTCGAAGCACACATGATCGTATCATTGCCTTCTTCTTTTGCCTTTGCGACTGCCATGACCATTCCTCGATCTTTAAAAGAGCCCGTTGGATTGACGCCCTCTGTTTTCACATGCAGCTCAATCCCTAGCTTTTCAGAAAGCTTGGCGAGGTGGATCAGCGGTGTATTCCCCTCATTTAATGTTAGTTTTGGTGTATGTTCGTTTACTGGTAAGAATTCTTGGAATTCTTCAATGAGTCCATTCCACTTCATCAGCTTAAACCGTTCCCTTCTACTCGGTACGTGCTCTTCACCTGAACCACCACGTCGAGATCGTTTAATTTTTGCAGGATATTTGAGAAATCTTCTTCTGAAGTCTGATGTGTAATAATCACAATTTCAGCCAGCTCATCATGCCCTTTCACAGGAAGCTGAAGGATCTTTTCAAAGCTGATGCCTCTTTCAGAAAAAATAGATGTAATCCGGGAGAATGCCCCGACTTGATCTCTGACATGGATTCTTAAGAATTGCTGAGCAAATACTTCCGATGATGATTTGATTTTCTTCTCAAATTGCGCTGCGATAAATCCGCTTCCGTTCACGCCAAGACGCATATTTTTCATCACTGCGACTAAGTCAGATACAACAGCTGTTGCCGTTGGCAGACTTCCTGCTCCAGGTCCGTAAAACATCGTTTCTCCCACAGCACTTCCGTAGACATACACAGCATTGAATTCATTGTTGACGGATGATAGTGGATGATGATCAGGGAGTAAAGTTGGCTGTACACTGACCTCCACTTTCTCTCCGTCTCTTTGGGCAATACCGATCAGCTTCATTGTATAGCCAAATCGTTTGCTGAAATTAATGTCCTCATCAGAGATTTCAGAGATGCCTTTGACCTTCACATCTTCTAAATCAACATTCATCGAAAAGCCAAGTCTTGCAAGAATGGCCATTTTCCTTGCCGCATCCAGTCCTTCTACATCAGCTGTTGGATCTGCTTCTGCAAAGCCGAGATCTTGCGCTTCTTTTAATACATCTTCATATGCGCTTTTATTGACATTCATTTTCGTTAAAATAAAATTCGTTGTGCCGTTCACGATACCCATCATCTTTGTGATTCGATCAGAGGCTAATCCTTCCTCCAGTGTACGAAGAATCGGAATTCCTCCGGCGACACTTGCTTCATAATAAAGATCACAGCCATTTTCTTTCGCAACATGCAAAAGCTCCGTTCCGTAAAGTGCCATTAAATCTTTATTGGCTGTAATGACATGTTTCTTCTCGTTTAACGCATCTATTAAATATTGTTTTGTATCTTCAATGCCGCCCATCACTTCAATAATGACGTCGACCTCTGGATCTCTAATCACATCGTATACTTCAGTTGTGAAGACCTCTCTTGCTACATCCACATCTCTTTTTTTGTCGGGATTGCTCACAAGCACTTTTTGTATTAATACGGGACAGCCGATCTGGTGCATTAATTTATCCTGATGATCTTGGATAATCTTAACGACACCGCTCCCCACTGTTCCTAATCCTAATAGTCCAACTCGAATTGCCTTCACCTGAAATTCCACCTTTCTCCGTAAATGTCCTCTCTAAAAAGACATTTGTTAACCTAACACAGACATTCAATGTACACACATTATAAAGGGGTATCCTCATTTTGACAAGGTAATAAAATATGAGAATGTAAGAATGAAACCGCTTAACAGCTATTTATATCAAGATTCTATATTTTCAAAATATTTTTGTGAGAAAAGCTCCCGAAAGTCGGGAAGCCTTAACATTATGGATGAACCGGCGTTTTGGCCTGCTGATCTTGTAAGACAAGCGCGATATTTTCAGCACATAAATGCATCATCGTTTTTCTCGTTTCAACACTTGCGCTTCCGATATGAGGAAGAACCGTCACGTTAGGTAATGTCGTTAACGGATGAGCCGGGCTGACAGGCTCCTGACTAAATACATCGAGGCCTGCTCCTGCAATTTTCCCTGTTGTGACAGCCTTATATAAAGCATCCTCATTCACCGTCTGCCCTCTTGATACGTTGATAAAGTAAGCCGTGTTCTTCATCTGATCAAAAGCTTTCTCATTAAACATTTCTTTCGTTTCCGGGGTTAAAGGGGTCAGACAGACGATGAAATCAGACAGTGTGAGCAGTTCATCAAAGGTGGCATAGGTCACACCTAACTGCGCTTCTGCCTCTGGCTTTCTTGAACGGTTATGGTAAAGCACCTTCATATCAAAGCCCGCTGCCCGCTTGGCAAGTGCTGTTCCAATACTGCCCATTCCGACAATTCCAAGGGTTTTGTGATGAACATCGGCGCCGGCAAGAAGAAGCGGTCCCCAGCCTGTCCATTTTCCTTCCTTAATCCAATCACTCGCCTCAACAATCCGTCTAGCTGATGCCATCAGCAGGGCAAAGGCTAAATCAGCTGTGGATTCTGTTAATACGTCTGGTGTATTACACACTGTGATACCATGTTTTTTAGCTGCTCCAAGATCAATATTGTCATAGCCAACAGCAAGGTTCGCCACCACTTTTACATTCGGGGCATTTGATAAAAGTGCCTCGTCCACTTGATCTGACAGCATTGTGAGAAGCCCATCAGCCTTAGCAGATTGTTTTTCTAACTCTTCTCTTGGACATGGCTCCTCCTCGCTCGGCCACATCTCAATATGAGCGACTTCTTTTAATGGTGTAAGTGCTGCTTCATCCAGCTTTCTTGTGATATAGACATAAGGTTTCGTCAAGAAGAACACTCCTTTGGTTGATTTCTTTAAGCATAACGAAAAACGCCTCAAGAGAAAAGAGACGTTTCGTCTGTTCACTGAAACTTCAAATCAGCGGATGGTTGAATCCATCCAACAGCCGGAATGAGGCTCCCGCCGCTTCGCATGGCACTCATCTCTTGAAAGACCTTCAGAAAGTATTCATAGCGGTTGGCATCATTTAAGACGTAATCTAACCGCTCTTCATAATATGATTTTTCATTCTCTCCAGACATGTAGTAGCCTTCCACAATTTCAAAATAATGAAGCGGGAACAAAAGGCGGCTGTATAACAATCGCTTTGAAAAGGATGAAAGGGGTGTCACCTGCTCATATTGCTGCAGAAAGGAAAATCCTTCTTCAATTAAATCTTCCTTATGCTGTACAAAGGTTTCTCTTAAGTATTCGGCAATGTCCCGGGTTGGATGATCAAAGACCCAATCAACAGGTAAACGAAGCGGCTGCTCATGTGGCCATGTCTTACGTGAAAAGCGCTGATGACAAACAGTGCCTGAGTCACATTCTCTCGGTTCATCATCAAGCTCTGTATCAACTAAATATTGAATGGCATTTTCCGTTAACCCAAGATAATACGGAAAAGATTCAATGAATTTTTTTTCAAACCGTTCAAGCGGTTTTTGATGCATTTGCTGCATCCAAAAGCCTTCAAGCTGATCTAACCGTTTTGCCCATAATTCCTTCCAGGCTCCCACCCGTTTTGTTTCAGACACCTCATAAGGAAACCCTCTTCCCCTTACATGAAAGGCCGCCAGCTCTGACGCATGTTGAAACGAGCGGCTTGTAATCGGCGGTGCTGCCTTGAATAAGGCGTACAGCTCCTTTCCATGAGTAAAGGTCGGTTTCTCTTCATTCGTTAATTCAAACACAGCGACGTATGGGTCACCCTCATTCAGTAAATACTGACTAATATGATAAAGCTCTGTGAGTTCTTCTTCTCGCAAATGAGACACAGGAACAATGAGGAAGAGAGCCTTCGCCGTTTGAAAGCTCTGATAGCTGCCATATGGCAGCAATTGACGAACATCAATACCAAATGTGTGATAAATGGTTTCTTTCATGTTTTCACCTGCGTTCATATGATCAGTCCTTTATCATATCGTAGTCGCAGGTTGAGAGATTTATGAATACAATTTACTATCCGAAGCTTTTTCACACGTTGTGGACAAATTACGAGGATTGGGTGAGGAATACATGCCGCATCATCATGAGATGAACGAAGTAGAAAAAACAGCAAGACGCCGTTTACAAGAGCGAGGCGTAACCATTCAAGATATAGCAGACCTTGTCTACTTTTTACAGGAAAAGTATCATCCTGGCTTAGACATGACAGAGTGCATCCACAATGTGGAGCGTGTCATCGCAAAACGTGAAGTCCAAAATGCCATTTTAACAGGCGTTGAACTAGATGTTCTAGCGGAACAAAAGAAGCTGACCGAGCCTCTGCAATCGATTCTTGAAACAGACGAAAGCCTGTATGGCGTCGATGAAATTTTGTCCTTTGCCATCGTCAATATTTATGGATCGATCGGCTTTACGAATTACGGATATATCGATAAAGAAAAACCAGGAATCCTTGGAAAACTGAACGATAAATCCACAGGCAAGTGCCATACTTTTTTAGATGACATTGTTGGCGCCATTGCTGCGGCAGCATCAAGCAGGCTGGCGCATAGTTCGAGAAATGCGGAATAAACCAAAAAAGAGGACGCGCGCGTAACGCTTGTCCTCTTTTTTATGATCATCGCTCGATCCACTCGGATAAAGAATCAATGACATAGGTTGGCTGTTTGTCATACTGCTGAAGCAGCTCTTTTGTTGTCACGCCTGTATGAACGAGCAATGTATCCATTCCTGCATTCATCCCTGCCATAATATCGGTATCATAGTTATCACCGACCATGAGCGTCTCAGACACATCTGTCCCGAGCACCCGCATGGCTTGTTCCATGATGATCGATTCTGGCTTTCCAATAAACGTTGGCTGGACCGTTGTGGTGACTGTCAGCACAGACGTTAAAGAGCCGTTCCCTGGCAACAGCCCTCTTTCTGTTGGAATGGCAATATCGCCATTTGTTGAGACAAATTGTGCTCCTTGACGAATGGCAATTGCACCTACTGCTAATTTTTCATAAGTAATGCCTCGATCAATTCCAACAACAACGAAATCAGCGTCTTCCTGACCAAACGTCAGCCCTTTTTCTTCAATGGCCTGCCTGATTCCTTCTTCGCCGATGACGTAAACAGACGCATCTTTCTTTTGTTCCGCAATATAGTTTGCCGTCGCCATACTTGTTGTAAAGACTTGTTCTTCCGTTGCTGGAATATCGAAAGAAACAAGTTTCTCCGCTACCTGCTTCGGGGTGCGTGAAGAGTTATTTGTGACAAACAAATAAGGGATGTTCAACTCATTTAACTTTTGAACAAATTGACCCGCCTCTTCAATCTTTTCTGTTCCTTTATACATCGTCCCATCTAAATCAATTAAATAGCCTTTGTATTTCATGATGCTCACAACTCCAATGGTTTATTTAAACGCTGATACTGGTCCAAGCTCCTGCTCCAAATAGGTACGGATTCTGTTTGGAAATACTTGAAGCGCCTGTTCTACCTCACTGATCACCTGCAATAAGTCGTGATGATCCACTTCCTGATATTGCTGAACAAGCGTTTTGCGGCACGAGACAAGCTTTTTCAGCTGGCTACCTTCCACTTCTGGTACGACCTTTTCATCGACAAGAATATCCATGATGTCATCATAGCTTCCTGGATCACGCATAATAAAGCCATCAATCATGTCATTCCCCGTATCAAGAATACATTCGACGAGCAGATGAACGATTCGTTCCAGCGCTTTTTTCTCTAGAGGACTTGTCCATGTTTGATGACTGCGCATCAAATCATATTGCTCCTCGAAAAAACGTAATGTCTCTTCAATCTTCTTTCTGTCTACGAAATACATCATGACGCTCCCCTTTGCGTTATTTTCTCATTCGTTTTAAGACAAAATAGGCACAGCCAAAATTACAGTATTCATAAATGTATTCATCGAGTGTGCTGATTTTTGTATCAAATGTGGCCTTTTGGTTTTGGTCATCAAAGAACCCTTTCAGCCTAAGCTGATTGTAGCCCCAATCTCCCACAATATAATCATACTTATTTAAAATATCTGAGTACCTTGCTTTAAACGCTTCCTCATCAAAGCCGTCTTTGATATCTCTCACAAGATCAAAGGTAGCATTCTGAATAACGATCATCTTCTCACCTCTTTTTAAACGATCCATCTTTAATGATAATTCATTGGAAGAACTCCATCAATTGCTAAAGCATGTTTTTTCGGTTTTAGCCGAAGCTAAAGAAAAAAGGAGGTCACATTTATGATGAAACAACTGACAGCCACTATTCTCCTCTGCATGCTTTTAGGCGGATGCGGCTTTCAATCAGGTATGAACAGGCAGGTGGATGAAGATTCTTCAAGTAAAACTATCCGGCTGTCTGATCGTCATGAAGGAAATAATTCCAACATGCCAGAAGCAGACACAAACAGAGCAGGATATGTTCGTTATCAGCGGCAGCAAGTAACGGATCAGAAAGAAAAGACACCTGCTTTAAATCGTGAGCACCTTGCCCACGTCATTACAAGTTTAGCTGTACAGCTGCCAAACATCAAAGATGCAGCGACTCTTGTCACAGATGAGGATGCACTGATTGTGTATCGAACAGGAAACAAAAACCGAGATGAATCAGCCGATCAAGTGAAGAAAACGGCGGTTTCCGTTCTCCCTCGTTATTATCATGTATACGTCTCTGATAACCCAGAGCACTTTCAATCCATTGCCAATTTTTCACGTCTTCAAACCAATTCACGTGATTTTGATCAAATTTTAACAAAAACGATTCAACAAATGAAATATTCCCCTCAAGGTGGGGATATTTCAAATCAAGAAGATGCAAATGGCATGACAAATTCCGACCGCACCATGAGAAGAAACGCCCCTTACGGCCAAAATTAATACGAGAAAAAACGCCAGAAAGCTCTGGCGTTTTCTTTGTTATGCTTGCGCCTGACGCTTTTTAGACGCTTCGTTTACTTGTTCGTCTGCATGGTAGGAAGAGCGGACAAGCGGCCCAGCTTCACAGTGGCTAAAGCCTTTTGACATGGCAATTTCCTTCAGCTCTGCAAACTCATCTGGATGGTAGTATTTTTGAACTTTCAAATGCTTTTTCGAAGGCTGTAAATACTGGCCAATCGCCATGATGTCGACGTGATTGGCAAGAAGATCATCCATGACTTCAATGATTTCTTCCTTCGTTTCACCGAGTCCAATCATAATGCTTGATTTCGTTGGAATGTCAGGCTGCATTTCTTTTGCACGACGCAAGAATTCTAATGAACGATCATATGTCGCACGTGCACGAACCCTCGGTGTTAACCTGCGTACTGTTTCAATATTGTGATTTAAAATGTCAGGTCGTGTATCCATCAACGTTTTCAAGTTATCATCATTGCCACCCATATCTGAAGGGAGAACTTCAATTGTGGTGAATGGGCTTTTCCTTCTAATGGCACGCACTGTTTCAGCAAATACGCCTGCTCCGCCATCTTTTTGGTCATCCCTTGCAACCGCTGTTATAACAGCGTGCTTTAAATTCATCAAAGCCACTGAATCTGCAACGCGTTCCGGTTCTTGCAGGTCAAGCTCAGTTGGAAGTCCAGTTTTCACCGCACAGAAACGGCATGCGCGCGTACAAACAGATCCAAGGATCATAAATGTAGCGGTTCTTCTAACTGCCCAGCATTCATGAATATTCGGACATTTCGCTTCCTCACAAACGGTATTCAGGTTGTTTTCCCGCATCATTTTTTTCAAACCGGTATAGTTTTCATTTGTATTCAGCTTAATTTTAAGCCAGTCCGGTTTTCTTACGTGCTCTTCCTTCTTTGCCAATTCCATCATCTCCATATGAATTCGTTAAAGGTGCATATACAAAAATCTTCCTGCTATATACGATGGATGCAGCCAGAAGCTGCAAAAAATTGAATCTTCGGCCTAAAGCCTTTTCTTTAGACACTTTAACATAGTACAGATTGAACAACAAGGGAATGAGCTGCAAAAATACCCAAAAGGCTCCTAAATAAACAGAAGAAAATTACTAACATTTTCTTCTTATGAAATATAGCGATCTACCCACACTAAACATTAGAAGATGATGCTCGAAGAAAGGAGATGGACGTTTGTGAAAGTGGTTTTAGCCATCATCATCGCTCTTTCAATAATACCTTTACCTATTCATGCAGAAGGGGCGAGCAAGCAGCCAGATGAGTTGAAGCAGCGAATGGCACTATACGAAAAAGTCGCCATCACGACACAGGTTCCATGGTATGTACTTGCTGCGGTAGATCAGTATGAACACAATATTCGAAAAAGCAGAAAAGATTTACCGAAACAAAAAGGCGTCATTGGCATCTACATTCCCCGGGAAATGTGGATCGGACCAGAAAACCCGAATAAGCAGGATACCTCCCCCTTAAGCATTAAAGTGTTTGACGGCATTGGGCTTGATGGAAATGGGGATGGTAAAGCTGAAATCGATAATGATGAAGATGTACTGTTCACGTTTGCTCAATACTTGCTTTACTACGGCAGCACCATTGACCAATTAAAAATTGCCTTATGGGACTATTATGGACGTGATCAAACCGTTGGAATCATTTCATCTTTTATGAAGCTCTATAAGCACTATGGCCATCTTGACCTCGGAAAGCATGCGTTTCCTCTTCCGGTCGGAGCTGACTACAGCTACAGGAGTACATGGGGTGATGCGAGAGGCTTTGGAGGGAGAAGAATCCATGAGGGCACTGATTTATTTGCCCATTATGGTCTTCCTGTTCGTGCGACATCATATGGCATTATTGAAATGAAAGGCTGGAACCGCTTTGGCGGCTGGCGGATAGGCATTCGAGATATTCACAATCATTATCATTATTTCGCTCACTTAAATGGATTTGCAAAAGGACTCAAGACAGGCCAAATTGTTGAACCTGGACAGGTTATTGGGTCTGTCGGAAGCTCCGGTTATGGCCCTCCCGGCACAGCAGGAAAGTTTCCTCCACACCTTCATTATGGGATGTATAAGGACAACGGACGAACCGAATGGTCATTTGATCCATACCCTCACCTGCGAGCGTGGGAAAGAGCCGAGCGGAAAAGCAAATCATAACAAACAGCCCAATTCTTTCATTGGGCTGTTAATCTTCTTTCTCCTTTTTCTCTGGCAAAACAATCGATGGAGCACCGGAATTTGTCCCGCTGCCATTATAATAATCTGGCACGTCCCCTTGAACGGCTTGTATGGAGACAGGAACAGAATTTTTGACGACGATGGTTTCAGATGCAAACGGAATGATGACTCTCACCTTCACCTCGATCAGAACACTAATATCAATCAAGGCATTGTTAATGCCATAAGGCTTAATGTTTTTTTCAACGTCCGTATGCGGATCACCAATGACACTAAATCGTACAGGCACTTTTGGTCCTAGGTTTGCGATCAGTGCATTTCCAGACGCTTGCCCAAGTGGAATATTGTATATAATGCCGTCATGGCCATCCGTTTGATCTTTTAATGCCTCTTTCGCTTCCTTTTGAAAATTCCCCTTTTCGATGTCCTCTAAATTTTTTTGAAGATGACGTGACAGGTCAGCCATTGCTTTCGATGTTGCTTGCGCATTGAAATCGATGGTCGTTACTTTACCGTTCTCACTTGTATTCATGACCACCATATCCTTCATATTCTCCTGATCGTCTGCAAAATCTTGAACAGAATATTGAATGAGATGATTGGCTATTCGCTCTGTTTCTAGTTCAGCAATGTGAATCAGGGTTGGTTTAATAGAACGGTTAATGAAAAATAGACTAATGACAGTTGAGAGCACAAAAAATAATATGGCAAGCAGCATCACGTAACGAAACGGCAAAGGGCCCTTTTTGTAGGGGCGATAACGGCGGTTCATTCTCAATAAAAAATCCCCCCTTCTCCATTACAAGTGTATGCAGACAGGCGGGGGGATAGGAATCATCTCTTCATTTTATTTCACCATTTTTAATAATGCGTCTCTGCCGATTGTTCCAGCTGGAATGCCTAGCGCTTCAGCGGCGTATGTCACAGATTCTAAAGGCGCATCGAGCAATTGCTCGATGGTTCTCACACCGACCGCTCTTCCTGCGATGATTCCTCTATCTGCAAGCTTTTCATTTAAGAGCCCGACATCAAGTGCACCGCACATAATATAACCATGCTCGTTTGTCACTGCCATAAAATTGGTCTTCGGCAGTTTGACGGTGACGGCTGTAAAGGAATGGCCATCAATTGTAATCGGTGTTAAATTCACCAAATCCCTTCACTCCTCTCACCCACAATCTATGTGAAGAGAGGGCGAGTGTTGTTAGGCTGAAGCGGATTTCATCTTGCTTCCTTCAAGCGCCAGCTCAGCACATCACGTAAAAATTCCGGCATGAAATAGTCAATATGTTCATGGTCACGTATATGAGGAAACAGGGAGCCGAGTGTATACATATCTACTGTGCCAATCGTATATGAATCATCCTCTTTGATTAATTGACCATGGACAAAGACTTCTTTCACCCGTTTGTTTTCGCCTTCTTCTAATGTATAGGTGAGTCCGCTGTATAGCATTTTCCCCATCAATTCACCTCTAAAACCGAAGCCTTTGATGCGCAGCTGTTCCATTTTTTCTTCACATGCCCGCTGAACGGTTTCTAGCAGCTGTTTACCGGTAAGCGTCACTCGAATTGGATTAATTGGATGCGGACATATCCGGTGGATCTCTTCTCTTGTCACGGCCCCAGCCTCTAATGAATCAAGCACCATGCCTGCATTCATCATGCCGATATCTGCCCCGCACCAATCTTTAATGGCATCTGTTAACAGCTGAGGAAGCGGAGATTCATCGAACCATTTTGTTTCAAGCTTCGTCTCGACCGTCGCCACTTTTTCCTGCATCAGTGATTTTGCTCTTCTTTCAGCTTGCTGTAAGGTGGTGATGGCTTCATCCGATTCACTTATGAGCTGGTCCACTGATTGCACTGTCGCCTTTTTCTCTATGAGCTCGTTGCGCGTTGTGTCAATGGTCAGCTCTACACAGCCAATGTAATGCCCATACTTTTCAGCACATGCAAGCAGCACACCATTGTCCATCTCACCATGTTCTAAAAGATGATGCGTGTGCGCGCCTAAGATGATGTCAATTTCGGGAAAATCTTGGGCTACCTCCCGATCATGGATGATACCAAGATGGGAAAGGAGCACAATCACATCAGCCTGTCCCTTCACTTCCTGCAGCATGTCCCGTATGCTGTCAAACGGGTCTATAATGTCCCAGCCCAGCTTTTCATATACAGGTGTATAAGCAATCGTTACCCCTAAGAGGCATATCTTCAGTCCATTTTTCATTGTGATCATATGATAAGGCTTTGCCCACGATGGTCTTTTGCCTTTCTCAAATAAATTAGACAAAATCACTGAAAATTGAGCCTCTTTGTATAATTGATCCAGTTGATCATGAGGCAGCGTAATGCCCTCATTATTACCAATCGTGACCCCATCATAGCCGAGCTGATCGAGGAGCTTGACGTTTACCTTTCCATAATCAGCTTCTGACACTAGGTTCACTCGGTCCATATGGTCGCCAATATCAAACAAAAGCATCTGATCGTGAACTTGACGCTTTTCTTCAATATAAGCGGCGATTTTTGGCCAGTTCTCAAAGTGGCTGTGCAAGTCGTTTGTATGATATAACCATAGCTTCTGCAGCATGTTGATCTCTCCCTCAAGTTGTCACTGAACCGTTTCATTCAGCTTGAAAGCCGCAGCTCTCATTTAACTAAAAAAATCTAACTGCTTCGGGGATAAGCTTGAATAGGTAATATCCAGCAAATCAATCATTTGCTGGCCATTCGCCGCTGCATCTCCGCCGGAGTTATTATTAAACACAACATATACATCTTTCGATTGCTGATGCAGGATGTCGAGATTCTTTTTCCATTCCTTTAATTCAGCTTCATTATATAAATATAAGTAACGCACTTCTCGCCAATTCTCATGGTCTGCTGGGTGAAGCCAGCCCTGTTTATTTCTTCCGTGAAAACGGACCAATGTTTTATCACGGTGTGTGGCTTGTATGACTGGCGGAATGGACCCTTCTCCGACTTGTGGTTCATCACAGACGGAATGAATCCACCCTTCTTTCTCCATAAAGGACAAGGTTTGCTCATAAAAATCGTTTGAAAACCATGTCCGGTTTCGGAATTCGAGGGCACACGGAATGTCACCCATCTTTTCCTTAAACCATCTTAAATATTGGACATGCTCTTTTTTACAATCAAACCATGGTGGAAATTGAAACAGGACCATGGCCAGTTTCCCTTCTCGAATGAGCGGAGTCAATGAGAGGATAAAAGCGTCAAACATTTCTTCCTTCGAAGCAAAAGGAATCTCGCCTCTTTGATGTCCGGTCATTCCTTGGTATGCTTTCACGACAAATTGAAAGGTGTCCGGTGTGTCCTTTATCCACTTTTCATGATTGCGCTCAGGCTGAACAGCATAAAAGCTTGCATCCAGTTCCACAATAGGGAACGTTGACGCGTAGTGAAACAGCTTTTGAGAGCTTCCTATTTTCGGCGGGTAAAGACTGTCATGATCCCCCCAGCCAGTTAATCCGATATAAATCATGTATCTCACCTCTTGCCACTTATGGGTATAGGCGGCTTTCCCACATCAAAGCCTTTGTCTCTTGGGATACCCATATTTCTGAAAGAAATTCTTCTGTCTACAACATATCACATTTGCCCGTAATTCTGAATGAAGATGACTGTTGGCACGCGATTGTGTCCTATCCACCCTGTTTGCTTGTGATATTAGTTGACAACTTTCTATGTAAAATGATTTTAGCTGATAACATAATGCATATCAGAGATGTTAACAGCGCTTGTCCATTTTTTTATTCATCTTCACCAACAGCTTTGGCTCTCAATAAAGGAGATTGAGTGGATATGAACATGGCCAATCATCATTTTGAAGCATTACAAAAAATGACCCAAAGGATTCACAGACCTGTCTATTTACTGAACCGGTATGGACAGATTCTCTACACCTCGCACACAATGATGACAAGCCCAGAATTGATTCAAGTCCTCCATTTTTTTCAGAGCACGACAAGCCATTATTTTTCTATGGTACATGGTAAGCAAACCTTTTCCGTCTTTCCCATTTATATCACCGAACATACATGTGATTATTTAGTGGTCCTTTCCTTCATTCCACCACAGGAAAAAGAACTGCATGTGATGATTGAACACGCTGTAAATGAATTGTCAATTGCACGAATGAGGCAACATGCCATCGAACAAACGGCCAAGCGGGCCCGAAATGAAGGGTTTCGCAGATGGATAGAAGGTGCAGTGTCTTCCGAGCAAGACGTTGTCCGACTTGCACAGACGTTTGGATTAAGCACAGGGAGCACCTATTTATGTATGGTCTGTCAGTTTGATCAGAGTAGTGATTCCACATGTTTGATTGAGCAGCAAATCGTTTTAGATCAAGTGGTTGATTTGCTTGAATACGCACTTCCAAGCTGTCCATTTCCCGCCTTTCTTTTTGTCAAAGCGGATATGGGCATTCTATTGATGGAAGAGACAGGCAGCTGGTCTGAGGTAAGCGACATGCTCATCTCTTTTTTAAAACAATTGCAGCTGCTCGTGAAAAAACATATGAATGGCACCATTTCCTTTGGTGTGAGCCTGACGGGACACCTCATCACCCATCTGATTGAAGGTTACAGCGAAGCATTCGATGCTCTTCAAGCAGGCCGGCTCTCATCGCGCACTGAATACATTCAGTTCTATCAGGCAAAGGATGTGCCAGATTTACTGAAGCTGATTCCAAGAAAGGATTTAGTCACGTTCCACCAACTGCACCTTCACCCATTATATGAACCATCACTAGTCGACCAAAGCCTCCTCCACACCTTATCTGTGTATTTAGAGACACATTGCCACATTTCAGAAACAGCCAAGCGTTTGTATGTTCATCGCAACACTGTCATTTATCGACTGGAGAAGTGCGAGGAATTGCTTCGAATCAGCTTAAAAGACCCTGACGCAACACTGCGGCTCCGCTTAGCTTTACGCATTCAAATGCATTTCTCATCCCATTCTTATTGAATCTTTTTTTCTAGAACTTCGTATAGTTTGGAGGAGAAAAAGTGAGACATGAGGAGTGGTGACAAATGGAAGGTATCTGATCCATACGGCAGTATAGAGGTCGAGATTGATATTACCATTGTGAAAAATGCCAATCAACCATTTTTTACACAAAATGTATAATGCAGTATTTCATTAACAACTTTTTAAAGGTTGAAAAGATCTAAATCTATTGTTTTCCTCTCCTCTAATTTTCACCTAGATAACATGTATACTATTTCTAGTTGGAATTTTTCTAAATAGATTTCATTCATTTAAAAAAGACTGTAGATCAACTACAATCTTCTTGGCATAACGTGAGTATGCTCTACTTTTTTCGCCCATATGATAGACGCTATGAAACTGGCGCAAAGCACAAGTGTCCCAAACATAAAAGGAAGCTCAATATTCACATCAAATAAAATTCCCGCAAGGCTTGGTCCGACGATGTTGGCAAGACTCATAAAGGATGTATTGAGACCGCCTGCTAACCCTTGCTGATTCCCGGCCATTTTGGACAACAATGTATTGAGGGCTGGACGAACAAAAGAGGTAGCCGACAAAAATAAAATCGAACCTGTAAAAATCCACCAAAAAGACGGCGCAAAACGGCAGGCGATCAGCATGACAGCTGCACCTAGCAGCGCATAACGCACGACACGCATCTCACCAAATCGTTTCACACAGGTATTCACTAACGCACCTTGGACAAGTACTCCGGCAAGTCCGGCCACCGTAATGACAAATGCAATATCCTTCGGTGTAAATCCGTGTTTTTGGTCTACATATAAACCGAAAATCGATTCAAAATGAATGATTCCAAAATTGAGGACAAAGGCCAATATAAACAAAAAGCCATAGGATGTCTTTAAAGCTTGAGTCATCTGCACAAAAGGATTGAAATGAATGTCTTTGTTCAACCGCGCTTCTTCCTGCTTTTCCTTTGTTAGTGTTTCAGGTAAAAACAGGATGGATAACAGGGTAGATAGTGCTGCAAAAGAACCTGCGATGAGAAAAGGAAAAGCGATCCCGAACTCAACCAAATATCCGCCTACGCCCGGTCCAATGACAAAACCTAGTGTCATCGCTGCACTAAATAGGCCCATCCCTTTCCCCCGGTCCTTTTCACTTGTAATATCAGCGATGTATGCAAACATGGCCGGCATCAGCAAAGCTCCTGCAGCCCCGCCTAAAAACCGAGACACAAACAGCATCCAAAGCTGATCGGCAAACGCAAAAATAAATTGGGCAATGGTAAAGCCAGCAATCCCGGCAATAATCAATTTTCTCCGTCCAAATCGATCAGTCAATACGCCGGCGATCGGTGATAACGCAAATTGTGTCAGACCCGTTGCAGCAACGAGAAAACCAAGTGTTTTTCCTGTTGCCCCAAAGGCTTCAATGTAACTCGGCATGACAGGAACAATGAGGCCAAAGCCAAGCATGGCAATAAATATATTGAGCATCAAAATATATAATCTGCCCATTTTCTTCATATCAAAAAACCTCTTTCTGCAAATAAATGAAAATGATGACAAAAATGATAAGAACTTCTCCAGTATAGCGATACCGCCGCCTATAAGTCTAGTTTTTCAAAAATTAGTGTTCTTTTCCAAATAAAAAATACCCGCAGATTGCGAGTATGAGAAATCACTTTATTCAGCTTGTTCATAGATAGAAAGAGCCGCCTGTAGTCCAGCTCCGCATGTAATGGCCGCGCCGTATTTGATCAACATCGCTTCAAGTCCTGCTAAAACAAACAGGACATTTTCCTTTCGGCAGCTATAGCCCATTGTGCCGATTCTCCATATACGCCCCGCAAGCGGTCCAAATGAACTCGCAATTTCAATCCCAAAATGATGGAGCAGATCGGCACGTACCGCTTCGCCATCAATACCATTTGGAATCAGAACACATGTCACAACCGGCATTTTACAACCCAGATCGCCAAATAATTCAAGCCCCATCGCTTCAAGACCTTTCATCAAGGCTTTCTCATGATATGCGTGACGCTGAAAACGTTCAGCCAGCCCTTCTTCCAGCACAAGGCGAACCCCTTCTCTGAGTGCATAAAGCATAGTTGTCGCTTCCGTATGATGATTTAATCGTCTTGGACTCCAATAATCCTGGAGCTGGCTCAGATCAAAATAATTGCTTTTGATTGGAGAAATATCTATCTGTTCTTGCAGTTCGTCCTGTGTCGCAATGCCTTTTTCTACTTTCTTTCTCGATTCAACGACAGCCGCCACCCGGTCATTATATGTGATAGGTGACATGCCTGATGGAACAGACAAGCATTTCTGTGTGCCGCCAATTGCCGCATCAATCTTCCATTCGTCCACTTTGACCTCGACACCGCCAATTGTTGCCACAGCGTCTACAATGAACAGAGCATCAAGTGCTCGGCACGCTTCACCAATTTGCTGCAATGGCTGCAATCTCCCTGTGGATGTTTCACCGTGGACCATCGCGACGATTTTAGGCTTGACCTGATTCATTTCAGCGATGATGTCGCCAGGATCAAAAACCTTTCCCCATTCACATTCCATTGTATGTACCTCAGCACCGTAGCGCTGTCCTATTTCAATGAGCAAATGACCGAAGCGGCCAAAGACAGGAACAAGCATAATGTCTCCAGGCTCGATCACACTAGCAAGCACAGCTTCAAGCCCTGAACGGGACGTACCATCAATTGGATAAGCCCATTCATTTTCTGTTTGAAAAAGAGACCGCAATAAGGTCATGGTTTCATTCATAATCTGTGTAAATGCAGGGTCAAATTGACCAAGAATCGGTGTACTCATCACGCGGAGCACTCTCGGGTCTACTTCAACAGGTCCTGGTGTCATAATGGTTCTCGAAGGTGTTTGCAGTTCTTTCACGTTATCCATCCTCTCCCTTGCTGTCCATCCTTATAAGCCCACTTATACAGTAATGCTTCTAAAATAGCAATCTCTTTTCCCACGAATTGATTACATAAAATTTACGATAAATCCATTTATTTCTTCATAACAATATGATAGAAATAAAGAGAATACATTCTCTATCAAGGAGGAAATAGAATGAAAAAAACATTATTTGGAACCGTGGCCGCCGGGATCATGATTTTCGGCACACTAGCCACTCCGCTGCCTCCAGCTGCGAATGCTCAAGGCTTCTCTCTAAATGAACCGAGCCAAACGATCACCTTTTCCCCGTTACAGCTTCAAAACGAAACATCTACACAACAAGCGCAAACAAACGCCACAAGCCAAATCAATTCCTATTATCAATCTGCTAATGGCAAATCAGGACCCGCTCTTAAGAAAGCTTTACACGATATTATCGATGATCATACGCAGCTATCCTACAGTGAGGTATGGAATGCATTAAAGAAAACGGATGAAGATCCAAATCAGCCAAACAATGTTCTTTTGCTTTATAGCGGAGTCTCCCGTTCAAAGCAAGCGAGTGGTGGAAATGTCGGCCAGTGGAATCGAGAGCATGTGTGGGCAAAGTCTCATGGCAATTTTGGGACAAGCCAAGGACCTGGGACAGATCTCCATCACCTTCGTGCAACAGATGTGCAAACGAATAGCACACGCGGAAATTTAGATTTCGACATGGGCGGAAATGAATACAAAGGCGCGCCTGGCAACTTCTACGATAGCGACTCTTTCGAACCTCACAGCCGGGTCAAAGGGGATGTGGCGAGAATGCTCTTTTATATGGCGGTTCGATACGAAGGCGATGACCGCTTTCCAGATTTAGAATTGAACAACAAAGTGAATAATAGAAGCGCCCCTCTTCACGGCAAAATGTCCGTGCTTCTGAAATGGCACAAGCAAGATCCAGTCGATCAAATCGAACGGAATCGCAACGAGACCATTTATCAAATATATCAGCACAACCGCAACCCTTTCATCGATCACCCTGAATGGGCAAGCGCGATTTGGGAATAAAACGAAAAGGCACTGCTACGAGCAAGCAGTGCCTTTCTTTTTTTCAAGCGGACAGACGAGACAATAATCGAGACTCTCCGATTTTTTCTCAAGCTGATAATACATACAGCAAGTCTTCCGGTTGGATGTTTCAAGTAAACTGTCATCTAAGTTTAAGCTGTGCTGAAATGGATTTTGCTGAGCTCCAAATACTTCCCCAGCCGCTTGCTTCAGAAAAAGATAATCCTCCTGAACGCGCTGTTTCACCGCAGTCTCTTCTACTTCCCGCATCATGCTGCGGTAAAGAGAGTTGATACGAACCGCTACATTCTCCCACAAAATAGTATATGGAAGTCTTGATGTGCGGTTCAGCACGTCTAAAAGAGGTGTGACACACTGCGTAAACAGCGTGCGTACAACCTGCTCTCTCCACTCATGACGATCTCCATCCAGCTGAACAAATGAACATAGCGTTTCATCAAGCGCGATTTTCCGATCCTCTCTAAATGCACAGGCCGATGGTGGAAATTGATAGATGCCATCATACAACGTCATCAAGTACAAAGAGGAACTGACAGCTAAGTATGCATAGCGCTTTGAAAACATAGAGGCTGCCACCGCTAGATTTGGTGCGTGCATGGCTGTCTTTTCAGCTTCCAATAAACGCATGACGGATTCTTCTGAAAAAAGTGCACCAAGTGTGCGATCAGACGTGATTGGTCCATTTGTGATGTGTACCCCGAAATCAAGTAATTCTCTCTCAACCCACTCTGGCCTCATATCAAAACCCCCTCTTTCGTTTATCGATTTCGCTGTTGATATAACAAATAGATAAAGAACGGTGCACCTATTGCCGCCGTGAATACACCTGCTGGTACATCTAACGGTAGAAAAGCAGTTCTTGCAACAAGATCTGCCAGCATCACGAGAATACTTCCAACAAGCGCAGAGGCTGGGACAAGCGCAATGAAGGAACGGCCGATGATCATCCTTGCGACATGCGGCGCCATGAGTCCGACAAATTCAATGCCGCCTGCAAATGCCACCGCAATACCAGCTAATGTCACACTCATCAGCAAGAAGAATAACCGCTTGGCCTGTACCTTTACCCCAAGACCTGTTGCAAGATCATCCCCAAGCTCCTTCACATTCATCGTTCTTGCTAACACCATGACGATCGGTAAAATGATCATCACCCAAGGAAGCATCGCGGTGACGTCCTTCATCGTAGAACCATATAAACTGCCCGTCAGCCATATGTATGACTTTGTCGTTGTCATCGTATCGCTGAGAACAAGCGTAAACGTCACACACGCCTTCATAATGGCGGAAATACCGATTCCCATCAGGACAAGCGTGATGGGTTTGACCCCTTTTTTCCATGAAAGCAAATAGATCAAACACGATACCGCAAAAGCACCTGCAATGGCCCATAATGACTGATAAGCAATTGGCACGGTGCCCATCCAAAAGACGATGAACATAATCGCACCAAACGAAGCACCACTCGTAATTCCAATGATGTCAGGTGATGCAAGCGGATTACGAATTAACCCTTGTAAAATGAGCCCCGATACCGCTAGTGCCGCCCCCACTAAGACAGCAAGCAGCGTTCTTGGGATTCTCAGCGTATTTAATACAAAGGTATTTCCCTCTCCCTGCCCGATTAAATGAAGCAGCACATCCATCGGCTGAATGAATCGGCTGCCCATACAGAGACTAAGTATAAATAAGCCAAAGGCAATAGCCGTCAATAAAAGTAAAATGAGAAAAGTCCGCTTTGAAAATTGAAATGAAATACGTCCACCCTTTGAACGCACAGTATATGTTTTAGCCACCTGTCTTCAACCCCTTGCGCACGAGATAAACAAATAGAGGCGCTCCTGCTACCGCCGTCATGACACCAATCGGCACTTCCTGCGGCATGATCAGAAAACGAGCCGCAAGATCTGCGACAAGTAAAAGCGACGCCCCCACGACGGCACAATACGGCAGTACCCAGCGGTGGTCAGGTCCGACAAGCTTTTTCACAATATGCGGCACAAGAAAACCAACAAAACCAATCGAGCCTGCAACAGCAACGGAACCTCCTGCTAAAAACACGACCAGCACCCCCATCGTGATTTTCAGCAGCAGCGTACGCTGACCGAGCCCTTTGGCAATATCATCTCCCGACAAAAGAACATTGATCGAGCGACCAAGAAGCAGTGCCACAACAGTAGCACCTACAATATAGGGCAAAACAGGAAGCAGCATATCAATACTTCTTCCTGACACCGAACCAGCCATCCAAAACAGGATACTTTGAATCGACTGTTCATTCACGATTAAAAGACCTTGAGTAAAGGATGCAAACAATGCGGATATGGCAGCACCTGCGAGCACAATTTTAACCGGCGTCAGTCCATCTCTCCCAATGGAGCCCAATAGAAAAACGAGCATCCCTGCAATCGCAGCGCCTAAAAAGGCTGTCCACATATAGCCTGTTAACGACTCTGTTGAAAAGAAAACAATCGAAATCACGATAAAAAATAGTCCACCCGCATTAATTCCTAATAAATCAGGCGCAGCAAGCGGATTTCTCGTCAATGCCTGCATCAGTGCACCTGAAATGGCTAGACTTGATCCAACGACTGCTGCAATTAAAGCTCTTGATAATCTGGATGTCATGACAATCACACTGTTTGGATCCGATTCATCAAAATGAAGAAAAGCATGGATGGTGGCTTTGAAGGAAATCGAGGTTTGCCCAAGGGAAATACTGAGCATAAAAAAGACCAACATCAATACGATGAATCCAGCAAATAGCAGTGCCTTACTCGAATCCTTTTTTAATAAACTTCTCATCTGATTCCCGCTTTCAATCTGTTATGGAAAAAAGGAGAAAATGGTGTTTTCACATTTTCTCCTCTGGTATGTCTTATTTATCAATTCCTAGACGATCGTAAATATCATCAAGCATCATATTTGCAGCAATGATACCGCCAGCCATGTTCCAAGTGATTTCATCGACTTTATGCACTTGTTTCGCTTTCACTGCGTCAAGCTGCTTCCATAAAGGATGACTTGTCCACTCTTTATATGCTTTTTCAACCGCTTTATCCTGATCATCCATGAAGTAATAGATCACATCTGCATCCATTTGCGGAATGCTCTCTTTGTCTGTAAGTGTAATGATGTCTTGCTTTTTATCTTTGACATTCTTAGGTCCCTCAAAGCCTAGCTCTGTTAAAATCGACCCTGCGAATCCAGTTTGATAGATTCTAGCATGATCTGCACGGAAGTTCACTACAGATACACTCATTGGCCAGTTTTTGATGTCTTTTTTCGCTTTTTCTTTGAAGTCAGCGACACGGTCATCCCACTTCGTTAACAATTCTTTTGATTTGTCTTGCTGATTTAACGCTTCGCCCATCAATTTCACTGTATCTTTAAATGTGAACACTGTTTCTGTTGCAACAGTTGGAGCGATTTCTTTCAACTGATCAAAAATTTGCTCGTGGCGAACTTTTGATGCAATGATCAAATCTGGTTTTAGCTTTTCAATTTCCTCTAAGTTTGGCTGTGTTTCCTGCCCAACAATTTTAACATCCTTTAAATCATCTCTTAAATATTTATAAGTAGGTGTTTCAAGCCATGATTCTACAACACCAACTGGTTTAATGCCCATAGCGACTGCTGCATCAGTTGCTCCTTGGTACAGCGTCACCACACGTTTAGGCGACCCTTTTATTTCAGTTGAACCGATAGCGCTTTCAACGGTTCTCGTTTTCTCTTTACTATCTGACTTGCCTTCACCGCTATTATTCCCGCAAGCCGCAAGCAAAACGATGGAGAGCACAACTAACAACGACCAAAAAGATTTTCTGAACATGTACCTCACCTATCCATTCTATATGTAGTCATATCGTTTGATAACGATTCTCATTATCACAATTTGATTTTATCATAGAAAAAGATGGTGTCAATGTCAAATATGAAAATAACAGATGATGATCTCCTAAAAACATCATTACAAATTATGGGAAAATACAATACTTTTGTCTCTTTTTTATCGCATCCTATTTTCCTATAATGAAGTTGCAAGAAAATACAGATTTTGGAAAGGGAATGATCGTAATGAAATGGAAAAAAACAATGACTGGTGTCGCTCTTTCTTTTGGGTTACTTCTTTCTTCGTATGTTCCAACAGCTAGCGCTACTTCAACAACAGACAGTACAACAGATGGCGTTGCACGTACAAGTGCTTACGTCACATCCTGCCCTGATGAAATTTTAAGGAAATTCCGAAAATCAAACAAGCCTTACTTATGTATGTACTCCGACACAGCTATTTTTGCAAACTCTTTCACAGATGCAAGCGGAGTGAAATGGTATTTTAAAGGCAGCTCTGGACTCTATGCTTATTACGAGGGCTAAAGTATCATCCATAAAGTAAAAACACTGATAAGGGAATGTTGTGATCTTTAGCAACGTTTCTTATATCGGTGTTTCTTTTAGGTAAGAATTAGATAGGTCAATCACAATGAATTAAGTAATATCGCAAAGGAAAGGTCTTGCTTTGAATAATAGCGACAATTTGTTTTAACGCTTTTTTTGCTTCGGGAAAACGGGAAAACGTGATTCATCTTCGGATATTCATAATAATGATGCTCACGAATTCTTTCTCCCAGATGCTCGTAAATTCAACAGCACGTAAATATCCTTGCACAGGGAACCAGTGTGAACGAGAAGAGGCATTGTTCGGTAGGATGAATTTCTGTTTTACATATGAATTGAGAACCAGCAAAAAAGACGAACGGTAACCATTCGTCTTCTTTCCTCACTTCACTTCCTCATGGTCTTGAGCAGAATGTCTTTTATTGGCGATAAAGAGTGCACACGTCATGGCTAGAATGGTCAGCGCCCACCAGAACGTCGATACAGCCTCTTCATGATCGATGATGATCAAACGGATGACGGCTGTGATTCCAATATAAATAAAATAGCGAAGCGGAAAATGAAAGTTTGATTTAAAGTACTTAATAATTAAGGCAATAAACTCAAAGTACATAAAGAAGATCAGCAGCTCACCAAGCATTTCATAATAGCTTTCTCCTTTGTTGGCCACATTCTTGTAGACGAATTGGACAATATACCAAGTTTCACTAATTAAGAGGACGCTTAATGCAATGGCCAGAAAGAATAGACAGATATTCAGAAGACCTTGCAAGAGATCGGGTACCTTTTGGAAGTTGTTGAATCGTTTCATTAGATTGTCTCTCCATTCCATGTTATTCATTTGTCGTCTATATTTTGATGTGCCAAAATCGCAGCACGATATAGTAAACAGCGTTCTTTTCTATCCGTTCAAACTGCCCGTGCATGCGGGACATCATTCGTTTCATGCTTCGTTCACCAAGTCCAGTGCTTTCCTGTGTGCCATTTGTCTCTTTTATCGCATTGCTCACATGAATCTCAAAGACTTCTTGATCGGATAAAAACGTGAGATTGATGTCTTTTTTCGGATCGGCGTATTTCAGTATGTTGGACATCAGATTATCAAACACTCGGCCAAGTTCCTCGACATTCACGTTAATATAGCTGTCAGGCAGCTCTCCTAAAAGATGAACCTTGAATGTCTCTTGCTGCAAGATCGCCACCTGATCTGATAAGAGATCATAAATCACCTCTTTGACTGCAACGGTCTCAAGCTCAGGTTCATGTTCTTTATCAAGCAGAAAATAGGCAAACAGATTGTCAGACAGATTTTTCAATTGCAGTGCTTTTCCATAGGCATTGGCTATATAGTCATCTTTGCGGGTGTCCTGTCCATCCTCCTCTTTTTTCGCAAACTCCAGATTCATCATCAGCGACGTCAGCGGTGTCCGCATGTCATGCGACATTTCGGTGACCAAACTGCGGCTCTCTTCCTGCAGCTCGTCGATGGCTTGAAGCTTGTCTAGAAAAGCTTTTCGCAGATCCTCAATGCTCTTTGCAATCATGGCTAATTCATCATGACCCTTTACAGTTATCTCGTAGTCCAACTCGCCGCCTTCAAGAATATGAATTTCTTGATGGATCGTTTGCAGGTAGCGTAGACTTTTGCGAATGCCAAGTAGAACAATGATGAGAAAAATGAGCGTCGCACCGAGCAGCTCTAGTGTAAAGGCAAGATCGTGATATCGAGATGAGTAGAAGCCGTCCACCATGACACGGCCTTCACCGTCGCTGAACTGAACCGGATACGAATGCTGCTGAGCGTACTGCGTCACTTTTTCTTTTCCATATGCCGATTCATCGGCAGCGGAGTAAATGGAATCATATTGCAGCACTTGATCCTTGAAGATGGTGAGATTAATGTAATTTTCTTTTTTCACCCACTCACCAAACGCTTTTCGGTCTGTTGAAGACAGATCATGCTCTGACACGTAGCCGCTGAATTTTTGAATGTACCTGGCTGACTCCTCCTCGTAATACTCATCCGAACTCAAATATCCATCGATCAGATCATTGGTGATTTTTTGCAGTGTCAAAAAGACAATCCCACTCACGACCGCAGCTGTCAAAATCAGCAGTGCCAGCTTTTTGGCTAGCGTATATTTACGATGTGCCAAACCGATATCCTCTCCCCCATTCCGTTTTGATATACACGGGACGAGCCGGGTCGTCTTCAATTTTGGCACGCAGCTTTCGAATATGCACCATTACCGTATTGTTGGAACAATAAAAATAAGGCTGTCCCCACACACTCTCATAAATATTTTGGGCTGAAAATATTTTGTTTCGCCTGCTCATGAGCAGCTTCAAAATACGATATTCTAGATCAGACAACTTAATCTGCTGACTTTCTTTCCATACTTCGTTAAATTCTTCGCTCACCCTCAGCTTGCCCCCAACGAGAAAGGTCTCTTCCTGTTCCTTCTTTTCCTGGTAGATTGTATATCTGCGTAATTGAGCAATCACTCTAGCGTGAAGCTCCTCTTCTGAGAAGGGCTTTGTCATATAATCATCCCCGCCAGCAAGTAATCCTTCGGTTTTATCGAATGTACTTGATTTGGCTGTCAGAAATAGAATGGGGACGTTAGAGGAGGCTCTCATCTGCTGGCACGTTTCGATGCCTGAGATGCCTGGCATCATCACATCCAACATCACCAAATCGAGCGAATCGTTCACAAGCTTTAATGCTTGCTCGCCATTCATCGCTCTTAGCACCTCATATCCTGCACGTGTAAGGGATTCCTGCAAAAGGTCTCCAATATCCTGATCATCCTCTACGACTAATATTCGATGGGTCATGTCTCGTTCACCTCTAGCTTCATGATGTTCATTCTCCTATGCCTTTACTATATATCATCTAGCTACGTGAAAAGATACCGTATAAATCTTAACAGTTTATGAAAATGTGGTTTTGCCATCAATTCGTCACATTTCTTTTCAAAAAATTGGATCTTCATAAATGGTTAAGAATTGGTCTGTATATTGATTCATTGTAAGGATCAATCATTAGATCCAAATCTCATCTATCATAACAGGAAAAGGAGCATTGATATGAATGCAAACAAAGTAGAACATGGACAACCGATGAGTCTGCGGGAACGGGTTCATTTCTTGGACATCGTACGTGGATTCGCCTTAATGGGGATTATTTTGGTCAATTACTTTTTGATCGTGGATTCTGCGAAGGGATTCGACATGGAGTCAAATGATGTCTTTCACAATGTGGTGAATTGGTTTGCCTCAGGGAAATTCATTACGTTGTTTTCCTTCCTATTCGGGGTTGGTTTTATGATTTTTATGGATCGAGCTGCTCAGAAGGTGGACAGTCCGAACAAGCTGTTTGCCCGCAGGTTAACCATTCTCTTAGGGTTTGGCCTTCTGCATTTAACTTTTGTTTGGATTGGTGATATTTTGGCCTATTATGCAGTCACTGGCTTTTTATTGCTTTTCTTTTACAAACGCACAGCCAAAACCATCCGAAACTGGCTGATCACACTCTTTGTGATTCAATTGCTCACACCCTTTTTCACGATGCTGCTCAATACCATCAGTACAGGATCATCAGGCAAGCCCGATTTTGCTGATTTCGAGCTGAACAGCCACAACAGTCTGAATTATTTAGCATCCATCGGAGACAGGTGGGCTGATATGGTGACGATGGCTTCCAGTTCATTTTTCACTGTCTATTCTATGTTCTTCATGTTTTTACTTGGTGTGTATTTTGTGAAAATGGAGTTTTTCAAAAACATGGAGGCGAAAAAAGCAATTTGGAATCGCATTTGGATCATTTGTACAATCGCTTTTCTCATTACACAAGGCAGTACGATCATGACGGCGGTCAATCCTTTTGAAAATGCACTCTGGATGAACACGATTTCTGCCCTTGAACAAAACGGGGGATTAACTGGTAGTATGTTTTATATGAGTACACTCGCGATGCTATTTCTACACGTTCCTCAGCTGCGAGGTGCTTTGATGGTATTTACCAAAGTCGGGCGGATGTCACTAACCTGCTACTTGCTTCACTCGATCATTGGAACCTTGCTATTTCTAAAATATGGAGCGGGGCTTGTCGATCATCTTCAGCCGGCTGGTACGTTTTTCATTAGCATTGGCGTGTATGTCTTCCTTGTGCTTTTCAGTACGTTTTGGTTAAAGCGGTTTAAGTATGGACCGATGGAATTTATTTGGCGTCAGCTGACGTATGGGAAGGTCAATGACAAATCGAAGACAAATACATTTCAGGCGGCGAAATAATAGAAAAAAGGGCGAATTCCTGCAGTTCGCCTTTTTAATATTATGTTAAGTTTTAGTCATTCAGATACTATCAGTTCAACACTTCAATACTGATCAATCATTTCTTGCAATTGATTCAAATAACTTTCTTTTAATTCATCTGGGTATTCAATTTTCACATGTTTCCCAAATGAGATTAAATAGTGCGTCATATACGATAATTCTTCTTGGTTGTATCCACCCACAATATAAGGAGTATCATCAATGATCTCTAATCTCATATTTGGGTAATGATTCTTCAAAAACTTTTCTTTTCCTTGTTCCGTTAATCGACATTTAAATGAGATATCATGATAAGTTTTTTCGTACTCGAGCTGCAGTTCTTTTAATTCTTCCTTCGTAAAGGTGTCTCTGACTTCTTCTTCAATCATCATGTCCTTCATAAAGTCACATCTATAGATGCCCCACTTTTTATTTTGAACATCATATGCTTGAGTGAACCAAATCCCATTTCGATAAAACAACTCCAGAAATTGCAGCCTGATCCTTTTATTTTCATTTTGAGTGTAAGTCATCTTCACGATTTGATCTTTCATCATCGCCTGTAAAATCAATTCCAAATGATTTTGTTCACTAACTGGTGCGACATTATAATAGTGAATAAAATCCAAAGTCTCCGTGATCCTTTGTTTTCTTTCAACAGACATTGTGGCAAACAGTTTTTGACGAATTTGTGAGTATGATTTTTTAAATGGTGTTGCTGACACTAGGTCTAGCGCTTTAAGCGCGAAAAAAATAGATTGAACTTCATCGATATTGAAATAAATAGGAACCAATGGAGATTGTTTCACAAGTCGATATCCCCCATGTCTTCCATTTTCAACATAAAAAGCTAAACCCATGGACTCTAGCTCTTCCATATCTCTCAAAGCCGTACGTTTAGATATGCCAAATTCGGTTTCTAAATCCTTTAACTGAAATGAGTATTTATCACTTAAAAAAATAAGCTCTTGGTTTAATCGTTCTGATTTTTTCATTTGAATTTCCTTTTAAAAAAGGTGACATGTTTTGTCACCTTTATATTTTATACTCAGTTTATCAAAAGAAAAGGAGCATGTATATGCAAACATTAATCATTAATGCGCACCCTGATTTCACTCATCGAGAAAGTTATTCAAACAAACTGCAAACACTATTTTTAGAACAGTTTAAAGAAAGATTCCCTCATGAAGAACCAACAATTTTACCTTTACATGAAACAGAAATTCCTCGTATCGAAAAAGACCAACTGCTACGTATTTGGGATAAACAAGCATCTGAACAAACATTAACAGCTACCGAAGAAAACATCGCTGCTGCTTCCTCTGCTTTATTGTCTCAATTCAAAGCACATCATCGAATCGTGATTGTGTCACCTGTTCATAATTTCAATGTGACTTCACGAATGAAAGATTATATAGATAATATCTTTATTGCTAGAGAAACGTTCAAATATACAGAAGACGGTTCAGTTGGGCTGATGACTGACGATTATCGTGTACTTTTGCTTCAAGCAAGCGGCTCAATTTTCACAAATAACGATCGATACACACCTCTGGAATTTTCACATCATTATTTAAAAGAAATGTTCCAAGAAATCATGGGCTTCAATCAGTTCCATATTGTTCGGGCACAAGGGACAGCCATTTTAGATCAAGATGCTATCTTACAATCTGCATATGACGATATGTCTAAAGCCTTTAATGAGTTTTACTCACCAAGTGGGATTTAACCTCCGTTCTTTTCAAAAAAAGACCAAAAACTTTGGTCTTACCCCTGTCAAGTAGACAAATATAAAAAGCCTAAGCTGCCAGTGTGTGACGGTATTCTACCGGAGCACACTGGTTTAATTTTTTCTGGAATCGATCGTGATTATAGAATTGAATGTATTTTTCTATGCTTTTATGAAGCTCTACTTCCGTTTGACACGAAGAAAAGTAAGCGTTCTCTGTTTTGAGATGAGAGAAAAATGATTCGATACAGGTATTATCCAGGCAGTTTCCCCTTCGTGAATGACTGCCCTTTAAACCAACGTTTTCTAGTCGCTTTTGATATGCTTTTGTTGTGTATTGGAATCCTTGATCTGAATGAAGTACAGCTCCTTTGACATCCCGTTCGGATGTCAAACTCTCCAAGGTCTTCATGACCAGTTCAAGATCATTTCGTTTTGACAGCTTCCATGCGACGATTTCATTGTTATACAGATCTTGTATAGCTGAAAGATAATAGAAGCGATGCTGGCAAGCAATATAGGTAATATCAGTGACATATAACTGATTGTATTGATTCGTTTTAAATTCTCGGTTTAGTCTGTTTGGTTGAACAACTGAAGCCTTTCTTCCAAAATACCGCCGTTTTTTTCGAATGATTGATTGGATGTTCATTTCTTTCATCAGCCTGTAGACACGCTTATGATTGATGTGAAATCCTTCTTTCTTTAAAGCGATTGTCACCCGAGGATAGCCATAGAAGGGACGTGAATGATGAATGGCCATGAGGTGTTCTTTTAAGAGTTGTTCTTTCTGTTGCCGTTCCATTCGCATTCTTTGATTCTTATGCCATTTATAGTACCCAGATCGTGATACTTTGGCGATACAGACGAGCCATGTTAACGGATAAAGGCCCTTTAATTCATGAACAGCTTCAAACCGTGCAGTCTTCAGAATCCGTCCTCCCCGTGAAGATTTGGATAACGCTTTTTTAAGTATTCTACCTGTGCCTTTAAATAATCTCTTTCTTCTTCCACACTTTTAAACGTTAATTTAGGACGTCCACTAAAAGGATTTTCTGACTTTGTATGTTTTTCCTCTTTGGTCTTCAAAAGATTGTCCTTCACGATATTTTCTGACCCAACTTTTTAGCTGAGTGGAACTTCGGAGACCTAATTCTTCAGATAATGAGCGATAGTTTCTATTTCCTTCTTCGTACATTTTGACAGCTTTCATCTTAAATTCTTTCGTATAGTGTTGAAAGTGTTGTCCTTTTCTCGCCATAAAAAATCCCCTCCAAGTATAGTGTAACAGCCAAGATATGTTCTTGGGCTTTTTACACTGTCTACTTAGAGGGGATAATATCAGTTTTCACTTTCATGAGCGCCTGGTTATTTATTTTGATGACTAATCAACAATACCTCTACCTGTGTCTTAAGGGTTTCATTGGCATATATACCCATTAAATAAAACTAATAATTGGTTTGATAACTAAAAATATCTATGTTATCATAATATTTCAATATATTTCTAACTATAGGAGGTTTTTGTTTATGAAAAAATTATTACTCGTTCCCATTATGTCCCTAGGATTATTTAGTGGAATAACTGATGATGTATCTGCTGCTGAAACAAAAAACCACAATCAAAATCAAACTCTTTCTACTATCATGAATACATCTAGCAGTATTCATGATCAAGCTATTGAACTACAAAATAGAAGTAACGTTAGGTACTCTACCTACAGATCTAACCCTATTAAATATTTTAAATTTTATTTTGATGGTTATTCAGATCTCGGTGTAATACTTAAAAGTGAGCATTCACATAAAATGAGCATATTAAACGGGAAATTTATCCAAGTTGGTTCAGACTTTCACAATTTTGTACTTGCTGAGAATCTAACTTATGGTTGGAATTATATTGAAGTAGTAGATACAAAACCTCGTATTGGCGCATCATACTTTACTTTAGAAATAGATTGGATTTAATTTGTTAGTACATATTTAGAAAAAATACTTTTAAATATATATTTAAATTTGTGCATATAAGACCAAGATGGCAATTAAGCTATCTTGGTCTTACTTTATTTATTACGTCTTTGTTGAATGGTAATATACAACCCTACTAAACGGTCATTTGACATTATTCAAATTGTATATACTTTAAGTTTCAATTAGATATTATAGTCTTTTTAATATCCATTGTAATTAAACCTTCACGTATTTACTTCGTTGTAAAATGATAATTTTAAATCCCTCAAAATCACCACTTGTCATAGTGTTATTATCGAATTTTCTCCAACCAAGATTTATCAATCACCTTTTTATCGACTACTTGTTGAAAATAATCACGTACTGTCCATCTGATAGATTAAAGGTTTTAGTGAAAGATAATGTTGTGCTAAATAAAGATGAAGTAAAAAATTTTAGTTTGGATGAATTAAAACAAATACTCGATTACATAAAAACCTATAAATACCAACGATGCATAGATTATCAATTGTATTATATGCTTATGTACTTTTTGAGCGAAACAGGCTTGCGTATAAGCGAGGCGTTAGCTTTGAAGTGGTGGGATATTGAAGATAATAAAGTGAATGTTGAAAGACAGGTTAGGCCGGATAACAGCAATAAAGTGACTTTAACAACCAAAAAAAGCACATCATCTTATCGCACTATAGGAATAATTGATGCAGTATTAAAAGAACTTAAAAAATTCAAGTTGAAACAGAACGAAATGATATTAAGTAATAAATCATTTAATAAAAATAGTGATAATATCATCTTTCAAAATTATCTTGGCATTTATTTAACGCCTTCTACAGTACGTGAAAGTATTGTAAAAAAGCTGGGGTAGATTATAAAGGAAAGCATTGTTTCAGGACATACTCATGCAGTTTTACCTTTGGAATCAGGAGCCAGTTTAAAATTGTTTCCAACAGATTAGGGCATAAAACAATTAAAACAACTTCTGATACTTACTTAGATATTTCTGAGAAAATAGAAGAAGACGAACTATAAAAGTTCGCCTCCTCTACAAAAGATAAAATATAAATCGGCACGTTTTCGGCTCGACCGATTTTCATTATTCTTTCAAAACCTCTAAAACCCCTATATATCAGGCGTTTCAGGTGTATTACCCGATACTACCTTCCATCTCAAACTTAATCAGACGGTTCATTTCAACGGCGTATTCCATTGGCAGTTCTTTTGTGAATGGCTCGATGAAGCCCATGACGATCATTTCTGTTGCTTCTTCTTCAGAAATTCCGCGGCTCATCAAGTAGAATAGTTGCTCTTCTGATACTTTTGATACCTTCGCTTCGTGCTCTAATGAAATGTTGTCGTTTAAGATTTCATTGTAAGGGATCGTATCAGATGTTGATTTGTTATCCATGATGAGTGTGTCACACTCGATGTTTGAGCGTGCGCCCTCTGCTTTGCGTCCGAAGTGAACGATTCCGCGGTATGTGACTTTACCGCCTTGTTTCGAAATCGATTTCGATACGATCGTTGAAGATGTGTTTGGTGCAAGGTGAATCATTTTCGCACCTGCATCTTGGTGCTGACCTTTACCTGCTAGGGCAATACTTAATGTCATACCACGAGCGCCTTCACCTTTTAGGATGACTGCTGGATATTTCATTGTCAGCTTAGAACCGATGTTTCCATCAATCCATTCCATTGTCGCATTTTCTTCACATACTGTACGTTTCGTCACAAGGTTGAAGACGTTGTTTGCCCAGTTTTGAATCGTTGTATAACGGCAGTAGCCGCCTTTTTTCACGATGATTTCAACAACCGCACTATGAAGTGAATTTGTTGTGTAAACTGGTGCTGTACAGCCTTCTACGTAATGCACATGCGCGCCTTCGTCCACGATGATGAGTGTACGCTCGAACTGACCCATGTTTTCAGAGTTGATACGGAAGTATGCTTGAAGTGGTGTATCTACTTTTACGCCCTTTGGTACGTAGATAAATGAACCACCAGACCATACAGCCGAGTTGAGCGCAGCAAATTTATTGTCCGTCGGCGGAATGACTTTTGCCCAGTGCTCACGGAAGATGTCTTCGTTCTCTTTTAATGCGCTGTCTGTATCTTTAAACACAATCCCTAGGTCTTCAAGGTCTTGCTTCATATTGTGGTACACAACTTCAGATTCATACTGAGCAGATACACCTGCTAAGTACTTTTGCTCTGCTTCTGGGATACCAAGCTTATCAAAGGTTTGTTTGATTTCTTCTGGTACTTCATCCCAAGAACGCTCAGAGCGCTCTGATGGCTTTACGTAGTACGTAATTTCATCAAAGTTTAATGCATTTAAATCTCCGCCCCATTGTGGCATCGGCATGTTGTAAAAGTGCTCAAGAGATTTCAAACGGAAGTCGAGCATCCACTGAGGCTCTTCTTTCATACGAGAAATTTCTTCAACGATTTCTTTTGTCAGTCCGCGCTCTGAACGGAAAATGGAAACGTCTTTATCAGAAAAGCCGTATTTATATTCACCAACATCTGGCATTTTTTTAGCCATCCATTTTCACTCCAATCTTATGATTTGCCGTTATCTTCGGCAGATGCGCCTTTTTCAAGCGCCTTCCAGGATAGTGTTGCACATTTGATGCGCGCTGGGAATTTTGCCACTCCCTGCAGCGCCTCAATGTCACCAAGATCAATGGAATCGTCGTATTCTTTTCCTTGCATCATATCGGAGAAAATCTGAGACATTTTCAAAGCTGTTTCAATATCTTTCCCTTTAATCGCCTGCGTCATCATAGAGGCAGATGCCATAGAAATAGAGCATCCTTCTCCTTCAAATTTCGCATCAGTGACTTTTTGGTCTTCGATTTTCATCGTTAGACGAATGCGGTCACCACACGTTGGGTTGTTCATATCGACGACAATGCTGTCGTTTAACACACCTTTGTTTCTCGGATTTTTATAATGATCCATAATCACTTGTCTGTACAGTGTGTCTAAGTTTACATTAAAAGACATTCGTAAAATACTCCTTTGTCTTACGGAGCGCTGCGATGAGCTCGTCAATCTCTTCTTCTGTATTGTACAGATAGAAGCTTGCTCTTGCAGTCGCTGATACACCAAGCCATTTCATAAGCGGCTGTGCACAGTGATGTCCAGCACGAATGGCGACACCTTCCGTATCCAGAACAGTTGACGCATCATGCGGATGGACGTCGTCTAAGTTAAACGTCACAAGTCCAGCCCGGTGCTGCGGTCCATAAACAGTCGCACCTTCAAGCTCCTTAAAGCGCTCAAGCGCATAAGTGGCAAGCTGATGCTCATAGCGGCTGACTTCCTCCATCCCGATGTCATTTAAGAAATCAATCGCTTTTCCTAGTCCAACTGCTCCTGCAATAATCGGTGTTCCCGCTTCAAATTTCCACGGCAGCTCTTTCCAAGTGGAATCATACAGATCCACAAAGTCGATCATTTCACCGCCAAACTCAGCAGGCTCCATATTATTCAAAAGGTCCTTCTTCCCGTAAAGCACACCGATACCAGTCGGTCCACACATTTTATGCCCAGAGAATGCGAAAAAGTCACAATCTAGATCCTGAACATCAATTTGCATGTGCGGGGTGCTTTGCGCACCATCGACGACAATGATTGCACCATGATCGTGCGCAATTTTGGCGATTTCTTTAATCGGGTTGATGGTTCCTAATACGTTTGAGACGTGTGTGACAGCGACGATTTTCGTTTGATGTGTGATCGTTTGCTTCACATCTTCAAGCGATAGCGTGCCGTCTTCCTGTAACGGAATATATTTCAATGTGGCGCCAGTTGCTTTTGCTGCTTGCTGCCAAGGGATGATATTCGCATGGTGCTCCATGTGCGTAATGACAATCTCATCGCCTTCTTTGAGGTTTGCTCTAGCATAGCTGATCGCCACTGTGTTTAACGCCGTTGTTGTACCTCTAGTAAAAATAATTTCTTGGACAGATGAAGCACGGATGAATGCACGAACTTTCTCTCTCGCACCCTCGTATGCGTCCGTTGCTTTTGTGCCAAGGGTATGAACACCCCGGTGGACGTTCGAGTTGTAAGACCGGTAATACTCATTCATTGCATCAATGACCACTCTTGGTTTTTGAGAAGTTGCTGCACTGTCCAAATACACCAAATCATGTCCGTTCACTTGCTGATGAAGGATTGGAAATTGCTCACGAACGTCTTTGATATTCATTATTTTACTTTCCTTTCAATCACAGAAACGAGCTGCTTTTTAACTCCTTCAATCGGCAGTTCTTTGACAACTGGATTTAAGAAGCCATAAATGACAAGTCTTTCTGCATCTTCTTTGGAAATCCCGCGGCTCATGAGGTAATACAATTGAATTGGATCTACACGCCCAACAGAAGCAGCGTGCCCTGCTGTTACATCATCTTCATCAATTAATAGAATTGGGTTTGCGTCACCGCGTGCTTTCTCACTCAGCATGAGGACACGTGATTCCTGCTCTGCATTTGCCTTCGTTGCGCCATGCTCAATTTTACCGATTCCGTTAAAGATAGAGGATGCTTGATCCTTCATGACACCATGCTTCAAGATATACCCTTCAGAGTTTTTACCGAAGTGGATGATGCTTGTTGTAAAGTTTTCCGTTTGATTGCCCCTGCCGACAACAACTGATTTCGTATCACCGAATGTACCGTCGCCCATGAGCTTTGTGATGTTTTCAGACACTACGTCTCCATCATTCATCAGGCCAAGCGCCCATTCGATTTTACTGTCACGGCCATTTGCCATACCGCGTCTGTTCACATACACTGTGACACCTTCTGCAAGGTTATCTACTGCTCCGTATGTGACGCGAGCGTTTGCTCCTGTGAATACTTCAGAAACGATGTTGAAGATCGCTTCTTCCGGCTTTGCAATACTAATGTAGTTTTCTACATATGTGACAGCACTATGATCGTCCGCTACGACGATGACATGATTGAACAAAGTCGTTTCGTCATTTTCATGAAGGTAGACTGCTTGAATTGGTGCTTCAAGCTCCACATTTTTCGGTACATAGAGGAAAGCTCCGCCATTGACTAAAGCAGCATGTAAAGCTGTTAGTTTATGCTCATCTACTTTCACTGCATCAGTCATGAAGTATTTCTGCACTAGATCTCCATGTTCGCGGATCGCTGTATGAATATCAGTGAAGATCACACCTTTGTCTTTTGCTTCAGCTGAAAGAGACAAGTATGCTGGCGTTTGATCACGCTGAATGTAGACCGTCTTGTCTGTGTCATCTAGATCAATCAGCGATTTCACTTCTTCTGGAAGCTCTTCTAGTGATCCAAATGGCGCACTTTCGACTGTATGCTGTTTGAAATTGGTTAAATTCCATTTTGAAATGTTCGTTTTGTCAGGCTTTGGCATTGGGAGATCTTCTGCTTTTTCAAGAGCCTGTAAGCGAAGGGAACTCATCCATGCCGGTTCCTGATGCTTCTCGGAGAAGCTTTTGACATAATCTTGATCTACTGATAATTTCGTTTCTAATGTCATCAATAATCCTCCTAACGCTTACGCTTCTTGACCAACAGTTTCGTCTTCAATTCCTAACTCTTTTTTAATCCAGTCATAGCCTTCTGCTTCTAAACGCTGCGCTAGCTCTGGTCCGCCAGATTTCACGATACGTCCTTGCATCATCACATGGACATGATCTGGTGTGATGTAGTTCAGCAGACGCTGATAGTGAGTAATCATTAAGCAGCCGAAACTTTCGCCGCGCATTTTATTAATTCCTTTAGAAACCACTTTCAGGGCATCGATATCAAGTCCAGAATCGATTTCGTCAAGGATGGCGATCTTTGGTTCAATCATCATCAATTGAAGAATTTCGTTACGTTTTTTCTCCCCGCCTGAGAAACCTTCGTTAAGGTAGCGCTGCGCCATGTCTGGGTCCATTTCAAGGAACTCCATGTTTTCGTCCATTTTGCGGATGAATTTCATAAGTGAGATTTCTTCGCCTTCTTCTCTGCGTGCGTTAATGGCAGAACGAAGGAAGTCCGCATTTGTGACACCACTGATTTCAGATGGGTATTGCATGGCAAGGAAAAGACCCGCTTGTGCGCGCTCATCTACTTCCATTTCAAGTACATCTTCGCCATCAAACAAAATGCTGCCTTTTGTTACTTCATATTTCGGGTGACCCATAATTGCAGCAGATAACGTAGATTTACCTGTACCGTTTGGTCCCATTACTGCGTGGAATTCTCCACCTTTTATCTCGAGGTTTACACCCTTTAAGATTTCTTTCCCTTCAATCTCAACGTGCAAGTCCTTAATTGTTAATGTCGAAGCAGTCATATATCGATACCTCCAAAATAATCATTATTCTCAATTTATTCTCATTCTAATTTTATAACAAATTAAAACTGAATACAACACATTCACGATATGCGTGAGAGGATGCTCTCAAAATTCTAACAAAAAATGCAGGTGGATAAAAGGATTTATGTCAAAAAGACTGTTTCCATAAAGAAAGGACGGGAAACTGTTCTCCCCGCCCCTTAGCTATCAATAGCCTCGTATATTCATTTTTGCAAGCTGCCTTTTCTCATCTCGATAGGACTGCTCTCGTTTATATTCCACTTTCATCCGTAAGTCATGGTCTCTTTCATACTCTGCATAGCTCATGCCATGAGATTTATGCATGGCCTTTTCCATCTCGGCGGTATAATCCAATCCCAGTGTACTCTGGTCCGAACAAATAATAAACCATTCCCTTCTTTTAGTGTAGCTTTATTATATCAAAGGCATGCTGCTTCACTCAAAAGGGGTATAACGCGTTATGCTGGCATATTTTCTCACACACTCGGATGAGAAGCACTCAACTCTCCGAGATGGAAAGATACCATGTTTTTCTTCTATTAATGAGTATGTCCTCCAAATTCATCAATACATTGCTGTACGACAGTGATTCCTTGGCTAAGGGCTGCCCCGCCTCCGAACGCTGCCGCCACACTGACGACCTCTAGCAAATTCTCTTCTGTCGCCCCTTGATCGAGCGCTCCCTTTGTATGATAAATCATGCAGTATTCATCCTGTGCATGAATACTGATGCCAAGGGCAATCATTTGTTTTTCTTTTTGCGTTAATGAATCGCTCTGGAAGCACTGCTCTGTAAATTCATTGAATTTCTTCCCAAACACCGGCATTTTCTTCTGAAATTCACCCATTGCGGTTTTATAATCAGTTAGTGATTGCTGCATGGATCCGCTCATATGCTGTTCGTTCATCTTGTTTCCATCCCTTCAGGTCATTTGTACGTTTTTATTATGAGCGAGATTTGAAAAAATACACAAAAAACCTCGCTTTGATGTAAGCGAGGTTTCAGATTGTTGACAAAGGGCTAAAATGATCTTTATTTTAGCCCTTTGTCTTCTTTTCAGCGCGATAGAAAACCTTTGAAGTCTAGGAAGCACGAGTACTGGAGCGGAGCGAATTTGACATTCGTGAGCACCGGCACGCAGGACTGACACCGAATGCGAGGGTTTGTCTACATGCTGAAAACCTCGCTTTGATGAAAGCGAGGTTTTGTAGCGTATTATTCAGATACAGGCAGAACTGCACCGTCATATTTTTTGTCGATAAATTCTTTGATTTTATCAGAGTGAAGAACTTCCATTAACGTCTTGATCTTATCTGATTTTTCTTCACCTTTGCGAACAGCCACGATGTTTGCATATGGGTTGTTCTTCGTTTGCTCAAGTTCGATTGAATCATTTTTCGGATTCAATTTATTTTGAATCGCATAGTTGACGTTAATAAACACGGCATCGCCTTCACTGTTTTCATAAGCTTTCGCTGTTAGTTCAGGAGCGATTTTTTTGAACTTTAGGTTCTTCGGGTTTTCTTTAATGTTCTTCACTGTTGCGTTGATTGTATCTACTTTTGGATCAAGCTTGATGACACCAGCATTTTGCAGAAGTGCAAGCATACGGCCTTGTTCAGCTACGTTGTTTGTCATGATGATCGTTCCGCCGTTTGGAATATCTTTCACTGATTTGTATTTCTTAGAGTAGATACCGAAAGGCTCTAGGTGAACCGCACCAGCACTTACCAGGTTATAATCTTTGTTAGATTTATTTTCTTCGTTCAAGTAAGGAATATGTTGGAAAAAGTTCGCATCCACTTCTTTTTCAGCTAACGCTTTGTTGTACATTTTATAATCGCTAAGCACTTTCACTTTTAAATCGTAGCCTTTTTCTTTTAGAAGTGGTTTTGCTTCTTCAAGAATCTCGGCATGTGGTGTTTTTGAAGCCGCAACCGTGATGGTTTTGCTTTCGCTTGCGTTATTAGATGAACCGCATGCAGCTAAAATGCCTGCAAATGCTAGAAATAGTGCACTTAAAATCAATTTCTTCATGAATAAATCCTCCCTTAACGTTTATCAATTTTATTTGTAATCAAATCACCGATTATTTGAATAATAAAGACGATGATGAGAATAAACACAGTGGCTACTAGTGTGACATCTGTATTACCAGATTGGTATCCTTCCACATAGGCAAGGTCACCAAGTCCACCTGCTCCAATTGCACCTGCGATCGCAGTAGAGCCAATTAGAGCAATCGCTGTTACGGTAATGCCTGAAATAAGGGCTGGCAGTGATTCTGGCAGCAATACTTTAAAAATAATCGTAGACGTTTTAGCTCCCATAGATCGTGCTGCTTCAATGACTCCTTTGTCTACTTCTCGCAGTGCAATTTCGACAAGACGTGCATAGAAAGGAGCTGACCCAATGACAAGCGCAGGCAGCGCTGCATTTGGACCTAAAATAGTGCCCATTATTAGTTTTGTAAACCCTAATAAAAGAATGATTAAAATGATAAAAGGAATCGATCTGAAAATGTTGACGACTGCCCCAATAACGGTGTTAATCGGTTTATTTTCCCAAAGACCGCCTTTACTAGTCAGAAAGAGCAATAGTCCAAGGATGATACCAATAATAAAAGCAAATGCTAGTGAAATGAGTGTCATGTACACCGTTTCACCCGTTGCATTCCAAATGACATCTAGATCAACGTTCGGAAACCATTTCTCAAACATGTGTCATCACCTCAATTTCAACCTGTTTGCTTTGGATATAGGCGATGGCTTTTTCAACCTCGGTCTCTTCTCCATTAATATGGATAAAGAGTGTTCCAAACGCGCCTTCCTGCGTTTGAGAAATCTTTCCTTGAAGGATGTTCACATCGACCTCAAAAGATCGAACGATTTCAGTGATCAGCGGCTGCTCGGCAGAATCGCCGATAAAGGACAACCGTACCACCTGACCCTCTTTTACTCGCTCTAAGACGTGTTCGATTGTTTCTTTCGCTTCCTCTGGTTCAGCAAGCTGTTTCACAAATCGCTTCGTCATTTCTTCCTTCGGTTGTCTGAAGACACGTAATACTTCGCCTTCTTCGACAATGCGTCCATTCTCCATCACTGCCACACGATGACAGATTTTGCGAATGACGTGCATTTCGTGTGTGATGAGCACAATTGTCAGCCCTAATCGTTTATTGATATCGGCCAAAAGATCAAGGATGGAATCTGTTGTTTGCGGATCAAGTGCAGATGTAGCTTCGTCACATAGAAGAACCTTTGGATCATTGGCTAATGCTCTCGCAATTCCCACACGCTGCTTTTGTCCACCGCTTAGCTGAGAAGGATAAGCATTTTCTTTCCCTTCTAAACCGACCAATTTAATTAGTTCATTTGCACGGGCTCTCCGTTTTGACGTCGGAACACCTGCAATTTCGAGCGGGAACATAATATTTTGTCTTACTGTTCTTGACCAAAGTAGGTTAAAGTGCTGAAAGATCATGCTGATTTCCTGTCTTGCTTTACGAAGTTTCGCATTCGATACTTCATTGATCCGATTGCCTGCCACTTCAACAATTCCTTCTGTTGGCAGCTCCAGACCGTTTAATAGGCGAATAAGAGAGCTTTTGCCCGCGCCGCTATACCCGATAATTCCGAATATTTCACCTTTATCAATATCCAAGTTGACGTCTTTCACTGCGTCAACATTTCCGCTTTTTGAGTAGTACGTTTTTGATACATTCTGTAAATGGATCACAGTCTGCTCACCTGCTTTCTTGCTGAATCTATAGATTGCCATCACATACGTTCATTTATTCTTCGTGCTGTCATGACTCTAGCCTGCTGCCAAGTCAGTAAAAAAGACCTAACTGCAACGCAAGCAGAAAGGCCTTTTATTTCAAATACGCCTTTCTCTCATCTTTCAAAGCGTTGCGGCTTTGAGTGAATTGGCACCAATTTCAGCTATGCTGACGGTTGCCGGGTTTCATAGGGCACGTCCCTCCACCTCTCTTAATAAGAGAAAATATGTTGTTTTATGTGATGTTCATGTTTTTACTAACGTAGAATATCATGCTACCCGAGATATGTCAACGCTGTAAATCGCTAATTTCCAAGTAAACGACTACGTTATCATTTTCCGAAAAAAACCGTTCGTCAGCCAAAGCACAGCCTCTAGTCTGAGAAGCGCGCGGAATGAGCCTTTGACTTTGACTTGTCCCCTGCTGATAAGCTGCTGCAAGGACATGTCTCCATCTAATAATTGTAGAATTTCTTTCCTCTCACCATAGAAGATGAGATCCGATAACTCAATTGCAGGCAGTTTCTTCACTTCACCACGTTCATCCACAATCAATGTACAAGAGTCAGTTTCCGCCTCAAATGTAATCTTCAAGGATGATGAGGAGAGCAGCGGCTTTAACAATAATCGCTGCCCAGCGTTTCCATGGGTTTTCACTTTTTCCACATGTATAACCTCCCTGTCATTTGGTTATACATAACATTTCTCTACAAACATCGGCTTGTCCTTTATAAATAGCTCGACAAATTTTCAAATGAATTGCTTGAAATATGACAAAAAACCGCTTTATTTAGCGGTTTCAATCATTTCATGAAGATATGGAACTGAGTGAAAGGCGTAGCCTTTTTGCACAATCTCACCTTTTTTAAACAGTAGAAAGCAAGGTACACTTTCGATTTCAAATGCTTTCGCAAAGCCTGGTGAGTAGTTTAAATTGTTCTCGTAAAATGGAACATCCGGCTGCATGGCATCTACGACTGTCAGCATTTTCTTTGCCAACTGGCATGTTCCGCAAAACGGTGTATATAAGTACAAAAGAAATAAATCGTCCTCTATCTCCTTCAATTCATGCTCTTCAATCTCTTTCATATACGTCCACCCTCATAAATATTTGGAATGAACATCAATGTTTGCAGCTAATAGGATAGATGCAATGTGGGCTGACGGTGAAGCGGCCACTTCTCGGTACGTTCTGTCGACAAACAGATGAAGTGCTTCAGGGAATTCTTTTCGAAATTGCTTCCGCAGTTTGTCGCCAGCATCGTCACTGTCTGCTAATATGTAAACGTCTTTTCCGAATAAATCGTCCACGAGCTGATCCAGCTTCGATGTACTGATCGTACCATTGGTGCAAATGATGGTAACAGGTTCACTAATAACTTCTTTTAGCTTTTGTTTGTCTGATTTACCTTCTACAATGATGACCTTTTCTATCTCGACGTTCATCACGATCACCCGGCCCTTTTGACGTTGATTCACTTCTTCCTTAGATTACAATCTTTCATTCAGGTTGTAAAGATTAGGCACTTGATCATCAAAAAGACTGCAGCTTATGCTCACTGCAGCCTTAACTGTGATTAGCACCAGCCATTTTCATCGTCACAGTCTACATATTGTTCTGCCCCGTGGGTCAATGTATCAGACAGACGATAAAAACGATTTTGATCATAGGAATAACCCGATTTTAACTCATATTGATTTTCACTAATCATCGTGCCAATCTCTTCATTTTGATGATAAAGCACCATGCCGCTTTCTTTGAATCGCCCAGTGACATGCTCTGTTATATCCACCTGTTCTTTTTGAAAAGACAAATTGGACACCCCCCATAAAGGTAGAGTGTCCAATTTCACATGAATTAGTCTTCTTTTGTCATTTCTTCGTATTGCTCAGCTGTCATTAAGTTCTCGATTTCAGACGCATCAGCTGGCTCTACAACAATCATCCATGCTTTTTCGTATGGAGAGTCGTTGACGAACTCTGGGCTGTCATCCAGCTCATCGTTTACTTCAACGATTGTGCCGTTGATCGGTGCGTAAAGTTCAGAAACAGTTTTGACTGATTCTACACTTCCGAAAGGCTCGTCCGCTGTGATTTTGTCTCCTACTTCAGGAAGCTCAACGAACACGATATCGCCTAGCTCAGATTGAGCAAAATGCGTAATACCGATACGCACCTTATCTCCTTCTACTTTGACCCATTCATGTTCTTCTGAATAACGTAAATCTTTTGGTGTGCTCATTCAATACCCCTCCAGTCTTTTCTTTCCTTCTATATTGAAGATACCACAATCTGAATGAAAGTTACATCATTTCCAGACGCTTTTAAATGTATCTTCATTAAATCCAACTGTCACTCGTTTGCCGTCTGTTGTAATTGGACGCTTAATCAGCATTCCGTTAGACGCAAGTAATTCGAGCTGCTCGTCCTCTGACATTGCAGGAAGTTGATCTTTCAGCTGCAGCTCTCGGTATTTCTGTCCGCTTGTATTAAAGAATTTCTTCAGCTCTAAACCGCTCTTTTCGTAAAGTGCTTTTAGGGTTTCTTTATCAGGCGTCTCTTCGACGATATGTATGCTGTTGATGTCTTTATTGTGTTCTTCCAGCCACTTTTTTGCTTTTCGGCATGTACCGCAAGATGGGTATTCGTAAAAATCTAAAGCCACCATTTTCACCTCCTGCAAATTGTGACAACATTTTATCACAAAATATTTTAAAAACCTAAATGTATGCTTACAAAAAGGTGCGGAGTACACTCCACACCTTTCGAACCGTTTTTACACGATATATTTCTCTGCTTCAAAGATTCGTTTCGCCACCTCACGCTTTTTAGCAATGACATTGATCGGCGTGAATCTTGTCAGTTTACGAAGGGCTGACAGACTCATACGGAGTGAATCTCCTTCTTCCATCGCGATCAATGATTCTTTTGCGTGGGCTTCAATCTTTAAAAAGGCTTCCTGCGTGAAAATTTGTGTGTAGGCGAGCTTTTGAGCGTTCTTTTCTGGGCCTGATGCAGCGATGGCTTTTTCTGTACGCAGGATCGCCGATTCAGCAGCAAACAGTTCATTGACGATATCTGCTATGTTCACAAGGATTTCTTGCTCTTTGTCTAATGCTTTCCCATATTTCATCGCTGCCATGCCTGCCACCATCAAGGCGATCTTTTTCGCATGGACGAGCAAATATTTTTCTTGATCGAGCGGCTGATCACCTGGTTCTTCCGGCATCATCATCATCAGCTCTTCCTGCAAGGTTTGCGCTTTTTGAAGAAGAGGAAGCTCCCCTTTCATCGCTTTCTTCAAGAATGTGCCTGGTACAAGTAAACGGTTAATTTCGTTCGTTCCTTCAAAAATACGGTTAATTCGTGAGTCACGATAGGCTCTTTCGACTTCGTATTCTTGCATGAAACCATATCCGCCATGAATCTGCACACCTTCATCCACAATGTAATCGAGTGTTTCAGAGCCAAGCACTTTACAAAGAGAGCATTCAATTGCATATTCTGCAATGGATTGCGCAATTTGTTTCCCGTCCTTTTGCTCTTCTTCACTTAATAGACCCATCCGCTGTTCAAATAGCCCCACTGTGCGGTAAACAGCACTTTCCATGGCATAGAGCTTTGCTGACATGTTAGCTGCTTTTTCACCAATTAAGCTAAATTGAGAAATCGGTGTTTTGAACTGCTTACGCTGGTTCGCATATTCTGCTGATAATTGAATGACCCGTTTTGACGCACCGATTGTGCCGACTGCCAGCTTATAGCGTCCGATATTCAAAATGTTAAAGGCAATGACATGGCCTCTGCCTGCTTCACCAAGTAAATTCTCTTTTGGCACTTCGGCATCTTCTAGAATTAACGTTCTCGTCGATGATCCTTTAATGCCCATCTTTTTCTCTTCAGGCCCAGTTTTGACACCTGGAAAATCCTTTTCTACGATAAAAGCAGAGAAGTGTTCACCGTCAATCTTCGCATACACAACAAAGACATCTGCAAATGCGGAGTTCGTGATCCACTGCTTTTCCCCATTGAGGACATAATGTGTTCCAGCTTCATTCAGGACCGCGGTTGTTTTTGCCCCAAGTGCGTCAGAGCCTGAACCTGGCTCCGTTAGTGCGTACGCCGCAATGGTTTCTCCAGAGGCGAGTCCTGGCAGGTACGTTTCCTTTTGCGTTTGATTTCCGAACAGCACGATCGGCAGAGAACCAATGCCAACATGAGCACCATAGGAAAGTGAGAAGCTACCTGCTCTGGCGAATTTTTCAGTAATGATGGCTGAACTGATTTTATCTAACCCGAGTCCGCCAAATTCCTCAGGAACGTCCGCTCCAAGCAGTCCAAGCTCTCCAGCCTTTTTTAGAAGCCTGACAGAATGCTCGAATTCATGATTTTCAATTTGATCTATATGCGGGACAACATCTTGTAAAATGTAATCCTCTGTTGTTTTCCCGATCATTTGATGTTCATCAGAGAAATCCTCTGGCGTAAAGATATGCTCATAATTCGTCTCATCAATTAAAAAACTGCCACCCTTTTTCACATCTTCCATTGCTTTCATCCTGTTCTCCCCCTTTAGATCAATTCAAAAATGCCCGCTGCTCCCATGCCCCCACCGATGCACATCGTCACAATGCCAAATTGCTCGTTTCGTCGTTTCATTTCATGAATGAGTGACAGCGTTAGTTTCGTTCCTGTACAGCCGAGCGGATGTCCTAGCGCAATTGCCCCGCCATTGACATTCACCTTCTCTTCATCGATCCCTAAATGACGAATGACTTGAATGGCCTGAGACGCAAACGCTTCGTTTAATTCAAACAGCCCAATGTCCTTCAGCTCAAGCCCAGCGATTTTTAGCGCACGCGGAATCGCTTCAACCGGACCAATTCCCATCACCTCAGGCGGTACACCGCCAACAGCAAACGCTCTAAACTTAGCAAGTGGCTGAAGTGAAAGAGAGGATGCTTTCGCGCGATCCATCATCATCACACACGCCGCGCCATCACTTGTTTGTGAGGAGTTTCCTGCGGTCACCGTTCCTTTTGTTGAGAAAGCAGGTCGTAAGGTTGAGAGAATCTCCTCTGTAGTGCCCGCTCTCACACCTTCATCCTGTGAGAACGTAAATGGATGTTCTTCTAATTGATACTGCTCTCCTACCCGTCTTTCTGTCACATCAACGGGAACAATTTCATCTGAAAATTTCCCCTCCTGCAATGCCTTTGCTGCCTTTTGATGGCTTCTCACCGCAAAAGCATCTTGATCTTGCCGTGTGACCTGATACTTTTGCGCCACTTGCTCCGCTGTATGCCCCATACTCATATAGTATTCAGGCGCTTGCTCTGCCAAAAGAGCGTTTGGACGAATGGAGTGACCCATCATTGGGACCTGCGACATCGATTCGACGCCTCCGGCTAAAATGGTTTCTGCCTGCCCCAGCATAATCCGTTCACCAGCGTAAGCGATAGACTGAAGACCAGACGAACAGTAGCGGTTAATGGTGATGGCAGGTACGGTATAAGGCAGCCCAGCTAATGCCCCAATATTCCGGGCCACATTTAACCCTTGCTCTGCTTCTGGCGTCGCACATCCGATAATCAAATCATCGATCTGTCCGTCGTAATCACCGGCACGCTTTAGCGTTTCTTTTACACACAATGCGCCCATATCATCAGGTCTGACATGTTTTAATGATCCTTTTTTGGCTTTCCCTACTGGTGTTCTTGCGCCAGCTACAATCACTGCTTCTCTCATTTTGACTCCCCCCTAGTTACGTAAAGGTTTTCCTTTAACGAGCATGTGCTGCATGCGTGCCTGTGATTTCGCTTCTCCTACAAGACTTAAAAAGGCTTCCCTTTCAAGCTCTAATAAGTATTGTTCATCCACCTCTGTACCAAATGACAATTTGCCGCCAGAAATGACATGGGCTAGTTTTTTCGCAATGGTCATGTCATGGTCTGAAATGTATCCAGACAATCTCATATTTTCAGCAGCCAGCACCATCGCTGCGTATCCTGTTTCCCCCATAACGGGCACCTTTTGCTTAAGCGGCGCACGATAACCCGCTTCATCAAGAGAAAGAACGAGTTGTTTCGCATCATGGATTAAATGATCACCATTCATGCTGATCCGGTCATTCACGCGGAGCATCTTCATATCACGCGCTTCCTCTGCTGATGTAGATACCTTTGCCATCGCAATGGCTTCAAAGGTTTGCAGCGTAGCATCTTGTATCGCAGTTGCAGAAGGCTTCGCTCCTTGCAGATGGCGAATATAGAGTTCTTTGTTTCCGCCTCCGCCTGGTATCAGTCCGACCCCCGCTTCCACAAGTCCCATATACGTTTCACTGGACGCTTGGATAGCGGCTGCCGGAAGACAAAGCTCAGTCCCTCCGCCAAGCGTCATGCCAAACGGTGCAGCAACAACTGGTCGGTCACTATACTTCACCTTCATCATCGCCTGCTGGAACCTGCGAATAACAAAATCAATTTCAAAGAAGTTGTCGTCCTGTGCTTCCATTAAAATTAGGGCAAGATTGGCACCAACACAGAAGTTCTTTCCTTGGTTACCGATGACAAGCCCTTTATAATTCTTTTCCGTTTCATCTACAGCACGATTGATCATATCAATGACATCAAGCCCAATTGCATTGCTTTTCGAATGGAATTCAAGTAAGGCAACATCATCACCGATATCGATCAAGCTCGCACCCGTATTTTTGAAAATGACATCGTGTTTCTTTTTCAATCTAGCTAACGAAATATTTTTGTCGTTCCCTTCTTCCTGTTCATAAGCGCCTTTTTGATAAAATGCACGCTCTCCTTCGGCATTTTCTTGATAGAACGTGTCATGTCCTTCTGAAAGCATATCTTGCACCCACGACGGGATGCTATGCCCTTCTGCTTCCATTCGGTTGACGGCTTTGTTCACACCAATCGCATCCCACAGCTCGAATGGACCATGCTGCCAACCAAATCCCCATTTCATGGCGTTATCGATGGACTGAATATCATCCGCAATGTCGCCTTTTAGATGAGCTGAATAAAGAAGCACAGGTGCTGTCATATTCCAGAGCAATTGCCCAGCACGCCCGTCTTGATAAATAAGCGCTTTCAATTTCGCTTTTGTTCCCTTTTGCTGCTTGGCAATGTCAATGCCCGGGTCCTTCAGCTTCGTCCGTTCTCCGTATGTGAGTGTCACAGGATCAAGCTCTAAAATGGTCTTCCCGTTTTTTTGGTAGAACCCTTGCCCTGCTTTACTGCCAATCCACCCTTTTTCGAGCATTCTTTCAATAAACTCAGGCAGCTGGAAAATATCCTTCTCCTTTCCTTCTACCTGTTCATACACATTGCGGGCTACATGAGAAAATGTGTCGAGTCCGACCACATCAAGTGTACGGAAGGTTGCACTTTTCGGTCTGCCTATGAGTGGCCCTGTGACAGAATCCACTTCTCCGATTGTATATTTGTTCTCAAGCATTTCTCGCACTGTGACAAGAAGTCCATAAGTCCCAATGCGGTTGGCAATAAAGTTCGGCGTATCTTTCGCTTCGACAACGCCCTTGCCGAGTACATCCTCACCAAATGTTTTCATATATGAAAGTACTTCTGGATCTGTTTCTTGAATAGGAATGATTTCTAAGAGCTTTAAATAACGGGCTGGGTTAAAAAAATGAGTGCCTAAGAAGTGGCGTTTAAAATCATCTGATCGGCCTTCTGTCATTTTTTCAACAGAAATACCGGATGTATTACTTGATACGATGCTGCCTTCTTTGCGGTGTTCGTCGATGAGAGAGAATACGTGTTGTTTAATGCTGAGCTTTTCAGTGACGACTTCGATGATCCAGTCAGCGTCATGTAATAAGGAAAGGTGATCTGTGAGATTTCCTGGTGTGATGTATGATAGGTTTTTCGCTGAAGTAAGAGGTGCTGGCTTTTGCTTTAACAATTTTTTCATCGCTTCTTGACTTAATCTATTTCGAACACTAGGGTGATCAAGCGTTCGCTTTTTTGCCGTTTCTTCCTTTGTCAGTTCATTTGGCACAATATCTAGCAATGTTACTGGTATCCCGATATTGGCTAGATGTGCAGCAATGCCTGAGCCCATGACACCTGAACCAATGACAGCCGCCTTGCGAATATGTTTGCACATAAATATCCCCCTAAACATTTTGAATGAACAGTCATTCATTTTTTGTCCAAAAAAAAGCAATACCTCTTTCTTTATCTTAAAAGATTTTCCGAAACAGTTCAATAGCAGATTTCAAAAATTTACACATTCTCATGTGCCTGACTTTACAGCGTATGAATTAAAGACGAGAGGGAATTGTAAGAATGGAGGTGATGTCCACATGTCTCGTTTGAAGAAAAACCCATCGAAAGCAGGCGTAAGTGCTGCAAGTGTAAAAGGAAACGCAGGTCCATCACAGGAAGCAGACCTAGGCGGAAAAAAGACCAGTCAAAATCAGCAATATAAAAAGAATCAGTAAAGAAACAAAATCGTAAGGAGGAACACATCTTGAACAATCAGCAAATGAATATGCCCCCACAGGTCATTTCAGTAAAGGATTCTTTGTACTTAGAGGATATGCTGAACTGGAATTTGATTGCCATGAAAAAAGCTCATTTTATGGCCGAGCATTGTCAGGACCAAACATTGAAACAAGAATTAAATCAAGTTGGCCAAATGCACCATCAGCATTACACACAAATTCTTCAGCATTTAGGCAGCTCAGGGCAAGGCCAGTCTACTGGCTTTATGCAATAGGAGGAAAATAACATGGAACAGCAAAACCAACAAAAAATCGGGAATCCACAAACCCCGGTTCCCACGACAACAAACATGAATGATCGTGATTTTGTCACGGATCTCTTGTCGACTGAAAAATATATGACAAGCGGATACAACACAGCACTCAATGAATTCAGTCATGAATCTCTTTACCAAGATATTCAGCGAATTGCGCTCGAAACACAGAAAACACAAAGACATTTATATGATGTCATGTTCAGATATGGCTGGTATTCTGTTGAAGCGGCTGACCAGCAAAAGCTACAGCAGGCACACCAGAAATTCCAGCAAACACTGACAGATCAATCTCCATACGGATCATCACAGATGTCATAAAGAGAAAAACTGTCAGTATGATGCTGGCAGTTTTTTAGCGGTCTTTTTTGGCTCGATGAGCTTCATTCAGTTGTTTGATCCGCTGAATGGTTTCTTTGATCTCTTCTTTTGCCTCTGGATACGTTTCGTTAAAATGCTTGGCTAAAGGCGGCATGTTTTTGGCAATATGCGAGTAGATCACCCACTGTTTCACATCTTTTTTCAGTGCTTCGGTCGTTTCACCAAGCAGCAGTTCTGTATATTTATCAAGCAAGCCTTCAAGCTTTTCGTCTAATTCATTTCCCATTCATTTTCCGCTCCCTTTTTCAGAAAAAAGCCTGACTCTGTGAGTGACAGATGTCAGGCTTTTGACATACGATTATCTTGCAGCAAGAAATGTCTCGGCTTGCGCTTGTTGCACAATACAGCGTCCTCTGCCATGCGGAATACATAATGGTGTTCCGAATAAAGGATCTGTTGTCACTTGGCAATTCATATCAAAGACATTTTTCACGAGATCACAATTAATGACGGTTTCCGGTCTACCTTCTGCATAAATCGTCTTGTCTTTAATCGCTACAAGATGATGAGCATATCTGCATGCGAGATTGAGGTCATGAAGAACCATCACAATCGTGCGCTGCTCTTTTTCATTTAAGTCAAAAAGAAGGTCAAGGATTTCAATTTGATGCGTCATGTCTAAATACGTCGTTGGTTCATCTAACAAGATAATATCCGTCTCCTGCGCTAACGTCATCGCAATCCATGCACGCTGCCTTTGTCCACCTGATAATGAATCAACCGTTCGATCAGCGAGGTCTTCCATCTTTGTTGACTTCAGTGCGCGATTCACCGCTTCTTCGTCTTGCTTCGACCACTGCTTCAGCCAATTTTGATAAGGATATCTCCCTTGCTTCACTAGCTGATGCACGGTTAATCCTTCTGGCGCTTCTGGCCCTTGTGGAAGAATGGCGAGCTGTTTCGCTACTTCCTTTGTTGGTAATTTTGCAATGGAATGACCTTCAAGCAGGACAGAACCGCCCATTGGCTTCATGAGACGGGCCAAAGAGCGAAGTAGCGTGGATTTACCGCATCCATTGCTGCCAATAAATACTGTGATTTCACCCTTAGGGATTGATACATTTAGTTCATCTATGATCATTGTTTCTCCGTAGCCTAAGCTTAAACCTTCAGTAGAAATGGCACTCATTCCGCTCAAACGCTCCTTTTCTCATGCAAATTTTTTATATTGAATATCGTCTATGTATAGACGGAAAAGATCACTTATCTCAATTTAGTGTATCAGATTTAAGTGATCTTGAAAATCATTTTCAATTAAAAAATGAGAAAGTCTCGTTTACTTCTTCTTTTGGAATGTACGTTTTGTCCCATCTTCGAGCTTTATATCGACCTGAATCCGCTGATAATCGTCATCTAAATTAAAAGCAGCTAATAGTTCATTTACATACGCTTCATTCATCTTTGCGCTAGGAATAGACATATCATTTAGCTTCATCTTCATCTCTCGCAAAGCTTCTTCTCCTTCATAGCGGACACCATTCATATGGTCTCGAATGAGCGCTTCTTCTTTGCCGCTCGCCTGACGGTAGGTGGCTTCGTATAATTCACTTTTATGTCCATATTGTACATGCAGGTGCAGATGCTGAAATGGCAGTTCCTTCATTTGAACAGCTGACAAACTCTCTGCTTCTGCTTCATTTGTATGCTGTAACGGTTCGATTGATTGACAGCCGGACAGCATAAAGAGCAGCACTCCTATTAGTCCCACCTTCTTCCAACACACCATGTGTTTCCTCCTATTTCACATCATCGTTTTTTATTCTTCTCCAAGCTTCTTTTCGTTATTCAACTAAACAGTGTGTTATGGTAAATGAAAACAAAAAATATACGTCAAAAGGAGAACCGGATGATGAAAAAAACAGCCATTGTGACTGGTGCCAATAGCGGCTTTGGAAAACTTATCACGATGCGCCTCGCTAAGCAAGGCTATACAGTGATTGCTGGTGTCAGGCAGGACGCCAATGCCAAAAAGCTCGCCGAAGAAATGAAGCAAGCCTCTTTATCCGAATCTATACATATTGAAGCATTAGATGTGGCTGACACGCAGTCGATTCAAGCATTTAAGAAAAAACTGGATGCCTATGCACCCATTACCCTGCTCGTGAACAATGCAGGGACCGCCTATGCTGGCTTTGCTGAAGAGGTACCTATTGACACGTACCGCCAGCAGTTCGAGGTGAATGTCTTTGGTGTGATGGAAATGACACAAGCGGTTCTTCCGTTTATGACAAGCGGTGCAAAGATATTCAATATGAGCAGCATCAGCGGATTAATGGGAATGCCCGCACTTTCTCCATATGTATCCTCCAAGTTTGCTTTGGAGGGCTATACAGAGAGCTTGCGCATTGAACTGGCCTCGTTCGGTATACAGGCGGCCTTGATCGAGCCGGGCTCTTTCCAAACAAATATTTGGAACACCTCCATGAACGAACAGATGATTCAGCCAGCGGAAGATTCTAAATACACAAGCATCTATCAAAAGATGATGGGTTATATCGATGCCCAGAAATCAAACTACGGAGATCCTCGTGAAGTCGCGGAGCTCGTTGTCACACTTGCAGAAAAGAAACAGCTGAAACAGCTAAGATATCTTGTTGGGAAAGGCGTTAGACTTTCATTTACAGCAAAGCAGCTCTTGCCTTGGAACTTGTGGGAAAAAATCATCTTACGTACACTCTCATCAAAAAAATAAGCACAAAAAAACAGGTGGGCCTTTCATCCACCTGTTTTCATTTATTCAGTTTCAGACTGCCCAAGGGTAATATCTAGATTTTTATTCTTCCCTTCACGAATGACGGTCATTGTGGTTTTATCGCCAATCTTTGTTTCTTTGTAAAGAATTTCTTTCAGCTGAGAGCTGTTCGCCACGTCTTTTCCTTTAAACTTGATGATCACATCTCCAGATTTCAAGCCTGCCTTTTGTGCAGGAGATCCTTTTGATATATCTTTTACGTAAATGCCTTTGCCGATTTGTTTATCAAATAATCCGAGCGTATTTTCCTGATATGTTTCAGGCACTTGCTCAAGGTCAATCATTTGTACGCCAAGATAAGGACGTTCGACTTTTCCATTTTTCAACAACTCATCTACAATCGGTTTCACATCGTTACTTGGGATTGCGAAGCCGAGTGATTCCACACCGCTTTCGCTAATTTTCAAGCTGTTGATACCAATGACTTGACCATTGGTATTGATCAGTGGACCTCCACTGTTCCCTGGGTTGATCGCTGCATCTGTTTGCAGCACATTCATCTCAACAGTACCAGATGATGTATTCGCTTCAACGGTACGGTCAACACCACTAATAATCCCTTCTGTCACAGTACCTGAGAACTGCGCACCGAGCGGATTTCCAATGGCGATTACTTTGTCTCCAGCACGAAGCTTAGAAGAATCACCAAAGCTTGCCACTTTATCAATACCGTCAGCGTTAATCTCGACAACGGCTAAATCAGTCATGACGTCACTGCCGACTAGCTTCGCTTCTTTTGTTTTCCCATCATAAAGCGTGACCTTTAATTTATTGGCACCCTCGACTACGTGGTTATTTGTAATAATGTACGCCTTCTTGCCATCCTTTTTAAAGATGACACCGGAACCCGTTCCAGCTTCTGCTTCTGTTGAATCACCGCTAAGACCGAACGAATTTTGTGTAGATTGATAGTTTGAAACCCCTACAATGGTCGGCTCTAAATCTTCTACCATATCAGCTACATTCGTGGCATTGGTGATTTGTTTTGTTGAGAAATTATCAGAGGTTGCCGGTTCACTTGACGCTGTTTGGGTTTGAGTGTTTGCGGCTGTATCCTGTGACTGCGGCAAAAGCGGCGTAATGCCAAGCACAAGACCTCCGCCAATAATCCCCCCAAGAATCGGGCTCAGCCATGCAGCCTTCCGTTTTTTCTCTTTTTTAGAAGCACGGTCATCCATCATTTGAGGAGATCTGTTTGTCACATTCTCCTGAGATGCAGATGTTTCGTTTTCATGTTGGTGAAAAACGAGTTCTTTCTCTTTTTGTGGTTCGTCTATTTGTTTTTCATTCTCTTGATGTGTTTCTTCTTGATGTGCGTCTTCTTGATGATTCATCTTTTTCTCTTCATCTTCTTTTCGGAAATCCATCGCTTGCACTCCTTTGCATCATTTTCATGACATGCTTCATTCATATGTGTAGATAGGACTCATGTCCTCTTAATGGCAAGATCATTGAAAATACTTTATGGCAATATGTCAAATTATATAATACTTATTCATAGAAAAAAAGCAAGGTGCGCACATTGGTGAAAAGCACCTATTCTTCAGCCTTTTGTCTATGCCCTTTTTTCCCTTGAGCTTATCATAATCAAACATTATGGGATAATGATGAGAAGAATATGTGAAATTGTGAAAAAAGCGTGTGATTGTTGACATGCCGCCTTTGTATCCCGTTATAATGACGTTGAGAGGATGTGGAAGACTTTGTCGTACACCATTTATTTAGTGGAAGATGAACAAAACTTAAATGAACTTTTAACCAAATATTTAGAAAGTGAAAATTGGAATGTCTCCTCTTTTTTAACCGGAGAAGCGGCACGTGAGGCAATGAACAAGCCGCCGCATCTATGGATCTTAGATATCATGCTGCCTGATACGGACGGCTACACACTCATTAAAGAAATCAAAGCTGCATCACCTGACGTACCGGTCATTTTCATTTCAGCTCGTGATGCAGATATTGATCGTGTCCTCGGCTTAGAGCTAGGGAGCAGTGATTACATTGCGAAACCATTTCTTCCGCGGGAGCTGATTATCCGGGTGCAAAAGCTGCTGGAGCTTGTGTATAAAAACAGTGGTGCCCCGCAGCAGCAAAGTATCACACCCGTTTCCTCCTATGTCATTCATGAGGATGTAAGAGAGGTGTATGAAGGAGATCAGCTCATTAACTTAACTTCTAAGGAATTTGACTTGCTGCTCTTATTTACACATCATCAAGGACATGCTTTTTCCAGAGAAGATATACTCGTCAAGATTTGGGGACACGATTACTTCGGGACAGATCGTGTTGTCGATGACCTTGTCAGACGGCTGCGCAAAAAAATGCCTGATTTAAAAGTCGAGACCATCTATGGATTTGGCTATAGGATGCTAAAGGGATGAAGAACAAACCACTCGCTTTTCAAATTTGGGTCGTGATCTCCGGCATTTTGCTGACGATTTCGATTGTCCTGATCATTTTATTTTCAAACACATTACGCAACTTCTTCACGAATGAAATTTATAAAAATATCGAAAATGAGCAGCAAGTGCTAACAGAATACCCGTTGAACCGAGACGGCTCGCCAAAGTCGACACCAGAAAATCGCTCGGTTCAGCACATTCTGATCCCGTCTGATGAATTAAACCAAATGGCACAGTTTTTCCCGCATGCGTTTATTGAGAAGGTCCAATCCTTTGTGAAAAAACAAAAAAGCGCAACAAAACGCTATTCTGAAGAGGTCAATGGCCAGCATATCTTTTTTGTGATCAAAAAGGTATCAACAGGCAATACACAATATATTCTCCTGTCCTATGCACCAGACTCTTATCGAGACGACTTGTCCTTTACGCTGTTTAAACAGCTGATATTGATCTTAGGCACCGTTATTTTACTGAGCTGGATTCCATCTATTTGGCTTGCCCGCTACTTATCGCGTCCGATCGTTGCGTTTGAAAAGCACGTGAAGCGGATTGCACAAGAGGACTGGGACGACCCTGTGATCGTTGACCGGCAAGATGAGATCGGCAAGCTCGGTCACACCATTGAAGAAATGAGACAAAAACTCATTCAAAAGGATGAAACGGAACGAACACTTTTGCAAAATATATCACATGACTTAAAGACACCTGTCATGGTCATCCGCGGCTATACGCAGTCCATTAAAGATGGTATTTTTCCTAAGGGAGATCTTGAACAAACGGTGGAAGTCATTGAAGGTGAAGCAGAAAAGCTTGAGAAGAAAATCAAGGATTTGCTGTACTTAACAAAGCTTGATTATTTATCAAATCAACACCCCGCACATTCTTCCTTCCTCGTGAGTAATACGATGCTGGAAGTGGTCGACCGAATACGCTGGTCGAAAAATGAATTGCAGTGGAACGTGGACTTAGATGATGAGGCTACACTTGAAGGCGATCCAGAACAATGGAGCAAATTATTTGAAAATGTACTAGAAAACCAACTTCGCTACGCGAAAAGTAAAATTGATATTCATATGAAGCAGGAAGAGGATCAAATCCGCATTGTTATTCGGAATGACGGTCCTCCAATTGAAGAACATATGCTATCCAACCTATACGAACCTTTTAGTAAGGGAAAAAAGGGCGAATTCGGTATTGGGTTAAGCATTGTCAAACGAATCCTTTCAATGCATCAAGCGTCCATATCTATTGAAAATGATGATCTAGGTGTACGTTATACGATCACTGTTCCAAAGAAGAGACTGTAGGTTTTAGACCGCAGTCTTTTTTAGATGAATGAATACCCATTGAAATCACGGTATGTGGCTTTAATCTTCTTACCAGCTTGATACATCCATTTCTTTTCAATTGTGGTTTCTTTCGGCATTTTGACTTTTTCTACTTGAATCCCTTTTGTTCGCAAGCGTCTAATCATATCATCGATTTCTCTCATGGAACATCATCCTTTCACATATTTTGACCAGTTGGTCACCTTACTTTATAATATAAAGAATTACACTGTAAAAAACAAGTTACAATCTGATTAATTTTTGAAAAGTTTCGTCGTTTATGACCGATAAGTCACATCTCTTTGCGCACGTTTCCTCAGACATTTGTCTCTCGGTAAGAAAGGATGACATTCATATTGAAAAAGAAAGAAAAAATGATCATTGAGGCCGGCATGAAATTATTTGCCAGCAAAGGCTACAATACAACGTCTGTTCAGGAAATTGCGGATGAATGCCATATGTCAAAGGGTGCTTTTTATCTTTATTTTAAATCAAAGGAAGCACTGCTCATTTCGATCTTGCATTACTATTACGATAAGGTATTTACCCGGATTCATGAGGTTCAAACAGAGGGCGGCACACCAAAAGAAGCCTATCGCAAACAGCTCACTGTCTATTACGATAATATTTTGCAGCAAAAAGATTTTATTAAAATGCAGCTGAGCGATCGAGCTCTTCCATTGAATGAAGAAACGCAGCAGCTCGCAAAACAAATTAGGCTTGCAACCATCCAGCTTCACATTGATAACATTAAACAGGTGTATGGTGACGCAGCGATTCCTTATATGGCTGATCTTTGTTTGACGATCGAGGGCATGAGTCACGTTTATTTTGAGCTTGCGATTTTATATGATTTTCAGCTAGAGGCTGAAGAGCTTGCCACAATCATGATTCACCGTATCGATGATTTGATGGGCGGCATGATGAAGCGAAACGATAGTCCGCTCATTTCCGTAGATCAAGCGAGTGATTGGTTTGGTCCTATTTATGAACGGTCATTCGACCCGCTGACAGAATCTCTGTTAAAAGAATTAAGAGAGCTTGCAGAAGAACACTATGAAGTGAAAGACGAGCCTGATTTATTTGAAGCTCTCGGCATTTTAGAAAATGAGTTCAATAAACAAAAACCAAGACAAGTCATCGTAAAAGGCATGCTGTATCAACTGAAATTGTACGTGCCGCTCCAATCCATATCTGAGTCACTTTTGCGCATTTTGAAAGAGGATCATTTATAAAACCTAGGCAGCCCCTAGGTTTTAATTTTGTTCACCATATCTTTAAATTTAAAAAACCAGGGGCAGCCGCCCCTGGTTTCTTATTTTGCTTTCGGTGTCACCATTTCTTCTGGTTTGACAAACTGTTCAAACTGCTCTTCTGTTAAGAGCTCTAATTGAAGTGCCGCTTCTTTTAATGTTAATCCTTCTTTGTGAGCAAGCTTGGCAATTTTCGCTGCATTTTCATACCCGATGTGCGGGTTAAGTGCCGTCACAAGCATCAATGAATTATTCAGGTTTTTCTCGATTGTTTCTAGGTTTGGTTCGATTCCAATTGCACATTTGTCATGGAATGAGTTCATGCCGTCAGCCAGTAACTCAACTGATTGCAGGAAGTTATAGATGATGACCGGCTTAAATACGTTGAGCTCAAAGTTTCCTTGGCTTGCTGCAAAGCCGATTGTTGCATCATTTCCCATGATTTGCGCAGCAATCATTGTTAAAGCTTCACTTTGGGTTGGGTTGACTTTTCCTGGCATAATAGAGCTTCCTGGCTCATTTTCAGGAATGATTAATTCGCCAATTCCGCAGCGAGGACCACTTGCAAGCCATCTCACATCATTGGCAATTTTCATTAAATCAGCCGCAAGTGCTTTTAGGGCACCGTGTGCATACGTAATTTCATCATGGCTTGTCAGCGCATGGAATTTGTTTGGTGAAGAATTGAAGGTTTGACCTGTCAGCTGGCTGATTTCTTCAGCGACATATTGTCCAAACTCAGGATGTGCGTTAATCCCTGTACCAACAGCGGTTCCGCCAATCGCGAGCTCTCTCATTTTCTCAGTTGATTCTAGAATCATTTCTTTCGAACGATCCAGCATGTAAACCCAGCCGCTAATTTCTTGACCAACTGTAAGCGGTGTTGCATCTTGCAGGTGCGTACGACCGATTTTGACGATCTCTTGATACGCCTTTGCTTTCTCATCAAGTGTTGCTCTTAACTGGTCAATAGCAGGTACTAATTTTTTGTATACAGCTAAAACAGCTGCCACGTGCATAGCCGTTGGAAATGTATCGTTTGAGCTTTGGCTGCGGTTCACGTCATCATTCGGATGAATGCTGAACTCACTATTTTTATCTTTCAAATAAGCAGTTGCTCTATTTGCAACGACTTCGTTCATGTTCATGTTACTTTGCGTTCCACTACCTGTCTGCCAAACAACAAGCGGGAAATGCTCGTCATACTTTCCGCGGATGATGTCATCACATACAGCAGCAATCGCTTCTGCTTTTTCACTTTCAAGGTTACCAAGACGTTCGTTGGCAATCGCTGTGCTACGTTTCAAAATTGCAAACGCATTCACAACTTCCTTTGGCATTTTCTCAGAACCGATTTTGAAATTTTCTTTGCTTCGTTGTGTTTGTGCCCCCCAGAACTTGTCCTTTGGCACCTTGATTTCGCCCATTGTATCTTTTTCGATTCTAAATTCCGTCATTATGTATCCCTCCATAGCTTCATCACTCAACTCTATTCTATACAAAAAACGAAAATCCTTTAAGCGTTTTCAATTAAAATTTTATCTTTATTTTAATTTTAGTTCAATATAAACGCGAACATCTTTTGAATATTTGTATTTTGGGTTCGTTTTTCCGTAATCTTTTGACGTATATGTCACCTCATAATGCTTGTCAAACGACTGTAGAATACGGTCGATCTCCTCTTTTGTTCCTGCTAAACGAATTTGTGCCATCTTGTTTCCTCCAAAACCCTCATTCTTTCTTTTACCACAAAATAATGTAACACAGAATATTGTTTTTTCAAGCAGGTAATGCTAAGAAAAAGATGTTGAGGCGGGTGATCCTTTTGAATCAGACTCCATTGAAAGAGCACTTATACGATAATCTCTCTGTCATTCTCCCGCAGTTAAAGGAAATGGACGATTTGATCCATGAGAAAAAAACATTACCTCACGGACAGGTTGTTTACTATTTATACATTAAAGAAATGAACGACACCATGCAGATTCAAACCTTCTTAAAGCTGCTGCTGCAAGATCATGAGTCTCTAACAAAAGAGAAGCTGGAATCCAATTTATCAATGATGACAACTCGTTCGGTGAAGACCTCTGAAGAATTGGTCGGTGCCATTTTTCAAGGGCATTGTGTGGTGTTAATCAATGGATTTCAGCACGCTTATATTTTAGAAACGAACGGAACGAAGAAACGTAGTTTAGGCGATTCTACATCTGAAACAGTGGTGAGAGGGCCAAAAATTGGCTTTATTGAAGATTTAGACACGAACTTAGCTCTCGTAAGACAGCGCTTGAAAAACCCTGATCTCAAAACAGTCGACATGAAGATCGGGCAAAAGAAATACACCCAAGTGACCATCATGTACATTGACGGTACTGTTGACACTTCTGTTTTAAAAGAGGTTAAAAAACGGCTCAAACAAGTCACCATTGATGATATACAAGACTCTGGCGTCCTTGAGGAGCTCATTGAAGACAATGTGTATTCTCCTTTTCCGCAAATTCAAAACACAGAACGGCCGGATAAAGTCGCGTCTGCTTTAAATAATGGTCGTGTCGCCATTTTTGTCGATCATTCACCTTTTGTGTTAATTGTGCCTGCTTCCCTCGCTACGATCATGCAATCACCTGATGATTATTATGAAAGATGGATCGCTGCCTCTCTCATTCGTTTGCTGCGTTTTACTTCCATCTTTCTTACGTTATTTTTATCTGCCATTTATATTGCTCTTGTGTCCTTCCATCAAGGTCTTTTGCCTACACCGTTAGCCATTTCCATCTCAAGCACAAGAGAAAATGTCCCCTTTCCACCTATTGTGGAAGCTCTCATCATGGAGATGACCATTGAGCTGTTACGGGAAGCTGGCTTAAGGCTGCCAAATCCGCTTGGTCAAACGATCGGACTTGTTGGGGGGGTTGTGATTGGACAGGCTGCCGTTCAAGCTCATATTGTCAGCTCGATCATGGTGATTATTGTCAGTGTCATCGCACTTGCATCCTTTACCGTTCCTCAATACGGGATGGGCATGTCATTTCGCGTGCTCCGCTTTGTGTCCATGTTTACTGCAGCTACATTTGGTTTATATGGGATTGTACTGTTTATGCTCGTACTACTTACACATTTGACTAGACAAAAAAGCTTTGGCACCCCATACTTCTCACCAGATTTTGTGTTCAGCTATAAAAACGAAGACAATTCCATCATTCGATTGCCTTTGAAAAACCAAAAGAAAGGAGAACGACATGGTCAATCATAAAGAGTCGATCACAAGCTATCAGGCAAGTGCCATTATTACGAATACCACTTTAGGCGCAAGTATGATGATTCTGCCAAGATCAATGGCTCAGGCTGCGCCTACACCTGACGGCTGGATTGCACTCTTATTGATGAGTGCCATTTACATTGTGTTTATTTTTGCGAATGTGCTCATGATGAAAAAGCTTCCCTTCTCCTCTTATTATGACTATACAAACGAAGGGCTTGGGAAATGGATTGGCGCTCTCGCCAACCTTTTGATCATTATTTATTTTCTTGGCGTCGCCAGCTATGAAGTAAGGGCCATGTCGGAGATGGTCAAATTCTTCCTGCTTCAAAACACGCCGACAGCCGTGACAATGATCAGCTTTATTTTGGTCGGCCTTTATCTCGTGATTGGCGGCATTGGTGATTTTGCCAGACTATGTCCTTTTATTCTCATTGTTACACTCATCATCTTATTTATTGCCTACGGACTCAGTGTACAAGAATTTAAGTTAGATAATCTCCGTCCAGTTTTAGGAGAAGGCTTCTCTCCTGTCTTCAATTCCTTTAATGCTTCGGCCATTTCGTTTGTCGGCATTGAAATGATGCTGTTTATGCCTGCCTATATGAATACTCAAAAACACACCTTCGCTTATGGAACAGTCGGCTTTTTGATTCCTGCGATCATTTATATTTTCACCTATATTCTTGTGGTTGGTGCGCTGACTGTAAAAGAAACGGCTACTTTGACTTGGCCGACCATTGCATTGTTTCAATCATTTGATATTCAGGGGATTTTTATCGAACGAATAGAATCCTTTTTGCTGATCGTATGGCTTGTCCAGCTTTATACAAGCTTTGTAGGGTATACATTTTTTGCTGCAATAGGTGTATCCAAGCTGACCAAACTTCCTAAAAAAGTCGTGCTCGCCTTGATGGGAATTGTCATCTTCTCTGCCGCTTTATTTCCAAAGGATGTTGATACAGTGCGTGATTATTTAACCTATGTGAACAACCTATTTTTCCTTTTATTCGGCATATTACCGTTTCTCTTATTCATCCTTGTGTTTTTCAAAAGGAGGCGGAAAGCAGCATGAAAAAGAAAGCCGCTCTTGCTTTCCTGGCGCTTATTCTATTAAGTGGATGCTGGGATAGTACAAATATTGAGGAGCTCAACATGGCAATTGGGTTTGCTGTAGATAAAGGAGATCACGGACATAAGCTAAAGCTGTCTATGCAAGTTCTGGTTCCACAAAAAATTGATCAAGAAACGAGCGTGAAAGACCCGACGAAGATCATTGAAACAAGCGGAGATTCCATACACCAAATTTTCCGCACAACTGCCCTGAAGAGTCATCGTATTTTCGCACAGCAGCTTCGAATTTATTTATTTTCTCAGGAACTCATCAATGAAAATAACTTCGATCTTGTGATCAATCAATTTATTCGAGACAATGAAACACGGAGAGGGAGTCTTGTCTTCATGACCTCAGAGAAGCCTGGAGACATGCTGAGAATCAGTGATGCCGGGCAGCCAGCTTCATCCACCCTATACGACATTTCAGGGAATACAAAAACGACCATTCGTATGTTCAAGCCGGTCTCGTTAGGAGATATTTCTTCTGCCATGCAAAACAACGTATCCTTTGCGCTTCCGAAAGTCAGTGTCGATCAGGGCAAATTAATATTGGACGGTGCCTCTATTATTAAAAATAGACGATTTCTCACCAACATCTCTCCGTTAGCGGTGCAGTCTTGTAACTTGTTGACTGGGGACGCAAAAGGCGGAGTCATTGAATTTGAATATGATCAAAGCATCTATTCTTTTGAGATTTTTAAACTTAAGCACAACATCGAGACCCATAAAACAGCCAATGGCAGATATCAATTTGATGTGTCAGTGGAGATTGATGGAAGATTGTCTGAGGATTGGAATAAGCGAGAGAACGCATTTAATGAAAAGTATCTTCAAGAGATTGAGGATGTCGTGGCACGCCGGTTAGAAAAAAACGTGAACAATTTCGTTGAGGAATTACAGAACGAGATCAAAGCAGATATTTGTGGATTTTATCAAAAAGCGAGTATTGCATACCCGAAGGACTTTCGAAAAGAAGCGAAGCATTGGGATGAGATTTTTAGTGAATCGGATATTCGTTACAAGGCAAACGTGAAAATCCGTGACTTCGGGACTAAGGGCGCAACACAATCCTTATAGAGTATGTTAAAATGGTAAGAAAAAAAGGGTGTCAATCATGAAACGAGCTTTACTTTCGGCCGGCATTCTATTTTTGATTCTAGGAATACTTCTGTTAATCGTTGTATTCATGCAGTCAAAAGAAGATTTCTTCATTGAAGCCGACAGCTTTTCGAGCACATTTTTGATCGTGATTTATTATGGACAAACCCCTGCGCTCCTTCTGATTGGAGGCGGATTATTCGTCGGACTTTCACAGATCATTGATTTGCAGGAGAAAAAAGCAGCAGTGGCAAAGGAGAGCGTAAAGCTATTATCCGAAATGAAGAAAACACTGGAAGACAAATCGGCCGAGGAGCAAGAGGCTTTTCCAGTTCCTGAGCTCCATCAACTATCCGAACGTCCGATCACAGGACAGAAGGACTAATTTACGCATGTTCTAGCAGCTTTCATTTGAAAGCTGTTTTTTTATTGAATCAGCTTATGGCGATGTGCATACACAGCCGCTTGTGTGCGATCTTCTACATCGAGTTTTGAAAGAATGTTGGTAATATGCGTCTTCACCGTTTTAATTGTAATAAATAATTCCTCGGCAATAACCTTATTCGATTTTCCATCCGCAATCAGCTTCAATATTTCCATTTCCCTTGCTGTTAATGTATCGTGCAGGATTGACCCATTTGATGAATGACGGAGTTTATTCATGACCTTTCCAGCCACTTTTGATTCAAGTCTTGGTTCGCCGATACTCGCAGACCTAATGGCATCAGCAATTTCTCCTGCCTTGGATGTCTTTAGTAAGTAGCTCAAAGCACCAGCCTCAATGACTGGATAGACTTTATCATCATCAATAAAGCTCGTCAAAACGATAATTTTGGCATCTTCGATTTCCTGACAAATTCTTTTCGTTGCTTCGATACCATCCATTCCTTCCATCACAAGATCCATTAAAATCACATCTGGCTTTAGTTCAACCGCTAGCTCTACACCTTTTTGTCCATCTGACGCTTCACCGATGACTTCAATATCAGCCTGTGCCTCTAAAAAGGCGGCAAGCCCCATTCTCACCATTTCGTGATCGTCGATTAAAAGCACTCGAATCATCGAACGTTCTCTCCTTTTCCTTCATCAAAAATGGGAACCTTCACATCAATTTGTGTTCCTTTTCCTTCAAATGACATAATCTCTGCGACACCGCCCACTTCACTTGTTCTTTCTCGAATCGATTCAAGCCCGTAGGAGGCCGTCTTCACATGATCCGTTTGAAAACCGATACCGTTGTCGATGATCTTCAGCTGCACTTGCCGATTTCTAATAAGCAGACGCACGGTTACCTTTGTCGCCTTTGCATGACGAAACACATTTGAAAGGGCTTCTTGCACAATTCGGAATAGGTGGTCTTCCACCCCTTTAGATAACGGGACATCATCTTCGATTTCCCAATCAATATCAATCGGCTGCTTTGCCTGGAATTCATTTAGCAGTTCAATCAAGCCTTTTTTCAAGTCTTTTCCTTCAAGCGTGATCGGCCTTAGATGCAGAAGTAGTGCGCGCATCTCATTTTGTGCATCGCCAGCCATTCGTTCGACAAGACGCATTTGCTTTAAAATCTTTTCATCCTGTTCCTTCATACCTTCAAGAATGGCAGAGGTCATCATGGAAATCGCAAATAACTGCTGGCTGACCGCATCATGCAGCTCACGCGCTAAACGCTGACGCTCTCCTGAGACAACCGATTTCTTCATTTGAACCTGCCATTCAGCCCGTTCATTTGAGAGCTTTTGTAAGGAGGCAACTTGCCCCTCAATCCGTTTCGCCATCTCATTTAATTGATCGGCCGCTAAGCCAATTTCATCGTCACCTAGAGACGGCAGCCTATACGCAAAGTTCCCATTTTCAAACTTCAAAATCGACTCCACAAGCTGATCCAGCCGTTTCTTATGCTGATAGCCAAACACATGCCCGGCAGAAACGCCAATGACAAGACTAATGATGAGTAAAATACAAAAAAACGGGATGCCGAACCACCGCGTAGACAGCAGGATCATGGGGTCAAGCTGATAATAAAAAAACATCGGCAGCGTCGTCATGATGACAACACCGAGCGAGATCCCAACTGCGAGACGAACAGATTGCCACTGGATGCCTAAATGCAGTTTCCTCATAAGTACCTCACATCCACATCCCCAATCAGTAGAGAAATGGAGATTTTCACTTTTCGCTTACTCTCATCGTAATCATTGGTCATCACATACACCTTACTGCCGAACCCGCTTCTTTTTTCATCAATGATTTTCATATCACCAATGGCAGCTGAAGCACTCACACACACTTCAATATCCTGCGGTACGTAAATATCCACATCTCCAATAAGTCCACTGATGACGATGGTGCTTTCTTCTTCCGCGATGATGGCCTTTGATAAGTCGATTTTGACATCACCAATAAAGCCCGAAATCGTCAAATCACTTAATTGAAACGGCTTTTTCATCAGTCTGACTTCACCGATAAAAAAGTCATGCTCTTTGTGCGGCTTTGTCTGGCTTTTTGTTTTCTTTTGGTCGCTCTTTTTTTCAAGATTGACTTTCAGTGAATGCTTTTTCTCGTCTGCTGTTTCCTTTTTATCGACATCAAAAACGGGTTTGTTCTTCAATAAGCGATAACCAGCATAGATCAAAAAGGCAGCAAATAAATATCCTGTTAAACTAAAAGTGATATTTAGCAGAAACTTCAAGAAGAGAAAGCCGGCAAAAATATAGGAAACTGAACCGAGCCAACGTTTGGATCGTGAGTGCAGCCAATATCCAGCTAGAGCAAAGAACACAGGCCAAAACAGATCTGCTCCGATCCCAATAATTTTGAGAAATAGATTAATACCAAAAATCACAACAATGATACCTAAAATTTGATTTCTTGAAAAACGCAGTTGACTCGCCTCCTTCCTTTCTTACGTTCATTACCGTAGTTTTAGGCTGCCACTTGTCATCTCAATATCAACTAAGTGTGTCCCTTTTCCCCGCGTACCTGTAAAGTCTCGACCTTCATTATCGGCTTGATCAAAGTTATACGAATGATCGACGCTTCCACTTGTTTTTTTCACTTGGACTTTGAAGTCTCCATCATCTGGCAAATTGAATTTCGCACTGCCTGATGTCATATGAAAGAAGACAGGTGAATCTATTGTATCAAAACTTGCCGTCAATCTACCGCTTGTCATGCTCAATTGCAGCTCCCCTTTGACATCTTTAATATCGGCACGGCCCGAAGTTGCACCAATGTCACTATCCTCTGCATTGATATGAGACACTGAGAGTCTGCCGGATGTAGCTTTGATTTCCACACGTTTTGCTGAGAAATTCTCGGCTGTGAGGTTACCGCTCGTTGATTTGAGCGTCACATCTTGAAGAGACAGCTTCCCTTCGCCATCTACCTCACTCACACCACTTCCACCCGTAATCTTCACATTTTTATGATAATTTGTTGGAATCTTCACTAAGAGTTCTCCTTTTTCAAATGAAGAGAAAAACAAGAACCCTTTATTTTCAGCACGGATTTTGAATGTACCGCCTGTTTGTTCCGCATACATCTTTCCTTTTCCATTGACAACAGACACGGAAATATCAGAACGATTTTCAGGCTCCACCTTTACGCGAAATTGAGAAAGAGAGATATCTAAATGATCAACCTCATCTTTTTTCGCTGAAGCTGATGTCACCGCTTTTTCACGGGAAAAACTCAAATGAAAGAGATCTCCATTTTTGAAAAGCATCCCAATTATTAAAAACACTCCTACAAGTATACAAATTAGACCGATTAACCGCTTCATTCATATCATCCCTTTATCTTTTGACCTTTTTATTATAAGGAAAAGCGAAACAGAAAGAAATCAAATATCGGAAGAAAAAGCCTGCATTTCTTCCGACTTGACACATCTTCCTTATTTTGCTTTCTGCTGTTCAGGCTTCTTCTCCAGCTTGAGCTTCTGCCATTCTTTTTCAACCTCATCGGCATAATCTAGATGAGCATACGCACCTTGCTCTGCAAATTGTGCATAGCTGCCTGCTTTTGTCTCCATTTCTTCTATACGATTCTCCATTCGAAGAAATTCCTTATATGCACTTTCACTGTCTACTTTATTTATAGATTCGTTCATATGCTGCTTTGCCTGTGCGGCATTTGCTCTTGCAATGAGTGCTTGCTTCTTGTCTTTAATATCACGCAGCTTCGTTTCTAAATGCTGCAATTGTTCTTTCAGCTCTTTCAATTGTTTCACAGATTGCTGGTAGGCATCCTGATACTCCTTATGCTTTTCTTCAAAATACTTCATTTCAGTGAGCGCTTTTCGTGCAAGCTCTTCTTCTCCCGCATGAAATGCCAGCTCAGCCTGCTTCTTTCGCTTATCAGCAAATGTTTCTGTCTCATCTGCTTGACGCAGGAAGCCTTGCTGAATCGTTTGCTGTTTGATGATCGCATGTTTCGCTTTGGCAATATCGTCCTCCATATCACGAACGTATTGATTCAGCATCACACGTGGATTCTCCAGTTTATCTAAGCCTTCATTGACGGTTGCAACAAACATATCTCTTACTCTTCTTAATACCATTTAATATTCCTCCCTTTATTTTTTCTTTAAAAAGTCTTCCCATTCTTGATCAAATGACGTATGGATGGGTTCTTCCATGTTCGGTGCCGCACCCGGCTCCCCATATGATCTGCCTGATGATTCTTTAGCTGATTCACCATTTACCATCGTCCAGCCAAAATAGAGAAGTGCTCCAGCAAATGCGATTCCGAGTAAAAATGGCAGAGATTGCATAACGAGCAGCACACCGATGACAGCTAGAATGACACCTGCGGTTTTACTGCCTTTATCATATTTTTTTACACCTACATAGATGAGCCACGCCCCAATAAGAGTTGGGATCAGCCCTCCTAGTGAACCACCAAAGAAGATGGATAAACCAACAAACATAAGAATCGAACCGATGATTGTTTTACTTGTTATTTTCATCTTCATGCCTCCTTTCTTGCTCCTTGCTTTTACTATAGTCAAAAAAGAAAGCTAGCAAAACGTGTCGCAGATTGATCTTTGATTGCGACCAGAGTCGTAACTATGCTCAGACTAAGCGTTAGAATCCAACAAAAAAGCACTCTTCTGATTCGAAGAGTGCTTCCCTTTATTTAGAACGAAACACGTCTGCACTTCGTTCATATTCAACATCCGTTTCACCGAGCCGATGATTGACGACACGTGCGGCTGCAAACAAATAGTCAGAAAGACGGTTCACATATGTGAGCGTAACTGCTGGAATCTCCTCCTGCTTCGCCAGCGTCACAATATGCCGCTCTGCTCTTCTGACGACTGTCCGCGCTACATGCAAGAAAGCAGCGCCTTCCTGGCCACCCGGTAAAATAAACTTGGTAAGCGGTGAGGCTTCCTCTACATACACATCCATTCTTTGCTCAAGGAATGCCACCGATTTTTCTGTTAATTTGCCTTCTTTACGCGGCTTCAATGCTGCCAAATCGCCGCCGCAGTCAAAAAGCTCATGCTGAATGACGATCAGCTCTGACAAGATATCTTGAAACAATTCGCCATGCTGCCGTAAATTTGCATGCGCAAGTCCAATGAAGCTATTCGCCTCATCTAACGTACCGTACGCTTCTACTCTCATGTCATCTTTATCGGCTCTTCCACCAATCAAGCCTGTTTGGCCTTGATCCCCGGTTTTTGTATAAAGTTTCATCGGTTTTCCCCCTGTCTATCGCTTTGTCCTCTTAGTATACCCTGAAGTGAATAGGATGTATTTGTTTTACTGAAACACTGTGATTTTCATGTTCTGTCGATTTGAATACGAAACGAAAAAAAAGTGAACGAGTCCGTTCACTTTTTAATTGCATCCAATGTATGTAGAAGACGGTGCACTTTTTTTCGTAATCTTACGTGTAAAATAACATCAGGTTCCTTCTCTATGGCATTGGCAGAAGCGATACAAAGATGATGGATGGGGATGCTCGTCTCTTGTTGAATGATCTGCATAAGCTGACCCATCAGCTGAATAGACGCTCCATCTGATAAAGACCCTTTCAGCACAAGCCAAACGGTCAGCTTTTCTTGCTGACGCATCCCGTAAAGAACTATATCCTCTTCATTGTCTTCTGCGGCGTATTGCTTTGGTCCATCAGATTGGCGGAGAAACAAGCTGCCTTCACAACCATCTAGCATTTCATGAAGAGTTTCAGTTCCCGTTCCGAGTGATCTTTTCCAAAAAAAGCCTCCGCTTTTCTCATGTGAAGAAAGTATGCGAAGCGGCTGTTTGATGGAAAACGTCATTCCTTTTGAGCCATGTGTTCTCCAGCCATCCGCTAACTTCACACTTGATGCTTTAGAAGTGGCAGCAGGCTCAATCATCAGCTGTGGGTTTGCTCGCAGTGGATGATTGAGCGGTGTAACATTCGTTTCATACACACGGTTGATCCGCTCTGTCGTCAAGACGTGATGCGGCTGACCTAACATTTCAGCCTTTCCTTCATGAATCAGCAGCAGCCGATCGCAATACAGACTGGCGATGTTTACATCATGAAACACACCGACCACAGTTAATCTAGAGGAAGTGGTCTCTTCTTTAATTAAATCAAGCAATTCTTTTTGATAGGCTAAATCAAGAAAACTTGTTGGTTCATCCAGCAATAAATATTCAGGCTGCTGAGCTAATGCCTGAGCCAAATACACGCGCTGCTGTTCTCCCCCGCTTAACTCATGGATAGATTGATCCTTAAATTGAGCAACATCCGTTTGTTCCATCACTCTGCTTACGACCTGCACATCTTCTTTCGTGACAGATTGCAGCCATCCTTTTTGATAAGGATAACGCCCAAATTGAACAGTTTCTTCGACTGTAAATGAGAAGGCCTGCTCGGTTTTCTGCGGTAAAACAGCTAGTTTTTGTGCAAGCGTCTTTGGCCGGTAGGATTGAACCAGATGACCGCTTAGGCGTACTTGACCGCTCTCTGGTGCTAAAATACCTGCTATCATTTTGAGCAAGGTCGTCTTGCCGCTCCCATTTGGTCCAAGTATACCGAGAAATTCTCCTTGCTTCACCTCAAAACTGATGCCACGAATGACCTCTTTCTCACCATACCCACCTTTGACTTCCTTCACTTGAATCATAGATGCGTTCCTCCTCTATATCTGCGAATGAGGATGATGCCAAATACAGGTGCACCAATTAACGCAGTAATGATGCCAATAGGCAATTCAGTCGGCTCAATGATGGTACGGGATAACACATCTGCTAAAACGAGAAAGGAAGCGCCGTTCAGCATAGACAAAGGCAGCAGATGCCGGTGATCCGTGATGGCTAAAAGACGGATAAAATGCGGGATCACAAGTCCCACAAATCCGATCGTTCCTGATACCGCTACCGCACTTCCAGTCAGAATCGAGCCAGCAAGCAGAACCATATATTTGCTCCTTTTCACGTGTACCCCTAATAGTTTTGCCTTTTCTTCGCCATACGTCATGACATTCAAATCTCGTCCCATCAACATGAGCGCAAAGGTACCAACGAGAAAGAAAGGGAGGAAAAGGGCAATATAACGCCAGCCCCTCATAGACACACTGCCAAGAAGCCAATGAATCATCTCTTTTAGATCATCACCCGTTAACGCAATCATTAATGAAATGAGCGCACCCAAAAAAGAGCTAAAAATCACACCTGTCAAGATTAAAGAGGAGATGCTCATCCCCCGATGAACAAGACGCGCAAAAAAGAGGACGAGACATAGTGTCACAAGCGCTGTTGTCATACTGAAAAAAGGCAGTGTGAAACTGCCAAGCAAAGGGAGCTGCAAGCTAAAAAATAGTGTCGCTACGGCCCCAACTGATGCCCCTTGAGATACCCCTAGCGTATAGGGGTCAGCGAGAGGATTTTTTAATAAACCTTGAAAGGCTGCACCAGATAACGCCAGCGCTGCTCCGACTAATGCCGCTAATATCACTCTCGGCAGCCGGATGTTCATCATAATATTGCGATCGATCGAATCAATGGTTCCGACCTGCACTCCGGATAGTTCATGAACAAATATATGAAGAATAGAAGGAATGGGAATCCTTAAACTGCCAAAGGAGATTCCCATTCCAATGCTCACCACAAGAAGTAAAGCACTTAATGTATATGCGATGATGAATTTATTTGAACGTGTCAGGATAAATGCTTTTCGCAAGAGCCTCGACTCCTTCAACCAATCGCGGTCCCGGTCTTGATGCGAGATCCGTATTCAATTGAAAGACTTGTTTTTCTTTGACTGCTTGAATCGCATTCCAACCATCTCTTTTCTTCAGATCAGCTAAGCTGGAACCATCAATTGTGACAATGACATCAGGATTTCGTTTGATAATCGATTCTTCCGTCATCTGTACCCAGCCTGTTTGGTCGCTCGCGGCATTTTTTGCATGAATGACAGAAAGCATTTCGTCCATAAATGTATGTTTACCTGTTGTATAGATTTCAGGAGCACCTGACACTTCAACAAAGACGTTTTTTTGTTTGTCTTTGGAAATGGCCTCTGCTTGTTTCTTAAGGTCATTCAATTTTGATTCCATCTCGTCTACAAGCTTCTTTGATGCTTCTTTCACGCCGGCTGCTTCGCCGATCATCTGAATCGACTTGTACACATCCTTGAAGGACGTTGCATCATTTACAGTCAGCACTTGAATACCTGCATCTTCAAGCTGTTTAAATCCATCTTTTGATCCCATCTGTGATGCATGTGCTAATACAAGGTCAGGCTTTAAGGAAATGACCTTCTCTACATTGAATTCAAGACCGCCAATCTTCTCTACCTTTTCGACTTCCTTTGGATAATTGTCAAAATCTGATCGTCCGACCATTTTATCGCCAAGGCCAAGTGCATAGGCAACCTCTGTATTACTTGGAATTAAAGAAACAATCCGTTTGGGCTGTTCTTTGATTTCGACTGTTTTGCCAGCTGCATCTTTAATCGATACAGGAAATGCCGCAGCCGCTGTTTCTTTATTTTGTGAACCCGTTGCTTTGTGATCTGTTTCAGCACCTGCACATCCTGCTAAAACACCTATCACAAGCAATAAAGATAGCCAAATGGCTGTTAACTTTTTCATGAATGAACCCCCTGATTTATGTACTGCTTGACGCAATCTCTTTCGTCAATTCTTTTCTAATTTCGGGAATATTATACTACAGTGCAGATAGGTTGTATATGTGATTTCCAAAAGCGTATTTTCTGTTCTTATAACAGAAAAACAGCCGTAAAAAAGGCTGTTTTAGATTGTTGACAAAGGGCTAAAATGATCTTTATTTTAGCCCTTTGTCTTCTTTTCAGCGTGATAGAAAACCTTTGCAGTCTAGGAAGGACGAGTACTGGAGCGGAGCGAATTTGACATTCGTGAGCACCGGCACGCAGGACTGACACCGAATGCGAGGGTTTGTCTACACGCTGAAAACAGCCGTAAAAAGGCTGTTTTCCCTTCTGCTATTGGTTGATTTGTTCCCCATTGATGACGACTTTCTGAAAAGAAGGGGCGACTGCATGCTCCAAAGAAAGTGGATACGTCACATCTTCTATCACACAATCTTTCATTTTGAAGTGTGTGACTGGGGAATGTGAGTACGCAGCTATTTTCACACCATATCGTCCGCCAATGCTTTTTAGCCCTTCTACTTCAATATGACGTACAACAGGACGGTGAGGACCAGCATCTCCTTCCTCATACATCATGTCGATACAGACAACTTCATGCTTTAAGCTTTTGACAGTATTGTTTTTAAAATAAATGTGCTCAATGGTACCGCCTCTAACAGAGTTGGTTTTGATGCGCAGTGCCCGATCGAGGTTTGGACTGTCCATGATATTATCCTCTGCGTATACATACCTGACTCCCCCAGAGATTTCACTCCCGATCGTCACTCCGCCATGTCCATCACGCATTTCATTTCTACGAATGACAATGTTTTCAGATGGGACCCCGATTCTCCGGCCGTCCTCGTTTCTGCCAGATTTAATGGCAATACAATCATCTCCATTATCAAAATAACAATCTTCAATGAGCACATTCCGGCAAGACTCTGGATTCACACCGTCTGTGTTTGGTCCATGCCCGATGATATTGACTCCGCGGACGATGACGTTTTCACTTAACACCGGATGAATTTGCCACATTGGTGAATCCTTTACTGTTACTCCTTCAATGAGAACATGTTGACATTGGTAGGGCTGTATAAAGCTCGATCTTAAATAATGGCCTTCTCCAAAAACTCTTTCCTCCACCGGTATTCTCTTTTCAGCCATTTCAAACAGAAGCTGACGGTCTCTATCCTGAGAGGGCTGACCATTCGTTCCATACTTCCAAGGCCACCAATGATGCTCATCACCTCTGCCATCCAGCGTTCCAGCTCCTGTGATGGCGATGTTTTCTGCGTGGTGAGCATAAATGAGCGGAGAATAATTATAAAGCTCAATCCCTTCATATCTTGTCAGTGCGAGCGGAAGGTAATCGCGTGGGTCTTGGCTGAATGTCACATAGGCGTTCTCATGCAGATGAAGCTCTACATTGCTTTTCAATTCAAGAGCACCTGTCACAAACGTTCCTTCAGGAATCAGCACACGCCCCCCTTTCAAACGATGCGCATCATCGATTGCAGACTGAATAGCATTTGTAGAAAGCTCTATCCCTTTTTCGTCTCCACCATAATGAATCACATTGAATTCACGATCGGGGAACATTGGCGCTTTTATCTGCTTTAACACATGATCCATACCATTTGCTTCTTTGTCTTTCTTCCCTTGCTTTGCTAAACGTGCGAGTCCGATTCCTGTTAGTACCGTACCTGCTGTGATATACATCAAATCCCGTTTTTTAGACACTTTCTCATCCCCCAGTCGCCTTAAAGTGTGACACCTGTTTTAAAAATGGCCAGCTCTCTAAAATTGTTTTTTTCATGATTTAATAGCTTTCCACTCGCCACATCAATAACCGTTGAAATGAATTTTTCTAGCACCACATCTTCTGGTACATCCTCAAGCAATTCCCCAGCATTAAAGTCAATCCAGTGTTTTTTTGTTTCATATAATGAGGTATTGGTCGATACCTTCATCGTTGGAACAAATGTGCCAAACGGTGTCCCTCTGCCTGTTGTAAAGAGCACCAGCTGACAGCCAGACGCTGCAAGGGCGGATGAAGCAACCAGATCATTACCAGGCGCACTTAATAAATTCAGTCCCTTTCGTTTCAGCAGCTCTCCGTATTTCAATACATCTTTGATGTCAGAAGTACCTGCTTTTTGTGTACAGCCGAGAGATTTATCTTCTAATGTCGAAATTCCTCCTGCTTTATTTCCCGGGGAAGGATTTTCATATACTGGCTGTCGATGATCCAGAAAGTATTGTTTAAAACCATTGATCATTTGCACAATATTGTCGAATGTCTCTTCTGATTCCGCTCTCTCCATTAAGATCGTTTCAGCACCAAACATTTCGGGCACTTCTGTTAACACCGTCGTTCCGCCTTGGGCCACAATAAAATCGGACAGCCTGCCCAAAAGCGGATTTGCAGTAATACCGGAGAACCCATCTGATCCTCCGCACTTCAAGCCGATTTTCAGCTCAGATAAAGGAATCTCTTCACGCTGATCATCTTTCGCCGCGTCATAAATGTCCTTGAGTAAAGCAACTCCCGTCTCAATTTCATCCCCTACTTCTTGGCTTCTTAAAAATTTCACCCTCGCACGGTCATACTCACCCAATGTCGATTGAAAATCCTCAATATCATTGTTTTCACAACCAAGACCTAGAACGAGTATCCCTCCAGCATTTGGATGCTTCACGGCATTTTGTAAAATGGTTTTTGTATTTTCATGATCATCTCCAAGCTGTGAGCATCCATAATTGTGCTTTAATACGAGAGCCGTTTCAAAAGGATGAATGTTTCCGCCCATTTCAGCAGTGAATATTTGAATAATTTGATCCGCGATGCCATTGACGCAGCCGACGGTTGGGACGATCCAAAGCTCATTGCGTATACCACTTTCGCCATTTTTTCGTTTATAGCCTTTAAAAGTAAGGTTTGTTTTTTTATAGGGGTTTTCTGTTAAAGAAGGCCGATATTCGTAATCGAGCTTGCCTGATAGATTGGTTTTAATGTTATGCGTATGCACCCATTCTCCGGCAGAAATTACATTCGTTGCATGACCAATCGGATAGCCATATTTGATGATATTCTCTCGTTGTTTGATATCAGCCAAAGCAAATTTATGACCTTTTGCGACGGTTTCTTTTAAGACAACTGTATGCCCTTGCTGCTTCAGCTTCTCACCTTGCTCAAGCACTTTTAAAGCGATACCTACATTATCTGAAGGGTGAATCACAATAAAGTCTTTCATGCCTTTTCCCCCTGAGTTTCATATTGATGATGCAGCATTCGGTGAACAGCTGCTCTCATCCCATGCTCCTGTATGAAGGTAAGCTGATCGGCTACTGCGCGGCTCAATCCTTCTATATCAGTTAAATCCCTTCCCCATAATTGCTCGTTAGAAAGAATGTGGACTGCAATCGTTTCATTGGAATGGTTCTCCCCTTCCCAGGCTTCCTTCATCAATGTCATCACAGTCTCATCATCCTTTACCTTATCTGCGCTTGCTCCGTAAAAATAAATGAGACTGCTAAGTGAAAAGACGAGCTTCATTGGCAGCTGTTTCTTAAGCACGACATAATCAAGCAAGGACGGGAGAATACGTGTTTGAAATTTAGATACACCATTCAAAGCAATATCCAGTAATTGATGCTTCACAAATGGATTGCAAAAGCGGTCCCAAACAGATTGTGTATAAAGAAACAGCTCATCTTCAGGAAGCTCCAGCCCTGGCAGCACTTCCTCCTCCAGCATACGTCGGATGAACGGACCCACATGCTCATCTTCCACAGCCTCTTTTACGGTCTCTAAACCACAAGAATACGCAATCGGCACCATCGCTGTATGTGCTCCATTTAGAATGCGGACCTTGCTCATTCTGTAAGGCGCAATACCCTCTACAAAAAGCACATTTAGTCCTGCTTCTTGAAAGGGAAGCTCTTTTTGAACAAAGGCAGGAGCTTCAATAACAAACAGGTGATAATATTCTGCCGTGACAACCAATTCGTCTATATATCCTTCTTCCTTTTGTACGGCTTCAGCCGCTTCCTTAGAAAATCCAGGGACAATCCGATCCACAAGCGTATTACAGAACGTGTTGGCTTCCTTCAGCCAAGTAACAAAGGCAGGCGGAAGATCCCACTCAGCTGCCATGCCGATCACATATTCTTTTAATCGATCACCGTTGTGCTCGACCAATTCACAAGGCAGGATGATCAGCCCCTTGTGCTCATCTCCAGAAAACGCTTTAAATCGGTGATATAAGAAAGCCGTCAGCTTTCCTGGAAAACTTGCCTGCGGTCGATCCTCCAAGCGATCCTCTTTTCTGAGCACAAGCCCTGCCTCTGTCGTATTTGAGAAAACGAAGCGTAAATCCGGGTTTTCAGCTACATGTAAAAAGCCTTCGTAATCGGTATACGTACTGATTCCTCTGCTAATCGATTGGATGACCATGCGTTCATTCATTTCTTTCTGGTCATGATAGCCCTGAATACATAAGGTGTACAAGCCATCTTGTTCATTTAAAGCTGCAACTGACCCTTTTCGAGGAGGAACAACAACGGCTCTTCCTTTAAAATTTGTGCAGTCGTTCAGCTTCTGGATGTGCCAATTGATAAATCCACGCATAAAATTCCCTTCACCGATTTGCAAAATCGTTTCTGGATACTCAGCCGCCGGGTATATGGCTTTCGATAATCGTTTCAAATGCTTTCCCCTTCCTGTATGTTTATGCACACGTGAACATTTCTCCCTAAAAAGATGCCGATTACTGCACCTTTTTGACTGAATCTCTGATCATCAGCTCTGTGTGTACATACACTTTTTCCATATGATCTTCTTCTTGCTCTTCACCGTTTATGACTGAAAGGATAGCCTCTGCTCCAAGTGCACACATTTTTTCAATCGGCTTTTTCACCGTTGTCAGTGCAGGCGTGGTATAGGATGAAAATGCAATATCATCAAAACCGATAATAGAGATATCTCCTGGACACGTTTTGCCTTTTGCATATAAAGCATTCATTGCACCAATGGCCATGTCATCGTTTGAGCAAAAAAGTGCTGTTGGCGGCTCATCAAGAGTCAGCAAGGCTTCCATTGATTCGTAGCCGCTTTTCATATGATAGTCGCCTGTGATCATGTATTCTTTCTTCATTGGCACATGATGATCAATTAACGCTTGCAGAAAGCCAGCTTTTCTTTCCTGAGTCGATTTAAAGCCTTCTTTCCCTTCAATGATGGCGATTTGTTTATGCCCCTGGTGTATAAAATAGTGCGCTGCTTGGTATGCCCCTTGACTATCATCAGCTAATATATTCATCACTTCATTACTTTCCACACGGCGATTCAGCACAATGATGGGAATGCCCTGTTTCTTTACATGATGGATAAACGCTTCATCGTGCTCGCTTTGACTCATAAGCAAAATGCCATCATAGCGTTGTTTATGAATGGTTGTGTAATCGTGAAAATCGTCAATTCCTCGTACAAACAGATTATAGTGTTCTGTCATGACACTATTAACGCCTTTTAACGCATCCACAAAAAAACTTGAGGATGTGCCTTCTGTTAAACTCGTAAAAAATAGACCGATTGTAAATGATTTTTGTGATACAAGGCCTCTGGCATGGACATTCGGTGAATAATTCAGCTGTTTTGCAATCGACAAAATCTTTTGTTTTGTCTTCTCTTTAATAAAAGGACTGTTATTCAAAGCCCTTGATACAGTGGTATGAGAGACATTTGCCAATTTTGCTATGTCTTTAATTGTGACTGTCATGCTATTCCGCCTTTTATGATTTTTTACCATCTTATCATAAAACCGCTTTCATTTTCCTGCCTTTTTCTTCACGTGATCTTGCTTTGATGCTGGAGCTGCTTTGCTCGGTCAAATTGAAAATACTGCTTGGCATTTTCATAGCTGATTCCTTTCACAATTCCCCCTAACAGCTCGAGATCATATGGGGCTTCTCCTTTTTCTACCCAATCTCCGATGATATCACAAAGCAGTCTTCGGAAATATTCATGTCTTGTATATGACAGAAAGCTTCGTGAATCTGTCAGCATACCAATGAAACGGCTGATCAGTCCAATACTGGAAAGAGCCATCATCTGCTCTGTCATTCCTTGCTTCGTATCATTAAACCACCAGGCTGTGCCGTGCTGCATCTTCCCAGGTGTCTTCCCATCTTGAAAGCTTCCAGCCAATGTTGAAATCACCACATTATCCCTAGGATTCAAGGAATAGAGGATGGTTTTCGGCAGTGCATGTTCTTGTTCTAAACGATCTAATATGCGGCAAAGCGGCTTTGCAATGTCCTCATCATTCATCGCATCATATCCCGTATCAGGTCCAAGCCGCTCAAACATTTTCGTATTGTTGTTTCTAAGCGCATTGATATGAAGCTGCATCGCCCAGTCCCGCTCACAGTATGCCTGACCTAGCTTAATGAATGTCTGTGTTTTAAATTTGATCTTCTCTTCTTCCGTCAATCGATGCCCAGACAGTCTTTTGTGAAAGATGATTTCGACTTCTTCCTCTGTCGTTTCTTCATACGTCATTTCATTGATGGCATGATCTGAGATCAAACAGCCCTGTTCATGGAAGAAATCAATTCTCACACGAAGCGCTTTTAAAAAGTCTTGATAGGATTGTATGGTGATAGCTGAAACCTCTGCCAGCTGATGAACATACTCGACAAACAGATCATTCGTTATATCGAGTGCCTTATCAGGCCGAAACCCTGGCAGCACTTGCACAGAGAATCCTTCTTCCCGCAGTTTTTGATGATAGTGAAGCGAATCGACCGGATCATCTGTTGTCACAACCGTTTCAACATTCGATTTCACAATGAAGTCTCTCGCACCAAAACCCTCTCCCTGCAGCTTTTCATTTACTGTCTGCCAGATGATGCCTGCGTTCTCCTCATTCAAAAGTTCCTCTACATCAAAATATCGCCTCAGTTCTAGGTGAGTCCAGTGATAGAGCGGATTTCCAATGGTCATTGGAACGGTCTTTGCCCACGCTAAAAATTTCTCATGATCAGATGCATCTCCTGTTACGTGTGTTTCAGGAATGCCGTTTGCTCTCATGGCACGCCACTTATAATGATCTCCATAAAGCCATGCTTCGGTTATATTTTGGAATGTTTTATTTTCATAGATTTCTTTTGGACTTAAATGACAATGGTAATCTATAATCGGAAGGTCTTTTGCAAACTCATGGTACAGCTTTACCGCCGTTCGACTGTTCAGTAAAAACTGCTCATCTAAAAAGGCTTTCATGAAACTCCCCCATCTCTCTTATCGAATGAAAAATAATTTGTTCACGTTAACAATTTTATTGTAATCGTTTACAAAGTTGATTTCAATCCTAAAATAGGAAAAAACGATCTCCTTTAAAAAAGAAAATCGTTTTTTGGCTATTTTACAGGTGATGATTTTTTTAGGATAATCGCAATAGTTGTTCCTGCATCTAGTTCACTTTCAACTTGAATATCACCGTCATGCAGCAAGACGAGCTCTTTTGCAATCGCCAGCCCGAGTCCTGTTCCATTCGTTGGATCGTTCGTATTTGTCCCTCTGTAGTAGCGGTTAAATAAATGATCAACCGTTTCTTGTGCCATTCCGCATCCGTTGTCTTTCATTTCGATCCGAACTTCCCCATTTGTTTCAGATAAGGTAGCTGTAATATGAGTTCCTTTTTGGTTATGCTTGACTGCATTCGCTAGCAGGTTCTCAATCACTCGTCTGAACCAGGCTTTGTCGATCTCAAACATGACACCACCAGTTTGATCTTCAAAGGAGGATGGGTAATCTTCTGAAAATGAGCTTCTTGAAAACTCGTCCATAATGGATGCTAAGAATTCACCGAGCTCGACAGGTTTTCGATTAATAGGCAATGCGCCATTTTTCAGTCGATACGTGAGGTTTAAATCCTCAATCAAGGTCGACATATACTCTGATTTCTCACGGATGACCTGTCCCATTTCCATGACTTCTTCCTTGGACCATTGATATTGATTGGATTCAAGCATCAGTCCATAGCCGTAAATCGTACTAAGGGGCGTTTTCAAATCATGAGACAATCCTGCAATCCATTCTTCCCTTGTGGTTTGAATTTTTCTGCGGTTTGCTTCATTCTCTTTTAAGGTATTCGTGAGCTGATCCATTGTTTTGAGGATATCCTCAAACAACCGGTATTCCCGCTTAATACGGCCCTTTTTATTTTTACTAACTGGAATCCCTTTTCTGTTTGTTGGTTCCTGCAATTTATTTCTTGATAAAAAAATCAGCCAGCGAATAATGTGATAGATCGGCAGCCCATAGCGATACGAGTACCATAATGTCATGACAATAATAATAGTGAGTGCAAGACCTGCAATCAGGATGGTTGTATATTGATTTAAAGCATCTGTCTCTTTATCATACAGTTCGTCTGGGCTATATACTTTGTTTGGCACCGAAACGATCAAATATAGATTTTTATTCACTTTGATATAAGACAGGTCACTTCTAAACTCCCAAGGCTTCGATTGGTACTTGAGCAATTCAACATCCGTTACGTTATGTTTCAAATCGTTTTTGGCTCGAATGCCTTTTAAATATTTTCCTTCTTCATTGAACAGGTGCACCGATCCATTCATTCTTTTCAAGAATTCTTTCGTTTCAACCGAATATCGAGAAAGTGCAGCCAGATTTTTCTCATGCTGCTTCAGATAATTGGCTACCTTTATGCTGTTCGTTTTGAACCCATATAACACGATAAAGCTTTCTTGATCAATCTCAATTGGCCAGAAGTACATCTTGTAATCTTTAAATTGTCTTTTTTCAAAGATCTTGATCATTTCATCCTTTTGATAGGATGTTGGAATATTTTTAGGAAGGTGATAGCTATACACGCTATATTTTTTTGAATCAATCACTTGCAGCCAGCCGTCACGTTTTTTCACTGCTTGTTTGAGTTGGTCTTCAGCTTCCATTTTGCCATCCTCGTTAAAATAAAGCCAGCTCATGAGTGTATCCCCATCAGCCTTTGTTAAACCAGTTTCGGCCATATTCTCATAGTGTTTTTTATAATATAGGTTCTCAGAGAACGTATTCCCGATCAGCAGAATCGCAATGACGATAAACATTTGCCCGACAAAGTGAAAGAAAAGTTTTGTTCGTAAATTCATGAATTAATTAAGAACCTTCACAGGATGCGGAATAAATTTATATCCCATACCACGGATGGTCACAATATATTCGGGCTGACTCGGATCTAATTCAATCTTTTCTCTCAGCTTTCGAATATGAACCATGACGGTGTTGTTATCACCATATGATGGAACGCCCCATACTTTCTCATAAATTTGATCTTTTGAAAGAACCACATTCGGATGATCACAAAAGTACTTCAGCAAGGACAGAAGCTGAGCAGAGCATGCCGTCACCTCTCCTCTCACTTTCAGTTCGGCTGCATGAGGATGATAGGAGAAATGGGCATATTCATACTGGCTTTGAGCCTCTTCTTGCTCCTCCTGTAAGGAGATATATGTTCGGTTTAAGTGGGCCTTAATTCTAGCCACTAGCTCTAACGGATTAAATGGCTTTGTGATGTAATCGTCTGCACCTTGCGCAAAGCCTGTCAGCTTATCTACATCAGACGTTCTTGCAGTTAAATAGAAAATGGGCGCTTTCGTATATTTTCTCATTTCAGGAAGAACGTCAAAGCCAGATTTACCGGGCATCATCACATCTAGAAGTAAGAGGTGGATGTCCTCGTTTTTGACAACATCTAATGCTTCATCTGCATGGTAGGCTTTATAGATATGTTGAAATCCTTCTTTTTTTAATACGCGTTCAACCATTTTCACAATTGCTTCTTCGTCATCTGCAATCAATATTTTTGCTGTTTCCACGCATCTCTTTCCTTTCCAGCTATGATCTCTAACCGTATATTACCATTGTCTAAAGTAAAAAAGTACCTCTTTTCTGCATAAAAGCGAAAAAATATCAACTGGAGAAAATGGAAGCATTAGGTATTTTCAGGGGACGCAAAAAAACCCGGTAGCCACACCGAGTTCCTTGTCCATCTATTATCCATTCACAGCTTCTAGCTTTCTTTCATGATTCATTAAGTCATATGTTAAACAGATCGGCTTATTTGTTCTAGGATCAAGAACAATTTCTGCATCAATGTGGAACACCTGACCGAGTACCTCTTTGGTCATGACCTCATGAGGCGTACCGTCTTTTATGACTTTTCCTTGATTGAGGGCAATCATGTAATGTGAAAAGCGCGCTGCATGATTCAAATCATGAATGACCATCAGCACAGTTCGGCCCTGCTCTCTGTTTAAGCGTTCTAATAGCTGAAGAATCTCAAGCTGATGCGCAAGATCTAAATACGTCGTAGGTTCATCTAATAGGAGCAGCTCTGTTTCCTGAGCAAGTGCCATCGCAATCCACACTCGCTGACGCTGTCCACCGGAGAGTGCTTCAATTGGCCGGTCATGAAAAGCGATCATCCCAGTTTCCTCAAGCGCCCATCTGATGATTCGTTTATCTTCATTTGATAAGCGTCCAAATCCATTTTGATGTGGGAAACGTCCATATGACACAAGCTCATAGACTGTCAGCCCGCTTGGAGCTTCTGGAGACTGCGGTAAGATCGCCATTTGTTTTGAAATTTCTTTTGTTGGCGTTTGATGGATGGCCTGGCCATTTAAGTAAACAGCTCCTTGATTGGATTTCATGATACGGGACATTGTTTTTAAAATTGTTGATTTCCCGCACCCATTCGGTCCAATCAATGTGGTCACCTTGCCTTTTGGGATACTGATATTTAAATCGTCTACAATCAAACGGTCATTATAGCCAATACAAAGCTTTTCTGTTTCGAGCGATTTCATATGTTGTACTCTCCTTCCTCATTAGTTCGTTTTCATCAATAAATAAATGAAGTAAGGTGCGCCTAAAGCAGAAACGACAAGACCAACTGGCACCTCTGATGGTGCCAGTATGACGCGGCCAAGTGTGTCTGCCAGTAATAATAGCAGCGCACCAATCATAGCGGAGGCTGGTATCATTCCTTGATGCTTCGGTCCAACAAGCTTTCTCGCCAAGTGCGGGGCAGCTAACCCCAAGAAAGAAATACTTCCTGCAACAGCGACACTAGCACCTGCTAATGCAACGGCAATCAGCATGAGAAAGCTTCTTTCTTTATGAACCGAAATCCCTAAGCCGTAGGAAAGCTGGTCACCCAAATTCATGATATTTAAGTAGCGTGCTCTTACAACTGCTAATACAAGGAAAATCAGCATCCACGGCAGGACAGACAGGACATACGTCCAGCTTGAGCCCCAAATGCTTCCGGATAACCACACAATCGCTTGGTTAAAATCATTTGGGCTCATTTTTAATTGAATCACCACAATTGCTGCTGAAAATGCAGCATTGACGCCAATACCAGTTAAGATCAAACGAACAGGTGTGATGCCCTTTTTCCACGCTAACACATAGATGAGAAATGCAGCAAAGCCTGCACCTACAAAAGCGAAGAGCGGCAGTACAAAAATCGTAAAATCACCTAAGTTCGACATAGAGCCTTGAAATGCAAAAATAAACAAAACAACTGCAAAGCCTGCGCCCGCATTGACACCAAGAATACCGGGATCGGCTAAACCGTTTTGAGAAACACCTTGCCAAATCGCTCCTGATACAGCAATAGAAGCGCCAACAAGTAAAGCGATGACCATTCTTGGAAGTCTGAACTCGAATAATACAAGCTCATCCATTTCACTTCCGAATCCAAAAAATGTTTTCAATGTCTCCATCGGAGAAATACGAATTTCTCCAGTATTTAAACTAATAAGGAACACAGCGACGATCGCCAAAAAGATCATGAGCATCGTTCGTTTGTATTTCTTTTTCTTTGCCTGCTGCACCATTTCCATCTAAATCCCGCTCCTTTCACGTCTAGCTAAATATAAGAAGAAAGGAACGCCTATAATCGCAGTAATGGCTCCGACTGGCGTTTCAAATGGGGCATTGACCAGCCTTGCAGCAATGTCTGCATAAATTAACAGAACAGCCCCTAAAATAGCTGAGCATGGGATAATCCATCGATAGTCAACTCCGACCAAGAAACGAGTGACATGAGGAATGACAAGCCCGATAAAACCAATAGAACCTGCCACCGACACGGCAGCACCTGTTAAAAGAATGACGACCAATATTCCAAGTACCTTGACAGTTTTCGTGTACTGCCCAAGTCCTTTTGCCAATTCATCGCCTAAGCTGAGAACAGTGATCGAGCGGGCAAGAACCATCGCGATCATGAGTCCTGCAATCGCAACCGGAATAATGATGTGAATATTGCTCCAATTCACACCTGCCACGCCGCCAGCATACCAAAAGCTCATGTCTTGAGCGACATCAAACCGGATGGCGATTGCTGAGGAGATGGAGCTTAAAAGTGCCCCAACAGCCGTACCAGCTAATGCGAGCTTTACTGGGGTCAATCCACCTTTTGAAAGAGTACCGACACCAAACACAATAGAGGCACCGAGTGCTGCACCAACAAATGACCAAAGAATTAATGTAAAAGAAGATTGCCCTGGGAAAAAAGCAAACGCAATGGCAATCGCAAATGCAGAGCCATTTGTCACGCCCATAATTTCAGGAGACGCAAGCGCATTTCTTGTCATGCCTTGCATAATGGCCCCCGATACGGCTAAAAAGGAACCGACGAGTGCAGCTCCAACTGTACGAGGCAACCTTAATTCCCGGATGATTTGATGTGAAGTTTGTTGTGGATCAAAATGAAAGACGGCTTCCCATACAGTGTGCAAATGAATGTTCGCCGCTCCTAGTGATACCGATAAAAAAAGACCAAATACTAAAGCGATGATTCCTATGGTGATAACAGCTGCTGTTCCAAAGGGCTTCGTGACAATATCAATCGCATCGTCTTTGGCTGGCAGCTGTTTATTCGATTGTGAGCCCAAAACCAGTCTCTTCCTTTCCGTTCATATCTATTCCTTATTAGTGATAATGATTATCAATCTCGAAGTCTAGTATATCACTTTCTTTTCTTTTTGAAATCATTGTTCTGATCATTTTCTTTATTTCCACCAAAAAAACCAGGAGAATTTCACTATTTTCATTTAGGTTCTAAAATAGCCGATGCATTTTTGTTCCCATCATGTTACGATATAATTGATATTGATAATCATTATCAAAAATGTTCGAATGGGAGAGAACCTTTGTGAAAAAACGAACTGGATTTCTTTTGATTTCCTTAACCATCCTCATGCTTTTTACAGCTGCTTGCGGCAGCACTTCAAATAAAAAATCTGGTGCCAAAAAGAATGACACGATCACCTATCAAGATGCAAAAGGTGAGGTCAAACTCCCTCAAGATCCGAAACGAATTGTGCTCCTTGCAGAAAGCTACTACGGAGACCTCGTTACACTTGGCAAGACCCCGATGGCTGCAACTGCGCCCATCTTCAAAAACCCTTTCTATCAAGGAAAAACGGAAGGGGTTAAAAATCTTGGAACGACTCCCTCTGTCGAAAAAGTAGCAGCTTTGAAGCCAGATATGATTATTGCTTGGGGAGAAGATGAGAAATTTGATCAATACAAAAAAATCGCTCCAACCGTTGCGATTAAATACAATCAATATTCTTTTAAAGATCAGCTAAAAGAATTCGGTAAAATGACAGGCACATCGAAAAAAGCAGCAGATTGGATCACAAAATGGGATGCCAAAATCGCTGAAGTGAAACCAAAAGTAACAAAAGCTGTCGGAAACAAAACGGTTTCTATCGTATCGCCATTTGATAAAGGCATTTATATTTTCGGAAACACATTTGCACGCGGCGGTGAAATCATTTATGACGAGTTGAAATTAAAAGCACCGAAGGCAGTCAAAAAAGAAGCCATCGATAGCGGCGTAGGCTATGCAAATATTTCTCTTGAGAAACTTCCAGAATTCGCAGGCGACTATATTTTCACCAGTCCGTGGAGCGGCTCTAAAAGTAATGGAGAGCAAGTGTATAAAAGCAGCATCTGGACATCACTTCCTGCTGTTCAAAACAAACATGTATTTGAAATAGACCCCGTCGGTTACTTCTTTAATGACCCAGTGTCACTAGAAGGACAGCTCGAGTTTATTGTAGACCGATTAACCTCTGCATCATAAAAAAACGTTTCTCCATTTTTGGAGAAACGTCTTCCTTATTCCGTTCCTTTGGCAAATCCTTTTGACATGAATGGATAAAGCAGAATACCAACTAAGAACAGACCTATTCCGAGACCAAATGTTTTCAAATCAGCTGTTCCTGAAATAATGACCCAAGCGGAATATCCCATAGCAACAAGTGCGATGATTCCGTCTCTTGTTCGATTACCTTTTTGAAGCTCATATGTGTCTCCTTGCATGATGACCTTAAAGCTGTAGATCGAAGACACGATATACGGAATGAGATACGCAAGTGTCGCTGATGTTGTTAAAAAGGTAAAGGCTTCATTAATCGTGCGTGACATGACTGAGAAAATAAACAGCTGTGACATGATATTTGTGACAGTCAAAGCGAAGGCAGGACTGCCCTTTTTGTTTGTTTTTGCAAATACTGCTGGGAAGTCGCCTGCCTTTGCTGCTTGATAAGGTACTTCTGAACCGAGTAAGATCCAGCCAAGCATTGAGCCAAATAAACAAATGATCGCAAGCAGTGCCATGACAATCCCGCCAGCCGGCCCAATAATGAGCTGAAGCACGTCCACGAATGGTTTGTCTGAGCCTTGCAATTGATCATGCGGCAGAACGCCCATTGTAATCAGCGTGATAATCATGTAGATCGAAAGTGCGATTAGAAGACCCGTAATCGTCGCACGTTTCACATCGCGCTGCGAAGACGCTCTCCCTGATAAAATAACCGCAGATTCGATTCCGATAAATGCCCATAGGGTGGAAATGGCCGCATGATGAATTTGGCCTCCAAGTCCGAGCACTCCTTCGCCTCCTGATGCAACCGGGAAGTAATAATGCTCAAATAATGCCGTTTGGAATGCAAATAAGCCCGCTACAATAAAAAGGACGAATCCGAGCACCTTTGAAAAGGTCGTAATAAAGTTTAATTTACTTGCAGCACTTAAGCTTGTGATTAAAATGGTATGTGTTCCCCATAGAAGGATGGTACATACGATAAAGGTCATGAGCTGACCAAGTGTGATCGTTTCTTTTCCAAAGGTAAAGATCACCGTCTTTACGGTTAAAATAGGGAAAAAAGTCGTTAAATAACCGGCAAGGCTCGTAATAATGGCGACATTACTAATCCAGCTCGCCACCCAATATCCCCAAACCATTGTAAAACCGGCTGCTTTTCCCTTTTTCGGATCTTTAAAAAGCGCCCTTGCATAACTTTGTGGTCCTGCCGTCAGCTGCGGCTTATGAATGGATAAATGCCCAAATACAAGTGCAATCATCAGCACACCGCCACCTGTGACAAGCCATGCCATCGTCACACCTAAAGGACTTGCGTGCTGGGCAAGCGTACTTGGCAGCATAAAGATGCCTGAACCTACCATATTTCCGACGACAAATGCCGTCAATAACCAAAAACCCCATTTTTTTGTCTGTTCCATTTCCGTACCTCCGTTATATTCACTTTGGACCAGACCCGGCAGTATCTTCATTGATATATTTGTGAAGCAATGACTTGCATTCTTTATGTTCATAATGGGTCACTTTCTTAACAGCATACCCTTATCTTTGTCACTGAGAACATAAAAAAAAGCCTGAACAAAAGTCCATGCTTTTCAAAACATACACCTTGATCTCCGGATAGCCCTCCACGCTTTTAGACGTGGCAGTCCTGCATTTATTCAATGCAGACCCAGCATAAAGAAAGTTGGAGCTCTCTCTACACTTCGGCGCTGATGCCTTTTTCCCATGATCAACGATTCCATCTCTCCCATGAGTGACTCATCATCCGCGCAACCTCTACCTCACTGAGACATAGCGTGAGGATTTCTATTCATTTTTACTACACGAAGGTTATCAAACATTTTCACATCTGTCAAAGGGAAAAACATAGAAAAAAGACAGAGGAATGATTCTCTGCCTTTTACCTGCTTATTGATGATTGTTTTTCTTCTTTTGTACAGCTTCCTGAAGCGGATCGCCTGCTAGTTCTTTACTTGCTTCTTCTAACAGCTGATCTACCTGCTTGTGGTCTTTCTCACTTTTCGCCTTTTTATCCTTTTGGAAAAATGACATCGCTGTTTCCTCCCTTTTCATAAAATGCGGTTGCCTGTTTAATTTGTGCTACAGTGCGCCGCATTATACAAAATGGAAAGGCTCATTCATCATGAAAGGTCTGTCTCATTTTTTGCAAATAAGTCAAAAAGGTTTTTAAATCTTCCTCTGTGAAGTCTGACATCATATGCTGAATCACCTTACCAAAAATGCGTGTATGCTTTTCGTAAATGGCCAGCCCTTTTTCCGTGGCTTCTAACCTGACAAGTGAATGGTCTTCCTTGTCTCGTTCTCTTTGAATATAGCCCTGTTCGCTTAATTTATTGAGTGCAATAGAGGCTGCACCTGGGTTTAAAGAGAGTCTTTGCTTCAGCTCTTCCGCATCTGATACTTTTCCTTGTATCAAAATAGAGAGAGCATAAATCTGCGGAGGGGTGATGTCTTTTTCTAACTCAAGTAACTTGCGGTTTAATTTACGGCTGACTTCATAATGTACAAGAACAATTTCTTTTAAAATGTCTGCATTACTCATCCGAATCGCATCCTTATCGTTAGTATCAACATGACTTCTCTCTTATTATAGAATGTTTTTCCAATCAGCCAACCATTTTGTCCTTTTTTCTTTAGAAATAAGCCTTGCTGAATGAATTCACCCTTGATATAGTGAGTACTTGAACTAAAGATAGAACAGGAGTACGCATCATGACAGGAAAAACACATATCATGGGCGGAATTGCCGCCTCCACAGCCGCCGCCTACTACTACGGACTCGACCCAGTCACTATGGCTGCTGCTGGATCAGCAGGTGCCCTTATCCCTGATCTTTGTCATACGAAAAGTAAAATCGGCAGGAAATTCCCGCTGCTCTCGACACTGATTAGTAGTGTGTTCGGTCATCGCACCTTTACACACAGTTTATTATTTCTGCTGATCATTTATTTTATTGCGACCACATACATTCCAAATGACAGCCTAAGTATCGGTTTACTAGTTGGGATGGCGAGCCACCTCATCCTTGATGCAGGAACAGTGAACGGCATTAAATTTTTGTTCCCAGCTACCATCAAAGTACGTCTTCCAGTCTATGTCAAAACAGGCAGCACAGGAGAACAAGTCGTACTAGCTGCTCTCACAATCGTCACCTGCTATTACATCGCTGTCATCTGCGGAATATCCATCCCATTGCAGTTCTAAGAGAATGAAAAAAGAGTTTTGCAAAAAAGACAGGATATGAATTGATCATTCCTCATTTTTTTAGTAGTTTTAAGATAAGTGTTTTTGCCGTGCAGCTGAATACAGAATGGTGAGGAGCTACATAAATGAAAGCGTTTTTCAAAGATCACTGGTTTTTAGTGTACTCCATCCTCTTCATGTGGATGAAAACATACATCATTTATCAATTCGGATTTCATATACGAACGGCCAATCTGTTTCACGAATGGCTGCTTTTGATCAATCCACTCAGCTTTTTGCTCCCTTTGTTTGGGATTGCTCTTTTTTTAAATGAAACCAAACAAAAGGTTTTTTTATTGACCGCAAATTTTATTCTGACAGCCATCTTGATATCAAATACGATCTTTTACGGTTTTTATATTGATTTCATTACCATTCCCGTGTTATTTCAAGCCAAGAACATGGGGGATATGGGCAGCAGCATGACTGAGTTGTTCCACCCGCTGTTTGTGCTGATGCTCATTGATTTCGTGGTGCTGGCATGGCTGTTAAAGCGTAAACCATTAGCACCAAAAGCGTCATTCAAAACGATCAAAACGTATTATGCGGTCTGTTGCAGCTTTCTATTGTTTCATGTCAGCTCAGCCATGATGGATCATCCTCGATTTCTGACAAGCTCTTATGATCGAGAAGTCATCGTACGAAACCTTGGGCTGTTCCAATTCCACCTGTATGACGGCGCTGCCCAAACGGCGCGTATTGGACAAAAAGCCTTTGCAGATGAAGATACCCTTTCAACAGTAGCCAACTATACAAAGGCTGATTACAGTGCACCAAACGAAGACTACTTTGGACTTGCTAAAGGCAAGAACGTCGTGTTCATTTCACTTGAATCAACGCAGCAATTTGTCGTTGACCAAAAGGTGAATGGACAATACATCACACCCTTTTTAAATCAACTGGCCAAAAAGAGCTTTTATTTTGATGAATTTTATCAGCAGACAGAGCAAGGGAAGACATCGGATTCAGAGTTTATTGTCGCAAATTCCCTCTATCCATCTAGCAGTGGCGCTGTCTTTTTCACAGCGAGTGACAACGAATATGACACGTTATACAAGGAATTGAAAAAACAGAATTATCAATCCGTCCAATTTCATGCGAATAATAAAACGTTTTGGAATCGTGATGTGATGTATGAATCGCTTGGGATTGATCGCTTTTATGATGTCGATTCGTTTGATGTCAATGAACATAATTCGACTGGCTGGGGCTTAAAGGATATCGACTTTTTTGATCAATCCATTGATTATTTAAAGAAGTTGAAGACTCCTTATTACAGCACGTTCATTACATTGACTAATCACTTTCCATTTGAAATCGATCCAAAGGATCAATTTATTGATGAATATGATTCGTCTAGCACCATTTTAAACCGCTATGTGACGACCGTCCGCTATCAAGATGAAGCCATTAAGACATTTTTTGACCGCATGAAAGAAGAAGGACTGTATGAAAATACGATGTTCGTCCTTATGGGTGATCACTATGGCATCTCAGAGGCACATCATGAGGCGATGGCCGAGCTGCTCGAGCAGGATGAAATCACACCGTTGGATGCTGTCAAACTACAGCGGGTGCCATTTTTAATCTACATTCCTGGTATCACGGATCAAGCACCGCAGACAATATCAGAAACAGCCGGCCAAATGGACGTGAAACCGACACTCCTCCATTTGCTTGGGATTGAATCCAAGGATGCCATTCAATTTGGAAATGACTTATTTTCTAACGAACGTACGCCTTTCGCTGTTTTGCGAAATGGGAACTTTATTACAGATGATTATCTCTATACAAAGAACACCTGCTATGACCAAAAAACAAAAGAGCCTGTTGAACAAGATGAGGTTTGTCAGCCTTATATAGAAAAAGCCAATAAAGAGCTTTCCTTATCAGACAAAGTGATCAATGGGAATTTACTGCGTTTTTATCAGCATTAAAAGCTGCCATTTGGCGGCTTTCAGATTGTTGACAAAGGGCTAAAATGATCTTCATTTTAGCCCTTTGTCTTCTTCTCAGCGTGATAGAAAACCTTTGCAGTCTAGGAAGGACGAGTACCGGAGCGGAGCGAATTTGACATTCGTGAGCACCGGCACGCAGGACTGACAACGAATGCGAGGGTTTGTCTACACGCTGAAAGCCTATGAATGGTCAAATAAGTTTGCTTATAATAAAGGATACATATGATATTGAATGATGAGAGGTGTGAACATGAAGTATACATTCTTAGCCTTCATCACCCTATGTTTGCTCCTAACCGGATGTCAAACAGAGATGAAGTCATCACATACGAGCAAAAAGACGGAGCTTGTGATTTCAGCAGCTGCAAGCCTTCAAGATGCATTAAAGGAAATTGAATCCGCCTTTAACGATCAGCATCCGAACGTCACATTAACAAATAATTTTGGGTCATCAGGCGCACTGAAGCAGCAAATCGCTCAAGGAGCAACAGCTGATCTCTTTTTCTCTGCGGCTGAGGAGCCCTTCGATGAACTTGTCCAATCTGGAGACATCGATCAGGATCATACAAAGGATGCCATACAAAATGAGCTTGTCCTCATAGTGCCAAAAGAAAGCTCTTCCTCTATCAAAAGCTTTCAAGACGTCCAGCACGTAAAAGGAAAGATTGCTCTCGGTACACCTGAATCTGTTCCTGCTGGTACATACGGAAAAGAGATTTTCACAAAGCTGAACATATGGGATCAAGTGAAAAAGAACGCTGTCTACGGTAAAGATGTGCGTCAAGTTCTAAGCTACGTAGAAACAGGGAATGTGGAAGCAGGTGTTGTGTATAAGACAGACGCCCTCGTTTCCAAAAAAGGAAAGATTGTAGCTGAGGCAAATCCGGACATGCATTCCCCCATCATTTATCCAGTAGGAATTGTAAAAGGGACAGAACATTTAGAGGAAGCCAAGGTATTTTTTCAATATCTCCAATCAGATACAGCTGCATCAATTTTTAAAAAGTACGGCTTTCAAGTGAAATAATGCCTATGCTGACTGAAGAATTTTTATCTCCTATTTGGCTGTCGATTCAAGTTGCCGTCGTCAGCGGACTATTGGCTACTGTTTTTGGAACAACGATCGGCTTTTGGATGGCGCGAACATCTTTTAAGGGGAAAATGATCGTTGAAACGCTCCTCATGATGCCGCTTGTCCTCCCACCAACGGTCGTAGGGTTTTTATTGCTTGTCATGTTCGGAAAGCATAGTGTGATTGGACGCGCCATTGAATGGATCTTCCATCAGCCTGTCATCTTCACATGGTGGGCGGCAGTCATTGCATCAACGGTTGTGGCTTTCCCGCTCATGTATCAATCAGCAAAAGCGGGGTTTTCTACGATTGAGTCAGACATTGAAGGTGCTGCAAAAGTAGACGGTGCTCATTCATTCCAAGTCTTTGCCTATATCACCGTACCACTCGCCCTGCCTTCCCTGCTGTCAGGCAGCGTCCTCAGCTTTGCCAGGGCCCTTGGAGAATTTGGGGCGACCTTAATGTTTGCCGGCAACATCCCAGGGAAAACCCAAACACTCCCAACTGCTATTTATGTGGCCATTGATTCTGGACGAATGGAGCTTGCTTGGGCTTGGACGATTTGTATTGTGATATTGTCTTTTATCATGCTGCTGGCTGTGCGCCGAAGCAGCACGTAAAAAATCCCCTTTCTCAAAAGAGAAAGAGGATTTTTTATTTATTCAAACCCAACCGTCATCGTCTCTGGGTTCGAGCCGACGCGTTCGTTATTATTTAATGCATCGATTTTTTCCATGTCTTCTTGAGAAAGCTCGAAGTCAAAAATGTCTGCGTTTTGTTTAATGCGTTCTTCATTGATTGATTTTGGAATTGTCACGACGCCGCTTTGCAGATCCCAGCGCAAGATGACTTGAGCAACAGATTTGTTGCAGCGTGCCGCAATGTCCTTCAATATGTCATGATCTAGCAGCTTTCCTTGCATAAGCGGAGACCACGCTTCAATTTGAATGCCTTTTTCTTTTGCATATTGACGTAATTCGACAAGTGTCAGTTTCGGATGAAACTCAACTTGGTTCACCGCTGGGACAACCTCAGCATCTTTTAACAGCTCTTCTAAATGCTGAACATAGAAGTTGCTGACGCCAATGGCTCTGACTTTTCCATCTTTATAAAGCTTCTCAAGCGCACGCCATGTTTCTTTAAATGTATCTGCGTTTGGTCCAGGCCAATGGATCAAATATAGGTCTAAGTAATCAAGACCTAAACGATTTAAGCTTGCATCAAAAGCAGCTAGCGCCTTGTCATAGCCTTGATCTGTGTTCCATACTTTAGACGTAATGAATAATTCTTCTCGTTTCACACCAGATTCTTTAATGGCTTTCCCTACGCCTGTCTCATTTTTATAAACGGCAGCCGTATCAATGCTGCGATATCCGTTTCGTATGGCTGCTTTTACGGCATCTACCACTTGATTGCCGTCCTCCACTTTGAATACACCTAAACCAAACCAAGGCATTTCCACTCCGTTATTCAGTGTTACGGTATCATTCAAGCTTTTAACCATGTTAACAACCACCTTTTTCATAGATTCCATCTTTTTCATTATCTCATGTTGCGCTTCAAAACTCTATTATCAGGCGTTTCTCTTCGCTTCGATGGCTAAAAGCAAAGCGCCTGTCATGCCAGCCTTGTCCTCAAGTCCAGGAGAGACAATGTATGTATCAAGCGGCGGCAAGTCTACATAATCATTTACATATGCAGCAAGCTTCTCTCGAATGAGCGGAAATAGCTGGCTTTGCTTCATCACGCCTCCGCCCATAATGATCCGTTCTGGGCTTAAAATGAGCGTGTATTGCATCAATGCCTGTGCCAAATAATCCGCTTCAAGTGCCCAAACCGATTCTTCCTGAGTGAGCTCTTTGGCCGGCTTTCCCCACCTTTTCTCAATCGCTGGTCCAGCTGCCAGTCCTTCTAAGCAAGTACCGTGCGCTGGGCAGACACCTGCAAACTGGTCTGATTCATGCTGCCTGACAAGGATATGTCCCATTTCTGGATGTGAATGACCATGAAGAAGCTCATTTTTCACAACAGCTCCGGCACCAATACCCGTGCCAACTGTGATATACATACAGCTGTTCAGCCCTTTGGCTGCCCCTTTTGTCAATTCACCTAATGCTGCCGCATTTACATCTGTTGTAAAGGACACAGGTACTCCTAATTGTTTCTGTAGCTCCGGGATGAACGGGTAATGCTTCCATTCGACCTTCGGCGTGTTCATGATATAACCGTAAGAAGGATCGTCCTTTTGAACACAGATCGGTCCAAAAGAGCCGACCCCTAATGCTTCAATTTCATATTTTCGAAAAAATGGAATGAGCTTTTGCAATGTTTTTTCCGGTTGCTCTGTAGGAATCGTCCATTCCTCTACAATTTCCCCATACTCATTGCCAATTGCACAACAAAACTTTGTACCTCCAGCTTCAATTGCTCCATAATACGCCATCATTGATCTCCCCCTGCTCGTTCTCTTTCTTCATCATAAAACATAGGGGAGGAGATGACAACATCACGTATTGGTTAGCAAGACTGCTTCCATGTCATTGATATACTCCCTTAAATGATGGGCAATATCACGATTGATTTCGCCATCTTCATATAAGGTTTGAATTTCATTTCGAATCGTCTGTACAGCTTGGAAGTTGAGCTCCTTTTTCTTTCTGTCAAAGGCACGATCTTTTTGCTGAAAGAAAGATGGACCGTGTTCACAGCGGAAAATCACTTGATTGTAAAAACCAATGACTTGGTGACATGTTTGTTTATTTTCATCTGTCATATGCTGTTTGATCGAATCTACTGCAGCTTCAGCGGTTTTCTTACGGATTTGTTTGTACGATTCCTCGTTTTCTAAAATGCCGCTTGAAACACGCTCATCCGGCCGCCATAATTGGAGCCATTGAAGCAAGCGCAGAAACTTCACTTTTGAAAAACGAATTTTAAAGGAGTTTGAATACAGCATTTCCAGCTCATGAAATCTCTCTTGCAGTTCATAGGCTTCTTCTTTATCTAATTTCTCTTCATCAATTAATTGCTGAAGCTTCATTTGCTCTGCTTTAATTCCATGCAATCTGATTTTTCGTTCCTGTTTTCTCATCCCAAATTGGTATGGTTCACGCTGAATATTTCTCAGCTTCATTCGGTAATCATTGATGAGTGCAAGTGACACTTCCCTATTGTCCTCATTCATTCCCTCTCTTAAGGTTTTAATGGCACTTCTCAGCAGCTTCCGTTTCGCATGCTGAATCTTTGTATTTAAGTCCACAGCAACTTGCTTATCTTTATTCTCAGATAAAATAGGCAAGAGCACACTAGCTAAAATGAGTGTACATAAGATCACGCCTGCTGCGAGGAAAATAATCAAATGCCGCTCGGGGAATGGTGATCCGTCCGCAAGCGTAAATGGTATTGAGAAGGCACCTGCTAAAGTGACAGCACCACGAACACCAGAGAATGTCATCAGCATCGAAGCGCGCAGCTTCGGTTTTTTCACATTCTGCTTTTTCGTTACACTCCAGTTACCTGCCCAGAACAGCCATACCCATAAGAATCTTAGAACCATGAGACAGAGTGTAATGATTAAAATGTAACTGATGACCTGCATATTATTAAATGCTTCATCTTGGAAAATGACTGTGGATACATCCGGAATCTGCAATCCAAGTAAAACGAAAACAAGGCCGTTTAAAATAAATAAAATAATATTCCATGTGTTTGAAGAAGCAATTTGCAGTTTTGCTAAATTCCCTTCCATTCGATCTTGCTCAATTGCATGCGTCACACCACCAGCAACAACCGCTAAAATGCCGGATACGCCGATTTCTTCAGCTGCTAGATATATCACAAATGGCGTAAGGATTTGCAGGATGATGTGCATTGTGACATCGTCCATTCCTAAACGGCGGAGGAAATAGCGGAAACGAATGATAAAAAAGGATAGAATAAATCCAGTCAATAATCCGCCAGCGGCAATAAGGACAAAGCTAAAGGATGCCTCAGCAATTGAAAAAGCCCCAGTAACAGTTGCAGCAATGGCAAATTTAAAGGCGACAAGTCCTGATGCATCGTTCATCAGCCCTTCCCCTTCAAGCAGCCTCATGATGCCTTTTGGCATATTTACACGGCTGGATAAGGCACTCACTGCGACCACATCTGTTGGTGAAAGAATCGCTGCAAGCGCAAATGCGGCTGGAAGCGGAATGCTTGGAATCATCCAATGAATGGTATATCCCGCTACAATAACTGTTGCAAACACTAAACCAAGTGCTAAGAGAAGAATAGGCGCTCTTAATTTCCATAGCTCATCCCTTGGGGTCCGCTTCCCGTCATTAAATAAAAGCGGCGCAATGAATAACACGAAAAACAGCTCAGGATTTAAAGAAATATGTAAACCTGAAGGAAAAGCTGCGACCAATATCCCTAAGCCCACTTGGATTAACGGAACTGGAATAAAGGGCAGAAAACGATTGATAATATTAGATGATGCAATGAGTGCTAATAGTACGAGCACTGCCAGAAAAATCTCCACTAGTACATGTCCCTCCTATTTTATTATGTTCGTCATGTTTTGCTTACATGCAAAGATGCGTTTCATTCTTTTTGATCCATCCGTCCGATCATAAGTGCTTTTTTAGTATCCCGCAAAAAGTGAAACCAACAACATGACAATCCATCTAGGCAAAAAAAGGCTGAATCCAGATATTCAGCCAAATGACAAAATTTTTATTACATGTAATGTTCCAATAATGAATAAAAAACCTACTTTTATTTTACACGAAAATGGCATGACCTGCTGACATCCAGCTCGAATAAAACAAAAAAAGAGCGAAATTGCCGCCCTCTTTTTTTACCCTTTATTTAAAAAATAAGACCTAGCGGGAAGCCGCCATTTGAATAAGTAGGAACAAACCCGGCATGTGACGAGGATGAGAAACAGCAGATACAGTGCGAGCTCTCCTTGGGCTAAACCAAGTCCTACAAATAAGCCGCCAAGTGCTGCCCATACTGCGTAAATCTCCGCTTTTAAAACAAGCGGCTTGCGCCCTGCCAGGAGATCACGTACAATCCCGCCGCCGCTCCCAGTCAAAATGGCTGCCACAATGACCGCACTGAGCGGGAGCTCTCTTTGCACAGCAAATAATGCGCCTTGAATCGCAAAGGCTGCTAAGCCGATGGCATCCGAAAAATTCCCCCATGTGCTCCAATGCTTGAGCAAGAGCTTTGGAAATAGAAACACAATCGTAATCGACACAAGGGCAATGGTAAACATCTTGCCCTGTGACCATAAAGCCGATACCGGGAGTCCGATTAATAAATTACGAATCGCTCCACCGCCAAATGCTGTCACAATCCCTAAAATGTACACACCAAGAATATCGTACTCTTCCTCCATTGCCACAATCGCGCCACTAATGGCGAATGCGATAATGCCAATGATACTTAAGACTTCCCATGCCATTTTCCGCTTATCTCCTTACCATTGTCTGATCATCTAACACTACACCCTTAATGTATATCTGACACAGGCGAAAAGCAATACAAATTTTCCTTAAATTTTATCTTTTTGCAAAACTAAAAAAACCTGCTTCAAAAGCAGGCTTTTTCACTCAATCTTCTTTTGCATTTAACAGCAGCATACTGATGATGATAAGAATAAATGCAATAAGAGCCAATAGTGGAATGGTGATAAAACCAAACCAATTCAGATAATCAAAGGAACAAGGAATGCCGCTGAGGCAAGGGCGAATCGATGCAAATCCTGGGATCTTTTGTTCCATATAATGATAGATGGAAAAGCCAGCACCAATCACTGCCAAAGGCAGAACGTAGTACTTCACTTTGACATCGCCCCGGAATGTAGCAATTCCAAGTAAAAGCACGAGCGGGTACATGAAAATGCGCTGAAACCAGCACAGATCGCATGGGATAAACTTCTTTACTTCACTTAAATACAGGCTGCTCATCGTCGCAACGATAGAGACGATCCAAGCGCTGTATAAGTAAATCAGCTTATTCTTCATGATTTTTTCCCTTTGAGTTCTTGATCGATTAATTCCTTGATTTCATCATAGTCATAAAAGTTTTGGACTTGTTTATTATTAATATAAATCGTTGGTGTTGAATTGACTTTATATTTGTTCACAAGCTGATCGTCCGTGTTCAGCTCCGGCTGATACGTTTTCTTCGATAAGTTGTCTTTGAGCTTGTCCGTATCAATTTTTGTTGTCTTTTTCGCTAGTTCAGTCAGCTTAGCAGGTGTTACCCACTCTGCTTCACTATCTGGCTGTGCGTCATAGACAGCTTCATGAAATGCCCAGAAGTTTTTTGGGTCTTCCTTCCACACTTCTTCAGAAGCGAGTGCTGCTAACACTGCGCCATCTCCATGAACAGGCAGTGGTAAGTTAATAAACGAGAAAGATACATCGCCTTTATCTATGTAGTCTGCTTTCAGTTTCGGGAAAATGTCTGTTTCAAATGATTTACATGACGGACATTTGTAGTCCCCAAACTCGACGATTTGCACCGCTGCGTTTTTGTCCCCCATGACAGGCTGTCCTTTAATAGAAGGCTTACTGTCAACTGTTTGTGCTTCTTGGCTGTTATTGTTCCCAATCACAACAAATAGACCGATGAGAAGAGCTGCGACGATGGTTAAAATGACAGCAAATTTAATGGATGAAGATTGATTATTTTTTTTACTCACAAAAGCACCTACCTTATCTTTTTCATTCCTTAAAAAAAGAAAAAGGATAATAGCTTAGAAAAATGCCATTATCCAACTTCTTCTATTTTAACAAGAGGGGGGCCATTATGAAAGGTGGTATTCATGAATTTTTCCTTACAGTTTTATTTCATGACCCTCATCGCATTTAAAACAGCCAGTACGGTAACACCCACATCTGAAAAGACTGCTTCCCACATGGTCGCAATACCAAATGCACCAAGTAAGAGGAAAACTGCTTTGACGCCAAGAGCAAATGCGATATTCTGCCATACAATCGCTCTTGTTCTTTTAGCGACTGCAATGGCTTCTGCTACCTTTGATGGCTGATCTGTCATGATCACGATATCAGCCGCCTCTACAGCTGCATCTGAACCAAGCCCGCCCATTGCAATTCCTATGTCTGCTCTTGCTAATACCGGTGTATCATTAATGCCATCCCCTACAAATAATAATTTTTCTTGAGGGGCTTTTTTCTGATCGATTTCTTCTAATTTCGTTACTTTATCCTGTGGCAATAATTCAGTATGCACTTCGTCAATACCAATTTGCTGGGCGACCGCAGTCCCTACTTGTTTGGCATCACCAGTGAGCATGACTGTTTTAATCCCAGACGCTTTTAATGCAGAGACTGCTTCGGTCGCATCATCCTTTAATTCATCTGCAATCAAAATAGATCCGGCAAACTCACCGTTTATTGCCATGTACACAACGGTTCCGCTTCGTTTTTCTTTTTCAAACGCAATGCCTTCTCTTTCCATTAAGCGGTGATTTCCAGCTAATACATGGACACCGCTTATCGTGGCTTTAATTCCATGTCCAGCAATATCCTCATATGCTTCAATCTGGCTCTCATCAAGTGGTGAACCGTAAGCAGCTTTAATTGATTCTGCAATCGGGTGCGAGGAATGGGCTTCTGCCAGAGCCGCAAAAGAAAGCAGTTCCTCTTTTGAGCACTTGTCACTCGTTGTCACGATATTGGTCACCGTAAAGTTCCCTTTTGTGAGTGTGCCAGTTTTATCAAATACAGCATAGCGCACAGAGTTCAGTGCTTCTAAATAGTTACTGCCTTTCACAAGAATGCCTCGTTTAGATGCCGCACCGATTCCACCGAAGAATCCTAATGGGATGGAGACAACCAGTGCACAAGGACAAGAGATCACGAGAAAGACGAGCGCCCGGTAAACCCAGTCAGACAATTGTGCTGATGGAATGAGGAGCGGCGGCATAAAGGCAAGCAATAATGCTAGCACGACGACCGCAGGTGTATAATATTTTGCGAACTTTGTGATAAAGTTTTCTGTCTGTGCTTTTCGGCTGCTCGCATTCTCCACCAAATCTAAAATCTTCGTAACAGCCGATTCGCTTAGCTCTTTTTGTACTTCAATTTCAAGAATCCCGTTTTGATTCACAAATCCTGCAAGAACTTCTTTTCCTGCTTCTACATCTCGAGGAACGGATTCCCCTGTTAATGCAGAGGTATCCACGAGTGAATAACCTTCAATGACAAGTCCGTCCAGCGGAATTTTCTCACCCGGTTTGACGACGATGCGGTCACCCGCTTTTACTTCTTCCGGCTTTACTCTTTTCGTTTCATGTCCCACTTTGAGATTCGCATATTCAGGGCGAATATTCATTAATTCACTAATCGATCGTCTTGAACGATTCACTGCCGCTCCTTGGAAGAGCTCTCCAATTTGGTAAAACAGCATGACAGCTAGTGCCTCTGGATATTGCTGAATGACAAAAGCACCAACGGTTGCAATGGTCATTAAAAAGTTCTCATCAAATACTTGGCCGCGCACGATATTTTTCAGCGCTTTAAAGACGACATCACCGCCGACTAGTAAATACGCTGCGAAAAACATGACGAACTTCAGCAAACCATCTTCAGGTATAAAATAGGCAGCTGTTCCAATCACAGCACCGCCAATTAATTTCAGCACAATCGTTTTTAAGTTCTTTGTCCCATGATCATGATCGTGATGATGTCCTTCTTCTTTTGGTGATACACTCACATGAGGTTCAATGGACTGAACGGTTTTCACAATACGCTTTGACATTGTTTCTTGTTTATCTGCATGTGTGACAGTCAATGTGCCTGTCGCAAAATTAACAGAGCATGCTTCAACTCCATCCATTTTGCTGACACCTGTTTCGATTTTACGTGCACAGTTGCCGCAATCAAGACCGCTTAATACGTATTCATCTTTCATCTTTTTCATGTTCTCACCTTTTTCTATATAAGTAGCCTTCCCTGATTCAATCAAACCTATATCAGATACTATGGATGTTATATATGAGCACATATTCATATATTGAATTACCCTTATTATATGTGGAGATCTGATCAACTGTCAATCATTTATGAGCAAATAATTGTTTTTTTGTGTTCAATGCTGTTTCGTGGATTTTCAATAAACCAAGCTCATGTCCCCCGCTCGTCGCATAACATAGAAACGATCGTTTGACCTCTAACGAAATAAGTACAGCATTTCTCTTTACAAAAGAAGGACATACGCTTAGAATGAAATAAAAGTTTCCTTAAGGAAACAAATTAGCGTTAGTCAATCATTTCATCCTTTAGTCAAAATTATTTAATGTATGCATATATCTTTAGGAAACGCAATGATGATTGAAAGGGGCCGCAAGAGATGTCAAATGCTTTAACAATCGACCGTCTATATGTCTCATATCACGGACAAGATGCATTAGAAAACATCTCTCTTTCCATACAGGAAGGGACGATGACAGGAATCATTGGTCCAAATGGTGCCGGTAAATCGACTTTATTGAAAGCATGTTTGGATTTAATTGAAAAAGATCAAGGGAATATTCACTTTTTTGAACAGCCCTTTAAACAAGTCAGAAAACAGATCGCATATGTACCGCAGAGAAATGATCTAGACTGGACATTTCCTATTCATGTACTGGATACCGTTCTACTTGGAACATATCCGAAGCTTGGACTAATGAAACGACCCAAAAAAGAAGACCGAGCCTATGCATACCATTGCTTAGAAAAAGTCGGGATGCAGGACTTTGCCAAAAGGCAGATCGGTGAATTATCCGGCGGTCAGCAGCAGCGTGTCTTCCTTGCAAGAGCACTTGCTCAAAACGCACAGCTCTTTTGTTTGGATGAACCTTTTGTCGGGATTGATATGACAAGTGAAGAAACGATGATTCGCATTTTGAAGGAATTACGAGATGAAGGGAAAACCATTCTGGTCGTCCACCATGATTTAAGTAAGGCCGATGATTACTTCAGCCACCTCGTTCTTTTAAATAAAAAACTGATCAAGGCAGGACCTGTACACGACATCCTTCTTCCAGAGGTGATGCTAAAGGCGTATGAAACGCAGCTACCATTCTTAAAATCAGCAGGAGGAGACGTGTAATGGAATTCTTAACCGGACTCTTTGAGTATGCGTTTTTACAAAAAGCGTTATTTACATCCGTCATGGTAGGCATTATTTGCGGTGTCATTGGCTGCTTTATCATTTTACGAGGCATGGCACTGATGGGAGATGCCATTTCACACGCCGTGCTGCCAGGTGTCGCCATCTCTTATATGCTAGGGATTAACTTTTTTTTCGGAGCCGTCTTAACTGGTGTGCTAACAGCGATTGGCATCGGATATGTCAGTCAAAACAGCCGCATTAAAAATGATTCTGCGATCGGCATTGTATTCACCGCCTTTTTTTCAATTGGGATCATTCTCATTACATTTTTGAAAAGTTCCAGTGATTTATATCATATCTTGTTTGGAAACGTACTAGCTGTTCGTTCCTCTGATATGTGGATTACGCTCGGAATCGGCATTTTTATTTTACTGGCCGTCATCGTGTTCTACAAAGAACTGCTCATTAGTTCATTTGATCCGGTCATTTCTTCTGTTTACGGTTTACCAAATCGAATGATTCATTATTTTCTCATGACATTATTGACCCTTGTAACCGTCGCGTCGCTGCAAACCGTTGGTATTATTCTTGTCGTTGCGATGCTTATTACGCCGGCCGCCACCGCTTATCTCTTGACAGACCGGCTATGGATCATGATTTATTTATCTGCTTTTTTCGGTGCCGTTTCTGCCATCGTGGGACTTGGGCTGAGTTTTACGTATAACTTGTCGTCTGGTGCTTCCATCGTGCTAGTCGCGACCATTTTATTCGGCAGTGCCTTTATCTTTTCACCAAAGCAAGGTATTTTATGGAGATCATTAAAATCTAAACGAAAACGAACGCAGTTAAAAAAGGAAGCGTCTATGTAAAAGGAGGAACTATATGAAGAAGGTATTTGCAATCCGTTTGACCGCAGTATTCATTGCCCTTATGGTGATCGCAGGTTGTTCTACTCAACAAAATCATTCCGGCAAAGATGATGGCAAAATAAAAGTTGTCACGACCTATTCCATTCTTTATGACATCGTGAAGGAAGTAGGCGGACAGCATGTCTCTATTCACAGCATTGTTCCCATTGGTACAGACCCACATGAATTCGACCCACTGCCAAAGGATGTTCAGCATACGACGGATGCAGACCTTGTTCTATACAATGGCTTAAACCTCGAAACAGGGAATGGCTGGTTTCAAAAGCTGCTTGAATCGAGCGGCAAGAACGGGGATAATGCCCCTGTAGCCGAATTGAGGAAGGGCGTCAAAGTAAAGCATTTATCTTCAAAAGGGCTGGAAAGTCAGCAGGACCCCCATGCCTGGCTGAATGTTGCAAATGGCATTATTTATGCACAAAATGCCCGGGATGCGCTCATTCAAGCGGACCCCGAGCATAAAGAGGATTACGAAAAAAATGCAGACGCCTACATCAAGAAGCTTCAAGCTCTTCATCATGAAGCAAAAGACAAGTTTGATCAGCTGCCAAAAGACAAAAAACTCCTTGTCACAAGTGAGGGAGCATTCAAGTATTTTGCAGATGCGTATGGACTGAAAGCGGGCTACATTTGGGAGATCAATACAGAAAGCGAAGGAACACCTGGACAAATGAAACGCATCATTCATTTTGTCAAAGATCATCAAGTTCCTGCTCTCTTTCTTGAAACAAGTGTAGATAAACGCAGCCTTGAAAGCCTTTCTGAAGAAACTGGGGTTCCGATTAAGGGAAAAGTATTCACTGACTCCATTGGAAAGAAAGGTGAAGATGGAGACAGCTACTATAAGATGATGAAATGGAATATTGACACCATTTACAAAGGGTTGTCATCATGAGAAAAGACAGGTGGAGTGAGTCCGCCTGTCTTTTCTGTTAGCCTGCCATATTTTGTGGATGTTTTTTCGGCCAAATCACATAACTGATGCTAATGAGGAAATCAACGATTAAGACCATTCCCCACACATAGGCAAGCTGCATCAATGATTCGGTTCGTTCTGGTGCTTGAATGAGAAAGGTGAGCCCAAAAAGTAAACCGGCTCCGATGACCCAAGCAGCTAAATGCCTCACCCAGCTGACCATTTCATACATAGACCGCTCCTTGCCGTACTTTGGTTTTCCCTTTGGCTTTGGGCCTCCTGCAAATCGATAAGCGAAGCGAGCATCTGCCCATTTCACCATTTGGTGCCCAAAGGCGAGACTCACACCAATATAAACAGCCGCAAGTCCGCGGATGACACTCGCCACCGCCCCTTGCCTTAAATCCATATAAGTAGCCGCAAGAAGGACCAGATCCAAAATCGGCGTACAGATCAGGAAGAAAGCTCCCCACTTTTTCTGTCTAAACACATAACGCAGCGTTAAACCCATTAGAATAAACAGCCAAAAACCAATCTCACATGCCACAATCAATAACCCGATCAATATTCCCACACCCTTTTTAATACGATTGTATTAAATAAAATCTAACACAGTCGTATTAAAAAAACAATAGCTGTGCTAAAATCAATATATGCCAAAAATCGTCGATCACCAAAAACAAAAACAAAAGGTCGCTCAAGCTGCGATGAGAGTGATTAAACAGGAGGGATTAGAGAACGCTTCTGTGCGAAAAATAGCAGTAGAAGCTGGGATTTCTGCCGGCTCTATGCGGCATTATTTTTCCACACAGCAGGAGTTATTTCTTTTCTCTATGAATCTGATTCAGGAAAGAGTCAAGGAACGAATTGCAGGGCTTCCATTAAACGGTTCAACTAAAGAAAATATCCTCTCTTTATTGGAGCAAGTCCTTCCACTTGATGAAGAACGAAGATTTGAAATGGAGGTGTGGCAGGCTTTTACGATTAAATCCCTGACTGAATCAGATTTACAGGCGCTCAATGCAGAAATGTATGATGATCTTTTCCAAACCGTTCATGCTTGTTTAACGAAATTAAAAGAGGCTGAGCTGCTGCTAGAGCATACCGATCTTTTACTGGAGACAGAACGGCTTTATGCGGTCGTCAATGGGCTTGCTTTGAATGGAATCTTACAGCCTCACCGTCTACCGCCTCAGCTCATGCGCTCCGTGCTGGAGATGCATCTGCAATCCATCACAAAAAAAGACATGCCTCCGCAATAGGAGAACATGTCTTTTTTTAATCTTCCATAAAAATACGCTTTGCTTCGTAGTAGAGCACCTGCACAAATTTCTTCACATTGATGCGGGTATGTTCTTCTCTTCCTCTTGTCTCTTTTGTCAATTCACTCATTTTCTTTCGTACAATGGTGAAATCGAAAAATTTAGATGCATAGTTTTCAAAGCTTGGATGGGAATAATCCGTTAACCCGAGCGATGCAATGTGTTTCAATGATTGGTTGATCGCTCGCCTTACCCTCTGTTCCGCTGCCTTCGCTTCTCTTGCGATGTCTGCTGATGTGTAAGGCTCATTTAATTTATCCTCCGTGATCCCGGTGAAAATGACCTTCAAAGAAGGAAAGGAATCGTGATGATCGGCATGCAGCGCTAGGTACTGATCAGTAAAGAGAATCATATCTAATAAATCTTTCGACCCCTTCTCGCCGACAATCCCTAGCTCCGCCAATAAGAACTGACCTGCCTCTGCTAAGCTTTTCCCCCGCTGCTTCGTTTTCGTCTGGCCTCGCTGCTGGAACTGCATCGCCGATTTGAGCGAGTTCTGAATATTTTCAATCGAGTGCTCTAAATGAAGGCGTTCAATCATGAGATGGAGCACACTTAAGACTTCTACCCGATTGATCGGCTTCGTCACATAATACTCGACGCCAAGCGCATAGGCCTGTCCGATTAATTCCTTTGTTTCTACCTGTGACAGCATTAAGTATTTCCCATGAAACTCATCCTTGATTGCTCGAATCGTTTCAAGCCCGTCCCTTTCCGGCATCAGAAGATCAATACATAAGATATCAATGTGCAGATCATTTAAGTAGCTGGCAGTTAATTCTGCGCCATCCTCTGCTTCTCCAGCCACAATGCCAAGCTCTTCATCTTCAATGAGCTGAGCCAGTGAAGAACGAACGGCTTCATCATCATCGACAATAAAAAATCTCATCTCCCAATCCCCTCTTTTCTACTGACTTGATCCACTGGTAGCTTTAAAGTGAAAATCGTTTGTTTATTTGGGATACTCTTCATCTCAACACTTCCGCCAAGCTTCTCTGCTGTATCCTTCACATAGGAAAGACCTATGCCGCTTGATGGATTCCCAGCCTGGTCGTATTTTAAAGTGAAGCCTGGTTTAAAAATAACATGATGATTACGCTCTTTAATGCCAGGCCCGTTGTCGCTGATTTGAAAGAGGACATCTTTCTCTTCCCGCGAAATGGATAGTGACACCTCTCCATCGACTGGAATAGCTTCAACGGCATTAGATACTATGTTATTTAACAAAGATAGAATGGTATACACATGATAGACGGGATGCTGCCCTTCTTCATCATAATGAAAGACAATGTTTTTTTTAAGTGATTCTGCGTAATTTTCATGGATACGAATCACAAGCCCAGCAATATGGGCAGGGCTTTCATACTCCTGAAATTTCTCCTCATGAATCAGCTTTGATAAAGCAGAAAAAATCCGCTGATTATCCTTTTTAATTTCATGCACCTCTCCTGCAATTTGCAGGGCTGTTTTTCCAAGCTTTTTCAAATCCAATGATTCAGCATCCTTTGCGTGATGAAGAGATTGATACAATTGATAGGATGTAGCTGTAATGTGCTCAGCATGTGCAAGTGTCTTATGAAAGTATGTAGATTCCGTGTAAAGGTTCGAAAGCAGCATGAGCAGGTGTTCCTTTTCCTTTTTCATCTGACGCTCTCTCGCCTGCTCTTCATATAATCGAATCATCGTATAACAAGCCAATACGAAAAAGCTTCTGAAAATCGCCAAAACAAATAGTTGAAATAGCGTTCGCACCGTTAAAATTTCATCAATGGTGCCTCGAAGCGCAACCATCTCAACAACACTCGCGCACAGTTCCATGATGATGCCTGTCGCCCCAATCAGCCAAGGCTTATCACGGAAACGTCTGACCTGCAATAAATAAAAAAGCGTGCCATAGACGACATAATAAAGCAGGGAAGGTAATCTTAATGAAACCGCCTCTTCCAGCGGCAGGTGGCCTGTCACGGCTGTATCAAGCAGCACCCGAAACGCAAAAACAGATACCCCTGCAATGATTCCGCTTGCCCATGCCGGGAATCTTTTCATTTGAAGCAGAATAAAGAAAAAGACAACGGTCCCAAAGCTGACCCGAAAGCTGTCCTCAAACGGATAAAATTTTAGCTCTCCGCCAATCGGTGTCAGTACAATGAGCATCACAATTAAATAAGGCTCTGTATTCAGCCATTTTTTCAGTAGATTCAAACGCAGTCACATCCCTAATAATTGACGATAGTATACTATGTGATCTTGAGAAAAACAAACAGTCCATGAAAAAGCGCACACCGGAACTTTGTCGGTGTGCGCTTATCATGATGCAGCTTAATCTTCTAAACGATCCTTTTCTAAAAGTGATGCGCCAGCAATACCTGGTTTTGTCATTTCAAAAGGATTTAAGATGACATCAAGCTCTTCCTCTGATAAAACATCATTTTGCAGACAAAGCTCACGTACAGATACGCCTGTAAGAATCGCTTCTCTGGCAATTCGTGCAGCAGCTTCATAACCAATATGCGGATTGACCGCCGTCATGACACCAGCACTCTTTTCTACATATTCTTTTAATCTAGATTCATCTGCTTTTAGGTCACGCAAGCAGTTATCTACGAAGGACTCAAATACATTTTTCATGATGCTGAGAGATTGAAGCAAGTTGAACACAAGGACTGGTTCCATCACGTTCAGTTCAAGCTGACCAGCCTCTGATGCAAGACAGATCGTATGATCATTCCCGATGACTTGGAACGCCACTTGGTTCATGACCTCTGGCATCACCGGGTTGACTTTCCCTGGCATGATCGATGAACCTGGCTGTCTAGGCGGCAAATGAAGCTCACCAAAGCCTGCTCTTGGACCTGATGCCATCAAACGAATATCGTTCGCCATTTTGGACATATTCATCATACATACTTTTAACGCAGCAGATACTTCTGTATAAGCATCCGTATTTTGCGTTGCATCGACTAAGTCTTCAGCTCCAACTAATGGTAATCCACTGATATCAGATAGATAGCCGACTACTTGACGAATGTATTTAGGATCAGCATTCAGTCCAGTTCCAACTGCTGTTGCACCCATATTGACTTCATATAAATGCTGTCTAGACTGCTTGATGCGTTTAATATCACGAGCGAGAACCTTTGCATAGGCACTAAACTCTTGACCAAGTCGGATTGGAACAGCGTCCTGAAGATGCGTACGTCCCATTTTGATCACATGATCAAATTCCTGCGCTTTTTCAGTCATGACTTGATGCATGTTTTCCATCGTATAAAGTAGTTTTTCAATCATATTCAATGTCGAAATATGAATCGCTGTTGGGAAAACGTCGTTTGTTGACTGCGACATGTTCACATGCGTATTTGGACTGAGCTCATGATAAGCGCCTTTTTCCTTTCCTAGTAGTTCAAGCGCTCTGTTTGCAATGACTTCATTGGCATTCATATTCATTGAAGTGCCAGCCCCGCCTTGAATTGGATCGACAATAAATTGGTTGTTCCATTTTCCTTCGATGACCTCATCTGCGGCTTGAACAATTTTTTCTCCAAGACCAGCATAAAGTCGCTGTGTATCCATATTTGCAAGTGCGGCTGCCTTTTTGACAATCCCTAATGCTTTGATGAGTTCCTCATGAACATGGTAGCCAGTAATTGGAAAGTTCTCCACTGCACGTAATGTTTGAATTCCATAATACGCTTGAGTGTCTACTTCCTTTTCACCTAGAAAGTCTCGTTCGATTCGAACTTGCTTATCCTGTAGCTTCGTCATTTGAAAGGTCTCCTTTTTTACGCTGCTTTTGTTTGTTGCTTTAATTCCTCAATATACTTTTTCGATTTCTCTTGATCAAATACTTTTTCCCACTTAGACATGACAATCGCTGCAAGTGAGTTACCAAATACGTTCACTGTTGTACGAACCATGTCAAGAATACGGTCGATCCCAACGATGAAGGCAAGTCCTTCAAGCGGAAGTCCCATTGCACCAAGTGTTGTGATGACAACAACGATAGATGCACCTGGTACACCAGCCATACCTTTTGATGTCAGCATTAAGATTAATAGTAACGTAATTTGCTCATAAATGGAAAGCGGCATGCCGTACATTTGGGCAACAAATATGGCAGCAATGGATTGATAGATCGCACTTCCATCCAGGTTAAAGGTGTACCCTGTTGGGATAACGAACGACGTGATCGCTTTCGGGCAGCCGAACTTCTCCATTTTGTCCATTAATCTAGGCAGTACAGCTTCAGAACTTGCTGTTGAGAATGCAAGAATAATTTCTTCTTTTAACACTCTAAATAGTGTAAAGACGCTTGTTCCAGCTAATTTTGCGATAATGCCAAGTACGACAATCACGAAGAATGCCATCGTGCCGTAAACGACAAGTACCAGCTTACCTAGCGGGAGAAGCGCTCCGACCCCGAATTTGATCACCGTCACACTGATGAGCGCGAATACACCAAATGGTGCAAACTTCATCACTTTATTGGTCACCCAGAACATGGCTTCGAGTATACCCTCAAAGAATCCTAATACTGGTTTCCCTTTGTCTCCTACTGCGGCAATTCCTAATCCGAATAAGACTGTAAAGAAGATGGTTGGTAATAGATCACCTTCTGCAATTGATTGGAAAACGTTTGTTGGCACAAGATGCACAATTGTTTCAGAGAAACTAGCTTTTTCGGAAGAAGCCTTAGACGTCTCTTCATATTTCGAGATATCTCCCTTTTCCATGTTGCTCATATCAATTCCTGTACCAGGATGGAAGAAGTTCGCTGCAAGCAGTCCAACTGCTAATGCAATCGTTGTGACAATCTCGAAGTAAAGGATCGTTTTTCCGCCGAGTCTTCCTATGGTTTTCATATCCCCTACACCAGCTACTGCTACAATCAATGCAGCAATAACAATTGGAAGAACGATCATTTTAATTAAATGAATGAATATATCGCCAATTGGCGTTAACACATTAATAACGGTTTCATTTTGATAAAACAGCGCTCCTACGATAACACCCAGAACAAGTGCAATGAGTATTTGAGAAGCTAACCCTAACTTTTTCATACGTGAACCCCCTTTTTTTGATAACGCTTTCTTTGTTGCTTAATCGCATCTTAACGATGAACCTACAAAAAACGACAAAAAGGAACAAAAACAAATGAATTTTTTATGAAAAATCTTTAAAAAGGTGGGTTTTTCCACAAAATTGTTAAAAAAAGACTTCGCTTTTGGCGAAGTCTTAATGATTTTGCATCTGTTCACTTGGCGTATCTTGATTTGCATAAAATTCATCATATATGGCATATCCAATGAATACGAAAGCAACATAGATCAATGCACTCAATGTCCAAATCCATTTGACATTCAGCTTCATTCTGCCACTCCCTCTCTTACAGGTTTCAACCGCTGCAATCTGAGCGCATTCAGAACAACCGACACGGAACTAAAGGCCATTGCCGCTCCTGCAAGCCATGGGGCAAGGAATCCGAATGCAGCTACCGGTATCCCAATACAGTTATAGGCAAGCGCCCAAAATAGATTTTGCTTAATATTTCTCATCGTTTTTTTGCTAAACTCAAGCGCATCTGCAATGGCATGGAGGTCTCCTGTCATGAGCGTAATATCTGCCGCTTCCATAGCAACGTCTGTACCTGTTCCAACCGCCATCCCAATATTCGCTGTCGCAAGGGCTGGTGCATCATTGATGCCGTCTCCGACCATGGCGACTTTCTTTCCTTGTTCCTGAAGCGCTGCAATGTGAGCAGCCTTCTCCTCAGGCAGAACTTCAGCGATGACATGCTCAATACCCGCCTGTCTTGCGATCGCCTCTGCTGTGCGCTTGTTATCCCCTGTCATCATGACAACGTGAATCCCTTGCTCTTTCAACCGGGCGATGGCTTGAGGAGAGGATGATTTGATCGTATCTGCCACCGCGACAATACCGGCGACTTCGCCGTCAATCGCGACGAGCATTGCCGTTTTCCCTTGCTGCTCCAGTAGCGTGACGGATCCTTCGACTTGATCATATGGGATATGATGTTTCTGTAATAGCTTCCGCGTTCCAATCAAAAGCTTGCGCCCGGCGGCCTTTGCTTCAATGCCATGACCAGGGTCTGCTTGAAAGTCTTCTACCTCGGCCGCTTCAAGACCTCGTTTCTTCATTCCGTCAGTGATCGCTCGAGCAAGTGGATGTTCCGACTGCTGTTCTGCCGATCCCACTAGCTGAAGCAGCGCATCTTCTGTCCAATTTGCATATGCCATCACATCTGTAAGACTCGGCTCACCTTTTGTCACAGTCCCTGTTTTATCTAAAACCACCGTGTCCAGTGATTGGGTCACTTCTAAATGTTCTCCGCCTTTAAACAGAATGCCTGATTCAGCCGCACGGCCGCTGCCAGCCATAATAGAGGTTGGTGTAGCAAGACCGAGCGCACACGGACATGCAATGACTATGACCGCTATAAAGGTTTCAAGTGCTGCAGTCACATTCCCTGGATCAACAAAGAAAAACCATATAAGGAAGGTGAGCACAGCAATTCCGACAACAATAGGGACAAATACACCTGATATTTGATCAGCCATTCTTTGAATCGGTGCTTTTGAGCCTTGTGCTTGTTCTACCACTCGGATAATTTGTGAAAGGGCCGTCTCTTTCCCCACTTTTGTCGCTTTCACTTTGATAAACCCATTTTTATTGATGGTTGCCCCAATGACCGCATCTCCTGCGGTTTTATCAACAGGCAGACTTTCTCCTGTAATCATGGATTCGTCTATCGCGGTTGTTCCCTCCATGATCTCTCCATCTACCGGTACTTTTTCACCTGGTTTTACAAACACAAGATCATCCACTTTCACATCAGAAATAGGAACGGTCATCTCTTCCCCATCTCGCTCAATAACAGCTTCTTTTGCTTGTAAGCCCATTAGCTTTTGAATCGCTTCTGATGATCTCCCTTTTGCTCTTGCTTCCATTAATTTTCCGAGCACGATCAACGTAATGAGCACAGCACTTGTTTCATAATAGAGTGCTGCCTCATGTGTGCCTTGAACCGCTTGCTGAATGCTTTCATATAAGCTATAGAAAAACGCCGCAGATGTCCCAAGTGCCACAAGGACATCCATATTGGCACTTTTATTTCTTAAAGCTTTATACGCGCCTACATAAAAGGGCCAGCCGACAATAAACTGAACAGGTGCTGCTAATGCAAGCTGAACCCATGGATTCATGAACGCTTCTGGCAGCCAAATAAAAGACGTGAAGGAAAAATGGCTGACCATTGCCCAAAGGAGGGGCAGTGACAAGATCATCGAGAATAAAAAGCGTGCCGTTTGCTTCTCTATCGCTGCTTGTCGATGATCCTTTTTCCCTTCCTCTGCTAATTCTTCAGCTGGTTCAATTAATGAATACCCAATGGACTGAACGGCATCTTTTATGTCACTTGTAGACGTTTGGCCCGGATGATATGTGACCTGAAGTGTCTCAAGCGCAAAGTTTACAGATCCTTGAGCAACACCGTCCAACCGGTTGATTTTTTTCTCAATTCGGTTGGCACAAGCCGCACAGGTCATTCCCTCTATATCAAACTCTGCTTGCTCCATCGCCACATCGTAGCCAAGAGATTGGATTTTTTTCTTCAGATCATCTGGTGATAGCTGTTCCGTTTCATATACGATATGAGATGTTTCAAGTGCCAAATTCACATTGGCTTCATCCACACCTTCCAGCTTGTTCAAACCCTTTTCAATGCGTCCTGCACAGGCAGCACAGGTCATTCCCGTAATATGAAAATCAATTTCCTTTTTCATTCATCTCACCTCTTCACATACTCCATGGGGGTATCTTTTTTTGAAAAAAATACGCGCTGTCACATGCAGCACGTATATCATTTAGACGACATCATATCCCTGTTCTTCAATCACATCAGAGATTCGGTGTAACGTGACTTGATCAGGATGAAAAGAAACCTCCACCTGTCCCTTGTCTAAATGGACTTTCACAGATTCAACACCTGCTAATTCTCCTACATTTCCTTCGACTGCTTTCACGCAATGTCCGCAAGACATGCCCTGTACTTGAAGTGTTGCTTGTTCCACTTCTCATCGCCTCCATCAATCATTTTCTACACCTTACTATACCCTAGTAGGGTATCATTGTAAACATAAAGGCTACGATTTTGTCAGTTTCGTAAAGACGTTCATTAACTCTTCAATGGCTTCATCTCCGTTGCCGCTCTTAATGGCATCCGCTACGCAGTGATGTGTATGCTTTTCCATCAATTGAAGACTGACCTTTTTTAAAGCGGCATTGACAGCAGAAATTTGATTGACGACATCTATACAGTAACGATCATTTTCAATCATTTGCTGAATCCCTCGAACTTGTCCTTCCACTCGTTTCAAGCGATTGATTAATTGGTCTTTTTCCTTCTCGGCTCTAGGCGAAGCAATATGTCTTTCTTCATGTTTTGTCATGTGATCACCTTTTTTCTATTATGACTTATCTTTAACTAAATTAAAGCATATCTCCACCGGAAAAGGCAAAGATATGCTGAATGCCCGTCTAAGAGCTGAGTTTGTCCTAGTTTGTTAATTGTTCAATATCCTGTAAAAGACTGACGGACTGCTGAAGCTGCTTGATCAGCCCTTGCTGGTCCACTAAAATGGCTGCAGCATCGCTATTGTCAGCTTTCAATTGCTGTAAATAGGTTTGAATTTCCTCCGACAGCACCTTATTTTTTTCCATGATTTGCGCATGCAGATCTTCCGCTATTTTTGGTGCTGTCAGTTCATTAAATTCTTGAATGTCTGCCTTCAATGATTCAAGCTGCTGCGTCAATTCTGCTTTTTTGGCGGCATTTTGTACAGCTTCTTCAGCGAGCTTTGGAAAGTTCTCCGTAAATTGCTGAATGTCAGTCACATACTTATTTGCCTCTGTGACATATGTCGTCGTATCGTTGACCTGGTCAAGCAAGCCGGAACATCCACTTAATACAAGCGTGCCGGAAAATAGGAAAGCCATCACATATTTTTTCAAGATCGATCATCCTTCCATCTGTTGTGTTGAAAGCATTCATTTGTTCTGCTCCCCTATCACACTGATGCAAAAGGACTTCAAAAAAAGCCAGACCTTTGCCTCATGTGTGATAGGCAAAGGTCTGGCTAACATGTTCATGCCGGAATGGCCGAGAAGCAATCGCTGCTTCTGTAGTGACGACCAAAGCGTAAAAGCTACTCCCCTTTAGGAAACCGTTCAAATGTTATGTTTATCATATCGAATGTCAGGACAACAGTCAATGAGAAGCCGGCGGCTGATCATGCTCTTCATACAGCATGTAGTCCGCTCCAGTGGACGCATAAATCCGGTTGCGTCCTTGGCGTTTTGACATATACAAGGCTTGGTCCGCTTCAAATAGAAGAGTTTCTAATACATTTGGATCATAAGCTGTATGAGCGATTCCAAAGCTCGCTGTCACTCGCACTTTTTCCTCATCAGTCTCAAAGAAACTCGTCTCAAACGAATGTCTCATTCGTTCCGCGATATGACATGCCTCTTCAAATGAATGATGCGGCAGACAAATGGCAAACTCTTCTCCCCCATATCGGCCAAATAAATCATCCATTTTTAAATGCTGCTGACAAATGGAGACGACATGACGCAGTGCCTCGTCCCCGATATGATGTCCGTGCGTATCATTAATTTGTTTAAAGAAATCAATATCAAACAGCAAAATGGCGGTATCCTGCGCATCCTCTTCCAATATCATCTGCGTTCGTTCGATGAAAGAAGAACGGTTGAAGATATTCGTCAAACCATCCATATATGCACGGCGCTCCAGCTCTTCCTGCAGCAGGCGCTGCTCTGTTACATCACTGATCACAATCTGCCTGCCCTCAATCTCGCCTCTTCTATTAAATAACGAAGAAGCCGTCAGTTGATAATAGAAGGGCTCTTCTTTTTCCCACATCAAATCATACTGCGAATGATCCTGCGGAGAACGCAGCCACTGAATGAACGCGGTATCTTTGATGATTCCTGAGAAAATATCGTCAATTTTATAGCCAATCCCCTTTTTATTAGAGAGTGCTGGAATGATCGATGCAGCAGCGGGGTTGTAATCTATAAGTGTCCGGTATCGATCTATAATGAGAACCCCCTCAGACATATGCTCAAACACACGCTCCATTGCAATGGGAGAGAGCTGAAAGAGCTGGAACGACATAATCGCCCATAAGTAGAGCGCATTGGTTAAAAACATCACCACAGGGACTGGGTCAATATGAAGGGGTGTAACGCCTAATAAATAAATAAAAGAAGTCATAATTGGTAATGACATTCCCACTAACAGTATCAGAATCTGCTTTAAATATTCTTTTTTTGTAACACGTAAAAACCAAAGCAGCATAAAAATAGCAAGCATCGAACAACCAAACGTATAAACGCCATGAATGATATACCAATAGCCAATCGTAAAATCAGCCAATAAAAATCCGTCTACTGAATTCATCGTGATGCTTCGATAAAAGAGTGAATGAAAAGAGTTGGTGAACACCATAATGGTGGTGAGAGTTGGAATCAGTAAGATGAGAAGCACGCGGCGCTTTGTGAAATATTGATGGAATCCCGTAAATTGCAGCACAATCATGAGGCTGAACGGTGCGATAAACGGTAGACCTATGTATTGAAAACAAACCCAGAACATGATTTCTTCAGGAGTACGCGCCAATAATTCAAACGTATGCCCAAAAATATAAATCGCGGTTGCCCCAGACATGTACATAAACAATTGACAGCCAATATACCGATGGCGATTTGCATGAGCAATGATTGATAATATCACGGACAGAATGCCAGAAACACTCATGATCACAATAAAATGTAAAACAATCGAATCCATGTAAACGCCCCAATTTCAGTTATTTAGAACTAGTCTAATATTACTATATATGAGGACGTCTCAAATGGGAAGGTGTGATTTTGAATTGGTTGGAGTTTTTGTAAAGTAACGGGCGTTTTCCTTATGATGACGCCTCTTATTTTCACTACTTTTTGCTTTCTCGAGGAAACGTTCATGAGAATTAAAAAAAGATGTATGAAGATGGTGGGAGTCTAGCAGAAGGTCAAGTTTACACAAAAGAATTATTAATGCAACTTGATGACTCTGGCGGCACTTTTAACCTGCAAGCATGGCATGATTTAGATAAAAACTTCTTTCGCCTGAACATACTTACAACCGGATCAGAAAATTTATCATCTGAACAGGGAATGAGGAATACATTAGCTGTGCTCCACATACTGGGGATTGACTTTAAACACTTAAATGATTTTTCAAATAATGATAAAGAGTCACTTAGTATAATTGACGGTGATTACTCTGTTCAATTAACTAAAATTCCTAGCACGTCATTAATATTAAATATTGAACCTAAATAAATTCTTAGGTGTAGCAATATGCTTAAAATTATTAAATCCCCTCCAAATCAACTTGAAGGGGATTTAATGTGCATTTATAACCGAACATATATTCTCTATTTACAGGAGGATAACCTCGTGACTGACCTTGAAAGGAAATTAGATCTGTAGAAAAAATATCATATGACATAAATTCCTAAAAATATTAATACTTTACATAACAGAGGTGATCAACTAAAGTTAAATCAAAGATAATGTTATGGATTTTTTATTCATAACTTCTTTTCTAAAAAAGAAATGGAGATGAATAACGAATGAAAACAAAAAAAATATTTAAATGTGCATTCTTCTCAGTATTTTTTTTACTTCTAATGTCTTCTTTTAAACCACAAGATGTATACGCCGATAGTGATGCATACACTCAGTTAAAACACCGATGGTCTGATATGTCGTATGATTTGCGCAATGGAAATAATCTAACCATTGAATATCCGAATTTCTCAAAGCCTCGTTATTTTAATAGCTCAGATGAATACTACAAAGAGTATGTACAAGGTTATTTTGCTTCTCAACCAATAGATTGGCATGTAGCAGCATGGATGGATAATCAATTTGTAAAAAGCATCGGAGATCCAATACAGACTAGTACTAAAAATGTTATAGCTACAGAGGAGGTTCTCACTAATAACACAAATAAACCACGAGAATTATTAACTCCAGAACGATCTTTTACAAGAACATATTCTACAGTTTTAACTCATACGAACAATGCCGATTTCGGATTGAAGTCTACCTCAGAGTTTAAAATCCCTTTAGTTGGTGGTACAAAAACAGAAATATCTGCAGTATATAAGTACGGAGAATCTAAATCACAAACAACAACTGAAAGTAATACTATTAAAATACCATCTCAAAAAATAACCGTTGATTCTGGACAGAGTATTAAAGTTACTTATCTAATTACTGAAGGTGAGGCAGTAGGTAAATTAGGGTTTTACGGCACACTTAAAGGCTGGACTCCTAATGGTATGGCCTATTTCTCACCAAATAAAGGTGAGGTTCCATTTAATTTTATGAAAATCGGTGACTGGTTCCTAACAAAAGGAAAGAGTGAATATAATGGATGGTCTTATAATGCACCTGATGAAATGAACTATAAGATTGATGATGGTACTTATAATGCGAGTTATTATTCTTCAAGTCAGTTAGATATTACTGATATAGATACTAATCAAACAACTAGAATTAATGTGCCAGCGATCATAAAAACTAATTAGTAGCGGCCACCGCACATGCGCAAGGATAAATTGCATGTGAAAAAGAAGTCTATAAAATTATAGACTTCTTTTTCTGTGTGTTTATTTATTTTCACTAATTAGTCTTAGCGTGGGTTTTATGTCATTCGGTTGGCTAGACCCTTATATATATGGAGGTGAAGCAGTAGCTGAATTCTCGTATGAACGTTCAGGAGAACAAATGAAAGCCGATAAAGTATCTTCTTTAAAGTGACCCTTCAAGTTGTAGGGTTTTTTATTAACATTTATAATCGAACATACATTTTTTTTATAGGAGGGTAGCCCCGTGACCGATCTTGAAAGGAAGCTTTACCGAATCATCTATAATATGAGCCGGTTCCGCAAGAACCCAACAATGGATCACCTTAAAACGAAAACAGGTAAAAATGAACCAGCAATCCGTAAGGCTGTTAAAAACCTGATGTCTAGAAATGAATTAGAATGGGATAAAGAGAAGAAGGAATGGCGGTTTAAATAAAAAAGACCTCCATCGCATAGTTGCGGAGAGGTTATGTTAACTATTTAGTCTTAATACTTCTCAGAAAAACACTTCTGTTCTCTGTTGCATTTGTCAGCATAGTCGCATTTTCATTGAGCCTTTGTACCAATGCATCCTTAGCTTTTCCTTCAAATGAAGAGAGTAAAGCAACATACACTTCAGCTACAACCTGTTGTGCTGAAGAAAAATCTGATGCGTTTTTTGTGTCTTCTTTTAGATTCTGACAATGAGTTTTTAAACTTGAACCCACAATGTTTTTTAATTCCTCATTCTGTTGTAATCGTCTGTAAAACTCATCTGCATCCATATTAACTCCATATGGCAATTTAAATCCTCCTTACAACCGTAACCATCTTGCTAATTCATTATCCTTATCTTTTAAATCCTCCGCCATTTTCACAATAAACTCACTAATATCCTCTAAATCTCTAATCAAATAATGAAGAGAAGCCTCAGTTTGATACTGTTCTTCTGAGTCATAAAATGCTGCTCCATCTTTCACAAAAGGGGCGTGAAACAATATAGCTTTATCAACGTCACTTGGATCTAGATCCTTGAATTCTCCTAACCTCTTTCCGCAAATAGATTTTACGTCATAAACCATTTTGCTGTGATCATGAGGGAATTGTTCAATTGCTTGTTTTTTTGTTTTTAAGTCTTCGATAGCTGCCTGTAATCGATGAGCTAATTCTTTTGCATATTTGGCATCCACTTTGATGGTTTGTCCATTCATACCAGAATAAGATGAGAACGATTCGATATTCTGGTTATAAACACCTTTGCTTCCTTCCACACTTTTGATATTACCATTCTTATCAAATGTAAAGTTCGAATCGTTTAAACTATGAGTATCCGGATCTTTGGCGAATGCTTGGCCATAGAAGGAAGTAATCAAATTTCCTAAAACCCCAGGAACACCAAGCGGTGACACAAACCGATCTATACGCTCTCTTCGTGATTGACTGGGATCTTTCGTATAAATTGTCGTTCCGTTGTGTCGATCATATTCTAATAACCAACCTGAACCCACCATATCATCGGGATTAATGATGGCTTTATGATACAAATCAAATTCGCCGTTTCTGATTTTCTTCTGTGTTTCTTCATCATGCAGCTTAACAATGGAAGGGTTGTTAAAGGCTACACTGTAAACATTATTGTTTACACCAGCGTATTCCGCATCTGCCCCTCCAAGTGAGTGACCCGTTGTCGAAATAACTGTATTAGTGCCAGCATACTTTTTTACTTCATTGGCGACGAGCTTATCACCTTGGTCAAATTGAGATGTCTTAGTGACAATTTTGTAATCTCCACTTTTCATCAACATGGCCTGTTCCATACTACCGTTATACTTGGTAATCGCTTTAGAGTTTTCAGGTGCCTCTTTTTTCATTATGTATTTGACTTTCTTTTTCGGGTCTTTACCCATTACCACGTTGCCGCCATCTCCACTTATCACATCAGCTTTGATTTGTTCCTGATTTGTTCCTTGAAAACCTACGACAACATTCTCAGGCTCTTTGGGTTTAACCCATTTACCTTCTTTTTTCTTGGCTTGGACAAATACGTAAACATCTAGCCCTGTGTCCGGGTCTTTTTTGATTTTATCTATGATGTATCGTTTTCCTGAATTAATCTTCACGGGTATGTTTTTCGAGAAATGTTTTTTCAAATACTCATCTCGATATGTTAGTTGACTAATACTATAATAATCCTGGTCAGATATATTAGGGGTCTTGGTCTTCTTGCTCATGTACATTGACACACTCCTCATGTAAAATAAGCACTGAAAGGATGGTCTTATGAAAAAATACATTATTATCCTGTTGTCAGCAATCATCATTATAACACTTGGAGGAATATACATGAAACACCAATATGATGAAAAGCAAGAAAAAGTTAAGACTGCAGAACTAGAATTATTTGATAAAGCTAAAATACGAATGACTAATTTCATAAATGCTAACTATGAAGGAATAGATAAAATTGAGTTCTCCGAAAAATATGAAATAGACCCAATGGGTGGTATTAATGCAGAGGGGTATTTGAATGGTAACAAAGAAAAAGAGTTTTGGGGGATTTATGACAAATCAAATGATACTATAACATCGTCTTATGTTGATGCTAAAGAAAAGCCTGAATGCGAAGATAAAGTATGCGAATATTAAAAAGAGGATAAATCATAAAATAAATCAAGCCCCTATCCGTTAAGGACAGGGGTTTAATTGTTATCATTTCTATAGTCGTATGTCTATAGATTTTTATTTTAATAGCTTTTCGAGGGCTGCTTGAGTCTTTGGACCATAGATGCCATCAGCCACAAGACCATGCATCAATTGGAATCGTTTGACCGCATTTGCTGTTTTTGGACCATAGTATCCGTCAATCCCGTTGTTTTTTGCACCTTTGTCTGGATGCCGCTAGAGCTTGCTGTACGGCTTTTACTCCTGCTCCCTTTGTCAAAGGCTTTGTTAATAACCTTCACGCGCTTTACGCCATCGGCTATTATATCCGCGACGTGCTGATGATTCACGGTGCAGATCGTATGAAGGCTTCGATGACTTATGCTGCTGGCAATATCCTTCGCGTGTTAGTTGAGGAAATCCAGGTTCATTGCATGGTTTTAATGGTTTTTTCATGATTTCACCCCAAAATAAAAAGCACCCCGAAGGATGCTAGGGTGTATTTTTGTATTCTCTATAGCGTTGTTCAATTCTTTTCTCTTCTTCAATCAACTTTTCAAATATGTATCTGCACTCTTTCAACTCTTTGTATATGTCCATTTCAAAGTTATAATTTTCAAGTTGTTGTGGGTCAGGAAATAATCTCTGGAAATTTCTAATTAATAATACTAAATTGTAATCTAGATATTTGTATACAATGTCTTCTTGTTCCCTAAGAACTCTTATAAATCCAAAAACATGACTTTCAATAACCTTCTCCTTATCAGCTTGATTAGTTTGAGGGTTTTTTAAATAATTCAATGTACTGTCTATAGGTTTTAAGAGATTTATTAAATTATTAATTTTGACCAAGGTTTCTGTCACAGTGCTCATAAAAACTTCTTTTTCTCATTGCTGAATTTGACGTCTAACACCTAAATATGTAATTCCCCCACCTATGATCGCTCCCACGAAAGCAATTAATCCAGCCCAGATAGTCTCTTTATCTTTAAAAAATAAATTTAAAATTCCGCAGTAGATAAGTACATCTGCGATGAATATAGATAAAATGATGAATATTAGTATGGTGTCTTTAGAATTTAGTTTCATCTCTTCCCTCCTGCCGTTTATATCGGCAAGAAATAAGTATATTTTGCTAAATAAAAAGCGACCTTCACAATGGAAGCCGCTCTCATTTATCACCTAATACCATCATAACCGCTTTGAAACAAAATGCTTTGCCAAGATCGTGCCAAAAGTGTGCCATTTTTATATAAGTATTATTTTTCACACTCAATTTATTCCTAAACTTTCAAGTGTAAATTTTAGAGCCAATTTTTTAATAACTTCTAGCGATACTGAATTGAATTTTTCACCAAAGTGATTCTTAACTCTTTTGAAAACAGTATCATCTCTCATACTATCTAATAATTCATGGCCTTGATATTAAGACTTCTAGCTTTCCAACAGAAATATTGATCAATTCCTAAATCTTTACCTTCAAGCATTCCAGCTTCTGATAGTAATTTAACATGATAACTAACTTCTACTGGATCTTTATTTTCAATTTCTATGGATATCCAATCATTAGGATTTTCATCCTCTTCTAATTTTATTAATATCTCTCGAATTAAATCCATATCTCTTTTCATCGTAACCTCCCCGTTACAATTAAATATCGGTATAGATTGACTAATTCAAAGTGTTTGCAAACTTTGTCGAACGAAAAAGCGCCCTCCAAAAGGGAAGCCGCTCTCAATTTATCACCTAATACCATCATAACCGCTCTCAGACATAATGCTTTGCCAAGATCATGCCAAAAGTGTGCCATTTTTATTTTTCTATCACGATAAATTTGCCATTAATATTGAAGTAATCAGCATTATTGGGTATATAATTATAATTGTCACCTATATAAATCTCAGGTCTTAAAGAAAACTTTTGAGTGATGCTCTCACCTTTTCTATTAGGATCATCAAATTTCAACTTAATAATTAAACTGAATAGGCTTATATCTTCGTAAATTGCTTTCATATTAATCATATATATATAAAATAACGGAAGATGTATATTAAGAGAACTATCTGAATAATCAAAAGGCATCACACACCCATAAAATTCTTTTTGTGAAGAAAACTCAAAACTATCACCCCTATTGATGTCTGGATAAAATTCCATGTGAGTTTTTCCATCCTGTTTATAAGTATGGAACAATTTACATCCATTATTTACATATGCATTCTCAGGTGAGTATGATTTTACAAAGTCTTCTATCCCCTCATACTCAAAACTCAGTTCAACATTTTCCGCTGGTAAATTCCCTATATTTCTTGCTTTTAAATAGAATTTCGATTTTTCCTTTTTAATAGGGATCGAATCTTCATCTACTATAAAATCTTTTCCACAATCCATAGAGAATGTACTTTTAAAATCTTTGTGGGAGATATTCAATTTGACCCTTCTGTTTTGTTTAATTTCATTAATAGCTATTTGATTACTTTTCTTAGCTTGAATTGCAGCACGAGCTGTATATATTGCAGCTATTAATCCACCAGCAGTAGAAACTATCTGAATAACCGACTCTAAACTCATTTATTTTCCTCCGTTAATATTTTTAATTAAAGTCCGAATTGATCCATCTCCTCGTTCATTTTCTTTAATTTTTCCAAACTTCTTCTCTTAGCTTCTTCGCTTTGAAAAGCTTCATTGAACCTCGAAGTTTGATAAGTATATGTCTTTTCAATGTTGAATTTAGGTTTCAATATATTGATTATGTAAGTTTCATAGATGTCTCTTTCTGTTTCGTCATCGCAGAAGAAACCACTCACTTCGTAGAAGTTATGAGTCACATCTTTTAGCGATGTTGTCCCTGCGAAATGGCCCTTCACTCTGCCTCTCAATTCCTTTGCCTTACCAACATACAAAACGTCATCGTTACATCCAAAGATGATATATATCCCGCTCTGATTCGGGATGTTGTGCAGTTCATCCTTTTTGAAACTGAATATCATTTGAGGAATTTCGATCTTGATAGACATCAATATTTCTCTCCTTCTCACTACACCATAACATATAGTGTGTTGTACTCGTAGAATCGCTGAATTCCTTGTCTCTAAATCCCTTTAATGACTGCACTCTTTGATATTTTTTGGTGCAGATATATCTAAAAAATTATATCTTAAACTTCATCATTGCGGAATCCATGTTGTCTTGGTTGTTGATTCCAATGTATCTCAATGTAATATCTGGGCTGGCATGATTGAATATTTCTTGCAGCATAGCCACATCCTTTGTCTGTTTATAAAAGTGGTAGCCGAAGGTCTTCCTTAATGTGTGCGTGCCTATTTCAGTAATGTTCACTTGTTCAGCCGCTTCTCTAAGAATGCGATATGCCACCGATCTATCTATAGCTTTGTTTTCCCCTTGCCTGCTTTTGATCACGTATGATGCGCCTTTTAGATCCTTAGCATAGGCAATCAATTCATTTCTAACTGATGGCGGTATACGAATTCTCTTTTGCTTCTTTGTTTTTGTTTCTCTGAGGATCAAATGTGTTTTCAGCAAATCTTCTTTTTTGATCTTGAGGATATCAGATATCTTCAAGCCGGTACTGATCCCCAATATGAACAATATATAATTTCTTCTATTTTTCCTTTTTAGATAAGCCTTCATTTGCTCCACTTTGTCAAAGTCTCTTATCGGCTGAACAAAATTCATGACTTGCCCCCCTTGTACACTTCTTCTCTAAGTGCGAAGGCTAAACGGTAAAAGGCTTTATTCTTGAATCGGTAATAGTTCCGCTGGCTTAGACCCATTTCTGCATAAATTTCATAATCAAACATTTTTTCATCCTGCATATAGAGCATTACCAAGATGCGGCGCTCTTTTTGCGTAAGGCGATTAATTGCACGCTGAATCCGTTTCATGAATTGATCACGCTTGATTTCCCAATCCATTTTTTTAAGGGCTGCTTCTTCGGTGGATGAGTGGAATTGGTTCGAAAAATTCGATGGTGTAATTGTATAAGTTGTTGTGATCTTTGGAAGAAAATCTTCTGGCGTTTGAAGCATTAATATTTTGTATTTTTCAAGCAACGTTTCAATTTTTTCTTTCGTTCTTTCTTCATCAATCTGCGGGATTTCCAAACTTATCTGATTCATGTTTGCTCCTTTCCGACAAATAAAAACGGACACCAACCAGCACCCGTAAAAGGTGTTGATCAGTGTCCGCAGGCTCTCCGTCTCGGACTTATTTAGTTTTTGTGATTCTTTTCTTTGAAATTCCAGTAAGTAATACCTGTCACTTTATCTGCATCTTCGTAAGAATAAGATTGTTTAATAACTTTCGATAAAACTATACGTTCATCTCCCTCAAATACATAGAAAGTTTCGTCGACGTACTTTTTTAACGAATTCTTTTTGTGTTCGTAAACCTTTAAAGCTTCTTCTATTTCATCAAATAAGCCAACAAGTCCTTCTTCATGATCATAAACCATCCATAGATCATCATTTTTGTTTATCACTTCATTTAACCTCCGTCCTCGACTAATTAGAGTCATCTTTAGTAGGAGAAGATTTATTGGCTGAAAAATTTGAAATATTTAATGTACCAGCATCAATACCCATTAATTGAAAAGCTAATTGGGCTTGCACTAATGAACGTAATTTTTCATCTTGAATATTATCTGCTAATGCTATTGCTCCTTTTCTTTTATAATCCTCTGTAACACTATCATGGTATTCTTTTACACGAATTCGAAGTTTTTGTGATTCTTTTAAAAACATAAGTGAAATCCCTTCAAAAATTAAACTTCCAACAATGCTAATAGTACTACAAACTGTTTTCTCTGAGCCAGAAGCAAAAATAATTAGACCTATTAAAAGAATAAATCCAACAATAGACATGATTAAACCAACATAGAACTGCATATTCGAATGAACATGAGCTTGTTGTTGGAATTTTATCATTCTTTCTTCTAATTCCTCATGTGGTTTTTTATTCGTTACTACTTTGTGTCAGATTCACAAAATCTTGCTGATTTTGCTGCTCTTGTTGCTCTTGTTGCTCTTGTTGCTCTTGTTGCTCTTGTTGCTCTTTACCATATTTTGTTTTCTGCTCTTTTAGAAGTTCATATTCCATCATTGTCCGGATGTATCTTGATTCATGTTTATGCCTTGCATTAGTAGTACTTATGAAAAAAATAATGATCCCGAGAAGAGTTATAGACATTACTAGCGCCGATAAAATGGAAATTTGTTAGAGGTGAAATGATGCCTGTATACAAGGATAAGAAAACCAATACATATTACTTTGCAAAAAGAATCACTTTAAGTGATGGAACAAAAAAACAAGTAAAGCGCAGAGGCTTTAAAAAAAAGAAAGATGCTCAAGAGGCAGAAGCAGAGTTACTACTCGGTTACAATGATGAAAAAGTAGCCCAGATTACTTTTCAAGAAGCTGCTCAATCTTATTTTGACTGGTATCAAGCTCGACGAAAAAAGTCATCAATTCAGGTGATTAAAAACATCATCTTCAACCACCTAGTACATGAATTTGGACAAATGGAAATAAAGAAAATTTCTCCAAGGCATGTAATGCTTTATCAAAATAAAATCATTAATAAATATGCTCCTGATTTTCTTAAAAAAATCCATTCTACCTTATCAGCTGTATTCAACTTTTCAGCGAAGTATCATGGTACTGAGAATAATCCAGCGAAAGTCGTTGGTAATTTTGAAGTGACTGTTAATAAAAGGTTGAATTACTGGGAGTTTGAAGAGTTTAAAACATTTATAAGTGTGGTGGAGGATCCATTGTATAAGCATTATTTTCCACGCTTTATTTTAGTGGAGCGAGAAAAGGAGAGTTACTCGCCTTAACATGGGCTGATGTCAATTTTGAAGAAAATTATATAGACATTAATAAGACGGAGTATAATAGAGAAATTACCCCTCCAAAAACAGCTGCATCTATTAGAATTATTTTGATGCCAAATCAAGTAATGGATCTATTAAAAGGCATAAAAAAAGACGCTGAAAAAATAGCGCCAGTTAAAAATAATTATAGAGTTTTTGGAACGTTTTACGATAGTATAGCTACCAGCACTATCGACAGACGTTATGCAAAATATTTAAAAGAATCGAATGTCAGAAAGATTATTATTCACGAATTCAGACATTCCCATGCCTCATATTTAATAAATAAGACCTGCGTGCTGGCAAATCGTTTAGGTCACTCAGATGTTGCAGAAACACTAAACACTTATAGCCACCTATACCCTTCCAAACAAAAGGAAGTTGTAGCTTTCATGGAAGAAGAAATTTTCTAAAATGATGCCAAAATGATGCCAGACCAGTATCAAGGGCTTTCAAACCCTTGATACGACTGCATTCTAAAAGTTTTGATGGAGACGGTGGGAGTCGAACCCACGTCCAGAGACATCGATTACTTAAGCGTCTACGAGCGTAGTCAACATATTTACGTGTTCACTCATCCGCATGCCTGCTGACGGGCGCTTGGAGAGCTAGTCTGATGAATCTCTTCTTACGTCCTCAGACGGAAACGTAAGCGTAGCCTACTTCATTGGGCTCCTCACAGACACATAGGCAATGTCAGGAAGAGCTCGCTGCGCTTATTAGGCAGCTAGTGCTAAGTTTTGGTTAAAACTTTTAGTTTTGCCAGTTACATTTAGTGCGTGTTAACGAGATCGCCTCTCGGCTCGCAGCTCAAGCTCGAACCGCCCCTGTCGAATCCGTAACGTCCCCTTGTAAAAGGGATATACGGGATGGAAACGTTCAGCTTAACTGCTTCCGTATATAACTATTATAACAATCTCATCGCCTGAAACAACTGGTGGTTTCTGTAAGAACTGCGATGATTGTTTATTGTATATCATATTGTAGCATAGTGTTCATGCGATCAGCAAGCCATCTGCACAAACACTAAAATTGCTTTTGTCGATCACGGAAGGCACGGTCGATTTCACGTTTTGCATCTTTTTTCTTCAGATCTTCACGTTTATCGTATTTCTTTTTCCCTTTACCGATTCCGATCAGCACTTTGGCAAAGCCATTCTTCAAATATAATTTAATAGGAACTAGTGAGTAGCCCTCTTCCTTTGTGGCACCAATCAATTTGCTAATTTGCTTGCGATGAAGCAGCAGCTTTCTCGTTCTTAGCGGATCATGGTTATAGCGGTTCCCCTGCTCGTATGGGCTGACATGCATGTTGTGAAGAAACACTTCTCCTCGTTCGATTTTGGCAAAGGAATCTTTTAAATTCACTTTTCCTGCACGAATCGACTTGATTTCAGTTCCTTGTAACACAAGGCCTGCTTCGTATGTTTCTTCTATAAAATAGTCATGATTTGCTTTTTTGTTTTGGGAAACAACCTTTCCCTCTCCCTTTGGCATTGGCGTACACCCTCCTTTTGACACAAACACAGTCCAAATCGTACGGATTATTTTATCAAACAATCCAGCTTTCGACAATGCTGACGCCATGTGGTCAAAAAGCAAATAGAGCGTGATGCCCTATTTGCTTTTTTGGCACGTTACTTTTTCTTTTTTCGCTTTTGTTTCGGTGCGTTATCAAATACGCGTTTTTTCTTTTTCTTCTTTTTTCGACCTGTGAACCAGTCGCCGCCTTTATCGTCTTTTGCCTTATCCCCAGACGCCTTCTGACCAACGCTCCCTTTTTTTGCTGGTGAATCTGTCCGTTTTTTGAACTTGAAATCTTTAGGTGATTTACGACGAGTGCCTTTCATCCCGACGATTTCAAAATCAATGGAGTGCTCATCTTTATTGACATTCACCACTTTGACAGTGATTTCGTCACCGATGCGATATACATTTCCTGTACGCTCACCGATCATAGCAAAATGCTGTTCATCAAAGCGATAGTAGTCGTCTGTCATGTAGCTGACATGGACGAGACCTTCTATCGTATTCGGCAGTTCAACGAATAGTCCGAAATTCGTCACGGAACTAATCATCCCATCAAATTCTTCACCGATTTTATCAAGCATGAACTCTGCCTTTTTCAGGTCATCTGTTTCACGCTCTGCATCGACGGACCGGCGTTCCATTGTAGACGCATGGTCTGCTATTTCTGGCAGCAGCTGTCCCCACTTTTCAAGGGTCGCTTCGTCTGTCTTTTTCTGAATCAAATAGGTTCTGATCAGTCTATGAACAATTAAATCAGGATATCGGCGGATCGGTGATGTGAAGTGCGTATAGAATTCCGTTGATAACCCAAAGTGCCCGATGCTTTCTGGATCATACTTCGCCTGTTTCATAGAGCGAAGCATGACGGTTTGAATGACTACTTCTTCTGGCTGATCTCGGACGGCATCCAGTACACTTTGAAGTGCACGCGGGTGAATGTTCGTCGACGTTCCTTTAACAATGTACCCAAATGTTGTCACGAATTCTAAAAAGCGCTGAAGCTTCTCAGGATTTGGTTCTTCGTGAATTCGGTAAATGAACGGTACATTCATCCAGTGGAAGTGCTCTGCAACCGTCTCGTTTGCGACAAGCATGAATTCTTCAATTAATTTCTCCGCGACTGAACGCTCTCGAATGATGACATCCTTTGCCGCTCCTTCATCATCAACAAGCACTTTCGCTTCCTTGAAGTCAAAGTCTACAGCTCCACGCTCCATCCGCTTGTCACGAAGGATTTCTGCAAGCTTCTCCATCTCTTGGAACATAGGAACAAGCGGCTCGTATTTCTCTAGAAGCTCTTCGTCTTGGTCCACTAAAATCTTATTCACATCTGAATACGTCATTCTCTCAGTTGTTTTGATCACACTTTGGAAAATCTCGTGTTTGACGACTTTCCCATTGCGATCAATGACCATTTCACAGGAAAGTGTGAGACGATCGACCTTCGGATTTAATGAACAAATGCCGTTTGATAGACGATGCGGAATCATCGGAATGACGCGGTCTACAAGATACACACTCGTCCCGCGCTCATAGGCTTCCTGATCAATCGGAGAATTTTCAGTGACATAATGAGAGACGTCTGCAATATGCACCCCTAGCTTATATTTACCATCATCCAGCTTTTGCACAGTGACCGCGTCATCTAAATCCTTCGCATCTGCACCGTCGATTGTCACAATCGTTTCGTTGCGCAGATCACGTCTGCCTTCCAGATCTTTTTCATCGATTGTTTCAGGTGTGTCTACCGCCTGCTGCAGCGCCTCTTCTGGGAACTCACCTGGCAGGCCGTGTTTATGAATGATCGACAAAATATCAATGCCTGGGTCATTTTTATGACCTAAAATTTCAGTCACTTCGCCCTCTGCACTCATTCTTCCTTCCGGATAGCTTGTCAGCGTCACAACGACTTTATGACCTTCTACCGCTCCGTTTTTGGCGGATTTCGGGATAAAGATATCGTGTGTGATCTTTTTATCATCAGGAATGACAAAACCAAAGCTTTTTGTTTCTGTATAGGTACCGACAACCGACTGAATATTCCGCTCCAGAATTCGGATGACTGTCCCTTCTTTTTTGGTGCCATTGGATTTATGGCTGACACGAACCATGACCGTATCGCCATTCATCGCTGTTCCAAGTTCTGTTGGCGGAATGAAAATATCATCCTGTCCAAACTCTTCAGGTGTCACAAAGGCAAATCCTTTCGCATGAGCGGACAGCTTTCCTTTCACCAAATTCATTTTTTCCGGTACACCGTAGCGATCACTGCGGGTACGGACGATAAGTCCCTGATCCTCTAATATCACAAGTGCTTTGATGAGCTCTTTATAATCATCAGCATTTGTAATTTCCATCATGACTTCTAATTCTTGTACTGTTAACGGTTTGTACGCCTCTTCTTGCATAAAAGCGAGTAATTCATTCATAAATTCTTCTTTTTGCACACTCTAACCCCCTATATATTTAAATTGACCAATCAAGTGATTCTAAGAATGCATACACATCCTGATGAACCTTCTCCCGCTCTTTATCAAGCGTGATGACATGGCCCGATTCTTCATACCATTTCAAATGTTTTTGATCTGTCTCTACTTCGTTATAAATGATATTTGCACTGTCTGTATTAATCATATGATCATGACGTGCCTGAACAACAAAAGTAGGTGAATAAATCATGTCAACATTGTTTCTTACATCTGCAATCAGCTCTTGCAGGCCCTTGAGTGTACCCATTGGTGTTTTCTTGAACTCTTCCATTTCCTGTTCAATTTGGTCCTCTGACTTACCCTCGAATTTTTTATAATTACGGGCATAATCTAGTACACCCTGGTACATGACGTCTTCACTTTTTATGTACATAGGTGCACACATAGGTACAATTCCCTTTACAGGTACAGTGTAACCTAATTTCAATGAAAAAACTCCTCCGAGGGACAGTCCGCAAACAGCAACCTCCTCATAGCCCTCATCTTTTAAAAATTGATACCCTTCTTCTACATCTTTCCACCAATCTATCGGGCCTGTATGAACAAGCTCTTCTGGCGGCACGCCGTGTCCTTTGTATTGAGGTGCATGACATGTATAACCTCTTTCATTCAGGTAACGGCCAAGCATTCGAACATCTGCTGTATTCCCAGTAAAACCGTGAAGAAGAAGCACCGCCTTTTCTCCACCTTTAAACGTAAATGGTTTTGGTGTAACAACTTTCATGATGTGACTTCCTTTCCTTCTGTTATGGTTTATATTTTCCACTTGTATGTATGAAACAAACACAAAAGAGTGCTGATACTAAAAAAAGGTCTGAAAAAAGATCAGACCTTCTGTTACTCGCTCTTTACACGCCTAAATATGCCAATGCAAGTGTTAATATGAAGAAAAGCACTGACAAAATGACCGTTAATCGGTGAAGAATCAAGTCAAGGCCTCTCGCTTTTTGCTTACCGAAAAGCTGCTCGGCTCCACCTGAAATAGCGCCTGACAGTCCAGCACTTTTACTTGATTGTAATAATACAACGATGATAAGTGCGATACTGACAATTACGAGTAATGTGATAACAAATGCGTGCATGAAAACACCTCCAGACAAACTGGTACACATAACTTTATTTTACATGAAAACAAGGTGCATGTCACGAAACATCAAAATAAAGATTTCCTATATATTGTCGACTTTATTTGTTATTTTGATTCAATTTCGTTCAAAAGGGTTGCGTGCAGCATTTTTTATATTCGATTTTGAGTTAAAAAAACATTTTAACGAGTTGCTTCTTCTTTTAATAGCTGTTTTAATTCTACTAACAAACGTTCAGCTCCTTCAGGGCTTAGCATCACTTTGCCATTTCCATAGCTTTTGTTGTATTTCGTTACTTGTCCAGTTAACAGGCAGCTCTTATCTGCATCATATTTTTTCAGCATGATGGTTTGATCTTCTATGAAAATTTCTAAAAGCTGCTCTTCTTTGATATTGAGTACCTTTCGCATTTCTGAAGGCAGCACAATTCTGCCAAGAGAATCAATGTGTCTGACCATCCCAGTTCTTTTCAATGACATTGCCTCCTTAAAGATGATATGATGATTCCAATCATTGACTTTTGTCAACGTTTTCATAGTAAAATAGATCTTCAAATTTTTTATCAAAGTAATGAATCATTTTGCCAATGACAAGCTGTCCTGGTTTCCGGTGACCATTTAATACCCTGCTGAGTGTGGCAGGAGAGATGCCAATTTCATCTGCGAGCTGATTTAAAGACATATCGTTTTCGATCATATACTGCATCACAAAAGCTCGCCTGATCTGAATCTTTTCGACCATCATTACAACCTCCTATAGGATCAATATGTACAGAATGTAGGACTCTCACAACACACAAATCCATTAACTTATGTCAACACTTTTGCACCTCTGCTATTTCCTTTGGTCAATGATCATACTAAAATAAGTCATATACTGAAATGTGAGGTTCGATGTCATGAATCACTTTGGTGAACAATTACGCATTTTAAGAGAAAATAGAAAAATGTCTGTCAATCAACTCGCCATGTATTCGGGTGTAAGCGCTGCTGGTATTTCTCGTATTGAAAATGGAAAGCGTGGTGTGCCCAAGCCTTTAACCATAAAAAAATTAGCACACGCCTTGAAGGTGCCTTATGAGGATTTAATGCTGCTTGCCGGTCATATAGAACAGGAAAAGGTTCATGAAATGAAACCTAAATATGAGTCCATGTTGAAAATCTATCAAACGGCGCTTCAAAAGGATGTAGAACATCTCCCCATTTTTGATGGAGACCAATGGGAAACGCTCTCTGCACAAGACATCAGCCAGCTGAATGAATACTTTCTCACGCTCATCAACCAAAAAAAGGCGAACAAATAGCGGGGTATAAACTTAAGATACATCTACCATTAACTAATGTCAATATTTTCATGGTATACTTATTGCCAATAGTCAACAAATCAAGTAAAATAGAATTACCTAATCTTTGACCATGTGAGGTTTTGAGTTGATGAACTTTGGTGCATATTTAAGAGCATTGCGTGAGGAAAAGAAGCTATCAGTGAACCAATTAGCCATGTATTCAGAGGTCAGCGCTGCCGGTATTTCTCGAATTGAAAACGGGAAACGCGGCATTCCGAAACCTCCTACGATTAAGAAACTAGCAGGTGCATTAAAGGTACCTTATGAGGAAATGATGCAGGCAGCTGGTTATATTGAAGAAGCATCTCCTGTCCCTCTGATAAAGGAAGAGGAAATGGCTTTATCCAAAATAAAAGAAGCCGCAGAGCAATATGAACTTGGTGATCTCGAAATATTTGATGGAAGCATATGGTCTACCCTTTCTAAAAAAGAAATAGAGGATCTAAACCGCTATCTGCTGTTTATGTTAAACAGCCGCTCGTCATCATAAAATGTTTTGATCATTGACAAGCTTTTTGCACTGATTGATGACAGAATTACGGTATAATGGGTTCAGATTGGAGTGAAGAAAGATGAATCAATCTGACATGTGCCCGCGGTTTGAAAAAGCAGTTGAGTTATTAAGTAAACGCTGGGTTGCACTGATTGTTTTTCAGCTTCTCTCAGGTCAGCAGCGCTTTAGTGAAATTGAGGCGGCTCTGACAAATTTAAGCGGAAGAGTATTATCTGAGAGATTAAAAGAGCTGGAAGCAGCAGGCATTGTAAAACGGGAGGTTTTTGCTGAAACACCCGTACGCATTGAGTATTCTTTAACTGATATGGGGCGTTCACTTGCACCCGTTTTTGAGGAAATTTCGAAGTGGTCCACTGAATGGATCACACTTGAATCATAAAATTTCTCCATGTGAGCCGCCTGATGATCATAAAACAACCTCCCTTACAGATGTAAGGGAGGTTTTGTCTATTCAGCCGCTTAAGCAGATGTGATGTTTTTTTCAGCTAACGCTTTTCTCTCTTTTTTCTTGTTTGTTGGGCTTAAATAGCGTTCAAGCCAGCCCATGACAAGGTCGGCAATGATGGCCATGAGCGCAGTTGGAATAGCGCCTGCTAAAATGATGGCTGTTCCGTTTGTCGCATTTGATCCTCTGATGATGATATCACCAAGTCCTCCCGCACCAACGAATGTCCCAATCGCTGTAATGCCGATTGCGATGACCAGTGCGGTTCTTAAACCAGCCATAATCACCGATAAAGCAAGCGGTAATTCAACCATTCTCAGCACTTGCCATTTCGTCATGCCCATTGCTTTACCCGATTCTAAATAGGCGTGTTCAATGCTGACAATTCCAGTGTATGTGTTTCGGATGATAGGCAGAAGCGAATATAGAAAGAGTGATAGGATCACTGTATTTGCGCCAAGTCCTAATACAAGCATCAACACTGAAAGCATCGCTAACGCTGGTATGGTTTGAATGACATTTGTAATGGCGAACACCCAATTGCTCAGCTTGCGATAATGTGCCACAAAGATGCCTACTGGAATTCCGACAATTGCCGCAAACAACACCCCATACGCTGACATGAGAAAATGCCGATAAAATTCTTCTAACACATATGAACCGTTCTGCTGATAATACGTCCATAATTGCTGCAGTGTGTCCATCAGCCCTGACACCTCCCAATCTTACTCAAAGTAATTGTGTTTTTTCAGGAAATTCTTCGCAACGGTCGCTGGTTCTTGAAGCTCACCGTCGACTTGATAGTTAAGCTCTTGCATTTGTTCTGTACCGATTTTTCCAATCAGCCTGTTGATCACCTTGTCCAGGCCTGGATTTTCTTTTAATACCTTCTCTGGAACAACTGGCGATGCATCATATGGCGGAAAGAATTGTTTATCATCTTTTAAGATTTTGAGATTATAGGCTTTGATCCGGCCATCTGTTGAATAGGCAAGTACAATATCCATTTTTTCATTTTTCAATGCATCATAGACTAAACCAATCTGCATCGGAAAGGTGTTTCCAAATTCGATCCCGTATGTTTTCACAAACCCTTCATAACCGTCGCCTTTCTTTTTGAGCCAAATATTATCGACACCGAAACGGTAATTCTTCGCATTCTTTTTCAAATCAGAGACCGTTTCTACGTTGTTTTCCTTTGCCATCTTTTGCGTCACAGCAAAGGCATACGTATTATCAAATCCATAGGAATCAAACCATTTGTAATCGTAGCGTTTTTTAAATTCTTTTTGAACAATTTCCATCGCACGCTTCGGATCTTTTTCCGCGTCCATTCCGAGCGTACTGGTCAAATCCGTGCCTGTATATCTTGTCGCAGAAATATCAACATCTCCGTTTTCCATCGCTTTCTGCTGCACAGTGTTGGAGCCTAGATTTTTCACAATGGTCGTTTTTTTATCTGTGTAATGTTCAATGATATCCCCAACCATATAGGCCATAATTTCTGATTCGGTAAAGTTTTGTGCGCCAATTCGCAGTGTATTGCCTGAGGAGCCGGCTAGTCCAGGAAGTGAACAGCCACTAATCAATAGCAAGCATCCGGCAAGCAGTGCACTGATCCATTTTGTTTTTCGATTCTTCACATGTGCCAACTCCTTATGAAACTTCCTTCAATCCTTTTAAGCCTTCTGGTGTTACTTTTTTCTCAAGCCTCATCAATGTAAAATCGATGATGACCGCTAAAATGGTGACTGGGATGGCACCAGCAATAATGTATTCCGGCTGGTATAATTGGAGTCCAATTAAAATATAGTCACCAAGACCGCCTCCACCGATAAACGCAGCAAGTGTTGTCCAGCCAATTAAATAAATCGTTGACGTCCTGACACCCGCCATAATAATCGGCACGGCTAGCGGGAGTTCAACAAGACGAATTTGTTCCCATGTCGTCATGCCGATCCCTTTACCAGATTCAAGCAAATTTTTGTTCACACCTTGAACTCCGGCATACGTATTTCTTAAAATAGGCAAAACGGAATAGAAAAATAGAGCAACGATCGCAGGTATTTTCCCAACCCCCAAAATAGGAATAAAAAATGCAAGAATCGCTAAACTAGGGAGTGTTTGAAAGATATTCACGACACCGATGACAAAACCTGCGCCTTTTTTCATTCGTGTGAGTATCACGCCTAAAGGAACGGCGACAATAATGCCTAGCACGACGGCAATTAAAGAAATATATAAATGCTCCCACATTTTTGTGAGGAGTTCCCCACCATTTTTCTCTAGAAAATCGATGATTTGATCCATGTGTACACCTCCTTAGTTCATTTCAGTGACAGCCGGTGTATCTTCTCCCCAGATGGAGTCGTACACAACATCAACAAGACTTGCACGTGTCACAATGCCTTTTAAATGCCCCTCTGCATCCACAACCGGTACATATTTAATACCGCGTATTAAAATTTTCCGGACGGTGTCTCTTAGAAGTGCGCCTTCTTGTACTGTATAGAACTCTGTATTTAAGATCTCACCAACGAAGGCTGCTTTTCTACGGTTCGCATCGATCGTTTCGATATCGATATAACCTTTTAACACATGATTTTCATCCACAACAAGCAAAGAATCGACCCGCTTTTCTCTCATGATGTAAATGGCATCAGTCAACGTTTTTTCGACTGTAATTGTCACTGGCGACGTGTTCATCATCTGTTCTACACGTTCCATGTTTGGATTTGATTGAAGCAGACGTTCTTTCCCGATGAACTCTTCTACGAACTCATTAGCAGGGTTACGCAGAATATCATCTGGCGTGCCTACTTGGACAATCTCTCCATCCTTTAAAATCACAATTCGGTCAGCGAGTTTGATCGCTTCATCCATGTCATGTGTAACGAATACGATTGTTTTATTTAATGTTTTTTGTAGTTTTTTAAACTCTTCTTGCAGTGAATCTCGTGTAATTGGATCAAGTGCACCAAATGGTTCATCCATGAGGATAAGAGGAGGTTCTGCTGCTAGTGCGCGAAGAACGCCAATTCGCTGCTGCTGTCCTCCACTTAGTTCATGCGGGTAACGTTCTAGATACTCCGGCCCCATGTCGACTAGCTTGAGCAGTTCTCGCGCCCGTTCTTTTCGCTTTTCTTCCGGCCATTTTAATAGCTTCGGAACAAGTGAAATGTTTTGCGCAATGGTCATATGGGGGAAAAGTCCAATTTGCTGAATCACATAACCAATTTCTCTTCTTAATTGGACAGCGTCCTTCTTCATAATGTTTTCTCCCTCGATCAAAATGTTTCCTGAGGAAGGTTCAATGAGTCGATTGATCATCTTCATCGTTGTCGTTTTGCCACAGCCGCTCGGTCCAATAAAACAAACAAATTCTCCTTTTGCTATTTCTAAATCAATATGTTTGACAGCTTTTTTTCCGCCTCTATACGTCTTAGATACATTCTCTAGTTTCAGCAAATGAGACACCTCCAATTAGTTGGGTATGTATTTTCAGAAAATTTACACCTTATTAATTATAGTGCAAACTTTGTAAAATAAAAAGTTTACGATATGTTTGTATTGCATAACATTTATTAAAAATTTTCAGTTAACGGGCTGATATGTATAAATCCCTCCTTTTTCCTTCAAATTACTAGCAAATGCTCAATATTTATTGTTTTCATTAACAAACAAGTATATGATATATTGTGTTACAAATTGTCAGTCATGAAGGGATGAAGCGGGGAGTGGACAAGCTAGCGTTAGGCGCCATTCAAAAAGCACAGGATCATTATATTGAAAAAGCTGCCGAGAACATGAATGCCTTTGGTCTTTCTTCTACAGTGGGTAGAGTGCTTGGTATCATTCACATGAACCGTAAACCAATGACGCTGGGAGAGCTCTCAGAGGAGACCGGCATGAGCAAAACGAGAATGAGTCAAGTTGTTCGAGAAATGCTCGATTTGAATATTGCGGAAAAGGTTTATGAAAAAGGAATACGTAAAGATCTGTATGACGTTGAGCAAGATCATTACCAGACATTTATTTCATTGTTTGCAGCCAATTGGTCACGAGTGGTCAGCAAAAATCGCAAGGCACATAAGAAAACGTGCAAGGAATTGCTGGAGCTGCTTGAACAGGAAGACTTGCCAGAAGAGATAGAGGATAAAATCAATCTGCTTCTTTCAGAAATTAAAGAAAGTCTTGATTACTATGACTGGATTAGCCGCTTAATTGAATTCTTCGAAAGTGAAGAAGTGTTTAAGCATGTACCAAAACCTTAAAAAAAGCTGTTTTATTTTACATCATTGTAGAAAAAAACAGCTTTTTTATATACACTTATGACATAAACATTGGGAACATCCCTTTTAAGCCTGCGCCAATCATCTCTACTGCCACGACAGCAAGAATCAATCCCATCAATCGAGTCACAACATTCATCTCTGTTTTCCCCATTTTTCGCATAATGAAACTTGAATAATGAAATGCATAATACGTCATGGCAAGAACGATCACAATACCAAAAAGGATCGCAAGTATATGAAACCCTGCCTCACTTCCTGGGGTTAAACTCATCACTGTGGCGATTGTACCGGGGCCTGCAATGATTGGGATCGCCAGCGGGGTAACGGAGACATCTGCCTTCTCTATGCTTTCTGCCTTTTCGTCCGAATGAGGGTTTTGGACATGTGACTCTTTTGCATTCAGTAAATTGTAAGCGATACCAAAAATAAAAATACCTCCAGCGATGCGGAGTGCATGAATATCGATCCCAAACAACTTGAAAATGAGCCTGCCTGCCAGTAGAAAGGCAACCAAAATAATAAATGATACAACAATGGCTTTTTTGGCCGTCTGAGAGCGTTCTTTCTCTGTATAGCCTTCTGTTAAGGTGATAAAAAGAGGCACGTTTCCAATTGGGTTCGACACAGCAAATAGTGACACAACGACATGAATCATAAAGGAAATCAACAGACACCCTCCTTTTTTCATAGTGTCTGCCAAACTGATGTGAATATTCTCTCGATATGTTAAAACCTGTTTGGATCTAACCGATGTTAATAGAGGTTTAGAGAAAGGGGAATACCACATGAAGAAAACAATCACCATCCTCCTTCTGTCTGTCGCTATTTTAGGCGCAGCCGGCTGGATTGTTTGGCAGGAGCATACAATCACCGCAGCAGCGGAAACACATCAGCAAGAAACCAAAACGAACGATCAGCAGCTGGTGAAGTTAAAGTCAGAAGGAACGGATATGAAGCATGAAATCGATGATCAAAAAAAGAAATTGTCCACAGTCACAAAAAAGCTGAAGGAAAAACAGAAGGCCTATCAAAAAGAAGTCAAACAGCGTAAAGCTCTTGAGGTGGAAATCAATCAGCTTCAAAAAGAGCTGGCAGCATCGAAAGCAACTGCTCAAACGAATAAGCAGTCAGCACAAGCTGCAAGGAAACCTGACGTCAAAAAAGACCCAAATGTCACACATCATCCTCCCTCTCAGTGGGTGCAGGATCAATACGATTGGGGGGTCAAACAAGGGTATATTAAAGAATAGAGAGGATGAAATGAAGTGATACAGATTCAGCCATTGCCTCGTCATCAATCTGTACCTATGGATCTTTTGCTATTAGCTGACCCTTCAAAGGAAAAGATTCTTGCCTATGTACAATCCGGCTCTTGTTATGTCGCCTTTCATGAACAGGACATGATCGGTATCTATGTACTTTCATCACGATCTCAGCACACGGTTGAAATGATGAATGTCGCTGTGAAGGAGTCATGGCAAGGAAAAGGAATTGGGAAGCAGCTGATTCATCATGCCATTGCTGAAGCCAAAGCAGCCGGTTTTCACACGATTGAAATCGGCACAGGAAACTCTAGTATTCACCAGCTGGCACTTTATCAAAAATGCGGCTTTCGCCTAACATCCATTGATCATGATTTTTTCCTTAAGCATTATGATGAACCGATCTATGAAAACGGTATTCAGTGCATGGATATGGTACGGCTGTCGCTCGCTTTTCAAGCAGACTGACTTTTTGTTCAGCCTGCTTTTTTATGATCTGCGCTTTTTTACGACATGAATCACATATTGAATCAAGAAGTAGAGCACGGCGCCAGCTAGAAAGCAGACCGCGCATCCAAAGAGGGTCGCCTCTGAGCTGAATTGATACTTTTCGATTTTCATGATATAAAATGGCATGCCAAACACAGTCGGACTTGATTCAACATGATTGACCTCTAGCAGCAATAAAAATACTGGGGTCATAAACACAGCGAATACATAAAGCATCGCGAGTGTTAAGCCACTAGAAAAAGAATGAAATACTTTGATCATCTATTTCTCTCCTTTCATCTCTTTTAAGCTGGCTGTGATATTTTTCCCGTCTGGGCAGGCTGGATGCAGCATCACAGTGTTCAGTAAAGAAAAAAGCAGCAATTGATGACTCAATGGATGCTTCCACATGAAAAAAAGCACACCAGAGCAGATCACCGGAAAAAGTGGACCTGCAAGTGCCACCATCACATTGAAGCTCGGCCGGGCAAATTTTTCATGCACGATCGACACGTGCTTCCAATCGATCATCACCACATAATCAAAGAGCGGTCTTTGTTCGATTTTGTTACACACCATGACCATCAGCATATGACCGAGTTCATGAATGAGCACAACCGCTATCAAACTAATCAAAAGCTCTATCATCGCAAGATTGGCCTTTTTAACATGGCAGCATATATACAGCTGAAAAATGTAAGGGAACCAATCATATAGGCAGTTGCAAGAAGCTGTGGATCGGATGAAAGCCACTCTAATAAAAGCATATCTAAGAAACTGAACACAGCAATCATCATCAGGATCACAAACATTTTATTAAAATCATTAATTTTCACTACAAACCCTGCACATGCCGCCATGACGGTGATCAATAAAATGGACAGACTCGCCAAAACGTGACCTTCACTTTCAATACCCGTCACCAAATAAGCAAGCCCAATATACACAAAATATATGAGCAAATTGATCGCGTAATAAAATAAAATTCTCGACAATAAATAAGCGCCCTTTGATGTATTCAACATAAAGATGGCTCGATGATTCATATGATATTCCCTGCCAATCATCAGCGGAAGCATGATCAAGATCTCTTTTAACGCAAACTGCACAATAAAGGCATACAGCCAGCCAGTTTCTGCCGGAGAAAAAACAAATGGCAGCCCCACCGTCAAGCAAACAAGAAACAGAAACAAAATGCCCTGTTCTTTAAAAACAGCTGATCGGCTGAAATAAACAAATTCCTGCCGCAGATGAGTCAGAAATGAAGAATGTGTTCTGATTTTTTGGTAAGAAAACGACTTCACTTCTACTTTCAGCTGCAAAAACATCCGATTGACATAACAAGCCGATAAACCCTTCAGCCAAAGCCATCCCGCGCATAGTAAGATCAGCTCAAACACCAGATAGACAGACCGCCATACATGGATCATCTCAACCGCTTTTTGAAAAAGAAGAAACATCAAAGCACTTAGTATCACAAATCCGATCGTTTGCAGTAGCAAATGCTCTTTTGTTTTGGATATGAAGTGGCTCACACCAATTCGCATCAGCATCCAAGAAACGAGCACATACAGCGCCATTACACAGCAAGTGACACATACAACAATGATCCAATACATAGAGAGTGTAACACCGCTAATGAAAAGCCCTAACACGATTGGTAAAAAAAGAAGGCCAAGGATAATGAAGCAAAACAGCACCGGAAAGAAATATACACACAGGACAAATGACACACTTTGAATTGCACTATTTAGAAAGAAAAATTGGTATTCCTGACGCTTCATTTTATTACGGGAAAAGACAATTCCTGCACACAAAAGCAAGAGTGACATTTTGATAAACTGGAGGTATAAAGCAGTTGGCTCGCTATCCTCTGTCTGCATGAAAAAGCGCAGGCTCATGACGACGTACATAGCATACATCAGCAAGAAAAAAGCAGCTGCTGCGAGAAGCTGCAAAGGATATTTTTTGCCGAGCTGCTTTACTTTCGTAGTCAGCATACCCCATTCTATTTTATGAAGAACGCGTTGAGTCCAAATCATTGAGCAACCTCTCCACCTGCATATAGTAATCACGATTCACTTCTTTGTATATCTCCTCAAGTGCCTGATGAGGAAATGTCTGTCTTGCTTCTTGACGAGACATATCCAGTTTTATGTCACCGTTTCTTAAGATCATGAGGTGATCATACAATGTCTCACCAAAGCTCAAATGATGGGTTGAAATGAGGATACCGGCACCTTGATCTCTCAGCTTCATGAGCACCTTTCTTAAGATGATCATCATATCTGGATCAAGTCCATTCGTTGGCTCGTCGAACACATAATAATCACAAGGCCTGAGGAGCTGTGAAATGATCTGAGTTTTCTTTTGATTGCCATGAGACAGCTGAGCAATTGGCTGATCCATATACGGACTCAGCTCAAAAAGATCGATGAATGTCTCGTCTCGCGCGACATCTTGCTTATTTGGCAGCTGAAGTAAATGAAAATATTCTCTCGGCGTTAAATAATCGAACAAAGCATGGTCGTCTGGAATATAGGAAACATGTTCTTTCAAAAGGGATATGTGAGCTGAGGATTGGAAGTTGAGCTGTTCACCATTTAAGGATACGTGCCCTGTAAATGGCGTCAGCCCAAACATGGATTGGATCATCGTTGTCTTTCCTGCACCATTATGCCCTAAAAGAAGCATCATGCGTCCTTTCTCCACATTCATCTGAATATTGCGGAGAGAGAAGGTGCGGCTATACGTTTTTTCTTTTAATTGTAATGTCAGCATCATGTCCCTCCGTTTGTTTCAAATAGAACAGATGACTTTGCATCTGTTCTCATCACCTATTTAGAAACCGCATTGGATTTTAATGTACATGCCTAAAAACTTAAACTCTCCTAAAAATTTAGAGCCTTTCCCAAATGTTTTGCATGCCCAAATCAATGCTGCAACTGTCACAATGCCTAAAATAGCGGCAAGGACATAAATCCAAAATGCATTTTTCTGTACGTTCTTAGAAGTCAGAATTCGTTGCTTCCTTTCATCATAGGCCGCCAATAGATGAAGTACATACATATACAGCCCTACTGGAAAACGAAGGCTAAAAGGATTCAGCATCTCATCACCCCCTAATATATGTAAAATGATACCACCACCCTACAGAAAGCATAAGTTCATTTCAGCTCATATTTTTAGTCGATTTTTCATGATTTAGTGCTTATAAAATGGTGTGCTGGTGGCTTATCCTCTGACTGAAGGATGAGTTTTTACAGAAATAGGATGTGACAAATGAAACAGCTGACACATCTCAGTCAACACAAAAAAACGCTGCGCCCGCTCTCATAAAAGAGCGGTACGCAGCGCATTGCTGACATTACTTATTCAAGTTATAGAAAGTTGCAATGCCGTGGTATTGTGCTGTTTCAGCCAATTGATCTTCGATGCGAAGTAATTGGTTGTATTTCGCCACACGGTCCGTACGAGACGGAGCACCTGTTTTGATTTGTCCAGCGTTTGTTGCAACTGCGATGTCCGCAATTGTGCTGTCTTCTGTTTCACCAGAACGGTGAGAGATGACAGCTGTGTATCCTGCACGTTTTGCCATTTCGATTGCATCAAATGTTTCAGTCAATGTACCGATTTGGTTTACTTTGATCAGGATTGAGTTACCGACACCATTTTTGATACCTTCAGAAAGTTTCTTCGTATTTGTTACGAATAAGTCGTCTCCTACTAGCTGAACCTTGCTGCCAAGGCGCTCAGTTAATAGTTTATGACCTTCCCAGTCGTTTTCATCAAGGCCGTCTTCGATTGAGATGATTGGGTATTTCGATACCATATCTTCATACCAGTCAACCATTTCAGCAGATGTTTTTACAACACCTTCGCCTGATAAATGATATTTACCGTCTTCTTTGTTATAGAACTCAGAAGATGCAGCATCCATTGCAAGTTTCACTTCTTCACCTGGTTTGAAGCCAGCTTTTTCAATCGCTTCTACGATTGTTTGAAGTGCTTCTTCGTTAGAACCAAGGTTTGGAGCGAATCCACCTTCGTCACCTACAGCTGTGTTTAAGCCTTTTGCGCTTAATACAGATTTCAGGCTATGGAAGATTTGTGCGCCCATACGAAGTGCTTCACGGAAGTTCGGCGCACCTACAGGCATAATCATGAATTCTTGAATGTCTACGTTGTTATCCGCATGCTCTCCGCCATTGACGATGTTCATCATTGGCACTGGAAGCGTTTTGGAGTTGAATCCACCAAGGTATTGGTAAAGTGGAATTTGTAAGAAATCAGCAGCCGCACGTGCTACAGCGATAGATACGCCAAGAATTGCGTTTGCGCCTAATTTCCCTTTGTTTTCTGTTCCATCAAGTTCGATTAACATTTTGTCAATCGCTACTTGTTCTGTTACATCAAAGCCTAAAAGCTCTGGTGCAATGATTTCGTTTACGTTGTTTACAGCTGTCAGAACACCTTTTCCAAGGTAACGGTCTTTATCTCCGTCACGTAGTTCTACTGCTTCATATTCACCAGTAGAAGCACCACTTGGAACTAATGCACGGCCAAAGCCGCCAGATTCTGTGTAAACTTCTACTTCAACTGTTGGATTACCGCGAGAGTCTAATACTTCGCGTGCATATACGTCAACAATGTATGGCATGATTATTTCGCTCCTTTTGAATCAATTTTGTTATTTTTGAATCAATGATGTTCCTGTCATCTCTTTTGGTTTTTCAAGACCAAGTAAGTCTAAAAGCGTTGGAGATAGATCAGCTAAAATGCCGCCTTCTCTAAGCGTCGCACCTTTTTTCGTTACGATGACTGGAACAGGGTTTGTCGTATGTGCAGTATGCGGTTTTCCTTCTTCGGTAATCAGCACGTCTGCGTTACCGTGGTCTGCCGTGATGATGGCATGTCCGCCTTTAGCTAGGATTGCGTCGACTACAGCTCCTAAGCACTCATCTACTGCTTCAATTGCTTTAATTGTTGGCTCGAGCATTCCTGAATGACCAACCATATCCGGGTTAGCAAAGTTCAGAATGATCGCATCATGCTTGTCGGCATTGATGTCTTCAACAAGTGCATCCTTCACTTCGTAAGCGCTCATTTCCGGCTTTAGGTCATAGGTTGCCACATTTGGTGAATTGATCAAGATGCGGTCTTCACCAGGAAATTCTTCTTCACGTCCACCACTCATAAAGAACGTGACATGAGGATATTTCTCTGTTTCAGCAATCCGCAGCTGTTTCAATCCATTTTGAGAAATCACTTCTCCTACTGTGTTATCCAAATTCACTGGTTTGAAGGCCACATAGCCATCAACTGTTTCACTGAAGTGTGTGAAGCAGACGAAGTGTAAATGCTTCGGATGTGCTTCTCCGCGGTCAAACGAGCGGAAATCTTCATTTGTGAAAGTGTTCGAAATTTGGATCGCACGGTCTGGACGGAAGTTATAGAAAATCACAGAGTCGCCGTCGTTTACTTTTGCAACAGGTTCACCATTTTCTCTTGTTATGACAGATGGAATAACGAATTCATCGTAGATTCCATTTTCATATGAGTCATCAACGACATCATAAATGTTTTGATAACTTGGGCCTTCACCATACGCCATCGCGCGATACGCTTTTTCCACACGATCCCAGCGTTTGTCACGGTCCATTGAGTAGTAGCGTCCAGAAAGTGTTGCAATTTCACCGACACCAATTTCTTTAATTTGTTCTTCAAGCTGTTTTAAGTACACTTTGGCTGTCTTCTGACCAACATCACGTCCGTCCAAGAAGCCATGAATGTATACTTTTGTTAAGCCTTCTTTTTTCGCTAGTTTCAGCAGGGCAAATAGATGCTGGATGTGACTGTGCACTCCGCCATCTGACAATAGACCAAATAAATGAAGGGCCTTGTCATTCTCTTTTGCATATGTCATTGCCTCTATGAACGTTTCGTTTTTCTCAAATTCCCCATCACGAATGGCAACATTCACTCTTGTTAAGCTTTGATACACAATGCGTCCTGCACCGATGTTCAAATGCCCAACTTCAGAGTTTCCCATTTGACCTTGCGGGAGACCCACTGCCTCACCTGATGCCGTTAAGGTTTGATGCGGGAATTCGTTCCAGTAGCGGTCAAAGTTCGGTTTCTTTGCTTGTGCAACAGCGTTTCCCACTGTTTCGCCTCTTAAACCGAACCCGTCTAAGATGATTAATGCAGCTGGTTTCTTACTCATATTGACCTTCCTCCAATAATTGAACGAAAGACTGAGGTTCTAGGCTTGCGCCACCAACCAAAGCACCGTCAATATCGGATTCTGCCATATATTCTTTAATGTTCGCCGGCTTCACGCTTCCGCCATATTGAATGCGAAGGCTGTCTGCCGCTTCTTGACCAAATTCGCTTGCAACGGTTTGGCGGATGTGTGCACAAACATCGTTTGCATCTTTCGCTGTAGAAGATTTCCCTGTACCGATGGCCCAAATTGGCTCATACGCAATCACAGATTCAGCCACTTGCTGCTTCGTTAAACCAGCTAGTGCTTTCTTCACTTGATCAGCGACAAGTTCATTTGTTTTGCCTGCTTCACGCTCTTCAAGCGTTTCACCTACACAGATAATTGGAACAATGCCATGCTTAAATGCTGCATGTGCTTTTTTGTTCACTGTTTCATCTGTTTCAGCGAAGAATTCGCGGCGCTCTGAATGTCCAATCACTGAGTAGCCGATGCCAAGATCTTTTAGAGCAGCAGGGCTGATTTCACCAGTGAATGCACCATTTTCTTCAAAGTGCATATTTTGCGCACCAATTTTAAGGTCTGTTCCGTTTGAAAGGCTGTTTAGCTTTTCTAGGAAAAGTGCTGGCGCACAGACAATGGATTCCACTTTGTCAGGAGATGGAATAGATGACTTGACTTCTTCAACGAAGCTAACCGCTTCGCCAAGTGTTTTGTTCATTTTCCAGTTCCCAGCTATAATTGGTTTTCTCATGATTGACACTTCCTTATAGCAGTTTTGTCTTATTTATCGTTTAATGCAGTAACACCTGGAAGCTCTTTGCCTTCCATGAACTCAAGTGAAGCGCCGCCGCCTGTCGAAATATGGCTCATCTGATCGGCAAGACCAAATTTCTCAACAGCTGCTGCTGAGTCTCCACCGCCAATGACAGAATATGTATCTTTTGCTTCTGCCAGTGCTTCTGCGATTGCTTTTGTTCCTTTGGCGAATGCATCGATTTCAAATACACCCATTGGTCCGTTCCAAACAACAAGTTTGCTGTTTTTAATAACATCAGCGTACTTCTCTCTTGTCTCTGTTCCAATATCAAGTGCTTCTAGATCACTTGGAATTTCAGAGATTGGCACAATGCTTGTATTCGCATCATTTGAAAAGTCGTCGGCTACCAGAACATCTGTTGGAATCAGGAAGTTCACGCCTTTTTCTTTTGCACGGTCCATAAAGGATTTCGCTAAATCGACTTTGTCTTCTTCTAATAAAGATTTTCCTACTTCGTGGCCTAGTGCTTTCACAAATGTGTAAGCAAGTCCGCCGCCGATGATGAGGTTGTCCACTTTATCAAGAAGACTTTCAATGACACCGATTTTATCCTTTACTTTTGCGCCACCAATAATCGCTGTAAATGGGCGATCAGGGTTTGAAATGGCTTTTCCTAGAACCTCAAGCTCTTTTTGCATGAGGAAGCCCGAAACAGCCGGAAGATATGCTGCAATACCAGCAGTGGATGCATGTGCACGGTGTGCAGCACCGAACGCATCATTGACATACACATCGGCTAAATCAGCAAATGCTTTTGATAGTTCAGGATCGTTCTTTTCTTCACCAGGATAGAAACGAACGTTTTCAAGCACTAGCACGTCTCCTTCTTTTAAGTCAGAGATTTGCTTTTTCACGTTGTCGCCGTAAGCTTCATCCGCTTTTTTCACTTCTTGTCCAAGAAGCTCTTGCAGACGCTTAGCCACAGGTGTCAGACGCAGTTCTTCAGTAACTTGACCCTTCGGACGACCCAAATGACTAGCTAGCAGTACCTTTGCGCCTTGTCCTGTTAAATACTCAATCGTTGGTAATGCTGCGCGAATACGAGTATCATCCGTCACTTTTCCGTCTTTCATTGGAACGTTAAAATCTACGCGGCAGAACACAACTTTACCTTTTACGTCAATGTCTTTTACTGATTTTTTATTCATGCTCGTCAGGAGATCCTCCTTTATTCTGGTTTCCTTACGCATTGGACAAGTCTCTCTTTATCCTTTTCCCATTTTGCCCTCATCAAAACGAGAAATCGTGCAGAACGGATAAAAGAAGAGAAAAAGGGAAAGGGATGCTTCCCCTTCCCTTGTCCGTCTTCATTATATCGTGTCTCTAGGAAAGAACCAAGTGAGTTCCTTCAGCGTCAGAAATTAAAGACCTTGTTTTGCAATGTAAGCTGCAAGGTCAACTACGCGGTGAGAATATCCACTCTCGTTATCGTACCAAGAGATGACTTTCACCATGCTGCCTTCCATGACCATTGTAGAAAGAGCATCAATTGTAGAAGAGTTTGCATTACCATTGTAGTCACCAGATACTAATGGCTCTTCGCTGTAGCCAAGGATTCCGTTAAGTTCTCCTTCAGCTGCTTCTTTAAGTGCTGCATTTACGTCTTCAGCTGTTACATCTTGGTTTAATTCAGCCACAAGGTCAACTAAAGAAACGTTAGGTGTTGGAACACGCATTGCGCCACCGTTTAATTTGCCTTTTAGTTCAGGCAATACAAGTGAAACGGCTTTCGCAGCACCTGTAGAAGTTGGGATGATGTTTTCCGCAGCTGCACGAGCACGACGGTAGTCTTTGTGCGGAAGATCAAGAATTTGCTGGTCATTTGTGTATGAGTGAACAGTTGTCATCATACCGCGTTTAATACCAAATTTATCGTTAAGTACTTTTGCAAATGGAGCTAAGCAGTTAGTCGTACAAGATGCATTAGAGATGACATCGTGGCTAGCTGCATCGTATTTGTCTTCGTTTACACCCATAACGATTGTGATATCTTCTTCGTTAGCAGGAGCAGAGATGATGACTTTTTTAGCGCCAGCTTCTAAGTGTTTTGCAGCGTCTGCACGCTTAGTGAAGAACCCAGTAGATTCAACAACGATTTCTACGCCTTGTTTACCCCAGCTTAATTTTGCAGGGTCACGCTCAGCTGATACTTCGATTGTTTTACCGTTCACTACTAAGTTTGTACCGTCTACAGAAACTTCTGCATCTAGTTTTCCGTGAACAGAGTCATATTGTAAAAGGTGTGCAAGCATGTTAGCATCTGTTAGATCGTTAACCGCTACTACCTCAACTTCAGGATTGTTTAATGCTGCACGAAATACGTTACGTCCAATACGTCCAAATCCGTTAATACCGACTTTTACTGCCATGATGTTTCCTCCTTTTATAGGTCACAATGTTTTATATTGAGGGATCAATTGACTCCCTTAATAACTCTTTTGCGGCTCCTTCGTCTGTGACGAGAACCGTTCGGCGGGGTTTTTTGAAATAAGCTTCAATGGCCCCTGCCTTTGATGATCCACCTGCAACAGCAATGATGTGTGGAATGCTTTCTAAATCATCTAGCTGCATGCCGACGGAGTGCACTTTGTGGACGACCTCACCATCACGATTAAAGTAATAGCCAAAGGCCTCGGTCACTGCGTCATGCTCATCAATCTTTTTTAAATCTTCAGCTGGTGTGTTTCGTCTCATCGCCATTGTTTTTGCTTCACCGATTCCATGAATGAGCATCGTAGATGATTTAATCGTTTGAAGCACTTCTTTGACTGATGGCTCTTCGATAATCGAAGAGTAAGCACCTTCTGACAGCTGTCCTGGAACAAACAGCAGTTTGTAAGTACCGGAAGCTTTTTCAGCCATGTGGGCACAAATGGTGTTTGCCTGATTTTTCACATTTTCCCCAAGACCGCCTCTCGCAGGGACAAACATCATGTCGCGATTTTTGGCATCTGGGGTCATCATTTCGGCAACGGCTTCCATCGTCGTTCCGCCAGTGACGGCGACGATATTATTTCCTGTAAACCTTTTTTTCATACATTGGACAGCAGCTCTTCCCATTTCTTGCTTCACCCACGGGGAATCGTCACTGTCACCAGAAACGATGATCACTTCTTCTAGGCCTAACTTTCTCTTTAATGTATTTTCCAAAAAGGTTAAACCTAAAACGTCCTTCATCATTCCTTCAAGCATGTCTAGCAAAGCATGACCCTCACTCGTCAGCATCATACCGCTCGTTTTGACATCCAGCAGGTTTTGTTCTTTTAAGAACTGAACTTCAGCCCTTAAGATGCGCTCACTGAGCCCAAGACTCGTCGCAAGGCTTCTGCGGCCAATTGGTTCAGCTAACCTGATGTACTGCAAAATGTCGTAGCGTTTTTGCATAACTGTGAGAAGATCTGGCAATAATTTTTTTTGAGCTTCCAATAAACGATTCATGGCTAACGACCCTTTCTTTTCACGTTGGACTCAAAACGTCCCACTGTGACAAAAAACGTCCCGCCACAGCCAAAAAAAATCAATCCCTGCTTTCTTTAATTATTTTAACAGGGTCATCTTGCATTTTCAACTCTTACAAACACATTTAGACAAAAAATAGACACATTTTCACCGATAACCTGCTTGTCATCAAGGTTCTTGCTATGCAAATATTTATTTTTCTTTTATATATAATGAATTTGTCATTAAAAAGGTGCAGGCTGATGCGTCAGCCTGCTTATGTTTTAGATATCGGCCTTTCCTCTTCGGCAAACCGTTTTGCATCTTCCTTCGGTTTGATTTTGAGATAATAAATGATGTAGCAAACGGCCATGAATGGAACACCGCAATAAAGACCAATTCGCTGATCCTCAATAAAGAATAAACTGATGAGGACGATGCCAAATGCGATAAAGCCTGCCAATGGCACAAATGGATATAACGGTGTACGAAAGACGAGATCCTTTACATCTCCGCCCGTTTTTACGAAGTGTCTTCTAAAGAAATACTGAGATAAACAAATGGACATCCAGACAACAACAAGGACCATACCAGAAATCGAAATGAGCCAGACATACACCGTTTTTGGTGCCACAACACTTGTGAGCAGAGATAGAGCGGATACGCTCATTGTCACCAATAGTGCATTGATCGGAATTTTACGCCTGGACAACTTTTTCGTAAAGGTAGGGCCTTTTCCATCTTTAGAAAGTGCCCAAAGCATACGTGATGATGCATATAATCCAGAGTTCGCTACAGATAAGACAGCTGTGATGATAATAAAATTCATGATATCTGCGGCGTATGGTATGCCGACCTTGTCCAGCACTACAACAAACGGACTGTCCACAGCACCGGCTGTCTGCCAAGGAAGAAGTGCGGCAAGAACCGCAATGGATAAGACGAAAAAGACCATCGTTCTCCAAATAATATTCCGTATAGATCGAGGCAATGTTTTTTCAGGGCTTTCACTCTCTCCTGCTGCGATCCCTACAAGCTCTGTTCCTTGAAAGGAAAAATTGACCGTGACCATGGTTAATAAAATAGCAAAAATACCATTAGGAAAAAGTCCGCCATGATCCGTCAAATGACGAAATAGAGGGGCTGATTCCCCGTCCTTCAGATGAATCATTCCGAAAATTGCGCCAATTCCAATGATAATGAACAGTAAGATGGCAGCGACCTTGATGGCCGAAAACCAAAACTCCGTTTCAGCGAAGCTGCGTGCTGAGATGGCATTAATGGCAAATAAAATCACACTAAATGCAAGACACCAAAGCCAAACAGGGATATCTGGGAACCACCTTTGGAGTAAAATACCTGCCGACGTAAACTCAAGTCCAATCGTACACGCCCAGCTAAACCAATAAAGCCAGCCGATCATAAAGCCTGTGGACGGACCAATATATTTGGTCGCATACTCTTGAAAGGACCCGGCTGTCGGCATTGCCACTGCTAATTCACCAAGACACAGCATCACTAAATACATTAACAGTCCGCCAATGATAAACGAAAGAATGGCTCCCCCGGGCCCTGCCTGGTGGATAATGAGTCCTGACCCAAGGAAAAGACCTGTACCGATGACGCCGCCTAAGGCAATCATAAAGAGATGTCTGCTTTTCATGGAACGCTCTAGTTCATTATGCTGATCTTGCTTCAAATCCGCTTCCCCACTTTCACTCTTCTATTCATCATCCTTTGACAAAATTCGCCGCTCGTTGAAAGAGAAAGGGAGAATGTGTAGGCTTCTCCCTTTTACATTTATGCTTGAAACAATGCTTCAATATGACCGATCGCCCAGTCTAAATCTTCTTTTGAAATGGTAAGCGGCGGTGCAAAACGGATCACTGTCTCATGGGTTTCTTTGCATAACAGTCCTGCTTGTTTGAGTTTCTCACAATAGGGTCTAGCTGCCTCTGTCAGCTCCATGCCAATAAATAGTCCGCGTCCGCGTACTTCCCTAATGACAGGGCTTTGAATACGTGACAGTTTGTCTTTTAAGTATTGGCCAAGCTCCATGGAACGCTCTGCAAGCTTCTCGTCGATTAAGACATCCAGTGCAGCAAGCGACACCGCACACGCAAGAGGATTTCCGCCAAAGGTAGACCCATGAGACCCGGGATTAAACACGCCTAAAATATCGCGGTTTGCCACAACACATGAGATCGGAAATACTCCGCCGCCTAATGCCTTGCCGAGGATCAGCATATCAGGCTCAATTTCTTCCCAGTCGCAGGCAAACATCTTGCCTGTCCGCGCTAATCCCACTTGAATTTCATCTGCAATGAATAACACATTTTCCTTTTCACATAGCGCCTTCGCTTCTTTCAAGAAGCCCTCTGGCGGCATGACAATGCCCGCTTCTCCTTGAATCGGCTCAATGAGAAAAGCCGCTGTTTGTGGCGTAATGGCTTCACGTAACGCCTCAATATCTCCGTAAGAAATGAGCTTGATTCCCGGAAGCATCGGTCCGAAACCTCTTTGATATTCTGCTTCAGAAGAAAGAGACACAGCCGTCATCGTTCGGCCATGAAAATTTCCGACACAAGCAATGATTTCCGCACGATTTTCTTCGATTCCTTTGATGTCATATCCCCAGCGTCTCGCTGCTTTTACAGCCGTCTCCACAGCCTCCGCTCCTGTATTCATCGGCAATGCCATGTCTTTATTTGTCAGTTTACAAATTTTCTCATACCAAGGACCAAGCTGATCATTATGAAAAGCCCTCGAGGTGAGCGTCACGCGGTCTGCCTGTTTTTTGAGCGCATCAATAATGCGGGGATGGCGATGTCCCTGGTTCACTGCGGAATACGCACTCAGCATATCCATGTATCGATTGCCTTCAGGGTCAGTCACCCATACTCCCTCAGCCTCTGAAATCACAATTGGCAGTGGATGATAATTCGCAGCACCGTATTGCTCTGTTTGTTGAATCAATTCATTTGTCTGTGTCATTGTATAATCCTCCTTCTATAAGCTTGCTTCTTTTCACTCGGTCCATCTTCACTCATATGTTATGCAAGGATCGTGCCAACTTTCTGATCGCTTCATCACTAGGTTTGAGCAGATTTTTCACGCAAAATATTTTTGCATATGCCAATTTTTTAGAGGAAACCGCAAAATTTTTCATGTAATATGGTGTTAAGGTCTGGAGGTGGCGCAAGTGAAAAAAGATCATCATGCCGCAAAGCTGGAAAATGAGATTGATTTGTATAAACAAATGCTCGATCTAATTGATGTCGGGGTCCACGCCATTGACGAGAATGGCAATACTGTTGTTTATAATAAAAAAATGATGGAAATTGAATCTTTGAAACGCTCTGATGTTCTCCATAAAAATGTACTCGACTTCTTCGCCTTTCAAGACGAAATGCACAGTACGCTTGTCCAAGCGCTCCGTAACGGAAAACAAACCGTTCATGCTAAACAGACGTATCATAATTACAACGGAAAAGAAATCACAACGATTAACCATACCTATCCGCTCGTTCGAGACGGTCTCATTCAAGGCGCGGTTGAAATTTCGAATGATGTGACCAAGCTGGAACGGCTGATTCACCACAATATGAAGCAAAAAGGTAACACACGCTTTACATTTGATTCAATCATTGGAAAAAGCCCGGCATTTCTAGAAGTGATTGAGCATGCCAAACGAGCTACACGTACCTCTTCCTATGTGCTCATTGTTGGCGAAACAGGGACAGGAAAAGAACTATTTGCTCAAAGCATCCATAACGGCAGCAGCCGTTCATCTGGACCATTTATTACCCAGAATTGCGCGGCACTGCCTGATAACCTCATTGAAAGCCTGCTTTTTGGTACGCAAAAAGGTGCTTTTACAGGTGCAACAGATCAGCCTGGTTTATTCGAACAAGCACAGGGAGGGACACTGCTTTTAGATGAGATCAACTCCTTAAACCCTCCTCTTCAGGCGAAACTACTGCGCGTATTGCAGGAAAAAAGCGTGAGAAGGTTAGGCAGCACAAAAGAAATCGCTGTTGATGTGAGAGTTATTGCTAATATGAATGAGGACCCGGTGGATGCGATCGCGGGTGGACGCATGCGAAAAGATTTATTTTATCGATTAGGCATTGTCACCTTATTTATCCCCCCACTTTCTGAGCGAAAAGAAGACATTCCTACGTTTGTCAGTCATTTTATTCAAAAATATAATGAGCTGTTTCAAATGAATGTGAAGGCGGCTGACGAAGAGGTGCTTGCCCTTTTTCAAGCCTATGATTGGCCAGGGAATGTAAGAGAGCTGGAGCATGTGATTGAGGCTGGGATGAATATGATGATGGATGAAGTATACTTAAGCTTGCATCACCTTCCCTATCATTTCAGGTTCAAGCATGGGGAAGGTCGTCCTGCTGCACAATTGCAGGCAAATCCATTGCAGAAAACAGCGGCAGCTGACACATTTGTCTACACAAGTCCAGAGCATACGACTGATTTTCAAACCCAAATGGAGCGATTTGAAAAACAATACATCGTCCATTACTTAGAAAAAATGGACGACAATATTTCACAGACTGCAAAGATTTTGGGCATGAGCAGGCAAAGTCTGCAATATCGAATGAAAAAGCTGCATATTTCTCGTCAATAGTAGAGCTGTGCCCTCATTGGGCACAGCTTCAGCGTGTAGACAAACCCTCGCATTCTGTGTCAGTCCTGCGTGCCGGTGCTCACGAATGTCACATTCGCTCCACTCCAGTACTCGTCCTCTTTAGACTTCAAGGGCTTTCTATCATGCTGAAATGTTGAGACCTGATTCATTCATGCCTTTAGTAAATCATTTTTCGAGGCTTTGGCTAAGGCTAGATGGAATGTGAGGTCTGCCTCTTCACCAATTTCTTCATGCGCTTCTGCCAGCTTCATTTGTTCGAGAGCATCACGCAGGTAATGGAGGTCATCGTCAGTTCGAAGCAGCACCGCCTTTTTGACAACACACGTTTCAATGATTGACCTCACTTCAAGGAGCTGCGCTATATCATGCTGCTTCATCAAAAATGCGGAAGATAAACAAAATGTGAGCTGGTCAGGATCGAACGGCTTCACATACGTGCCTTTCTCTCAACAAAAAAGAAGCACATGCCAGAAAATGCATGTGCTCCTTTTTAATCATAGCGTTTCCGCAGCGTGGATGACGGAAGATTCATTTGTTCACGATATTTGGCAATGGTTCTGCGCGAGACGCGTATGCCGAAGGTTTGCTGAAGCTGAGTCATGATTTGCTGATCCGAATACGGTTTTTTCTTATTTTCCGTTTGGATCAGCTCGGCGATGTGCGTCTTGACTGTGTAGCTGGACGCCTCTTCTAGCGAATGTCCTTCTAGTTTCGCTTGGAAAAATTGCTTCATTTCCATTAAACCATAAGGGGTTTGCACCATTTTCCCTTTGACAGTCCGGCTGACTGTCGACTCATGTACTTGCAATATATCTGCTATCCGCTTCATCGTAAGCGGTTTCATTTTATGTTTCCCTGTGAGGAAAAAATCAGTCTGATGTAAGATAATCTCACGAACGACATGGGTCATCGTTTGTTTTCTCTGCTTCAGCGCTTGGACAAGCCAATTGTACTGCTGCTCTTTTTCCTTTAAATACGCATATGCTTCATGCCGCTTTTGATCTTGAATCATAGCCAAATATCCTTCATTCATCTCAACGTCAGGAAAAGCACGCTGATTCAGCTCAAATGTGATGTGATCCTGCATCACCGTGATATACACATCGGGCTCTATATACACATGCTGTTCTTCATATGAGAAATGAAGGCCAGGTCTTGGTTCAAGCAGTGAGACCTCATCTTGTATCGCTTGAAGTGTTTTCATTGAAATTCCTGTTTTTTCCGCAATCTCCTTCCAGGCCTTTCTTGCAAAAAGAAAGAAATGCTCTTCGATGATCAGCTCAGCTTCATACCAGCGCTCCTTTTTTCTTCTAAGCTGAAGCAGGATGCACTCTTGCAATGATCTTGCGCCAATACCGGCAGGCTCTAATGATTGAAGCTGATGAAGAACGGCTTCTACTTCTTCCGCCGAAACCTCTAAAACAGCGGCCATTGCATCAACCGGTTCATTTAGATAGCCATTTGAATCAATGGACTCAATCATAAAGTGAAAGATCCTTTCATTTCTTTCACTTAAGGTCAAATCAATTGCCTGTCTTTTCAAAACCATTTGCAGGCTTTCTTTTTGATGCGTACGATACGGCTCTGTCATTCGATCTCGTGATCTTTTATGATAAACTGGTTGATAGCTGTCCGTGTCTTTCCGCTCAATCAGAGGGTTCTCAAGCGCTAACTGGTCAAGATACTCACCCAGTTCTGTGCAATTCAATTGCAGCAGTGTAATGGCCTGCCTGAGTTCTTGTGTGAGCACCTGCTTTAGTACCTGTTCTTGTTGCAGTTTAAGGCTCATTGTCTCCCCTCCCTCTCATCATTTTACATGAAGATTGACGGACCGTATATACGAAATAGGAGTGATTTCCATGTCTGAACTTTTTTCCGTTCCATACTTTGTTGACAACTTGAAACAGCATATCGCCATGAATCAAAATGAAGACAAGGTTCATGCAATGAATGCCTACTACCGCTCAGTGGTTTCTACACTTGTTCAGGACCAGCTGACCAAAAATGCTGTCGTATTGAAGCGAATTCAGCATCTTGATGAAGCCTATCAAAAGGTGAAAAAAGAAAGCGAATGAATGGACAAAAAGGAGCACCCTTTGTCACGATTGCAAAGGGTGTTTGTCATGTATGAACAGTTTCTGATCCAGCTTTGATTTGTACATTATCAAAAAGCCAGACCGTCCTACAGTATAGATGATAAAGGCAAACCAGAGTCCATGATTGTGCCAAATTGGCGTGACCGCTGCTTGGACAACCACAAACAAGATCATCGCAAACAGCATCGAATTTCTGACAGGGGTAATTTCTGTCGCACCTGTAAATACACCGTAAATCACCAATCCAAAACAAGCAGCAAACGGATAAAGAACAAGCCAATCTGCATAGCGCAATGTGACGTCAAACAGCTGAGGAAGATTCGTAAACAAGCTCAAAATCGGCTCTTTTAATAGAAAATAACTCGCCGCAATGACACACGCCATGACAAGTGCCCACTGCCTCGAAAGGGTCAATGTTTTTTCATAGAGAGTCCGGTCATTTGCACCAACTGACCTGCCAACAAGAATGCTGGACGCATTGGCAAAACCATCGAACAAATAAGCCATGATGTAGTGTATTTGAAATAAGATCGCATTAGCCGCAAGCAGCTCTGTTCCAAAAGAAGCACCTTTTGCAGTGAACATGTTAATCACCACAAGCAGACAGATCGTCCGAATAAACAAATCTTTATTGACATGAAACATTTTCTGCACTGCCTGTGTGTCCATGATCTTCTTAACAGAAGGCATCCGGAACCCGTTTGACGTATGCTTCATAATGATCCATGCTCCTAGCACAAAAGCGGTTAATTCAGACATCAAGGTTGCAGCCGCCACACCTTTCACTGCAAAGGAAAACACATGAACAAGCAGAAATGCGAGAGCCATATTCATGACATTGATCAAAATCTGTAAAGAGAGGGCTTCTCTCATTTTTGCCATCCCCATCAGCCAGCCTAATATCACATAATTCATCAAGGTAAATGGGGCACCCCAAATGCGAATATGAAAGTAATCTACTGCAAATTGCCGGACATCAGCAGCGGGAGAGATCACTAGAAAAGCAGATTGAATAATTGGCCACTGGAGGGCAATAAAACAAAGACCGACCATGATGGCGACCAAAAAAGGCCTTAAAAAAGCAAGAACGCCCTGCTCCTCGCTCTGTGCTCCATTTGCCTGGGCGGCAAAGGCAGATGTACTCACCCGCAAAAAACCAAACAGCCAATATAATGTACTGAAAATGAGACTGCCGACTGCGACGCCTCCAATATAAGCGGGATTAGCGAGCTGGCCGACAACTGCTGTATCGACAGCTCCGAGTAATGGAGTGGTCATCGTTGAAATTGTTAAAGGAATGGCCAAAGCTAAATACGCTCGATGGTTCACGATACCACCTGCCTTTCATGAAAAATAGCCTCTCCTAAAAGAGGCGTTGATCGTTGACAAAGGGCTAAAATGATCTTTATTTTAACCCTTTGTCTTCTTTTCAGCGTGATAGAAAACCTTTGAAGTCTAGGAAGGACGAGCACCGGAGCGGAGCGAATTCGACATTCGTGAGCACCGGCGCGCAGGACTGACACCGAATGCGAGGGTTTGTCTACACGCTGAGCCTCTCCTAAAAGAGGCGTTGATTGAATGAATCAAATGGAACGAACCGGTCTGCCAATCGTTCGTGACAAAGGATGGTCTGCGAGCATCGCATCTCTCATTTTCAGAACAGCTTCCTTTTCTGATAAAAAGAAATCATCCTTTGATTGAAATTGGGCGACAAGCTCTCCTTGATCAAGAATCGCCAATTGATCACTTAAGTGATAGGCTGCTGTCATATCATGTGTAATAAATAAGTAAGCCAGCCCCAGCTCTTTCTTTAATTCTACTAATAAATCTAAAATGACAGCCTGTGTGACCATATCTAAGCTGCTGACGGATTCATCGAGCACAATCAGCTTTGGCTGGAGCAATAATGCTCTTGCGATGTTGATCCTTTGCAGCTGTCCGCCACTGAATTGATGCGGATACTTAGACAAATCCTTTTCACTGAGCCCCACTCTTTCCAGCCAGTGGATCAGTACTTTCTTGCGTTCTTTACGGGTCAGTGTTTCATAGTTTTCAAGCGGCTCAGATAAAATTTGTTCGACTGTCCACCTTGGATTCATGGCCGAATATGAATCTTGAAACACCGCTTGCACATGCCGGCGAAAGTGTTTACGTGTTCGCTGATCTGCGCGGTATACATCCTGACCTTCAAAAAGAACCTGACCGGCACTCGGCTTCTCTAGTCCAAGTATGATGTTGCCAAGTGTACTTTTCCCTGCGCCGCTTTGCCCTAGTAACCCAAGGCAAGTACCTTCTTCAATGGTCAAATGGACGCTTTTCAGGACAGGAGCTGCGTCTTTTTTTCTCATAAGAAACGATCGGCTGTTGTATGCATGACTGACTGCTTTCACTTCTAATAAATGCAAGGGCCTTCTCACCTCAAATCGGGCAAACAGCTGGAATGGATGGCCGAGCTGCTAATAGTTTCTTTGTATAATCATGCTTTGGATTTTCAAAAAGCTCAAGAACTTCTGCCTTTTCAACCATTTCTCCTTGTCTCATGACCACAACCTGATCTGCCATTTCTGCAATGACACCAAGATCATGGGTAATCAGTAAAATGGCCGTTCCATAGTCATGACGAATTTGGTTCAGATGCTGGAGCACCAGCTTCTGATTGTGTACATCTAACGCGGTTGTTGGTTCATCTGCGATGATGAGAGGCGGATGCATACAGGCAGCCATGGCAATCATGACACGCTGCAGCATGCCGCCGCTTAATTCAAAGGGATACTTGTTTAACAGTTGGTCTGGTTGAGGCAGATTCATTTGCTTTAAGGCATCGACCGCCTGCGCCCGTGCCTGCCTTTTACTGACAGCTGTATGCCGGCGAATGGTTTCAATCAGCTGATGACCGATCGTCCATACCGGCGTAAAACTGTTCATTGGATTTTGCATAATATACGAAATGTCTTTGCCCCGAATGGACCGCATATTCTTTTCACTTACACCGATCAATTCCCGTCCCTGTAATGTGATACTGCCAGTGACTTCAGTTGTTTTCCGGTCGAGCATGTTTAAAATCGACATACTTGTCACCGTTTTCCCGCAGCCGCTCTCACCAATTAATCCAACGATTTGACCGCGCCCTACTTCAAACGCTACGTCCTGAATAAGAGGGATTGTCCCTTGAGACGTTTTCGTCTGCACATGCAGGTTGTCTATTTGTAATATGGACTCTTCCAAATTGCTCATTCCTTTAAACACGACGTTTGATGCCATATTTCTCTGAAAGGGCTTCTCCCAGTAAATTAAACAGAACCACCACAGCCATGATTACAAGACCTGGGTAAAGCATCAGTTGAGGATTTGTTTGAATGTACGACTTCCCTTCATGGATCATCGCTCCCCATTCAGGCAGAGGAGGCTGAACCCCCAAGCCGAGAAAAGACATCGCAGAAATGTCCATAATCGCCCACCCCATTTCGAGTGTGCCAATCACTGCTAAAGGCGGTAGAACATTGGGAATCATATGCTTTCTCATGATGTTCCAGTGTGAAGTTCCACTGATCTTCGCAGCTGCAATAAAATTCTGTTCTTTTAAACTGAGCACCATCCCTCGAAAGACGCGGGCGTAATACACCCATTGCACAAGCATCAAGGCAAGCACTACTTGAGAAAGCCCCGGACCAAAGATGCCCACTAGCCCAAGGATCAGCACCAAGTTCGGGAAAGCCATGACCCCGTCGCAAATTCTCATTAAGACGTGATCGATCCAGCCGCCTTGATACCCAGAAAACAAACCAACGATTAATCCAATCAATAAAGAAGAGAGAAAGATTAATAATGCACAGCCTAACGAAATACGCGCACCATATAAAATACGAGATAAATTGCATCGTCCTAATTGATCTGTCCCAAGAGGATACTCCCACGAAGAGCCCTTTAGCTTCATGGCAAGATTGACAGCCGACGGATCATGTGGAGCGATCCATGGTGCACATACTGTCACAATCAGCAGGAGACCGAGCAGCAAAACGCAGATCGAGATCATCTTTTGATGATAGAAGAAATGTTGTACTTTTGTCATCATTGCTGGCGGCCTTCCTTTCTAGAAATACGGGGGTCAATGATCAGCTGAAGCAGGTCAACAATCAAACTGCTCAAAATAAAGATACATGCTGCCATCAACACATAGAATTGAATGACTGGCAGATCCCGGTTAAAGATCGCTTCAATAAAAAAGCGTCCAAACCCCGGCCATGAAAAAACCGCCTCGACAATAATGGTTCCTGTCAGCAGCTTGCCAAGATTCACACCAAGTCCTGTCAGCATCGGCGAAATCGCGATTCTGAATACATGCTTGAACATGATCGACTGTTCCTTTAATCCTCTGATTCTCGCATATTGAACGAATGGCTCTTGAAGCGCCTCACTCACACTTGACCGTAATAACCTCGTATACATCGCAATTAAAGGCACTGCCAGTGTGATTGATGGCAGGATGAGATGCTCCCACGTCCCAACACCTTCAACCGGTAAGAGATCGAGCTTCACGGAAAAAAAGAAGATGAGCAAATACCCCAAGACAAATGTCGGGATAGATGCTCCTAAGAAAGAAATGAGCCGGCTCACATGATCAACGACGCCATTTTTTCTCATGCCGCTGAAAAAGCCTAACGGAATGCTGACACAAATAGCGAGCAGCAGACTGGTGAACGCCAATTGAATGGTCGCCGGTATTCTATAGATGACCTCATCGAGCACAGGCTGATTCGACATATACGACCGGCCAAAATCAAGGCGAATGACTTTTTCAATGGTATGAAGATACTGCATATAAAACGGTTCATCTAAGCCAAATTCACTTCTTTTTTGCGCTAATATTTCATCATTGGGCTGGATATGAGCCGCTGCTAAATATGCCTCAGCCGGATCAACTGGCGAAAGGTGAATCATACCAGTTGTGAAAAGTGTGGCTAATAGAAATACAGGGATGATTGAAAGCATTCGTTTGATGATATAGCGGCCCATTTCCTTACCTTCCTTCTATTACTTGAGCTTGATGCCTGTGAAAGGATGTTCATCTCGATTCGCAGGGAACTCAAAGTTCTTCACATCTTTTTGATAAACGGCTGTCTTTTTAAAATAAGAGATTGGCACAATCGCCCCTTGATCCTGCAAAGAAGATAAGACCGACGAATATAGTGCTTTTCGTTTGTTTTCATTTGTTGTTGACGGAATTTCGTTCATTTCTTTGATCAGCTTTTCCTTATTTGGATACGCTGAGATGGCTTCTTTGAAGCCAAAACCATCTGATGAAACGACGTTCATAAATGTATGCGGATCATATGGCGCTCCGTAGTTGCTAAAGAAGTTCATATCAAATTTGTTGGCTTTGAAACGTTGAACCTGCGTGGCAAGCTCTACGCCTTCAAGTTTGACGCCAACGCCAATGGCTGCCCATTCTGCCTGCAGCGTCTCAGCCATCGCTTTTTGAATCGATTCTGCTGAGTCATACATCATACTAAATTCAAGCGTTTTTCCATCCTTTTCACGAACGGATTTCCCTTTTGGAAGTGTCCAGCCCGCTTCATCTAGCAATGCTTTTGCTTTGTCCACATCATATTGGAAAGACTTCACTTTAATATTGGACGTATAGGGCATGTTTGTCGGCAAAATGTGATCTGCTTCGTCCTCTAAGCCAGACGTTACACCTTCTACCATTGACTTCTTATTGATGGCATACTGAAGGGCATGACGCACTTTTTCATCTGACAGCTGATCCACTTTTGTATTCATCACAAGCTGTCTCGTTGCAACAGGCTCTGACATGTTTGTTTCATACTTGCCGCTTGCCTCTAGTTGTTTGTAGGCATCAAGGCTGATCGTTCCTTCTCCATAAAGTAAATCCACATCGCCTTTTTCAAATGCCATCACTCTCGTTTCAGCATCTGGAATGACCTTCACCTTGATTTCCTTGACCTTTGGTTTCTCTCCCCAATAATGATCGTTTCGTTCAAAAATCGCATAGTCATCTTTTTTATACGTTTTTAATACCCAAGGGCCTGTGCCCACTGGTTTTTCGATTCCTTTTGACGTATCTCCGTTTTTAGGGAAGCCTGCTTCGCCTAAGAAACGAACCGGACGGACGACTGCTAATTCTTGAACAGTTGGATAATAAGGCGCTGTTAATGTGAGTTTAAACGTCTTTTTGTCCACAGCTTCTGTCTTTTTGATTTTCTTAATGACACCTAACCAGCTATGTAAATCTTTGTTTTTTAAAATCGTATCAAAGTTCTTTTTGACAATGCCCGCGTTAAAATCAGAGCCATCTGAGAATGTCACGCCGTCTCTTAAATGGAATGTATACACCTTGCCATCCTTTGAAACATCCCATGACTTCGCTAATTCAGGTTTCAGCTGTCCATTTTTTTGATAGCTGACTAATGGCTCATAAATCATCGATTGTGCAAACAATTGTGATGGGTTGTAGATGTGCGGATTCATTTCGCCAATATCTCTCGGCCATGCCATTGTGATCATGTCAGGATGATCCTTCTTTCCACCTGCTCCATTGTTTGCTTGAGAGCAGCCTACTAGTAAGAAGATCAGTAGGAATGTAAATACTGTATTTATTTTAATTTTCGGAAAATTATTCCAAATAGACATAAATCGCTCCTCCTAATTGATGCTGATAATCATTTTCATTTTAAGGAGGAAGTACACTGTTGTCAATATCATATTTGAAATGAAATAACAATACATATTCCGTTATATTCCATAAATTGAGGAATTTGATAAAAAGAGGCAGGCCGCTTATGAACGAGCAGCCTGTGAAGAGGTGAATGTTTTTTCTCGCAGGACATCATGCAGTGTGTCAATGATACGATCCTGTTCTGCATCTGTCATGCTTGTTCCAGATGGAAGACAAAGACCTGTCTCAAATAATAACTCGGATTCAGGGGTGCCTTTGGCGGCTGTATAAAATGGACAATCACGAAAGAGTGGCTGCTGATGCAGCGGCTTCCATACACGCCGAGCTTCGATCTGTTCTTTTTCTAATACAGCAATGATGTCTACTGGAGAAATCGGTGCATCACGATCAATGGTCAATGTCGTTAGCCAGCGGTTGGACCTGGTTTCTTGATATTCTGGCATAAAATGAAGACCATCTACCTCAGATAACGCGTCCTGATAACGCTGGAAAATGCGGCGCTTTTGTTCAACTCGCTCGTCTAATACATCCATTTGGGCTATCCCCACACCTGCTAGCAGGTTGCTCATGCGATAGTTGTAGCCTATCTCTTGATGCTCATAGTGCATGGCACGCTCTCTTGCCTGTGAAGCGAGGAAACGGCAGCGTTCGATCGCAGCTTCATCATCACTCACAAGCATTCCGCCCCCAGATGTTGTAATGATTTTATTTCCATTAAAAGAATAGACGCCAAACCTGCCCATTGAGCCGCTTTTTCTTCCTTTATACAGAGCGCCTAACGATTCAGCCGCATCTTCAATGATCGGCACATCATACGCTTCACACAACGCCACGATGTCGTCCATTTTCGCGCTTTGGCCGTATAAATGAACGACAATGACCGCGCGGGGGGTTTTTCCAAGACGTTTTGCTTCGACAAAGGCTTTCTCTAAAGCAAGCGGGCACATATTCCATGTCTCGCTTTCAGAATCAATAAAAACGGGCGTCGCTTGTTCATATAAAATAGGGTTTGCACTTGCAACAAATGTGAGGGTGGAGCAAAAGACAATGTCCCCCTTTTGAACGCCAATAAGCTTTAAGGCGAGGTGAATCGCTGCTGTCCCTGAAGATAAAGCCGCTCCCCCCTTCACCCCTGCATAGTCCGCGACCACTTGCTCAAATTCATTCACAAGAGGTCCTAGCGGCGCAATCCAATTGCTCTTGAACGCTTCCTCTATTTTCATATACTCCTTTCCGCTCATATGAGGAGGAGATAAGTAGATTCGCTTTCTTTCTTTCATGATTTCCCACCTTCTCTCCGATCTTTGATCTCAATTGCAGGAACTCCTACAGCGACCTTCTGATCCTGTATATCTCTGGTCACGGCCGCTCCTGCGCCAATGACTGTCCAGCTTCCAATTGATGTACCGGGTGTCACAACGGCACCTGCCCCAATGTGGGCACCCTCGCGCGCGGAAACACAGCCTGTAAGGACTGCTCCTGGTGAGAGGTGCACAAACGATTCGAGTAAGCTATCGTGCTCTACGATAGACCCTGTGTTAATAATCGCATGTTCACCGACGACCGCATCTGCTTGAACAACAGCCCTTGCCATCACCACAGTTCCCCTTCCGATCACAGCTGATGGGCTAATGACCGCCTCTGGATGAATGAGTGTGGCAAACGCCATATTTTCAAACGTCAAACGTTCCTTTACCATCTGTCTGGTCTCATTTTGTCCAATGGCAATCAGCCATTTGGTATGAGGCATTTTTTCTCTCAGCTGCTGACTCATGGAGGTCGGTCCATACAGAATGCCGCTCTGAGTGACTGTCTCTTCAAATTGATCATCTAATACGGCACACAATGAGTAATCAGGATGCGCAAAAATCAAGTCCTGAATGACTTTGCTATGCCCGCCAGCCCCAATGACACCAATGGGTTGCTCTTTACATATCGGTTCCTTTGAATTTTTCAGCTGTGGCATGATGCGGCTGCTGCACCCCCTCTGTTTTGATGACTTTCAGCAAGGTCATCCATAAAATTTTCATATCAAGCCAAAGCGATTGATGCTCCACATACCAGAGGTCATAAGTGAATTTCTCCTCCCAGGAGAGCGTGTTTCTTCCGTTCACCTGTGCCCACCCAGTGATGCCAGGCTTCACAAGATGACGCCTTGCTTGCTGCTCTGTATACATTGGTAAATACTCCATCAAAAGGGGTCTTGGCCCAACGAGACTGAGCTCTCCTTTTAGCACATTGACTAGCTGCGGCAATTCGTCGAGACTGAGCTTGCGAATCAAGGCGCCGGTTTTTGTTAATCGAAGATGATCTGGTAGCAGCACGCCATGTTCGTCGCGTTCATCAGTCATTGTCCGAAATTTATATAGCATAAAAGGCCGGCCATATAGACCAGGCCGTTCCTGCCGAAACACCACAGGCGTCCCAATTTTCCACCGAATAAGCCCATAAATAAGAAGAAAAAGAAGGCTGCCTGCGATAAGCAGAGTCAGTGCCACGATCACATCTATCATTCTTTTCATCATTGCACCTCCTTTTCACACTAGCGGGAGACCGCTCGTTCAGCAGCAGCTTGTTTCACCTTACGCATCAGCTGCATCCGCTCTTGTTTTGTTCCTGCAAATTGATACAAGTAGCCCATGTAAACAATGAAACAAAGTCCACCAATACAAAACAGCTCCCACCATGAGGTCACGTCATATACAAACTGAATCCCTGCGCATACGCCCCAAATCAATAGAGCTCCCACTAGCGGAACCATTGTATGTTTGTAAAAGATTGTGCGTTTCTGTTTCGTGATCTTGGACGTATAAAATGGGAGAAACACAATATTTTTGATCAATAAAACAATGGCACCCGCTGATGCAATGCCATATAAACCAAGCTGGAGCATATGAGTCAAACCATAGGCTAAAAGTACATTGGCAGCGCCTAATATCAGCGTGACAACTGCTGGTACTTTAAAACGATTAAAGGCGGTCGGCACATATGTCAGTGGTAAAAACATCAACGTCAAACATAAATAAGCAGCATGAATCATGAGGAGCCATTTCAGCTCCTCAAAGGCTGGTCCAAGCCATAGAAGCATAAGCGGGCCGGCAAGACCTCCTAGGAGTGCGGCTGGGAACGCAACAAATAAACCACTCCACTTAATGGCGTTGGCGGCATATTGAATGAGTCCCTCTTTGTCCTGATTCGAATAGAACCTCGTAATCGTTGGCGCAAACACAACCGCAAGTGTCCCTGCAAGCGTGCGCAATAATAAAGGGAATTGTAAAATGGCGGCATACTGGCCAGTCGCTTCCGCACCAATCAGCAAGTTGGTCATCAATAAATCAATTTGTAAAAACAACAAAATCCCCATTTGCTCAAATGAATGCCATACCCCTGATCGAACAAGAGTGAGACTAGAAGAGAAAGAGACATGCCGCCACTTAAACGAAAACCAAGGAATGAGTTTCTTAAAATAATAGATACCGATTCCCATAGCCGCTAAGCTCCCAATGACGGCCGCAAGCGGTATATGCCAAATGGCTGGGGTCGTCAATGTAAACAACATCACAATGACAAGCGCCCTGCAAAACATCTGAATGGCCTGCCCAGCACTTGATACATATAACTTGTTCGCATAAAACGGCGCAGCCCCAATACCGGACATGACGAAATTGAGCATAAATAAAAGACCCCCTAAAACAAAGGCGATCTGTGTGTCTTTGACGAGATGAATAGGCACATGAAGCCACTCAACCAGCTGCTGAGACAATAAAAGGCAAAGCAAAAAGAGACTGATTGATAAAAAAATCGAACTGACGAAATAGGAAGCGAGAAAGCGCTGCGCCTTTTCCATCTCTCCCTTATGAGCCGCCACAGAAAAAAAACGCACAACAACAGCACTTAATGAAGCTGTAATGACTGATAGATAGTTGATCATATTTTGTGTAAGATGAATTAAGCCAAATGCTTCTACTCCAAGCGTATGAACAATGTAAGGCGTTAAACAAACAGACATGAGCATCATCAAGACAAACGTCATTAAGTTCGCACTGACATTGTAAAGAAACGCACGATTCATTGTGTTGTCACGCAGCGTCTAAGGGCCTTCATCCAGCTTCCTCTCCCTTTTGATCGCCTGTTTTTATAAGCTGAATCATCGCCTCTTTCACAGCTGTCTCATTTGGTTCTTTTAAAAGGGTTACAAACGGAAGTTGCGACACCCATTCATACCCTTCCATCACCTTATGATCAAACGACCTGAGGACAACACATGGTGTATGTGTAATCGCACAAAAGATCATGCCATGCAGCCGGTCTGTCACGACGACTTGCGCTTGTCTTAACTCGGTCCACAAGGCCGATAATTCCTCTAAGCGAGTTGTTCGATCGACTCGTTTGCCAATTGTCGTCGTGATGAAACCAACTTGATCATACGTCTCTTTGACATGCTGCTGTAGTTGCTGCCGCTCTTTTTGGGTGAGATACGCTTCCTTATCCTCTCGCAGACAAAGCAGAACCCCTTCACGCTTTTGATCCTTTGATGATTCGTCTAATGTCAGCACCATATCAGGCTGTTTCCACACATCTTTATCAGGAAAATGCTGCTTCATCCAATCATAGGTTGTTTGATCTCTCGCCATAAGGAGCAGTCTCGGGTGACGTTTGTACGTTTGAATGGCGCGCCGTTCTTCTCTTTTCCCTCTTTTTGTTTCTGTGAAATGAGCAGTAGCGGGCAGCTGAATGACGGGATAGGACTTGAAGATGTTCATGATAAATTGCCTTGTCCATTCTTCGTACCGGTATAAATCCCCCATATTACCCCCACCAATGATACAGACGATGTCCTCCGGGTGCCGCATGCTCTTTAACGGGCGGGCGAGTCGATACATCTCTTTCATGTCTACTTCTATGATTTCATAGGCTGGAAAGTGCTTCTTTAAAAAACAATAGCTCGCATAGGCAATGGCATGGTCCCCCAAATTATCATGCGCTGGCAGCAGCGTGAGAATGATTTTTTTCTGATGGCTCATCTCTGGCAGCTTGCGGCGGCTCAGCCTATACTCAAGCGGATATTTGACCTTTAAGAGCAGCCACTCTGCGGCGTGTGCCTTCAATTGCTGTAATGTCAATCTCATCCCCCCTATTTCCTTGTTTGATATTCAATCCATTTTTGATAGCTTGAAGCGGCGGCAGAAAGCGGATGAACCCACTGACACCTGGCAAGAAATAAAATCATTCGTTTTCGAACGGTGAGCTTCGATCGCTCCACTCGTTTGACTGCATGCTGAAAAGCCTCGTGTGTCACCATTTCCCGCATGTGATCAAGCTTTTCCTGGAAGGAGAGGGAATTCTGGCTTTTCCATTCATTGAGCATACAGTGAAGCGTATGATTGACCATAAAAAAATCTAGGGCCTTCTCATACGGAGGCAGCTCATCATGCTCTTTTAAGAACAAGCGCTGTGCATGATAAAAGGTCAGTCCATGCTGAAAATACTGCTTTTGGTATCGCTGCACAATCGATGACAGATGAACCCGGTAATAATAGAGAGGCTCATGAACAAAGGCAATGACACGTGATAAAGAAAAACAGCGCAGCGTCACATACTGATCTTCAATGTTCTCAAGCTCACCCCGCAGTGGAAAACGGATGTGGTGTTCTTCGATAAAAGCACGCCGATACAGCTTATTCCATGAGAATCCAGTGATGGCTCCATGTAATAACGCTTCTATTAAACTCGTTTTATCGGCTGATCGATGGGTTAAAAGAGTCGTTGGTATTGTTCGTTTTGATTGTTCGAATTGAATCCAATACTCACTTACAACAAGATCAGCCCCAGTCATTTCAGCTCTTTCATACAAGGCTTCACAGTAATGAGGAGCGAGAATATCGTCTGAATCAACAAAGGCGAAATACGTCCCTCTTGCTTCTTCTATGCCCCGGTTTCTCACAGCCCCTAACCCTTGATTGGTTTGATGAATCACCCGAAAACGCTTATCACGCTCAGCAAACGCTTCAAGCAATGCTCCGCTGTGATCTGTAGATCCATCATTGACGAGAATGACCTCTATATCTGAAAAGCTTTGATCTGCAATCGATTGAAGGCATTGCTCCACATATTGACTCGTATTGTAGACTGCGACCAATAGACTGATAGCTGGCATTACAGCATGCCCCACCTTTCTTCAAATCTATTTTGTAAAAATCGTTCTATACGGTAAAACAGAAGAATCGAACGGCATCAGCATGATGCTGTACAAAATATAGCAAACAGCAATCCCTACATACATAAAGACATTAGACCGCTGATCAAAAATGCGTGTGAAATATGGCAGTAAAATGAGCTGATATAAACCAAAATAAATATGAAATCTTGCATAAATGACATCCTTTGTTGCAAGAATGCCAAACAAGAAACCAAGCAAGCAAAAATTCACAACGTAATCACTCTCAGGTGTCAGTTCACGAAGTCGTTTTCGATAAAAGAAAGCAAGCAGGAGCGGCAGAATCAATACACCGATTTTTGTCATATTCATTCCATTCGTATTCGTTGTGAGCCATTCCTCATAATGACCATAAGAACTCCCTTGCAGCATCACCACAAACACAGAGATAAAACGGTCATAAAGAGCGGTTAAGCCTAAGAAAATCATGCATAAGACAAACATCATCCATGACCAAGCCTTTGTTCTCACGATAAAATAAACTGGAATCATGATGAGAGCCGATGAATGAAACAACGAACACACAAGAACGAGCGGAAAATACAATTTCCATTCACCATTGATAACGAGCCGGATGGCATAAAAAAGAACCGCAGCCACCATATACTGACGCATTCCATTAAATGAAGCGTAATAATGAAAGGTGCCGAGAAAAAGCAGCATACTGAGCTCAAAGGGCCGTCCATATCGCACCAGCGTCTTGATAATAAAAAAATAGGTGATGACCCCGACCGAGATATACATCATTTGCGGCTCATGTGATAGTTGATTAAGCATCCATAAGATGAACGTAAACCCCGGATCGGTTGCGGCTTTGTCCACACCGAATCCAAATATATGCCAAGGCTTTTCATAGTTGACGGAGAACTCATACATCTGTCCATAGGTCACAAAATCGGTTCCCACTTTGTACCGAATACCAGCTACGATACAAAGAAATAAAAACGGAAAAAACACCAGAAGCTTGTTAGGCCGCCATCCGCTTTGAATGGTATCATCACGCCTGCCGTAAAATGCAGCAAAGCTCGACCATAAATAGACCATGATCATGTTCACCAAATATACCGCCATCTGCCAATCCTTCCTTACAATCCATATACATTCATCACACGTGTGATGTTCTGCTTCACATCAAATCCTCTTTGGCCAAGCTGAGAAGTAATGGTCTCTTGAAGAGGAGGTTCTGCATGATACGCTTCAAGAATCGCTTTCATCCACTCATGTGCTGAATCGCGCAGTGATTTCCGTTTAACGAGTCCGCAGCCTAGATCAACTTCCTGTGTAATGTGATCTGAGATCACACAAGGCAGTCCAGATGCCTGTGCTTCTACTAATACAAGCGGAAGACCTTCAAACAAGGAAGGCATCACAAACACATCAAATGCTTTCATATACTGCGGAACGTCCGATACGACCCCGGTAAAGACAATGTCCTCCATTAATCCTGCTTTTTTCGCATACGATTCGACCACTTGTCTCAGCGGTCCATCTCCTACGAGGACAAGCTGAAATGAGACCCCCTGCTTCTTTAAAGTCTGTGCCAGCTCGATGAAAAAAACATGGTTTTTTTGCTCATGAAATCGCCCAATATGACCAATAACCAGTTTCTTTTCATGAAGATGAAGCTGCTTTTTCATCTCCACCTTTTCGTCTGGCCCAGGCTGAAAGAAAAGGTTCAAATCAATCCCATTTGGCAAAACCTCAACTCGTCCATTTTTCATTTTTTTCTGCCCGAATAAAAAAACACCGGCATCTTCGCCACATGCGACGAGCTGTGTAGAAAAGGCAAAGATCAGCTGACGAAACCCTTTGAGCATCAAGTGGTCAAGCCAGGTTGAAGACTGTCTCCAAGCCGTATTATGTGAATGACAAATGCGCACCTTAACGCCCGCAAGTTTAGCAGCAAGTGCGGAAAAACCTGTTTGAAAATCCGTATGTGCATGCACTGCCTGATAAGGTCCTGTTCGCTTGATCGTCTTTGTCAATGTTTTCACAAAAGCCAAAGGAGAGGACGCCCCAATACTTGGGACGTAAAAGATGCGCCCCCCGAGCCGACGAATTTCCTCATCATAATCACAGACGTCCTGTCGGTGGGTAATGAAATCAAATTGAAGGACATTTCTGTCGAGTGCACGATAGATGTTCATAATCATCGTTTCTGCTCCGCCGCGGTTCATCCCGCCCACAATATGGAGTACACGCTTTGGCTCACTCATCCCGAATCGTCCTCCTTTTCAGCATAGACGCCTCCAGCTTCCGCTGATGATAAAGCCTCATGGTCTTCGGTGACAAACAGGCCCGGATCACCGGCTTGAGAGCAAATAAATAATCTAGCGGCGACAACTTTAATAGCCAGCATGCTTTTAAAACGAGCATGGCATTATCCATGGAATATCGGAACTTTCGGCGCTGAAAGGCCGCTTCATCCTCTCTCACAAGGTATAACGGCTCTTGCAAGTTAAAGCCTTTCCTTCCAGCAGCAAAAAAGCGAATCCAAAGATCGATATCTTCCATACGCCTTGTTGTTTTCACAGAACGATATCCATTTAAAGCCTTGTATGCAGAAGCTCTCATCATAATGGTCCCGTGACAAAAAGGAGTTCCTCTTGCCAGCACCTTTCGATTAGGTTCTGAGGCAAGTGCACGAACGCCCTTCGTTCCAGACTCATCAAAAATCGTCATCGCCGTACCGACCACATCATATTCAGGATGTGTTTCGAGGAAATAAACCTGTGTTTCTAAACGTGTTGACACCGATAGATCATCACCATCCTGTCTGGCGATCAATTCTCCACTCGCTTCAGCTAGACAGCGATTCAGACTGGCGGCAAGTCTTAGGTTGTGTTTATTTCGGATGAGGCGAATTCTTTCAGGATCATGCTTTGTATAAGGCAGTACTTTCTCATAGGTCCCATCTGTTGATGCGTCATCACATATGATGAGCTCCCAGTTTTTATAGGTTTGATGAAGAATCGATTCAATGCTTTCTTCTACTGTCTCTTGGCAATTGTAGACGCCCATGATGATAGACACCTTCGGCTTACGCATGCTGCATCACCTTCTCTGCATGACCCATATAGGTTGTATAAATCTCTTCCATGGCACTCACCGTCTGCTCCTGTGCAAATGCATGAGCCATGGAACGCCCCGCTTTTCCCATGAGGTGCAGCTGGTCCTTTTGGTGATAAAGCTGCTGCAAATAATCAGCTAAACCATTCACATCTTGCGGTTCGACTAAAAAGCCGTTCACTCCATGTTTGATAAGCTCACAGTGCCCTCTATTTTCAGTGGCAATGATCGGCTTCTCAGCAGACATCGCTTCAAGAAGGTTCATGCCGAGCCCTTCTCTCAGACTCGTTGACACACATACATCACTCACATGCATCCATTCCTCGATTTGTTTGCAAAAACCAGCAAATTGGACATGCTGCTCAAGATTCATCTGGCGTACCAGCTTTTCATAGAACGGCCTGCTTGCCCCTTCCCCGGCAAACACGACCTTCACATTCGGTATTTTCCTATACAGCTGTGCACATGCTTTAATAAGCATCCTTTGATTTTTATTGACGTTTAATTCGCCAGCACACAGCACGATGAAATCTTGCGGGGTAAATCCATATACTGTACGAAGGCGTTGCTTTTCTTTGTCATCGACAGGTGCAAACCGCTTCATATCCACACCCATGCCGGGAACATAATGGACAGATGCCTTCTCTTTTGACAGACGATCCGCTCTTTCATAATCTTCTCCATTAATGGTGATGAGCGCGTCTGTATATTGCACGAGCCATCTCTCAATTGGATAATAGAGCAGCCAGTTTTGAAGCGGCGCCCCCTTCCAAAAGTGAAACCCATGTGCGGTGTAAAGAACCTTCGCCCCTTTTTTGCGCGTGCTTTTGGCTGCAAGCCTGCCAATGACACTTCCCATCGGTGTATGACAATGGATCAAGTCGTAATGCTCTTTCTCTAGCAGCTTCTTCAGCTCCACATACGCGAGCCGGTTGCGCAAATGAAAAGGGGAGCGCTGAATCGGAATGGAATGAGCTTGATCCACATGCGGCAGCTCCAGCTGACCATTTGCCGCTGTGTGCACTTCCCATCCTTGTTCCTGAAACCACCGAAAATACGGAAGGTGGAATGCCTTAAAATGATAATCAACCGTTGCGCAAAACAAGACTTTTTTCTTCATTGGCAAGCGTCTCCTCCTCTCTTTTCATCTGTTCAGACAACAAATCATGCGACTCAATGGCAGCAAATAACGCTTGTCTCATTTGCTCGTCACTCATCATGTCAAATTCATGGATAAAGCGGTTCAGCACATATGGATCACCATCCAGTGCGTGACCGATATGAATTTTCGGGAAAATTTGCTCCTGTGCTTTTTCATGCTGGTTGAGTAACTCCTCGTACATTTTCTCTCCGGGACGAATGCCCGTGAAGGTAATCGGAATCTGGTCTGTAGTGTAGCCTGAGAGGTGAATGAGGTTTTCTGCGAGGTCGACAATTTTCACTGGCTCCCCCATATCTAATACAAAGATCTGTCTTCCTTCTGCCAGTGCGCCTGCTTGAATGACCAGCCTTGATGCTTCTGGGATGGTCATAAAATATCTTGTCATGGCTGGATGCGTGACCGTCACCGGTCCACCTTTTTCGATTTGTTTTTTAAAGATTGGTATGACGCTCCCCCTGCTTCCGAGTACATTCCCAAATCGAACGGCCACAAACTTCGTCTCACTGCTTGCCCCCATTTGCATGATCAGCATTTCAGCAAACCGCTTTGTGGCTCCCATTACATTGGCAGGGTTGACCGCTTTATCAGATGAAATGAGGACGAAGGTTTCGATTCCGTGCTCATGTGCGGCTTCTGCAACATTTTTTGTCCCGATAATATTGTTTTTCACCGCTTCTTTCGGACTGATCTCCATGAGCGGGACGTGCTTATGTGCGGCAGCATGATAAATCATATCCGGCTGAAAATGACCAACGATTTCACTCATTTTCTGTTTATCTTGAATATCCGCAATTTGTGGATAGAGGCTGATGCTGCCCTCATATAATTCTTTCAGCTCTAGTAAAATAGAATGAATGCTGAATTCTCCATGTCCCACTAGCACAATCGCTTGAGGGGCAAACACACAAATTTGACGACAGATTTCTGATCCAATCGACCCGCCTGCCCCTGTCACCATGATCGTTTTTCCCTTTAAGTGAACAGATAGACGACTTGTATCTAATTGAATCGGCTCTCTTCCTAGTAAATCCTCTGGCTGTACATCCCGTAATTGATTCAGTGCATGGGTTCCTTTTAAAATCTGCTCCATTTCCGGCATAATCTGTGTTTTGACGCCAGTCGCTACACATTCCTTATACAGCCCTTTTAAGGTGTGGCTGCTTTTGGACGGAATGGCGATGATGATCTTTTGAATATCCATCATCACGACTGCTGTTTGAATATGTTCTTTTCCCCCTAGGACGGGCAGACCCATGATTTCAAGCTTATGCTTCGTCTTGTCATCATCGATGAAGGCGACTGGCTCAATATGGACATCACTCGACTGCTGAAGCTGACGAACAATAATGGCCCCAGCTGATCCGGCACCAATGATTAATGCCCGTTCCTTTTCTATGTGCAGCCGCTTTGCGCCATCATGAAATAGTCTAGATGCCATACGAGATGCCCCGATGAACAAGATATGGAAAAGCCAAACGATGAATAAAAATCGAAATGGCCATGTCTGTACGAAAAGGTACAGCATCGTCATTGAAAATAAAAAAGAACACACAAAGGTTTTCATTAAAGAAAATAGCTCTCTAACCCCTGTATATGCCCATACTTGCTTGTACACGTGAAAAATGTAGGAAAATACATGGTGCCCAATGAGCAGACTGAGCGAAGAAATGACGAGCATTTCAAATGTATATACGGTTAACGCCGCTTCTTGGACAAATTGAAAGCCAAAAAAGACGGCAACTAAGATGAGATATGAATCTAGTGCCACGATAATTGATAATCTTTGGGCGTAAGTCAACGCTCCTCCCCCTTTTTCAATCACTATTCTTACGTCAAATGGGCATCAAACCCGTCCTCACACCCCACTATTGATGACGAGCATCTAAGGCATCTGATATGCCCACAGCAGGATCGAGTGCCTCCGTTGTTAAAGATTAGGAGACATCACCTATCAATCTTTTTAATACATATACAGCCTGCCCTTTTTCTCTTTCTTTCCATTTAGCATAGCGCCAAGCAGTTTGCCTGTTGTTCCTTCTAATACTTCTTTTGACTTCTTTACGGCAGCGATCTTTGTTTTGCCGCTTAATACAACGAGAATGCTTCCATCCGTACGGTTCGCCAGGATCTTCGCATCGGCAACAGGCAGAAGCGGTGCGGAATCAACGATCACCATGTCATATTGCTGTTCAATCTCATAAAATAGCTGCTTCATCACAGAAGAGGAGAGCAGCTCAGCTGGATTCGGCGGAATGGTTCCGCTCGGAAGCAGCTCTAAATGCTCAATCGGTGTAGGTAAAACGGCTTCCTCCAAACTGCAGTTATTTAATAGCACGTTGGTTAAACCCGTGTGATGACTCAGGTCAAAATATTCATGAACGGCCGGCTTTCGCAAATCAGCATCCATGAGCAGGACCCGCTTTTTCTGCTGTGCAAAAACAGCTGCTAAGTTTGCAGCCGCAAATGATTTCCCTTCCTTCGGCAAGGAGGATGTCACCAATATCGACTTCAGCCTTGTTTGGATCGATGTGAATTCGATGTTCGTTCGGATCGTACGAAATTGTTCCGCAATGACAGAGTGAGGATTTAATACAGAAATACAGGATAAATCTCTCTTTTCTCTTTTCTTCCTCTTAAAGATCAATGTTCTGTCCTCCCGTTATGACGGACTGCTTGTCTTTTTTTGCCCTCCTGTCTGCTTGCATCTGATAGACACTGCCGAGCGACGGCAATCCGATCTCTTCTCTTATTTGATGTGTTCGTTTTACAGTATCATCGAGTAGATTCATTAAGAAAATGAGTGTAATTCCTCCTAATAAAGAGGCGCCTAGTGCCAGAACGATATGAACGAATTTCCTTGAATTCATGAGAATCGTGTTGGACAGCTTGGCTTCAGACAAAACATTAATGCGATCCATATTCATGGTTTTTTTGATTTCTTCTTGCAGCACCTCTGTTGCGGTATTAGCAATCGCTACTGCCTTCGCGCGATCCTCATCTTGTACAGAAATATTTATGACCTCAGACTCATTTTCTGTACTTGTGGCAATTTTGTGTTTTAATCCTTCAGCTGATTCTGTGAGATTGAGCGTTTCTTTTACTTTTTCAATGACGATCGGACTTTTTAATAGGACTTGAAAGGTACGTGTATATTGAAGGTTCATCTGAATATCGTTTAAATTCGCTTGTGCGTCATTGCTGCGTTTATGAACAAGAATTTGAGTGGTTGCCTGATATACAGGAGTCGAGACATAGAACTGATAGTAGGCTGAAATGCCCGTTACGATCAGGACAATCAGGATCAGAAGGGCCATTTTCTCTTTAATGACAGAAAACAGCTGCTTAAAACCTATATTCTCATTCATAGATACCTCCCGATTTCATCATAAAAAGGTTATATATGGTTTCTTTTTGTTAATGATTGGATTATAAAAGATAATACCCGCAAAGAAAAATGTCATAATAGGTCTTATAGTTCTTTTTAAAGAACGAAATCGTTCGTTTTCTTTTGTTTACTTCCTGTTTCTTACGTTTTTGAATTTTATAAAGAACAATTTATTTCTTATAATGAACGAAAAGGTCGCAGAACTATTCGCAAGGGAGAAGGGAGATCATTTATCGAATGATAGGCAAGGTGATACGCATTTACCGAAAGAGGAAAGGATACTCGATTCAGCAGCTGGCTGAAGATGCCCATGTTTCTAAGTCGTATTTGAGTAAAATTGAGCGTGGTGTCCATCGGAATCCATCTGTCCAGTTTTTAAAAAAGGTATCCTCTTCACTAGAAATTGATTTACAAGAGCTGTTTGATGCAGAGACGATGATGTTTCATTACTCTGAGGGCGGTGAACAGGAATGGCGGGAGCATATAGTCAATGCCGTCCAATCCGGCATGCCTAAAGAGGGATTATATCAGCTGCTCCAAACCTACCGAAAGGAGCAGGAAGAAAAGACGTTACATGTCACCCATAGAAAGCTGACCGATTCGAATATGTCAGAGTGGAAGCGTCTTATGAGTGAAGCGAAAGCTATTGGCTTAAGCACTGAGGAAGTGAAAGCATTCCTCACCAACATGGGAGAACGCCGGTCGTAAGCCTTTCAGGAAGAATCAAATTGCGGGGAGAGGCGTTTGACGCTTCGATGAAACAGAGCCTTATATCATGAAAAGGCTCTGTTTTCTCTTATTCTTCTTTTTTTGTTCGTGCTTTTTTCGTAATATCATTGTTTTTCCAATAGGCCCATAGTGATGTAATCCCAAGAAAAGCTAAGGTGATGAATTGCTGAACACCTTCTTCATCAATAGGAATTGGGCTTTTTCCCGCAGCGGTTAGAGCACTGTTAACAAGCGCTAACAAAAGCAGCACAAGCCTTGCAATCGTACCTGCACTAATTTTTTGAACTTCCAACTGTATCCCTCCCTTTCCCCTTCACGCGGGCGGTACTGCTCGTTCCCTCTCATATGTATGCAAAAAGCGAATGAATAGAAGAACGAATCAAAAAAAGAGACATCATTCCTATGTGCGGAATGATGCCTTGATTCATGTGCTTTTTATTTAGAAAACATCTCTTTTGCTTCATCCAATGCCATTTTATTGCCTAGTGCTGAGTAATCAAGCCATGGCTGATCAGCGATCGGATAGACTTGGTTTTTCTTCACGGCTTTTAGGCCTTTCCAGATCGGTGTCTGTTCTAACTGTTTGAATGCCTGCTGCGCTTTATCGTCACGGTTGACGACGACAAAAATAGCATCTGCATCATAGTCAGGAAGAACCTCTTGAGAAATCACTTCGAATGGTCTTTTGCTGTCCAGCTTTTTCACACCATCGACAGGCGTGAGACCTAAATCTTCGTATAAAATAGGACCCATTGGACGCTTCATGCTAAATACTCGAAGCTCCTTTGCTGTCACACGGATCGCCATTACTTTTCCGTTTCCAATCTTATGGTGGATGAGTGATTTCACTTCTTTAGCTTCTTGATTGTAATCCTTGATATATTGATCGGCTTCTTTTTCTTTATTGACGAGCTTGCCGATTTTTTTCAAATGATCCCGCCACGTGCCATCATTTAAATTAAACACTTCGGTCTTGGCAATTTTCTTGTATTTCGATAAGTCTTGTCCAGCTAGTTCTTCATCGACATAAATGACATCTGGTTTTAAAGCAAGCAGTGACTCCATGTCTGGATCTGCTGCAATGCCGAGCTTCTTCGTATGGCTCAGCTGCTTTTTCGCATGTGGAAGGAAATCTTTTAAGTCTCCTCCTACGACAGAGCCGGCGGGCTTGATACCGAGTGCTAGTAAGTCATTTGTTAAATGAATAGACAAAGAAGCAATCTTAGGTGTTCCATGATCATTTTGATTTGTCGTATTTTTTGTTTCCTGTTGACCGCAAGCGGCAAGAAGCAAGAAACAGATCGTTAAACCAAACACAAGTAATTTTTTCATGATGGGTTCCTCTTTCATTTTTTATTTCGTTTTTGTCAATAAATAGAGAAAATAAGGGGCTCCGATAAAGGCCACAACCACACCCGCTGGTATGGCATTTGGAGCAAATATGGAACGTCCGATTGTATCGGCGCTGACCAAAATCAACAAACCAAGCAGCGCACTAACCGGTAAAAAATACTGATGCAGTGACCCGACAAGCCGCCTGGCCAAATGCGGGGCGACGAGGCCAATAAAGCCAATTCCGCCTGTCATCGAAACACTTGCACTAGCCAGGCCAACAGCTAAGGTAAGCAAAAAGAGGCGTTTACGCTGGACACGTACACCTACACTTGAGGCGACAGCATCTCCTAACGTCAATGCATTAAGCGTGCTTGACTGCATAAGCGTAAGCGGCACAAGGCATACAATCCAAGGCAGAAGCGCTAATACATGAATCCAGTCTCTCCCCCATACATTGCCCACAAGCCATCTTGAAGCAAACGTGTATGTATCTTCATCAAGCTTCAATGACAAATATAAGGTCAATGCACTAAATCCCGCCGCAACCGCGATTCCTACTAGGATCAGCCGGATGGGAACAAGCCCTTCATGCCGGTCATACGCAAGGAGCACGATGACCGCTGCCGCAAGCATTCCACCACCAAATGTAAAGAGCGGAATAAGAAGAGATGGATTGCCTTCAAGTGCATGGAAATACGTCACAAAAATAATTAAGCCAAATGCTGCCCCTGCATTCAGTCCAATAATCCCAGGATCGGCCAGTGGATTACGAGATAAACTCTGCAAAATGCCGCCTGCGATGCCAAGACCAATTCCCGCTAGAATGGTCACCACAATTCGTGGCAGACGATAGTCAAACAGCACCGTTTCGCTTTGGAAATCCCCAAAGCCAAATAAGGTTTTGACGACAACGATGGGACTGAGTTTCAGCGTGCCGGTATTTAAACTATACAGCATCACAGCAGCACTCAGACAAAGCAAGACGACTGTCACAACAAGAGCACGCTGTTTCTCCTTCATGACAGGTTCCTCCCTTCTTTTCTGGCAATATATAAGAAGAAAGGAACACCGACAAGTGCCACCATCACGCCAATGGCAAGCTCTCTTGGCGGATTCACTGTGCGGCTGGCAAGATCAGCGAAGACAAGCAGCATAGCGCCTAAAATCGCTGACATCGGAATGACGAAACGATAGTTTACACCAACCAGCCTGCGTGCAATATGCGGGATGACGAGCCCGACAAACCCAATGGACCCAACTGCTGATACAGAAACCCCTGCTAATAAGACAGCAGCTGCCATTCCTAGTATTCGCACTTGTCGTGTTTTCACCCCTAAATTCGCCGCTACATCTTCACCGAGCGATAGTAGCGACAGTGAACGCCCTAATAGCATCGCCCATACGATCACAATCAGAATAACCGGGGCGAGAATCGTCAGCTGCGGCCATTTCACACCAGCCACACCGCCTGCATACCAAAAAGCCAGATCCTGACTCAAATCAAAATAAATGGCGATCCCAGAGCTGAGCGCATGAAGCAACGCGGCAACAACTGCTCCCGCAACAGTCAGGCGCATCGGTGTCAATACACCACCAGCTGCCCCAATGGCAAAGATGAGCAGCGTACTCAGTACAGCACCGATAAAAGAAAAAAACATGAGCGCTGAATAAGGCATGCCTGGGAAAAAAGCAAAACAGAGAGCGACAACAAACATCGCACCGCCATTAATGCCCAAAATCCCCGCATCTGCCAGCGGGTTTCTTGTGATGCCCTGCATGAGAGCACCCGCTACAGCAAAGGCTGCTCCAACAAGGGCTGCGCCTAGAACACGCGGAAGTCTTAATTCATGGATGATCTGCTGCTCTGTTACATCTGACTGGTAGTCAAATACAGCTGTCCAAACCGTTTGCAGAGACAATGTTTTTGCACCGTAAGAAACAGCAAAAAACATAGCAGTAAGCAAACCAATGACTGCGAGAAAAAATATCAAAAAGAACAGAATACGTGATGATCGTTTTTGTTGAAGTGTTCGCTTATCGTGCAAAATCGGTGTCATCCTTTTCTTCATTAAAAGTCAATTTGAAAATGAGAATCATAATCATCAAAATTATAGCCGCCAGCCTCTGAAAAATCAATGTACACCACATTTTTTAATTATTGAAGGTATGTGTGAGACAACAAGATGAGATGATTCTTTTCCTCTGCTTTTTTTTCATTCTGAAAGACCTATCATTTTTTCCGATAGTTTAATAGTAAAATAGTTGACATTCCGCATGAAAATCACCTAAAATTACAAAAGTAAGTCAAATGTTATAAAAATATTACAAACAGATGTCAAACTGATAAAGAATGACCCGTCATGAGAGGAGATTTGAAAGTTGTGTCAGTAAAGGGAAAATGGAGTATCATCTTATTTGCGCTTGCGATCGTCATTGGAGCAGTTGCTTTCTTTCAAAACCAACAAGCAAGCGGTACAGAGAAGAAAAATGTGAAGCAGGATACGAACTATAAAAATGTCGAAATAGTCACTCTCGTAAATGACGGGAAATTTATGAGATATGCAGTCAACTATCCTCTTTTTCACCAAAAAGAGCTAGATGACAAGATTCAAAGCTATGCAAATTCAGCATTAGAGCATTTCAAAAAGACATTCAGTGAAGCAAAGGACATCGATGAAAATAAACGCTTTGAACTGAATATTGATTATGATATGGTGCATTATGCGAAACAATCCGCTGCCATTCACTTTACAACCTATACCTATACAGGTCAGCAAAATGGGACTACTAATCATCTAACGATCAATTTTGATTTTCAGAAAAAAACCTTTCTTGACACAAAAGATTTATTTCTGCCTAAAACCAATTATTTAAAGAAATTATCCTATATTACATACACGGAGCTTCGAAAGGACAAAACCTTGGCTAAGGATCACTCTCTCCTTCAGAAAGGAACAGCCCCTACTGCTCAAAACTTCAGTCAATTTGCCTTGAAAGAGAAATATGTAGAGTTTTATTTCCCAGCTTCTCAAGTAGCCGCAGAGGATCTTGGTCCGCAAACGCTCGCGATCAAAAAGACTTTGCTGAAAGATATCTTGAAGCCAGAATATATAAATAAGACCAAAAATCAGAATGAAATCAAAGAACCGAACCCTAAAAGAAAAGCCGTTAAGCTGCCGCAAAAATCAAAGCTTGATCCGAACAAAAAAGCCATCGCACTCACATTTGATGATGGTCCGAATCCAGCGACAACGACAAAAATCTTAGATGCGCTGAAGGAAAATAAAGGACACGCCACCTTTTTCGTATTAGGCAGCAGGGTCCAGTACTATCCTGGAATGCTTGCTAACATTTTAAAAGGCGGGAATGAGATTGGAAACCATTCTTACAACCATCCTTTATTAACAAGACTGCCTCTCAAGCAAGCGGTGAAACAGGTAAAGGACACGCAGCAGCTGATTGAGAAAGCTAGCGGTTATACACCTACACACTTTAGACCGCCATATGGAGGAACAAATCAAGACATCAATCAAGCGGTTGATATGAAAGTTTCTTTGTGGGATGTTGATCCTGAGGATTGGAAAATTCGTAACAGCCAGCAGATCACAAGCCACGTTCTCTCACATGCAGCAGATGGCAGAACGGTATTAATGCACGATATCTATGAAAGCTCAGCTCGAGCAGCAGTGAAGATCATACATGAGCTCACCAAACAAGGCTACCAGCTTGTCACAGTCAGTGAACTAGAACAATTAAAAAAGGAACGAAATGAACAGGCCCCTGTGCAGTAAACACAGGGGTTTCTTTTTATGACTCCAAAGACTTCTTTCTTTTCAATAATGCTTGAAATGTCTCTTCAAGCTCCTGAGAAGGCTCTATACTTAAGCGACTGAGCACTTCAGACAGCTGCATATCAATCAACAGAAGCTCCTCTTCTCTCTTTGTAACAGGTGGTTTTTCTTCCTTTTGTCTATACTCTTCATATGTGCCATCAAACCCTTCAATGCGTTCTTCGTGAACATGCAGAATACGAGTGGCAACCTCCTCAATGAGTCTGCGGTCGTGGGAGACAAACACAACTGTACCTGGGTAATCCTTCAATAGACCTTCAAGCGCTTCTACTGCCGCAAGATCTAAAAAGTTCGTCGGTTCATCCAGCATGAGGACATTGGCATCACTGACGAGCAATGACGCAAGCATGGTCTTCACCCGTTCTCCTCCGCTTAACACACTAGCAAGCTTATACACATCATCTCCCCGAAACCCTAGTCTCGCTAAAACCGTTCGAACCACTGTCTCATCTTGAACGGCCTCTCTAAGCACATTTTGTAAAATCGATTCATCTACCTTCAGTCCTGAAAGATCCTGACTAAAATAGCCTAATTTGATAGATTCTGAATGAGAAACACCGGGATGTCCATTCACTAGCATTCGAAGAAATGTCGTTTTGCCGCTCCCGTTCTTTCCGATGATGGCGACTTTGTCTCCGCCTCTCACTTCCACATTCGCCTGCTTCCAAAGAACTTTATCACCCGCCTTGCCATCTATATTTTTCACACGCAGGATGGTTCGGCTTGCTACTTCTTTCATCGTATGCTGAGTCATTTGAATGGGCTGGACGTCTTTTACTTTCCCAACCTTTTCTAATTTCTCCATTCTTGTTTCAATGGATTTGGCTGTTTTTTGAAGCTTTTTTTGCTTATTTGCATAGTAGGGCTTTGCAATTTTGGGCCCTGAGGATTTCAGCTTCTGTGATGGCTTTGTGGCTTTGTCCGCTTTTTTCATTTTCTTTTGCAGCGCATGCTCTAACTGCTTTTTCTTTTGTGTATAAGCTTCATAGGCTTCCATCTGCTGACGATGCGCCAGCTCTTTTTGCTGTGCAAAATGCGTGTAGCTGCCCTTGTATTGCTTGAGCACCCCATCATCCAGCTCCCAAATCTCTGTACATAGCGCATCTAAAAAAGCACGATCATGTGAAACGACAATGAGGGCACCTTGATCATCACGCAGCTTCTCTTCCAGCCACTCAATGTGCTCTGTATCTAAATGAGTCGTCGGTTCATCTGCTAATAAAAGGGCAGACGGACGGCTTAAGGCTCTTTCAATATAAGTCTGGGTCATCTCTCCACCACTCTGTCTGCCATCAGCTGTTTTCAGCTGTGGAAGCAAAGTACAGGTCGTTGTGGCAGCAAACGTTCCACTGTCTGGTTTTTCTTGACCTGCCAGCACATGCAATAAAGTCGTTTTCCCACTGCCATTTGCCCCCACTAGACCAATGCGATCGCCTTGATGGATGGCAAGCTCCTCAATATCAAATAACAACCGATCCTTTCGAAATACCTTTAACTGATTGGCTCTGAGTAACATCCAACCCTCTCCTTTCGTATCAGGAGACATGAAAAAGCCTCCCATTCTCAGAATAGGGGGCAAAATGGTGTACAAAAATAAGCGTATTGATACAGAATGACGTGCTGTTCATCGAATGAACACACACATCCCCGTATCAATCCCCTCATTCTTTGATTCCCAAGCTGTACCATCCTATTCCGAAGCTAAAAAATGAAAACGCAGCAAACATAGCAACACATGTCGTTTGCTCATTGCCTTCGTTCTTTCATTTTGCTTACAGGTCATAGGATTAGTACTTCATTGCATTGGGTCACCCTTCCGTCGTTTGTTACGTATACGATAAAAGATTGGTTATTTTTTGTCAAGCTGAAAAGGCATGAGTGAGTCCAGCAGCTTGAGCGTAAATGGATGGGTCGCTTCAAACAGCTGGTCATTTGTACATTCTTCCACAAGTAACCCTTCATGTAAAAAAAGGAGCCTGTCACATAGATACACCGCTGCCTCTACATCATGCGTAATCATCAGGATGGTCATGTCTAATTCTTGTTTTAGTGTCTCAAGCAGCTCCAATATTTGTACCTGAACAGAGACATCAAGTGAGCTAAGGACTTCATCTAATATGAGAATTGCTGGATTCGTGGATATGGCTCTTGCTATGCAAACCCGCTGGAGCTGCCCCCCGCTTAGCTGATGGGCATAATGATTCAGCAAAGACGAGGGAAGCCTGACTTGCTCAAGCAATGACAATACTTTCTGATCCATATTCTTTTCATGCTTTAACAATCGCATGGGTTCAGCAATGATTTCTTTCACCGTAAAGGATGGATGGACAGAAGATAGATAATCCTGAAAGACAACGCTCATTTTCCCCCGATTCTTCTTCCTCCATATGTGAGCTGGCCTCCCATCAATCAATACCTCTCCACCATCTAACTTTTCTAAACCGAGCAGGATACGTGCTAATGTACTTTTGCCACTTCCGCTCTCACCGACTAACCCGATACATTGTCCTTTTTCGATTTGAAACGATACGTTTGATATTCGTGCTTTTGATTCCTTTTGATGAGAGAAAAAACCTTTCGCCTCTCCATGTTTGCGTAATTGATTGGCTGTGATCAACATGGGAACGCCCTCACTCTCTTCTGCTGTCTAAGTGCTTCAAGGGGGGCAGATAAGCGAAGTCTCGTCTCTAGTAAATGCTTTGTTTGGGGATGCTCGGGTGATGTGAATATCTTCTCAGCTGCGCGATGCTCAAGCATCACTCCTTGATGCATCACCATCAACTCGTCAGCGATCGCCTGAACGACGCCTAAATCATGCGAAATGATGATCAAGGCAGCACCTGTTTCTTCTTTCAGCCTCTGTAATTGCATGATGACCTCACGCCGATTGTATGCATCAAGCGACGCAGTTGGCTCATCCGCAATGATCACGTCAGGAGAAAGCATCATCGTGATCGCAATCATGACACGCTGCAGCATGCCGCCAGACAGCTCATGAGGATATTTTTTCATCAATTGATGTGGATTTCTTAAATGGACAAGCTCCAGTCCAGTGATGGCTTGGGCTTTTCCTTCTTTCCCGCGTAAGCCCAAATGCCGCTGAAACGTTTCCATCATTTGATGACCAATGGTTTCGATGGGATTGAACGCATTCATGGCATCCTGTGAGATGAAGCCAATTCGTTTTCCTCGCCACTGCTCTACCGCCTGACTTGTCAATTTCTCACCGTCAAACATGATCGCTCCTCCCACTTCCAGCGAAGGAGGGATCAAGCCAATTAACGCTTTTGCGACGGTTGATTTTCCGCTTCCACTTTCTCCAATAACGGCTAAACAGCGTTGTTGTTGTAATGAAAACGTGATATTCGCCACCAAATTCTTTTGCTTTACTGGATCATGTACGGACAGATTTTTTACGTCGATGAAAGGCAAATGGTTTCCCCCCTTTTTTGTTGATATGATGCATAGCAGGGTTCGTGGCCTGCTGCAGACTATCTCCTAAAAAGTTCAGCGCCATGACCACGAATAAGATGGCAAGTCCAGGCGCGAGCATATGAGCTGGGTGTGTCACCATGACATTCTTCGCCTCGTTTAGCATCATGCCCCATTCCGGTGTAGGTGCACTCACACCTAACCCAAGAAAAGACAGAGCGGATATATTTAAAATCACCCACCCCGCATCAAGTGTAGCAAAGACAGCGATTTCTCCTGAGATGCGAGGGAATAGATGTCTCCTCAGTATGTAAAAGGGGGAACCACCAGACACTTTTGCAAACTGAACAGATGGCTCATTCGCATATTGCAGGACAGACGAACGAATCATTCTTGTATACCAGGCCCATTTCGCAAGGACATTGGCCAGAATAATATTGAAAAGTCCAGGTCCCAATATTCCCACAATGGCAAGGATCATCACCTCTGCTGGAAAGGACAGCATGACATCACACAGCCTCATCAAAACTCCATCAACCTTTCCTCGAAAAAAGCCGGCCATGAGTCCCAGTATGCTGCCAATGAGCATCGTGATACACATCGTCAGCATGGCCGCAAGCATCGTTGTGCGAATGCCATATAAAAGCCGCGACAATACACATCTCCCCAGCTGATCCGTTCCGAGCGGATAAGTAAGACTGACGCCGGCATATTTTTGAAGAATGTTCGTATCTGTCGGGTCATGTGGTGCTAACACTGGTGCAAACAGTCCAGCTAATGCGACAAGTGCTAATAGCCAGATAGAAAGAATGGCCATACGGTCTTTTCTTAATTGATTCCACCCTATCATCTTTCTCAGCCCTCCTTTCTTAACTGCGGGTTCATGATCATTTGCATAACATCAGCGATGAGGTTGCACACAACAAACAGGAACCCCATCACAAACAAATAGGCTTGAATAATCGGGAAATCGGCGTGGAAAATAGCCGTCACACACAACCGTCCAACCCCTGGCCAAGCAAAAAGATTTTCAATAATGACGGTTCCAGCAATGAGCTTTGGAATAGACATGCCAAGTGCTGTCACCGCTAGTTGAAGCGCATGTCTCATGACTTTCAATTGAATAGTACGTTCCTTTAAACCACGGGCTCTTGCATAAAAAACAAATGGCTCGTGCTGAAACTTTAGGATTTGATTTCGAATCAGTCTCACATAGGTCGATAAGTAGCCAAGTGATAGTGTGATAGCTGGTAGAAGAATAGATTTGAAACCTTCCATTCCACTCGTATTGACCCAGTTGAATTTGACAGAAAAAAGCCAAATAAACAAAATTCCCAACCAAAAACTAGGCATTGAAGCTGTGATAAACACAAAGGCTCTCAGTATTCGGTCCACCCAGGTATGAGCCGCATACGCACATACCATTCCGAATAATAAACTCAACACAATGATGAAGAAGAGCGCTGCTCCTGCAAGCTTCAATGTGGCAGGCAGCGCCTCCATAATGAGATCAAAAACCGGCTCCTGTGTGACATAGCTGTTGCCAAAATCACCTGTTAATCCATCTTTAAGCCATGTGGCATAGCGTATGAAAAATGGTTGATCTAAGCCTAGCTCTTGTCGCATCGATTCAATCATTTCTTCTGTTGGGGTCACTTGATTCACACGCAAAGCGACCTCAGCTGGATCACTTGCCCGCATCGTAAGTAACACAAACGCAAAGAAGGTGATGAAGACAATGAGTGGGAAAAGCAGCAATATTCGTTTTAAGATATAGTGTGTCATGTCTCCGCCTCCGGTTTAAGACGAAAAATACAATCGGTCAAAGGGAATCTCATACTGTGATACATGAAAACCTACACCTTTAAGGCGCTTATTATAAACGGCCTTTGTCACAGAGTAAGAGATTGGGATGTAGACATTTTCATCATGAATATACGTCAAAATTTCTCGGTACATTTGTTTTCTCTTTTGCTCATCTGGTTCCACCAATACCTTCGTAATTGTCTCATCTAGCCACTTTTTCTTTTTCAAGCCTAATTGGGCTTGATAATCAGCATGAGATGCAACACGGAATGAAGAGACGTAAGTTTGTGGATCATAAGGAAGTCCCCACGATAGAGAGTACATCAGATCAAACTTTCCTGTTTTTTGACGATCTAAAAACGCCTGTTTTTCTTCTCCTCTAATATCCAGCTTGATCCCAACCTGCTTGAAGTCATGTTGAATCGATTCACTAATCGTTCTTTCGCCTGCATTATCCGAATTATAATAAATGGTCACGCTTAGTGGTTTGTCTTTTTGATAGCGATAGCCGTCTTCTTTTAGCTTCCAGCCTGCCTCATCCAGTAATGCCTCTGCTTTCTTTTTTTGATAGGTTTTCTTTTTAAGCGGGATATCTGCATAAGGGACTGACGAGGCAAGCAGCGTGTGTGCTACTTGTTCCGTTCCATTTAAAATCCCTTCTGTAATCATTTCTTTTTGAATGGCGTATTGAAATGCTTCTCTTACTTTTGGATCTTTTGTGACGGGTTGATTGGAGTTGATCACAATAGATCTTGAACCAACAGGAGGACTCACGGTCACACCGTATTGGCCCGCTTCCTTTAACGCCTGAAATGAGTCTCCGTCGATCATGTCACCATCTGCTCCAAATAAGAGATCAATCTCTCCTTTTTGGAGCGCAAGTAAAATCGTTTGATGATCCGGCATGACCTTCCACTTCACTGTTGAAATCTTGGGCTTTTCCCCCCAATAGTGATCATTTACTTCAAACACGGCGTATTGATTTTTTTTATGTTCCTTTAACACATAAGGACCTGTCCCTGCATACTCTTTGACTCCTTTTGCTGTGGTCCCATCAACGAAGCTTTTTGGAGAAATAAAACGGAAGGGGCGAGTTAAGCCTAGCTCTTCTAAAGTTGGGTAATAAGGTTCTTTCAACGTGAGAACAAATGTATGTTCATCTACAGCCTTTGTGGATTTGATTTCTGATACGAGATTGAGCCAAGCGTTCTTTTCAATATTTTTGACAACTGCATCAATATTCATTTTCACTGCCTTCGCATTAAACGGCTCACCATCTGAAAAAGTCACGTCTTTTCGAAGGTGAAAGGTGTAGGTCTTTCCATCTTTTGAAATGTCCCAGCTTTTAGCTAGGGCTGGTTGAACTCCTTTGTCTGTATTGACGACAAGCGATTCAAATACCATATTTTGAGCGGCCATCTCTCCGCCATATAGATGGGGATTAATGTCCCTTATATCTTTTGTACTTGCATACACTAGCTCATCTTCTTCTCGGTCATGTAAGCTGGAAGATGCCTTATTTTCAGAGCATGATGCCAATAAAAAACAAGCCATGACTGAAAACAGCATCAAGGTATATGTCACATAGGGATGCTTTTTCTCATATTTCTTCTTTATGTAAACAGCTTGATCATTCATATGTACTTCCCCCAATTTGATATTATCGTAATCATTTCGATTTTTAATCGAAATGATTACGAATTGAATATTAGCATACAGAAATGGGAAATACAATGTCTTTTTTCATCAAAAAAACAGACTCATGATTGAGTCTGTTTCGCCTGCATAAATTGATCGATCACACGTAATGCTTTTTCTGTTCCACCTGCTGTTTGGAAGCTTTCTTCAATTTTTTCAATCCCGGCACGGTACGTGTCACTTTCCAGAACAGTCTCCACAGTATCTCTTAGCTGCTTTGTCGTCAGCTGGTCTTTATCAAGCGTCCGAGCAGCGGATAATTCCGTCAGCCTTTGTGCCACCATCGGCTGATCTTTGTCGACCGGAATGACCACCATCGGAACGTGATAATGAATGCCTTCATTGACACTGTTCATTCCGCCGTGTGTCACAAACACATCTGTTAGTTCGAGCACTTCAAGCTGCGGTACATAAGGCTCGATCAGAAAATGAGTCGGCGCCTCTTTTAAGAGAGACCTATCAATTTTTTCACCTGTTGCGATGACCACTTTTCCATCAAAGTCTGCAAAAGCATCAATACACAGATTAAAAAATGCTTCTGTATCCCCAAGAACTGTACCCATCGAAATAAAGACGACTTTTTCTTGCTCAAGTACTTCCAGCGGGAATGGGTGCTGATCTGCTCGTTTTAGAAAGCTCGGCCCAATGAAGACAAACGAATCGTTTAATGCATCGACAGACGGCTGAAAATATTCGCTTGTATACACCATATTCAGTTCTCCGCGGTTTTTCATGAATTGCATCAAACGCTTCGGCTGTACCCCAAAACGTTCATTTATTTCTTCTAACAGATGAGCGGCCTTCTCATCCTTTCTATATAGAGGTGTATCAAAATGCGCCTCTTGCAGCACAAAAGAAGGGTTCGAACCGATCCCTGGAATCTGTAAGTAATCTCGAACAAGCTCGCCTGCCCCAAACATATCGAAATAGACCAAATCAAAGGAATGCTGCTGAGAAAGTGTTTCCACCACCTCTAAAATATCTAATGACGTTTGCAGCATTGCATGAAAGAATGGCTGCATGGAATCTAAATCGTCTTCTTCCACACTTAATGTGCGAATATAGTCTGGATGTATATGTACGTGAGCGCCTAAGCGTTTGATTCGTTCCTGATAATGTTCAGTTGTGACCGCATGAACTTCATCACCTCGATCCGTCAATGCTTTTATGATCCCTAACATGGGGTTCACATGTCCTTCAGCTGGAAACGTAATCAATAAAATCTTCGCCACAAGAAATCCCTCCTCATTGTCAATTCCCTTCCATGTTAATCATATACAGCCAGCAACCTCAACAAATACGCCTAAAAAGGGAAGAAATGAGTCTTATGGCCAGTATTTTAAGAAGATACAAGAAAAAAAGACAAAGCCTCCTGTAAGAGCTTTGTCTTTTTGAACTTATGATTTGAGCAGCATTTTTAATGTATATTAGAATGATATTACTTTAACCAACACGATAGATGTTAGTTGAATAAATTTTGTTAATATATTCCACTGCTATGTTTACAATAAAAGTCTTTTCATATTGGGTGCTTATTAAAAATAACACCCGTTAATTTAAGTACATTCCTTCACATTCCACGATATATTATTTAATATTCTGATGTAGAGAGAAATCAACTTATATTATAGTAACCATTTTTTCAATCTTGACAAATTTTCTTCTAAAAACAAAGCATTTTTTTCAATTCCTCGGCGTTTAGACCATCCAATACTATTGAATGCATCTGTAAATCGATAAAAAGGTAACACATTCTCCAGGTCAATTAATGGCCTGATACTGTTATAGCCTTCTTGGTATGCATTATACAAGCTAACATCATAACTTAAAAAATCACGATACAGTTTGGTAAAATCGACTTCTGTTGAACCAAATCTTACGCTTTCAAAATCTATTATTCCTGAAACTTTATCATTATCAACAATTATATTTGCTGGACGAAAATCCATATGTACAAAGCTTGGTCCATCTGGAGACGGAAGTTTTTGTTTCATCTTTTCAAATTTTTCAATGGCTTTTTTGTATAATTGTTCATCCAAAATATCTCTTACATCTTCAGCAAAACTATAAAATTTCTGTTCAACAAAATGAGACCAGTTCGGAAATTCATTTTTTATACAAGTTAACATTTGCTCAGAAAGAGGACGAATAGAATGCATTTCAGCCTGAAGGACCCCAACTTGGAACGCTATTGTTGGTGTAGCATTAGATGTTAACGGTTTCCCTTTTAATTCAGATAATAAAAAAGCACCTGGACAATCCTCATCACCTGTCCAATAATCCATCATTTCAGGAATAGAGACACTTCCTTTTAAAATTTCATAGGCTTCTAATTCTCGCTGATACTTCAATTTTGTAAAAGGAATTTTCAAAAAAACTTTATCACCATTAGACAAAATACATTTATAAACTGTTGAACTATGAGAGTCTTCAACCTCATTCATTGATAGTACCTTCAATCCAAATTGTTGAATGACACGATTTAACATCAAACTTCCCCCCTATTTATAACCGATCTCCATTTTATTGTTAAAAAGCCACATCTTTTTAAACAAAATCTATATTACAACATTTCTACAACTAAACTCTCCGTTAATAACTTCTACAAAAAAGCGATAAGCCTTCCTGGACTATTGCACCCGTTAACTTAATAAGAATTTACCCAATTTCTTGCCTTTTCCACTAACTCATTAACAAATTTCTGTTTTTCAGTTTGATACTTATAATGATTTTCAGGAAACTGTTTTGATAATTTTATTTTTAAATCTCAATATCTTTTAGCATCATCTGGGTGTTTAATTAAATATTTTTTAAAATCCAGCGGAGTTATTGAAGAAATTAGATATGAAGAAAACAACATTTCACGAACATGGGACTACAAGACAGGAAAAGGTTTTTAGTCCACAAAAAATGACCCTTCTAACAGAGTCATTAAAATGTATATTGAAACAATGAAATTGTTTAAAGATTTTTTCAAAGAAATAACACCAAACCCTTATGAGCTTATTTTATTAGTCCTACAAACCCTAAAAAAGTATTAACATTTGAACGACTTAAAAATTGAACCTGGAACAATTCATGGTTTTAGACACACCCATGCAGTATACTTCATTACAAGAAAATATCTATTTATTATGTTTCAGAAAAGCTAGGACATGCTAGCATTGACACAACCCTTAGATATTATTCTCATGTGGTGAAGGAGCTTAGAGAAGAAGATACTAAAAACACTTTGGATTTGTTTCAAAAAATGTTATCACTCGAAAGAGCCACAAGTGAAAAATTTGTGCAAAATGAAATAATATCGTTTTCTAACGTTTACTCACGTAATTCCATAAAAAACAAAGAAAACCCTTTATTTCAAAGGGTTTTCAGCTTTTTCACAAATGATAAATCGAATCCTATTGGATACTATAGACGCGCTCGGAGGGATTCGAACCCCCGGCAGACGTGGTACCGGAAACCACCGCTCTATCCAACTGAGCTACGAGCGCACGATATGTTTTTTGAACGTCAGCATATCAAATTATAAGGGAAATGCTGCAAGAAAGCAATGATTAATCATCAGACCTGCCCATGTATTTTCTTCTTTCAAATACATATATTCATATGATGGTTTGAAGTGGAAGGGTTTTGGGGAAAATGGATAGAGGTATTTGATTTTAGGTCAGCATTTTGTTTGACCTTTATTGACCAAAAATGTATCATTGAATTACATACTTACCTAAAAGGTGAAGGAGGAACATTATGAATTTAATACCTACAGTCATTGAACAAACAAATCGTGGGGAAAGAGCTTACGACATTTATTCTCGTCTTTTAAAAGACCGTATTATCATGCTTGGTTCTGCGATCGATGACAATGTTGCCAACTCCATCGTGTCACAGCTTCTTTTCTTGGAAGCCGAAGATCCAGAGAAAGATATCTCTATCTACATTAACAGCCCTGGCGGTTCTATCACAGCTGGTATGGCCATTTACGATACGATGCAATTTATTAAACCAAAGGTATCAACTATTTGTATTGGTATGGCTGCATCAATGGGTGCGTTCCTGCTTGCTGCTGGTGAAAAAGGTAAGCGTTATGCCCTTCCAAACAGTGAAGTGATGATTCATCAACCATTAGGCGGAGCCCAAGGTCAAGCGACAGAAATTGAAATTGCGGCTAAACGAATCCTTTCTTTACGCGATAAACTGAACCAAGTACTTGCTGAACGTACTGGTCAGCCAATTGAAGTGATTGAGCGCGATACAGATCGTGACAACTTCAAAACAGCGGAAGAAGCTCTTCAATACGGACTCATTGACAAAGTCTTGACCCGTAATTCAGAAGAACAAAAATAATGACAAAACAAACCGTCTGCTCCTTCGAACAGACGGTTTTTTGTTGTTCACATGCTTTAAGACAGCTCCGTCCATTTCTGCTGAAGAGATGGTGTTTGATAAGAAGCCATCTGTGAAATCAATTCTTCCGGCTCACTGGAGGCATGTAACAATTGAAGGTGTGATTCATTTGAAAAACCTTCCTGTACACTGAACTTCACCATGTCAATGAGCGGCTTGAAATAGTCATTCACTTGATACAATCCGATTGGCTTTTGGTGAATCCCGATTTGTGCCCAGCATAACACCTCAAATAATTCTTCATATGTACCAAAGCCGCCTGGCATGGCAATAAATCCATCGGCCAGCTCGCTCATTTTCGCTTTTCGTTCATGCATCCCTTTTACTTCTATTAATTCTGTTAGCTCTTGATGCACAACCTCTCCTCTAAAAAGCCCTTTTGGCATGACCCCAATGACTTGCCCGCCATTTTTCAATACCTCATCTGCAATGGCTCCCATTAGTCCAATTCGTGAACCGCCGTATACAAGACAAATGCCCTTCTCTGCCATATAAGCACCCAGCTCGACAGCCTTTTGTTTGTAGATGTCATTCACACCTGGATTCGAACCAGCAAACACACAAATCGTTTTCATCAAAACAGCTCCATCTCTCTCTATGATTTCTTCACCCACTCATTCTACTATAATTAATTGTAAAGAAACAGCCGCACCGTCTATATATAGTGTAAAATGAAAAAACGAACACCATATAAGGAGCTGTATAAAGAAAATGCAAACAACTGAGATAGAGAAGTGGATTAAAGAGTTTTACGAAATGAGAAATTGGACAAAATACGGGCCGTTTATTCGGTTAGGCTTCCTTATGGAAGAAACGGGAGAACTCGCTCGTGCCGTTAGAGCCGTAGAAATTGGGCGTGATCGACCTGATGAAAAAATACAAGAGACACTAGAGTTAAAGAAAGACCTTATCGAAGAAATGGGTGATGTATTAGCGAATCTACTCGTTTTAGCTGATCTTTATGATGTGACATTAGAAGAGGTTTTCGCCTCTCATCAACAGAAACTCACAAAACGTTTTTCTACTGAAATAGAACAGGCAAAAAGCACGTGACCAAACTGTCACGTGCTTTTTTTACACCCTTATAGCTGCTGTGGTGAAATATCATCCGTTCGTTCAAAGAAATGCTGCTTTCCAATTTGATGAAAAAGACCCGTACGATGCAAAAGCTCTTTTGGCTGTGATTGTAGTCCGACAATCATCAGTTTTCCATTATGATGCTTTAAACGATTGGAGATGTTCATCAGGACCGCTTCTGCTGATGTGTCCATATAGTTGACTTTATTCATGAGCAGGATGAGCGTTTTCGGCTTTGTCTGAACATGATCCAAAATCGAATTTTCCAATGAATCTGTTGTACCGAAGAACAGTGGTCCTTCAATTGAATACATACTGATATCTTTCTGGTCTGTCTGTTTTTCTAAAGTGGCTGCCGTTTCTATTTGAGGAACAGCGACATTTGTATGAATGTTGGTCGTCTGGCTCATTTTTTTGATAAAGGCGATAAACGCTAAAATGAGACCTGCGGTGACGCCAATAATCAAATCACCGATGACCGTTAAGAGGAAGGTCACGACAAGTACAAGTGAATCCGCATTTCTCACTTTCACAATATTGATAAACTCTTTTTTCTCACTCATATTCCAAGCAACAAACATTAAAATTGGTGCCATGGCAGCAAGTGGAATCATGGATGCATATGGTGCAAAGAGCATTAAGATGAGCAATACAACGACGCCATGCACAACACCTGAAATCGGACTTGCTCCTCCATTTTTGATGTTCGTTGCTGTACGGGCAATGGCTCCAGTCGCTGGAATCCCTCCGAAAAGCGGTGCCGCCATATTGGCGATTCCTTGCCCGACAAGCTCCTTGTTGCTGTCATGCTTAGAGCCTTTCATATTATCAGCAACCATTGCTGACAAGATTGACTCCACACCGCCTAAAAGCGCAATGACAATGGCTGGAGGCAGCAGATAAATCATTTTTTCGATCGTTAATTCAGGAAAAGCGAAGCTTGGCAGCTGGCGAGGGATTTCACCATATGCAGAGCCAATTGTTTCAACTTGTCCTTGGAAAAAGAGAACGGCTACAAATGTTGAAGCCAATAAACCTAATAGAGCACCAGGTATTTTGGGAATGTATTTTTGTGCCACCAAAATCACGATGAGCCCGATGACGGCTGTGATGATGGCGAGACTATTTGTGGTGCCGAGATGGACCACGATTTCTCTCATATTGAGGAAAAAGCTTTCATGCTTTTCAACACCCTTTAATCCGAGGAAGTTGGCAATCTGCCCTGAAAAAATAATGACAGCAATACCAGCAGTAAAACCGATGATAACCGGACGAGGAATAAATTTCATGAGCTTCCCTAGTTTGAATATTCCGAACAATACAAGCAAACAGCCTGCCATAAAACCGGCAATGAGTAAGTTTTCAATACCGTACTGGCTGACAATCCCGAATAAAATCGGAACAAACGCCCCGGTCGGCCCGCCGATCTGATACTTTGAACCACCAAACAATGAAATCAAAATGCCGGCAACGATGACTGTGTATAATCCATATTCTGGTCCGACACCAGATGCAATGGCAAATGCCATGCCTAAAGGAATTGCCACAACGCCCACGACAAGCCCAGCGATTAAATCGCGTCTAAATTTTGATGAATCATAACCTTCAAATCTTCCATAAAAACGCATGGTATGTGTTGGCCTCCTTCAAGTATGTGTAGATGATTTAGGTATACTGTGGATCGATCTGTTTGTCTTTTACAACGACATCCAGCTTTCCTGTTGCTGGATGAATCACTAGTCCATGAACAGCCACATCACTTGGCATCAGCGGATGCTCTTTGACTAATTTCACGCTTTGGGACACGCTCTCTTCAACCGAATCAAAGCCTGTCAGCCAGCCCTTTAAATCAACCCCTGAGTTTTTCACAATGCTCAAACATTTCTCTTCAATTCCGCGTGCTTTGGCCTTTTCAAGTAAAGGCTCTGCCGCAAGACCTGCCATTCCGCATTCATGATGTCCCACAATGCACACTTCCTCTGCTTTCAGCTCATAGATGGCTAGTAAAATACTCCGCATCACACTGCCGAACGGATGTGTAACGATGGCTCCGGCGTTTTTAATGATTTTGGCATCACCGTTACGCAGCCCCATGGATTGCGGTAACAGTTCCAAAAGACGTGTATCCATACAAGTTAAAATGACCAGTTTCTTTTCAGGAAATTTCCCCGCTTTGTAAGGCTCATAATGTCTCTCATTTACAAACTCTGAATTGTGCTGAAGAATCTCTTCTAATTTTGATCCCATGTTGCCATCTCCCATCTTTTTTTAAGTATCGTAACGCCTTGCCTGTCCCCCTTTTCTCTCGTGTGCTCTCAAGCATAGAGAAGAAAAATGATAGAAAAAAAAGAAAAAAATGAGAAAACGATGAGAAAAAATGTAAGCATTTTCTCTATTTTGATCTTTGTACCGCTTCAGCGTAAGGGATATGCGGCCTGCTCTTTCAATCTATTGTTCTCAGTTCATCAAAAGACGATGAAATGGTTTAGTAGAAAATGGACGTCCCGTTTAATACATTTCAAATATAATAAATTTTCTATCAAAAAGTCTCGATCTATTTTCCAGTTTGTCAGATAATCTCTCAAAAAATCTGATAGTTTCCCATGACACATCTACCAATAGCTTATTTTTTATGTTTTAAAAATGCATCAGATGGCTTATGAATATACTTGTTCACTAAGAAAATGTCTCTCCTTCACCGTTATTTCAGTATATTAAATATTGAACAACTCATATTCAAACGTGTGATACCGAAATGGTTGCTTTATAATAAAAGGAGCAAGATGACGATGTGAAAGGAGCGAGTTGACTGTGACACCACATATTTTTGTCGCCAAACCCTTACCTGCCTCTTTTGAGAAAATACTAAAGGAACATTGTACATACGAGGTGTGGCAATCAAAGGACCCCATTCCAAGAGATATTTTGTTTGAGAAGCTGCAACATGCTGATGGCCTTTTGACGTCTGGAACGAAAATCGATCAGGAGCTATTAAATCACTCACCAAAACTCAAGGTGGTGAGCAATAACTCGGTCGGCTATGACAACTTTGATATAGAAGCCATGAAACAAAGAGGGGTGATCGGCACGCACACTCCTCATACACTTGATCATACCGTCGCTGATCTCGCCTTTTCGCTCATTCTCTCCTCGGCGAGAAGAATCACCGAGCTTGATCGTTTTATCCGCGAGGGGAAATGGACGAAATTTGTACAGGAAGAAGATATATTTGGCATTGATGTTCATCATCAAACGCTCGGCATTATTGGCATGGGCCGTATCGGGGAGCAAGTAGCCAAACGGGCAGCACTTGGTTTTGATATGAACGTCCTCTATCATAACCGGAGCCGGAATGAAAAGGCTGAATCGGCGTATGGCGCTGTGTATTGCGCACTTGATGACCTGCTGAAGCAAGCCGATATCATTGTCTTGATCACACCGCTAACCGAAGAAACGTATCATATGATGGGGGAACGAGAATTTAAGTTAATGAAGCAGACAGCTTTATTCGTGAACATCTCCCGCGGAAAAACAGTGGATGAGCAAAGTCTGATTCAAGCGCTTCAGGAGGGATGGATCAAAGGGGCAGGTCTTGATGTGTATGAGCAAGAACCGCTCCAGGAAGATCATCCATTCAAAGAGATGAACCAGGTTACTCTTGCCCCTCACATCGGTTCCGCTACTGAAACAACAAGAGATCTCATGCTAAAACGAGCCATTCATAATGTGATTCACGGAATTGATGGCAAGGCCCCTGTTGATGTTGTGAAGGAGCTTGCCACAACTTAATGGAAAAAGGCGCAGGGAACTGCGTCTTTTAGACTGTGACAAAGGGCTAAAATGATCTTTATTTTAGCCCTTTGTCTTCTTTTCAGCGTGATAGAAAACCTTTGCAGTCTAGGAAGGACGAGTACCGGAGCAGAGCGAATTTGACATTCGTGAGCACCGGCACGCAGGACTGACACAGAATGCGAGGGTTTGTCTACACGCTGAAAGGCGCAGGGAGCTGCGTCTTTTTATTTATTACCTAAGAATGGACTCGGGAGAAAAGACTCATTTTAGCAAAGGTTCTGATTCTTTACATTTCCTTCATATTCGGGTGCTATAATATGGATAGACAAGCAACAAGAGGACAGCATCCGATTTCCTTTATAGGAGGATGAAGATGAAAAAAATAAGTTCGATTTTTACTATGTTCGCTCTGATCGCTGCTATTCTGTTTTCTGGATTTATCCCGCAGCAAGCTCAAGCAGCAACACCTCTTACACCAACAGCCACGAATGAACCTGCTTCCATTCAACTTGCATCAGATTTGCGTACCCTTGCCGTCATTAATACATTTGATGGGGTAGCAGATTATTTAATTCGCTACAAACGACTACCTGATAATTACATCACAAAATCACAAGCAAGTGCTCTTGGATGGGTTGCATCGAAGGGAAATCTAGCGGAGGTTGCGCCAGGCAAAAGCATCGGTGGAGATGTTTTCTCTAACCGGGAGGGACGTCTTCCTTCAGCCAGCGGCCGAACATGGCGTGAGGCAGATATCAACTACGTCTCCGGCTTCCGTAATGCTGACCGCCTCGTGTATTCAAGTGACTGGCTCATCTACAAAACAACGGACCACTATGCGACATTTACACGTATTCGTTAGTCAATGAAAAAAGACAGCCCTAGGTCAAAAGGGCTGTCTTTTTATATTGTTCACGGTATAAGAGTTTTCACGTAGTCCTCAAAAGGCTGTGGGAGCGGCTTTTTCGATACTTCTTCATGTTCATGTGTGGTGACATGATCCTCCGTGACGACAACACGCCCTGTCGGCGTCAGCTTTGAAGCAAGCGGTCTTTTGTTAAATGGGGATGCTTCATTTTCATAAATCTCCTGCCTCATTTGGACCAGAGTGTGCTCGTTGACTTCTTTTAATGTATAAGCATAGCCTGTTTCAGCACCTTCTCCTCTGTCTAATTGGAGCAGGTGTGTCCCTTTTTCGGTTTCCTCTGCTTTGACGCGAAAACGAATAGACGGTGCTTCTACCCATTCACCTGTAAAGGGTACAGGCTGAAGAGGTAAATTGACTCCGAAGCCTGCATCAATGAGAAAGCGTTTGTTGTGATGTTTCAGGACTATGGCTACGTGCGTTCCATCAATTGCCCACGTGTCCGCTTCCTTGTTATACACTGTCCCTTGAACGAGCTGTACAGCGAGTCCTGCCTCTTTTAACACATAATATAAGAGAGGATTGAGGTCATAACAAAGCCCCCCTCTCTTTCCTTCAAGAAGATGCTGCTTCAACCCTTCTTGATCCAAGTCATAGGATTGTTTATTCAGCACAGATCTGTTTTCGAATGGAAAAGTATACGCCATCTTTTTTAATAAAGCAGGCAAGTGATCAAAGGTGATGGACTGACCTTCGTATCCGATCTTCTGTAAAAAGGCTGATTGAATCATCCACATTCCCTCCTAAAAAAACTGAGCCTGTGAAGAGACTCAGTTTTCTTGATTGATAAAATCCGTTAACGCATCAATGGCTTCCTGTTCATCCGCACCATCTGCAATCAGTTTGACAGTGACCCCAGAGCTGATCGCAAGACTCATGAGACCCATAATGCTCTTCGCATTGACCTTTTTCCCATCTTTCTCTAGAAAAATATCCGCACCAAAGCGATTGGCTTCTTGTACGAATAAAGCAGCTGGACGTGCCTGTAAACCTGTTTTCAGCTGGATTGTGACCGTTTTTTCCACCATATGATCTGCCTCCCTTTTTTATTTCCCTATTTAAGTGTAACAGCTTGTCCGTTTCGTAATTGTTCTGCAATTTGATCTAGCTTTCTTAAGCGGTGGTTAATGCCTGATTTGCTGATCTTGCCGCTTTCCACCATTTCGCCAAGTTCCTTCAGCGTGACTTCTTGATAGTCGACTCGCAGTTTCGCAATTTCACGCAGTTTATCCGGCAGAGCATCCAGTCCAATTTTTTCATCAATGAATTGAATGTTTTCGACCTGACGCAGTGAGGCACCGATCGTTTTATTCAAGTTTGCTGTTTCACAATTGACGAGCCGGTTCACGGAATTCCTCATATCACGGACGATTCGCACGTCTTCAAAGCGAAGCAATGAGTTATGGGCGCCCACAACACTTAGAAATTCCGTAATTTTTTCAGCTTCTTTCATGTACGTAATATACCCTTTTTTGCGCTCAAGTGTTTTACTGTTGAGATGAAATTGATTCATCAGCTCACAAAGGGCATCATTATGTTCTTTGTATAGCGAAAAAATCTCAAGGTGATAGGAAGACGTTTCTGGATTATTCACAGAACCGCCTGCTAAAAAAGCACCTCTCATATAGGAGCGCTTGCAGCATCTTTTCTTCACAAGTTCTTCTGAAATATTGCGCTCAAATACAAATTGTTCACCTAATATTTTCAAATCCTCTAAAATGGTTTTCGCTCGTTCTACCAGTCTGACAATATACACATTATTCTTTTTTAATCTCATTTTCTTACGGACGAGCAGCTCGACTGTCACGTCATATTTCTTTTTAAGCAGCGTATAAATGCGTCGTGCAATGGCTGCGTTCTCTGTCTGTATATCTATAATCAATTTTCGATTAGAGAAAGATAATGAACCGTTCATACGGATGAGGGCAGAAAGCTCTGCTTTTGAGCAGCAGTCCTTCACGTCCAGATTAGTCAGCTCTTTTTTTGTTTCGGATGCAAATGACATCCTTGCCACCCCCATTCCTATTTTTTCTGATGCAGCAGGTCGACGAGCAGTGAGGCCACCTTGAGCGTGTCGTGACGAATCACATGTTGGTCATATGTAATGATTTCTCCAGGGATGACTTCCAGTCCCATTGCTTTGAGTACATCGGTGTCGAACTGTACAGGCTGCGCCTGTTCTTCTGCATATTTTGCTTTGATTTCTTCTGGAATTTCTTTATTGTTCACAAAAATGATATCAATGAACGGTCGATCCATATGATCGTTTAATGCCTGCACATGATCAGCTGCACTGTAGGAAAGCGTTTCCCCCGGCTGCGTCATGACATTACAAATATACACTTTTTTCGCCTTAGAGCGAATCACTTCTTCTCCAATATGCGGTACAAGCAAGTTCGGCAAAATACTCGTATATAAGCTGCCAGGTCCAATGACGATCAAATCAGCTTCACGGATGACTTGAATGGAATCTTGGAGCGGCTCAATCGTATTTGGTGTGAGGAACACTCGTTTAATCCTTTCCCCATAGGTTGGGATTTTAGATTCTCCAGTCACCACTTGCCCATTTTCTAATTCCGCGTGAAGAACAACACTTGAATTCGCTGCTGGCAATACTTTTCCTCTCACATTTAAGACCTTGCTCATTTCTGTGACGGCATGAAAAAAATCACCGGTTATATTTGTCATAGCCGCAAGAATGAGGTTGCCGAGAGAGTGGCCTGTTAAGTCATTCCCTTTGTTAAAACGGTGCTGAAATAAATCTTCTACAAGCGGTTCAACATCAGAGAGTGCCGCAAGTACATTTCGAATATCGCCTGGAGGCGGAATATTCAAATCATGGCGCAGTCTGCCTGAGCTGCCCCCATCATCAGCAACCGTTACAATGGCGGTAATATCCACTGGTTTTGTTTTTAGCCCTCTGAGCAATACAGATAAGCCAGTACCGCCGCCGAGAATGACAACCTTTGGTAGTGTCGTCATCTATTTTCTGCTTCTCTTTTCAATGTCCCGGTGAGTGACATGTGTATAGTAATCGTTTTTAAAATACTCCGCTAAATAGTTAGCGAGCGTCACAGATCGATGCTGGCCGCCCGTACAGCCAATGGCGATCACAAGCTGGCTTTTTCCTTCTCGTTTATAGGACGGAAGCATAAAGCTGAGAAGATCGATTAATTTCTCTGTGAACCTTTGCGTTTCACTCCATTTCATCACATAGGAGCGCACTTCTTCATCGTTTCCAGTCTGTGGACGCATGCTCTCAATATAGTAAGGGTTCGGTAGGAATCTCACATCAAATACAAGATCAGCATCAATCGGCAGACCATATTTAAAGCCAAATGACATCACATTCACTGTAAACACCTGCCCTTGATTGGTGGCAAAGTGTGTGACAATTTTTTCTCGAAGCTGTTTTGGTTTCAGATCCGATGTGTCAAAAATCATTTGAGATCGGCCTTTTAACTCCTCTAACAGCTCGCGCTCCATTGCAATACCTTCGAGCGGCAGTCCTGTTGTTGCAAGGGGATGCGAACGTCTCGTTTCTTTGTATCTTGAGACAAGCACCTTATCGTTTGCATCTAAAAATAGAATCCTTGGTGTGATCCAGCCGATATCATTCATTTCATCTAAGGCAGCAACTAAGCTATCAAAGAATTCGCGGCCGCGCAAATCCATCACAAGAGCCACCTTGCTCATCTTTGAATTCGATTCCTTCATAAGCTCTAGAAACTTCGGTAAAAGTGATGGTGGTAAGTTATCCACACAGAAGTAACCTAAGTCTTCAAAGCTTTGAATGGCAACGGTTTTCCCTGCACCTGACATTCCTGTAATAATCACAAGCTGAATATCATCTTGTTTGTGCGTATTCATGCCTGCTCCCTCTCCTTCTTTATGAAAACGGTTCATTTATTAGTCTCCTTGAGGATCTAACCGATAAGCAATTAGTTCAAAATCGGGTGTATACGTAAAAGTGCCGTGGAGAAGTCCTTTTCCCTTTAGCATGAAGTCAAGAATATGGGAATCTCCAGGAGCCATCGGCAAACTAGGCACATCCTGTACGTCATGCCATTTTAAAATACCTTCCTCTGATTCTGTCACGTTTTTCCCGGTAAATGAATCTGCCATAAAGGTGAACATCATCCACTCTTGAACGATTTGATCGCCTTCTTTTATGATAAAGGTAAAAACACCTTTTAGCTGCGGATTTAAAATATAAATGCCTGTTTCTTCTCTATACTCTCGAACGACTGAATCCTTGACCGATTCTCCGCTTTCCATTTTGCCGCCGGGTGCTACCCACCAGCCGCGTCTTGGCTTTTGCAGCAAGAGAACTTGATCTTCGTGATGCAGCACACAATTGGTTACTCGTTGCATCAGCTGTCACCTACTCTTATATGTCTTTTTCTTATTATACAGGTTCATCCTGACTCCCACAATGAACATGCCCGTTCTTCACCGAAAATAGACAGGTTTTCGTCTGAATGATGTCACGTCCAATTTCTCTACTCTTCATTTTACAACATCTAACGGTTCTCCATGCGTCATTTGTGAACATCTCGTGAATTTCTGATTTTATGCAAAAAAAGGACACGGATTCACATCCGTGCCAAACATATATTCTTTATAAAAGGGGGTCAATTACTAGCTTTATCATAACGGATAATTGTTTCACCCGTGTTACATTCCAGTTAAAAGCCCGTGACGCTATATTAAGGATTTACGACAGCCGTTTATTTCGCTGCTTTTAGCTTTTCAGCAAGCTCTTCTACATAATGCTGTGCGCTCTGTGCTGCAATACTTCCGTCACCTGTTGCTGTGACAATTTGACGAAGTGTTTTTTCACGAATGTCACCAGCTGCGAAAATGCCTTCTACTCTTGTTTCCATTCTTTCGTTTGTCTCAATATAGCCTTCTTTATTTGTAATCCCTAGGTTTTCAAATGGTTTAGAAAGTGGCAGCATACCGATGTAGATAAAGACGCCGTCTGTTTTGAAGTCTTCTTCTTCACCTGTCACGGTATCAATTAATGTCACACTGCCGACTTTTCCGTTTTCTTCATTAATCTGTTTTACGGTTTTATTCCACATGAAGTCGATTTTTTCGTTATCAAAGGCACGTGCTTGTAAGATGCTTTGGGCACGAAGTTTGTCGCGTCTATGGACAATCGTTACTTTTGATGCAAAGCGTGTGAGGTAAACACCCTCTTCTACCGCAGAGTCTCCGCCGCCAATCACAACAAGCTCTTTGTTTTTAAAGAAGGCACCGTCACATACTGCACAGTATGATACGCCGCGGCCGCCAAGCTCTTTTTCACCTGGTGCACCGATTTTTTTGTATTCAGCACCTGCTGCAATAATGACAGAGCGCCCTTTGTATTCTTTTGAACCGGCTTTGACGATTTTGTACTCTTCACCGTCAACAATTTCTTTAATATCGCCATACGCATACTCCGCACCGAATTTCTTCGCATGCTCAAACATTTTATTTGAAAGTTCCGGCCCTAAAATGCTTTCAAAGCCAGGATAGTTCTCAACATCTTCGGTATTCGCCATTTGTCCGCCTGGAATTCCTCTTTCAATCATTAATGTTGAAAGATTTCCCCGTGATGTATAAACAGCGGCTGTCATTCCGGCAGGACCCGCTCCAATGATGATCGTATCGTAGATTTTTTCTTCTGACACAACTGTCACTCCCTCTTCAATTGCTGCTAGCATTTCCTATTAGAATGCCCTTGGGTGATGCTTCCATTCATGACAGAAAGCATCATTTCCATTCTTAGCTTTTATTCCTTACCCATATCCTATTAAATCTGCGGGGAATAAGCGAATCATTTGCTCATATCTTCAAAAAAAGAAAAAGCTTCCTTAAACTGCTGTTTAAGGAAGCCTGTTTACGGTTATATACAAAGTAGTGATTTATTCAACGACTCTTCTTACAACGCCATTGAAATATCTCTTCCAATAAGGATTACTCATTGAATCAACTGAAACACCATGGGAGCTGTTATCGTTCAAGAATGTACCGTTTCCTAAGTAAATACCAACGTGTCCATTTACTTTATACGTATCAAAGAACACAAGGTCTCCGCGTTTCATGTCAGATGCACTTACAGCTCTTCCTTTACCTACAAGCGTATCTGTTGTTGTTCCGCCAACTGGTCCAAGGTTGATGCCTGCTGATGCGAATGCCCAGCGGACGAATGAAGAACAGTCAAAACGACGTGCGTTAATATCGGCCTGTGATCTGCCGCCGCCCCATTTATATGGAGATTGTCCAACAATGGTAGAACCTGTGCTGATGGCACCTTCGATTCCGCCTACGTTATTGCTGACAGGTGATCCACCGCCAGAAGATGGCTTCTTGCTTGGTGAACTGCTGTTGTTATTAGATGATCCACTGTTATTTGAAGACGGGCTGCTATCGTTATTTGAGCTGTTGTCTTCTGTTTGAACACTAGCTTGACGCTGCTGTCTTTGTGCTTTTTCTTCTTTTGCTTTTTGAGCTGCTTCTCTTGCTTCTTTTTCAGCTTGCTTTTGTGCAGCAACTGTTGCGTCTTTTTCAGATGCAATGCTGTTAGCCTGGCTGTTTAATTCACTGATTTCAGAAGAAGCACTTCCTTTTTGCTTTTTCACTTGCTTGAATAGCTTGTCTTTTTCATCAAGCTGTTTATTCAAGTCCGTTTGAAGTGTTTCAAGCTTTGCAAGTGTCTTTTGAACATCTTCAAGCTTTGTGTTTAATTCGTTTTCAGACTTTTGGAGTTCAGCTTTATCTCTTTCTTGCTCTTTAATGATTTCGCTGTCTGCGTTGATTAGTGTAGATACAGCACCTGCACGGCTGATGAAATCGCTAAAGCTTTTTGCTCCTAGTAATACATCTATGTATTTCGTAGAACCGCCGTTTTCTTGAAGCGCACGTACACGCTTTTTCAAAAATTCGTTTCTTTCTTCAATACGTTTTTCTGTATCAGCAATTTCTTTTTTCAGTGCTTTGATTTCTTTTTTTGTTTTTTCATTTTCTGCTTGTTTTTCTTCGATTTGATCACTTGTTTTTAAAGCTTTCTCGTCAATTTCTTTCAGCTTTAGTGCAAGTGCCTCTTGTTTTGCTTCAAGTTTTGAAAGCTCTTCTTTTTTCTTTTGAAGATTCTTGTTTACCTCAGATTGCTTGCTGTCTAGTTCTTGTTTCTTTTGTTCAAAGTCCTGTGCATTTGCTTCATGAGTAAATGGGATAAATAAACCGCTCGCTCCGATCACCGAAGCTAAACCGAAAGTGATAAACTTTTTCACGAATAGTTCCTCCTTTGACAATTTCCCAAGCGACATTAGAAAGCAGCAAATTCTCTGCGACCAATCTGTGCTCTCTATGTCTTTCTTCCTGATTGATCAGTCAGATGTTGACCAGATTGTTTCTATCACTAGGTGTTTCATTATGTATAGTAAAATATCTAAATATATGTCTTTGTTTTAATCCACGATTTTCATTATACATGAGACATCGACAAAATGAGCTAATATTTTTATTACATTTATGTTTCAAAAACATGTCGTGATTGTCATACTTCGCCAAATCCTTGCAAATCCCACCTTTTTATCCAAGAAAAAAGCATGACCTTTAGGTCATGCCAGATTGTTGACAAAGGGCTAAAATGATCTTCATTTTAGCCCTTTGTCTTCTTTTCAGCGTGATAGAAAACCTTTGAAGTCTAGGAAAGACGAGTACCGGAGCGGAGCGAATTTGACATTCGTGAGCACCGGCACGCAGGACTGACAAAGAATGCGAGGGTTTGTCTACACGCTGACATGACCTTTTGGGTCATGCTGCTATTCTATGAATCTATTTACCTATTAGTCGATGAACGTATAAATGACATTTTCATATTTAGACAGTGTCTGAACGCTGATCTGAAAAGAGGACGCTACCTCTTTTTTACTGACGGGTGATTCTTCTTGTTCATTCATCCATAGGTAATAAGAAGCTGCTGCCCATGCAGGCGCATTTTTCTTATCTACACCAGAAGCACGTGCCTGCTGAATAATATGGAATAACCAAAAATATGGCATGTGGTTATCAGGCTGCACGGCTTTTTCCAAAGCGGATGCCGCCTGTTTTGCGAAGAGCGCATCTCCTGAAAAAGACCGTTCTTCCATTTGATCTTCATATAAAAGCAGCTCGATGAATTGCTGTTCAAAGGCTGTTTTCGCTGCGCGGGCATCAAGGACAGACTGCAGAACGTCTCGTTCACCTTTTTGTTTACTGACATAGTACGCAGTTAGCCGTTCCTCAATTGAGACCATTGGTTCAGTCTCCTCTGGTTTATCCTGCCACGGCTTGATTTCATCTGCATCTATATCTTCTTCTACCATCTTATCCCAAACGGTTTGTGCCAGCGTTTTGTGGCCCGTTTGATAGGCTGCACTGGCAAGCCAGTATAAAAATGTACTATCTCCCTGAAAGCCTGTTTTATACAAAGAATAAAGCCATTTAAAGGCCCATTCAAATTCTCCAACGAGGGCAAATGTCGCACCAAGCTTATAACGCTGTTCACTTAATATTGGATACACGTGCGTTAATTGCTTCGCTAACACGTTGACCTTCTCTTCTTCTTTTTCATAATGATAGAACACGAGCTGGTTGCAAAGGGCATGCAGATTACCGGGATTTTCATGAAGGACCCGGTTCAACGTCTCTTTCGCTTGATGAATCTGACCAGAATAAAAATAGGCCAAAGCGAGATTATTATAAGCTGACCAAAATTCTGGATACTCAACAATCATCTGTTCTAGCATCTCAATAGCTTCGTCAAGCCTGCCGCTTTCTAACAAATGATTCGCTTGATCCTGCTTCACAATCAGGTCATCCTGATCATAAGGAAAATCTTCGTCCTCTTCGTCACTCATATCGAGCAGGTCGAGAAGATCATCATTTTCATCCGTAAATTCCCCATCCTCTTCCAAAGCAGCATAAGCAGTGGCTGACTTATAGGCCTCTTGAAAAAGTCCGAGATTGGCATAATTATTCGCTTTAAAATAGTGACACTCTGACATGTTTTCATCTACGTGTTCGAGGATGAAATCAAGCAGTTCATTTGATTGTTGGTAATGACCCATTTCAGTATAAATAATGGCAAGCTGTGACAGCATTTCTACATTTTCAGGCTCAAGTACAATAGCCCGCTGTATCAGCTTAACTGCCTTTGGCAGATTTCTTTCTCTATATGCTTTTAGACCTTTATGAAAAAAGTAATGCCCATCTTGGAATAGTTGGACGACTTGTGTGTGATGATTTTGAGAAGTGTATTTACTCACCGATACCCTCCATTTCGAACAGTGTACCGTGTGTAGTATAACATACTTCACGAGTCGTCACATAGAACAAAAGAAAAGGAAGGATTTGTTTTTCACTCAAAAGCAAAAAGCCAGGAGTGTCCCCGGCTTTTCATTCACCTTGGTGACGCTTTTTTAATACCTTTAATACATCATCTAGCGGCAATTGCTGCTCACGTAATAACACAAGGAGGTGATATAGGAGGTCGGCTGTTTCCCATTTCAACTCTTCCTGATCACGGTTTTTCGCTGCGATGATGACCTCGGAAGCTTCTTCCCCTACCTTTTTCAGGATTTTATCGACCCCTTTTTCAAATAGATAGGTTGTATAAGCTCCTTCTGGCATTTCTGCCTGACGCTTTGCAATGACCTGTTCAAGTTCATTTAAAATGGCAAAGCGGTCCTGCTTTTCGCTTTGGGGCTTCACGCCTTCTTCCGAAAAACAGCTATAGCTGCCAGTATGGCACGCTGGGCCACTTGGTGCCACGAGTACAAGCAGAGCGTCCTTATCACAGTCATAGCGAATGGATGTGACTTGCTGGGTATGTCCAGATGTGGCGCCTTTGTGCCAAAGCTCATTTCGCGAACGGCTAAAAAACCATGTTTCGCCTGTTTCCAACGTTTTTTCATAGGATTCTTGATTCATATACGCAAGCGTCAGCACTTCCTTGCTCTGTTCATCCTGTACAATCGCAGGAATCAGGCCTGCCTCATTAAAAGTTAATTCGTTTGCCTGTTTCATCTGACCTTCACCCCGTGTTCTCTCAAGTATGTCTTCACCTCTTGAATCGAGGTCTCTTTATAATGGAATATGGAGGCTGCTAATGCTGCATCAGCTTCTCCTTTTGTAAAAGCCTCCAGCATATGCTGCGCATTGCCCGCGCCTCCAGAGGCAATGACTGGCACTGTGACTGCTTCTGACACAAACTTCGTCAGACGATGATCAAAGCCTGTTTTCTCACCATCGGCATCCATGCTTGTCAGCAAGATCTCCCCTGCTCCTCTCAGCACTGCTTCTTTCGCCCAGTCGCTGACTTCTATTTCCGTTTTACGGCGCCCTCCGTGGGTATAGACCATGTATGCTTTTTTCTCTTCATCGTACTTCGCATCGATCGCGACGACGATGCATTGAGAACCAAAAAAATCGGCTCCTTCTGAAATCAGCTCTGGCCTTAAAACAGCCGCTGTGTTCACCGATACTTTGTCTGCACCCGCTCTTAATATACGCTTCATGTCATCAAGATGGTTAATCCCGCCGCCCACCGTAAACGGTATAGCAAGAGTGGACGCTACTTGCTTGACCACATCCACCATCGTTTTTCGTCCTTCATGAGAGGCTGAAATATCAAGAAAGACGAGTTCATCCGCGCCTTCCTCATCATAGATCTGCGCTAATTCTACAGGATCACCTGCATCCTTTAAGCCTAGAAATTGTACACCTTTGACAACACGCCCTTCCTTCACATCGAGACATGGGATGATACGTTTTGTCATCATATGCTGTCAATCCCTTCAAACGCTTCTGCTAAAGTAAACTGCTTCGTGTAAAGCGCCTTGCCAATGATCGCACCAGAAACACCGGCATGCTTTTGCACTGACAGCTTTTGAATATCAGCGACAGCACTGACTCCACCTGAGGCGATGACTTGTTTTCTGGTCGCTTCTGCTAATCGGACCGTACTTTCCACATTGGGACCAGAGAGCATGCCATCCATTTGAATATCGGTGAAAATAAAGACCTCTGCACCTTCCTTAGCCAGTTCCTTGCCAAGTTCCTCTGCCTTCACTTTCGACGTTTCAAGCCAGCCTTCAGTCGATACAAAGCCATTTCGTGCATCAATTCCAATCGCTATTTTCTCACCATATTGTGCAAGCATTTTTTTCACAAAGGCTGGGTTAGAAACAGCAGAACTGCCAAGAATGACTCTAGATACGCCATTGCTCAAATAAAATTCAACGTCCTCTTCTGTCCGAATGCCGCCGCCTATTTGTACATTCACATCTAAGGAGGAAGCAATCGCCAGCACATGCTCATGATTGACGCGCTTTCCAGCTTTTGCACCATCTAGATCAACGAGATGAATCCATTTCGCTCCTTCATTTGCAAACCGCGCGGCCATATCTAGCGGTGAATCTCCATAAATGGTTTCTTGATCATAGTCTCCTTGCACAAGTCGTACACATTTGCCATTTCTCATATCAATCGCTGGATACAGTGTAAATTCACTCATTTGTTCACCCTCTGTTCTTTTGCTAATTGAATAAACTGTTTGAGCAGTGCCATTCCCGTTGTACTGCTTTTTTCAGGGTGAAACTGTGCCCCAAGCACATTCCCCTTTCCAACAACTGCTGGTACTTGTACGCCATAGGCCGCGCTTGCCAATTGCTCTTCTATATTCATGTCACTCACATAATAAGAGTGAACAAAGTACGCAAACCCTTCCGGCACACCGTCAAATAATGGAGACGGCTGATGAAATGCGAGCTCGTTCCACCCCATATGAGGTACCTTCAGCCTTTGTCCGTCCTGATCGCCATCCTTTAAAAGAACGACACGTCCTTTTAACAGCCCCAATCCTTTTGTCAGTCCTGCCTCTTCACTTTCTTCAAACAACAGCTGCATGCCAAGACAAATGCCAAATAACAGCTTTCCTTCCTGCACGACTTGATGGATAAACGCCTCAAGTCCCGTCTGTCTTAGCAGCCGCATCGCATCACGAAACGACCCCACCCCTGGCAAAATATAAGCATCTGCCTTGTTGAGCTCCTCCACTTCAGAGGAAACAATATAAGGGGCGCCAGCTCGTTCCAGCGCTTTTGATACACTAAACAAATTTCCCATCCCATAATCAATGACTCCGATCATTAGAGCATCCCCTTTGTCGAAGGAATCCCTTTCACACGCGGATCAATGGTTGTTGCTTCATCTAGGGCACGTGCCATCGCTTTAAAAATCGCTTCAATCATATGGTGCGTATTGGTTCCGTAGTGAACGATCACATGGAGGTTCATACGGGCTTCAAGGGCAAATTTCCATAGAAACTCATGAACGAGCTCCGTATCAAAGGTGCCGACCTTTTGACTCGGGAAGACCGCTCTCATTTCCAAATGAGGACGATTGCTTAGGTCGACTACGACCTGGGCAAGGGTTTCATCCATTGGAACAAAGCTAGATCCGTACCGCTTGATTCCTTTTTTATCACCTAATGCTTCCTTAAACATTTGCCCAAGCACGATGCCGATATCTTCTGTTGTGTGGTGATCATCGACATCTGTATCTCCTTTCGCATCTACAGTCAAATTAAAATGTCCATGCTTCGTAAATAAATCAAGCATGTGCGTCATAAAAGGGACATCTGTCTGAATATCCGCTTTTCCTTCTCCATCAATCTCTAACGCTAACGAAATGTTCGTTTCATTTGTTTGTCTCGCAGTTTCCGCCTGTCTCATTTTGATTCCTCCCGCTTTCTCGCTTCAATCGACCTTGCATGCGCTTCAAGCCCTTCTAATCTTGCAAAAGCCGCAATGCTTTCCCTATGTGTCTCAAAGGCTTCTTTACTGTATGAAATAATGCTCGTTTTCTTTTGAAAATCGGTCACGCTTAGCGGGCTTGAGAATCTAGCTGTTCCATTTGTTGGCAGCACGTGATTCGGTCCTGCGAAATAATCTCCCACTGGCTCTGGACTATAACGCCCTAAGAAAATCGCCCCTGCATGCTTGATTTGACCAAGAAACGATTCTGGATAAGCGGTCAGCACTTCTAAGTGCTCTGGCGCTAATTGGTTCACGACATCTACTGCACGATCAATTGATTCTGTCACGTAAATACGGCCATGATCTTGTATGGATTGTGCTGCGATTGATTTTCTTGGCAAAGTGTCCAGCTGTGCCTGCACCTCAGCCTGCACTTTTTCAGCAAGTGCCTTAGACGGTGTCACCAAAATACTGGATGCTAACGCATCGTGCTCTGCCTGCGAAAGCAAATCAGCCGCCACCTCATGCGCAAGTGCCGTTTCGTCTGCCAGGACAGCAATTTCACTTGGACCCGCAATCATATCGATATCAACCTGACCAAATACCTCTCGCTTTGCAAGTGCTACATAAATGTTTCCTGGACCTGTGATTTTATCAACAGGCTGGATGTTGTCAGTTCCATAGGCAAGAGCCGCAATCGCCTGCGCACCGCCCATTTTGTACATTTCTGAAATACCCAATTCCTTTGCGGCAACTAGTACAGCATCAGACAGACGGCCGTCTTTCCCTGGTGGTGTCACAAGGACAATTCGTTCAACGCCAGCGACAAGTGCCGGGATCACATTCATTAAAACCGATGAAGGATAGGCGGCTGTTCCGCCGGGGACATACACACCGACCGCATCGAGCGGCGTCACCTTTTGTCCGAGCATCGATCCGTCCTGCTGGTGATAAAACCAAGAGGATGTCAGCTGACGCTCGTGGTATGTTCGAATATGACGGATAGCCGTTTGGATAATCTGAATCATCTCCGGCTCCAAACGTTCGTAGGACCTTGCCATTTCATCCTCCGTCACAAGCGGCTCTTCAATGGATACACCGTCAAATTGTTTCGTAAATGACCGTACGGCTTCATTACCATTTTTTCTCACTTCTTGAATAATGCGCTGAACAGCCTGACGCTGCTCTTCCGTTCCTGTATCTAAAGACCGCTTAAGTGAGAGAGTGTCTGTCTCACCTTCTTGTATATAGGTGATGTTCATGATGATTCCTCCCCTTCCCCTTCAATGATTCTTGCCAGACGCTGCGCCATTTCATCGATCACCGCATCCTTCATCCGGTAGCTCACAGGATTGACAATAAAACGTGACGTAATATCACAAATATGTTCAGTTTCGACAAGTCCATTTTCCTTCAGCGTTTGACCTGTGGAGACAATGTCAACAATTCGGTCGGCAAGGCCGATGAGCGGTGCTAATTCAATGGAACCATTCAGCTTAATGATTTCTACCTGCTCACCTTGCTCTCTAAAATAGGACGAGGCTACGTTTGGGTACTTCGTTGCCACACGCGGCGCGACACCGCCCCAGCTGGCTCCTGGTAATCCGGCAACGGCTAAATGACATTTGCTGATGTTTAAATCGAGCACTTCGTATACATCACGAGCTTCTTCGAGCATGACATCCTTCCCTGCAATACCAACATCCGCCACACCGTGCTCTACGTAAGTCGTCACATCCATTGGCTTGGCTAAAATAAAGCGGAGGTTTTCTTCCGGTACATCAATGATTAACTTTCTTGAATCCTCGAATTCCTCTGGCAGCTGATACCCCGCCTGCCTTAACAGCCCTGCTGCTTCTTCAAATATCCGGCCCTTTGGCATCGCCATCGTCAACACTTTACCCATTTTGCTCTTCCTTTCTAGCGCCGATAAAATAAGTCACTTGCTCAAATGCCTTGGTCATCGCGTCAATATTTTCAATACCGGCTAAGTCTTGCAGGACGATCTTTTTCCCCTTTGACCGCTCCTTTTCTGCAAAAGCAAAAGCTTCTAGTCTTTGTTCTTTACTAAAAATCACAGCCTCCTGCGGTTCATTGATTTCTTTTGCATCTAGCGCTTCAAGAAGGCGGTCTAAGCGAAGACCGAACCCTGTAGCTGGTGCAGGTGCATCAAAATGAGCAAGTAATTGATCATACCTTCCTCCACTCCCGATGACAGACCCAACATGATCTGCAAATACTTCAAACAAAATGCCTGTGTAGTAGCTCATATGACTGACCATGCTTAAGTCTAAACGGATATATTCTGTACAGCCGTAATCTTCAAGTGTCTCCCAAAGTGCTTTTAACTCAGCGAGCACCTCTTTTCCCTCTTGTGAAACCACGATTTCCTCTGCCTGCTGCGTAACTTCCTCGCCGCCGCGTAAATCTAAAAGCTGTAACAGCCTCATTTTATCGATCGATGAGAGGGGTAATTGCTTTACATGCTGCCGGTATCCCACATAATTCTTTTCATATAAAAATCGCCGAAGGACGTTTGCACGCTCTGTATTTCCCAGTACATCTACAAATAACGTCTCGGCTAAAGCAACATGCCCGATCGCTATTTTGAAGGATTGAAGCCCGGCATTTTTTAATGCAAATACGACAAGCGCAATGACTTCAGCGTCTGCGCTAATTGAACCATCACCAATCAATTCAATTCCGACCTGCTCAAATTCAGATGGTCTTCCGCCTTCTCTTTCCTGAGCCCGGAACACATTGGCTGCATAACCAACCCGAAGTGGATACGCCTGCTCATGAAGCTTTGAAGCCGCCACTCTTGCAATCGGCCCCGTCATATCAGGTCTCAGCACAAGGGTTTGACCGTTTTGATCAAGGAGCTTAAATAGCTGTGTATCTGTAATCGCCGATTGAACACCGACTGTATCGTAAAATTCAAGCGTTGGTGTCTCCATCAAACGGTAACCCCAGCCATTCATGACCTCTGTTAATGAATGTCTCACTTTTTTCTTCGTCTCATACAATCCTGGCAATGAATCCCGCATACCATATGGTTTCTCAAACATAAACATGTTCTTCCGCACCTCCAACACATTAAAACGAAAAATTCCGAATCCTTTAGTTCGCTAATATGATAATATGCTAACAAAATAAAGTGATTAAATCAATCATTTTTATTTTCTCTCTATTTTCATTAAAATTTTGTGGAATTATTACATTCAAGTGACACCTGAACCTTTTCTACATATTCAATGAAGGAACGTGCTATAATACATAAAAATATTGAATAACACAGGAGATTACAGTGAAGTTCATCCAGACATTAACCTTAACTTTATTGTGCGCATGTCTTGTTTATTTCGGCTTTATTTATGTTTCACAAATCGACCAAGTCAAAAAAACAGCTTCGCCACACGAAGCAGCAAAAGAAAACGAAACCGCACTTGCGGCAGAAGAGACACGTTCAACGAAAAAAACGGATGCCACACACCAGTCTTTAAAAGGAAGCAAAAAAGCCATGGATGTCATCCTCTATAATCAAATGGATGCACCAAAGCTATATAACGGCTGCGAAGTCACAAGCTTAGCGATGCTGCTTCATTACAGCGGCTATGAGCGAGTGACAAAAAACACATTGGCAAATGAAATCAAGCGCGTTCCACTAAATTATGAGAATGGTTTAAAAGGAGACCCGAATGATGGGTTTGTAGGCGATATGGAGAATGGGCCAGGTCTTGGCGTATACCATGAACCTATTTATCAACTTGCGAAAAAATATGCGGGTGATCAAGTCGTCGACTTAACTGGAAAGCCTGTCAAAAAGGCCATCTACCAATCACTTGAAAAGGGCTACCCTGTATGGGTGATTACGACATCCACCTTTGACAAAACAGATAACATCGAAACATGGAATACACCAAATGGCAAAATAGATGTGAGCTTTAATGTGCATAGCGTCGTCATCACAGGCTACGACGAGGAGTACGTCTACTTGAATAACCCGTACGGAGAAAAGAATCAACGAGTCGATCGTGACCAGTTTGAGGATTCTTGGAAACAGATGGGCAGTCAAGCGATGATCATTAAAGCATAAAACCCCGCTCTTCAGCGGGGCTTTTTCTCTTCCTATTCAGCTTCAGATATAACAGTAAATCGTTCTCCAACATGGGCAGCCTGCTCAATTTCATCAACTAGCGCAATGGCATAGTCAGCATAGCTCACATAGCTGTCACCCTTTGAATTGACAATTAGATGGTCTTTTCCTTTCACATAAGAACCTGTGCGTTTGCCTGCTGGGTCAAAGAATGCAGCTGGACTGAGGAATGTCCATTTTAATCCTTCGGTCTTTTGAAGATCCTTTAGGTTTTCTCCTTGCTGTGAAGCAGTGGCGATGTATTCTTTTGGAAACTCTGGTGTGTCAACAAGCCTCATTGTTTTGGCGTCATCTACAAATAGACTGCCTGCTCCGCCCACAACGATTAAACGAGTGTCTGGTGCCTCTTTCAAGATATCAATGAGCTTTTTCCCAGCCTCTACGTGAAGATGCTCTTGTCCAGCAGGTGCGCCAAATGCATTCACGATGACATCAAAACCTTTGATGTCTTCTGCCTCCAAGTGAAACACATCCTTCTCTAAAACGGCTACTGATGTATCTGTCACCTTTTGTGCATCTCGGACGATTGCCGTCACTTCATGTCCTCTTGATTGAGCCTCTTTTAAAATTTCTTGTCCTGCTTTACCTGTTGCGCCAATGATTCCAATTTTCATGTTAACTCCTCCTACAATATGGTTTTATTTTTATAACGAGAGGTGTAACTAATTAAGTTACAACAGAGGTAAAAAAAATTGAATAGATCATCCAATTTTTTTGATTAACACCTGCGTTAGTTCACTTAATTTGATCTCAGCAAGCACTTGCTCCATCGCACTTTGGGCGCGGCACAAAATTAATTCGAGTACCGCTTGAATATTTGCCCCGATCGGACAGTCAGGATTTGGGCTTTCATGGATTTGAAACAATTCCCCCTCATCCACGACTTCAACCGCTTTATACAAATCGAGCAGTGTGATGTCGTCTTCACTGCGGTTCAACTGAGAACCACCTTTGCCAAGACTCGTTGAGATTAGGCCTGCTTTTTTTAATTTACTCATAATGCGGCGGATGACCACTGGGTTTGTATTCACACTTCCTGCGATATCCTCCGATGTCTGTAATGATCCTTTTTCAAGTGATAGCAAGGCCAGAATATGGACAGCGACAGTAAATCTGCTGCTGATTTTCATGTTTTCTCACCTCTGTTGTAATCATTATAGTTACACCATGGCAGAATGTCAACAAAAAAGTCTGCCGAGCTACTCAGCAGACGTAGATTGACGTGCTTCCATTTGTTCTTTCGAATAAATCATGCGCATTGGATTTCCTCCAACAAAGGAGCCTGCTGGGACATCCTTATGAACAAGTGTACCCGCCGATACGATCGCACCATCACCGATCGTCACTCCAGGCAGAATGGTTGAATTTGCTCCAATTAAGACTTCATCACCAATATAGACTTCCCCAAGTCTGTACTCTTTAATCAAATACTCATGGGACAAGATGGTCGTGTTATAGCCGATCACACTATTTCGACCGACAGTAATTTTCTCAGGAAACATCAGATCAACCATAACCATTAAGGCAAACGCCGTATCCTCGCCGACTTTCATACGAAGGAAAGTCCGATAAATCCAGTTTTTCATTCCCATAAAGGGCGTGTACCTTGCCAATTGAATAAAGATAAAGTTTTTCACAACTTTGAAAAAGGGGACCGTCCGATAGACTTGTCTAAGCGAATTGACCCCTTTTACAGGATAACGATCTGTTTTTCTCAACTTAATCAGCTCCAACAATCGCCAAGAGATCACTCATTTTCTTCAGCATGAAATCAGGGCGATGCTTTAAAAGAGCCTCTTCTCCCTTAATGGACCAAGCGACACCTGCCGTTTTTGTCCCTGCCGCTTGACCAGACAAAATGTCGTGATAATTATCACCGACCATCACCGCTTCATGTGGATCACTGCCAAGTTTGGATAAAGCCAGCTGGACTGGTTCCGGATGCGGCTTCTCATTTTGTACATCATCCAGTGTCACAATCACCTCAAAGAATGGCTCTAAACCTGTCAGCTTCAATCCCATTAAGACCGTATCACGTATCTTCGTTGTAACAATTCCGAGCTTAAATCCTCGATCCTGAAGGATTTTCAACGTATCTATAACCGTCTCATACTCAGTCACAAGCAGATCATGCTGTTCATGATTAAACGTCCGATACATCTGAATCATGTCATCCGTCAGGTTCGGGTCCATCGCAGAAAATGTATCAAACAGTGATGGACCAATAAAATGAAGGATATCCTCACGACTGTACTGACCAGGATAATAATGATCCAGCGTATGCTGAAATGAAGCAATAATTAATTCATTTGTATTGATTAACGTGCCATCTAAATCAAATAGCACTGTGTTGATAGTTGATTCGTTCATATAGCTTCCTTTCTAACAGCTGCATGTTCCCGCTTCCGCCAAATATAGCTAATGGCAGCTGTCAATAAAATGGCAGAAATCAGGCGGATGACAAGAAGCGGCCATACTGGAATGCCAAGTGGAATAAAAATCAGGGTATCTTCAACCACCGCATGACAAGCAACAAGGAAAATGAAGGCAAGGGTTAAATCCTTTTTGCTCACACCGTCCTCTTCCACTGCCTTCATCATCACTCCCGCTCCATAAGCTAGACCAATGGTTAATCCAGCCACCATCGTCATAGACGTATTTTCTTTCATTCCAAGCATTCTAGTAAAAGGAGACAGCCACTTAGACAAAGTATGCAGCCACCCTAAATCTCTCATGAATTGAATGATGATCATGAGAGGGATGACGATACAAGCCAGCTGGAGTACACCAAGAAAGGCTTTCTGTACAGCAAGAAGAACGATCATATACCAGCTTGAAGGCACATCAGCCGTCTGAGCTGCTGTAAGCAATCCATATTGCGCAGTTTCTTGGCCGCCCTGCCAAACGAGATGAATGACAATAGCTGAAACAACGGCAAGACTGATTCTGACTAACAAAATTACAGACACCCTCAGTCCAACCTTTGCCGCCACTGTCGATTCGATAATCAGGTTATGACAAAAGGATAGCATCACCGCTAAAATGAACACTTCCTTCACAGGAAGCTCTAATGTCAAGATAGCGGCAATACCCGCATACAAGTTCAGCATATTTCCTAATACAAGCGGAATCGCCGCTTCCCCCGAAAGACCAAACAACCCCATAAATGGCCGTATGAATTGTATAATCCAATCCATAACAGGCGTATGCTGCAAGATACTGACGAGAATAGTAACCGGAAAAATGACTTTTCCAAGTGTCCAAGTCGTCGACAGCCCTGCTTTAAAGCCGTTTTTCCATGTCTCCCCCATCTCTTCTGATCCCCCCTGCTTAATTCGATGAGTTGTTCTCTTTATACGGAATGGATGCGTAGCCTTTGATTCTTCTAAAGACAATCAGCAAAACAGCTGCTACCAATATCGCAATTGAAATCATCTGTGCGATTCGAAGATGGTCTGTCAGCATTAAGCTGTCCGTTCTCATTCCTTCAATGAAGAAACGGCCAATTGAATACCAAATTAAATAAGACAAGAAAATTTCGCCTCTACGCAGTGATGTTCTGCGTAATAAAATCAAAATCACAACGCCGGCAAGATTCCATAATGATTCGTATAAAAACGTTGGGTGATAATAGGTCCCATCAATATACATTTGATTAATGATAAACTCAGGCAGATGCAAATTTTCTAAAAAGGCTCTTGAGACAGCCTCACCATGCGCTTCCTGATTAATAAAGTTGCCCCAGCGCCCGATAGCCTGCCCTAGTAAAATACTAGGTGCTGCCACATCGGCGATTTTCCAAAAGGATACCTTTTTCACTTTTGTAAATACAATGGCTGTCAGCACTGCACCTATCAGCCCGCCGTGTATTGCAATTCCGCCATTCCAAATCTTAATGATTTCATTTGGATGCTGCTGATAGTAGTCCCATTCAAAGGACACATAATAAATTCGTGCACAAATAATGGCGATTGGAATCGCAAATAAGATTAAGTCAATAAACGTATCTTTATTGATTCCTCTTTTTTCACATTCTCTCAGTGCGAGCCAGAGTCCAAGCAAGGCTCCGACCCCTATAATCACACCATACCAATGAACCGATATAGGTCCGAGCTGAAAAGCAATCGGATCAATTGGTTGAATTGCTTCGTTCATATAGACAACTCCTATTCATCCTGGCCATTGTCTTCAATGACATCGGCAAGTTTACTTGTAAATTGTTCCGCTGCATTATGCCCCATTCGTTTCAATCTGAAGTTCATCGCAGCCACCTCAATAATGACCGCTAAATTTCGTCCTGGACGTACAGGGATGGTCAGCTTCGGTACATCTGTATCAATGATCCGCATTTTTTCTTCTTCAAGCCCTAAACGATCATACTGTTTGCCTTGTTCCCAAAGCTCAAGGTTCATCACAATCGTAATTCTCTTATAGCTTCTGACGGCGCCTGCTCCAAATAAGGTCATCACATTAATAATACCTAATCCACGAATTTCCAGAAGGTGTTCAATCAGCTCTGGTGCGCTTCCAACTAACGTATCCTGATCCTCTTGACGGATTTCCACGCAATCGTCTGCGACCAGCCTGTGTCCCCTCTTTACTAGTTCTAAGGCTGTTTCACTTTTTCCTACTCCGCTTTTCCCAATTAACAAAACACCTACACCATATACATCTACGAGCACGCCATGAATGGCAGTCGTTGGTGCAAGCTTACTTTCTAAAAAGTTGGTTAATCGACTCGAAAGTCTTGTCGTTTTTAAGCTTGATCGTAAAACCGGCACCCCATTTTCATTTGATGCTTCAATTAATTCCTTCGGCACTTCACGATCTCGTGACAAAATAATAGCAGGGGTAATATCTGTACAAAGAGACATCATTCTCTGCTTTCGTTCGCGTTCTGGGAGTTGTTCAAAAAAGGAAAGCTCTGTTTTCCCTAAAAGTTGAACTCTTTCTTTTGGGTAATATGTAAAATATCCAGCCATTTCAATACCTGGTCTGGAAAGATCACTGATTGTAATGGGACGATTAATCCCTTCTTCCCCACTTACCAGTTCAAGATGAAATTGTTCCATTATGTCCTTCGTACGAACTTTCGGCACGCTTCTTCCTCCTTTTATCACAGGCGTTTCAGAAATACAGCTCTATTTTATCACTTTCAATGATGAACCCAAAATAGTATTTTATCCTGATCCTGTCTCACCCCCTCCACTGGTATAGACAACTATACTTAAAAAGGGTAAACTAAAGATAAAGATAACGAATAAGGGGGCACAACCATGAGCAGCTCTTTATTGCTCTCCAATATTCATATTGTGACAAAGGCACAGATCATTGAACACGGTTTTGTCGGTTTACGCGATGGCAAGATCGACTATATTTCAACATCACCACCGACAGGAAATTATGAAAAAGTATATATTTCCCGGGAAAACTTTTATTTACTTCCCGGAATGATTGATATTCACATCCATGGCGGATATGGTGCAGACATGATGGATGCGACACCAGAAGCCATGAATACACTTGCTGACAACTTACCGTCAGAAGGAACGACAAGCTTTTTAGCGACAACCATTACCCAAAACCATCAAGAGATTGAGCAAGCACTTAAAAATGTCGCTCATTGGAAACAGTATAATGAAGAACAAGCAGGAAGTCAGGCACAATGTTTAGGTATCCACCTCGAAGGTCCATTTATTTCTAAGGATAAAGCAGGTGCACAACCTGCTCAATGGATTAAACAGACGGATCTCCCGCTTTTCGAGAAATGGTTAGATGCATCTGAACAGCTCATTCAAGTTGTCACGTTTGCACCTGAGGAAGACCCTGAATTTGCTTTTCTTTCCCTGTTGCAAGAAAAGAACATCATCCCTTCTATTGGACATACGAATGCTCATCATGACATGATTGAATTAGCAGCAAAGCATGGTGCACGCCATGTGACGCACCTTTATAATGCAATGAGTTCGTTTCAGCATCGTGAGCCAAATGCTGTAGGTGCTGCTCTTACAAACGAGAACCTTCATATTGAGCTGATCACAGATGGTATTCATTCACACCCTCTTTCTATAAAGCTTGCGTATCTCGCAAAAGGAAGTGATCGTTTGATAATGATCACAGACTCAATGCGTGCAAAAGGTCTAGGGGATGGAACATACGAGTTTGGCGGTCAGACTGTCACAGTCAGAGGTGAAAAGGCATTGCTGTCAGATGGGACACTTGCAGGGTCGATTTTACGAATGAAAGATGGCGTCAAACGGATGAGACAGATCACTCATTGTGAGTGGACCGAGATTGCTAAGATGACCTCAACCAATGCAGCCACTCAGCTAGGGCTTGATCATCAGCTAGGTTCTATTGAAGTTGGAAAACTGGCGGACTTGGTCATTTGGGATCAATCTGGCGAACTGATGATGACGATGTGCCGCGGGCAAATCGTTTTTGAAAAAAAGGAGGACAACCACTGATGAACATCATCGAATTTGAAGATAAAGATCAATTAGGAAAAGAAGCAGCTGCCCTCATTGCACGTACAATCGCATCTAAACCAGATGCAGTGCTCGGCCTAGCAACTGGCGGTACACCTATCGATACCTACAAAGAATTAATTCAACTTCATCAAGCGAAGCAACTGTCTTTCAAACAAACAAGAACAGTCAATTTGGATGAGTATGCAGGACTTCATCCCGATCATGAAAATAGTTATATGACCTATATGAAACGACATTTATTTGAGCATATTGATCTCCCTCAGGATCAGTATTTCCTGCCAAATGGCGCTGCACCTAATTTGGAAGAAGAATGCTTAAGATATGATCAGCTCATTCAAGATGTAGGGGGCATCGACCTTCAGCTTCTTGGAATCGGACAAAATGGGCATATTGGTTTTAACGAACCAGGTACCTCTTTCGACTCAAAGACTCATGTTGTTCATTTAGATGAAAACACTCGTCAAGCAAATGCAAGATACTTTTCTTCTATTGATGAGGTACCTACACATGCCATCACAATGGGAATTGCGAGCATTCTTTCAAGCAAAAAAATTCTCCTTCTTGCATCAGGAAAATCAAAAGCGAAAGTGATACAATATTTAGAACAGACAGAGATTCACCCAGACTTCCCTGCATCTGCCCTTAAACATCATCAAGATGTGATGATTTTCATTGATCGAGAAGCTGGTTCACTACGCTAAACACGAGAGGATTTTCACATGTTTATTGATAAACAGTCACCTATTCCGATGTACCATCAGATTATGGAGAACTTGAAAAAGCAGATTGAGGATGGAACATTAGCACCTGATACACTCATTCCTTCTGAAAGAGAGTATGCCGAACGCTTTGATATTAGTCGAATGACTGTCAGACAAGCCTTATCGAACCTTGTGAACGAAGGATATTTGTATCGCCAAAAAGGAAAAGGCACCTTTGTTAGCCGAAAAAAGTTTGAACAACCGCTTCAAGGCTTAACAAGCTTTACAGAAGATATGCGCCAGCGAGGGCTCAAAGCCTCAAGCCAGCTGGTTGATTTCAAAAAAACCGTATGTCCAGAGCACTTGCTGCCAGTCTTACAACTTTCTAATAGCGATGCTGTATATGAACTAAAACGAATACGTCTTGCAAATGATGAACCAATGGCGATTGAAACGAGCTATATACCCGAAACATTCGCTGGAGAATTAACCAAGAAACATTTAACTGGCTCTTTATATGAATATATAGAAAATCACACTGGCCTTGCAATTGCCCATGCAAAACAGGAGCTTGAAGCCAATGTTGCCTCAGAGCAGGAAGCACACGTGCTGTCTATTTCAACTGGCTCGCCTGTGCTATCAATTGCAAGAACAACGTATTTTCAAAACGACCTTCCATTCGAGTATGTTCTTTCCGTTTATAGAGGGGATCGTTACAAACTCATTCATACAATGGAAAGATAAACTGTGCTCCTACATCGAAGCACAGTTTTTTATTTCCGAAGATATGTTGTTTCGTCATCATCTTTTGTATGAATTTTCCATATAGGTGACACAGCTTTCCCTTGAAAACGATCTTTTGCAACAGTATACCAATAATAGTCTTGATTTGGCTTTAAGCCTTTCCACTTAAAGCTTGCTTTTTTGCCGCTTTTTACGCCTCGTGCTTCTCCTAGAAGGACGTTTGTATATACATTGAGTTCAAAATAATTGGTTTTGACGGATTTCATTTTCGGCGTCAAATCCACATCAATTGAAAACTCATCCTGATCTCCATACGTTTTAGGATCATAGAAATGCTCTTGATTCATGTAAGGTGAGTATGTTGTAAAATGAAGTTGATTTTTTTCTTGATCCGCTGTAATCAACCTCATAAATCCTTGACCACCCTCAGGACCTGACTGATAATCAGCAAGGATTTGATATACTTTCCGGTCCACTTTTCCATCATGGTCATCATCAAGCTCATCTACTTTCCTGCTCGCTCCGTGGTAGTGCCCGCTAAATACTGCCACAATATTAGGGTGACGTTTTACCACTTGGTGGAAGATGAGGTCGCCTATCGGACTTCGGTTGCCACTCACTAACAAATACTCGTGAAAGTTTAAAATGACGATACGATCTGGATGCTCAGAAATCACACGGTTTAACCAATCGATTTCATTTTGCTTAATCCCCCAGCCCATGTACACCATCATATAATCATTGCCACCGGCAGAGATGAGATCATAATGACCTCGATTGTTTTGATAGGATTCACCATAGTAAGGTTTTTCTGCAAAGCGTTTCGCTCCAAAGTATCTCCCATATTCCGCATAAAAACCGTCCTTGTGTCTGACATCATGATTTCCTGCTAAAACACCATAAGGAATATGATGATCATCTAACACACGCATAAATGTATCGGCACGATTCCATTGCTTATCCTTTGAATCATCCACAATATCGCCTGTATGGAACACATATTGAATGTTTAACTTATCTCTTTGATCTCTGATCCATTCGACCATTTGTTTAAAGATATGAGGATAGCTCTTTGCATAGTATTGTGTGTCAGACATCCATACCATCCTATATGGCTTTTGCACTTTGCTGATTTCATCCTGTACAAGCAAATCAAACGTTTGATTCTTCATGTACTGTCTCACTGACAGCAGGCCTTTAAGGTAAAATTCCTTTTGATCCTTTGCAAAGTGATGAGTGATTTTATCCCATTTTTCATGCTGATGATTCCATGCGTACATTGTCACCTTTCTCCCTGACAATGATCCTCCTTTCCAAACAGCCTCGACGACATCCTTTTCACGTACATGATGATGCACCTTGATTTGAAAACGATGGTAGGGAAAACGCTGTAAATCCTTCGTTTCGACTGCCTTACCATCAGCAAATGCAATGCGATTCCTTTCTTGATCAGAAAAGATCATTTCCCCCGTTTGGTTAAAACTCTTTGGCGGTTCAGTCTCAGCTGCATATTTAAAAATCTTCATTGATGGATGCAGCGATGTATATTGGTAGGCACGATAAAATGAGTAATCTAACTTATCATTTGTTGGGTCCTTGGTTAACACGGTTTGCTTAGACGATTCCACTTTTGTCTTATCTGACACTCGTTCTGGTATCTCGGGGTGTTCATGTACCGTCTTGAATTCTTTTTTCAAAGTAGACATGTTCCCTGCGGCATCTTTTGCTTTGATTGTAAACGTGTGCTCTCCAGGGTCTAATTCACTAGAAGATGTCTGATAAGGCAAGGAAACCGGTTTACCATCTAAAAATGCCTTCATGTCCTCTATGTCACTCCAACGATCAGTTACCTTTGCCTTTAACGTAAAGGCTCCTTTATATTGTTCATTTGCTTGTATGTTGGTCTTGATTTTCGGACCTGTGTTATCGACTTTTACACGTACAGATGCATGCTCGCCTGCGGTTTTGGCCTCAATAAGATGCGTTCCTTCTTTCAGCCTTCTTGTATCCCACTGAATATAGGTTGAAACATAAGCCTCTTTTGGGATTTCAAATTGAAACGTTCTTACCTTTTTGGCGTTACCACCGTCTCCCATCTTCCATTCTTTTTGCGGCTTGGAATTCACTGGAGCAATTTGTGTTCCATTCGATAAAATCATCCTGACATTTTTCAATTCAAAATCATCGTGATTCTCCCCAGGCAGCCGGTCAACCGGGGAAGACTTCGTTCCAGCATGAATAGAAATCGTTTGTGAACCTGACTGATTCATCTCTGCTTCTGGTATTGGCATTGTATAGGTACGATACACTTTTGTCGAATCATCAAAAATAGAAAGTAAGTGCTTACCTATGGACACTCCATTTCTAAAATATAAATTTGTCCCTTTGACATCAAATGCAATATATGGATCTGCTTCAAGGGCCGAAAATGCTTGTCGATTTCGCTTTCCATCTATCATCAATTGGATGTTTTTTTTCTGATCAGATGTTGCCTTTAATGAGAATATACCTGAAACTGTATCTCCCTCTTCTACATTGAATCGCAGACCGTGGGTTTTGCTGACCTGCTCCACATCAATCGTTTTCTTCATCGTCATTGCTTGATTTTCGCCGTCTGACGCTTCAAGCTGATATTCCAACTGTTCTTTACCAATAAGCTCAGGCGAATAAATAATATGATGAAATAGCCGGTCATTATGATCTTTTTGAAGCAGAATCTCTTTAAAATCATCTTTCCGATTCGTTCGATAACGCAGCTTGACGGTTTTGACGAACTGATCATCCTGTACATCTGCTTTAATCTCTATACTTTCAGTTGGTTTCACCGGTTTCTTGTCCGTCATATCTTCAATGACAGGTTTATGAATATCTTGAGAAATTTCCTTTTTTTCAGATGGAATTTGTGCTTTTAACACTTTTCCAGGTGTTGGCTCTTCCTCAATTTTCGAGATCAGCTTCATTTGCGGCGTACCATCCATCGGATACTTAAACAGCAAGGATTTATGCTCGCTAAACAATGATGGCTTTAAACGAAATGCTGCTGAAGAAATCTCCTCACCTATATTTGTTGTGATCGTGACAAGACGAGATTTGGAATTGGACAGCCCTTTGCTCTCGATCACTGAGATATGCTCTCCTTCTTTTAATTGGCTTTTGTACATAGCATTAAAGTCCGCTACTGTTAAATGCTCCTGCCCTTTTTTTCTTAACCAGAAAACATAAGGCTTTCCAGGTGAAAGGGTGACTGGATTTGTGTGAAATGAATAAACATCATCCATCTCGGTGCCTTGTGCAGGATTGCGGTAGCGCAGCTGATAATGCTGAAGAGAGATAGGAGCATGCGTCGTGTTATAAACTTCTATAAATTCAAATGCATCTTTGCCTTTTCGATTTTTTGAATTAACGACAATCTCCGTGATGAGTAAGTCCGGAATATGTGAGAGATCCTCTTCAAATCCGTTTAAGTGAACAGATTGTTCCGCCGTTTTGATCACAGATTTCTGCGTAAGAAACTCTGTATAGTAATGAACCGTTGAATTCCATAATTGATCTGGCGGGATTTTCGCTGTAAATTCCGGCTTCATTCCAGGTAACCGTTCCATTGGAATCAATCGGTACCCCAGTTCATCACTTTGTTTATAGTACAAGTTTGCAGACAAAATTTGTTCTGACTGACTAATAGACGCCCGAAACTGAAGATCACGACTTTTTCCTTGAACTGGACGAACGTCCACATGAAATTGGTCAAAAATAAAAGGTGAAAACGGCTTGTCCGGTATATTCACTTGTGTTTGGATAAAGGGCCCTGCTGAAGCAGGCTGACTAAAACAAAAAAGAATGATAAAAAAACATAAAAGCATGATTTGTCTGCTCACGTTCACCATCGTGCACCACCTCCCTTCGGATATTGTGTCTCCTGAAGGTGGTTTTTATGACAGATGGAACGGGAAAATGAGACAATTTTACACAAAAAACCGTTAGCTTTTTTTCGCTAACGGCTCCACGATTCCTTTTTGTATCAGCAGATGGAAAATGGATAAAATGACAGCCATCCAAATGGCCGTTCCAAACCCATCAATGTTAAAACTATCGCCCATAAAGCTCGATGTCATCATCAGTGTGATGGCATTAATGACAAATAAGAACAATCCTAGTGAGAGTACGGTCACTGGCAGCGTTAAAATGATCAAAAACGGCTTCACTAAAATATTGAGCAAGGACAAAATGATACTTGCCACAATGGCTGCACCAAATCCTTCAATATACACACTTCCGAGCCCCGGCAGAATGCCCGAATCAAAATATCCAGCAATGACAATTAAAAGTAATGCATTTACTAAAATACTGACGATCCATCTAAGCATTTAGTTAGTGCCTTCTTCCGGAACAACAAAATACCAGATGAAGTAAACAAGGAAGATCGGCATAAATGCTGTCATAAATCCGATAATCACTGTTAAAATGCGAAGCAGGGATGCATCAACACTTAAGTATTCGGCAAGTCCACCAACAACACCCGCTATTTTTTTATTTGTTGCTGAACGATAAAGCTTCTTCATGTAGAATCACTCCTTGTCTGATTGGTGCTTTACTTGTATTGAACCTGTTTTTGTTTCTGCAAAAATGGATATACTGTGCACTGCCTGTTGATTGGCTTTGATCATTTTCTCTTTTTGCAGCGTTTCATTTTTCTCTTTCACCATATCTGCATCAAGCAAATCGTGAGAGATAGACCCGAGATTGCTTTTCAGCTCAGCGGTCACTGCACATGCACGCGGGATCTGAACGTCCACACTGCCTGTTGTGGTTTTCGCATAGATCGAACGGCACTTCTCATCCGACAGCTGGACAGCAATGTTCCCGTTAAAGCTCTGGGCATCAATTGATTCACTTTTCCCACGCAGGTCAATGAGCCCATTGATGGTTTCTACTTCAATCATACCACACTCGTGATCAGCCAGTTTAATTTGTCCGTTTGCTGTTTCAATTCCGACTTTATCTGCCTGTAAAGAGGCAAAAGAGACAACACCATTTGTGGTTTTCGCAGCAAGTTCTTTTGTCATTAGCTTTTCCCCGCGAATCGGTCCATTAAACAGCTTGACCTTGATCTTATCGTATTGGATACGCGGTACATATAAGGTGACATTGACTTTCATCGTCTTCTTTTCGGTTCGAATAAAAAATTTATCCCCTTCAAGCCCGCAGTCCAATTGATTGAGAAATTGCTGTCTTGCCTGCTCTCCATCCTCTGCGCGGTAGATTTTCGCATGGCACTCTGCTCGAATATCTCTATCGTCCCAAGGCATCACATTGAGACTGCCGTTAGCCAATTGAATATCTAAATGAGAGAGTGAGGCATCTTTGAACTGAAAAATGTGATCAACATCGACTGACTGTCCAAAGTTCAAATCAAGATCCACATCTTTTACCTTTTTCACCGCAGAATCTAACCAGCCAAACAGCTTTGCCCCAAGATTCTCGGTGGCGTTTCCGTTACTTTCTGCTCCAGCTTTTTCTTCATGAAAGGTATGATCGGCTGTAGACTTCTCTAATGATACAGTCTGACTTTCTTCTAGCTTTTCTAAAAGCGTAATCGCTTCTTTTGCTGATAATGTCCCGTCTTCTACTAATTTTAAAATTCGTTCTTTTTCATTCATACAAAGCCCTCCTACGATTTGATGGATTGAAGTACTTTAATACCTTGAATGATATTCCAAATGACAGAGATCAAAAAGCCAATAGCTACTAAAAAACACAAAATAAGCATCGTCATGCCTGGAATGAGAGAGTCACTCGCCTGCGTCGCGAGTAAAAATGGGATAGACCCAAAAACCAAAATAATGCCCGCTGCAATTGGCAGCAGATGTGACCAAAATGCCCGCATCGCATGCCGTTTCGTTTCCTTTTGGTCTACTACAAAATACGCCACAATCGGTAAGATAAACGGCATAAAAAATACACTAAAATAACAAATAGATGCAATGATCGACTGATCTCTATTCATATATATTCGCTCCTTCATGACGAAAATTCCTTTCTAACTCATACGTTTATTGCGTATAAAAAGTTTCAAAATCATCCGAATTACATATGACCTTAGACACAAATTATTTCTTTTTCCCCCTAAGTGTAGATTCTTCACGGATTACCCTTTAAAATATGTTGAAAAGATGGTGATTATCATTATAGGGGGTAATTATTTTGACAGATCATCATAATTCTAACCACACAGTCCAAACGCTTTTAGACCTTATACAGAAACAGAAAAGCATGAACAGCGAAATGATCAAGGAGCTGGAGACGATTCATCCGTCTCATCCGAAATATGGTGATATCCGCTATTTAAAAGTACTGCTCGACAGCAGCAGCACCCATATCTTAAAGGATTTAACGCACCTCAGTAATTTAATGCCGAAGGAAGATGCGCAATAAAAGGAAAACCCCTCGGATAAAGAGGGGTTTAGACCGGGGAGAAAGGGCTAAAATGATCTTTATTTTAGCCCTTTCTCTTCTTTTCAGCGTGATAGAAAACCTTTGAAGTCTAGGAAGGGCGAATACCGGAGCGCAGACCTGACAAAGAGTGCGAGGGTTTGCCTACACGCTGAAACCCCGATAAAGAGGGGGTTTTTCTTATGATGATGTCACACTTTCCGTTTCTTTGACCAACTGTTTCATTCGTTCGCGGTCACGTTCTAAAATAGGCTTCAAGTATTGGCCTGTGTAAGAAGCTTCTTCTTTTGCAATGTGCTCAGGTGTTCCAGTGGCAATGATCGTTCCGCCACCTGCACCGCCTTCTGGTCCTAAATCAACGAGGTAATCAGCGGCCTTGATAATATCAAGGTTGTGCTCAATGACCAAAACCGTATCCCCGTTTTCGACCAAACGCTGAAGCACTTTTAATAAACGGGCAATATCATCCACATGAAGACCAGTTGTCGGCTCGTCTAAAATATAAAGAGACCTTCCGTTTGAACGGCGGTGAAGCTCAGATGCCAATTTCACACGCTGCGCCTCTCCTCCAGACAATGTCGTCGCAGGCTGTCCAAGTGTAATGTATCCTAGCCCAACATCATAAATCGTTTGTAGCTTTCGCTTAATTTTCGGGATGTTCTCGAAAAATTGCAGTGCGTCCTCCACAGTCATTTCAAGAACATCAGCAATGTTTTTTCCTTTATACGTAACCTCTAGTGTCTCTCGGTTATAACGTTTCCCGTGACACACCTCACAAGGTACATACACATCAGGTAAAAAGTGCATTTCAATTTTAATGATTCCATCTCCACGACACGCCTCACAGCGGCCGCCTTTGACGTTAAAGCTGAATCTGCCTTTCTTATAGCCTCGTACCTTTGCTTCATTGGTTTGTGCAAAGACATCCCGCACGTCATCAAATACACCTGTATAAGTGGCAGGGTTGGATCTTGGTGTACGGCCAATTGGAGATTGATCAATATCAATGACCTTATCTAAATAATCCATTCCTTTGATTTCTTTGTGCTGTCCTGGCTTCGCCTTCGCTCTATGCAGTTTTTGCGCAAGTGATTTCAATAGAATTTCATTCACAAGCGTACTTTTCCCTGAGCCAGACACACCCGTCACCGCTGTAAAGACGCCTAAAGGAAACTTCGCATTAACATTTTTCAGGTTGTTTTCTTTTGCACCTTTTATTTCGATGTAGCGGCCGTCAGGCTTTCTTCTTTCAATTGGAAGCGGGATAAATTTCTCACCAGATAAATATTGGCCTGTCAAAGATTTCGGGTCCTTCATGACTTCTTCTGGCGTTCCAGCCGAAATCACTTCTCCTCCATGAACGCCTGCTCCCGGTCCAATATCAATCAAATAATCAGCGGCAAGCATTGTATCTTCATCATGCTCCACGACAATCAGCGTGTTTCCGATGTCACGCATGTTTTTCAAGGTTCCAATCAAACGGTCATTATCCCGTTGATGCAGACCAATAGATGGTTCATCTAATATATAAAGAACACCTGTCAGTCTTGACCCGATTTGAGTCGCAAGACGAATCCGCTGCGCCTCACCGCCTGATAGTGTGCCAGCTGATCGGCTTAATGTCAAATAATCTAAACCTACATTATTTAAGAAGGACAAACGTTCTTTGATTTCTCGTAAAATGAGCTGGGCAATCTGCAAATCTTTCTCAGATAACTCGATTTTTTCATAGAGATCAAGTGCATCAGAGACAGATAAATCGGTAATTTCTCCGATGTGCTGGCCATTGATGAGAACCGCAAGCGTTTCTTTTTTCAGGCGATACCCTTTACATGTCGGACAAGGCTGATTGGCCATATATTTTTCCATTTGCTCACGGATATAATCAGAGCTTGTTTCCTTGTAACGTCGTTCAATGTTACGAAGGACACCTTCGAACTCAATTTCATTTTCACGAACCTGACCAAAATCATTTTCATATTTAAAATAAATCAGCTCAGAGCCGCTGCCATATAAAATTTTATCGAATAAATGCGGCGGTATATCTTTGACTGGAATGTCCATGTCGATTCCATAGTGTGTACATACAGCCTCAAGAAGCTGCGGATAGTATTGTGAGCTCTGCGGCTCCCATGGTGCAATGGCATGCTGACGTAAAGTCAAATCCTTATTAGGAATCACAAGCTCAGGGTCGACTTCTAGTTTAGAACCGAGTCCATCACAGCTCGGACAGGCACCGAAAGGACTGTTAAATGAGAACATTCTCGGCTCAAGTTCACCAATAGAGAACCCGCAGTGCGGACAAGCATGATGTTCACTAAATAACAGCTCTTCTTGTCCAATCACATCAATCATGACCCGGCCTTCTCCTAGACGAAGTGCCGTTTCAAGGGAATCAGACAGCCTAGCGGCAACGCCTTCCTTCACCACAATCCGGTCAATGACGACTTCAATGGAATGCTTTTTATTCTTTTCGAGCTCGATATCTTCTGAAAGGTCTTCCATCTCTCCATCGACTCTCACTCGAACATAGCCCTGCTTCCGAATTTGATCAAGTACTTTGACATGTGTTCCTTTGCGGCCAGATACGACCGGTGCAAGCACTTGCAGCTTCGTTCTTTCTGGATATTCTAAAATGCGATCTGTCATTTGCTCAATCGTTTGTGACGTAATTTCAATCCCATGTATAGGACAAATAGGTTTTCCGACTCTAGCATATAATAGACGTAAGTAATCATAGATTTCAGTGACAGTTCCAACCGTTGATCTAGGGTTCCGGCTTGTTGTTTTTTGGTCAATACTAATCGCCGGAGAAAGACCTTCAATGGCATCTACATCTGGTTTATCCATTTGACCGAGAAACTGGCGTGCATATGCTGAAAGAGATTCAACGTACCGGCGCTGACCTTCTGCATAAATGGTATCAAAGGCAAGCGACGATTTTCCTGAACCAGATAAACCCGTAATGACCACTAGCTGGTCACGCGGGATATTCACATCAATATTTTTAAGGTTGTGGGCTCTAGCACCTTTCACCTCTATTCGTTCCATAGCCATCAGGCAATCATCCTTCCGCTTTTAGCTCTAGCAATAGATCTCTTAATTCTGCTGCTTTTTCAAAATCAAGCGCTTTTGCTGCTTCTTTCATTTCGATCTCGACTTTTTCGATCACTTTTTCTCGTTCTTTTTTGCTCATTTTCGACAGCTTTGGTGCTGCTTTTGTTTCATATTCTTCCGATTCCTCATGTATCTTTGTTGCCTTAATGACATCTCGGATTTTCTTATGAATCGTTTGCGGGGTAATCTCAAATTTCTCGTTATATGCTTCTTGCTGTTCTCGTCTTCGCTTCGTTTCTTGAATCGCAATGTCCATTGATTTCGTCATTTTGTCTGCATACATAATGACCCGGCCTTCTGAATTTCTCGCTGCACGGCCTATCGTCTGGATGAGGGATCTTTCAGAGCGTAAAAAGCCTTCTTTATCCGCATCTAAAATAGCCACGAGCGACACCTCTGGAATATCGAGCCCTTCACGAAGAAGGTTGATTCCAACAAGTACATCATATTTGCCGAGGCGTAAATCACGAATAATCTCAATCCGCTCAAGAGTCTTAATTTCTGAATGCAGATAATTGACCTTGATCCCAATTTCTTTTAGATAATCTGTGAGATCCTCAGACATTTTTTTCGTCAAAGTGGTCACAAGCACACGCTCATTTTTCTCCATTCTTGTATGAATTTCTCCAATTAAATCATCGATTTGTCCTTCAATCGGACGGACTTCAATGATCGGATCCAGTAAACCAGTTGGGCGGATAATTTGTTCCACGACCTCTGGCGTTTTCTCAAGTTCGTACGGCCCTGGCGTTGCGGATACATGTACAATATGATTGATATGCTTTTCAAACTCATCAAAGGTGAGCGGTCTATTATCAAGTGCTGATGGCAGACGGAATCCGTGATCAACCAACACTTGTTTTCTTGCTTGGTCCCCGTTGTACATTGCTCGGATTTGCGGGATGGTCACGTGTGACTCATCAACAACAATCATAAAATCATCCGGGAAATAATCAAGCAGTGTGTAAGGTGTTGAACCAGGAGGACGCAAGGTCAAATGTCTTGAATAGTTCTCGATTCCTGAACAAAAGCCCATCTCCCTCATCATCTCAAGGTCATATCTTGTCCGTTGCTCAAGACGCTGCGCTTCAAGCAATTTGCCGTTTTCACGAAGCTTTTCCAGCTGTTCCTCAAGCTCTTGTTCAATATTGATAATCGCTTTTTCCATTTTTTCTTCTCTTGTGACGAAGTGGGATGCTGGGAAAATAGCGACATGCTCACGATCACCGAGAATTTCTCCAGTCAGTGCATCCACTTCACGAATACGTTCAATTTCATCACCGAAAAACTCCACTCTGATACAATGCTCATCTCGTGAAGCAGGAAAAATTTCAACGACGTCGCCCCGTACTCGGAAGGTTCCGCGCTGAAAATCTATATCATTACGAGAATACTGAATATCCACCAGCTTACGAAGAAGCTGATTGCGTTCAATCTCCATTTCAGTGCGCAAAGACAGTACAAGCTCTCGGTATTCCTCAGGCGAACCTAAGCCATAAATACAGGATACACTAGCAATGATGATGACATCTCTCCGCTCAAATAACGAGGATGTGGCGGAGTGTCTCAATTTATCTATCTCATCATTGATGCTGGCATCCTTTTCAATAAATGTATCAGTCTGAGGCACATACGCCTCTGGCTGGTAATAATCATAGTAACTCACAAAATATTCGACAGCATTATTCGGAAAGAATTCCTTGAACTCGCTGTATAGCTGACCGGCAAGTGTCTTATTATGCGCAATGACAAGTGTCGGTTTGTTCACTTCTTTGATCAGGTTTGATACAGTAAAGGTCTTTCCCGTACCTGTAGCACCTAACAGCGTTTGATGCTGTTTCCCCTGATGGATCCCCTCCACGAGCTTTTCAATCGCCTTTGGCTGATCTCCTTGGGGCTGATAGTTAGAAACTAATTCAAAGCGGTCACTCACATCAAAGCCTCCGTTTCGTTACGAAATCTATCTAATGAATATATTATCATAAAAGAACACAAAAATACGAACTAAAGTTCGTGTATCACTTGATTTTTATTTCCAATACAGCCATACCCTCTCTCCCATAGCAAATAACCCTCTAAAGAAACCTTCCTTTCAGTATGGAACATTTTGGAGCGGGATATTCGATGAGCAGAAAAACATCACAAAAAAGAAAGCTGCACTCACTAGAAATCGTAAGCACAGCTCATGTATAAAAAACGTTACCCTTCGGCCTATCACGATCACATCAATGATGTTTTTCAGCCTTCTCTCTTTTTTCAATTTCTTTCTTAGCCATAAACAATGCCCCAGCTACTAAAGAAATAATATCTAATCCTACGATAAAGTAGGTTTCTGTATAGCCTTTCATGTACGAGGCAAATAAAAGCGCTGCTGTTAATGCAATGCCCACATAATGATTATAAGTAACCTTTGAAAATAAAATAACGAGCAGGAAAGGAAAAACAAGTGCAAATATGGCTTTTGTAATCAAAAAAACCCTCCCTCTTCATGGTCTACTCCCTTGATTATAGTAAAGATTGGCATATTGAACAATTCACAGTTTTCGATTTCACCTTTTTTTCTTCACGTTTGGAGACTTTTGTTATAGATATAGAAGAAAATTAGTGAGAACGTCCCCTTTGTAAAGATAGGTCTTTACGTCTTTGACAGTAACATCCAATAAAACCTATGATTAAAATGATAGTGCGCACTATCATTTTGAAAAATAGAGAGACAAACAAACCATTGGCTATTTGGATAAGGGGGCATTCCCATGTATTCAGTGTTATTTCATGCGGCTGAAGAATCCGCATCACTCGCAGGGGCAAAAGGCGTGAATTTGATCAAATTAAACAATCACGGCCTGCCAGTCCCAGATGGATTTATTATTAAAACCAACAGCTTTGCAAGCTTTCTTTCATATCACAACCTGCATTCAACTGAGCAAAACCTTGCACAAAAAATCAAAAAAGCTTCGTTTCCTTCACAAATGGAAGCAGAGTTACTTTCGTCCTTTCAATCATTGCTGAAGGCATATCCCTCAGTTGCTGTTCGATCCTCTTCTGTTGCTGAAGATCTCGACGGTGCCTCATTTGCAGGACAGTACGAAACCTATTTAAATATCAAGACAAATGAAGAATTTTTGCAGGCTGTCAAAGAATGCTGGGCTTCTTATTTTGCAGCAAGAGTCACAGAATATAAGAAAGAGATGGATGAAAACGAGGAAGAGATGCCGCTCATGGCTGTCGTCGTTCAAGGATTGATCCATTCTGACGTTTCCGGTGTCATCTTTAGTGAGAATCCGGTATCGGGAAAAACAAATGAAATCATGATGACAGCAAGCTACGGACTAGGAGAAGCCATCGTGTCTGGTCTTGTGACACCAGACACGTTTATTGTAGACAAAGAGACGTTTTCTATTGAAAAATCACTAGGGACTAAAGAACTACTAATTGTTCCTTATCAAGAGGGCGTCATTGAACAGCCAGTATGTAAGGAAATGGCTGGCCAGTTTTGCCTGCATGATGATCAATTGGAAGAAATTACGCAAATCACCAAACAAGTAGAAGCACTTTACGGACATGGAGTAGATATCGAATTCGGAATATCAAATGGTACTTTTTATTTGCTTCAAGCAAGACCGATTACCGCTTCTCTACCAAAAACAGCAAATGAAGCAGCAGGTGCTTCTTTTCAAATTCAGCCAGAAGAGCTGCAGGATTTCTGGATTTCAATGGACGATCATATGCCCGGCCCAACAAGTCCTCTTTTCTCAAGCTTGATCATACCTGCTTTAAAAAGCGGGATGAAGAAAAATGGAGAAAAGTATCAAGTACCTGATCTCAACATCAAAGATATCAAGCTCTATAGAGGTCACCTGTATTCTGCACCGTCTATGCCTGAAGCGGGAACAGGAACTGCACCAGTTTTTGACGAGAGCATATTTGAGTTATTTCCCCATTTGAGTGAACGTATGTATGAAATTCTAGAGCAAAACTTCTTTCCATTTTACGAAAAACTCGATCGTCAAATGAACGAGCCTATGACCATTGAAGAAGCAATCATTGGCTTCGAAGAATTAAAGTTATTTTATATACAAGCGTACGAGGATCATTTTGATATCGTCATACCACAAGTCATTCTATCTGCTATGATTGAAGACATGCTTGTAACGTATACCGGTGATCAAAAACAAGTCGTCTTGTTACATGAGATGATGATAGGCGTGATGAACAAATCTCTTGAAACAGACCAGAAGCTATCTGATCTAGCAAAGGATGTCCTTCAAGATAAAGAACTTCTTCAAGCATTTACAAATCATGAAGCGAATCCAGAACTATTATATGCACTTAATCACACGGATAAAGGAAAACACTTCATTTCGAAGATGGAGGAATTTCTCCAAATCTATGGCTGGCGATCTGTTAAAAGTCATGACCTTACAGAAGAGACATGGGTAGAGAACCCTGAATTTGTCTTAGACATCATCAGAAATAACATTCAGTACCAATGTGATTTTGATGAAGAATTTGCACAAGCAGTGATCAAAAGACGTGAGACTTATGAGCAATTTATGAGTGAAGTGAAGGATGAGTCTTTTAAGACTAAATTTGAAACACTTTATCACTTTGCCCTTCAGGCAGCCAATATTCGAGATGATCATCACTTCTACATTGATGCCATGTTAGATGCAAAAGCTAGACTATATCTATTAAAAATTGGTGAACTCCTTGCACAAAAAGGAGCCATTCCTCATCAAGAAGATCTATGGTATCTCTACGATGAAGAAGTACACAAAGCGCTCACAACTTCTATCACATACGATTCGGTCATACAGCAAAGAAAAATTGAAATGAAAGAAAATGAAGCCATTCAACCACCAGCTTATACAGGCACTCCATCTGAGGCTGAATTGGAGCAAGTGGAAAGAATGCTCGGTTCATTAAGAGAAAATGAAAACAACACAGACGATGTGATCCATGGAATTGGAGCGTCTAGCGGCATTGTTTCCGGAAGAGTAAGAATCATTACATGCGCTGATGAATTTTCACAATTTCAAAAGGATGACATTTTAGTTTGCAAAACAACCACACCTTTATGGACCAGCTTATTTAGAGACGCAAAAGCAGTAATCACCGATTCTGGAGGCATTTTGTCACATTCCGCTATTATCGCTAGAGAGTATATGATGCCTGCTGTTCTAGGTACAAGAATAGCCACTGAAAAACTCCAAACAGGTGACCTTGTGACAGTAGATGGTGCGAATGGACGTATTCAGTTATTAAAGCAGCATTCACGGGCATAACCCTATCATTTCGGATCATATTGGCGGTCATGGATTTTATCGGTATACTTACTTTGTTGCAAACACATTCATAACCTGAGGTGAGTATGCTTGTTAAAATCAACAAATCAACGAATCATTCGCGCAACGATGGACTTATTGTCTGAAAAGGGCTATCAAAAAACAACAACAAAAGAAATTGCGACAAAAGCGAATGTGAGTGAAGCGACCATTTTTCGTAACTTTAAAAACAAACGCGGCGTCATTGCTGCCATTATGAAAATGAAATCAACACCAACTAAAACGCTAGAAGCAGAATTCAAAGGAGATCTATACACTGATTTAAAATTTCTAGGCAACTATTTCCTTGAAGATTTGACTTCAAAAAAAGAATTTATCTATATCAGCATGAGAGAACCCACTATGTTTAAGGATATAACAGATCATGAAAAACTTTATCCTCAAGAACTGAGGGAAATGCTGACACAATATTTCAAAACGATGGGTGCTCAGCATCATGTATTAAAAGGAAATGAAGAAATCTATGCAGACATTTTCATTAGTACGTATTTCGGTTTTTTCATTCAACAGCTAGAACAAGACTTACAGCTCGTTTTAACACAGAAAGAAGACTTTATCGAGACATGCACACACATTTTCATGAGAGGAATTTCTCCCGCTTAAAGGGTGAAATTCTTCTTTTTTACAAAAGGTGGTATACACATTGAAGTTAAAAAAAGAGAACTTGATCATCTATTCTTTGTTACTTGGTGCTATTTTAGTTCCGGTCAACTCAACCATGATCGCAGTCGCTCTATCATCCATATCAACTTATTACGATCAATCCATTTCAAACATTACTTGGGTTGTCACAATTTATCTTATTGTCATGGCGGTTACTCAACCTATCGCTGGTAAGCTAGGAGATATATACGGCCACCGCAACATGTATTTAGTCGGTGTGACACTCTTTTTAATTGGCTCCATTGGATGTGCTTTCGCACCTAATCTTGCTTTTCTCATCACCTTTCGATCAATCCAAGCAGCAGGTGGAGCTATTTTAACACCGAACAGCATTGCGTTAATTCGTTCAACGGTATCACCTGAAAAACTGTCTAAAACAATGGGGTTCTTTGGTTTTGGAGCAGGAATTGGTGCCGCACTTGGGCCTTTTATTGGCTCGATTCTCATTCAGAGTTTTGATTGGCATTCTATATTCTTAGTAAATATCCCATTTTTGTTCCTTACACTTGTTACCGGTGTTTTACTCATTCCGAAAATGAAGCATATTCGCTTACAAGCAAGTGTAGACATCATCGGTTCATTGTACTTAACCATTGGGATTACCACACTCATTCTGTGCACAAAAAGCCAATTATTAACTGAATACTTGGTCTATGGGATTCTAGCATTGAGCGTGATTCCTTTATTTTTTAAACATGTACGGAAAGTAAAGAATCCGATCATCGATTTGTCTCTATTTAAAAACAGTTCTTTTACAAATGCTAATCTTTCTATCATGCTAAGCAATTTTGTCATGTACGCCATTCTTCTCATTATGCCGCTGTTTATGGAACAACAACTTGCACTTTCTCACACACATAGCGGTATTATTCTTTCTGTCTTTTCACTTTGTATGTCTATTAGCGGCTTGCTCGGAGCAAAGCTCCATCCGATAAAAGGCGCAAAAAAAATGATTCGATTTTCATTTCTCTGCCTTACTTTATCAGGCATCATGCTTATCACACTAAGCAGTTACCCAAGTTTACCACTTCTCATTATCACATTAGTCGCAGGTGGAATTTCATCAGGAATTGGTATGACCAGTATGCAGATGGCTTCTTTAACATCCGTTGATCAAAACTTATCTGGTTCGGCATCTGGTATATTCTCTACCTTTCGATATTTTGGGAGTATCATATCGTCTACATTGATTGGTATCATAAGTGGTTTTCAAGCTCTATTTATTGTATTAATGGGCGCGGGTATCCTTGGTTTCCTTTTATCTCAACGCGTAAAAACAAAATCCACCTCTCCATCATCGGGACATTCTGCCTAATGACTCCCTTCGCTCTATGTTCATTTAGGGCGGGGGAGTTTTGATATTTGTATCACTGTAAGCTATAAAGATCATGATAATCAAACCGTGAAAATCATCTTTTATAGATAGAAAAATGTCATATGATTAGACGAAAAAGGGATTTCAGCTGAAAATTGTCCCACTTCCCCATCTAAAAGCTTTTTTTCATATCTTCCAGCAATAATAACTTCGATTTTTTTTCACAATTTTTGTGGTATGCTTTTTGAAAATAGAGGACGCAAAGGAGCGGAAGGATGGAACGTTTGAAATATTATTTGATCTGTTTGTCAGCTCTACTGATTTTCCTGTCAGGCTGCGGAAAAGACCAGCAATTTACGCCACCTGGCAGCGCGCAATCTGTCGCTGTGATTTCTCAATTAAAAAAAGCCTCCTTTTCAATTGTTGATTTACAAAAGAATAAAATTGTCTCTTCCGTTGATTTAAAACATCCACTCACTGATCTCATTCAAATCAACAAAGACGTCATCATTGCGACAAGTAAAGAAGAACAATCCCTTATAGAAATCAATTTAAAAAAAGGAACAGCAACAGATTATATGGACGTGAATAAAGGGCTGACTTCACTTACATATGATGCAGCTTCTCACACCTTACTTGTAGCGGATTCAAAGAAGAATGTCGTTTATTTTATTGATACACAGAGCAAAAAAATAAAAGCCACTGTGAAGACCGGAAAATCACCCTCTTCTATGGCGCTTTCTTCTTCAGGAACTTTGTTTGTTTTAAATGCAGAAAGTCATACAGTTTCAGTCATAGATATTGAAAAAGAAAAAAATACACGTACGATTTCTGTACTAGAAAGGCCTTCTGGCATTCATTTTGATGGACATTCCATTTGGATTGGCGGACACGGTAAACCTGGCACCTTAAATAAAAGCATTTTTGCTTACGACCCTAAAACAGGTAAAAAGCAGCGCGAAATCAAACTAGGCGTCATGCCAGTTGCATTTTTCTCAGAGAAAGATTCCTCTACTTTATATGTACTATGTCATGGAGACCATACGCTATACAAAGTAGATACAGAGACGAATAAGCAGCTTGCTTCTGTTGAAACCGGTCAAAATCCGAATTATATCACCGCCGATACCGCATCAATATATGTAAGTAACTTAGATGACAATTCAGTATCAGTCATCGATAAACATACATTTATGATGAAAAATCGACTGAATGTCCCATCAGGGCCTTATGCTATCGTGTTGGAGGAAAAAAAATGAAAGAACAGATGCATATTTTAATAGTAGATGATGAGTTAGATATGCTTGAGTTAATCGGCTCCTTTTTGCAAAAACAAGGCTTTCATATTATCACTTCAAATAATGGAATGGATGCCTTACGTCAGCTTGAAAAGGAACCCGTTGACCTTGTTGTATTGGATATCATGATGCCTGATATGGATGGATTCGAAGTCTGCCAGCGTATCAGGCAAACATCCCAAATCCCCATATTATTTTTAACAGCTAGAAGTTATGAGGAGGATCGAATTAGAGGGCTTGAAATTGGAGCAGATGACTACATCATGAAGCCCTTCAGTCTGCGTGAGCTTGCAGCAAGAATTGAAACGACCTTAAGACGAATTAGGGGTCTTTCGCTAAAGCGCAGCCGAATGCAGATCGGCGACTTGGAGATAGATCAAGATGGCAGACAAGTCTACCTCCATCAAGAGCCCATTAATTTAACAAGAAGAGAATTTGATTTACTCATGTTTCTTCTGCTTAATCAAAGCCACGTGTTTTCCCGTGAACAACTCTATCAAAAATTGTGGGAATCACACTCAACCAGTGGTTCTTTAAGAACAGTCGATACACATATTAAAACGCTACGACTGAAATTAAAGGGAGCGGAACGGCACATTAAAACCGTTTGGGGTGTCGGCTATAAATTTGAGGAGGACGAATGAAGCCATTATCCATTAAAAAGAAAGTACTCTTCTTAATCCTTGCAGTTACCGGAATTGTTGCAGCCTCAGCCCTCGCACTTACCTATTATTTATATCAGCACTTATATATTGATAAACAAATTGACTCCTTAAGTTTACAAGGAAAGAAGCTGGCAGAAATCTATCACAAACACGGTAAAGACACGTATTTTACCAATAGAATCGAATGGGCAAATGGCTCAAGTGAGGCGAACATTATTTTCACAGATGACCCAATGGAGCTTTCAAGTGGTATCCCTTTTGATACGAACACCAATGATAACCTCATCACGTTCAAGGAACGCCAAAAGCTTCTTCAAGGGGAAACCGTCGTGTTAATTAGAGAACATCCACAGTTTCATCAAGATATTCTCGGTATCGCCATCCCTGTTTTCTCAAACAAAGATGATCTATCGGGGACAATTTTTCTCTCGATGCCCTTATCCGATGTTTATGAGCCATTTGTCCAAATCAGATTGACACTTGGCGTATCCATTTTATTTATCCTTCTGCTGATTTTCTTTATCGGATATAAGAGTTCCAATAAAGTCGTGCGGACGATTAATAAAATGAAAGAAATTGCAATGGAAATGGAATCTGGTGATTTTTCAAAACGCATGGCTGTGACTAAAAAAGGGGATGAGTTAAATCAGCTTAGCCGTTCCTTTAATAAACTGTCTTCTACCCTCGAAAAGGTTGAACAGCACCGCAGAGAATTTCTTGCGAATGTGTCTCACGAACTTAGGACTCCTTTAAGTTATATGAAAGGATATGCAGAAGGAATTGAAGAGGGCGTCATTGATCAAAAAAAAGGAATGCAAATCATCCAAGATGAAGCCACACGTTTAAGCCGGCTTGTTCACGATCTTTTAGACCTTGCGCAGTTAGAGGGGGATTCTTATCCACTAACGACGGAGCCAATCGTCTTTGCACAGCTTATCCATGATGTTCTTGATCAAATGGCAATCATCGCTAATCAAAAAGGCATTTCTCTCAAACGGACACTTGAAGAGGATTGTATTGTTTATGGTGATAGCGATCGCCTACAACAAGTGGTCCGTAATTTACTGGACAATGCCATTCATTACACTCCATCTGGGAAGTCAATTTCGATTGAATTACATGTTCAGCAAAACACGGCTGAATTGAGAGTGACGGACGAAGGCAATGGCATTCCAAAAGAAGATCTACCGCATGTTTCCGAGCGATTTTATCGAGTAAATAAAGCACGTACGAGAAAGGATGGCGGCTCTGGGCTTGGACTAGCTATTGTCTATCAAATTATCAAAAAACATCATGGCATATTCATTATTCAATCTAAGCCCGGACTCGGAACAACAGCCATCATTCAGCTGCCTAATGCTTCATTCAATGAGAGCTTGCCTACTCAATAACAAATCACAGATCTTGTCATACTCTCATTTGGAACCTCTCCTTTCTCTTATAGATCAGTATCAATAGCATATGTATACAACTTGAACAGTTCTTTTCAACAAGAGCTGTTTTTATTCCACTAAAACATAAAGAATTGGTCTTTTTTTATTAACAATTTATTCATATTTGCTTGTTACACTTTTTTCAAGTTAAGAAAAAGGAGTGACATGCTTTTGATCAGACGTTTTCAGAAATTTGATATTTATTTATTTTTCATATTGATCTTATCTGCCATCTTAAACATTTATCACATTTGGAAAGATGATACGGTGAATGCGTATTATACTGCCGCTGTCACAAGTATGATGCAAAGTTGGCATAATTTCTTCTTTGCTTCATTTGATCCAGCAGGGTATGTCACGGTGGATAAACCACCGCTCACCTTCTGGCTGCAAACGATCAGTGCCAAAATTTTTGGTTTACATGGATGGAGTGTGATTTTGCCTCAAGCTTTGGCTGGCATTGGATCTGTTTATTTAATCTACCGTCTTGTCAAACCTACATTTGGTCAGGCCGCTGCAAGACTGGCTGCACTCATTATGGCTTGTACACCAATCGCAGTCGCTGTATCTCGTACAAATAACATTGACAGCTTACTTGTTTTTATCCTTTTACTAGCAACAGGAATGATGTTCAAGGCTGTGAAACAGCAAAAAGTGCTTTGGGCGATCGCTTCATTTGCAATGATCGGCGTCGGATTTAATACAAAGATGCTGCAAGCTTATATGATCGTACCAGCACTCATCCTTTTTTACATCATAGCTTATCGCACGACATGGAAGAAAAAATTGCTTTCACTGATGATTTCAATGATTGTTCTTTTAGGTGTATCTGCTTCGTGGTCGATAGCCGTTGATCTCACCTCAAAAGACAATCGCCCTTATATGGGATCAAGTCAATCCAATTCTGCATTAGAACTAGCCTTTGGCTACAACGGTCTCCAGCGGCTGACTGGTCAACAGTCTGGCGGAATGGGCGGCGGCTCAAGTGAGAGTGGAAGTCAACCAACTTCACAGCAGGGTGATCAGCAAAACGATAATGATTTATCCACCATGCCTCAGCCGCCATCTAATGGAAATCAAAGCAGCTCAGACAGCTCAAATCAATCTTCCGGTCAGGGACAGCCGTCTATGCAAGGACCGCCAAGCAGTACAAATGGCACGACACCACCTGATATGCCTTCTGGTGGCGATGGAGGAAATGGTGCCGGCCCGCCTAATGGTGGTGGCGGAAAAATGGGAAATGGTTCTGGCATGTTTGGTACAGGAACAAAAGGTCCATTACGTCTGTTCCAATCTGAACTGTCCGATCAAATCAGCTGGCTGCTTCCATTTGCACTCTTTGGCGCTATTGGTATCTTCCTCTCAACAGCATTTGAAAGAAGACGTCTCAATACAAAACAAAAAGAAACACTATTTTGGTTAGCTTGGCTTATACCCGTTGCTGGATTTTTCAGTGTAGCTGGATTTTTCCACCACTATTATTTAATCATGCTGGCACCGCCAATTGCCGTATTAGCTGGAGCAGGCTGGGCCTCTATGACTCAATTATTCCAAACAGGAACCGGCTTTAAAAAATGGCTGCTTCCGATTGCTATTTTGGTAACAACATCATTTGAAGTCTTTATCTTATCCACCTTTACAAGCACGATTGGTTTTGGATTAAGCATTGCGGTCGGTCTCATTGGCGTTGGATCCTTCCTTGCCCTGCTCTTTATAAAAGGAAAAGAAAAGCTAAAACAACTGGCGTCTCTCATCGCCATCCTTGGCATGCTGATCGCACCACTGTTCTGGGCAAGCACACCTCTTCTTTATGGAGGAAACAGCATGCTGCCAGAGGCTGGTCCTCAGCTTGCAACTTCAAGTGGCATTATGGGTTCCCAGGTGAATGAGAAGCTGATCAGCTACCTTGAGAAAAACAATACAGGGGAAGCCTTCCTGTTTGGTACAACAGATGCAACCACAGCTTCCCCTTACATTATTAAGACAGGGAAAGCGGTTATGGCATTAGGTGGATTTAGTGGCTCCGATAACATTTTAACGCTTAGCGAATTTAAACAGCTCGTCAAAGACGGAAAAATCAAATACTTCTATCTCTCTGGTATGAGAGGCGGAAGCTCAGACATTCTGAACTGGATTCAGAAAAACGGCAAAGAAGTGGCTGCTTCTAAATGGCAGAACACTTCTACATCCAAAACGAAACAACAAACAGGCAGCACTGACAGCAAGCAATCTGAACAACCTGATCAGTCAAATGGACGAATGGGCGGAATGGAGAGTGGCACCCTTTACGAACTATCCGTTGATTCATTCATCTATCAAAAGGAGGAAAATGGCTGATGGAAAAAAGCATACAATATTCGATTGTTGTCCCAGTTTATAATGAAGAACTTGTCATCCATGAATCGTATCAGCGGCTCAAAACCGTCATGGATTCGACGGGAGAAGCATATGAGCTTCTCTTCGTCAATGACGGCAGTATGGATCGAACAGCTGAGCTGATTAAAGGATATTGCCAAACAGATCCGAATGTGAGACTCATTGATTTTTCTCGTAATTTTGGACATCAAATTGCGATCACAGCTGGCATGGATTACGCAAAGGGTCAGTCCATCGTGGTGATCGATGCAGATTTACAAGATCCGCCTGAATTGATATTAGAAATGATCGCAAAATGGAAGGAAGGCTATGAAGTGGTCTACGCCGTCCGCACCAAACGAAAAGGCGAATCGGTTTTCAAAAAGTACACCGCCTCCCTTTTCTATCGGGTTCTACGTCAAATCACCGAAGTAGACATTCCCATCGACACAGGTGACTTCAGGTTGATGGATCGTAAGGTGTGTCATGAAATGAGAAAAATACGCGAGAAAAACCCATTTGTCCGCGGCTTAGTCAGCTGGGTCGGCTTCAAACAAATTGCGGTAGAATACGTTCGAGATGAGCGGCTAGCAGGAGAAACGAAGTATCCTCTCAAAAAGATGCTCAAGCTCTCGATGGACGGAATTACGTCTTTCTCCTATAAACCTTTAAAACTAGCCAGTGTGGCAGGCATTGCCCTTTCTGCTATTGGATTCATTTCTATGTTTCTTGTTTTGTACTTAAAGCTTTTTACCAATAGCACGATTACTGGCTGGAGTTCATTAATTGTCATTCAGCTGTTCTTTAGCGGCATCATCCTCTTCATGCTGGGAATGATCGGAGAGTATATTGGCCGAATCTACGATGAAGCGAAGGACCGGCCGCTTTATATCGTCAAGGAGAGCTACGGGCTTCAAGCAAAGCCGCACCCGGTTCAATCCCCTGTTCATTTCAAGCACTACAAACAGCATTAAAAAAAGCGTGCGAGACCTTCTTGATAAGGTCCAGCACGCTTTTTTGTATTAAGCGGCTGTTTCAAACCGCTTTCTGTTGATGAAGAAAGAAAGTGTAATGATGAGATAAATGCCCATTGTGACCATCGTTTGTACAATTGGAGTTGCTGACACAACGCCGATAAAAATGGCCATGATCGCAATCACAGAAAACCATGTTGTGAAAGGATACAGCTTGACGCGATATCCCCCTGGTTCTGCTACGCTTCGAGATTTCAAATGACCAACAGCAATGATAAACCAGATGAATAAGACTGTATAACTTAAAGATCCCATCAAATAATTAAAGGTTTGACTTCCCACAAAAAGAGAAATCAATACCGCTGCATACAATGTGGATGTACACACAAGGATTGCTCTGACAGGCACCTGCTGTTTTGATAGCTTGGAGAAGCCTCTCCATATACGCCCATCCATCGCCTGCGTATAAAGGACCCTTGATGAAGCATACAGTCCAGAGTTCATAGAAGACAAGATCGCTAGTAAAATGATACCGTTCATGATGTCACTTGCATACGGCACGCCAATTGTTGCAAACACTGTGACGAATGGACTCACTTGCTCATTGTTCACTTGATTCCAAGGGATTAAGCTGACAATGATAAAGAACGGCAGTACATAGAAACCGATGATTCGTACAAATGTACTTTGAATGGCCTTTGGGATGACTTTTTCAGGGTTTTTTGTTTCCGCTAATGTAACCCCAATCATCTCAGTTCCGCCATAGGAATACACTACAACCAGCATTGCCGCAATTAAGCCGCCAGTTCCATTAGGGAAAAACCCACCGTGGTCGGTTAAGTTGGATAATCCCGGTGCTGCATGCTGTCCGAATGAGACAAACAGCATCGTTACCCCAATGATAATAAATAAAATAATGACTGCAATTTTAATGGAAGCTAACCAGTACTCTGTCTCAGCAAACATTTTGACTGAACAAACATTGATCAATGTCACAACAAGTGAAATGATTAACACAAGCGTCCAAATCGGCATTTGCGGGAACCAGTACTGAATAAAGATCGCAGACACAATGGCTTCTGCTGCAATGTTCAGCACCCACATTTTCCAATAGATCCAGTCTAAGAAATAGGCCGGATATTTTCCTAACACAGGTTCAATTAAATCACGGAATGTTCTTGCGCCAGGTCGTGCAACAGTCATTTCGGCAAGTCCTTGCATAATAAATAATAAAATAAGACCACCAATCATATATGCCAAAATGACAGCAGGACCTGCAATATCAATGGCAGAACTGCTTCCTTTAAACAGACCGGCACCGATTGCACCGCCAAGCGCAAGCATCATAATATGCCTTGACGTCATTGTTCGTTTTAACTGCACATGTTCCTTTTCCATTTTCTATAGCTCCTTTAAATTTGAATCTTCAGATAAATATAGGATAAAAGCATATAAAAAGGCCAGCCATCTCCTTGAAGAGACGACTGACCTGCAACCGCGTTACCACTCTTATTGATCCAGCTATAGCTGAATCCAACTTAAAACCCGATAACGGAGGTCACACGTAAAGACTTACAATTCATTCAGTCTTACCGCTCTTTGAGCGAGTTCAATGATTCGTTTTACTGCGTTGCACCGACCCGCAGCTCTCTTAAAAAACGGATGTTCATCTACTATTCTCAAGTCAAAACGTTTATAGTCAATTTATATATTCATCAAAGATTTTATTTTTTAAATATACTGACTAACCACGCAATTGTCAACATCCTTTTTCAGACAGCCTCTATTAACGAATCCAAACAGCTACTTCATCCATCGGACGTCGTGTTTTGCCGCGTTTTGGCTCAGTGACACGATAACCAAAGGCTGCCATCACAGAAACGTCGTACTGACCATCCTCAAGCAATCCTTCTTCATCTAGAATACGATGAATCTCATCGTAGCTAAATCCTTCAACTGGGCATGAATCAATGCCGATTTGTGCAGCAGCTGTCATCATGTTTCCAAGGGCAATATACGTTTGTTTTGAAGCCCAATCAAAAAGCGTACGGTCATTTTCTAACAAATGGAGATCGTTCTCTTGGAATTCTTTGTAGCGTCCCTTTACCATATCAAACGTCTCGTCTGTCATTCCTTTGATTTGCTTGTTGATGTATTCTGCATATGCTGAATCATAGCGGGCATCGGTTCTTGCCAAGATGATCACAAAATGGCTGGCAGTTGGAAGCTGTTTTTGCGCCCCCCATGTATACTCTTTTAATTTTTCTCTAAAAGCTTCATTTTGAACGACGAGGAACTTCCAAGGCTCAAATCCTACAGAACTTGGGGAAAGTCTTCCTGTTTCTAAAATAAACGCAAAATCATCCTCTGAAATCTTTTTCGCTGGGTCAAACTCTTTTGTCGCGTGCCGGAACTCATACGCGTCAATGATTTCTTTTTTTAATTGCTCTTTGTCTCGCATTTTATTCATCCTTTCTATTGACAGATAGGGTGTGTGTTTCATCAATCCAATTTCTTTCCATTCTCATATAGAAATTGTTATGATAAGAAAACAAACAGCCCGAATGTGTGATGTGATATCTCTATGGTAAAAGAAAAGCTTCCATCGATTCAAGTACGCACATTTTTGTTCGTTAGGTACAATCATGTTCGTTTATCACCATTTTCGTCTTAGAAAGGAGTGTAAAGATGAGTGCACCATCCAATCCAGTCAGCATTGTGAATCATGGCTGTCCTGTTTCGGTCACAACGAGTGTCATTGGAGGGAAATGGAAAGGAGTCATCCTTTATCATTTGACTTGCGGTCCAAAACGATACAACGAATTACGCCGGCTTCTGCCAAGAATTTCGCAGCGTGTTCTCACGCTACAATTACGTGAGCTTGAACAGGACGGTGTTGTTCACAGAGAAGTCTATGAGGAGGTTCCCCCTCGTGTCGAATACTCACTGACTTCTCTTGGAGATACATTAAAGCCCATCATCTTCGCCATGCGTGAATGGGGCGAATCATACGGAAAAGAAACACGCCCAAAAGAAAAAAGCTGCCATCTCTAGCAGCTTTTTTTTAAGATGAAATCGCTGTTGGTTCTTGCTGTGGATCATCCTTCACAAACAGGATGCCAAGCTGATGATGCTCTCCTTCGTAAGAAGCGCGTTTCTCAAACCTTGTCTGACCGTTTAAGCCAATGATCTCAAGCTTTGCCAGAGCACGGTTGGTTTGTAGAGCTTCATAAAATTCTGAAACCGTTTTGACTTCAATTCCATTTACCTTTGTAATGACTTCTCCGATCTCAAGCTTTAAATCAGCCGCAGGTGTATTCGGAATGATTCCAAGCACCATCAGCCCTTGATTCCGCTTAGAGAAGTAGAACGGCGCAGCATTGTCATTGACCCTCTGCTTCCATGAAAGAAAGGCTCTTCCGACAATCGCTATCATAACAGCTCCCCAAGCTATAGGCTCAAACCAAATACTTGCAGCACCTAGTAAGGCAACAGCGAGTCCGAGCATAAGAATGCGACGAGCCGTAATTTGAATACTGACAATTGGCAGCGATCCTTGAATCCGCTGGCCGAAGCCGATGATATATGGAATCAAAATAAATGAAAAGCTTTGATCATGCACTTGAAGCACCGGCCACCATGGCAGGGAAGAAGTCAATTCACCTGCCGGCATCAGCAAAACAAGCGGTAAAAGCCACAGACGGTTTGCCCGCTGCTGACCAATCAAAAGTCCTCTCGCACTCATCACCATTGCAGGCGATGTACGTAAATGCGCCGTTCGGTATGCTAGAATCCCCTCGGTCATTAATAGGAGCCCTAGCAGAATGACAACGGCTGATGCATTCATCATTGAGAGCTGCGGAAGCCAAGAATGGCTCACTTGGAAATACATCAGTCCAAGTGCCGCAATAAAACTGAAACCGAGTGTGTATGCAGACGAAAGCGCACTCGCCTTAAAGAATAAAGAGAATACGATGGTCATTGCTGCAATCAGCACGATGAATCCAGGCGGGAGGGCAATCCCTAAGCCTACTGAAATGACGGATAGACAAACTCCTAAAACCCATCCCTTTGAATATGTAAATTTAAGCTCATCGTAAACATCTTCTATTCTTGTTTGAAACGCTTTTCTCTCCCGCTTTACGCGGATGTAGCCATACAATAGACTGATTAATATCATGAAATAAAAAAGAGGATGAATTAAAAACAGACCGACCGCTTTTAATCCGGCTCCCATCCACTCCGAGCTCATTATCGTTCACCGCCCAAGTCAAGCATTTTCTCTTATTCTATCAAATAAATCGATGCTTGACATCAGGTTTATTTCTCCTGATTCATCCAAAGTGTGACATTCGACAGTGAAAAATCTTTTAAATAGTGATTCACATCTACATCTAGTATGCCGCCGAGAAGCTGCATCGACCTCTTGATGTCGGTTAAGTTTATACCAAGTCTCTTATGATTATCCATTAAATAATTGAAGTATATCTCAGCACAGTCTTCATCGATTTCGTCGACTGATTCTACCGTTGTGTAATTGACCAAGTATCTGCTTAACAGCATGAGCAGACTTAATGCCTTTGTAGCGGAAAACGTCACATCTTTCGAACGACTCTTAAGTTCCTCTACCAACTCGTAATATTTTTTCTCTCTCACAATACTTGCCCTTTTCAATTGTGTACCCCCATTTACTAGTTCTTTTAAGAAAAGCGCAAACCTCGGTACAGCTTAAAGCTCAAGCTGAATATCCGCAAAAAATAAAATATTTAAAATGAGTGCTACTTTTTATTGTAAGAATTATTTATGTAACATACAACTTTCAAAAGTTTCATTTTCATGACATGTTTAAATCAACAGAAAGTCTCTTATATAAATATGTTATCGGGTAAAATCGAAGGAATGTTATGTTTTTTGTAAAATAAATGAACATATTTCTCGATATAATATATTTTTAAGAATAAATTATTACATGTTCGTGACACTTATGAACCAAAAAAAAGAGGCTTTTATTCGCCTCTTTATTTTTTAAGATATAGTGCTTTTAGTGCAGTCTGCAGCTGGAGATCATTTTTTTCGTAGGATTTTACTTCATCCACCATTTTGTTCATCATTTTCGCTGTCTTCAAATCAATAACACCTGACTTTTCCAAATTATATGTGCTTTGGAAGGCAAGTACGGCTTTTTTCGTTTCTTCATCAAAGTATCCATCTACTCTGCCAGGATCAAATGACAACCCTTTTAACAGCGTCTGTGCTTGTCTAACTTCTTCGTTGTTCATATCAAGCTGAAGCGGTTCTTTTAGCTGTAGCGGGCCGGCAGTAAAGTAATCTGGCTGATGAATCGCAATAGTGGGCACGACACCTTTTTTGTGAATCCAATTCCCTTTTGGTGTCAGCCATTTATACAGCGTTAATTTAATATTACTTCCATCTCCCATTGGAACCGCCTGCTGCACAGTTCCTTTCCCAAAGGAGACATCACCAACCACTTCATACTTTCCGGCTTCTTTCATTGCACCAGCAAGTATCTCAGAAGCAGATGCACTGCCTTTATCAATTAAGACGTTGACCGGGTAAGGTTTCTGTTCTTTCCGTTTTGAAAAATATCGTTTTCGGTCGCCGTTCCGTTCTGCGATTTGAATATATGGCTGATCCTTCGTAATAAAATGCTTCAAAATATCTTCTACACTTTGTAGATAGCCGCCAGGGTTTCCTCTCACATCCAATACAAGACCCTCCATGCCCTTTTTCTCGAGCTTATCCAGGCTTGACGTGAAATCCTTCGCAGTGTCTTCAGAAAAGCTAGAAATCGCAATATAGCCCGTTTTATGACCATTTACCTCTTTCATAGAGGAAGTCACTGTTTCAAGCGGGATTTCTTCTCGTTTGATATGGAATGTTAAATCTTTTTCAATCCCGTTTCGTCTGATTTTCAAGGCGACAGACGTTCCTTTTTTTCCTCGTATTTTCAGCACAGCATCGTTTAAGCTTTTTTCTTTCATCGGCTCACCATCAATACTGATGATTTCATCTTTCGGCTTAAGACCTGCTTTGGCTGCAGGGGATTTTTTAAAGGCAGAGACGATAATGATCTTTCCTTCATCCATCCCTACTTCTGCCCCAATTCCCTCAAAGGAGGAATCAAGCGAATCAGAAAATTGTTTTGCAGTTTGCTTGTCCATGTATACTGAATACGGATCATTTAAAGTTGAAAGCATCCCTTGAATGGCGCCTTCAAGCAGCTTTTGGCGATCCACTTCCTCTACATATTCATTTGAAATGAGGTCATAGGCTTTCTCGATTTTCTCCATTCCATTTTCTTTCGCCCGATCACTTGATTGAGCTTGTCCAGCCATTGCAGAAGCTGCTTTCGGTGACTCCGCATGAGTCCCCTCTTTATGCGTGATAACCCCTGCACTCATTAATAGAACGACACTTACCATAATAGATGCGATTTGTTTTTTCATATTTGGCCTCCTTCTTCAACTCTTCCTGATGACCTGAGTTATTATATGCCAGAAGAAGGGATTTCATGTAAGGACATTCTCCCGCGAAAGCTTGACTAATCATTTCATTAGGTGTAATTTTTATTTTGTTATGATCGAGAAGGAGTCTTTGCAATGTATATTATATTAACTATGCTTTTTTTAGGAATTTTATTAGGATTTGTAGGAGCTGGCGGGGCTGGTTTTGTCATCGCATTGCTTACGTTAATATTTGATGTACCAATCCATACAGCACTAGGTACGTCTTTAGCCGCTATGGCATTTACGACATTATCAGGTGCTTACAGTCACTACCGGGAAGGAAATATTCAGCTCAAATCTGGTTTGATTGTCGGTGCTTTAGCTTGTATTGCATCTTTTGCGGGAGCAAAGGTTGCTCCTTTTATTCCAGAGGAAAGCTTGCACTATTTAACAGCTGGTATGCTCTTTTTATCTGCTGTTTTTATGATGATCAAATTATTTGTTCTCAATGAAGAAGCAGAGCAGCAGCCGCTTTCTTCACGTCAGCTGCTGACAAGGGGCATCATTTTAGGACTTGTATCAGGTATGCTGTCAGGCATGTTTGGTATTGGGTCTGCCCCATTTATTCAAGTGGGACTTTTGATTTTGATGAAGCTGTCTATTAGACAGGCTGTTGGCACGACCATGCTTGTCATTATTCCGATCTCCATTGGCGGTGGAATTGGTTATATTTCAGAGGGCTATGTTGATTTTATTTTGCTGATTCAAATCTTAATTGGAACAGTATTAGGGGCATTTATTGGCGCGAAATTCACACGACTTGCACCGAAGGTCTTATTGAAATCCGCTGTACTGTTAACCCCTATTATTGCCGGGTTACTGCTGTTATTTTAATTTTATCTAGATTAAAAAAGCCGATAACATCACGTTATCGGCTTTTTGTTAGCGGATATATTGCGCTGGATTGACTGCATTTGATTTTGCGCCATTCCATAATCCTTTATGAAGTTCAAAATGAAGATGCTGGCCATGCGATTGACCAGTGTTTCCCATATACCCAAGGAATTGTCCTTGCTCGACTCTCTGCCCTGTTGAAACACTTCTTGTTGACAGATGGGCGTATACCGTTTGATACGTCTGTCCATTGATGTTGTGTGTAATAAATACAACATTCCCGTAGCTTGACGAGTAGCTTGAGTTCGTGACTGTTCCAGATGCTGCTGCAACGACAGAAACGGTGCCTTTTGCCGCAATATCTAATCCGTAATGATGTCCGCCAGAACGTCCACCAAAGCCTGATGAGAATCGGCCTGCAGCCGGCTTAATGAAGCCTGAGCTGCTTGCTGGTGTATCTGACACTTGATCAGAAGACCCGCCGCCATGAGATGCAGGTGCATTTTTTTTAGCAGCTGCTTGCTGTGCTTTTTTAGCTTTTTCCTTTTGACGGCGTGCTTCCTCAGACTTCACAGCCGCTTTTTGATTCGCTAGAATTTCTTTTTCATTTTCAAGCTTGCCCAGTTCATCATGTGCATGTTCTTTTTCTTCCGATACATGACCAAGGACTTTTCCTTTTTCTTTTTGCTGTTTGGATAGGTCCTTTTTCAGGGCTTCAAGCTCTTTCAGTGATGTTTCAAGTCCACTTAGCTGATTATTTAGCTCTGCTTCTTTTTGCTCCACCAGCTTTAAATCATTTTCATGTTCTGTAATCATGTCTTTATCTGCTTCGACAATCGTTGTGACAGCTCCAACACGACTGACAAAATCACTAAAGCTGCGAGCACCTAGCAGCACATCTAAATAGTTGATCGTACCGCCGCTTTTTTGCATAGAACGAATTCGGTCTTTGAAAATCGCTTTTCTTTTTTCAATTCGCTCGTTGATGACTTGAATGTCTTTTTTCAGTTTCTTGATCTCTTGTTTCGTTTGTTTGACTTCTTTTTCCTTTTCAGCGACCTTTTCAGTTGCAGCACTTACCTTTTGGTCAATCTTTTCAATCTCTTGTTTTAGCTTTGTTTCTTTCTTTTCAAGCTTTGCCAGCTCTGATTTCTTTTTCTTCAAAGTTGATTCAGTCTTTGATGTTTTCTCTTCGATTTGTTGACGTTTTTGATCTAGGTCTTCGTATGCGAATGCACGATTTTCGTTTCCTGGAATGTATAGCCACGTTGTTCCAATAAACGCTGCCATTCCAGCCATCATCAGCTTTCTTTTCAAAACGATATTCCCCTCCCATGACAACTGTCGACATGAAGAGTCGACCGGATGAATCGGATCAACCGGTCGCACCTTCTATAGAAACCTCGAGTGCTGCCATCAAATAAGATATATTTATACTTTTAAGAATTTACGGATGGACGTTAAGCTTCCCCACACACCAATGAATGCACCGATCAATAGAAGAATCAGTGATACTTGAAAGACAAACGGGTTATATGGAAGCATTGAAATAAATGAGCCTTGTACTCTCGGCGCCACCCAGCCCACAACATATTGATACGTGCTAAGCAATAGAGCGATTGGTATAATGGAACCAAATACACCAAGCAGTAATCCTTCAATGAAGAATGGCCAGCGGATAAACCAGTTCGTTGCACCTACTAGCTTCATAATCTCAATTTCTTTCCGTCTAGCAAAAATCGTAATTTTGATCGTATTGGAGATCAAGAACATCGCTGTAAATAAGAGCCCAATAATGAGCGCAATGCCGACATTACGAGCCACTCCGACCACATTAAAGAGTCGGCTGACCTCTTCTTTTCCATAGGTTACTTTATACGTACCCTTTAGGTTTTCTAATTTTTTCGCTACTTTTGGTGTATCGTGAGGATCGGTTGTTTTCACAATAAATGCATCGTTTAATGGATTTTCTTGATCAACAAGCCCCATAGATTGTCCATTTTCACCGAAGCTTTTAATCAGTGCTTTTAGTTCGTCATCCTTAGATGAGTATTTCACATCACTGATTTCAGGAATCTTTTCAATTTCTGCTTTTAATTCATCCTGCTGCTTTTGATTTGCCGTTAAATCGATTAATACTTTTACTTCTACTTCTTTTTCAGCGTTCGATGCCATGTTATTCAAGTTGAGCATAATGACAAGAAATACCCCAACTAAAATCAGTGTGACAGTAACCGCACTAATTGATGCAAATGTCATCCACGTGTTTCTTCCAAGTGAACGGAAGCTCTCACGTAAATGACGCGAGAGAGTTTTAATCATAAATTCCGTACTCCCCTCTTGCTTCGTCACGCACAATCATACCATCTTCGATTGCGATGACGCGTTTCTTGATGCTGTTTACAATCTCTTTGTTGTGTGTCGCCATGACGACTGTTGTACCGCGGTTATTAATCTCTTCCAGTGTCTTCATGATTTCCAATGATGTATCTGGATCAAGGTTTCCTGTAGGCTCGTCTGCAATGACAACCTCAGGACTATTGACGATCGATCTAGCGATAGATACACGCTGCTGTTCACCGCCAGAAAGCTGGTCAGGAAATTGGCGCGCTTTGTGCTTTAGCTGCACCAAATCGAGTACATCAAGCACTTTTTTCTTAATGATACTTGGCTGTTCACCAATAACTTCAAGAGCAAATGCCACGTTCTCAAACACTGTGAGGGACGGCAGCAGTTTGAAATCTTGGAATACCACGCCGATTTCTCTTCTCACATAAGGAATTTCTTTTTCCTTAATCGAGCCTAAATCTTTGTTATTAATTAAGATTTTCCCTTTGGTTGGCTTCTCTTCACGATACATCATTTTGATGAAAGTGGATTTACCAGCACCACTGGGACCAACAACATACACAAATTCTCCTGGATGGATAGAGACATTGATTCCATTGATCGCCTTTACGCCATTAGGATAGATCTTGTAGACTTCCTTCATTTCAATCATGTAATCACCTAATCTTTTCTTATTCGCTGACTAACAGCTTATCATGATGTTTTGACACTTATCGTCAAAAAACGTTATGTATGGTCACGCACATACCCTTCGATACGTACAAGCAATTTATGTCCTTTTCATCCAAAAAGATGAAAAAAATGATCATCTAAATTTCAACAACTCCAATTATACGTCATGAATCGACGCAATGGTATTACATTTATATTTCAAAACTTATAAATAAAAGGTAAATAGAACAACCAAAACCGAAAAACATGCCTTTTTACCCTTATTTTTTAAATAAAACTTAATATAATACGCTTTCATACTATTCAAAAGTCTTTTTCTACATATAAAAAAATAAAACCTTGTCGATTAGACAAAGGTTTTATTTTTTCTCTGCAAGCCATTTTGCGACTTCTTTCGCTTGCTTCTCATCTACCATCCCGCTTGGCATAGACCCTTTACCGTTCTGTGCAATGTCTGCGATTTGGCTTTCGTTATATTTCTTCCCTACTTCTTTCAGGCTTGGTCCGCCGCCGCCAGATAAATCTTTCCCATGACAGCCAATACAGTTTTGCTGATAAACTTCCTCCCCACTGCTCACAGTAGAAGTACTCTTACTTCCTTCTTTATCACTGCTGCTTGAATTTCCTCCACAAGCCGCAAGTACAAAAAACATGGCCACAAATAGAAGTGTTAATCCGCTCTTTTTCATCTATTTCCCTCCCTTACAATCATTTGGTCAACGCTATTATATCCTTGTTTACGCCCTTTTAAAACCCTCACCAAGCACCTCTTTTGCGTCCATCACGATGACAAATGCTGATGCATCGATTGCTTTCACGACTTGTTTCAACTTTGTGAATTGTGTTTGCCCAACGACACACATGAGAATCGGACGGTCATGATCGGTATATCCTCCGACTGCCGAGATCTTCGTCACACCACGGTCAATTTGATCAAAAACCGCTTGTCTGACCTCATCCTCATGCCCTGTAATGATCATTGCCATTTTCGAATGACTGAAGCCGGCCTGTACCACATCAATTGTTTTACTCGAGATAAATACACCAATGACAGCGTAAAGTCCTTCTTCGATTCCAAAAACAGTCATGGCAGCGAGGACAATCAGGCCATCCATCATCGCTAAACATGTGCCAAGCGTCAGTCCTGTGTATTTATTAATGATTTTGGCAGCGAGTGCCGTTCCACCCGTTGATCCATTCCCGAGGAACACGAGCCCTATCCCGATTCCAATCACCACTCCACCAAAAATGGCTGCTAACAGTGCTTCATGTGTTACAGGAGCAATTTGTCTTGTTAAGAACACCATCAAAGGTAAAAAAATAGAGCCAACGAGTGTTTTCACACCAAATGTACCGCCTAATAAATAAAAACCAGCGATAAACAGCGGAATATTAAGTCCCCACTGCACATATGCCGCTTCAAAACCGAATGACTGCATAATGGTACTAATTCCGCTCACACCCCCAGCGGCTATCTGATTCGGTAATAATAACGTATTAAATCCAATCGCCACGATGGCTGATCCTATTAAAATGAACAGATAATTTTTCACTTCGATCAAAAATTGAGAATGATGTCCCTGCTTCATGTCTTTCTTCCTCCGTTACTTCTGAATGCACCCCTATTTTAAGCCCTCCTATACAGAATGTAAATAACAGCCAAATGCAGTGCTAATGGATTAATACTTTATCACACAGCCGGATCAGCGTATTCGGCGGTTGGCATGAGAGAAAGTGATGGTATATTTAATATGTACATGAGAAAGAAGGGACATGCGATGAAGAAAATACTGCAGATTACTGGCATTACATTACTTGTACTGATGATCTTAGCTTTTGGTGCCTTCTATACATGGAGCCGCTTTACGTATGGACCATCCGAAGGATTAAAAAAGCAAGTGAACATCGAGCAAGTGGAACATAAAAATGGGGTTTATGCATTTGAGGCTTCAAAAAGCGATACAGGCATCATTCTCTATCCCGGGGCAAAGGTGGAACCACTTGCTTACGCCTATATAGGGGATGCGCTAATGAAAAAAGGCTATTCTGTCTTTATCCCCAAGATGCCGTTTTCCTTTGCGATCTTCAATACAAAGAAAGCACAGGACATCATCAAGGATCATCAAGCCATCAAACACTGGTATATTGGCGGTCATTCACTTGGCGGGACAGCTGCCGCTATGTATGCAGAAAAAAACCAAAGCAAGCTGGACGGACTCTTTTTCCTTGCTTCCTATCCAGCATCAGATGATCTGAAACAAGCGTCCTTCAAGGTACTATCTATATCAAGCGAAAAGGATGGGCTAGCGACACAAGAGAAAATCAAGCAGTCGAAAAAACAGCTCCCCTCTCAAACGGTGTACCATGAGATACAAGGAGGGAATCATGCGCAATTTGGCATGTACGGCAAACAAAAAGGTGATCAGCCTGCTGATATTCCAGCCCTAGCACAGCAAAAAGAGATCATTCAGAGGGTGATTGAATGGTTAAAGCCAGCAAAAAATCTCCCGTAATGGAGGGCTCAGCGTGTAAACAGACCCTGGCAATCGGTGTCAGTCCTGCGTGCCGGTGCTCACGAATGTCACATTCGCTCCAGTACTCGTCCTTCCAAGACGGCAAAGGTTTTCTATCACACTGAAAAGAAGACAAAGGGCTAAAATAAAGTTCATTTTAGCCCTTTGTCAACAATCTGAAGCTCCCGTAATGGAAAGCTTTTCATTTATTATTTTTTCGTCGCTTCTAAAAACTCTTCGGCATCTGCTACTGCCAGAGAAATGGCTTCTTCCCAAAATGCTTTTTGGGTGAGGTCGACGCCTAAATGCTTATATGCTAAATCTTCTACTGTCATTGAAGCTGTATCCTTTAATAAGGCGATGTATTTCTCTTCAAACGATGTACCAGCCTGCAATGCTTTTGCATAAATACCTAGCGAGAACATGTAACCAAATGTATAAGGGAAATTATAAAATGGTACACCTGTAATATGGAAATGCAGTTTAGATGCCCAGAAATGCGGATGGTATTCATCTAAAGAGTCCCCGAAAGCTTCCTTCTGCGCTTCTACCATCAGCTCATTTAGCCGGTCAGCCGGCACTTCTCCATGTTTACGCTCTTCATAAAAGCGCTGTTCAAATAAGAAACGAGATTGAATGTTCATGAAGAACGCCACACTCCGCTGCAGCTTATCCTCTAACAAACTGAGACGTTCCTCTTCATTTGCCGCCTCTTTTAATGAAGCATCAGCCACAATCATTTCTGCGAATGTCGACGCCGTTTCAGCTACATTCATCGCATATTTACGATTGAGAATGCGAACATCCTGCATCACTTCCTGATGGAACGAATGACCAAGTTCATGCGCTAGTGTCGCAACATTGGATGGACTTCCTGAGAAGGTCATAAAAATGCGCGATTCTCCGCTGTCAGGGAAATTTGTACAAAAGCCGCCTACACGTTTGTTTGGACGATCCTCAGCTTCTATCCAGCGTTCATTAAAGGCTTTTTCCGTAAAGACAGCAAGCTCTTCTCCAAATCCAGCGAAATGTTTCACAATAAAAGCAGCTGCTTCTTGATAAGGATAAATTTTGGTCTCACTGCCAATAGGAGCCCCAACATCGAACCAGCTCAGCTTGTCAACCCCAAGCAAGTCAGCTTTACGCTGTAGGTAATCAATGAATGGCTGCTTATGTTCATCAATCACAGACCACATCGCATCAAGGGTTTCTTGTTTCATCCGGCAAATATCAAGCGGCTCTTTTAAAATATGATCCCAGCCTCTTGCTTCATACACTTGCAAACGAAAGCCAGCGAGATGATTGAGCGTGCTTGCAAATATATGTTCATCCTGCGTCCATGCATGCTCTAGGTTATGATAAACGGCCTTTCTGACTTCACGATCTGAATCATCCATCGCATTTTCCGCTTGGCCGACAGAAATCATTTGCGTTTCACCATTTTGCTCAAATGGAATGGAAATCTTATTCACTAAGCTAGAATAAAGCTCATCCCATGCGTGATATCCATCTACGGCTAATTTTTGAATCAACGTTTCTTGTTCAACAGGAAGTTGATCCTTCACACGCTCTCTGCGTTCATTTAATATGTAGCGAACATCTGAGAAGGCTTCTGCATTCATCAGTTCTTCCCACTTGTTCGAAGAAATTGCAGCAAGCGCTTGATCAAGCAGCGCAAGAATGGTTCCTAGTTCGGCTTCCAGCTTGGCAATCTTCCCTCGAAGACTGCCTGCCTTCATATCCTTTGTATTTTGAGATTGTAGACAAGATACAAATGAACCTGCTTGAGACAGTTTTTTATATGTGGTTTCATACGTGTCAAGGACAGACGTTAACCTGCTTTCAATGTGTGTATCTTCTTTTGAAAAGGCATCCACCTTTTGGCGTAATTCATCTAGCAGCTGCTGAATGTGCTGCAAGTATGTCATAAATTCTGGTGAAGAACTGCCTCCTTTAAAAAAGGCATCTAAATCCCACGTCTCTTGTAATGGTTTTAATCCCAAAGTATTTCCCCCTTTATTTGCTAATTTCATCATACAAAGGATATAGAGTCAGTATGGCGTATGTATTCCTTTATATTCATTATATTTTCTCACAATTAAAAAAACCCAGCAAGAAGCCGAGTTTTTATGATAATTTCGAACGTAAATAAGCATCGATAAATGAATCTAAATCTCCATCCATGACCGCTTGAACATTTCCCATCTCCGTATTGGTTCGATGGTCTTTCACAAGAGAATATGGGTGGAATACATAAGAGCGAATTTGGCTTCCCCAGCCAATTTCTTTCTGTTCTCCTCTGATTTCATCCAATTCTGCCTGCTGTTCTTCGATTCGCTTTTGATAGAGTTTCGATTTCAGCATTTTCATTGCACGTTCTCTGTTTTTGATTTGTGATCTTTCTGTTTGGCATGTCACCACGACATTTGTTGGAATGTGTGTGATACGAACCGCAGAGTCCGTCGTATTGACGTGCTGGCCACCTGCACCGCTTGCACGATACGTATCAACCTTAATGTCCTCTGTACGAATATCAATATCTATTTCTTCATTGAATTCTGGCATGACATCACAGGAAACGAAGGATGTATGTCTACGGCCAGATGAATCAAAAGGAGAAATACGCACCAAACGATGGACACCTTTTTCAGCTTTTAAGTAACCGTAGGCGTTATGCCCTTTGATCAGCAATGTCACAGACTTAATTCCAGCTTCATCGCCAGGAAGATAATCAAGTGTTTCTACCTTAAAGCCTCTGCGCTCCGCCCAGCGAGTGTACATTCTCAGGAGCATAGAACCCCAGTCCTGTGATTCAGTACCGCCTGCACCTGGGTGAAGCTCAAGAATGGCATTGTTTTTATCATAAGGTTCGCTTAAAAGAAGCTGCAGCTCAAATTCATTAAACTGCTTCGTTAAGTTCTTCAGCTCTTTTTCAAGCTCTACATGAAGCTCCTCGTCATAATCTTCCTTTAATAAGTCATGCGTCATTTGCAGCTCTTCATGTGACTCACTGAGCTCATGATATGTATTGACATAATCCTTCAGTGCATTGGCTTCATTAATGACACCTTGCGCCTTTTGCTGATCATTCCAAAAATCAGCCTCTGACATCGTCGCTTCAAGTTCTGCGATTTTGGCTTCCTTTGTTTCTAGGTCAAAGAGACCCCCTAAAATCAGCTAGCCTGCTAGCCATATTTTCAAGCTCTTGTCTAATTTCTACTAATTCCATATCCTTCACCTCATAGATGTATGGGGGCTGACATGAATAGAAAGAGGTTTTCACCTCTTCCCATTACTTATTCTGTCTTCCCATGACAATTTTTATATTTCTTGCCGCTTCCGCAGTGACATGGTGAATTACGCCCAATGTCCACAACTTTACGTACCGGCTTCTTCTTCACTGTTTTCTCCTCATCACCCTCTTGAGGCTGATGAGCCGTTGTTTGCCCTTGAACAACTTCTTCACGTTCTAGGTTGTTTTGGATTTCTGATTTTAGGACATATTTGGCTACATCATCTTCAATTGAAGCCACCATATGCTCAAACATCGCAAATCCTTCCATTTGGTATTCACGAAGCGGATTCGTTTGTGCATACGCACGTAAATGAATGCCTTGACGCAGCTGATCCATTGCATCAATGTGATCCATCCACTTCGAATCTACCGCACGAAGGACGATGACTTTTTCAAATTCACGCATTTGTTCATCGCCAAATGTTTCTTCTTTTGCATCGTATTTCTCTTTAATACGATTCATGATGAAGGACGTGATTTCATCTGCTTCTTTACCGAAGATATCTTTGACCGTAATGGCTCCTTCATCTAAATAGTTCGTGTTGATTAATTCAACAAGACCATCTAGTTTCCACTCTTCTGGAAGCTCTTCTTTCGGTGTATAGGATCCAACAGCCCGCTCAATAGAGGATTGAATCATATTGATGACAATCGATTTCAAGTTATCAGAATCGATCACTTCAAAGCGCTGTTTGTAGATCACTTCACGCTGTTGACGCAGCACATCATCATATTGTAGAAGCTGCTTACGGGAATCAAAGTTGTTCCCCTCAACACGTTTTTGAGAAGATTCAACGGCTTTAGATACCATTTTACTTTGTATTGGTGTCGAGTCATCCATGCCAAAGCGATCAAGCATCGCCATCGTCCGCTCTGCACCGAATCGGCGCATCAATTCATCTTCCATGGATAAATAAAATTGTGTAATCCCTGGGTCTCCTTGACGACCAGAACGTCCACGAAGCTGGTTATCAATACGGCGTGATTCATGACGCTCTGTCCCAACAACAGCCAGACCGCCCAGTTCTTTCACACCTTCGCCAAGCTTGATGTCTGTACCACGACCCGCCATGTTTGTCGCAATCGTGACGGCACCTTTTTGACCAGCTTCCTCAATAATTTGTGCTTCACGTTCATGATTTTTCGCGTTTAACACTTGATGAGGAATGCCTTTATTTTTGAGCAGTTTAGAAATGAGCTCAGATGTCTCAACAGCAACCGTTCCAACAAGAACTGGCTGCCCTGTCATATAACGCTGGGCAACATCCTCAGCCACTGCTTTAAATTTACCCTCCATTGTGCGGTAAATTAAATCAGGTCTGTCATCACGAACCACTGGTTTATTGGTCGGGATTGTCACAACCTGCATGTTGTAAATGTTACGGAATTCCTCTTCTTCCGTTTTCGCTGTACCTGTCATACCAGATAACTTTTCATACATACGGAAGTAGTTCTGGAACGTAATCGTTGCAAGTGTCATGCTTTCATTCTGCACTTCAAGACCTTCTTTTGCCTCGATGGCTTGATGCAGACCTTCACTATAGCGGCGTCCTTTCATCAAACGTCCTGTGAAGGAGTCAACAATGACGACTTGGCCATCTTCCACGACATAATCAACGTCTTTTTGCATCGCAACATGTGCCTTCAGGCCCTGAGCGATGTGATGGTTAAGCGCGACATGTTTGACATCAAACAGGTTCTCGATGCCGAATGCTTTTTCCGCTTTCGTCATTCCGCTTTCTGTCAGCTGTACACTTTTTGTCTTAATATCATACGTGAAATCGTCTTCTATTTTTAATGTACGTACAAAAGCATTTGCTTGTACGTAAAGTTTCGTCGATTTCGCTGCTTGTCCCGAAATAATAAGAGGTGTTCTCGCTTCATCAATTAAGATGGAGTCAACCTCATCGATGACGGCATAATGAAGTGGTCTTTGAACCATTTGTTCTTTGTAAAGCACCATGTTATCTCGTAAATAGTCAAAGCCAAGTTCATTGTTTGTTGAATACGTGATATCAGCGGCATACGCTTCTCTTTTTTCATCTTTGTCTAAACTGTTTAAGTTTAAGCCAACCGTTAATCCAAGAAATTCAAAAATCTTGCCCATTTCCTCCGCATCACGGCTTGCCAAATATTCGTTGACTGTCACAATGTGGACGCCTTTACCAGAAAGAGCATTTAAATAAACAGGCATCGTTGATGTCAACGTTTTACCTTCACCTGTTTTCATCTCAGAGATGTTGCCTTCATGGAGCGCGATCCCCCCCATGAGCTGCACCTTAAATGGGAACATTCCTGTCACGCGGCGTGATGCCTCGCGAACCGTTGCAAATGCTTCAACCAACAGGTCATCCACTGATTGTCCTTTTTCCAGTTTTTCTTTCAATTCGATCGTTTTATTTCGTAAAGCCTCGTCAGATAATTTCTCAAAATCTTGAGCGAGAGCTTCAATTTCATTTGCCTTTTTTTCATATCGGCTGATCGTACGTTTCGTAGGATCAAACACTTTGTTTAAGATTCCAAGCATATAATAACGCTCCTCTATTTCATGCAATTTTTCGGCATGTCCAAAAGTTTGACAGGTCCATATTTACCTGCATTTATCATACCATACCTTCCTTCATTTCCAAAGAATTTGCAATGATTTCGCACAAAAAACCCGCCCCTGATCAAGGGAACGGGTTTACTTTTTTTAGGTTGTTTTTAGATCAGCAGAAACTGATGATTAAGCGTTTGGCTCAATGAGTCCGTATTTACCGTCATTTCGGCGATAGACCACATTGGTCAAATTTGTCTCAGCATTTGTGAAGACGAAGAAACTATGACCTAACATGTTCATTTGGAGAATGGCCTCTTCACTATCCATCGGTTTTAAGTTGAAACGTTTTTGTCTGACGATTTCTGTTTCATCAACTTCCTCGTCATCTTGAACCGCTACATCGGCAGTGCCGTTTCCTCCAGCAAATAAGTGCTTTTTCGCACCTTGCTCGCGGAATTTACGGTTTACTTTTGTTTTGTGTTTTCGAATTTGACGTTCTAGTTTACTGGCTGCTAGGTCTACTGCATTGTACATATCCTCATTATGCACCTCAGCTCGAAGTGCTAGATCAGTCATTGGAATGGTAACCTCAACTTTAGATTCTTGATCGTTGTAAAATTTCAAGTTTACGTTGACTGAAGCATCTACATCTGACTCAAAATAACGCTCCAGCTTTCCAATTTTTTTCTCGACATGATCTCTTAGTGCAGGTGTTACTTCGATGTTTTCTCCTCTGACATTGTAATTCATGTAAAGAACGCCTCCTTTAAAATTAAGGATATGTAAATCTATTTCTACTTTTCCCTCCTTTTCTCCTGCTCAAACGTAAAAAAAATGTGAATATTTATTGAAATTTGTCGAATTATGCGGTGCTTCAACTATTGCTTGATAGGTGATGAATATATATTCGGTTGATTCTTGAAAAAGACCAGCGCGCTTTTAAATGTTGAAAGATGAAATAGATGTTTTCAGCGATTGAGACAAGGACTTCAAATCCTCCGCAGATGCTTTCATTTCTTCGTTCGCCGCTAGTGATTCTTCAACAGCTGCCGACATATATTCCGTCTCTTCGGAGTTCCGTTTGGCTCCTTCTTCAATGACACCAACCGTTTGAGAAATTTCCTCTGTACTAGCTGAAATTTGCTCTGCAGTGGCTGAAAGCTCCTCTGCTTTCATCGAGATATCACGAATGGATGCCAGGATTTCATGGAAGCTCTGTTCAGACAATTGCGATACTTTCACACCTTCTGCTACATCTCGTTCAACCTTCGTCATCGATTGTGATGACCTTTCAGTATCTTTGTTCACGTTCGCGAGTAATTGACTAATTTGATCAGTCAGCTGACTAGATTCCTCTGCCAGCTTCCTCACTTCATCTGCTACAACTGCAAAGCCCCTTCCATGTTCTCCTGCTCTTGCCGCTTCAATTGCTGCGTTTAAAGCAAGCAAGTTTGTCTGGTCGGCAATGGCGTGGATATGCCCTAACAGATCTTGAATGCCTGTAAACTGTGCTTGTACCTTGGCCATTGTGGAATGGTGGTCATTCACAGACTCCTTAATAGAGCTCATTTGTTTCACAAACTGTTGAATGAGGGCTGCACCCTCTTCAGCCTTTTCAGTCACTGAAATTGAGTGACCCGAAACATCGGATGTGTGTTCAGCCGCATTTTGCATGCCAGTCGAGACTTCTTGAATGGCGGAAGCGACTTTTCCGACCGCATCTGATTGTTCACGTGAAGCTTCACTGACCTGTTCAATCGAGCTAGACGTCTGCTCACTAGCCGATATGGTTTGGCTGATGGTTTCTTCAAATTGAGCGGCAGAATCAGCTAATTGCTTTGATCCGTTTTGCACCTGTAAAATGAGCTCACGCAAATGAGTCGTCATTTGGTTAAAGGCTGTACCGAGCTGGCCAATCTCATTTTTAGAGGTGACTTCAATCTCTTCAATTGTGAGATCACCATCGGCCATTCTTTTTGCGGCATTTGTCACAGAGACAATCGGTTTTGTCATTCGCTGAACGAATCTGATCCCAATCACCAAAAAGGCGAGCACAATCGCTGCACTGACAAGAATGAGTGTGAGCAATAATTGGTTACTGTCTTGATTGAGCTGATTGATTTTTTGATCTCGTTGTTTCAATTGTGTTTGTGCGAATTCTTTTGTAAAGGTATGTATTTCTTGTTCGATAGGCTGTAATTCTTGATTGAGGCGGGTGTTGAATTCCTTTTGATTTTGCATATTCAGTGAATTAAATAATCGATTGGTTGAGGTGTAGTAAAGGTAATTTTGTTCAGAAATTTGCTCTAACAGATTTTTTGCTTGTTTAACAGCACTAAGTTTTGAAGCTTCATTTGTTTTCTTATTAATATCTTCATATGTTTGCTCAATCTTCTGTAAATTCTCAGCGTCTTGCACGACCACATATGTCTTGATCTGCGCTTCCTGCTTTTGCAGAAGTGCTTCTAATTCAAGTGATGTCTGATAAAGCTTCACTTCTTTGCTTAGAAGCGCCTTATAGGATTGATCTGTTTTGTAATAGATGAAGCTTGAAAACCCTAAAATACTGACAAACAGCACACATATGACAATAAGCCCAAATAAGAATTGATTTTTTAGTCTCATAATTTCCTCCGAATGGTCTGAATTGAACAAAAATTAATGAATGACATACGGCCTCATACAGGCATGTATTTCATCCATCCACTTTCTATATTCAGGTATAAAATATGATGTCAGGAATGATTGGAAGTGTATTGAAGGGAATGTATAGAAAGCTAGTATATCGAAACTTAAAAATATTTGATCAAACGAACGAATCGTTTTGGCAAAGTGCTCATTTTCAATAATTGAAAGCAGAAGGGGATGCGTTGTCTCTAAATGAAAGAAGGCATGGATCAGATCATTAAAGATCCGATCCCCCTCCGTTTTAGCAAAATCCTTCTCAATTTCATCTAAATATCTTAGACTCTCTTCTATCGTATATAGAAGTTCATAATATGTGGTTAATAAAATATAGTCATCTGAACGATACGCCACAGGTCTCACCTATTTATTTCCGTTTATCGTAGTATACGCCGTCACTCGTCAAAGGCTGGTATGGGTTTTGATAATTCAACTGTTTCGTTTTCTTTCTTTGAATCGCTTGAATATCTGCTTTTATCCCTTTTTGGATCACCGTTAATTGCTTCGCCATCTGCTGATCCGTTTGAATGATTTCTTTGATCTTCTCTTTTTCTTGATCGGTCAGCTCATGCTGTATATCTCTCATTAATTCGTCTCTCTCAATTAAAAAGGCGTCAAAGTCTTCAACCAACGTTTCACTTTGCGGATTTGCCTCTATTTCTGCTGCCATTTTTAATGTTTGGTCATGCAGCTGGTCTACAATACTCATAGAGATCCCCCAATAGAGTGGTGACGCCCTTTTCGATCCGTTTGAATAACTTCCTTCCAAGCATCTCGGAAATCAGTTACGTATTGCTCTACTTCATTCAACATCTCTTCGTCATTTTGAAGATTGGCTTCAATAAGTCTCCGATAGATGTAGTCATACATACTTGCCATACTCTTTGATACATCATACGTACGATTTAAGGTGACATTTAATTCTTGGATAATGTTTTGAGCCTTTTTCAGGTTCACATTTCTCGTTTCTGCATCCTCTTTTTGAATGGCATGCTTTGCTAGTCTGATAAACTTTAAGCATCCTTCATAAAGCATAAGCGTCAACTCGGCAGGTGTTGCGGTCTCAATAGAATTTTTCTGATAGGCGGCATAAGGGTTCTGTATTGCCATATGTTATAAACCTCCAATTATTGTCCAAGCAGTTGAGAAAGGTAGCCAGATTGGTTGTTTAGCTTTTGAATCGCACTATCCATGGCATTAAACTTTGTATAGTAACGGGCTTCAACCATCTTCAAACGGTCTTGGAACGTACTCATTCGTTTGGTCAAAGAATCAAGGTCCTTACCAAGTCCGTATTCCTTTAATTCCATCGTTGTGCTTCCAGCCTTTGTTTGAATGCTCTTCTTGAAGGCTGATAAGGAATTTTTGACACGATACATGATTCCTTGTTCTTGATATTGCTGCTGCGCTTTGTCTTGATCTTTTGAATCCACATTTAAACTACCTGAGATGAACATTTGACTGATCTTTTGTGGATCTGCTTCAATGGCTTCTCTTAGTTTCTTTTCATTAATTTCAAGCTTTCCACCATCTTTATACTTGGATGATGTCGTAATACCAATTTGTGTGATGTGAATTTTATTTGCATCACTTGTGGTAATATCAGCATAAAAATCACTTCTTATTTTAGAGGCACCAGCTCGTAAAATGGAATCACTTCTCAGCAAGCCAGACTTCGCGGTCGTTTCCCATAGCTCCACTTCTTTGTCAGACATCGCTTTTTTCTCTTCAGCCGTTAATGGATGATAGTCTCTGTTTTTCTTTTCATTGACTTTACCATTAATCTGCTCAACGAGCTCATTGTATTTATCAACAAATTGTTTAATCTTATCAAAAATTGTATCCACATCTGTTGAAACGTTTAAGCTGACAGGCTCATCCGTTGTTCCTTTAAGCTCGTACGTAATACCGGCTTGCGTAAATGTATTGTTGTTATTTTCCATTTTCAGGCCGTTAACCTCGTATTGTGCCTTCTGTCCTTGCGTGGTCGCAACTAATTTGTTATCTCCATCTACTTGGAATCCTAATTGCGTCATAAATGAAGCCGAATTGCCATCAGTTGCTTTAATACTGACACCTTCACCCGTTGTCCGAGAAGTAAGAGCGATTGTATCTACATAGTTTGTCCCATCAAAGATTTGACCTTTATAAGCCGTCACACCTAATTGAGAGTTATTCAATTTTGTTACAATTGAATCAAGTGTATCTGTATCAGTCGTATTAATTGTTACTGTTTTTGGTTCCGTAGAATCTGGTGTGGTCACCTCAAACGTAAACGTACCGTTTGCAGCAGTAAATCCAGATGTACCAGAAGATTTGAATACGGAAGCTGTAGCTAGTTGGGTTACATGGATTGAGCCAGAGGTAGCATTTGTTGATCCTGTAGCTGTGACAGCAGATTCATTTGAGCTTGTCACTTTTTTAGCGCCATATGTACTTGGAAGCGTTAAGTTTAAGTTGTAAATCAAATCATCTAATTCTTTGACTTTCGAATTCACCTCGCGATAGCTGTCTCTTTGCCATTCAAGTGTTTGTTTCTGGCGAGTCATTTTATCAAGTGGTGCTTGCTCAGTTTTCATTAGCTTTGAGACGATTTCATCAATATCAAATACATTTGAAAATCCAGTAATTCGATTCACCATTATTTATGTTCTCCCTTCAATTACATTCTTTTATCTACAAATAAACCGACAATCTCAGTCATTGCTGCATAGAAATCAAGCCACTCCTTGGAAGGAATCTCTCTAATGACTTCTTCTGTTTGGTTATCTACGACTTTGACATAATATTCATTGAGTTTTTCATGTAATTCAAATTGCAGATGAAATTGCGTAGGCTCAATGAGCTTGTTTGCTCCTTGAAGCGTTTTTTCAATTTCCTCTTTTGAAACGACATTGCCATTTTCTTGTGATTCAGTGTTTACATTGTCATTCTGATGATTCGTAACACGGGTTTGAAATGCATCAATCAGTGGTTCTAGCGAAGTCAACTTACCAACAGACATAGTTATTCAGCTCCTGTGCTTTTATCTATCTTTTATATCGGCTTTGAATTTTCAAATTAAATATAGATGGACCGATTTGTTAAAGTTTCATATAGATGGTGAACATCCACATAGAAACGCTTTCACACGGAGAAGGATAGCTGAATCAGATGAAAAAATCCTCACTTTTGTTGTGAGGATAATTGAGAAAGAAGATCTAAGGACAAGCTCGCAGCACGATTGTTCTCTTCTTGAATAGACAGGTACACTTCTTTCCTGTGAATATCGATGTGCTTAGGAGCCTCAATCCCGACCTTCACTTGATCGCCTTCGATTGAAATAATCTTGACTTCAATATCATCGCCTATTTGAATCGACTGATTTAATTTCCGAGACAGGACTAACATGAGGATGCCACCTCTAACAAATGTTTTGTATGATAGGCAGAATCATGCAAAATCACTTGTTTTGCTTTCATATTTTTCCGGTTCACAATAATAGGCGCTCTTAAATTAGCTGTCGTTTTTTCAATAGATGATTCCATTGTTAAAATAACCATTACTTCCACATCATTGGCATCTTCTACTTCTAGAATGTCTACAACCGTTTCGTCTAAATCAAATTCGTATTGATTGAAGAATAAAAATGGGCTGCTGACAATAAAGCCTAATGCTGCGTTTTTCAATGATTGCAGAACTAAAAATGGAGACTCTTCTGATAAAGGCAAAATGACAAACTGTTTTTGATCCAGAAATCCTGGTATCCCATTTGAGAAGTTGATGATTTGCTCCTCTTTGATTGTCACTTCACCATGGTATTTTGTTTGAATGATCATAATTCACGACCTTTTTCGTTTTTCTTACCTATACCTTATCACCATTTTGACCCGTTTCGTCAACTTCTATTTTTAATTCTGGGTATTGCAACATATCAATATTTACTTTACCTTGCTGGTAGTTAACGATCGGTTTATGCGGTGTTGCCTCAATGATCGCTTTTTGAGGCTCAACATCAATTTGAAGCTCGGATGGCTGATAGTGAATTTTGACACTGAAGAATGAAGGAATTACACCGATGGTGAATTGCTTCGCGGGAGGACTACCATTGATTTTGGCAAACTCAGCAATGGCATTACCTCCATCCTCAATCTTAATCAGTTCGCTTCCTTCTTCCGCTCTTCGTCCCATTCCTTCGCCAACAGCACGTTCCCCTTCTGCTGCCCATTCCTCAGAACGCCTAAAAATCGACTTGATATCCATATCAGCAAATGCCTCTGATTGATCAATGGTTAATTTCGAAGGTGTCCTTGTGATGTTCATGACAGCTCTTGGCTGCTGAATCTCAAGATCAGCTCTTGGCTGCTCTACTTCTTGTCTAGATGGAGTCGTCGACATTTGCAGCTTTGCATAGGTTTGCTGCATTAACAATCTAGGGATTTGCATAAGTTCACCTCCATGATGCAAAAAAGCACCCAACGGATGCTTTTTATTATCTTAAGAAATCGACAAGGGATGGCTGAATGACTTTAGCTGTCGTCGCTAAAGCAGCTCTATTCACAGTTTCTTGTTGAAGAAGATCAAGAATCGCTTTTTCACTTTCAACATCTTCATTATCTGATTTAGCATTTTTCAGCACTTCGAATTGTGAAGTCAAGCGGCTACTTACTAAGTCAATCCGATTCGATCGGGCTCCAAGATCTGAGCGCTCGGCACTCATCACTTCTTTAAACTGATCAATGTTTCCTAATGCATCATCAGAATTCGCAAACGTCCCATTTTTTAATGAATTTTCTAAATCCGTCAGCATTTCAATCACATTTTGACCGCTGGCAGATTGTCCACCAAACGCTGAAATTGGATTTGAGTTCACATTTAATGTGATACCGTCAGAAATGTTCGATTGAACTGAGTTTGCATCAGTATAGTTTTCAAAGTTAAATGTATACGTACCATCTGCATTCTCGACGACTGGTTTTACATTTGTATTCGTCCCATTAAATACGAACTTACCTAGCATCTGAGTGTTCATTGCATCAATGATTTGTTTCTTCATCTGACTAATTTCCACTCCGATAGCTTCTAAATCTTCTGGCTGCTTTGTTCCATTAGCCGCATCAAGTACTTTGTCTCGTACATTTGACATAATATCAATGATTTCAGTGACACTCGTTTCAGATGTATCAATCCAGTTTTGTGCCTCATTTAAATTATTTTGATATTGTTCATTTCGAAATAGGGCTGTACTATACTGAAGACTTTTTACTGCTGCAACAGGATCATCAGATGTTTTCGTGAAACGTTTTCCTGTTTGGGCCTGCTCATTAATTTTAGAAAGTTTTTCATAACTTTTACTAATATTGCGAAGTGAGTTTTGAGAAATCATACCTTGCGTGACTCGCATCAGTTATCCCTACCTTCCTACGACACCCATGCCGTTGATTACTTTATCCAATACTTCATCTTGTAATGTCACAATTCTTGCCGCTGCATTATACGCATGCTGAAATTGGATCATATTCGTCATTTCTTCATCGATGGAGACAGCGCTAGTCGACATTCTACGTTCATTAGCTGAGTTGACAAGAGCCGCTGAACTGCTTTCCAGCGTCATGTTCTTTTTCCCTTGTATCCCCATTTCAGCAATGACATTTTGGTAGTAATCCTGAATTGTCGTTGTATTTCCGCCAATTGCTAGCTTTAAGTTTTGAATATTGGCTAATTGCGTAGCATTCGAACCATCACCCTGCGTTTGATTGACAGATGCGGCAATATTATCTGTTGATGCTAAAATCACATCACTCACTTTGATACGAGCTGCCAAGCCTTTATTCAGATCATTGTTATTTTCGATATCAAAAAAGTCTTGTCCGCTTGCCCCATTTAACGTGTACCCTTGCTTATGCACGTCGTTAAATGTATCCATGAATACTTGTGCTACTTCATCTAGCTCTGCAAGCATGTCTGGGTACATTCCTTTTTCAGCACCATTTGACATGTAGCCATACGCCTCAACAAGTGCTTTTACTTTACCATTCACCTGTAATTGATCTGCTGCAATGGTTGTTGTTCCGAATTGAAGTGAGTCGACAAGTCCCGTCGTATTATCGTAGGAGATTTGCAGTTCAGACTTTTCATTGGTAATGCCATTCAAAATCGTCCCAGCAGATTGTCCATTTGCACCGATAATGTCGATGTTGACGGTTCCTTCAGCAATATTGAGTGCATTTCCGCCAGATGGATTGTAGCTCACCTTAATATCAACAAGTGAGGATAACTGATCGACCAGCGCATCACGCGTATCATAAAGATCATTTGGAAGATATCCATTTGGCTCAACTGTTGCAATCTGTTTGTTCACTTCATCTATTTGAGATAAAAGAGTGTTCACATTTTTTGCTGTTGAATCGAGTTCTGTTTTCAAATTCTTTTGTATCGTTGTTAAAGAAGAATTGAGCAGACGGAATTGATCTACTAAAGCCTGTGCACTTGTTTTAACTACTGTACGTGCAGATGCAGTATCAGCATTTTTCGATTCTGATAGAACCTGTAATGATTTCCAAAGATTATCAAAGGCTCTGTTTAAGCCTTCATCTGTCAAATCATTCATAACCCCCTCCATTTGTGAAAGGGCATCAGACTTCGCTGAATAGTAAGACATATTGTTGTTATGATCTCTGTATTGTAGATCTAAAAAGCTGTCTCGAATTCTTTCAACGGTCCCAACTTGAACTCCTGTCCCCATTTGGCCGTACGTCTTGCCATCATAAACAGAAATTACAGGGTAAGGATTATCTGCTTTAAAGGTAACTCTTTGTCTTGAGTAGCCTTCTGTATTTGCATTGGACACGTTGTTTGATGTGACATAAAGCCCTGCACGCTGGGCTGTGATTCCTCTTTTTGCCGTTTCTAGTCCCATGAATGTAGAACCCATTGGTATCCTCCTTGTTTACGCCTTTGAATCAAACAAAGCCCTATGCTGTTTAGGCTTTGAATTCTCAAGACCATTTTGTCCGTAATTCATATGTTCTTTATTAGGGTTAACGAGATCGAATGTCAGTGAAATAAATTGAAGTGACTGCTGAATGAGCTGTTTGTTTAGTTCATTTACATCTTTCAATTCCACCATGATGTCATTTAGTTTCTCATATAACGAAATGAGCTCTTCTTGTTCCGTACCTTCAGCCTTTTCGATACATGCTGTGATTGTCGGCGGTTGATCACTTTGTAAAAATTGAACTGTAGCTTCAATACGCTTTTCTTCTAATTGAGAAATGGCCTGAATATATTTCTGCTCTAAATTCAGAACCTCTGAAAGAGCATCAATCTCATTGCTTTTCAGCATTTCTGTTTTATCCTTAGACAGCTTTAGAAGCTGTTCATGTAATCCATAGAGACGATGCAGCTCTTCAATAATTATTTTAACTGACATTCGCGCTACTCCTTTTGTTATTGTTGTTTATAAAAATTCAGCATTTTATCTGCAATACCTTTTGTATCTACCTGATATGTTCCGGCTTCAATGCTTTTTTTAAGTTGGTCTATTTTATCTTGACGTTCTTTCATTAAATTCGGCACCTTTTGCATTTCGATTGCCTTTTTAGAAATTTCGACTTTATCAGTTGATTTTGCTTGATTCGATTGCAACGTTTGTTTCTCATATGTTTTCTTGTAAGGATTTACTGGTTGTGTTCCATATCGATTAATTTTCACGGGATTCCTCTCGCTTTCCGTTACAGTCTGTCTTGATTCTATCCATTTTATCGACCAAACTGCAACTTAGTTTAGGGAATCAGTCGTTTTTAGGATTAATGGCATAATAGGTGTCTTTTTTCCTAGATTCAATCTCCTTTTTACGCTCTTCTTCTTGGTTCATTTGGCTGATTTGCGAATGAATATCCTGTTCACATTTGCTGCACAGCTTGTTTTTCCTGATCGGTTGGCCGCATCTTTCACAAGGATAGTTGATATTCGGAAATTGACTAATTTGAAGCCTTTTCAAACGGATAAATTTCAGGATTAATTCTTCATCAACATCTGTTGCATCTACTATTTCAGCAATGGTTGATTGTCTATTACTTTGCTTCCGCAAAAATTTATAAACGATATCAAAAGAACGTTCTTCTTCTTCAAAGCATTTGTTACAAACCGTTTGGATGGTGGTTTTTAAAAATAACTGATTACATTGTGGACAGTTTGCCAATTGATTCATAACCAAAACCCCTTACGTTATTTTCTTTTCTTATTATCGGTTGATTATCATGATTTTTAACTACGTATCAACGTAAAAGAGGAAACACTTTTGGCACCTGCGTCTTTTAAAATTTTTGCCGCATCATAGATGGTCGCCCCAGTTGTATAGATATCATCAATTAATACAATATCCTTTTGAAGGATCGCATCTGACTGCTTTAATTGGAACAATCCCTTTTGATCTAGACGTTCATTTTTACTTTTCTTAGACTGCTTACTTTGATGAATTTTAACGAGTGGTTGCAATATAGGCATACCAATCAAGGAAGCTAGTACGACGGACTGATTAAATCCTCTTTCCTTTAACCTTTCTTTACTTAAAGGGATTGGAATCAGCACAGGTTTTTTAATTGAAAAGGAACGCTTAAACACTGCTCGTACATCTCTTTTAAACAACTCAGCTAAAGCTGTATCACCTCGAAATTTAAATCGAGCAAGGACGCCTTTCATAAAATCGTTGTAAGTATAAACAGACCTATTTTTCACAAGAACTTCAGAAAAATCGGGCCGTTCATTCCATCGGGAACAGTCCTGACACAATTCGTTATTTGACTGTGATCTTCCACATTTTGGACAAATGGTGCTATGAATCTTCACTAGGTGATCCTTACATGCTATACATAAGCTATCATCATTTGATAGAAGTAATGATTTCCATGTAAAAGCAGCCACAAAATGCCCCTCACAAATTGGGCAAATCAACTGTTTTCCTTATTAAGCGGTTGACGATTTTCGCATCTCGGAAATGTCGTGACCTTTGAAGCCGCTTCTGTCAAAATGACCAGCATGGCAGTATTCTTCTGTTTATCCACCATCTCGGATTTACTGTAAGATATTTTATCGATATCTGTTATATATTGCGGCTTCACTTGATTTAGTGAAATCGCTAATACATCTTCTATACACTTTTCACAATGACAAATCATGTTTAATTGATTGAGATATTGATAGAGGATTTCCTTGAGTAGTATTTCTTTTGCATTGAGTAACATATTTTGTCTCTCCTGCCATTTGTGTATTGTGAATATAATGTACCATGATTTAGTTAAACCCACACTATTTTTCAGAAAACTCCTGTGCAGCTGTATCATTCATTTTTACAATATGCTTCTTCGCTTGTTTCATCCTTCTCGTTAAACCAAAATGAAAAAAGAAAACATCTCCTGTAGAATATTCAGGATGCCTCCCCGCCCTTCCAGAAATTTGAACAAGTGCACTTTCTGTGAAAATAGTAGATTCCGCACCTAGTACACCCACCTGAACATTTTGAATGGTTACGCCTCTTTCGAGAATAGTTGTAGTAACCAGTACATCGTATGCGTAATCTCTGAAGTGTTGGACCTTTTGTTTCCTATCTTGATCATCAGCAGATACACCCTCTACATTTACATGATGCTCTCGAAGAATCTTCGTTACCTTCTTCATCGCGGAAATAGAAGGAACAAAAAGTAAAACCCTTCTCTTTCTTTTAATATGTTTCTCAAGCCAGTTCATTACAGCAGATGGCAGCTGATTCTTGTTTAATTTCTTTTTCCAATGTCCAATCCATTGAAATGACGGGACGGGTAAAGGTCGCCCGTGGAAACGCAGAGGAATTTTTATCGCTTCTAATTGTCCATGAACAACATCCTTTTTCATTTTTTTAGATGGTGTGGCACTTAAGTAAATCCTAACCCCTGTGTTTCTCATAGCCTTTAAAACAGCAAATTGAAGACGTTCATCGATTGAAAAAGGAAAGGCATCGACCTCATCTACAATGAGAACATCAAAAGCATTTTTGTATCTCATGAGCTGATGGGTTGTGGCGATCATAAGCGGTGCTATTTGGAACCTTTGAGGACTCCCGCCATAAAGCACAGCTATATTCAGCCCTTGAAATGCCTTTCTAATTCGCGGCTCGAGTTCAAGCACTACATCTGTTCTAGGCGTCGCGATACAGACACTCATTCCTTTATTTAACGCATATTCAATTCCGTGAAAAAGCACCTCCGTTTTCCCTGCCCCGCAAACAGCCCAAACTAGTAGATCAGATTTGTTTCTTATCGCTTCTATCATTTTTTCTGACGCTCTCTTTTGCCCTTTAGACAGCTCTCCCTGCCATGTTAATTCAGATTGAAACGTTTCTTTCATTTGCGGACCCGTCCATTCGTACAGAGAGCCACATTCGGTTACTTTTCCCATCATGATGCATGATCTACAGTACACACATTCTTTTTGGCATATTTCACAAGGTGAGAGAGCAAAGTACCGCTTGTTTGATACACCACATCGGCAGCATGTAAAACCGCTCGCTTTCCTCTCAATGGCAGGAGATCTATTTACTAACCCTTTCTCCTCCAGCCAATCCAAATGAGGCTTTGTGCATCGAGTTTCAATGGTAAGTAGGTGGCGTGATTGCAGTTGTTGCCTTAGTTCCATCGCTTTGTCCATGTTTCTCCTAACACCTTTCAACTGATGTTTGCCTATTATGTACAAAGACAAGACCTTTCGTCCAACTGTAATAATTGAAAAACAAACCCCCTTTTCCATGAGAAAAGGGGGTTTTTGAGATCTATCTAATCATCCAGCCAAGACCTAATGACCCTTCGCCTAGATGAGTACCAATCACGGCACCAAAGTAGCTTTTATAAAATTCGACATGAGGGTACTTTTCTGATAAATGTGCAATCAATTCTTCTGCTTCTTCTTCTCTATTTCCATGAATGATTGCAGCTCTCATCGGTACACCACGTGATGCATCTTCATCGAATAATTCAAAAATGCGTGAAATGGCTTTTTTACGTGTACGAATCTTTTCAAAAGGGACAATTAGCTTGTTGTCAAAATGAAGGATAGGCTTTACCTTTAAGAGGCTCCCAATAAAAGCCTGAGCACCGTTTAATCTGCCGCCCCTTTGCAAATGAGTTAAGTCGTCCACCATAAAATAGGCTTGTTCGCTTTCTTTCAGATAATTTAGATGTGCTAAAATCTCTTCTGGAGAAGCACCCTCTTGGATTTTTTCAGCAGCTTCTAATGCATAAAACCCCTGCACCATACAGCTAGTTTCTGAATCAAACGGGTAAATGTCAATTCCGTCAACTAGATCGTTCGCTGAGGCTGCACTATTATATGTTCCACTAATTCCGCTTGAAAGGTGAATACTAATCACAGCGTCGTATGTTTCACTTAGCTTTTCATATAATTCTACTAGTTCACCAAAAGCAGGCTGAGAGGTCGTTGGAAGATCTTTATGTTTTTTGACTTCTTCATAATACGTCTCCCAATCCATCTCTATTTCTTCACGGTACGATTCGCTGCCAAAGATGACGTTAAGGGGGATCATATGAATTTGATGTTTATCACGTAGCTCTTGTGGTATATAAGCAGTACTGTCTGTTACAACGGCTATTTTCATTCTTAAATACCTTCCTTATTCGTTACTCTTTTTTATTTTAAAAGAATGATCATTGTTTTTCATTAGATTTATAATAGTAATCAAAAAAGCCTGCCTAATCAATAGGCAAGCCTGCAATATCCGAAAAAGACTCCTTATCCTGCCTATCATTTCTCTCAAACTTAAAATGTGAGAGAACCAAAAACAGGTGAAAAAGGAGTACTTGTCCGGAACATTATCTCATTTCTACCCAGCCGTTTTTAATTGCTACAACAACAGCTTGTGTACGGTCGTTTACATTCATTTTTTGCAAAATGTTACTTACATGGTTTTTGACTGTTTTCTCACTAATAAAGAGCGATTCACCAATTCCTCTGTTGCTCTTTCCGTCAGCTAACATTTGAAGAACTTCACATTCACGTCTTGTTAAGATATGAAGTGGTCTGCGAATTTCAGGATATACTTCATGCTGTGGATGTGCTGAAACGCCGCTAGTTGCTAGGCGTCGGAACTCATTTACTAAGTTATGAGTGACTTTCGGATGTAAATAAGATCCTCCGTCAGCTACTACTTTCACTGCTTCAATGAGAGTGTCTGCATCCATTTCTTTTAACAGGTAACCTCTCGCCCCTGTTTTCAATGCATGTGTCACATAGTTTTCATCGTCATGAATAGATAGAATAATGACTTTTGATTCGGGATAAAGCTCTACTAGCTGCTTTGTAGCCTCTACACCATTTACATTCGGCATATTAATGTCCATAATGACAACATCCGGATGATAGTGCTCTACGATACGTGCAGCTTCGTCACCGTCGTCTCCTTCTGCAACTACTTCAAAAGTAGGTTCAAAATCTAAAATCCGTTTGACACCTTCACGGAATAATTGGTGGTCATCAATAATTACAATATTTACTTTAGTCACAAGCTACGCCTCCCCATGTTTATTGTTCTACACCTGAACTTTATGGTCAATATGTCTTTTGACTCTATTTTACAATTTTATTTTGCAATGTTAACGGCACCCGAATCATAACGAATGTCCCTAGACCTATTTTTGAGTCTATGGTCATTTTACCTTCTAGTAAGTCTACGCGTTCTTTCATGCCAAGTAAACCGAAGGATTTGTTTTTGTTTGTTTTAACATCTTTCATATCAAAGCCTTTTCCATCGTCTTTGATCATTAATGTCACAAAGTCTTTCGTTACTTCTACCTTTACAGAGATTTCTTCAGCTTCAGAATGTTTTAAGGAATTTGTGACAGCTTCTTGGGCTAGTCTAAATAGTGCCACTTCAAATTGAGAAGCAATTCTTTCGCTTTCTGTATCGCCTAGGCATTGGAACGTAATCTTGGTTTTCCCATCGTATTCTTCGATTGTGTTTAAATATTTTCTTAGCGTCGGAATGAGACCCAAATCATCTAAAGCCATCGGTCTTAAATCATAAATGATTCTTCTCACTTCGTACAGAGCATTTCGCACATTCTGTCTGAGACTTCTAATTTCTTTAAAGCCTTCTTCTGTACCACGGTCTCTAAAGATCCGTTCAATTAATTCAGAACGCATCATCACGTTTGCCAGCATCTGAGCCGGACCATCATGAATTTCCCGAGATACCCTTTTGCGTTCTTCTTCTTGAGCTTCAATAATTCTTAGTCCAAAATCTTGTTTTGCCTGAGCATCTTCGAGTAAAACGCCTACCTGGCGTAAATCCTGGTTGAGATAGTTCAGAACAACCGTAATTTGACTCACAAGCGTTTCAGAGCGTTCAATGACGTCCTGTAAGCTTAATAATCGTCTTTCTAAATCGTCTCTTCTCTCTCTCAACTGCTTCTCACGCTGCTGGATCATGGTGAGTTCTACTTGCAGATTATGTGCTTTTTCGTAGGCCTCTCGTATTTCTTCTTCGCTGAATTTGTTAAAGTTTCTGCTGACTTCAGATAAGCGATTTCTAGCATGTCTCGTATGTACTTCTAGTTTATCCCCAAAATCAATTACCTCGTTTACTTGCTGCTTGATTTGCTTAAGCTCTTCAACTAGGCTCTCATATTGTTGACGGGACTGTTCGCCTATCCTAAATACTTCGTCCTTGCTGCCATCAACTGTACTTAGCATTTTCATGATGATTGAATCCAATAATTTCGGATCCATTTTGGGTGTTGTCATGGCTTTTCCCTCCCGTAACAGTGATGTCATCTTTTTTTATTATAAATGTCATTGATCTGCATTTTATGTCGAATTATAATGAAAGAATGCGTATAAATCTTGAAGTTTTTATGACGACCCTTTTTCCGCTCCTATCATCATAACAAAATACGCTGTAAAATTCTAAAACCAATGCAAATTTTCTCTAGTCTTACAATTTGCTTGTCAGGAGGGTATGTCTTTTGCTGAATCGCTTTCTTACAGTAAAAAGTCGTGGCGAGCATGAGATCGTCATTGAAAAATCACGTTTTATTTGTCATATACAGCGTGCTGTCTCAGAAGAAGAAGCACAAGCATTTATACAATCCATTAAAAAACAACATTGGAATGCCACACATAATTGTTCAGCATATCTCATTGGTGAACATGACATGATTCAAAAAGCAAATGATGATGGTGAACCAAGCGGTACGGCAGGAGTGCCAATGCTTGAAGTGCTAAAAAAACGGAAGCTTAAAGATACAGTCGTTGTGGTCACTCGTTATTTCGGCGGTATCAAATTAGGTGCCGGTGGATTAATTCGTGCCTACGGAAAATCTGTATCAGAAGCTATCAACCATGTTGGTATAGTAGAGCGCTGTTTAATGCGTACGATGCACACAACAATAGATTATACATGGCTTGGAAAGGTAGAGAATGAGCTTAGAGCCTCATCTTTTCAGCTAAAAGAAATCCATTATGCCGAAAATGTTATTTTTGAGACGTATGTAGAAGAAACACAAACAGAGCAGTTCATTGAATGGATGACAGAGCTTACAAATGGAAAGAGTGTTACAAAAGAAGGCGAACTTATTTATTTAGAAAAGGACATTGGTCCGATAAAGGAGACAGATGAATGGCACAACGAGTAAAAGTGCGTGTACGAAAGAAAAAGAGTAAGAAGAAAAAGATTATCAAACGTATTCTGGTCTTATTTTTGCTTCTCTTCATCTGCATGGGCGGATTTGCAGTGTATAAAATTGTGAATACACTTCAGGCAGCTGACAAAACATATGATGAACTAGACCGCGGAGAGAAATCTAAGCTCCGTGATGCTGTCATTGATATTAAGAAGAAACCTTTCTCCGTTCTATTTGTCGGAATTGAGGATTATGCTACGAATGGTGATCATGGCCGTTCAGATTCACTCATTGTTGCAACCATTAATCCTCAAGATAAAACGATGAAAATGGTTAGTATTCCTCGGGACACACGGGTACATCTTGCAAGTGACACGACCGAAAGTAAAGATAAAATTAATGCGGCATTTGCTAAAGGCGGAAAAGACGAAACGATTGAAACTGTCGAACAATTCTTGAATATTCCGATCGATAAGTATGCAACAGTGGATTTTGACGGCTTCAAAGATGTCATTGATGAAGTGGGTGGAATTGATATAGATGTTCCATTTGACTTCAATGAAAAAAGTGACGTCAAAAAATCCAAAAAGATTTACTTCAAAAAGGGCAATATGCATTTAAACGGGGAAGAAGCACTTGCTTATGCGCGGATGAGAAAACAAGATCCACGAGGTGATTTCGGGCGTAACGATCGTCAGAAACAGATTTTACGAGCCATGATTGATCAAATGGCGAAGCCAAATAATATTGCAAACGTGGATAATATCGCCAAAGAAGTAAGTGATCACATTACGACCAATTTCCGTATCACGGAAGGACTTGCTCTTCAGCAAATCTACAGTGGATTTAAAGGAGACGACACAGAAACGCTTTCTATTAAAGGAGACGACCTTTATCTAGGACCAAATCGAACATATTACTTCGAGCCAGATCAAACCAATTTAGCTAATGTACAGAATGAATTAAGGACGCATTTAAAGCTTCCTTCTGAACCTTCGACTGAAACAGATTCACAGACCACTCCATCATCTGGTGAAACAGGGACAGGAACGACAGATACTGCGCCCACTCCGCCAAATTCATCCGGACAATAAAGAAACAGCCCGATTCCTAGGAACGGGCTGTTTCTTTAATTTCTTTTGACCATGCGTTTATAGAATTTCGTAAATGGTTTGAACTCTTCGTTCACTAAACCAGTGACTTCCGCAATGACTTGCATAAACATGACCAATAAAAAAATAATGATCAGTGATAACCAAATGGTTGCACTTGTCAGCAATATTGCACTTAAGCTAAACACTAAACCAATCATGTAAATGACGATGACGGCTGTTCGATGAGATAAACCATAGGCCATCAGTCTATGATGAATATGCGATTTGTCAGGCGCTGAAATTGGCTGTTTATTTAATATTCGTCTAATGATCGCAAAGGTCGTATCAAAAATAGGGACACCTAAGATGATCACCGGAACAACGACACTAAACAAAGTGACACTTTTGTATAATCCTAAAAGTGACAGCACCGAAATCATATAGCCTAAAAACAACGAGCCTGTATCACCCATAAAAATCTTTGCTGGATGGAAGTTGTAAAATAGAAAGCCGATTGTACTGCCAATGACGACAAGTGATAAAGAAAGAATGAGAATCTTATCAGCAGAAAATGCCATCACTGCAATCGTGGATAAACCGATGACCGAAATCCCAGCAGCGAGTCCATCAAGGCCGTCAATTAAATTGATGGCATTTGTGATTCCGACAATCCATAACACGGTTAGGGGATATGCCATCCAGCCTAACTCAATACGATCTGTTAAGAAAGGAACAGAGAAAAAGTCCATTTTGAGGCCCGTGCTCACGATCAAACAAGCAACGAGAACTTGCACGAGAAATTTAAATTTTGCACTTAAATTATATTTATCATCAAATATACCTAAAATGACGATGAGTACGGCACCAACTGAAATCGCTGTAATTTTATTATGTAGAAACAGCCCGCCTGCTAATGCTCCAGCCGCTACCCCAATAAAAATCGCCAAACCGCCCATTCGAGGCATTACTTTATCATGAACTTTTCGTTTATTCGGCTGGTCCACTGCACCAATCTTAATTGCAAGCTTTTTGACGATTGGTGTCACAATTAAAACTGTAGCCAGAGAGACAAAAAACGCTAATAAGGCGCGTTCGTAATCCATAGGTCAGTCTCCTTCTAAATTGAAATCTGTATTTTGTATATTGGCCGCTCTTTCCATTATACAATTGAATATAGGATGATCACAAGCTCCCCCTGTGAAGAAGAAAAATAAAAACGCACAATCCTGAATGAATTATGCGTTTTCTTTAATATTCGTTAATTCCACCATGTTTGTGAACAGCGCGTGCCAATCTTTTTTCTTCGCCCGGCTTTGTCTTAGATGTCTATAGGTTATGTCATCTTTTTTGCTGATCACTTTCAGGCAGGCTTCTACGAAGAGCGCAGGATCTTCGCCCTCTAAATATTCATACACATCATTCTCTTTTAGCCTTTCCGTTGATGGAAGATTTAAACCGACAACAGGTATTCCTGCAGCTAGAAATTCATATAGCTTGAGCGGGAAAACGGCTTGATTATAAGGAGACTGTTTGTATGGCATCATCCCTACATCAATCAGTTTCATATAAGCAGGCACTTCTTCTGGTGCAACAGCCCCTGTCCAAATGACATTTGGCAGTTTGAGTGCATGCTGAAAAGATGGATCTCCATTTGTTCCATCAGGACCGACAAATAAAAATGTCCAATCTGGCTGCATGTGAGCAGCTTGCGCAATCATGTCAAAATCGAGCTTCGGCTTGATTCCTCCAATAAAGCCAAGGACGGTTCCTTCTCTTCCTTCCAGCACATCCTCCTTACAGGAAAGATTGCTTTTTGCAAACACATCGTACTCAACACCATTTTCTACTGTGAACACATCTTTCGGTTCACCCATGAGACGTTTTTTGATTTGATCATGTAAGTATTGAGAAGAGCATGTAATGCTGTGTGCGTATTTAATGATTCGGTTTTCTGCTTTTACAATGACACGCTGCCTCATATAAGAGAATATGTTGTTTTTCCCGCTTATCGGCTCTCCCCACAGATCACTGCAATCATACACAATATGTTTCCATTCAAATAAAGAAGATAAGAGCGGAAAGCCAGGAAACGTATACCATAAGCAAACGGCTATCCCCTTCTTTTCCTCCTGCCGCAAATGCTCAAGAAGAGGGGACAATTTATGAATATAGAACATATCTTGATATCTTCCAAAGCGAAAAAATTTGCTCTTGAGCACATCAGGAATGGTCAATTGCTTCATTCGATCCGTTATGGGCTGAAAGGGAGCTGTATGACGGGATGCAGACGGGCATACCCAGATGACTTCTTTCGTTTCTGGATCAGATGCTAGAAATTCCGCCAAACGATGCCGTCTGTACCTCAGGCCATCCTGTCCCCATTCTCCCGTCGCTACGATGACATGTATGATCGAGTCTGCTTTCACCTTTATCACCTTTTTTCCCTTCTATTTATAAGCGCTTCTTCACAGCATTTGTCGCATAATGCATAAAACACCATGACGCTTTGACAAAATGAAGCTGCTCAATTTCTCTGTAGACAAACCACGTTTTTTTCGCCGCTTTCCACTTGTTACTCGAGATAGAGTTTCCAACGATGCGATATTCACTGAGCGGCTCACTCATGCCATAGGCTGTAAATCCTCTTTTTAAAATAGACAGCCATGTGGCTAAATCCTGTCTTGTACGGATGTTCGGCATTTCTACATGTCCCACTTGCTGAAGATCGATCATGACCGTCAAACAGCCGATAATGGTATTTTTCAAGGCTTCATTGTAGTTCAACCTAGCTGGTGCAGTGACTGTTTTTTGTAACGGTTCTCCATTTTCGGCAATGATGTCATACGCCGTGAATGTAAAGGCATAATCATTCGCCAGCATAAAGTCTACCTGCTTTTCGAGCTTTGTCTCTTTCCACTTATCATCGCTGTCTAAAAAAGCGATAAAACGCCCCTTTGCCTGTTTGATGGCCGTGTTTCTCGCAATGGCGGCTCCCCCGTTTTCCTCTAAATAAATGACGTTGATTCGGTCGTCCGCCTGACTTAATTCCCCTAATAGCATCCTTGTTCCATCTGTTGAACAATCATCTGCAATGATCAGCTCCCAATTGGAATAGGTTTGGGCAAGGACGGAATGAACTGTATCCGTTAAATAACGTTCCGCATTATACGCCGGTGTAATAATAGATACTAACGGTTGATTGTTCACCTAAGACTCATCTCCAGTTCATCATTAAGATTCTTTGAACACTTCAGGTAACACCACAAACATGAGCGAGATGCTAAAGCCAATGATCAGTCCGAGCAGTGCCCGTTTTTTCGCTGACATGCCTTTATTGCCTTCATCAAGCACTTGAGCCGGGTCCACAATCTTTGCCTGCTTCATTCCGAGCTTTGTAGACTCCAATTCATATAAGAATCGTTCTTTATCCACTTTGGAATCATTGCTGACAGATTCGTCTTCAAGAGCGGATAACCTACTTTCAATGACCTGCTGCCTTTTTGTAAATAATGCTTTGTCTTGCTTTAGAAATGTATCTGACACCTGCTTCACGACAGCCAAGGCTCGATCCTTATCGGCATCTGTGAAAGACAGCTGTAATTGTGTATCTGATTGATTGGTAAGGATCAGGCGGTTTTTCACATCCTGCCTTTCTTCTTCCTTTACATCACTGAGTGCTTCATTTAGAAATGCATCGCTTTTTAATAGAGATGTCACTTCTGCCATATTGTTATACACCCCGTCATCATATTTACCAAGCGTGAGGGTAACAGCGGCTGTGTAACTAGACTGCTGGACTGTTCCTTTGGCAAAAAAGAAACCAAAAGCGCCTAATACGACAGGCAGCAGCACGAGCCAGACGATATACTTTTTGATTCGCTTCCCTATTCTTAACATGAAACCAGACATGTTCATTCTCCCAACATTGACGTATTTGCTTTTTCACTAGTGTAGCCATACAAGCTCAGCACCACACACGATTTACCAAGGCTTGAAACGTTGTTTGTTTTTCAAGATGTTAACCGCTGCGATCACCAGTCCTAAAAATACCCAGTGGAAATATAAATTCGAGACGGAACTAGGACTGATACTTGAGACGAGAAAGCTCAGCATTGCAGCAAATAGACCTTCAATGATCATTTTTGCTGATCTTGTGTCAGCCCATTGGTATTGTTTGTACAGTGTGAACATGAGATAGGCGTACACTGAGATATAGCCTAGCATGACCGCAAAGCCAAAATTCGTCATCACCTCTAGCAGCCAATTGTGCACTTCAACGACTTGATCTGTATCAAAGATTGAAAAGTGGGCTAAATAGTAAGACACATTACCTGCTCCGACCCCGAAGCCGTATGAATTCGTAAAGAAATGCCATGCATTTTTGATCAAATTCGCCCTAGCGATGTTGGACGGGAGTGGTTCACTAAAAGAATGCGCGACCTGAGAAGCGAGAAACAAGTCATAAAAGACCGAATAGATCTTGGCCGAAAAGATGGCGATACAGATGACACCAAGTCCGCCTGCTGCGATGAGTGACCACTTTTTTAGAAAGCGCGGCATAAGCAGCCACACATAAATAGCCACTCCCGCAAATATGCCAAGCAAGCTGGCGCGGGATTCTGTTAACAAAATGAGATACAGAGCTGAGATTGCGCCTAATAATCCAAACGCTTTGATATAACCATTTTTCATTTGACGCATGCACGCCACATATAAGAAAAAGCTAATAGATAAAAACGTTGCAAAGTCATTTTGATTAAAGAATACAGATGTAGGATAGTGCTGTTTATACGCTGGCCCAAGATACAATGATGTGTTAGGTAAATGGTTCAAAGTAAAGTGATTATAGAACCCGATCCCCATCACAAATACGGTCATGGCCAGCCAAATACTATAAAAGGTCACGATTTGATCCATTCGCTCAATGTACATGACCACAAGAAAGACAAACCCGATCCCCATCGCAAGCAGGGACATATATTTCAGACCGTCTGTAACCGAATGAGCCCAAAGCAGTGAGATGAGCCCGTAAAGAAACCATGCAGCAAAAAAACCGAGAATGCCTTTTACACGAATCTGCTGCCACTGTAATATGTACGTCCCCTTATCTCTCATTCGCCATATCAATAAAGCAAAGACGGCAATGAGCATGATTCGGTAGAGGAAAAGACTAAAGAACCCGACACTAATAGAAAAGAAAGCGTTATTGAGAAAGGTCAATGCAATTAAAAGATAGATGGCTGACATGAATACTTGCTCACCATTCATGTATTGCTTCATCAACACGAGAGCTGCCGTGAGGACCACAAGCAGAACCGGGATTGCCACCATCTTCTTTAACCCAACGGGCTGCGCGGATGCAATTTGTACAATCCCTATCCCTGCTGCAAACAAAATACATCCGATCATGATTTGCCATGCTGTTTGTTTCACACTCATACCCATTTTCCTCCTAAGCCATCCATCCGATTTGAGGGATTAAGCCTTTACTTCCTGTTGATAGTAGGAAATGGTACGAGCCAAACCTTCCTGTAAAGTCACGACAGGCTCCCATGCTAAGACTTGTTTCGTTTCCTCATTCGCCAATGTACTATGCACAATATCTCCTGCACGCTGCGGCTTATAAATCGGTTCAAGATGTGATCTCGTCACTTGCTTCATCGTTTGAAACAGCTCATTCACAGTGATGGAATCACCACACGAGACATTTAAACAAACGTTTGATTGGGCTGTTAAAGCCGCAACATTCGCTGCTGCTAGATCCCCTACATAGATGAAATCTCTTGTTTGTTCCCCGTCTCCGAAGATGAAAGGTGCTTCATGCTTTGCAAACTTATCAGAGAAAATAGAGACAACCCCGCCTTCGCCAAGTGCATCTTGGCGCGGACCATATACATTGCTGTATCGCAGAATACAATAGTCCACATCATAGAGTGCTTTTGACATTTCTAAGTATCGCTCTACTGTGAGCTTTGCTAAGCCATAAGGTGAACCAGGCTGCAGCCGGTGAGCGGTGTCCACTGGCAGATAAATTGGGTCTCCATAGACAGCAGCCGATGAGGCAAATATCACCTTCTTGACACCAATCTCTGAAGCAGCTTTGATCACATGCAGAGATCCTTTAATATTCACTTCCTGATCATATATATAATCTTTGACCGATACTGCGACACTTACCTGTGCAGCAAGATGAATGATGTAGTCTGGTGCGATTTGTTTGATGATTTCAACCACTTCTGGTTTTGTTATATCCTCTTCAATACATTGAACAGATAAATGGGCAATATTTTCCTTACTACCTGTCGAAAAATTATCAAGCACGATGGCCTCATATCCTTTTTCTATTAATTTTTCAACAGTATGTGAACCTATAAATCCACTACCTCCAGTAACCAATACTTTCTTCATCCAAGTTTCCTCCTAAATCAAGCTTCTAATAACATCTTAACATCCTGTACATGCGGACGACCGATTGAATGATAAATAAAGCCGTTTTTTCTCATTTGATCTGGTTCAAATACATTGCGTCCATCGATGATGACTGGACGTTGAAGAAGACTTCTGACTTTCTCCATATCCATTTTTAATACTTCTTCCCATTCAGTCAAGATTAAACAGGCATCTGAATTCTCTATTGTTTGATATAGATTGTTGCTAAATATCGTCTGGTTTCCAAGGATCTCCTTCGCTTCTAAGTGAGCAATGGGATCGTACGCTTTTACGTTAGCTCCCAGATCTTGTAGCATAGGAATAATATCAAGGGCTGGAGAGGATCTCAAATCATTTGTATTAGGTTTAAATGCCAATCCTAATACCGAAATGGTTTTTCCCTTTATTTCACCATAGACATCCATCAATTTTTTTACAAGGTACGCTCGTTGATGTGTATTTGTTTCAACAACTGATTCAATTAGTTTAAAACGATAGCCTACTGTTTCAGCTATTTTTAAAAGTGCCTTGGTATCTTTCGGGAAACAGGAACCTCCAAATCCCACTCCAGCTTTTAAAAATTTCTGCCCAATCCGGCTATCTAGGCCAACACCTTCTGATACTTTCTCAACATCCGCCCCCACTCGATCACAAATGTTGGCAATATCATTGATAAAGGAAATTTTGGTTGCAAGCATCGCATTTGCAGCGTATTTAATCATCTCTGCACTTTCTAAATTGGTTTCGACCACTGCTGTTTGAAATGGTTCATGTAACTCCTTAATGATCTCCAATGCATGAGAACTTGTAGACCCTATGACAACTCGCTCCATATTCATCGTGTCTTTAATCGCAGAGCCTTCTCGAAGGAACTCTGGATTGGATACGACGTCAAAAGGATATTTACTGCGTGACGCCTTTTCGACAATGGCTTGAACAAGGCGGCCTGTTCCAACTGGCACGGTGCTTTTATTGACGATGATTTTATAGCCATTTAAGTGTTCACCGATCGTTTGAGCGACGGCTTTCACGTAAGTTAAATCCGCTTCACCCTGTGGTGTCATCGGTGTCCCTACAGCAATATAGATAATCTCTGATTCCCGGATCGCGGCAGGAATATTGGTTGTAAAACACAGTCTTCCTGCTTCTGTATTCTTTTCAATCAATTCCTTTAAACCCGGTTCATAAATGGGAACGACACCACTTTTTAAGCTGTTGATTTTTGATTCATCGATGTCACAGCAGATGACGCGATTTCCGATATCAGCAAAACAAGTACCCGATACTAACCCGACATACCCTGTTCCAATCACAGCAATTTTCTTCAACATTTTTCATCCTCTCAGTAAAAGCATATTGACCGTTCCAAGCTGTTGATCTATCATTCTTTGCACATTTCATCCTGTTTAAACGATGGATATTGATTGAGCACCTTTTCATATTGCTGAATGAGATGCTTCGCATTATTTGTTGATGAATATTCTGTATGAACAATTTCATGAAGATCGTTCTTTACTTTCTCACTCCATTTGTTTTCATATAGGTAGGCGTGAATGGCCTCTTTTAGCTGACTCGTTGAACGTGGTTCAATGAGCAGGTGTTGATAGGTAGAAAATAATGATGGGAGACCACCAACTCGTGTTGCAATGACAGGTACTTTTAAAGCGAGCGCCTCAAGGACGACGGTCGGCATTCCTTCACTATAGGAAGGAAGTGCAAACAGATCGGCTGCCATCAAGTAGTCTTTCACCTGATCGTTTGGCACCTGCCCTGGGAGTAAAATCGATTCCCCAGCCCGTTCGGTCAGCTCCTTTGCAAGTGGGCCCTTTCCGACAAAGACCACTTTCACACCATCCATCCCACTGACAGCATCAGCTAATTCAAGTAAGCCTTTCTCTTTCACTAAGCGCCCCACGAAGACAATTAGCTTTTCGTGAAGCGGTAAGCCTAACTGCTTTCTGATGTCTTCTTGATCTCCATCCGTTTTAGAAAATGACTTGAGCGGAATACCGAGTGGGAGAAATTGCGCTTCCACCTTTGTCATATCATGTGTCTTTTTTGCCAGCTCCTCACTCACTGTCAGCACAGCAGATGCCTGTTTCACCGCTGTTTCAAAGGCTGTGAAAGCTCCTTTGCTATAGCTCGGATACACGTTCACATCACTGCCGTGTAAGGTCAGAAGATAAGGGATATGCGCTTCTTTTTGGATCACAGCCGCCGCTCCGCCAGACGGCATGGCAAAGTGTGCATGGATAAAATCTGGTGACAGCTGATGACGCTGCATTGTGCGCAGCACAGAATCCGCTATTCGTTTACTCGGCTGTGCCCATTTCAGCTGTCCAGGTAACGCTGTATAGGGCGGCCTGTAAACCGTCACTCCGCACCGCACTTCCTGTTCGGGAATATCTTTTTTCTGCCGATAGGATGCCTTGAGCATCCGCAAGACGGGCGGATTCACTGGATTGGGACAAAGGACGGTCACTTCAATTCCTTGTTTGATCAGCTCCTGCACTTGTGTTTCGTGAAAGACACCCTCACTCGGATGTTTTTCACTAGGATATACACTTGTCAGCCATAGCACCTTCATGACGAACGACCTCTTCTCAATAATTTGCCTGCAATCTGTGGATACATTTTGACGAGCAGCAGGCCATACAAAGCAGCACTTAAACAAACAGTCAGTAATAATTGAAGCGAAATATCAGCTGACGTCAGCTTCATCCCTTGATGTAAAGCTACCGCACAGGCGGCCATCAATAGCGTCATGACAGCAGGCTTTCCGAGTGATTTCAAATACACCTTCATATCAAGCTGAATGACATAGGCCATCAGCCATCTGCCAACAATGAAATTCAGCAGGCTGACACCTGAGTAAATCCAAGCCACCGTCAACAGACTGCCTGTGCTGACTCCTGCATATAACGCACATCCATAAACGATGAGCATCCCCGTATCCCAATAAAAGGCCAAGTCCGCTCTCCCTTTTGCAAGGAGTATTGAACCGTTTGGATTCATGAGCACACGCAGTAGTCCGACTATGCACAAAATATTGAGAACCGGAACTGCCACTAGCCATTTCTCTCCAAACACAACTTCTATAAAGCTATCTGATACAGCAGCAAGGCCGATTAATAACGGGAAACTAATCAAGGCGAGCATATTCGTCATACTTAGGAAGCCCTCGCGCAGCATGGAGTGATCACGCTGACTTTTTGCAAAAACAGGGAAAGCCACCCTCGTCACAATCGGATTAATTTTCAGCACAGGAATCGTCACAATTTGATAAGCCAAGCTGTAAATACCTAACGCCTCCGCTCCAAGAAACCGGCCGATTAAAATCATGTCAATGTTCGATCCTGCCCGATTGACGAGCCTTGATGCCAGCTGGAAAGCGCCGAATGAGAAAAATTCTTTCACTTCTCCTATTGCAAAGACTGGTGCTGGACGCCACTTCTTCCAATAAGCCGCTGCATACAATAGACCTTTACTTGATTGCAGCAACACTTGAGAGATGACATAGGCAACAATCGGATTGATGAAAAAAGCTAAAGCGAATAAAACGAGCAGCGATATGATGGCCGCAATGGCTTCAATGGTACTTAATGTTTTAAAAGCTAAATCTTTTTGCATCATATATTGGTATTGCTGGCCAATTGGTGCAATGAGAAACATCATCGATAATAGCTTGAGCAGTCCTTCTAGCTCAGGACGGGCATAAAAGGCGGCAATCATTGGGCTTGCAAGGATAAGTAAACAAAACAAGACAAGACCTGTGAGTAAGTTGATCCAATATAATGTTGATAATTGACGTTCCGTTGTTTGTTCCTTTTGAATGATCGCTGCACCGATGCCTAGATCAAGTAAAATTTGCGTAAATATTGTGACAGTTGTGATCATGCCAACGAGCCCAAACTCTTTAAGTGACATCACGTTCCCTAGAAAGGCGAACTGTGCAATTTGGATGATGGTAATGATCAATGCGGACAAGCTTGTCCATTTTGCCCCGCCTAGCATGCGATTTTTCATACTTGCCATTTCTCTTCCCTACTTTACTTATCTGGCTCCGTCACCAGTCATGATGACTTTTAACGTTTTTACCATAATCTTCGTGTCAAGAGAAAATGTCAAGTTTTGAATATACTGTAAGTCATGTGATAACTTTTCACTTGGACTCATTTCATACCCTCCATTTACTTGAGCAAGGCCTGTCAGCCCCGGCTTCACCGCCAGCCTTTTTGTAAAGCCTGGAATCGTGCGGTTAAATTCTGCGGTAAACATTGGTCTTTCCGGCCGCGGACCTACGATACTCATTTCTCCTTTTAACACGTTGATAAATTGTGGCAGTTCATCAATTCTTGTTTTACGGATGAATGCCCCCACTTTGGTGATACGCGGGTCATTTTTTTGTGCCCATTTCGCTCCTCCGCTTTCTGCGTCGGTTCTCATCGATCTGAGCTTCCATAATTGAAAGTAAACACCGTCTTTCCCGACCCTTTCCTGCATATAAAAGGCTGGTCCCGGTGTTTCTAACTTAATCAAAAGGGCAAACAGCAAAATGATTGGCGTACTCAAAATCAATCCGATGAACGAGAACACTAAATCTATGACACGTTTTGCAAATAAATAACGAACCATATGTTCTGTTAAGGCAAAAGAGTGGTTTCGTCTCACTTCATATTCTCTATAAAGATTCATCGCTTTCTCTGCGCTCACTGACCTGCACCTCACCATTCAAAGTAGTTGTTGTGTAAAGAGATGTTCTATGAAAGTCAGTTTAGCAGAGCAACATTAAGCAAATGTAAATGGGCTGTTAAGTCTTGTAAAATTGTGTTAAGAATGTGCACTTATATCAAGTTATGCCCTTTTAAACGTAAAAAAGACCCGCAATTCTGCGGGTCTACGGGTGTTCTCTTTATTTTGCCTTTACGGATTCGATTGTTTTAAGTCTGAGTGTTCCGTTTGCATCTTTTGTATAGGTTACTTTCACTTTTGATTCTTCTTTCAAGCTGTTTACTTGTTTAGAAAATGTATTTCCAAATTGAATGGCTACTTCTTTTCCATCAATGTTGACAGCAATGGTATGTCCATCAGCCAAACCGACATATGTGCCTTCTTTGGTGACTTCTTTTTTTGTTGTGGACTCAGCTTTTGATTGATCCTTCGCAGGTTCTTCTTTTGTGATTTCTTTACTTGAGCTTTCTTTTGCATCTTCATTGGATTGACCTGCTTGGTCTTCTGTTTTAGCAGCCGTTTCTTTGCTTTGATCGTCTGTTTTTTCACTTGCAGACTTATCTTCCGTTTTTTCGTCTGATGCATTTTCTTTGTTTTGATCAGCCGCTTCAGTTGTTTCTTTTTTGCTGTTATCCGTATTGTTGTCGTTTGATTGATTTGTTGTGCCGCATGCTGTAAGCACTACACCTAGAAGCAATACTAAAAACGGCATTGTGATTAATTTTTTCAATATTGTCACCTCTTCATGATTTGTCGATTTGCTGTTATCGGAAGGTAAACACGTAAAAAAGCTACCCTCTATGTTTCGATTATAACAAAAATAGCCTAAATTGAAATGTATTTTTAACTTGACATACAAATGGTCGTTTTCATTTTAATCAAAGTAAGTGGAAACACTCCTGTTTGACCACTGACCCTCCATGGATCAATCTAGGCAGGTTATCCTCGTCACTGTCTGTTGCGCTCATACAGAGTTGTGTGCACGATTAGTAAAGACATTTGATAGCCTATGAAGACCGCATCCTTAGAGTGAATCCTTCATCCTAGAACCACTTCATATACCATTGATAAAAAAGGCTGCCGAGAGACGTTCTCGAGCAGCCTAAGAGGAGTATCTTAGCCACCCCTCATGTTTTTCTTATCTAAAATAACCTGAAACGCCGCTTGAAATACCAGCTGCTAATCTATCTTTATAAGTAGCAGATTTCAAAATATTTGAATCGACTGGACTGGAAACAAAGCCAGTTTCAAGCAAGACACTCGGCATCTTTGAATACTTAATGACATAGAAGCCAGCCGTTTTGACACCACGATCTCTTGTACCTAGTGCACTAACCATTTTAGGCTGGATGTTTTGCGCAAGCTTCAGGCTGTTCGTTGCCGCATATGTTTTGTCATAATACGTTTCTGTTCCATTTGCGCTGCTGTTGTCATTTGCATTCGCATGGACACTAATAAAGATATCTGCTTTCGCAGAAGCACCTTTGCTTACTCGTGTTTGAAGACTGTCAAATGTATCAGATGTACGTGACATGACTGGTAGTGCCCCAGCACTAGTCAATTTTGTATTTAGACGCTTAGCGACATCAAGGTTCACGTTCTTCTCAAGAAGACCATATCCAGCAGCACCAGAATCTTGATCTCCATGACCAGGGTCAATAAAAACTTTTTTTCCAACGACTGGATTTTTCAATTGGGAAGTCACAGTATTCGTCACAGTAGATGTACCACCTAGAACACTAAATGAAGTGATCTTCTTTGAACCAATGATTTTTCTTGTTGCTTTCGGTAATGTTTTTTCATTTGTGAAAATAAAGGCTTTACCCTGCTTGGCAGCAATACTAGCTCCTGAAGCGGCATCAGCATATGCAAAACCATTACTAATATACGTATTACTTGTACTCATATTGTATTTCGTCACAATATTTGCAGCGACTTCATAACGATTGGCCCCGCCAATTCTTCCAGGTGAAGGTAGTTTAGCATAAGTTGATTTATTTACACTAGACTCTCCACCAATGACAACGGTCTTTTTAATTGCTCGGCTTTTAATCACAGCTGAAGTTTCCGAACGTAAACCTTTATCATTTGTTAATAAGATTGGATAGCCTTGTTTTGCAGCATAAGGTGCAATGGCAACTGCATCTGCATAAGCAAAGCCATTTGCTACAACAGCCGTACTAGAGCTTTTCATTTGCTTTGCAATATTTGCTGCTAAGTCATAGCGGTTCTTACCACTAATACGTTTCACAGAGATACCCATTGATTTTAGCTGAGTTGTCACCTTGCTAGAGACACTCTTTGTTCCACCGAGAATAGTCACATTCTTTGTTTTTAGACTTTGAAGGCCTTTTTTTGTATCTGTAGATAAACTGCTACTGTTAGTAAACAGAACAGGGGCATTTTTTTGGTATGCATAAGGAACCGCACTTAATGCATCCGCATATGCATCTTTCCCTACAAGAACAGCCGTACTTGATGTTGTCCAGCCTTTTTTCGCCGCGTTCACCGCAACAACATACCGGTTCTTCCCATCAAGCCTTGTAACTGAATTGTCAGCAAGTGCAGATGGAAGAAACAAACACATGGTTACTACACTTAAAAATACAACTTTTATAATAGAGCGCACGTTTATAACCTCCTTTGATGTTTTAATTTGTTGTTAATTTTGCACCCGGATAATAGAATGACAAAATACTTGAGTATGAGCTTCCTGATTCAGCTCTCTTTTTCGCTCCATATTGACTCATTCCAACTCCATGACCATACCCTTTTCCTGAGATGGTAAAATCATTGGTGTTATTCTTCACTGATGCATACGTGCTTTTTAAATTAGTCGCTCCAAGTATTGATCTAAATTCAGTCATTTTAAAACTAAGTGTCGCTGATTTATTCATACTATAAGAACCCGTTTTATTTTTTAAGTGATAGCTGATTTTCATAGAGGCTGTTTTTGCTCTCTGCCCTTTTGTCTTACCTGAAAAGGATAGGCTTGAAATTGTCGCTATCTTGATGTCTGAAGCTGAAGTTTCTTTATTTTTTAGAATCCAGTTCTTCAAGCCTTTCAACTGACTCACATTTGATTCTGTTGTCTTACTCCACCAAGATGCAGGTTCTGCTGTGCTAAGCGATTTACTCAATTGTGTTTTTGATAGTTTAAGTGTCCATGCATTCACTGGATCTTTTGTATCTGTTTTTGCTACTAAATAAGGAAATGCACTTGACCACACTTCTTCACTCGCCTCAGTGTAGCCTCCATTACTAGAATAGTAGGTAGCAGAAATCAGTTTATTATTATATTTTAGTACCTTACCTTTTGTAGCATCTACAGCTTTTGTAGAATTTGTATACCAGCTGTATCCACCGTACACTTGGAATGCTGTTGTATCTGGCACAACCTTCCCAATACTGTTCACAGAATATGTACGTGCTGCAACAGCCTGTGCTTTTAATGCCTCAACATGCCAGCTTGCTGGCATTTCATTCGGTACAACCCCTTTAAGATAATCTTCAAAAGGGATATTTTCATTTGTTGGACGAATATAGCCTGATTCTACAGCAAAGTTCATTTTCCCCAAGTATGCTTTCCCAGCAACTCGAATGACATTTTTAGTTGAATATTTCTCTGGAACAACTCTTACTGAAGATCCAAACGTCTTGATGCCCTTGATAGAAATTTTCCCGTTAGAAACATTCAATTGATAATCCTTATTATTCTTCAAATAAAATTCATTTGATAATTTTGTTTGTAAACTTGCTAAAATGGATTTTGTTCCGCCAGACAATTGAAACGAGTACGTCCCCTGTTTTTTCACAACTGATGTCACAGGTGATGTTAGACTATTGTCTTTTACAAGTACCATAGGACTGTTATTTTTGGCTGCTAAAAGCGAAAATGTAATAGCATCTGTAAAGATAGAACCATTTGCTAAGTATAGCTTATTAGCATTCATGTTTAATTCAGTTACAATATTTGCTGATACCTCATATCTATTAGCTCCACCGATTCTTTTCACTGTGGACGTTTTTTTGATTTGAGATTCAACTTTTTTGCTAACACTCTTTTCTCCACCAACAATGATGACTTTACTTGGAAGCTTGTAAGTTGGTAAGCTATCTTTCTTCGTTAACAGAATAGGATAGCCGTTTCTTGCAGCGTATGGTGTTACTGAAGCACTGTCAGTAAAAATGCTTCCTGTTGCCACTATAGCTTGACTATAGTTCCCCATCTCTTTTGCGATATTTTGTGAAACAGCATAACGTGATTTACCACTGATCCTTTTGATCTTCCCGTATTTTTTCAATGTTTTCTCTGTTGCTGAAGAAACACTTGTTGTTCCACCGATAATCAGAATATTGTCAGGATTCATCTTGTTAATTTGCTTTTCAGTGGTTTTTGTTAATCTTTCAGCATTCGTATATAAAATAGGTGCATTCAATTTATAAGCTAAAGGTGTAGCGGAAATTGCATCTGCAAACGCATCACGATTTACAATGACAATTGTAGATGGATTTTTCCAGCCTGCTGAAGCAATATTATTGGCTACCTCATAACGGTTCTTACCATCATATCGAGCTATTGAAGATACATTTGTACCAGTCACTTTGTATAAGCCGGATGATGATATGTTAAAGTTTGTTTTGTTTCCAACATAGTTTGATAATTTCACAGAAATTGTTGAGCTTGCCGCTGAAGCATCTTTTGGGATGAATACAAGCAAAAGTAAGATGAACATTGTGAAAGTTAGACTGATTTTTTTCAATTTAATGATCCCACCATCTCTCTATTGAACTTTTTTAATTTCTTGAATTTCCTTTTGGCCACTGTCATTTAGAATGTAAAAAATGTCTACATGATCTCCTGGTTGAAATTCATTCAATACTTCATTGAAGTTTTCAGTAAATTCAAAATTCAAAGTAACATTTGACTTTTTCACTTCAATTGTATGGGAGTCTGCCATTCCTACATAGTTGGCTGTCTCCTTTAACGTTTGAGAAGTTGAACTGCTTGTCTTCTTTTCTTCTAAGGACTGCTCAGCCGTTCCACATGCTGTGAGCACGATACCTAGTAGTAGTATTAAGAACGGTAAAACGACGATTTTCTTCATTTTTTTCACCTCATGTCTTTGTATCGTCTTATAACTTAATATTTTAAGGTAAATTTAAGGTTTTTTGAAACCTTTTTTTTGTTACAACGTCTATATCTAGGTTCAGAGTAAAAAAATAACTTGTTTATCAAGATTCATAAACCTATAATCATGGAAGAATCATAGAAAAGGTGAGGGACATTATGAGAGCTGAGAGAAAAAGAAAGAAGAAAAAGGTTCTTTGGATTGTTTTATCGATTATTGGCTTATTCGTATTAGCTACTGGCGGATACGCATATCATCTTTGGAACACAGCAGCATCAACCGTCGCAGGCATTCAGGAGAACTTAAAGAAGTCAGATAAGCGTGACAAAGATGTCGATTTAAATAAAAAGGACCCGATCTCCGTTTTGGTTATGGGTGTCGATGAAAGAAAGAATGACCGCGGCCGTGCAGATACATTAATATACATGACAGTGAATCCAAAAACGAAAACAACTGAGATGGTGAGTATCCCGCGTGATACGTACACGAAGATTGTCGGGAAAGGCACAATGGATAAAATCAACCACTCCTATGCATTCGGCGGCACACAAATGGCAGCTGATACAGTAGAGGAACTGCTTGATGTACCTGTTGATTATTTTGTCAAAGTCAATATGGAAAGCTTTAAAGACATTGTCGATACACTTGGCGGCATTACCGTGAATAGTACGTTTGCTTTCAGCTATGACGGCCATTCATTTGGTACAGGAGAAATTAACCTGAATGGCGATCAAGCACTTGCCTATACAAGAATGAGAAAACAAGACCCAAAAGGGGATTTTGGCCGCCAGCAAAGACAGCGCCAAGTCATTGAAGGCATCATTGCGAAGGGTGCCAACATTTCGTCTATTACAAAATTCGGCGATATGTTCAAAGTCGTTGAAAACAACATGAAAACCAATATGTCCTTTGACGATATGTGGACAATGATGAATGATTATCGCGATGCAAGAAAGCGTGTCAAACAGCACGAGCTAAAAGGAACAGGCACACGAATCAATAACATTTATTACTACCAGCTTGATGATAGCAGTTTAGCGAAAGTGAAGAAGGAATTGAAGGAAAGTTTGGAGCAGTAAAAAAGAAGACAAAGGGCTAAAATAAAGATCATTTTAACCCTTTGTCAACAATCTGAGAAGGCTACAATGACGTAGTCTTCTTTTTTATGATTTAAACGGTACTGGCTTTTCCTTACTGAATCCAAAACGATGAAGGAGCTCTTGGACAATTCGTTTCGACGCTTGTCCATCACCATAAGGATTAGAAGCCTTCGACATTTTGTCGTACTCTTGCTGGTCTTCTAGCAGCTCTTTTGCCATCTGGTAAATGGTATTCTCATCTGTCCCTGCAAGCTTGAGCGTGCCAGCTTTAACGCCTTCTGGTCGTTCTGTTGTATCACGCAGCACCAATACTGGCTTCCCTAAAGAAGGAGCCTCCTCTTGAACACCGCCGGAATCCGTTAAAATAAAGTGTGAAGCTGCCGCAAAGTTATGGAAGTCAACCACTTCAAGCGGTTCAATTAAGTGCACCCGGTCGAGATCACTGAATTCCGTCTGAGCCGCATCACGAACGGCAGGATTTAAATGAACAGGGTATACGACCTGTACATCTTCGAACTCTTCTACAACACGTCTAATCGCTCTAAACATGTTTTTCATCGGCTGTCCAAGATTCTCCCTGCGATGAGCCGTTAACAAAATCATTTTATCTGTGCCTATTTTCTCTAAAATAGGATGTTGATATTGTTCTGTGACCGTTGTTTGCAGGGCGTCAATGGCAGTATTCCCTGTCACACAAATGGTCGCTTCTTTTTTATTTTCTATCAAAAGATTCTGCTTCGCCTCATCTGTAGGTGCAAAATGAATATCGGCAATAGTGCCTGTCATTTGACGGTTCAATTCCTCTGGGAATGGTGAATACTTATTGTGTGTTCTTAAGCCTGCCTCCACATGACCAACTGAAATTTGGTGATAAAAAGCGGCCAGACTTCCCGCAAACGTAGTCGTTGTGTCTCCATGAACAAGCACAATATCAGGCTTTTCCTCTTGAAATAACTGATCTAGCTTCAACAGTGCATTTGATGTAATTTCTGATAATGTTTGGCGCTGTTTCATGATGTTTAGATCATGATCTGGTTGAATGTCAAAGGCTTTCAGCACTTGATCAAGCATTTCTCTGTGCTGAGCAGTGACAGTGACTGTGGATTTGATTTGCGGATGTTTTTTCAGTTCAAGGACTAGTGGTGCCATTTTGATCGCTTCAGGCCTCGTCCCGAATACAGTCATAACATGTAATGTTTTCAATGTCGATGCCTCTTTCCTTCTCAATTATCGTATGTTGTACATTATACAAAAGAATAAGAACGAATCCTAATCATTCTATTCGCGTAATCTTTACATCGCCTTTACTCTTTTTAACATGAATATTTACACAAGTTCTTTACAATTGGTTTTAAATCAGATCATTTAATTCTCGTAAATCATTTGTCATTTCTATCATTTGTAAGTTACACTTTATGAAAGATGAAAAATGAAGGTCATATCATTTTTTCTATATGTAAGGAAGGTGCAAAGTTCATTGAAAAAAGTACGTAAAGCCATTATACCCGCTGCAGGTCTCGGGACACGTTTCCTCCCTGCCACAAAGGCCATGCCTAAAGAAATGCTGCCAATCGTTGATAAACCAACCATTCAATATATTATTGAAGAAGCTGTTGAATCAGGAATTGAAGACATTATTATCGTCACTGGAAAAGGAAAAAGAGCCATTGAGGATCATTTTGATTTTGCACCAGAGCTAGAGCGGAACCTTGAGGAAAAAGGAAAAAGCGAGCTTTTAGAAAAGGTGAGAAAGTCCTCTAATATTGCTGACATTCATTACATACGTCAAAAGGAACCGAAGGGACTTGGACACGCCGTTTGGTGCGCACGTAACTTCATCGGTGATGAACCTTTTGCTGTTTTACTAGGTGATGACATTGTTCAAGCCGAAACACCTGGGCTTCGCCAGCTGATGGATGAATATGAAAAAACCCTTTCATCTGTGATCGGCGTTCAGCAGGTAGCAGACAGCGATACGCATCGCTACGGGATCATTGATCCTCTTACACAAGAAGGACGCCGCTACCAAGTGAAAAACTTTGTTGAAAAGCCGGCGCAAGGAACAGCACCATCGAATTTAGCCATCTTAGGCCGCTACATTTTCACACCAGAGATCTTTATGTACCTCGATCAACAAGAGATTGGTGCAGGCGGAGAAATTCAGCTGACAGATGCCATCCAAAAGCTCAATGACATCCAGCGTGTATTTGCCTATGATTTTGAAGGAAAACGATACGATGTCGGTGAGAAACAAGGCTTCATCGAAACGACTCTCGAGTTTGCCCTTCAGGATGAAGAGCTGAAAAAGAAACTCATTCCATTTATGAAACAGCTTCTTGAAAAAGAAGAAGTCAATTAAAAAAGCTGCCGGCATCGGCAGCTTTTTATTTGATCGCTGAAATCGTCAGCGTATGCTGTTCATTATCAATGACAAACAGATTGTTTTCGCCCTTTACTGCGAATTTCGTTTGTTTCTCATTCATCCAGACATTTTGTTCAGTCAGCCCAAGTGTTGAAGGAGAAATGGGCATAATCTCGCGGAACACAATCGCGTGTGCCTGACCATTTTGAATCACATAATCAGTTTTCTCTGTGGTCAATCGCTCAATCGTGTCGCCTTGATCACTTTTGACCGAGCTCAGCGTTTGCATTCTTTGCTGAAGCACAGATTCTTCTTTTCCAAGGAAAGATAGTAAATACTCATACGAACCTGCTGATGCAGGTGATACGTAGGAATTGAACTGTCCTGGTCCAATGGATAATGGCTTCAATTCATCTGCAGCTTGCAGTGCATCACGTTTCACAAAATACGTCTCTGACGCTGTTTTGATTTGAACAGTTTGTTTATTTTCAGCCACAGCCTGTACTTCTTGTCCAAATGGTAAAGTGACATCCGCCTTTTTTTTCATGGCTTGATCTTTGTAAACCGTCATTGAATCTGCTGTGACAATGGCTTGTTGATCTACCTTTTTCATATTAGGCGCACCCTTCGTCTTAGGATCCTTTGACTGAGGCGCCTCTGTCTTATCTGATGGTATTGCACCAAATGTTGCCAGCGTACGAAGCGGTCGATCCGAAAACATAGAAAGGGCAAGCAAGATGGTTAAGAGCGCTATAATGGTCACTTGAAACGCTGGTCCAAAAAATGAACGTCGTTTCCCGTTTTCATTATAACGAGACACCTTTGCTGTCTTTTGTACGCCTTTTCGACCTTCCTTGTGTTTCAATTGGTATTCTTTTTTCTCTTTCTTAGAAAGCTTGTTAAACCAATCAACAAACTCCTTATATTCTTTCACAACCTTTTTCGTATCATCAAACATACGAAGCTCACCATAATGCATCCAAGCCACCCGATCACAGATTTTTTGGATTTGGCTAATGGAGTGACTGACAAAAAAGATCGTCTTGCCTTGTTCTTTGAATTCTGTGATTCGATCCACACATTTTTGATAGAACGTTTGGTCTCCGACAGATAACGCTTCATCAATAATCAGGATATCTGGATCGATATGTGCTGAAATGGCAAAGCCTAGACGGGATTTCATTCCGCTTGAATAGCTTTTTACAGGCTGATCGATAAAGTCGCCAATATCCGCAAACTCTACGATTTTTTCATAAAGCTCATCTATCTCTTTATTCGTCAGCCCCATCATTAAGCACTTTAATCGAATGTTGTCTTTACCGCTTAACTGGTTGTTCAGCCCTGCCGCAATGGCAATTAACGAAGGCTGGCCGTCCATCTCAATTTCACCATTTGTCGGTGGAATGATTTTCGCTAGAAGGTTCGACATCGTTGATTTACCAGATCCGTTGATCCCTACAAAACCAATCGTCTCGCCTTCATATACATCAAAGGACACATCACGAACAGCAAAGAAACCTTTTTCATTTTTATTAGGAAAAAACAGCCCTTTGATCTTATCCGACTGTTTTTTATATAAGACGTATTGCTTGGATACGTTTCGAAACGAAACCTTTAGTTTCATCGTATAATCTCCTTACTTTTTAAAGAAAATCGACAAATTTATCCCTAAATTTCATATGAAGCAATGAACCGACTGTTAAAAGAAGAAGGGTAATCAGCCAAAAATAAAGCGTATATTTCACATCATGGAAGAACCATTCTCCCTTTAACAAGCTATTTCTGAAACCATCAATAATGTAGAAAAGTGGATTCAGTCTTAATATATCTCCAATCCACGCTTTGTCTCCAGTTAGCTTCTCTGAGATATTCCAAAAAATCGGCAGCAAAAAGAAAAGCAAACGTGTCACTGATTGTAAAAGAAATTGATAGTCTCTCACGAGTACGCTAATCGTTGAATTAAACAAACTAAACGAAAACATAAACGCGATCATACAAATAAGATAGTATATATATTGCAGCCAATGTGCGTCGGGATATATGCCATAGGAAATCAGCACAATCAGATAGACACCCATCATGACAAAGTAGCTGAACAAGTTGGACATAATCACCACAGACGGCAGCGCACTAATCGGAAAATTCATTTTCGATACCATATTAATGCGTTTAAACACACTGTTTGATCCATCAAGAATCGTCGGACTAATGAAGAACCACGGTATTAATCCAGCAAGCATCCAAATGATAAATGGAACTTCCATGCCTCCAATGACAATTGGCTGTCCTCCGCGAATACCCAAACCAAAAACAAACCAGTAAGCCAGCATTTGAATCAATGGATTTAAAAACTGCCATAAAACACCTAAATAATTCATCTGATATTTTGATTTTGTTTCATAAACAGCAAGTCGCATAATCAGCGGAAATGAACTGATTTGCTCCTTTAGTATCGTCAACATTGCGTTCATTGTTATCTTCCTTAGATATAAGTTTTTGGGATTACTTTTTTAAAAAGCACCGCTCATAATTGTAACAGATGTTGAGGAATATTTCACTTATCAGGAAATGCACATCACAAACAATACAAAAAGGAGGAAGCTACTTCCTCCTCTCTTTAAAGTTTAACCTTAAATTTTGATAAGAGCCGGGTGAGATACGTTGAACTTTTTAAAGAAATGTTCCCTTTGGCCGTTTCGTATACTTCTACCTGAAAAGGTCTTAAGTTATACATATGATATAGTTTATCTGTTAATAAACTTTTTCTTAATCTAAAGTGTCGATCCTGAGAACAATAAAAAAAGTCATATGTTTTAAACCCTTCAAAGAAATGGTTCCATTTAATATTGAACTCTGTACTTGATGTCCTTTTAAGAAAAATTATTTCTCTTGTTATTCGATTTTTCAAATAGAATGTACCTGTTTCTATTATTGGCTGTTCTGCTAATATAGAAATACCTTCATCATTCAAAATCAAGTGTTCTACTTTCACATCTATATTTTCAATAGATAGTTTTCCGTTATTAGTGAAAAAGAGATGAAAATTCGATTGATTAAAATTATTAAGGGTATTATTATACATTTGCTTAGAGATTCTAAATTTATCTTCTTTATCGTTTCTTTGAACAATAATGTAAATATCATATGTTGCAACTTGATTAAAATCTTCTAAAGAAAGTTCCGCGTTTAATTGACCAACATCATTTGTAAATGTATCGATCACTGTTTTTTCAGTTAAATTATGTCTTGACTCAAAAGAAATAAATACTTTTGCGTCATTAAACGTTTTTGGTATGTCGATATCTTTAAATATGATTTTTTCACCATCAACATCTATTTTATTTATTTGTATAAATTCTTCTTTTAGCACTTTAATTTCAAAGAGTTCATCTGGAATATTGAGACTTTCATTTTTAAAAAAGGGAAGGGCCCAATAATATTTACCATTCTCTTTTAATATGGTTCCTTTTTGATTACCAGCTAAATAATAGATTAATTCCTCATGAAGATCGTTCAAGATAAAGTAGATATATAGATTACAAGTAATTCCTAAATCATTTTCAAAAATATTATCAACTTTTTGTAAAATCGGTTTAATTTCTCTATAAAACACTTGCCTAAACTTTTTATCCCATACGATATTTTTAATCGGGAAGAACAAACGTTCAATATTTCTTTTAAGAAATTCATTTTCAAGTTCTTTATCACCATAATCCTCGAAATATCCCATTTGGTATTCAAGTGATTCTATCCGATCTTGAAAGTTTCGCAAATCACCATTTAATTGAGTTATCGACTTTTGAGTTGCTTCTTCTCCTCTTTTTCTCCAAAGATAGACAACATCCGTAATAATTGCTATTTTCTTCGCATATAAAAATGCCTTATGGACCATTGGACGATCTGCATATAGCATACCTGGAGGCATAAAACATTGATGTTCAAAGATCAGTTCTCTCCGAAATATTTTATTCCAATAAAATCCATCATAAAAAATATCAGGATAATCTTTTGCTCTCTCGATTAATTTATTCTTTTGCCAAACTTCTCTTTCCTTTTTATAAATAATTTCTTTTTGAACGCCGTTTATTAAAATATTAGGCCTTCCGATCACAATATCAGCCTCAGTTTTTTTTGCTTCTAAATATAATTTTTCATAGGCATCGAGAGGAAGAATGTCATCTGAATCCATGAGCGTGATGTATTCTCCTGTTGCATATTTTAATCCGTGATTACCTGCATTGGCGCCTCCACTATTTTTTTGATGGATTACCACCATATTTGAATACTTCTTTTCATATTCATCTAAAATTTCGGCACTATTATCAGGACTTTCATCATTTACTGCGATAATTTGCAAATCAGATAATGATTGATTGACAAGTGAATCAAGGCACTCCTTCAAATAGTATTCTGTATTATAAACCAATACAACCACGCTTAGTTTATACTGACTCATTCGATATTTCACCCACTTGATTCGTCATTCTTTTGTTGACTTGATTATGAAAATTCTCCAAAACAATTTTAATGATGGTACAAACTTGTTCAACTTCACTTAAAGATAGTTCTGAATACATTGGCAACGCTAATATTCGATTACTAACATATACTGCTACTGGTGTTTCACTCGAATCAAACATATAACAGCCGAAGTCATTACAAAGAGGATAAAAATATTTTCTAGTAAACAAATTATATTCTTTCAATTCTTCATTTACATAATTTCTCATCTCTTTATTTTCTAATAAAATTGGAAAATATGAATAGTTGTGATGAACCTTCTCATCAATTGATACAACGTTAATTCCTGGTATCTCAGATAAATTTTTTTCATATTGATGATAAATTTCTTTTCTGGTTAATATGTCTTGATCAATTTCTTCTAAATTCACTAATCCCATAGCAGCTTGGAATTCATTCATTTTTGCGTTAATTCCTATATAATCAACTGATTCATTAGAAGTAATACCAAAATTTTTCAAAGCTTTCAATTGTTGAGTTAACCTTTTCTGTTTATAACAAAGCACTCCACCTTCAATAGAATGAAAAACTTTAGTTGCATGCATACTAAACATAGATGCATAGCCAAATTCTGCAATAGATTTGCCATTTACCTTAATTCCAAAAGCATGCGCTGCATCATAGATAACAGGTATTCCATAATCCCTTGAAATTCGATCTAATTCATTCACATCACAAGGATTACCAAAAACATGCACTGCTACTATTGCTTTTGTTTTTTCCGTAATGAGTTTTTCAATATGATTGACATTGATATTGAATGTATTTGGTTCAATGTCACAAAAAACTGGCTGAAAACCTGTATTTTTTATCGCATGAACTGTAGAAGCAAAAGTAAAAGGTGTTGTAATCACTTCCCCCTTTTCTTCTATCGTTTTCAAGGCAATTTCTAATGCTAAGTGACCATTGGTGAAGAGTTCAATTTGGGATGAGCCTAGATATTCTCTAAGATTTGTTTTAAATTCTTCATGTAATGGTCCGTCATTTGTTAACCATTTATTCTCCCAAATATTTTTTATCTTATCTATATACTCTTCAAATTTAGGAAGTTTTGGTTTTGTCACATGAATTGGTGTTGGAAATTTAAATTGTTTTGTCATTTAATTTCTCCAATCAATTAATGCTTCAATCGAATCTACGTCAAAAACTGGAATGTCAATTGTTTTAATTTGGTCTCTTTCGCTAAAAGAATCATCAATAAATATAGAAGGTATTTTATTATCTATATATTTTGATTTCATATCTTCTTTTTTCAGATGAATTACACGATCAAAAAGATTCTTGTGGATTCGAAGCTTTTCCAGAGTTTCTTTGATATCACTGATATGCTTTGTAATTAGTATGATTTCTTTATGATTATTAAGGCATTGATATAAAAATAGCATTAAATGTGGATTAACCTTGTCTTTATACGTAATCGTATCATCAAAATCTACATACACCCTTTGATAAGAGTATTGAAGAGTGAATCGATTAATCAAAGCTCTATCTACTTCAAGATTCACACCGTTATCTTCTATTTTTATATCAAAATCCATTCGATCGTATAAACTCAGCAAAGGGAAATTAACACCTTTGTTACGATACAATGCCATAGTTCCTGCTATACGCGGTGCCACTTCCAACAACTTGTAATGGCCATTCACATCTTCTTTAATTTGAAAGAACCAAGCTCCTCTAAATTGAAGATGTTTATTAATTTCGTGCGCTATCTGTGTTGTTTGCTCATCCATTTGTAACGTGGCGGAGTTCACACTTATACCACTCTTAATACGTTTTCTTTCTCGTCTGCCAGTATATTTAAGTTCTCCATTTCTATTTGTAAAACAATCTATTGTATATTCTTTCCCTGGGAGATACTCAAGTATTAATAAGTCAGATTGATTATTTTTATAGAACTCCAGCTCTTTTTTATCTCTCGCAAGAGCTACTCCTTTTGACCCTTGTCCAACATCTGGCTTTAAAAATACGGGGAATAGATCAACATCTTCTACTTTTTCATACATTTTAGGAACAAAAGATTGCTTTTCAAAAAATTCATACGTTCTCTTTTTTGATCTTGAAATCTCACAAGTTAATTGATCTGATGTTATAACTATGGCATGGAGCTGTTCTCGATTTTGTGCTAATTTTAATACTACACTATCATGTGCAGGGAAAATAAAATCAATTTTGTTTTCACTAATTATACGGTTCAATTGATCAATAAAGCCTTCGTCATGGATATTTGGCATACCCTCTATATAATTTTTATATACATACTTACCATGATCAGAGACGCTGGAAGCACCGATCAATTCAAAGTCCTTTGAGTACTTAAGGGAATTGTGAATCTCCAAACCAATCTCTGAACCACATGGAAACACTAGAACTTTTTTCATTGTTACCTCCAATTATTGTTTAAATACTGTTTCGATAACTAATTTTGCTGAATTTCCTGTTTCCAGGCTGCAATATTCTTGGAAAAATTCATTGTATTTTTCTTTATATTCTTCTTCCACATGATGAATATTTTTTAATGCATCAAACAACTGTTTTTGTTCCTGTAATACTGGGCCAGGTAATCCCTTGTACATATCTAAGTAAAAACCTCTTATCTCCTCTTTATAAAGTTTATAATCATAAGCATAGAACAAAATCGGTTTTTTACTATTTGCATATTCAAAAAACACAGATGAATAATCCGTGATTAAAATATCACTGATTAAATACAACTCTTGAATATCATCGTATTTAGATAAATCAATGATTGAAGAATGTTTGCTTGGATTAAGCGCTAAATAATCTGAGATTAAATGATGCATTCTTAAGATTAATACATAATCATCACCAAATTCATCCTGGAACTGTTCTAAATCGAATTGTATTTCAAATGAATGGTTCCATGATCCATTTGATTCATTATCTCTCCATGTTGGAGCATACAATATAACTTGTTTTTCCTTAGGGATGTTCAACTTTCTTTTAATGGATTCGATTTTTTCTACCTTGTTATTTTTATAGAAAATATCATTAGATGGATAGCCGTTTAACATTATCTCTTTTTCAAACTTAAAAGCCCGCTTAAAGATATCACTAGAGTATTTATTAGCTGCTAATAGATAATCCCAATTACGAGATTCCAAATAAAAATTTTCCCTAGCCAATTTTTCAGGACCATCTACTTCTATGTCATACCCTAATCTTTTTAGTGGGGTTCCGTGCCACGTCTGAATATACACATTACCTTCCCTTTTTCGATGTACAGGGAAAATAATATTGTTAACCCAATATTTTGAAAGCGCTAGGTATCGATAATAATCTTCTTCTTCTCTATTTACTATGATTGGATTTCCTGGTAATTTTGATTCTCCTTGATAAGACCATACAAATTGATACTCTTCACCATATCCATTTTCCAATAAGTATTCATAAATATATTTTGGATTTCCTGAGTAACTTTTTCCCAGGAAACTTTCAAAGAAAATCATCTTCTTATTTATTGGGTGATTCTCACAAATGTTATTAAAAATTGTTTTGCCTCTAGCTATATTGTAGGTCTTAATATATTGTTCATTGTCAGTAAACCAGCATGCTAAACTCTCTTTCCCCATAGTTACATATATAATAAGCCTGAAGTTATCTTCATAATCATTATTAAATAGATATCTATCCTCTTCTTTTGAGAAATCAGTATAGCCTGTCATATCTACTAGTTCCTTATAACAGATTCGTTGCTTATCATCTCTTATTTGCAAAAAGAAATCCCATCTGCTATTGAGATCCAAATGTTGTTTTAACTTATCTATCATAATAATTTTTTTAAAAATATATTTATTCTTTTCTTTCTGGAAATCTAAAGAGTAACCATATGACTTGTTATTATCTCTTCTTACTGCAATTAACTCTAGTTGTTTCACTGAATATTCATTTGAAAATTGAGTAACTTCTCCTTCAATATAAAAGTTTGAACCTACACTTTTTAAATTGTTTATATACTGAGTAAAAATATTTTTTTTATAATCAAAAGATAAATTTCCATTTTTCGTTTTAAAGCTTTTTAATTTTAAATTCAAATCCTCTGAATATGATGTGAACCCTTGATTTTTCAAGCTAAATACAGTTCTTTTTCGCAGATATCTACTATAAAATCGAAGGGTAATATACACATCTAAAGTGCCGTTACTATTAAGGTCTGCAATATCTTTAAGATTAAAAATAGATATGTTATTTTTTATCTTGCTCTTTAAAAATCTGCCACTCTCACGATCTTTCAAAATCACACTTTTATTAATTGGAATAAAGCCTAAATTACTAACAAATAAATGGAGTTTTTCTTCTTTAACTTGAATTTCCACTTTATGTTTACTTATTATTGATTTTAATATTTTAGAAACTAATTTTTTAATTTTCATTTTTAATCTTCGTAACCTCATCTCAACTACATTTTACACAATAGCAAAAAGTAAAAATTCCCCATTCATAGTGCTGAATAGGGCTTTTTAGAATTAGAATATTACTTTATTTCTCCGTATGCTTTTTGATAGTAATTTTTATATTCATCATCTATAATATTTTTAAACCATGCAGAGTTATCTAAATACCAATCAATTGTTTTTATAATACCTGTTTCAAAATGATATTTCGGCTTCCATTGAAGTTCTTTTTCTATCTTTGTTGGATCAATTGCATAACGTCTATCATGACCTTTTCGATCTCTAACAAAGGATATTAAGTCTTGTGTAATCTTGTGATCTACCTTCTCATTTAAATAAGTTATGATTTTTTTTACAAGGTCAATATTTGTTTTTTCGTTATGTCCACCAATATTATATATTTCTCCAAGTTGGCCATTTTGAATAACTAAGTCTACAGCGCTGCAGTGGTCTTCAACAAAAAGCCAATCTCTAACGTTCAATCCATCTCCATAAACAGGGATGCTCTTTTTTTCAATACAGTGATGAATAACAAGTGGTATCAATTTTTCTGGAAACTGAAATGGGCCATAGTTGTTAGAGCATCTTGTAATGTTCACAGGGAATTTATACGTATCAAAAAATGACTGCACTAATAAATCGCCCGAAGCTTTACTAGCTGAATACGGACTATGCGGGTCTAAAGGTGTTTCTTCTGTAAAATATCCTTCCTTGCTTAAGGAACCGTACACTTCATCGGTTGAAATCTGAATAAACTTTTTTCCCTCTTTATAAGAGTCGTCATCTTTTTGCCAAAATTCTTTAGCTGTATTCAAAAGATTCAATGTACCAAGCACATTGGTTTCCACAAATACTTTTGGGTTTTCGATACTCCTGTCTACATGAGATTCAGCTGCAAAGTTCACTACATAATCAATTTCGTTATTTTCAAAAACTTCACTCAATAATTCAGAGTCCTTAATATCACCTTTAATAAATTGATAATTTTCAAAATGTTCATAACGAACTAAATTTTCAAGATTTCCTGCATAAGTTAGTTTGTCAAGATTTATAATTTTAATATCTTTATACTTGTCTAACATATATGCTATAAAGTTAGAACCAATAAAACCTGCTCCACCTGTAACAAGGTAAGTTTTCATCATTCTCTCCTTCGTAACTTCTATTTAATAACGACTTCTTTATTTTCAGCTAGATCTAATAAGTATTTACCATATTCAGTTTTAGATAATGGTAGGGCTAAACGGGAAAGTTGTTCTTCATTTATATAGCCTTTGCGATAAGCAATTTCCTCTAATGAAGCGACATACAGCCCCTGTCTATTTTGAACTGCTTCAATATAATTACTTGCCTCTAGTAAACTTTTATGTGTACCAGTGTCTAGCCAAGCCATTCCTCTACCCATGATTTCTACTTTCAATTCACCGCTTTGTAAATAAAAATCATTGATGGAACTAATCTCTACTTCGCCTCTTGCGGAGGGTTTAACATTTTTAGCAATTTCTATCACTTTATTATCGTAAAAGTAGAGACCAGGTACCGCATAGTTTGATTTGGGTTGGCTAGGTTTTTCTTCAATGCCAAGAACATTACCGGTATGATCAAATTGCACAACACCGTAATCTTCTGGATTCTTTACATAATACCCAAATACAAGCGCACCTGTCGTCAGTTTTACTGCTTTGTTTAAGATTTCAGTCAAACCTTGTCCATAAAATATATTATCACCGAGCACAAGACACACATTATCTCGACCTATAAATTGTTCTCCAATAATAAAAGCATCTGCAAGTCCTTTAGGTTCTTTTTGCACCTCATAACTTATTTGTATTCCTAAGGTTTCTCCCGTCCCTAAAAGACGTTTAAATTGTTCTAAATCACTTGGGGTAGTGATAATAAGTACTTCTTTAATCCCACTTAGCATTAGAACTGATAATGGATAATAAATCATTGGCTTGTCGTAAATCGGAACTAATTGTTTAGAGATACCCTTCGTAATAGGATAAAGCCGTGAGCCTGTACCACCAGCTAAAATTATTCCTTTCAAGATGATCCTCCTATGAAAAAATACTTAGAAAAGCCTTAAATCCTGAGAAATTCACTATTTTTTATTTGAATATCAGTTTTATAATAACATATACCTAATACAAAGTTAATAGTTAATATTCGGGCTTAAATTACAATTTTAAATAAACAAACCAAAAAAAGCACTATTAAGGGATTCGCTCTTAGGTTTGAGGATCCCTTAGTAATGCTTGTCAATATTCCTATTTAAACACAACCTCAACCACCCGTTTCGATGATTCCCCGCTCTCTAAATAGCAGAATTTTTCATAAAACGGTGCAAATGAAGCTGGTAATGCAAAGGCTGGCTGTTCTGTTTCTCTTACCCAGTCAATGACACTTGCTGTCTCTTTCACAAGCGGTCCAGGTGCTTCTTGTTCAAAGTCGAAGTAGAAGCCTCTGAGCTTGTCACGATATGTTTCGATGTCTGGCACATAGAACAGCATCGGACGTTTGAGATTTGCATAATCAAAGAACACGGATGAGTAATCTGTGATGAGCAGATCAGAAATCATATAAAGGTCTCTGATGTCTTCGTAATGAGAGAAGTCATAGGCAAAGCCTTCATATGGTCCTAAATCAAAGTTTTCAGCTACTAGATAGTGCATACGAAGAATGATGATATAGTCGTCTCCGATAGATGCTCTTAGCTCATGCAGATCAAGGTCTAAATCAAATTTGTACTGCCCTTTTTTATAAAATTGATCGTCTCTCCATGTCGGTGCATATAAGATCAATTTTTTATCAAGCGGCAGGTTCATTTTTTGCTTGAGTGCCCTCATCGTTTCTTCATTGTTTTGATTGTGAAGGAAGTCGTTTCTCGGATATCCTGACTCAACCATCGTCTTTTGAAATTGGAACGCACGTGTAAAGATTTCAGTCGAGTATGCATTAGGAGAAATGAGGTAATCCCAATTCGATGCTTCTTTCGTGAAATTCTTTTTGTATTTCTTCGTGTTCGTTCCAGGCATATGCACCTCGTCCATGTCCATCGCCAGTCGTTTTAACGGCGTACCGTGCCATGTTTGCAGGTATGTTGTATGGTCTGGTTTTGGGACCCAAAGCGGCAATCGACTGTTGACGACCCAATACTCAGCTCTTGCCATCGCAAAAATCCATTTGAATGACAGACGATTGATATAGTAGATGTCCTTTTCCTTAAACGGTGCTTCATGCCCTTTTTTGACGCTCCAGATCAACGTATATTCAGGGTGATTTTCTTTCATATACTCATAAATAGCACGCGGGTTACAACTGAATTGTTTTCCATTAAAGCTTTCAAAAACAACGGTTTTCTTTTTCACGGACAATTTACTTGCTAGCTTAAAGGTCGTTTTGAAGGTTCTTGTCACCAATTGATTACGGACTTTTTTGATTTTGCCAATTTTCTTTTTGAATTTCTTCCACTTGCTTTTGACATAGTACTTCGCACGGGTTTTGATTGTGTAATCATTAATTCGGATGCCAAGCGTTTGCCTCTTTTTCTTTCGATATACTTCATATCGAATCGGGATATCGTTCTTTTTTTGTATTTGGACAAGCCCTTTTAATTGATTAGATCGATCTCCAAGCACAAGTGACGGTGTTGTTAAAGTCTCTTCTATTCCGTTAACTTCACATATAAATTCAAAGTACATTCTATAGATATATCGCTTATCTGTAGAATAGGTTAATGCCCCTAAAGGGACTTCAACTTTGAAAGGATATATCTCTGGCATCTCCCCGTCTGTTCTATAATAATCAATTTCACTTTTTTGCTGGAAATTTACGGGGAAGCGGTGCTCCATTTCGGGGGCACTGTTCCTTTTGACCAGGATTTGTATTCTTTTGATTCGATAAGAGTGCTCAGCACTTATCACACCACAATATCCATTTAGAGTCAGGATATTGGTCTCATCGAGTGATATCTGCTTCATTTTCGTGATCTTCATTTCTCGCTTGACCTTAATAGAAGCATTCCCTTTGTCCGTACGATATGGTATGGCAAGGAGCAGAGCGTTTTGATTTTCTATGAAACAGACTTCAGGCGTTTCGACATCCAGCTTTAGACGACGCTTATAATAAGGATTGTCGTCTTCATCTATGAATTGTCCTTCTTCCTCTTCCAATTCCGCCTCTTCGTCCTCTCCATCAGAATCATACGAGGAGTCTTCGGTTTCATCTTCGCTCTCACTACTATCAATCATTTGAGAAAAATCCGTCACATATAAATTATACGTTTGTCCTTGTTCCATTTTATTCGAGAAAGAATCTTCATGAAGCACTATTTTAAACCGATTTTCTGCTAGATGTTCAAGAGGAAGGTAAACTTCCTGCTTTGAGAACCTTTCTCTCATGAGCAAGTAAAATATTCGACCTTCTAATGGCCTATCATCATCTATTTTCAACACAATTTCCAGTTGTTGGTGATGGTTCTTTAAACTTTCAACAACACTTTTCTTCTGAACGGTCTCTTCAATCATCAATCATTTATCTCCTCTGTTCATCGAAATCTTATGCTTGTCATACTCATAACACGATGTAGTATAAATAAAAGTTTCTATTTATTTATTCAACTTCCAAGAATAATTCCCTTTAATTGTCTTGTAAGAAACACCATCCATCTTTGACACACCTTTTTCATTGAGCAAATGCTCGGCGATTGGTAACCGCTGAGTGATTTCATTGAATTCTTCATCTCTCATTCTCATATAGAAATCAACGTATTTTGTTTTGTTTCGCTTCAATGCCGCCTTTATGAATGCATGTCCAATTGGGAAGGATACCTTTAAATTTTCGACTTTTTTAGAGAATAACTCAGCATGGTTATCCCGATCGTATCCGACAAGTTCTAATATAACCTTTTTTCGCTTTTCAATCACACCTTCTATTTGCAAGTCCAATGAAAGAACATGATGTTTACTACTAATGTCTACCAATTTGAAATGAATAGGCTTCATCATGCGTTGAATTTGGTCTCTTTTTTCTCGAACTTCTATCATTTTGTGGAGTGCCGTTATCCAGTTTTCATAATAGTTCGGGATTGAATATATCTCTGCAATCTCCTGACAATTTTCTGAAAAAATTTGATGCTGTTCATCGTTTTTTAACAATTCAATGATTTTGTTAGCTAGCTGTTTCACTTCATATTGCTCTACAACAAAGCCATTAAACTCATTTTTCACAAGCGTGCTAGCACCATAATCGTAATTATAAGTAATCACAGGGCAATTGTTAACAATTGATTCCATGATAGATAATGGACAGCCTTCAAAGACAGAGGTAGAGATAGACATTCTAGCTGTTCTAAATTCAACATCAGGTTTTTGAGTGAACCCTTTCAAAAAGACATTCTTTTCTAAATTTAATTTTTTAATTTCCTGTTTTAGCTGCTTTTCTTGAGGACCAGAACCAAAGATTTCAAGCCTCGCACTTGGTACTTCTTTTATCACAAATTGAAACGAACGGATGGCATCTATGACATTCTTGATTTTAGTTAATCTCGCCATCATCAGTACCTTATGTGGATCAGCCATATAATGATCTTGTACTTGATGTGACGAACGGTCTAGTGTATGTGGCGTTAAAAAGAATATATTTTGATGACCGAATTGTTTTACTACATCTGTTTTTTGCTCTTCAGTGATAAAGAAGACGGCATCTACTTTTTGTTTTCTTATTTGGGTAAATAACTCATTGTAATCAGAACGTAATGCTGTCTTTTCTGTTTCGTAGTGTTTACTGTGAATAATTGCTGAGAAGTAAGAAGAGCTTCTTTTTTTTAATTGAAAAACATACTTATCCTGCTTCCGACTATCAACTAAAAAGAGCTTTTTCCGATCATTTTTATACTGAATAGTCATGAGCCACTCTTGTCTTAATGCCTTTTCATTTTTAAAGGTTTTTATCCCTTCCTGAGCATACCATATCATTTCTTTTAATTTATTTTTAGACTCTTCTTCAAGATGAACATACTCCTTTTTCATATAAATATAAGTGTGCTCATAAATGAATAGTTCTTGATAGACTTTGCCCGTTTCCTGAGAGAAATAAGAAACTTTATGCAACTGCCCTTGTGTATTGTATTCCTCACGCTTTTCCATTTGCTGATTTTGATGAAAGAACTCAATCATCTCAATTTGATTTGTTTGTTCATTCCTAATGAATCGAACAGATGGATCTTCATGATCAATTACCACTTCATTGATGTTGTCAGGGTGATAAGATGGGTGATACTGTTCCTCTGGTTTACTATTTGGAATAAGGAAGTCTACATACATATTTTGAATTTTTGTCATTTTAGGATTCACTATTTGTTTGTCAATGATCCCTTTCACTTTCCGAGAAAATTCAGGATCATATGAAAAGGTTAAAAAATGAGATGAAATATTCTTCAACCCAAATAGTTTCGCACGTAGCAATAACGACTTCGTCATACCACCATATTTCTCTTTAATTCTCCCAGTAATAAAGTAATAATCCATATCCGGAATTTGTAAGTGTGGTTGCGGTTGACTTTGATTATTTTTAAGTGTCTTTCTTCTATGCTTGTTAAACCATTTTCGGATCAAAACACTCAACCTTTCATTGTTGTCCATTTATTCCGTCGATATTTAAATAAATTTTAAAAGAATATTTTAACATGAAAAAATACTTCTCACCAAATGATAAGAAGTACTCTTATTTCAATCTATTAAAGTCCTGCAATTTCTTCCTTAATTTGTGTTGTAGAGATGCCTTCTGTTCTCTTCAAGTATACGACTTCGCAATGCTCTTTCAAGAAATCGAATTTACCTTCCCAGTCATCTCCCATGACAAACACATCGATGTCGTGCTCTTGCACGTCACGGACTTTTTGATCCCAGCTGTTTTCTGGAATGACTTCGTCTACATAACGAATTGTCTCTAAAATCAGCTTTCTATGCTCGTAGCTATGATAAGCCTTTTTTGATTTTTGTAAATTAAACTCGTCTGTAGAGATGGCCACCACTAAGTAATCTCCGAGCTGCTTTGCACGCTCCAGCAGCTTAATGTGACCCCAGTGTAATAAATCAAATGTACCGTAAGTAATAACTTTCTTCATTGCAAACTAAACTCCTTTCTTTAAATCCTTATTCGTCTGCTTCAAGCAGTAATGTTTATCCGTAATCCCATTATCTTCGATCAGTTTTTTCGCTCTTCGGAACCTCATTATATCACAGTGCCCATTAAACGTTAAGCAGATGTAAAGACAAACTATTTCCAATTTAATGGGCACGGGAGGAAAAGTCCGAAAAATCAATGTTTCACCGATCTTCAATTATATGAAATTATAAAAATGTCATGAAATTTAAAGGATTGTAAAGTTATTGTTAATATTTCATGGAGCAACTATGATAAAATGATGAGTAGGCTAAGAATGAATTTACAATGAACGTTCATAGATAACAAGATGAAAAAGGAGGTCTAAACAATGCAAACAGAAGTGGTCTCTAACCTTTCTTATGTAAACGGCGACTTAGATGAATTTATCAGCTATATCAACCAGCATCATATTTCTCAGAAAAGAGGCGCCATGATTGCGACTGTGAATCCAGAGATTGGCTATGCCGTCATGAAGGATGATGCGTACCATCAAGTAGTCTCTTCTGCGGATTATGTATTGCCGGATGGTGTGGGCGTCGTGTTGATGTCACGCATGACACAGAGTCCGCTTAAATCAAGAATTGCAGGCTTTGATGTCTTCATGTCTATGCTTGATCTTGCAAACAAGCAGTCTAAAAGTATCTTTTTATATGGTGCGAAAAAAGAAGTGCTTGAGGCTGTCAAACAGCGAATTGATACGGAATATCCAAATGTGGTCATTGCAGGCAGCTGTGACGGCTATCAAGCCGATAAACGTTTCGTTGCGAAACAAATCGCTCGCTCGAAAGCACATATGGTGTTCGTTGCTTTAGGTTATCCAAACCAAGAGAACTTCATTTATGAATACCGCCATTTATTCCCGCAGGCTGTTTGCATCGGTTTAGGCGGAAGCTTCGATGTATTTAGCGGCACAGTGAAGCGTGCACCACGCTGGATGATTAAGACAAATACGGAATGGCTGTACAGACTGGTTGTCAATCCGTGGAGATGGAAACGAATGCTGAATATTCCAAAGTACGCCTTTGCCGTATTGAAGGAAAACAAAGGGAAGAAACGTTACTATCCTGAGCAAGTAAAGGATCAGACGAAGCAGCTATGAGAGATTGATCAATGATGAATATACGCTCAATAATCATTTCATGTTATGCAGCTTTCGTTTCTTTTATTGGATGGCTGATGAGCGGAGTGAAACCGCGTGAAAACCAGGTGACGCTGCTTGTTTCATTCCAGGAGAATGCGGCTGCTCTCATTGATACCTATCAACAACAAGCGAATATGACGATGAAGCTGACAGTCCTCTATACGAAGCATGCTTCCAATATAGAAAAGGACGGGTCTCATCTGTCATTTCGCTATTTTCATGAAAAAAATCCCTTCCATCTCATTCAATGTATGTATACGATGCTGAAAAGCAAGGTCGTTGTGACGGATAATTACTTTCTCATGACAAGTGTGCTAAGAAACAGACCTTCTACAACCTGTATTCAAGTATGGCATGCCAATGGCGCTTTGAAAAAATTTGGCCTTGAAGATGCTTCAAATTCATGCCGGAGTCCACGTGATATCGAACGCTTCAAGCGGGTCTATGCGTCTTTCGATTATATCGTCACGGGTTCAGATCGCATGCGTGAGATTTTCAAGTCATCGTTTGGGGTAAATGACGAACGTTTTTTACCAACAGGTGTGCCGCTGACGGATGTGTACTATGATCATCATCCGCCTTCCTTAAAGCCGGATGATTTTCCAAGAGGGAAAAAAATTCTGCTTTATGCACCGACCTATCGAGACTTTGCCATGGACGGTCTTGTCCTGCCCTTTTCAAAAGAACAAATGCATACAGAGCTAAATGGAGACTATATTCTGCTCGTCAAGCTTCATCCTGCGGTCAAACATTTAGCGAAGGCTGAAACAGATGGTGAATGGATATTTGATGTGTCCGAGCAGCCGCTTTATCCTTTGCTCTGTGCTTGCGATGTTCTGATTACGGATTATTCGTCGATTGTGTTTGAATATGCGCTGCTCGAAAAACCTGTTTTGTTCTTCACTTATGATTTAGAAACTTATCGAGATAAACGGGGATTAGTCGATCGTTATGAAGACATCATTCCCGGAAAGGCTTGCGTCTCTCAAGACATGCTCTTGAAGGAGCTTTTACATCTAAACGAATCAGCCAATGGAGATCTATTAAAAACCTTCGCTGAGGAATGGAACCAATATTCAAAGGGACAATCAAGTGAGCAGCTCTTAACATTTATTGAACAGCAGCTCTTACACAAAAAACGTCCGGCTTCTTATTAGGAAGCACGGACGTTTTTTTATTTGTTATAAACCGGGATATCATAATACAGCGTATAGTTATCAAGTAAGTTATACAAACTATACATACGAGTGACTTGCTTATAAGCCCATCCAATATCCGTAGCATATTGATGAGTAGCTGAACTAGACCAGCGCATTTTATAAATGGTATCTTGTTTGTAAGTGGCGTGATTGATATAGCTGTTGCCAATGAATTTTGCCCCGCCAATAATGGCTGCCTCTGGCGTGAACCATTGCTGTTCATACGCATACTTTGCACCGAGATAATTCGGATTGCTGTCGTATGCGCCAATGCCATACATGTTATACACTTTCTTTCCATTAAACATCGTACCATTCGCTAAAATTGAACTTCCGTTACCTGTTTCAAGCAGCGCATGAGAAATCAAATAGATTTCGTTAATATGATACGTTTTCGCTGCTGTTATAAAGGCTTGTCCTTTTCCAGCAAGAATCCCTTTCCCTGCTAAAATCTTCGAATTGACTTCGGTCGGATTGAGATTCGCAGCTTCAGAGAGTTTGAGAAATTGAAAATACGATTGAGTGCCCTCAGCGATATTAGCTGGGTCTACATATTTTAACACTTCTGCTGAACTCGCATTTCTCCAGCCAAGGCTGATCTTTATCCAATTCCCTTCTTTCCCGAGCTGTTTCACTTTTGTGCCTTTGTTCAGCTGTGCCACGATGTTGCTTGCAGAGCTTGAATCAGGTGTAGAACGTACATTTAACCCATCCGTATTCACTGTTGACGTCGCTGGATCTACATATGTCGCATAAACATAAGCCGCACCATCTGTCTGTGGTGACACCTTCATTTGTTTGTTCACCATCTCATTGACAGTGAGGTTATAATTCGTTTGCATGACCATCGGGCCATTTTTGATTTTTGTTGCGGTGGCTGTCCAGCCATATTGGCTTTTCACAAAAGCAATGGCCGCATTTGCATTTGCTAACCCTGTGAATTGCTGCGTTATGTTGATTTTATATGCCGGTTTTGTTGTCGTTGTATAAGCAGCTGTTTCATTCCGTTTTTTGAAAAATGCCATGCCTTGATCACGCAATGCAGCAGTCGCAATGACCCCTGTTTTCATTTGATATTGCCCATAATCAGTTGTACCCGTTTTTTGGGCAGCTGCCTTCATTTTTTGTTTCGTCAAATAGCTAAGTGCTTGATTGAGTTTTGTCTGATTCACAGTCGCCTCTGTCGTAATACGGTATTGCTTGACAGCTTCTGTTAAAGTTTTTGTACTGCTGGCAACCCCATTTTTCTTGATGATCTCTTGCGCCTGCTTCACTTTGCTTTGATCATATACAGGTGTTGTCATCAGGCTATACGCTTTGGTGACGGCTTGTCCCTTACCTGTTGTGATGTTACTTGTCACCTTTTGTGCCTTTAAGTATGCGGCACCTTTGTTCACTTTTGCTTGATCCGTTGCTTGATTGACAACGAGTCGATACGTGCTATCAGATACCTTGCCCGTTTTTTTCGTTGTCGCAGATACCTTTTTCTTTTGGAAGAAGGCCGTCGCTTTTTTCGCTTGATCATCTCCTAAAAGGTTCCCAGTCACTACTTGATATGGCTGTGTAGAAGAGATTTTTTTGGACGTATAGCGCCATTTCTTTTTCTTGAAAAAGGCAACTGTTTTTGCATAAGCTGTATCGTTTAATTGATTGAGCTTCACGATATAATTTTTCGTTTTTCCTACTCGCTGCACAGTACCTGCAGCACCGGTTTGTTTCTTAATCTGAGCCGCAGCTGAGGCTGCTTGTTTGCTGTCTTTGAAATAGCCTGATTCCATGCGATAGACATTTTTAACGGCTCCTGCCTTCTGAATCTTCCCGCTGATTTTTGCTTCTTTTTGCAGCTGGGTAAGAAGTGTCTGGGCTTTCGACTGGTTAGCTTGTGCAGCTGATGTGACGATGTAATATGGCTTGCCTGCTGTCACCGTTTGACGCACTGCTTTTAAACCAGATTCCTTTTGAAAGCCTTGCAGGATGGTATTCGCCTTACTTTGTCCAACAATACCGCCTGAGATCAGCTGATACACGGTGCCAGCTTTGTTTTCGGTTTGGTATGTACTGGTGACTCCTGCCTTCTTTTGTAATTCTGTTTGAATATTTTTGACTTTCGTTTCAGAATCAATGGCTCCTGATATGACCTGATAAGAAGGTCTGCTTTGACTGATGACTTCATAGGAGCTCTTTAGCCCTGATGTTTTTGCTAGCTCTAGCGAGAACTTTTTTGCCTGACTTTCATCGTTGATCGGGTCAGATACGACCTTTTGTAAAGGAAGGCGGTCACCAACTGGAGACACAGTGCCATTTATGCCCACCTCTTTTTTTAACGCCGCCGCACTTGCATTCGCTGCATCTTGTGAGTCATATCCTGAGGCAGTGAGCTGATAGGTCGACGTATTCCCTGAGGTTTGATAACTTGCTGTCCACTTTTTATCTTTTTTCAGTGTTTCTACTGCTTTTTTCACTTCTGATTCTGTCGTAAATACCTTTGAGGTGCTAATCGTATAAATGGATTGATCGACATAGGAGGCTGCTTGCGCTTCTTTGCCTGTGTGTAATGTCATACCAAAGGCAGCTGCGAGTAACATAATCTTGATGGTTTTTTTCACGTTCCCTGTCCCTCTCTTAACTTTGCATAATAGTCTACTAATCTCTTTATCGACAAAAACAAGTCTTCTTTCAAGTCATTCATGCAATAGCAAAATAGAGGACCCCATTTAAGTCCTCTTTTCCTTTATATATGTGACACAATCAGTTCACAAGATCCTTCAATCGAGAAGCTCCCTGTTTCAGCTGGCAGAATAAAATGAGCCCCTTTTGGCAGTGGATATGTGTTCCCATCATGCTCTATAGACCCTTCTCCCTTAATGACACTGCACAGCAAAAATGGATCATCTTGCGAAAGCTCTACTTTTTGATCAATTTCCCATTTATACACAGAGAAATATTCTGCTTCTACAAATGTTCTAATGGTCATTCCTGGACGTGTTTCGACTGATTCATCTGCATAACCGTCTACATGAGGAACCGTTGTGACGTCAATGGCTTGCGCAAAATGAAGTTCACGTTCATTGCCATCTTGGTCTTTTCGTTCATAATCATATACCCGATAGGTTGTATCTGAGCTTTGCTGCGTTTCGAGGACAAGCGTTCCTTCGCATAGCGCATGAATGGTACCGCTTGGCACATAATAAAAATCACCAGGCTTAATCTTCACTCGCCGTAAAAGACCTTCCCAATCTCCGCTGTTCATCATGGTCACTAGCTCAGTTCTTGTTCTTGCATTGTGTCCATAGATCATTTCTGCTCCTTCTTTGCAGTCAATGATATACCAGCACTCTGTTTTCCCAAGCTCTCCATTTTCATGTCTTTCAGCATAATCATCTTCTGGATGAACTTGAACGGACAAGTCTTGGTTTGCATCTAAAATTTTTGTTAACAGCGGGAAGCGATCGCCTTCTATTCCCCCGAACAACTCCCTGTGATTGTCCCATAGTTCGATCAACGTTTTCCCTTTATATGGACCGTCTTGCACGACACTTGGTCCGTTTGGATGAGCAGAAATTGCCCAGCATTCTCCCGTTTGATCAGAAGGAATATCATAGCCAAATTGATCCCTTAAGGCTGTACCTCCCCATATTCTCTCCTTCAATTCAGGCAGTAAAAAAATTGGTGACTGCTTCATTCAGGATGACTCCTCCCTTTGCTACCCTTTGATAATCCTTGCCTAGCATGATGAAAACTAGTAAGTCTCAACTTTTATTATGACGCTATCTAAAGAGAAGTCAATCCTTTCAGTACACCAAATGAAAACGATAACATGAAAATTTCTTTATCCTTTGACAGAGCCTGCGAGAAGCCCCTTCACAAAGTATTTTCCGAGCAGAATATACACCAAAAGTGTCGGCAGTGCGGCCAAAATAGCTCCTGCCATTTGGACGTTCCATTGCACAATTTGGCTGCCTGATAGATTTTGCAAGGCGACCATGACTGGCTGATGCTCCGCAGTGGTCATCGTGACTGCAAATAAAAATTCATTCCACACATTGGTAAACTGCCAAATGGCGACCACGACAAATCCTGTGATGGAAAGCGGAAGAATCATATGTCTGAAAATCCCGATAAACCCTGCGCCATCCATTTTGGCCGATTCAATCATTTCATCAGGGATGCTCACATAGAAATTGCGAAACATGAGTGTTGTGATCGGAAGACCATATACGACATGGACAAGCACTAGACCTGGAATCGAATTATATAATCCGACTTCACGTAAAAATTGAATGAGTGGAATGAGGATGCTTTGATACGGAATAAACATACCAAACAGCATCAACGTAAAAACCACTTCTGACCCTTTAAAACGCCATTTTGATAGCACATAGCCATTCATCGCACCTAATACGGCTGACAATAAGGTAGCAGGAATGACAAGATAAAGTGAATTCATCAAATTAGGCGATAGCTTTTCAAAAGCGATTTGATAGCTAGAGAAATCAAGCGTTGATGGCAGCGACCACATTTGCTCAAGGGTGACTTCACCTAATGGCTTTAAGCTTGTGACGAGCATGACATAGACAGGCATTAGAAAAAAGAGGCTGCACAGAATCAATAAAGCATAGAGAACTGGACGGACAAACCATCTGGCTGTCATGATGAAGCCCCCTTCCGGCTCGACAGGAGATATGGCACGATAAAGACCGCAACAGAGATCAGCATGACGATTGCAATGGCAGCACCGCCTGCATAATGGTTTCCTCTAAAGGTCATTTCAAACATATAAACGCCCGGTACATCCGTGACAAAGTTTGCACCCGGTCCTGTCATCGAGTAAATCAAATCGAAAATCTTTAAAGAAATATGAGCCATAATAATAATGACACTTGCAGTAATCGGTTTTAAAAGCGGAAAAATGATTTTTCGGTAGATTTGCCACTCAGTTGCTCCATCCATTCTAGCAGCCTCTCTCACTTCCTCTGGAATTCCTCTAAGACCTGCCAAATACATCGCAAGCGAGAACCCAGTCATTTGCCACACAGCTGCAATGACGACTGCAATCATCGCCGCTGGTACACCAAATTCAATTTTCCCCCAGACAAATCCAGCTAAAATATTCGTATCCGTGTACCACTTAGGCTGGATGCCTAGCGTTTTCAAAAATAAATTCACTCCAGTTGACGGATTTAAAATCCATTGCCACACGACACCAGTCACAACGAAGGAAAGGGCCATCGGAAAAAAGAATAAATTCCGGAAAAGAGATTCACCCTTGATCTTCTGGTCTAGTAAAATCGCAAGTGCGAGCCCAGAGGCTATGACGGCTCCAATAAAGAATAAAGTAAAAAAGACCGTGTTTCGTAGATCTGACTGAAAGCGGAAATCTTGAAACAGCATGACATAATTGCGAAGTCCTGCAAAAGAGAAATCCGGAACAAGCGAGGTCCAGTTTGATAATGAAACATACCCTGTCCAGCCAATAAAGCCGTAAACAAAGATGAATAATAAAACAGCTGACGGGGCTAAAAATAGCAGTGCAAGCAGCTGATCTCCATTCCATTTTTTCCGAACACGTTTCACTTTCGGCGCTGACGCTTTTGTGTTCGGCGATGTGTCCATGCGCATGAAGCTACACTCCTTTTTAAAAAAGAGGCGGTGCCTGATCGCCGCCTCCTTCGTCTTTATTTCATAGAGTCTTTTAAAGATGAAACAAACTGGCTGCTGTCTTTTTGTGTCACAAAAATATTGACGGCTTGGTTTGCTTTCGTCACAAAGCCTTCTTCAGCAGCTGAGCCATGGGCGAGTGACGGCGCCAGCTTTGACTCTTTAAATGCCTTCATCGCCGATTTTCCGTATTCATCATATTTTGATACATCCGCATCAACCCGTGCCGGAATCGATCCCTTCAGCGGATTAAACGCATCCTGTCCTTCCACAGATCCTAAGACAGATAAGAATTTTTTCACGTTTTCCGGCTGTTTGACACCCTTCGGCAGTCCGAACGTATCGGTGATCACCATAAAGCTTCCCTCCGTTCCAGGGGTCGCCACGTAACCAAAATCTTTGTTGACCTTCAAGTCCAGATCGTTGACAAAGTATCCCTTCGCCCAATCGCCCATGACATTCATCGCCGCTTCCCCTTTTGCCACGAGCTGTGAGGCATCCTGCCAGTTACGGGAGCTATGATCGTCATTGACGTATTCGAGCATGCGTCCAAAGATGTCTGCCGCTTCCTTCACTTTTGTGTCATCCATTTTCAAGTCGCCCGCCCAAAGTTTTTGATAATCTTCTGCGCCTAATACACCAAGCAGAACACTCTCAAACAAGTGAGTCGCTGCCCAAGGCTCTTTATCCCCAAGCGCAAGTGGAGTAATCCCTTTTTTCTTTAAAGCATCTGCTGTTTTGAAAAATTCATCAAATGTCGTTGGCGGCTCTAAACCTTGGTCTTCAAATACCTTTTTGTTATACCAAAGCACATTGCCTCGGTGAATATTCACTGGAACCGAATAGATTTTCCCATCTTTGCTCACAAGGTCAATCAGTGATTCTGGGAATTTGTCCTTCCAGCCTTCTTGTTCATAAAGATCATCAAGCGGCTCCATTTTGCCTGCCGCGACCCAGCTCTCGTTCAGCTCTGCCCCGCCATGTACTTGGAAGGAAGCTGGCGGATCATTTCCTTGCATCCGGCTCGTCAAAACAGCCTTTGCATTCGTACCAGCACCACCTGCGACGGCTGCATTTTCAATTGGAATCTCTTTATTTTTCTCTTCAAACAATTGAATGAGTGCTTTCAGTCCGTCTTCCTCACCTGCTCCTGTCCACCAAGAGAAAATTTCAAGCTTCTCCGCTCCGCCCTCTTTTTTTGCATCTGAGTTCGTCGATGTACTGCAAGCCGTGATGAGAAGCATGCAGAGTGCCAACAAAGTAAAGCCTAATTTGAACTTCATGATTGATCCCCCATCCCTGTTTTGTAAGCGTTATCAAAATAAGTATAATGGTAGATCATTGCTTTTTTTCAGGCAAACTTCTTCACTTTTTTATGAAATTCTTCATTTTTTTATGGCCAGTTTTCGATATTCCTTCGGTGAACAACCGACCATTTTCTTAAAGACACGGCTGACGTAATTGGGGTCGGTATATCCTGCCTGATAAGTAATTTCTTTTAAACTAAGCGAGCTGTCTTTGAGAAGCTTCTTGATTTTATCCAGCCGGCAGGTCGTCACATATTCTTTAAAGGTCAGACCCGTCTCATCTTTAAAGCGCTTTGTGAAATAGGTTGGGCTTAAGTCAACATAGGCGGCAGTTTGCTCGAGCGTGATATGTTCGCAGAAATGTGTTTTGATGTAACGTTTTGCCCGCTCGATGTCATTCACGGTCTGGGTTCTCGCTTCATACACGTCAAATAGATGCTCACAGCACTGGCGGCATTCTGCTGCTGTGCTGATGGCCAGAATGGAGAGGTCTGCACGGAGTCGTGATTTTAATAGAATCAGCAGCTCTTTTACATGTGTAAGTGCCGCCCCCTCTAATTCAAAGGCATCAAATAAGGCAAGCGCATCCTCTCTTCTTCCTTCTTCCAGTGCCAGCATTATGTCGTCAGCAAGCTCGGGAAGATTGATCAACAGATTGGACTGCACTTCTGTATTGTAAAAACCATAACGAACAACGCCGCCATCCTTTTTTCGCTGATAATAAGAAAGCTTTGCTTCCGCTGCACTTTTCTGAAGATGAAGTGGGTTTGAGACTGGGTGCCCTATGCCAACGACAGGTGAAGGATGTCCGCTTGTCATGGCAGCTCGAATGGCTTGCAGTACATCTGCCTTTAGCTGACCTGTTCCTTGGTGACTATAAATGAAGCATGTAAACAGCTCACCGCCCATCTGAATAGGCACCGCTTGAAAAAGAGCGGATTGCTGTAAATCACTCAACAGCTGATCCCCGCCTGCCCGCTGAACAGCGATGACGAGACCTGCTTCACATTCTTGGAACAATTGTTGAAACTCAGTGAAGGTATAAGATTGACCGTTGATCACATGGGCTTCCAGCCACTTTGACTGCTGATTGACCGTCGCTGCCTGCCGCTGAGACGCCTCCTGCTCAATTTCTGCCGCAACAGATCGAATGGCTGCAATGGTTTCGTCTTTATCAGCTGGTTTGACGAGGTATTGTTTAATCCCTTCCTGCATCGCTTGCTTGGCATAATTGAACGTATCGTAGGCTGTCAGCATAATAAATTTTGTATGCGGGCTGCCTGCTTTGATCTGTTTGATGGCTGTCAATCCATCCATGCCAGGCATCTGAATATCCATGAGCACAAGATCAATCGGCTCCGACCGCGCAAATTCAACCGCCTTCTTTCCATTTTCAGCTTCACCTGCAATATAACACTCCGGGAGCCATTCGGTCATGAACTTCCGCATCGCCATTCGTTCTATTTTTTCATCATCCACAATCAGCACGTTCAGCATACAGGTCCCTCCTTTATCGGAATCGCCAATTGAATGGTGGTGCCTTCGTTTGGATTTGAATCAATTTGAAGGGCATCTTGCACCCCGTAAAACAAACGCAGTCTTGACACCACATTTCGAAGACCAATTCCTGTAGAATGGCCTTTACTCAGTGTGTTCGGATGATCCTCTTCTTTTTCCGATAGCAATCTTTTTTTCTCTCTTTCATTGATTCCAGTCCCATTGTCCCGAATCCGAATCATCACAAAGCCATTGTCTTGATAGATAGAGAGCTCAACAAGCCCGCCTTCCTCCTTTGGTTCTACTCCATGAATAAAGGCATTTTCGACAAGCGGCTGTAATGTGAGACTTGGAATGTGAACAGATAGACACGACTCATCTATGGTCGTTTTGCATGTAATACGATCGGCAAATCTCGTTTCTTGGATATGAAAATATTCTTTGACCACTTTCACTTCTTGTTCCAATGTAACGGACGTACTGAGAGCAGACAGTGAATACCGCATCAGCGTGGAAACCGATTGAATCAATCTCGATGTGGCATCTGCTGATTCTAAGTAAGCCATGCGTGATACGATGTTTAATGTGTTAAATAAAAAGTGTGGGTTCATTTGGTTTTGCAGCGTTTTCAACTTCATGTCTTTGATTTTTTGATCTAAGGCAGCCTTTTGTTTCATCTCTTCAATCATCATTTTCATCTCCTGCCGCATTCGTTGAAAGGCCTCATTTAACACAGATATTTCGTCCTTTGATGTGACATGCAAATTCGCTCCATCAAAATTTCCTTCTGATACTTCTTTGGCACTTCGAGACAGGTGGACGATTGGCCTTGATATCCCGCCAGCAATGATATATGCCATCCATAATGCGACCCCAATCGATAACGTAAACAGACACAGGGTAAAGAGCGCATAAGTTTGATGTCTTTTTTGAAGTGATTGATAGAGTACCTGATACTCAGATAATTCATCATCTAGCAGGGTCATCGTCTGCTCTTGTATATAGGAGGAGACTGTTCTCACCTCCTTCACACTTGCAGCATATTCTTTGATTTTCCCTTCTTTTACATGTGTCATGGTCGCATCACTTTCATTCATGAGCGTCCGCATCATATATTGATATTTTTCAATAGAGGGTATCGCCGCATGAAGCCCGGCATCTTTTAGCAGCGCCTGATCATAGGTTTTCATTTTCTGTTTTGATTCAATATATTCTCTGGCAAACTGCCGATCTTTCTCAATGGCATAGGCATTGACCTTTTCATACATCGTTTTTGCCTCTGTGGATATATCATTAAGCAGGAGAAAAGAACGAAAGCTCCTGCTATATTCTGAGGTTAATTTCGAGCTGCTCCAATAGACAAAAAAAGCAGCCACGTTACCAAGGAGCACAAGGGTTAAAAACGCCAATAACAATTTACTTCGAATCCTTCTCATGGCTGAACCCCCTGTGGTCTTTCTGTTTGATGAAGAGGCAAATCCCCGCGCCGAATCACACTCGTTCCTGTGTACTGCAGCGCTTCTTCCTTTTCGCCTTTCTGCAAACGAACAAGTGATTCAACCGCTTGGTAGCCCATTTCATAAGGGTGCTGCACGACCACCGCATCGATTTTTTCATCATCAAGCGCCTGAATCGTATCAGGCAATGTATCAAATGTGAGCACATAAAAATCAGCAGCTGATCGATATTGCTCTGTTGCTTGAATGATGCCGACACCATCTAATGCACTTGTTCCATAAAATGCGGTCAGCTCTGCATGATTGTTTAATAGTTTATACGCTGCACCGGAAGCCCCTGACTTCGTAATGGCTGATTCTTCTATTCCAGCAATATGAATGCGTTTTTCAGCAGAAACGGCATCTCGAAATCCCTTAACGCGCAGCTTCTGGTGGATGGCATCAAGCCGGCCCGTGACAATTCCTACATACTGTTCGCCTGTTGTATCTGCGATGAGCGCCTGCCCTGCGATAAAGCCTGAATAATAATTATCCGTTCCAACATACACTTGACGCTTGCTCCCCTCTGCATCCGTATCGACTGTGACGACATCAATGCCTTTTTCCCTTGCTTTTTGAAAGAGCGGTTTGTATTTCTTCGCATCAAGTCCCTGCGTCATAATACCATCTACATGCCCAGCAATCGCCATATCAATGGTTTTAAGATGATCATCCAAATCAGCCTGCTTTGGGCCCAGGTATTCGAGATACACACGATGAACGGCCGCCGCATCAGCAGCTCCCTTTTGCACCAGTTGCCAATATTCGTTATCAAGTTCCTCCGGTACAAGGACAAAGTGATATTGATAGGTTGATACCACTTTGTCGGAAGCGCTTTCAATCTTAAATAAATCTTGACCTAATACACATAAAGAAATGACGGATAGCACACAAACTGTGAGAAGAGCGCCTATTCCAATCAACTTAGACAGCTTCACTCACATCCCCCTCCTTTCATTGTTGCCGCATAAAAAAAGAGCTGCTTATAAGCATACTCTCTCGACCTCTATAATTCCTTTGTCATAAATAAACTGTTTGGATCTTCTTGATATGAACCAAAAGGCGGACAATATTGAAACCCAAAGCTTTCATATAGTCTTCTTGCTGGTTCAAAGAAAGCCATCGCACCTGTTTCGAGGCTGACACGTGTATAGCCTCGCTGTTTGGCTTCTTGGAGAAGGTAGGTCAGCATTTGCCTTGCTACCCCTTTTCGCATATGGAGAGCTGCCGTCCTCATCGATTTGATTTCACCATGTTCACTTGATAGCTCCTTTATCGCTCCGCAGCCAAGAAGTTCCTCTCCATCCCATACACTCCACACTGTGACATCTTGTTTTTTCAAATCGTCTAATGGAAGGGCATGAATGCTTTCTGGCGGAGAATGCTCCTTCATCTCTTCTACATGACCGGTGATCAGCTGATCTATCCGTCCATCTGTGAGTGCATCTTGTTGAATGTACATTCCAATCCCTCCTTCACGATCATTGTACGTGAAGAGTCGAATCTTACCCGCTGTTATGTCAGATAAACGAACAAACAACCGGCATCCATGAGCCAGTTGTTTGTGTCATATCAAGTATTTATGAAGAAAGAACCGCTTGTAATTCTTCTGCTGTACTGCTTCCAAGCTGACTGCCGACACCTACTGCCACAGCACCTGCTGCGAGCCATTTTGGGACATCGGCTGGATGAATGCCGCCTGTTGGAATAAATTCAACCTCTGGAAACGGGCCTTGTAAGTTTTTCATATAGGACAAACCGAAGGAGCCGCTTGGAAAAAGCTTGAGCAAGCGGTAACCATTTGCTTTTGCCTGCATGATTTCACTCGGGGTCAGGACACCTGGCACATAGAGTGTATCGTGAAATGATAGATGCTCTCCAATCACAGGGAGATATCCTGGACTGACAATAAATTGCGAGCCTGCCTCAATGGCTGATTGTGCCTGTTCAAGCGTCGTGATCGTTCCTGCTCCTACAATGAGTTCTTGCTCATGCCGAAAGGATGCGATGATGCGTTCAGCATTTGGAGTGGTATACGTTACTTCAATGGCACGCACCCCTTTTTTCTTTAAACACTGAATCATCTCAATGCCTTCTCCTTCACTATCCGCTCTAACCACTGCGATCAGTTTACAGACTGCGAGCTGCTCTTTAACGTTCAAACTTGCTGACTTTCCCATCTCTCTCATCCCCCTTCATATACTCCCGCCTGTGATACCGTTTGGCTTCTTTCATAAACGCCTGAAGCTCCTCCCGAGTGGGCAGTCCATCCTTATCTCCTGGAGACATCACCGCAAGTGCCCCAATGGCATTACCCCTTGTAACGGATTTTTCATAGGATAAGCCGTCAAGTAAGCCACTAATGACCCCCACTGCAAATCCATCACCAGCGCCGACCGTATCAACGACATCATGAACATGAAACCCGCTCACAATTCCCTGACCGGCGGCACTTTTATAAAAGGCACCTTCCGCTCCGAGCTTAATGACCACTAGCTTGACACCTTTTTGTAAATAGACCTCTGCAATCTCTTCCGGCTCATGGCATCCCGTGAGCCTTTGCCCTTCTGCAAGTCCCGGGAAAAACCAATCGACTTGATAGGCTATCTGGTTCACCGTATGAATCATATCCTCTTCCTCTTCCCATAGCTGAAGCCTAAGGTTCGGATCAAATGAAATGGTTTTGCCTGCTTCCTTCATGGCTTGAAGGACAAGAAAAGAAAACGCTCTCATTTCACTAGACAGTGCAGGCGGAATACCTGTCATATGAAGGTGTCCAGCCTGCCGGAAATAGTTGGAGGGAAAGTCACTTGGACTCATTGTGCTCGCAGCAGAGCCTTTCCGGTAATACGTCACGTCAGGGTCTCCATCAATGACTTTTGATTTAAGCAATAACCCAGTTTGGGACCCATCATTTGAAAGGAGCACTGCACTTGTATCGACCCCTTCTTTTTGAAGCTCTTCTAAAATAAATGTGCCAAGTGAGTCTGCCCCGACTTTGCTCATCCAGCCAACCTTAAAACCCAGCCTTGAAAGGCCGACAGCGACGTTACTCTCTGCACCAGCAAGCGCCTTTTGAAACGTATGCACTTGATGAAGTTCTCCAACTTCTTTTGCGTAAAACATCGCCATTGATTCCCCAAATGTGACCGCATCCAATGCTTTCACTCATTTCTCCCCTCTCTTGGTACCGGTTTCAAATTAGTTGAAAAAGAGAGAGCATGCACGTATGTATACTCTTCTCTGCCTTTCGCTTATAAAGATTTCCTGACAATGATTTCTCCATCGAGTTGAATGGTTTGGGGCGCACTTTCATCGCCTTCAAGCCGTGTCTTGATTTTTTGCATGGCCGCTTTCCCCATTTCATGAGATGGCTGCGCAACAGTTGTGATCCCTGGCCCAATCAGCTTATACCATTCTGTATCATCAAACCCGGCAATGCCTATCTCATCAGGAATCTTGATCCCAAGCTCCACGAGTTCACTAATGAGCTTCAGCATGAGTAAACCATTGCCTGCTAAAATCGCCTTTTTCTGATGGTTTGATTGTAAAAAACGGACAATCTCTTCTCGTATTTGTTCCTTTTTCTTCAAATTGATTTCTGAAATGATAGGTTTCTTATGTTTACTCATGGCCGTCTGTTCATATGCATCTTTTCGTTCTTCACGAGGACTAACCCCATCAACCGGCTCAGTAAAGAAAGCGATGTGATCGTAGCCTTTCTCATACATTTGTCGAAGCAGCCGGATCGTGATATCACGGTTATTCGTTGTCACTGTGTCGACTTTGAGTTCAGGTAATTTACGGTCAACAAGGACAATCGGTACACCGTTTTTCTTAAAATCCTGTAGAATGTCATTGTTTTGACCTGTCGTATTGATGATGAGCCCTTCAATATAATGCGCATTCAGCTTCAGTAGCATTTCTCGTTCTTTTTCTGGACGATTATCTGTGTTACAGACCATGATGCTGTACCCATATTCATCACAAATCTCTTCGACACCGCGAAGCGTCGCCACAGAGAATGGATTCGTTATATCGGCTACAATAAAACCAATGACCTTACTTTTTCTTACTTTTAGTCCTTGAGCGAGCTGACTCGGGCGATAATGGAGCTCCTCAATGGCTTTTTTAATCTTTTTTACCTTTTCAGAAGAAATTTCATTTGTTCTGCCATTGATATATCTGGATACTGTTGATTTTGAGACACCTGCATAAGCTGCAACTTCGTTAATGGTCACTTTCATTTGCTTCTTCTCTTTCATTCAAAAAACTCCCACGATTAATCTTCTGATTTGTTTCGAAACCGATTTCAAATAAACTTAAAAAGAGCATACCATAATTTGATGAATACCAGAAGAATTTTTTGAATGATGTTGAAAAAATCGTAGTAATAAACAATAAAGAAAGCGATTTCAAATTAACGGTTGACGCCGCTCTCTTTTTCCTCTAGAATTTTCCTTGAAACCGATACCAAATAAAACACCAATATTTTGTTTCAGATGGAAAGGGAGGCTTATTTCAAATGGAAAATCGTTATGCTGTACATCCTGAGCAGGTCAAACGTTTTACAACAGAGGAACTTCGTCGTCATTTTCATATTCCTACGCTATTCGTCAGCGGTGAATTGAAGCTCTATTATTCGCATGAGGATCGTGTGGTCATTGGCGGGGCAATGCCGACAGCAGAACCGATCAAGCTGGATGCCGGCGACTTTTTACGCACGGATTATTTCCTTGAAAGACGAGAAATTGGCATCGTGAATGTCGGCGGGCAAGGAACGGTTACAGTCGATGGTGAGTCTTTTGTGCTGGAGCATAAAGATTTCTTATATATTGGTCTTGGACACGAAGATGTGCAGTTTACTAGTTCATCAGGCGAGCAGGCCAAGTTCTATCTTGTATCAGCAACGGCTCATAGAGCATACCCTACGCAAAAGGCAGCCATTGCTGAATTAACACCGAATCACTTAGGGGAGGCGTCTGCCTCAAACGTGCGAAACCTGTATCAGGTCATCCATGCAGACGGCATCCAAAGCTGTCAGCTCATGATGGGAATTACTCAGCTTGAAACGAATAACACATGGAACACAATGCCTGCTCATATTCATGACCGGCGTATGGAAGTGTACTTATATCTTGATATAGAAGAAGAGGCACGTGTCTTTCATTTTATGGGGGAGCCCTCTGAAACGAGACATCTCGTTGTCGCAAATGAGGAAGCGATTATTTCTCCTGCCTGGTCCATTCATTCAGGCTCAGGTACAGCGAATTATTCATTTATTTGGGCAATGGCGGGAGAAAACTATACGTTCAAAGATATGGACTTTGTCCCAATGGACCAGCTGAGGTAACGAGGGTGACGACATCATATGTTGCGTCCCTCTTTTCCCTCGAAGGCAAAACAGCCCTTGTGACAGGTCCTGGAACTGGCATTGGTCAAGGTATTGCTGTGGCGCTTGCCCGTTCAGGTGCAGATATCATCGGCACATACCACCGCACACCACTTGATGAAACAAAAGCGCTTGTCGAACAGACTGGCAGATCATTTCATGCATATCAGGTCGACTTTGCCGATCCTCAGTCTGCACAGCGGGATGTCGATACCATTTTAAAGCAGCATACCATTGATATTTTAATCAATAATGCTGGAACCATTAAAAGAGAAGAGGCCGCTCACTATTCAGAGGAAAATTGGCATACTGTCATGGATGTGAATATCAACAGTCTCTTTTTTCTCACTCAAAAGGTTGGGCAGCAAATGCTGAAAAACGGGCAAGGGAAAATCGTCAATATCGCCTCCCTCCTCTCGTTTCAAGGCGGCGTCTTTGTTCCCGCTTATACAGCGAGTAAGCATGCTGTCGCTGGTCTGACCAAAGCTTTTGCGAACGAATGGGCGAAACATCAAATTCAGGTAAATGCGATCGCACCTGGTTATATTGCAACCAATAACACTCAAGCCATTCGTGATGATGCGAATCGAAATGAAGAAATTCTCAAAAGAATCCCCGCCGGGCGCTGGGGACAGCCTGAGGATCTAGCCGGTGCAGCTGTTTTCCTTAGCACACCAGCTTCCGATTATATGAACGGCCACATTTTAGCTGTTGATGGCGGCTGGCTTGCGAGATAAACATATCGAGAGAATTCCTATTTTCAGGGATTCTCTTTTTTCTATTTGCATAATTCTCCTCCTTCCGAGTCACTCTATAAAAAACATGACATGAGGGTGGTGAGGTATTATGAAAAGTCGTATTGAACAAGATATACAGTCCGTCATCAAGCGCGTCAAAAGCTTTGCCGGGCAAAGTGATGATATCGTGTTCCACTCTTTTTCATTTGGTCCTTCTGCTGTCTCTGCATGTCTCGTGTACGTTGAGGGACTCACAGAATTTGAGATGCTTTCCAAACAAATCATTTCACCTATGCAAAAGGAACTGGACATCACCGAAGTCGATCACACCACACTTCCTTCCCTGTCTAAGAAGTTCTTTGGCATTCAAAATGATGTGCTGGAAGATATGAACCTTGCCATCGAGCAGTTATATAGCGGCAGGGCTATTTTATTTGTAGATGGGGCGACGCAAGCTCTTGCGCTTCATACGAACCTTTTTCAATTTAGAGAAGTAGAGGAGCCGCAATCTGAAGTACTTGTAAGAGGACCACGGATTGGATTTATTGAGAACCTTGAAAAAAATACCGCTTTACTACGCGAGAGGGCAAACGATCCTAATCTTGTCATTCAAAAGGTGAATGTAGGCACTCGTAATAAGAAAACTGCCGCTCTCGTGTACGTTCGTGATATTGCTGATCCAAAACTAGTAGAAGATGTTCTATCACGCATAAAACAAATCAAAATGGATGATATCCCTGAAACCGGCTATATTGAACAGCTGATTGAGGACAGTCACATTTCCATTTTTCCACAGATTCAAAACACGGAACGCCCTGATCGGGTGATCGCATCTGTGCTTGAAGGCAAGGTTTCCATTTTGCTTGACGGCACACCTTTTGCTCTTATTCTGCCTATGACACTTACAGCCTTAATGCAATCACCAGAGGATTATTATCAAAGATGGACAAGCGCGACTCTTTTACGCCTACTCCGTTATGTCGCCGTACTGTTAACGATTTTTTTACCCGGGCTCTACATCGCCCTTGTCTCCTATCACCCCGGTTTATTACCGACACAGATGGCACTCACCATCGCAGGTAGTAGGCAAAATGTCCCGTTTCCTCCTGTGGTTGAAGCCATTCTCATGTCTTTTACGATTGAACTGCTGCGAGAAGCTGGACTTCGTCTTCCTCGAGCGATTGGGCAAACAATTGGATTGATTGGCGGCGTGATTATTGGTCAGGCGGCTGTACAAGCGAATATCGTCAGTGCCTTAATGGTCATTATTGTTTCACTAACTGCATTGGCTGATTTCACAGCGCCATCATATGACTTTAGCTTCCCGTTACGAATCCTTCGGTTTATGGCGATTTTCAGCTCTGCTATTTTGGGTTTGTACGGCTTAATCATGTGTTATTTATTCGTGCTTTGTCATCTCATGCAATTGAAGACCTTTGGTTTTGATTATTTTACACCTATTTTGTCTTCACCATATTCAGATTTAAAGGATACGTACGTTCGTTTGCCTATAGGACTATTTAAATCAAGACCGAAAACCGCCAAGACAAAAAATATCAAAAGACAAGGGGAGTAAGCAATGTACAGAGCTGATAAGCTATCATTGTTACAAGTCACCATTCTGTGCAGTTCTACAATGATAGGCGCTGGAATTTTAACCATTCCTCGCAGTTCTGCCAATTCAGGATTCCCTGATGGCTGGATCATTGTATTAATACAGGGAGTCATCTTTGCTTTCGTTGCTTTTTTATTAGGCTGGATTGCCGAAAAGAATGCACCGGATACGATCTTTGATTCTAATACAAAAGGCGCCGGTGCCTTCTTCGGCACGTTCTTTAATTTAATCATGATTGCTTATTTACTAGCCATTGTTGGTTTTGAGGCGCGTGTACTCGGCGAAGTGGTTCAGTTTTTCCTTCTTCAATCGACCCCTATGGCCGTGATTGTGATGATTTTTCTACTTGTAGCGATCTATCATTTAAAAAGCGGTATCTTTCCATTGGTGAAGATAGTGACGTATGTTTACCCTATTACGATGGTTATTTATATTGGGCTGATGCTGTTTAGCCTGAAAATATTTAATTTTGATTATTTGCGGCCCGTCATGGCGCACGGATTTGAAGATTTCGGTAAAATTTTCTCTCAAACCTTCATTCAATTTACAGGCTTTGAAGTGATTTTGTTTGTCGTACCGCTCATTTATAAAGACAAATGGTCGAAAGCAAAATGGGCCGCAGCCATCGGGGTCGGAATTACATCACTTGTGTACTCCCTCACGCTCTTTGTTGTGATTGGCTCCATGACTGTTGGAGAAACGATGTCACTCACATGGCCCACCGTCTCACTCATTCAAGCGCTAGAACTTGAAGGGGTGTTCATTGAACGCTTTGATATTTTCTTACTGACGATATGGACATGCCAGCAGTTTATTTGCATGCTGGGCTTTTTCCAATTTGCCATTAAAGGGTGTCACACAGTCTTTAAGAAGACCAATTTAACGAGGTTGCTATGGCTGTTGTTTTTCTTAACCTCTGCCCTATCTCTTTTTCCAAAAAATATTAATGAAGTCTTTTATTTTTCCACTTTACTCGGCTACGCTCTGTTCATCATTTTAGCCATTCCTTTTATCACATTTATGCTGCTGGCGATACGTAAAAAATGGGGAGGTCGTTCTGCATGAGACGAAGGCGTTTACTTTTATCCTGCTTGTCCTGCCTTCTTTTTCTTCTAACTGCAGGGTGCTGGGACATAAAGGACATTGAGACATTAACGTTTGTGCGCGGCGTTGGCATCGATGAAACAGATGATCAAGGCGTGAAGCTCACCTACCAAAACCTTGTGCCAAATATGGGGGGAACACAAGAAGCCACTTCAACCGGCTATGTCAATGTCGTATCGAAGGGGGAAAATGTGCTTGAGGCTGTCAGTCGTGTCGCTTTGAAGAACCAGCCGATCTACAGTGATCATCTCAAAATCTTTTTGTTCGGCAAAAGTCAGGCAGAGCATCACGATATTCAAGGGACACTCAATCACTTTATACGAGATGACGAGGTTCGAAGAAGCAGCTATCTCTTAGTGACACGGGATAATGCTTCAAAGGTAATCAATCAAAAAATAAATTCGCAGCAAAAAGCACCGGTTGAGCACATCTTTGAAACCTCAAAAAACCGGGACTATAACGGAAAAATTTTACTTCCAACACGTATTGGGAGAGCGTCCGATTACTTTCAGATGGGCGTAAGCTTTCTTGTTCAAAGTGTGGATGCCATTAACGACGAGCTTATCTATGATGGAGCAGGTATCATTCATGGAAAAACACGAAAACTCATAGGGTTTATTCCAGCAAATGATGTTCAAGCTTTAAATTGGATGATGAATCGTATCTCAGGCGGAGTTGTTCCTGCAACCTACAAAGGCTATCCCATTACATTTGAAATCAAGAAAGCCGCTTCCAAGGTCGAACCTTATTTAAAGGATGGAAAGATTTCCTTTAAAGTCAGTGTAAAAACAAATGGTAAACTATCTGAAGATCAATATCCTTCTGAAAACTCATTCGATGAACAGTACATCAAGCGTTATGAGCGCATTTTTTCCCAAAAAATCAAGGGGCGGATTCATAAAGCCGTCCGCCACATGCAGACCGAAGTGGGTGTTGATCCGATCTTTTTAAGTCGTCAGGTGCGCATCAAGTATCCTGACTTTTGGGAGAAGCATCGTGACGAATGGGACACGCTATTCCAAGAAGCTGATATCCAATATGATGTAAATGTCAGCATTTTGAACTTCGGTGCAGAAGGCGGAACGAAAAGCTTTAAATGGTAACAGCAAAAAGGCGGTTAGCCTGAAGGGGCGCCGCCTTTTTTACGTGCCACAATCAGAAGCTGATATAGTGTCACTTGATCAGATAAAGCTTTTGTTTGAAATCCAAGTGACTCTCCTACTCTCGCCACTTCGTCAAAAAACAATTGGACGTTTTGATCAACCTGTACATTGATTTGTTGTTCTATCACAGGGTCAAACAAATGGTCTGGAAATAGTGCATGCATCGTTTTTGGTGTGAAGAATCTCATATGCGTTCGATCTAAAATCCCTACCTCTTGATACGTAAAATCCCCTGTCATTAATGGAAGGAGCACCTCCGCATGCATCATGTTAGGCAAGCAGCAAATGATGACGCCACCTGGCTTTAAAGACGTGTGCGCTTGTGTAATGATTTTCCATGGATCTGACACATGCTCTAATACATCAGAAAAGATGACCGCATCAAAAAAGGCTTCCTTCTCTGACCACGGGTACTCATCCGCTTTGGCCTCGATGACTTCTTGGTAATACGCCTTGGCAATCTCTGCTTTTAAAGCATCGGCCTCTACCCCGTACATGTCAACAGACTGACTATTGATGAGCTCAAGACCAGTTGCCCCTGCGCCGCACCCAACATCCAGCACATATTTAGCCTCTTGAGGCAGCAGTGCCGTAAAATATGGATGAGGGGTGATCAGGTTTAAATCAATGCCCCATTTATCTAAAAACCGAAGCCTGTTCTCTGCAAACAGTGTAGAGATGTTCGTTTCTTGATTCGCACGGAAGGTTGCATGACCGTGATGATGCACAAATGAATCATGGACAATTTGCAGTTGATATCCCTTCAGCAATGAACGCAAACAAAGATCGTCATCCTCAAATGATCCGTACACAAACCGTTCATCAAATAACCCCACATCCTCGATCAGCTCTTGTTTCACCAGCAGACAAAAACCCACAAGTCTATGCACGTACGTCCTCTGACCTTTTCTAGCAGCTGTATATTCCTTAGCGAAGGCTGGGAGCTCCTTCACATCTGTATACGATGGCTGGACCATCTGAGGACCACTCACATAATTGGAGACAGGTCCCACCATTCCAATACGATCTGATGCAAATAGCGCCTCTTTTAATGGAGAAAGCCAGTTTTCAGTCACCATCGTGTCATTATTTAAAAAGAGAATGCTATCTCCTGTCGCTTTTTTCGCTCCTTGATTACACCCCTTTGCAAAACCTTGGTTCTTCTCGTTTTCAATGAAAATAACATCTTCCAACTCTCTCACATATTCCTTCGTGCCGTCTGTTGATGCATTATCGACGATGATAAGTTCATATTGGCCACTTCGAGTATGCTGCTTGATACTGTCGATACATTTTTTGGTTAAATGCAGTTCGTTGTACGTCAGCATGACAATGCTCGTTTTTCCTTTCATCTTATTTCCACCTTTCGCCCGCCTGTTCCATATGTATGTCATATGCAGCACGTTCAGAAGATGAGCGTTTTTCCTTTCTTGATTAAACGTTTGTTTAACAAAGGGCTAAAATGAACTTTATTTTAGCCCTTTGTCTTCTTTTCAGCGTGATAGAAAACCTTTGAAGTCTAGGAAGGACGAGTACCAGAGCGGAGTGAATGTGACATTCATGAGCACCGGCACGCAGGACTGACACCGAATGCGAGGGTTTGTCTACACGCTGAACCAGCTGCATAAGGCAGCTGGTCTTTTTTCACACCGTTTCCCCTTCGTCACTTACGACGGCACGGTTTCTCTTTTTTAAATCCTCTTCAATTTCTTCAAGGCTTTTCCCTTTCGTTTCTGTCACTAAGTATTTCACAAATAAGAAGGCACCTACGCCGATGACTGCATAAATGAGGAAGAGATTGCTGATGCCCATCGCACTTAATAAAGCTGGGAACGTTAGCGAGATGATCAAATTCCCTGTATGAAGAAGGAATGTAGATACACCTGTGCCAATACCCCGAACATGTACTGGGAACAGCTCTGGAAGCATCACCCATACGACTGGACCCCAGCTGACGGCAAAGATCACGATGAAGAGTCCTAAACAAATAATCGTTGTCCATCCTGCGGCTGTTGACCCCTCAAAAAATCGATTCACCACTGACAGAACAATTAAACTGAGGACCATTCCAGCATTCCCAAATAGGAGTAACGCTTTCCGTCCTACACGGTCAATCATTTTGATCGCCACAAACGTCATGATCACATTCACTGCGCCAATTCCTACGGTTCCTAAAATCGCCGCTGAATCACCAAAGCCGACACTTGTGAATGTTTTTGGTGCATAATAAATAATCGTATTGGTACCGATAAACTGCTGTAAAAAAGCTAAACCGACACCAGCGATCAATGCTGGGCGAACCCACGGCTCAAATAATTCCTTAAGACCGCCTTTCTCTTCACTTTCCGCCTTTTGAATATCTAAAATTTCTTCTTCGACTTCTTCCTTACTCTGTCTAAGTTTTGATAATATCGCCTTCGCTCGGTCAGCCTGTCCATGGACAAACAGCCAGCGAGGACTTTCTGGCATAAACAAAATACCAAATAATAGAAGGGCAGAAGGAGCCACTGCAATTCCAAGCATCAGACGCCATGCCTCCGCATCTGCTAAAACGTAGTTCACAATATAGGCGAGAAGAATACCAAATGTGATCATGAGCTGGTTTAAAGAGGACAGTGCCCCCCTTGATTCCTTTGGAGCAAGTTCAGATAAATATAATGGAACAATCGTCGTCGAGCAGCCTACAGCAAGCCCTAATACGATTCGAAATAAGACCATCACTTCCGTATTTGGGGCAAAGGCTGTTCCAAATCCGCCGATAATAAACAAAATAGCTGCGGCGACGATTGCTTTTTTCCGCCCAAATTGGTCTGTCAGTTTTCCAGAAAGAGTGGAACCAAACATCGCTCCGATTAAAATCGAGCTGACGACAAGCCCCTCTGTAACCGTGTTTAAACCTAAATCCTTTTTCATAAATAAGATGGCGCCAGAGATGACACCTGTATCATAGCCATATAAGGCGCCGCCAAGTGCGCCAAAGAAATAAAGCCATCCATTCCGATTTTTCATCAACATAACCCCTCTTTTGTCTGTGTTTACTGGATGTTTCTCTAATAAAAAATCATTTTCCTCACTTCCTGTCATTTCAAACATTTCGATGTTTTATGACAAATATATTTCATTTTCGTATCAATGAAACTTTTTACGATAAGGAAACGTCAATTAAGCGTTGGCGAAAAAATGTCGCACTATATCCCGTTTTAAGGTATATTTGTTTTAGTTTGTAAGCATAAGAAAGAACATCTTTACTATAAAAATCATAGGCGAGGGTTTAAAATATATGGATCAATCACGAAGCAAACGCAAAGGAAAAAAGCGTTTAAAACCATGGGTGAAAGTCACTCTTTTTATATTCGGTATTCTTTTACTGACAACCGCTTCTGTCACAGGCTATGCCTACTATAAAGTGACAAATGCTGCCAAAAAAGCACAAGTGTCTCTAGATCGAGGCGCACAATCTGTCAAACGGATTGAAGCATTTGATCCAGGAAAAGACAGTTTTTCTGTTTTGCTGCTCGGAATTGACAGCAGACCAGGCGAAACAGTTAAACAGGCACGAAGCGATGCAATGGTCTTGGCGACGATTAACCGCACTAATAAAACCGTTAAATTATTAAGCATTCCAAGGGACTCATACGTCAATATTCCAGGTCATGGTTATGACAAAATTACTCACGCACACGCATTTGGCGGTGCAGATTTAACGGTGAGTACAGTTGAAGATTTACTAGATATTCCGGTCGACTTTGTCATTCAAAGTAATTTCAAAGCATTTGAGGAAATTGTGAATGAACTAAACGGCGTTTCTATTAACATTAAGGACGAATATCTTGTCAAACAAATTCAAAAAGATACAAAAGGCAAGGTTGTGCTTCAAACAGGAACTCATACACTAGACGGCGATCAAGCTCTCGCATATGTGAGAACGAGAAAAGCAGATAGTGATTTAATGCGCGGACAGCGTCAAATGGAAGTTTTAAAAGCCATTTTTGATAAATCAAAATCATTAACGTCTATTCCGTCATATGACAATATCATTGATACACTTGGTGATAATGTCTCAACGACCCTTTCTATGAAAGAATTAGTCGGTCTTTTCCCGCTTCTGACTTCATTAAAATCTGTTGATACGATTCAGCTAAAAGGTTCAGACTATCAGCCAAACGGCGTCTATTACTTCCAATTGGATCAAAATCAACTAAACGAAGTAAAAACTGAATTGAAGAAGCAGCTTGAATTATCTTAAACAGAAAGCGTCCCTGTGGGGCGCTTTTTCTCATCTCACCATTGATCATTTGGACATTTTTGTTTAGCCTTGATATAGAGAGGAATCAAATCTCCTCACTCTTTCATGAGAATGAAGGAAATCGTACATACTTTTAAGAGGCTATTGCATGAATGAAGGAGGATTTGACAGCGATGAAAAAAATGATTGCGATTGATTTAGACGGCACACTCTTGAATACAAAAAGTGAAATTTCCGCTCAAAACCGGCAGGCATTGATTCGTGCGAAGGAAGCTGGCTATATTGTCACCATCTGCACAGGGCGGGCGACTTTTGATGTGAAGAACCTTCTTGGCGATTTGGACATTCCAATTATTGCGGCAAACGGCGGGACCGTCCATACCGAAGGATACAAGCTCTTCAGCCGAATCACACTTGATCAAGAAGCTGGGAAACGTGCGGCAAAGGCATTAGTGGAACGGAACATTTACTTCGAGGTATATACTGACGATGCCCTCCTCTCCCCATTTGATGGAAAAGAGAAGCTGAAAGCAGAATTTGATGTGATCAAAAGCGCAAATCCAAATGAGGATGTAGCTGATTTATGGGAAGGGGCAATGACCCAATTTAAACAATTTGGCATCAAATCAGTGGATGATATCCGCCAGATTTTTGAGTCGAATGAAGCGACCTATAAATTACTGTGCTTCTCATTTGATATGAACAAGCTTCAGGAAGCACGAGATCTTCTTGCCGAGATGCCTGAGCTCTCATTGACCTCGTCTGGAAAACATATCATTGAGGTGCTGCCAAAAGAGTCAGGGAAAGGACATGCCCTTAAAAAACTCGCAGCCCATTATGGCGTAGACCGCTCCAATATTTATGCGATCGGTGACAGCCCTAATGATCTATCCATGTTCGAGGAAGCAGGTCACCGGATTGCGATGGGGAATGCGGTGGACGTCATTAAAGAAAAGAGCACATACGTCACAAAAGGCAACCATGAAGATGGCGTCGCCTATTTTATTGATCTGCTTTTACAGAATCAATTCCAAGAAAAAAAGACGCTTGTCTAATCAGCGCCTAGTGAGAAGTCCAGAAGTCCGATCCAAGTGTTGATCGGGCTTTTTCTTTATTTTTTAATTCTAACAGCCGTCTCATATTTATCCTTCCAGTACGTACTTGTTTTCATATTGGTAATGACAACACCATTTGAGACGGTCACATGAATGACTTGATTTGATCCTGCATAAATGGCCGGCATCAATGAAGTCCCTTTGAAGAAGACAAGATCTCCTGGCTTAAGCTCCGAACGTTTTACAGGCGTGCCTGCCTTGACTTGTCCTGACGCATAGCGCGGAAGCTCAATGCCAAGCACTTTTTGATATACATACTGTGTGAATCCTGCTGTATCAAACCCTTTCTCTGGGTTCGTACCGCCTTTGACATAAGGGACTTCCCCAATATACGTAGCAGCTTTTGATACGATTGGGTCTTCTTTCACTAGTTTCAGCTCAGTTAATCGTTTCGCACCTGTCCATTTCTCGCGCCAATACGATTCGGACAAATAAGAAATCGTCACACTTTCAGAACGGCTCGCATGAATAAAACGATCGCCCCCAATGTACATCCCTACATGAGAAATTCCGGGTTTATATGTGTTGCTAAAAAAGACAAAGTCGCCAGGACGAATATCGTCTAGTGCTACTTTTTCTCCGACCATCCATTGCTGTTCAGCACTTCTAGGCAAATAAATGCCAAGTGATTTTTCAAATAAATATTGTAAAAAACCTGAACAATCAAAGCCAACCTTTGGATCTGCTGCACCAAACACATAAGGGACACCTAAATATTTCATCGCATCTTTCACAACAAGATCATCAGAGATTTCTTGAGAAACAGGCAGCCGTTTGACCGCATAAAATCGGTCTGTCCAATATTTGCTTTGGCTGACATCTGTTTTCACCACACCTTGACTAAGTGTGATGTGGATTACTTGATGGTTTCCAGCGTACAAAGCCACATGTGTCGGGATCTTTTTTGTTTCCTCTGGACTACGGAAATACACGAGGTCTCCGGGTTTGGCTTTTTCCCATGATACCTTTTCTCCAATCTGATATTGATCGATGACCTTCCGCGGCAAATCAAATGTGCCTGATGTCTTGTATACATATTGAATAAACCCAGATGCATCAAAGCCCGTTTTTGGATCGGTTCCCCCTTTATGATAAGGTGTTCCAATCAGCTTTTCCGCTTGCTCCAAAGGAGACTTTGTTTGAGCAGACACCTCTGATTGGGACATGAACATCAGCCCTACGAGCGCACAGCCTCCAATCAACATTCCTTTCCATTTCATGATCTTTTCCCTCCTTTCTTCTATAGTTTCGGCATGACACCTTTCATTTTACACCTTTTTTCGACAAAAAAGAGCACGCAAGGCGTGCCCCTTCTATTCACCATAACTCTATTTATTCGCTTCCGCTTTCGACTGCTTTTGCTGCTCGATCTTCTGCATTTCAACTGAGATCTTTTGCTTCTCATGATCTGTCAGACTGTCACTAAATTTAAAAGCAGACATAAAGACAAATACTAAAATTAACGCAACAAACGGCCAGCTTGCTTTTAGGAATCTCATTTCTTATCTTTTCCTCCGTTTTCTTTTAATGTTTGAACTTTATCAGCATGATTGACTTCAAAGAAAATGTGTCCGTCTTTTTCTTTCCAATCCGCATTCGTGCCATTGGTCAGCATACGAATAATGGATTTCGACTCAAGAGATCCTGCCTTTACTGGAGCAGGCGTTGCTTCTTTGATATACATTGGGACAACTTCAAATGTCGCTTTTCCATCTTCATTCAGATGATATTGAACAAGGGCAGAATCACGTGTTCTAGACCAGCCTTGGTCAAAAATAAAGTTCCCCAGGCTATAGAAGATCGCCGTTCCATTGTAGACCTCCATTGGCTCAAGGACGTGCGGGTGTGCACCGATGATGATATCAGCACCAGCCTTCGACATCGCTCTTGCTAATTCTCTTTGTCTATCGTTTACTTCATTGTTGTACTCCTGACCCCAGTGAGCATGAACAACGACGATATCTGCCTTTTCAGAAGCCTGAGAAATCATCGGAATAAAAATAGATGGATCGGCTGGCAGAATACCTGCTTTGCGATTCGTTGCTTTAAAATTTTTCCCATACACATCTGTAAAACCGAGTGTAGCGATTTTGACACCGTTCACTTCTTTATAAGAGATGTTCTGCTTCGCATCTTGGAGGTTACGACCTGCTCCGGTGTAATCCATGTCAGCTTTTTCAAAGGCATTGATCGTGTTGTTCAGACCTTTTTCACCAAAATCTGCCGCATGGTTATTTGCAAAGTTTAATACAGAGAAATTCAAATCCTTCAATGCTTGGACAGAATCTTCATCCGTTTTCAAATGAATATTCTTTTGCGCCGCCTGTTCCTGATCTGATGCAACTGGATGCTCAAAGTTACCTGTTACATAATCTGACACATCAAAATATGGTTTGGCATAGCGAAAGAGATGCTGTTTCCCGTAGCGATCGGTCACTTTCTCTACATTTCTTCCAAACATAATGTCACCGACAAACGAAGCGGTCAGGATGTTTTCTGGATTCTTTTCTACAGTTGGCACTTGCGCTTTCCCGATAAATGTAAATAGAAATGTACAAGCAATGACGATCGGTAAAGCAATCAGTACATGTTTATTCGTCTTTTTCTTTTGATTCTTTGTGATTTTCAGCAGCTTTTCCTGAAAGCTCAATTTTTTATTCATGATTGGACACACCTTATCTTAAAATAGATAGTAAACATACATGATGGCAAATGTTGCACCACTTAGAAGCAGCGTGCTTCCAAGGGTAATCGTAAGACCTTGCTTTTGAATCGTATTTGCAATCAAACCAGGTACGATGATCCCGATTCCGCGAAATTCTGCTATTTCAAATGGGACCACTGGATAGAAGAAATCAAATACGAGCTTTAAGGCAATCCCTGTAATCAGCATCGCAGCAAACTTTCTGCGTCCGTATAAAATCATAAATTTTGATAGACCAAAGCGAACGATGACATACGTAAGCAAGCTGACAGATAAGACGACTAAAATGAAGACTGGCTGGTTAAATACAAGCGCAAGATAACCTGGAACAACTAGCCCAGCTGGTACAATTCCTGTTTTTTCTGCAAAGATTAAACTAAGTAGAACACCTAAAATTAACGAGATATAAAGATCTGATCCGAACATTTTCTATATTTCCTCCTAGCTGACAAGCTGCTTAATTTTGTATTCTTGAATTTTTTCGATTAACGGTTCAGCGGCGCCATGAATATTACCGACTCCATAAACCACTCGATTATGAAGCTTCTTCTCAAGCATGTTCATAATTTCTTCTGTAGATTGATATTCAAGGTTGTGTAAGTGGTCAGCCGGAATTTTTCCATCCTCATATGCCTTCACGATTGGATCTGTTGTTTCACCAATTAAAACAAGATCACTTGCTTCAATATAAGGAAGTACATCCTCCGCAAACTGGATCGTTCTATCTACACGATCCGCACGGCAGTTCATGATAATAATCGGTTCATCTGTTGGATATCCAATTTCTTTCACACGCTTCCAAATGTTCAATGTAGATGATGCGTCATTTGCCGCAAATCCATTTACAAAGTGTCCAGGTGTTTTTGCATCCATTAATGGAAGAATTCTCATCGCTCCTGGATCAGGCGGCGCATTTAACATTCCTCTGAATGCCGTATCTTCATCAATCCCTAATGCTTGAGCGACACCAAGTGCCAGCGAAGCATTATCCGGGAAAACCATGTACTCAAATTTCCGTAAATACTCATCGGTAATCTTGGAATTATCTGCAACAATGACTTCCGTGTTGCGTTTTTTCGCAATCTCTTTAAAGAAATCCGTATATTCACTATCCGTAATAACCAAGTGTCCATTGTAAGGAATTGTGGCTGTAAAGGCTTCTGCTATTTCATCAAGAGTTGGCCCCATTACATCCATATGATCTTCAAGAACGTTTACGATCACGCCAATATTCGCTTGAAGCAGCTCTTCCTGAAAGATAATTTGGTAATCTGGATTTACCGCCATACATTCACTGACGATGGCATTTGCTCCTCTTTCAACTGTTTCTCTCATAACTTCCTTCTGCTCTCCGATATTCGGTCCTTGCGGTTTCCTTTTAATCGGTTTCTCTTCTGGCGTATCCCAATAAATCATTCTTGCATCCGTTCCCGTTGTTTTGCCGACAGTTTTATAACCTGCCTCCATTAAGATACCGGTTGTCAATCTTGTAACGGTGGACTTTCCGCGAATACCATTAATATTGACACGCACCGGCAGGGCATCGATATTTTTCTGATGACGCTTCTTTTCAATAAAGCCAATCCCTAACATGATGACGCAGGCTATAACGATTAACCACATCGATTATCTACATCTCCTTTTTTTATGAGTGTGATATGTAAATTCAATCAACAGTATATCTGTTCAGCATAAAATCACAATCGGTATTATGTAACATAATCTTTCACTTCCTCGTATGCCAAATTCCTCTAATCCTAAGGTGTAAATGCCTAGCACTCCCTCAAATAAAAAGGACAAAAGACGGACAAAATTCAGACTGAATTTCTGCTTCATTCAAGAGAAAGCGTTACCATCAATCATCGAAAAATCTTTTGTCCTTTTCTCCCTAAATTTTTTGACAATTATTAAGATGTATTTTGAATCAATGTTTTAAAACCCTCTCATCCCTACAAAATCAGTCATATCAGTGCTTTAAATGAATAGTGCGTGTTTTGGAATGTTTTATCTTTTTGAATGAACAGGTTAGAAAGTCATCCTCAACGGTCAGAATGCTATACGTTGACCTATGACAAAGGTCACCTCTCAAAAAATCAAGTCATATGCTTATTTTTGGGTCACGAAAAATTGGGATAAGATGTCAAAGTTTGATCATTTCGTTATACCTTCTCTTTACGATATTCACTCCTTATGACCTAAACAATGAAACAATATTCATTTGTTTTTATCAAGATTCATCATTTCTTAACATTTTTAATATGATTTTAGTTGAAAGTTGTCGGCTCATGTCATGCATTCCCCAAAGGTGACGAATAAAATCAGCTTCTCCGCTTACACTAAGGTTAAAAAATAATGTGAGAGGAGGCTAAAGATGCCAAACACCAATGAACAAACACGCTTGCACTTTTTATCAGGCAGCTTTGAGGAGAAAATTCGGATCCTGAAGAAAACATTTCAGCAAAGCGGCGATTTTGAATACCGGGAGTTAATGGTGAATGAAACAAAATCAGTCCTGTTCTTTATTAAAACGAGAATTGATGAAGGCAAACTGAACGATTTCATTATCGGCAACTTGTTAGGCCCTCCCGGGAAGCAGGACTATACAAAGTCTCTTAGTGCACTTGAAACAGGTGATTTGACACTGATCACTGACAGTATTATTGCAGGAAGCATTGCCTTTCTTGATGAAAATTCCTCGCAGATGAAATTGTTTGCTGTTGGACAGCCGCCGCTGCGCTCTATTTCTGAGCCTTCTTCTGAAAGTATTATTGCGGGCGCACATGATGGATTTGTCGAAAGTTTAGATACGAATTTATATTTGCTGCGTTCACACTTAAATGATCGAAAACTGGCTATCCAATATCATAAGATTGGTACAAAATCTGAAACAAAGCTTGCGACTGTTTATATATCTGATATCGCTAATCAAGAAAAGATAGAAGAGGTAAACAAACGGATTTCTTCTATTAAAGTAGACACGCTGCTAAGTCCTGGCTCTATTGTTGAGGCGATTGAGGATGATTCATTTTCTATTTTCCCGCAGCTGATTGATACAGAGCGCCCTGATAAGGTGAGATCTGCAATCCTTGAAGGGCGAATTGTGGTGATGATGGATGGCAGTCCGATGGCCATCATTCTTCCTGTCACCTTCTTTAGCTTCTTTCAATCACCTGATGATTATAATAGCCGCTGGATTCCGGCTACGTTTATCCGTGTTCTCCGCTATCTTGCCTGTATCATCGCAGTCATTTTGCCATCTTTTTATATTGCTGTCATTGGCTTTCATTATGAGGTCGTCCCAGATGAATTAGCCATTACGATGAAAAATTCAATTATCGGTATCCCATTTCCTCCTTTGATAGAAGCGATGCTAATGGAGATCACCATTGAACTCATACGCGAGGCAGGGGTGCGTCTGCCAAAACCAATTGGTCAGACGATTGGAATTGTAGGCGGTTTGGTCATTGGGGATGCCGTTGTAAAAGCAGGACTCATTTCGAATGTCCTTGTTATTGTGGTTGCAGTGACAGCCGTCGCTTCTTTTGTCCTTCCATCCTTTGAAATGACGTTAACCATTCGAATGCTGCGTTTCCCGCTCATGTTCATGGCATCGATGTTCGGTTTTATCGGTATTTCATTTGGACTGTCTATTGTCCTCATGAACTTATGCCGCTTGGAATCGCTAGGAGTACCTTACTTATCACCAGTTGCTCCATTTAACTGGCAGGACTTAAAGGACACGATCATTCGATTACCGATGTGGATGTACAAAATGCGCCCTGTTTATTTAAATCCGCAAAAGAAAGAGCAAATTGAAAATTTGAGAGGGTGGAAAAAGAAAAATGAACAATAAAATATCTCCACCTCAAGCTGTCTTTTTTATCATCCAATCTCAAATTGGTGTCGGTATTTTAGCCCTCCCCCATTTGCTCATGAAAGACATGGGTCACGATGGGTGGATGACGATTATTCTAGCCGGATTATTCATCCAAATCATCAACACCATTTTTATTTACATTATTCATAAATATCCTGACACATCGTTTTTCCAAACGTTAATCAACGTGTTTGGAAAATGGATCGGCCGGACCTTGATCGTACTCTATACGGTATACTTTGCCTCAGTCTGCATTGTTGTTCTATCGATTTTCACAAGAATTCTTGGAATATGGGTGCTGCCGCTTACGCCAAATTGGGTCATTGATTTTTTGCTGATGATATCCATTATCTACATCGCAAAGGAAAAACTCACAGCAATTGTCAGGTTTAACTTTATTTTGACTCCCTTTTTGCTCATGCTGTCTCTATTGATGATTTATGCATTAAAAGGAACGAATATCGACTACCTCATGCCTTTTTTCCAAACAGATTTTTCTCAATTTCAAATTGGATTGAAGGACGTTGTGCTGTCCATGAATGGATTCGAGATGATTCTTATCATCTCTCCATTTATGAAGGGTACCACCAAGGAACGTTATAAGGTCATGACCATTTCTAATATATGCACAACGCTTTATTACCTATTTATTACATTGATTTGTTTTATGTTTTTCAGCCCAATTGAGCTTAATGTCATTCCCAACCCTGTTCTTTATTTATTAAAGACCATTTCATTCGGTGTGATTGAGAGGACAGACTTAATTTTTCTCAGCTTTTGGGTGTTTAACATTCTTGCCACCCTCAGCAATTATCTCTACTTTTGTGCAAATGGCGTATCCAGCATTTTGAAGAAAAAAGGGCATAAAAAATATGTCTATTATTTTGCCATTTTGATCTATGTCGCTAGCTGTTTTCTTGCAGAAGATAATTTTAGAATTCAGCGCTTTAATGACTTTACGACTTTTTCTCAATATTCAGTTATTTATACACTTCCGATCATTATGGCCATCACCATCTTGATCAAACATCGCAAAGGGAAGGTGAAATCACATGCGTCATAAGTACATACTGACGCTGCTTATGTGTATTTCTCTTATATTCATGCCTGGCTGCTGGGATCAGAATTTGTTAAAAAACATCTCTCTTGTCTTAACTTCAGCTGTCGATCAAGGAGAAGAAGACAATGCGAAATTCTCAATTACCTATCGAAAGGTGCAGCAGTCTCAAAGTATGGAGCAAGGAAATACAGGCAACTATTCAACCACTGTTCTTACAACTGAAGCACCGACTTTAAGAAAAGCAAGGACCAACTTTAGCCGGATTGTCGACCAAAAAATTGATATATCGAAAATGCGGGTCATGCTGATCGGCGATGAATTTGCTCAAAATCGCCTTCTTCCCTATTTAGATATGTTTTATCGAGATCCCAAAAGCCCTTTACTCGCAAACCTTGCTGTGGTTCAAGGGGGAAGCTGTGTGGAATTGATCAACCAGCTGCTCAAGGAAAAACTTATTGTGAGCGACTATTTAAACAACTTAATCACTACCGCATCACAGTCCTCCCTAGTAGCACCTAAAAACATTCAAAATGTCCGGTCCAAAATGCTGCAAACGGGAGAGGATTTCACACTGCCGTTACTTCACTTCGATCAATCAAAGCAGTTAATTAGTGTAAAAGGTGTAGCCCTATTTGATAATGAAAAAAAGAAAGGCGAACTGTACGGTCAAGATGCGATTCTGCTCACCGTGATGGACGGGAAAATGGGGAGCTATGCAACCTTCACAAAAAAAGTCAGAAGTGACATGAAATCAAAAGAGAGCAATTACATCACCATTCAAGTAACAGACTCAAAGAGAGACATCAAGATTGTCAATCCTGATCACCGAGACTTAACATTCTCTCTCAATTATGAATTCACGACATCTGTGCTCGAGTATCCGAAAGATAACCTAGATACAGATAAGAACATTGAAATGCTCAACAAAAGACTTTCAGCCATTTTGACAAAAGAAGCCGAAAAAGTCGTTGCTGCGCTGCAAGAAGCAAATTCTGATGTCCTAAGCCTTGGCAGAAAATATCGAGTAAGACATTATGATGAGTATATGAAAATGAACTGGGTAACCGATTATCCAAAGGTGAAAATTATTCCAAAAATCAAAGTGAATATTAAAAAAACAGGTATTACTAGCTAAGAAAAGGAAGAAGTCATCTTTCTTTTCTTTTTTTATTTTTTTAAGATTGTCATTTCGATACTTTCGTGATAATCTATCTATGTAAACGGTTACACATTCACGAAGGGAGGCACTCCATTGGCTACAATTAAAGATGTTGCAAAAGCCGCACAAGTGTCTGTTGCTACTGTTTCACGCGTGCTCAACGATACTGGATATGTCCATACAGATACGAAAATCCGCGTGACACAAGCGATGCAGGAGCTGAACTATTTCCCCAATGAAGTGGCTAGATCCCTTTTTAACAGAGAATCACGCTTAATCGGTTTAATCTTACCTGATATCACAAACCCCTTCTTCCCTCAGCTGGCTAGAGGCGTTGAGGATGAGATTCATGCTCATGGTTTTCGGTTATTATTCGGAAACAGTGATGAAGATCGCGAGAAGGAACTGGCTTACTTACAAACCTTTAAACAAAATCAAGTGGTCGGTGTCATTGCTGTCACCAACGAACCTGAATCGGATATGTACAATGATGATTTACCCGTTGTGTTCTTAGATCGAACTGTGCCAAATGCACCTTCTGTGTTTGCAGATGCTGCAACTGGCGGGAAAATGGCCGCAATGGAATTGATTAAGCGCGGCAGCCGGCAGATCACACTGCTAAAAGGACCTTCCCATCTTCAAACAGCGCGGCAGCGATTCAAAGGTGCACTTGATATTCTCACTGAAAAAGGTGTCGACTTTCATGTGATGTCTAACGCTTCTTTTTCCTTTCAAGAAGCCCGAAAAAGCGCCAAGGCTCTTTTCCAGCTGTACCCTGAAACAGATGGCATCATCGCCAGCAATGATATCGTCGCAACAGCAGTCATACACGAAGCGCTTCGGATCGGAAAAGCCATTCCAGATGAAGTCCAAATCATTGGATTTGATGATATTCCGCAAAGCGAACTGCTCTTCCCTTCCTTATCAACGATCAGGCAGCCTGCCTATGATATGGGGAAAGAAGCAGCGAAGCTGTTAATCAAGTTCATTCAAAAGCAACCAATAGATCAGCCAGTTATTCAAATGCTCGTCTCTTTTATTGAACGAGAGACCACGAGAAAGGTGGATTCACAATGAATCATATTGTTGTAATAGGAAGCTGTTCAATGGATTTAGTCGTCACATCGGATAAGCGGCCAAATGCCGGAGAAACGGTTTTAGGCGAATCATTTAAAACCGTCCCAGGCGGAAAAGGAGCAAATCAAGCAGTTGCAAGTGCCAGACTAGGTGCAGATGTATACATGGTCGGCCGAGTCGGTGATGACGCTTATGGTCAAGATATCGTAAGCAATTTACAAGCACAAGGTGTCCGCACCACATATATGAAACCGGTTACCGAAATGGAAAGCGGTACAGCTCATATCATTTTAGCAGAAGGCGATAACAGCATTGTTGTGGTTAAAGGAGCAAATAACGAAGTCACACCTCACTATGTAGAAAATGCTCTTTCTACGATTGATGATATTGGGATGGTTCTCATTCAGCAGGAAATACCTGAAGAAACGGTCGAAGCTGTCTGCGCCATTTGCAGCGAAAAAAAGATCCCAGTGATCTTAAATCCCGCACCAGCCCGCAAAGTGTCACAGCAAGTTTTAGAGCAAGCTGCCTATATTACACCGAATGAGCACGAAGCAGCTCTTATGTTTGATGGTCTCACAATTGAAGAAGCCCTGCGTCAATTCCCTAATAAATTACTGATCACAGAAGGAAAAAATGGGGTTCGATATTTTGACGGATCGAGAGAAGTTTTAGTCCCAGGCTATCCTGTTAAAGCAGTCGATACAACAGGAGCTGGCGATACATTTAACGGCGCTTTGGCTGTGGCATTAATAGAAGGCAAATCCCTATACGACGCGCTTGCCTTTGCCAATCTTGCAGCATCTATCTCTGTCACAAAATTCGGCGCACAAGGCGGCATGCCAGCAAGAGAAGAATTGGAGAGAAAGAAATGAAAAAAAACGGCATCTTAAACAGCCATATCGCCAAGGTGCTTGCTGACCTTGGTCATACAGATACAGTCGTCATCGCAGACTGCGGTCTACCTATTCCAGAAGGCCCAATCAAGATCGACCTTGCGTTATCGATCGGCACACCGTCCTTTCAGGAGGTCACCTCCCTCCTTCTTCAGGAAATGGCCGTTGAAAAAATCACTGTAGCCAGTGAAATCAAAGAAGCCAATGAGCGAGATCATTTGTTTTTAAAGAAAGCGTTTTCACAGCCGTTACATGATGTAAATCACGAGACTTTCAAAGATATGACCAAACAGGCAAAAGCAGTCATTCGAACGGGTGAAGCCACCCCATACGCAAACTGCATTCTTCATGCCGGTGTCATCTTTTAAAAGGAGGAGCCAGAAATGAACATTGAGATGCATAACATCCATAAGGCCTTTGGAAAAAACACCGTTCTCTCCGGGGTCTCCTTTGACCTCGTCACAGGTGAAGTCCACGCGCTCATGGGTGAAAACGGGGCTGGAAAATCAACTTTGATGAACCTGCTGACAGGCCTTTATTCATTAGACCAAGGAACGATTCAAATCGACGGAAAAGAAACCGCTTTCAAAAATCCGAAGGAAGCTGAGCAGCACGGAATCGCCTTTATTCATCAGGAGCTGAACGTATGGCCTGATATGACCGTATTGGAGAATCTATTCATTGGTAAAGAAATCTATACGAAGCTCGGCCTCCTAGACACAAAAAAAATGAAAGCCCTCGCTCAAACGCAGCTGGACCGATTGTCTGTTAACCTATCACTTGATCAAGATGCAGGCAGCTGTTCTGTTGGCCAAAAACAGATGATCGAGATTGCGAAGGCGTTAATGACCGATGCGAAGGTCATCATCATGGATGAGCCTACTGCAGCTTTAACAGACCGTGAGATTGAAAAGCTATTCCAAGTCATTGAATCACTCAAAAAAGAAGGCGTTTCCATCGTCTATATTTCTCACCGTATGGAGGAAATTTTTGCGATCTGTGATCGTATTACGATCATGCGTGATGGGAAAACGGTCGATACGAAAGCCATACCTGAAACGGATTTCCATGAAGTCGTCAAAAAAATGGTCGGCCGAGAATTAACAGATCGTTACCCTAAGCGTACGCCTTCTAAAGGAGATATTGTCCTAGAAGTAAAACAAGCAACGAGAAAAGGACGCTTTCAAGATATCAGTTTCTCAGTCAAAGCTGGAGAAATCGTCGGTGTCGCAGGCTTAATGGGCGCTGGCCGAACCGAAATGATGCGGTCGCTGTTTGGCCTCGATCCTCTTGACAAAGGTGAAATCTGGGTCCACGGGAAAAAGGCTGTCATTAAAAAACCAAGTGATGCCGTCAAGCTCGGCATCGGCTTTATCACAGAGGATCGCAAGGATGAAGGACTCATGCTTGATGCCTCCATCCGAGAAAATATCGGTTTGCCAAACTTAGACAGCTTCTCTCCAAAAGGGCTGATTGATAAAAAAAACGAACAAGATTTTGTCGACCTGCTCATCAAGAGACTGACGATTAAAACGGCTTCCTCTGAAATCTCTGCCCGGAGCCTTTCTGGTGGAAATCAGCAAAAAGTCGTCATTGCCAAATGGATTGGCATTCAGCCCAAGGTCTTGATTTTAGATGAACCGACAAGAGGTGTTGACGTCGGGGCAAAACGAGAAATCTATCAGTTAATGAACGAGCTGACCGATCGAGGCGTTGCGATGTTGATGGTCTCCTCTGAGCTCCCAGAGATTCTCGGGATGAGCGATCGAGTGCTTGTCATTCATGAAGGAACGATCAACGGAGAATTAGATCAAACAGAAGCGACACAAGAACGAATCATGACACTAGCTACAGGAGGGAAGTAACATGAAACCACTTACTTCAAATGGACGATTTGATTACATCATGCAAAAGCTTGGGCCATTCTTAGGACTCATCATCCTTGTCGCCATTGTTTCTATTTTAAACCCGGCCTTTTTAGAGCCATTAAACATTTTAAACTTACTGAGACAAATCTCCATTAATGCCCTCATTGCCTTTGGGATGACGTTTGTTATTTTAACTGGAGGTATTGATTTGTCTGTCGGTGCGATTCTAGCCCTGTCTAGTGCTCTGACCGCAGGCTTTATCGTTTCTGGCATGGACCCGATTCTAGCCATTATCGTGGGATGTATCATCGGTGCGATCCTTGGGATGGTCAACGGTCTTTTAATCACAAAAGGAAAAATGGCTCCTTTCATTGCCACTCTTGCAACGATGACCATTTTCAGAGGATTGACGCTTGTTTATACAGACGGAAACCCGATTACAGGGCTTGGCTCTAGCTATGCATTTCAGTTATTCGGGCGCGGATATTTCTTAGGCATTCCTGTTCCAGCGATCACGATGCTTCTCACCTTTATTGTGCTTTGGGTGCTGCTTCATAAAACACCTTTCGGCAGAAGAACGTATGCCATCGGTGGGAACGAAAAAGCCGCTCTCATCTCAGGAATAAAAGTACCGCGCGTCAAAATCATGATTTATTCATTAGCAGGTTTCATGTCTGCTTTAGCCGGTGCGATTTTAACCTCCCGTCTAAACTCTGCTCAGCCAACAGCTGGTATGTCCTATGAGCTTGATGCGATTGCTGCCGTTGTTCTTGGCGGGACAAGTCTATCTGGCGGAAGAGGAAGAATTGTCGGCACACTGATCGGGGTGCTGATCATCGGTGTCCTGAACAATGGTATGAACTTACTTGGTGTATCATCATTCTACCAATCTGTTGTGAAAGGGATTGTCATCCTGATTGCAGTCCTACTAGACAGAAAGAAATCTGCTTAAGGAGGCAGCTGCTATGAAAAAATATCTCATTCTCATCCTGACTCTCTCATTGTTCATGCTCTCTGCCTGTTCACTTGAACCGCCAGAGTGGGCCAAGTCATCAAAGGATGGCAAGAAAAAAGACATCAAAATCGGGCTATCCATCTCGACCTTAAATAACCCATTCTTCGTTTCTCTGAAAAACGGCGTGACAAAAGAAGCGAAAAAGCTTGGCATTGAAGTCGTTATTGCAGATGCACAAAATGATTCAGCCAAACAAACGAGTGATGTCGAAGATTTAATTCAGCAAGGGGTCGACGCATTGCTCATCAACCCAGCGGATTCTTCTGCCATATCAACAGCTGTCGAATCAGCGAATGCTTCAGATATACCTGTCATCACATTAGACCGCTCAGCAGAAAGCGGAAAGGTGGAAGCACTTGTTGCATCAGATAACGTCAAAGGCGGCGAAATGGCAGCTGACTTTATGATCGACAAGCTCGGCAAAGGAGCGAAGGTCGCTGAATTAGAAGGTGTGCCAGGAGCTTCCGCCACACGTGAGCGCGGAAAAGGGTTCCATCAAATAGCGGACAAAGATCTAGATGTTACAGCAAAACAAGCCGCTGACTTCGACCGGACAAAAGGATTGAATGTCATGGAAAACCTGCTTCAAGGAAACCCAGACATCCAAGCGGTCTTTGCACACAATGATGAAATGGCACTTGGCGCTTTAGAGGCCATCCAAAGCTCCGGGAAAGACATTCTCGTCGTCGGCTTTGACGGAAACGAAGATGCACTAAACTCGATCAAAGCCGGAAAGCTTTCCGCAACGGTCGCACAGCAGCCAGAGCTAATCGGTAAACTGGCCGTTGACGCTGCAAACGACGTATTAAAAGGGAAGAAAGTAGAAAAGAACATCGCCGCTCCGCTAAAACTTGAACAAAAGAAATAAACAAAACCCCCGACAGCCTCGGGGGTTTTTCACATTATTCTGGTCTTTTGAGCACAAATGACGTGCCTAAATGAGCATAATCATTTCCTGCTAAACGTGCGACTGGCTTTAATTCATTAGTAGAAATATATCCTTTTTCCGCATCATAGACAGCCTCATCTAAATGCGCACATACAACCCGGCCAATGATATGATCGACCGTGATCTCTCCTTCATCATTTTGAAAGGTCAGATGCTGCTCTAACTGACATTCAAAGCGAATGCGTGCTTCCTTGATGCCAGGAACTGAAACAACACTGCTCTTTACTTGATGAAGACGGGTTCGATCCAGCTCACTCTCTTCCTGCGGCAAAGTAGCAGCCGTTTCATTAATATCCTGTATGATGTCTTCATCACTGACATGAACAACAAACTCTTTCCTATCTATGATATGCTGCGCCGTATCTTTCATCTCTCCTTGACGTCGTCCGATGGAAACAGCGATGAGCGGCGGGTGTCCACTGATGACATTAAAGAAACTAAACGGTGCGGCATTTACGACATTTTCTTTAGACAGACTTGTAATAAACGCAATCGGTCTTGGAACAATGGAGCCAGATAATAATTTATATGCTTCTTTTCGTGACAGCTGATCCATTTGGAATGTAATCACTTCAGGCACGCCTCCTCTTTTATGTAACGACATCATACCATATCTACTTCTTTATGCCCTTACTCAGGCTCAGCACGATGGAGAATATGATGAACAAGATGAAATAAAGCAGGATTATGATTTTCTCGTCTATAGGAAATAGTCCATTCTGCCAGAAGCTGTTCATCTTCAATCGACCGATACACAACATCTAGATTAAATAAACGCCGGGCTGATTTCGGAATGACCGCAATGCCGATACCAGCTGTGACAAGTCCAATGACCATTTGATATTCCGCCGCTTCCTGCACGATATTTGGAGAAAATCCGTACTTTTCACATAGCAGGACAAAGTGCTGATAAAGGGACGGCCACGATTCCTTTGATAAAGAAATAATCGGTTCTTCACGGATATCTTCGATCGTGACCGCCTCTTTTTTCGCCAGTGGATGATTTTTCGGAATTGCAAAAATACATTCACTTTGTTTCATTAAACGACTGACCAGTTCTTCATGCGGTGATGTGGGATGCAAAAAGCCAATATCAATCTCCCCATTCAAAAGCGCCCGCAGCTGCTGCGAGACAGAAAGCTGCTTCAGTTCAATACTGACTGAGGGATACAGCTCTCTGAATTCACGGACAACGGGCGGGAGAATATCATACGTCGCTGTTCCAACAAACCCTATGATGATTTTCCCAAGCTCCCCTCTTGCTGTATGCCGGGCATGATCAACAGCTTTATCAAGCTGTTGCAGCACCCCCCGCACCTCATGTAAAAAGACCTTCCCAGCAGATGTTAACTCCACCACTCGTTTAGACCGGTGAAACAAAGGAAACCCCAATTCTTCTTCAAACTGCTTAATTTGCTGACTAAGTGGAGGCTGTGTCATATTCAACCGTGCGGCCGCTCTGCCGAAATGCAGCTCCTCCGCTACTGTGGCAAAATACTGCAAATGTCTCAGTTCCATCCTTTCACTCCTCGTACACTTATTCGTAAAACATATCAAAACCACGTTAAACATATATTGGAAATTTTATTTTGTGAAATGTATAGTAAATCATATCACGAAAATATATTTTCATAAAAAAATTTACTTGCCGAAAGGAGTGCGGGGTATATGAATTCTCAAGCACAACCCCTAACAAAACGAGGAGCAGAGTTGATTGTCGATACGTTGATTGCTCAAGGTGTGACCCATGTTTTTGCGATTCCAGGTGCAAAAATTGACGCGGTATTCGATGTATTGAAAGACAGAGGTCCAGAACTTGTTCTATGCAGACACGAACAAAATGCGGCCTTTATGGCAGCTGCTGTCGGTCGTTTAACTGGCAAGCCAGGCGTTTGTCTCGTCACATCAGGTCCTGGTGCATCTAATTTAGCAACAGGTCTATTAACAGCAAATACTGAAGGTGACCCTGTTGTCGCAATCGCTGGAAACGTCATTCGTGCGGATCGGCTGAAACGAACACATCAATCACTCGACAATGCGTCATTATTCAAACCAGTGACAAAATATAGCGTTGAAGTACAAGACGTAAGCAATATACCAGAAGCATTAACTAATGCTTTTCGCGCGGCACAAAGAGGTCAAGCTGGAGCAGCATTTATCAGCTTTCCACAAGATGTCGTGACAGAACACACCACACAAACATCAGTGTCTGCTCACCCTTCTCCAGAACTAGGTCCTGCACCGGATGCTCTCATCAGTTCGGCCATCGCCAAAATTCAAAATGCACACTTACCTGTGGCAATTGTGGGAATGAAAGCTAGTCGTCCAGCTGCTGCAAACGCCACAAGAAAATTATTAAAAACACTTGGTATACCATTTGTCGAAACGTACCAGGGAGCCGGCGTTCTCTCAAGAGAGCTCGAGTCTCAATATGTGGGTAGAATCGGCTTATTCCGTAATCAGCCGGGAGATCTTCTCATTGAGCAAGCAGATGTCATTTTGACCATCGGCTTTGATCCGATCGAATATGATCCGAAGTATTGGAATATCAAGCCGCAGCAGCGCCAGATCGTCCATGTTGATGATATGCAGGCGGATATTGACCATTTTTATGAACCTACGCTTGAGCTTGTTGGCAATATATCTGAAACCATCCAACACCTAGCACACGACAGTGTTCCACTTTCACTATGCAAAGAGAAAGTAGAGCTAGTCACTGATTTACAGGACCTATTAAACGATATCGAAAAAGCAACAGAAAGAGAAAGTCATCTGTCTCACCCGCTCGATGTCATTCATACATTGAGACGCCTGATTCATGATGACACGAAGGTCACATGTGATATCGGATCTCACGCGATTTGGATGTCCCGTCACTTCCGCGTCTATGAACCGAACACATTCCTAGTAAGTAACGGAATGCAAACACTCGGCGTGGCATTACCATGGGCAATTGCTGCCTCTATTTTGAATCCAGATGAGAAAATTATTTCTATCTCAGGCGATGGTGGTTTTCTCTTCTCTGCAATGGAGTTAGAAACAGCCGTCCGCATGAAAACAAACCTCGTTCATCTCGTTTGGAATGACAGCACATATGATATGGTGGCGTTCCAGCAGGAAATGAAATATGACCGCACGTCCTGCGTTGAATTCGGACAGATCGACTTAGTGAAATATGCGGAAAGCTTTGGAGCAACTGGGTTACGTGTAAACTCACCTGAAGAGCTTTCAACCGTCCTTCAAAAGGGTATAAACATAAAAGGACCTGTCATTATTGATATTCCGATTGACTATCAAGACAACCCAGACCTCGCCAGTCAAAAATGGCCAGAAGTCTTTCGCGAAACACACACATTGAACGTCAGATAAGATTTCTATACATTACATCAAAGGAGTGAGCGGATATGGGTAAGATGCACCCAATGAATCAACACAGCGACACAAGACAGCATGACAAACAGCAAGAGGTCTATCAAGTATCGACGATGACCTCCCTGCTGGAAGCCGTATACGATGGAGATTTCTCCCTCGCGCATATTCCTGAACACGGTGATTTCGGCATTGGTACATTCAATCAATTAGATGGAGAGCTGATCGGCTTTGACGGCGCATTTTATCGACTGCGCTCGGATGGAACAGCGACACCGGTAACAGATCAAGATTATTCACCATTCTGCTCTCTAGCATTCTTTGAAACGGATATCGTTCATCGAATTGATGCACCAATGACTTCTAAAGAGCTAGAAGAAGAAATTGACCGCATTTTACCAAGTAAAAATGTTTTTTATGCGATCCGCATTGATGGATCATTCAAAAAGGTTCAAACCCGAACGGTCGAACAACAGGAAAAACCTTACGTTCCAATGGTGGAAGCAGTTAAGTCACAGCCTATTTTCGATTTTGAGGATATTCATGGAACGATCGCAGGGTTCCGTACACCGCAGTACGCACATGGTATTGCGGTGAGTGGATATCACCTTCACTTTATTGATGATGATCGGCGTGTCGGCGGGCACGTATTTGATTACACCGTTGATCAAGTCACCATCCGAATCTCTCAAAAACGTCATATGAATTTACACCTGCCAAATACGCAGGATTTCTTCCAAGCTGACCTTGATCGAGCTGACCTTGCACAGCAAATAGCCAGTGCGGAAAGCAGCCCAGATAAATAAGATGAAGACACCCCGGTGATACCGGGGTGTTTTTTATACACATCGATTGTTTATCAAACATAACGATTTCATTTCGTTTGTAAATTGAAATTCAATCATTCTATTCGTAATAAAATATGATAGAATATCAACAGAAGAAAGGTGGTCATACGGTGTCAAACGATTATAGCATTCCAAACTTAACATTAGATGAAAGAGATAAACAAATTTTATCCCTATTACACGAGGACGGGCGTATGTCCTATACAGATCTCGGGAAACAAGTCGGTCTTTCACGTGTTGCCGTGCAAGTCCGAATTCAGCAGCTCATTGAAGCAGGTGTCATTGAACGATTTACCGCTGTGATTAACCCCGCGAAGATCGGCATTCATGTTTCTGTCTTCTTTAATGTAGAGGTTGAGCCGAAATTTTTAGAAATGGTAGCCCTTCAGCTTGAGCAGGAAACAGCTGTCACAAGCCTTTACCATATGACAGGACCAAGCAAGCTGCATATGCATGGCATTTTTCAAAATGAACAGGAAATGGAGACATTCCTCACAAAGAAGCTATATCCGCTTGAAGGCGTCGTCAGTGTCGACTGCCAGATGCTCATTAAACGATACAAAAGCCGAATGGGCATGAAATTGTAGACAGGAGTTGAACCATTTGCAATCATATATCGAACTCATCATCGCAATGGTACGAACCGGTATTCTCGGCTTTGGCGGAGGCCCTTCCGTGATACCGCTCATTCGTCATGAAGCGGTGGTGAAATATCAATGGATCAATGATGACGAATTTGGAGAAACACTCGCCATCGCCAATGCATTACCCGGTCCGATCGCCACTAAGATGTCGGCATACCTCGGCTATCGATTAAAAGGGGCATGCGGCGCCATTGTCGCAACAGCTGCTCATATTTTACCGACATGTCTCGCCATGGTGGCACTTGTCACACTTGTCAGCGTCTTAAGCTCCTCACAAATCATTCAAAATATGATTGGCGCTGTGACACCAGTCATTGCCGTTCTATTAGGCATCATGGCATATGATTTTGGGCAAAAAACGCTGAAAGGCTTCGGAATGATCTTCGGTGTCACTCTGTTCCTTCTTGCATTTATCGGCCTTCAGGTGCTATCCATTCATCCAGGAATCATTGTCATCATCTTTTTATGCTATGGCGCCTTTCATTTCAAACTGAAACATCACTGGAATCGAACAAATAAAGAGAAAGGAGTGTCTTCATGATGCTGATTCTCTTTTTATTCTGGGCATTCTTCTTGTCCAACCTGTTAGGCTATGGCGGAGGCCCTGCATCGATCCCGCTCAATTATGAAGAAATCGTCAATCATTTTCATTGGATGACGAACGAAGGATTCTCCAATATGCTTGCTTTAGCCAATGCACTTCCAGGACCAATCGCTACGAAAATTGCGGCATATGTGGGCTATGATGTCATGGGCTGGCCAGGCTTTATCGTAGCACTGCTTGCAACTGTACTTCCCTCCGCTGTTGGATTGATTTTATTACTAAAGCTCATTGACCGCTTTCGCCAATCTCATGTCGTAAAAGGCATGACCTTATCCGTACAGCCTGTCATTGCCATGATGATGCTTTTATTAACATGGGAAATCGGCGGAGATGCAGTGAAAGCCATTGGCTGGACTCAATCGCTCGCCATTGCTGCCATCTCATTTTTCTTTATGACCAAATTCAAGATGCACCCTGCCTTTCTCATTGTGGCTGCATTTTTATATGGCGGATTCATTCTTCCGCATTAACGTTAAAAACCGATAACATCATCTGTTATCGGTTTTCTTTTACATAAAAATAGGAGAGACGGGCCTGCGTCCAATAGAATGATATTCGACCCCTGCTCGTTCTGCTGCTTCAAGCGTATGGCAGTTTCGACCATCAAAAATGAGCGGCTGGCTCATCCATTTCTTATAGGCCGAGAGCGGAAAAGCCTGTATATCCGCCCACTCTGTTAATATACAGACCGCATTGGCATCCTTTATCGCTTCTTCAATGGTTTGAGCAAAAAAGACTTGATCAGGCAGTTCACGGGCTGCCTTGCGTACGGCAACAGGATCATAGGCCACCAGTTCCGCGCCTAATTGATGGAGCTCATGAGCAATCGGGATCGATGGCGCCTCCCTCATATCATCTGTATTTGGCTTAAAGGACAGACCAAGAAGTGCGATTCGCTTCCCTTCCAGATTAGCCCCCAGCCGCTCCTGAATACTTCGGATAAAACTGGCTTTCTGCTCATTGTTTACTTTGATCACAGCCTTTAACAGCTCAAAATCATGGGACACATGCCCTGCGATTTGGACAAGTGCATTTGTATCCTTTGGAAAACAGGAACCTCCGTAGCCAATGCCCGCCCTGAGAAACGAAGAACCGATCCGCTGATCAAGCCCCATTCCCTGTGCCACCCATTCAACATCAGCACCTGTTTTTTCACAAATCGAGGCAATTTCATTCATAAAGCTGATTTTTGTCGCTAGAAAAGCATTTGATGCGTACTTGATCATTTCTGCACTTTTACGATCTGTTTTCACAACTGGAAGATGAAAATCAGCATACATGCCCTCTAGCTGGTCTAATACGCCTTTTGTTTCAGCCCCAATCACAAGCCGATCCGCTCTCAATGTATCTGAAATGGCGGACCCTTCCCGTAAAAATTCTGGATTAGATGCGATAGATAACGGCTCATTCCGCCCTAATTCTTGATGAATCAAACGATCGAGTTGATCACCCGTTCCTACAGGCACCGTACTTTTCACCACAAGCACCGCACCTGGCTTCGCTTTTATGCCCATCTCTTTTGCAGCCTGAAACACATACTGCAAATCGGCTTGGCCGTCTGCCTGCTGCGGGGTACCGACGGCAATCATTAACACATCAGCCCGCGGGTAGGCTGCCGCTCCATTGACATGAAAATGAATTCGTCCTTGCTCAAGATTCCGTTTCAGCAGCTCTTTTACCCCGGGTTCATACATCGGAGGATTTCCCTGCTTCAGCTGCATGACCTTTCGGCGGTCAATATCAATACACGTCACGTCATGTCCTGCCTCCGCTAAACACACACCCGTGACAAGCCCCACATACCCACAGCCTGCAATCGCAATATTCATGACACCATCAGCTCCCCATACCCCTTATGCTTATAATGTCATCGTATGCCGGGAGTTTTCTTTCCATTCATAAAAGCATATAAAAACCCCCTGCCGAAACTAGCAGGGGGTCACCTTTATGAAACAAGACCATTTCGAATATGAGCAATCAAATTTTCAAGCATTTCTTTTGTTGTGACATCATTTGAATTTTCACCAATATCATGAGCGTACATCAAAATCTTTAAAAACTCTTCTTGATTTAAACCCTTATTATCCATGTCTGTATCCTTTCGATTCCACTAATTTCATTATTATATGCTGTAAGGTTGGTTTATGCAATACTCTAATACATCATTCGACAGCTTTTAAAATTTATGACCATTTTCATGAAAAACTTTTTTATAAATCACCATTGAGCTATAATAAAAGAATTGGAATCTTTTACTTGGTTAGGAGCGGATCAAATGCTTCAGCACAACTTCAACGAAGAAGAAGTCAAACAAACAGCCGAACAGATCAAAGAACTTCTTCCTGCGACAGATGAAAACAAACAACTCATCAAAAAAGCATTGATTACTTATAGACAGGACAGCGTATATCGTCTCAAGCAAGAGTCTGATACCGAATGGTCAGCTTATGTACATGATGTCGTGGCAGCAAGAGTCCACTTTCATGTGCTGTTTCCAGTGAGAAGCAGCTGCTCATGTCCAGCTGAAGGACTTTGTAAACACATCCTCGCTGTCTTCTTTTCGCTATACGCTCAAGTAGAGAGTGTGACCGGCTTTACAGAAAATTGGTCAGAACAGGATGAGTTACAGCGCAGCAAAGAATTGATTCGACAGCACTTCCAAGTGAAGCGCCCAGACGAACAATCACTCCAAAGCTGGCTGACTTTTTTCCAGGATGAATTTAATCTCTGGCTGAAACGGACACCGAAGCATCAGCAAACACCACAGCATTTGTATTACGGCTATTTATCGATCCTAAAAAAACACGCACCCACTTCACCTGAATTCAAGAGTTTGTATGCGATTCATACGTCCATTGATGTGTGGTTACGGCTCCATGAGCTTATTGACCTCGGCCGGCTCGATGCCGAAAAAGACTTTTATTCCATGAATCCATATGTAGAACAGCTCATGAACACCATTTTTGATTCAGTGGATCATTTGAAGACATACGCCCTTTCCTTTTCCCTCGATCCGTTTCTTGAAAACACACCAACTGCCGTTCGGACACTTCTTCAAATAAGCGGACCTTTCCAGCATGAACGAGTAGCGGTCTTTATGGAGATTTGGGGAACCATATTAAATAGAGGGAAATGGGTCAAAAAAGAAACAGAATTGCTCAAGAACGCTCAGCAGCAAGAACAAACGGTTGAACGTACCATCGGGCTCATGCACATGGATTATTTGCTCAAAGAAGACGAAAGGCTCTTTCAGCAATTACAGCTGCTCAATGCACATATACTGCCAAATGTGCTCAATTGGCTGAAGGATCTCACCAACCGCAAGGACTGGAAACGACTCAAGCTTTGGTATAACGAGATCTCCTATGTATTAGAAGAATATTGCCAGCTGGATCTTTCCTACAGAGAACTGCGAGCAGCCGTCAGTGATTTCTTCTTTTATTTAGATGCGTACTTTAAGCAGACGAAGGATCATCATTTATATGAACGCTACCTCCAAATCTGCATGCCCTATGCTTTTACTGAATATAGTCAGCTTTTATATGCACAGCAGCGATATGCAGAATGGATTGAGATTCACAGCCTTGTTGGTTTCTCCATCAGTGAATTGGAAAAGGAACTGATCAAACAGATTGCAAAAGAGGAGCCTGAAGCGCTCATTCCATCTTACCACCGTGAAATCTCACTGCTTCTCGATCAAAAGAATCGAAGTGCCTATCGAGAGTCTGTGAAAATGCTCAAAAAACTGCGTACGCTTTATCATAAAACGAAAAAAACCGCGATTTGGGAAAGATATGTGAAGCAGCTGCAAGATTCAACGAAACGGCTGCGAGCGTTCCAAGAGGAATTGAAGAAAGGAAAATTAATTGATGACACGCCATAAACAAATTGTCATTCATGCAGAACAAACAGAAGATTTCTCTTTCACCATTTCAGCCCAAGCAGAGGACGGACACCCTGTTCCGCTTAATGAAATGAAAAGACAGCTTTTCCAATGGCACGAATCTTCTTTTTACGGAACGTTCTTAGAAGATGTGAGCTTTATTGGCACACCTGCCTTCCTGTTAAGCCCTTGGATGACCGTTGAACTGCTAGGAAAAAATTCATTTAATACCTTTAGTCACGTGACATTAACGGATGAAACCGAGCCGCTTATGAAAACAGCCTCTACCATTTACGAATTCATCGAGGATGAAGATTTCGTTCCCGATTACGAGGCATGGACAGAAGGTGTACTTCGGTTTAAAGACAAAGAAGGCATATTAGATGGCTATACGGCTGATTGGTTCTCCTTTGCTGTACAGGATTACATTCAATATGATGATGCCCTGCAGCACAAATGGAACCGCATGACTGCACAATCGCCTGCGCTCTCATCCTTTCAAGGGCATTTTTTAGATGAGCAGGATTTTTTGGAGACGATTGGCTGGATTGATGATGAGACACCTTTCACTGTCGGCCTCCGCTTAAATGAGCCGGAATACGACGGGGATGATTGGAAAATCGAATTGTTTTTACGTGATAAGAAAAACAGCGATCTTCACTTCTTTGAAGGCATCCGATCATTAAAAAGATCCTGGCGTCCGTATGAAGAAAAAATCTCACGAGAGCTGGAGCGATTCAGTCAAATTGTTCCTTGGCTCTCTTTCACATCTGGCACGACGCTCATGTCAGAAGAAGAAGCATGGCTCTTCCTATCTGAAGCAAGTGAAACACTTGTGAATATGGGGATTGAGATTCTGCTCCCATCATGGTGGCAAATCGTAAAGGAAAGCACGATGATGCTAAAAGCAAGGATTTCCTCAACACCACGAGGCGAATCGCATGTCGGAATGGATGCCTTAATGGACTTTAATTGGCGCTTTGCGACTAACGGCATCGAGCTGACAGAAGATGAGTTCAACGAGCTTGTTCAAAGTAAACGCCGCCTTGTCAATATTCGCGGGCAATGGATAAAAATAGATCCGACCTTCATCCAGCAAATGAAAAAATGGATGGAGCGTGCCGAAAATGAAGGACTTCACATGTCTGATATCTTGTCACGTGAACTGGCAGATCAAGAGGCATCCTCTGAAGCCATCCCAGAGCTTTTAGATAGTTCGTCATTTGCCCATATTCAATTTGAACTTTCATCTCAATTAAGAGGGCTGGTCCATCAGTTAAATGATACACATGAGCTGCCTTCTTACAAAATGAGTGAGTCCTTTAAAGGCACACTGCGTCCGTATCAGCAGCACGGTGTGAACTGGCTTTTATTTTTAAGATCTCATGGGTTCGGGGCTTGTTTAGCAGATGATATGGGACTTGGAAAAACAATTCAAATGATCGCATATTTCACCTATTTGAAGGAGCAGCAGCAAACGACCGCTCCATCTCTCATCATTGCGCCGACCTCTGTTTTAGGAAACTGGCAACGAGAGCTTGAAACATTTGCACCACATTTGAGTGTCGCCTTGCATTACGGGCCATCACGTCCACAAGGGGAGAACTTTACAAAAGCTTACGAGTCAACAGATATTGTCCTGACGTCTTACGGGCTCTCACATTCTGATCGCGATGAATTAACATCAGCAAAGTGGAATACCATTTGTTTAGACGAAGCCCAGAACATCAAGAATGCCCATACGAAACAATCGAGAGCGATTAGGCAATTAAAAGGGCTGCATCACATTGCCCTCAGCGGAACACCGATGGAGAACCGCTTGACGGAGCTTTGGTCCATTTTCGACTTCGTCAACAAAGGGTATCTCGGCAGCCTGACCAGCTTTCATAAGAAATTCGTTCTTCCGATTGAAAAAGATCGTGAAGAAAAAAGAATTGAACAGCTGCAGCAGCTGATCAAGCCTTTCTTATTAAGACGAACAAAACAAGATGAAGAGGTCGCTCTGAATCTGCCTGAGAAACTAGAAGAAAAAGAATTCATCCCACTATCCGCTGAGCAGGCTTCTTTATATGAGCAGCTCGTCAAGGATACATTTGAACATATGGCTTCATTAACAGGGATGCAGAGGAAAGCCATTATTTTAAGTATGCTCGGCAGACTCAAACAGATTTGCGATCACCCTGCTCTCTATTTAAAAGAAAGCGGGACAGATGTGAAGCTGCTGAAACGTTCATTAAAAATGGATAAATTAGCAGAGCTGTTAAAAGCGATACATGAACAAGGTGAAAGCTGCCTCATTTTTACGCAGTATATTGAAATGGGCAACATGATCAAGCAGCTAGCGGAGAAGATGTTTGGAGAACCTGTTCAATTTTTAAATGGCAGCTTATCAAAACAGGAGCGGGACAAAATGGTGGAACGCTTCCAGAAGAAAGAGTTCAACATCTTAATTCTTTCTTTAAAAGCAGGAGGAACAGGGCTTAACTTAACCGCCGCAAATCATGTCATTCACTACGATAGATGGTGGAATCCTGCTGTGGAAAACCAAGCGACAGACCGTGCTTACCGTATTGGACAAAAACGATTTGTTCACGTCCATAAGATGATCACAACCGGCACAATCGAGGAGAAAATCGATCAAATGCTCGAAACAAAACAAACATTAAATGATCAAATTATCCAAAGTGAAAGCTGGATTACAGAGCTATCGACGAACGAACTAGAAGATTTATTCACATTAAGTGCGGCAGCTCAATCATCTTAATCACAGCAAAAGAGGACTTTTCTCAAGCTTGATGAAAAGTCCTCTTTTTTAATTTCAATTCATGATAGAAGATTGTTAAATTTGCAGCTTTTTCAATGCAGATTTCACGTTCATATACGTATTCAAATCACGGAAGTCCTCTTTCATTTCTCCCATTTTCATCGCAAGATTTGGTTTAATTCCTGTCACAATCAGTTCAGTGCCAGTCATTAAAATCAAATCGTTCAGCTTAAAGATCGCATCTGCCACAAATGAATCCACCTCTAATAAACCAGACAGATCCACAATAAAATAATCATCCTTGGATTGAGAGATATAGGTGGAGACCGTTGAGATGATTTTATCAAATCTTGGCGCTGTTAACGTACCAATGATCGGTAACACAGAGATACCATCCTTCACCGGAACAATAGGGACAGAAATATTGAGCACTTCATCAATCGATTGCTCAAGAAGCTCCTGCTGTTCCTTCTCTTTCGTAACATCTTTTTGCAGACCAACGAAATAAAGACGTTTTCCTTCATTCTCATCAATCCAAAGAGGAGCCACACTTAACTCGTTCCAAAACATTTGTCCAGATTTTTTGTGATTTTTCAGCTGAACAGTGACAGCCTCTTTGTTCTCAATGGCTGTTCTAATTTGCTTTAAAGCGATTTGCTCAGTTTCATCTCCTTGAAGGAAACGACAATTCTTCCCTAGTACTTCTGCTTCTTGATAGCCTGTCATATCTAAAAAGCCCTTGTTCACATATATTAAAGGATTATCAGGTAAAGACGGGTCCGTCACCGTCAGGCCAACCTGAGTATAGTCTAAGGCTTCCTTGATTAAATGAAGATTTTCGGACTTATAAGATTCCAGCGCCATTCGTTTACTCTCCTTAATTTCCTTACAAGCGGGTTATATTCATATTTAAATTATATGATGTTCCACAGCAGGTGTAAATAGAAGTAGTTCTGAATTCCTCTTTTGTAGAATGCGCTTTATCCTATGTGATTTATACAAATACATCCGATTCGTCTATTTCAAAAGATGTCGAATCATATGCGCCACACCATGTTCATCATTTGTTAACGTGACGTGATCAGCTATTTCTTTTATATCCTTTCTTGCATTACCCATCGCAACCCCAAGACCAGCTGCTTGAAGCATCGATTCGTCATTTAAACTGTCTCCTACAGCTGCTGTCTGGCTTAAAGGGATACCAAGCCTTTCTGCCAGCCTTGTTAATGCCTGCCCTTTAGACGCATCCTTTGAACCAATCTCAAAGTTATGATCAGCCGAACTGACCACAGTTAACTCTGAATCATGTCCAAATGTATCCCATCCGGCTTTCAGTCTGTCTTGAAAGAAAGAGAAGCCTAAAATGTTGTAAAATGAAAGCTTTTGATCCTCACGAAACAATTCTTCATATGTATCAATATAGGCAAAACCCGACTGGCTGTATTGAACTTCTGCCGCTTGCTTTAGAACACTTTGATCCGTTTCTGGATTTGCACTTTTTAAACGATCCATTTCGATCGCAAGAAGCTCTCTGCCGTGATTCGGTGTGAAAATGGCCTCATTCGTAAAGACTTCATAGTAATAGTCACGTTCCTCAAGCCATGATAATATGTGTTTGGCCTTTTCTTCTTGTAAATCAGCTGAGTGATACACTTGTCCACTTGGATCATGAATCACAGCTCCATTTGCACTAATCACCCACGTATTCATACCAAGCTGATCAAAAATAGACTTCACATCAAAATACGCTCTTCCTGTTGAAACGACAACCTCAATCCCGTTCACTGCTGCTTCCTTTAATGCCTGCTCGTTTTCCTGACTCACTTTGTGTTCACTGTTCAATAAAGTACCGTCTAAATCCGTTGCGATTAATTGAATGTTTGTCATCGTTCTCTCCTTTTTTGTCTGCATTTTCAATTGATATACCATTGATCATATCCATCATCATTATGAAATGAGTATCCACTATTCGCAAGGGATGATCGGCTTATCAATGAATAAAAGTGTACCCGGCCATGAAACATGACCGGATACACATAAGGGGATGATAGGGGACACATGACCTATACAAAGAAGCATCGGTTCTATTACGCAGTGTTCATTTGCACTAGGCAACGTCTATCAGCTTTAGCTAGAGGGGGGCTATTAGGTGCTAGACGTTTACCTTTTGATTTAAGACTGGCCTCCTTTCCTGTCAACTGCCCCTAGTCTACTGAGAAAAGTCGTATGTGACAAAACATGAAAATGACAAAATCGCCCTTCAAATTCTCTATTCCCTCTTTAATTTTTGTTTTTTACCGCTTGAGTATAAAACATCATCTTGTTTTGTTTGACGAAATACTTATTTTTCATAAATTGATAAAAAATATCTGAGTGAATCCAATTACTAGAAGGCATGTGAATATAATCAGATCCGTCCCACGCAAACCAATAAAAACAAAGCCGCCCGTCATGAATCGACAATTGAAATTCAAAGCAGTCCATTTGATCCTCTGTGACGTATTGAAAAGTGAGAGACTCGCCTTCTTCCATGTACACATCGCAAAATGAAAGAATGTCTCCCCATGAATATACTCGCATATTGCTTTTTTCCTTCTTCTCGCCAATATGTATTTTTCGCAGTTGATAGGACTCCATAAAACATCTCCTTTCACTTATATACAGCTAGTTCTGAGTAGGCAGCGGTTTCATTTATACAGATGTTGTATGCTATAATGATACTTACGAATAATGAACGTTGTGAGGTGATAAATATGAAAACCTTTAGGCTGATTGATCTCAAAATCGAACTTGATCCAAAGCAAGATAAAATGTCCAGCATTCCCCTTCGTGACGGTTTAATCATTAATAAAGAAGACGGTGAAAATCACTGGATGATCGAGGCACTCATTCCAAAGAAGCATAGACAAGTGTTTGAGGTGCTCTTTCAGCAGCACACAGAAGTGAAGATTCTCGTGACGATCACAAAAGAAAACAACCGCCCTGTTCATCTATCTGTCCAAGTCAAAAACATCGTTGCCTTAGAAGAAAACATTTCTGTGTTACTCGATGGTAAAATGATTACAAATCGTTACAGAACAGAAACCGAAGAAGTATTAAAAGACCTCGTCAAAGAGGGGCTTTCAGGAGAAAAACTGCTGGATGCTTTTAAACAAAACACATAAAAAAGAGCGGATCAGCCGCTCTCAGATTGTTGATGACAAAGGGCTAAAATGAACTTTATTTTAGCCTTTTGTTCTTTTCAGCGTGATAGAAAGCCCTTGAAGTCTAGGAAGGACGAGTATCGGAGCGAAGCAAATGAACGATTCGTGAGCACCGGCACGCAGGACTGCGGGCGAATGCGAGGGTTTGTCTACACGCTGAGAGCGGGGTTAGCCGCTCTTTTTCTATTGCACATCTTTAGATTGGCTTTGATTTTTCAATAGATCTCTAATTTCAGTTAGTAAAACTTCTGTTTGATCTGGTGTTTCCACAACCTCTTCTTCCTCTACCTTTTTCCGTTTTAATTTATTCAAATAACGAATAAAGATAAAAATGGAAAACGAGATAATCAAGAAATCAACCACTGTTTGAATGAAGTTACCATACAAAATTTGAGCATCTCCGATTTTAATGGCTAAATCGCTAAAATCATGCCCCCCAATAATAATACCGACAAGCGGCATGATCAAATCATTCACAAGAGAAGTGACAATTTTGCCAAATGCTCCCCCAATGATGACACCTACAGCCAAGTCAATGACATTCCCCTTGACTGCAAACTCTCTAAATTCTTTCAGCATCCTTTATCACCTTCATCTTTTTTTGTCTAATATGACGTTTTTTTGTCAAAAATGCAAGTCCTGATCCTTTCAGACTGAGCTTTTCCCATATAAAAAGCGGTTCATGCAAGATGAACCGCCAGGCAAATCATGATACTTTAGGACCGATAGAAAATGTAAGTTCTGCTTCACATGCAACTTCGCCATCTACTGTAGCTACCGCTTTTCCTTTTGCGACAGGACCACGGAGACGCGTCACTTCAACCTCTAAACGAAGCTGATCTCCAGGCTTGACCTGTCTTTTGAATCGGCAGCCGTCAATCCCTGCGAATAAACCAATCTTCCCTTTGTTTTCTTCTTTGCCTAACATAATCACTCCAAAAACCTGTGCGAGTGCTTCCACAATAAGTACACCCGGCATGACTGGATATCCTGGGAAATGACCGTTAAAGAATTCTTCATTGACTGTGACATTTTTAATCCCAACCGCTTTTTTCTCACCTTCAACCTCTAAAATACGGTCGACCAATAAGAATGGGTAACGGTGTGGAATAATCTCTTGAATTTGCTGAGCATCAAGCATATCTTGATCTCTCCTTCTTTTCTATATGGCTGATCTTCATTTGATTCCTATCAAAGTATATTATGAATGCTGTCATTTTTCAATATCCACTCCACATTTATGGTAAAAAATAGAATCTACCATTACCAATTGTCATCAAATATAATCCACACTACACTCATTGTTTTTTCACAAATATGGTAATATATATTACATCATTGATTGAATAAGAGGGTAAAAATGAATTTTATGAGCGATAAATCCATTAAAAAACTTCTCCATTCGTGGTATACAATGCTAAAGCATCGACATTTTTCGAAGGCTGAAGATATCAAAACAACTCTATCAAAACATAAACGTAAATTATCAAAGAAACTGGAGCTTTATTTACATTATCAACTCATGCTATTCCGTCATCAGCTCTGGATGAATCAGACAGAGGACTTAGAAAAACTCAAACATGAACTGATGCTCCATAAGGATCAAATGAACGAAGAACTGCAATATTATTTTTACTTCTTTCTCGGACTATACGAATCTTTAAACAGCGATCAAAATGACGCCATTCATTATCTTGAAAAGGCAGAAGGACGCCTTCCCTTACTAAACGATGAGCTGGAGGAAGCAGAATTCCATTTTCGTACAAGTGGTGTTTATTATAACAACCGCTACTCGTTGTTATCGATTCGTCATATTCAAAAAGCCATGGATATCTTCGCCAAGCACGGGGATATCCATAGCATTTATCGTTGTAAAATTGTGCTCGCCCTTAACTTTAGCGACCAAAAGAAATATGAGGAAGCAGAAGCTATTTTCATTGAGATTATCGAATACGTGAAAATGATTGATGACCAAGAACTGCTTGGAATCGTTTATTATGATGCTGGTTTTATTCAATCAAGACAAAACCGCCATAAGGTAGCACTAGAATACTTTAAAAAAGCGCTTCGTCTCCCAGCATACCGGAAGTCCGCGCACTCCTACGTATCGTGTCTCTACGAAACTGTGCGTTCCTGTTTTAAAGAAAATTTAACAGATGAAGGAATGAAATATATACAAAAAGGGCTAAAAGAAGCGGTTGCTTCTCAGTTTGATATATTAAGAATCAAGTTCCAAATCCTATTCCTTCTCTACAGCGAAACGCCCAAAGCAGATGAGCAGATTGCCACGCTCGTCACATGTCTTGAACGAAAAGAAGCCTGGATTGATCTTGAGGATCTACTTGCAGATGTCTCAGATTTTTATAAAAAAAAGGGCGACTTTGAGAGAGCCGCCTTTTTTATCATGAGAGGCTGACATCAGCCTGCTGATTATCTAATCGTATTCACTAATCCCAGCATCTGATCACCCATCGTAATGGTTCTTGAGTTCATCTGATAAGAGCGCTGTGTTGTCATTAAATCAGTTAATTCTTTAGACATGTCCACATTTGAGGTTTCAAGTGCACCTTGCTGAAGCTGAATGGCTTGGCGGTTTGCCCCATTCAGTGCCGTTAATGCGCCTTGATAATTACCGTCTACTGAGAACAAATTCTCTCCTTCAGAGATGAGTGCTGAAGAATTATTGACTTGTACAACGCCTAGATTCACCTGCTGATTCGGTTGATTATCTCTAGAAATAGCCGTGAGCCGTCCATTTTTATCAATGGAAATATCACGAAAATTAGCATTTAAGACGATCGCATTTCCGTTTTCATCAAGAATCGGATGGCCTTCACTTGTAACCAGCTGAACTTGGTTACGGTTATTGCCTGGCTGTAAATAAAGAGAACCGTCTCTTGTGTAACGGATATTACCGCCGGCATTGACCTGCAAATACTGCGATGGCGCCCCAAATGCAACATCAAGATCACGGCCTGTTTCTTTAATAGAGCCTTGCAATGAGTTAATGGATGCATTGACCATTGTACCAGTTCCAAGCCGTAGCCCAGCAGGTGTCAGACGACTGTTTGCCACCTGCTCATTTTTTTCATCTACCTGATTAAACTGCTGTCTGACCAGCTCTGAGAATCGGGTGTTTTTCGCACGATATCCTGTTGTTTCACTGTTGGCAATGTTGTTACTGATGATATCAAGCTGCTTTTGCACCTCGTTCATCGACACAGCTGCATTAATCATCGTTCTAAGCATGAGAATCCTCCTTTCACTTTCATTTCTTGATTAGTATACTCTTCCGATTTCATTCACAGCTTTTTCTAAGCTTTTATCATACGCCTGAACAACTTTTTGGTTTGTTTCGAATGCTCGATAGGCTGTTGTCATTTCTGTATATGATTTTGTCACATCAACGTTCGACAGCTCTGATACACCTTGACTTAACGTATAGGACATTTGACCGTTATTTACTGCACTTGGCAGGGGCTGGTTATCAGCCGTACGGTATAAATCATTTCCTTCACGCGCAAGATTTCTTGTGTCCATTGCGACACGTACATCGATTTGCCCGAGATTTTGTCCATTTTCACTTACAGTACCATCTGCGTTCACTTTGAAATTCTCACTCTGAACTGTAATCGGCTGACCCGTCACTGAAAGAAGGGCACGGCCACCAATGGTCAACTGATTTTGTGCGTTCAATGTAATGGAACTACTTTTCGTATAACGAACGCCTTCTGGTGTGTTGACGGCATAAAACAGCGCTGATTTTTGATTTGTCTCCGGGTTGATTGGCACATTATTTTCTACTAATGCGACATCAGTTGTTTGATCCGTTGTTTTTAATGTTCCTTGTGTAAATTGAGGGATCAGTTCCTGCATATATGTCCCAGTATTAATTCCACCAATCGGCGTTTGTTGCGGGACATTAAAGCCTTTGCCTGAGGATGCTTGGAAACGTCCTGATTCCATTCGGCTCAGCAGCATTTCTGGAAACGCCCGCATTGCCCCTTCATCAGCTTTATACCCTGGTGTATTTGCATTTGCGATATTATTTGAAAGCATTTCTGTCCGCCGCTCTTGAGCGATCATGGCAGATGTTGCGGTGTATAGTCCTTTTAACACGTGCTCACCTCATTAAGATTCTTTCACATGACCTCAACACAATCTTCTATGAAATATATCGGCATATTTGCAGGGTTCTTTAATAAAAATCCCCCATTCTTTCTAAAAAGAATGAGGGGAATCATTAGCTGAGTTTACGCTTTGGCAGCTTGTCCATATTATCAAGCATCACGCCAGTACCAACTGCTACACAGTCCATAGGATTTTCAGCAACGAAAACTGGTACTTTCAGCTCTTCTGCAAGCAATTGATCAAGCCCGTTTAGAAGACCTCCGCCACCTGTAATGATGACTCCGCGATCGATGATATCAGCTGATAATTCGGGCGGTGTTCTCTCAAGAACTTGCTTCGCTGCCTGAACAATCGCAGATACAGATTCACGTAATGCTTCTTCTACTTCTTTGCTTGTGACGGTAATCGTTCTTGGTAATCCTGTCACCATGTCTCGTCCACGAATCGAAATCTCTTCGTTACGTGCGTCTGGGAATACCGTTGCAACTTGGATCTTAATATCCTCTGATGTACGCTCACCGATCAACAGCTTGTACTCTTTTTTAATGTAATTCAAAATTTCCAGATCAAATTTGTCTCCAGCCATTTTAATAGAAGAGGCGGTTACAATGTCACCCATAGAGATGACAGCAATATCTGTCGTTCCGCCTCCAATATCTACGACCATGTTTCCACTTGGCTGAAAAATGTCCATACCAGCACCAATGGCTGCTACTTTTGGCTCTTCTTCAAGAAATACATGCTTCCCGCCGCTTTTTTCAGCAGCTTCTTTGATCGCCTTTTGCTCAACAGATGTAATGTTTGTTGGGCAGCAGATGAGCATACGAGGCTTAGAGAACAGCCCTTTTACATTTAATTTGTTAATAAAATGCTTGAGCATTGCTTCCGTTACTTCAAAATCAGCAATTACGCCATCTTTTAATGGTCGAATCGCAACAATATTCCCAGGCGTACGTCCAACCATACGTCTAGCCTCTTCTCCAACAGCCAGTACTTTCCCGCTATTTTTGTCAAGTGCTACTACAGATGGTTCATTCAACACAATTCCTTTTCCTTTGACATGAATCAGTACATTGGCAGTACCAAGATCAATTCCAATATCCCTAGCAAACATCTATATATATCCTCCTTGAAAATCTGTTTCCATAGCAAATACCACATTCTGCCCTAATTATATATTCTATCATAATTTGCAGAAAAAAAGATATTTCTTTACAAAAGTCTTTACAAAATTTGTGGTTAGAAACTACCGATATGAGGAAGATATATATATCATGTTTATGAACAAAGAACTAAGCTTACTGTTTCACAGGCTCGCCTTCTAAAATTTCTTCTTTTTTATACTTTAACTTGGTGGCTTCTCCTCCTCGCAAGTGGCGGATTGATTTATGATAATCCAGTATCTCCTTCACTTCATTAGCCAGATCTGGATTAATTTCTGGCAGTCTTTCTGTTAGATCCTTGTGTACAGTACTTTTAGAGACTCCAAATTCTTTCGCAATAACACGAACGGTTTTCTTTGTCTCCACGATATACTTTCCTATCTTGATTGTTCGCTCTTTGATGTAATCGTGCACACCACTCGACCTCCCTAAAATGGATGTGAGAAGTGTGAAATGAGATCCGTATGAAGATTATCCATTTTTAGCAGCGCTTGTTCGTCGTAATTTCTCATCCATTAGGTAGTAAATGCCAAACACGATCCCTCACCTCAAACACTCTCTTTGTCAGGTTTGTAACAGTGTATTAGCATTGCATAGGGAATATGCTAAAAATGAAGATGGGACAAGGGATTTATCAGAAAAGGCAAAATAAAAAATTCATTTCGGGTGGCGAAAATTTTCACTTTACAAGCATGGATCAAGCACGTAAAATAGAAAAGGTGAATTTATTTACCTAGATAAATATTTAATAAAGGTGAGCATATGGATACGTTAAACAGAGAGTGTTTACATCAAATACATCAAAGCGCCAGGCTGCTGTCTAAAAAGGCGAACGAAGCGCTTGCTGCTTATGACTTGTACATGTCCCAGTGGACTGTACTTTTTTGTTTGGATACATTCGGCCCGAAAACACAAAAAGACATTTGGACATATTTGAACGTCGAAGCACCAACCATTACCAGAACCGTCACCCGTCTAGAAGCAAACGGCTGGGTGAAGCGCGTACAAGGAAAAGACAAACGTGAAAATCTCATCGTGATGACAGATGATGCAAAAGCTCGATTTGAAGAAATTAAGCACACGATAGAACAATTTGAAGAAGAATGTCTTTCAGACTTTACCTACGAAGAAAAACAACTCCTCCATACCCTTTTACACAAATTATCAACTGAATAGGAAGTGACATACATCATGAACGAACGCATTTGGACGAGAGACTTTATCATGATTGTCCTGGTGAATTTATTTACATTCACCTCTTTTTATGCCCTTTTGACATTGTTGCCCATTTACACAATGGATGAACTAAATGGAACAGAAACACAGGGCGGACTCCTTGTGACGGTCTTCTTATTATCCGCCATTGTGACGAGACCGTTTTCCGGAGCCATTATTGAGAAATTCGGCAAAAAACGCATGGCAATTTTCTCTTCAACGGCTTTTGCCTTACTCACTTATTTATACATTCCGATTGATCAATTCCAACCGCTGCTCATGCTGCGTTTTGTACAAGGAATCTTTTTTAGCATTTTGACGACAGTAGCGAGTGCCATTGCTGCCGATATGATCCCGAAAAACAAACGCGGGGAAGGCTTAGGATACTTTGTGATGTCAATGAACCTCGCAGTGGTCATTGGTCCGTTTATCGCACTGAATCAAGTAGGAAAAGTAGGATTCCATTCCTTATTCCTTCTCTTTTCCATCATCGTGACCATCGGAGCAGCTTTTACTATCATGATTAGACAGCCAGAGCCCGAAAACGGAGGAAGCGTCGTCTTTCGATTCACTTTTTCTCACCTGTTTGAAAAAGGTGCATTAAAAACAGCGGCAGTCGGAATCATTATTTCCTTCTGTTATTCGCCAATCATTTCATTTATTTCAGTTTATGCCAATTCACTTCATCTGATGGATGCAAGCAGTTATTTTTTCATTGTTTTTGCGGCTGCGATGCTTGGATCACGTCCGTTTACAGGCAGACTTTTTGACCGAGTAGGACCTCACATTGTGATCTATCCATCCATTGCCCTTTTTGCAATAGGTTTATGGATGCTGACGGCTACACATTCAGCGACAATGCTTCTTTTATCAGGCGCTGTGATTGGCCTTGGCTATGGATCTTTGGTGCCTTGTTTGCAAACACTAGCGATTCAGCACTCTCCAGCTCACCGTACGGGCTATGCAACGGCCACTTTCTTTACACTATATGATACTGGCATTGCTGCTGGTTCATTTGTATTTGGTCTTCTTGTCAGCTTCACAGACTTCTCAAATGTGTATCTCATTGCAGGCATCGTTGTCTTGCTAAGCATGGGCGTTTTTTACTGGAGCGAACGAAAACCCCAAGAAGCAAAAGCACAAAAGGTCTCACTATCAGAATAGGATTCTGTTTTAAACTTCACCGGAAACATGCTAAAATATAGGATATTTCAAATAAAGCATACAGGCTTGTTTGAAAAATAGTTGGCGTTAAGCGAAGGTATAGGTGATGTTTTGAATTACGAATTGTTTAAAGTCATACACGGGATGGCTCATCATTCTGAGTTTTTAGATCAGGCCATGATTTTCATTACGAAAAAGGCCATTCTTGTGTATGCCCTTGTCTTATTGATATGCTGGTTTTTAGGTAATCACAAATTTAAGAAACATGTCTTCTTCTCCGGTGTAACAGGCATCGTGGCACTCATCGTCAATTTTGCTATTACACTGTTTTATTATGAAGAGCGGCCGTTTGTGGCGCATAAAGTCGACACACTCATCCCGCACTCAGCAGATGCTTCCTTCCCAAGTGACCATACAACAGGCGCACTGGCTCTTTCATTAGCCATTAGATCCCGTAATAAAAAGCTCGGCAACATTTTGCTCGTCTTTGGATTACTTACAGGGTTCTCCCGCATCTGGGTCGGGCACCATTATCCACTTGATGTCTTAGGCAGCTTGGTCGTATCGATTGTGGTTGTCTTTATCATGAATAAATTATGGAAGTTCTTTGACTCTCCAATTGATCGCATCGTGACGTTCTATGAGACAATGATGGGGAAAATATTCAGAAGGAAGCAAAAGGATCAGGGCTCTGACCTGTCCAATTCTTAAGCGGCTTGCGATAAAGTGATGAAGATTCTTCTTCCACTTTATCCGGCCGCTTTTTTTATGGGCTGTCTCCCTCTGACCATATTTGAAAAATAAAGACTTACGCCAATGCCAATAAGAGAAATGATGATTAACGTCCACCCTAACTGCTCAAAATGTGAACCAGCGATTTCCTCACCAAACAGCATGCCAAGCACGGCAGATGACAGAATGGAACCAAGGTACCGGCATGTTTGAAAAAGCCCGGAGGATGTACCAATCATTTGCTGAGGACTCGCTTTTAGCATTGCAGCTTGAAGCGCCACATTTCCAATGCCGTAACTAAGTCCAAGTAACGCAAGAACCACTCCTTTCCCCCATAAGGGCGCAGGAATAAAAAAGAATGTCATCGCAGAAGCTCCACCCAGCATCAATACTGTGCTTGCTAAAATCGGATGTCGTTCATCCCCGCGATCCACCCACTTTCCTGTCAGCGGCGACACAATGATGCTCACCCCAGACATACACAGCATAAAAAGACCCGTCATCTCCACACGCCAGCCTAATTCATCTTGGAAATAACTCGGCAAACCAAAAAAGAGACAATAGAAAAAAATATTTAAGATGATAAATTGCACATACACAAATGACAGCCGCTTCTCCTTGCGAAACATCCGAATTTGAATAAACGGTTCATCCACCTGATATTCCCACCAGATAAAAGCACCTGCACTCAGGAGACAAAGAATGCCCTGTACATACTGAATACCATCTGCAAGTGATAATAAAAATGAAAGCAGGAGTACAATACAAGCTGTAAAAAGAAGCATCCCTGGCAAATCGAGCTTTCGTACAGTCTCTCCTATGCGGAGCTTTCTCTTCTTCTGCTCCTTCGGAAACAAAGATAGCCCAAGAAAGAAACTAATCAGAATAAAAGGCAGATTCACTAAAAAGATAGCCGGCCAGCCGCCGATTGTCATCAAAAACCCGCCAAGCGTCGGTCCGAGTGCTGTCATCGCTGAAGCAAAAATGGACAATACCGCTAATGCCGATCCCTGTCTTTCCTTAATATGATCCCGAATGAGTCCAACACCCGAAGGATAAATGGCACTACTTCCAATCGCCTGCAACAGCCGGATCACAATCAGCACCGCAAAAGTCGGGGCAAAAGGGGCACAAATGGCCGAAATGGCCACGAGAGCCAACCCAAATAAAAATAATGTTCTCCGGCTCATCACATGATCCCCAATCCGGCCGCTCACCGGCTGCGTCACCGCACTGGCTAAATAAAAAGTTGAAATGAGCCAGGATACGGTCGTAAACGACAAACCAAACTCATGCTGAATTTGATGCAAGGCCAAAGAAATCATCGAGGAATTCAGTGGATTTAACATCGTTCCAAAGGCAATAGCGGTCAAAAAGACCTTTCGGTTGTCTCTCCACTTGTTCATACACCGACCCCCCTCTTTGTTATATGCCATGTTCTTTGCCTATCCTTCCGTTATTATGAGATTCATTTCCCTTTTTTACCCTTATCAATTCAAGTTCTCTCTTGGAACAGCAAGACATACATTTTAAAAAGGGAGCACCTTAGAAAAGCACATACAAAATTGAGAATATGAGGAAGAGATGGTAATATTCATTTCGTGTTTGAAAGCCTACTTTCTCCTTATAGGAGAACGGCTGAAAAGGAGGAGAAGCATATTATTAAAAAAAGACGGTTTTGGGTCCCAGCCCTTTTTTCGGTTGCAGTATTACTTCTGTCTTCGTGTGGTTCAGATGAAACAAATGGGAACGGAGATAAACGTAATTCTACAGCGAAAGGGTCGCCGATTTTGGAAGATGGAAAATTTGTTTTTGCAGCATCAGGGGAATTTCACCCATTCAGTTACATGGATGGAAACGAGATGTCCGGCTTTGATATCGATGTAGGCAACGCGATTAGCGACAAGCTCGGTCTCGAGCCTGTACAGAAAAAATATAAATTCGCAGGTATTGTCGAAGGCGTGAAAGCAGGGAAATTTGATGCGGCAGTTGCGAGTCATACCATCAATGAGGAACGAAAAAAACACGTCCTTTTTTCTAAACCCTACTACTATTCCGGTCCGCAAATCTTCACAAGACCTGGAGCAGACATTCAAAGTGCTGATGACTTAAAAGACAAAGAAATCGCTGTATCAAAAGGCTCGTCCTACGCTGATATTGCGAAAGAACATAGCGGGCAGGAACCAAAATATTACGATAGTGATGTGGTCGCTTTAGAAGCACTAGCCAACGGAAAACACGATGCGGTCGTGACTGATTTTGCCACAGGTGCAGAAGCCATGAAGAAAAAATTAAAAATCGAAGCGCAGGAAAGACTCGGACAAAGTGAGCAAGCAATCGCTGTGTCAAAAGAGAATAAACAGCTCATAGAAGAGATCAACGATGCGATTGATGCACTAAAAAAAGACGGAACATTAAGACAAATTAGCGAAAAGTATTTTGACGAAGATATTACCGTTAAACAGGATTAAAACCACGATTGTGCGCCCTTTTCCAGGCGCACTTTCTTCAAATGGAGATGATTATTTTGCCTACCCTATCACACTTTTTTCAGACGCTGATTGATTCTAGAGGCATTTTCTTAGAGGGGATGCTGCTCACCTTACAACTAACTGTGATCAGCATCTTCATCGGTATGTTCATTGGGCTCTTCTTTGCTTTACTGAAAATATCCCGCGTCGCGATTTTCGGATATATCGCCAATGCCTATATCTTTCTTGTACGCGGAACACCACTGATTGTGCAAATCTTTATCCTATATTTTGGACTCACGGAATTAAATATACCTGACTTCTGGGCTGCTTCCATTGCACTTGCCTTTCATAATGGTGCCTATATAGCAGAGATATTCAGAGGCGCCATCCAATCAATCGACCAAGGTCAAAAAGAGGCAGGACGTTCTCTTGGAATGGGCCGCTTTTTAACCATGAGACGTATCATTCTCCCGCAAGCGATGCGGCGCGCCCTTCCCCCTCTCGGTAATCAGTTCATTATCGGGTTAAAAGACTCATCACTTGCCGCCTTTATCAGCGTCAATGAACTATTTAACGTAGCCACCACTCAAGGCTCCAACAGCTTTGACAATATGACGTATTTACTTGTTGTGGCTGTCTATTACTTAGTTCTTGTCCTGCTGTTAACATTCGCTGTCCAAACCTTTGAGAAGAAACTTTCAGTCAGTGACCATTAGGAGGAGAAGCATGACAGAATCAAAGGAAATCATTCGTGTTGAAAAACTCAATAAATACTTCGGGAATCTTCATGTCTTAAAGGATATCGATCTCACCGTGTATGAAAATGATGTCGTCGTCTTAATTGGGGCGAGCGGCTCTGGAAAAAGCACCTTGCTCCGCTGTATGAACTTTTTAGAAATAAAAAATGACGGTCAGATCATCATCGATGGCAGCCCTGTTCAACCAAAGCGTGATCAACTAAACGAAATGAGACAAAAAATAGGCATGGTGTTTCAGCATTTTAATCTCTTTCCGCACAAAACTGTGCTTGAAAACATCATCGAAGCGCCTTTGATGGTGAAGAAAACAAAGAAAGCACATGCCATCGCTGAAGCCAAAGTCTTGTTAGAAAAAGTCGGACTTGCGGATAAAGCCAAGGTGTATCCTTCTAAACTATCAGGCGGCCAAAAGCAGCGTGTTGCCATTGCACGGTCTCTCGCCATGAAACCTGATGTCATGTTATTTGACGAGCCTACGTCTGCCCTTGACCCAGAGCTTGTAGGCGAGGTGCTGCAAACCATGAAAAGCCTCGCAAAAGAAGGCATGACAATGGTCATAGTTACACATGAAATGGGCTTTGCAAAAGAAGTCGCCGATCGTGTCGTCTATATGCACGAAGGACGTATCGTCGAAGAAGGGATCCCATCGGAATTGTTCGATTCCCCTCAAGAGGAGCGAACCAAACTGTTTCTCAGCTCCATTTTATAGGTCAAACGACCTTTATTTTTCGTGATCAACGCACGTTTTTTCTCATTTTTTACGAACGTTTCATCCATTTATATTGAACATAACCAAAAACCATGTTAGATAAACTTACATGTATATGTTATATGTGACTTTTCTCTCTATAATGAAGAATTAAGAAATCAATTAATTCTGAATGATTCGGGGGAATGCAGCATGCAAATGGGTGATACAGTATTTATGTTCTTCTGCACACTACTCGTGTGGTTAATGACACCGGGTTTAGCTTTATTCTACGGGGGACTTGTGAGAAGTAAAAACGTGTTAAGTACAACAATGCACAGCTTAACATCACTGGCCATCGTCTCGATCGTCTGGATCGTGTTTGGCTATTCCTTGGCTTTTGCGCCAGGCAATGCATGGATCGGGGGCTTTGAATGGGTTGGGTTAAAAGGCGTGGGCTTTGAGCCTGGTTCATATAGCGATACCATCCCACATTCATTGTTCATGATGTTCCAAATGACCTTTGCCGTCTTAACAACAGCCATCATCTCAGGTGCCTTTGCCGAACGTATTCGTTACTCGGCAGTGATCGTGTTTACACTCCTTTGGGTCACATTTGTATACGCGCCAGTCGCACACTGGGTATGGGGCGGTGGTTGGATTGGAGAAATGGGCGCGCTTGACTTCGCTGGAGGAAACGTGGTTCACATCTCATCCGGTGTTGCCGGTCTAATCATTGCAATTGTTCTTGGGAAGCGAAAAGAAGCAGCAAGTTCTTCCCCGCATAACTTGATCTACACACTTCTTGGCGGAGCTGTCATCTGGTTTGGCTGGTTTGGTTTTAACGTTGGGAGCGCCCTGACGTTAGACAGCGTCGCCATGTTTGCCTTTATTAACACCAATACAGCAGCTGCCGCAGGAATCATCGGCTGGCTGTTAGTCGAGTGGATGATCAACAAAAAACCAACAATGCTTGGCGCCATCTCTGGAGCCATTGCAGGTCTTGTCGCCATTACACCTGCCGCAGGCTTTGTTACTCCATTTGCTTCTATTATTATAGGAATCATTGGCGGGATCGTCTGTTTCTGGGGAGTCTTCTCCCTCAAAGCCAAATTCGGCTATGATGATGCCCTTGATGCATTCGGCCTTCATGGAATTGGTGGTACTTGGGGAGGCATTGCAACAGGACTTTTCGCAACAACCTCTGTCAATGATGGCGGAGCCAATGGCTTATTTTACGGAGATCCAAGCTTACTTTGGAAGCAAGTTGTCGCCATTGTTGCCACTTACGCCTTTGTTGCTGTTGTAACATACGTGATCATCAAAGTCGTCAATATCTTCTTCAAGATTCGAGCAACCGAAGAAGAAGAATCAGTGGGTCTTGATTTAACCATGCACGGCGAAAAAGCATATCAAGATTAAAGAAAAAGGGGTGTCTCGATGAGCAAAATGTATAAAGTGGAGATTGTCACACGTCCAGCTAATTTTGAAACATTAAAGGTGGAGCTTGGAAAGATTGGTGTCACCTCTATTACCTTTTCAAATGTGCACGGCTGCGGCTTACAAAAGGGACATACAGAGCTATACCGCGGCGTCAAAAAGGAAAGCAACGTGTACGAACGATTAAAGATCGAAATCGTCCTGAGCAAGGTACCTGTCGAACAGGTCGTTGAAACAGCACAAAAAGTACTTCGCACAGGCGAACCAGGGGATGGGAAAATATTTATATATGAAATAGAAAATACAATTAACATCCGAACAGGTGAAGAAGGACCTGCCGCCTTATAGCCTTATAGTACATCCTCCGCCGCGTGGCGGAGGATCTTTTTAAGACAGAAAAAAACTCTGTGTAGTCATCTACACAGAGGATCTTGCAAGACATTAAGATTGTTTTGTTTCTTCTAACTGACTGCTGTCTTTAGAGGAATCTGAAGACTTTTCTTGATCAGAGGATTTCCCCTTCTCATCAGACTTTTCTTCAGATTTTTCTCCAGCAGGCTCTTTGGCCTTATCTTCAGCAGCAGGTTCCTTCGTTTTTTCATCAGCCTTTGGCTGAGCAGGTTCTTTTGCTTCTTCCGTCACTTCTTGTGCTGCTTTTTCAATAGTAGAAACGGGCTTATCAATGAAGCTAAGTGGATTGAGAGCTAAACCTTCCATACGAATTTCAAAATGGACATGGTTACCGCTTTCAGCACCATAAAGATTTTTACCTGAAGCACCGATAACATCATTCTGCTTCACTTCATCGCCTTCTTTTACACTCACTTGCGACAACGATTGATAAACAGTTGACAATCCATCTTCATGTTCAATTTCAACGACATGACCGAGAACTGGATCTTTTTTCGCTTGAACCACTGTTCCACTAAGAGCAGCTGTGACATCAAACACTTTGCCATCTTTATCTGCAAGATCAATACCTTTGCTTAAGGTATAGGTGTTATTATAGTTTACAAGTGCTGCTTCTTTTTCTTTTTGATCAGCATCTGCTTCATAGAACTTTTTCACGACAGAAACATTATCAGAATTCTGGACCGGCATTGCAACATTTTCAATTGGCTTTCCAACTTCAACGGCATCATCACGCTGTTCTTGTCCTGCTTGATTTCCATCAGATAGTTGATCTTTCACATCTTTTGATACAGCTTGATACCAAAGAACTGCTGTTAACACGACCGCTGCGCTGACCAAGTAAATAGCAGGGAATACCCAGCGCTTACGGAAAAATTGCTGAACTTTTGTGATTTTGGAAGTACGTTTCTTTTCTTCCTCTCTCATTTTTCATCACCTCAGCAACATTCTGAACACTTTTCAAAAAATATATACACACGAAATCATTTTTCTTTTTATTTTGCGCAATCGCATCGATAATATGTATGATGAATGAAAAAAAGATGGGGGACTTTATTGTGAAAACTTTCAACCGCATTGCAACAGAAGATGACCTCAAAGCGATCGTCGATATCTACAATTCAACCATTGCTTCAAGAGAAGCGACCGCCGATACAGAACCTGTTACAGTTGAAGACCGCAGGCAATGGTTTTTGAATCATTCAGAGAAAAGACCTCTCTATGTAAAAACAGATGAAGAAGGAAATATCTATGGCTGGCTCAGCTTTGAAACATTTTACGGCAGACCTGCATACAACGGAACCGTTGAATTGAGTATTTATTTGAACCAAGACTATCGAGGAAAAGGCTTAGGATCGCTTTTCTTACAAGAGGCCATTGAATTGGCGCCCTCATTAGGCATCCGAACATTGCTTGCCTTTATTTTCGGGCACAACGAAGCCAGCATTCGACTATTTAAAAAACACGGCTTTGAGACTTGGGGACACCTGCCACGCATCGCAGAAATGGACGGCAGCAGGTACGATTTAGATATACTAGGAAAAGAATTATAAAACCAGTATCTCTAACCATTCAGATTGTTGACAAAGGGCTAAAATGATGTGTATTTTAGCCCTTTGTCTTCTCTTCAGCGTGATAGAAAACCTTTGAAATCTAGGACGCAGCGGAGCGAATTTGACATTCGTAAGCTCCGGCACGCAGGACTGCGGGCGAATGCGAGGGTTTGTCTACACGTTGCAGCGTCTCTAAATCAAAAAGACGCTTTTTTATGAAACGTGCAACAGCTGTTCAAACTGTTTCGCATTTTGAAGAGATTTTCTTTGCAGGATGATTCCGTGTTCATCAATGAGAATCGCTTGCGGGACAACAGTTACCCCATACAGCTCCATGATTTGTGAAGAGCGCATATAAACGGCTTGATCCGGCAGCAATTGAAGAAGCGACGCATCATCCGCTTGTTCATCTCCATTAATAAAAATGAACTGAGCATCATCACTAGAGATCTGCTGCTGCATATCAGCCAAAATGCTTTTGCACGTCATACAAGTAGAATTCACAAATAACAGCATCACGGCTCTCCCGCTTTGCAAATATTCCTTTAAAATCACCTTTTCCCCTAAATGCGTATAGTTTCGAAATAGCGGGGCCGGATCACCCACTTCTGCTTCCTTCAACTCAATCCCATCAAGGGTTTTTATTTTATTCATAAATTTCCCGATAAAACGGGCAAGCAGAAACACCACAGCCAGCTGAGCAATGACAATCAATAACACAATGATTAATAAAATATCTGTCATTTCATTTTATCTCCTTCTATAATTGATCCAAATTGATTGATCCACTTTCGCTTGAATAACATGATTTCTTGACTGACCGCTATGATGAAACAGACAGCCACTGCAATTAGAAAACAAATGATTTTGAAGTGCCATGGAATCGTCACTACATAGGAATGCACATAAAATAACCCCAGTACAAGAGCCAGCATCAGCACATTTCGAATCACAATCCCCCAATGAAGGCGTTCATTTTCAAGAAGACCTCCACAGCCGCACGAAATATCACGATGCCCTCTCAATAAATTGAACGTGACCGCTCCAGTATAGATACATAAAAGTGCTGTAAGACCAATCGCAGGTACGAGAGACATGTTCCAAATGAACAAATGAACAGTACAAACCAGTTCAACAGACAAAAATAAATAAAACATTGGTGCTGCGAAAGATGGAGGCATCAGCCGATAAGCATTCATCTGCTGCACATGCTCCGTCTGTTTTCTCACTTTATCCAGCCATGCACCTGCAAAAATGATTCCTAGTAGATAGACACCTATGAAATAAAAGACACTCACCTTACACCATCTCCTTTTGTTGAAATAGTTGAGATTGTGCCTCGTAAAGCCTTTTGTACTCTCCGTTTAGCGTCATAAGCTCATCATGGTTCCCCTCTTCGACGAAAGCACCATCTTTCATAACGATAATACGGTCTGCTAAGCGGGCCGCTCCCATACGATGTGTAATAAACAAAACACCTTGATCCTGCGTATGATCGAATAACTTTCGAATGAGTGAAATCTCCGACAGTGGGTCGAGAGCAGAAGTTGGTTCATCTAAAATGATAAAATCACTCTCTCTAAAAAAGGTTCTCGCCATCGCAAGCTTTTGCCATTGTCCACCAGACAGTTCATGGCCTTCTTCAAAAAAGCGGCCAAGCTGCGCATCATACGTTTCTTCCATTTGATTGATTCTTTTTTCTATACCTGCTTGCCGCGCAGCTAAAATCATTCGCTCTTCCTCATCTATATCGTCGATACGGCCAAACCCAATGTTTTCTTTCACAGTGAATTCGTACTTCATAAAATCTTGAAAAAGAACAGACATTCTAGCATGATATGACCTTTTATGAATGGTGGAAATAGACTCACCATTGACTTTCTGCATATTCGGCTGATCTGGATCGTATAAGCCGGTCAAACATTTGATCAAGGTGGTTTTACCTGATCCGTTATCCCCGACTAATGCTATACGTTCACCTTTATTGATATGAAAATGTATATGCTCAATAGCAGGCGTTTTCATATTCGGATAAGTAAAAGAGAGATTTTCTAGTGTGATGGACTGAATATGCTCGATCCTCCGAAGCGATGCTGCACTTTCTGACTGTTCATGAATTTCCTCTTCTCTCTTTTGAAAAGTTCTCATTTCATCAACATAAAGACTCGTTTCATATAAACTAGAGAATTCCCTCGTTAAATCTTGAAAACCACTTTGAATGTTTTGTACAGCTTGCAGCACAGCGACAAACGTCCCCGCCGCGATTTTTTTTTGGAAAATAAGAAAGACAATAAAAAGACCGCAGCACACATAGGCAAAGGTCATGAGCAATCCGCCCGCCATCTCCCAGCGGACTTGTCGTTTAAGCAATTTATATTTCTCATCTGCACTTTTTACATAATGACCTTTCCATTTTTGAAGAAGATAATTCCCTATTCCATATAAACGTATTTCCTTCAGAGAATCTCTTTGTGCTACAAGATCGGACACATACATTTCTCTTCGATCATTGGCAGTTAACATGCGGTTTAATTGATAACGCGCACCTCCAAAAAAAAGTTCAATCCACAAGACAGGCAGGGTAAACACGATCAGAATGACCGCCAAGCCCCAGTGGATACCGACCATGTAAATGAGAAGTGATACAACAGTAATCAACGCGCTCATGATTGTGAAAATACTCCTGACCATACTCAGAACGTGCTGATGACTGTTCATCACACGTTGACTTTCATTATAAAAAGACGGGTGTTCAAACGTAATAAACGGAAGCCTTATCGCCTTCTGAAGCAATTCACCCTTCAAATGCAAACCAATCAGATTTGTCGCTTTCTGCTGACTAAGCTGAAGAATGAACTGAAGCCCATATCCTAAAACCACAATGACCATTTGCAACCCAAATAACCACAAAACCTTTTGGATGTCTCCTGAAGAAGTCATAAATAAAATAATTTCATTAATCAATGTTTGAATAATCCAGACGCTAGCCAAGGGCATAAAACCAACGATCACTTGGACCAACAAGGTTAAAAGAAGATAAGAACGACTTCTTTTCCAAGTATAGGAGATTGCATATAAACAATGGTTTACTGTACTCATCAAATGCTCCACCTTACACCATTTAGTATAATTGACATATTTTTGATATTTGTATTATGATAGCTTTGCGTAACTTCACTCTGAGAGGACGATATACGATGAATTCAATCTTACTTTTACAGCTCACTCTTATTCTTTGCAGTCTTTTATTAACTGTCGGAGTCATCACTTATTTAAAACATCAGATGAAGCTGATCATCTTACCTATTCAACATGTTGGACAAAAACTTGTGCATCCGCTTCTCGAACAACCATCACCCATTCATATGAATGATCTGCTGCAAACAAGTCAAATGCAGCAATTACTTATTTTCACTGACACAGCATGTCCGCACTGCATCCCGTCACTTGAACAATTCCTAGAAACGAAAGAACAGCGTAAATTAAACGTCTCATTTAGTATCTTGTTAAAGAATGGGCAAGAAAAGGATCAAGAATTATATCGTGATAACCAAACCAACATGCGAATTATCCCGGTAGATGAGCAATTGATAGAGGCATTCCAGATTCAAGAGTTTCCATATTACATCATGGTAGAAGACGATGAAACAATCTCATATGCGGCACCTTTTCCGGATGGTCTTTATTCAAGGTTGCCTGCAAAATAAAGATAAATGAGGCATGTGAAGAGTATCAAACACACGCCTCATTATTTATTATTGTGGATTTGGCTGAACATCCTTATCTTTTTCCCCTGTAGCGATTTCACTAGCTTCACCTGAAGCTGATGCTTGTTCCTCAGCTTGTTCAAACTCACTGCGAGCTTCATTTGAAATGTCTACTTGATCACCGTGCTGATTCACAGTAACGGACGAAGAAGACCCCTCTTTTTGAACCTCTTCCTCTAGTTCCTTTAATTTAGAAACATGAAGCTCTAAATCTTTTCCTTGCTGAACTAAAGTCAGTTGTTGAAATAATGCCTTTCTCTCTTCTGGAGAATGGTCGCCTTGAACAATTTGCGCAGCTTGGGTTAAAAAAGAATTTGATGTCTGGCCCGCTTGACGACTGTTCGACGTCTGCATAGCATCTGTTAAGAATGAAATTGAAGATATGCTCATGCGTTCACATCCTATTAAATAAGATACCTAGATTTAGCAGCCGCATCTAACGCGTTCTTGGCTAGTACAAATCTCACCTGTGTCACGATCCACGTAGTAACGGAAAGTTCCAACACCTTGAAGGAAACAAGTTGGTGCTGATTTGCAAGAAGTTACTAATTTTTGCAAAATGCATCTAGCAGCTGCAGGTTGAACATTGGTCATTTTGTTTAAAAACCGATCTAACATATAAATTCCACCTTCCAATTTTTATGGTAATACAACACAATAATAACCAATCTAAAGACAACTAACAACATATTTTGATATTTTTACTAATTATTTTTAACTACTATCCTTATTTATGACATAATTTGTCGTTAAAAATCATAGTAAATGTTACTTTTTTCTTATTTGAAAATAATTTATTTATCCATAAATAGTAAAGTGAAGATAAAACATATTTAATTGTTCAACATTCACTCTTCCTAAAGTACTACTTGCTCAAGTATGATAAAGAGTGAATACATAAAGGAGTGAACACGATTGCAACAAACTGAAAAAATCATTCAATCTCTTCATTCAATAGCAAAGTGGGGAAAAGTTGGTAGTATCTTTCTCTATATTTCAGGTGGACTTTCGATCCTTATTGGGTTTTGGCTTGTTCTTCCTGCTGCCCTTGGCGTTTTCCTCATTATGATGGGGATACATGTACAAAAATCTGTGAAAGCAGCTGAACAATTGATTCAAGCTCCTGATACTTCTTACGAAGACTTGTTAGAACAATATGCTAAGATGATGAAAATGCAGACACTGTTCGCCATTTCAAGTATTGCCGCAGTCATTCTCTCATTCATCGCCATCATTTTGATGCTTGTACTAGGAGGACTAGCCTTTCTCCAAGAGATCCCTAGTGATGTCCAGCAGTACGAAGGTGATTACGAACAAGAACTCGGTGACTTTTATTAAAGGATGGGGGTATCAATTAAAATTCGATACCCCTTTGTTTTGTGATTTGGCATTGATCATTTGATACTAAGCTTGACAATCAGCCTTTATCATTTTAAAATACAAATCGTAACTATTACGAATTAAAGGAGGATCATATCACTTATGCGTGTGAAAATCACCTTAGCCTGTACTGAAACAGGTGACAGAAACTATATCACTACAAAAAATAAACGAACAAATCCAGACCGATTGGAATTAAAAAAATATTCTCCTCGATTAAAGAAATATACCCTTCATAGAGAAACAAAATAATTTTTTAAGTTTTAAATCGTAATGATTACTTTTAAGTGAGGCGGAAAACAAAATGAGCATTTTCAAAAGGACAGAAACAAATGAATAAACGAATACCTGTTACAGTATTAAGCGGCTTTTTAGGAGCGGGAAAAACAACGATATTAAATCATGTTCTTCAAAATCGTAAAGGATTAAAAGTAGCTGTTATTGTAAATGACATGAGTGAAATTAATATTGATGCGGAATTAGTCAAGCAAGGCGGCGAGCTCTCTCGATCAGATGAGAAACTTGTTGAACTATCTAATGGTTGTATTTGCTGCACATTGAGAGAGGATTTATTAATCGAAGTAGAACGCCTTTGTAAGGCTGGTAATATCGATTATATCGTCATTGAGTCAACAGGTATTAGTGAACCAATCCCTGTCGCTCAAACTTTTTCTTACATCGATGAAGAAATGGGCATAGACTTGACACGCTTTTGCCGGCTAGACACGATGGTAACAGTGGTAGATGCAAACCGTTTCTGGACTGATTTCCAATCTGGAGAAAGTCTATTAGATCGTAAAGAAGCCGTTTCCGATGATGATGAACGTGAAATTTCCGATTTACTCATTGATCAAATTGAATTTTGTGACGTGCTGATTATCAATAAATGTGATCTTGTATCACCATCAGAACTAGATCGACTTGAGCACGTGCTAACCACACTTCAACCAGAAGCAACTATCATAAGAACCACAAAAGGTAAAGTACAGCCAAGCGACATTTTGAATACTGGTTTATTCGACTTTGAAAAATCCAGTGCTTCTGCTGGCTGGATAAAAGAAATCAACGCTGGACATTCTCAGCATACGCCGGAAACAGAAGAATACCAAATCTCATCATTTGTTTATGAAAGAAGACTCCCTTTTCATACCGGCAGGCTGAATAATTGGTTAGATCAGATGCCTGAGCAGATTGTTCGCGCTAAAGGATTTACATGGCTTGCCACACATAATGATTTAACCATTTTAATTTCACAAGCCGGAAAATCCGTGGCAATTGAACCTATTGCATACTGGATTGATGCCTTGTCCGAGCAAGAAAAAGCACGGATTTTAAATCAGGAACCAGAGCTTCTTGATGAGTGGGACGCAGAGTTTGGCGATCGACATACTAAACTGGTTTTTATCGGTGTGGACTTACCTAAAGCAGATATCATTCGCACACTTGATCAATGCTTACTCACTCCTGAGGAATTTGATCAAGATTGGACAACGTTTGAAGACCCCTTTCAATGGAAAATACACAATTAAACCAGGAGGGTTTTAAATGGCAAAGAAATCAAAGATTGCTAAAGAAAAAAAGCGGCAGCAGCTTGTTTTGAAATATGCGGAATTAAGGAAAGAGTTAAAAGAAAAAGGTGACTATGAAGCTTTGCAGAAATTACCTAGAGATTCCTCTCCCACTCGCTTAAAAAACCGCTGTGAATTAACGGGCCGTCCTAGAGGTTACTTACGGAAGTTCAAAATGTCTAGGATTGCTTTTCGTGAGCTTGCTTATAAAGGCCATATCCCAGGAGTGAAAAAATCGAGCTGGTAAAGATTGATTCGATGTTATCACAGCTCCTGTAAAAGTAAAGCAGCGCAGTATGATTGAAAATCTATTTTCCACACTTATCTTACGGTTTTTGAGGCAAAAAATAGCATTTTAAAAAACAGCAGAACCCTCTGCTGTTTTTTTATGATGATTGCGTTTATATGATGAATCAGCCTGTTTTCAAAAAAAGATTTTCAACAGTGATTATGCCATTTCCTCTTCTTTTCAAAAATACATGATCATGATACTTTGTTGTCACTACCCACCGATGTATGACATCTCAACTTTTTTCTGATCTTTCTTTTGCTCTCTCTCGGCTGAATATTGATCATGTCTATTTGACCATAGCTCCTTCAATATTTTCGTTATATCTTCATCATTTTCTGTCGTACGAATGATCCGTTTCAGATCAAAACCCGAAGATGCAAAGAGACATGTGAACAATTCACCGCGTGCAGATAGCCTTGCTCTATTACATGATCCACAAAAAGCATCTGAGACAGAAGAAATAATGCCAATCTCTCCTGAACCATCTTCGTAAAAAAAGCGATTGGCTACTTCACCCGCATATCGAGGGGGTTCTGGTTTGATAGGATATTTTGAATCAATCAGATCAATTATCTCTTTTTTCGTCATCACATGCTCTAGATTCCATTTATTTGTATTGCCGACATCCATAAATTCGATAAATCTCAGAATGTGTCCTTCTTTTTTAAAATAGTCTGCCATTGGTAAGATATCCTGATCATTCACACCTTTTTGGACAACCATATTGATCTTAATAGCAAGTCCAGCCTTTTTTGCAGCCTTAATTCCATCAAACACTTTTTGGATGGAAATATGCCTTCCATTCATTTGCTTAAAACGTTCGGGATTTAATGAATCCAAACTAATAGTAACTCTCTGAAGACCTGCTTTCTTTAACTTATCAGCATATAAAGGTAAAAGCGTTCCATTGGTTGTCATAGCGATGTCTTCGATTCCTGGGATTTTTGCGAGCTTTTCTATTAAGATGGACAAATCTTTACGTATTAAAGGTTCACCGCCCGTGATGCGTAATTTCACCACACCTAAGTCCTTTGCAAAAAGGGTAGCAAGTCGTTCAATTTCTTCGAAACTAAGCAGCTCTTCTTTATTCAAAAAAGGAAAATCTGGTCCAAAGATTTCAGCAGGCATACAGTACGTACATCTAAAGTTACAGCGATCGGTTACCGAGATTCTTAAATCGCGCAATGATCGATGTCTTTTATCCAAAATACTGACCATACTTTGCCTCCTATTCTGTAATACGCTGGTGATGAGTATAGATATTAAAAGATCCTCCTCTGACGAATCCAACTGTCGTGATATTTAATTCTTCTGCCATTTTAAGCGCTAGCTCTGTAGGTGCTGATTTTGATATCACAATAGATACTCCTAGTTTCGCTGCCTTCAACAGAACTTCCGACGATATCCGGCCGCTAAACACAAGGATTTTATCTCTAAGTGGGATTCGGTGAAGTAAACAATATCCATAGATTTTATCCAAAGCATTATGTCTTCCTATATCAGTTCTAGTGATGAATAGCTTCTCTGTGTCACACAGTCCAGCATTATGCACACCACCAGTATGTCGAAATAATTGGCTTTCGTCTTGTAAACACTTCATTAAGTGCATACAGGTTTCAGCAGAAATGTTAATTTGATCAATGGCTGTTTTTGCAGTCTTCACATCTTGGAGAAAATAAAAGTGTCTCCCTTTCCCACAGCAAGAACCAATCACTCGTTTTGTAAAGTCTGATGAATGAAAACGACTTGAGTGGATTAAATCAACATATGCAAAGCCCATACTTTCATCTATTGTAAACCTTTTAATCTCATTTTCAAATCGAATGACTCCTTCTGAAGCTAAAAAGCCGATAACCAATTCTTTCAAATGCTCTGGTGAACAAACGAGTGTCACAAACTCTTCTCCATTCACCATCACAGTTAAAGGAAATTCTTCTACAACTTCATCTGTTTTGCAGGTAAATTTTCCTTCACGATATTGGTGTATGACTCGTTTCGTTTTAACAGAAGGATTCATTGTATGATCTTCCTTTCAACACAAATTTAGTTATATGAACCAATCAAATTGTGATATTATTTTAAAAAGTCATAAAAATGTAACATATTTCTATCTTATCAAACTTTTTGATTGCTTTATATGGGGGGAACACAATGAACAAATCAAAAAATCGTTGGCTCATTGCGACAAGTGCTGTGGGAATCCATTTATCTATTGGGTCTGTTTATGCATGGAGTGTTTTTACGAATCCTTTACATCAAACCTTTCAGTGGTCATTAACAGAAATAAGCCTCACCTTCAGCATTGCTATTTTATTTTTAGGTTTATCTGCTGCTTTCATGGGACATTTCGTTGAAAAGTATGGCCCAAGGGCATCGGGGCTCTTCTCAGCTATTTTCTTTGGCATTGGAATGACTGGGTCAGGGTTCGCTGTCCACATGTCTTCACTGCCTCTCCTCTATTTATTTTATGGTGTACTTGCTGGAATAGGATTAGGTGTAGGCTATATTGCACCTGTATCAACATTAGTCAAATGGTTTCCGGATCGAAGAGGACTTGCAACCGGTTTAGCCATTATGGGTTTTGGATTTGCTTCACTTATCTGCAGCCCAATTATTCAATTTCTCATTGAAAAAGTTGATATCGCAAATACCTTTTATATTCTTGGACTCTCCTATTTTACGATCATGGTGATCTCATCTCTTTATTTATCACCACCAACGCCAGATGACATCAAACAATTTGACGTGTTGAAAACAAGTCAAAGAAAATTCCCTCAAGATTTATCACAGCTCACAGCAAATGAAGCGATCAAAACACGGCGTTTTTATTATTTGTGGCTCATGCTCTTTATTAATATCACGTGCGGAATTGCCATTATTTCAGTAGCGTCGCCTCTTGCTCAAGAAAGTGTTGGATTCACTGCAGGCGCTGCAGCTACTCTTGTTGGTGTTTTAGGTGCTTTTAATGGGCTAGGACGAATTGGCTGGGCATCCTTCTCTGATTATATCGGAAGGCCAAATACGTATACGATTTTCTTTAGTATACAGCTCATCGCTTTTCCCTTACTTCCCTACTTAAAAGAACCACTTATCTTTTCAATCGTGATGGCGATCATTTATACGTGCTATGGAGGAGGGTTTGCCTCAATTCCAGCCTATATTGGAGATTTGTTTGGTACGAAACAACTTGGTGCAATACACGGTTATATTCTGACCGCTTGGGCCGCTGCTGGTTTAGCAGGACCTTTATTTTCATCCTTTATTCGAGATATAACAGGCAATTACACACAAAGTCTCATGGTGTTCTCTGGCTTATTTTTCATTGCTTTTATCCTATCTCTTCTCATTCGGAAGGATATTCAACAGCTTAGAGAATCAAACCTTACTGCTACTTCTTCTGTCACAGCCCGTCCTTAATTTGAATTTGACAGAATCACAATCTACAGGTAATTTTTAGATATGAAAACGCTTTACAAAGTAATAGGAGGGTGATGATATCATGGGGAAAACAAAACACAAGGGGCCTGTTAAACTCAACAAAAAACCCTCACCAAAGCTATGGGCCTCTTTTGCTCCTATGGGGCTTGGAAAAGTGAAACCTAAGCACATTCGGGATACGATGAAGGTGGCTTGGGAAAACAAAGATAACCTCCCTTACGCGTACCGTATTTTAACGCAGGGCGTTTGTGACGGCTGCGCCCTTGGTGTATCAGGTTTATACGATCAGACACTTGCAGGACCCCATATATGCACAACAAGGCTAAATGTTCTTCGCCTTAACACAATGCCAGCTATTGACCCAAAATGGTTCGAAGATATTCATCAGCTAAAAAAAATGGATAGTACCTCTCTGCGTAAGCTTGGGCGTATTCCTTATCCACTGATCCGAAAAAAAGGGCAAAATGCCTTTACACGTATTTCTTGGGATGATGCATTAGATCAAATCGCTGCTAAAATCAAATCAATTGACAAACGACAGCTCGCTTTCTACTTAACAGCCAGAGGAATTACAAATGAAGTTTATTATACCGCTGCGAAGGCTGCACGATTTATAGGAACAAATCATATCGATAATGCTTCCCGCATTTGCCATTCACCGAGCAAAACCGCTCTTAAACGTTCCCTTGGCATAGGTGCTTCTAGCTGTAATTACAGTGATTGGATCGGAACGGATGTATTGGTTTTTTGGGGATCAGTCGCAGCAAACAATCAGCCTGTTTCCACTAAATATATGTACGCTGCTAAAAAGAAAGGAACTAAAATTATTGTCATTAATCCGTATAAAGAGCCTGCGATGGAAAAGTACTGGGTTCCCTCTATTCCAGAAAGTGCTTTATTCGGAACAAAAATAGCTGATGATTTTTACCAAGTCAATATAGGCGGCGATATTGCGTTTATGAACGGCGTCATCAAACATTGGTTTGATATGGAGCAGCATGCTCCTCACTCCGCTCTTGACCATGAATTTATTCAAGCCCATACAACTGGCATAAAGGATTTAAAGCAACATGTCGAACAGTTGAAGTGGGAGGACCTAGAAGCATCGTCAGGCTTGTCAAAAGAAAGAATGAAGGAATTCGCAGTCCTCCTTGCCAATGCCAATTCTGGCGTTTTTATTTGGAGTATGGGTCTTACCCAGCATCGATTTGCAACAGATAATATATCGCAAGTCGCAAACCTTGCCATGTTACGTGGATTTATTGGCAGAAAACATTGTGGCGTCATGCCGATTCGCGGACATAGTGGTGTCCAGGGTTCAGGCGAAATGGGCGCCGATCCATTTGTTTTGCCAGGCAGTGATTTTGATGAAGAGAATATTGAAAGAATTGAGAAGATATGGGGATTTGACATTCCGAAATGGCATGGTGATACCATCGGTCAATCGTTTGAAAAGATGGCTCTCCCAAAAGAACACCCGCAAAAACTCAGCATGCTGTTTACTAGCGGTGGAAACTTTTTAGAAACGATGCCAAATCCAGAAGCGATCGAAAAAGCATTATCTGGGCTCGAACTCCGTGTCCATCAAGATATCATTTTGAATACCTCTACACTGGTAGAGGCAGAAGAGACGGTGATTGTTCTGCCTGCTATGACAAGGTATGAACAGCCAGGCGGCGGTACGTCAACCAGTACGGAACGCATGGTATATTTCAGTCCGGAAATTGAAGGACCTCGTATTGAAGAAGCCAGAGCAGAATGGGACATTTATATTGATCTTGCGAAAAGGGTCCGACCAGAGGATGCCGAGCTGATTCATTTTGAACATGCTGAAGACATTCGCCGCGAGATTGCCATCGCAAATCGAAACTATGATGGCATACAGCATTTGCGTCATAAAGGAGACGTTTTCCAATGGGGAGGCGCATGGCTTTGCGAAGATGGTGCATGTCCAACACCGGACGGCAAGGGACACCTTCTTCCTGCCCAGCTGCCTCAATACCGGAAAACTGAGGGGCATTTCAATATTACGACAAGACGAGGTAAACAATTTAACTCTATGATCTACAGTGAAAAGGATGCCTTTAATGGCGGAAAGCGTCATTCTATCTTGATGAATGAGGAAGATGCAAAAGAGCTTTACGTCCAAGAAGGTGATCCAGTTGTTCTTTTTAATCAATATGGGTCCTATCAAGGAGCTGCTCAATTGGGGGAATTGAAGCGGGGAAATATCGCTGTTTATTGGCCTGAAGGGAACGTTTTAATTCCTAAAGGTGTTTATGAGAGCTATTCACAGATTCCAGAATATAATACGACTGCGATATTAGAAAAAGCCGAAACCTTTCATGCAAGAAAAGATCAGCACTACGTGGAGAAACGAATTGATGAATTAGAAACGACTTTAAATTGATCTCCAACTAAAAAACAGCTGGGGAGTGTTTTCCCCAGCTGCCATTCACACCCTACTGACCAAAAGTGCTCGCTTCTTGTTGAAGAATCTGTTTCAATTCTTCTGCATTTGCTGCCGGTTGATATTGTCCACCACCAGCTTTTGCAACAGATTTTAGACTGTTTGCTTCTTTTTCATTCACATCGAAGCCAATGATATTGACGATTGTATCAATACCGTCTTCATGTAATTCCTTTGCTGATTGAGAAGGGCTTCCACCACACGTTTCTTCACCATCGCTGACAACATATACGATATTTTTCCCTTCAGCCTGGTGATCTTCAAAATCTTGTTTCGTATCAGTTAATGCTTTTGCTAGTGGTGTCCAGCCTGTTGGACCATACACATTCAGCGCTTGCTGAAATGTTGTTTGCTCATATGTTCCAAATCCATAAACGGCTTCAGAACTTGCACATGAAACGGCTTTTCCTGCATTTTTATTGGTCCCTTCATGACCAAATACACGAAGCAGGACTTGCGTATCTTCTGATAAAATACTTGCGAAGCTTTGAATAGAACGTTTTGCGATATCGATTTTCTTTTCTCCCTCAACCGATTGTGCCATGCTGCCGCTTAAATCGAGTAATATGACCACATGAGCAGGCTCCTGTTTTGTCACAGCATGAGCTGGTGAAGAAAGAAGCAAGACAAGACTAGCTAAAATGGTTAATACAATATTTTTTTTCATCAATGAAAACCTCCCTTTTTACATTTGTACAGAAAAAGAGAAACGAAAGCATAAATCAATCGTTTCCCTTTTGTTCAACAAGTTATTCGTGTAGTTTTAATGATTCTGCCGTAAAGATAGAACCCATTTCTTTACCAGTACTTGCTTGGTAGTAGTGACCTTTACCAGCTTTGGCTACTTGCTTTAATTGGCCTTCATAGCCATCGTTAAAGTCTAATCCGATGACATTGACAACAGTAGATCCTTTTGATTGATGCAATTCTTTTGCTACCTTCACAGGATCTCCGCCACAAGTTTCTTCACCATCAGTAATTAAATACACAATATGTTTTGTTCCCTCATGAAGCTGCTTATCCGTTTGCTTTGCACTTTCAAGGGCACGTGCAATCGGTGTCCAGCCGTTTGGTCCAAGTCCGTTTAAAGAGTTTTCAAAGCTTTGCTTTTCGTAAGGCTGTACGCCGTAAACTCCTCTAATGACTTCACATGATTGAGCTTTACCTGAATTTTTGTTGTTTCCTTCAGAGCCAAACAAGCTCATACGAATTTTAGCGTCTTTCGGAAGTGACTGGGCAAATTTAAATACCTCTTGTTTTGCGAGATCAAATTTGCGCTCTCCATCTACTTTTCTTGCCATGCTTCCACTTGCATCAAGTAAAATTGTGACTCTTACATCATTCTTATGTTTTTTGGCTGCTGTTGCTTCTGCAAACACTGGTGAAGAGATTGACATGGATAATGTCAATACAGCTAAGGCTACGAGTGTAAATACTTTTTTCAACATACTTTTCATTCCTCCTTATGTATTTAATTGAAACATCTTAATCGTAAATTATTCTTTCTTGGAATGGTATAGGACTCGATCCCTTTTTCTCTTTCATCGAAATCACTAAAATTCTGTCAGATGTCTAGATATTTTCACCTAACGCATCATTTATCCCTTCGTTTTCTCTGTCTTTCGAGGGACTTTGTATCGGCCATCGGTTCTTGTCAGGACATAAATGTTTAAGATTTCCTGACCTGCATCTTAAGTCGCAATTTGACACATTCTGTTCAAACCTCTTTGAACAAACAAAAAGATGCCCCGTTTCTAAGGCACCTTTTCTTTTATTTTTTAGCCATATACGTGTTGAGAAAACGATCAGCTGATTCAATTTGAATCCCTTTATAATAATGTTTCACAATGGCTTCTACTTTTTTGCCTGACTGCGCCATATAATGCGCACCATATTGGCTCATCCCTACACCATGGCCGTATCCTTTTGTCGTGATCACAATTTGCTGGCCCTTTCTTTCCCATGTAAAATCTGCAGAGTGAAGTCCCAGTGATTCTCGAATGTCTCTGCCTGTCAGTGTTTTACCGTTTATCACGGCTTTTGCTACTTGGTTTCCTGGTGTCCGCTCTACAATCTCTCCTACCTGAGTCTGCTGACTGAGGGTCACACCTAGTTTTTGCTGAAATTCACTAACCGTGATGGTCTTCGTGTTTTGAAATTTTGGTGATTTTTCGTCCCATTTACTTGAGACACTTTTCAAATAAGGGATTTCGTTTTTCCAATAGGCTTCTGCATTTTCAGTTTTCCCATTACTTGTAGAAAAGAAAGAAGCATCAATTGGTTTTTCGTCATAGGTCAGCACTTTCCCTTGTGTGCTGGCGACAGCTTCTGTGACCTTTTTTAATTTCCAGTTGTACGCTTTCCCCCAAATTTTCTTGAGTTCCTGCTTATTTTTGTAGACTTGGAACATTTGTGTGTCATCTACAAGAGAGCCCTTTGGTGATTTGACAGTCTTATCGATGATCATTTGTCTGACGATATACGTTCTAGCAGCGAGTGCCTGTGCCTTGAGCGCCTCCATTTCAAAATCAGCTGGCATTTCAGAAGCTACGACACCGATCACATACTCTTCTAGGGGAATGTTTTCTACCTGCTGATGAGTTGAACGATAGACGGGAATGGAGACGGGCGATTGCTTCAATTTGACTGAACCTTTCACTTCTTTTTTAACTGATGGTTCTGCTGCTACGTGTTGGCTAGCCGCGGGTTTCCCTTGGAATGTCGGCAACACGAGTAAGGTTGGAATCATTAAAATGATGATGCATATTCCTGCGATTGTCCATATCATTGGTTTCATATTTGGCTGCCCCCATTTGTCATTGAATCTCTTTTATCCTATGGGCAAGGACAAGCTAATATGACAGCTTCTTTCATTCATTGGACAAGACTTTCGATCATGCCAACATGCTCTTCACCAATTGATTTTACTGTTCGTCTTTATGAATAAAATTTAAAACGATTGGATACACTAATGATAAGCTTTTAAAAATGAAGCATTCTATGATTCTAAAAAAAAATCAGTATGCCCCAATGGACACACTGATTTCTTTATCATTACGCGTTCAGATCTGACACAACTTGTTCTTGTGTAACATCAGCTGATTCATCGTTTACTCTTTCAATATCTGCACCGATTGCTGCAAGTTTTTGGTGGAAGTTCACATATCCACGGTCAATATGCTTCAATTCCGTGACACGTGTATGACCTTCTGCCACTAATCCAGCAAGTACAAGTGCTGCTCCTGCTCTTAAGTCAGTCGCTGAAACTTCAGCACCTTGAAGTTGAACCGGCCCATTGATAATCACAGAGCGACCCTCAATTTTAATATCGCCATTCATGCGGCGGAATTCTTCAGCATGCATAAAACGGTTTTCAAACACAGTTTCTGTGATCATGCTTGTTCCGTTCGCACGAAGCAATAGCGCCATCATCTGAGACTGCATATCCGTTGGGAACCCAGGATGCGGCATTGTTTTTAGATCGATTGGCTTGAGCTCAGATGGTCCAATCACTCTTAAACCTTCTTCTTCTTCAATGATCTGAATACCCATTTCTTCCATTTTTGCAACAAGTGATGTCATGTGCTCTGGCACTGCGCCTTTTACAAGAACATTTCCTTCTGTAATGGCTGCTGCCACCATGAAAGTACCCGCTTCAATTCTGTCAGGGATGATGTTGTGTTTTGCACCGTGAAGTGTTTCCACACCTTCGATTTTGATTGTACCAGTACCAGCCCCGCGAACCTTACCGCCCATGGCATTGATGTAGTTTGCCAAATCAACAATTTCAGGTTCTTTTGCTACGTTTTCTAAAATCGTTGTTCCTTCAGCTAGTGCTGCTGCCATGATGATGTTTTCAGTTGCACCCACACTTGGGAAATCCAAATAGATTTTTGCACCTTTTAAACGGCCTTCTACTTCAGCCTCGATGAAACCATTGCCTACTTGAATTTTAGCTCCCATTGCTTCGAAGCCTTTTAAATGCTGATCAATTGGTCTTGAACCAATCGCACAGCCTCCAGGTAATGCGACTCTTGCATGACCTGTTCTTGCTAAAAGTGGTCCCATGACGAGCACAGATGCTCGCATTTTACGCACATACTCAAACGGAGCCTCAGTTTCTAGTGCATGAGATGCATCTACTGATACTTCGTTATTTTCAAAATGTACTTCTGCTCCTAAATGACGTAACACTTCATTGATTGTATATACATCGGAGAGCGTAGGTACATCACAAATTACGCTTTTTTCTGTACTTGCTAACAAAGATGCAGCGATAACTGGTAAAACGGCATTTTTTGCGCCTTCTACTTTAACTGTGCCGTTTAACTTTTGACCGCCGCGGACGATGATTTTTTCCAAGGTCTTCCCCTCCGCGTCCCAAATTCTCTATATTAATATTCAGTCGTTACGATTGGTGTGCCAACCGTAATCGTATGATTTTCGTTCATTTCCGAACTTCTGATGGCAATTTGAACATTCATTTTATCATTTGAAGTCATAATGAACTGTTCCCACTTATCTGTGTAAGCGGAAAGCGACACAAAATTAGACTCAACGAGATACTCAACTGGTTTTGCTTGAAATTCTTTTGCTAACATTTCAGCTTTTTTTTGCAAAACAACATCCATCATACCATTTACATGACCATCGAGACAAGTAAAAATCACAAATTTTTCTTGTAATATGCTTTTTGCATGACGTACGAACTGATCATATGTATGCTCCCAGGTATTCAGTGGGCGAGCACCTTTTTGCTCATATAATAAATACGACTTTTGGTTTGATTTTGTGTCGGTCTTCACGAGTAAAATTTTCGATAAGGTATCATTTTTTTCATCTTTGTACATTCCTGTGACTTTGGTGACATGTTTCTCTTTTTTTTCGGTCCACTCATACTGTCGTAGTTCGTCTTTCAAACGTTTCACTTTTTTTGAAAATTGTTCGGATGAAATGTCTACATTTTTTTTGGCATGAAGGGTCCAGCCATCGACTTCGATTTGCTGGTTTTTCAGACCTTCTGCTATTTGAGCGAGTGGGGAAGATTCTTCCGCACGAACACCTTGAATCATCAGAACAAAAAAAAGAATAAACGCAAATAATGGCCAGCCTTTCAAATAATTTCTCACTTGTCATTCCCCCTTGCTACCAGTGTTGCCGCAAGGGGTTAAATGCATACGTGGAAAAGTCAACAAAGGCCATGCTTTTGACACTTCTTTTTACGTTCCCGCAGAAGGCTTTAACCAAACCTTTTATGTTAGAACATATAAGGAATTTGTCTGGAGAAATTTAAATAATCAAGGAAGAAATTGCTGACCGCAGATGCGATAGCAATGGTGATGAGCATCATCAGCAATCTTGCCTGAATGATTTTCCCTTTTTTAATCAGTGGATCAATATTTACGGCAAGCAATGCCCACCACGTAATGGCAATAAAAAATAGGTGGATCACAATACTCACAATTGCTTGTTGTCCTACGTCTTCCATACAGCTGAATCCTCCTTTTATTTATTTCTGTAAAGGAAAACTCCCTTTCATTATATCCTCGAAAATCGGAAAGATGAATCATTTGGAAAAAAGAGCTACATTTAGTGTGAATCCCCTCTTATACTGTTGCCTAGGAGATGATATACTGCGTGTGGAAGGAGCTGATCAGTTTGAAAGATTCTTTTCCTGACTTTGTTGATTTGTACGGAGAATTGGTTCCCTCATTTGATCATGAATGGGAGGCCATTGCTTTCTACTTTGATTATAGACAGACACAGCTAGAAGAATTAGCACAATTGTGTCATTTTCATAACATTTCTTTGGATTACTCAGAGGAAAGCCTGTATCAGTTAGAATCTTTATACTTTGATGCGTTTACCCAGCAGCTTTTTGCTGAGTGGAAAATGCCCATTGATGCATTAGAAGCAATGATGAGTGTGTATATAGGAGAGGTTGTCCTCCGTCATCATTCAGATGCTGACTGGGTGGTGCGGCCTTATATGGACTCTCCGCATCAATATACGCTTGGTTTGCGCCGGCACAATAAAACGTGGCATAGTACGCAGTTTTGCGAGCACTTATATCTTGAAAAACAGGATTCTCACCCTTATGTGTCGATGTACCAATCCCTCATGTCATTCTAAAAAAAATCCTTCTTATCATTGTGATAAGAAGGATTTTCTGTTTTATTTCCCTGCTACATTTAAACGGTTTAACGCCCGTTTTAATGCGAGTTCCGCCCGGCGTACATCACTTTCATTCGGGTGGTTCAAATGCTCTTCAGCACGCTGTTTCGCTGATTTCGCACGATCTACATCAACTTTGTCTGATGTTTCAGCGGCCTGAGCAAGAATGGTTACTTTTTCAGGGCGAACTTCAACAAATCCGCCACTTACTGCAACCAATTCAGTTGATCCACTATGTTTTAAGCGAACTGCACCGATTTTTAGCGGAGCAACCATTGGAACGTGGCCAGCTAAAATACCAAGCTCACCGCTTTCTGCTCTGACACTGACCATTTCCACATCCGCTTCATACACTGGGCCGTCGGGAGTAACGATATTGACTTGAACGGTCTTCATGCTTTTACCCTCCTAAGGACCAGATTAGGCCTCTACACCCATCTCTTTGGCTTTTTCAACCACTTCTTCAATGCGTCCAACTAAGCGGAATGCATCTTCTGGAAGGTGATCGTATTTACCAGATAAGATTTCCTTGAAGCCTTTAACAGTTTCTTTCAATGGCACGTAAGAACCTTTTTGGCCAGTGAACTGTTCTGCTACGTGGAAGTTTTGAGATAGGAAGAATTGAACACGACGTGCTCTGTGTACCACAAGCTTATCGTCCTCAGATAATTCATCCATACCTAAAATGGCAATGATATCTTGTAGCTCTTTATAACGTTGCAATGTTTGCTGAACTTCACGCGCAATCGCATAATGCTCTTCGCCAACAATCTCAGGTGCAAGTGCACGAGATGTTGATGCAAGTGGATCAACCGCTGGGTAAATACCCATTTCTGTCAGCTTACGCTCAAGGTTCGTCGTTGCATCAAGGTGAGCGAACGTTGTGGCTGGAGCTGGATCCGTATAGTCATCCGCAGGTACATAGATCGCTTGAATCGATGTAACCGATCCTACGTTTGTAGACGTGATACGCTCTTGCAGCTGACCCATTTCTGTTGCAAGTGTCGGCTGATAACCTACCGCTGAAGGCATACGTCCAAGAAGGGCTGATACTTCAGAACCTGCTTGTGTAAAACGATAGATGTTATCGATGAAGAACAATACGTCTTGACCTTGTTCATCACGGAAATGCTCTGCCATTGTCAAACCAGTTAAGGCAACACGCATACGTGCACCTGGTGGCTCGTTCATTTGACCGAAGACCATCGCTGTTTTTTCGATAACGCCAGAATCTTTCATTTCGTAGTAAAGGTCGTTTCCTTCACGTGTACGCTCTCCAACACCAGCGAATACAGAAATACCGCCGTGTTCTTGTGCGATGTTGTTGATTAATTCTTGAATCAGAACGGTTTTACCTACACCGGCTCCACCGAATAGACCGATCTTTCCACCCTTGATATAAGGAGCTAGAAGGTCAACAACTTTGATACCTGTTTCAAGAATTTCAACTTCTGTAGAAAGTTGATCAAAAGAAGGCGCTTGTCTGTGGATTGGATCTCTCTGAGCTTCCACACCAAGTGGCTCATCTAAGTCAATGTTATCTCCCAGTACGTTGAATACACGTCCAAGTGTTACGTTACCAACTGGTACTGAAATTGGTGATCCAACGTCTACAGCTTCCATGCCGCGCTTAACACCGTCTGTTGATGCCATTGCGATGGTTCTCACTGTATCATCACCTAAATGTAGTGCTACTTCTAAAGTTAAGTCGATATCAACTTCACTTTCGCTTTCCGCTTTATGCGAAACTTTGATCGCATTATAAATCTCAGGCAAGTGACCGTCTTCAAAACGAACGTCTACGACTGGTCCCATGATCTGACTGATGCGTCCTGTTTTCATTGCATTCCCTCCTGACAATTATTTCTATTCTAAGGCAGCTGCTCCGCCGACAATTTCTGTAATCTCTTGTGTAATCGCTGCTTGACGAGCACGGTTATAAGAGAGTGTCAGGTTGTCGATCAATTCTTTCGCGTTGTCTGTTGCACTCTTCATTGCTGTCATTCTTGCAGCATGTTCACTGGCTTTGCTGTCAAGAAGCGCACCGAAAATCAAACTCTCTGCATATTGAGGAAGGAGAACTTCTAGAATTTCTTCTTCAGAAGGCTCAAACTCATAAGATGCGGAACGTTTATTTGGTGTCGCTGCGGCCGAAAGGTCCGTTAGCGGCAATAATTTTTTCTCTGTTACTTCTTGTGAAATGGCACTGACAAAATGGTTGTAGAACATGTAAAGTTCATCAAACGCTCCATCAGAGAACATTTGAACTGTACTGCTTGCTAATTCTTTAATATCAGCAAACGCTACTTCATCACCAAGCCCTGTTACTTCAGAAATAACTGGAATACCGCGCTTTTTGAAGAAGTCGCGTCCGATTTTACCAATGACAATCACCGCATATTCATCAGCGGATTGATGACGAGATTGAATGGTTTGGTAAGCGGCACGCAAAATCGAGCTGTTAAAAGGTCCTGCAAGCCCTCGATCAGATGTAATGACGAGATACCCTGTTTTTTTGACAGGTCTTGAAAGAAGCATTGGGTGCTTAGCACTTGTTCCAGTTGCTATTGCTGCAACGACTTCTTGGATTTTCTCCATGTAAGGAACAAAAGACTTCGCATTGTTTTCAGCACGATTCAGTTTCGCAGCTGATACCATTTGCATCGCTTTTGTGATCTGACTCGATTTTTTCGTTGACGTGATCCTTGACTTAATATCGCGTAATGAGGCCAAAGATTTCACCACCTTTTTTCAGGAATCCGTGTTCATTTACGTGAAAAGAGAGAAAAAGAGAATCTTTTTCTCTCGGAAAGATTACTAATTAGTTGCTTGGCGCAAACGTACGTTTAAAGCCTTCGATTGCTGTATTCCACTCTTCATCAGCAGGCATGTTTCCTGTTTGAGAGATTGTATCGAACAAGTCTTTATGGTTTTCTTCAATGTACATGAATAACTCAGCTTCAAAACGTTTGACATCAGCAATTGCCACATCGTCTAAGTATCCTTTTGTCAGTGCATAAAGAATCGCTACTTGTTTTTCAACTTTAAGCGGTTTGTTCAAGTCTTGTTTTAAGACTTCAACTGTTCTTGCACCACGGTTTAATTTCGCTTGAGTCGCTTGGTCTAGATCAGAACCAAACTGAGCGAATGCTTCAAGCTCACGATATGAAGCAAGGTCCAAACGAAGTGTACCTGCTACCTTTTTCATCGCTTTGATTTGTGCAGAACCACCTACACGGGATACAGACAATCCTGCGTTTACTGCTGGACGTACGCCTGAGAAGAAGAGATCAGATTGTAAGAAGATCTGTCCATCTGTGATCGAAATCACGTTTGTTGGGATATATGCAGAGATATCACCAGCCTGCGTTTCTACGAAAGGCAATGCTGTGATAGAACCGCCACCCTTTTCGTCACTAAGCTTCGCTGCACGTTCTAATAAACGAGAGTGAAGGTAGAAAACATCACCAGGGAATGCCTCACGACCTGGAGGACGACGAAGCAATAATGAAAGCTCACGGTAAGCTGCCGCTTGTTTAGAAAGGTCATCATATACAACAAGTACGTGCTTGCCGTTATACATGAATTCCTCCCCCATCGTTACACCTGCATATGGAGCAAGGTAAAGAAGTGGAGCTGGCTGTGATGCAGAAGCTGTCACAACGATTGTGTAATCAAGCGCACCATGCTTACGTAGTGTTTCAACAACGCCACGAACTGTTGATTCTTTTTGTCCGATCGCTACATAGATACAGATCATGTTTTGATCTTTTTGGTTTAGGATCGTATCAATTGCAACAGATGTTTTACCTGTTTGACGGTCACCAATGATCAATTCACGCTGTCCACGTCCGATTGGAATCAAGGCATCAATCGCTTTAATTCCTGTTTGAAGCGGCTCATGTACAGATTTACGATCCATAACGCCTGGTGCTTCACTTTCGATTGGACGTGTTTTGCTTGTTAAGATTGGACCTAGTCCATCAACAGGCTGACCAAGTGGGTTCACAATACGACCGATTAACTCTTCACCTACTGGAACCTCCATGATACGACCTGTACGTTTTACGTCATCACCTTCGCGGATATCTTTGTAAGGTCCTAAAATAACGATACCTACGTTAGACTCCTCAAGGTTTTGAGCCATACCCATTACACCGTTAGAGAACTCAACCAGTTCTCCTGCCATAATGTTGTCAAGGCCATGTACACGCGCGATACCGTCCCCTACTTGAATGACTGTACCGACATCTTTTACTTCGATTTCAGATTGATAGTTTTGGATTTGCTGCTTTATCAGCGCGCTAATCTCTTCAGCTTTGATACTCACTAAGGTTTCACCCCTTCTAACGATTTTCGCCTGCAAGCTGACGTTCAATGCGGGAAAGCTTTCCGCTGACACTGCCGTCATAAATGCGGTTTCCGATACGGATTTTCACTCCGCCTATTAGATCCTTGTCAATCACATTTTCAACACGCAGTGATGTGACTCCGGCTTTTTTGGCAAATACTTCAGATAATGATTGAATTTCAGCCCCGCTAAGCGGTTTAACTGAATACACGATCGCATCGTCTATTTGTTTCGTACGGTTTGCAAGTTTCACAAACTCAGACGTCATTTCAGGAAAAATATTCGTGCGTCCGCGGTCAATCAGTAAATACATTGTGTGCAATACATAAGTTGAAACACCTTTGAAAGCTTCTGCAATCAAATGTTTCTTTTTGTCTGCCGTAATCTTCGGATGAACAAGAAAGTCGTTCAGTTCTTGATCAGCCTTTAGCACTTTTTTGATCTCATTCAGCTCTTTTTCAGTTTCGTCTACTGCCGAAGAAGCAAGAACGATGTCAAAAAGAGCAGAAGCGTAACGCTTAGAGACAATAGTTACGCTCATCGGCTTTCGCCTGCCTCTTTAAGATACTCTTGGATCAATTTCTCTTGTGCTTGCTCATCAAGTTCTTTTTCAATCACTTTAGAAGCAATTAGCACAGATAGTGATGCAACCTGCTCACGCAGCGCAGCCACAGCTTGTTCTTTTTCTTTCACGATTTCAGTTCTAGCAGATTCTTTCAAGCGCTCTGACTCTTGACGTGCTGCTTGAATGATTTCTTCTTTTTGTTTCTCACCAAGCTTTTTCGCATTTTCGATGAGTGTATGTGATTCTTCACGTGCTTCTTTCAATAAAACACGTTGTTCTTCAAGAAGATTTTCAGCTTGAACATGCTTTTGTTCAGCACTTGAAATTTCATTTCCTATATAATCTTCACGCTGCTTCATAATACCTAATAAAGGTTTAAGCGCAAATTTCTTTAAAAGTGCAAGCAGGATGAGCATAGCGATCAGCTGGAATAACATATCCCCGGCGTTGAAACTTAAGCCTCCTGCTCCTAAAACCAATGGTAACTGAGACATTTAGTACGGCAACTCCCTTCTTCAAATAATATGTTAAGAAACAAAACATAAAGGAATGGCGAAGTTTCGAACTAATCTGATCTTCGCCATTAAAATTCATATTAGAACGCTTCTCACATATTAACCAAAGAATGCCAAGAATGCGATAACGACAGCGATAATTGGAAGTGCCTCAACTAAAGCGACCCCGATGAACATAAGTGTTCTTAGTTCTCTACCAGCTTCTGGCTGACGGGCGATTCCTTCAACTGTTTTAGATACGATTAGACCGTTACCAATACCTGCTCCTAGTGCTCCTAAACCGATTGCAATTGCTGCTGCTATTAAATTCATTAAAAAGCTCCTCCTTTAAAATAACGTCCTTTTTGGACTCTCAATTTTTTTAGTGTTCGTCGCTGACTTTATGGGATATGTACACCATTGTCAGCATGGTGAAGATAAATGCCTGGATTGTTCCGACAAACAAACTGAATGCCTGCCATACAATCATCGGCACGATGGCACCTAATGTACCAACGATACCAAGCGCAATGTTTTGCGTGTAGAAATTGGTCGCAAGTCCTGCAAGTAAACCAAGAAGAATCTCTCCAGCGAAAATATTTCCGTAAAGACGCAAACCAAGTGTTAGCGTGTTTGCAAATTCTTCAATAAGTTTCAATGGTACTAAAAGCGGAATTGGTCTAAAGTAGTCTTTCGTATATTCCTTGACTCCTTTTGCCTTGACACCGTAGTAATGTGTTAATCCCATGACCATAATCGCTAGTGTCATTGTGATTGCTGGGTCTGCTGTTGGTGATTTCCACCACAAGTTGTGATCGACCGTAATCGAGAATGGCAGTCCAAGCATGTTTGAAACAAATATGTACATGAGTAATGTAACGCCAAGCGCTAGAAATGGGGCTCCTGTTTTCATGTCCATCGAACTACCTATGATATTTCGAACAAAATCAACAATCCATTCCATGAAGTTCTGCGCCTTTGTCGGACGAATAGACAGAACACGAGTAGTCAGCACCGCTATGAGAAGAACGATGATACTAGCAATCGTAATCATGAGAACATTGGATAAGTTGAACGTTAACCCTAAAAATTCTGTAGTTTTTGAACTGTGACCCAAAGAGTATTCACCTCTCTTCCATAGTAGAACGTTTAAGTTGAATGAAGGAATCTATCATAATGACAGGATATATTGTCATTAATCCTATAACAACACCTGCCAGATGAACTTCATTAGGGTAACGCCAAGCAATCGCTACTGCGAGAATCGCGTTGGCCCACCTGGCTGTACTTCCCATTGAACGAATGGATTTTCCTTTTTTAACCGCCCGATCAAAAGCGTGCATTCTCCGTATAAGTAGGAATAAATTAAAGAAAGCAAAAATTGTGCCGATAATGAAACCGAGGAACAGTGGTTTAAAACCAAGCATGGCATAGCCAAACACAAAAATTGCCAATAGATACAACATGTATTTACTCTGTCTGCGGAAAATCGCGTTTGGATCGTTCATTCATCTGACTCCCGATGAAAAATATTGTAAAAAAGGTGATAAATGGTGATGAAAACTGCGTAGAAGACGCTGATGATAAGACGTCCTGTTCGAAAAAAATCAATCACCCATCGGTCTAATTACACAATCAGACTTGGAATCTTTAGATCTATGGGATGCTGCTTCATTCGCTGATACAAACCCTGATAATTAAAGGGTTCACAATGAGGATTAGTAGAGTGCTATAGGCTATGAAAACCTTACCATAATACCCTCGTTTAGCATACAATAGCGTCTATGATGTGTCAATCCGTTGAAAGTTAAAAAACTTTTCTATAATGATAGAGCACACAAAATGTTCACAATTTCATCAAACTTTAGGAGACACGTGACATTCATTGAAAAAAACAGCTAATGTTCAGTATACATTGATTTTTCTAAGAACGATATCAACCGTTTGTCATATTTTTCAAAAAACCCACATGCACGTTTGCATGTGGATTTCATTTGAACATTCTTATTTTGTTCCATACATACGGTCACCAGCATCACCAAGGCCTGGGATGATGTAACCTTTTTCGTTTAATTTCTCATCTAATGCTGCAATGTAGATATCCACATCTGGATGATGTTTTTGCATTTCTTCTACACCTTCAGGGGCAGCAATCAGACACATGAAGCGGATGTTTTTCGCACCGCGTTTTTTCAAGCTGTTTAACGCTTCGACTGCTGAGCCGCCAGTTGCAAGCATTGGGTCTACGACGATAAATTCACGCTCTTCCACATCAGATGGAAGCTTCACATAATATTCAACAGGCTTTAATGTTTTCGGATCACGGTATAAACCGACATGTCCCACTTTAGCAGCTGGAATGAGCTTCAAAATCCCGTCTACCATTCCAAGACCTGCTCTTAAAATTGGCACAACACCGAGTTTTTTCCCTGAGATCACGTTTGATTTAGCTACTTGTACAGGTGTTTCTACATCTACCTCTTCAAGCGGTAAGTCTCTTGTGATTTCGAATGCCATTAATGTGGCGACTTCATCCACTAGCTCTCTAAATTCTTTTGTTCCTGTATGAACGTCACGAATATATGTAAGTTTGTGCTGAATTAGCGGGTGATCAAATACATAAACCTTTGCCATTGCTTGCTACAACTCCTTCTCTGTCATCTTCCGGTGAACTTTGCACACTTCCTACAATTCTACATAAAAAGACATCATCTTTCAATATGATTCGCAAATCCTACAAAAAAAACCCACATGCCAAAAATAGGCAAATGGGTCTGCTTTTTAATAATCTAATTCATTATATAGAGGGAAGCGGGCAGTGAGATCAGACACACGCTTTTTCGCCTCTTCTAATTTCGCTTCATCTTCATGATGTTTCAGAGCAAGCGCAATAATGGAACCAACTTCTTTCATCGCTTCTTGATCGAACCCGCGGCTTGTCACTGCTGCTGTACCTACACGTACACCACTTGTGACAAATGGTTTCTCTGGATCATAAGGAATCGCATTTTTGTTCACTGTGATGCCGATTTCATCTAGAACATTTTCTGCAATTTTCCCTGTGATGCCAAGAGTACGCAAGTCGATGAGAACAAGATGGTTATCTGTTCCACCAGATACAAGCTGAATATCCTCAGATAAAAGTGTTTCAGCTAGTTGTTTTGCGTTATCAATCACGTTTTGTGCATATGTTTTGAAATCTCCGTTCAATACTTCACCGAAAGAAACAGCTTTTGCAGAGATGACATGCATCAGTGGTCCACCTTGAATACCAGGGAAGATCGATTTGTCGATCTTTTTACCAAACTCTTCACGGCATAAAATCATTCCGCCGCGAGGTCCGCGTAAGGTTTTGTGTGTCGTCGTTGTCACAAAATCTGCGTAAGGAACTGGATTTGGATGAAGACCTGCTGCAACAAGACCCGCAATGTGAGCCATGTCGACCATAAAGTAAGCCCCGACTTCATCAGCAATTTCACGGAACTTTTTGAAATCAATTTGACGCGGGTATGCACTTGCACCCGCAACGATTAGCTTCGGCTTATGCTCACGTGCTTTTTCAAGTACATCTTGATAGTCGATATGCTGTGTTTCTTTATCTACACCATATTCTACAAAGTTGTATTGTACCCCGCTAAAATTTACAGGGCTTCCGTGTGTTAAATGCCCACCATGTGATAAGTTCATGCCTAGCACTGTATCGCCATGCTCAAGAATTGTAAAGTATACGGCCATATTCGCTTGAGCACCTGAGTGAGGCTGTACGTTCACATACTCAGCGCCAAAAATTTCTTTTGCGCGATCACGTGCGATATCTTCTACAACGTCTACATGTTCACAGCCGCCATAGTAGCGTTTACCAGGGTAGCCCTCAGCATATTTGTTTGTTAAAACTGAGCCCTGTGCTTCCATGACTGCTTCGCTTACGAAGTTTTCTGATGCAATTAATTCGATTTTGTCCTGCTGGCGTTTCCGCTCTAGTTGAATTGCTTTGAATACTTGTGCGTCTTGCTCAGGTAAATGTTTCATCAGCGAAATCCTCTCCAATCTATTTCCATTCGATGTTTTCACCATCTCATTGTACACGGTTTTTGAGTAAAATGTAAAAGTTTTTTTTGGAAAACGGACTTCTTTTTTATGAAAAACCGAATATTAAAGGGGTGAAGCGTCTTCATCATTCAACATTATATTAGAAATATAATCGAGCTATGATCTTGTATAAACTGCTCGTTCTCCGCCAATCAGCTTCGGACGTGTTTTCGCAAACGTCACGTGCGCTTGTCCTAATTGATGTCGACTAAGACGGACAGGAACGGCTACTCGCTTTAAGTGCATTCCAATCAATGTATCGCCGATATCAATTCCTGCATGCGCCGTAATGGATTCAACTAACACAGGGTGTTCCATTTGCTGATACGCATGAGCTGCCATAGAACCCCCCGCCTTACGAACAGGTACTGCGGCCACAATTTCTAGGTTCAGCCGGAAAGCCACTTCTTCTTCAACGACGAGGGCACGATTGAGATGCTCGCAGCACTGGAAGGCCAGCTCAATACCAGTCTCTCTTCTTAGCTGGTCCAGCTCTTGATAGATGGCCTCCGCAATTTGCTCGCTTCCTGCTGTACCAATATGTTCGCCAGCCACTTCCGACGTACTGCAGCCAATCACTAAAATTTGGCCAGCACGCAGTTCGACTGCTTGATGAAACTCTTTTAACATTTCAAGCCAATCTTGACCAATGTTCATGTTAAGCGCTCCTTATAGGTGCTTTTCTTCGTAATCAGCGATTTTACCAATCCGCGTAGCATGACGTCCTGCCATAAATTCTGTCGTCAGCCAAATGTGTGCGATCTCACGTGCTAGTCCCGGTCCAATGACACGTTCTCCCATCGCAAGAACATTTGTATCATTATGTTCTCTCGTTGCTTTCGCACTAAATGTATCATGTGCCAGCGCACAGCGAATGCCTTTCACTTTGTTTGCTGAGATGCTCATGCCGATGCCTGTCCCGCAAATTAAAATACCACGATCGACTTCTCCGTTTGCCACCATATTGGCTACAGGAAAAGCATAATCTGGGTAGTCTACAGATCCTGATCCACATTCACAACCCATATCAATGTATTCAATCTTCAATTCATCCATCAGTTGCTTGATTTCTTCACGAATATTCGTTCCGCCGTGATCGGATGCAATGGCTACTTTCATCGGGCTATTCCTCCTAAGGGTGAGTTGATCTGTCATGTCTTACATTCATTCTTTATTCACAGTTATATTTTAACCTCTGCCTAGTCATTTGCAAACAAAAGCAGAAAAACCGTTTTCGCAACGGTTTTACAGGTTGTCCATTTATGAGGATGTTCTATCCTTTTTCAGTTTTTCAGCCAGCTGATAAAGCAATGCTTCTAGTTCATCACGTGTTTCCTGATAAACAGCAAGACTTCCTCCAAATGGATCGGATACATCGCCTTCTGTCCCTGTCGCAAATTCCTTTAATGTGAAAACCTTCTCTTTTGCATGTGCATATTGCTCCACAATCAACTGTTTATGCTGAATCGTCATGGTGAAAACGTAATCAGCTTCGTGAAGAAGATCCTCTGTCAGCAATGACGATGAGTGATTGAGTGGAATGCTTTTCTCAAATAATGCTTCGACCGCTTGCGGAGAAGCCTTCCCCTCATTCGAGGCAAAGATGCCCGCTGATTTTACAGTGGCCTGCAAACCTTTTTCATCCGCAATTGAAGCAAAAAGGGCTTGAGCCATCGGACTTCTGCATGTATTTCCAGTACAAACAAATAAGATATTCATCATTCGCCCTCCTTTTCTTCTATTATATAGGATTTCATTCTACATGTTATGTAAGGAGACTGGCTATAGCGGGAATAATAATTTGATTCCAAAGGCTAGTAAAATGATGCCGCCAAGCGCCCCGCTATATGAACCAATCCATGAACGGACCTGTTTACCGAGTAATAATCCGAGCCACGTAAGCATCATACTAAAAAAACCAAACAATAAAATGGTCACCCACACCCGAGAACCGTAAATTCCCAGGCTTAAGCCAACGGAGAAACTGTCTAAGCTCACACTTGTCGCAAAAAGAACGAGACCAGTACCAACAGGCGCGATAAATGGTTTATCCTCTTTTCGGATAGACGCAATGATCATTTGCAGCCCCAGCACCAAAAGCAGCGCCCCTCCGATATAGGTTGCAAGGAGACCGAGCCAACCAGATAAAAGCTGACCTGTCAGCATGCCAAAAAGCGGCATAAACATATGAAATATCCCAATGACAAGTCCAATATAAATGATCTGGCGGAACCTCAGCTGAATCATCCCCATCCCAAGTCCAACCGAAAAGGCATCCATCCCAAGCGCAAAAGCCATGATACTGAGTGTCAGCAATTCGCCAGCTAGTTCGTTCATGTAAATCCCCCTTGGACACGCATTCTCCTTTAACCTATGTTTGTCCAAGAAAGGTTAGAACTATTTGACCGAAGAGAGTGTACGCCCTCCTGCCGCTTTTTGCAGACGGTTCATAATGGCAGAACCAACACCCTGCTCTGAAAAGGCTTCTGAAATGATCATGTCTACATCCGTCTCATCAAATTGTCTCAGCACACGATATAGGTTTGCAGCAACAGTTTCAGGCTTCTCTCTCCATCCACAACAGTAAACAACATCTGCCGTAAACAACGATTTCTTTTCTTCTGTTGTGAGTACACCAACTTTTTTCCCCTCAGCCTGGTACTTTTGAATGTGACGCTGCATCTCTTCATCACTTCCATAAAATATATACATATGTGCTTCAGGTGCATAATGTGTGTATTTCATCCCTGGCGATACTGGTGCCTCGTCCTTTTTCGTTAACCCTGGATCGACGCTGACTGTCCCCACTACTTCTTCTAAAGCTTCTTTTGTAATACCGCCCGGCCTTAAAATCACTGGAATTTCGTCTACACAGGATACAACCGTTGACTCAACGCCAATACCAGTAGAACCACCATCGACAATCCCAGCAATTCTTCCATCGAGATCACTCGCTACATGGTCAGCTAGTGTCGGTGATGGTTTCCCTGAGCGATTGGCACTCGGTGCGGCAATTGGCAGACCAGCTGCTCGGATGAGTTCAAGTGCAATGGGATGATCAGGCATTCTCACGCCAACTGTGGATAGACCCGCTGTGACCTGCTTTGATAAAGTGCCCGGTTTACATGGAAGAACAATGGTTAAGGCACCCGGCCAAAAGGCATCCATCAGCGCCTTCGCTTTTTCATTTTCTATTTGTGCAAATTCATGAAGCTGCTGAACGTCCGCAATGTGGACAATCAACGGATTATCACTTGGACGCCCTTTCGCTTCATAAATTTTCATGACGGCCTCTGTCTCTTTCGCATTTGCCCCTAGTCCGTAAACGGTCTCTGTCGGGAAAGCGACCACTTCGTTTTGCTGTAACAGCAGGGCTGCCTGTTCAATTTGTGGATAGTATGTGGATAAATCCTTTTCTAAATCCACAGACCACCTTTTTGTATTTAACATCATACAAACTCCTTTTAAAAAAGATAAAACTGTTGATATATCTCAATTATCCTTTTGAAAGTATAAAAGATGACGCTAAATAAAACAAGCGTTGTCCACAATTTGTGGATAACGCTTGTTTAACAGTGGATAAGTATGTGTATAAGTCCAGTGTTTTGTGATTAACTGACCTTTTTTTGCAGTACCACGGCCTGTTCTTTCCCCAATGACTCTTTTGCATGCGCAGATACCAACACGCTATCCGGAATGCTCTCTAAAGGTGTGAATCCCATTAATGCTAAAAATTCATGTGAGGATGAATGGTTTGCTACGACATAAAAGGTATCCACACCTATTTTTTCTCCCAGCGTTTGAACACTTTGGAATAAAGAAACAATGTGCCCCTGACCAAGTTTATCTGAAATGACAAGTGACCGCAGTAACCCCTCTTGTTCATTTAGCCGTTCAAGACCTAAGCAGCCTGCCAGCTGCCCGTCCCCATCTTCCATGACAACAAAAGTCGTACACTCTGCAATCGTTACTCCGCCTTTCGCTTGTCCCTTTTCAAGAAACGCATTGATAGCTGGGGCATCATCTTCTGTGGCTATTCTTAATTGATAATACATGCTTTCACCTCTTTTTGATCTCTTACTTCAACTCTATGAGGCAAAAACAGATTTATACCTTTTTTAAGAGAAAAGACTAGAGACCCATTCGAACAGAAAGAATTTCACTTCTCCAGTCTCTTCCTCCTCTTCTTTCACCACTTCATTGACGGACTCACCTGTTTGCTGCTCTGCCACTTGGTCTTCACCATCCCCTTCTGGCGAGGCAATCGCTTCTCCATTTGAAAAGTCGATAAAGCAGAGAGGCGGGAATAACACACACCACCAATTGGCTCCGTCCCCTTCCCCAAGCGTAATTAAAATGGCTTCATATTTCCCAGCAGGATAGACGAAATTTCCATAAAGCTTTGTTGGAAAAGAAGCTTTTTGAAAACTCACTGATACGGATTGATCAATGTGTTGTTCTTTCAATTTTGCTTTCGCAATACGATTGATTTCTGGCAGCTTTGAACGAATGACACGTCTTGCTTCTTCAATGGATGTCAGGTCTTTGACCCACTCGGTCATATTGGCATTGACCTCATCTCGAATGCTTCTTTTCACATCCTGATCCGCCGATCGATCACTATTTGCTAAAATTCGCAATCGAATCGCTTCATCTGGTATCACAACAGGCTTGTTTGCAGAAGCAGCCGCTGTCTCCTCCCGGCCAAGGTTTGCAAAAGCACCGCATAATAATAGAAACATATAAAGACAAATCATCATTTTACTTTTCAACATGATGTGTTCCCCCCACTTTTTCTCTTCGCTACAAACATTGTGTCCAGGAAACTCATCTCTTAAACAGCAAACATGATTTTTTTAATAGATTCTGAGTCAAACTTCCGTTCAGCGTAATAGAAAGCCCTTGAAGTCTAGGAAGGACGAGTTCCGGAGCGAATGAACGATTCGTTAGCACCGGCACGTGATAAAGAACATGAGGGTTTGTCTACACGCTGAAAAGCCGTTCAATTTAAGAACGGCTTTGGAGTGAGGATTGGTAGTCAGAGGGGTACAGTCTCCCATCCCAATCACGGCTGATTTTCAAACCTGATTCTGTTTGGATGACAGTCATTGCCCCCTTTTTCTCAATTTCTTTTTTGATTTTTCCGTTTTGATCAATAAATTGAATGATCATTTCATAGTCAAATTCAATTCTGTCATCGCTTTCATCTGAAGGCGTAAACTTAATTTTTTTCAGCTTAATTTGACAATCTTGATCCTTGGCTGCTTCTAATACGTTTGGAAACATGCTGTCTTGTGTATATTCTTGATATTCATGCTCGGTTAAATAAAACTTCAACTTCTCCTTCATGTCAGATAGGTCATCCGTTCGATTCACTGTGTATTGTGCTTTTTTATAGCTTTCTCCAAATGCTGCTGCCTCTTTTTTAAAGCTCGGTTTACCGCAAGCACTCACAATCAATAGTACACTGACGATGACCAACACCATCGCATACCTTCTGTTCACACCATTCGCTCCTTCAAAACAAATTTATGTAAAAAAATCATGATCAGAATGTTCATTCTTTTATATATACGTTTCTCTTTTACCATAAGTTTCATCTTTACATAATAAAATAGTCCGACTTTATTCAGCCGGACTTTTCGTTTTGAATGTGTGCGCAAACAGCTCGGTCCTTCTCGTTAATATCCTTAACGATGCGAACATCAGCTGCAGGAAATGCCTGCATGAGAAGCGCTTTTACATCTTGCGCTTGCGTGTGTCCAATTTCAAAGACGACCACCGCCTGCTCGCTCAGTACGTTGTGGAGATCATGAACGAGCCGCTGGTAAAACCACAGACCGTCACGTCCATCCGTCAGCGCATTGACTGGCTCATGCTTTGTGACAACCTCTGATAGACTGTCCATTTCTTCTACGGCAATATAGGGTGGATTGGAAATAAACAAATCCACTTTGATGCCTTGATCTATGACTGGTTCAAGTAAATCTCCATGTAAAAAATGAACGTCTGCACCAAGCGCTTGTTGATTCCGCTTCGCTACCGCAAGTGCATCACGTGAGATATCAGTCGCTGTGACAGATAGAGATTCCTTTTCAAGAGCTAACGTAATGGCGATTGCCCCGCTTCCTGTGCCAACATCAACTGCTTTGAGCGGCTGATCGTGCGGGAATACGTCACCTGCCATATTGAGCGCTGCCAGTACGACTTCTTCCGTTTCAGGGCGAGGAATGAGCACATGTTTGTTCACCTCGAAGGGACGACCATAAAAGAATTCAATGCCTGTTAAATGCTGCACAGGCACTCCAAGTTTGTGCTGTGTGACAAACTCGCTGAACAGTCGATCTTTCTCTTCTGGCAGCGGGTCATGAAAACGCGCAAGAAGTTCACTTCTGCTCCATCCAAGTACATGCATCAGAAGAAGCTCTGCTGCATTTCGATCTCTACCGGCTTCCGTTAACAAAGAAGAAGCCCATTTAAGGGCTTCAAAGATCGTTCGCTGATTATTTTGCATTTTGAAGCTTTCTTGCTTGGTCTTCCATAATTAAAGCATCTATGACCTCGTCAAGTTTTCCTTCTAAAATTTGATCAAGCTTTTGAATCGTCAACCCGATGCGGTGGTCCGTTACACGGTTTTGCGGGAAATTATACGTACGGATACGCTCTGAACGATCCCCTGTTCCAACAGCAGATTTACGTGTTTGATCATATTCAGCTTGTGCTTCACGCTGGAATTTATCATAAATTCTCGCCCGTAACACTTTCATTGCTTTTTCTTTGTTTTTGATTTGCGACTTCTCATCCTGACAGGATACAACGACACCTGTTGGAAGGTGAGTTAATCGAACAGCAGACATGGTCGTGTTTACACTCTGTCCGCCAGGTCCGCTTGATGTGAAAGTATCTACACGGATGTCTTTTTCATGGATATCAATTTCAACTTCTTCAGCCTCAGGCAAGACAGCAACTGTCGCTGTTGATGTATGAATCCGTCCGCCTGATTCTGTTTCTGGAACACGCTGCACGCGGTGAGCACCGTTTTCAAACTTTAGTTTGGAATATGCGCCTTTCCCACTGATCATAAAGATAATCTCTTTATAACCGCCAGTTCCAGTCACACTCGCTTCCATGACTTCCGTTTTCCAGCCTTGCATTTCAGCATAACGGCTATACATACGGTAAAGATTTCCGGCAAAAAGCGCGGCCTCTTCCCCTCCTGCTGCACCACGAACCTCCACAATAACGTTTTTGTTGTCGTTCGGATCTTTCGGGATCAGCAAGATTTTCAGCTCGTCTTCTAAACGTTCCGTTTCCTCTGTGAGCTCTGAAATTTCTTCTTTGACCATGTCGCGCATCTCGGCATCCAGCTTTTCTTCCAGCATTGCTTTCGCTTCGCTCAACTGGTCGTATGCCGCACGATATTGTCTATATACCTCAACAGTTTCTTGAATATCAGATTGTTCCTTCGAATATTCACGAAGCTTCTTAGGGTCGTTCACCACTTCAGGATCACTTAAATATTCATTTAGCTTTTCATAGCGTTCTTCGATTGATTTTAAACGGTCTAACATGGTCTTCACCTCTGTTTTGTGCGTAACAGTCTAATTATAGTATAGCGGGGTATGACAGTCAAAAAAATTTCCAAAACAATTGATTTTCTGCGATTTTTCGCTAGAAAGCACGATCTTTGGCGATTGGTTACTTGTTTTGTCTAACGTGAAGGAACAGGTCCTCCCTGAAGAGAATGGTACTTATAATTGAAAAAAGGGAGGGCATTTGGTTTGAATACAAATGAGGTTGCAAAAGAAATTGGTGTTTCTTCAAAAACGATTCAGCGTTGGGTTAAACAGCTCAACATCCCTGTCGCCCGGAATGAACTTGGACATTATGAATTTCATGAAGATATTGTACAGCTGCTAAAAGAAGTCAAACACCAAATGAGTGAAGGGGTGATCCTCCAAGACATTCGACTGCCAATCCATGAGGAAACAGTTCGTCAGTTATCGTCTGCTGTAGAAACTGATGAATCTACACAAAGGTTTGAAGCATTAGAAGAGCAAGTGAAGCAGCTACTTCAGCAGCAATCACACGTCCATGACGTTGAAGTGCGTTTACAAGAGCTCGAACGGAAACTGGCTAAAAAAGCAGATGAAGGTGTGTCCTATCAGCTGCTCCAGCATCGTAGAGAAATTGAAGATTTAACCACTAAACTTGAACGCCTCGCAGCCACACTCAAACAACCGTCTCAAGTAGAAGAAGACAAGGAAATCGAGCGCCCTAAGATCAAAAAGAAGCGTATGCTTTTCCCTCTGTTTCATTCATTTCGCTAAGAAAGGCTGCCTGGTTAGGCAGCCTTAGATTGTTGACAAAGGGCTAAAATAATCTTTATTTTAGCCCTTTGTCTTCTTTTCAGCGTGATAGAAAACCTTTGCAGTCTAGGAAGGACGAGCACTGGAGCGGAGCGAATTTGATATTCGTGAGCACCAGCGCGCAGGACTGACAACGAATGCGAGGGTTTGTCTACACGCTGAGGCTGCCTGGTTTGGCAGCCTTTCTACTATATTATACGGTAAGTGCAATAATGATCGGTAATGTAATTAATGACATGATTGCACTGATGACAAATGCGGATGCAGTCTCCGCTTCTTGTTTTTCAAATCGTGTTGCGATCATCGCTGCAACGGCTGAACCTGGGAAGGCAACAAGTAATACAGCTTTTGTAATTTCATCTGCCGAAAGACCCATAAGAATGGCGATAAAATACATAAGTAATGGTTGTACAGCTACTTTTAGCAATGCGATACTGAATGCTGGTAGGCTGAATTTAATCTTACGGATACCAACAGTGACACCGACTGCAAATAGCGCAACCCCTGATGTAACACTTCCAATTTCCTCTAACATTTCGTGTCCGATTTCAGGAAGTTTAAACCCTAAAAGAACAAGAATGATACTCGCTAGTGGTGCAAGTGCAAGCGGCTCTGATAAACCGTGCAAAATGGCTTTTGTTGTCATTTTCAAGAAGCTTTCGCCGTCTTTGGCTTTTCCTTTTGTTTTTTCACCGACAGTTGACACAATAATCGCAATTGGATCAAGCAATGCATTTACAACTATTCCGGTAATTGCAATCGGAATTGCAACTTCTTGGGCCCCAAATAAACTGCCTAGGACCGGAATCCCCATAAATGCAAAGGTCGGTTGAGCTGAGTTTAACGAAAAGATAGATGAATCTGTTAAATCATATTTAAAAGCAAATTTCGTAACAAGAAGGATAATGATATAAAAACCAACGATTCCTAAAATCAATGCAACGAAGAACGGAATTTGACTATAGAATTTATCTTTTGGTGTTGACAGAATGCTGGCGATAAAGTGCGCTGGCAAAGCATACTTTGTAACAAGTGTGCTTACACCTTTTGCAGATTTAGCGTCATAGCTGCCGAAGTTCCCTGCGAACCAACCCAGCGCGATAACGAAAAAAATCGGTGCTAGGAGGATCAAAATATTTAAAAAGTCCATCTTACTATTCCTCCTTAAATCCTTTACATGTTTCAATTTATTGCGGCATTGTTTAGATTACCCTAAACAACGCCGCATGACATATTTTATTATGCTCTTACAATTTTTTTATATTCAGGAGTCCACATTGCGTCTTTCACAGCTTGTTCGATGTTGTCAGGCGTTTTTCTTGCGACCCCATCTTCAATTGCTGCTTTCGCTACTTCAATTGCCACATGGATTGACACTTCTTGCAATTTATCAATGCTTGGAAGTAGGCCAGCACCTGGTTTTTTGTGATCAACCATTTCAGCGATCGCATTCGCAGAAGCGACGAACATTCCTTTTGTGATGATTTTTGATTCCGTTACGATAGAACCAAGACCAAGTCCTGGGAAAACGAAGGCATTGTTTGATTGTCCGATTTCATGTTCGATGCCATTATACTCAACATTTTCGAATGGGCTTCCTGTTGCAACAAGTACACGGCCGTCTGTCCATTTAAATAGATCCTCTGGCACTGCCTCAGCAAGTGGTGTTGGGTTAGACATTGGCATGATCACTGGACGTTCTGTATGAGCTGCCATTTCTTTAATGATTTCTTCAGTGAATGCGCCGCCTTGACCTGATGTACCGATTAGGATCGTTGGCTTCACTTTGCGAACGGTTTCTGCAAATGAAATTTGTCCTTTTTCATCACGAGCCCAGCCCTGAACTTCGTCAGATGAACGAAGATACGGTTTTTGGAAATCAAGCACTTCATCTTCAAATTGATCTGTTAACAATCCTCTGTAGTCTAATGTCCAGAAGGCATTGTTTGCTTCTTCTTCAGTCAGACCTTCAAGTACCATTGTGTCACGCACTTGATCTGCGATTCCGATACCAGCTGAACCAGCTCCAAAAATCACAACACGGTGATCTTTCAATTGAGTACCAGTTTTCTTGACAGCGGCAAGTACTCCCGCTAAAGTAATGGCACCAGTACCTTGAATATCATCATTGAATGTTAAGATGTTGTCGTTGTATTTTTTCATGATGTTACGCGCATTTTTGTTTCCAAGGTCTTCCCAGTGAAGCAATGCTTTCGGGAAGAATTTAAGTGCTGCTTTTACATAAGCATCAATGAATTCTTCGTATTTTTCACCTTGTACACGTTTGTGGTGGTTACCGATGTATAATGGATCATTCAATAATTTTTCATTGTTTGTTCCAACATCTAATACAACTGGAATCACGCGGCTTGGATCAATACCTGCTGCTGCAGTGTAAACAGCTAATTTACCGATTGCGATGTTGATACCACCAACACCCCAGTCACCAATTCCAAGAATACTCTCAGAGTCAGTTGCAACGATTAGATCAATATCGCCAGCTGTTGCATGTAAGTTTTCAAATGCTTTCTCAATGCCGTCAATGTTGTCGATTGAAAGATAGACACCATGAGGTCTTCTGTATTCATGGCTGTATTCTTGAATCGCTTCACCAACAGTTGGCGTGTAAACAACAGGGAGCATTTCACGAAGCTTGTCTGTAAGAAGCTTGTAGAACAATACTTCGTTACGGTTTTGCAAATCACTTAAGTATACGTTTTGACGAAGACGATCTGGCTGAGCTAGAAATTGCTTGTACGCTCTCTCCGCTTGCTGTTCTAAAGTCAGAACAGTTGGAGGAAGTAATCCTTCTAGTCCAAGCTCTTGTCTTTCTTCTTCAGAAAAAGCAACGCCTTTGTTCAACGTTGGAATCGATAATACATCTTTACCTGTTAAAGTGGTTTCGAGGTACCCTTCTTTTGTTTTCTTCACGTTGTTCATCAAAAACTACCCTCTTTCTAAAATATAAATAAAGTTAACTATTAATCAAAAGAATGATTAAGGAGAAAAATCCTTAATCAAAAAAATTATGACAAGAAATCGAACTTTTCGTTAAAATGCTTTACACTACAGTTAGTCATTTTATGCCTGCTTATGCTAAAACGCAAGCGTTGAAAATTAGATAATTTTTTCGTAGTGTTATTTAATTTATTTAAGTACAAATGATGGGTGTTCATCCAAAATCTCAAAAACAAAACACAGCGGCATTTGCTATTTTTTTAATTGTCAAGTGTTGTACCAACGTCAAGTCTTGGTACTTCATGGTGATGTCTGCATCGTGCTTCGTATGATTCCTGCGCACCTACTAAAATAATGGGATCATCATAGGATGCGGGTTTACCGTCGATCAAGCGTTGTGTTCTACTCGCTGGGGAGCCGCATACCGAACAAACTGCTTGAAGTTTTGTTACAAGCTCTGCACATGCCATTAAATGCGGAACAACACCAAATGGCTCTCCTCTGAAGTCCTGATCCAGGCCTGCAACAATGACTCGGTAGCCTTTATCAGCCAATTGAGTGACAATATCAATGATTGTCTCATCAAAAAATTGCACCTCATCAATGCCAATGACATCGGTTCTTTCTGATATGTGCGTTATTATGTCTTTTGGTGAGGCTACTGCAATCCCATCTACTGATGAACCGTTATGTGACACAACTGAGCTTGTACTATATCGGTTATCGATCGCTGGTTTGAATATTTTTACTTCTTGTTTGGCAAAGGTGGCTCTTTTGACTCTCCGAATCAATTCTTCCGACTTTCCAGAAAACATACTACCGCAGATGACTTCAAGCCAACCGCTTTGTTTCATCACATACATAAGGTCTTCTCCCCCGTTTTAAAGTTCCATCAATCCACGTAAAAAAACAGGCAAGAACGGATTCCTGCCTGTTTATTGTATCTATTATTACTTAAGACCGTATTTTTTGTTAAAGCGGTCAACACGTCCATCAGCAGAAGCGAATTTTTGACGGCCTGTATAGAAAGGATGGCACTCAGAGCAAATCTCGATGCGAACCTCTTCTTTTACTGATCCAGTTTCAAACTCATTTCCACAAGCGCATTTGACTGTAGCTTTTTTGTAGTTAGGATGAATTCCTGTTTTCATCTACTGTCATCTCCTTCCGCCCTGAATCCAATTCGGAAACAGAGTTAATATCTCAGAATAAATTCTGAAACGCACATGATAAAATTATAACAGCGAGAGTCTATGATTGCAAATGTATTTTTTCAGGAAGTTATCTTCTTGATGCAGACATATTTGCTTGTTTCCATTCTTGCGTTAAAATATCGAAAAATTCTTGGTTTGTCTTTGTTTTTCTCATTTTGCGCATGAACTTCTCAGCGAAGTCAGGTGTATCTGACATCGATTTTCTCATCGCCCATAGACGATCAAGATGCTCTTTTGGCACAAGCAGTTCTTCTTTTCTCGTACCCGAACGTCTAATGTCGATCGCTGGGAAGATTCTTCTCTCTGCAAGAGAACGGTCCAAATGAAGCTCCATGTTTCCAGTTCCTTTAAACTCCTCATAGATCACATCATCCATACGTGATCCAGTATCAACAAGGGCAGTAGCTAAAATCGTCAAGCTTCCGCCTTCTTCGATGTTACGCGCAGCACCAAAGAAACGTTTCGGGCGATGGAAAGCCGCTGGATCAATCCCCCCAGAAAGCGTTCGGCCGCTTGGTGGGATGACAAGGTTGTATGCACGAGCAAGCCTTGTGATGCTGTCCATTAAGATGATGACATCTTTTTTATGTTCAACAAGACGCATGGCACGCTCTAATACAAGCTCTGCTACTTTAATATGGTTTTCCGGTACTTCGTCAAAGGTTGAACTAACAACATCCCCTGCAACAGAACGTTCGATATCTGTTACTTCCTCCGGACGTTCGTCAATAAGAAGGACAATCAGTTCTGCCTCTGGATGATTTTCAGAAATGCTGTTGGCAATTTCTTTGAGCAGAATGGTTTTTCCTGCCTTAGGCGGCGCAACGATTAATCCACGCTGTCCAAACCCAACTGGCGCCATCATATCCATAATTCTAGTAGACAGGTGATTAGGCTGTGTTTCAAGAATCATTTGGCGATCAGGAAATAGCGGTGTGAGTGCAGGAAAGTGAACACGTTCCTTTGCTGATTCTGGGTCATCCCCATTTACCGCTTCTACATGAAGGAGGCCATAGTAGCGTTCATTCTCTTTTGGAGGTCGTACCTTTCCAGACACTTTATCTCCATTTCGTAAATCAAAGCGTCTGATTTGTGAAGCAGAAATATAAATATCTTCAGAACTTGGGGAGTAGTTAATCGGTCTTAAGAACCCAAAGCCCTCAGACTGAATAATTTCAAGAACCCCTTCCATAAATAAGAGATCCTCTTGCTCAGCATTTGCCTTTAGAATGGCAAAGATTAATTCTTTTTTTGTTAGTTTGCTGTAATAAGAGATTTTGTAGCGTTTTGCTAACTCATACAGCTCTTTTAATTTCATATTTTCCAAAGATGAGATTGAAACATCTTTCAATATGGACACCACACTTTTCTAGTCAATGTATTTCATTACAAATGCATGACCATTGTATTTGATTAGCTTTTTAATTCCTTTTTTGTTGGGATGACCTTGCTCTAATGGTAACGCTCCACTCGTTTTATCGTGATAGATAGAAACAATGTGGAATAGAGCTTTGTCAACATAGAGAAGGATAAAGAGTATATCGTCATGATGCGGCAGTATTTAAACTTGTTGAAGCTTAAAAGAAGTAAATTCGCAGGAAATTTCGCAGCACTCTTTAGTTTTACCTCATTTGAAGAGAATATTCAACTTTAAACAGAAAATGATATACATTTGAAACCTATATGAAAAGCGGGTAATGAATACCCGCTTTCTGATTACGGACGAATGAAAAGATTCGGTTTTTTCTTTAAGCTGTGTCTGCCATCAACGAATCGAACAGTACCCGATTTCGCACGCATGACAACACTTTGTGTTGTTCCAACAGAGCCTTTGAATTGAACACCTTTTAATAACTCGCCGTCCGTTACACCTGTCGCTGCAAAAATGGCATCGTCTCCTTTTACGAGGTCTTCCATTCTTAGGACTTTCCCAACATCCAGCCCCATTTTCTCACAGCGTCTCTGCTCTTCTTCACTTTGAGGAAGAAGCTTACCATGGATTTCACCACCAAGTGCCTTTAACGCGACAGCAGAAAGGACACCCTCAGGCGCTCCACCTGAACCAAATAGAATATCAACACCTGTGTGATCAAATGCTGTATTAATGGCTCCTGCAACGTCACCATCATCGATTAGTTTAATTCTTGCTCCTGCTTCTCTCAGCTCAGCAATAATTTTCTCATGTCGACCTCTGTTTAAAATTGTCGCAACAACATCTTCAATATCTTTGTTTTTCGCTTTTGCAACAGCGCGAAGATTATCAATGACAGGCGCTTCAATGTCGATGCAGCCTACCGCTTCTGGACCTACTGCGATCTTATCCATGTACATATCAGGTGCATTCAGCAAGTTGCCATGATCTGCAACCGCAATGACAGCTAAGGCATTCCAGCCGCCGCTTGCCACAATATTTGTTCCTTCTAATGGATCAACAGCGACATCCACGCGAGGTCCATATCCGTTGCCAAGCTTTTCCCCAATATAAAGCATTGGTGCTTCGTCCATTTCTCCCTCGCCGATGACGACTGTTCCCTTCATCGGAATGGTGTCAAACACATCACGCATTGCACTTGTTGCAGCATCATCCGCTTCGTCTTTCTTTCCTCTTCCCATCCAACGGGCAGATTTTAAAGCGGCTGCTTCTGTCACCCGTACTAGTTCCATCGATAAACTTCTTTCCATTTTTGTCCAAATCTCCTCTCACAGTCAAAGCCTTATGAATTTTGAAGTTCTTCTATTTCTTGGTCATTCAGCTTTTCACGCCAGATGGTTGCACCCAAGCCTTCAAGCTTCTCCTCAAGCAAACTATATCCTCTGTCTATATGTTCAAGCCCTGTGATTTCGGTCACGCCGTCTGCCATTAACCCTGCGACAACGAGACAGGCACCTGCACGCAGATCACTTGCTTTTACCTTTGCTCCTTGAAGCTGCGTTTGTCCGGTAATAATAGCAGATCTTCCTTCCACCTTCATGTTTGCACCCATTCTACGCAATTCGTCAATGTGCTTAAAGCGGGCAGAGTAGATCGTATCTGTGACCACACTCGTGCCTTTCGCTTTTGTTAACAAGGCTGTCATCGGCTGCTGAAGATCAGTCGGAAAGCCCGGATACACAAGGGTTTTGATATCGACAGGCTTGAGTCCTTCGTTTCTGCCAACGATCAGCATCTGATCGTTGCTCGTTTCAATGGTGAACCCCATTTCTCTAAGTTTCGCCGTAATTGATTCTAAATGAGTTGGGATCACATTATCAAGTACAACTTCATCTCCCATCGCTGCACCAGCAATTAAAAACGTACCTGCTTCTATGCGGTCAGGGATGATGGAATGCTTACAGCCATGAAGAGATTCTACACCTTCGATTCGAATCACATCAGTACCCGCACCTTTGATTTTGGCTCCCATGCTTGCAAGCAGTGTCGCTACATCAATAATTTCGGGCTCTTTTGCGGCATTTTCAATCACCGTTTTTCCTTCAGCCAGTACAGCTGCCAGCATGATATTGATGGTCGCACCCACACTGACAACATCAAGATAAATACGGGCCCCGACTAATTTTTCAGCACGCAAATAAATTGCACCCTGCTCGTTTGTCACCTCGGCTCCAAGTGCTTCAAAGCCTTTGATATGCTGATCGATCGGTCTAGGTCCTAAGTGACATCCTCCTGGCAAACCGATGACAGCCTGCTTGAACCTGCCTAGCATGGCTCCCATTAAATAATAGGACGCACGCAGTTTCTTCACTTTCCCATTAGGAAGCGGCATGCTGATCATTGCTTTAGGATTGACAACCATTTCACCTTTTTCAAATGTTACCTTCCCGCCAATTTCTTCTAACAGATCTCGTAATGTGTCTATATCTGAAATATGCGGTAGGCCCTCAATGGTTACTGGAGAATCTGCGAGAATCGTGGCAGGAATCAGTGCCACAGCACTATTTTTCGCACCACTAATATGTACGGTCCCGCGTAAGGGGTCACCGCCGGCAATGTTTAACTTTTCCATATTTGTCTCCCTTCTTAAAGAAGATCACTGTTGGAGTTATACTGTTTGTGGATGTCGCGCTTTAAAAGGTCTTGTCCAAAATTTAGCCAATATCAAGAGAAAGAATACAGGTTAAACGAAATTTGTCGGAAGAAAAATAATCGAAGCTTTGCGAGGCTGTGATGTTCTCTTCTTTGCACAAAACATTTCTTAGCGTTTTTAAAGAAAACTGCGGCAAACGGAATACGCTCCCGCCTGCCACAATCACTTATTTATTCCAGTCTGCTAAAAATTGCTCAATGCCTGCATCCGTTAATGGGTGTTTTGTCAGCTGCTTGATGACTTTCAGCGGCATTGTGCCGATATGAGCACCTCTAATGGCAGCTTCTGTCACATGCTGCGGGTGACGAATGGATGCAGCAATGATTTGTGTATCTAATCCATGAACATCAAAAATGGTTTTCACTTCGCTAATGAGATCAAGACCATTGTGGCCGATGTCATCTAAACGACCGAGGAATGGAGAAACATACGTCGCACCAGCTCTAGCTGCAAGCAGAGCCTGATTTGAATTAAAAATCAAAGTGACGTTTGTTTTAATACCAAGGTCTGTTAACGCTTTGACAGCTTTCAGGCCGTCCGTTGTCATTGGAACTTTGACAGTGATATTTGGTGCAATGGCAGCAAGCTCTTTTCCTTCTTCAATCATTTCCTCTGCTTTTAAGGAAATGACTTCCGCACTGACAGAACCTGACACGACGTCAGTGATTTCACGAAGGCGATCGTGGAATGATACGTCCTTTTCTTTCGCTACTAAACTAGGGTTTGTTGTGACGCCTGCTAAAATGCCAAGCTCGTGCGCCTCTTTGATGTCTGCAATATTCGCTGTATCTACGAAAAATAACATAACTGTGCCACTCTCCTATCAAAAAATTGTCTGAAATGTAAATTTTGATTGCGCTTTCTCAAGATATGGAGAAAACCGCCTGTGACTCAGGCGGCTTTCGGTTCTCATCAAATTATGCTTGGTTAGAAGAACCAAATTCGCGCATTTTGCCGATAACAGTTGCTTTAATTGCGTCACGAGCTGGTCCAAGATATTTACGTGGATCATACTCTTCTGTTTTTGCAGCAAGTGTTTCGCGAACTGCTTTCGCAGAAGCAATTTGGTTTTCAGTGTTTACATTGATTTTTGCTGTACCAAGTGAAATTGAACGCTTGATGTCAGCAGTTGGGATACCTGTTCCGCCGTGAAGAACAAGTGGAAGACCTGTCATTTTACCAATTTCTTCCATTTCAGCGAAACCAAGGTTTGGTTCACCTTTGTATGGACCATGAACTGAACCTAGTGCAGGTGCAAGGCAGTCGATACCAGTACGTTCTACAAGCTCTTGGCATTCTTTTGGATCAGCATAAATAACGCCCTCAGCGATGACGTCGTCTTCTTGTCCACCAACAGTTCCAAGCTCAGCTTCTACAGATACACCGTGGAAATGTGCAAGCTCAACTACTTTCGCAGTTGTTGCTACGTTCTCATCGAATGGGTGGTGAGAAGCATCGATCATAACAGAAGTAAATCCTGCATGAATCGCTTTTGCACAAGATTCAAAGCTTGAACCGTGATCTAAATGAATCGCAACAGGAACTGTTACATTATATTCTTCGATTAACGCTTTAACCATTGCGACAACTGTTTTGAAGCCGCCCATGTAGCGTCCTGCTCCTTCAGATACTCCTAAAATAACTGGAGATTTCTCTTCTTCAGCAGCTTGTAAAATCGCTTGCGTGAATTCTAAGTTATTTAAGTTAAACTGTCCAACAGCGTAACCTTTTTCCTTTGCGTCTTTCAACATTTCTGTCATTGAAACTAAAGGCATGATGAAAAATCCTCCCTATGTAGCTAATTTGCTTACTAAAAAAAGCTCTCCACCCTAGCATGACCAGAATTTCTCGCCATATGTAAACTTTCAAAGTCAGATCGCTTTCTTCTTCTTATCTAGAATACCAATTATTCGACAAATCGGCAACAGAATGAATCGATTCAATCATTTCCAGCTAGCCATTTGTTTCAAGAGGCAGGTATTCTTTGACTGCATCTCGGATTTCATCAATATCAAATGGTTTAGCGAAGTGCGTCAATGCACCGAGTTCTTTGGATTCTTGAATCATATCTAATTCACCATAAGCTGTCATAATGATCACGCGGATGTCTTCATCAATTAATTTCATCCGTTTTAAAATCTCAATCCCATCCATTCCAGGAATCTTCATATCAAGCAGAACAAGGTTCGGTCTATGGTTTTTCACAATATCTAACGCTTGTAGACCATTAGCTGCTTGGAAGGTTTGATAGCCTTCTTTATGAAACACTTCATTCAGTAATATTCTAATACCGTACTGATCATCGACAATTAAAATTTTCTCATTCATCTGTTACACCCCATTGCTTTCATTTTTCGCCATAAAAAGAGCAGTTGTTAAATAATTCTGTTTGATTTTCACATTTCCTTTATTTATAATAGTTTACTTTACGACATTTTCTGAGCATTTTTCCTAATATTCTCTTTATATTCTATTATAAAATGATCTGACCGAAGGAGGAAATGAGTCTTGTTAAAAATTTTCACCACCCAGTTATCAGGTATTTTTTCACGTATTGGAGAAAAGCAGGCAGAAGCGATTGAGGACGGTGCACGCCTTCTTGCTCAAGCCGTCGTCAGTGGACATGCTGTTTATTTCCATGGAAGAAATGAGCTGGCTGCTGTAGCCCTAGAGGCATCCGAAAGCAAGGAGCCATTTCCCGGTGCAAAAGTACTGCCACTGGATCAAAAGGAGCGCAGCTTACTTCATCCAAGTGACAGGGTTCTGCTTTTTTATTCAGATCCAGAAGATCAGGAGATTCAATCCCTTGTAAAAGAACTGCACATGCAAGGTACGCCCATTGTTGGAGTTGGGCCAGCACAAAAGGAGCCGTCAATAATTGAAGAGCATTGCGATGTCCACATTGATTTCCAGCTCAAGAAACCACTTGTGCCTGCCGAGGATGGAACAAGGTTCGGCTATCCTGCTTTAATGACCTGCTTATATGTCTACCATGCTCTATCGTTTACTGTGAAAGAAATCGTTGAGGAATATGAATAAAAAAACTGCCGAGAAGATGATATTCTCGGCAGTTTTTTGTTTTATTTTGATTCAGATGCTTGCAGTGAAGCACCAACGAAATCTCTAAATAACGGCTGTGGTCTTGTTGGTCTTGAAATGAATTCTGGATGGAACTGAGAAGCAAGGAACCAAGGGTGATCCTTCAGCTCAATAATTTCAACAAGGCGTCCGTCTGGGCTTGTACCAGAGAATACAAATCCTGCTGCTTCCATTTGCTGTCTGTATTCGTTATTAAACTCATAACGATGACGGTGGCGTTCGTAGACCACTTCGTCATTGTATGCAGCATATGCTTTCGAGTCTTCATTTAATTTACAAGGGTACAGCCCTAGACGAAGTGTTCCGCCTAGATCATCTACATCCTTCTGTTCCGGAAGAAGGTCGATGATTGGGAATGCTGTTTCTGGATCAATTTCCGCTGAATGAGCTCCCTCAAGGCCTAGTACGTTTCTCGCATATTCGATAGACGCGACTTGCATTCCTAGGCAAATTCCGAAGAATGGTACTTTGTTTTCGCGGGCATATTGTGTTGCAATGATTTTCCCTTCCACTCCGCGGTCTCCGAAGCCTCCAGGAACGATCATACCGTCTACATCTTGAGCGAGATCAGCTATATTCCCTGCTGTGACTTCCTCTGCATTGATCCATTTGATTTGAACATCAGCATCAAATGCATAGCCAGCATGACGAAGTGATTCAACAACAGAAATGTATGCATCTTGCAGCTCAACATATTTCCCTACAAGTCCAATCGTTACTTGTTTTGAAAGGTTTTGCACTTTGTCGACAAGAGCCGTCCACTCAGTCATGTCCGCATCTTGGCATTCAAGCTTCATGTGCTCACATACAAGCTTGTCTAATCCTTGTTTTTGTAAATCAAGCGGAATGGAGTAAAGGGTGTCTGCATCCTGGCATTCGATGACAGCTTTTGTATCAATATCACAGAATAGAGCAATTTTGTCCTTCATGTCTTGTGTCATTGGCATTTCTGTTCTGACAACAATGACGTTTGGCTGAATGCCAAGGCTGCGAAGTTCTTTCACACTATGCTGTGTTGGTTTTGTTTTCAATTCGCCTGCTGCACGGATGTAAGGAACAAGGGTACAATGAATGTACATGACATTTTCACGTCCGATGTCACTCTTCATTTGACGAATCGCTTCAAGGAATGGGAGGGATTCGATATCTCCAACTGTTCCGCCGATTTCTGTAATGACAACATCCGCACCAGTTTCTTTTCCTGCACGGTATACACGGTCTTTGATTTCATTTGTAATGTGGGGAATGACCTGTACTGTACCGCCTAAATAGTCGCCGCGGCGCTCTTTTTTCAAGACAGTAGAGTAGATTTTACCCGTTGTTACGTTGCTGTACTTATTTAAGTTAATATCAATGAAACGCTCGTAGTGACCTAAGTCAAGGTCTGTTTCAGCACCGTCATCTGTAACAAATACTTCACCGTGCTGGTATGGACTCATTGTCCCAGGGTCTACATTTATATATGGATCGAATTTTTGAATGGTGACATCCATCCCTCTGTTTTTTAGAAGGCGGCCTAACGATGCAGCCGTGATCCCTTTTCCAAGTGAGGAAACAACTCCTCCTGTTACAAAAATATACTTTGTCATTTCGTATGCTCCTCTCTTTTTTACCCTTGCATGACTAGACATGCACAGCTTCATCCTTTTTAGAGTGTATCCCTAAATCTCTTGAAAAATAAGAAAGCTCCCTTTCAAATAAATGAAAGGGAGCGTAAATGAACGTATCTTTACGTACTCTTTTTAGAGAGCCCAAAATACATACTACATAGTTCGCTCTCGAAAGTCAAGACGGTTTTGTCCTGTTTTAAGGACCGGTTTGAGAGGGTTATTTGCCTTCCTCTTCCTCGTCTAAATCGTCTTCATCAATCTCCGTTAAGCCGTCATCATCTTCGTCATCATCTTCGTCGAAGTCTTCTAGATCTTCATCAACTTCTTCTTCATCTAAGTCGAGATCATCGTCGGCTTCAACAAGATCAAGATCTTCTTCAAGCTCTTCGATTTCTTCTTCCTCTTCAATCTCATCGAAGTCTTCTTCAACGACAGCTGCTTTTGTTTTTTTCTTTTTCGCTTTTGTTTTCACAGCTGGCTGAACTTCTTCTTCGATTTGATCAACTGGATACCAGCTGCGAAGTCCCCATCTCTGATCACCTAACGAAATAAAGCGGCCATCTATATTTAAGTCTGTATAAAATTGGGCAAGTCGATCATCTAGATCAGATTTTTGTATCCCTTGCAAACGGATCATTTCATCTATTAACTCGGAAAACGTGATCGGTGTTTTGCTGTCTCTGAAAATTTCATAAGCAAGTTCAACTAAAGACATTTGTTTGAGCTGTTCCTGTGAGTATTCTTTCAAACTCAAGGTCAGACACTCCCTTTCTATTACATGTATGTATCCATTTATCAGTGAAATAATAAGTATTTATACCTTATTCTTACGACAAACCATACCTCTCATTATAAACAAATTAGGGGAGTTTATGCCACCTTTATCGATGTTAAATTTTGATTTTTTCTCACGGGGAGCACCTAGAGGTTCATCATCTGCGTTAAATTGGACTGGTTCTTGTGTCCGGCATGCTTTTAGTATGCATCCGTTTTATTTATTTCAAATGAAAAAAACCGAAATAGTCGGAGGCGGTATTAATGAATGAAGACATTGACTGTACAAAACAATAGGACATGATCAGCTATCGATCGAACGATGTAATTGTCCATTTTTTATAAAGCTTATAAAAAGGTACACGTAAACAGATTTAAGTCTACGTGTACCCATAATGAAAAAACTTGTATAAAACCTTTTTCTTTGATAACCTTGTCTTCGTTTTTTGAGCGAATACCGTTGCCTCTTACGCAAGCTTTACGTATCTTGAAAACCAACTATACATCTTATTTTTTTACTTGAAAATTCATGCTTTACTTATCTTTCTTTACATTACAGTGACTATTTCTTTTCCTAAGGAAATTAAAGCATCAATAATAAATGGTGCTGCAAAGAGAATCGATGCTTTCCAGTTCGCTTTTTTGTACTGAAAAAAGATCAAAATGAGAATCGATCCTATAAGGGCTGTGAAGATGTACATCCATAAGCTATGTACTTGCAAAATCCCCATACATATCACATTAACAAACATAATGAGAATCTTAGGAATCAGAGCATAAAACAAATGACTCTTAACCTCAGGAGCAAAGATCATTAATAAGAATTTACCGATTAGATACTGTACTAAGAGACTGATTGTGGTTAGGGTTGTGGTAATGACAACAATTAGATTCAGCATCGTATCATAGGAAATATCCTCTAACAAAGCTCGCAAATCACCTAGTTTTGAAATGTAGCCATTCAATTCAATAGCAAAAGTGACAAAATAATAATTGGCAAGAATAAAAATGACCAACGATATCAGTGATGTTATTCTTGGACGTTGTTCCATAATAGCCTCCCATCCCCTATACTCATAATGCTTGAATGATCGTTTAAGCGTTTATTTACCATGCTATGGGAAACATATATGATGGTTGCTATATTTTTAATAGAAAGATTCACTAACCTTTCAGATAGCATATCTATACTTTCTGAATCTAGAGATGACATGGTTTCATCAATTAGTATGGTTTCCCAATCTTTTACGAATACTAAAGATAACCCTACCTTCGCTTTCATACCCGTGGATGCTCTGCTATACGAATCATCTAGTTTACCATCAAAAAAATCATTCACATTGCACATTTGTTCTTCGGTGGGTGTAATCTTAAACGTATTCCACAGAATCTCTAGATTCTCTCTAATTGTAAATGGATGAATACCAATAGGATCCACATTTAAATAAAGAGTCGATTTATTGTTTGTCTCAATACCTCCAGAGTATCTCTTATCTAAACCAGCTATCATTTTAAGGAGAGTGCTTTTACCCGCACCATTTCGCCCTACTAAATGAAAGAGACCTGATGGAATTGAAAAATTCACTTTATCTAGTATCATAGTGTTCTTGAAATTCTTCGTACATTCTACAAATTCTAATCCCATTTGAATCCCCTTCTCTGTAATATAGAGTCTTCAATAAAACCAGCTATTATTGATAAAGATAGAAAATAATAAGGAATCATACCCTTCAATAAAAGCAGCTATTATTAGGATCGTTAACGATAGCAGATAATAAGGAATCATTTTTTTCATGACACCTAAAGCAGCTTTAATTGATTTCGTATAAATTAATGTAAAAAGCACATACTGGCTTATGCCTTGATACAGCAACATATTTGGAAATTCTAATAACCCATGAGGAATTAGTTTATCCAAAGCTTCTTGTGCTCCTAGCGTTCTAAAACCCATTGTAATGACGAAGGACGAACCTCCAAAATCCATTATTTGAAATAACGGTGACAATAAGAATCCCAGTAAATACATTGCAAAGTTTGTTAAGTTATGCGTCAGAACTACAGACATAAAATCCTGGCCCGAAGTTGGCGGTGCTGCTTCAAATAAATCTTTGTTGACTATGTTCCCAAGATAAATCCCTGTACCTATCAGTAAGATACAGTAGATAGAATAGTACCACAGAAAATATTTCAATCTTTTATGTATCATTTTCCTCCTCTTTTCATGAAGTAATAGTGAAAATTGTAATGCATATGAGTAACAAAATAGGCAAGGATAGCTTCAGCAACTTATGTTCATAATCGCTGATTAATAGTTCTGTTTTTCTGAAATATACGACCCCAATAAAGATGATTAAAGGAAGCGATAACGTATTTTTAAGAATGATTGAGATATCGGACGTGTTTATCATCACTCCGACTATTCCACACACGCTTACAAAAATCAGCACAAGACATAGTAAATAAATCGTACTGGATTTAAACCTTTCGTACGGACTTACGATCAAAGAGGATTGTAATGTCTCGACTCTTGCCTTATCAAGAACGATCTCTTCCTTTTTCGAACCTATTAAGATTTCTAATATCGTTATAAAATTTATATAGACTAGAATGAGCGCAGGCAGGTTTTCTACTTTCGTTAAAAAGGATTGGGCGAAATAAGTAAGCACTGATACTAAGGCGCCTATTAAGACCATTAATATTTTATTACTAGTGGTATAAGACAAAAATAGATACAGAATATTTCCAGACCTATATTTCCTTTTAGCACTTTTTAGAAAGGAAAGTCCAGTTGTCAAAGGTATCCTATGCGAATTACTTATGTAAATGTAAATAAGAAGGGACTGTACTATTTGCAGTATCATAACTGCTTCAAAAATGGACGTTATCATATACCAAAATTGCAACAAAAGGAATATTCTGTTTATGATATTGAATAGACCAGACAACAATTGAGATGCAAACGAAAGCATTACGACCACAAGAGCTAATATCATAATGAAATATTGATTTTCTACTAACAAAAAGGTTAGAGCGATGAAACAAGTAAGAAGTAATTGAACTGCATACCCTTTTTTAATCGTAAAGAATAAATGTTTCAACAACAATTGTTTAGAGATAAAGACCAAGCCTGGCTGCTGTCTTCTATACGGTAATACACAACGATTAATATTAGCTGTAGCTACAATGTATATTGAAATAAAAATAAAGCTGTTTAGGTAAGTGCTGGGAATCCCATCGCGATAGAAAATCACCGCTACCATAACAATGAAAGAAAAAAGAATCAACCCAATATAATTGAGATACCCCATTATACTTTGATCATATATTTTAAATAGCTTATTTAATTTATGCATAAGTCATTTTAAAAAGCAGCAGCCTTGGCTTTTCCTTGTTTTTTAAGTACAGCCAAAATTGCAGCAGCCCCAGTACTAACACCAAGATTCGCTGCTATCAAAGAACCATTTCTTCCAACTACTAAAGATGCCATTGTAACTACAAATAACAATAGTGAGAATAAGCCAAGATTTTTTGCTTTTATCATAAATTTACCTCCTAATTAATGTTTTATTACAAGCCACAATGGGCATAAAACGTTAAATTAGTTTTTAAGTCACTGTCTATTGAACGCCGTTTCACCTGATATCAATACACTTTTGGAAAAAAAATCATCTCAATAAAGATTGAGATGATTTTTTTCAAGATTAAAAAGCAGCAGCTTTAGCTTTTCCTTTTTTCTTAAGGATAGCCAAAATAGTAGCAGCTACACCCGCACTAATTGTTCCTACACCAGTGAACATGCCAACGACAGTAATGACAGTTGCTACTGAGGACCAAGTATCTAAGAAATTAACCATTGCAAACGCGGTTCCAGAACTAACACCAAGATTTGCTGCAATTAAAGAACCATTACCAATCACTAAAGCTACTAATGTTACCGCAAGAAGTAACAGCGATAATAAAGCATAAAACTTAGAATCTGTTGCTTTTGTCATAATATGACCTCCTTCTATTATTTATCACTCTTTTAGTCTAACAAGAATTAAATTACATTTCAACATTTTTTGTAAAATATGTAATATTAATTTAAATAGAGGTATTTATAACCAACTATTATCAGGGATTAAGTTCATTTTCCATTTTTACAGGGCACTTATGTAATGGCATAAAATGCTCTGATTCTCTAAAAGCTAGTCAAAATTTCTAATAAACACTATCAAAAAATCAATTCGTTTCATATTTTTATTGACCTGTCTTAGAGGTAGGTAACTTTTTTATCATGACTTAAAAGATGATGGCATTTATATTTATAGGTATGATAAGCTACCTTTATCCTTGAAGTTATTACATCTTTACTAAAGGCAGAGCTAAATTCAATGAATAGCTTTCTCTCATTCTATTCTCTGTAAACTTATTTTGAATTCAAGAGAATTGATGAATTGAATTGGCAGTACATCATACACTTGAATCTTATAAAGACAAGAACCTTATCATTTATTAAAATGCTAATAACCTGATCGAACATGTCAGTATCTTTATACATCGCAGTTCCTATGACATCCTTTGAAAAATTGTAATGTATTAGAAAATTCAATAAACTTACTATTCTTCAAAACCCAATATAAGCCCCTGTATACCGATGATAAAAAAGACTTAAATGGGTGGAATCAACTACTTAAAATAAACCAATTTCTCGATTTCAAAAAAATCGAAACACTCATATTGAGCTGTCTCGACTTCGGTTGATAATAGAATAAATGTACTTAATTAAAGGCTTTATTTTCGAAGGTGTTATTCGTATTATTTTTGACTGTTTTGTATTAAACATCTCACTGGTCATCTCTGCAATTTCTTTAAATCAAGATATTCGGACAAATAAAATCTTTTCTTCATTTATGTAGTTTGAATAATATTCATCATTTATTTACTAATGATTAATTTTATATATATCTCAAGCATTGAGATTTGCTTTAATTATGTGATGTCTAAGAGATGATTGCCTCAGTTTTACTTAAAATATATAATCTGCTTAAAAATTAATTGATGAAAACTTTATAGCTATACACTTTTATACTCTATCTTAATCTAAAGTTTCTGAAATAATGAGATTACTACAGCTATGGTCAATACAATTCCCGCAAACATTAATACAATTAATTTTCTATTACTATTTTCTTTTTGATCATTGTCTTTTTTTGAAGTCTTCGAAAGTTCTACGGATACCAGAATCCATATAACCATGGTTACGATTCCTAAGGTGGTAGCAGCGTTCATAATAACCTCCCATATTCATATTTCTTCAATTTTAACATAATCCCATGATAAGATGGATCTATACTGGAAATTATCTTAAATTAAGGAGAAATTAACTATTACCTTTAATGCATATTTACCTATTTCTTTATTATCGTCTAATACTTTAGTAAGTTTGTTGCCAGTTCATATGTATCAATACTCTCTACATCATAGGTGACAGTTCACTATTAAGTTAAAGCTGTTATACTGCTGACAAAATCCTTTTTCCACCACTAAAAAACCTTTAGATTTTGCTACTGATTTAAAATTTTAAAGCTGATTGAACCGCACCAAAACAGACCACCTCACGTTCAGGTGGTCTTTGCTTTTTTCTACATATCTAGCAGTTTCCGCGAAATGACCAGCCGCTGGATTTCCTGTGTTCCTTCGTAAATTTGAGTGATTTTCGCATCACGCATGTATCGTTCGACTGGGTAATCCTTTGTATAGCCGTATCCGCCGAAGATTTGAACCGCTTCTGTCGTCACCTTCATGGCTGTATCACCCGCAAAGAGCTTGGACATGGCTGATTCCTTTCCATACGGAAGCCCTTTCGTTTCAAGCCATGCTGCCTGGTACGTGAGCAGTCTCGACGCCTCGATCGCTGTCGCCATATCGGCTAGCTTAAAAGCGATCCCTTGCTGCTGAATGATTGGTTTTCCAAATTGCTTGCGCTCCTTTGCATAATTGACCGCCGCATCAAGAGCGCCTTGGGCGATCCCAACAGCCTGTGCAGCAATGCCGTTTCTGCCGCCATCGAGCGTCATCATGGCTATTTTAAACCCTTCTCCTTCTTTGCCGAGCCGGTTCCTTTCATGAATGCGACAATCTTCAAAGATGATTTCAGTTGTTGGCGATGAGCGTATGCCCAGCTTGCTTTCTTTTTTACCTATCGAGAAGCCAGGTGTCTCTTTTTCTACAATAAAGGCGGTTGTATTTCGAGATGCAGCTTCTTGGTCTGTCACGGCAAACACAATATAATAATCTGCGATGCCTCCATTTGTTATAAAGATTTTCGCACCATTCAGGACGTATTCACTACCCGCTTTCACTGCTGTTGTCTTCATTCCGCCGGCATCAGAACCGGAGCCGTTTTCAGTGAGAGCGTATGCTCCTATCTTCTGTCCCTCTGCAAGCGGCTTTAAATAGGTCTCCTTTTGTTCAGCTGTTCCGAAAGTAAAGATAGGCCATGAGGCGAGAGATGTATGGGCAGACAGGGTAACGCCTGTAGAGGCGCACACTCTTGAAAGCTCCTCAACTGCAATGACGTAGGCTAAATAGTCACTCCCGATCCCGCCTACCTCTTCTGGCCATGGGATACCCGTTAAACCGAGCTCCGCCATTTGGCGAAAAATAGCTGGATCATAGGTTTCTGTCTCATCTCGCTCTGCTGCTGTTGGCTCCACTTCATTTCTCGCAAAATCTCTCACCATTTTTTGTATCATTTCATGTTCGTCACTTAATTGGAACTGCATCATGAGCCACCTCATTTCATATTAGCTGTTTACAAATGACCAGCCTTTGAATTTCACTTGTTCCTTCATAGATTTCACAAATTTTCGCATCACGAAAATAGCGTTCTGTGTGATATCGATTGGTATAACCGTCCATGCCTAGCAAATGGATCGCTTCTGTACTGATCTCAACCGCCGTTTTTGAAGCAAATAACTTCGCCATCGACGCTTCCTTTGTGACCGGGCGGTTTGCCTCTTTATAAGAAGCTGCTTGATAGACGAGCAGCTTGGCCGCTTCAAGCTTCGCCGCTAAATCGCCTAGCCGAATGGTCGTTTCAAGACCGGCTGGATGCTGCTTTAAATAAGTCACTGCCTCCGTTAATGCGGCTTCTGCAATACCAAGGCTTTGGGCCGCGATACCAATTCTCCCCGCATTTAAGCTAGACATGGCCAATCGGAAGCCCTCACCTTCTGCACCGAGCAGCTGCGCCTTCGGAATTCGCACGCCATCAAAATGAAGCGTCACTGTTTTTGACCCGTGCAGCCCCATTTTCTTCTCATCTTTTCCGATCGTAAACCCCGGCGTATCTTTTTCGACAATGAACGCCGATATATTTTTTTTAGCAGAGGCAGGGTCTGTCACTGCAAATACAAGATACAGTTCTGCTTCCCCGCCGCTTGTGATAAAAATTTTCGTTCCATTTAACTCATAGTGGTCGTCTATCCGCTCTGCTCTAAGCTGAATACTAGAAGCATCTGAGCCAGCTGTTGGTTCAGTCAGGCAAAAGGCGCCCAGCTTCTGCCCAGACGCAAGCAGCGGAACATAGGATTTTTTTTGCTCGGTCGTACCAAAAGCCAAAATAGGCATCGTCACAACAGATGTATGAACGGACACAATGACACCGATGGTTGCACTCACTTTCGATAATTCATGAATCGCGATGATATACGTTGTAAAATCTGCCCCTAATCCTTGATACGCAGCTGGTATCGGAAGCCCTAGAAAGCCTTGCCGTCCCATCTCAGCTAAAAGTGTGCTTGGAAACTGGCCTTGTTCCATGGCTTCTACTTCAGGGAATACATGCTGGCGTGCAAATGATGCTACTTGTTCTCTCCAGAGACGCTGTTTTTCCGTTAGCATAACATCCATCTTGACTCCCCCTATGAGTGGTCGTGGTATGTGTAAAAACCTCTCTTTGTCTTTCTGCCAAGCCAGCCTGCGCTTACGTATTTTTTCAAAAGAGGACAAGGTCGATATTTGCTATCTCCAAGACCCTCGTGAAGGGTATTCATAATAAATAAACATGTATCCAGTCCGATTAAATCAGCGAGACGAAGCGGACCCATTGGGTGATTCATTCCAAGTGTCATGACGCTGTCAATGCTTTCTGCATCTGCCACGCCTTCATAAAGGGTATAAATCGCTTCATTGATCATCGGCATCAATATACGATTTGAGACAAACCCCGGGAAGTCTTCCACTTCAATTGGGGTCTTGTTTAATTTCTTCGCTGTTTCAAAAACGAGTTGATACGTTTCGTCATTCGTTTGCAGGGCACGGATGACCTCAACCAGTTTCATGACAGGAACCGGATTCATAAAATGCATGCCAATGACCTGCTCTGGCCTTGTCGTAACGGCTGCTAATTCTGTGATCGACAAGGAAGACGTATTTGTCGCAAATATCGTCTTCACCTCTGCAAATTGATCGAGGGTTTTAAAGATTTGCTTCTTAACACTCATTTGTTCAGATGCCGCTTCAACTACCAAATGAGCCTGCTGTACGTCCTTTAAATCTGTTGAGATGGCAAGCCGCTGCGTAATATCACGGACTGCCTGATGTGCCAGCTTTCCTTTTTCCGCTCGTTTCGTCAGTTGTTTGGTCATGGAGGAAATCGCTCGATGAATCTGCTCTTCTTGTGCATCATGGAGCAGGACTGTGTAGCCTGACTGAGCAAATACTTGGGCAATGCCTGATCCCATTTGACCAGCCCCGACGACCATGACGGTCTCTTCTGTACGCATGACAATAAACGCCTCCCTTTTAATCCACCTTGATCATGATGGCATCTCCTTGACCGCCCCCACTGCAAATCGCCGCGATGCCAATGCCGCCGCCTCTTTGTCTGAGTGCATGAATCAAGGTCAGTATGATACGTGTTCCGCTTGCCCCAATCGGGTGACCGAGCGCGACTGCTCCTCCATTGATATTCATTTTCCGCCGATCCAGCCCGAGTATTTTTTCGCAAGCCAGAGCCACTGCTGAAAAAGCCTCATTGATTTCAAACAAATCGATATCCTCTACACGCATTCCTGTTTTCTGTAACATTTTTTCGATCGCAAAGGCTGGTGTTTTTGGAAAGTCCTTTGCCTCTACTGCTACCTGTGTATGTCCAAGCACGACAGCCATTGGCTTTTCGCCATGCTGCTTAGCATATGTGTCTTTCATTAGAAGAAGCGCACTTGCTCCGTCATTGACACCTGGTGCGTTCCCAGCAGTGATGGTACCGGTCTGATCAAAAACCGGCATGAGCTTTGATAACCTTTCATATGACGTATCACGCCGCGGGGATTCATCTTCTGTGATCAGCCGATCCCCTTTTTTCGTCTTGACGGTGACTGGGGTGATTTCATTTATAAAAAAGCCGTTTTTTTGAGCTTCAATGGCTCGTTCATGGCTTCTTAGCGCCCAAAGGTCCTGCTCTTCTCGCGTGATGCCGAGCTCCTTCGCTGCCATGCTTCCATACCCGCCCATATGAACACCTGTAAACGAACAGGTTAATCCATCTAAAATCATCGCATCTTGTACCGCTCCATCTCCCATTTTGTAGCCCCATCGCGCTTTTTTTAGAAGATAAGGGGCATGAGACATGGATTCCATACCGCCCGCCACGATGACCTCCGCATCACCTGCTCGAATGATTTGATCTGCTGTGCTGACACTGCGCATTCCAGAAGCACAGACTTTATTGATGGTTTGCGTCGGAACCGACCATGGAAGATCAGCATATCTAGCTGCTTGCCTAGAAGGGATCTGACCTTGTCCTCCTTGAAGAACACTTCCCATGATGACCTCATCCACCTCATGAGAACTTGAGGCTCTTTCCAGCGCAGCCTTGATCGCCATTCCACCTAATTCTGCGGCAGTTAAACCACTTAAAGATCCGCCCAGTTTTCCAAATGATGTTCTCGCTCCAGATACAATGACTGTCGTGCTCATGTATTTCCCCTCCTGTTTGTTACCGCTTACATATCGTCCAGGCAGCTGATGAACAGCGCCATGCTTAGGCCGATGAACATCATATTCATCGGCCTGCCACTCTTACGAAGCCTGCGTTTTAGCCTCGCCAAACACTGATTTTTCAAGAAGTTCTGCGACGTCAAATGTGCCAACCTGCTCCTCTACTTCTTTCGCTTTTGTTCCGTCTCCCAGCATGGTTAAACAATAAGGACATCCTGAGCTGATGATGGATGGCTGCACCTGTAAGGCCTGCTCCGTTCGTGCTGTGTTAATCCGAGTACCTGTCTCTTCTTCCATCCACATTAAGCCTCCGCCTGCACCGCAGCACATACCGGTTTCACGATTGCGCTCCATTTCTTTCAGCGTCACACCAGGAATGGCTTTTAAAATGTCTCTTGGCGGGTCATACACCTCGTTATATCTGCCCAGGTAGCAAGAATCGTGGAAGGTAATCACCTCGTTCACTTCATGTACAGGTGTTATTTTCCCTTCTTTCACTAGCTCTGCCAGTAATTCTGTATGATGGTATACGTCTGCCTCAAGCCCGAAGTCTGGGTATTCATTTTTAAATAAATTGTAGGCGTGTGGATCAATCGTGACGATCTTTGTCACGCCGTTTTTCTGAAATTCTTCGATGTTCTTTGTGGCAAGCTCTTGGAACAAAAATTCGTTCCCGAGTCTTCTTGGTGTATCGCCTGAGTTCTTCTCTTTATTGCCTAGGATGGCAAAGGAGATACCTGCTTCATTGAGCAGTTTTGCAAAGGCAAGCGCAATCTTTTGACTTCTATTGTCATATGCTCCCATTGAACCAACCCAGAATAAATAATCAAAGGTCTGATCTGCTTTTTTCAGCTCTTTCACTGTCGGCACATGCACATCTTCTCTAAGTTCACGCCAATTTTCTCTTTCTTTCCGGTTCAATCCCCATGGGTTTCCTTGACGCTCAATGCTTGTCATGGCACGCTGTGCATCTGCATCCATTTTTCCTTCTGTCAGTACAAGATATCTGCGCATATCAATAATTTTGTCGACGTGTTCATTCATGACAGGGCATTGATCTTCACAGTTTCGGCAAGTCGTACATGCCCAGATTTCTTCTTCTGTAATGACCTCACCAATGAGAGATGGATGATACATGGTGCTGGCAGCTGATTCTTCCGCTCCAGCTCCTCTCGCTTGCATCGCCAGCTGATTCGCAGTTGTCTGCTTGAAGGCAAGCTGCGGGACCCACGGTGTCTTTGATGTAATAGCAGCCCCTTTATTTGTTAAATGATCCCTTAACCTTAAAATCAAGTCCATTGGAGAAAGCATCTTCCCTGTCCCTGTTGCCGGGCACATATTTGTACAGCGCCCACATTCCACACAGGCGTAAAGATCGATCAGCTGAGACTGACGGAAATCTTCAATTTTCCCAACACCGAAGGTCTCTTGTGTCTCATCTTCAAAATCAATTTTTTGCAGCTTGCCTGGCGGGTCCAATCTGCTGACAAATACATTCACCGGTCCTGCAATCAGATGAGCATGCTTAGACTGTGGAACGTACACTAAGAACGTCAGTAAAATGAGAAGATGCATCCACCATGCGACATAAAAAACAATTGTTGCCGCAAGAGGCGAGAGCCCGCCAAGCAAGAAAGCAATGCCCGAAGCAATTGGCTCAGTTGGTGATAGGGCGTGTCCATGCCAGATGATGTTCATGCCGTTCCCTAATAATACTGTCAGCATCAAGCCGCCAATAAACAGCAGCACAAGACCTGATTTAAAGCCTCTTTTTAAACGGACAAGCTTCTCCACATATCTTCTATGGAAAGCCCAAACAACCGCCACTAAAATCAGAAGTGTGACGACTTCTTGGAAGAACGTAAAGACGCCGTACAGCGGACCTAACGGGAGCCCGCTATCTGGGACAAGTCCCTTCATAATAAAATCAAGGGCTCCGAACTGAACAAGAATAAATCCATAGAAAAACAGCACATGAATGATGCCGCTCTTCTTATCCTTTAACAGCTTCTTTTGCCCAAACACATTGACCCATACACGCTCTAAACGCTTCTTCATGTCCTGTTGAAACTCTTCTTTTTTACCAAGACGAATATACGCCGCTCGTGTTCGAATGAGATAAATAAACAAATACACAGCGTAAGCGGTCACCGCCGCAAATGCGATCAAGTTCATCATTAAAAGGCTATTCATCTTGCTCCCCCTTTCATTCCCCACAACCCACTTTGTTCCGTTTCCATGTTGTACCTCTATCATAAATAATGAATGAGTATTCAGTCAATATTTTTTACACGTTTGGGTACACTATTGAAATATGCAAAAAAAGGAGGAACCTTCATGATCGCATTGATCATCCTACTCGTACTCATCATAATCGTACTACTCGTGATTTTGGACCTTTATATGGCAAAGAAATATTTTTCTACCCATGCTTTCGAACGGACTTTTGACCAGACAAGTGGCGATGCAGTCTTTTATCATGATGGCGAACCAATTTTTGATCAGCTGCTCACTGATATTCAGCAGGCCTCTTCTTCTATTCATATGATGTTCTTTATTGTAAAGAACGACAAGATTGGGCAAAGGATCTTACAAGCACTAAAAGCCAAAGCGGAACAAGGGATTTCGGTCATTTTGCTCACCGATCGATTAGGCTCCTATCCATTTGATCAAAAGTCGATCGACATGCTCAAAAAAAGCGGCATTCAATTTTATTTTTTAAATAAACCTCGTTTTCCTTTTTTGATTTATCGTTTAAACATGAGAAATCACCGCAAGATTACGGTGATTGATGGGAGGATTGGCTATATTGGCGGGTTTAATATCGGCGATGAATATGTAGGGAAAAACGGCAAATTTGGCATTTGGAAGGACTATCACCTGCGAATGACAGGACAGGTTGTCGCAGACCTCCAGCATGTGTTCCTCAATGATTTGTACCGATCATCAGGCATACATCAGCTGCAATACGAGGTTTTCCCTGCATTGGAACCGGGAACATTACAATGCACTACACGTGCGACTGCTGGCTTTTCTTTAGAAGCTTTATTTCTCTATGATATTCAGCAGGCTAGACAGCAGATCACCATCTGTACGCCTTATTTTATTCCATCAGCCCCTCTTCTCAAGGCCTTGCTTGAGGCGCGGAAGCGAGGCGTCACTGTCGAAATCATCATCCCAATGAAGGCTGATCATCCTCTTGTGAAAGAAGCTGGATTTTATTATTTGAAGGATCTGATTGCCTCTGGCTGCCTTGTGTATCGTTTTTATAAAGGGTTTTATCATTCGAAAGCGATTCTCATTGATCACAGTCGGTGCATCATCAGTACGGCGAATTTTGATAAGCGGAGCTTGTTTTTAAACGAGGAAGTAGATGTCGCCATTGATGATGAAGTCTTTACTGCACACGTGGAGGAAAAGATTCGTGAACACATTGAAGTGTCTGAGCTCATGACAGAAGAGAAATTTAAACAGCGCCCACTTTTCACACGGCCGCTTGAGTGGGTAGGCGCCATGTTCTCGTATTTTTTATAAAGGAGATGACATATGCGTTATCGATTTGGTTATGTTTCCAATGCCGTCACCCTGTGGGAAGCTTCTCCTGCCAAGTCGCTGACTTTTGCAAGATACAGCAAGCTCTCAAAGGAAGAAAGAGAAGAGGCTTTACTGCGAACTACGAAGGCCAATCTCGTCAATACGTTAAGAACGCTTTATTTTGCGATTGCTCATGATATTCCGCTTTACCGTTTTTCCAGCTCGATTGTTCCGCTGGCAACCCATCCTGATGTTCGCTGGGATTTTGTGACACCCTTTCGTAAGGAGTTTCTTGAGATTGGCGAGTTGGTCAAACGGCACGGGTTACGCGTGAGCTTTCACCCCAATCAATTTACCTTGTTTACAAGCCCAAAGCCTTCGATCACAGAGAATGCCGTGATCGATATGTCGTATCATTATCAGATGCTTGAGGCGATGACGCTCGAAAAGGAAGGCTATATGAATATTCATGTAGGCGGTGCATATGGAGATAAGGCATCGGCTCTTCACCGCTTTGATGAAAATATAAAACAGCTCCCAGCTCATATTAAGGCGAGAACGACTCTTGAGAATGATGACAAAACGTATACGTCGTTAGAAACACTCGATGTATGCGAAAAGCACGACATTCCGTTTGTTTTTGATTACCATCATCATGTGGCCAACAAAGATGACGATGCCGCGCTTGATGACATCCTGCCAAGAATGTTCGACACTTGGACCAACACTGGCATTCCGCCTAAAATCCATTTGTCCTCACCAAAATCAGAAAAGGCGATACGCAGCCATGCGGATGGAGTGGATATGTCCTTTGTCTTACCGCTTTTTCAAGCATTAAAGCCTTATGGGCGCGATGCAGATTTTATGATTGAGGCGAAGCTAAAGGATCAAGCCCTGCTCCGCCTTGTCGAAGAGCTGTCTGCGATTAGAGGGAATCGGCGAACGGGCGGAGGAACCATCGAGTGGAAATCATAGAGAAAGGTTTATCCCTGTGCAAACAGGGGTAACAAAGCTATTGTGAGAAAGTAATTAACAGGAGGATATGAAGATGTCTCAAATCTATTCAATCCGAATCGCTGCGAAAGCATTGAATTTACATAAGCTTATGTCTCTATATGAAAAGTGCCATCAGGCTCAGCATCGTTTATATGTGTATTCTAAAAAGACAATGTGCAACATTAAAAACATCGTAGAGCTTGAAACCTTCAGGCTCACTCATTTAGAATCAGACTACTTAATTGTTGTAGAAGGAAAACAGGCACAAGACCTCCTTCAACCATTTGAAAAAGAGAAGGTTTCATGAAAAAGAGCAGCCTAGTCAGATTGTTGACAAATGGCTAAAATGATCTTTATTTTAGCCATTTGTCTTCTTTTCAGCGTGATAGAAAACCTTTGAAGTCTAGGAAGGACGAGCACTGGAGCGGAGCGAATTTGACATTCGTGAGCACTGGCACGCAGGACTGACAAAGAATGCGAGGGTTTGTCTACACGCTGAGCCCTTTTTCAAAAGGGCTACTGGATCGTTTATCACTGATGCTTCCTTCAAAGTAAAATATAAAGTGCGCTATAGTGAGAGTCTTCAAAAAAATAGCTTAAAAAATCCAAATGATATGAGAGCAAAACAAATAGTCAACGTCGTAGATATATTTTTTTTACTTAGAGAACTGCCTATTACGTTTACTCCAGTGTTTATGCCAAACAAAATAATACCAATATAAAAAAACACTGGATTGATTCCAGCTGGAATCATCAAAATAAATAAACCAATAAGAGTCACGTAGTGAACGCTTTTCATCATGACTGTTTTTGCCGTTTCACTCAAACAACCCTCTCCTTTTGAATCTAATTGCCTTAAAGTATAACAAAATTCCATTTAAATGGTGAATGAAATATCGATTAAAAATTCCTTAATATTCCTTTTGTATCTTACGTCAAAAATGAGTCCAACTCAATAGCTGGACTCATTAAGGACTTCCTTCTTAATGACCAAACTGCGCTTCATGCAGTCTGCTGTATACGCCGCCCATTTGGATTAAGTCTTGGTGGCGGCCTTGTTCTTGGATGCCTTCCTCCGTCACGACGATGATACGGTCTGCGTGTTTAATCGTCGCAAGCCGGTGAGCGATGACAAGTGTTGTCCGGCCGGCAGCCAGTTCGCTCAGAGCATCCTGTATCGCTTTTTCTGTTTCTGTATCAAGTGCTGACGTCGCTTCATCTAAAATAAGAATGGAAGGATTTTTTAGGAACATCCGTGCAATCGACAAGCGCTGCTTTTGACCGCCTGACAGTTTGACGCCACGTTCGCCAATGACGGTATTTAACCCTTCTGGGAAACGCTGAACGAGTTCCTCTAAATGTGCACGTCGTACGGCCTCCCAAATCTCTGCATCACTCGCTTCTAGATTGCCGTACGCAATGTTTTCACGAATGGTGCCTGAGAATAAAAAGACATCCTGCTGCACAATGCCGATCTGCTGTCTTAAAGAAGACAAGGTCATGGATTTCGTGCTCACTCCATCAATCGTGATCTCACCTTCATCCACATCATAAAAACGAGGCAGCAAACTGCAAATGGTCGATTTTCCTGCTCCTGAAGGCCCTACAAATGCAACGGTTTCTCCTTGCTTGATCTTCAAATTGATATCCTTCAACACTTGACTGTGCTCATCGTAGCCAAACGTCACGTTTCGATATTCAATTTCACCTTGCAGTCCGAACACATCACGTGCTCCTTCTGTATCCTTCACATCCGGCTCTGTTTCAAGTAAATCGACATAGCTTTTAAAACCGGCAATTCCTTTTGGATACATTTCAATCACCGTGTTGATTTTATCTATCGGTCTAAATAAAACGTTTGTGATCAGAACAAAGGCGATAAATCCACCTGCACTCAATTGACCTTGCAGGACAAACCATGTACCTGCCAGAAGGACAAACAGCGTCACAAGCCGAGTTAAAATATAACTAATCGATCCATTGACCGACATGATTTTATAAGAAAGAAGCTTCGCTTTTCGAAAACGGTTGTTGTTTTCAGCAAAGCGTTTTTTCTCAAAATGTTCATTCGCAAAGGCTTGAACAAGACGGATGCCGCCGATGTTGTTTTCAACCCTTGCATGAAAGTCTCCAATATCATTGTTCAGCTGTGTAATGGCCTTTGTCATCTTCTTATTAAAATAAAGCGCAAGCCAGATGATGACAGGCATGATCAGGAAGGTTAAAATGGCAAGCTGCCAGTTAATCATCAGCATGACAGCAAAGGCGCCAAGAATCGTTATAATCGCAATAAACAAATCTTCAGGCCCATGATGCGCCACCTCTCCAATGTACATGAGGTCGTTGGTCATCCGTGACATGAGCTTACCCGTTTTGTTGTTATCAAAGAATTTAAATGACAGACGCTGAAAGTGATCAAATAGCTTCTTCCTCATATCTGTTTCAATATTGATGCCCAGCATGTGCCCCCAGTACGACACAATAAATTGCATCACCGAGCTGAGTGCATAAATGACAAAAAGAGCAAGTGCGGTCCAGCCAATGACCGTCCAGTTCCCTGACGGCAATAATGTATCAATGAAGTAGTTCACGATGAGCGGAAACCCTAGTTCCATTAATCCAACTGCGACAGCACAAAAGAAATCTAAAAAGAACAGACCTCGATAGGGCCTGTAATAGGCGAAAAAGCGTTTTAGCATATGTAAAAGAACCTCATTTCCTCTATAATTGATAATCATTTTCAATTATAGAGGAATCCTCATGAAAATACTAGATGAGGAAATGATTTCTTCCATTGGTAAGCCTCACAGCACACCTGAAAACAACCGGGCAAACGATTCCTTCAAACGCTCTTTTAAGCCTCTTTTATAAAAATGAACGGGTCCCATTTGCTCACATTCCTTCATATCTTCCTCATAATGGGTCATCAATTGCTCGATTGGCTTCTTCGCGGCTGTAAAGACATTGACCTCAAAATTGAGCTGAAAGCTTCTCATATCCACATTGGCGGTACCGACAGAGGCAAGTTCTCCATCTGCGATCATGACCTTTTGATGCATGAAGCCTTTTTGATAATGATACACCTTGATACCCTCTTTCAGAAGCTCAGCAAAATAGGAGCGTGTGGCGTATTGTGTGAGAAAGCCGTCATTTGTCTCCGGTACCATCACACGCACATCCACCCCTCTAGTGGCAGCGATTTTTAACGCTGTGCGGATCGACTCATTTGGCACAAAATACGGTGTAGCAATCCAGACAAATTGTTTCGCATTTGAAATGAGTGCATCATATAAATCACTCATACTTTCCTTCATATCAGGTCCAGTTGGTACAACCTGAATGACATCCTCTCCTGTCACAGGGTGCGGCGTATGATACTTCGGATCATCAATTAACACTTCATCTGATACATACTCCCAGTCCAGCATGAAAACGGAGTGCAGGGTTTGAACAGCTTCACCCTTTAACATCGCATGCGTATCACGCCAAAAGCCGATGCTTTCATCCCGCCCTACATATTCTTTCCCGACATTTAACCCGCCGACAAATCCCGTTTCCCCATCAATAATCACGATTTTCCGGTGATTTCGGAAATTGAATTTTTGATTAAAGAATCCATATTTTAAAGGCAGAAAGGGAGCGATGTTTACACCTGCCTGCTTTAATCGTTTAATATCTTTTCGGGAGAAGCGAATGCTGCCCGCCGCATCATAGATAAAGCGAACCTCTACCCCTTCTTTCACTTTTTCAATGAGAATGTCCATCATTTGGTGACCAAGGAAATCAGATTTAAACATGTAATATTCAATATGAATGAACGTTTTTGCCTTTTTCAACTCTTCAAAAATCCGCGGAAAGGTTTCCTCTCCATTCTTTAAAATGTCCATATCACTATTTGTATTCACATGCATTCCTGTCGCTTTTTCTGTGTAATGAAAAAAAGTACGCTGATTCTCGGTTAAACGTGTTTCATCCGGCTTGCTCTCAAGCTCTGATATTCTGCGTAATTTTTCACGGTTATACATTCTCTTCGATTTGAACAAATGACCTTTTACGTAAAGCTGCCCCGAGAATAAATAAAACATATAGCCAATGATCGGGAAAAAGATCAGCACATATATCCATAACAATGTGTGCTGTGATGTCCGATTCTCTAGCATCAGCGAGACGATACTAAATAAAATAATGGCGACATAAATCGCTGCGTAAAGCTGGATGCTCCATGCTGGCACCGGCCACCAATACACCACATATGCCCCGAATATCATGAAATATAAAAATAAAAATTCCAGTCTCCTCTTTTTCACATTCTCCGCCCTCATTCGTTTCTGTCTTTTTCTCTTCCATACCCTTTGCACAGCTTGTATGAAACGCACGGTCCACTGCTTTCTTCTAGCTTTTACAGACTGGAGCCATTTGATCCGATATAATGGAGAAATATGTGAAGGAAAGGAAGATTTGTTTATGCATACACCATCTCCTTTAAAAAAAGGCGACCATATTCGGGTCATCGCCCCAAGCCGAAGTGCTGGCATCTTATCAGAAGAAGGAATGTCTCAAGCCAAAAAACGTTTAGAGACTTTAGGGTTTACTGTCTCTTTTGGAAAACACGTGTTTGAATGTGATCTTCATTCCTCATCATCCATTGAACACCGCGTATCTGATCTACATGAGGCGTTCTCAAATGATGAAGTCGACGGCATTTTGACTGCAATCGGCGGTTTCAACTGCAATGAGCTTTTGCCTTATATTGATTACGACTTGATCCGTCAGCATCCCAAAGTCCTTTGCGGCTACAGTGATATCACAGCAATCGCCAACGCCATTACCACAAAATGTGATATGGTGACATACTCAGGCCCTCATTTCTCCAGCTTTCAAATGGAGCAGGGACAAGAGGAGCAGACAGTCATGTTTCAAGCCTGCGTGATGAGCGGCGAGCCATTTGATCTTACTCCTTCTACAAAATGGAGTGATGATGCGTGGTATCTTGACCAAGCGAACAGGCAGTTTCATCCGACGAAATGGGGAATATATCACGAAGGAACAGCTGAAGGCACCTTGTATGGCGGAAACCTTTGTACACTGAACTTACTGCAAGGGACCTCGTATATGCCGAAAGTAAAGGATACGATCTTATTTGTTGAGGATGATGACTTGGTGTTTCCTGAAATGTTTGCCAGAGACCTCACCTCCATCTTACAGCATGCAGGATCAATCAAAGGGCTGATCATCGGACGCTTTCAAAAGAAATCTCAGATGACAGAGGAACATTTGAGGTTCATCCTAGACAAGCATCCAATGCTCAAACACATCCCGGTGATCTATGATGTAGATATAGGACATACACAGCCTGTATTCACCTTACCGATTGGCGGAAACGCCCAGCTATCGTGCAAAGACGGAGACGTGAAGCTGCGCATTCATTCATAAATAAAGCCAAAAAAGCACCCGAAAACGAGGTGCTTTTTCCTATTCCATGATCTATTTCAACATTTTTTTAGAAAAAGTGATCCAAACCTTCATCCCCCTCGTTAAGTAGATGTCACAACGAAAAGAGAGGAGGCAAAAACATGTTTTCAGATGTTCTCAGCCAGCTATTCGATTCTATTTCTAACATTATTAATACGCTTGGTTAATCCAATTTTGCACACAGACTAAATGCTTTTTGGAAGGAGGTTACGCTCAATGTTCTCTGATGTACTTAACCAATTATTTGATTCTATTTCTAACATTATTAATACGCTTGGTTAATTTTCAAAACCCGCTTTCTTTAGAAGATAGCGGGTTTTTCATATAAAAAGCCCCGCTTCTAAAGTAGAGCGGGACTTTTATGCATTACATCTTTTCCGGTGCAGATACGCCAATTAGTTTGAATGCGTTGGCTAGCGTAATTTGTGTTGCTTTCATGAGTGATAGACGTGCTATCGTTTTTGTTTCGTTTTCTACATCAATGACCTTCTCTGCATTGTAGAAGCTGTGAAGGGCTGATGCAAGGTCATAAATATAGTTCGTCACACGGTGCGGAATACGTTTTTCAGCGGCTTCTGCTACGACTTCTGGGAAGCTGCCGATGATTTTCAAAAGATCGTATTCTTTTTCCGATTGGATATGAGAGAAGTCTGCTTTTTCAAGGTTCGGCTCATAGCCTTTTTCTTCCCCTTGACGCAGCATACTGCAAATTCTCGCATGCGCATATTGTGCATAATACACAGGGTTTTCGTTCGACGTAGAAATCGCTAAGTCTAGGTCAAAGTCCATATGTGTCGCCGCACTTCTCATCGCAAAGAAATAACGAGTGGCATCTAAGCCTACTTCTTCAATCAGATCACGCATTGTGACTGCTTTTCCTGTACGCTTACTCATCTTCATCTTTTCACCGTTTTTGTATAGGTGAACAAGCTGAATGATTTCTACTTCAAGCTTGTCCGCTGGATATCCAAGGGCTTGGATGGCCGCTTTCATTCGAGGGATATAGCCATGATGGTCTGCTCCCCAAATGTTAATGAGCTGATCAAAGCCTCTATCCAGTTTGTCCTTATGATATGCGATATCTGGAAGCAAGTACGTGAAGCTGCCGTCTTTTTTAATCAGTACACGGTCCTTGTCATCGCCAAAATCAGTTGAACGCAGCCATGTCGCGCCGTCTGCTTCAAAGATATAGCCTTTTTCACGAAGCGTTTCTAGCGCTGGTTCAATTTTGCCGTTTTCATATAAAGATGTTTCAGAATACCATACATCAAATGGGACACGGAAATTCTCCAGGTCTACACGTAATTTTTCTAATTCGTATTTTAATCCGTACTCACGGAAGAACTTCATGCGCTCTTCTTCTGGCTCGTGCACGAAACGGTCACCAAATTCATCAGCAAGCTTTTGACCAATGCCTTTGATGTCTTCTCCTCTGTAGCCGTCCTCTGGCATTTCTTTTTCAAGACCGAGCGCCTCAAAGTAACGTACTTCTACAGATAAAGCGAGGTTATTGATTTGATTCCCTGCATCGTTGATATAGTATTCACGGCTCACGTCGAACCCTGCTTTATCAAGGATGTTGCAAAGAGAATCACCTACAGCTGCTCCGCGGGCATGTCCAAGGTGAAGATCACCTGTTGGGTTTGCTGAAACGAATTCGACTTGTACCTTCTGGCCGCCGCCTGTATTCGTTTCGCCGTATGCCTCTTTTGCCTCAAGGACCGATGGGATGAGCTTTGTTAAATACTGATTGTTCATATAAAAGTTAATGAATCCTGGACCTGCGATATCCAGTTTTTCAATAGACGCTTTCCCTTTGTCAAACGCATTGACAATGTCTTCTGCGATTTGACGAGGTGCTTTTTTCGCAATGCGGGCAAGCTGCATCGCCATGTTGGTGGAGTAATCACCGTGCGTTTTCTCTTTTGGCTCTTCCAAAAGGACATCAGGCACCTGGCTTTCATCAGCAAGTCCTGCTTTGACGACTGCCGCAATGATTTCTTCTTTTAAAGCATCTTTGACCTGTTCTGCGATATTCATGAACGTAAATCCTCCTTATACGAAATCGATAATGTATGTAAATGCTTTTGATCTTCACCTGTGAGCATATCGTACGTAATGTGCAGCAGTCCCTTGTCCACATCGAGATCAATGCCATGTGTGTGAACATCGAGCTGAAGTGTACCGAATGGCATCGTGTAATGTGTGACGGTCGTTTCTCCAATGAGAAAGCGCTGCTTCATTTGAATGGCACCTGATCTCATGACAAAAATTTCTTTATCACTCATTTTCACAACGGTTTTTACTTGACCCATTTCATGTTCTTCATGGTAAGTGAGATACGTTTTGTCATTCTTCTCTTGGTACGTTCCAGTTGTCCGGAATTCGATCGTTTCAGCCGGTTCCGTCTCTGGTTTCATCACTGACTTTACATGAATTGAAATTTGGTTTTGTGTCATTTTGCACTTCCTTTGCTAAGACCCGTTTAACTAAAATAGTATACCATATTCACGATCGCCTATCATACCATCATTTCTCTTCTTCACTAGGATTAAACTTCGTTTTTGATCTTCTAAAATCACTTTAGCAAAAGAGAAAAATGAAATTGACCAAATATAACGAGTCCAGCCTTTAATCCCAAGTCTTTTCGATTTATTAAATAAAAAAGAGCTTGTATGCCTGAACTTGCCAAAAATGCCTGGAAAAAATCAAATGGAACGATATGTGCTTGCTTACATACCACCTGCATGAATAACGCAATGCAAGTGAGATAGAAAAATCCTCGATCCTGAAACAGACCAACCATCTCTTCCTTTGCCTCTTTTTTCGAAGCGAAAACTGGCGGCTCAGATGCGAGCTCTCGTTTCAATGTGAAAAAGCCTGCCGCTAACACACATACAGCGAGTAACACCATCAATATAGAAGAAACCATGAGCTGCCTCCTTTATTTTTTTCCCAATGTAAAAAAAGAGCTTGTCCACATGAGATGACAAGCTCCTCTATTAAAATGTTTATTTCACAAACCCAAGCAGCATTTCGCGTAAAAGCTTGCTCGCTGTATTCGCTGTTTGGTCAGAGTGATCATATACAGGTGCTACCTCGACAAGGTCTGCACCGACTACTTGGACATCAGAGCCTGCAATCGCATGAATGGATGCAAGCAGCTCTTTTGACGTAATGCCGCCAGCATCAACCGTTCCTGTACCAGGTGCATGTGCTGGGTCTAGTACATCAATGTCGATCGTGACATAAACTGGGCGTCCCTTCAGCCTTGGCAATACTTGCTTCAAGGGCTCCAGCACTTCAAATTTAGACATGTGCATGCCCGCTTCTTTTGCCCATTCAAACTCTTCTTTCATCCCAGAACGGATCCCGAAAGAGAACACATTTTCAGGTCCAATGAGTCCTGCTGCTTTACGAATGGGTGTGGAATGAGAGAGCGGCTCTCCCTCATATTCCTCACGAAGATCCGTATGTGCATCCATATGGATGATCGCCAAATCTGGATATTTTTTATGCATTGCACGGAAAACCGGCCAAGACACAAGATGCTCTCCGCCCATTCCTAATGGAAATTTGTCTTTTTCTAAAATGCTGTCGACATACTCTTCAATTAAATCTAAGCTTTTTTGTGCGTTCCCAAAAGGAAGTGGAATGTCACCAGCATCAAAGAATGGCACCTCGTGCAGCTCACGATCTAAATAAGGGCTGTATTCTTCTAAACCAATAGATACTTCACGAATACGGTTCGGACCAAAACGTGAGCCTGGGCGGTAACTGACTGTCCAATCCATCGGCATACCGTATAAAATGACTTTTGCATCTTCCCATGTCGGATGACTTCCAATAAATACTTTTCCTGAATAAGCCTCGTCGAATCTCATGCAAGATTCCTCCTTTTACGCTTCAAAAAATGCGCAAACCGTCATTTGCGCATTTCCATTTCGCATGATTTATTTCATTAAGTCGCTCACAAATTTCGGCAGAACGAATGCCGCTTTGTGCAATTCTTTTGTGTAATATTTTGTTTCAATATCAAAGAAGCGGCTGTCTTCCACAGCAAGTGGATCATATTTCTTAGAACCGATTGTAAATGTCCAAAGACCGCTTGGATACGTTGGGATATTCGCTGTGTAAAGCTTTGTGATCGGGAAAATTTCCTTTACATCACGCTGTACATTTGTAATCAACTCTGGTGTGAACCAAGGGTTGTCCGTTTGTGCAACGAAAATACCGTCTTCTTTGAGTGCTTTTGAAATTCCTGCGTAAAATCCTTTAGAGAACAGGTTCACAGCTGGCCCAACTGGCTCAGTTGAGTCCACCATGATGACGTCATACTCGTTGTCAGCTTCCGCAATGTGCATAAAGCCGTCTCCCACTTTGACATCCACACGAGGATCGTCTAGTTTCCCAGCAATGGAAGGAAGGAATTTCTTCGAGTATTCGATCACCTTGCCGTCAATATCAACAAGCGTAGCCTTTTTCACACTTGGGTGTTTGAGGATTTCACGAATCACACCGCCGTCTCCTCCGCCTACGACAAGAACATTTTCCGGGTTTGGATGAGTGAAAAGAGGAACATGTGCCACCATTTCGTGGTATACAAACTCATCTTTCTCAGATGTCATCACCATGCCGTCTAAAAACAGCATATTGCCAAACTCTTCTGTTTCCACCATTTCTAAATGCTGAAAGTCTGTTTGTTCTGTGTGAAGGGTTTTCTTCACCTTTAATGTAATGCCAAAATTCTTCGTTTGCTTCTCTGTATACCAAAGTTCGCTCATTGTCCATCTTCCTCTCATCCAATAATAAACAAACATCTATTGTTAGCGCCTTTTATCGGCTATGACTATATCGATTGTCCAAGAAAAAAGTATAGTGGATTCATATCAAATTGTAAAGAACCGCATGCGATATCTTCACCTTTCAAGGCACACTCATGCAATCACTTGTTTAAAACGGTTTTCTTTGTTCCATACTGATAAAAAACCGTCAAAATGGGGGCTTTGCATGGACACAATCATGAGTAATAAAAAAATCCGCATGACCGTGAAAACGATTCGAGCCTGCTTTTTTATTGGCTTGCTCGCCTTTCTATTTGCAGGCACTGTCTTTTTGACGATTCTTTTACTTGCAAAGTGGCAAGGTGCCCCTTCTGTTCAAGTTCCCCAATCCACGACCATTTATGCAGCAGATGGCTCAAAACTTGGAGAATCCAGCTTTGGAGAAAAGAGATATTGGGTCCCGTTAAAGGACATGTCCCCTCATATCAGACAGGCAGTTGTAGCTGTTGAGGATAAAACCTTTTATGAGCATCATGGCTTTGATATAAAACGGATGGCGGGAGCTGCGGTGGCCGATATTCGTGCGATGGCAAAGGTGCAAGGTGCCAGCACAATCACCCAGCAATATGCACGAAATCTTTATTTAGATCATGATAAAACGTGGAAGCGGAAGTGGAATGAAGCCTATTACACGATCCGCTTAGAGCAAAACTATACAAAAGATGAGATTTTAGAAGGATACTTGAACACCATTTATTATGGTCACGGAGCGTACGGTGTGGAGGCGGCGTCCCGCCTTTATTTCGGGAAAAAGGCGAAGGACTTGACCCTATCCGAATCTGCCCTGCTTGCTGGTATCCCAAAGGGACCTTCCCTCTATTCTCCTTATGTGAATGAGGAGAAAGCCGAGGCAAGAAAAGCCATGATTCTAAGTCAGATGCAAGAGGATGGCATGATTTCAAAAAAAGCAGCCGCTGATGCCGCAAAAGAAAAGCTGTCCTATCGTCCGCTGCAGCAGAAGCAGCTGCAAGCAAAGCAAGCCCCGTATTTTTATGATGATGTGATTAGAGAATTGAAACAAACCTTGGGGTTAACTGAGGAACAGATCGAAACCTATGGACTTCATATACAAACGACCTTACATCCAGAGTTACAAAAAATCGCTGAAAAGACGCTGAAAAAAACGATGAATTCTCATTCAGACATCCAAGTCGGCTTTACCGCCATCCATCCCCAAACAGGACATGTGCTTGCCCTCGTTGGGGGACGAGATTATGAGAAAAGCCCATTCAATCGAGTGACACAGGCCAAAAGACAGCCCGGTTCAACAATGAAACCCCTTCTCTATTACATTGCCTTGCAAAATGGTTTTACACCAGCAACTGTCATGCGCAGTGAGGAAACGGTTTTTGAGCTGGATGATCAAGGGAGCGGTGCTGCTTATTCACCAAGTAACTATCACGGCTATTACGCCAATGACGGCATTACGATGCTCCAAGCCCTGGCGCTGTCTGATAATATTTATGCCGTCAAAACCCATCTGTTTTTAGGCATGGAGCAGCTTGTACGTGCAGGTAAGACATTTGGTATCAACGAGAAACTAGATCAAGTGCCCTCACTTGCCCTAGGCACGTCTCCTGTCAAACCAATTGAAATGACCAATGCTTACGCTATGCTTGTCAATGGCGGCAAACGCGTCAAGCCAACCTTTATTACGAAAGTAACAGACGCAAAAGGCAACGTGCTCTTTGAGGAGAAACAAAAACGAGAGCAAGCCCTAGATGAAAAAGCAGCATTTGTTACCACCGACATGATGTCAGGGATGTTCAATGATCAACTAAATGGATATACAAGTGTCACTGGACGTACCATTATGAAGGAACTCACACGAACATATGGCGGAAAATCGGGGACGACAGGAGCAGACAGCTGGATGATCGGCTTCTCACCCCAGCTCGTCACAGGTGTGTGGACCGGCTATGATAAAGGGCGCACCATTGACTCGGTCGAAGAAACCGCCTATGCGAAAAAAATATGGGCCTCCTTTATGGAATCAGCCCTCATGCAGCAGCCAGCCTCCTCCTTTAAGCCGCCAGACGGCGTAAAAGGCGTGTATATCAATCCAAAAACCGGCGACCTTGCTGGTCCAGGATGTGAATCAAAGGTATTTACCTATTTTATAGAAGGAACTGAGCCGACAGGAGTCTGCTATGGTGCTGAGGAGAAATCCTCTGAGCAAGACCCAGTTCAGGATCAAAAGCCAAAGAAATGGTGGGAAAAGTGGCTGAAACGGTAAAGAAATCAAAAAAGACATGAAAAACCCCGAGATACACATCTCGGGATTCTCCATGTCCTAGCTTTAACACCAGTTTACTCAAAAAACGGCTGGAATTGGTGGCCCTCAGCCATTCTTCACAAAAAATTCACAATTACTCAGGGACAGCCAATCCTTCTTTTAATTCATCTGTGGATGCTTCCCATAATGCTTCATTATGACTCTTCAAAAAATCAGCAAGCACCTTTTTCGATACGTCATCCATATGATTGACGACAATTTTGCGCTTCATGGATTTATCCATAAAATTCACATGCTCTGGAAGTGACTTATATCCGCGGCGAATCGAACGGTCGACGGTCATTTCACAGGCCGTCACCCCTGCATAATAAGGTCCATCTTCTCTGCGGTCAATGGTCACCCATACGAGCCAATACGGCTTTCCGTTTGGTACCTCTTCTTTTGTTTTCAAAAATTTAATCCCTTTTTCTACTGCACTTCTTGCATGCATGGCACCAATATCAATGACAGCTTCCTTTTCCTCTACATCAATGATGACTGGCGAGATATTATCAAGACTGAGGGCGCCTGCCCCAAAACCTCCATGACCGTCAGTTGCATCTGTTTTTTTAATGATATTAAAACCAATCGGTTTCTTCTTTTTACCTTCCATTTGTTAGACCTCCTAAAGCAGCGGTTTCAAAATTAAATTAAACCAGTAAATAATTTGATCTCTCATACTGATCAACGGACCAAAAACAAACTGACCTAGCGGCGTAATGACCAATATGAGGAAAATGATAATCCCATATTGCTCAAATTGCGTCATCTTCGCGCGGATGCCAGGACTGACGACGTCCTCAATAATGCGATACCCGTCTAGAGGTGGGATCGGCAACAAGTTAAATAGGAACAAAATGACGTTCAAGTTAATAAAAATCTTGAAGAAATAATCGACCCCCGGCTCAAAGCGCATGATCCACTCTCCACCGAATTTCTGAAGAAGCACATACACAAAAAAGCCCAAAAACGCTAAGATCAAGTTGCTTAAAGGTCCAGCGATCGACACACAAATCCCTGCTAAACGCGGGTTCTTAAAATGGTACCGGTTTACCGGTACAGGTCTCGCCCAGCCAAACCCAGCCACAAAGATCAAGATCGTCCCGAATATATCGAGATGCTTTAGTGGATTTAGCGTGAGTCTCCCTTGATTTTTAGCTGTCGGGTCTCCAAAACGATACGCAACATATGCATGCGCCAGCTCGTGCATCGTGAATGCAACGACAAGCGTAATGGCGACATATGGAATAAGTTCTAATGGATAAACAAGAAATTGGTTCAAAGGCATGAATCCCTCTTTCTTTCTATACAATGATTTACTTCATTCAGTATACTATAAGAAGTCCCTTAAACTAAAGGGAAGCGTAGCACTAAAGGAAAAAGGAGGTTTTTGCATTGCCGATTGTCACCGTTCAAATGCTTGAAGGAAGAACAGACGAGCAGAAAAGAGCTCTTGTGGAGAAAGTCACTGATGCCGTTGTCGAAACAACAGGCGCAGGTGCAGAAAAAGTCTCTGTCATTATTGAAGAAATGAAAAAAGAACACTATGCCGTAGCAGGAAAGCGAATGAGCGACCTGTAAGCATAAAAAAGGACAAGCACATAAGGTGTTTGTCCTTTTGTCTCTTATCTTATCTGTACCACGCTTTATTACGGTTCACTTGACTTTTATGAGCCGCATCGAAGTAATCGACTGTGTAGGAATAATCATAATTCATTAAGCAGACAATTCCGCTGCCTTGAGGGTCATGCGGCAAGCCAAAGTTATGACCGTATTCATGCGTAGCGGCTTTTGCTGTATTCGCTGTTCCTTGGTCAAGGTTGACAGCGAATGCACTTCCGCTCGGTGCACGATTGTAAACATAAGCAATTCCGCCAGCATCAAAGTTTGGATTTGCTGTAAATCCTGTGACAAAGTCGTACCCTCTGCCATCAAAGCTGCGCTGAAGGTTTGATAGAATTTGCTCTGCATTTGATCCAGAAGACGTCCAAGATCCTACTGCTTGCACCACAAAGTCCACATCATGGTCGCGGTTAAATGTGACGTCCGCTTGCTCGATGATGCTGGCAATCCGCGTCTGCCAATCACTATATTTCGCGCGATACTGCGCATCAGCAACTGCATAGACTGTCACTTTCTGACTGCCTGTACTTGCTTTTGTTGAAATAGAATCTCCTGTATTGGCCTTAAAGGTTCTGGAGCCTACCTGCTTACCAGACTCATCTAATACCTTTGTTGTGACATCTCGTTCAATTGGAGGTGCTGTCATCAAATCTTTAAAATCATTTGCCTTTGGCAACCCCTCACTAATATGTGTTTCGAACGGCGCATGACCATGATCATGCCCATGACCTGCACTCGCTACTGGCGCTGAAGCTGAACTTACCCCCGGTAACAAACTACCTACCAATAAAAATGACAAAAAGACTGAACGCTTTTTCATCCCTATCCCTCCTTTGTTTTTTCACAAGGTTATATATTCACTGAAAATTCGATATTTTCCTTCTATTCAGTCAAAAACAGGGAATTAGATACACAGGAAGAAAGTCGAATCACGTCATATTCACTAATTTTTCGGATATTCCGGCACACATTTTATCGAAAAATAGCGCTTTGGTCTGGGTCTTCCAAAACAAAAAGAGCCCAAAAAGTCGGGCTCTTGTCAAATTAGTTCAGTTCGTTCAACTGATCGATATAAGCTAGGGCAGCCTCAAATTCTTCGTCCGTATAGCGCTGCTTGCTTTTAATGGTGAAGACCTTTTCCTTCACCTCATGTTGAGGCAGGTCATCAAAGTATAAAATCGTTGAGACGAGCTCAAGGAAACGAGACGATTGCTCGTTCATCTGCTTCGTCAGCACTTTGAGGTCAGGCATGTCCACTTCACACTGATCGAGAAACTCTTTCCCATTGTCCGTCAGCGAATAGCGATATTGATAGTATCCGCCCTTTTTTTCCTTCATTTCGTCCAAGAATCCAAGGTTGCACAGCTCTTCAATTCTGAGCGTCAACTCCTCTGAATAGGGGCCATAAAAATGAAAATCGTATTTCTCGTAAAAAGGCAAATCTAGCTTTTTTGCTATGTAAATCATTTTTTGCAGCTTTTTCCGTCCAACGATTTCCCCTGATTCAGAGAACACCTTCATCAACTTTGCATGCTCTTTCAACAAATTCCCGACATCTCCTTTTTCAGTACTTCCTTATCCCAATCCAAGCAGCTTCATGATCGCCTTCTTTTCTTCAGCTTTTTCCGACATATCTACAATTAAGTCCATCGGGAAATAAAGTTTATGATCGGTTCTTCGTTTACCGGAAATGGCGTCAACAATATCTGACTGTCTCGACAGTTCTTTAATATGACCACTTTGCGTTAAGAGGTGAATAGGCAGCCTCTCTTCTTCCTCCCCCGGTCTGTAGAAGTCATAGGGCAAGTCAGAGGAAGAGTCGACCACTAAATAATAGTCAGGATCAATGCCTGCCTCCTTGAACAAGGCGGTCAGCTTGAAATATTTCGTCATTTCTTCATTTGGATTAAACTCTGTATATTGGAACAATCGGCGGTTCATAAAACGGCGGCACAAATCAGCCAGCACATGATCTTCTTCGTCTTCCCACGCCTGAAAATAAAATAAGACAATGGATTCATCCAGCTTAATATAATCCTCTGTGGTGACATTCCCTTCAAAAATCGAATAAAAATGAACAGGGGCATGTGTAAACATATAGCCGGTTTCATGCAGCTCTTTGGCTCGATGGAGGATTTTCGTTAAAATGACTTCCGCACTGCGTGTCACTGGGTGGAAATAAACCTGCCAGTACATTTGATAGCGGCTCATAATATAATCCTCTACGGCATGCATCCCGCTCTGCTTCATCACAATCTGATCTTCTCTCGGACGCATCACTCGCAAAATACGCTCCATATCAAAGTGGCCATAGCTGACGCCTGTATAGTAGGCATCACGCTGCAAGTAGTCCATTCGGTCGGCATCAATTTGACTTGAGATCAAACTGACAACCTGTTTGTTTTGATAGGTTTTGGCAATGACTTCCGCCACATGCTTCGGGAAATCATCACTGACCCGGCGAAGCACTTCATTTACTTCCGTTTTCCCTAAAATAATATCTCTTGTAAACAATTCATGATCTAAGTGGAAGACCTTTTCAAAGGAATGAGAAAATGGACCATGACCGAGGTCATGAAGCAAGGCGGCACTGAGTACAAGCTCACGCTCCCCTTCATCCCATTCAGGTCGACCTTTAAACACATCATCGACAATTCGTCTCACAATCTCGTATACACCGAGTGAATGATTGAATCGGCTGTGTTCTGCACCATGAAACGTCAAGTAAGTGGTTCCTAGCTGTTTAATTCGTCGCAGGCGCTGAAATTCTCTAGTTCCTATTAAATCCCATATTAATGCGTCCCGTACGTGAATATACCGGTGCACAGGATCTTTAAATACCTTTTCTTCAGATAATTTCCCTTTTGGATACGCCATCGTTTCGTCCCTCTTTTTTAAGACGTGTTTCTATTATATCGGGTAACTTTTCCCGAAAACATCCTTGAATTTGCTGGTGAATGTGTTCTCAAAGATTACACGGACGTAAAAAGCCCGACCTGACAGGGACGGACCTCTTTTTTAGGTCGACTGAACACATTCAGTGACATTTATTTGACTTTTTTTTGAACCTTTTCGATTAACTCATCTTCTGTTGGTGCGGATAATGGGCGATTGTTCACAAACGCAAAAGCCTTTTTTCGTCCTGGACCACAATAGGATTGACAGCCAATCTCAATTTTTGCATCAGGGTCAACCGATTTGAGTCGAGGCAATAACGTCTTCAGGTTCGTCGCATCACAATCGTCACATACGCGAAACTCATTAGCCATGGTCTTACGCTTCCTTTCAATGATGAAACTTCATTCTATATGAAACAGTTGGACAACCAAGAGTGAATAATATACCACCCAACATTGTACATCGAAGCGGCTGGACTTGCAAGATGCATTGTAACCGCCGATACGTGTTCATATAAAAGCTAGTATTTTCCACTATCCTTTTAGCAAACTTGTATAAACCTTCTTCAACTTGGCTAATCTAATACCATCAAATCATATGGGGGTTTAAACACATGTCAAAACAAAGACAAGATGCTTGGTCAGAGGAAGATGATCTCCTTCTGGCAGAAACCGTCTTACGCCATGTCAGAGAGGGCAGCACACAGCTGAACGCGTTTGAAGAAGTAGGAGACAAACTGAACCGCACCTCAGCGGCATGCGGTTTTAGATGGAATGCTGTCGTGAGGCATCAATATGAAAAAGCCTTGGCACTTGCCAAAAAACAGCGAAAGCAACGAATGCGTGCACTCGGCAATGGCCAGCCTGCGAAAAAACGATTACTCTATCAGCCGCAAGTAGAAGAAACGATCATACAGGAGGAATTTTCTGAGGAGCTGGAACCAGCAAAGGAAGAAACGTTTGCACCAGCAGCTGAAACAGCTGAACAGCTTCAGTTTGTCGATAAAAGCTACAATGAAGAGTTAGCTAGTTTATCACATTTATTGTCACAGGCTTCCCACGGTGTCGAGAAAAAACCAGAAGCCAATCCGTTTAGGCAGCGTCAGGAATTAACCATCGAAGATATCATTGATTTCTTACGCCGCTATGAAGGCGATGGACAGCAATCCTCTGCCTTACGTATGGAAAACAGCCGGTTAAAACGAGAAAATAACGAACTATCACATAAAGTCTCGCAGCTAGAGGCTGAAGTGAAAAAGCTTGAAAAGGATCAGCTCACGATTCAAGAAGATTATGAAACACTCGTCAAAATCATGAACCGTGCAAGAAAACTAGTTTTGTTTGAAGATGACGACAATGCCGCACCAACCTTTAAAATGGACCGGAACGGCAACCTTGAAAAAATGGCAGAATAACAAAAAGTGCTCCCCACCTGCGGGAAGCACTTTTTTATATATCCAAAAATAGCATCACACTAAAAAGGACATTGATCAAAAACACGAACATAAAGATATACCTGACCTGTCTCACCTGAAAATCACCAAAAATAAAAATAAAAAGCCCTGCGATGCCAAGTGTCAATACAGGCTGAAGAAACGGCACGAAAAGCGAAATGCCGTAGCCGGCTCCTATGATGACAGGAAGCCATAGTAAATAGAGGTAACTGCCGTTTTTTGATTTCACCGGAATCCTCCCTTTCTTTTTACGAAAACACCTTCTCATTCCGCTCAATCATCCGCGTCATGTTTTTTTCAAATTCCAGCTGTTCTTCTGCGTTCAGTCCTGATGCTGTCAGTTGATCACTCAGCTTTTGAAGCTCTTCTAGTAAAAGACGCATGAGAAGCGTACAATCGATTGGTTCACCAATTAACTCTGATAAAGATGCCATCGTATCAGGCTGTATATCGGGAAACACTGCCTTCACTTCTTGTCGTTTATCCTTTAAGGCGGCGTTATAAAAACGACGGATCAAATCGGCACGCTCACGCCCGCTTCCATCTGCACACAAATAGATTTGCACAGCGACCCCTCCGCGTAATCTGCGCTGAGAAATGCCTGCAAATTTCTTTCCATTGATGCTTAAATCATAGCTGCCTGGACAGTAAGAGCCGACAATTTCATAGGCTTCAATCTCCGCCTCATACATTGCCAGCATCCGGCGGATCAATTCGACCATCGCATCATATCCTCGGTCAATATCAATGCCCTTCTTTTGTTCCGCAAAGATTAAAGACACATTCAGTACGCCTTCATCCAGCACAACAGCAAGACCGCCTGAATTGCGCACAATGACGCGATATCCCTCTTCCTCAAGAAGCTTTACACCATCTTGGAGAAATGGAAGCCTTGTATCCTGAATCCCAAGAACGATCGTATTGTGGTGCACCCAAGAACGTGCTGTGGCTGGTGAGAGTCCTTTCCCAACCGACGCACAAAGCGTATCGTCCATTGCAAAGGATTGCTTCGGGTCCACATAAAGACCAAGGCTCGATTGATCTATGATTCGCCATGTCGGCTGCGTCAGTAACTCAATAGGTTCATTTTTCATGTCCTGCATATCCTCTCGTTCATAAACTGTGTTTATTATAACATGGAGGGAGAATGAGAGAGAAAAAAGCTCTATGACAAGGAACGTCACAGAGCTTTTCAACTGGATGCTTTGGTTTTTTTGTTCTTCCTTTTCGCGATGAAATAAACAGCTGTAATTAAAATGACAGGAACCCCAACCACGAGGCATGCAGCGATCAATGTGTTCCACGGCAAATCGATCATCTCCTTAATAGACTAAACTTCTATGAAACAGCCCTCATTTACCCAGCTCAACAAGTCTTCAGCCACCAATTCCGCATGCTGAGGATCCATCACACCAGCATCGACGATCCACACTTTTTTCTCCTCTTCAGCCTGCCGCATGAGAAGTACTCGCCCGCCGCCATCGTCACCAATGGCTACATAGCCGCTGGCATAATGATGGACTTCCCACGTTGCATTGCGTTCCACTATGTCCTCAGTTCCGTATAAAAGCAGGTCGCCTTCAATGGAACATCCATTTGTCTGTTTTAGCAATGCTTTATATGCATGGGGCAGCACCATGTTTAGCTGGGATTCTGCCTTTTTGATGTGTATGTCACTTGCTGGTTTATTCACGTGAAGATTTGGGTTTTGAGGTAAATTGAGCATTTTAAGAGCCTCCTCTAGCAGTTGATTTTTTCATCACCCTTTTATACAAACGGAGGAGCATTTTTAAAAGAAAATAGTAAATGACCACATTGAGTATAAAACCCCACAATAGAAATTCAAAAGTATGATGTCCGTGCAGAACTAGCCAATCAATAGGGAAACCGCGATAATCAGCATCTGAGTAAGAAACTCCTCTAATCAAAGCTGTTCCTATAACAATAAGAATACTGATACTTAATAGCCAGTTGGATGTTTTTTTATTTTTGTTTTGTTTATGTTCCATAGGCATTCCTTTCTCTGTTTTACTGCCCAATACAAGACTTGATTCCAGTACTACAGACAACCGTCCTATCTATTACAGCATTTCTTTAAGTAAACTCTCTGCTTTATGTAATTCATCTAGAAAGGGGTTTAGATAGTCATTATAACTATCCAAATAAGCTCTTACCCCGCCAATGATCACAATCTTTTGGAGATCTTCATTGTTCTGAATGATCCTTTGTGCATTTTTATATCTTTTGTATATTAATTGGAGAACACCTTGATTGATTTCTTGTGAATATTCTTTTTCTAGGATGTTGATGATCGTTTGGATTTGTTTCGTTAGTTGTTGTTTTTTGTTCATTTAATGCTCCTAAAGAATCTGCATTTTTTATTCTCTTATCAATTTAACAAGCCATCCCTGAGTGTATCTGATCATTATCGTTCTTCAGCAGGTATACCGATTCAACTATTATTATATTTCAAATAACCCTTAAAAGTTTATAGACTTTCAAGGGTTTAAAGACATCATTTCATACTAATAAATATCAAGTCGTTGACAATTAAAACTTATAAAATCGCCTTCATTTATATCTCCCGGTATATTGTAATCCAATTCTAATAAGAGTCCGCCCACTCTCACTTTTTCATCACGCTTATCAATTAATTGTCCTAAGAAACTATAGCTAAAATTATCATCTAATTTTTCAATTCTATACTCTGATATTTCAGCTTTCACTAGGTCTGACACATCTAAACAATAAATAGGCTCTAATAGTTCATTTTCTTCAAGGTAATTTAATGGTTGAGCAAAACACATTATTTCCAGTTCACCATCTGTTACAATCACTTCAGCTTCTGAAGCTTCTTGTGAAATCCAGTTTATTTTTTTTATTTTCAATACGATCACCCTTTTTTTACTTCTTTGTTTTTATCCCTAAACTTGGTGCTTTTTTAGAAAGTTCTTTAACGGATTTTATATGAAATGTGGTGATATTTCCTGTTTTTCTATCGAGCCCAACAAATCCGTATTTTGCACTTCCCTTTCCACCAACAATTCTCACATATCCATTCAGTTCTGGTACATATTGGCCCTTCTGAACGAGGTGATTTGCATCTTCAAGATAATTTTTGATATTGTATTTGTTTTTGCCCATTGCCCCCATTATCTCTTTACTATGCTTTTCGAAATGAATAATAGCTTCATCACCTTTGAATTTAATCAGTTCACCCGTACCCTTTCTTGTCTTCTCAACCCTCTTCACCACATTCTTCCATTGATCAATCTTAAAGACATACTTCCCGCCTTTAATGATTTTCATAAATGGGATGATAGAGGCTGCGGATAGGGCTTGGTCGGTGCTGCTGATGTTTTTGCTGGTTTCAGGGTCTTTGCCTGTGACGGCTCGGTATCCGTCGTAGATGCCGCTGTATTCTAGGATGATGTTTTCGGCAGTTGAGACGTTTTCACCGTCTAGTATGCGTTTGGCATTTCCGTGGCTGCGGCTTTCTGGGATGTTGTCGACTTCTTCTATTCTTACTTCGCCGTTTGCGATATACGTTCGAATGATTTGTTTATTGACGTAAACGGTGTATCTCCCGCCTATAAAATCAATGTCCGACGGATCTGTGACTACTTCATCGGCGATGTCGAATTCTTTTAGCTTTTCAATGCCTTTTACGTTATATAGTGTACCATTTACGACCCTGATGTCTCTATGAATCTTATATTTCCCGCTTACCGCTTCCCTTTGTAATATCATAAGCGATGGATCGTTTGCTTTGATTTGCTTGTTGATGTTTTTATGGGTGTCACCCCGAACAACCGTATCCACATTCGCCTGTTCTTTCTCTCTCAATTTCTTCAGCATGATCATCATCGGATTGTCTTTCGGGTTGTCTATTTTGTCATTCAATCCTCTGATTGTGCTGCTTCCTTTTTCTTCTTTTGTGTCTTTGAAAATAGATCCCTTTTGATAGCTGGTGATCTCGATTTTTGGGCCGGTGAACATGGTGCTTAAGGTGTTTATGTATTGCTTCATTGTTTGCAATGCACTTGCTGTTTCATTCATAGCACTTGTTTGTTCTCTGTCAAAGGCATGAAGCAGTCCAATGGTTCTGGAGGTCTCAAGCCATGCTTTTTGATAGCTTTGTTGAAAGGCAGACTCGTCTACATGAGGCAAATGAACGATATGACTGACCCTGCCAATCGCGTGGCTTACATCTGTTTCGATGTCAGAAATCGCTCGCTCCGCTTTTTTCAAACCTTGATCAAGTTCGTGTTCGATAAATGTTTGTGAAATAAAACCGTGCTGATTTGATTCAAGGGCATAAAGTGCCTGCTTTGTTTTTTTAAGCGCAGAGCTGTATTCCTCAATGACGACCTGAAAGAATTGCAAAAAGGAATATGACATTCTGTATAAAACGCTCGGATGGCTTGTCCTGCCTCTCCCTTTAGTGCATCATAAAGTGAGATGATGTTTTGTGATTGCTGCTTTAATGTATTCAGCGTTTTGTTGAGTTCTATGATTTGTTCTTTTTTATGGATATGTCTGCCTTTAACGAATAAAAAGCTGTTGTAAAACCGATGATAGCTCCAGACATCCTATGTGTGCGTGGCGAAGGTCATTGAAAATTGCTTATTACAACAAATTGACCGTTGTAGAAGCCAATCGGCAATATAAGCCCGCATGGATGCTTCTCACGTTAACAGAAAAAAACGTTGAGGGCGATGATCTGCAGACCATTTCGGATATGATGAAAGGCTTTAATAGATTGATGAAATATAAAAAAGTTAATTCTGCGGTGCGTCGGTATTTCAGAGCTTTAGAGATTACGAAAAATCATGAAGAAAATACATATCATCCGCATTTTCATGTGTTAATGCCTGTTCGTACTAATTACTTTGGTAAGAACTATATTAATCAAACAGAATGGACATGCCTTTGGAAGCATGCCATGAAATTGGATTATACACCAATCGTACACGTGCAGCAGGTTAAAGGAAAAAAGGAATCGATGCGGAAGCGATTGAAAAAGAAGTCTGCAAGGAAATGGAAGAATAGAAAGCCATTTTAGAGATTTCTAAGTATCCAGTGGATGATGAAGTAGCCAATGAGACGTTTGAAGTCATGGCACATTGGTATGTTGGTATTAAAAATTACATAATTAAGTAGAAAAGCAGGCTAGAAGATAGCCTGCTTTTCTATGTTGTTTCATATTTATTTTTTTGCTACACAAGATACAGTTCCTAAAGGCATATATATTGATCCTACGAATTCTCCTTTAAGATAAACTCCTTTTTTATATTTATTGCAAAGATTAAGACCACTTATCCCTAGAGTAGCAACTGCTATAATTAACAATGATAAGGCAGTTGGGTTTAATCCCAGTTTCATTCTAATTAAGCCTGAAGCCACTCCGAATATGCCACCACTAAAATTTGTAACATCGTTTATTCTTTGTATTTGTTTTTGAGAAATGTAAATACCACTTGCTTTTTTAGCTAAAGTTGAGATTTCTCCGTTATCTATGATTCTTGAGTTTAATGAATTATTTTTTTGGTTTTCAGGATTTTCAATATAGGCTTTGTAATCTTGGTATACTTTTTTTTCTTCAGTTGTAAGAGATGCGATTTTTTTGTTGCTATTATTTTTTAAGTCTTGAAAATCAATCCCTTTAGAAACCATTTTTTCTAGTGTAACTATTAATTTGTTAAATTCTTTTTCAAATTTTACTACATCTGTTTGTGTTTTGTTTGATACTTGTGCATGTGCGTTGGTAGGTGAAATTGATAATGATAGTGTTGCGCATAGGAACACTAAACTTAAAAATAAAATCCCGTATTTTTTCATAATATACTCCCCGATCCTTTTAAGTTTATTTTATACTTCGATGATTTTTATCATTTTTCGTGTTTTTTGTTTTTCTGAATAAGAAGTCACTCATGAAAAATATGATTAAACCAACCATCAAGATCATAAAATATAAATTAAATCCTGTTTCCTTAAAAAATGAATATAAAGAACTTATAGATAATGCAATTAGATAGAATACAAATGCTATTCCTGCTGCTTTATCTGTGTACTTTCTTTCTTCTTCTGTCAATTTTTTAAAAAACAATGTCATTACCCCCTTAATAATTACACAATAGTTAATTTATAGAAATAGATATCTTGTATATTTAAGGTTATTTTAAACAAAATGATTTTCTTAGAATACTTTATACAGTTTTGGCGAATATCGTTAGATTTTATCATACTCACATGTGAGTGTATAAGTGGACTATTGTCATGAATGTCTTATTTCCAAAATTTCCACCACTTTCTTTGTTGAGCTGCAGCAATCATTTTTTTGTTTCAATGGATTCTTTCAAAGCGAGCATGAGATTTTCATCTCGCTTTTTTTGTTGTTCTTCAAATTGTTCGAGTCGTTTTAGGATGGCCCGGTTGAATTCTTCTTGTCTTTTAATGAGATCGGCGTCAAACACCCTTATTCCTCAAATAGCCCTCCGTTATTTTACCATTTCCTAGCACGAGAGGCATATGATTGAAAACGAATTGAATTCACATAAAAAAGCTAGCTTCGTTTTAACACGAAGCTAGCCTCTTGGATGATTATATTATAGTGCTTGAGCTGCTGTAATAAGCGCAAGGTTGTAAACGTCTTCGGCATTACAGCCTCTTGAAAGATCGTTTACTGGCTGGTTTAGACCTTGCAGGATTGGACCTACAGCTTCAAAGTTACCTAAGCGCTGGGCAATTTTGTAGCCGATGTTTCCAGCTTCGAGGCTAGGGAAAACAAATACGCTAGCATCGCCTTTGATGACGGAATCTGGTGCTTTTTTCGCTGCCACTGAAGGAACGAAAGCTGCATCGAATTGGAACTCCCCATCAAGAACAAGCTCAGGTGCTTTTTCTTTTGCAATGCGAACCGCTTCAGATACTTTGTCTGTTTCGTCTGATTTTGCTGAGCCTTTTGTTGAGAAGCTAAGCATCGCTACACGTGGTTCAATGTCAAACATTTTTGCTGTGTTCGCACTTTCGATTGCGATTTCAGCTAAATCTTGGCTGTCTGGTGCAATGTTGATGGCACAATCAGCAAACACATATTGCTCTTCGCCGCGAGCCATGATGAAGACGCCAGATGTTTTCTTTACGCCTTCTTTTGTTTTAATGATTTGAAGTGCTGGGCGCACTGTGTCAGCAGTTGAGTGTGCCGCACCGCTTACAAGGCCGTCTGCAAGACCTTTATACACGAGCATTGTACCGAAATAGTTTTCATCCAGTAATGCTTTTCTTGCTTGCTCTTCTGTTGCTTTGCCTTTACGTCTTTCTACGAAAGCTTGTACAAGCTCTTCAAAACCTTCATATGTATGAGGATCATACACGTCAACACCGTCAAGTGTAAGACCTAATTCTTTTGCTTTTGCTTCAACTTCTTGTTTTTTACCTACAACAATCGGCTGCAATACTTTGCCATCTGCTAATTTTTGAACGGCTTCTAGAATGCGTTCGTCCATTCCCTCAGGAAAAACGATCTTTACGCCTTTACCTGCAACCTTTTCCTGAACTGTTGAAAAAATATCTGCCACTTCAATACCCTCCTTGATTTTACAAAAAAAGCGTTCTCTTTTAAGCATACTCTTCTTCTACATAAATTCAAACTACCAACTTACATTATAGCGCTTACAAATTAAATTCTTATTTTTCAAACTAATTAAATCAATTTCCATAAAAGCTGTTTTCTTCGTTCAAGTTTTGATCACATCTTCATGTGGACAAACTATGTTATAGTTGGAACAGATGGAAAACTGTAAATAGGAGTGAAGGAAATGAGCGAACAACATACAACAAATGAAGCAGCTCAAACACTAGACGGCTGGTATGCGCTGCATGATTTTAGAACAATTGACTGGACAGCTTGGAAGATGCTCACAAGCGATGAGCGTCAAGCCATTATTCATGAGTTTACAGGTCTAATGGAAAAATGGAAAACAGCTGAGCACGATAAGGCTGGAAGCCAAACAATCTATAGTATTGTCGGCCAAAAAGCAGATATTATGCTCATGATTTTACGTCCAACAATGGAAGAACTGAATGAAATCGAACTTGAATTCAACAAGTCACGACTAGCAGAATTTACGATTCCAGCCTATTCGTACGTGTCAGTTGTTGAACTCAGCAACTACTTAGCAGGAGGCGGCGATGGCGGGGATCCTTACGAAAACCCACATGTACGCGCGCGTCTATACCCAGAGCTTCCTTCTTCTAAATACGTGTGCTTCTATCCAATGGATAAAAGACGCTCTGGCAATGACAACTGGTACATGCTCTCAATGGATGAGCGTAAATCTCTCATGAGAAGTCACGGTTTAATTGGGAGAAGCTATGCTGGGAAAGTAAAACAGATCATTACCGGGTCAGTCGGTTTTGATGATTATGAGTGGGGCGTCACCCTTTTCTCTGACGATGTTCTTCAATTCAAAAAACTGGTTTATGAAATGCGATTTGATGAAGTCAGTGCACGCTACGGCGAATTCGGTTCCTTCTTTGTTGGAAACCGATTGGCAAACGATCAGCTGGCGTCATATTTTCATGTATGATAAACTCCTAAGGCTTCGGATCTCTCCGAAGCCTTTTGATGAACCATCCAAGTATACGACAAAATTACACTTAAACCACCAAAGCCACCAAAAAATCCAATAAAGCTGCCCCATCTTGTTCTTCATTTTCAGGATAAGTAAGAAACAAAACTAAACTCATGGCCCACAACAATGCAGGTAGGATGAACATCATTTTATTTCTTTAGCCTACTTTCAATAAATTGAAGTGTGTCGGCTGCTATTTTATTTCTAGATAGTACAATTCCAGCATGCCCACAACGGTATACGTGCCTTTTAGGTTGATTCCAACTATTCCACAGCGTATCAGCATCGTTTATGTCGATATACATGTCATATTTTCCTGATATTAAGAGTACATTTTCTTTGTCTACGAGAAGTTTTGCTTTACTAGGGTTCATAATATCCCAAGCTTTGTCGAGTTCTTCATACTTTGTTCCATGTTCCTCCAGATCTCTTCGTATATACTTCCCAGGAAGAGTGTTCCAGATGGAATGCGCAATATTATTCGCATAAAAAGCTGATACAACAATATTCACGTCTTTCTCGACTGTTGCTAATAAGTTTGTTAGCCACCCTCCTAAACTAATACCAACTACGATTATTTCCCCACCTTCATTTTCCTTGATCCATTTAATCAGCCCTCTAAGTTCAACAATAGCTTGCTGGGAGGATTGCACTGTTCGACTGATATTGGCGCTAATCATCTGTTCACCAGAATATGTTGAATTTTGTGGTTCCCTATCGAAATGATAAGGCAGCGTGTAGTAATACATATTCCAATCATCATTTTTAACGATCTTATCGTGATAAATCTTCTTGATTCTGTCGTATGAATCCATTCGCCATCCATGTACGAAGATTACATTGGGCTTGTGCTTTGACTCTTTTCGTAAAAACACTTCCCCAGAAACCTTGTCATTCTTATCTTCACCAGATTTGATGCTTGAATTAAAAGAAAATATTCCACTTTTTAAGTTTGCTGTATGGTTGTTGATGTGAAATTCTAAATCAATTGGCTGAGCACTAAAAAAACGATCCCTATTACCTACGTCAATAGGCAAATGATTATAGTGACTTTCTTTGCTTCTTGTTCTGTGCATATCCATTAATGCTGCGTAATCTATTACTTTTAAAAGCTTCAAAAGAATTAACTCCTTTAATCTCAAATTATTACTATACGAATATTTCTCCATTCTGCCTTTAATATGGGAATGCCGGCGGTGCAGCGCTTGGCGGTCTTGCTATCGAAATCACACATTTACAGCTTGTTCCGTTATTTGCTGCAGGCGTGACATTCATTGGTCTCATCATAACGATCATGAGCTATCAGTCAGATAAACGAGTAAAAAGGACCTGAGATGGGTCCTTTTTTTATTTCATCACTGTCATTTCTGGTCCTTCTATTTGTTTCACACGTTCCTGTACTGGATGAGAAAAGGCGTGCTCTGACAAGACAATATGGGATACGGTTTTTGTAAATCCAGACACTTCTTGAATAAAGGCTTCAATCTCTTCAAGGGACGCGACAGACAGCTTAATGAAAAAGCAAGACTGTCCTGCCACTCGATAAGCAAAGAACGCACGTGGATGCTGATTCATAAATGTCACAAAACGCTGATATTCCCCGTTTAATACCGTGACTTCCAGCAGGCAGTCAATCAGAAGCCCTAATTTTTTATAGTTGACCTGCACAGAATACCCCTCGATAATCCCTGCATCTTCTAATTTCCGCACTCTTTCTGCTACCGCAGGCGCCGATAAATTGACTCGTTTGGACAATTCCCTCATAGATAAGCGGGCATCTTCTCTCAATTCGTTTAAAATATGCACATCTACATCGGTGATTTTCATTCGTACCTCTCCTATCCCAAAATCGTTCCATTTGAAAAGTATTTTATGATGATACTTATGATATGAAATGTAAAATAAAACTAAATAATGGTAGAATTTATTTTAACGGAATTGAATGAAAAAGCAAGTATGGAGGGATCACCTGATGAAAGAATCTTTAGACAGCCGGGCTTCTAAAACGTTTCCCATCACACTTGCCATTGCGCTGACACTTGGCGTCTTTGCGGCGGGATCGGAAGAACTGGTGATTTCACCACTGCTGCCTGATTTATCTAACTCCTTTCAGCACTCTCTTGATATTCTCGCCCTTTCCATCAGTATTTATGGGTTAGCTGTGCTGGTTGGAGCCCCGCTGCTCGTTCCTTTAGGGGACCGGTATTCAAGAGAACTCTGTTTGATCATCGGGCTTTCTTTCTTCCTGATCGGAACAGTGATGTGTGCTGCTGCACCGAATCTGGCGGTGTTTTTTGCTGGCCGTGCCATTTCTGGGCTGGCCACTGGTGTATTTGTGCCAACGGCCTATGCTCTTGTGGGCGACCGGGTTCCTTACGAATATCGAGGCAAAGTGATGGGACTCATTGTGTCAAGCTGGTCTCTTTCTCTTGTCCTTGGTGTACCGATCGGAGCCTTTATCGGTCAAAGTTTGAACTGGCGCTGGACATTTTGGATCTTCGCTATGCTGAGTCTCATTGTATTGCTGCTCGTCATCCTTGAATCTCGAAAACAAGTCGCAACAGCTGACACGAAGGCACCTCAAGCTAGTGAGAAAGCCGGCTCTTTATGGGGGGCTTTGAAAATCGATCGTGTCCCTGCCTATTTGACCGTGACATTTTGTAATATGCTTGGATTTTATGGCATGTACTCTTTTTTAGGAGCTTATCTGCAAAGTCTATTCGCTGGAGGACAATCCACGGCTGGACTTTTGATCATGGCTTATGGAGTTGGCTTTTCCATGAGTGTATTTACCGGGAAATTAGCAGACTGGTTCGGTAAAACGCGTTCTCTCTTCTTTGTGCTAGGTGGAATTACGCTCGTTCTAGCCTTACTTCCTTATGCGCCGTTCTCATGGACATTGCTGATTTTTGCACTATTTATTTGGGGTGCGATGCAAAGTTTATCCGTCACGCTTCTCAGCACCGTTCTGAGCGACTGCTCCCAAACCCATCGAGGGAAAGTGATGGCTTTTTACAGTCTTGCTTCCAATCTTGCCGTTATGCTCGGTTCCGCTCTTATGGGACCCGTGTATGTCCATCTCGGCTATCATACAGTAGGGCTTGTATGTGCATTGATTACTCTTGTTGGTTGTATCATCAGCTTCGTCAGCTATAAACGTGAACGTGCCTTACAGCAGGAACATAAAAATACTTTTGAAACGTAAGCTCATTTCACTGCACATCTTGATATGTGCAGTTTTTTAGATCAATTTTTAATATCATTATAAAATACATTTTTTATAAATTTTGTTGACAATTGCCAATACTATTTTTTATAATCTAGTAAAATTTGAATAAAGATTGGATGGTAAACATGATCTTAAAGAATGATGTTTTTCATTTCAAAGAAGAGCCCATCGTTTCACCTAAGATGTTTACAGTCAATACACTAGGTCCTAAGGGGACAAGCAGTGAATATGCAGCAAAACATTTCATCTCTCATTCCACCACTACACTCGGCACCCATACGAAACTATCCCTTTACGACACATTCGAAACCTGCATTGAACACACTCTCTCTAACGCACTTCAATACACTCTCGTTCCACACGCATACGAAGGAATCAAACACTTCTACATGAGACCTGACCTACAGCTTTTACAAATTTTCAGATGTGACACGCCCATGTATGGTTTGGCTGTCAGACCAGATTTCCCATTTCAAGAACAAATGCTCCACCATTTAAAAATTGTCTCTCATCCTGCACCTGTCAATTTGATTCAATATTTCATCCATCAAAATGCTGAATTTGAACTTGTCAATTCTACAAGTACTGCCGCCCAAAAAGTAAGAGACGGCGAATTTGATTTCGCCTTAACCAACGAGGTTGCCAGAGCCACATACGGCCTCACCTTCATTCGAACGTTTAAAAGCATACCCATGAGCTGGTCCATATTTGGAAAAGGAGAGATTTAATATGCAAACTGAACAAAAGACGCAAGAACGATATTTTCCTCAAGCGAAAAAAATAGAATGGGATAATGGCGTCACCCAATATTCCACTGTACGAGGCGATACTGAAGTATTAATTTCATACGTCCCTCCTCACACAATCATAGAACCTCACGAGCATTCCGAAGCCCAAATCGGAATTGTATTAAAAGGCGAGCTTCAAATGACGGTCGGCCAATCTATCCAATTGCTCACCCCATTAGAATCAGCCTATATTGCACCACCGTTTGTTCCTCACGGCGCATCTAATCTGACAGATGAAGAAGTGATAGCAATCGATATTAAGAGATTAAAGGCTGGCGAAGAATATACGGCTCCTCCCACTTATTTCTTAGACATTTTCAAAACACGGGATTTACTCCCTGGCATGGAAGTGACCTTTTTTGTTGAGGATTGGATGGAGCTCATGATTGCCAACATTCCTGGGAATGGCGGAGAAATGCCTTTTCATAAGCACCGAAATGAACAAATCGGCATTTGCATCAGCGGGGGCTATGATATGACCATTGAAGGCTTTACAGAAAAAATGGAATTTGGCACCACCTATTTCTGTGATCCAAAGGAAGATCACGGTGCGATTAATCCAAAGCCGGAAGCATCAAAATCTATTAATCTCTTCTTCCCTCCCCGTTATAATCGCTTGAAGCCAAAAGCGTCTAAGGTGAAGAAATGAACATTGCCGGTAAAGTCGTCCTGATTACAGGAGGTGCATCAGGAATTGGACTTGCCGCCGTTAAGCTCTTCCTTGAGCACGGGGCAAAAGTAGCAGTGGCTGACATCAATGAGCAAAGCGGCAAACAACTCGTCGAATCATTGCCGCATGAGCATCTTGCATTTTTCAAAACGGATATAACAAATGAGTCTGACTGTCATCAAACCGTGCAGGCCGTGCTCAGCCGCTTCGGGACAATTGATGTTTTGATTAACAATGCAGGCATCGAAATTGTCTCTCCCATTCACGAGATGACATTAGAGGATTGGAACCATATTCTACAGGTCAACCTGACTGGCGTATTTCTCATGAGTAAGCATACATTGCCGCACATGCTTGAAAAGAAAAGCGGTAGCATTATTAATACCGGATCTGTCGGTGGTCTCGTTGGATGGCCTGATATTCCTGCATACAACGCAACAAAGGGCGGCGTCATCCAACTAACCAAATCAATGGCAATTGACTATGCCGCTCATCAAATCAGGGTAAATTGTATTGCCCCAGGAATCATTGATACACCGTTAAATGAAAAATCCTTTATAGACAATCACTCAGAAAGCCTCGAGATTGTCAAAAAGGAAAAAGCAAAGGTGAACCCATTGTTGCGTCTTGGAAAACCCGAAGAAATTGCTGGCGTGATGCTGTTTCTCGCCTCTGACCTATCCAGCTATATGACTGGGAGTGTTGTCACAGCAGACGGCGGTTACACCGCTAGATAAAAAGGAGTGCTTTCATTGAGTAAAAAAACCGTACTTGTCATCGCTGACCTAGGAGGATGCCCGCCCCATATGTTTTATGAAAGCGTGGCTGCATCGTACCATATCGTTTCGTATATCCCAAGACCCTTTGCCATTACAAAAGGACACGCTGAGCTAATAGAAAAGTACTCCATTGCGGTCATAAAAGATCGTGATTATTTTGAAACACATCCCTCTTTTGAACATCCTGATTCTATTTACTGGGCACAGGATGATTATCCGAAATCAGAAGAAGAGGTTGTGGGAGACCTGGTCCGAGTGGCTTCCTTTTTCAAAGCAGATGCGATGACCACCAATAATGAATTATTCATTGCACCAATGGCGAAAGCCGCTGAACGTCTTGGACTGCGCGGTGCCGGGGTAAAGGCCGCTGAAATGGCGCGTGATAAAAGTCAAATGAGGGCTGCATTCAACGCCGCTGAGGTCAAAGCGGTGAAAACTCAGCCTGTCACCACTTTATCTGATTTCCAAAAAGCCATTGAGCATATCGGTACACCGCTTATTTTAAAGCCTACATATTTAGCAAGCTCGATTGGCGTTACCCTTTTTCATGACCGAGCCGGCAGTGATGATCTGTTTTTAAACGTACAATCCTATTTGCAAACCATTCCAGTCCCAAACGCTGTGACATATGAAGCACCATTTGTCGCTGAAACGTATTTAGAGGGTGCTTACGAGGATTGGTATCAAGAAGAAGGATATGCTGATTATGTCAGTGTTGAAGGGCTGGTTGTCGAGGGTGAATATATCCCTTTTGTCATTCATGATAAGACCCCTCAAATCGGTTTTACAGAAACGGCTCATATCACTCCGTCGATCCTAGACAATAAAGCCCAGCAAATCATCATTGAGGCAGCAAGGAAGGCAAATGAAGGGTTAGGTCTTGAAAACTGTGCAACCCATACAGAGATTAAGCTCATGAAAAATCGAGAAACCGGACTCATTGAATCAGCGGCTAGATTTGCCGGCTGGAATATGATTCCGAATATCAAAAAGGTCTTTGGGGTGGATATGGCCAAGCTGCTGATCGATGTATTAGTCGATGGAAAAAAGGCTGAGCTGCCAAAACAGCTGCTTTCTGGACACACGTATTATATGGCAGACTGCCATTTATACCCTCAGCATTTCAAAGAGAGCGGACACATACCGCCAGAGGTCACGCATATCACCATTGATCATGTTCATATTCCGCAGGACGCTCTAGTTGGTGATACAGTGATCGTCAGTAAATCAGTCCCATCCAAAGGCACCTTTGTGGATCTTTCTTTATTTGAAGCCTTTAATGGGATCGTGTCTCTTGAATTAAAAGGATCATCCTCACAAGATGTTGCCTCGTCCATCCGCAACATTCAGAAGCAGGCAACCATTCAGTTGATGGATGAATTAGTGAAGGGATAGAAAGAGAGGCTGATGTGGTGAAGATGTTACCATCTAACATGATTGAACGGCTGCCTGAACAGAAATTTGGAACCGTATTTGAGAAAATTGCGCATAAAACACAAAACGGAGCGAACATCATAAACCTTGGTCAAGGAAATCCCGATCTTCCTACTCCTGCACATATCGTGAGCGCCCTTCAAGAAGCAGCGGGCACTTTGCAATTCCAGCAATATGCGCCCTTTAGAGGCTTTGACTTTTTCAAGCAAGCCATTGCAGATTTTTATAAAAAGGAATTCGATGCTGAGATTGACCCCCAGAAGGAAATCGCCCTTTTCAATGGTGGGAAAACAGGTCTTTATGTCATGAGTCAATGTCTGCTTGATCCAGGGGATATCGCACTCGTCCCCGATCCAGGTTATCCAGAATATCATTCAGGGATTTTGATGGCTGATGCAAAGCCATACTGTATCAAACTCGATGAGAAAAATGGCTATTTACCGAACCTTTCCTCAATTGATCCGGACGTGTTAAAAAAGGCAAAGGTCCTTTTCTTGAATTATCCGAATAACCCAACTGGTGCTGTCGCAAATGATGCATTTTTTAAAGAAGCTGCTGCCTTTGCGGCCGCTCACGGACTGCATGTGATTCATGATTTTGCCTATGGTTCATTTCATTATGAACAAACACCGGTAAGCTTCATGAATGCTCCTCTTGGAAAAAGCGTAGGAGTGGAATTATATTCTCTATCAAAGACATTTAATATGGCGGGATGGAGAGTCGCTTTTGCTGTCGGGAATGAGGAAATCATTAATGCCATCAACGCCTTCCAAGACCATGTGTTTGTCAGTATGTATGGCGGGTTTCAACAGGCTGCCACCATTGCTTTGCAAAGTGATGATGGTCATCTTCAATCATTGAAAGAGGTATACCTTGAACGAATGAATTTCTTCATCCGTCAAGCAGCGAAACAGCTTGGCTGGACCATTGAACGCCCCGCCGGCGCCTTTTATTTGTGGGCTCCTATCCCTGATGATTTCGAGGATTCTCATGCATTTGCTGACTATTTACTCGAACATGCAGATGTCGTTGTAACGCCTGGGGGTGTGTTTGGCGGGCACGGAAGCCGTCATGTAAGGATTTCAATGGTTGCCCCAATTGACCAGCTTGCACTGTTTATCGACCGGCTTCACATACTCCCGATTCGCTTTCATCAAAAAACCCGCATGTAGCGGGTTTTCAGATTGTTGACAAAGGGCTAAAATGACCTTTATTTTAGCCCTTTGTCTTCTTTTCAGCGTGATAGAAAACCTTTGCAGTCTAGGAAGGACGAGTACAGGAGCAGAGCGAATTTGACATTCGTGAGCACCGGCACGCAGGACTGACACCGAATGCGAGGGTTTGTCTACACGCTGAAAACCCGCATGTAGCGGGTTTTTTATGTTATATACTCTTCATCGAACCACCGTCGACAGATATTTGTTGTCCTGTGAGATAGGAGGCTTCCTCTGATGCGATAAAAGCTGCCAGCGAAGCCATTTCACTCGCTGCGCCCACTCTTTGCATCGGGATACCTGAAGCGACAGCCTGTACAGCTTCTTCCCGCGATAATGCCTGTTTACGCATCATGTTCCCGATAAATTGTTCATACCGATCTGTAGCAATAAACCCTGGGTTTAAACAGTTCACCGTAATCCCAGAAGGTGCTAGCTGTGTGGCTGCATTTTTACTTGCATTGATAATCGCTGCATTCATCATACTGTTCGTAAACATTTGGTCACCAGGTTCCTTCCAAAGGTTCCCGACAATTTGAATGATACGTCCATATTCATGTCTTTTCATCATGGCTGCCGCACGCTTCATCGTATCAACGTACGCAATGGCTTTTTGTGAAAAAGCTGCCAGCATCTGCCCACTTTCACATGAATCAAATGTATCTGGCTTCCCTCCTGGAATGTTATTGATTAACACATCCAGTCTGCCAAACTCTTTTTCTATTGCCGCAAAGGCCTCCGCCCTCACTGCTTCATGCGACATGTCACCACAGAAAAGAGCCACCGGCTCCTTTGTTTCGGTCATGTCTTGAATATGCTGCTGCGTTTGTTCTAGTGAGGATATATTTCTCGAATTGATAATCACCTTTACATCGTCTTGAGCGGCAAGCTTTATGGCAATTGCCTTTCCAATCCCTGTACTTGCCCCTGTTACAAATGCAATTCTTTTAGACAAACTCATCCACATCCCTTTTCTGTTTAACTTCATAATTATACATAAAATGACACATACAGAATGTATTTCAACAAAAAAAGACCTTTCTCCTGCGAAAGGCCTCTGTTCTCTATTTAAACGTTGTTTTCCAATCAAATCCGATCGCCTCATCATTCCAAGCGATTCTCTTTTCATCTGGGTTTTTCGGGTCATAGGATTCTGTTGTAAAATAAACAATTTGCAGCGGCTTCTCACCTAGTACACGGTAGCCATGCGCGACACCTTTCGGAATAAGAAGCAGCATCGGATTATCTTCTCCCATATAATACACATCGGTTTGGCCGTTTGTCGGAGAATCCTCTCTCAAATCGTATAAAACGACCTGTGCATGACCTGCTGGAAAAAACCAAACGTCATCTTGTTTTTCATGGTAATGAAAGGCTTTGATCACTCCAGGAAAGCTTTTCGACCACGACGCCTGCCCAAAGCGCTTTAGCATCGGTTCATCATCTCGAATGAGCTCTGCAAAAAAACCACGATCATCACAATGTTTCATGAGTTTTTTCGTTTGTACACCATCAATCATGCTGATGCCATCTCCCTTCTTTCTGCAAATATTCGTGAAGTGCATCCTTCCAATGTCTTGGCTGCCAGCCTGTGGCTTCAATCGCTTGAAGGTCTAAAACAGAATAGGCTGGACGAGGTGTTTGGAAGCCGTACTCTTCCGTAGAAATCGGCTCAATGGTGGTAGACAGGCCGCTTTTTGCCACAATTTCTGACGCAAAATCAAACCAGGAACAACTCTCTCGGTTACTGACATGATAAACGCCTGCCTTCTGATCAAATAAATGAATCAAGGCCTCTGCTACATCCTTTGTATAAGTAGGAGAGCCTATTTGATCATTCACAATGCGCAAATGATCCTTCGTTTCAGCGAGCCGAAGAATGGTATTCACAAAATTATGTCCCTCATGTCCATAGAGCCACGATGTACGGATGATTTTCACTTCATCTGACACAAGGTGAATCAATTCCTCACCAAGCTTTTTACTCTTTCCATAAATGGTTTGAGGATCCGCTTGGGCATCGACCTGATAAGGGGTCTCCGCTTGCCCGTCAAACACATAATCTGTACTGACATGTAACACATCTGCCCCTACGTTCTTTGCTTCCAGCGCTGTATAATAGGCGCCAATGCCATTCACAAGATAGGCCTTTTCCGTTTCTATTTCACATTGATCAACAGATGTATATGCGGCCGCACTGACAACAATATCAGGCCGGAAGTGTCTCATCGCGTGTCTGACTGCCTGTTGATCTGCGATATTGAGCATGCTCCTTGTTAAGGCAATGACGCTGATGTTTTTTTCCTTGAGCTGTTTGCTCAATTCTTTCCCTAATTGACCGCCTGCACCGGTGATTAAAACTTTCATCCGTCACCCTTCTTCTCTCTGATCATATTTGGCACGATACCAATTGATCGTTTTTTCAATACCTTCTTCAAATGAAGTCTCCTGCGCCCAGCCGAGCTCTTCTTTTAGCTTACTGGCATCAATGGCATATCGTCTGTCATGCCCTTTTCGGTCTTGAATAAACGCAATTTGGTCATGACTGATGCCAAGTTGTGTGAGAATGGTTTTGGTTAAATCGAGATTCGTTTTCTCATTGCCGCCGCCAATATTGTACACCTGCCCGGCTGTCCCGCTCTCCACCACCTGCTTCACAGCTCTCGCATGATCCTCTACATACAGCCAATCACGAATCTGCTGGCCGTCTCCATAAATCGGGATCTTTTCGCCATTGACCGCTTTTCTGATAATGGTCGGTATTAATTTTTCCTCATGCTGATAGGGTCCATAGTTATTGCTGCATCGTGTGATCATTGCGGGTAATTGGTGGGTGTGGATATAGGATTTCACAAGCAGGTCTGAACTCGCCTTACTTGCTGAATAAGGATTATTCGGTGAGAGTGGTGTTTGTTCTGTGAAAGCAGGATCATCCAATTCCAAATCTCCATATACTTCATCTGTTGAAATATGAATGAGTTTTTTCGCCTTTCCCTTTAAGACAGCTTCCAGCATACGATAGGTACCGAGGACGTTTGTTTGAATAAAAGGTTCTGCCGACTCAATACTGCGATCGACATGCGATTCTGCTGCAAAATGAATGATGCCATCATAGGCTTCATCAAATACTTGATCCAGCTCATGCTGCTGGGTGATATCTCCTTGAATAAAACGGAAATGAGGCAGCTTTGATAATTCATCCATTTCCTCTGGATGACTGGCATACGTTAATTTATCAAATACGGTGAGCCGGACATCTGATTCCTGAAGCAGCAGTTTCACAAAATTCAGTCCGATAAATCCCGCTCCGCCTGTAATTAAATAAGACTTCGTCATTCGTATCCCTCTTTTTTCTTCATCGTTTCAAACATTTTCGTAGATGCTTGGTGAAGAGATTCATGTGTTCCGGCATCAATCCACCACCCTTCTAACATATCATAGGTCAGCTGGCTATTTGAGATATAGAGATTATTCACATCTGTAATCTCTAATTCACCTCGATCTGACGGCGAGATTTTCTCAATATATTCAAAGACTTCTTGATCATAAAAATAGATACCCGTGACACAGTAGGATGAAAGCGGATGCTCTGGCTTTTCTTCTATTGATAAAATCCGGTGGTGTGCGGCATCAATTTCTGCAATGCCAAACCGCTTCGGATCTGTCACTTCTTTCAAAAGGACCTTGGCTCCGCTTTCTTGCTGCTGAAAGGCTTCAACAAAAGGGCTTAACGCATCCTCAAATACATTATCACCAAGCATGAGCACAAACTTCTCCCCTTTTACAAAGGGCTTTGCATAGGATAAACCGTCTGAAATGCCAGAAGCCTCTGGCTGTACTTGATAAACAATGTTCATCCCAAGTCCCTGATCGCCCTCAAGCAATTTTTGAAACAGCGGGATTTGTTCTTCTTGTGAAATCAGCATCACATCTAAAATACCTGCTTCTTTCAGTTTGAACAATGACCAATAAATCATCGGATATGGACCAACCGGCAATAAATGTTTGTTGAAAAGCTTAGTTAATGGGGCCAGTCGCGATCCTTTACCTCCTGCTAAAATAACTCCCTTCACATCTACACATCCTTATGTTCTTTTTGATGATCGTTCATGAGGTGTATAAGAATGTTTTTCACTCGTTCGGTTCCTTTTCCATCAATAAGTGTCCGTCCATTGAGATGGATGCTCCTGCGGAGAAAGTAGCTGCCGGACAGCCTTTCAACAGCACGCAATAGATCTTTTTCATCCACATGATCACCTAATCCAAGGTGTAGACAGGCTCCCTTTTGCGCGAAATTACTGGCTGTAACTGCTTGATGGTCTACTTGCGAAAGTACAATGCTGGGCACCCCGATACAAACCGCCTCATATAACGTCATGCCTCCTGCAACAATAGCCAAATCAGCTTCCCATAGACGGGCAGGTAATTGATCAGTATGGCGAATGAATTGAATATGCTCAGCCTCTACTTGCTCTTTGATGTGAGAGGCTTTTCCTGTCACCGCTAGAATGTGTAAATGATTTGCTTGTAGAAGTGCTGATACAGCCTTTGATAACAATCCGCGCGGATCACTGCCCCCAAGGCTGATGACCACCCTTTTGCAATCTTTTCGAACCACATATGTGTCTTTTAATTTGCCAATCTCATGATCTAACAATAAATAAGGTGTTCCATGAAAATATGCTGTCCCATTTACTTGTATGTGCTTCCCGTCCAGACCTCCATAAATACCGTTCACGACTGCATCCGCAAGCTGACAGGCTTCATCCCTTTTTTCCTCGAATAAGACCAGCCTTGCAGAGCCGCAGGAATCCTTGATCGTTCGAAGGAACTGCAGGTCACAATCAAGGACATCAATCAGTAGAAGATCTGGCTTCAGCTCTTTCATGTCCTGCTGCAACTGAAGGAGCGCATTCGACTCCTGCACCATGTGGACGTGCCACGCTGGATGCGATAGCATTTCTACACAAATCCGCTCATTTGTATAGAAAAATAGGTCATTATCTTCCTGAAGCAGCTCCCTTGCTAACTGTTTCATTCTGACGACATGCCCCATCCCTCTTAAAAAACCACCAAAGACAACAATCAAAATTTTTTTGTTCATTCAGCATCCTTCTGTCTCACAAATTGATTCAACTGAACAATGTCTGGATCTTGTTCACAGATGGATATGAGTTCAGCCGTTGGCACAGCAATGGAACCACCAGCTTTCTCAAGTAACCGGGTAGCAAACACGTAATCTTCTTCTGTATCAATCGTGAATCGATAAGCAGGATATGCAAGTTCTTTGGGCGGTGTGAATAATTGAAGGTGAAATTGCTCTGGATGCTTTCTGATATACAGCGTGACATGCTCACGCTCTGGCTGCGAGAGGGGAAAATTGTCGATTTCACTTAAAATAGGTGCGTCAATCATTTCCCCGGAAATACCGAGTGGTGTTCCGTTCGTATACGTGTAATCAGCCTTCTCCTGTCTATGTTTTTCAAGCATTTTCGACAAAAGTGCCGGATCTATGAATGGATTATCTCCCGTTAAACGTACAACAGTTTGCGGTTCAAATTGTCGGACAATCTGCGCAAATCGCTGAAGCACATCCGTCTCACTGCCACGAAACACCTTATAGCCCTTTGATAAACAATAATGAGCCAGCAGATCATCTTCTGCCTCAACCGTTGTGGCGATCATGAGGTTTTGTGTTTTGTGATTGTAATGGTTTGATTGCTTTACCCGTTCAACAATCACATCGATCAGCGCCATCCCCCCGATCGGTTTCATTACCTTTTTTGGCAGCCTTGTCGAACCCATCCTAGCCTGAATGACAAAGAGCACATCATTGATCATTGTGGGACTCCTGCGTGAGCACATCTTTCCACGAAACGCCTGTATGGGCTGGGATGTCGCTCACAGCCTTTGCGCCAAGTAAAAGCTCCATGTATCGCGGATGCAGGCCCTGACTTTTTTGTCCTGGACGCAGCACGGCTAGATTTTCTGAAGTTAAGGTCTCGCCCTTTGCAATGCCTCTTGTCGTAAAAATCCCTCGATACGCAAATTCACGAATCTGACCTTCAATGGCTGTTGTCGTTTTATAAGAACTGCCAAGAAGCTCCTCTGGCACAGAATGAGCTTCTTCTTCTGTTTGATTTCGCTGCTTTTCTGCTGCTCGAATATGCTGAACCATTTCCTTTAATTCTTCAGGATCAAGGGCAAAAGAATGATCCGCCCCAGGTAACGTTTTATCCACTGTAAAATGCTTTTCAATCATGGCTGCCCCAAGCTTCACAGCGGCAACAGGCGCTTCAGTTGGGTGCTCACTATGATCCGAAAAGCCAATGACTGCCTCAGGAAAAGCTGAGGTTAAGGTTTGCAGCACACGAAGATTCGTGAATGCTCTAGGTGCAGGATACTTTGCCACACAATGCATGATGGCGATTTGCTTATTTTGCTGGCTTGTAATGGCCTCATATGCTTCATGAACATCGGCAATGGTTGCCCCAGCTGTTGAAAAAATGATCGGCTTTTGAAAAGAAGCGGTGTGACGTAAAAGAGGTAAATGATTGATTTCATAGGATGCCAGTTTAAAAGCAGGCGGATCGGTTTGATTCAATAAATCCGCAGATTCCTCGTCACACACTGTGCTTAAAAAAATCAGTCCCTTTTCCTCACAACGTGTTAATAAAGCCGGCAGCCATTCTGGCGGCAGCTCCATTTGTTCTACTAACGAAAAAATGGACACTTCTTCTCCTTTGGCCGTTTCGTACAAACCCGGTTCCTTTTGATACATCCGATCAGCTTGAAACATCTGAAACTTCACCGCATCGGCACCTGCTTCTTTTGCCACATCAATTAAAGCAAGGGCCTGATCCAGCTTTCCATCATGGTTAATGCCTGCCTCTGCAATGATAAAGACAGGCGCACCATCCCCCACTTTGCGATCTCCAATATAGAAATGCGCCATCTTATCTCTCTCCTTTTCTCGGCCACACATGGTAATACAGAAAAGTATTCATTGTCCTAAATCCCATCTTCTCGTACAGCTGGATCGCAGGAATGTTATGCAACTGCGTTCCAGCTGAGATGAAGCTATATTGTCTGTCATGAGATACTTTCATCATCTCTACAAACAGCCTTTTTCCGATCCCTTTTCCCTGAATATCTGACCTAATGGCAAAAAGCTCAATCCCTATTTTATTAGCTATGGCCTTTCCTTGAATCAAGCCAACCACTTCATCGTTCAGCTTTGCTACGAGATTGATATCTGCACGCCCATACAAATTATTTCTCATCCATTCCTGATAGAAATGCCGGACGACACGCTGGTCTAAATATGGATCAAGTGCATATCGGCTTTTCAAAAAAGCCTGACCACCGAGTGAAACCGCCTCATCGTAATCCTTTTCATCCGGCAGACTAATCACCACATCTTGACCTGATAATGGCATCTCCATTTGAGCAGGCGGTGCCTCAAGCCTAGTGAGACCGCCGACATAGTAGACATGTGATAGCTTTTGGACAATACGGTTTTTTTCAAGATCAGCCGCTTCAAGGCGTAAAAAGAAGAAATCGCATTTTTCGGTTCTCATCCAAATGATGAATCGCTCCATCAATTCTTGAAAAGCAAGTGCTGATTCAGCTTCCACAAACTTCACATGAAAAATATGCTGATTAAAAATACCGCTCTCCCATTTGGACCAATCGTATAACAACACCGCTTTAAGCTGGGCTCCGCTGACAAGGGCAAATTGTTTGAAACTGTTCATGTGTTCCGCCCGGTGATCATATTTCTCCAGCCAAGCGGCAAGCACCTGATCGTCTATTGCATGAACAACCTTCATGAAGATGCCTTCTTATCTTTTAAAATAGACAACACTGCGGTGATAACATCCTGCACATCTTCATCTGTCATACTTGGATAAAGCGGGAGTGAGAGAGTTCGTTTGTAATAAGTGAGTGATTCAGGGAAGTCCTCTGGTGAATAGTTGTAGGTTTGCTCGTAATATGGATGCAAATGAACAGGAATAAAGTGAACGCTCGTGCCAATTTTATACTCCTTTTGCAGCTGATCAATCATGTCATCACGTGTGATGACTGCTTTTTCTGGATCAACTTGCAGCACATACAAATGCCACGCATGTCTTCCCTTTTGGTGGACAGGCGGTAAGATCAGACCTGCTTCTTTTTGAAAAGCCTGGTTGTATGCCTTCGCAATCTGTTCTCTGCGCGTCTGCATGTTTTCCAGCCGGCTTAGCTGAACGAGCCCTAACGATGCTTGCACGTCAAACATGTTCATTTTATAGCCAGGTTCCTCGACCTCGTAATACCACGTTCCCTTTTCTCCATAACGATTCCACGCTCCCTTGCTCATCCCGTGGAGCGCTAGTCTTCTGATTCGAGCTGCAAGTGCATCATCATTTGTCGTTAGCATGCCGCCTTCTCCGGTCGCTATGTTTTTCGTTGCATAAAAACTAAAAGCGGTCGCATCACCAATTGATCCAATGAGCTGATCGTGAAACGTCGTATAGAGGGCATGGGCGGCATCCTCAAGCACAAACAAATCATACTTTTTGGCAATCGCTAAAATCCGGTCCATATCGCACGATTGACCAGCAAAATGAACAGGTACAATCGCTTTTGTATGTGGTGTGATGGCCGCTTCTACTTTCTCCGCATCCAGATTGAGTGTCGCCGGATCAATATCCACGAAAATAGGTGCTGCCCCCGTATGGATGATCGTATTGGCTGTTGCGCAGAACGTCAGGGGCGTTGTGATCACTTCATCACCAGCCCCAATGCCTCTCGCCTTTAACGCTAAAAATAGAGCAGCTGTACATGAATTGACAGCTATCGCGTGTTTTGCACCTGTCAGCTGCCGAAATTCTTCTTCAAACTGCCTGACTTTTGGTCCGGTTGACAGCCAGCCGGACTTTAATGTTCCAATGACTTCATCAATTTCTTCCTGTTCAATCAAAGGCAGTGCATAAGGAAGAAATTGTGTTCTCTTTTGTTCCATATCACTTGCCCCCTCCTCTTCTTATCTCTTAAAATCCACACCTGTTTTTGTTTTGAGCAGAGCAAGCAGAACATCGGTCGATCGCGCATGTGGGTAATTTTCTTTGACAAAAAGGGCACCTTGCTGTTTCGCCAGCTTCATCTCTCGTTCGTCCGACAAAGTAAGAACCGCTTTCTCAGCAAGTTTAATAGGGTTTTCCATATGATAGCTGCCAAGCGACTCGTAATAAGGATATCTTCTGCCTTGTGACATCTTCCCAATTAGCACACTTTTTTCAAAAAGCATCGCTTCAAGACCGACTGTTGATGTGAGCGTAATGACCATATCCATATATGGCAGCAGATCATACAAGTCGATTTCCTTTTTAATCAATCTCACATGGCTCATTGCTCGTTCAATCGCCTCATAATCATGCACGAGATTTTTGATAATTTCCAAAGGATGCGGCTTGATGATCAGCTGAATATCTTTCCGTTTCGAAAGCGTTTTAAGGATATCACCATAAAAAGCTTCTGAAAACGGCTGCGTCGCCACAAGTACTGTCTTTTTGGCTGGGCTGAAATTCAATTTACGAAACAGCAAATCCTGTTGAAGCGGCTTTCGTTCATGCACCAAATCAAACCTTGGATGACCTGTCATCTCCACCTGTTCAGGCTGACAGCCTTTGGCTTCATACCAATCCTTTTCATACTTCCCAAACACCCCATGAAGTGTTGTGAAAATCGGTAAAAAGGCTTCATCACCCATAAGTGCACCATGCTGAAGACAAATACTAGTGATTTGACGCTTCACTGTTTGCAGAGCCAGCACGCGGCTGTAAACATCCTCCGTCGTACCGACAATGACGGCTGCAATTGGATGCTTGTGAAATAATGCCTCTGTCTGGTCAATCACATCAATAAATTGCACAATGTCCTTCTGAAGTTTTTCTTTAAAAAAAGCATTGCCAAAGACAGGATGCTGTGCGTAAGGTTTCAGTAGAGCGTTTGCTTTTTTAATATATTTAGCATGGGCTTTTTTATTAACCTCTCCTACTAAATCCGGCTTGCTGATCACCGGTAATCCAAAATAATCAGCCTTTTTCCAGCGGGCCAACACCACCGTTTTGTTCGGATGAAATCGTTTATAATTGTTTTCAGTAAAGCGTAGGTGGTCAATGTGTAGCAATACCTTTCCCTTTTCTGAACGATAAGAGGTACGCTTCATTTTTTGTTTGTGCTGATCAAAAAATGGCTGAATCTCTTGCGGCAACGGGCAAGTTGTGGCCAGTTTGTGGCCAAACGCTTTATCTTCCATACTTTCTCTAACCTCTGGGCTAATGTATTGATAAAAATTGCTGATTAACCCAAGAGGAATTTGACGGTAAGACAAGTCTTTCATTAAATTCACATACTCAAAGTATACCTGCCAATAATGATGAATATAATGCGACATTCAGGTTACCTCCCATATCTCTTTTTTAATACACGACGGAGCTCCCAGCAGCTAGACTGCGGGGGAAGTGCTTTAATAAAGTCGCTTTTTGCTTTATCTGCTAATTGATAATGAATTGACTGTTCTGTGATGTAATTCGTATCCAGTACTTCGTTATAGGGGTAGAACGGATAGAAATGATTTAATCTAAAAAAGAACCTCGCATCTCCTATACAATAGTACCGTGGATTCTCATCCCAGTAAGATCCATATTCAGTATGAATTCTTTTTAAAATGGATGCACGATGAACAATTGAGCAATGATCAATGGCACACGGTGCATTCCATTGCACAATTTGCGCAGGCCGTATGATTTCCTTCACAGTCTCTTTTTTGCTATTTAAATAGATCACTTTAGAACCAGAATAGACAATATTTGCTCTCGGACTGGCATCCAAATAACCCGTGAGCTTTTCCAAGCGATCTGGCGCATACACATTGTCATCTGTCGCATAAGAAATATATTCACCCTTCGCCTGTTCTAGCGCTTGATTAATGAGTACGGCATAGCGGGTTTTCGCTGTTCGCTCTTTCAGCGTTTTGACACCGCTTTGGATATAATGGACGCGCGGATCTTTGCGAAAAGGCTCAATAGCAGCCAGGGTTTTTCCGTTTGATCCATCATCCATGATAAAAAGTTCAAGGTCTGACAAAGTCTGGTTTAATATCGCTTCAATCGATCTGCCAACGTAATCCGCCTTGTTGTAGCTCGTCATAATGACAGTTACTTTCGTCAAAATTTTTTCACCTCGGTCTCTTTTAAAATATGGTTTATCATATGTGTCTCCATCTCAAAAGACTGTAGAATGACCTATTTTTTATAAAATTGTACTTTTTTATTGATCTATCTTTGAAAAACGTGAAATTTTTGGTAATATAAGTAATCATTTGTGTGTATTAAAGGAGTAAAAAACATTGAAAGCTATGAAGAGTGATCTCTCCCAAGAAGAGGAAGCAAAAGGATTTTTTCGATTTTTTAAAATTTTCGTCGCGACAAAAACGATTATTCGCTCATACCAACACTCCTCTATTCCAATCTGGCTGATGATACTCCTTGCAAGTATCGCTGGGACGAGCTGGATCTACGAAGGGTATTTTAGCGAGTATATGGGCAATCATATTCCATTCCCTTTTATTCTGTTACATGGGGCGGGTTTTGGTATTTTAGCAGGCAATCTCATTCTATTTTTCGGTGCACTCATTTTACAGTGGTTAGGACGGCTCTTTTTTGGCAATAAAACGCCTTATCGAGATGTGCTCAAGGCCTGCACGCTGACGGTCTTTTTTCCTTCTGCTTTATTTGCCCTTACTTGGGTTTTCACTGTGGGGATGCTTGGTCCGTATACATTTGTTAAGATCTCTCCCTATTTAGATCAGCATTATGAAGTATGGTATTATCTCGATCTTTGGACACTTACTGAAGCATATGCCAAGACATGGATATTGGGGATGGCTGTGTTAGGCATTGTCGCTGTGATGAAGCTAAGAGTATGGCAAGCCTTCATTGTCGTCATCACACCGCTGGCCGCATTTTTTCTCATTATGACACTTGTATTTGATGTCCAGCGGGCTGTCAACTGGATGATGTAAAAGGAACTGCTCCAAGCAGTTCCTCAGATTGTTGACAAAGGGCTAAAATGATCTTTATTTTAGCCCTTTGTCTTCTTTTCAGCGTGATTGAAAACCTTTGAAGTCTAGGAAGGACGAGCACCGGAGCGCAGCGAATTTGACATTCGTGAGCACCGGCGCACAGGACTGACACCGAATGCGAGGGTTTGTCTACACGCTGGGGAACTGCGCCAAGCTGTTCCTTTTTTTCGTTCAATGTACATATTCTCCCCTCCTGTCTCATAGTGTGAAAGAGAGAAAGAATGCTATGGAAACAACAGGCTTAAACGCCTTCTGTTTAGAACACCATGAGGAAAGAGGAGGAACGTTATGAAATTGAAAAATCAATTTGGGCAAGGTTCGGGTTTCGAAGGTCAAGATTTTCGCCAGCAACAATATGGAGCAAATCCGTATCCTGCGCAGCAGATGGGTTATTCAGTCCCTCCCCAAACGCAGGGTCAAATGCAGGGTCAAATGCAGCAAGGTTATTCGCCAATTCCATCTACTGGTACTTCACAAGGAGGCCAAGGCGCGCAGAGCGGCGGACAGCCATATCAAATTCCTTCTGGGCCAATATATCAGCAGAATGTCACAGGTCAGCTGCCAATTGAGCAGTCCTATATTGAAAATATTTTACGATTGAACCGCGGCAAGGTCGCCACGATTTATATGACGTTTGAAGCGAGTAAGGAATGGAATTCGAAGATTTTTAGAGGGGTCATTGAAGCTGCAGGACGTGACCACATTATCATTAGTGATAACAAGACAGGGACACGATACTTACTGTTAACGATCTACCTTGATTACATTACGTTTGATGGGGAAATTCAATATGACTATCCATACTCTATGTCAACGTATTCTCCAAGATAACTTCAAGCAAAAAGCAAGGTGCAGACGCCCTTGCTTTTTTTCTTTTGACTAGGTTTTTGACACACTTTTTGGGCGCCGCTCATAAGATGCCTAGTAGTTTTTATCAAAAGCCTAGAGGTGACATCAATGACTGTTGAGCTGGATTATACTTCACCAAATGTCAAATATTCATACGATCTGAATCAAAGCCCCCTCGTCAAATATGATCAACATAACCTGATAAATGTTTTAGGAAAAAAACAATTAAACTCGTTGGATCAAGTATCCCTGCTTGATATATATTTGAGTAAAAGTAAAGTAGTAGAGCCTCATTATCACCAAAATGCCGCAGAGCTTGTTTACTGTATAACCGGTTCTGCTGCTGTATCCATGCTGAATCCATTTACAAAAAAGCTGCACACCTATACCATCACCCCTGGGCAGGTGGCAAACGTGCCTCAAGGCTGGTGGCACTATGAGATCGCCCTCCAGGACAGAACTCATTTGTTAGCCATTTTTAATGCATCTACGCCAGAAGTGATCCTAGGCTCAGACCTTCTCACCCTTACCCCATCTCACATCATGGCACATACGTATTGCATGAACGAAACGCAGTGGAAGAAGGCGACACAGCCTGTGAAACCAAGTGTGTTTATCGGACCGTTCTGTCACCAAGAGGAAGAGGCCCAAACGCACCCTGTCCCTCCTTCTCACTACGTCCCTTATTATCAAGCACCGCCCAACTACACCCCTTACTGGAGTTAAGAAAAAACCGATGCCCCCCATCAGAGCATCGGTTTTTTGACTTATAAATTTTTTGCTGCTGCAATGACAAGCATGATCCAAGAAGCGATAAACGCCACTCCGCCAATTGGGGTAATGGCACCAAGAATCTTCACCTGAGTCAATGCCAGCACATAAAGGCTTCCTGAGAAGAAAAGGATACCTGCAAGCATTACCCAGCCAGCGGCCGGTACTAAAGAGACACCTGACAGCTTATCTGCAAGAAAGGCCACTATAAATAGTCCAATCGCATGGAACATCTGATATTGAACACCTTTATTCCATATCTCAATATACTTTTCAGGGATTTTCCCTTCCAGTCCATGTGCACCGAAGGCTCCAAGCCCAACGGCAAGCATGGCGTTAATGGCACCTAATATGAAAAATAGTTTCATTCATCATTCTCCTTATCTCGTTCATTATGTTTATCATAGCGCGGGTTACATCCGACATTCAACTTTCCTTTTACGCTGACACGAGATTGTCGGATTTCTTCTTCTTTCTTAACAAGACTTGGTCAACAACGATCGCAATGAGTGTGCCGAGAACAAGACCATTGCTTAATAATGAAATGAGCACAGGGTGCATGCCTTTCAAGGCTCCCTGCGGCACAAACATTGCCCCCACGCCTGCTAAAACGGCAATCCCAAGAACAAAGCGAATCCGTGGAACCTCTTCCTTTTCATATTGATCAAATTCAGACATGGCGATCCCAATCATAGAGGAGAACACCACAAAGTTCACAGCAAGCCCCACAGGTGACGGCAATGCGGAGAAAAAGCTCATCAATAATGGAAATAAACTAATGAGGACAATGAGCAGACTTCCTATGAAAAATGGCTTTCTCGATGGAATTTTCGTTGTCTGGATAAATCCTGCTGCTCCGGAAATAGGTACAGGCGCAATGGCACCGATCAATCCGCTCAGTAAGTGACCAAATGCTGCGACAAAACCAGCAGGCCGAGCTCTCTTCCGCTCACGCAGTTCACCAAATGCCTTCACTGAACTTTCCACAATTCGAATACTTGCCAGCATGTTCACAATGAGTAAGATCGTAATGAAAAAGGACGTGACAAGTAGTCCACTGTCAAAGACCGGCATGCCGAATGGGAACAGCTTCGGAAACTCGATGATATGCTCAGGAATACGAACTGGCTTCGCCAATCCGAGTAAAGCGAATAACAGCCACCCGCCTGCAAGTGCGAATAACACAGAAAACTGTCTTAAGTAATGCCATTTTGAGCGGCTGATCATGAAGGTGAGGACAATAATCAAGATCGATAAACAAAAGACAAGCCCGTCCACCTGATTTCCCCGATAGCCGATGCCCATTAGCCCTTTCATGATTGGCTGACTTAACTGCACAACAAGTAAAAGCAGGTAAATGCCAGTGACGACTGGCGTAAATAAAGATGCGAGCCAATTAATGATTTTAAATAAACTAAAAATAAAAAAGAAAGCAGCACTAAAAATTAAAGCCCCTTGTAATGCTTGCAGAGTTTCAGGATACGTCGCAAAGATCGTCCCTGTCATACCTGCATAAAGGGTATACACACCCCACCACAGCCCTGCTGGACTTTCATTGATCGGCAGCATATGACCGCATAAACACTGCACCATCGCCACAAGTCCAAGTGAAAAGAATGTACTCTGAATCAGCTCTGCCGATTGCACTTGATTCAATTCAAACGCTTGTGCAATTGCAATCGGTACTGCAATAGAAGCTGCGATAAAAAATGCCATCCACTGAATGGCGCCCAAAAATAATTTCAACCCAATCACCTTCCCTTTGTCGTGACAAGACCACTAAAAATCAAAAATAGAGTCGCCGTTCCCGTCCTTCTCTTTTTGCTCCTCTTCTTTATGCTGCAACTTTTTTGCACCACTCGTGCCCATCAGCTTCTCAAGCATGGCTTGATCCGGAGACCCAGATGGTGTAGATATGGATGGAGGTGGTGAAATGACCGAAGACTGTGGCATTTGCACCTGTGACGGCGCGTCAAGAATGACATCACATAGTGAAGAAATCGCCGCCACTTGACGTTTCACCTCTTCATCATTTCCACTTTGTTTCGCTTTTTGAATCGCTTCCTCCATTTTTTGAAGCAGGCTTGATATATGGATATTCAAGGGTTGACCCTCCAATCATAAAAATTCGTTTTCAACTTTATTTTACCAAATGAACAAACCAAATGGGTTCATTTTTTCAAAGCAGTGCGCTTATGTACCTCTTATTTGACCAGTACCGGTGATTCACACATAATAAAAGGAACAAAATCGTCTATGAAAGGATTGAATAATGGACAAGCTCACTGCTCTTTTTAACAAACAAAAAGTCTTTCACAAGCCGGCGGTCCAAGAACGTATCCGCATCCTTAAAGACTTGAAAGCAGAAATCAAACAGTTTGAAAAGGATATTTTACAAGCCTTAGCACATGATTTACATAAATCGGAACAGGAAGCTTATACAACAGAGATTGGGATGGTGTATGAAGAAATCAATCATACCATCAAGCACCTTCATAAATGGGCGAAGCCATCCCGCGCGAAAACACCACTGACTCATATTGGATCGAAAAGCATGATCATCAAGGAACCGTACGGAAGTGTTCTCATTATTGCCCCTTGGAACTATCCTTTCCAACTGGCTCTTTCTCCATTAATCGGAGCCATTTCAGCTGGAAATGCCGTCATCTTAAAGCCGTCAGAACTGACGCCGCAAGTCTCACAAGTGATCGGCTCAATTGTGGAACGTGTGTTTCAAGAAGATCATGCGGCAGTCGTAGAAGGCGGTGTAGATGTCAGTACAGAGCTGCTGAAGCTGCCCTTTGATTATATCTTCTTTACTGGAAGTGTGGCTGTCGGCAAAGTCGTCATGGAAGCGGCCGCAAAGCATCTGACACCTGTCACACTTGAGCTTGGCGGAAAAAGCCCTTGCATTGTCATGCCTGATGCCGACATCAAGCTTGCTGCGAAGCGAATCACTTTTGGAAAATTCACCAATGCTGGTCAAACATGCATTGCACCAGACTATTTGCTTGTTCATGAATCCATCAAAGAGGACCTTTTGCGGGAAATGACGGCTTGTATCCGTGACTTTTATGGCGAACAACCCGAAACGCATCCGCACTTTGGGAAAAATGTCAGCCAGCGTCATTTTGACAGACTCTCACAATTTCTTTTAAATGGTACGATCGTGACGGGCGGACAGTGCAATGAACAGGAGCTCAAAATCGCACCGACCCTTTTAGATCACATCTCATGGGAAGATCCCGTGATGCAGGAGGAAATTTTCGGACCGATTCTGCCTGTCATGACCTTTCATTCTCTGCATGAAGCAGCGGACATGATCAAAGCAAGGCCGAAGCCGCTCGCCCTTTACTTATTTACAACCAGTAAAGAAACAGAAGCATATGTCCTAGACAACCTCTCATTTGGCGGAGGCTGTATCAACGACACACTGATGCATGTGGCCACTCCTTACTTGCCATTTGGAGGCGTCGGAGAAAGCGGCATAGGACGATATCATGGGAAGGAAAGCTTTTTCACCTTTACGCATGAAAAAAGCGTCCTGCGTCAGACCAATCGCTTCGATTTTTCCTTCCGTTATCCAAATGCGAAAAATGGACTCGACATTGTCCGTAAATTTTTAAAATAAACAGGACGAAGGGGGTTTCCCCCTCGTCCTATTTTGATTCAATATCCTTGATACACCAGTTGATTTCTTCAAGCCCCATTTGCTTTAAATATGCGTTTGCCTGAGAAAACGGACGGCTGCCAAAAAAGCCGTTTCTTGCAGAAAAAGGACTTGGGTGAGGTGATTCAATGATGTAATGCTTGTTTTGATCAATGCGTTCTTTCTTATTTTGGGCATGTCTTCCCCATAACACAAAGACGACGGGCTGATCCCGTTCATTCAGCACATCAATCACCCGGTCTGTCACGCGTTCCCAGCCCTTGCCTTTATGCGAATTCGCCTCACCCTTTCTCACAGTTAGCACGGTGTTTAAGAGCAGCACACCCTGTTCTGCCCAGCTGACCAGAGAGCCATGGTTTGGGACAGGACAACCAAGATCATCCTTTAGCTCCTGAAAAATATTTCTCAAAGACGGCGGCTGTCTGACACCAGGCTGAACAGAAAAGCTTAATCCGTGTGCCTGTCCTGGGCCATGATAAGGGTCTTGTCCCAAAATCACCACTTTGACCTCTTCATACGACGTCAAATGAAGGGCACGATAAACGTCATCGGGTTTCGGAAAAACGGTCTGCATGCGATATTCTTCCTTCATCCACTCACGTAATTCCTGATAATACGGCTGTTCAAATTCACTCTTCATGACAGCCCACCAGCTATCATTTAAAAATGGCTTCATTGCGGTTCTCCTCCTTCTGCCTGCTGTGCCAATCTTGAGATCATCGGTTTTCCATCCCACACAATCTCACTCTCTGATTCTCGTTTTTTCATCGCTGGTTCTTCTAGTAGGACAGCAAAGTTAGCTGTCGGCAGATCGCCAAGTTCATGCTTTTCACTTAGATCATTTAAGTAGTTCTTCCTTGTTTCACCAAGATCACTAGACTGATTTCCACCGCCATCAAAAAACGCATAGATCACGCTGGCAGCTGGTACCCGTTTTACTCGCGCATGCTGTGATACACGCAAGAAAAAGTCCCAATCCCAGTAATGATGCATAGCTGGGTCAAAGTAGCCAACCTCTTCGTGTATGTGGCGTTTGTACATACTGCCGGAAGGAACATATGTAGAAAAAACACGCATATCCTCAATGTCCGCTGTATAAGCAAACAAACGTCTCGATAATGGAAAACGGATAGCGCCTTTTTCTTCAAATGAAACAATTTCTGCGTCAGAAAAGACAAAGTCGGCGTCGTCCAGCGCCTTGCTCATACGTTCGATATGACAAGGTGTGAAGTAATCATCGTCGTCACTTAGCATGATGACATCGCCTGTCAGCTCCCGCACCCCCACATTTCTTGCATTGACATGCTGGACATTCTCATCTAAATGAATCAAGCGGATCGGAAGTTCAGGATAGAGTTCCTGAATGATGTCCACTCGCTCCCCTGCATCATTCACTACTACAATTTCAAAAGGCTGTACGGTTTGTCTCGAAATGGATTCAAGCAGCTCACACAGCGCGCTTAGTCTGTTATGCGTCACAATTAATAAGGATATCTTCATATTCAACTTACTCCTTTAATAGATTCGTCTTTTTCCATTAAAACATAAATTGGCTTTCTTCTCATGATATAAAAGGCGGTTTGATTTTGCGGGAAAATGGGAATTTTTGATGGAAAGGAGTGATCACTATGGAATATATCACGGTAGAGAATAGCAAAGAAGCGAAACAGACCATTGAAAACTTACATTCATCAAAGGATGCCGTCTTCGTTTTTGCGTACGATCCAGAACGCTCTGATAACGTAACTGAGTATACAGATGCCAAAAGCATGACAGCAGTCGATCAAGGAATTTTAGATCAAGTTGCCAATGTCATTCGCACCCGGGATGATGAGCTCATGGCCAAAATGATGTCGGTCGGTGCTGATCAGGAGTTAGCCTTAACGCTTTTAGAGGAGCTGAAAAAAGGAAAATTGGTGATTTGTAAAAGATAAGATTTGAAGCGTTTCTCTCGTTGAGGAACGCTTTTTTATGCCGTTTCATTGTGATAAATGGAAAAGCTGATTATAATAAGGGATAGAACAATAACTGTTACACATCACATTGGAGGTTCAGCAACTATGTCTATGAATAAAGCACTCACCATCGCAGGTTCGGATTCAAGCGGCGGTGCAGGTATCCAAGCAGATTTAAAAACGTTTCAAGAGAAAAACGTCTACGGGATGACAGCTTTAACAGTTGTCGTTGCAATGGACCCTCATAACTCATGGGATCATCAGGTTTTTCCAATCGATACGGCGACCATTCGTGCGCAGCTCTCTACAATTGTGGAAGGCATTGGAATAGATGCTCTAAAAACAGGCATGCTCCCAACGGTCGACGTGATTGAACTCGCGGCTGAAACCATCAAAACATATGATTTGAAAAATGTCGTCATTGATCCTGTCATGGTTTGTAAGGGTGCAAACGAAGTCCTTTATCCAGAGCATGCTGAAGCTTTACGTGAAAAGCTCGCGCCACTGGCAACCGTTATCACACCTAACCTTTTCGAAGCAGGTCAATTAAGCGGCATCGGTGAGATCAAAACGATCGAACAAATGGAAGAAGCAGCAAAACGCATCCACAAACTTGGTGCAAAGTATGTCGTCATCACTGGAGGCGGTAAGCTAAGCCAAGATAAAGCGATTGATTTGCTTTATGATGGACAAACCTTTGAACGCCTTGAATCTGATAAGATCGACACACAATACACACACGGCGCAGGCTGCACATTCTCTGCGGCAGTCACAGCTGAACTAGCGAATGGATCAGACGTGAAGGAAGCCATTTATGCAGCAAAAGAATTCATCACAGCTGCCATTAAAGGCTCTTTCCAACTAAACGAATACATCGGACCAACCAAGCATTCCGCTCATCGTTTTGACAAATAAAACAGTAAAAACCGATTCACCTTTTTAATGGGTGAATCGGTTTTTTGTTTATCGATATTTAAAAACAGACCTTTATCTTCAATTGTCAGCACCTTCCATTTTCGTTCCGTAAAAAAAGCGCACTCGCTCCTGAGTACACTCTTTTGCCCCTACATGAATGCCTACTTTTGCTGATCCGATTCTTTCGCGATTTTTCGAATAAAGGCTTCAATGGATTCTACAAATAAGGCATATTCTTTCATTTGTTTATACGTATCTGACAGCTTCTCTTTTAACTCTTCCTGCTCTAGAGAAGGTTCACCGAGAATAGATTGGACTTGAATGAGCAATTCTTTATATTCTTCACGTTTATCTTCAACATGATCTGCCATTGTCTCCAAGCGCTTTCTAGTCGTCGGCTGCTGTTTTGAATTCAAGTAAACAACCCCTTTTTGTCCTACCGCATTTGGATAAACGTCAGCCTCAGCTGTATATATTTTAAAATGATACCATAATTCAACCTGTTATCATATATGTAAAACGTCATCAAACCGCTCACCACCGCCTGAGGCAACTCTTGTTTCTATGCGATATAGGCTTTAAGATACAGGCTGATCTCACTAGAAAAAAGCAGATCAATGACCTGCTTCTTTTTGTAAATGCCATGTCTTCAATTTCAGCTTCGTTTCATTTCTGCCACTCATCGAGATTGATTTATTTCCCGGGGAAGGAAAGTAACGTGAGGTAAATACTTCCCTGCCTCCGTTTACAAAAATCTCAATCGACGATGCATCGATAAAGATATGCAGGTCCTGTAATTCCTCTATTTCTACTTCACGAATTTCCTTTGCTCGATCTTCAAATCGATCTCGTTCTAATGTCAGTTTCCCCTCATCTTTATCATAAAAGATACGGGCAGCCGCACGAATACAGCATTCAAACCCTTTTTGTGTTTCAATTTGATCAATAAATACCTCTGCGCTCGTAATATCATCTACAGGAATAGAATGAACAGAGCGCTTAATATGAAATACATGCTCTTGCTCATTTGTCCGCATGGTCTGAAGCTCAGTTACTGGCTTTTGAATAAGATGTCCCTCATCATCTAAACGGAGCTCTCTCGGAATCGTTAAGCAGTGTATCCATTGATAGGAAATCGTCGGGTGATGCTCTTCTCCTTGATCAGGAACACCCATCCATCCAATTAAAAGACGCCTGCCTGATTCGTCTTGAAAGGTCTGCTGCGCATAGAAGTCAAAGCCTCGATCCAGCTCCTCAAATTCTCCGTGTGTATATTGGTAAGAGCTATCATCTAATGTACCAACAAAATAGCCTGATTGATGTGTATTGTGATATTTTAAGCCATTAGGCTTGAGCCCTTGCGGTGACACAATCAATACATCACGGCCGTCTAATTCGAACAGATCTGGACATTCCCACATATATCCGAAATCTTCTAATCCATTCTTTCCACTGCCTGCAATAATGCCCTGAAACGTCCAATTGTCTAATGTATCAGATGTGAACAAGACAAGATGTCCTTTGAGATCTTGGCTTTGTGCACCTAGAACCATGTACCACTGACCATTTCGCTTCCATACCTTCGGATCACGAAAATGTGCGGTGAATCCTTCTGGCAATGTCGCCACGACACCCTTTTTCTGAAAATGAATGCCATCGTCTGAAACAGCTAAACATTGATATGTCTCACGGTTACCTTGTTCATCACGAACATTTCCGGTATACATCACATACATGTTTCCATCGTCAATGACGGCACTGCCAGAATAACAGCCATTTTGATCAAACCAATCACTTGGGGCAAGAGCGGCTTCTTCATGCTGCCAATTCACTAGATCTGTAGATGTGTAGTGACCCCAGAATTTTGCACCATGTCCCGTTTTGAATGGCTGCCATTGATAAAAGACATGGTAAATCCCCTTCCACTGAATCAATCCATTTGGGTCATTTAAAAGACCAACTGGCGGCATCAAATGAAAATGCTGGCGGTACACATCTTTTTTCACCAAATGCTCATAGTTTCGAATACGGTCTGCTACCTTTTGACGAAGTGCTGCGTCAATTGTTGTCATGACTGTGACCACTCCTTGATTATTTTTCGACTTCTTTTACTTTAAAGATGATGGTGAGAATAAATGAAACAGCAACAGCGATTAACATACCAATAACATAATTTACCACATTTTGTAAACCAAATGGTGCTGCAATGGCAATCATCGGAATACCTGTTAAACCATAAGCGTTAGCTGCTACCTTCGTGAAGACAACGAATGCTCCGCCTAATGCGCCTCCGATCATTGCGGCAATAAACGGCTTACGATAGCGCAGGTTCACACCGAATATCACAGGCTCTGTAATGCCTAAGAAAGCAGAAAATGCGGCTGGAAGTGCGATTTCTTTTGTTTTCGCACGCTTCGCTATGAAAAAGACAGCCAATCCCGCCCCGCCTTGCGCTACGTTGGACATCGCCCAGATCGGCAGCAAATAGTTCCGTCCAATGTCATTCAGCAGTCCTGCCTCAATCGCATGAAAGCTATGATGAACCCCTGTGAGCACAATTAAAGAGTAAGCACCTCCGAAAATGAGTCCTGCTAAGAATCCTGCATGGTCATAAACAAATGTCAGTGCATTTGAAATTCCTGTACCGAGCATTCTTCCGAGCGGCCCAACCGCTATAAACGTCACAAATCCAGTCACAATCACCGTCACAAACGGGGTCACAAGTAAATCAATACTGTTCGGCACGACTTTTCTTAAATTCTTTTCAACAAGACACATGATATACACAGTCAATAAAACCGGGATGACTGTTCCTTGGTAACCAAGAAGAGCAATATCAAAATTGAATAAATGCATATACTCTGGTTTCGCTTCTGTCAGTCCCCATGGGTTGAGCAGGTTCGGGTGAATCATAATTCCCCCAATGACGGCACCTAAGTACGGATTTCCACCAAACTCTTTCGCTGCACTGACCCCAATTAAAATCGGTAAAATGATAAAGGCAGCACTCGAGAACATATCAAGCATTTGGAAGATCGCGGAGCTTGGATCAACCCATTTAAATGCTTTCATCATGCCTAGAAGACCCATTAATAAACCGCTCGCAACAATCGCCGGAATAATTGGTACAAAAATATTCGATAACGTCTTGGCAAAACGGGCAAGTGGATTCATTTTTTGTTTCACTGCTTCATCATGGCTGACAGGCTTTTGTTTCTCGTCGTCTGTCTCAAGACCGGTCTCACGAGCAAATGGCTCATATACCTTGTTGACAGACCCAGTCCCAAAAATGACCTGAAATTGTCCTGAGCTTGAGAAAGCCCCCTTCACACCATCAAGCTCTTCAATGGCCTCTTTGTCAATCAAACCCTCATCTTTCATCACCAACCTGAGCCGTGTGGCACAATGCGTTGCACTAATGACATTTTCTTTACCACCTAATAATTTTGTTAATTCTTTCGCTGTTTTTTGATAATCCATGTTGTCTCCTCCTTTTTTAAAGCAAAAAAGACCTAAAATTCACCAACGATCAAAGGACATACACGTCCCATCGTTACGCAAATTTTAGGTCTTGCCTGCCTGACAGTCACAATCCCACGATATCGAATTTTGATTACGCTTTCATCATAGTATAAGAGTGTGACCTGCGTCAATCTATTTTTTCGAATCAAATGACCCATATACACTAATAAGAGTAGTGTGCATAAAAAAAAGCCTGCATGCAGGCACAACCATTAAACCAATTCGGCATCTTGCAGACGCTGGACATGCAGCGTGATGTAGCCGATCTCCGATTTAGGGAGATGAAGTCCATATTCATTTTTCAACAAGTCAGCGAGTCCAAGTGCACACTGGTATGACGAATCATACTTTGTTTGGATAAAGAACAGCATCTCATCGTCCATAATTTGAAATGCCTCATTCGATTCCAACCTGCCTAATGCATACCTCAAATGTGTCACTAGCCGCTGATAGGAAATACTATCCTCATCAATCGAGTGATTAAAATAGCTTTCAATATGCTCGATCATTTCTTTGATCATCGTTGTGTATTTGACGGTCTTCTTCATGGACTCCGTATTCATTTTGGCCGTATGAATATGAAGCGCCACATATCCTGCCTCATCGTCCGGCAGTTCAACCCCAAGCCGCTCCTTTACATAACGAATGGCATACTTTCCAATGTCATATTCCTGCTTATATAAGACTTTGATCTCACCAAGCAATTTATTATATAGCACAATGCCTTTTTGAACGCGTTCAATGGCGAAGGATAAATGATCCGTCAGTGATATGTGGATATGATCACTGAGCGGCAACATGAGTTCACCCTCTGCATAACTGATAATATGCTCTGCCACCTCAATATGCGCTTCTGGCAATGTCGCAAGAATTTGTTTGAATTTCTCATTTTCTTCACGCACAACAAATATTTTCTCTATTTTTTGAACGGGAACGACGTCATTTTTCCCCTTCTGAAAAGCAATTCCGGGCCCCATCACAATTTTCTCCTGATCCCCCTCCTTTACAACCACTGCATTGTTATTCAATATTTTATATATCTTCAAGGGGTATCCTCTCCCACCAGATAACGTTTCTTATGTGGGATTTTACCCTGTTTCACCTCTTCTGTAAAGGGAAGAGCGGACCAGCACGCGCCTCTCTCGTCGTCTTCTCATCAAGCATCATCAGACTTTGCTGAAACAGTTTCTCTGCCCTGCGCTTCTTCTTATTTTTCTCTGCCAGCTTCTCTTGCTGTCTCTCTTTCTCTACTTGAAAGAACCCAGCATCCACTGCGGCCGCTTTAAACCGCTGCTGCTTCATCATCACACCAGGATTCACAAGCACATTCATCATGAAACCAAACCATACACTCAACCAGCTTTTCAATTTCTTCACTGAACATCCCTCCGCTTTTCTTAGAATCTAGCAGCTCTAGCAAAATAACTGCTCCTATCATATCCCGAGAAAAAAGAGAGGTTTGTCACAATATGGGTGAAAAAACAAACTAGTTTTCAGAAGTTTTGTTGAAAAGTGCAGAAGATCATCACGTTCCATGATCTTTTAAGAAAAATATTATACACACACTATCCAAAAGATAAGCACACCTTATCAACAGAGTTTATCCACATATCAACACCCTCTCACTAGATTTTGTGTATGGATTTTTTTTATTTTCCATATATGTATCCGAATATTTGAGTTATCAACAGACAATTGTGTATAAGTGCGACTTTATAAACAAAATAGTTCTTTATAACTATGTAAAATAAGACCATTTTAGTAAAGGAATTGTTTTCATCGTATTGAATACTTAATAACGGGCAGTGAATCTTTCCTATTTATCCACAAAAAGAAAGGCTATCTCCCTAAATACACAGCTAGAAAGGGGAAAATTAATTGAAAAAAGGAATCTCTCGTTCTTCTGTTCTATTGTTCTCCACTATTTTTATTTTATCCACATTCTTTTCAGGTCAACAGGCTGCTGCCGCCCCATCTAATAAACAGATGGAACTGGAAAAAGCAGAAATCTTCGGCGAAATCAATGTCAATTCAAGAAAACAAACCACTGTCATTGTTGAATTAAAGGAAAAATCCTTAGTTGAAGCCAAGCAAGAAGGCGAAGCACAAACGAAAGCCTCCCTCAAAAAATCTCGAACAAAAGTAAAGAAGGCAGCACTCAAAGAGGTAGATAAAGCGAGTGTTCGTCAAGAATATGAAAAAGTCTTTTCTGGTTTCTCTATGAAACTTCCTGCTAACGAAGTCCCGAAGCTGCTCGCAGTTGACGGAGTAAAAGCCGTTTATCCGGATGTTACATATAAAACAGATGAAGTGAAAAAGGAAAGCGTCCAGCTACCCAATGAGGATGTCTCCCCGCTTATGGATAAAAGCGCTCCATTTATCGGGGCACCAAAAGCATGGGATGCCGGCTATTCTGGAAAAGGGGTAAAAGTCGCTGTCATTGATACTGGCGTAGACTATACCCACCCTGATTTAAAAGGAAACTTCGGTTTATACAAAGGCTATGATTTTGTTGATCATGATTATTCTCCGCAAGAGACGCCTAAAGGAGACCCTAGAGGCGAATCCACAGATCACGGCACACACGTCGCAGGAACGATTGCGGCGAATGGACAAATCAAAGGTGTCGCAAAAGATGCCACGCTTCTTGCGTACCGTGTACTTGGACCAGGTGGATCCGGGACAACTGAGAACGTCCTTGCAGGCATTGACCGTGCTGTCACTGACGGAGCAGATGTCATGAACCTATCTCTTGGAAACAGTGTCAATAACCCTGATTACGCAACGAGCATCGCACTCGATTGGGCCATGTCTGAAGGCGTTGTCGCTGTCACATCAAATGGAAACAGCGGTCCGAATAGCTGGACAGTCGGTTCTCCTGGTACGTCAAGAGATGCCATTTCTGTCGGAGCAACTCAGCTTCCGTACAGCCTTTACAATGTGAAATTCCCGAACTATTCTACGGCAAAAATCATGGGCTATTATCAAGAAAGTGATTTAAAAGCACTTGACCAAAAACAAGTCACACTCGTCCCAGCAGGTATCGGTGACGAAAAAGCATTTGAAAACATCGATGTCAAAGGAAAGGTTGCGGTGATTGAACGCGGAGCCATTGCCTTTGTTGATAAAGTGGACAATGCAAAAGCCGCTGGTGCAATCGGCGTTGTGATGTATAACAATACCGATGGAGAAATTCCAGTAGATGTACCAGGTCTCGCTCTTCCTACGATTAAGCTTTCAAAAGCTGAAGGAACAGCGCTTGTCAAAGCCATTGAGGCTGGAAACCATACAACGACTTTCTCCATTCAATTTGTCAAAGAACTTAGTGAGCAAGTAGCTGATTTCTCATCTCGCGGACCTGTTGTGGATACGTGGATGATTAAGCCTGACCTATCAGCGCCTGGCGTCAGCATTGTGAGTACGATCCCAACACATGATCCTTCACAGCCTTACGGATATGGCTCTAAGCAAGGAACAAGCATGGCATCTCCACATGTGGCAGGGGTTGCAGCGATCATTAAGCAAGCGAAACCATCGTACTCTACTGAACAAATCAAAGCATTGCTCATGAATACAGCGGAAAAACTGTTTGACGCAAATGGCAGCCCATTCCCTCACAACACACAGGGAACAGGCAGCGTTCGAATCATCGAATCACTCCAAGCGTCTTCTATCGTTTCTGATGCCAGCTATTCTTACGGCACTTTCTTAAAAGAAAAGGGCGTTCAAATCAAAACGAAAAAATTCAAGGTAGAAAACCTTTCAAAAGCACCGAAAACCTATACCATTGATTACAAATTCGATGGTAGCGGCATTAGTACAAACGGAACGAAAAAAATCACTGTCAAAGGGAATTCCACTGGATCATTTACTTCTGCGGTACAAGTGAAGTATGCAAAAACCAAAAAAGGAACGTACCAAGGCAGTATCACAATCCGTGAAAATGGCAGAAAGGTCACTGAAATTCCTACTTTATTGATTGTGAAAGAACCTGATTACCCGCGCGTCACTTCGGTTTCAGTTGAGCCGGATAACCGTGCTGGAAGCTATGTCATTAGCAGCTATCTTCCTGGTGGTGCTGAAAACCTCGCATTCCTCGTCTACTCGACAGATGGAGAGTATTTAGGTGAAGCAGGTGTTTATCAACATGTTGATAAAGGGGAGCACCGCGTGAAGTGGAATGGCACGATCAATCAAGGCCAAAAGCTGGAAGCAGGTGAATATACAATGCTTGCGTATGCGAGTCTGAAAGGCAAATCAGATACCGTTCAAACGAAAGAACCTTTCGACATTTACCCCGAATAAATGTGAATCACAAGAAAAGCCTTGCATGAGCGGATCAGCTCATCAAGGCTTTTCGATCATATATGGAGGAAAAAGAGACTAATGTTGATATTGCTATGGATCGTTTCTTTTTTGACTGCTTTTTTTCTTACGATCATCTTGGTTTGTTTTTTGACCTTTTTACACGCGAAACAGCCTCGTCCTTTTCATCAAGCATGCGAGCTGACTGTCTATGTCTCCTGTATCTATCCGCTCAGTTTGCTGGTGACAGCCGCCTTTATTTTCATCATGATGCTCCTTTTCCCCTTTTACTGGCTGCGTGGACGGTAAATATTCATATTATGCATCAAATGCTTCCTTTAATAAACGATACGATGTGAGCCGATCTTGCATATGATGTGTGATGGTCACAGCGATCAATTCATTTGTATGATAAGCCTTTGCTAGTGCTGTAAGCTGCTGTTTCACAGAAGATGGCGTCCCAACCACCATCCTCTTCCGATTGGCAGCCACTCGTTTTTGTTCATATGGACTGTAGGAATAAGCCTGTGCATCTTCATATGAAGGAAATCCCCCAAGATTCTGACCCTGTTCATTGGCTAGTAAGGATAAATCTAGGCTGACAGCCAGCTTCTCTGCCTGCTCCTCTGTTTCTGCACATAAAACGAAGACCGCAAGATTGACGCGCGGCTCATCACCGAATGCTGAAGGTTCAAACCGGTTGATATATTGCTCCACAGAGTCTTCTCCGCCTTCACCATTAATAAAAAGAGCAAACGTGTAGCCAGCACCTGCTTTCGCTGCAAGCCTTGCACTCTCTCCAGATGAACCAAGCATCCATACCTCTGGTGCGGTTTCTACCTTCGGAGAAGCGGTCAGGTGAGGCAGCGGGTAGAATTCATCCGCTAGATCATGTAAATAGACCTTCAATTCTTCTACCTGCTCAGGATACTGATCACCTAGACGCTTTCGCTCACCATGATGAAGTGCAATGGAGGAAATCGGCATGCCACCAGGAGCACGTCCAATCCCAAGATCAATTCTGCCAGGAGCTAAGGCTTCGAGAACCCTGAAGTTCTCTGCTACTTTATAGGCACTGTAGTGGGGAAGCATGACGCCTCCTGAGCCAATACGTATGTTCAACGTAACGGCTGATAAATGGCCGAGAAGCACCTCTGGACTCGATCCTGCAAGCCGATTTGAAAAGTGATGCTCTGATACCCAAAAACGGTGATAGCCCCACTTTTCTGCCTGCTTTGCCAGCTCAACGGTTTGTCTCAGCGCTTCAGCAGGCGTTGCATCTCCAATCAAAGGAGATTGATCCAGTATACTTAATCTCATGATGCTGCACCTCTTACAGAAATCCCCCTCTCTCAATCGAAAGGGGGATGTCATTATTTATTTTCGATTAAAGCCCTTCTCTTTCACAAAATCTCCAAGGAAGGCACGCTTTGGCTTGCTAAAGCCCCGAAGCATCTGCTCAGACCAAGTATCTTTTCTATCGCCGTTTGTTCGTTCTTCATAATATGCTGAAATACGATCATCGTATTCTTTTAAATAACGATCCACATGGGCTTCATCTTGCTGATATGAGTTTTCATGATAAATCAGTTCAACTGGCAGCCGTTCCTTTTGTGAAGATTGATTGGCTGGATGTCCGACAACTAGACCAAATAATGGCAGCACATAGGAAGGTGTTTCAAGTAATTCAGAGACTTCTTTCAGCTGATTACGCAGTCCACCGATATAGCAGATCCCAAGTCCCATTGATTCTGCGGCTACACTGACATTTTGCGCAGCCAATGCCGCATCAATCACACTAATGAGGAAGGCTTCCGTATTTTCAAGCGCCTCCTGATGGTTCTTACCTGCTTTTTGAGCAATGTAATCGTGACGCTTCAAATCTGCACAGAAGACAAAGAAATGCCCATTCCTCTCAACGTATGGCTGATTCCCAGCCAGTTCAGCAAGCCTCGCCTTCTTCTCCTGATCCGTTACACCAATGATGCTATATGCCTGCACATAGCTTGATGTTGAAGCAGCCTGTGCGCTTTTGACAAGCGTCAGCACCTCTTCCTTTGTCAAACGCTCGTCTGTAAACGAACGGATGGATCGATGATTTAATATGGTTTCTATCGTTTTATTCAATTCGTAGACCTCCTTCACTCCTTCTATCATAAGACAAAGACATATTGCTTTTCAAAAATTAGAACTCGCACAAAAAAGACAGCCTATGCTTAGACTGCCCTTTACCCATTTTATTTAAATAAATAACTTTGATATTTCGTTAATTGAACACTTGCGTTATATGCGATCCCGAATCCAATGAGAACAGATAAAACAGAGCTTCCCCCGAAGCTGATAAATAAGAGCGGAATTCCAGTTACAGGCATCACGCCTATGTTCATCCCAATGTTCTGGAACGTATGGATCACAATGAGTGCTGTATATCCCACACAGAAAAATGACGCAAATCGGCTATAAGGATGGATACGGTCGATCAGTACGACAAGCCGGTAGATCAGGAAGAAGAACATGATCACAACAAATGCACAGCCGACAAAGCCAAAGGCTTCTCCTATAATCGAGAAAATCATATCTGTTTGTGCTTCTGGGACATAGACTTTTAAATTCTTAATGCCATTCCCAAAAATTTGACCTGCACCAATGGCCATGATGGCTTGATCCACTTGATATTTATCAGACCCAGATGCATCCTGTGTCTGCGCCTGGTTAGCTGAAGTAGAACTATCGGGCAGCCAAGCGGTAATCCGGTTGATTTGATACTGCTGAATTCCAATTTTTTGCGCAAAATCAGGGAAGAGAATAATCACGGCTAACACAGCGGCAACTAATAGCACAACCACTGAACCGATAAGAGAGATCAATTTCCAATTGACCCCAGATAAAAACACCATCACGACGACAATAAACATACAGACAGCAGCCGTACCCGCGTCCTGCATAAAGATGAGTCCAACTGGTACAGCAGCCACCCCGGCAATTTTTAATAGAAGAAAAACATCATCCTCTAATGTCCGCTTTCCTCTAGGGGTTGCCTTCCCAATAACAGAAGCAAGCATCATAATCAAACCAATCTTCATGAACTCTGAAGGCTGAAATGTTCCAACTCCCGGCAACACAAACCAGCTTTTTGCACCATTTTTAATTGGAGCAAAATCATGACCTGCAATTTGCGCCGGAGCAACTTTCAATAGAATTAACAGCATAATGCCGCCTATAAAAATATATAAGCTCAGCTTTTCTAATTGCTCGAGGTCAAAGTAATTAATGGCCACAATACATATCACCCCGACCATGTAGTAAATGATCTGTCTGGTCCATGCATTAGATCCATACTGCCCAAATTGACCCGCAGCATAAATAGCGATGACACTGATGGCAAAGAAGGCTAAAAATATAAAAATCAAATCTCCCTGATAGTAAGGAGATGTATTCTGCTTGTTCATGAACTAACCACCCTTATTACAAAACATAAAAGCCCTTATTTATATTAGATTGAAATTTTCACAAAAGCAACTCACTTTAAATATGACGGAAGATACGTCCAAAAGGTTCCAATCAATTTTCTAAAAATGAAATACTTTTCATCCTAACAATAGGAAAAAATTCCTTTCCACTCTTTCATTTCAACCCATCACAAGTCCTTTAAAAAGATTATTTTACAGATGTTAAGGGGAAAATTCAATGACCTATGTGGCGATATGACAAGCAAACATCAAGCCAGCATAAAGATGTACTGAGGAATGAGGAAAAAACCATTTTCTACGGAATAAGGCCCATTTCCCATTTATTGAGTTTACTTCAAAGTCAATTGTGGTATAATACTTGTAACAAAATGTTCACAATATCTCCTAAAAACAGACACAATTGCATCCTGACCTCTCATTTGATTTGAACATCAACTAACAAAGGAGTTGGATACGATGGATATGTTCTTTGCGTACCTCTGTATTGCAACGGCTACACCCCTGTTTTTATGGCTAGAAAACAGAAAAATCGCATTAGCTTCAATTCCACCTATTTTGATTATGTGGATTTTCTTCGGTCTTTACATGACAAGCAGTTTATCTCCAACAGGACATACCTTCATGATCGCATTCTTTGCCATTAACGTAATTCTGGCTCACATTGCAGCGTTCCTCATCTATGGACTTCCATTCATTCGCAAAAGATTCAGCAGCAGATAGATCTCGCACCACCAATTGGAAGCGCTATCGCAATCATCATAAAAACCACTCATCTATCAAAGATGAGTGGTTTTTTATTATTGATCTGAATGCTCAGACTGCTTTGGCGCAGACGGTGAATATCCGTCTTTGCTGTTCTCTCCGTGGCTGTAGTGAGCCGCGAAGATCCAAACAGATCCGATGACGAAGATAATCGCACAGAATAGACCAAACAGTGTATTTCCGACTTGAACAGTCCCGTTCTCGCTCTCTGTCATATGCATGAACATGAACAGCTGCAAGAATGCTTGAATGAATGCAAAACCAAAGATAATCCATAGTTTTGCGGCACTGCCAATTTCAGCTCCAATGGCAATCCAGAATGCTAAGATTGTTAGCACGATGGATAGGATGAAACCAACTACGTGTTTCCAAGGGAAGTGATCGTGCTCTGCTGAGGAATGAGTTTTTCCAGCCATATCACAAAAGCCCCCCTAATCCGATCAAGTACACAGCTGTGAAGATGAAAATCCATACAACATCAAGGAAATGCCAATACAGACTTGAAATAAAGATCTTCGCTGCTGTTTGTGGAGTTAAACCACGTTTTTTAATTTGGAACAAGACCCCGGTAATCCAGAAGATACCGATTGATACGTGTAGTCCGTGAGTTCCTAAAAGAACGAAGAATGCAGACCAATACGCACTTGTATGGATGCTGGCACCCTCGTGTACATAATGGAAGAACTCATAAATCTCAAAGCCAACGAAGCCTGCACCTAGAAGTAGTGTAAGAATTGTCCAAATGACAACCCCTTTTGTACTTCCACGGCGCATTTCATGAACGGCAATCCCACATGTAAATGAGCTCACTAATAGCAGGAATGTCATGATCAATACAAGCTTCATATCAAATAGCTCAGCTGGTAAAACGCCGCCAGCTGTTCTGCCATGAAGAACAAAGTAGGTCGCAAAAAGTGTTGAGAATAACACGATTTCCGCGCCAAGGAATATCCAGAAACCAAGGATGTTTAAACGTCCGGTTTCAGACTGATATTCAAGCGGTGCATTTGCATAGCTGCTATCATTATGTCCCATTACTTCTGCGCCTCCTTATTCTTTTTCTCTGTTTCAATCACTTCTTCAACAGGAATGTAGTAGCCATCGTCATATTCAAATGAACGTAAAATCATTGTTGCGAATACACCGATTAAGCCGATAACGCCAATCCAGTACCATTCAAATACAAGACCGAATGCACCAAGTCCGAAGAATGCAGACATGATCAGTGGTCTGCCTGAATTGTGCGGCATGTGAATTTTCTTGAACTCTTTTTCTGGATGAACGTCCACATTGTTTTTCTTCCAATGATGGAATGCATCTGGTGTTGTCACTTCTGGAAGTGCTGCAAAGTTATAATGCGGCGGAATTGCAGAAGATGTCGCCCAGTCAAGTGTACGTCCTTCTCCCCAGCTGTCTCCAGACACTTCACGTTTTGCGTGTCTCCAGCTGTAGTAAATGTTATAGCAAAGGATGATGAATCCGATACCCATCATGAATGCACCAATTGTTGAAATAAAGTTTAGTGCAGTCCAGCCATCTTCTGGTCCATACGTATAAATACGTCTTGGCATTCCTTGCAGTCCTAAGAAGTACTGCGGGAAGAAACAGATATTGAATCCGATCATGAATACCCAGAAGAACCATTTGCCGATTCTTTCGTTTAACTTGTAGCCAAACATTTTTGGATACCAGAAAACGAGACCAGCGAAACAAGCAAATACAGTACCTGCGATTAATACATAGTGGAAGTGGGATACAAGGAAGTACGTATTATGGTACTGGTAATCCGCAGCTGCCATCGCAAGCATAACCCCAGTTACACCACCGATCACGAAGTTCGGGATGAAACCAAGTGCCCAAAGCATTGGTGATGTAAAGCTGATACGGCCGCGATACATCGTAAAGAGCCAGTTAAAGATTTTAACACCTGTTGGTACAGAAATCGCCATTGTTGTAATCGAGAAGAATGAGTTAACCGCTGCACTGTTCCCCATTGTAAAGAAGTGGTGAACCCACACAAGGAAGCTCAGAACAGAGATTGCCACAATCGATACAACCATCGCTTTGTAACCAAACAACTGCTTTCTTGAGAACGTCGCAAAGATTTCTGAGAAAATACCGAAAGCCGGCAGGATCACGATATATACCTCAGGATGTCCCCAAATCCAGAAAAGGTTCGCCCAAAGCATTGGCATACCGCCTGCTTCGAGTGTAAAGAATGCAGAACCGAATAAACGATCAAATGTCATAAGTGCTAAAGCAACTGTTAATACAGGGAAAGCGAAAACGATGATGACAGACGTAATCAATGTTGTCCATGTAAACATTGGCATACGCATAAGTGTCATACCTTTTGTACGCATTTTTAAGATGGTCACCATGAAGTTAATACCTGTCATCAGTGTACCAATACCTGCAATTTGGAGCCCGAGCAAGTAGTAGTTTTGTCCAGGTCCTGGTGAGAAATCATTTCCGGCGAGCGGCATGTAACTCGTCCAGCCTGCACTTGGTGATCCTCCAATAACGAAGGAAATGTTGAACAGCATTGCTCCGACCATGAATGTCCAGAAGCTAAGGTTGTTCAAATACGGGAATGCAACGTCACGTGCACCAATTTGAAGAGGAACAACGACGTTGATTAAACCAATTAAAAATGGCATCGCCATGAATAGAATCATGATCGTACCATGTGTTGTGAAAATTTCATTATAGTGGTTGGAATCTAAAAACGTATTATTAGGAAGCGCCAGCTGTGCGCGCATCATCAGTCCGTCTACCCCACCGCGGAAGAACATAATCACAGCAGCAAGGATATACATGATCCCTAGCTTTTTATGATCAACTGATGTTAACCATTCTTTCCAGAGCCATTTCCACTTTTTGAAGTATGTTAAAACAAAAACGATGGCAATGGAAGTAAGAGCGATAGAAATTTGCGCACCAAGAATTAATGGGTCTCCAGTTACAAAAAACTCATCCCATTTTAAATGCATAACGGCCTCCTCCTTTCCTTAGTCAGTTTATTCACTATCTAGTTTTCTTTTATAGTTCTTCACATTCTCGAAAGGATCTGTTTTGGAATGCGGAGAAACTGATTGATAACCTAAACGTTTGCGTGCTTGGAGTGCATATTCAGAGTCCTCCCCATGCTTCGCAAAAGATAAATGTGTTGATGAGAATGTCTGCACATCTGCTGCATCAGGAAGCATCAGGATGTCATACGTTTTCTTCGTTAACTTTGGTGCTTCTTTTTTCGTTTTGTTTACCCATTTATCATAGTCAGACTGCATCATCGCATTGACTTTGAATTTTTGCTGAGCAAAGCCCTCACCTGTGAAGTTGGCGTTTCTTCCTTCGTATGTGCCTACTTCATCAGCTTGAAGATACTGTTCCATTTCCATTCCAGCCATCGCATACTTCTCCCCGCCTAGCTGAGGAATCCATAGTGATGCCATTGTATCAGCGGAAGTGATTTTGAATAAAATCGGCTGATCTTTTGGAATGTTTAAGTAGTTCACTGTTTCAATATTTTCCTCTGGATAACTAAAGATCCATTTCCAATCAACTGCTGTAGCATAAATGACAAGTGGATCTTTATGGCTTGTTGCTTGAGGTGCCTCTTCCAAAGAGTAAATTGTTTTGACAGTTGGAACTGAAAGGGCAGCAACGATTAATATTGGGATCACTGTCCAGACAACTTCTAGAAGCGTATTCCCGTGTATTTCTGGGTTGTAAGAGGCGTTTCCAACGTCCTTACGCTCACGGTATTTAACCAAAATGATGGTAAACAGTACAAATACCGCGCCAACGATAAAGAGCATGAATCCGATAGATAAAAGGATTAAGTCTTTTTGTTGTGCTGCGACAGGTCCTTTAGGATCTAAAACAGCGATATTGCTGCAACCTCCTAATACAAAAACACTCACGAGCATCGCTAATAAAAGCATAGGTTTAATGGCTCTGAACAAGAAGATCACCATCCTTCCTTAGATAATGTATAAATTGCTGAATAATTGTGAAAAGCCATCTGCCTTCGAAAACTTTTCTTCCCTTTGTAATGCTATCAAAATCTGTAGAAGTTAGCTTCCCTTTTTTCAAAAGTTCATTTATTTTTCAACAGATTTCTATTAAAATGTCATAAATTCGACATAAATTTATATTATTGCACACACACTAAATTTCTAGGAATTTGAAAAGTTGAGAGTTGAAGGCAAAGGACATACAATCTAGAAATTTGTCAAATTTAGGTTTACCACAATAAAAAAGTTTGGTCAAATTTCAATTTAACTTAATGAAATTTTATCTAGGTAAACAATTTCGAGATAGGCATCCCCACATTTAACAAAAACCTTACTCATTTTAACGCAAGTTCACAAGAAAAGAAAGGATCGATCTTCAGCCTGTGCGCTGTAACAATTGGTAATGCTGATGAATAAGTGGAATCTCACTAAAGACTTCCAGCAAAAAACCGGCTCATCGCCGGCATCCTGCATTTATTCATCTCTTACCAAGATGTCAGGTCGTCTATAGATGTCCCCTTCATGCTCGATGTCAATGTACGTCCACTTGCCCGTATAGGTTAAAAAGCGATTCTTCTCTTTTTCTACTACCATCGTATCCTCTGATTTCAGTCCAGGCAATGAAGGGTTCCATGTATACACTTGATAAAGCTGAACCTCCTCCTTCGATGAGGGAACGGCAATGATTTCTCTAGATTCAAAGCCCGTCTTTCCCCCTTGGTGAAGTTTTTTCCAACTATCTGAAAATCCTTCTTTTTCGTACTGAGCAATTCCTGCCTTCAGTACATTTCCAATGGTTTTTCCGGGACGGGTAGCCGCATTCATGACCGTGTCAATTCGCGCAAGCCGTTCCTTGTTCTCTTCAAGCTCCTTCGGAAGCTGACCAAAGTAAACGGATCTTGTCACATTGGCCACGAGTCCGTGCCGTTCAGCACAAAGCACAACAAGTGCATGCTTTTGAAGCGCCTTTTCTGTTGGAATCGGATGACGGTATTGATGGATACGGTCATCTGTTGCCACGAGCAGCACTTCAATCGTCATGCCTTGCGCAATCGCTTTTTGGGCGACAAGCGAAGCGATTTCATGCTCCGTTTGCCCTGGAACGATTTCTTTACAGACACTCTCTACAATAACAGCTGTTTCATGGCAAAGGGTTTCATATTGACTAAGCTGTGATGCCGAAAGGATCGATCGAACGTGCGACAAATCTGGCTCGATCCACTCAAACCCTTCCAATTGAATGTCTGCCCCTATTCGTTTGCCTTTTGTGAGTGTGTGAATGTAGGGGGCATCATCCTCATACCAATCCATTGTGACCACTTGAAAGGGATGGTCGAAATACGCCATTTCTTCTTCAATGATCCGCTTTTCTTCCATTTGATTCACAATCAGGACAATGTCGTCTTTCAACACGAGCAGCTGACACACGCCCTCTGGCGTGTTTAACACAATGTGATTCCTTCTTCCTCCTGTGAGCCAGGAGAAGTTATTTCTCTTTCGAATCAGGACACCGTCGAGTTGTTTTTCTTCCATTAAGGTTCTTACCTGTTCAATCATCTAATCACCTGCCTGTATGGAGTGTTTGAATGAAACGTTTAAAAGCTGTTTTCCCTTGCTCGGTTCTTTTAAACACACCTGCCTGCGCGAGAATACGAGAGAAAATATAGCCGATTTCTTTTTGTAAAACAGCTTCTGTATTGTCCTCTGTGAAGGTGTTCTCTTCAAGCAGGCGCTTCGCCCATGCTTCGTGCTTCATGATTGCAGGGCGGGCTTTGATTTCTTCAAGTGGTTTTTTGGACAGCAGCGCCGCCTTTAACTGGCTTAATTCCTCAGCTAATCTGCCAGGAAGGACGGCAAGACCCATCACTTCAATTAACCCGATGTTCTCTTTTTTAATATGATGGACCTCTTCGTGCGGGTGGAAGATCCCGTCTGGGTGCTGTTCATCTGTACGGTTATTACGCAGCACTAGATCTAATTCATAGTCATCCCCATGACGGCGTGCGATCGGTGTAATGGTATTGTGCGGAGTCTCTCCTGTATGAGCGATCAGCCCCACTTCTTCATCTGAATACATTTTCCACTCGTTTAAGATAAAGTCCGCTGCGCCGGCGAGCGTTTGCCGGTCGTTACTTTGAAGCCGAATCACAGACATCGGCCATTTTACAATGCCAGCCCTCACATTTGGAAACACTTTGAGTGAAAAGACGTCTTCCATCTCTGCTTTCGCCATCGGAAATTCATGAGCACCGCCTTGAAAATGGTCATGGCTTAATATACTGCCTCCAACAATAGGAAGGTCGGCGTTCGATCCAATGAAATAGTGCGGGTATATAGATATGAAGGAAAGCAGACGTTCAAAGGTCTTTTTTGTGATGTTCATCGGCTCGTGCTCGCCCTTGAACACAATACAATGCTCGTTGTAATACACATAAGGTGAAAATTGCAGAAACCACGATTCGTCTGTGAGCGTGACAGGGATAATCCGGTGGTTCTGTCTCGCTGGATGATTGATCCGCCCCCCAAACCCAACGTTTTCTTTACAAAGCAGACAAAGAGGATATTGCTTTTGACTGAGCTTCTTGGCTTCAGCGATCGCTTTTGGATCCTTTTCCGGTTTCGATAGATTAATAGTGATTTCCAGCACACCGTCATCTGTTGTTGTAAACCACTGAACATTTTTGGCGATTCTGCCTGTATGAATATAATGTGCATGCTGCTGCATCTCATAGAACCAGCTTGTGGCAGCCCTTGGTCCTTCATGCTTGCGTTTCTCTTCAAACTTCGCATAGATAACACTTGGAGGCGCCACCAAGCAGCCCATGATTTTTGCATCTAGTAAATCACGATACGTATCCGTCCCCTCAGGAATAAGGCCTGTTTCTACTGCCCACTCCAGTATCGGCATTAAGATGTCTTCAATGTCGTTTCCAGCTGAGACCGTCCTTGCTTCAGCGTCATCGAGCTCAAGCACCTCAAGCAGTCGATTTCTCGTATAACCGATATCTAGTGGTGTAATCAGCTCTTTATTGATCCCATATTGAATCAGCTGTTCCAGCTTTTCAAAAATATCTATCATCATTCCCTCTGCCCCCTCTCTTGCCTGCCTGTTATGCTTTATTCACTTTGGTAGCCTTCTGGGTGTTTCTGAAACCAATCCCACGCACTTTGAATGATGGTGTGAAGATCTGCATATTGAGGCTTCCAGCCCAATTCTTGCAGTGCCTTTTCAGAAGAAGCAATCAGCTTTGCGGGATCTCCCGCACGTCTTTTGGCCACCTGTGCCGGGATGGCATGCCCCGTTACTTCCCTTACGGCTTCTACGACCTGCTTCACAGAGAAGCCTGTGCCATTTCCTAAGTTGTATGTCGCACTTCCCTTTCCTGCACGCAGACGATCAACGGCTAAGATGTGCGCCTCAACTAAATCCATGACATGAATGTAATCTCTGATACACGTGCCGTCCTCTGTCTCATAATCATCACCGTAAATCATGATCTGATCCCGTTTTCCTAAAGCAACTTGAAGAATAATCGGAATCAGATGTGTCTCAGGCTGATGATCTTCACCGACAAGCCCTTCTGTATGAGCACCGGCTACATTAAAATAGCGAAGCACAACGTATTCCAGGCCATATGCTTGCTCACACCACTTCAACATTTTTTCAATCGCTAGTTTCGTTTCTCCATAAGGATTCGTCGGGTTGGTCTCATCCGTTTCAACAATCGGCACACGCTTTGGTTCACCGTACGCGGCAGCGGTTGAAGAAAATACGATGTGCTTCACATCAAATTCATTCATCACCTGAAGTAAAGTCGTTGCCCCTCCGACGTTGTTGTCATAGTACTTGAGCGGGTCCGTCACACTCTCACCAACAAGTGAATCTGCTGCAAAGTGCATCACCGCTTCAATTTGATGCGTTTGAAAAACCCGTCTTAAAAAAGCTTGATCTCTTAAATCTCCCTCTTCTAATACAGCTCCCTCTACAACAGCTTCTTTATGACCTGTCTGCAAATTATCAACTACCACCACTTGTTCGCCTTTAGCTAAAAGAGCCGCTACCGCATGACTGCCAATGAAACCTGCTCCTCCACAAACTAAAATTGTCATCAATCTTCCTCCTTCGTTAATTCTCTTGCGCCGCCTCCAATTCCAGCTGTGTAAAAGGAGGCTTGAATGCCCGTTTTTTCTTGATACACCGCACCTGTTTCTTCTATAAATGAGTCCAGCAGCTCTTCTTTCACAATGCTGATCGTGCAGCCGCCAAAACCTGCTCCTGTCATACGAGAGCCTATCGTCCCAGGATGAAGCCAAGCAGCTTCAGCAAGTGCATCTAGTTCAAGTCCAGTCACTTCATAATCATTCTTTAAAGAAAGATGAGAAGCCTTCATGAGAGCACCTAGTTCTTCCATTTTATCATCTTTCAGAAAATTTACTGCTTTCATGGTCCGCTCGTTTTCCGTCACCACATGTCTTGCACGTTGGCGGCACGTGTCATCTTGAATCAAGTGGGCATGCTGGGCAAATTCTCCCGCAGTGAGCTCACATAAATGCGCAATGTCCATTTCTTTTCTAAGGTCGTTTAAAGCAGATTGACACTCTGACCGGCGTTCATTGTATTTGGAGTCTGCCAGTGTCCGCTGTTTGTTTGTATTCGCAATCACAAGCACCAGCCCCTCTTGCCGAAACGGACTGTATTCAAAGGCAAGGGTGTCACAATTGAGTAAAATGGCATGATCTTCTTTTCCGAGGGCAATCGAAAACTGATCCATAATGCCGCAATTGACGCCAATGAAGTCATTTTCTGCACGCTGCGAAAGAAGGGCAAGATCAACATGTGATGTGCCGAATGAAGACCATTCATTGATCAAGACAGCTGTGACGAGCTCAATGGAGGCAGATGAGGACAGCCCTGCACCATTTGGAATATTGCCGCCGTACACGATATCAAAGCCTTCTTTGATATCCATACCTGCTTCTATAAACTGATTGAACACTCCCTTTGGGTAGTTCGCCCAGCCGTCCGATTCTGCGTAAGCAATTTCAAAAAGGTCGAATTCTTTCACACCATCTTCTTCAAAGTTTAAGGAATACATTCTGACGCGTCCATCTGACCGTTTTGCACCGGCAGCATACGTACCGAGAGTGAGCGCGCAAGGGAAGACATGACCTCCATTGTAATCGGTATGTTCACCAATCAGATTCACCCTCCCTGGGGCGAAAAAATAACGAAGTTCTTCTTTATCTCCAAATTGCTGGTGAAATGCTGCGCGTAACCTATCGATCATATCCATTCCCCTTTTCTCTTCTGATAATCTTATTTTAGTTGCCTCGACAGCGGAAGTTCAATGGTAAAAAAACCGTTAAAAAATACCCTTTTTTTGCTGTGGAATGGTACGATGTGATATGAGGTGTACCATGATTCAAAATAGAAAAAGGTTGTTTTTTGCTGTGAAGGGGGATTTCCAATTTGAAGAAGGAAGCATTTGCATTTCGTTTTCACCATTCTGATGTTACATTGCCAGCGCAAATATGGTCTGTTGGCTGGGAAGTTCAATCATCTTCGTTATACAGCTGGAATGGCGTAGAGCGGAAGGATCAGGGCAAGTGCATCTTTCAGCTCACACTGTCTGGACATGGCATGATCGAAATCGGACAGAAGCGATTCAAAGTATTGCCGGGGCAGGCCTTTCTCGTGAAAAGCCCAAGTGCCTATCAATATTATTTTCCAGAGGACAGTGAGCATTGGGAATTTCTATATTTGACGCTTTACGGGGAAGCCTGTGATCTTTGCTTTGATCAATTTATGGATGAAGGAAAGCAGGTCATGCGTTTTCATCCAAATTCAAAACCGATCCGCCTGCTAAAGAAAATTTATGATGAAGCCAGTGAAAGACGGATTACCAATCCATTTGAGGGGTCTAGCCTTGCTTATCAATTTGTCATGGAACTGTATTCATATTTGCCAAAGCTTGAGGGACAAATGGAGAAATGGCCTGAGCCCATCGTCCAAGCAGCCTTGTTTGCAAGCCATCATTTTCACGAGGAAATTGGCCCAGACGATATGGCAGCTGCGGCACGTTTATCCAAAAGTCATTTTACGAGGGAATTCAAAAAGGCAACTGGCTTCACACCGATTCACTACTTAACCAATATTCGATTAGAAAAGGCGGAAACGTTACTGAAAACAACGAAATATTCGATTGAAGAAATCGCCATACAGTGCGGCTACCGAAATGCGAATTACTTGAATAAAGTCTTTCGAAAAAAAATCGGCATGTCTCCAAAGCAATTGCGGGAAACAAGCGATGCATAATAAAAAGCAGCCGCTTTCAATTGGCTGCTTCTTTTACGCTTTCGTCAGATCAACACGAATTCTCCCTTGTCTTAAAACAATGGTCATTTGCGTGTCAGGGGTCATTAAGTTTTCTAAAATGTCTGTTGCCGTTTGAAGCGCAATGTCCATGCGGTTGATCTTTTCCTTTTCTTGTTCTGAAAACGCTTCTGGATGTGCGGTCATTTCTTTGACTAGCCTCAGCACTTGTTCATGCTGCTTTTCTGTTTGTTGATATATGGCATCATATAATTCGTCTGGCCTGCTGCTCATTTCACATCACCTATCTTTTTTCATGTGTTAAATCGCATCTTCTTTTGTTTTCTTAAAGACGAACCATTTACTGGCGACATAATTGACCACCACAATCACAAAGTTGACAAGAATTTTTGCGACAGTTTCATTGAGCGCCATTTGGCTCACAAATAAAATCATCAGCCCTAGATCTACACCTAGAGACATGAGACGGACACTAAAAAATGAAGAAAGCTCACGCATAAGACTTTTTGTGTCACGAGCCTTTTGCTTGAAGACATACTTCTTATTGGTGATATAAGCAAAGAGAACAGCAAATACCCATGAAACAACCGTTGCTGTTTTATAATCCATGGAAAACATCTCAACGAATAAATAGAAGCTGACTATGTTGACAATGGTTGTGCACACACCCATAACAAGATACATGACAACTTCTTGATACTTTTGAAAAAGGCTATACATCTCTTTCTTCATTCCTTCTTGGTGGTTTCTGTTTCTTTTAGAATACCATCTTGAGAAGAACTTCCCAAACGAACAATATGTGCGTCCTGCAAAGATGAAATTTGTTCTAATTGATGGCATATGTCAACCTAATCGGTTTATATGAGTCAAATGATTTAGGTCTTTATCATTATTTTAATTTATAATCTTTTAACTGACTTTACAATTGTTTATTATTAGAAGTAAGAAATCAATAATTTTGGGTTTTTTAGTCATTTTTTTAGGGACGTGGTAGGTGATAGTTTTTACAAAATAGGTTAAATGTCATCATTTTTCGACAAAAATCTAATTTGTGCTGTTTTCACTCACACGTACAGTTACTAGACGGTTTATTCAAGTCATTGGTTGCAGATGAATATGTCTTATTGAACTGGAGGATATTATGGATACGCAAGTGAAAAGAAGAGTTGACGAAGAGTGGGTTTATTTGATTCAGGAAGCGAAAAAAATTGGACTAGGCATCGAAGAAATACAAGCTTTTTTAACATCCAACGGTGATCAGAAGATGATAAACAAACCGTAAATCAACGCCGTTATCCTTTGTCTTTCAGACTGCTTTGGCTAAAAGTTCTGACCTTTCAATTGACCTTTTGAAAATCCTTTCATGACGATACGCTACAATAATTGAACACCTCTTTATACCAATCCCTTCCACTCAATGGGGTTCTGTCTTTCTATATTAGGAGGACAGTCCGTTTCCCGTTCTTTATATGATCTCTTTTTAACTGCCATTCATGAAAATTGCCCTTCTCTTATTATAAAACCAAGCTTCCCACCCATATAGTAAGCATGAGAACAACGAGAAAAAAGAAAGGTGGGTAGTGCATGAGTTCAGATTCCCTTTCCTATTATCACCAAAAAAAGGATCAGTATTATCACGGTGTAAACCCTGTCATCGTCAGCCGTATTCGTGAGGAATGGACGTCTATTTTGGATATCGGATGCGGCACAGGCAAGCTTGGAAAAATCCTTAAACAAAAGGACCGGACCATTTACGGGATTGAATCTTTTGAGAATGCAGCAAAGCAGGCTGAGCAGGAGCTAGATCATGTTCTATGCGGCAATATTGAACAGATGGCTCTCCCTTATCAACATGAACAATTTGACTGCATCATTTTCGGAGACGTACTCGAACATTTATTGGACCCGTGGGCTGTTTTAAAAAAGGTCAAACCCTTCCTTAAAAAAGAAGGTGCCATCCTGTCATCCATTCCGAATATCGGCCATATTTCAACGGTTTTAGAATTACTAGCCGGCAGATTTTCTTATACAGATGCAGGGTTAATGGATCAAACCCATTTACGTTTCTTTACCCTTCACGAAATTCATGCACTCTTTCATTCAGCGGGTTTTCGCATTCGCGAACTTGAAGCCATTCGCGTACAGCACCCTTCCTATGCGAGTGTGATGGATGATTTACATGAATTACTCGTGAAGCACGGCATCCGTTTTGATTTTAACGAAGCAGCTACAGCCTATCAATATGTGGTTGAGGCGGTTCAATTCAATGAGTAACCCCACTATCCTTTTTGTTTTATGTGTGAATGATGAGTCGATGTTTCAGGCTTGCTTCCGGCAGCTCGCTTCACTTCCTGCTCCGCATGGTTATCATGTGGAGGTCTTGCCGATTAGACAGGCATCCAGTATGGCCTCTGGATATAATGAAGCCTTCGCTCATCCTGCTCAGTTTAAAATATATCTTCATCAAGATACACTGATCGTCAAACAGCATATGCTCCTCGAGCTCATCCCCCTTTTTTTGCAAAATCCGTCACTTGGCCTGCTTGGGGTGATAGGTGCAGAAAGTGTGCCTGACAATGGGATTTGGTGGGAGAGCCAGGATTGCAGGGGGAAAGTGATTGAATATCGGCACGACACCTATCAGCTGCTTTCGTTTGAATCGGGTCGTCAACAATCGGAGACCCAAGATTATATCAAGGCTTCGGCTATTGACGGTCTTTTTATCGCGACTCAACATGATATCAGGTGGCGTGATGATCTCTTTGACGGCTTTCACTTTTATGATGTATCGCAGTCTTTTGAATTCGTGAAGCAAGGATATGAGATCGGGATCGCAAGACAAGAAGAGCCTTGGTGTATACACAAATGCGGAGATCATTTTGACGCAGAAGCATATGAAAAAGCGAGACAAACATTTCTTGCGAATTATCGGTAGAAAGCACCCTTTTCGGGTGCCTTTTTTATGATATACTGTCATAAACAACCAGATCGTCTCATATGCATTGGAGTACCTTGTCCCTAATTCGTACAAAGGAGGAAACAATGGCAGACAAAAAAGTTCATTATAAGAAGGTTGCCGCTTCAGAGGATTTTCGAAAACTTCTTGAGGAAAAACGCAGATTTATCGTACCGATGACGATTTTCTTTTTTCTCTTTTACTTTTCACTTCCGGTTGCTACATCCTACTTCACCTTTTTGAACACACCGGCAATTGGTGCTATCTCATGGGCTTGGTTATTCGCCCTCACACAATTTGTCATGACATGGGTTTTATGTGGACTTTATGCGAAAAAAGCGGCTCAGTTCGACAAATATGTAAGCGCTTTAAAAAACGAATCGAGAGGTGATGACGAATGAGCATGACCGCTTTTATTTTATTCGTAGCGATCGTAGGGCTCACATTGGTCATCACATATTTTGCTGCGAAGAAAACAAGTAGTGCGAGTGATTTTTATACAGCAGGCGGAGGTCTGACAGGGTTTCAGAACGGTCTTGCCATCGCAGGCGATTATATGTCCGCTGCATCATTTTTAGGAATCGCCGGAATGATCGCGTTAAATGGTTTTGACGGTTTTTTCTATAGCATTGGTTTTCTTGTGGCGTATCTTGTCGTTCTTTACGTTGTGGCCGAACCACTTCGAAATCTAGGGAAATATACGATGGCAGATATGATTGCTGCACGATTTAAGCGGCCGGCCATTCGAGGGGTTGCTGCCTTTAACACGATCACGGTATCTACTTTTTATATGATTGCACAGCTTGTTGGAGCAGGCGCATTGATTAAACTGCTTCTTGGCATTGATTATTGGATCGCCGTGTTGATCGTGGGTGTCTTGATGACCATTTATGTGGTGTTTGGCGGCATGATTGCTACCAGCTGGGTACAAATCACAAAGGCCGTTCTCCTCATGATTGGAACCTTGATCATTTCACTGCTTGTGTTTGCAAAGTTTGATTTTAGTCTGCTGAAGATGTTCGAGCAGATGAAAACAGCGACCCCTCTCGGCGAGTCGTTCCTACATCCGGGAAATAAATATGATGTGCCATTGGAAACCCTGTCTCTGAACCTTGCCCTAGTGCTTGGTACGGCTGGTTTGCCACATATTTTGATCCGTTTTTATACGGTAAAGGATGCCATTTCCGCGCGAAAATCTGTCCTTTCAGCCACTTGGATCATCGGGATTTTTTATTTAATGACGGTTTTCCTTGGCTTCGGTGCCGCTGCCTTTGTCGGATCAGAAGCGATCACAGCAGCCGATGCAGCAGGGAACATGGCCGCACCTATGCTCGCACAAGCCCTTGGAGGAGATTTCTTATTTGCCTTTGTTTCCGCAATCGCCTTTGCGACCATATTAGCTGTGGTGACAGGACTCGTATTATCCGCCGCATCTGCTTTTGCCCATGATTTTTATAGTCAGATCATCCGCAAAGGGAAAGCGAGTGAACGAGAACAGGTCAAGGCCGCACGCTTTGCTTCAATTGGCGTGTCCATCCTCTCCATCGTCCTTGCGTTATTTGCCCAGTCCTTAAACGTCGCTTTTCTCGTGTCTCTTGCCTTCGCAGTTGCAGCAAGTGCGAATTTACCATTGATTATCTTCACTGTCTTTTGGAAACGATTTAACTCCACTGGCGCCATTGCAGGGAGCTTAACGGGTCTTCTGAGTGCACTTATCATCGTATCGCTCAGCCCAAGCGTCTGGGACCCATCGGGAGCAGCCATCTTCACAGGCGAGCCACTCATCCCGCTGTCAAACCCAGGGATTATCTCTATCCCACTTGGATTCCTTGCCGCTTACTTAGGCACCATTTTCTCCTCTGAAAAAGCAGATGAAGAGACCTTTACAGAAATTCAAGTAAAGGCACATACAGGCATGCATATGGATACTGATTCATAAGGAAAAGCCGGCTGCTCTGCCGGCTTTTTAATAGCGCTGGAATAACTCTGGGTTTTTCGGAATGTTTTCTAAATAAATGATTTTCCCTTGATCGTCCAGTTCCGCAATGTCAATTCCTTCTGCTGTATATACACGGCCATTCGTGAGCTTTCCGCAAACAGCCCAGTTTGTTTCATACTTTCCATCTTCTCTTTCCACCCATCCATCCCACATATGCTTAATGTCTTCATGTACGTGAAAGAACGTGTTCAAAAATTGTGTAAACTCTTGAATACCAGGCTTTTGAGCGCCATTTAAGACAATCATGACATCGTCAGAAAACAACGCCAGCAATTCGTCCATTTGCTCCTGTCCTTTTCCCGCCTCATCATATCGGCGAAAATACGTATCGAGCACTTTCATTGTTCATTCTCCTTTATTTACCTGTCATTTCGAAAACAATCGAACAATAAGATTGTACACAATTGTTTCTTTCCTGTCTATTTTTCCCCAAATAAGAAAAGACATGAATGGAGTCATTCATGTCTTAGACTGTTGACAAAGGGCTAAAATGATTTTTATTTTAGCCCTTTGTCTTCTTTTCAGCGTGATAGAAAACCTTTGCAGTCTAGGAAGGACGAGTACCGGAGCGGAGCGAATTTGACATTCGTGAGCACCGGCACGCAGGACTGACACCGAATGCGAGGGTTTGTCTACACGCTGAGACATGAATGGAGTCATTCATGTCTTCTACAGATTAAAGAGATGCTTTTTCTGATACAACAAGTGATTTTAGTTCTTCTGCCGCTTTTTTTGGATCCGTGCTTTGGCTAATGGCGCTAATGATGCTAATGCCATCTGCTCCTGCTTGTATGACTGGTGCAGCATTTTCATATGTGATGCCGCCAATCCCAACAATCGGAATATGAAGACCATGATGACGTACTTCGGTGATCAAAGACACACCTTGGACACTGCGTGTATCCTTTTTCGTCTCTGTTGGGTAGACCGGACCCATCCCGACATAATCTGCCCCGTCCTTCATCGCTTGTTTCACTTCATCTATATGATGAGTGGACACGCCTAATAGTTTATTTCCGATCCTCTGCCGCACGTCTTGTGCATTTGTATCTTCCTGACCAACATGGACACCATCTGCATCAAGATCTACCGCTAGCTGTACATCATCATTTACGATAAAAGGGACATTCGCTTCTTGGCACAGGGCTTGTATGTCCCGGGCCAATTGTTTCTTCTCTTCACCTTGCAGGGCTCCTTCACCCTTTTCACGAAATTGAAACATGGTGATCCCGCCTTGAATGGCTTCTTTCACGACATCAAGCGGATGCCTGCTTGTATTCGTTGTTCCCATAATAAAATAAACCGATAATTGCTGTTTGATTTGCTGTTGATCATCCTTTGTCATGCGAAACTCCCCCTATTTTCCCTAACGTGATCACATCATCGCTATTTGTGTTTGATAATGCGTTTAACAATTCTATTTGAAAGGTTCCTGGTCCACTCCCTTTTGTCTGCTGAGCAGCCTTTTCAGCTGCGACACCATAAAACAGCAGAGCAGCTGCCGACGCATGAAGTGGCAGTTCACCCGTTGCACAAAATGTGCCGATGACAGATGTGAGTAAACAGCCAGTCCCTGTCACCTTTGTCAGCCATTCATGTCCATTATGAATGGACAGCACCTCATCTCCATCTGACACTACATCGACTTTTCCTGTGATCACCACAACGGTCTGAAATACTTTTGCCGCTTGCTTCGCTAATGCAGATACATCCCCATTCGTCTCTTTCGCATCAACGCCTTTTGACTGCCAGCCATCCACTCCGAGTAAATGAGCGATTTCAGCAGCATTTCCTCTCACAACGGATATCTTTACTTGCTGTAACAGCTGTTTCGCCGTTCTCGTTCGAAACGTTGTCGCACCTACCCCAACAGGATCTAATAGAACAGGTACACCTTTTTCATTAGCCGCTTGTCCTGCAATGACCATAGCCTCCACAGTGTCCTTTGTCAGTGTGCCAATATTGAGAACAAGTGCATCCGCTAATTGCGCCATTTCGGCGACCTCCTCTTTGGCATTTGCCATGACAGGAGAGGCACCTAAAGCAAGCAGTCCGTTGGCTGTAAAATTCGTCACGACTTGATTGGTGATGTTATGGACAAGTGGATTATTTGCTCGAACTTTCTCTAGTAGATTAGATGCGCAGCTTATTTTCATCAGTATCGTCCTCCCTTTTACTCAGCATCCCAGACATAAGATTTAGTATGCTTTAACCATTCTCTTGCTGCAAAGGACAAATAGCGGTCCTTTCGCCAAATAACACCCAAATGCCATGGGATAGATGGGTGTAAGGAAATAACCTTTACCTTTTCAGGATCAAGATCTCGGCAGATCCGTTCAGGGAGAAGCCCGATCCCAAGGTTCTCGGCTACCATTTCACTAATGAAATCCCATTGAGACGTTTCATAAATGACATTTGGCCGGAACCCTGCATTCATACATTCATTCAATATTCGGCTGTGCAAAACAAAATCTTCTCTAAAGAAAATAAAAGACTCTTCCTTCAAATCAGCTAAATGCACCTCATCACGCCCTGCCATCGGATGCGATGGATGCGTCACAAGCTTCATGTTCTCTTTAATAATGGTGTACGTATGAAAAATTTTATCATTTGCAGGCAGAACAATGACACCAATATCTAACGATCCATCCTCGACGCCTTCCTCAACTTTAATAGAGCCGTGCTCAACCAATTGAAATGTGACATCTGGATACTGCTGGCGGAATTCTCCCATGACATTTGGGAAGAAACTTGACCCAATCATGGGCGGCAGCCCTATTCGAATATGCCCTTTTTTTACATCCATTAAATCATTTAATTCACTCGTTAAATTCTGAAATGATTGGGTGATTTCACTTGCCTGTGTATACATCGTTTGTCCAGCATCTGTCATTTCAACCTGCCGGCCGTTCCGGTAGAACAGCTGCACCCCCAGCTCATCCTCCAGGTTTTTGACCATCTTGGAAATGGTCGGCTGCGACACATAAAGGGATTGCGATGCTTTCGTGAAGCTCTTTAACCTTGCCACTTCTAAAAAATATGTTAAATGTCTGATGTCCACATGGCTCATCCTTTCTATAGACAAAAGGAATAATAACTATTCGATATATGTATTTTACCTATAATAGAGCGTGCTGTACACTTTAAAGTAAGCTCATCAATTGGAACGTTGTCATGTTTTTGTGAAACAGTGAACAATTTATATAGAAAAAGGAGTGAACAGAAAGTGCAATTGCTCAAAACGCCGCTGATTGCTACCCTTCAGATTATGGCTTTATTTGTTTTTGCGAAATTGATGAATGTGCTGGCGGCCTTTTTGCATTTAAGAATTCCGGGCACGATCTTAGGCATTCTTGTCATTTTCTTATTACTTCATTTTAACATCATTAAATTAAAATGGATTGAACTTGGCGCCGTATGGCTGCTCGGAGAACTGCTGCTCTTCTTTATCCCGTCAGCAGTAGGTGTGATTGATTATGGAAAATTGCTTTCTCAATCTGGCACAAGTATTGTCCTTGTCGTCTTACTTAGTACCTTTGTGGTCATGCTCTCGACTGGCATGATGACGCAAATGATTGCGAAAAGAAAGGAGCGAAAAAAGCTATGTTAGTTGGCGGACTATTTCTGATCTTAACGGTTCTTTTATATCTCGGATCAAAAGCGGTGTACAAACGGCATCCGAAAGTCTATGTTTCTCCGTTACTTGTGACTCCGCTTGTCCTTGTGGCCCTGCTGTTAATCGTAAACATTCCTTACGATGCTTATAATCAAGGCGGGAAATGGCTCACGAATATGCTTCAGCCTGCGACTGTTGCTTTTGCCATTCCTTTATATAAGTATTTTCACATTCTGAAGAAGCATGCAGTGGAAATTATTTTGAATGTGGCTTGCGGTTCTGTCATCGCCATCTTATCAACGGCATTTATCGCCAAATTGTTTCATTTGGACACAAGCCTTATTGAGAGCCTTGTCCCAAGGTCGATCACAACACCAGTGGCAATGAGTGTGTCAGAAATGATCGGCGGCATGCCATCCGTTACGGCTGTATTCGTCATTTTAACGGCACTGTTCGGTTCGATCATCGGTCCAATGGTCATCCGTTATTTCCGCATTGATAATGACATTGCAATGGGCGTCCTGCTTGGTACAGGTGCACACGGGGCAGGAACATCGAAAGCCTTTGAATTAAGCTCTGTCTCAGGTACAATCTCAAGTGTGTCAATGATTATTTCCGCCATTATTACATTATGTGCAGCGCCTATCCTCATGTCGTTCACCTTATAAAAAAAGCCATTTCCCCTTATTGGAAAATGGCTTTTTCTTATGCTTGAATGAAGACAACCTTCAAATAGTTTCCTTCAGGATAATTCTTAGTTGTACGGAAATCCTCGGGAAGGGTATACTCTTCGAGGATACGATACGTTTGTCCAGATTCTTTAAAGGCATCAGCAATAAATCCTTTAAATTTTTTCATTCCAAATGCACTGCTATTGGTTGATGCCACAATGACGCCGTTCTCAGCCGTGATTTGGATAGCTTCTTTTAATAGCTTTTTATAATCCTTCGCTGCACTGAATGTGTGTTTTTTCGATCGTGCAAAGGAAGGCGGGTCTAAGATGACTAAATCATAGGTCCATCCCTTCTTCGCTGCAAATGGGAAGTATTTAAATACGTCCATGACTTTGATATCCTGTCCGTCCACATCAATTCCATTGACTTCAAACTGCTCGGATGTTTTTTTCAAGCTGCGGTTTGCGACATCCACACTTGTCGTACGGCTCGCTCCGCCAATCGCTGCTGCCACCGAGAAAGCGCCTGTGTAAGAAAATGTATTGAGCACAGTCTTTCCTTTTGCATAACGATCTCGGATTGCTTTTCTCACATGACGCTGATCAAGGAAAATGCCTGTCATAGCGCCATCATTTAAGTAAACCGCCACGTTCATACCGTTTTCTTTCACGATGAGAGGAAAGTCCCCTTTTTCTCCCTTCACAAAATCATCATCCTCAATGTATTGTCCAGACGTATCAAAGCGTTTCTTTTCATAAATTCCTTTATAGTCTGGATATACCTGCTCAAGCGCAGCCAATACATCTGCTTTTAATGTATTAACACCTTCGCTATACCATTGGATGAGATAGAATCCGTCATAATAATCAATGGTGATTCCACCAATTCCATCACCCTCTCCATTGAACACACGAAAAGCAGTCGTCTGCGTATCACGAAATAAATGCGTTCTACTTTTCGCTGCCTGCTCAAGCTTAGAGACAAAAAAGGCCTGATCTATTTTTTCGTTCGCATCAAAGGAAAGCACCCAGCCGATTCCTTTATTTTGCACACCATAATAGCCTTTTCCTAAAAAGGAGCCTCTTTCATCCACCCATTCAATGAGCTCGCCTTCCTGCACTCCGTTCACACGCGATACAGCATCTTTTGAAATGAGCGGATATCCCTTTTTCACTTGTTCTGCAAATGTTTGTTTTAATGAGATTTTTTTCATTTGTGTCATCCTTATCCTAAATTGACTCTCTCTATCCTACCATATGAATGTATACGTTACTTCTATTATGATAAGATGAGGAGAAAAATATCAACATGACATAGAGGAGGCTCTTCTTTTGACGACATTACGCTTAGATCATACAGGTATTATGGTCACGAATATTGATCAGTCCATTGATTTTTATGAAAAAGTTGTGGGCATGAAATTAAAGGATCGGATCACTCATACAAACGGAGTGATTGAGCTTGCATTTCTTGGATTCAAAGACGAAGCAGAAACGGAAATTGAGCTCATTCAGGGCTACAGCAGTGACCTGCCATCTGAAGGAAAGGTCCACCATCTCGCCTTCACAACAGACAATATTCATGCTGAATTCAACCGTATTCAAAAGCTGCAAATTGAATTAATAGATGAGGAAATCACAACATTGCCAAATGGATATTGCTACTTCTTTTTCAGAGGACCAGATCAAGAATGGATTGAATTCTTCCAGCGCTAATATTTCCTAGGAAATTGGGTGGCTATCCTATCTTCATATGAATGGCGATGTCTCTTATGATCCATTTATTTATAAAAAAGAGTAAGAGCATGTATATCTGCCCTTACTCTTTTTTTATAGCACCTTGCTAAGGAATGATTTTGTACGCTCATGCTGCGGGTTTCCAAAGAGTGCTTCCGGTTTGTCTTCTTCGACGATATAACCGCCATCCATAAAGATCACGCGGTCTCCTACCTCTCTTGCAAAGCCCATTTCATGTGTGACCACAATCATCGTCATGCCTTCGACTGCTAATTGTTTCATAACAGCTAATACATCCCCAACGACCTCAGGGTCAAGTGCCGATGTCGGTTCATCGAATAATAGCACTTTCGGGTCCATCGCCAAGGCTCTTGCAATGGCGACACGCTGTTTTTGTCCACCAGATAATTGGTTAGGATAGCTTTTGGCTTTGTCCTTTAAGCCGACCTTTTCAAGCAAGTCTATGGCTTTATCGACTGCCGCCTTCTTTTCGACACCTTTTACCTTAATTGGTGCGATCGTGATATTTTCTAAAACCGTTTTATGAGGAAATAAATTAAAGTGCTGAAATACCATGCCCACTTCTTGCCGTACTTTATTGATGTTAACCTTTGGATCTGTAATCGTATGTCCATGGACAATGACTTCTCCAGCAGTAATATCCTCTAATTTATTAAGACATCGTAGAAACGTGCTTTTTCCTGATCCAGAGGGACCAATGACACACACTACCTCCTTTTCCTCAATGACTGCATTCATATCCTTTAAGACTTCGTTCTCACCAAAGGATTTCTTTAAGTTTTTCACCGTAATCATACTCATTTGATATCAAATCTCCTTTCTGCATAGCTAGCCAGTAGAGAAAGTAAATAAATGATCACGAAATAAATGACACCGACAATGAGCCAGACATTTAAAGGATCAAATGTAGCCGATGCTTGTACTTGCCCTCGCTGCATAATATCGGCGATCCCGATAATAGATAAGAGGGACGTGTCCTTTAAGCTGATGATGGCTTGGTTTGTAATCGCTGGAAGCATCCGGCGAAATGCCTGCGGAAGGACAATAAAGCGCATGTTTTGTCCCCCTGTAAAACCTAGAGAGCGTGCGGCTTCTGTTTGTCCTTTATCAATGGACTGAATCCCTGCACGAATAATTTCTGAGAAATAAGCCCCCGCATTAATCGCTACTGTAATAATCCCTGCCGGCACTCGATCAAGCGAAATGAATTCAAGTGTATTCAAACCAAAATAAATGAAGAATAGCTGTACGATAAACGGCGTACCTCGAATGGCATTTACAAAAACGAGTGCGATGAAATTCAAGACTTTAAATGGTGACAGGCGGAATAATGCCACAATTAAACCGATGATAAATCCTAAAATGATAGCAACAACAAAGATGTATAAAGTGGTTTGCAAACCATCCATTAAATATGGAAATGCATTCATAATCGTATCCATGTTTCTCCCTCCCTAATTCACATACGATGTACACATAAAGAAAGCGCGCTCGGAGCGCGCCTCGCTTGTGTTATGACTTCAAATATTTATCAATGATTTTGTCATATTCACCGTTTTTCTTTAGGTTCTCTAGGCCTTTATTGATTTTCTTCAGTAAGTCTTGGTTTTTCCCCTTCATCACAGAGATACCGTATTGGTCCCCATTCAAACGGTCTCCAACTGTTTTCAATTTTAAATCTTGTTGGGCGATCGCATACGTAATGACAGGATAATCCTCGATCAATGCATCTGCATTTCCATTCGATACTTCTTGGAACATAGATGGACTGTCATTAAATTGAACAACTTCATACCCATATTTATCTGCGTTATCTGATGCAAATTTTGCTCCTGTTGTCCCATTTTTAACAGCTAGCTTTTTCCCCTTTAAATCATCAATTGATTTGATGCTGCTGTCCTTTTTCACGACAACTGTCAGTCCAGCGTCGAAATATGGATCTGAGAAATCTACTTTCTTTTTACGCTCATCTGTAATACTCATCCCGCCCATTCCCACATCAAGCTGACCTGCTTGCATCGCTGGAATGATCCCTGAGAAGTCCATTGCTTCAAGCTTCACTTTGAAATCTTGGTCCTTTGCAATCGCGTTAATTAAATCAACGTCTATTCCTTCATATTTACCGCCCTTTTCAAATTCAAATGGCGGATATGTTGTATCTATCCCAATTTTATATGTGCCTTTGCCTTCTCCCGAACCGCTGTCCGATTTCGATCCACAGGCTGCCATGACAAGCACAACAATTAGTCCCATGATCAGTAACATCGATTTCTTCATAAAACACGACCCCCTATTGTCAGTTTTGTCTAAATATTCGCAATAACAATATTACTATACCACGCTAAATCTATGGTGTGTGATGTTTTTTATCAATACCAAAGATCTATACAATTCTAGATCAATAGTCTCTTTAAATTTTACTTTTTTTGCGAATAACTCATTTTATTCTGAAAGAAGAGGGATTCACAATCATGATGTAAGATAATCTCACGTAAAAATGAGTCTGCACCTTGAAAATCGCCGTTTCTTTCTCTTCTACGAAAAAACACTCATCGACCGCCATTCTCTCTCTATTGATATTGCAATATATTTTTTCAAAAACCCTCTATTTACCTAAAAAAATGTAAGCGTATACAAAATCCTTGGAATCCCTTTATTTTTCACTATTGGTTGAATTTACATCAAAAAACATGTTTTACAATTCGCGAGAGAGCGCTTAAAATATAAGAAGATACTTAATATGGAAAGTTGATTCAAATGACCGGAAATCGAAATAGACGGATAGATGAAGAAAGGAGGATATGAGTTGGCAGAAACTAGGGTTTTGTCGTCCGTTGATGTAGCGAATATGCTAAATGACTGGTATGTCATGATGAAAAAAAGAGAGATACAAGAAGCGATACAGCTAAAAGAAGACATTCTTCAAGCGTTTGATCGAATGGAAGAGAATCAAGACGTCTTACTTTACTATCAATTACTAGAATACCGATTTAAGGATCTCATCGAAGATACAGCTTCGTTAGATCATAGTCTTTTTGTTGATGAAAATGCGATCCGTACGGATGATATGCTCAGCTACTATTTCTATTTCTTTAAAGGCATGTATGAAATGCGCAGAGGGAATCAAGATACGGCATTTCATCATTTAAGATTGGCCGAGGAAAAATTAGACCTCGTGCACGATGACATTGAAAAAGCAGAATTTCATTATAAAACTGGATGCCTATACTATAATATTAGGTCCACGCTTCTCTCCATACACCACTTAAAGATGGCTTCATCTATTTACGACGCAGATCCATGTTATGTGAAAAAATCAATCAGCTGTCAAATGATGCTTGCTTTGAATTATGCTGATCAATCGAAATATGATGAGGCAGTGACGTTGTTTGAAGAAGTGATTCATTCACTAGAACAGATGGAAGACCCAGACTTACTTGGTCACGCGTATTGCAATGCAGCCTTTATTAAAAGTTTAAGAAATGAATACAGTGAAGCTGTACCGCTCCTAGAAAAAGCTTTATTCATTGAGACATTCGAAACTTCTTCTCCAGGCGGCTATTTACTTGCCATGTATGGCTACACAAAAGCACTATTTAAGCTGAAAAAGCCTGGTTTGTTCCACTATTACGTACAGCTTTCACTTCAAAAAGCAGAAAATTTAAAACAACGAAACATTTCACTTAAATTATCCATTTTAGAAACACTCATGCTTCAGCCAGACAACATGATCGAGCAAATCATGTCTTATTGTGATCAATTAGAATCAATGAATTTCCTTGTCGATCTTGAAGCCATCTGTCAGGATGTAGCAGCTTACTTAACGGATAATGGGCTTCATGAAGAATCCACTTATTTTTGGAACAAGGCGTTGTCCTTAAAAACTTGTTAAGAATATGGAGTGATGTATGATGAAGAAATGGCTCATCACAAGTGCGATTTTTACGCTCTTGATAACAGGTATTTTCATTGGAACTTCTAGCCAAAAAGACAGCCAATCTGCACAATCTCAAGACAAGAGTACGATCATTCAAAAGAGAGATCGCGGAACCAACCCTTAATATGGAAGCCTTTGTCTTCTTTTCAGCGTGATAGAAAACCTTTGCAGTCTAGGAAGGACGAGTACCGGAGCGGAGCGAATTTGAGATTCGTGAGCACCAGCACGCAGGACTGACACCGAATGCGAGGGTTTGTCTACACGCTGAGAGTAGCTGTCAAAAACAGCTACTCTTTTTATCTGCTAATCAATTTCTCGTTTGATATTTTGCATTTTTTCATCTAAGTAATGGGCGATATCTGCCGCTTCCTTCAGTTCATCGGTGAGCTGATGAGGGACATCGTTTTGCAGTTTATAATAGATTTTATGTTCAAGACTCGCCCAGAAATCCATCGCAATGGTCCGAACCTGAATCTCGACCTTCACATGCTCCACACGATTCGTTAAGTAGACAGGAATCTCAACAATTAAATGAAGACTTCTGTAGCCGTTTGGCTTTGGATGTTGAATGTAATCCTTCACTTCAAGGATCTTTAAATCTTCTCTTTGCCTCAATACATCAATAACGTTATAGATATCCTGAATAAAGGAGCAGATGATGCGTACTCCAGCGATATCATGAATATGCTCCTTTGCACATTGTGTAGTGATGTCGCATCCCTTTCTTGCTAGCTTATTTACGATGCTTTCAAAGGATTTGATCCGTGATTTTGTATGCTCTATTGGGTTATGTCCATGGATTAAATTATATTCCTGACTAATTATTGAAAACTTTGTATCCATTTCATCTAACGCAAATTTATATACTAATAATTCATTTTTCCAGTCTTCCATGACACTTTTCAAATCTTCTACATGAGTTGCTGACATATTCATTCTATTTGTCATCTCCTTTTGGCAAACGGCGGTTACACCGCTTTCCGTTTACTAGACGGAGAGAGGACTCGAATGGTTTTAAAAAAATACGTCTTAGCTACGCTGCTTGTAATACGTCAGCGCCAGCGCAAGTGCAAGCACCGATCCTTTCACAATGTCCATCGCATAGTAAGGGACAGACATCATCACAAGTCCATTTTGTAAAATACCGATGAGCACAGCACCAATAAAAGTGCCAAATGCGTTTGGCTTACCTGCTCCCATGACAGAAAAGCCGATAAAGGCAGCCGCTACTCCATCCATTAAATAAGGCGCTCCAGCATTAATTTCTGCTGTCATCACCCTTGACGCCAGTACAATACCACCTATCGCTGCAAATAAAGCAGAGAGAAGATATGCTGCGATTTTGTATTTGTTCACATGAATGCCAGACAATCGAGCCGCTTCCTTATTCCCACCGATGATGTACATCAATCGGCCATGCTTTGTGTAGGTCATGAAAACATGTGCAAATAGCACGATGGCTGCCATAATCAGAATGATATATGGCACCTGTCCGATTTTACTGAAAAAGGCGGGGATGGTACCAGTCGAGAAAGTACCATCAGGCAGCACCATATTTTCAGAAATGGTCGCACCTTTCGTATAGGTTTGTGCCAGCCCTTGAATGATAAACATCATGGCTAATGTCATAAGCATATCTGGAATCTTCATTTTGACAATCATCCATGCATTCAGTAAACCAACAATAATAGAAGCCGCTAGCGCAGAGAGGATCGCAATCAGTGGATTTTGCGAGAACCATACAAACATAGAGATTACAATCGCATTCGATAACGTAGCGACTGAGCCTACTGATAAATCAAAGCCATTCACTGCCAATGATATCGTTAAGCCCACCGCAATGATGGTGACAATTGAGATAGATCGTAAAATGTTGATGATATTCCCTGATTGCAAAAACGCTGGATTCGCTGCCGCAAATACCACGATCAAAACGACAATCGTTAAGATAGTGCCGTATTGATAAAAGAAATCAAACAGGTGAAATGATGGCCGCTGTTTTTTCATTTGCTGCACAGGGGCTGAAATTTGTCGTTCGCTCATGATTGTCCTCCTGTTGAATGATATAAAAGCTCTTCTTCTGTCGTTGGTGCGGTCATTTCCCGGGCAATGCTGCCATCATATAGCACGTATACTCGATCTGCGATGCCCGCAATTTCCGCCAGCTCACTTGACGCATAAATCACGGACTTTCCCCGGGCGGCAAGTTCTGCAATAAGAGAGAAAATGTCTTTTTTCGCTCCAACGTCTACGCCTTTGGTTGGTTCATCAAAGAGATACACATCCGCCTCAGCTAGCAGCCATTTTCCAATGGCAATCTTCTGCTGATTTCCACCAGATAAATGCTTTACCTTCGCCTCAAGAGAAGGCGTTTTGACGCCAAGCCGTTTGACGATTTCACCTGCTGCCTGCTTTTCCTTAGGACGATGTAAGAAGCTGAGCACCCGTGAGAATGAGCGAAGACTTGCAGCTGTTAAGTTCCATCCCACGGTCTCTTCCGTTAGAATCCCTTCTTTTCTCCGCTCCTCGGGAACAAGTGCCAAGCCGGCTCTCACGGCTTGATGAGGCGATTTGATTTGAATGGTTTTACCATGAAGCTGCACAGTGCCCGCCTTCTTTTCTGAGGCGCCGAAAAGGGCTTTGCACAACTCTGTTTTACCAGCACCGACAAGTCCTGCAATCCCGAGAATTTCTCCCTTTTTCACATGAAGATGAATGTTGCTTAATTTATGCTGGTCGTATAACTGTTTCACTTCAAGCACAATAGGTGCATCCTTCAAAGGTGTACGGGGCGGGAATTGCTCCTCTAATGGCGCGCCTAGCATTTCCTCAATGATCTGCTGGGGATTGGTGTCTTTGACGAGGTGTGCCGCCACATCGGTTCCATTTCGCATCACAGTCAGCTCATCACAGATGTTGAAAATTTCGGGCATGCGATGGGAGATAAAAACGATGCCCGTTCCATTCTTTTTCAGCTGATCAATCATTGAGAATAACTTGCTTGTTTCCGCATGACTAAGCGGAGCGGTTGGTTCATCTAAAATTAAAATGCTGCATTTGATCGAAACGGCCTTGGCAATGAGCACCATCTGTTTTTCTGCAAGTGTCAGATCACTCACAAGACGTTTTGTAGAGATGTCGATGTCCATCTCTTTTAATAGTTGAGCCGCCTTGCGATGAAGCTCTTTCCAGCGGACAAATGATTTTTTCTCAATCTCATGCATCATCATGTTCTCACCAACACTTAGATAGGGAACAAGAGCCGTATCCACTTCTTGATGGACCGTCTGCACACCGTATGAGGCCGCTTCCTTTGGTGTTTGAATCGATGCAGCCTTGCCATTGATGTGGATGGTTCCTTCAAAATGCGAATGAACGCCAGAAAGAACTTTCATTAACGTTGACTTCCCAGCACCATTCGCTCCAATCAGCGCATGGACCGTGCCTTTTTTTAATGTGAAATTCACTTGATCCAGCGCTTTAACCCCAGGGAATTCAATCGAAATGTTCTCCATACAAACAAGCGGCGAAGTCATAGGTGTCCTCCTTGTCTATTGATCGTCATTTGAAAAACGAAACACCCTCTATGGAAAGAGAGTGTACGTTGTTTATTTTGCATAATGTTTCTTCAAGGTCTTCATCCAATCTTCTTCAAAAGCAGTAGATGAACCGAACCCCTTTACTTCTTCCGCAAGATTGACCATATTGATGGCCTTGCCTGCTTGTTGAAGCTGCTTTTGTGAAATGAGAGAGGCCTCAAGGTCATAGGAAGATGGTGTTTTCTCTCCAGCTATTTTCTTCGCAAGAATCCTCACGTCAACTGCACCAATGAGCTTCGGATCAACCGCTGCTGTGTACTTCCATGAGCTGTCTTTCGCTGTCATTTCCTGAAGATCGGCATTTGACACATCAATACCGTAAATCTTCACTTCTGTTCTTCCTGCTTCCTTTAAGGCTCTTGCTGCACCAATAGCAAATGCGTCCCACGTGGCAAAAATAGCGTCAAGCTTGCCCTTTGGATACTTATTCAGCATGGCAGCCACTGCATTTTGTGTTTGAACAGACGTATCAGAGGAAGCAATGCCAAAACGGTCAAGCTCCTTGAGCCCTGCATGCTGTTTGAGTGTTTCTTGGTACACCTTGTTTCGTCTCACCATTGGCGGGAACCCATCTACCCAGAGGTATGCAATATTTGCTTTTCCTTTAAAATCAGATACGAGTGCGTCTAATGATTTTTTCGCTAATTGTTCGTCATCTTGAGACGTCACTGTGACCCCTTTGATGTCCTTCAGCTTAGGATTCGAATCAAACGCTACGACTGGAATGCCCTTCGCTGTGATCTTTTTCACGTCAGCGACGGTCGCCTCGTCGTCCCCATGAGAGATGATAAAGCCATCATAATTTTCTTCCAGCGCCTGAGAGATCGCATCATGGAATTTCGCTGTATTTCCATTTGCGGTGTAGACATCTACCGTAAAGCCAAGCGCTTCACCTTCTGCCTTCGTCCCAGCTAAAAACTGCGCTGTATGATCATCTCCTCCGATTTTACGGATGACTTTAATTTTTGCTCCCTGTCCCTTTGCAAAGCGCTTCGGTACATTGTCAAAGGAAACTTTTTCGTTCGCATTCGCCTTTGAGCCTGAGCTTGATCCTGCTCCACAGCCTGCTAATAGGACGGTTAGGATCGTCAATAATACAAGAGATGATGTCCAATATTTACGTTTCATTGCTGTTCCTCCTCCAGTTATTTTATTTATCACATCAGAAAACTAGGTAAAAAAGTAAGAAAACGCCAGTAAACCAATGGATTGCTTCTAAAATAGAGACAAAAAAGCCTCTCTTGAAGAAGAGAGGCTTGATCACCGTTGCATGAAACATGTATCGGGAAGTCTTCCTCTCTTATCTGTCAAAGCTGTAACAGCTTTGCAGGAATTAGCACCAATTTCTAAAAATAGAAACGGTTGCTGGGCGTCATAGGGCCAGTCCCTCTGCCTCTCTTGATAAGAGATCCGTTATGAAATTTGTTTTAGTTGAAATGTCTTCTTTACTTTAATGCGATGTCCCACCAATGTCAATGACTTTTTTGAATATTTCTAAAATGATATGTGCATGGTCATTGATTTGATTAACTGCCGACGATTTTCTTGGCAGGTGAAGATTTCTTCAGACGGAAATCATATTTTTTCTCATTCACATAATGTGGATTGAGGTGTACTGATCCTTTATCTTGACCGCTTTTGGAGCGATACGTTTTGTAGCCTTCCATCCATTTTCCGCGCCATACCCACTGTGATGCTTTCGCACCTTTGCGGTCATCATAGACGTTCTTCTGGAATGTATTCTTTTGGTTCACTTGATAAAGGTTCACGACTAAGTAATGCGATCTACTAGCTGTCATGATATTATTCGTGATCCGATTGTTCACTGCTTGATATTGCATGAGCAATTGACCGCCTTCTAGGCCGGCTGTGTCATTTTTGTACAAAATATTATGCGAGATGGTCGTGTTTGTTGTTCCGCCCCGCTTCTTATCATAGCCGCCAATTGAAATGCCTGTATAACGGTTTAGATACACTTGATTGTGCTCGATGCGAATGCGATCCGCCATTTTCCCTTTATGTTCACTTGTGACTTCAATCCCAAGGTCATTGTGATGTGTGATGTTATGATCGATCACAATGTCTTTCCCGCCATCCACATAAATTCCGCCAGCGGAGATGTCCTTGCCGTAAGCTGGATTCCCATAACTCGTAATCCCATATACTTTGTTTCTAGATACGACACCATTTCTGACCTGATCATATTTTTTAGAAGGGGCTACTTTCTCAAAACCAATTAAATCAATGCCAATATTATCAGTGTGCCTGACCGTGTTATGTGTCACGCGAAATTTTTTGACGTTCCCGTTTAACACAAGGGCTTCACTGAAGCCAAGTTTTAATTTTTCAACGGTATTTCCTTTGATTTCAATGTCTTCAATGGCAGCAGGAGCTTTTGTCCCATAGACAGCAATACCATGCGCATTCCCATTTTTGTGTGTCGTCTGAATGTCATACACTCGGTTGTTGAGCAGCTTGACTCCTTTGCCGCTTCCTTTGATGAAAATACCGACTGGTGTTACATCTTCTTTATTCGTCTTAATATGCCCAACCGTAAGACCTTTGAGTGTGATGTAGCTTTTTTGATCGATCGTTACAAGACCGCCGTCTGCTTGATTTCCTTTAAGGGATGCTCCGCTAATGACAGGCTTTTCTTTTCCATAAGCTTGAAAGACAACTGGTGCTTTCTTTGTTCCTGAATGACGGACAATCAATTTCTCTTTGTATGTACCGCCTCTCATGTAAATCGTTGCCCCAGCTTTAGCCATACTTGCCGATTTCTTCAGTGTGCGGAAAGGTTTTTGCTGCGTTCCCGGGTTTTGGTCGTTTCCGTTTGTTGCCACGTAATAAGTTGTGCCTTGCTTGGCGCCAGCCTCCTCTGTCATCGCTTGACAGCCAAAGCTGATCACGGTTATGAATATAATCAGTAAGATACCTGGTATCATTCGTTTCATCTCGTTGTTTGCTCCTTTCACTTCTCTTCTTCCTTTATCGGTTAAAAAAAAGAGGATTAAAATATGACGCTGCCCCTTGCAAGGTACTGGTCAAAAGGTGTATGGTTGAAAGAATATCTTACAGGAACCACTCGTTATAAATTGTCAGATTAATCAGTTAATAATGCATTTGGTTTTTATTTCTTTTTTGAAAAGGGGTGACATGAGCCAAACTGACGGGAGAGAAGAAAAGCGCTTTAACAGATTTTTCTTGTCTGAATTCTAGAAAACCTATTGCTAATATTTTGTGAAGGTATAGAATAGAATCATAATTATTTCATATTATTAGAATTTTCAAATAATCAAACAGCAAGGAGATTTACGATGCCAAAACAACCCATCCGCGTTGAACTTAGTTCAACAAAAAAACCAAAACCTCAATCTGATCAACTTGAATTCGGAAAAATCTTCACAGACCACATGTTTGTGATGGATTATTCAATTGATAAAGGCTGGTACGATCCAAGAATTATTCCTTATCAGGCGATTCCAATGGACCCAGCTTCTATGGTCTACCATTATGGTCAATCTGTTTTTGAAGGCTTAAAGGCTTATGTTTCGGAGGATCAAAAAATTCTCTTATTCCGTCCGGAAAAGAACATGGAACGCTTAAACAGATCGAATGACCGCCTATGTATCCCGCAAATTGATACAGAAACGGTTTTAGAGGGCTTAAATGAACTCATTCGTATTGATAAGGATTGGGTACCTGATGCAGAGGGCACTTCCTTGTATATTCGTCCATTCATTATTTCCACTGAGCCATATTTAGGCGTTGCACCGTCAAGCACGTATAAGCTGCTCATTATTTTATCTCCAGTGGGATCATACTATAAAGAAGGCATCCATCCGGTGAAAATTGCGGTTGAAAACGAGTTTGTCCGTGCCGTTAAGGGTGGAACAGGAAATGCCAAAACAGCCGGAAACTATGCATCAAGCCTGAAGGCACAGCAAGTCGCTGAAACCAAAGGGTTTTCACAGGTTCTTTGGCTTGATGGGGTCGAGAAAAAGTACATTGAAGAAGTCGGCAGTATGAATATCTTCTTTAAAATCAATGGAGAAATCGTGACACCTGAATTGAACGGCAGCATTTTAGAAGGCATCACACGTAACTCTGTACTTGAGCTGTTAAAGCATTGGGACATTCCAGTGACAGAACGCAAAATTTCAATTGATGAGTTAATTGAAGCACATCAAGCAGGCGAACTTGAAGAAATCTTTGGAACTGGGACGGCGGCCGTAATCTCTCCTGTCGGTGAATTAATTTATCACGATCAGCCATATGTCATTCAAAATGGTCAAACAGGCGAAGTATCGAAGAAATTGTACGAAGCCATTACTGGCATTCAAAAAGGAACACAGCCAGACATCTTTGGCTGGACAGTAGAAGTTGACTCGGTTGTCAAGCAGGCTTAAGCATGTGAAAGAACCTTTCAGTCATGAAGGGTTCTTTTTTTGTTTATTTACCCCTCCAATATACCTTATAATGGTAATCATACGTATAAGGAGTGATGGTATGTTTTTTACTTATCTACTAGCGTTCTTAGGTATTTGCATCGGATCGATGATCATAGCTACAGGTTTCGACGATTCACCGTTCCTCACCCGGTTTCTATTTAAGGTTCTCGGGATTTTTATCCTTGTTCTTTCCATTACTTTTGTAAAGGTTAGACGAAAGAGGCTACACAACAAAAAGGCGAAATAGACTCAGATGTCCAGTCAGCCGCCCATCAAATCGTGCACCAAAACAAGACCGATACCCCCACAATCGCCCCTGCATATATCCACTGTTTCCTTTTTATGCTCCGCTTTCTTTCGATCAGTAAAAAGATCTCTGGTAAAAAGACGATGATGATTTCTAGGATAAAGACAAGATAATAAACAAGCGGCATGGGCTGGAAATCAAAGTCTCTTTCATCTCCACCAATCGTTGCGAAATACATCAACAGGTTGGTCACTGGAATGGTAAAACAAACGAGCAGGCGGAGAACATAAATCCACACATACTGTCTATGACGAATAAGACCAATAAATGAAGCAATGATGCCATACAAAAACAAGACCACTGTGCCATAACTCATCAGTGGTTGAACGATAAAGCCGTAAAGCATTAAACCAATTGCAACCATATTCAAACCGTCCTTTCTTTGAAGCCATACATGCTGTTTTTTCTATCATACACTTCTTTCTTGAATTCCCATATGGGGCAATGATAAAAAACGACCCCATAAAGGGGCCACTTTGTTTTACGCTTTGACTGATTTGAAGAATTGCGGTAAATACTCACGGTGCGCTTCGAGCATTTCATCTAACATTTGCTTTGCAATTTCGTCAGAAGGGACAAGCGGGTTGATCGTCATGGCGACAAGAGCCGTCTCGTAATTTCCTGTCACAGCCGCTTCAGCTGCCATGCGCTCAAATGATTTGATTTGCTGAACGAGCCCTCTCACTGCCACAGGCAGATCACCTGTCGCTATAGGTTTTGGTCCGTCCTTCGTAATGATACAGTTCACTTCCACCGCTGATTCCGGTGGAATGCTGGCAATCGCTCCTCTGTTCACTGTATTCACGGGTTGAATGTCATGCTTATCATTATAGATCGAGCTGATTAAGTTACATGCGGCATCGCTGTAATACGCCCCGCCTCTTTTTTCGAGCTGCGGCGGTTTAATCGATAAATCAGGATCTTTATACAGCTCAAATAATTCTTGCTCGACTTGCTGCACAACCTCTGCTCTTGTTCCTTTTTCTTGGGCCGCCTTTTGCTCTTCTTCCAGCATATCTTTTGTTTTATAGTAATAACGGTGATACGGACATGGGATAACCCCTAAGCCTTTGACAAAAGATGGCTCCCAGTTTTTCGCTTCAATGTTTTTCATGGACCACTGGCTATTCGGATTTCCTAGTTCATCGAGCACTTGATCCATAATGCTGACCCCGTCTAAATACACGTCTAATCCATAGACCATGTGATTGAGACCGGCAAACTGCACCTCAATACGTTCAACATCCACATCTAACGCCTTGGCAATCCCCATTTTGATCCCAATCGGCACATTGCATAGACCGACCACTTTTTTTAGATTCGTGTACCGTAAAACAGCTTCTGTGACCATGCCTGCTGGATTTGTAAAGTTCACAAGCCATGCATCTGGACAAAGCTTCTCCATATCCTTCACGATCTCTAGAATGACTGGAATGGTGCGAAGACCTTTAAATAAACCGCCTGGCCCGTTTGTTTCCTGCCCAATGACGCCGTATTTGAGCGGTATTCTCTCATCCTTTGCCCGTGCTTCCAGCAGTCCTACACGAAATTGTGTCGTGACAAAGTCTGCGTCCTTCAGGGCTGCCCGGCGGTCAAGAGTCAGGTGTACCTCAATCGGCAGACCGGCTTTTTCGACCATACGTTTTGCCAGAGCACCCACGATGTTCAGCTTTTCCTGCCCTGCTTCAATATCCACAAGCCATAATTCCTTTACAGGCAATTCATGATACCGTTTGATAAAACCTTCAACCAGCTCAGGCGTATAGCTCGAGCCACCGCCTATTGTGACAATTTTGATTCCGTCTTTCATGAATTGACACCTCCGAGTTGCTTCATTTTTTCATGGAGCTCGATGATTTCCGCTGCAAGCTCCTTGACGGTCATGGCGTTCATGAGATGATCTTGTGCATGAATCATTAAGAGACTGATGCCTGCCTTTTCTCCTCTGATTTCTCCTTGGATCAGCTCTGTCTGTGCGTGATGCGCCTCATTTAACGCGTCCTGTGCTTCCTGCAATTTTTGCTTCGCCTCATCAAAGTTGCCTTGCTTTGCACATGTAATGGCCTCCATTGCAGAGCTTCTGCCATTTCCACCGTGTAAGATGAGTTGAAACACAATTTGTTCCATTTCCATCGGCCGCATCCCCCTTGTTCCCTCTATTACATGCTGACGACATTTTCATCAGTTGATGCTTTTGTTTCCAGCTCACTTTCTTCTTTCCATTTCTGCTTATCCCACATTCTAAAGAACGGGTAGTATAGCGCAAATGACAACGCGAGGTTGATCAGCTGCATAACAGCGCCAGAGATTTTCCCGCCTGTTGCGAGATAGCCTGAAATGATTGGCGGCATTGTCCATGGGACAGCGATTCCTGCCGGTTTTGCCACAAGTCCTGTACTCATTCCGATATATGTGGTGATGATCATCATGATTGGCGTGAGGATAAACGGAATGAGAAGCATTGGGTTCATCACAATCGGCATTCCAAAAATGATCGGTTCGTTGATGTTAAAGATGGCTGGCCCAATGGCAAGTCGGCCAAGCTGTTTCATTTGTTTACTTCTGGCACGTAAGATCATCGTCAGCACCAAAGCAAGTGTCGCGCCGCTTCCGCCGACATTGATGAAAATTTCAAAGAATTGCGCTGTGAAGATATTTGGCAGCACCTCTCCTGCTTGAAACGCAAGACGGTTCTCATCCATCGCACCGAGCCAAATCGGACCCATGACGCCGCCGACAATTGTTGCTCCATGAATACCGCATGCCCAGAGGAGCATTTGCACACCCACGGCGACGATACTCCCGCCTAAGCTTCCACCAAGAATGGAAAGCGGTGTGCCAATTAAGACGGTGATGATATTATGAATACTCTCAAAAGGTGTCATCTCAATCACAAGTCTCGTGACCCAGATCAGCGTGATCACCACAAAACCTGGAATAAGTGCGATAAACGATTTACTGACGGCCGGCGGTACACCATCAGGCATTTTAATGACAATATTCCGCTGTACAATGAAGCGGTAAATTTCTGTTGAAAGCATGGCAATAATCATGGCGACGAATAACCCTTTGCTGCCCATGAGTGTGACCGGAATTCCGCCATTCACTAGGATGGCTTCTGTTGAGCCTTCAGGTGTGAAAGGCACTTGATATGGCGTGGCCAAAAGGAAAGCCGCGACAGCGATCGCACCAGATGATAGTGCATCAACGGCATACTTTTCAGCAAGCCTGTAGGCAATCCCAAAGGTTGCAACAAGTGCCATAATGTCAAATGTTGCATTAACAGGATAGGATAGTTTCGTGGCCCATTCGGCTCCAAAGATACTTGCCATAAAATCGCTGTATCCTGGGATCGGAAGGTTGGCTAAAATGAGAAACAGTGAACCGACAATAATGAGAGGCATGGTTAAAACAATTCCGTCACGCAATGCTTGTAAATGTCTTTGAGCGGCAATCTTTCCTGCAAACGGCATAACCTTCTCTTCTAGAAATCGGTTGAATCCATTCATCCCTTCCGCCCCCTCTATCCGTTCACTAGCTGTTCAGCAGATTTTAGAACCTCGGCGCCATTACACACGCCATAATGCACGGTATTAATGACGTCTACTGGAATTCCTTTTTCTTCTCCGAGCTTTTTCATTTGTGGTAATAAATATCGAACCTGAGGTCCTAATAAAAGCACATCGGCTTGATCAATATGACTTTTTGCAGCATCTCCAGATACCGCCCAAATGCGATAGTCTTTTCCTTGTTCTTGTGCGCTTTTCTCCATTTTTGTGACAAGTAAGCTTGTTGACATACCTGCTGCGCAAACCAATAAGATGTTCATGTGTAAACGCCCCCTTTTCAAAGTGTGAAGCTTTTCTTTACACTTTCATCATATTATGAAACCGCTTTCATAAACACCTATACTTTTTCCTTTAGGAAGCGGAAAAAGTTAATGTCACACTGTTAGTTCTTGTACGAAGGGGCCTTTTTGTACATGATATCGAGCATGTCTTCAAATGTATCACAGGCGATGAGATGCTGAATGAATTTCACATTATGCACAAGCTCTCCCAGCAGCCGGTACATCCCTTTTAAATCTTTGGCGTTCTCTTTTTCGACACAAAGCAAGCAGACAAATTGAACCTTTTTCTCTCCCCAAATGATCGGTTTTTCTAATGTACATATCGCCCAAAACGTCTCTTCTGTCAGCGGGGTCATCGGATGCGGAATCGCTGTATAATGCCCGAAGGAGGTAGGTGCTGCCTCTTCTCTTTCCATCACAGATGGTGTGAGCTCTGCTGGTGCTAACCCCATGTCGATGACTTTTTGCGTGAGAAAGGTCATGACCTCTTCCTTTGTTTGAAAGGCACGTCTTGTAAAGACCAATTCCCTTTTCATATATTGTGAGGCTAATGTCACTCTTGTTTCACTCGTCAGGGCTTCTTCAATTTTTAAAAAGTCGCCGCCTCCTAAAATGGTGTTCACTTGAATGACTGGAATCGGTAAATCTATATGAATAGGGATCGTCGTAATAATCAAATCCAGAGCATGTAAAGAGGCTTGCGGAAGTGAATAAAGCTCTGCTGTTCCTAAAATGGTCAGCTTTGACCCAAATTGTGACCGCAAACGATCCTGCAATAGCCTTGCACTCCCTGCACCAGATGCACAGACAATGAGACATCGCTTCGGCGGAATCTCCATTTTCCTACGCTCTAAAGCAGCACCAAAATGGAGCGCCATATATCCGATTTCATTCTCATGAATGGATAGGCCCGCCTCTTCTTCAATGACCCTGCTGGCAATAATCCCTGCTTCAAAGGCAAGTGGATACCCTGCTTTTATTTCATCAAGCATCGGATTTCTTAAGTTCATTCCATATTTACACCGGTTCATGGCAGGCTTTAAGTGCAGACTGAGCCCAATCATTAATTCCGCATCACTAGCTAAATCAAGCTGCAATTTTTGGTCAATGGCTTTCAGCATGTACTGAACGAGACGGCTCGTGTCATCATCCACAATTTGTTTTTGACCGCTTGATGAAAAGGACTGTACCATTTTGGCTGTTCCTAGCAAATGAATGGCGATATAGACGATCTCCTCTTGTGGAAATGAGACATCCAGCAGCCCTTCGAGACGTTCCACCATTTTTTTGGCTACCTTGTATTCCTTTGCCCGTGGAATTTCGTTGATTTCCTCTGGAAGAACAGATACATAGTTTCCGTGTCTAATTCGTTTACAGGCAATGGCGACATGGACAATTAAATTATTCACGCAAATGTCTGATAGATTCATTCTTTCCTCATTGATATAATCAATCATTGTTTTCTGAATCAATTCCAGCTCATGTTTTGGCAAAATGGTGACAGCTGTGTTCAGCATCGTTTGGCAGGAAAGTCGCTCGTTGAATAAATATTCTGACATGCAATACCGAATTTTCATCTCTGATCCTTTAATCCGGCAGCCTTTGTTCGGCTTCGCTTCCAGCTTCAGATCAAAGGGTTCAAGCTTGCGTTTGACCCATTTCATATCGTTACTCATTGTCGATTTACTAATAAACAGCTGCTCCTGTAAGTCCTCTAGCTTCACATACGATTCTGCCAGAAGAAGCTTTTTTAAAATAAACCGAACACGCTCCTCCGGCAGAACGGCAAGCGGCTCTTCCTGCTCGACCTCCCCCTTCATAAAACGGCGAAAAGCATTCTCATCTTTAATCAACAGCTCATAGCCAGCTCCTCTAACAGCTGCTACAGCCGCTTGATAAGGGGCAAGGCGGTCATTTAGTTCCTTGATGTCTGTACGAATGGTGCGGCTTGTCACTTGTAAGCTGACAGAAAGTGCAGCGCTTGTAAGTGGGGTCTCAGCTGCCATCAGCTGACTTAAGATGTGCGCCAGTCTTTTACTCAGCATCAAATCGGCCTCCTTATGTAAGGATGGAGAATCTGCCTTGTCTGGACAGGTTGTATACGCTTGCAGTTCTCTTCATTACTCATATTCTACTGAAAAGAAATAAAAATTGCCAATTCATTTATATGACAAATGCCCCTATTTATACGACTAACCATATCTAATGACCTACGAATCTCCTTTTTAGATGTTTCTTTGAAAACGACGAAAAAAGGCGTTACACCTTCGTGTAGCCGCCTTTTTTATGAGGAGATGAGCTGTGTAAAGACAACCAATCTTTTTTCATGTGTACCTGCTGCATGATCAAATGTCCCAGTACATGTGATTAAATTGAGATTCCGTGTAAAGGCGTACCCGAAAAAAGCATTTGGCTTCTCTTCACGCGGATAGCTTTGCACTTTGATGACTTCAAAGGTTCGCTTTTTTCCTGACGAAGACATCACGATCACCTTGTCTCCCTTTTTTAGCTCCTTTAGTCGATAAAAAACAGATGGCCCCCATTTATTATCAACATGACCATTCATGACAGCATTCCCTTTATCCCCTGGCTTCGGACCATCTTCAAACCAAGCCGTGTTGTCAGTATTTTTAGGGACACCCATACTGCCACCCTTTGATAAAGCCGTTTTCTCCACTTTTGCTTTGACATCAATAGCGGGAATAGCAATGTCAGCTGGAACAATACCAGACGGCTCGTCTTTTAACGTATCGTGTGAGTGGCTCTGTTTCTCAGCTTGATTTGTGGCCATTTTCTCAGGAGGTGATGTTGTTTCTGAGGATGACGATTCATCCATAAAATGTGATGCACAGCCTGTGATGATGAGAAGCGTGAGAATACCCATCAGCCATTTTTTCACGCAAGTCGGCCTCCTTTTGAAGAAAGGAACGGCACAATTATGCACGCTCCCCTCTTGTCTTTATGATTTTGAATTTGATGTCTTGCGGCGAATGAGGAAGAACGCACCCGCTGCACCTCCGGCTAAGATGAGACTAGCGATCATCCCAGCAAAAGCTTCATATGACATGCCTAAAGGACCGGCAGTACCTCCCATACCCGTTTTCGGCATTTCATTTGGCATTTTGGATTTGAACAGTTCAGGATGCTGATCGACAATAGCTGATGCGACATCTTGACCAACCATGAACATATGACCATACGCCTCTCTCACTGTCGGATAAAGCTGATCATATTCACCCTGATGATAAGACGTATACGTTTTGATCAGCTCATCAATATGTGTTTTCAAGCCTGCTTCTAAATCAGCCGCCTTCAAACGTCCATCTGTCGCTTGATCTAAAAACGTCGCTTGCTTCATCCGGTAAGCATCTAAATCTTTGACGGCCTTCTCCTTCGCTTTTTCGTCACCTGATGCATCCGCTTTGACATAATCAACTAGGTAACCGATATGGCTTGACCAAATGGTTTTAAATTGTTTTCCTGCATCCTTTCCATAAACAGATGCAATGGCATCTGATAAATCATTTGTATTTTCATTTAAAGCAGCCGCTGCTTGGTCAAAGTCCTTGCTGCCATCATTTCCTTTTTGCATGGCAACTACCGCGAGTGCCAAATGCTCTGAGAACAAGTAATTTAAATCCTCACGAAGATCTGCGGCTGGTGTATCCACTGATTTTTGATCAAATTTCCCAGGAAATTGATCTGTCATCGCCCATGACACGCCTTTGCCTACTTCAAACATATGATGAATGGATTTTCTAACGGTGTCATAGGTCGTATCAAAATCCTTTTCTGTGTAGCTGTTAAAAGCTTTCAGTAGTTCATTGACGTGCATCTTTAAGCCTTCTTCAAGTTCACTTGCTTTCAATCTTCCACCCGTTGCTTTGTCAAGCATATCAGCTTGTTTCATGCGATATTGATCAAGCTGTTTGACTGCTTTCTTTTTACCTGCTTCATCTCTTTTCGCTGTTGCTTGTACATAATCAACAAAGTAGCTAATATGGCTTGACCAAATGTCTTTGAACTGTTTCCCTGCTTTTTTTCCGTACACAGAGGCGATCGCATCTGATAAGTCATTCGTGTTTTCATTTAACGCCGCCGCTGCTTGATCGAAATCTTTACTGCCGTCAATTCCCTTTTGCATCGTGATCACTGCTAAATAGGCATGCTCTGAGAACAGCTGGTCTAGTGCTGCTCGAAGATCCGTTGCTTTATTTGACACCTCTTGTGATGAAGACGTCTTCTTTGCATCACCATGCATATGTCCTTCGTGTGCACTTGCAATATGAGTCGCTGGGAATAGTAATACTGCGCTAAGCGGGATGGTTAAAATAGCTTTTTTCATGTTCATCTGTTATTGCCTCCTCTTTCCGTTTGTTATGTACTTAACGGAGTAAGAGTGGAAATGGATCATTCGAATCTATTATTTTTTCTTTCATCGCAGGGTCTGGATATGATTCCATAAAAAAAAGCCGGATGATCCGGCTGATACGTTACGACCTTTTGATGCTTTTCGCTCTTTATATATTTTCCTCACCACTGGATAAATCACTGGTGCCCATTTGACAACTTGTTTCAGCCATTTTTTCATTTTCTCCCGCGCCTCCTTATTGTCATTCTTACAGGACGATTCCCCATCTAGTCATGAAATAAACAGGTGCGGGAGAGCAGGAGTTAAATCACGCCTTGTGCCATCATGGCATCTGCCACTTTGCGAAATCCTGCAATATTTGCTCCTACCATTAAGTTTCCAGAGTGTCCATATTCGTCTGCTGTCTCCGTACACTGACGATAAATAGACTGCATCATTTGTTTCAGCTGATCATCTACTTCTTCAAATGTCCACGACATCCTTACACTGTTTTGCGCCATTTCCAGTGCTGAAACACCTACCCCGCCAGCATTCGCGGCTTTTGCTGGTGCAAACAGAATACCATGCTGTTCAAATACTTTGACGGCCTTAAGAGTGGACGGCATATTGGCCCCTTCTCCTACAGCAATGACCCCGTTTGCCACGAGCTGCTGTGCATGCGCTTCAGATATTTCATTTTGTGTCGCACATGGCAGTGCAATGTCACAAGGAAATGACCAAATTTGTTCGCAATCTTCAATCAATTCAGCATGCGGGTGAATGTCTATGTATGCCCCAATCCGCTGATTGTCGACTTCCTTCAGCTGCTTCACTGTCTCAAGTGAAATGCCTTGCGGGTCATAAATGGCTCCGCTTGAATCACTACAAGCAACAACCTTACCACCTAGCTCCACTACCTTTTCCATCGCATAAATAGACACATTACCCGAGCCGGAAACGACAACCGAACGCCCTTTAAATTGCAGCCCATGGGCTTTCAGCATTTCTTCCATAAAGTACACCAGTCCGTAGCCCGTTGCTTCTTTTCTCGCTAAGCTGCCGCCAAACCCCGGACTTTTCCCTGTGAGCACACCAGCCTCATAAGCACCGCGCATTTTTTTGTACTGGCCGAACATATAGCCAATTTCCCGTGCCCCTACGCCAATATCACCTGCTGGCACATCTTGATCAGGTCCAATATATCGGCTGAGTTCACTCATAAAGCTTTGAACAAAACGCATGATTTCTCCATCAGATTTCCCTTTTGGATCAAAATCTGATCCACCTTTCCCTCCGCCAATCGGCATACCAGTCAGTGCGTTTTTAAAGATTTGTTCAAACCCTAAAAACTTGATGATGCTGGCATTGACGGATGGGTGGAAACGAATGCCTCCTTTATAAGGACCGATGGCACTATTGAATTGAACCCTAAACCCTCTATTGACTTGGACTTTGCCCTCATCGTCTACCCATGGTACGCGAAACATAACAAGGCGCTCAGGCTCAATTAACCGTTCTAAAATGCCCTGTTTTTCATACTCTGGGTGCTTTGCAAAAACCGGGACGAGTGATTCCAGAATTTCTTTTACCGCTTGCTGGAATTCCTCTTCGCCTGGATTTCGCTTTTCCACCTCCTCTAACACACGGTGGATGTAACTTTGTGCTGTTTGTGCTGCTCGATCTAAGGTCAACATGTCTCATCTGCCTCCTTGTAGATATCTTCACACATTTATTTGTTAGATTTTCTAACGCATATTGAGATTAATTTAACACCAATTGTAAAATCTGATCAATATTGATAACAGATGAAAATGATGCCGAATTGAGATGGATCAAGCAGCAGCAGCTATCGTCTTTAAAAATGACCGCTAAAGGAATGACTATTGTGCTAGAAATGATCAATTGGACTTTACACGTCCCGCTTTATTTGACAAATAGATGAATCATGATCTATTTCTAGATGGTTTGAAAACGAAAAAAAGGCCAAAAGTTTGATGGAACGCGTTCAATCCTTTCGAAGATTCTCGCCTCTTTTTCGATCAGGTAATACGACACAAAGCCAATATAAAATTGAAGACGATGGGAAGTTAATTAAACCGACAATGCCCCAGAACCACTTATAGCGCCCTCTTTTTTTTGCATCCATAAACAAGAGAAATCCCTGTGCAAACAATAACGGCAATGCACACAATAAGATGATCATTTCCGTCTGACTCATAAAGACCCTCCTTTAATGTGTTGATATTCCTTGATTCCTACTACTACACAGAGCGGGATGCTCACCACCTGGAGAAGAATTAAGATCATAGGCAAATGGGTGATGGCAGCTGCAAAAAGTGCCAGAATGGTGAGACTAATGAGAACGTACGCAAGCATTTCTTGTTTAAAACGCCTTTTCTCTTTTTCCTTTGCCTGCTTTAGCATCATCATGACAGCCTGCTCACTTGGTTTTTTCACTTCAATCTGTTCATCTAGCTGCTGTAACTCTTCTTTTAAACGCTCGGTGAAACGATCTTCCTTCATAAGAACCACTCCTTTCGAATTTTCTTTAATCCATGATGAACCCTCGACTTCACAGTGCCTTCTCTCATACCGAGCATCGAAGCAATTTCTGGGTAAGTAAAGCCATAATAATAATGCAGAATAATCGGTGCTCTCTCCTGAGCCTTCAATTCATTTAAAGCATCCCACATCTCATGCCATGTGTGGCCCTTTTGCTGAACGTCCCATTTGAAGCGGCGTATGGCTTCTTGATTGGCCTTCCCTTCTCTCATTTGTTCACGTTTTCTTTTCTTCTGGTGATCTAAAAATTGTCTCGATGCAATGGAGATGAGCCATGTTGAAAATAAGGAATCTCCTCTAAATGAAGAAAGTTTCATGTACGCTTTCAGCATCGTCTCTTGCATGATTTCTTCTGCCAGCTCTTGTTGAAGGGTAAGCTTCATCATATACCGGTAAAGAAAGGAATAGTGCTGCCGATAAAGTGCTGTAAATGCGGCATCATCTCCCTGTTTTGCCCGCTCGATCAATAATGTCTCCTCTGTCTGCTCCAAACACGCCCCTCCTTCCTTTCTTTCTCTTATTTATGAGACGACACGGATGATAACATCGTTTAAAATAGATCCTATTTTTTTAAAATGTCTCCTTATCCCCCTGCTGATCCGGTCATCGGTTCGTTTTATATTCAATTTTTTCTTATGTAATGATTATGACATTTCTTTGTCTCTAACAAAATGACGCTTTCGTAATCATCTTGATTTTCCATAGAATGGAGAACCCCTTTCCCATAATCATGATGTCATCCCAATACCTATCGTCAATGGTCCTTGTCTCATTTAGATGAAAATGAAATAATCATCGCCTTAGTTTCCTAGAAAATCATGGAATACACAGCGCCAATTCTTAGCCGATGATACCTTTTTGCGTGCTATGCTCTTCCTACATTCCGAATGAGGCGATGCCGGCGAAAGAAGGAGGAGCGTTTGAATCGCAGCTTATTTTGGAAACGTTTACATTAAATCAAAATAGAATGGAGATGTTGATTTTGAAGAAAAAAGTTCCAATGTTAGCTGGTGTGTTAGCGGTTGGTCTCGTGACTTCATTATTTGCACCAAATGGGGAGGCAAACGCGGCAGCCAAATATCCAGAAAGTCCTTCGATTATGGCCAATTTTAATCAGCAAGGATTCTCCACATTGAATGGAGGCACAACAGGCGGTGAAGGCGGTAAAACAGTGACAGTAAAGACCGGAAATGAACTATTAGCCGCCCTCAAAACTAAAGGAACAAATGAAAAATTAAAAATCGTCGTAGACGGGACGATTACCCCTTCTAATACATCTGCAAATAAAATTGATGTCAAAGATACAAACAATGTCTCAATCGTTGGTAAAGGCACGAAAGGCGAATTTAACGGGATTGGCATTAAGGTATGGCGGGCCAATAACGTGATCATCCGCAACCTGAAAATTCACCACAGCAAAATCGGTGATAAGGACGCCATTGGAATCGAAGGCGGCTCTAAAAACGTCTGGGTCGACCATAATGAGCTCTACAACACATTGAACTCTGGGAAAGATGACTATGATGGGTTATTCGATGTGAAAAATGACTCTGATTACATTACGTTCTCATGGAACTATGTCCATGACAGCTGGAAAACGATGCTTATGGGCAGCTCCGATAACGATAACTACAACCGAAAAATCACGTTCCACAACAACCGTTTTGAAAACTTGAATTCACGTGTACCGTCTATGCGCTACGGGGAAGGTCATGTGTATAACAACTATTACAAAGGCATCCATACAACTGCAATCAACTCTCGTATGGGCGCGAAAATGAGAATTGAGCACAACGTATTTGAAAATACAAACAATGCCATCGGCAGCTGGGACAGCCGTCAAGTTGGTACATGGCATGTCATCAACAACTCTTATATTAACAGCACAGGCAGTCTGCCAACGTCTTCAACAGGTACGTACAACCCTCCTTATAACTACTCTTTGCTTAACGTGAACAATGTCAAATCAGAAGTGGTATCAAATGCTGGTGTTGGAAAAGTAAACCCTTAAATCACAAAACGTTCGGGCAGAGATCACCTGTCCGAACGTTCTTTTCATTCATTTTATTTATATTGTAGAAAACGGTCGATCCATCTCATATAGCCTTTGATAACGCTGGTTTTCTCTCAATAAATCCTGATGCTTCCCCTGCATCTCAATGTGTCCATCTTCAATAAACATGATGCGGTCACACGTCTCGCAGCCAGTCAGGTGATGGGTAATCCAAATGACAGTTTTTCCTTTTAACACACGGAAGATTGTTTGAAGCAATTCACGCTCTGCCTGAGGATCAAGTCCGACGGTTGGCTCATCTAATACCACAATCGGTGTGTTTTGCAGCAAGATCCGAGCTAACGCCATACGCTGTCTTTCTCCGCCTGAGAAACGAACTCCTGTCTCCTGTACACCTGTGTGATAGCCTTCTGGTAAAGATTCAATGTAATCGTGCAGCTGCACTTGTCTCGCCGCTTCTTTCACCTGCTCTTCTGTCGCGTCTGGGGATCCTAAGCGAATATTGTTTAAAACAGACGTATCGAATAAATAAGGCTGTTGATTGAGGACAGACACATAAGCTGACACGTTCTCTTGAATGCTTTGCACCGGTTTTCCCTGAATGCTGACAGCACCTTGATTTGGCACGACCGCCCCTTCTAACAATTTTAAAATGGTCGATTTGCCTGCACCGCTTTTTCCTAAGAGAGCGAGTGATTCTCCTTGCTTAAGCGAAAACGAAAGGTGCTTTAGCACGTGTTGATGCGCATCATATCCAAAGGACACTTGTTCAAAACAGACAGCTTGATCATGAGAAATGATTGACTGATCAACGAATTCCTTCTTAGATTCTCCTTCATACGACTGCTTTTCATAATGATGTAATCTGCTAACAGTATGCTGATAAACAGGAATGTCACCTGCCGCATCTGAAAGCGGAAGAAAGGCTTCTGTTAACGGAAACAGCACAAGCACAAAGGCCGCAATGAGCGTGTGCGGCATAGAACCTGACTGAACAACTGAGCCGCTCCAATACACCACAAGAACAACTGCTCCTCCAATAATCAGCTGCGCAAAAAATTGGCGCAGACGGATAAACCGGTGCTTGGCAGCTTCAAGCGCTAACAGCTGAGCTTCTTTCTGTTCATAGCCGTCAACAAAATCTTTCTGTCTGCCGCTAAACAGCCAGTCACTAACTCCCATGACGGCATCTGTTAAATGGCTGTACAGTTCATTTCTGCCTTTTTTCATTTGAATTTGTCTCGCCCGGTTCACAAGCAATGTGACGTATGGGAAAACAAATACGAGAAGTGCCATATAGAGCAGCATCAATCCAGCAAATGGCCATGAGAAAAGTCCAAGTGCCCCAATCGATGCTGCATATAAAAGCAGCGCACCGATGGATGGAAAGATTGTTTTTAAATACGCATCCTGTAACCTCTCCACATCTTCTGACAAGAGCCCAAGCATTTCCCCTGTACCAAGCTTCGTCTGTTTGGCACTTCGTTCAGCCATGTCATACAGACGCACCCGCATTTTTTCAATCATCGTCAAAATGAGCTGATGACTCGCCAGCCTTTCTGCATAACGAGCAGCAGAACGTGAAATACCAAAGGTGCGTACAGCCACGATTGGGACGTAGACCATCAATATATTCTCAGGTCTTGTGGCGGCTTTTGAAATCAGAAATCCCGAGGTATACATCAGCAGAGAAGCAGAGAACACCGCAATGCTTCCTAAAAAAAGCACCAAGACAAACAGCTTTTGATTGTCCTTGATATAAGGTATAAACCAGCCTTTACTGACCATGTGAGACCGCCCCCATTTGCTCCTGTACCAATTGATAGTACACACCTTTTCTTCGCATTAATGATTCATGTGTCCCCATTTCTGCAATGGTTCCATGATCCATGACAATGATCTCATCCATCTCCGGCATCCAATGCAGCCTATGTGTCGCTAAGAACACGAGCTTATCTTCAAACAGCGGAAGCATCGTTTCCTTCAATTCATACTCCGTCTCAATGTCGAGATGCGCCGTTGGTTCATCTAACAGCATAATCGACCGCTGGCCGAGAACAGCCCGAGCAAGCGCAATTCTTTGTGCCTGGCCGCCGCTTAGCCCTCTTCCCTGCTGTCCGATGACCTCATCCAGTCCATTTGGCAGCTGCGCTACAAGCTGAGATAACCCAGCCGCCTGCACAGCTCTTTCCACTTCTTCGTCTGTTGCATGTGGTTCATAAAAACGAATGTTTTCTCTTAATGTCATGTGAAATAAATAGGGGTGCTGCGGCATATAGACGACTTCCTTTTGCCATTCCTTCATCTGTAAATGAACAAGCGGATGGCCGTTTAGCGTCATTTGACCTGAAGACGGTTCAACAAAGCCGCCGAGGACATCGGTTAACGTCGATTTTCCTGAACCACTGGCACCAATGATTCCGATTCTTTTCTTTCCTTTGACAGTCAAATCCACATCCTGAATGGAATAAGGAGCATGTTCATCATGCAGGACACAAATATCTTGCAGCGTAAGCACAGCTTGTTCATTCCACTCGTTTAGCTGCACTGATTGTGTCTCCTGCGCATGGAAGCCCTTTTCATCTAAAATGACCTGAATGGCCTCATTCGCTTCTTTTCCATTTAACGTCGCATGATAATCATTTCCCACTTCACGTACTGGCAGGAAATATTCCGGAGCCAGCATAAGCGCCGTCAAAGCTGGCAATAACAGAAGTTCCCCTTCAATTAACCGCAGGCCAAGAAAGACAGCAACGGTCGCAATCGATAACATAGAAAAGAAATCGAGGGCAAACGATGAAAGAAATGCGACCTTCAGCGTGTTCATGGTCGCCTTTCGATATCGCTTTGACACCTCTGCGATATTACGGGAGTGCTTTTTGCTAATACCTAAGTAACGAAGCGTTTCAAGGCCGCGGAGCGAATCAGTAAAATGATTGGATAATTTCTCATACGATCTCCATTGTTTGGCCGCTTTACGCTGAGCAACAAGACCTAACAAAATCATAAAAACAATTAAAATCGGCAGCGTCACAATCAAAATGACGGCAGATGTTTCATCTAATGTCCAAACATAAACGAGGACCATCACCGGAATAACAGCCACGTTCACCATTTTCGGCAAAAACAGCTGTAAATATTGACGATATTGGACAATTCCCTCCATCGCTAATGTGACAAGCTTTCCTGTACCTTTTTTCTTTGTGAAAGCTGGACCTAAACGAAAGAGTTGGTCTAACAGCTGTTTTCTGACGTCTGCTCCAATTCGGGAAGAGTAGGTAAACATGACCTTCTCCCGAATCAAGGTGAGACCGTGCCGCACCAGAAAGGCAGCAAGAAACAGCAGGACATAAGGCGTTGCCTGCGAGAGGGTTTTCCCGTCAAACAGCGTTGTAATGGCATGTGCCAGCCACTGTGCTTGGAAAATAATACTTGCTCCTTGGATGAGTGACACAATACCTAAGAGGGCAAGAAGCCCTCTCATTCCTTTTAATTGAAGCAAACGTTTATCCATTAGTAAGTCATTGGCTCCTTACCGCTTACACGTTTACGGAAGACGTAATAGCTCCAAATTTGATACCCAAGCACAAAGGGCAGCAAAGAAATGGCAACAATCGTCATGACCGTCAGTGAATAAGATCCGGATGCAGCGTTTTGAATGGTAAGATCAAACGCATGGTTGATCGAACTAATCATGACGCGCGGGAACAATGCAGTGAAAAGCATCGTCACTGTCACCATGATGCCAGCACCTGTGAATAGGAATGTCCAGCCATCACGTTCTTTTTTCATAAAGAATAGAGCCGCTACGTAACAAACCACAATCAGCACGGTTAAAGGAATGGTGATGATCGGGCGCACTGTGTAAATGTCTGTTTCCATGATGGACACACCGACAAATAGGACAAGCACTGGCAGCGCAATAAGCAGGACACGCTGACCAAGCTTTCTTGCACGGTCTCTTAAATCACCCTCTGTACGAAGTGTGACGAAAATCAATCCGTGCAGAAGGCAAAGAACCGTCACAGCTAACCCGCCAATCACTGAATAAAGGTTCACAAAATCCGTAAAACCAGCATACATATTCATGTCTTGATCAATTGGCATCCCGCGTAAAATACTTGTGAATAGCACACCGAGTAAAAACGGTGGCAGCAGACTGCCAAAGAAGATGACCCAGTCCCATGCTTTGATCCAAGAGGCTTTCTCAACCTTCCCTCGGAATTCAAAGGCGACCCCCCGCCCAATGAGCGCTAATAGGAGAACCGTAAACGGAATATAGTATCCGCTGAACATCGTGGCATACCAGTGAGGAAATGCAGCGAAAATAGCACCGCCAGCTGTAATCAGCCAAACCTCATTCGCATCCCAGAAAGGACCAATCGTATTGATTAAAATGCGGCGCTCATGCGCATCCTTTCCAAGCAGCTGCATGGACATCCCTACACCAAAATCAAATCCTTCTAAGAAGAAAAACCCAACAAACAATACTGCGACAAGAATAAACCAAATCTCGTTAAGATATGCCATGATATGCGCCTCCATCAAATGGATCTGTAGACAGGTCCGTTTCATCCTTTTGATCTGTATCCTCTTCAGAATGTGCACCTTTTTTAATTTCTCGAATGAATAAGTAGGCAAGCAAGATTGCAAGAATCAGATAAATGGTCGTAAAGCTAATGACTGAGAATAATAGCATGCCATAGGATACGTTTGGTGAAATCGATTGAGCGGTCGTCATCATGCCAAAGACGGTCCAAGGCTGACGCCCGATTTCGGTCATAATCCAGCCGGCTGAGTTTGCAATAAACGGGAACGCAATCATCCAAACCATGAAGCGTAAATACCATTTGTTTGATTCAAGTTTCTTTCTAAAGCTCAAGTACAAGCCAATCATACTAGCAAAAATCATAAGCATTCCCGCACCGACCATGATTCTAAAGCTCCAGAACGTTGTTTTCACTGGAGGAATGTAGTCTCCTGGGCCAAACTTTGCTTCATATTCTTTTTGAAGTGTCAGCATACCTGGAACATCTCCACTGAACTTCGAATAAGCCAAATAACTTAAAGCAAACGGAATGTTGATTTCTGCAGAGTTTTCTTTTTTATCTGTGTCAATGTTGGCAAATAGTGTCCAAGCCGCTGGATCTCCACTATCCTTCCAAAGGGCTTCACTTGCTGCCATCTTCATCGGCTGTGATTTCATTAAATGCTTTGCTTGGTCATGTCCAGAGAACGCCACACCTAAGCCAGAAATTAAAGCGAGTACCATGGCAATCTGGAATGATTTTTTGAAAAAGGCGATTTCTTGTTTTTTGATCATTTTATAGGCACTAACACCTGCAATAAAGAAAGCACCTGTTGCCAGCGCACCGAACAGAACGTGCGGGAACTCTACCCAGAGCTGCGGATTCGTGACAAGAGCGCCAAAATCATTCATTTCTGCACGGCCATTTTTAATGACAAATCCAACTGGCTCCTGCATAAATGAGTTAGCTAGTAAAATCCAAAACGCCGAAAAGATCGTACCAAGGGAAACAAGCCAAATACACAATAAATGAATTTTCTTCGGCAGACGATCCCAGCCGAAAATCCAAAGTCCAATAAATGTAGATTCAAGGAAAAAGGCCAACAGTGCCTCAATGGCAAGCGGTGCACCAAAGACATCACCAACAAACCTTGAATAGTCAGACCAGTTCATCCCAAACTGGAATTCCTGCAGAATCCCTGTCACCACACCTACTGCAAAGTTAATTAAGAAAAGGTGACCCCAAAACTTCGCCATCTTTTTGTAGATGTCTTTTTTCTTCACTACATAAAGGGTCTGCATCAATGCGACGATAAACACCAAACCTATAGACATAGGAACAAAAATAAAATGTAATAATGTCGTTGAAGCAAATTGAAATCTTGCTAAAAACAGCTCACTCACAGCCTTACATCCTCCCTTACTTTCACATGCCGAATGATTCGAGATCTTTATGCTCACCATTTCACAAATATTTCACTACTTGTTCAATGGTTCACAATTAATAGCCTGTTTGAAACGGTTCACTCGGTGAAAATTTACTCTTGAATTTCATTCGGTTAGTTATTTATACCTGTACTTTACACCCATACGCTTCAAAAATAAAGTAAATTTTACCTAAAAATTGGGTGGTATTGTGTCAGTTGTTTGAATACTTTGTCAAAATTATGTGACGGAAAGAAAAAAACTGCAAAAAAAATAGCGCTGCACCTCGGCGGCAGCGCTGTAATGACATTTAGGCTTTTTTCTGTAAAGCTGGTCTTGTCACTTGTACTTCATAGTACGTAATTTTGTTTTTTAATAGTCCTTCAGGTTTCACTTTTCCATGAGCGTGCGCATCACCAAACGCCTGAGATTTTGTCCAGTTCACAAAATCCTCCTTACGGTTCCAGCGGGTATGAATGGTCACTTCATCATAATCTGTTGTCTGCTGTGTGACCCATACTTCCATGCCTAAAAACCCTTCCATGAATTCTACTTGTCCCTGCTTGTTAAATCGTTTGACGAGATGGTCGGCACTGCCTTTTTCTACTCTTACTTGGTTGTTTACAATGATCATGTTCTTTTCATCTCCCTTTTGTTGTTGGATCGAAGCGATTGGGATGATGAGCGGATGCTCTCCGTTCAAGTGAACCTCCGCCTGAATCCCAAAGACCTCTTTGAAAAAGTCTTCTGTTAATACTTCTGTTGGTGCCCCTATTTGATGCACGTGACCACGCTTCATCGCAATGAGGCGGTCACAATACTTTGCTGCCTGCTGCAGGTCATGAAGAACCATTAAAATGGTGATTCCATGCGTCTGATTCAGCTGTTTAAGCAGCTCTAATAATTCAAGCTGATGTGCAATATCTAAATAAGTTGTGGGCTCATCCAGAATAATGGTCTCTGTTTTCTGAGCAAGCGCCATCGCAATATACGCCTTTTGCCTTTCTCCACCTGACAATGTATGCAGCATCCTGTTTTCATTGCCGCGGCTGTTCGTCACATCAAGCGCCCACTCAATCGCTTCATGATCTGTCTTCGAGCTCTTTTTCCAGATCGAACGATGCGGACTCCGTCCAAGTGCGATCAGCTCACGCACTGTCATCGATGGGATGGCCGTTCTCGTCTGCATGAGAACAGCGATCTCCTTTGCAATTTCCTGCGCCGTCATCTCTTTTTGCGGTATATCGTGAATGTAAATCATGCCGCTTTCTATCGACGTGAGGCGTGCGGCCGCTTTGATAAAAGTCGACTTCCCTGACCCATTTGGTCCAATGATTCCGGTCACACTTCCCTTAGGAACAGCTGCTGAGATTGACGACAGCCGAAAGCCCCCTTGACTGAGACTCACGTCATCCATTGCAATCACATCCAACTTAACCCCTCCCTTTCTTTTTTAATAAATAGAGGAAGAAAGGTGCACCGATGCAGGCTAGCAATATACCGACAGGCAATTCAACCGGGGTAAACCAGACCCGTGCCGCTGTATCTGCAAAAACCACAAGTACGCCCCCGCCCAGCATCGAAATCGGCAGCAGATACCGGTAGTCATCTCCTATTAAAAGACGGATAAAATGAGGAACGACAAGCCCGACAAACCCAATTAAACCGCTCACGCTTACAGCCGCACCAGCTAAAAGCGCCGCCAGCGCAATTAAGAAAAATCGGGTTCGCTCTACTCTCAGGCCCAATAGCTGAGCCGATTCATCGCCAAGCAGGAGAAGATTTGCCGGCTTGATTGCAAAAAAACAAAGACACAACCCAGCCAGCGCATATGGCGACACAAAGCTAAGATGATGCCAGCTCCGCCCGTTTAATCCACCTGATAAAAAAGGCAGAACAGCCTGCACCCGCTCACTATAAAGCACCATAAACCCGTTCATGACCGCACCAAGCAGGGCATTGACTGCCACTCCCGCCAAAATCAATTTCAGCGGTGAAACGCCTTGGTCAAATGACAGCACATACACAACGAGTGCCGCTAATAAAGCGCCAAGAAAGGCTGCGGCTGGAAGCAAATACGTAAATTGCGGGAAAACAATCATGCTGAGTACAGCAGCTAAGCCCCCGCCGGCTGTGACACCAATGATGCCGGGGTCAGCGAGCGGATTTCGGACGACCCCTTGTAAAATCGCCCCGGATGCTGCGAGACAGGCCCCAACGATGAAACCAATCAGAACACGCGGCAGCCGTAAATCCATCACGATTTTTTCATGGACAGGCTGCCCTGATCCCGTCAAAGCAGCGATCAGATCCGGCAGCGATAATTGAATAGAACCTAATGCAAGTCCTAGACATGCGCCCACACCTAAAGCGAGAAGCAGTCCCGGTATAAGCCACTTTCGTCTAGACTGTCTTTTTTGAAAATCTAACTCGGCATTCATTTTCATGATGACAATCGCTTCAATCTCTTCTCTAGTTCATCAATCGCTCTTATCACTTCTGCGCCTGGATTCGTACCAAATAGATCACTAGGCAAAATCTCGACGTGTCCATTTTTGACAGCTGACACATCGTGCCATGCCGCATTCTGTTTCATTTCGCTCATAAAGCCCGCTTTCACATTTTCTGGATTGCTGTGTGTCATCAGCAGAATGAGATCAGGATCGGCTTCGATGACCTTTTCTGCATTGATTTGAGCGTATTGAGGGAATTTTTCGAGCGCCGGTTCATTCTCAGCAATGTTCGCACCCCCAGCGATGTGCAGCAAATCCCCGCTTAAGGAATGAGGAAGTGCCGCCATATATGTGCCGGGAGCACCGTACACAACGAGTGTTTTCACTTTTTTCTTAGGCGGCTTGACCTGCTTTTTCCGCTGATCGATTTGTTCATTGAGTGCTTTTGCCTTTTGCTGCTTTTCAAGCAAATCACCAAATAACGAAATTTGACGCTGAATATCCTTCACTGAATTGGCGCTTGTCAAAAGAAGCTGTGAACCAATTCCTTCTATCGTAGAGATGTCCTTACTGTTTAATTGTTCATTCCCAAGCACAACATCAGGCTTTAAACTCGTGAGCAGCTCTACATCATATTGATGCGTTGTGCCAATCGTTTGTACGGACTTTGCCTTCTGTAACTTGTCTGGTAACTCGGTCGTTGGACGGCCGACAACCTCACCGCCTAAGGCATAAATAATGCTCATGTCTCCAGTCGATAACGAGACAATACGCTGAGGTGATTCATCAAACGACAACGTTCTGCCGGCAAAATCCTTTATCTTCAGCGCTCCTTGCGTGCTCCCTTTCTCTACCGGTGCTGCTTGACTGCATCCTCCGAGGAGAAGCATCAAAACGAGTCCCGCCACGATCACATGTGAAAATTTCAACCGTCTGTCTCTCCTTTTCTAGTAAACTTTCTTTAGCTTTGCCTGTACCACGAGACGCCCGTTTTTAGGTGCAAGCACATGATCACAGGTCGATAAGGTGAGGATCAGGTCATCCGTGGACACGTCTGTCTTCGTTTGATAGATCGACTTCTTACGCACGGCTTGCAAGTAGTGCGCATATTCGCCAATATCCTGAAAATCGGTTTGAATATAATCGAAGTCAACCGTCGTTTCATACACAGCAAAAATCTCCGCTTCGTAGCTTTGATACAGCGTATCGTACTGAAATGTCCGGTGCTCATCGAAAAAATCCCTTTTTAGATAGTTTGTGAGTCCAGCGAACATTGATCCATCCCTCATCCGATGGCCATACACCACTGTATTTGGACTTTCATGTAAGACGTCGTTTCGATAATCCATAAAGATACTGCCTGCCCGGGTATCGTTCTTTAAATAATTGCGAGTTAAGTAGAATGCATTATCGCGTGATTGAACAATCGGGTATTGAATCATTGTGCCCTTCATATTGATCCAGCCGACAATGTCGTCATTCACCTTTCGCAGCTCATCAAATGACGTACGAATCTTTCCCGGTTCCCGCTTTTCATTCATTTCTTCTTGTCCATACATCGTCTGGGCCTTTGCAAGCACTTGACGATTTTGATAATAGCCGAAGAGTTCTAAGCCGATGGCCGTACCGCTATAAATGAATACACCTAAACAGACGATCGTCAGCATCCGCTGCCAAAGCCGTTTTCCTCGTTTCACACTGTCTCACCTGCTTTTTGCACAGCTTATATACCAACAGGCACGATGTACATCCCTGTTTCTGCATCCTGTCTAATCGTGACGGACACATGATAAATGTGCCGCACCATCTCTTCAGTTAACACATCGTTTGGCTGTCCTTCACTGATGATTTGTCCATCCTTCATCGCAATGATGACATCGCTGTAGCGAACAGCCTGATTCATATCGTGCAGCACCATGACAATCGTTAATCCATGCACAACATTGAGCTCTCGAATGAGCTCAAGAATGTCAAATTGATAGTAAATATCCAAATAAGTTGTCGGTTCATCTAGGAAAAGGATCGGTGTTTTTTGCGCAAGTGCCATTGCAATCCATACACGCTGCCGTTCCCCACCTGATAGTGAGGCGAGCGGCACTTTTCGTTTTTCCGTTAGCTTTGTACTGTACAGCGCCCACTCAATCGCTCTCTCATCCTCTTCCTTGTCACCCCCGCGCATCGTCTGGTACGGCGTTCTCCCAAATGCCACGACCCGTTCGATCGTTAAATCAAGCGGCGCTTCATTTTGCTGATGAACGACAGCGAGCTTTTTTGCCAGTTCCTTTGGCTTGAACGCACTCAGCTCTTGGCCATCTAAGTGAATCTGTCCTTTATTGGGACAATGATTATTCGCCATCAAGGAAAGCAGCGTGGATTTTCCCGAGCCATTTGGACCGATAATGGTTGTGATTTTCCCCTGTTCAATCTGTGTTGTGACCGATTGAACGATGCTCTTCTGCTGGTCATAGGAGAATGACACCTCACGAATGTCCATGGAGACGGTCCCCCCTTCTTAATAAAAAGATAAGAAACGGCCCGCCAATGACGGCCATGATCGTAGAAGCAGGGATTTCATTTGGTGCTACAAGCGTTCTGCCAAGCGTATCAGCTGTCAAAATGAGCAAAGCCCCACTTAACGCAGAAAATGGAATCAGTACCCGGTGATCCGAGCCGACAAGCCTTCTTGAAATGTGCGGAATGAGCAAGCCGACAAAGGCAATCACACCCGCTACCGCAGCTGTCACCGCTGCTAGTAAAACCGCAGTCATTGAAATCAAAAGGCGCATTCTGGTCACACGCAATCCTAAATTTTTCGCCGTCTTATCCTGAAGAGCCAAGAGGTTACACCATCTGCTAAAGAAAAGTGCAACGACAAGGCCAACGATGCCATAGACGCCAATTAAACGGACATCTCCCCACGTTTTCATCGTGAGATTCGACTGCCCTGACTGATTCATCGTGATATTGAAATAGCTGCAAATGGTAACAAATGCTTCTGCCATCCCTGTAAACATGGCATTGATGGCGATCCCAACCAAAATCATACGGATTGGGCTCAAACCACCCTTCCAAGACAGAACGTATACAAGAAAACATGCAATGCCCCCGCCTAATACCGAAAATAAAGGAGAGTAGAAATAAAATTGAGGAAGCGCTGTAATCGCCATTAAAGAAAAGAAGCTGGCTCCTGATGAAATACCAATGACACCGGCATCAGCTAATGGATTCCTCATGACCGACTGCAATAGTACACCGGAGACAGATAAGGCTGCCCCTGTAAACATCGCGATGAGCATGCGGGGGATTCTCAAATCTTTAATGATTTCTACCTGTGCATGTTGACCGGTGATGAGCCCTTCCAATAATTCAATCGGAGTGACATGAATACTCCCAGTAATGGCAGAATAAATAAAAACGCCAACCAGTAAGAGACTGACTATCAGAAATAAAATCCCTGTTTTTTTCATCTTGAACGTCCTTTTATCATTAAGATTCGCCGCTTATGACGGATACAACATACGTGTCAATTCCTCTAATGCCTCTGCTGCCTTTAAATTGCCTGTTGTCCCGAATAAGCTTTCTTCTAGGTCGTACACCCGGTCTTGTTTTACCGCGTTAAAATGCTTCCAGATGTCATTTGTTTTGAATTCTTGATCAAACATGCGGACGACTTCATCTGGCATCCCATGTGCGGCCCGGAGAATGATATCTGGATTGGCTTTTTGTAAATACTCTGTATTGGATGCCAAATACTCCATTTTTTCACCTTTGACAATGTTCTCTCCTCCTGCGATACGCACAAGATCACCGATATATGAATTCTCTGTCGCCACCAAATAACTGCCTGGTACACCAAGCAGAATCAGAACGGACGGTTTGCGCTTTCCCTTCGTCCTCTCTTGTATGTCTTTCTTTTTTTGTTCAAAGTCAGACACAATGCGTTTGGCTTGTTTCTTTCTGTCATACTGATCACCAAGCTTCGTGATGGCCTTCTCCATGTTGTCCAGGCTTTCAAGATTTAAGTATGTGGCAGGGACACCTGCTTGTTGAAAGGGTGTCTCTAAATCATATTGAAGGGTCGTGACAGACAGGACATCTGTCGGTTGAAGTGATTGGATGATTTCCATGTCCGGGCTCATTGGATTGCCGACTTCTGGCAGTCCTTTGTAACGAGCTGGCAAGGATTTTTGACTTGTTGGCACCCCGACAAGATCCACCTCTAAAGCATCCATGATCTCCACAGCAGCTACAGTCGTTGCCACAATCCGCGCATTTGATTCCGCGCTTTTCTTGCCTTTCGCTGAGCTTTCAGCCGACTGTGAGCACCCCGACAAGATCACGCACACACTTAAAGCAGCGATCAGGGAACGTGACATTCGATGCTTCAAAAACAGAAGCCTCCTTTCGAAAAAAGAGAGTGGATGCGCCGAGAGAAATGGCGCATCTCACTTAAAATAAACCATCTATCTTGCCTTAGTTTGATACTTTCTCACGAGCACGAATAACGACCCGCCGAATAAAAGAATATACACCCAGAGAAGAGAGGGATCTCCTGTTTTCGGATTCAGCTGGCCTGTCTCAGACTTGGTTTGGTCATCTGATGGCGTAAATGTCATCTGCTCTGCGCCCGTTTCCTCTGGTGCCAGATTCACAAGCTGATTCGTTTGAGAATCGTGATCATTTGGATTTTTGACAAAGCCGATACTCTCATCGTCTCCGATAACCGTGGCAATCCCGCTGCCTTCACCATGTGCGATTCCTTTCGTGTCATAGATAAGTTTGACATCGTACTGCTCATGGTAATTCGCAGCTGGAATGTCAATTTTCACACGTGCTGCCTGGTCACCTCTTAAACTTTTTGCTTCATATTGAATCACTCGTGTATCTGCTTTTTGATCTGTTTTTGCGACAAGAGTCTCTTCATATTTCCCGCCTGTCCCTACTTGGAAGGATGTGATGGCTGAGCTGTTCTTCACTGTATATGAAACGAAATGGCGGCCATTTTTCACCACCAATGTCGCAGGGCTCACGACGTAATCGTTCATACGAGAAGGCTCATCCTTGTCTGCTTTCTTCATTGAAAAAGGAAGCTTGTATACACCATCTTTTAGCTGAGCTGTCTCTTGACCAGCTCCACCGTTATTTGTTTCTGGTGCTGGTGTATTTGGTTTTGGTGTTTCTGGAGTGGCTGGTGTTTCTTCCTCTACCTGACCGTCCTTAAGTGGAGAGATACTCTTTGAATCAAATTGAAAACGAATATCGTAGGTTTGGTCATAATTAGCAGCTGCCACCACAATGTGTACTTTTCCTTTAACCGCTTTTTTCAAATCAGCCACATCAAATGAGACGACTCTTGTGTTCTTTGCTTGATCTGTGCTGACGGTCTTCACTTCTTGATAAGAGCCGTTTTTCTCTGTTTTCAAAGAAGCAACAGACGTATTGTCCTTCACCGTAAAGGAAATGGTTTGCTTTCCGTTTTTGACGGTTAAGGATGCAGGATGTGAGAAGTATTGGTTCATCCGAGATGCCTCGTCCTCATCCCCTTTTAGCACACTGTAATTGACACGATACACACCATCTTTTAATTGATTTTGCGCAGAATCATCTGGCTTTGTACCGTTTTGATCATCTGGTTTTGTTTCGTTATCGTCTGGCTTTGCAGGCGTGACGAGTGTTAGACTGCTTTGATCGAATGCGAGCTGTACGTCATACGCTTCGTCATAAATAAAACCGCCTAAATCCCAGTAAATTTTGACCCAGCCGTTTAATTTTGCTGATAAGTCGGCTACATCAAATTTGATCACACGTGTATTGGCTGTTTCATCCTCACTGACCGTTTCAGTGGTGACGAGAGCGCCATTTTGTTCGACCTTGAAATCTGTGATTTCTTTGCTTTGCTTCAGCGTGACATAGGCTGTCGTCTTGCCATTTTCCACGATCAGCTTAGCTGGCTTTTCTGTATAAGTATCCATCATGGACGCTTCTGTGCTGCCATTTTTTAAAATAGTGAATCCAACTGTGTATTCACCATCAACGAATGATGCCGCTTGAGCCGTTCCTTGAGGAATCTGAAACGCAGTCAACAAACTGAATAAAACGAGCAGAATGGCTGCCTTTAGATGAAAAAGACGTTTCAAAAGGTGACACTTCCTTCCGTTAATGCTTGATGATCCACTTTCTTGCTAAAAACCCGCCTGAACATAAGACAAGCACAAGGAGCCAACCCGTCTGGCTTGTATCACCAGTTTGCGGATTCTCTTCTTGTTTCGTATGAGTGGATGAATCAGATTTTTTGGTTGATTCCTTTGATGATTGCTGGCTTTCTGCTGCACCCGCTTTTTCGTTTGAGCTGTTAGAAGAAAGTGCCTTGATGCTGCTTTCATCGAATTTCAGCTGAATTGTATAATCATGATCATAGTCAGCAGATTTTACAGTGACATGAATTTTTGACTTGATTGGTTTAGACAAGCTCTGTGCTTGGAATTGAACGAGCCTTGTATTGGCTTTTTTATTCGTTGAAAGAACCGTTGTATCGACATAGCCCCCATTTCCCGGAACTTTAAATTCCGTCACCCAGCTGCTATTTTTAATGGTCATTTGCACTGTCAGCTTTCCATTTTTCAAGATCACTTTAGCCGGCTTCAGCCAGTAATCATTTGCCATTGAGACCGCATTTCCTTCAGCCTTCAGCACAGTATAGTTGACGGAGTATGTACCATCATTTAAAGAGGCAGCCTGTGCATTTGAAAAAGGCAGTATGAGTGCCAATAAAAAAGCGGCCATGAAGGCTGGCAGCCTTATCCATTTTTTCATCAAGCGAATTTCCTCCCTTTTTATTGAACAGTTGCTGCATCAAACTTGAGGCGAATGTCATAATTGCCTGTATATCCGATGACCGGCACAGTCACACTCACTTTTGCTGGTACGACTTCTGTCAGACTGGACACATTGAATTCTACCGTTCTTTTATTGGCAGCTGTGTTCGTACTGATCACCTTCGCATCTTTGTAAACACCTTGATCCAGTGTTTTAAAGCTTGTGATCCAAGAGCTATTGGTTAACGTGACTTGCGCTTTGATTTTCCCATCCTTCACGACAAGCTTGGCTGGTTTTTCAAAATACGTATTCGCTGTTGAAGTCGAATCGCTATCTGCCTTCCATACCACATATTGCGCTGAATATTGACCATCTGCTAAGCCTGCTGCTGAGGCAGAGCTAACCGGAGCTAAAGCAAATAATAGAACAAAGCTAAAGAATAATAATACGTGTGACGATGGACGAAGTGCTTTCATGTGAACCCTCCTAATTGATATTGATAATTATTCTCAATAGACAATAAAAAAAATAACCTTCATAAGTGTTGAGATCACACTTATAGATGATTATGATAATCATTATCAATTGTGTTGAAAAAATAAATCTTTGCTTCCAAAAAGTCAAAGATGTCTGCTTCCAAATGATGGATCGATATTTATTTTAGGCAATCTGTCCCATTCATAATACCATGGCATAACCTCCATTCCATTACAGGGAAAAGAACCCTCTTCTCCTTGATATTATATGATGGATGAATTTATTGTCAACATCATTTTTCATACTATTGTCTTAGATTTCTGGAAAATCACAAAAAAAAATTTCGATCAGGTGCACCTGATCGAAATCGATTAGGAAGGGACATGTTCCCCTTTTTTGCTGTTTTTTCGCTCTAAAGACCATGCGTACATTTCACGAATAATCGGTTCGATTTTCTTCCCTTGCGCTGTTAATTTATATTCAATCCGCACCGGAATGTCGGGGTATACTTTTTTCTCAACGAGCCCTTCAGCTTCTAAATCCTTCAGCCTTTCTGATAATAATCTTCCGCTGATGTTCATTTCATTTTCAAGCTGACAAAAACGCTTGGGCCCTGTGAGAAGCTGATTGATGATGAGAATCACCCACTTCTTGCCTAGAATTTCCATGGCATCTGTAATTGGGCAGCCGTCCACTTGAGCCATACTTACTCCCTCCTGCCTTTCTCTCTTTTTTTCATTATAACACAATTAATTACTTGAAATAAGTCACTAACTATTATATAGTTTAGTTACTAAAAGTAACAAGGTATACATTTTTATAGATTTTCAAAAACATTTGAACATGCCGATGCATATATCATGAAGGAGCTGACCAGCTTGAAGACAATTGAGCAGCTAAGATTGGGTGTAACAGAATTACATGTGTCCAACTTTGAGCGTTCTTTACCTTTTTATACAGACATTTTAGGGTTTACTATATTAGAACAGACGGATTCCGCCGTCACTCTTGGCAGCAATGCAAAGGAACCGATCCTTTTGTTAAAAGAAGATGCACAGCTGAAGGAGAAACCTAATCATGAGCCAGGACTTTATCATTTTGCTGTTTTATTACCTACCAGAAAAAACCTGGGCACATGGCTGGCACATGTGATCAAAAAAGGCTATCCTTTAATTGGAGCAAGCGATCACTTTTTCAGTGAAGCCATTTATTTAAGTGATCCTGACGGCATTGGCGTAGAAATTTATGCTGATCGCCCTGAGGACGTTTGGGTAGGTGAGCATGGAGAACTGAAAGGTGGCGGAAATGCACCGCTTGATGGAGATGGTCTCCTGCAAGAAGCCGCTGATTCCACCTGGGAAGGACTCCCTGCTGATACAGTCATGGGACACTTGCATTTCCATCTTAACCCAGAAGAAGCTGATTCCTTTTATGTGAACACGCTCGGTTTTCATATCCGAATGGCTCCCCAAGCAAGTTTATTTGTCGCTGCTGGTGTGTACCATCATCACCTTGCCTTTAATGCATGGGGACGCGGGAGAAAAGGAGCCATTGATCCACGTTTTTCAGGAATTAGAAGCTATACACTGGTTTTCCCTGAAGAAGCGGACAGACAATCCGTCGTCGAACGTCTGACAAAAGCAGGCGTTGCTGTCAAAACGACAGGAAAAAGTAACGAATTTGTTGATCCATTTGGCGTTCTCGTTCGTTTACAGATTGAAGAAACAGATAAAAAAGAAGGTGCAGAATATGGACAAACACACAGATCTTAAAACAGCCATTTTAAAAGATAAAATCAAACGAGTACAGCAAGAAGACGGATATATATATATCACTGGACCCATTAAACTGCCAGTGAATTTAGACGGCAGAACCGTGATGTTCAACTGGTATTCATGGTTAAAAGACGATGGGTTAGAGCCATTGTCAGATGAAGCTTTAATTGAAAGCCTCTCATCCCGTGAGCTTGCCGATCATCAGCAATCAAGCGTTCTTGTGTATGGGGATTTCGAGCACGCTGATGAAGCCTTTATCCGCATGCATTCCATTTGCCACACTGGCGATATTTTCGGAAGCAAGCGCTGCGACTGCGGTTTCCAATTGAAGCAGTCCATGCGAATGATTGAGGACAATGGAGCAGGTGCCCTGTTTTATTTAGCCAACCATGAAGGGCGCGGCATTGGCCTTTTCAGTAAAGCCATGGCTTACATCCTTCAAGAGAACGGCTATGATACAGTGGAAGCAAATGAAGCGCTTGGTTTCGAAGATGATACGCGTCAATATGAAGAAGCCATTGCCGTTCTTCAAACACTTCGTACAAAGCCAGTAAGACTCATTACCAATAATCCGAAAAAGACAGATGCCATCAGTCATGCAGGTCTTTCTCTTTCTGGACGCATTCCGCTTTGGGGTGACGTCTCTGAATTCAACGAAAAATACTTGCAGACAAAAATTAACCGCTCAGGCCACATGAAGGCGGATCAAGAGGTGCATACGATTGCCACATCATGAGCGATATATGAATCTAGCCCTAGAAAATGCACGTGCCATGAAAGGACAGACATCACCGAATCCGCTCGTCGGGGCTGTGATTGTCCGCGATAATGAAATTGTTGGAGTCGGTGCTCACATGAAGGCCGGCGAACCACATGCTGAAATTCATGCACTCAAAATGGCAGGAGACAAGGCAAAAGGAGCCACGATTTATGTGACCCTAGAGCCTTGTTCCCACCATGGCCGCACAGGCCCTTGCGCTGAAGCACTTGTCAGAGCCGGTGTCGAAACCGTTGTCGTAGCAGCACTTGATCCGAACCCGCTTGTCGCTGGCCGTGGGATTGCCATTTTACAAGACGCAGGTATCCAAGTTATCACGGGCGTACTTGAACAGGAATCCATTCTCATGAATGAAGTGTTTAACCACTTTATTACGAAAAAAACGCCTTTCGTGACGCTCAAAGCGGGCATCACCCTAGATGGAAAAATTGCTTCTGTTACGTCTGACAGCAAGTGGATTACGTCAGAAATTTCCCGTTATGACGCTCACCACATCCGCAGTATCAATGATGCGATTTTGGTTGGTGCTCAAACCGTCATTCATGACGATCCTTCATTAACCGCGCGGATTCCAAATGGTCATCATCCAATTCGAATTGTCCTAGATTCTAAGCTTTCGACACCACTGACGGCAAAGATCGTCACTGATCAGCTGGCACCTACATGGATTTTTACAACAAAGCAAGCAGATGAGGAAAAACGAGCGGCTTTAGAAGCAGCTGGCGTCAGCGTCTTTATGACAGACGGCGACACGCGAGTGCCTTTACAAGAAGTACTTCAAGTGCTTGGAGAAAGAAATGTCTCCTCCCTCATGATTGAGGGCGGCGGCCAAGTCAACGCCTCATTTTTAGAGCTGCAGCTTGTAGATAAATTGGTCATCTACATGGCACCTAAGCTCATTGGCGGACGACTCTCTCCTTCCTTTTTCGGAGGCGAAGGCATACGCCTCATGAGTGACGCAATTGAACTGGATCAACTCGCCATTGAACAGCTGGGGAAAGATATCAAAATAACTGGCTATCCCGTTTATCAATAATCAAAAAAGCTTGTAGATTTGGTCTACAAGCTTTTTGCAAATGATTTATTTTTGAGGTGAATAGGTTGTCAATGAAAGGAATCAATCATTTATTATTTTCTGTTTCAGATTTAGAGGCATCTATTGATTTTTACACACAAGTTTTTGACGCAACATTATTAGCAAAAGGGAAAAATACAGCTTACTTTGATTTGAACGGGCTATGGCTTGCCCTCAATGTTGAAAAAGATATCCCTCGTCAAGACATACATCACTCTTACACACACATCGCCTTTTCAATTGATGAAGAGGATGTTGATCACATGTATCACAAACTAAAAGATTTGAATGTCAACATCTTACCAGGCCGTCCGAGAGACGAAAGAGATCAGAAATCGATTTACTTTACGGACCCTGACGGACATAAATTTGAGTATCATACAGGAACCTTGAAAGATCGAATAGATTATTACAAACAAGAGAAAACACATATGGAGTTTTTTGATAAATCGTGAAAGAAATACAGAGAAGAAACAATAAGATGCTATTCGTCATTTGGTAGAAAAGCTGGTAAAATATACATAGAAACGTGAAGCAAGCGATAGTCCTCCCCCCTTCCATACTAAAGGTGTTTTTATGCCGAGAAAGGAGGGGTCAGTTTGAGAACAAAACTTGTGCGTTCACGCGTTGAGAGACGCAAGAACAAAAAGAAAGAAGCTTGTACCTGCAAGTACAAGCTTTGGTTTCTTATCTTAAATTCAATCCGAACTCTAGTCCAGTTCATCGTATGGATTATAGATAAGAGACCGTTCTGAATTAACCCTTAAGATTATCATGAAAAATAAAGTGGCACCTTCATTACCCCTAGTCAAGGTAATGCTGGTTCTATCTCGTTTCTGTTTTTTGGAGGGCTACTTTATTTTTTTCATATTATTTCAGTGTATTCCTCAAATTAAAAATTTATACATAGAAAAAGCACACGGTAGTCAGCCGAGTGCCCAAATTAAATTTCTTTTCAGTTATATGGTGAACGTTCAAGAAATTCACCTTGAAGCTCTCGTGCTTCAGTTTGAAAACTAGTTCAACTTAGTCCGAGTTGAACAAAAAACTTGTGCAACTACATGTTACCATAAGTAACAATTTGTTACCATAGATAAGCATATTTTTTTAACCTTAATGTGTCATTTTAAATGATTGATACTGAATATATTTTAAACATTCTGTGTAAATCTCTAAGGACTGTGCAGAATTTTATTTTTTTTGTTAGTTGCAGTAATTTCAAATTAGAGTGAGGTAAATTTATTTTTCCTTCCTGCACAATGTTTAAAATAAATGATACAGCTTTTTTGTTGTTCAATTTATCAAATAAACTGAACAACAATCTATATAACATAAAAGTGTGACTTGTACTTTTCTTCTATACCCTCCTACTTTCTATTGGCAACTGTAAGACCTTATTTAGTTAAATAAAAAAAGAATCAGTATATTAAAAAGCTGATTCCTTATATTGCATTAATCTATCCAAATCCCAAAACAAGTTTTATTCAATCCGTGAAACTTGTCGTAAAATGTTTCACATGAAACATCTGTGATCTGACCTCTACGAATTCCCCTCTACCAGCCTGCCAAAGCTTTCGGGTGAAAGTCCCGGTGAAATGTGAAGGCGGTGTAAGGACATCATGCCTTGTTCCTTTTTCGCATGTCCTGGTTCAGTGGTGACAGCCATCTGATATCCAGCTTCCTTCGCCAGCTTCAGCGTGTCTTCGTTATAACGCCCAACCGGATAGCTGACCATTCTCGTACGCTGAGAAAATCGCTGATCAAAGAATGCCTTTGACCCTTTTAATTCCTCTTCCTGCTGCTTCTTTGATAAACGATTGAGCTCTAAATGGTGAATCGTATGACTCTCAATGGATAGTCCATGTGCCATCATTTCATCCATTTGATCATCTGTTAAGTGATGCGGACGGCCAATGGATTGCTCAATCATAAAAATCGTTGCTTTCATCCCATATTGCTTTAAAATCGGAAATGCCTTTGTGTAGTTGTCCGTATATCCATCGTCAAATGTAATCAGGACACACTTTTCACTTGGCTTCGTATTTGTTGTGAAGACGCGATATGCCTCTTCCGGTGACAGCGTGACATAGTCGTTGTCCCTCAGCCATTTCATATGAGCCGCAAACTCGCTCTTTGGCACACGTAATGAGTTGCCGCTGGAGATGCTGTGATACATCAAGATCGGAAGCTCAACCGGCTCCTTTTGCTCAATCCAGTTTTGTGTATCTATCACAGTCGCTTCTTTCTGATGAATCTGTTTTGTTTCTTTTGCTAATTGACCCTTTTCCTCTTTGACTACTTGCTGGTTTCCTTCCGCTTGCTCCTTCTTTCCCATACAGCCCGAAATGAGCAGCACCAGAAGACCAACCGCAATCAACATACATGTTTTTTTCATTCACCAATCCTGCTTTCTCTCTATCTACCGAATGATTATAACAGAAATTGGTTAATAGCTGACATCTATTTTGACAGGGTGTTCATTTTTTTACACATTTCGATCATCTCAATGGCGAGCAGATGAATGGTCTCTGTTGTGAGCATTTGATCTTCTGCATGTATCAGCAGTAAAGAAAAGGGAAGCTGTTCACCTGCCGCCTCTTTTTGAATGAGCGACAAGTGCAGGTGATGGATGCTTCGAAACGCTTCCTCCCCTTTTTCGATCAACTGCTGCGCTTTTTCAAAATCATCTGCTCTTGCGAGACGAATCGCTTCTACATAATGGCTTCTCGCCTCACCTGCATGGGCAATGATTTGAAAGGCTGCTCCCTGCATTTCCTCTAATCACATCATCAGCCTCTCCTCCGATTGCTCAAGATTCATTTGCTAGTTTGTCCGCTCTATCGCAGCCACTATATGGAGCGCCAAATACCCGATCTCATCTTCATGGATCTCCACGCTCTCTTTTTCCTTAAGCCATCTGCGCACCATATCCTGAATCAATTGGTACGTTTCTTCAGGTAACAGCGCAGGGTTCGGATGCTCCTGCTGAAACACATGCTCTGCCATACAATATCTTAATTTCATTTCATCCCCTGTCAGCCGCAGTCCATATTTAGGGCGATGAGATACAGAAAGTCCATGTAATGAAAACAAGTGCCTGACTGCTTTCAGATCATTTTTCACTGTGGATTCACTCACAAATAGTTCCTCTGCCAATCCATCTAATTTGATATAGTCGTCTGACAGAAGCAGTCTTTTCAGTAAATAAGCCACGCGGTCCTCAGGCTGAATCGGAATCACCTGTTCCTTTTTCTCATTTCTTTCTCTCATCGACTTTTTCAAAAATGTACGAAATGCCCCATAATCCTCGACGTTCAATATATACCCTGCCCCGCGTTTCATCTGAAGTACTGCTCCATGTTCTTCTAATATTAATTTAAGCGCTTTCATATCTGTTCAGATTGTTCTTGATGTGACCCCAATCACGCGGGCCATTTCTTCACTTGTCAGTTCTTGTTCCGCTTGCATCAATCGTTTCAGGAGCTCCTCCTGACGTAGAGATAGCATGGATTCCCCACCCTAGGCAATTACTTTTGCCTATTATCATATAGGAAACAAGAGGAGGGATGCATCATGGGTTCTTTTATGTTTGTTGTTATGATCATATTGGCTTCTTTACATTCTCACACCAAAGGATAAACGTACATCTTCTAAGCATTCTGCACATCACAGTTCAACGACAAGTAACTATACTGATTCCTATACTCATCATGCTTCAGATGCCTCCTGCGGGAGTGGTTCAGGCGGAAGCAGCGGAGGGTGTGATGAAACAAAAAAACAGCCGCTCATAGGGCGGCTGTTTCGTTTATTGTATTAAAGAGCTTTCCAGCCTCGTTCAATCAAATGTTTAACATCCTTTGCAAAATCCTCGCCCTTTTCCATCACGTCCTGGGCTCTTCCTGCAAAATTACTGGCGACAGCCAGCTCCATTTTTTTCAATTCAAAGTGCAGGATTTTTTGGTCAATCTCAGACATATATTTTTCATACTCATTATTCACGATGTCGTGCATCACACTGTAGGCTTCTTTCCGATGGCGATGAAAGTCTATTCCTCTCTCACCTTTCCATGACGAATCTAGAGCAGGCTTTTTGATTTCCTTTAAGTCTGACTGCACAAGATCTTGTTCTGTTCGAATATTGCTTTTGGCTGTCTTTAACCGAGAGATCATTTCGTCAAATTCTGCACGTTTGTTTTCAATTCCCATATGCAGATGGTGCAGCATCTCGGATAAACTCATGTCATCCACCTCTATCGGACCTCATACGAAAGCACTGCGTCAGAGCCTTTGGAACCGAGCAGCTCACCTGCTTTTTCCAATCCTGACATTTCTACCGTTCGCTTTCATTAAGTATAGTATAAGGTGAAAAGCCTTATGCTTAAATAGGGAAAAGGTGTCCTTTTAACGTAGTGATTGGAAGGAAAACGGAATAATCATAGGACATAAATCTCGAATTATATATGAGTCTTTATAACTACATTTCACACCATATCAATGTAAGCAATAAATAAAACGATTGTGCTGATTTATTTTGCAGCAATCGCTTCATCCTGTTCTTTTAACGTCTTCACATTAGAGCGCGTATCTTGAACATTTTTAATCAAGGCTTCTTTAAAGCTTGAGACCATTTCGCCCACCTCTGCTTCACGTGCCGTCCACTTGGTCACAAATTCAAGGCTGTTTTCACCCGCTTTATCTGCTGCTTTTTTCATTGTTAAAGCTTCGACTGCTTGGGAGACTTCATCTAATTTATCCATGACTGTTTGGTAGTTTAACTTAATTTGTCCCATTGTGATATCCTCCAGATTTGTTCAGCATGACAGCAGCTTTACAAGCTGCCCCATGCTTTTGAGATCAAGCGTTTTGCGTCCTCTACTGCGTCTTCTCCTTTTTCAGCAAGACGTGCGGCGTCTCCAGCTAAAGAACTGGCAAAGGATAAGGCAGCTTGTTCAGCTTCTAATGTATTGATTTTGAATTCAATGCGGCTCACGTAGCGTGGGTATTTGTCGTTCACGATCGTTTGCAGCGCATCATGTGCTTCATTCCGCTCTGATTTGAAATCCTGGCTTCTCTCACCTTTCCAAGAGGTCCCAAGCTTTGGCTGCTTGATTTGCTTTAGGTCTGTTTCTGCCGCATCTTGTTCACGTTCAATCTTGCTTTTCGCCTTTTTGAGTCGAGCGATCTTCTCTTCGATCTCTGCTTTTTTATTTGAAATGCCTCCGTTAAGGGCAGTCAGCATATCCGATAAGCTCATAGGGGTTCCTCCTCCTGTCAAAATATAAAAACGCTGCTTAGATTCCCTCTAAACAAGCGTAATGGTGAATAGCATTTTTTCCAATATTGTTATTATAAGGCTCAAAGACTCATGTTTGAATAGGTATTTGTGCCCTTTTTATGGTATAAATATGCTTTCACTCTCCTTCATACTACACCTAAAGACCTCTTCTGTAGGGGGTCTAAAATCACGATCACCTACTTTGTATCACATATAGTCTCTCGGTCCTAGGACAAACAAAAGCCGCCCAGTGAGGAGCGGCTTTTGCAAACGGCTTATGATGCCGATTCTTCTTTTTCTTGCTGATCTTTGACGTACCAAATGAATTTCCCAGTATATCCGTAAATAATCGCAAGACCAATGGCGACAAAGCTCAACCACATAAATGGTAAATAAGAGAATGTCGATACGCCTAGAATTCCCGCCATGTAAATCCCGTTATCTGACCATGGAACCATACCAGACGTAAGCGTACCACCGACCTCAGAGTTTCTGGATAAAACACGTCTGTCTAATTTTAATTTATCATAGCTCTTTTCCATAATTTTTGGCGTAAGGATGATTGATACATACATAGCACAGCCAAAAATATTCGCAAAGAAAGCAACAACTAGTGTGGATAGAGTGACGTTTCCTGCATTATGCAATTTCTTCTCAAACGTAGAGACGATGACTTTTAATACTCCTAAATATTCAAGTACACCACCGAAACCAAGACCGAGGATAATCACCACTAAAGATCCTAGCATATTGACAATACCGCCACGGTTTAACAGGGTATTTAAGAAATCTACATCTGAGTTAATGGAAAAGCCATTATAAGCCGTAGCAATCGCATCTGCCGGATTCATTCCTTGAAAAGCCATGGCCCAAATCGAGCCTAGGAGAGCACCAATGGCGATAACAGGCATTGAAGGTTTCTTAAATACGAGCAATAACACAACAACTACAGCCGGAATAACCATCCAGATATTAATTGTAAATGTATCATGAAGTGCATTTTTCAAAAACTCTACTTTATCTTGATCAATGTTTCGACCGCCATACATAAACCCTGTAATCGTAAACATAATCGCTGTAATCACAAAGGCTGGTATGGATAAGACCATCATAGCTCTTACATGCGCCAGCACGTCTACTTTAGAAAGAGAAGCGGCGAGTACGGTGCTATCTGATAATGGCGATAATTTATCACCAAAGTAGGCTCCAGATAAAACGGCACCTGCAACAATTGGAAGCGGAATCCCAAGACCTTCACCAATCGCAATCATGGCAATACCTGCCGTTCCAACCGTCCCCCAAGAGGTTCCTGTTGCAATGGACATAATGGCACAAATAACAAGTGTAGCTAATAAGAAAATGTTAGGATGAATAAATTCTAGGCCATAATAGATTAATGTAGGTACAACACCACCAGCAATCCATGTTCCAACAAGTGCACCAACAGCAATTAAGATCAAGATAGCATCTAAACCATTTGATATCCCTTTTGTAATCGCATTTTGAAGATCCTTATATGAATGTCCCAATCGAATCCCTAAAGCGATCACCATAAACCATGAGATAAACAGTGCTAGTTGAATATCTAATTTGAAGTAAAGAGTAAATGATAAAACAATTGCTAAAAACAAGCCAAGTACAGACACGACCTCTGTCAAAGACGGCAGACGTGGTGATTTCATTTTGTTTCCTCCCTTTGTGCGTGTGTTAAGCGTTTTCAAAATATTGTGAAAAAAGTGTGCCAATTCGAAAGAAAGTGAATTGCCTGTTTTTCTCTTTGTCACAGGCAATTCGTCATATTGATAAAATAAATTTTTTGATATTATTGTCGCTCTAGCAGCTCTTGACCCGCAATACCAGGCTTTGTCATCTCGTAAGGATTTAAGATAATATCAAGTTCTTCTTCCGTTAAAACATCATACTGCAAGCAAAGATCTCTGATCGATTGTCCCTTCAAAATAGCTTCTCTTGCAATTCTAGCGGCTGCTTCGTAGCCTAAGTGAGGGTTCACGGCAGTGATCACGCCTGCACTTTTTTCTACATATTCTTTCAAACGTTTTTCATTTGCTTCAATGTCCGCTAAACAATGATCTGTGAATGAACGGAATCCGTTATTCATTATACTAATAGATTGAAGCAAATTAAAGACCAGAACAGGCTCCATCACATTTAACTCAAGCTGACCCGCTTCAGAAGCAAGACAGATGGTGTGGTCGTTCCCAATGACCTGGAATGCGATTTGGTTAATGAGCTCTGCCATGACTGGATTGACTTTCCCAGGCATAATGGATGATCCAGGCTGACGGGCTGGCAATGCAATTTCAGCAAGACCTGCACGCGGACCAGATGCCATTAAACGAAGATCATTGGCAATCTTAGACATGTTCATCATACATACTTTTAATGCGGCGGACACTTCTGTGTAAGCATCTGTATTTTGCGTCGCATCCACAAGATGCTCTGCGCCTACAAGCGGAAGACCAGAAATATCTGCTAGCTTCTTCACCACGATCTCAATATAGCGTGGATCTGCGTTTAAGCCTGTCCCAACAGCTGTCGCACCCATGTTTACTTCATATAAATGCTGCTTCGATTGGTTAATCCGTTTAATATCACGGCTTAGAACGCGGCTGTATGCTTCAAATTCCTGTCCCAAACGGATCGGAACAGCATCCTGCAGGTGCGTACGACCCATTTTGATCACATGATCGAATTCTTTCGCTTTCTTTTGAAATACGTCCTGCATCACCTGCATCGTCTCAAGCAGAATGTCTAACTGCTTGAGCACAGCAATATGGATAGCGGTTGGGAATGAATCATTCGTCGATTGCGACATGTTCACATGTGTGTTTGGACTTAAATGAATGTATTCACCCTTTTGATGTCCCATGATCTCTAGGGCTCTGTTACCAATGACCTCATTGGCATTCATATTCATCGAAGTTCCTGCGCCGCCTTGAATTGGGTCTACAATGAAGTACTCATGCAGCTTACCTTCAATGACTTCATCAGACGCTTGAACGATGGCATTGCCAATTCCTTCATATAAACGTCCAACTTCCATATTGGCTTGAGCTGCTGCTTTTTTGACGATGGCAAAGGCTCTGATAAGTTCCTCATGCATGCGATACCCTGTAATCGGGAAATTTTCTTTTGCACGAAGGGTTTGAACACCATAATACACGTCTGCCGGAATTTCTTTTTCACCAAGAAAATCCTTCTCGTAGCGATAAGTTGCTTGAACCATCTGATATGACCTGCTTTCTATAGAATAGTTAAATTACTAAATCTTCTGCGATTGGCGTTTCCATAATCTTTTTCACTTCTCTTGGATCTGTTGTTTTGCCTAATGCCCACATGAGTTTCGGCACGATGGCTTCTGTGTTCATGTTTCGTGAACGTGCCACCAGTTCTTGATTGATCTTGCGTCCTACTTCATACACACTCATGTCTTCTCCTTCTTCGAGACACTGAGTTGTGATGACAACAGAAATGCCTTCTTCCAGCAATTCGTTGATCTTTTCTAAAAGGTTTCTTCCTTCGAAAGGAATTCCGCCGCTGCCGTAGCTTTCGATGACGACCCCTTTGTACACACCTTTGATCGCCTCTAAAAACTCAGGCTTAAGTCCTGGGTGCAGTTTTAATAGACAAACATCCGTGTTCAAGGATGCATCTAATTTAAGCGGTTTCATTGACGTTCTTTTTACTTTGCTATTGTATTCAATTTGATGGTTTTCAATCGATGCAATATATGGGTAGTTAATACTTTCAAATGCATCGTAGCTTTTCGTTCTTAGTTTGATTGCGCGTGTTCCTTGAATCACTCTTCCATCAAACACGACGTATACGCCGCCTACACCGTCACATGCAAAACGAATCGCATCTGTGATGTTTTTCTTCGCATCTGTTTTCTTAAACGTAATCGGAATTTGTGAACCTGTAATAACAATCGGCTTATCAGGATTTTGCAGCATATAAGATAGAGCTGCTGATGTATAGGCCATTGTATCGGTTCCATGAGTGACGACAAAGCCGTCGTATTGATCATAATTCTCATAAATGGCTGTTGCGATATCCACCCAGTATTCAGGCTGCATATTTGTACTATCTATACTCATCAGGGACTTTGTGTCCATTGTGTACTCTGCATTAATTTCGTTTAAATAGCTTAAAAGGTCCTCAGCTTTAACACCTGGAGCCAAACCATTTTCACTCTCTACAGATGCAATCGTCCCACCAGTGGTTAAAAGCAATAATTTCTTCAACAGGTCCACCTCTTTCAGTAAAATTACTTCGTTTGTCACACATATTATAAGCCAGCTTGTGCTATTCTATAATATACGCTTTACGCGTACCTTCATTGTCATTATAGTCACATACTGCGAATTAATCAAGAAATTATTACGCATAACGCGTACACTCCATGTCAAAATATGATATACTGTTGATGTATATAAAGGAGCGTTCATGTATGATACTCGATCGTTTAACCACCCTTAGAAAAAAGAAAAAATGGTCTCTCCAGCATACGGCAGATCGCCTAGGTATCGCCAAAAGCACCTATGCCGGTTACGAATCTGGGTACCGACGACCTTCGCTTGAAGCAGTGAAGCTGCTGGCTGATTTGTATGATACGTCCATTGATTTTTTACTTGGTAGAACGGACGAGCCAGAGATAAAGCGCAAAATCTCTGATATCAAAATTGAACTGACGGAAGCAAAAGAAGGAACCATCCTCGTAGATGGCGTTCCACTAACCGATGAAGAAATCAAACAGCTTGTTGCCTTTATTCGGGCGAAAAACACTCTGAAAGTATAAACAAAGAAAAGAGAGATCCCTATCATACGGGCGCCTCTCTTTTCTTTTTGATAACAGCTGCTTATGAATAAGGTGAAGACAGCTGGCTTAATTCCTCTAACCGCCGCTTCGCTTCTTCTTTATTAAACGAACTATAATAGCGATAATTCTCATCATCTAAGATACGGTAATGCTGACTCAGCACATTTTGCTGGAGACGAAACGTGCCTTTTTTTATCGAGGTCCGCCACCAAACCTTTCCGCCAATTGTACGTTCAACAGATAGATGCAATTCATCATGTGCCACGACTTCCAAAATCTCAAGCGGGTCATCCCCAAGTGTCCCTTTTAAAATGTCACTATCCCTGAATAATGCACAAACGGCCGCAGTTTGTGTCCAGTTGAGGCGCAGTCTGTTTTTTTCGACCTGCTGCAAATGCCGTTTCGATAAACCAAGTATCTCAGCCATGCGGTCCTGCGTATAATTCTTTTCTTTTCGAATCCGTGCCATTTGTTCTGTGACGAGGTCGATTACCATCTCTTTGTCCATCTCTCATCACCTCTTGAGCGTTCAGTCTTTACTGACATCATACACGATTTTTTCGAAAAAGTGGCGTCCTATCCTTTGAAATCATGGCGTAAACAACCTAGTCGATCTGCTCTTCGACCTGACCATGCTGCTGTTTCCAGTTCTCTTGGGCAGCCCGATTTAAATATGGATAGATGTCTTGTTTGACGGTTTGCTCGAATACTTCTTCATCTAAAATACTGTACGCCGGAATCTTGATCAATTTCCCATCTATTTTCCGAATGAGCACATCCATGAAGAGAAATCCCCTTATACTGTAACGGTGCCGGCGCATGTCGATTGATTGAATGTCTTGAAAAGGGATCGTTTGCTCTCGATGCAGCACAGCGCCATTCTCTCCGCGCTGAATTCGAAAAATCACATTTCCCCTCTTCGTAAAAGCCGGCAGAATCATTAAAAAGGAGATCCAGCCATACACAATGCCTAATAGTCCGCCTAAAAATAAAAATAATATATAATTCGATTCAAATGTAAGAGCTTCTGAAAATAGCCAAATACCGATGATACCAAAGCCGCCCGTTGCTAAGAATGCCCATACTCTTAGAAAGGGTCTGCTCCTCACTTCTATTACTTCACTTGGATTCAAGCGTCATTCTCCTTTTCTCCATTAGAATATAGAACGTAACCCGTCTCTATGAGCCGTCTCTATGCGAAATTCGTTTTCCTTTATTCCCGACACAAGCCATGAATGTTTCTCACCTGGTATAACAAATAACATGGACTCCACATCCGGCGTATTGTTTTTGTCATAGGCTACCTTCATAAGGGAATCCATCTTTCCTTTTCTCGCCTGCACATCGGAAACAAATGCCCTCACGAGTTCTTGATTCTCTGTTTTATTAAGGAAGGAAAAACACTCATCTTTCCCTTCGCTTGCTTGCTCTAACAGCATTTCAAATTCCTCTGCTTGCAGGTTAATAACAGGTATGCGGTGATCACTCATGTGTATGCTCAAAAAGGCTTTCACTTGCTCCTCTGCCTGCTGATCGTCTTTCAGTTTATGGATCTGATGCACTTGTTGATCATAAAGCGTATGATGCGCATACACGCCCGCCTGCGTCGTATGAAAGGAGGTACTGACTTCTTCATCTAACTCTCCAAATCTTGAAGCCTTGACGGTATGAGATGCATCATTCATGGCCTGGATGAAATGACGGTATTCTGCTTTATAACGGTATTGTCTGTTTCGAAATTCCAGCACGTCTTTTGCCAGCAAAGAGCGGCACGCAATTTCAAACAAAAACCCAAGACGTTCATCCTCTACATCAGGATAATAGGCTTCCTTTAAGGACATGCCTTGTTCAAAATAGCCTTCACTGTAAAAACTAAAGATGAGTTCCTCGATACTTAGACTCAGCTGATCCAACTTGATCTCTCCTTATCCAAAAGAAAATGCGCCCTTAAAGAAATCGCCTGCACCCTTTATAAGCGAGTCTGCGGTTTCTTTTGTTTGTTCTATCCCTTTATGTATCATCTGATTTGCTTGATCAATGGTGTCATTGACTGCTTTCACACCTTGACCCGCCAGCTCAAATGCTTTTTTCCCTTTATCCACGACTGTATGAATCGGTTCCTTTAATTTCACTGCGACCTGTTCAGCAAAACCGGATGTCAGCTTGGCGACTTTTTCTCCAATAAATCCACCTACTGCTGATCCAATGGCGCCACCAACAACTGTTCCAATTGGGCCCGCAAAGCTTCCGAGAGCGCCGCCGACAACGGCACCTGCGACGGACCCGCCAGCGATAAAGACCGTATTATTCACTGCATTTCCAACAGCCTTTGCATTTTCACGCTTAAGAACTTCCGGCTGATCACCGAATTCTGCATAGTTCTCAGCCATTTTCAAACCACAGCCAACCGTTTCCGTTGCACCAGTGACAACTGTTGCAATGATGGCATTTCCTTTAGCAAATCTTGCCCCATTTTTCAGAACAGACTTGATTCCAGCCGTGTCCTTCCAATTGATACTCCCTTTTGTAAAATCGCGGACACTGTTCGTAAACGCAACCGTATCGTCAGGATAAAATTTTGTGAATTTCTTATGGACCAAATCAGCCATCGACCAGTTGGATCGTTTTAATAATTCTTTTTTACTCAGCCAAATCCTTGCTAGCCGGTCAAATCTCGTTCCTTCTACCTGGCTGGTCAAATCAAGCAGCAGCTTAGAATGCTGCGCTGCATAACGGCCATTTTCTTTCATAAAGGTTGTCATCCCAAGCCCGTAGTATTTCGCCTGCATCATCACGATACCAGCTAAGCTCGTGAGCGTGCCATATTGATCATAGATGCTGTACATTTTCCTTAGAATATCATCTGCATCGACCATTTTATCTGCTGCATGACGAATCGCGATATCATCACTGCTCAATTTGCTTATTAATGCTTGTCCAGCACTCCATGCGTCCCCAACACCAGAAAAACAGCTTCTATACCGAGGATCACAGCCTAAAATCAAATGATCCAGTTCACTATGTAAATCGTGGTGCTTTGTTTCGGTGGCGGAAAGCTCACCTACAAAATCATTCGCCAGCCCTGTCAGCTGATCTGGATCAACCACAATGTCACGTGCCATCACATCATTTCCCTTCTCGGTTTCTTTCTCTCCGTTCTTCTCGTCTTTTTCGCTCAATCTCTTCCATTCTGGCAATTTCGGCTTTACGCTCCTCGATCTTGACTGCTGCATCCCGCAGTTCCTGGCTCGTTTCAAGCAAGTCCTTTTCAAATTGATCATAGCGTGCCGTTGTTTCCTCAAAGCTTTGATCAAATTTATTCTTTGCTTCTCCTTGCCAGCCTGATCCTACTGCTTTCAGCCGATTCTCAAGCAGCTGCTTCGACTGCCGAATCTCATCAGCCGCTTCCTGAAACTTTTGAGCGAGTGCCAGCGTTTGACTAGAATCCAACTTTCGCACCCCTTTCTCCCAATTTAACGTACAAATGGATGATTTTATATGTCCTCATTATAAATAAAAAGACACCCAAAAAAATCACCCTAAAGAACCATTCAGCACATCGCCTAATAAAAGTAGGCCTTTTTCCCCTCTAATTGCCAGAGAAAACCTTTCTTGTTATGAAGCGCATTCAAGACGTGATAAAATGAACATATTCTACAAAAGGAGTGACGTATAGATGAAAGAGGAAATGATCAAGCGTTTCACAAGTTATGTGAAAGTAGATACTCAGTCTGATGCAGAAAAAGAAAGCTGCCCATCTACTGCAGGACAGCTGAACCTAGCGAGACAGCTTGTTGAAGAGATGAAATCCATCGGGATTCAAGAAGTAACAATGGATCAAAACGGCTATGTTATGGGAACGATCCCATCTAACACCGACAAAGAAGTGCCAACGATTGGCTTCCTGGCTCATATTGATACAGCTACTGACTTCACCGGCAAGAATGTGAAACCGCAGCTTCATGAGGACTATCAAGGCGGTGACATCATGTTAAATGAAGATTTACATATCGTGTTATCTCCAGCACAGTTTCCAAATTTGCAAAAGTACCAAGGACATACGCTCATCACCACTGATGGCACGACCTTACTTGGTGCAGATAACAAAGCAGGTATCGCAGAAATTATGACCGCCATGCATTACCTCATTCAGCATCCAGAAATCAAGCATGGAAAGATTCGAGTCGCCTTTACTCCAGATGAAGAGATTGGCAGAGGACCGCACAAATTTGATGTCGATGCCTTTGGCGCTTCCTATGCTTATACCATTGACGGCGGACCGCTTGGAGAGCTTCAATATGAAAGCTTCAACGCAGCAGGTGCCAAGGTATCGATTAAAGGAAACAATGTCCATCCAGGTACAGCGAAAGACAAAATGGTCAGTGCTGCGAAGATCGGGATGCTCTTTCACAACAAACTCCCTTCAGATGAATCTCCGGAGTATACAGAAGGATATGAAGGCTTTTTCCACCTGACGAAGTTTGTAGGAGAAGTGGAAGAAGCAGAGCTGCAATATATTATCCGTGATTTTGATAAAGAGAAGTTCAACAATCGCAAAGCACTATTTGAAAAGATTGCAAATGACTTAAAAGCGGTCTACGGCGAAAACAGTATCACCCTCAGCATTCAGGATCAATATTATAATATGAGAGAAAAAATTGAGCCGGTTAAACATATTGTGGACATTGCCTATGAAGCAATGGAAAACCGCTCAGTGACACCTGTGATCGAACCTATACGCGGCGGTACAGATGGCTCTCAGCTTTCATATAAAGGTCTCCCAACACCAAACATCTTTACTGGCGGAGAAAACTTCCACGGTAAATATGAATTTATTTCAGTGGAGAACATGGTGAAAGCAACAGAAGTCATCGTGGAAATCGCACGTTTATTTGAAGAAAAAGCATAGACATGTTTACAACCGTTCCTGTTCGGGAACGGTTTTTTAATAAAAGTTTACAATATTCTGAAACTTTTGTGACACTTAATCGTACTAATATAGACAACCCCAGAAAAATTCTTCTTGACGAGTGAAATAATTGGAAATATAATAGTTAAAAACAACCAGTATTTTAGACCTAAATTAGCAGATCATCTAAACCTTAAGAACTAAACCGATTCTGCTGCTTATTTTCAGTTATAAACATCACTCACCCTGTCTACACTGAAAGAATAGGATGAATTGGAGGAATGTCATATGATGATTTTATTGATTATCGCTTCACTTTGCTGCTACTTACTTTTCTCTTTCAAAAAAGATAACCGCACCCAAAAACGAAAAAGCGCAGAGCTTTCGGAGTTTGAAATCTTTCGTATGCGCCGCCACTACAACGGCAAACGCCGCCATCCACTAAACGATGCACCTAAACAAGTATAAATTCAAAGAAAGAGCCTCATCAGGGGTTCTTTTTGTTTGTGTAAGAACGTGTTTTAGACACAATAATAAACGACCACATCCAGTGGCCGTTTATTATTGTTGACAAAGGGCTAAAATGATCTTTATTTTAGCCCTTTGTCTTCTTTTCAGCGTGATAGAAAACCTTTGAAGTCTAGGAAGAACGAGCACTGGCGCGGAGCGAATTTGACATTCGTGAGCACCAGCGCGCAGGACTGACAACGAATGCGAGGGTTTGTCTACACGCTGAAACGACCACATCCAGTGGCCGTTTCTCTTTTTATTTATACACCTTTGCAGGTACTTGAATCATAGGAATTCCTTGATAGTATGGTGCGATTTCATAACCACAGATCCAAATGGAGCAAACAACGAAACAATCAGCGAAAAAATAATCAGGCTGATCGTTAGGCCTTTTTTCATTGTCATAGTAAAAACCCTATTTTCGTCTATTACCAATTGAGTATACCGTGACAAAAGAACCAAAAGAAGCGTCATTTCCATATTATTCTTCTCTTTTCCACATCGGGTTTGTTTACCGTTTTCATAAGTTCCTGTATGCTTAATGTAGAATGTTAGATGAAGTGTGGTGTTTATCATAGAAGAGAATATTTTTAGTCATATTCGGACAACGTTTCATAGTTTGTCCCCAACCCAGAAAAAGATTGCCAATTACATTTTACAAAACCCTCAGAAAGTTGTGCTTCATTCCATTAGTGCACTCGCCGCTGAATGCAACACAAGTGAAACGACGATCTTTCGGTTTTTACGAAAAATTGGCTATGAATCGTACCAAGTGTTTCGTGTCCATGTCGCGCAGGATATTGCGACCAATACTCCTCAATCCATATACGGCGAGATCGAGGCATCTGATAGTGTAGCAGATATTAAACATAAGGTCATAGAGTTAACAACAAACTCTATTCAGGATATGAAGCATATTTTAGAAGATCAAGCCGTGACTCAATTTATCGAACAAATGAAACAGGCACATAAAACCGTCTTCTTTGGAGCAGGTGCGTCCAGTTTTATTGCAGGAGATGCTTATCATAAGTTCCTCCAGCTTGGTTTTGAAGTGAGTCTGTGCAGTGATCCACATATGATGAATATGATTGCAACACACGCCACGGAACACGATTTTATCGTCGCGATCTCCCATTCAGGAGAGAGCAGAGAAATTCTTGATGCCGTGCAATTTGCAAAAGAAAAGGGGGCAGCAATTGCCTCTATCACGAGCTATCCGAAATCAGAGCTCGCAAAGCGCTCTGACTTTCACCTGCTCAGTTCATCAAGGGAAACAACATATCGATCCGACTCTATGATCTCCCGTATTAACCAGCTCGTCATCATTGATGTTCTTTATGTCGCAGCTGTTTTAGAGCTAGGATCAAATGCCATTGAAAACGTGAAACGATCTCGATTAGCCGTAGCTAAAAATAAAACATGAACGCATAAGACCGGAGCTGATTCCGGTCTTTTTTTGTGACTTTTCTCATATTTTCCGTTGACACGTTCCTATCACGTCATGTACATTAAATGAACAATAGTTTTTTTTCTACTATTATTTAAATTAGATAGTATATATACTAACATTCAGAAAAGAAAGCGCTTTTTGTAAGGGTTTTCTATATGGGAGGCGGACAAAGTGACAAAACAGATTGGATTCATTGGACTAGGAATTATGGGAAAACCTATGGCACTCAATCTATTAAAAGCCGGTCATACTGTGACTGTGTTTGATCTGAACGAGGAAGCCATTCGAGCATTACAAGAAGCAGGAGCAAAGGGCGCTTTTTCAGCAGCTGAGGCAGCTTCTGAAAGCGATGTCATCATCACGATGCTTCCTAAAGGCGAGCATGTAGAAGCAGTTATATCAGGTGATCATGGCATTTTAGCTACAGCTAAACCTGGCACAGTCATCATAGATATGAGCTCTATTTCACCAGTTACCTCTAGAGCATTGGCCGCCCTAGCAAAACAGCACCAGGTAGAATTTATCGACGCACCTGTCAGCGGCGGAGAACCAAAGGCGATAGACGGGACACTTTCTATTATGGCTGGCGGCGAAGAAGCCATCTTCGAACAAGTAAAGGATGTCCTGCTCGCGATGGGCACAGAAGTCGTATTAGTTGGGACAAACGGAAGCGGGACAACAGCTAAACTTGCCAATCAAATCATCGTCAACTTAAATATTGCTGCTATGTCTGAGGCGCTCGTTCTTGCCGCTAAATCAGGCATTGCAATTGATAAAATGTATGAAGCGATCCGTGGCGGACTGGCAGGGAGCGCCGTTCTCGATGCAAAGGTCCCACTGATTTTGGATCGAAACTTTGAACCTGGCGGACGCATCGACATCAACTTAAAGGATTTAACCAATGTGATGGAAACTGCCCATGATATCGGCGTTCCTCTCCCTCTTTCTAGTCAGCTGCTTGAAATTTTCCATGCCCTCAAAGCAGACGGAAAGTCTGGACTTGATCATGGCGGCATTGTTCAATATTACGAAAAAATGGCTCATGTCGAAGTGAAGAAAGGATGAGATGATCATGATGCAAAGCACTGAAATACTGAATGCCATTCCGAAAGCGGATTCAAAGAGCATTCAAACGGCATATGAACAAGCACTAAGCCATTTTCAGCATAAAATCATTGTATTAGACGATGATCCAACAGGTATTCAAACCGTACATGGCGTCTCTGTTTTCACTGATTGGTCAGAGGAAAGCATTGAAGCCGGTTTTCTTGAAGACAGCCGTATGTTCTTTATTTTAACCAATTCTCGCAGTATGACTGAGAAAGAAACTGCCGCTGCGCACGAAACGATTGCTTCAACGATTGTGAAAGTAGCTGAGCGGCTTCATCAAGATTTCATCATTGTCAGCCGGGGAGATTCTACCCTGCGTGGACACTTTCCGCTGGAAACTGAAGTACTCAGAACAACCATTGAACAACGAAGCTCCTTCCAATTTGACGGAGAAATCATTCTTCCCTTTTTCCAAGAAGGCGGACGCTTTACGATCAACAATATCCACTACGTACAGGAAGGACACGACTTGATTCCTGCTGGTGATACAGAATTTGCACGAGACCGCACATTCGGCTTTCAGTCGTCTCATCTCGGGGAGTGGATTGAAGAAAAATCAGGCGGAACGTTCACAAAAAAGAACACCACCTACATTTCGTTAGAAGATATACGGGCTTTACGCATTGATCAAATCAAGGAGCAGCTCATGACCGTGAAGGATTTTCAAAAGGTGGCTGTGAACGCTGTAGATTATGACGATGTCAAAGTCTTTGTCACCGCCCTCATTGATGCCACCCAAGCAGGTCAGCAATTTATTTTCAGAAGTGCGGCTGCTCTCACAAAAGTACTTGGCGGCATCCACGACCAATCCTTATTAACAAGAAAAGACTTGATACAAGAAGAAAGCCCAAACGGTGGTCTTATCATGGTTGGTTCTCATGTCAAAAAAACAACGGAACAATTAAGAGCGCTGCAGCAAAATAAAGAGATCGCTTTTATTGAATTTAATACACATCTCGTGTTAGAACCCGAAGAATTTCAAGAGGAAATTGACCGCGTGATTGAGCAAACCGAAATGCTGTTAGCATCAGGTCAATCTGTTGCTGTTTATACAAGAAGAGAACGCCTTGACCTTGGGGACAATCGTCAAGAGGAGGAATTAAAGCTTTCCGTTCAAATTAGTGATGCTGTGACAAGCATTGTCCAGCGCCTCACAATTCGCCCTAAATATCTCATTGCCAAAGGTGGAATTACCTCAAGTGATATTGGAACAAGAGGGCTTAGCGTCAAACGTGCGACTGTTGCAGGTCAAATTAAACCTGGTATTCCCGTTTGGCAAACAGGAGAAGAAAGTAAATTCCCCTTCATTTCTTACGTGATTTTCCCGGGAAATGTTGGCTCAAAGGATACGTTAAAAGAAGCTGTAGAAATACTTGAAGGATAAAGCGCAGGGAGTGTTCTCGCTCCCTTATGCACCACAAAGGAGGAAAGACCATGTCGTTAGTTTTTATTGGACTTGGCGTTTTGTTATTGCTTTTACTCATGGTTGTCTTTAAGTTAAACGCTTTCATTTCGTTGATTATTGTCTCTTTAATTGTTGCTGTTTTAGAAGGTATGTCACCACTTGAAGCGATTGCTTCCGTCGAAAAAGGACTCGGTAGTACACTCGGGCATCTAGCACTGGTTCTCGGTTTTGGAGCGATGCTCGGTAAATTGATGGCTGATTCTGGCGGCGCCCAGCGCATTGCGATGACGCTCATTGACCGATTCGGCATTGGGAAAATCCAATGGGCAACAATGCTGACTGGATTTGTTATTGGAATTGCTCTGTTTTATGAAACCGGATTCATTATCTTAATTCCATTAGTCTTTACCATTGCTCAAGCCGCAAGACTTCCTGTGTTGTATGTTGGCATGCCGCTCGTCGCTGCACTCATCACAACACATGGCTTCCTCCCTCCTCATCCAGGGCCGACAGCCATTGCCAATGTCTTTCAAGCAAACATGGGACAAACGTTGTTAGTTGGAATTATTTTAGCAATTCCTGCTGTGTTAGTAGGCGGACTACTGTTTACGAAACTATTTCAAAAAGATCAATTGCATGCACATATACCGAAAAACTTATTTAATCCAAAGGAATTTACAGAAGAGGAAATGCCAAGCTTCGGGATTAGCATTTTTACCGCTGTTTTGCCTGTATTACTTATGACATTCAGAGCATTTTTAGAAATTTTCTTCCCATCCTCTCCATTCTTGCCAACAGCTGAGTTTTTAGGTGAACCGGCGATTGCGCTATTAATCTCAGTGCTGCTTGCCATCTACACGTTTGGACTTGGCAGGGGCAAAAGCATGCAGGAAGTCATGAAGTCGATCACGGATTCTATTGGCTCCATTGCAATGATTCTATTAATTATTGCAGGCGGCGGCGCTTTTAAACAGGTGCTCATCGATAGCGGCGTCGATCAATACATTGCGGGGATCATGCGAGGAAGCACTCTTTCTCCCCTGCTCCTCACCTGGCTGATTGCTGCTGTCCTGCGTGTATCATTAGGGTCAGCAACTGTCGCCGGTCTCACCGCGGCTGGCATTTCTGCACCACTTATTGGATTAACGGGTGTCAGCCCGGAATTAATGGTGATCGCAACAGGTGCCGGAAGTATTACGTTCTCTCACGTGAATGATGCGGGTTTCTGGATTTATAAAGAATACTTTAACCTGTCAATGGCCCAAACCTTTAAAACATGGACATTGATGGTCACTGTTCTTTCACTTGTCGGACTAGCTGGTGTTCTTGTCGCTGATTTGTTTATGTAGGAAAATAAATTGTAAAAGCCATTGACTTTTTCTCGAAAAGATTGAATAATTGTGTATATTAAGAAAATTGAATCAAAAGGTAACCTTATTAAGAGTGGTGGAGGGACTGGCCCTGTGAAACCCGGCAACCGCTGTTCCTAGGAACAGAATGGTGCTAATTCCTTAAGCAAGCACACGCTTGTTTGAAGATAAGGCAGAGATCTCACAGTATATGATGCTCTTCCTTATCCAAGGAAGAGCTTTTTTATTTGATATTCAACCTGTAGAAGGAAGGGATTCAGCATGACACAAGTACAAACCATTGGAAAGAAAACAACAAAGCCGCCATTTCGCGCAGATCAAGTAGGAAGTTTACTCCGTTCAGAGCGCATCAAAGAAGCACGTAAGCAAAAAGCAGACGGTACGCTGACAGCAGAGCAGCTCCGACAAATTGAAAATGCAGAAATCACACGTATTGTGGAGAAGCAAAAGGAGATTGGATTAGAGGTTGTGACAGACGGAGAATTCAGACGTGCATGGTGGCATTTTGACTTTCTTGAAGGACTTGATGGGGTCGAAGGATTTGAAGCAGATCAGGGCATTCAATTCCACAACACAACGACAAAAGCACGAGGCATTAAGGTAACGGGTAAAATCGATTTTACAGAGCACCCAATGCTAGAAGATTACCGCTTCCTTCACAGCATCGCTGGTGATCATACGGCAAAAATGACGATTCCAAGTCCGAATATGCTCTTTTTCCGTGGAAAGCTTGATGAAGGTGTGTATGACAGCTTAGATGATTTCCACCATGATGTGGCCCAGGCGTATAAGAAAGCCATCCGTGCTTTTTATGATGCAGGCTGCCGCTACTTGCAGCTAGATGATACGGCATGGGCAGTGTTCTTTTCTGAAAAAGGTCATGAACAAATCAAAGCCTTTGGCCGCGAGGAAGATGAACTTCGTGAGTCGTTTGCAAAAACAATCAATGAAGCCGTTGCCGATCGCCCAGAGGATTTAGTCATCACAATGCACATTTGCCGTGGCAATTTTAAATCAACATGGGCAGCTGAAGGTGGTTACGAAGCAGCGGCAGAAACGATTTTTGCTGGTTTAGATCTTGATGGCCTCTTTTTAGAATTTGACGACGATCGTTCTGGCGGATTTGAGCCTCTTCGATATGTGAAGAACCCAAATCTTCAAATCGTACTTGGTCTTGTGACTTCAAAGTACGGTGAGCTTGAGCCGGTTGAACAAATCAAAAAACGAATCGAGGAAGCGGCTCAATATGTAGACATCAACCAAATTTGTTTGAGTCCACAATGCGGATTCGCATCCACGGAGGAAGGCAATCTGTTAACAGAAGAGCAGCAATGGGAAAAGCTGCGTCATGTGATTGAGATTGCTGATCAAGTGTGGACGTCATAGTCCCTTGACGAAAAAAGAGACAAACCGCATCATCAGCGGTTTGTCTCTTTCTTTTATACATCTAAATAATCACCATTCGTAGCAATCACTTGTTTATACCAATCGAAGCTTTTCTTTTTCTTTCTATCTAATGTACCGTTTCCTTCATTATCACGGTCGACATAAATGAAGCCGTAGCGTTTTTTCATTTCAGCAGTTGAAGCACTGACAAGGTCAATTGGGCCCCAGCTTGTATAACCGATCAGGTCTACTCCGTCTGCGATCGCTTCTCTTGCCTCTAGCAAGTGGCTTCTGAGGTAATCAATCCGGTAATCGTCTTGAATCGATCCGTCCTCTTCCACTTGATCGACAGCGCCCAAGCCATTTTCTACGATAAACAATGGTTTTTGGTAGCGGTCATACAGCTGATTAAGCGTCGTACGAAGTCCTTTCGGATCAATTTGCCAGCCCCAATCACTTGCTTCAAGGTATGGGTTTTTCACGCCTGCAAATAGATTCCCACCTTCAGCCTGATCAAGGATTGCAGGATCTGTACTTGCCACAAAGCTCATATAATAACTGAAGCCGATATAGTCCACTGTATGGTTTCTTAAAATGTCTTCGTCACCATCTTGGAACTCAATGGTGATTCCATTTTCACGTAAATAACGTTTCATGTATCCTGGATAGTAGCCTCTTGCCTGTACATCTGAGAAGAACAATGTTTTACGGTCTTGATCAATCGCAGCAAACATATCTTCTGGTCTTGAGCTGTACGGATATGTGGTCATAGCTGCAATCATACAGCCAATTTTCGCATCTGGAATGATTTCGTGTCCCGCTTTAACAGCTAAAGCACTTGCAACAAATTGGTGATGGGCTGCTTGATATTGAATGCTTTTCTCGTCTTCGCCTTCTTCAAATACAAGTCCGCCACCTGTGAAAGGGGCATGTAACACGACGTTGATTTCGTTAAAAGTCATCCAATATTTCACTTTGTCTTTATATCTCGTGAACAATGTTTTAGCGTATGTTTCGTAAAGATCCACAAGCTTACGGTTTCTCCATCCGCCATAGTTTTTCACAAGTGCAAGAGGCATTTCATAATGAGAGATGGTCACAACTGGCTCAATCCCGTGCTTGTGAAGTTCATCAAACACTTTGTCATAGAAAGCAAGACCTTCTTCATTTGGTTCAGTATCGTCGCCATTTGGGAAAATACGCGGCCAAGAAATCGATAGTCTGAAGCACTTGAATCCCATTTCTGCAAAGAGTGCAATATCTTCTTTATAGCGATGGTAGAAGTCGATTGCATCATGATATAAGTTAAGGTCTTTCATTGATTCATCGAATGGGTGCATAATGCCATGTGGAGATACGTCAGCTGTAGATAAGCCTTTTCCACCTTTGTTATAAGCGCCTTCAATTTGGTTGGCAGCAACAGCGCCGCCCCATAAGAAACCTTTAGGAAATGTTTTTTCTAACTTGTTCATGTTGAATGACCTCCTCATTTTCTTTGACACTGACTGTGAGCAATGTCTCTTTCTCTGTGATCGTTCCATCTGTTTTCGCATCAACTCGTGCAAAATCGTTTGTGTTGGTGACGATAATAGGCGTGGTGACATCATAGCCTTCTTGCTGAATACCCTTGATATCAAATTCAACCAGCACATCTCCTGCTTGAACAAGATCACCGGACTGCACATGACTTGTGAAATGCTTTCCGCCAAGCTTCACCGTATCAATCCCAACATGGATGAGAAGCTCTGTACCTTTGTCACTCTTTAATCCAATCGCATGTTTTGTTTGGAAAATGGTTTCAACCTTGCCGTTGAACGGTGCAACAACACGTCCAACTGTTGGTACAATGGCAGTACCTTTACCCATGATTTCATTAGAGAATGTTGCATCATTTACTTGATTTAGCGGCTTTAATTGACCTTCAAGTGGGCTTTGTACCACTTGATTTTGAAGCGCTTCTGTATCTTTCTTTTCTTCCGGTTTGTCTGCTTTTGTTTCATCTTTCACTGGTACATCCTTGAATCCAAGTACAAGTGTCATGATGGTTGCCACAGCAAAGCCGATGACTAAACCGATTATTGAGTAGACAAACGTTGGTCCGATGAACGTTGGGATACCTGGAATACCTGCTGATCCAGACACCACATATGATTTCACTTTAAAGATGGACATGAACACGCCGCCTGCTGCTGCACCAATAAGAGCTGCAATGAACGGTTTTTTCAATCTCATGTTCACACCATACATAGCAGGTTCAGTAATCCCCATTAACGCTGTGATGCTTGTAGACATCGCCAATGATTTGAATGTTTTGTTTCTTGATTTTAAGAAAACACCGAATGCTGCGCCAGCTTGTGCCATATTTGCAACAAACATCATTGGAATAATGTAGTCAAAACCGTTTAATGTAATATTGTTGATCATGATTGGAACAAGCGCATAGTGCATGCCCGTAATGATCAATGGTGACATGAAGCCGCCGATCAAAAGTCCGGCTAAAATACCTGCATGTTTAAACAATAAATCAATTCCGCCTGAAAGGCCATTTCCGATAATTGCGCCAAGCGGTCCAACCGCTATGAGCATAATTGGTACAACGACAAGAAGTGTAACAGTTGGAACAAGGATAATTTTTAATGATTTCGGACTATATTTTTCTGCAAATCTTTCAACATATGAGCCGAGCCAGATTGTGAGTAGAATTGGAATCACCGATGAAGAGTACACAACGGCAACCACTGGCAAGCCTAGAAATTCTGTATTTCCTGCGCCCAGTAAAGCGGTTAACTGCGGATGCAGTGCTGCTGCTGCAATGGCAGCGGCGATATACTGATTTGTGCCAAGCTTTTTAGCTACGCTTACAGCAAGCAGAATCGGTAAGAAGTAAAAGGCTCCGTCTCCGATAGCTGTTAAAATCGCATACGTACTGCTTTTATCTGATATCCACTGGAACGTCAGCATCAGTGCCAATATCCCTTTGATCATACCGGCTCCAGCAATGGCTGGAAGAATCGGCGTGAAGACACCAGAGATAAAATCGAAAAGCTTTGATATCACATTTTGTTTTGATGCTTCTTCTGTACCGCCTGACTTTACATCTATTGACAGGCCTGAGTCAGCAATCATCGCTTGATAGACATTTGAGACATCATTGCCGATAATGACATGGTATTGACCGCCGCTTTGATTCACACCCATGACGCCATCTGTTGATTGCAGTTGCTCCTTATCCGCCTTGCTTTCATCGTATAAGTTGAAGCGAAGTCTTGTCATACAGTGCGTGACGTGCTTGACATTCTTTTCACCGCCGACAAGCTCTAAAACTTCTTTTGCTGTTTGTTTGTGGTTCATTGTATTACCCTCCAATCGTTGATTAAATCTTGATATAGAAAAAACCTAAACATCCATTAATGCCCGAAAAATAGCGATTCAGACATTAATCGATATTTAGGTTTTGCCTGCTTAACCAGTAACAATCCTTCATAGCGATTGATCATTATTGAATTTTATAAGTCTTTAGATATAAAAAAACCTAAATCATGCCTTATCAGAGATAGGGACAATGATTTAGGTTTTGCCTGCTTGATCAGTAACAATCCTTCATAGCGATTGATCATTATTGAATTTTATAAGTCTTTAGATATAAAAAAACCTAAATCATGCCTTATCAGAGATAGGGACAATGATTTAGGTTTTGCCTGCTTGATCAGTAACAATCCTAAAAGATTGTGGGTTATTTAGTTTATAGTTATAAATTATCATGTTAATTTTGTGATGTCAACGCTTTCTTTTTGAATTTATTTTCTTTTTATTACTCTGTCGATATGCAAAGTTAAGTATAACATCTCATCTTCTATGAGACTTCGGTTGTGTTCTTTTTGAACATACGCATTAATTTTTTCGGCGCATCGGAAAGCTGCTGTGTTTTTTTCTCTTACCACTTCATACAGAAATTCATTTTGATTTTCCATTTGTGTTTCGTTAAACAGGCGCTGCCCAAAAAACTTTAAATGCGTGACAAAACGGAAATAATTTAATGATTCCTCGTCCAAATCAATTTGAAAGTGATACTTTACGATATTCAAAATATCTTGAATGAGCTTCGTGATTTGAATAACATTTGGCATTTCCTCATTGAGCTCTGCATTGACAATATGCATGGCAATAAAGCCTGCTTCATCCTCAGGAAGATGGATGTTGAGCTTGTCCTGTATGATACGTATCGCTTCTACACCGCACATGAACTCCTCTTTGTACAACCGTTTAATTTCCCAGAGCAAAGCATTTTTGATGTCCATTCCTTTTTGATGACGTTCGATGGCAAAGGTGATATGATCCGTCAACGTCACATAGATGCTGTCATTTAAATTTTTGTTAAGGGTCGTTCTCGCATAATCAATAATCGCCTCACACACTTGCATATACTCGATTGGAATATCATAAAGCAGGGTTTTAAATTTTTCTGATATATCTTTATTTTGAATGGAAAATACTTTTTCGATACGTTCTTCGTCAATCGGGTCTCCGCTTTTCTTTTGAAACGCGACCCCTCTGCCCATAATGACCAGTTCATGCTGCTCGTCATCATACGCACTGACTACATTATTATTGATTACTTTCGAAATGATCAATTGATACCCCCCAGTACATTCCACTTTTTCGAGCATCTCATTGTAGATTGATATGTCATTTTATTATTATCTTCAAAAAAGAGGACTTTAAGATGATTTTACATTTTTTTTTGATACGGTCAACTAGAAAGAATGACATATTACCTCTCAAAAATGACGAAATAGGGGCAAAAAAGGCTAAAAACATACACAAAAACACTCTATGAAGAGTGTTTTTTACAAAATTAGGAGCAATCCCAATTATAGGCGATATTCTCGAAATTTTTCCGTTTGAGGTCTTCTGGTTTGATAAAAAAGTTGGCGATCCCGCAATCTCCCCACAGCAGGTCAACTTCATCATCTGAGTCAATTTGCAATAATAGAACGGTATGTTCTTGATCTACATATGTACGCGGGTCCTCTTGTGTAAACCCTGGATACCCGCCTAATTTATGACCAAAGCCACTCGCTATGTCATAAAATTCATCTAGCAGGGCATCTGCTTCATCAGCATCAACATTCGCATCTTCAAATAGGTCCCAGCTTTGTTTGCCTGTGACTTTTTCAAATCGAAAATCTCCTACGCTGATCGTTTCGCTTGATAATTCACCTGTAATCGCGCCTTCCTTCGTGACAGGAAAATAAAAATCATCTGGGATTTTCACAAAAGAAAAATCAGTTAATAACTCTTCTTCTGCTAAGAAAGGTTCCTCAATGAATTTGATCCGAAAATCTTTTTGCTCTGTTTTATGGTCAATATTCATCCCATAAAGATCATCATGCACAGAAATAAAGATTTGCAGAAGTCCTGTTTCTGGATAATCTTTCAGCTTCGGCAGCTGACCGAAATTCATTTGTGCCAAAAGCTTCATAGGGTGTCCTTCACCGTCAACTGGATATACGTCGTTTTTTGGGAAGTAAGGATCACCAGCTATTTTGCTGTCGTATGGTCCTGTTTTTCCTTGTTTCATCTTTAATTGAATCATTGGTTTTTCGGTTTGCTTTAACAACGGACGGTAGGGCGCGAGTATTTCTTGCAGCTTCGCTGATAGTGTCATGATGATCTTCCTCCTTATGAATAGGTCTAAAGACCAAACTGGTCTCTCTTTTTCTATCATACAGAAGTGTACCCTGCCTGTCAGCGATCAACCGGTCAATATCCTGACACATATCTCACCTTAAAACGTTAAAAAACCTCCGATACAGCTGGAGGTTTTGGTCCGTGAAGTTTTTATTTCACTTGATAGTTTACTAAGTCGTCTGCCAATGTTTTCATCGTTTCGTTTGTTTCGTGAAGTCCTTCAATAATTTTTGTAAAAGTGCCGACAAGCTCTGCTTGATGTTCAGAGGAAGCCACAATTTGTGAAATTTCTTCTTCCATTCCTTTAATAGAGCTCTGTACATCTTTTAGCGCTGTTTCGATATCAGTTGTCGCTTGCTTCGCATGAGTGGATAGCTTTCTCACTTCTGTTGCGACCACTCCAAAGCCTGCCCCTGCTTCACCTACTCTTGCAGCCTCTATGGATGCGTTGAGTCCGAGTAAGTTCGTTTGATCAGAGATACCTTTGATGAGATTGGACACTTGATTGATTTTAGAGGAATTTTCGACAGTGGTTTTCGTATTTTGTAGAATTTGTTCACTTGTCGCTTGTAGTTCCTCTGAATGTGCGGCAACTTGCTGTACCATCGCGACTAGTTTTTCGGAAGCTTGGTTGCTCTCCGTCATGATGTGATCTAATCGTTGTTGATTGGTTTGGTCATATGCAACACAGAAGGCAGCGGCAACTTGACCAGTCTCATCTGTAATCGGGACGGCTACGATATCCATAGGAATCCCGTATACTTCTTTCGGGATTTGGATAAACGATGGCTCTCTCCCATTTTTCAGCATCGCAAAGTTTTGAAATCCATCAGCCACTGTATCACCAGCTTTAAAACCTAAATCAATGTTCCCATGTTGCTGATAATAAAGAACCTTCTCTTTCCCTAAAACAGAAAAGGTTAGTTGCTCTCTCATAGCTAGTCCAATGATTGGTAAAGCGTCTATTATGTTATCAATTCTCTGTGACATTCGCTCACGTTCATCCTCTCTTTTTCTCAGTACACCTTCTTTATCGGTTCTTTATATGATCTATTCCAGCCTGCAATGTGTACTAATATCAATCAAATGACCTAAGACATATAAAAAGCCCACATTCTATCAAGAGAATGTGGGTGTTTTTAAAAAAAGAAAATGCATATGGAGACACTGACACCTATGAAAAAAAGATACAAATAGTCGATCCATGAGGTGCTGATGATATGATAATACGTTCGCTCCCTCGTCCCTGTGAAGCCTCTTGCTTCCATCGCAATCGCTAGGCGTTCAGATTTTCGTACGCCCTGCGTGAAAAGGGGTAGTGCATAACGTATAAAGGCTTTCCAGCTGTTTTTTTGCTTGTAGCCTCTGATTTTATGCGCAGCCTTCATTTGCTTCAATTCACTTTGAAACAACGGGATAAACCGGAAGCCGGCAAGCATTCCATACGCCCATTTTGGTGACATTCGGCATTGATGTATTAAGCTCATCATAAAGGCTGTCAAATCTGTTGTGGAGGTAAAAAGGAGACCAAATGTCACAAAGCCAAGCATTCTGAGAGATATGGTGAGTCCATTTCTTAAACTCTCCTCTGTGACATGAAACCAGGCCCACTTCCAAACAGTATGATCCCCCTTGCCGAAGGCCGCCATCATCCAAAACACAAGAATAAAAAAGATCAAATAAGGGATAAATCTTGTGATAAGATACTTGATATTCCAACTGCCTAGTACAAGCCCGATGCCCAGAGCAAACAGCCAGATGATGAACGTTGTTTTAGGATCAGAAATCGCCATCAGACAGCACATTGCAAGAAGGTGAGCGAGTAATTTCATAACTGGATTCACAGTGGATAGAAAGGAGTGATTACTTTGCAATCGTCAGCACGTCCTTTCTTTCAGCCACATAGCGATAATGCAAAGGCACTCTCAGCTGATAAGAATCAACGAGTTTCTGATTTGAAAATAAATCATAAGGCGTGCCATCATACACATGCTCTCCTTGGTGAAAAAGCAGCACCTGATCTGCGCACTCATCGACGATCTCCATATCATGTGTGACCATCATAACAGTGGTGCCTTGGCGTTGGCGCTCTTTTAAACGTCTGATTAATTCCTTCGCCGTTTTTTCGTCCTGCCCGAAAGTCGGTTCATCTAACATTAATACATCCTGATCAAAAAGAAGCATTGTGGCGACACTTAATCTTCTTTTTTGCCCTAAACTTAAGGTGAAAGGATGTGCTTTCGCATGCTTCTCTAAGCCGAACTCTTCCAATAGCTGAACCGTTTTTTCTTGTACAACTGATTCTGGCCAATTTCGCTGTCTTCCGCCAAATGCGATTTCATCAAACACCGTGTCTTGTATAAATTGCAGCTCTGGATTTTGAAAAACAAAGCCTGCTTTTTCATATAGTAATCGGTCAGACCACTTTTTGAGATGTTTTTCTTTTAAGAAAATATGGCCTTTTTTGATTGGCTCTAAGCGGATTAAATGTTTGAGACATGTACTTTTTCCGCTTCCATTTTCCCCGATGATCGCCACCCAATCTCCTGCTTTTATATCCAACCGAAGGTCATTCATAATCCTTTTTTTCCCGTAGCTTAATTGAAGATCCTCTGTTCGAATGATTGTCTCTCGATCTGTTGATCGGACTTTCTCACGCCGCTCTTTGCTTGACTCAAAGGTTTGCATAAGTGTTTGACTCAGTGGGTGAAATGGATCTTGAATAATAGTGGACCATTTCTCGGGAAATATTTTTGGACGCCAAATGCCTGCCTCTTTCATTTCTCCCTCATATGCTGTCATCACATCTTTCGGAGATCCATCTGCCAAAATGCAGCCTTGATCATCTAATAAAATAACCCGGTCCATCCATTCGATGACACCGTCTAGCACATGCTCCACAAAAATCATGGTTTGATCCTGATCAGCTGCAAGCTGCTGTAGCAGCTGAAATATCTCCATTCTGCCTGCTGGATCAAGCTGTGCAGTCGGTTCATCAAAGAACAGAACATCCGGCTCTAACGCTAGTAAACAAGCAAGCGCCAATCGCTGCTTCATGCCGCCTGATAATGTGTGAATATCTGTATTCGGATCGACATCCAGTTGTACTTTTTGCATGAGATGCCGAATGATGTCATCCATCTCTTCACGAGGTACAGAACGGTTCTCTAAGCTAAATGCAATTTCTTCATTGACCCGGTGCATACAAAACTGGGAATCAGGGTCTTGAAACATGACGCCTGTATGTCTTTGTAACATCACTTCTCCCTGCACGTCTGCTTCCATATGTTCTGGAATAATTCCAGCAAGAACCGAAATGAGCGTGGATTTTCCGCTTCCGCTTGGCCCTAAAATGAGCACCTTTTCCCCTTTTTGAATAGAAAGAGATACTTCATGCAGAACGGGCTTAGGCTGTTCATAAAAACGGACAGTGAGATTATTGCACGCGAGAAATGAATCCATGCTGTTCACCTTTGTTTCGTTTTTCTTTCATGATGGCATATTGATTCAGTACACCGGTCTTGGATAATGCATCCACTACAACTTTCGCTAAGCATCCCCCAAGTATCATACCGCTGATGATTTGAGTCACAAGTGTCATGAGTAAAACTTGAGGCGTGTAATAACCAAATCCATTGGCCATCAGGCTATATGCCATCGCTCCAACAGCTGCAAAGGCACCAGACAGCATAAGTGTCCACATGCGATATCGTTTATAACCAAAAAGAGCGAAGGCGATTTCTGCCCCAAGTCCTTGGCATACACCAATCAGCAGAGCTGAAAGACCGAAGTGGCTGCCTGTCAGTAATTCCACGGAGGCTGCGGCTGTTTCTGCAATGAGGGCAGCTCCCGGCTTTTGGATGATATAAGCGACGATTGGACTGGCAATCACCCAAATCCCAAACATGATATTGCCTCCTGCTGGACCCACAAGTGCTGTAATCGGTAAATAAAGAGTGGACCACCCTAAGTAGATCACACCGCACGCCACAGATAGAATCACGGCAAGGACGACTTCTTTCATCTTCCACGTCATGATGAATGCACCTCCAGCTTGACTGGCCACTCTTCCACAGTGAACGCCATTTCCCAGAATTTGTACTCAAGCTGACAGCTTAAGAAGAAGTGCTGTTTCATTTTTTCTTTTTCTTTCTCACTTGCTCCTTCCGCCCACTGATCAAGCCTTTTGCAAAGCTCAACTGTAACAGAGTCAGTTAACCCGCCATAAAACGTGATCCACTCATAAAATGGATGTGCCGGGTCAGGCTGCACGTCTGAAAGCATTCGTTTGCCTATTTCCCAATATGTCCAAGGGCAAGGAAGCAAAACAGCAATAATTTCTCCAAGTGTGCCTCCCTGTGCGACTTGCAGCATGTGATGAATATAGTGATGAGCACTCGGCGCCAACGAAGCACCTTGAAGCTCATCATATGCTACACCTGCCACTCGGCAAAGGTTTTGATGAGGATGCGTCTCACTATCTAGTACAAAAGCCATCTGCTGATGGAAAAAGGCAATGTCCTCTCTATCTGTACACCTGCTGATTGCTGCCGCATAAATTTTAATAAATGCATGTAAGTATTCTGCATCTTGTTTGACGTAATGAATGATCTGTTCCTTTTCAAGCTTTCCTGCTGCCAGCCCTCTGACAAACGGATGCTGATAAATGGCTTCAAATAATGGTTCCGCTTCTTTCCTTAATTGCGTTGAAAATGTCATAAAAAAAGCCTCCTCTTCTTCAGTTGAATAAATGAAAAAGCCACCCCAAATGGAGCGGCCTTCTTATCAATTCAATCATGAATAAGACAAGGTCCAGCTCCACTTCCCTCCGCTAGTACGAACTAGATCAGGTTCAAAGGGTCCAAGATTTTCTCTTGTCTCAGTCATACATGACTCCCCTAGTGGACTTTTGTCATTTAATTATCTTTACTCTACACATGTGGCGATTTGATGTCAACCGCCTTTCTTAATTCAATGTTTTAATTGTTGGCAGCTTCTCGATCCCTGCAGCATAGTAAAAATTAAGAACACTGAAGAAATCAATCGGCTTTCCTGTTTTTAAATCAACGGCTAAAATATGATCGCCGTAATTTGTCAAATCATCAAGGTCTAGGCGTCTTGGTGTTGTCTTCCCGAGAGTATCAACAAAGGTATCATGATAATATTGCCCGCTTGCAAACGATGATTGATGGTACATAAACAATGTCTCCACATCTAAGTAGACGAGAATGGCCTCTGAGGAACTCGCATAAGGAGCTGAGTACGACACTGGTGCCGAAATGCTTTTCACTTTCACACTTGAAATCGAATGGGTTCTCTGTTCATATTTTCCATCATATGAGAAATAAAACACACGCTTCCATTCATAATCTGCTGTCTTCGATTGCTTGTTATATACTTTTGTGCCATTTGCAAATACATCACCATTTGCATACTCAGCTACAAAGTATTGCAGGGTTGACGATAGAGATACAGCACCTGTGAAATTAGGTGGATTTTTTGCATTAACCTGTAACGTGTAGGAGTCTCCGAAGTCTCCACCGCTTGTGATACCAAATGCGTAATCACCAGCTGGTAAATTGGTTAACCCAAGAAGACTGCCAGCCGGCTGAATGAGATCCGTTGGGTAGGCTTGTCCTGTTTCATAATCAACAACAAATAATTGGACGAAATAATCAGGATTTGAAGAGGTAATCCGGCTGATGAGTGCCTGGGGTGAAGACGTGCTTAAAAACCATAAATCAACTGGATCGTCCTCTGTTAAGACAGCCGATTGGTTGATTGCTAGTCCATCAATGGAGCGTACGGCAGACGTGCGCAGCTTTCCATCTTTAGCGGCTTTTCGTTTGATACTTATTCCGTTTTTCTTATCTACTTTAAATGTTTTTTTCATTTGCTTCTGTTGAATAGCGGTTCCTTCATCCTGCTTCAAAAACGACTCTTGCACTTGCTGAATGGCTTTTTCCGTCAGTGGCGACACTTTTCCATCTGATTTTGGCGCTTCTTCTGCTTTTAACGCTGGTGAAAATAAACCTGTTGTCACAAGTAAAACAGACAGTAAAGCTGCGGTGATTTTTACGTAAAATGCTCTCACAGGAACATCCCCTTTTCCCTCATTTGGGTTTTTTACCCTGTGATCATTTTACCATTATTCCAGTAATTGTTTCGGTCTTTTTTAGGACATTTTTATAACAAAAAAACCAGCCGTATGCGTTACGACTGGTTTTTGGTCATTTTATACAATGGTTTTGACAAATAGTCGTGCTGTTTCTGCACTTGATCCTGGGTTTTGTCCAGTAATGATTTGTCCATCAACAACAGCGAATGGCGCAAAAGCTTCTCCTTTTTCAAACACCGCTCCTTGCTCACGAAGCTTTGTTTCCAATAAAAATGGAACCTTTGATGTCAGCTGAACGGCATCCTCTTCCTCGTTCGTGAACCCTGTTATTTTTTTTCCCTCAATAAATGATTTTCCATCACGATCCTTCACATCAACAAAGGCTGAAACACCGTGGCAAACGGCTCCGACTGCACCATTTTTTTCTGAAATCGCTAAGATCGCATCAGCTAACAGCTGATTGGATGCAAAGTCGATCATTGGGCCATGTCCTCCCGCAAAGAAGATCCCATCATAATCAGCTGGGTTCACATCTGTTAGCGCCTTTGTGTCTTGAAGTAATTCAAATACATCCTGATATTGCGCTGGAACACCTTCAGGAATTGAATTTTTATCTATCGGTACAGTTCCACCTTGAATGGAGACAATTTGTACGTCTAGTTCATTTTCTTTAAAGATGTGAAATGGCTCCGCCAATTCTTCTAACCATAAGCCTGTTGGGTGTCCGTTCATTTCCGGGCTGCTTGTCGATACTAATAAAACTTTCTTACTCAACTTGATCATCCTTTCGATTCATCATGTGGTTATTTTATATTTTGCACAATTAAATATCAAGCAATTCGACTTCGATGCAACTCTTTATGTGATACCCGATTTTCTAAAAAATATGCCATCACTTCAAATCTCATCACTATGTCACATTCTGTTGGTAGGGAATTTCATGTAAAATTGCCATTGAGTGATATAATATGAGGAAAGATTGACAGACCTCTCGTGCTGGAGGGAACTTTTAAAGGAGTGGAAAAGAGATGAAAACCTATTCGATTGTGATGATCATCATCACGCTCTGTATCATATTGGCCGTCTTCTTAATGAACCTAACAGGGGTCATGTACGGAAAAATCATTTTGGCTGTTGCCGTAGCTCTTTGTCTGACATCCATTATCCGTTTGATGGGTCTTCGAAAAAGATAAAGCCGCCCTTATCAGAGCGGCTCAGCTTGTTGACAAAGGGCTAAAATGATCTTTATTTTAGCCCTTTGTCTTCTTTTCAGCGTGATAGAAAACCTTTGAAGTCTACGTGTACCGGAGCAGAGCGAATTTGAGATTCGTGAGCACCTGCACGCAGGACTGACACCGAATGCGAAGGTTTGTCTACACGCTGAAAGCCGTCCTTATCGGGGCGGCTTTATTTAAGATTAAATCGCCAGCATAAGCGCAATTAATGCGAGCAAGGCTGGTACTCCTTGTTTGATGATAATGGATTTATTGGATGTTACACCGCCAAATACCGCTGCGATGATCACACAAAGAATGAAAAATAGCTGAATCATATATCCAACGGTATTCGATCCGAGAATGAGCCCCCAAATGAGCCCTGCAGCTAGAAACCCGTTATAAAGTCCTTGATTGGCAAACATCACCTTCACATTTGGATCTTTTTGTAAGTGTTCAGGGAGCCGGAAAGATCTCTTAGCCATCTTTGATTCCATAAAAAACATTTCTAGTAACATGATGACAATGTGTTCTATCGCGACAATTCCTACTAAAATCATTGCTAAAATATTCAATTTAGTTAATTCCTTTCTGATAGACGATCACGAATCTCTATTTTGTCCGTGTATAAATCAAAGTCTTGTATTAATTCTAGCGCTTCAGTAAACCGACTTTGTGGAATGTCTTTCATTTTCCTTACACCGAATTCCCTTTTAATAAAAGCCATGATGGTATTGATATGAAGCTTACCATGGCCATCATACTCCAAATGGCTGCAAAAAGTCTGCATCGTCCCTCGAATCACCTTTAATTGCTTGGCAGTGACACAACTCATTGGTAACGCTCATCCTTTCCTGTTTTTTAACAGCTAAAAAGAACCGTGAATGAAAGAAAACCTTCCAGTCTCTATTATATAATGGTTTCATTCGGATATCAAAATAAAAAAGAACAAACATTCGATCAAAAAACGATCATGTGATAAAAATCCTTATCTCAACACATCAAAAAGCCGGATTCAATGGTAGAATCCGGCTTTCTGTTTAGTTACTTTTAGAAATTAATACCTTTCCAACAGAACGATCCTTACTTTGTCCAATGACTTTAAAGGATAGACCATATGTCGGCACATCGCGTCCTGCATCTGGGTTATTTGGATTCACATAATTCTTTTGATCACTAAATGTACGAGTCGGACGAATATAGCGATCTTCCAAGGTTAAGCCTGTTGTCGCTGTATAATCAATATTCAGCTTCGTACTTGGATTCAAAGAGAATGCTGCATCATGTACTTGGAAACCTGTCGCCGCGATGGAGCCGTCACTCCATTTCAATACTTGCTGATCCGCATCTACGACACCAAGGAAGCCGTTCCCTGGATGCTTTCCTACCCAGTTATCACTATACGATTGATCGACATACCACACGACCAAACCGTTATTATAGCTCATCAGACTTGCTCCACGTTTGATAGACTTTAAGCCTTTATCGACATCAGCATAAGAGCGCCACTCTAGTAAATAGTATTGCGCTGCATATTGTTTTCCATTAGACTGCGAGAAACCATTGAAGGTGAAAGTGGACGTTCCCTCGGCATCATCTGACCACACTTTCGTTCCATTTGCTGTTACGTTCAGATCATCTACGAACAAGCCTGGTAGCGAATAGCCTGCATCGGTTGTGTATCGGAATTGCAGATCGATTTTCTTCCCTGCATAAGCAGAAAGATCAAAGGCTCCATCTACCCAGCCGTCTGATTTTCCGTCGATGCCATTACCTTCGTTAGCACCTGCTTCATTTCGGTCATTTGTTATGTTACCAGCAATGGTTTTCCATTGCTCGGTTCCAGTTTCACGAACTTCTACATATGCATAATCATAATCTTCTTCGATATCGTACCATGCTTTAAACGTAAGCTCTGCTTTGCTTCCCTTCGACAAATCAATACCTGTTGTCGTCATGGTTGCATTCAAATTGTCACCCGTCCCGCTGAAGTACGCGTATTTCCCCTCGGCAGGCTTTGTGACCACAATCTCTTTATCTGGTAAATCTACGCGAACCGCATCATGGTTGGTTCCTTTTGTTGCTGCTTCATCAATTAATACTGTTTTGCTTTTCTTTAATGTTTTACCATCAATGGTTTGTCCTGAAAGCCAGTTGCCGCCATGCAGGTTTTGAAGCATTTCTTTTGCATATGGACTAAAGCCTGTTGGTTCCGTACCAGGTACTTTACCTGCCCAGCTCCCACTTGACATGATAGACCAGTAAGAAACGGGCTCTCCTTTACCTGTGTATTGTGTATCATACTCATCAGGAAGACCAAGATCATGCCCGAATTCATGTGTGAAAACGCCTGCTGCACCATCTTCAGGCTCAATGGTGTAATCTAATGCTCCTAATTTTCCGCCTTGACCCGCTTCAGATTCAGTATTCGGAATTTCAAATACATCACCAAGTGACCAGCGGTGAGACCAAATGGCGTCAGAGCCGAGCTGTCCGCCGCCTGCCTCTTCACCTACGCCAGCGTGAACGACCATGAGATGATCAATGATGCCGTCTGGCTCGTTATAAACGCCGTCTCCATCAACATCATAGCGGTCCCATTGATCATATTCACCGAGGTCAATATTCGGATCTTTTGCTGCTGCTTCAAGGGCTTCTTTCACCAATTCACGCGGTCTGCCATCACTGCCTTCATCGTCAGGGACATTCCCGCCGTAATAAGCTGCTTCATGCTTGGCTGTATACCAGCCAGCAACTGTTCCACTGACCGTGTAACTGCCGCCGGACTGCTTTTCATAATATTGCTTCATGGATACTTTTCGTTTTCCATCTGGACCGATGTAGCCATTTTTTCCGAAAAGCATATCTTGATAGTGCTGTTGATCGTACTTGTCATAGTACATATCAGTCTCTTCTTTTTTAATACTATTATGCTTATAATCTTTAAAATCTACTAATAAAACCAATACTTTATCATTGCGAACGTCGCCTTTATACTTTTCCTTTTTGACAGGTTTTACTTGGCTGCCTTCTTTTCCTTTATGCTTCTTTAACTTTTTCTTTTTGGCTAGTTTGTTATGTACTTCTTGTTTGTATTCTTTCAGGAATTCAGGCTCTTCTGTTAAGGTGCTTGCGCTTTGTTTCATCGCAGCTTCTTCTTTTTTCTTTAGATAGTTCTTTAATGCCTTTTGGGTTTCTGCCTCATTGGCATTGTTTTTGATTTTCCCTTGTTTTTTCAAGGCTTTGATGAGGCGGTCTTCATTCACGACACTTGAGTCGAATGGAATACCCGAATAATGACCACCGTCTGAGGATGTTGATTTTTCTGAGGTGTGGGCAGATAGAGGTGTGCTGAAAGCTGTCAATGTGCCTAAACTGAGGACAGCTGTTAGTGCTATGCTCGTCCATTTCCCTTTTTTCATATTGGTTCCTCCCTAATTTGGTAATAAATAATATCTAATTCTAGCATATTCCAATATACTTAAGTCGAAAAACATTTTATTTTCAGAAACTTTGTGGAAAATGCACAATACGGGAATGAAACGGGCGGAACCATGTGTCGAAAATAAAAGAACCCTAGGCAATAAACGCCTAGGGTGATTGTTGTTTTCTATGAAAGCTGCTCGCCTTGAAAGGCAACAACATCAAGTGGAGCGGCTAAGAATTCTTTTGCCTTCGCTACGAAAGCTTGGAAATGTGCACTTGCATTATGGCTCTGAACTGCTGCTTCATCTTTCCACACTTCTAACATTAAAAAGGCATTTTCCTTTTCTGTATCCTTGAACAGCTTGTAGGATACATTGCCTTCTTCCGCTTGCGAAGCTTTCATTAATGCATTAATTTCTTCTAGAAATTCGTTTTCTTTTTCTGGATGAATGGTCATCCCTGCATGAGTAATTATCATATAATCGTCTCCTTTTGAAATGATATTATTTCCACTCTGTAATACGATCAATCGGTAAGCGGTAAGATGCATAGCCTTCGTCAGCAGCTTTCCCAATTGATAGCAGCATCACTGGTACATAACGTTCTTTATCCCAGCCAAATGTTTCAGCGATGACTTCTTTATCATATCCGCCAATTGGGTTTGTATCATAGCCGTGTGCACGTGCAGCAAGCATAAGCTGCATAGACACAATTCCACCGTCAATTAAGATGGTTTCGCGATTGACTTGCTCTGGAAGAGCGTCAAAATGTGCAGTTAATGCAGCAATTTGTCTTTCTTTCACTTCTTGCGGCATGTAGCCGTTCTCTACTGCTTTTGAATAAATTTCTTCTAAGTATTCATTGTTTTTCATATCTGCAAATACAGCAATGACAGCTGCTGATGTTGACACTTGAGTTTGGTTGAATTTTGCAAGTGGTGCAAGCTTTTCTTTTCCTTCTGGGCTGTCAATAACCATGAAGCGCCAAGGCTGTGCATTCACTGATGATGGTGCAGTTGTTGCTTCTTCTAAAATCTCTGTCATTTCTTCTTTGCTGATTTTTACAGCTGGGTCATAGTTACGAATCGAGCGGCGCCCTTTCATAATGTCCATAAAATCGTTTGTTTTTAATGCTGTAGCCATGTGTAACACTCCTTTAGGTTGTTTGAATCTTTTCGATGTTTTGTTGTATACGGATGAGCACATCAGTGAGAAGCTTTCGTTCTTCATCACTTACGTTTTCAAGCATTTCTGAGATAAATCGTTCTTTTTCTTTTTTAGAAGCTTCGATTCTTGTTCTGCCTTCCTCTGTCAGACGGACAAGTGTGACTCGATTATCTTCCGGCTTTCTTCTGCGCGTGACCATCCCTTTTGTTTCTAACTGTTTTAAGTGACGCGTCACAGCCGCACTATCAATATTTACTTTTTTCTGTAAATCTGATTGGCTGATTTCATCGGCTTGAAATAACAGTGATAGCAACTCCAGTCTTGATTGGCTGATGCCCGTGCATGCTTCGAACTTCACGCCCATCATACGGTTCACACACTGCAAACGATATAATATCTCTGCTTCTTCAGAGCAAAATGCTGTCAATGCCATCCCCTCTTTTCTATTCAGATCAATTAGTTGATATATCAATCATTGACTCATCAACTAATATACACCCATTGTTTGATGATTGCAAGAGGTTTGTTTCATAAAGTGAAATTTTTTTCAATAGAAAAAGACGAGCTGTACGCCCGCCTTATGTTCCTGTTGTCGATGTTGGTCCTGCATAGTGACTAATGATTCCAATGATGATCAAGACAGCAAAAATGAAGAGAATCAGTTTGAGCATCTCATGGATTATCCCCTCCCACCTTTCTAACTAAAATTGACATAAAAAAAGACAAAAGCGATCAATCAATCACTTTTGTCCTTTATCTTTATTCTGTAATTACGGTGTGAATTAAAGTTGGTGCATCGGCATGATCAGCAATGCGGATGTTGTCGTAAATTTTCTCCGTCACATTCGCAACATCTTCACGATTCGCATGCAGCGTCACGAGAGACTCGCCTTTTTCTACACGATCGCCCACTTTTTTGTTCAGCATGATGCCGACAGATAAATCGATATCATCTTCTTTTGTTGCACGTCCTGCTCCAAGAATCATCGCTGCAACACCGATTTCGTCTGCGACGATTTCAGCAACCACACCTGATTCTTTTGCAGGAACTTCGATTTGGTAAGGTGCTTGCGGCAGTTTTTCCGGCTGATCTACAATCGAGCCGTCTCCACCTTGATTTTCTAAGAATTCCTTGAATTTATCAAGTGCTTTGCCGTTTTTCATGACTTCAATTAGCTTTTCTCTTGCTTCATCAAGTGTCTCTGCTTTTTTCGCAAGAACAACCATTTGACTTCCTAATGTGAGCACAAGCTCGTTTAAGTCTTCAGGACCTTCGCCTCGGAGTGTATCAATCGCTTCTTTCACCTCAAGGGAATTTCCAATTGCTAAGCCTAACGGCTGAGACATGTCAGAAATAACAGCCATCGTTTGTCTGCCAACGTTGTTTCCGATACGAACCATTGCTTTTGCCAGCTTCTCAGAGTCTTCAGGTGTTTTCATGAAGGCACCTGCACCTGTTTTCACGTCTAGTACGATTGCATCTGCACCAGCAGCAATTTTCTTACTCATAATGGAGCTTGCAATGAGCGGAATGGAGTTAACGGTTCCTGTCACATCACGAAGAGCATACAGCTTTTTATCAGCTGGTGTGAGGTTGCCTGATTGCCCAATGACTGCTACTTTATGACGGTTCACCAGCTCGATGAACTCGTCTTTTGTAATTTCTACGTGGAAGCCTTTCACAGCTTCAAGCTTGTCCACTGTACCGCCTGTATGCCCAAGGCCGCGCCCTGACATTTTCGCAACAGGTACATCAAGTGCTGCCACAAGAGGAGCGAGTACAAGAGTTGTTGTATCGCCTACGCCGCCTGTTGAGTGCTTATCTACTTTAATGCCGTCAATGGCAGACAGGTCAATCGTATCACCTGAGTTCGCCATAGCGAGTGTTAAGTCTGCACGTTCTTGATCCGTCATATCTTGGAAGAAAATCGCCATAGCCAAGGCACTTGCTTGGTAGTCAGGAATTGTTCCGTCCGTATATCCTTTGACAAAGAAAGAAATTTCCTCTGAAGATAATTCTTTTCCGTCACGTTTTTTCGCAATGATATCTACCATTCTCATTGTTCTCACCATTCCTTTTTTAAATTAGTAAATCAAACCGACAACGCCTGCAGTTAAGAAGCTGACGAGTGTTGCACCGAATAACAGTTTTAATCCAAAGCGTGCGACAACGTTTCCTTGTTTTTCGTTTAAGCCTTTGACTGCTCCAGCAATGATACCAATAGAGGAGAAGTTCGCAAATGATACAAGGAATACAGAGATGATGGCTTCTGTACGTGCAGTGAAATGTAGACCGTCTCCAGACAGCGCCAGCATCGCCACAAATTCGTTGGACACCATTTTGGTTGCCATAATACTTCCTGCTTGTACCGCTTCGCTCCAAGGTACACCGACTAAGAAAGCAAATGGAGCAAAAACATATCCAAGTACATCTTGGAAAGAAACGCCGATGACCGCTGTGAAGATTCCATTAATCATCGCAATTAACGCAACGAATCCAATCAGCATCGCAGCTACAACAATGGCTACTTTGAAACCATCCATAATATATTCGCCAAGCATTTCAAAGAAGGATTGTTTTTCTTCTTCTACAACTTCGAGCATGTCTTCGTCCTTAGACACTTCATATGGATTGATGATAGACGCGATAATAAATCCACCAAATAGGTTCAGCACAAGTGCTGTCACAACGTACTCTGGTTTAATCATTTGCATGTACGCACCGACAATGGACATCGATACAGTCGACATCGCAGAAGCACACAATGTATAAAGACGCTGCTGAGGTAATAATCCGAGCTGTTTCTTAATGGAAATAAAGACTTCTGATTGACCTAAAATCGCAGATGCTACTGCGTTGTAGGATTCTAGTTTCCCCATTCCATTCACTTTACTAAGCAAATACCCGATTCCGCGTACGATAAGCGGGAGAATACGCCAATGCTGCAGGATACCGATCAAGGCAGAAATAAAGACAATCGGCAGCAAGACGTTAATGAAGAAAGTTGACGCATTATCATTCATTAACCCGCCAAATACGAAGTTGATTCCTTCACCGGCATAGCCTAGAAGCATTTGGAATCCCTTTGCAAATCCTCCGACTAGGAAATTTCCTACACCTGTATTGAGCAGAATATAACCTAAAATAAATTGCAGTACAATCATGACAATGACTGGACGGAATTTCACTCGTTTTTTCCCGTTACTAGCCAGCCATGCAATGGCGAGAATCACCAGCAAACCGATGATACCAATCACGTATTTCATGTTTTTCCTCCTCGAATGAATTCGTTTACATTAATGCGCTTGTATGGAATAAACCCTATTTCGCAAACAAATCGCGGAAGAAATTCCCATAAACGAGATCCTTCCGCATATGACTTTTTCATCATTTAATGCATCATGATTGTTATCCTACCATAGGACCGTATGAATTAATAGTCTTTCGAAGGAGCTGATTGATCCCCTTTAATAATGGAAACGCCTGCACTGGCACCAATGCGGGTAGCACCTGCAGCTGTCATAGCCTCAACATCTTCTTTTGTTCTCACGCCGCCTGATGCTTTCACACCGATATCAGGTCCGACTGTTTTACGCATCAATGCGATGTCCTCAACGGTTGCACCGCCTGTACTAAATCCAGTCGATGTTTTCACAAAATCAGCGCCAGCTTTCACAGAAAGCTCACAAGCTCGTACTTTCTCTTCATCTGTGAGTAAACACGCTTCAATGATGACTTTCACAAGTGCCTTACCTTTCGCTGCGTCTACAACCGCACGGATATCTTGTTCCACCACATCATATGCGCCGTCTTTCAGTGCCGCAATATTGATGACCATGTCCACTTCTGTTGCTCCGTTTTCAATCGCATCCTTTGTTTCGAATGCTTTGACCGCCGTTGTACTTGCGCCTAACGGGAAACCGATGACTGTACATACATCAACGCCTGTTCCTGCTAGTTCTTTCGCTGCAAGTGACACCCATGTTGGATTGACACAAACGGATGCAAATTGATGAGTTTTTGCTTCTTCAAGTAACTGCAAAATCGCAGCTTTAGTTGTATCTGGTTTTAGTGCTGTATGATCAATGAGCTTTGCTATCGTCATGCTTCACACTTCCTTTTAATTATGATACTTTCATCATAAATGACTATTGAACAATTGTAAATATAGTTATGAAATTTTGTTCATCTATTTTGTGACATTTAAAAGAGCTCTTGCTGTGTGCTGATCAATGATCAATACGTTCGCATATTTTCCTCTAAGTGCTCCGTGGATAGAGGCAACCTTTCGATGGCCGCCAGCGACAAGAATAGACCGTTCTTTTTTCCTTAAATCATCAAGCTCCACACCGATTGTCCGATTGTTAATCGCTTCACTGCAAATACGTCCTTCATGATCATAAAAGCGTGAACAAATATCTCCAACGCTAGATGCCTTAAGCAGCGCTTTTTCTTCTTCACGGAAATAACCAAGCCTAAACAAAAGCGCCTCATCCCTTACCGTCCCAACAGTAAACACAGCGATATTCGCCTGTTTGCCCATTTCAATGATCCGCTGAATATGTCTGTCCTGTTCGACCATCTCTTTAACAGCTGCACTATCAAACACAACAGGAAGCGGCAAATAGCGTGGTGCTGTTTGAAAGGCCTCCGCAAACAGCTGGATGGTTTCCGCAGAATATGTATTGACATGTGAGTGGCTGATTCCGCCCTTCAGCTGGACAACCTCTACACCTTTTACCTGTTTAGGTTGCATGTTTTGTGCAATTTGATACATCGTGGTTCCCCAGCTCACCCCTACGATATCACCGTCTTTCACCGTGTCTTGCAAGTAATCTGCACCAAATTGGCTCAGGTAATCGGTGATGGTCGGATAGTCGTCCTTTGGCGAAAACACTACATGAGCTGCGAGCAGATCATATTTTTCCTTGAGCAATGAAGACAGCTCGTTTAAATCCTCAAACGGGTCCATCACCGTGATTTGGACGTACCCTTTTTCCTTCGCATATTGAAGCAGCCGAGACACAGTCGGTCTAGACAGATCAAGCTGTTTGGCGATTTCCTGCTGACTGTAATCAGATAAATAATAGAGCCTTGCCGCTTCAATACTTAGTTGCTGTTTCTCACGATCCATTCGTACGCCTCCTTTTTTTCTTCTATCATAACAAATTGTTCACCTGATCATGCACAAATGTTCATTTGAAGAAAATCGTATAGGCGGCACGGAAGGTCTCATTCTTCTCTAAAGTTTGAATGCCGAATTTCTCCTTGTACTGCCCATTCGTCCCTTCCATATCGGCGATGCCATACCAAGGCTCAATACAAACAAAAGGAGCCATCGTTCTCTTTTCCTGATCATAAGGAGACCAAATGCCAACGAATGGAAAACCACTGAGGTAGATCTCAACCCCATGACCTGCCTGGGAAAACAATGACACTCGATTGATATGACTAAAGATCATCGCATCATGCTGGAAAAGCTCTGCCTGGAGCTGAATCGGCTCAAGCTGAACTCCTTTCCTCTTCTCTCTTACAAGTGAATCCTGAAGTTCATATTGGACTGGATCATGTTCGGTGGAAGGTGTCAATGTCAGTGAATAATCTGCTGTTTGCTCCCCTTCAACAAGCGGGACATGAAATGCTGGGTGCCCACCAATAGAGAAATACATCGTGTCATCTCCGTCATGATCAATTTCCCAGGAAATCGTCAGCCCATTTTCCGACAGTTCATAACGAATGCGGGCTGTAAATTCATAAGGATATTGCTCAACGTGGCGGCCATTTGATTGATATTGAAAAGCTACTTTATCTTTCGCTTCTTCAAATAGATCAAAATCGACATCACGAAGAAATCCATGCTGCGAGAGTTCATACGTTTGATCGCCTATCTTGTATTGATCATCCTTTAATCGTCCAACAATCGGAAATAAGATGGGTGAGACCCTGCCCCAATAAGCCGGATCACCAGACCACATATAGTGACGCCCACTTTCCTTGTGAAGCACCTCTCTGACTTCGGCACCCCTCTTATTGATCTGAATCAATAGCTGATCATTTTCAATCGTTCTCATTCAACACATCCCCCTTTCATTCTTCTTTTATTATGACAGGGATTTTGGTTTTGAGTATTCCCAACCCATCCATTCTTCTTCAAATAAAAAAATTTTTTTAAAAAAGACAGAAATTCGCCAACAAAATGTGATGCTGATTCGTCTAATCTTATATAAAATAAAAGAATCGTTGTTCTTTTGGAGTAAACAACAAATAAGAAGCGTTCGACATTGATGGGGGATTCATTTTCATGAACAGCAAGGAAAACCGTTTACGTTACATATTAGGATTAGATGGGCTGAGGGCTGTTGCCGTATTGGCGGTCATTGCTTATCACTTACATATCGGACCCGCAAGCGGCGGGTTTCTTGGCGTTGATTTGTTTTTTGTGATTTCTGGTTACTTGATTACGACGATCTTGCTGCATAAGCAGGATTTGGGCTATCAAGAGCTTTTGCCATTTTGGATGGGCCGGATCAGAAGGCTTCTTCCAGCTGCCTACATCATGATTTTTTTAACTGTCAGCTGGTGCGCCATTGCTGGTTCAAACGCATTATTGTCCATTCGTGGCGATGCCTTATCATCCTTTTTTTATGTGAGTAACTGGTGGTACATTTTTCATCAGCTTTCTTACTTTGACAGCTTCAATGCTGTATCTCCACTGAAAAATTTATGGTCTTTGGCAATAGAAGAGCAATTTTATATTATTTGGCCGGTGCTGTTGATTGCTGGACTGAAATGGATGAAAAATAGAGCCCACCTCCCCATGATCACCTTTGGCCTTGCACTCGTCTCCGCCTTATGGATGGCGATTCTCTATTCGCCAGATACTGACCCAAGCAGGGTTTATTATGGAACAGACACTCGTGCATTTGCGCTCCTGATTGGGTGCAGTCTCGCATTTGTATGGCCGATGCAAAGACTGTCTAGCAGAAAATTACTTCCTGTTGGCAGACGTATTTTACATATCGCTGGATTTGGTTCGTTTGCGATTTTCCTTCTATGTGTTTATGCAGTGGACGAATTTGACAGCTTTCTCTACCAGGGCGGTATGTTTTTATTCTGTCTTAATGCAGCAATCTTAATTGCATGCATATGCCACCCTGCAAGTCTCGTGGGGAAATGGCTGTCCTTTAAACCCCTCGTCTGGCTTGGGAAGCGGTCTTATGGTATTTACCTGTGGCATTATCCCATCATTGTGCTGACCACACCGGTTATTGAAATTGGACAGCCTTCCATGGGGCGTGTCACATTGCAGCTCATGGCAATTCTACTGATTGCAGAGGCTTCCTATCGCTGGATCGAACAGCCCATTCGACAGCTTGGATTCAGACAATATTTTGCCTCTTGGTCTATTTGGAAAAAAGGAATCAAACAATGGTCTATGTCCAATAAAGTGTTCCTTGGGATTACCGCAGCTCTCTTGATTTTGTTTACAATTGGCATGTCTAGCTCGTCTCATACATCCCCACATGCCAAGGAAGTGACACAAATTAAGACGGCACCAAAAAAAGCAGGAGACCCTGACCCTTCGGAATCAAAAGCAAAGAAAAAGAAAGAAAAACACGGAAAAAAAGCAGGAGATCACAAACAATTTCATCAAATTCTCGCCATTGGTGATTCCGTCATGTTAGATATTGCTCCTAATCTCGAAAAGGTATATGAACAAATCACCATTGATGCGAAGGTTGGCAGACAAATGAATGAAGCCATCAGTATCGCCCCTCAATATGCTTCATTGAATCATGCTGATTCCGCCATTATTATTGAGCTTGGGACAAATGGTTATTTTACTGAGGGCACTTTGACATCATTCATTCAGCATTTTTCAAAAGCACACATTTTCCTTGTGAACACGAGAGTTCCAAGGTCTTGGGAAAATGATGTGAATGCAGTGATCCAGCGAGTGGCCGATCAACATCGCAATGTGACCTTGGTCGATTGGCATTCGGCCGCTACAGGACAGCCAGCCTATTTTCAGCCAGATGGTGTCCATCTTTCAACAAAAGGATCTGACACATTGACACAGCTCATTACAGCAAGCATCAAGAAAAAAGGAGATGTGTCGTCATCATCATAAAAAGACTAGCATGGCGCTAGTCTTCTTTTATGCCGTCAAAAGGCTGGCTCTAATCGCTAACGCCCGCTCTTCCTTCGTTTTTTGATCAACCAAAGCGAAATCACCGTTCGCATATTTTAGTGAAAATAATTCTTCAATATGAAAAACGCCTGGCTGAAATCGTCTGTTCAACAAGTGCAGGGCCGTGGCACAGGCGACTTGAGCTGTTGCCTGAGACTCATCGTGTCCTTTAATTCCAAGCGTTGAATGATGAACCCTTTCCCCATTCATTCCTGTCACATCCACTTTGACCGCATATTGATCTGTCCCCATTTGAGAGGATTGAATCAACGAGATGGCTCGTTCCTTGATCTTCGGTAAGGTGAGAAATGACGTCATTCCAAGACTCCTCATAAAAGCCAATGCGCGCGTTGCCACGCGGGAATCAAAACAAAGCCTTGTCGTTACAGAAGGCACGCGAAGCGTTGAAGGCAATGTCTGCTGATCAGAAAAGGGGAATCGATAGGCATACCGCTTTCCAAGTTTCCCGCCAAAGTCTACCCGTTTCCCTCCAGTAAAACTTTTGACTCTTTTCCGCTGACGATGCTCGGTGAGCTCATAGTCAGAATGGACATGATCAATGGTCCATTCAATGGCGGCTCTTCCATGCTGATCGCCCACCCCAAGCATAATGCTAATATCCATTTGATCCACTGAAGCGAGCTTAGATGCCGCTTTCGCTGCTAATAAATTCGTAAGGCCAGGCGCAAGCCCTACACTGAACAAAGCAGTTGCACCCATGTGCTGCTGATCCAGCTTTGCCATCTGCTCCATATATACCCCCTTTGCCGAAATATCGAGATAATCGATCCCTGACCGCAAACAGGCGTCAGCAAATGACGTGTCGTCTTGATCAAGACACATGATCACCAGCTTCGTTTCATCCATCCAGTCCGAATTTAACGGCTTTTTGACATCTATTTGATAAGGACGAACCCGCCCTTTTGTCTTGCGTGAAAATTGTTCAGCCTTCACATAGCTTCGACCTGCCGCAAAAACTTGCCCAGGGTACACTTCACTCAACTGAAGACATATTTGCTGTCCGACATGTCCATAGCCGCCAATCACCATCACCTGTGATCTCATCTCTCATCCGCCTCTCTACGACCTCGTTTGCAAACAAGTCCTTTGATCATTCCTGCCTGAAAATAAGGTCTGATGTCTTCAAATCCCGCTTTGATTAAATGTCCCCTCATCTCTTTCTCAGACACAGGGTGCGTCGTGTCTCCCAGCCTTTCTTTAAAGGAAGTAAACACTTCTTTTTCCAGGCCTTGACGCTGCATGAATAGGGAAAGCATATGAAGCTCCTGCTGAAATGAGTGAGACTTCATATTTCCTTGAATAAAAGCCATCACAAGCGGTGCCCCTGGTTGAAGCCGGAGGGCAATCTCCTGTAAAAATGGCAGCCGATCTTTTACAAAATGAATCACAAGCATACTCACCGCTGCATCGTACACAGTTTCAGCCGACACCTTGTCTAATGCGGTCTTATGCCAAGTGACGCGTTCCTCCATATGAAGCTGTGCAACCCGCCGTTTGGCCATATCAAGCATGGATGGAGACGGATCAACCCCTGTGATTTGCCAGTCTTCTTTTCTTTGGAGCATGTTGATGATCTCTTCGCCGCCACCCGCTCCGACAGTCAGAATGCGAGAGGCTGCTCCCGTTAATTCGGTTTCTAATACATCTACTGACAGCTCATGCAAGAGATGATAGCCAGGTGCTTTATGTGCAATCGTTGCTGCGTATGATTCAGCAACGGGATCGTACCAATGCTGATTTCCTTTCATGTGCTTCTCCCCCAGTTCCTTTCCTCTTTACATGGTTTCCTGTACACTTTATTGTAAAAAGAGACATCAGAAAAAACGATCCCTAAAAGTAGGGATTTTTGAGGAGGAGATCAAGTGACCAATCCAGCCACTCATTTTCAGCAGCTGAGACAACACATTCGGGATGAGCTTGCCACCGTCCTTGATTTTGATGCCGCCTGCATCACAACCATTGATCCAGCCACCCTCCTCTCGACAGGTTCCTTCACAGATGAACCGATTGAAGAAATTCATGACCAGCTGTTTCAAAATGAATTTTTAAAAAAGGACGTGCACCAGCATGATTCTCTAGCCAAAGGACCTGTACATGCTGCGAGCCTGGTCCAGAGCGGAGAATATCACAACAGCGAGCGCTATCAGCACATCTTGACCCCTAAAGGATGGGCAGATGAATTACGGGCAGCCCTTGTGATTCAAGGAGAATGCTGGGGAATCGCCAGCCTCTATCGTAAAAAGGGAAAGGAACCTTTTCATGAACAAGACATACAAGCGGTCATCCATCAAACACCAGCACTCGCAGCCAAACTGAGAGATGAGCTTTTCAAAAAAAGAGACACTGAAGCTGATGACGCGGCGAATCAGCAAGGATTCATCATTCTTTCTCATGATCACACCCTTCTTTATGGAAATGAGACAGGGCTTCATTGGCTTCATACCTTCCAAACCTTTGAGCAAATCCATGACCGTGCCGTCATGCCCCGTCCGTTTAGAGCATTAAGCGCTAAGCTTGTATACGGCGGCAGCGCACAAACAGCAGCCAGCATGACGAGAATGCCTACGGGGCTTTTTCTCTCTCTTCAGGCATTTCGATTAGAGCAGGCAGCCGGGCAGGCAGAAGCCGTCATGATTCATATCAAGCGAGCCCAAACGAGTGATATTCTTCCTTATGCAGCGAAAACGTATCGGCTGACAGAAAGAGAGATGAACGTCCTTGACTGTTTATTAAAGGGCCTGTCTACAAAGGAAATCGCCAGTACGTTATTTATTTCAACCCATACCGTCCATGATCATGTGAAGGCGATGCTGCAAAAAACGAATTTGAGCAGCAGACGTATGCTTGTTTACTTTTTCTCAAACATATAAAAAAAGCGGCTACCTCATGGGTAGACCGCTCTTTCCTTATTTTCTTAGGACTAGCTCATGCAGCACATGTGCCACTCCGGCTTCATTATTGGATTTTGTCACAACATCCGCTACTGCTTTGACGTCATCAATGGCATTTCCCATGGCAACGCCACAGCCTGCAAACTCCAGCATCGACACGTCGTTCCCATTGTCACCAATAGCCATCACTTCTTCACGAGAAATACCAAGCTCATGAGCTAGAAGCTTCACGGCATTTCCTTTGCTCACATCAGGGTGCAGGATTTCAAGGAAGAAATCCGTGCTTTTTACCATCATGTACTTGTCCTTCACTTCAGACGGGATGGCTTGTATCGTCTTTTCTAAACGTTCTGGCTGATCGATATACATCATTTTCGGAAGTCTCATTGACTGATCTGCCTCTTCGACAGGTACATATTTAAGTGGTAATTTTGTTAAGTAGGATTCTAGCACTGTGTACTCGCTAATATCGCGATTTGGTGTGTACAAATGAGCTGAATCGAAATAATGCATCGGCGTGTCGAGCTGACGGCTCAGTTCATATAAAGAAGTCAAATCATCATAGGATAAAGTCAGTTCTGACACCACTTCATTTGTATGGCTGTTTTGTACAAGAGCCCCATTGTAGGCAATCACATAATCTCCCTCTTGATCGAGCTGAAGCTCTGCTAAATAGCGGTTCACCCCGCCAATTGGCCGGCCTGTACATAAAACAATTTTAACTCCTTCTGCCTTCGCCTGTTGAATGGCTTCGAAAACCTCATCTGGCACCATATGTTGATCATTTAATAACGTACCATCCATATCAATTGCGACTAATTTATACATTCACTGCTCCCCTTTTCTCAGCAAAAACGTGCTGTCTCTATTTTGAGCAATCATCTACATGATCACTTATCATTCCATTACTATTTACCTATTTTAGCCTATCGTTTTTTTCTCACTCTGTCTACTTGTTCTCCCCTGTAACAAAAATCACTTTATCCTACTCTATTATATCGCATTCTATTCAACCTGATTTAAATAGAGCTTACTCCCCTTTTCAAATGAATGAAATGAAACAAATGTTCACCATTGAATATGTTGAAACTAGCAAGTCTAATGTATGATGGATAGCAAAGAAAGGAGGTGCAGGGAATGATTACGTTTACGAGAGGGAAATTGTCAAAAATGTCTGGTGTACATATTGAAACCATTCGTTTTTACGAAAATGAGGGTGTGCTCCCCGAGCCTAAGAGAGCGCATAACGGCTATCGTTTATATGATAAAAAATATGTACTCATGCTATCCTTTATCACCGAAGCGAGAAAGCTAGATTTCTCACTCAAAGAAATTCGTGAAATTATCACGTCACTATTTGAAAAACAGTCAAAAACAGAAGCTGAACAGCTGCTCGAACAAAAAGTCGAAGATATACAACACTCCATTCAAGAGTTAAAAAAGAGGAAGGCTGCCATTCAATTGTTAACGAAACAAACATTAGCCAACATCAGCTAATTGTAAGGGCTGCCAAAGATGTGCCGGTGTTTGTCACTGGCACCACTCTCCGCCCAGGTCCCAAGTGCACGCGCAATTTAAACATCAGTTATACTAGAGACAGCTTTACTTGATATCAAACGAGTGGAAGGGGTTTTGAGTAGAATGAATATTGCAACCATCGGCACAGGTGTGATTGTGGAAGGCTTCCTGCAGGCAATTGAACAGCTGGAAGGTGCCTCTTGTCACGCTGTCTATTCAAGAAAGGAAGCAACGGCAAAGAAACTCGCAGATCAATTTGGTGTGCAAACCACTTATACAGATTTAACCGCTATGCTAGAAGATCCACACATAGAGGCTGTTTATATCGCATCACCGAATCGTTTACATAGCGAGCATGCCACGGCTGCATTGAAAAACGGAAAACATGTGATTTGCGAAAAGCCTTTCACCTCTAATGTGAAAGAGCTGGAAGCCTTAATCGCTCTCGCAAAGGAAAAGCAGCTCCTCCTATTTGAAGCCATTACGACCGTTCATATGCCAAACTATCATTTAATCAAAAAGCACCTTCATCAATTAGGCAGAATCAAACTGGTCCAATGCAACTATAGTCAATATTCAAGTAAATATAATCAGCTGCTAGCCGGTGAAACGCCGAATGTCTTTAACCCAGCATTCTCTGGAGGAGCCTTGATGGATATTAATATCTATAATGTCCATTTCATCATGAATCTTTTTGGATCACCGGAGCAGGTTCGCTATCAGGCCAACCGCCATCCTAACGGCATTGACACATCTGGTGTTTTGACGTTCAATTACAATGATTTCATTGCGACAAGTGTTGGCAGTAAGGATACAAGCAGCATGAACTTCGCATTGATTCAAGGAGAAAAAGGATTCATACATGTGAAAAATGGGGCCAATGGCTGTGAGGAAGTGCTGCTGCATGTTGATGACAGGGTCATCTCACTCAATGCACAAACGAATCCAAACCGCCTGTTTTATGAAGCAGAAGCTTTCCAGCACATTATTGAAACAGAAAATCATGAACAGTGCTATGCATGGCTTGAAGAAAGTCTCTCTGTCATGAAAGTCCTTGAAGCCGCAAGAAAAGATGCAGGTATTGTTTTCCCGGCAGATCATGCTTAAGCGAAAAACCGCCTTCTACCGAGAGGGCGGTTTTTAAGCTTAAATACTCTTTGAATACGCCACAAGACGCTGAGACATGTGATTCACTTCATCGACTGAAGCATTTACTTGCTCTGTTAAAGCAGCCTGTGTTTGCGTAAGAGCTGTCATATTCGAGATGTTTTCAAGAATTTCATCAATTTGTGTTTTCATTTCAGTTAAACTAGATTCAATATTTTCTGTTGCATTGGCACTATGCAGCGCCAGCTTACGCACTTCATCTGCGACGACTGAGAATCCACGTCCTTGCTCACCAGCTCTAGCTGCTTCGATCGCAGCATTCAAACCAAGTAGGTTCGTTTGGTTCGCCACTTCTTTGATCAAGTCAGAAATGTTTTTCGTCTCATCTGCACTGTTTTTCGCTAGATTTGCGGCAGACGTTGACTGCTCTTGAGCTACAGCAAGCTCCTGCGCTTGGTTTGTAACAGAGCTAATGCCCGATACCATCTCACTAATAGAACTTGAAAGCTGTTCTACTTGAGAAGCCATTTCATTGGCTGTTTTCTCTTTATTTTTTTCTAAAGTGATATCACGAATGGTTCCTGCAACACGAAGAGGTACACCTTTCTCATCACGAATGGTTTCACCACCCGCATGATACCAGCGGTACTCGCCATTTTTACTCTGCAATCTATAATCAATGTCAAATGGCGTGCGCCCAGAGTGATCATTTAAATGATCAGCAAAGGCTTGCAGGGCCATTTCTTGATCCTCAGGATGCAAACGATCGCTCCAGCTGCTCAAAACGTTCGGGAAATCTTTTTCATCTGTGAAGCCAAGCGTTTTTCTAAATTGTGGAGACCACCAGAATTCGTTGTTTGGATTGACTGGATCTCCTGCCTCTACGACCATGTCCCAAGGAGCTTCCACAAGCGCACGGTTGATCAGGTCATATCTTGTCACGAATGCTTGCAGCTCTTCTTCTTTCAATTTTTGATCATGAATATCAAAAAGAGCCCCCGCCACACGAAGAGGTACACCATTTCGATCACGAATAGTCGTTCCTGTTGCTTTGAACCAGCGATAATCTCCGTTTTTCAACTTTAAGCGATATTCGATATCATATGGCGTACGACCAGAATGATCCAATAAATGCGTAGAGAACCCATTCAAGGTGTATTCTTGTTCATCTGGATGAATTCGAGATGCCCAGCTGTCTAAGACATTCGGAAAATCGTGCTCATTTTGAAAGCCAAGCATTTTCCGGAAATCATCCGTCCATGTGAATTCATTTTTAGGATTCACTGGATCTCCTGCTACGACCGTCATATCCCATAAACCAACTTGAATAGCTTTTGTCAATAAATTCATACGCATATGAATATTTTCATGCGCTTCCTGCATCTTTTGCAAAGCTTCATTTATTTGAGCCACTGCTTCTATCGTTTGACTAGAAGAGAACGCAGCAGTATCTAGTCTCGCTGAAAAATCTCCCTTCTCGATTTGTTCTATTAATTGACTGCTTTCACTTAGAAGGATACCCGACGATGAATCATTTGCTTTTCTCATAAACATCTTCAATAACTCCTTTCAGCTCTTTCATACATTTTTGAAATATTTTACAGTTATAAACAATTCTTTATTAGGTCTTTAGTAATACAAATGATATATCGACAAAAACAGACAATTGTTTATGTCATCAATAAGGCAGATGTTCATTTTTTCACTAGGTTTCATATTTTGGTTTTGGATTAAGGAAGGAATTTATGGAGATAAGTAGCTAAATTGATAGAATAAACCGTCTATTTTGTCTGAAAAATCTCTTTTTTTATATTGACACTGGCGTCTTGAAAAAAGAAAATGGAACATAAGCATTTTTAAAAAAGGAGAACGACATGAGCGCGAATCAGGAACAACAAGAATTAAAAAAGCTTTTATCGCCGCGTCACATTCGCATGATTGCGTTGGGCGGGGTCATTGGTACAGGAATCTTTAAAGGAAGTGCCGATACAATCGGTTTAGCAGGTCCTGGAGTCATCTTTTCCTATGTATTTGCCGGATTGCTACTTCTTATTGTCATGGCAGCCTTGGCTGAAATGGCCATAGTCTATCCGGGGAATAACCTTCGCGACCTTATACAGATTGCGCTTGGTCAACGTTTTTCATTTGTAGTCGGCTGGGTTTACTGTTTTATGTGGCTCACTGTGTGTGTCATCGAGATCATTGCAGCAGGCAGCCTGCTCCAATATTGGATGCCGAACGTGCCGCTATGGTCACTATGTTTACTTTGCTCGCTTTTAGTCATCGGAATTAACTTAAATAATGTAAAATATTTTGGTGAAATTGAGTTTTGGTTCGCTGGAATGAAGATTTTCGTTATTATTGTCTTTATTATTCTCGGTGCAGCATTATTATTTGGGATCATTCCGAACGAACAAAGCACACCTGCTCTCACCAATTATCAAAACTTTATCCCGAACGGATGGGGTGCGATCTTTGCATCATTATTAGTGGTTATTTTCTCTTATGGGGGCTCTGAATTGATCGGGCTGACCATTACAGAAACAAAGGATGCGGAGAAGGTCTTACCTGGTGTTGTCAAAAGTATGATGTGGCGTATTATTTTATTTTACACATTGCCAATTTTGATTATCTGTGGTCTCATTCCTTGGAATCAAATCGATCCAAATAACAGTCCTTTTGTCCAAGTCTTCTCTGCTGCTGGTATGCAAGGCGCCTCTCACTTCATTAATTTCGTATTGATTACAGCCGTTCTATCTGCGGCCAATTCTGGCATTTATGGGACGACGAGAATGATTCATTCTCTATCTAAATCAGACGGCGGTCCGAAAAAGCTGGCACAGGTCAATAAAAGAGGCGTACCTATTTTAAGTTTATGGGTAACCGTTCTGTTTCTTCTCATCGGAACATTCTTTGCTTACTTATATCCAGAGCAAATTTTCAGTTATATGCTGGCTATTCCTGGATTTGCTGTTTCACTCATTTGGATTAGCATTTGCATGGCACATCTGAAACTTCGCCCGAAATATCCACAGGAGCCGTATTTCAAGGTGTGGCTGTTTCCGTATTTGACGTTATTTGCAGGTCTTGTACTAAGTGTGAGTTTTGTTATGTTCCTATTCAGACAAGAAAACTTGCCTAGCTCGATTATTAGCATCGGTTTCTTAGTCGCTGCCATTATTGCTTCATTTTTAATGAAAAAGAAGGCTTAAACGCTAAAACCCGCCATAGAGGCGGGTTTTTTTCATGAGCTGCTGTCTTCTGTCACTTCAAAATCAAGCGACGCTTTTGGGACACCGTTGATGATAATCGATAAAGTATGGGTTCCCGCATAATGCTTTCTCGTCGTCATATTTTGAAAAGACTGGGACCTGACGAATTCTCTACGTATCGCTGAGCCTGTTTCAAATTCTGTGATTTTAAATACCTTTTGATTGCGGGTACCCCGAGCTTTAACGTAATCAATGGCATACTCTACGCGCAGCTTTAGTGGCTTATCAGCCTGAAGAGTAAAATGAAAGGCCATTTTTTCTCCAATTCGAATAGAATGTTGCGCTACCTTTAAATCTGTTACTTGAATGGACGGGTCGTCTCCATAGCCAAACATGGCCATAATATCTGGATCGCCTTTTTTTAGTAATGTACGGGATGCATGTTTGACAATCCAGTTCGTATGTTCATTGGTTCCATACCAGCCTTTGACCGTTTGCTTCATCAGATCAGGCTGAATTGCGGAAATATCATTTAAATGATTCGCTACACTTTTTTGCACATACCTCGCCGGATCCGATTTCAAGTTTTCCAAAATAGGCCGTGTAACCGAAGGATTCTTTTTAAGCGCAGGAACAGATACCCCCCATGGCAAACGTGGTCTGCATCCTTCACTAGCCAGCCGGCGGATATGCTCATTTTGATCCTGTGACCACACCAGCATCTGCGCCAGCATGTTGTCTTGATCTTGAATCAGAAATGGCCGAACAGCAAATTCAGAAGTGGAAAAAGGTGTAAAGAATTCGAGCGCCTTAATCGAGATATCCCAATGTGCCAGACCGTACGTCTCGACGTAGTCTGGAAATACGAGCGCACTAAGTCCTGAAAAATGCGGTGCTGCCTGACGCAGCACTTCAATTGCCTGCTCGTAATCCTCAGGCAGACAGGCATGCATCGATTCAGTGACTTTTCTCATTCGTCCTTTTAACTCAAGCTGTGCCCAATCCTCTTGAAGCACGAGCCGCTGGAATTCAGCCGTATCAAATTTAGTGGACGCTTGTTCAAGTTTCTCCGCTAATTCTTGAATAAATAATTCATGATATACATGTTTTAATGGTTCGATCGTATCCGCCTCCCACATCTCAATATCATTATTTTACCCCAATCCGTAAAAAGTGGCATCGCAACAAGCTAAAAACAGCCCAATTCCGGAGAACTAGGCTGTTGCGTTCGCTATATAAACATATTAATGATCATAATAAATGCAATGGCACTAACGGAAATAATCGTCTCCATAGCAGTCCATGTCAAAAACGTCTCTTTAATGGTCATACCAAAATACTCTTTAATCAGCCAAAAACCCGAGTCATTGACATGAGACAAAATCAACGAACCCGCTCCTGTTGCTAACACAAGAAGCTCTCTGCTCACATCCGGCATGGATACAGCAATTGGGGCTACAATACCAGCTGCTGTCATCATGGATACCGTAGCAGATCCTGTTGCCACACGAATGACCGCAGCAATCAGCCAGCTAAGCAAAATCGGTGAGATTGGCGAGTGTTTCGCTAAATCAGCAATATAATCACCAACACCCGAATCGATGAGCACATTATTGAAGGCCCCGCCTGCTCCAATGACAAGCAGAATGGAAGCGATCGGTCCTAAGCACTCATTACTAAAGGAAAGCACCCGGTCACGGCTCATCCCTTGCATAAAGCCGAGGCTGAAGAAAGAATACACCGTTGCAATCAGCAGGGCTGTAATTGGATCTCCGATATACTTGAACACCTGAAACCAAATACTTTCCTCTGGCAAAATAATATCCGCCAGTGTGGCAAGCAGCATGAGAATCACCGGCACCAAAATGGTAAACATCGTATTCGCAAAGCCAGGAAGCTTTCGATCTTCATTTCGTTCAGTGAATTGTTTTCTAAGCATCTCTGGAACTGGCTTATGTATCCGTTTGCCAATCCACTTTCCATATAGCGGTCCAGCAATGATAGCTGTCGGCAAACCGACAATAATGGAAAAGAAGATGGTTTTCCCCACGTTGGCATGATAGATGCCCACAGCTGCCATTGCAGCTGGATGAGGCGGCACAAGACCATGCACAACAGACAATCCAGCGATTAACGATATCCCAATCGTCACGAGCGATATGCCTGTTTCAATCGCAATGGTAAAAAGTAAAGGAATGAGAAGAACGAATCCGACCTGGAAAAACACAGGTATCCCCACGATAAAGGCAACGAACATCATCGCCCAATGTACATTCTTCGTCCCAAATCGGCCGATTAATGTTTGAGCAATCCGTTCAGCTCCACCTGATTCAGCCATCATTTTCCCAAGCATGGTTCCAAGCGCAAGAACAATCGCCAGCAATGATAAAGTATTTCCTAATCCCGTTTTAATCGATTGAATGATTTCCTGCAAATCCATCCCTGTGGCAAAGCCGACAAGCATAGAGGTAATAATTAAACTCACAAACGGATTTAACTTAGCGACTGTAATGAGAATGAGTAAAAGGACAATCGCCGCAATCACGATGAATAAAAGCATGTTCTCCCACCTTTTCCCTGATGTTTAACGATTTTGTTTTAATTGCAGCGCACTAATGACATCAAATTCATCCTTTAATTTGTCATAGAGGCGCTCATATAAATAAAACAGCTCTATGTATGTCTCATTGTTCTTCATATTTGGTTCATGACGGGCAGATATCCGAATCCACTCTTGAACCTCTTCCATCTCTTCCATTTGACCTAAACTATGAAGTGCGAGGACAGCCGCCCCAAGTGCCGAGGCCTCATAACTTTCTGGAACAAGTACTTCTCTGCCCATCGTATCCGCTAAAATTTGCCGCCATAGCGGAGATCTGGCAAAACCACCCGAAGCCCGGACATCCTTTGCTGAACCAGTTAAATCTCTTAATGCAACACCGATCGAGAAAACACTCATAATGACGCCTTCTAACACGGCTCTAATAAAATGCTCCCGCTTATGCTGAAGGCCAATACCAAAAAAAGTGCCTCTCGCATTTGGATTCCAATAAGGTGCACGTTCACCTGTTAAAAATGGTAAAAACAGCAGTCCCTCTGAGCCAGCTGGCACCTTTTCCGCAATATCAATCATGAGATCGTAAGGGTCCACACCAAGGCGCTTTGCAACCTCCACCTCTGAAGAACCAAATTCATCCTTAAGCCATCTCAGCATGATTCCGCCATTATTGGTCGGTCCCCCGACAACCCAATGCTTGTCCGTCAGCGCATAGCAAAACGTTCTTGATTGCTCATCTGTGATTGGCTTATCTACGACTGTACGGACTGCACCGCTTGTCCCAATCGTGACAGCCACCTCTCCTTTACCAATGGCGCCAACACCTAGATTTGCTAGAACACCATCATTCGCACCAACGACAAATGGTGTATCTTCCGCGATCCCCATTCGCAGCGCAATCTCTGGCTGAAGCCCTCTCAGCTGATGCGTCGTTGGGACAAGTTCAGACAGTTGATTTTCCTCAATTCCAGCAATGCGAAGTGCCTCCTCGTCCCATTGAAGCGTTTCCAAACGAAACAGTCCTGTTGCTGAAGCGATTGAATAATCGACCACATACTGACCGAAGAAATGATAGAGAATATATTCTTTTATGGAAATAAATTTTGCTGCCTGCTTGAAGACATCAGGCGTCACTTCCTTTATCCATCGTATTTTTGAAAGCGGTGACATTGGATGGATCGGTGTACCGGTTCTTTTATAAATTTGAAAGCCATCCATGTCTGTAATGATTCGTTTCGCTTGTTCTGTACTTCTATTATCAGCCCAAATGATACTGTTCGTTAAAGCATTTCCATCCTCATCCATCACAATTAAGGAATGCATCGCCGTACTAATCCCGACGCCTATGAGATTCTTTACATTAAATGCTGCTTTCGTCAATGCGCCTCTTACACTCGCAATGACGGCTTCTAATATATGTTCAGGATCCTGCTCAACCCATGCTGGCTGGGGCTGAATGAGATCATAAGGAACCGAATGCTTTGCTATCACTTTCCCCTGTGGTCCAAACAGTACAGCCTTTGTACTAGTTGTGCCAATATCCAAACCAATTACCGCCTGGTTTCCCTTCATCTGTATCACGCCCAATCATTGATTTGAAATAAAATGTCGTGGTGCCGGTGTACCTGATAAATCCCATTATAGGAATATTTTTTTCGACATTCAACGATCAAAAAGAAAATAATTTTCATTTAAAACCTCAGAAACGTTACCACAACAGCATTTTTCACTAATAGAAAAATTTATTTTTGAAACCATTACACCCTTTTTTGAGAAATGATTTCTCTCATTTGCTTTAAATTTGTTAATGTTTCCTGCTGCCTTAAATGCGCAAGTGCAAAGTATAGAACATCAATCACAGTAAGCTGAGCAAGCCTGGCGGACATCGCTTCCGTTCGGAAAGCCGTTTCTTGCGTTGATGTATACAACGTGACATCTGCAAGCTGACTCAATGGCGAGCGCTGGTAGCTTGTAATGCCAATGGTTTTCGCTCCTTTTTCCTTGGCTGTTTTCATCGCATCAAGTAAATCTTTATTTCGACCAGAATGAGATATACCGAGCACTGTGCTCTTTTGATCAAGCAGACCTGCTGACATCGCTTGAAAGTGAGAATCTGTATGAACAATACAATTAATGCCTGTCCTCATAAATTTGTGAAAAGCATCTGTGGCGATGAGACCAGACCCACCGCTGCCATAAAACTCTAAGCGCTCAGCTTCATGGATTAATTGTATGGCTTTTTTTACATCTTCTGGATTCAACAATTGAAAACTATCCTTTAATGCAGTTATATTTGCCTGAAATACCTTTTGCATAAAAACAGCGGTATCATCGTCAAGACTCATCTCTTCATCTACATAATCAGGCTTTGTTTGGTCTATTTCCTGGGCAATAGCAATCTTCAAATCTTGATAGCCCTCAAATCCAAGCCTTTTACAGAGACGAAAAATCGTTGCCTCTGAGCTCGCTGTCTTTTTGGCAAGCTCTACAATAGACAAATGGATGATGTCGCGGGGTTCACTCGTAATAAGTTCTGCAATTGCTTTCAACTTTGGCGGCAATCCTCTGCTTGCTGCCCGTATCTTTTCAATACTACTTAAACTGACAGAAGCCAATCGACTTCACTCCTTCCTGATAATGTGAGCGCATACATTTCCTCATGTTCTCATCTTATAAAAAAGAAGCCTGTTTGCACAGACTACTTTTTTAAGAATTCATGACTTGGATCAATAATTCAAAGAAAGCCTCAGCATCTACATCCATACATACTTGGACGTTGCGCTCTTTCTCCCATTGATGCTGAAAATCACATATCATCTGACCATCACAAAACTCACTCTTCGTCTCCACGTCTACATGAAAAGCCTGTGTGCTCACGTGCTGCTTGTCAATGGCAAGACTTACAGCAAGCGGATCATGCATGGCACACGCCCACACACCATTACGCTCAAAATAGCGCTGGCGGTAAATGCTTGTACTCTCTCTTATATAACTCGCCAAAGTTTCATTCTGAATGGCGTCGATTTTTTCATCCGTTAACAAGACCTGCCTTGTGACATCTAATCCAACTTGAGTCAATGAAGGGAACCCAGCCTCAAGCACCAATTTCGCCGCTTCTGGGTCTGCATATGTATTGAATTCCGCAACCGGTGTGACGTTCCCCTGTCCCTGCACGACACCACCCATAAAAATGACTTCTTTGACGTGATGAATCAGCTCAGGGCATTTTTTCACCGCAAGGGCTAAATTTGTTAAAGGTCCTGTCAACACAAGCGTGACCTGCTGCGAATACTGCATCACTTGGTCGATGATAAAATCAGGCGCAAAACCTTCATCTGCGGTCTTCTTAGGCTCGACATCCTTTAAAGCACCGCCAATTCCATCCTCCCCATGCACCCGATGTTCATAATGAGGGGCTCTCAAAAGAGGCGTCGCTGCACCTTTGATGACAGGGATTTCCTCTGCCTCAACCAGCTCAAGCACTTTACACGTATTCAACGTCGCCGCATCAACAGACACATTCCCGCACACTGTTGTCATCCCCAACATATCAAACTGCTGACTTTTCACTGCAAGCAAAATACCAATCGCATCATCAATTCCAGTATCTACATCCAAGATCAATTTCTTTTTATTTGCCATGTTTGAAAACTCTCCCTTATTTGAAAGTGTTGTTAGGGGAATGATAGCATATTATTTTTGAAATTGATTTAGGGAATCAATCGGCTTTGTCGACTTGTTATTTCCCTTTTTCTCCAATGTCTTTCAGATATTGTTCGCGTTCTTTTTCAGAGAGTCGCTTAAGATAGTTTTCCTTTAATTCTGGTTCATCTTTAAATTTATCCCAATCTTTAAAACGATATGACAACTCAGGATCATAACTCATTGAACCTATTTTTTTAGCTCTATATTGTAAAGAAGCTGAAAATCCGTACTTCTCCGGTTCATTATTTATATAGCCATCTATTGTAATATCCCCCATAGGATTGATGGTCACATCTTTTTCAAACGTTATGGTTTTGATAAAGTTATGAATATCTCTTTTGTGTAAGTGCTCTTCAATCTTGGGTTTCATCTTCTCTGCAAGTCCTTCTGCTTTTGCTTGATCACTCTTGACCGCATTATTAGATTGGCTATGCTTGTTAACCTGAACGATTAACAAAGTCACTGCGACAAGGATGACTACAAACAATACAGATAAAAGCTTTATTGTGTTTTTCATGTCTACCGTTGCCACCTTCTTAATAATGAAAAATAAAAAAACAGGTAGATGATTACCTGTCAGGCTGTCGAGAAAATCTCGACAGCTTTATTTTTTTCCTTAAAATTTACATCTCCTCATTTTATAATAGAGAAAAACCCACTAAAGGAAGGTGTCTTTCTCATGTTCCACACTAGAAATTCTTCTCAGCACCAAGCCGAATTTGTATTGCTAGATCAACTGGTCGAAGAGGATCACCTGCTTCGTAAAATTGATCAGTACATTGATTTTTCATTTATCATAGACAAAGTAAAACCATATTATAGTGAGAATAAAGGTCGCCCTTCTCTTGATCCACTCATTCTGTTCAAAATGATGTTTATCGGATACCTGTATGGTATCCGTTCAGAAAGACAGCTTGAAAAAGAAATTTACTATAACATGGCGTATAGATGGTTTTTAGGTTTGAATATTAATGACCCCGTTCCTCATCATTCCACCATTAGTTGGAATCGTCGTACTCGATTTAAAGATACAACGATTTTTCAAGATATTTTTGATGAGATTGTGCTACAAGCCATCAATCACGATATGGTTGGAGGTCGTGTCCTTTTTACCGATTCAACCCATCTAAAAGCGAATGCCAATAAACATAAATATACGAGAAAAACGATCGAACAAGATACTCAGAACTATATGAAAGAATTAGATGAAGCCGTTCAAGAAGATCGAGAGGTACACGGAAAAAAGCCCTTAAAGGAAAAAGAGGAGGTGAAAACGAAAAAAGACATTCGCCAAAGTACGACTGATCCTGAAAGTGGCTATCTTTATCGTGAAAATAAGCCTGAAGGCTTTTTCTATCTAGACCACCGTACAACAGATATGAAATACAATATCATCACTGATGCCCATGTCACGCCCGGTAATGTCCATGATTCTGTTCCCTATCTTGATCGATTGGATCTCCAAATCGCACGATTTGGTTTTCAAGTAGAAGCTGTTGCCCTTGATTCTGGTTATTTAACAACACCAATCTGTAAAGGTTTATCTGATCGACATATTTTTGGTGTTATTGCCCATAGACGTTTTCATCCAACAAGAGGATTATTTGAGAAGTGGAAATTTCAGTATGATTCTAAACATGATCATTACATATGTCCAAATGGTGAGAAGCTTTTATATACGACAACTGATCGAAAAGGTTATAGGTTCTACAAATCAGATCCTAAAAAATGTGCATCGTGTCCTTTCCTTGAAAGCTGTACAAGATCTAAAAATCATCAAAAAGTGATCTCAAGACACGTGTGGGAAGAGCATAAAGAAAAGATCAGACAAAATCGTCTATCTGTCTCTGGAAAAGAGCTATATAAAAAAAGAAAAGAAAAAATAGAGCGAAGCTTTGCAGATTCAAAACAACTGCACGGGCTTCGCTACTGCCGGTTGAGGGGAAAACAGAATGTGAGTGAGCAAGTTCTTCTCACAGCTGCGTGCCAGAACATGAAGAAGATTGCCACACACCTAGCGAAGCTAGGCTAGGTGTGTGGGAGGCCTTTTTCAATACATTTCATTCTTCATACATACGTTAAAAATAAAAAAGATTGTAGAAAAACATGAGTTTCTCTACAATCTGACAGGTAGATGATTACCTGTTTTTTATTTTTCTCCAATATCCTTAAGATACTGTTCACGTTCTTTTTCAGAAAGTCTTTTAAGATAGTTTTCCTTTATTTCAGGCTCATCTTTATATTTATCCCAGTCTTTAAAGCGATATGATAAATCAGGGGAGTGGCTCATCGACCCTATTTCATTAGATCTGTATATCAATGATGCAGAGAAATGATATTTTTCAGGCTGATTATTTATATATCCATCAACTGTAATATAACCCATAGGGCTTATGGTTACATCTTTTTCAAATGTGATGGTTTTTATAAAATTGTAGATATCTTCTTCATGTAAACGTTCTTCAATTTTTGGTTTCATCTTTTCTGCGAATTCTTCTGCCTTTTCTTGATCGCTTTTTTCTTGCACAGTAATCTTACCTCCTGAATCATTCGATTTTTTTTCATTAATTTGTTGTAGTATAAGTGCAACTACCAAAATGATAACAATAGTAAGTAAAATTAATACCAATTTCAATGTGTTTTTCATCAAGAAATATCCACCTTTAAATATTTTAATTGATAGATCCGTTCTTTTTATAGATATATATTATACTTTAATTTATAATATTATATGATAAATATTACAGGAGTGACAATTTTGTCTAAAAACAGATCCCACTTTCAGCTTAACGACAAAGACTATAATCTTATTTCGAATGCATCTTACAAAATAGATTATTACAAAAAAGCAAGCGACATAGTTATAGGAAATGGTAGAAAAATGTATGTCGTTGATTATAAAGAAACAACTAAAGGTCTTAATGCACTAACTATCGTTTCCGAAGAAGATTTTGATCGCTCCGATGGCGGAAGAGACCTCCACAAAATCAAAAACGCAGTCATCGCTTACCGCGGTTCAGAACCGATTGGCGCAGGCCAATATAAAGATACCATTAAAAAACATGGAAAAAAAGAGTCAGATGATCTTCTTTCTACCATTTTGACGAAGCTGCCTCCTTTTCGTCAGTCACAGACGTCAAAGGAAGTTACGACGAAGGTGGCGACAGGGACAACGACCTATACAAATGAAATTGTTCAAGATTGGATGGTTTCAGATACAAAGTATCTGATTAAAAATATCCCTTTTGAACACGGCGCAGAGAATCAAATGGTTCAAGCAGATCGTTATGCAAAAGAGATACATAAGAAAATGCCGAATGCCAAGATGTATGTCACAGGGCATTCACTCGGCGGGTCTAATGCTTCCTATGTTCTTGTGAAAAATGACTTTATTAAAGGCGGCGTGACGTTTGAGAATCCAAATATTTATCCAAATCTATCAGATGGTTTACAAGCCAGAGCACTAAAAGGCGATTACCGCAGTAGATTAACAGAATATATCAATCTAAACGACGGGCTTTCTCTTTTAAATCGACATACGACAGAAATCGGTCAAGTGAAAGTGATGTATGATGCCGCTTTACCTGAAGGCGTCGATTACTCCGAGGACTCCTCTAAAGCCGTCCAAATCATGAAAGATCTCCTCAATCGGGCAATGAGCGTTAATCCTTCACTGGATGCAAATTTGTTTCTTGAAGCCCTCGCTGGCAGCCATGGCTTAGATCGGTATGCATTTTCATCAGATGGCTCCGTTGAAACCATTGATGATATGTTGAGAAAAAACCCTTCTCTCTCTGCCGCCATGTTACATCAATTGAGTCAGTCGAATGTTCACCCGCAAAGTGTGGTGGCGATTTTAATCAAGTCGCATGTTCTCATGAACACAGGTCGTCAATTCTCATCACTTGCCGAGCACAATATGCAGCAAATCATTCGCAAAATCGAGAAACTCGATGACAAAGTGGAGCAATCTGTGGAACGGGTACGCTCGAGATACAAACAGATTGTTGGCTTTGGTTCGTATGATCAGCTGACGGCTTCAGATGTGGATGATGTGATTCGTCACTTAAAAACGGAGGGACTTGAGAACGAGTTCTATTCAGTCAAAAAGTATGATACGGCGGTTGATAGCGCGATGAATATAAAAAGGTGGCTGGACTCAATATCAGATGATATGAGCCAGCTAGGGAAAGAATACCATGATGCAGATACAGCCCTGGCAAAGAATATGGGTATTTCTTAAGGAGAACGAAGAATGGAATTTTCAAAGAAACAACCAACAGATGCAGATCGTTTTTTGCAACGAATGACAGATACGCATACATCAAGCTCCGTCTTTTCTCAAACAAACTTTCATACAGAAGATATGACATCAGCAGAGCTGGCTGCTTTAAAAGCAAAGATCAAAGAAGAACAGAAAACAGCACTAATCAGAGCCATCCGGCATCAGCTTCAACATGAATTTGCAGAAGACCGCAAAGAAGCGGGAGAAGTTTTAGATCTGATTGATGAACTTCTGATCAAAGTCTATAAACATAAAAAGCAAATTCACACGCATATGTCAGGTCAAGCCATTGACGCATTAATAGAAAAAATCGAACAAAGACTCACGTTTTTCGAACTGAAAGAAGATGTTCAATCCGCCATCAACTCGATTGGCATTTAGAAGAACCTCTCAGTCCGATGAATCTTTTCCCCGCCTCACTCGTATATACTAAAAGAGTGATTGTTTGAAAGGAGATTTGTTTGTGGGATATATTTTGTTATTTTCGGTTGTGATCGGTCTTGTATTGACCCTTTTGCTCACACCGCTCAGGTTGATTATTAGAAAGAAAGGGACAGAACAGCAGGTTCCTCTTATGTGGATTGCAGGCCTTGCTTTGCTGTTCATGATCGGTATTTTTGTTTTCTATTACATGACCAATTTAGACCGTAACCCTTCATCCCTATGGCTGATTGGACTTGTTGTAACAGCAGCAGGCGCCTTTTTGTCAGTCGGATTGGAGCGGAAGATCAAAGGCGTGTTGTTCCTTATTCTTTTGCTGCTTGGTGTTTATATGGCGACAGCTTTTCTATTCAATGCGAATGAGAAATTTGATGTCTCCAAAATGGAGCAAAAAGTGGAAATCAAAGCGTTTGATGAGACAGAAACACCTGCGAGTGTACCGCCTCAATTTGCTCGCAATAAAATGAAGAAATCGTTCGGACAGGTTCCAAACACAAGCTACTACGAGCTTGGCAGCTTGCAAATTCAGAAGGTCAATGGTGAGTATGTGTACATCGCGCCAGTGGAATTCTCGGATTTCTTTAAATGGATTCGTTCAGGCAGTACGCCAGGTTACTTTACATTAAGTGCGACCGACTCATCTGCTAATCCAAAGTTTGTGAAAACAGAGATGGTTTATACACCTTCCTCCTATTTCAACAAAGAAATTGAGCGGCATATCCGTCTCCAGTATCCAGATTTAATTTTCTATGGAGACACTCAGCTGGAAATCAATGATGATGGCAAGCCTTATTACATTCAAACGTATGGCGATTTCATCTCTGCCAGAAACGGCTTTAAAGCGTCAGGCGTGGTCGTTGTTGATGCCAAAACTGGTGCAACGAAGAAATACTCCTTAGATCAAGTACCTGCCTTTATCGATGGTGCTGTTTCACCAGAGGCGATTAGTCTGCAAAACAGTTATTTCGGAAACTATGTTCACGGTTTCTGGAACAGTATGTTTGGAAAATCGGATGTGAAGCTGCCTTCAGACGAGGGGACAGAAGCCAATGTGAGTCCAGTGTTTGATTCAAAAGGAGAGATGTATTACTTCACCGATTTCACAAGTCCGAAAGAGGGCGTTGATTCCATGCTCGGGTATACCCTGACAAATGCCCGAACAGGAAAGGCCACGTATTACACCGGGAATCTTGAAGAGTCCTACATGGATTCTCAAGGAGCTTTGCAAATTATTGAGAAACGATTCATCGAGAAGAAATGGAAAGGGAGCATGCCGATTCTTTATAATTTCTATGGAGAAGCCAGCTGGCTCACACCTGTTCTCGATTCAAATGGGTTCCTGCAAAACTACTTTATTGTCTCTGCGGCCAACCCTGAAATCTCTGCGTACGCTTCAACACCAAACGAAGCACTGAGAGCCTATAAAACAGCTCTTCAAAAGGGCGGCGGCACGGTCAACAGCTCATCTAAGCAAGAAAAGAAAGATGCCATAGGCAAGGTCAAACGTGTGTATAAAGAAAAGACCGGTGATTACACAACCGTCACCTTCCTACTAGACGATGGGAAAAACTACACCATGTCATCTGAAAAAGAGCCTCTTATTATTTACTTAAAAGAAGGGGATCAAGTCACCATTAAGTACACAGATACAGGTGAAATCTTCCTTCCAGTCGATGAAATAAACATCAAAGGATTATAAAAAAAGACGCTTCTCCTACTGCGGAGAAGCGTCTTTTCTCTCTTTCCTCAACAACTCAACAAGCAATTCCTTATTTTTATTCCCGCCTGTCATCGGTGATTCGACATAGGAAAATTTCCGTTTAAAGTCCATTCCCCTCACAGAAATGACAGCCAATTCCCCGCCAATGCTGCCTCGCTGGAGTACATATTTAGATAAAACAGACAGCCCCATCCCGTGAATGACAGCCTCTTTAATGGCTTGGTTGCTGCTAAATGTCACAAAGGTCCGCGCTTTCAGTCCATTTGATTTCAGGACGTGCTGTAAGTATTCCCCTGTACCTGATCCCTCTTCTCTTGTGATCCAGGTTTCGTTTTGCAATTGATCAATTGTGACATCCTTTTTCTTTGCAAACGGATGGTCTAATGGGGCAACGATGTAGAGTTCATCCTCTAGAAAGGTTTCCACAGAGAGTTCTTTATCATTTGTCTGTCCTTCAATGAGACCGATATCGACATGGAACAAACGGACATGTCTTGCGATTGCCTCTGTATTATCAATGACCACCTCAATATCAACATGCGGATACAGCTGATGAAACTCCGCCAATATTTGCGGCAGCACGTACTCGCCAATCGTGAAGCTCGCTCCAATCGTCAGCTTCCCTCTTGCCAGATGATGATGCTCATAAATATCCTGCTTCGCCTGTTCATATAAACGAATGATTTGTTTTGAACGATGGTATAACATATCCCCAGTTGGTGTAACGGTTAATTGCTTTGGCGAACGATTGAGCAGAACGGTCTGGAATTCCTGCTCCAAGTTCTTAATATGAAGACTGACACTCGGCTGAGAAATCCGCAGCTTCTGGGCTGCTTTTGTGAAGTTTTTCTCCTCCACGACTGTCACAAATGTCTTCAGTGCATCATAATACATCTGTCCCTCTCCTATCAGAAATCTTAATCCAACACCTTCATTACATATATCTTACTAATTCCTTTCCAGCTCGTAAAGAACCACCTAAACGAAAACAATTTAATAAAAATATTTACTAATTTTTTTAAAGACTCTATACTGAGAGGAGATATTTTCTATAGGAGGTGCTGATTTGGCAGCAAAAATAAAAGATATTGCTAAAAAAGCTGGATTATCGATTGCGACTGTGTCTCGCGTACTGAACCAAGATCCCAACCTTTCTGTCACGGATCAAACACGCGAGAAAGTATACGCCGCCGCGGAGGCTTTATCCTATCAAAAAAAGACATTCAAACATTCCTTAAAAAAAATCGCCTTTCTCTATTGGATGACCGAAAAGGAAGAGCTTGAAGATATTTATTTTAAATCCATTCGTCTAGGCATTGAGGAACTCACTAATACCCGGAGTTTAAATGTCACCGCTTACAATCCAACTGATGGTCTACACTCCATTGATCCTTCTACAGAGGGGATCATTGCTATCGGAAGATTTAAAAAGTCAGAGCTTGACCAATTATATGCGATTACACATCACATCGTCTTTATTGATACGTCTCCAGATGAGGACCGCTTTGATTCTGTAAAACCAAACCTGAAACGAATTGTTGAAAAGATCATTGATTCCTTTATCGAAAAACAGCACAAATCGATCGGGTTCATTGGCGGGACAGACCTTGATCTCAATACAAATATGCGCATTCCAGATATTCGTGAAACGACCTTCCGCGAGTACATGTCGGCAAACAATGAGCTGGATGAGCGATTGGTCTATATCGGTCACCATTTCTCTGTAGATGAGGGCTATTCGCTCATGATGAAGGCGATCGACGAGCTCGGTGATGATCTGCCCACCGCCTTTTGTGTCGCAAGTGATCCCCTTGCCATTGGCTGTTTACAAGCATTAAATGAGCGCGGATTTTCCCTGCCGAATCGCGTCAGCGTCTTTAGTATCAACAATATTCACGTCTCTCAATATGTCTCACCACCGCTCACAACCTATCATATCCATACCTCTTTACTTTGTGAGACAGCGGTCGATTTACTTTTAGAAAGACTGGTTGACGGCAGAACATTACCTAAAACCGTGCTGATTGCCTCAGAACCTGTCTTTCGGAAAAGCACCATATAAACAGCTAGAAGCCCCGCCCACTGTGGAGGGCTTCTTTTCTCTCTAAACCAGTAAAATATTTTACTTAATAAATTTAATAAAACATGTTTACTTTTTTTACTTAAGTTGATATTCTCACATTAAGAAAGCGTTTTCTTGTTATCTGTGAAAAAAGAACGAGAGGGGATTACCAATGAAAAAGAGAAAATGGGCGACATTATCAGCAGTCGTTGGGACTGCTGTGCTTCTGCTTTCAGCATGCGGACCGGGAGATGACAATTCAAGCGGGAGTCAGCCAGCATCTACAGGTACAAAGACCTTGCTAGTGTGGGAGGATGTCAAAAAGGCTGACGGGATTCAAGACGCTGTAAAAGAATTCGAAAAACAACATGATGTGAAAATCAAAGTTGTCGAAAAAGCATATGCCGACCAAATCGAAGCTCTCCGCCTTGATGGAGCAGCGGGAACAGGTCCAGACGTCATCACGATGCCTCACGATCAAATTGGATCAGCTGTAACGGAGGGGCTATTACAGGAAATCAAACCAGATCAAAAAGTGATTGATTCCTTCACAGACGAATCTATTCAATCACAAACGGTGAATGGCAAGCTGTATGGTCTGCCAAAATCTGTTGAAACCACCGTGCTTTTTTATAACAAAGATCTTGTGAAAAAGGCACCAACTACACTTGATGGCTGGTATGATCTTTCGAAAAAGCTGACAAAGGACGGAAAATACGGTTTTGTCGCGAAATGGGATGAAATTTACTACGCACAAAGTGTGTTAGGCGGATCAGGGGGCTATATTTTCAAACAGAAAAGCGATGGCTCTTATGATGTCAATGATATCGGTCTGAATAACGATGGCGCCATCGAAGGCGGAGAGTACATTCAGAAATTCTTTAGCGAAGGGCTTTTCCCGAAAGGCATCATTGGTGAACAAGGTATCAACGTCCTCAACTCCTTATTCACAGAGAAAAAAGCAGCGGCTCTTATTTCTGGTCCGTGGTCATTTGGTCCATATAAAGAAGCTGGTATTGACTATGGCGTGACCGAACTGCCAACACTCCCTAATGGAAAACATATGAGCTCTTTCTTAGGTGTGAAGAGCTACAACGTCTCCTCTTATTCTAAAAATAAAGAACTTGCTGAGAAATTTGTTGAGTTTATCACGAACGAAAAAAATTCGAAGAAGCGCTTTGAAGTAACAGAGGAAATTCCACCAGTGAAAAAGCTGATGAAAGATCCAATCATTACTGAAAACGCAAATGCGAATGCTGTTTCAAAACAAACGAAATATGCCACGCTGACACCGAACAATCCAGAAATGGCAGAGGTGTGGAAGCCGATTGACAGCGCATTAGGGCTGATTGCGACCGGCCGTACAGATGTGAAAAAGGCATTTGATGATGCGGTCAAACAAATCGACTCTCAAATCAAAGCGAATCACTCAAAATAAACATCGAACACGGGTAGCCTTGCGTCTATCAAGCTGCCCGTTGTTTCATCTAATTTCATACGAAGTAGGTGTTAGACGTGACGGGTAACCTTGAACTAGACCGCACACACACAGTGGAACCAAAGACACACCGGAGACGGGCGCTAATGTTCTCTCTTATACCCGGGATGGGGCAAATATACAACAAACAGTATGGCAAAGGGGCACTCTTTTTCCTGTTCGGCGTCTCTTTTCTGATTGTCTTTTATGATTTATTCAATATTGGCTTTTGGGGATTGTTCACACTTGGTACGATGCTGCCTCGTGACAACTCTGTCTTCCTTTTAGCAAAGGGGATTATTGCGCTTTTAACAGCTGGATTTGGTATCGGATTTTACGTGCTCATGATGCGTGATGCATTTATGAACGGAAAGAAACGTGATCAAGGGGTTCCGCTTCATTCCATCCGAGCTCAATATCATCAGCTCATCGATCAAGGCTTTCCTTACTTAATGAGCACTCCTGCTTTCTTTTTACTTCTATTTTCTGTTGTCTTTCCTATCATGTTCAGCTTTGCGATTGCCTTTACGAACTACGATTTATACCACTCGCCACCTGCCAATCTCATTGATTGGGTAGGGGTCAAAAACTTTCAAAATATCTTTTCGATCGATATTTGGAGAGACACATTCATTGATGTACTTGGCTGGACCGTTGTATGGACATTGGCTGCTTCGACCCTTCAATGTGCTGTCGGCATCTTTCTAGCTGTCCTGCTCAATCAGAAGGATTTAAAAGGGAAACGGTTTTTTAGAACGATTTTGATTCTGCCTTGGGCTGTTCCGGGGTTTGTGACCATTTTGGTGTTTGCCGGACTGTTCAACGACACGTTTGGTGCCATCAACAATACGCTTTTTGCATCGATTGGGATTGATCCAAAGCCGTGGCTGACAGATCCATTTTGGAGCAAAATTGCCCTCATTGCGATGCAGACTTGGCTTGGATTTCCTTTTGTTTTCATTATGACAACCGGTGTTTTGCAGGCCATTCCTGAAGATTTATACGAGGCAGCGACCATTGATGGAGCAAACTTCTTTCAGAAATTCCGGTCCATCACATTACCGCTTGTCCTCTATTCAATTGCACCTATATTAATCACGCAATATACCTTTAACTTTAACAACTTTAATATCATCTACTTATTTAATGGCGGAGGACCGCCTGTTGCTGGGTCAACAGCTGGGGGTACGGACATATTGGTTTCTTGGATTTATAAGCTAACGATGCAGTCCTCTCAATACGCACTGGCTGCCGCTGTGACGATCTTACTTTCGATCTTTGTCATTGCCATTGCACTCTGGCAGTTTAAGAGAACGAATTCATTCAAAGAGGAGGACATGATGTGATATGGGATCAAAACAACAAAAACTCATTCGCCTGACTATCACTTATTTTATCCTTTTCATTGCCTCCGCTTGTATTCTATATCCACTGCTTTGGACGATCGGTGCTTCCTTTAATCCTGGGAACAGCCTCATGAGCACAAGCATGTTTCCGAAGAACCCAACGTTCAGCCACTTCACCGAGCTGTTCTTTGGTCAAGGGGCACTTTATGCAAATTGGTATTGGAACTCAATGAAGATCAGCATCGCCACCATGATCTTAACGCTGATTCTCGTCAGCTTTACAGGCTATGCCTTTTCCAGATTCCGTTTCAAAGGACGGAAAAATGGGCTGATGCTCTTTTTGCTGCTGCAAATGATTCCCCAATTTTCAGCGCTGATTGCGATTTTTGTTCTGGCTCAAATGCTTGGACTGATTAACAGCCACCTTGCACTGATTTTGATTTATGCAGGCGGACAAATTCCGATGAATACGTATTTAATGAAAGGCTATCTTGATGCGATTCCGAAGGATCTCGATGAATCAGCCAGAATGGACGGTGCAGGGCATTTCCGGATTTTCATCCAAATTATTATGCCGCTCGCCAAGCCAATTTTAGCCGTTGTCGCCATCAACTCATTTACAGGACCACTGGGTGATTTCATCATCTCCAGTGTCATTGTCCGATCACCCGAAATGTATACGCTCCCAATCGGTCTGTACAATCTCGTTTCAGACAAAATGGGTGCCAGCTACACGACCTTTGCAGCCGGGGCTTTACTGATTGCAATTCCTGTCGCTTTATTGTTTCTTGTTTTACAAAAACAATTTGTATCCGGCCTCACACAAGGCGGGACAAAAGGATAAGGAGAGATTTGATGAAAAAATGGATGCTCGTCACTGTTGTCGTTTTCTTTCTCATGGGGTTAGGTATTCTGCCTGAAGCAAAAGCAGACACGGTTTCTGTTCAGCCGATTAATGGACTGCAAGGGGACTTCATCAAAGGGGCCGATATTTCGATGCTTGCAGAAGTCGAGAGAAGCGGCGGCAGATACTACGACCAGAACGGACAGCAGGTTGATCCCCTTAAACTATTAAAGGACAAAGGCGTCAACTATGTGCGCATCAGACTGTGGAACCATCCATACGACAATCAAGGCCGTGCCTATAACGGCGGGACAAATGATTTAAACACAGCCATCGCTCTATCGAAACGAGCAAAAGCACAAAACATGAAAGTGCTGCTTGATTTTCACTACAGTGATTTCTGGACCGATCCTGGTAAACAGTTCAAACCGAAGGCTTGGGCGTCCCTCTCACAAAGCGATTTAGAAAAGGCTGTCGGCACTTACACAAGTGATGTGCTAAAAGCGATGAGGGCGCAAAATGCTCTGCCGAATATGGTACAGGTCGGGAATGAATTAAACTCAGGTATGCTGTGGCCAAACGGCAAAAGCTGGGGTGAAGGCGGCGGTGAATTTGACCGGCTCGCTGCTTTGCTAAAGGCTGGCACAAATGCTGTTCGCTCTGTCGATTCGAACATGAAAGTCATGCTTCATCTTGCACATGGAGGAGACAATGGCGCATCTCGCTGGTGGTTTGATGAAATCACAAAACGAGGCGTCACATTCGATACGATCGGTTTGTCTTATTATCCTTATTGGGATGGTGGATTCAGCGGCCTTTCCTCCAATATGAATGATATTAGTGCGCGCTATAACAAAGACGTCATTGTGGTGGAAACCGCCTATGGGTTTACAACAGCAAATGGTGACAACTTAGAAAACTCATTTAATCAAGACTCCGTCAAAACAGCTGGGTATCCAGCTTCACCGCAAGGGCAGGCATCTTTTATACGAGATGTATCAGAAAGAATTTCACAAGTGAAAAACAATCGCGGGAAAGGGTTCTTTTATTGGGAGCCGCTTTGGATTCCAGCGAAAGGCGCGCCGTGGTCTAGTCAATACGGGCTGGCTTATATCCAAACAACCGGTACGGTCGGAAATGCTTGGGAAAATCAAGCCATGTTTGATTTCAACGGAAAAGCACTGCCTTCTCTCGATGTATTTAAACAAATGACACCGTAATTAAAAGGATAGGACGTGACAAAATGGGAAAGCGTTACCCGCTCGTTCACCCAAATGTGAAAGGCTTTTTGCATGGTGGTGATTATAATCCAGATCAATGGCTCCATATGCCAGAGATCATTGACGAAGATTTTCGATTAATGAAGCTTGCACACTGTCAAACATTCTCCATCAACATTTTTTCATGGAGTAAGCTAGAGCCAGAAGAAGGTCAATATGACTTTGCATGGCTGGATGACATCATGGACCGCTTGACAGCGCAGGGGGCTCACGCCATTCTCGCAACGCCAAGCGGGGCAAGGCCTGCTTGGCTCTCACAAACATATCCAGAAGTATTACGCGTCGAAGCGAACCGCCAGCGTAACTTACACGGGCTTCGGCATAATCATTGCTTCACCTCACCGGTTTATCGAGAAAAAACAAATACACTCAACCGGCTGCTTGCTGAACGCTACAAGGATCATCCAGCACTGATCATGTGGCACATTTCGAATGAGTACGGCGGCGAATGCCATTGCGATCTTTGCCAGGAGGCATTCCGACATTACCTGAAAGACAAATACAACCATGACCTTGATGCATTGAATCAAGCATGGTGGACGGGATTTTGGAGCCACACCTATAGTGATTGGGCACAAATTGAGTCACCTGCACCGCATGGGGAGCACATGATTCACGGCATGAACCTAGATTGGAAGCGCTTTGTCACAGCTCAAACAATCAATTTTTATCAAAATGAGATTGAGCCGCTGCGAGAATTGACGCCTCATATCCCAGTGACCACCAACTTTATGGGCGACTATCCGCATATGCGTCCATTCCTTGGGCTCGATTATCATCAATTTGCAAAAGAAGTCGACGTGATCTCATGGGATAGTTACCCTGCATGGCATAGCGGCAGAGAAACAACTGCCGAATTAGCGTCAAACGTCGCCTTCGTTCACGATTTGTATCGTTCATTAAAGGACGGACAGCCGTTTCTCGTGATGGAAAGCACACCGAGCCTCGTGAACTGGCATGATGTGAATAAAGTCAAACATAAAGGAATGGCACACCTCTCTGCCATGCAGGCGATCGCCCACGGATCAGACTCCGTGCTGTATTTCCAGTGGAGACAAGGACGAGGCGCCTCTGAGAAATTCCACGGTGCAGTTGTTGACCATTCAGGGCATGAACATACGCGTGTGTTTCAAGAGGTGGCTGATCTAGGGAAACAACTAGAGCAGCTGCAGGCGATTGCGGGCACATCCGTTCAACCTGAGGTCGCGATCATATACGATTGGGAAAATCACTGGGCGATTGATGATGCTCAAGCCTTAAATAATGCAAACAAACGCTATGTGGAGGCTTGTCAAACTCACTATCGCAGCTTTTGGAAAAAGGGCATCCCTGTTGACATTGTCGGAATGGAAAAGGATTTCTCATCCTATCGAGTGCTGGTAGCTCCAATGCTCTACATGATCAAACCAGGCGTCGCAGAAAAGATTGAAGCCTTTGTCAAAGAGGGCGGCATTTTTGTCGCGACATACTGGAGCGGTATGGTTGACGAAAACGATCTCTGTTTCCTCGGCGGTTTCCCGGGCCCTCTCCGCCATGTACTTGGCATTTGGGCAGAAGAAATCAACACATTGATGCCAGATGAACACGTCTTAATGACCACAGGGAATGGACGCACCTACCATGTCGGCCAATATTGCGAATCCATTCATCCTGAAACGGCCTCTGTGTTAGGGCATTTTGAGAATGGCTGCTATGAAGGACAGCCAGCGCTTACTGTCCGTCCATTTGGAAATGGGAAAGCGTACTATATGGCTTCCGAAAATGAGCAGGCTTTTTATGATGAGTTTTACGAGGATCTCATTGCAGGCACTGGCATACAGCCTGTCCTATCTTCTGCGATGCCAGAGGGAGTCAGTGTACAAAAGAGAACAGATGGCACTCAGGACTTTGTGTTTATGATGAATTTTACAGAACAGCAGCAGGGCATCTCACTAGATTCAATGGAAGGCTATGAAAATATGCTGACTGGACAGCATGTGCCCGAACAGTTTCAACTTGATCCTTACGAATACATCATCTTGAAAAAATAGATTGAAAGATGCGTCCATTCATTGGACGCTTTTTGATTTTAATAATTCTAAATACCTATATATTTTTTTAATTGTAGATATGCACTCGAAGTGTTATTTTTTATCTAAATTTTTTGACATGTTTGACACAGCGCCCTGACTGGATTTGCCATCCTTTTTTGCCATTGTATAGGTATGAAAGCGGTTGCCTAACACTCATATTTTTGATACTCTTTTTTTCAATGCAGCTGTGGGACTGTATTGTGTTAAAAAGAGCAAATAAATGTCAACGGTTTATTGTAGGGGGAGGGGCTTATGTTAACGTTTGTTGGATTGTTGATTATTTTAACGATTGTTGTATTGCTGATTTGGGGGAAAGCAAGTCCAATTGTCGCCATGGTCATGGTACCTTTGATAGGGGCGCTCATTGCGGGATTTGGTATCAATGACATTCAAACCTTTTTTGAAGAAGGGATTATCAAAGTATTGCCAGTGGCGACCATGTTTATCTTCGCCATTTTATTTTTTGGCATTTTACAAGATACAGGGTTCTTTGAACCTGTAATTAAAGCTTTAATTAAGCTGACAAAAGGAAATGTTGTCACGGTTGCGATGGGAACTGCTTTGATTGGGGTCATCGCACACTTAGATGGAGCAGGAGCTACGACCTTTTTATTAACTGTACCTGCACTGCTTCCGCTTTATAAAAAATTACATATGAGTCCTTACTTACTGCTGTTATTAATCGGGACGAGTGCCGGCTTAACCAACATGGTGCCATGGGCTGGACCGACCGGACGAGCAGCAAGTGTCTTGAATATCGATCCATCAGAGCTATGGGTCCCGCTCATACCAATTCAGCTCATCGGAGTCGTTCTCGTGTTGGGGATGGCGTTCATCTTAGGGAAAAGAGAAGAGAAACGTATTAGGGTGAAAATTGCTGCAAACGAAGTAGCCGCTGTCCAACTAGAAGGCGCTGATTGGGACCAGGCTATTCAATCTATCAGCGAAACAGGCGACGCCTCTTTAAAACGTTATCACCTCATCTGGGTGAATTTCATCCTGTTTTTGGCTGTTGTTGTCCTTCTTGTGCTGAGTGTGATTCCAGCCAGTTATATGTTTATGATTGGACTTTCTCTTGCGCTGTTGATTAACTATCCGATTGTGAATGTACAAATGGAAAGAATCAAGGCTCATGCACCTAGTGCGCTGATGATGGCTGCTGTCATCTTCTCTGCAGGTTCATTTCTAGGAATACTAGAAGGGACGGGAATGCTCAAAGCAATAGCTGTTGACAGCGTTCAAATTCTACCTGCTTTCCTGCTTCCATTTTTACATATCATTGTGGGGATGTTTGGGGTACCGCTTGATATGCTGACAAGTACAGATGCCTATTATTATGCACTTCTGCCAATTGTCGAATCGATTACATCTGAGGTTGGCGTGTCAGGCACTTCAGCAGCATATGCCATGATGATTGGAAATATCATCGGAACCTTTGTCAGTCCACTTGCTCCTGCTGTTTGGCTTGCCATAGGTCTTGCAGGAGTCGACATGGGGAAACATATCCGCTATTCCTTCTTTTGGATGTGGGGATTCAGTATCGTTTTACTCATCGTCGCCAAGCTGATTGGCATCATATAAAAAAGAAAGACATGCGCATATGGGCGCATGTCTTTTTCTTTGATTTATGAAGGATATTCACTTGTGTGCACTTCTGTTTTCGGTTTTTTAATCAGTGACATCAACCCAACGATAAGCAACAAGATCATCGGAACGAAGGCAAGACCAACGGTTCCAATTAAAAGAGTCACAGCCGAAACCAAGAAAAGAATACCAGAAAGCACGGCACGTCGGTCTGTTTTCAAGACAATCACACCAACAAGTGTTAAGACAGCCGCAATTGCGGAAACAACCATAAACTGAACACCAAAGGCATGAACCGAAGCCTCAAGTGTTTCAACTGGCAATGCACTGCCTTCCTCTTTTAACACTTCATTCATTTCTTCATAAACTGCTGGATCTACAGAGAGCATCAACGCCCCAAAACCAACACCAATTACGTTGAGGACAATACTGATAATCCCCATAATTTTTTCACCTTTACGCTTAATCATTATAGAAACCTCCTAAAAAGTTAAATTAACCTGTTTTTACTTCTCGCTTTTGGAAGACGATTAAAGCAACCACCAAGAAGATGGCCCAATAAATGACTAGGACCGTTAATGAGAATCCTAGGGACATGTCTTCGATAAAAGTAGGTGTGTCTGCGAAATATTGTGCAGGATCGTTGGCAAACAATAAGTATTTCGCCCAATCAAAGAAGAACATCAAAATGCCTGTGATGGATGCTCCCACAATATAGGCTAATACACTAATCGCAATGGAAATGGCCTCGCTTCTAAACACCGTTGAGATGGCAAAAGAAAGTGTCCCTAATACAACAAACATAGCACAATGCGCCAAATAATAAGAGACCATATTTGCAAACTGAGACCGTTCAATGACTTCACCATTTTGATAAGCCAAATACACATAATCATTGTTTAGTCCAAAGAATATCGCACCTAAGATAAAGGATAAGATAAACAGGACAGCGATCAGGAAAAGTGAATATAGTTGAACGGTAAAGTATTTAGATAAAAGAACCTTCAACCTGGATGGCGGACGAATCAATAATAATTTAATTGTACCATGCTTATATTCAGCCGAGACAATCGTGGCTGCAATAATAATCACAAATACACCGACCAGCTGAAGCAAATCAGCATTGATCTTCACATAAGTCCATGCATTTTTACCGAATTGATCGGCTGGAGGCAAATCATGTTTGATTCGATACTCATTGATCGCTATATCATTTTCAAGGGATCTCTTATAAAATGCTAAATCATTCTCTTTCAATTCTTGCTTCTTTTCTTTATTGATCATTCGCAGCTCGGATTTCCAATCACTTGACGTTTGTTCATCGTCATTTGTCTTAACTGCAAAGATCAACGTCGCAATCATGCCTAACACAAGAAGCCCAACCATAATCCAAGTACCAACACGATAACTGATTTTCATCCACTCGTTTTGAATGAGGCGAATCATACGTCTGCCTCCTTTTTACCTGTTAAGCTTAAGAACTTATCTTCTAAGGTTTGTTTTTCTATTTTGATTTCGTACAAATGAATAGACGCACCGCTCAAATGACGAATCAATTCCGGCATTTTCTCTTCTAGGATGGAGAAGAATAAGTACTGCTCCTCTTCTCTAACCGTGATGCCTTCCTCGCATGCCTCAATGAGCTTTTGAGCTTCTTCTAGCTCACTTGATGCTACTTTCATTCGATAATTGACCAAATCATCCTGCTTCGTCTCCGCACGCTGATCCTCAATCGCAATCAGCTTTCCTTTTTGGATAATGGCGAAACGATCACACATCAATTCCATTTCTGACATGAGATGACTAGAAACGATGACAGCAAGACCTTCTTCCTTTGCCAGCCTTCTCAAGTAATCTCGTATCATTCGAATTCCCTCTGGATCTAGTCCATTGGTCGGCTCATCTAAGATTAGCAGTTTCGGTTTATGTATCAATGCCTGAGCAATACCCAAACGCTGCTTCATTCCTAATGAAAACGTACCGACACGCTTATGTTTCACATGCTGCAAACTAACTAGTTCTAGCAGTTCATCAATTCGACCTTCATCCACTTTTCCATTCATTCTGGCAAAATGAACAAGGTTTTGCCTTGCCGTTAAATGATTATACATTTCTGGATTTTCAATAATCGCACCGACATCTTGGATGGCATGCTGATATGAGGTTTGAATACTATGTCCATTAATCTGAATGTCACCAGATGTAATCGGAGAAAGACCGACCATCATGCGAATGGTTGTTGTTTTCCCCGCGCCATTCGGTCCTAAGAAGCCAAAGACTTCTCCCGCTTGGACAGAAAAGCTCAAGTCTTGAACAATCTTTTTCCCGCGAATATGCCTAGATACATTATGCAGTTCTAAAACGTTCGTCACGTTACCTCTCCTTCTTTGTCTAAGTATCATCTATCATCTATTTCCTGATAAACACCATGATCCGTCAAAAATAGAAGAACACTTCCATATGGTACAGCAATGCCCAAAAATTGTGAAGGGAATTAGCCAAAATTTAGAGAATCCTCTGCCTTTTTTAAGGTAGGGTTAAGAAAACTGAGGATTTTTATGTGAAAAGAGGCTTGATTTTCTAAAAAATGAACCTTTTTCAACAGGTATATATGTATGGAGTTCTGTTTAAGATTATTCCTTTCACCTATAAATAATGAAACGAAAAAGAGGCCTCTTATTCGACAGCCTCTTTTTATTCATTATACCTTTTTCACAAACTCTGACTTTAGCTTCATAGCGCCAAAGCTAGGAATTTTACAATCAATGTTATGATCGCCTTCAACTAAACGAATGCCTTTGACCTTCGTCCCTATTTTTAAAACCGAAGAAGAACCTTTCACTTTTAAATCTTTAATGACAGTGACTGTGTCGCCATCACTTAACAGATTCCCATTCGCATCTTTCACAACAAGCTGCTCCTCTGCCGCTTGTTCTTGTTCTAGTGACCATTCATGCGCACATTCAGGGCAGATAAGCAGACTGCCGTCCTCGTAAGTATAGGATGAACTGCACGAAGGACAATTCGGTAGATTAGACATTTGTATTTCCTCCAAATTTCTATTTCATTTATCACTATTTTACCACATTTCTATAGAAATGAACGTGATAGAAAAGGAAACATTTTTCAGCATTTACTTCTCTCTTCCAAATGTCATCACAGCCGCAATATTCCGCGCAGTTCTCTCTACGTGAAGAGCCGCATCATGCATCGCATCAGAAAGAGAGATGACACCTGGAACGATACTAAAAAGGGCATCAATTCCATGATCATGTACGACTGTACTGTCTTCTGAGAGTGATCCTGCAATGCCAATTACAGGGAGACCATACTGTTTGGCTGCTTTGGCTACACCGATCGGCGTTTTTCCATAGATGGTCTGCCGATCGATTCGGCCTTCCCCAGTAATGACGAGGTCTGCCTCCTCGATGACGTCATTAAAATGAACGGCCTTCAGTACAATATCGATTCCTGTTTGAAGATCAGCCTGTAAAAAGCCTAATAAACTCGCACCAAGTCCTCCTGCTGCTCCTGCACCGGCTGCATCAGCAATAGATACATTAAACTCCTTTTCTGCTACTTGTGCAAAATGAGCTAAGTTCTTGTCTAACACTTGAACCATTTCTTCATCTGCTCCCTTTTGAGGTCCGAATACGGCAGACGCCCCTCTCTCTCCCGTTAAAGGATTATCCACATCACAAGCTGCCTCCAGCCGGACGAATTGCAGTCTTGGATCAAGTCCAGATAGATCAATAGTAGCTAATTGATTCAGTGACCCGCCGCCCGGCATGAGGTCTTGTCCTGTTGTATCGAGAAAAGCTGCACCTAATCCTTGCATCATCCCAGCGCCGCCATCATTCGTTGCACTTCCGCCAAGCCCAATGATTACATGATTCGCTCCCTTATCCAGTGCCGCAAGCATTAATTCTCCTGTTCCTCTCGACGTCGTGAATAACGGATTCCGCTTTTCTGGCGGGACCAGATGTAACCCAGAGGCTGCGGCCATCTCTATGACAGCGGTCTGACCATCCCCCAACATGCCAAAAAAGGCATCCACAGGTTCGCCAAGCGGACCCGTAACCACTTGATTGACAATATGCCCACCTGTCGCATCAACCAACGATTGAACCGTACCCTCTCCTCCATCTGCCATTGGAAGTTTGAGATATTCTGCGGTTGGCAAAATAGAACGAAACCCTCGCTCAATGGCACAGGCCGTCTCATAAGCAGATAAACTTTCTTTAAATGAATCTGGTGCGATCACAATTTTCATCCAAAAACCCCTCGTTTCTCATCATGTCCTCAGCCGAACAGCTGGAAAATGCCAAAGATAATGGTCGATACAACGGTTAAAGTCAAACCAATTAACGATTCAAAAGGCATTAATTTCAACCGTTCTTTGATGTCCATTTGCACACTTCCTGCTGTTGCATGGAAAAAGCTCCCGTGCGGCATATGATCAAGCACCGTTGCTCCAGCATGAATCATGGCTGCGCCTGAAAGAGCAGATACGCCAAGCCCAATCAGTGTGCCGCTAAATACGCCACTGGCGACCGCCGTTCCTGCTGTTGTCGAAGCGGTTGCTGCTGACATAAAAATACCTGACGTTGGTGCAAGCAAATAAGGAGGCAGTCCCGATGCATCAAGTGCTTGAATAAACACATCTTTTAAGGAAGAATTCGATACGATTCCTGCTAGTGTACCTGTCCCTAATAACATAATCGCTACGCCCGACATTTTATGAAGTCCCGACATCGCATAATCATTGATATACTTTCCTTTTTTCATCAAAACAGCGCCTACAATGCCTCCAATCGGTAAGGCAACCATTGGATCTATATTGATTTGAAATAGCGGCCTTAGAGTCAACAATAAAATGGTAACAAGCGGACCAGCCAATGCTTGAAAAAAAGCAGGCACTTGAACCTTGCTTTGGTCAGCTTCCTCTTCAAGAACGGGTGTCCCTTTATTTCCGAGCTTTTTGGCTAACACGTACGTGACAGCTAATCCAAACACAGCCGGAATGACACCTGCCGCCATCATGGAAGTAAGAGGTACACCAAAAGCATCAGAGGCTGCAATCGCATTCGGGTTCGGCGACATGATATTTCCTGCCTTCCCGCCCCCAATCATGGCAAGTAAAATCCCCATTTTTGAAAGCTTTGCCCGTTTGGCAATGGCAAGTGCAATTGGTGCTACCGTGATGACTGCTACATCTACAAAAACGCCCACCGTTGTTAAAATCATCGTTGCAAGTGCGAGTGCTAAAAGGGCCCTCGCTTCTCCTAGCTTTTTCACGATGGCCTCAGCGATAGATAACGCTGCACCTGACTCAATCAAAACGCCAGCCAGTACACCTGCGGCCATTATTCTAAGGACAGCCGGAATCATGTCCTTAGCTCCGTCCATCATGACGTTGACGGTCTGAACAATATCTACACCGCCAACCAAACCGCCTATGAATGCACCTGCCAGCATGCCATATGCAGGTGATACTTTTTTTAGAATGAGAACAATAGCGATCACAAGCGCCATCATGGCACCCAGTGTACTTACCGTTACATCTTCACTCATTCTCAATCCCCCCAAATTGTCTTTTCTTAATTGTAAACGTTTACTCATCGGGATCGAGATGTGAATCTATATGATCTTTTTTTATTTATCACTTCATTCAATTGTGCAAATGCACAATCAAGGTAGTTGACTCATCAACTGCGCCATATAGAGCTCCATCAACTGTTTCACATGACGAGGGTCTTTCCCGGTTATTGTTTGAATTTTATCTAAACGATATCGCAGTGTATTGCGATGAATAAATAAGCGATCCACGCTTTTTTGCAAATCGCCTCCCTCTTCAATGTATACCTTTAACGTATGGACGAGCTCCGTTTCTTGTGCAAGTGGCTTGTAAAAATCAGTCCATCTATTTTCCTCTTCAGCGGTTCCTGCTCTTATAAATAAGCTTTCCAGCTGATAAGATTCAAAGAAAAATATACTTTCACCTGGATCAAGAACCTTCCCCAACCGCAGAGCATCTCTCGCCTGCTGAAAAGACAATGGTAATTGACTCATGTCCTCAGCGACAGTCCCTACACCTACAAGCACTTGCCTATCTACTGCTCTCACCATCGTTCTCTGCAGCTGCCCGGTCACGTGCTTCAGACTATGTTCATGAATCGGCTGCCTTAAAAGAATCAATTCATGAAGGAAGGTCATGCCTAGTAAATCGGCCGCATTCTTATCGTATTGAATCGCATGCATCATTTTGTGCACAGTGTCCTCGGAGGATGGAACTGGCTGAAAAATAATCGCCATTCGCCGCTTATCTAAATCCATCCCCAGCCAGGCCGCTCGATTCTTTAGCTGATGATCACCCACGTCAGAATCAGAAATCAACTGATTGACAATTTCACTTTCTATTCGCTGCCGCCACTGAACTCGTTCAAGCAGAAAAGATTGTTCTAACACCAGCTCAGCTGCCATTTTCACCAGCTCTGCATGATGCCGAATGTCCTCTGGCTCACCAGTAATTCCAATCACACCAACTACTTGTTCACGAAAGCATATAGGCAAATTGATTCCCGGCATCGCTCCCTTTAAACGGAAGGATTTCTCCTGGTCAATTTCCACACTGTTCCCGCTCGTCAGCACAAGTCGTGCACCATCATGTTTCTGTCCAATCCTTTTTCGTTCACCAGAACCAATAATCACACCATCTGCATTCATGACATTGATGTTTTTATGTAAAATATGCATCGTACGTTCAACCATTTCTTGAGCCAATTCACTGGTTAAAAATTGCATGCAGCATCTCTCCTGAAGGTATTTTCATTCAATGTATCATAGTGTTATTGCACAATAAATGCAAAGTTCTCAAAAAACAGCCGTTGACAAAGGTACGTTGAAAAGTGTTTAATCAAAACAAGGGACCGACCGACAGTCTAGTCAAAAGAAAGGATGGCTTTATGAGAACCGTTAAACATCCTGAAGAACGCAAAAATGACATCTTAAACGCAGCAGAGGTGCTTTTTTCAACCAAAGGCTATCAGCAAACAACGATTATTGACATATTAAAAGCCGTTGGCATTGCAAAAGGCACATTCTATTATTACTTTACATCCAAAGAAGAAGTGATGGATGCCATTATTGATAGAATCATCAAAGCAGATATCATCGTGGCAAAGCGTATTGCGGCTGATCCAAACCTGCCAGTCGTCGATAAACTATTTCATATCATCATGGCGCAATCACCTAAGCAAGGAAGCAATAAACAGGGCATGATTGAACAATTTCATCAACCTTCTAATGCAGAAATGCATCAAAAAAGCTTGATCAAAGCCATTAAAGAACTTTCACCAGTTTTGGCAGATGTCATTCAGCAAGGTATAGAGAAAGGGACATTTCAAACGAAGTATCCGCAAGAGACGGTTGAATTTCTCCTTGCTTCTGCACAGGTCATATTTGATGAAGGCCTTTTCCAATGGACTGCCGAAGAAAGTATACACAGAGCTCTAGCTTTTATCGATCTCCTCGAATCTTCTTTACATGCAGAAAAGGGAAGCTTCTCCTTCCTTCTCAAGCGATTAACTGGAGAGGGAGATGAAAATAATCAGTGATTGGTCACTTCAATACCAATCCTGCATACATTATAGACTGACGGTCGGTCTAAAAGGAGAGTGATATTCATGTTTTTGTTATCCAAAAGAGGCCCCACCCACTTTATGTACCTTGTTCTCGGACAGATTATTTCCGTTTTCGGGTCTTCATTAATTCGGTTTGTTTTATCTTTACACGTGCTGGATATGACACAGCGTGTTGACTTATATGCCTTACTTTTCGCTTTATCTAATGTCCCGCTCCTCCTTTCCCCATTAGCAGGGGCAATCGCTGATCGGTTTAACAGAAGGAACTTAATGATTTTATTTGATGTCCTCACTGGCATCATGATTCTGGCCTTTTATTTCTGGTTATTTTCAGGAAATGATTCACTCTATATGATCGGAGCCGTTATGATACTGCTTGGCGTGATGAGTACGTTTTACGCTCCTGCTGTGATGTCCAGCATTCCACAGCTAGTGAAAGAAGAACAATTAGAACAAGCAAACGGCATCGTAAATGGTGTGCAGGCTCTTTCAGGTGTTCTCGCTCCTATTATCGGCGGAGTTCTGTACGGACTTATTGGGAGTCAATCCATCATAGGGGCTAGTGCCATCATATTTTTTCTATCCGCATGCATGCTTTTACGGTTAAATATTTCCTTCTCACCCAGCCTGCTAACGGAGTCCATGAGTAAAGTGCTCGTGAAAGATATGAAGCAGGGATTTTCCTATATAGGCAATCAGCCATTTTTAAAAAGAGCCATGCTGCTTGCAGCGATGTTAAATTTCATCCTCACACCTTTTTTTATCGTGGGTGGTCCAATCATTTTAAGGGTCATAATGAAAAGCAGTGACATCATGTATGGGATTGGAATGGGCTTGATTGAGTTTGCTGTCATCGCAGGGGCACTGCTAGTTGGACTCGTAGCAAAGCATTGGCGCATTCCTACTTTATATCGCTGGCTGCTCGTCATCGCCATCATTTTACTGCCTGTGGCTTTTTCAACAACAAAAATGGCCCTTCAGTTTGGCACATATCCAGCCTATTTTCTCTTTTTAGCAGGATGTCTCCCAATTGCTATGCTGCTCACAATGATTTCAATCGTTGTGATCTCACATGTTCAAAAGAAAACACCCAATGCCCAATTAGGGAAAGTGATGGCCAATCTGACAATGGTTTCTCAATGTGCTGCTCCGCTTGGTCAAATGATGTATGGGTTCTTGTTCAACACCTTTTCTACCAACATGTATGTGACCGTGCTAATAGTCAGTATCTTCATGTTTGCACTAGCGTTCTTAACAAAAAATATGCTTCACCATGAAGGAGAATCAGCCTCATGAGATTGACGTTTATAAAGAAAGACTTAACCCGCCACCGACTCATTTCAATCGGCTTAACCATTTGCATCATGATGACATCATTTTTAGCAACAAGCGCCGCTCAAATGACAGCTCAGCTGAATGGTTCCATTTCTAACCTACTCCATTCAGCCAAAGCACCAGACTTTGTCCAAATGCATGACGGCACCATAGATGAAAAAGACATTCAAACATTTTCAAGCAAGCAGCCCATGGTAAAAGCACATCAAATTGTCCCAATGATTGCAATTGAACATGACAGCATCAAGTTCGGAAATGAACCTGCCAAAGCAGGTGTGATGGATCATTTATTTGTGAAACAAAATCGTTTTTTTGATTTTCTTTTAAACGAGCGAAATGAAAAACTAACTGTAAACAAAGGTGAAGTGGCTGTCCCCATCTATTTTCAACAAAAGTATCATCTCAAGATAGGGGAAACCTTAAAGATTGAAAAAGGGTCTAATCATTTCTCTTTTCAAATCAAAGCGTTCTTACGAGATGCGCAAATGAACCCCAGCCTTGTCAGTTCAAAAAGATTCCTCCTTCATGACGAGGATTGGGACGAACTGAATCACGAGTTTCCAAAAAAGGAGTACTTGATCGAATTTTTACTGCATGATGCCAAGCAAGCAGATGCTTTTCAAGCAATTTATCAATCATCAAAGCTACCACAACAGGGACCAGCTGTTACATTACCCTTACTACGTATGCTGAATGCATTGACAGATGGAATGGTGATTGCCATTCTCCTGCTTGTGTGCATGCTGCTCATTAGTATAGCCCTTCTCTCTCTCCATCTTGCTATGACAGCTGCTATAGAAGAGGATGAACGTGAAATTGGAATACTGAAGGTGCTGGGGATTCCTTTATCAAAAATTAAGCAATTATACGTTGGGAAGTATGCTGTGCTTGCCTGTGCAGGGTGTATAGCAGGATATTTGTTAACACTTATGTTTGGTGATATGTTTACGGCCAATATTCAGCAATATATGGGGAATGACTCTTCTTTTGCTCAATGGCTGATCCCGCTTTTCGTTTCTATTTTGACGGCAATGATCGTCATCTCATGTAGCTATGCTGTCCTAAGAAAGTTTGGTCAAGTATCGGCAGCTCAAGCGCTTCAAGGTGGTGTCACTTCACCAAATCACAAAAAACAAATTCCCATGCACCTCAAGAGAAACAGGTTCCTCCCAGTCAATATATGGTTTGGTTTAAAAGATCTGTTCTCGCGAATGAAGTTGTATACAACGATTACCTGCATTATCGCACTTTGTACATTTTTGATGCTGATGCCTATTCAGCTATGGCACACTTTACAATCACCAGATTTTATCACATATCTTGGCTCTGGCAAAAGTGACCTTCGAATCGACATTCGGCAAGGAAATGATTTAGAGAAAAGTACAAATAAAATCGAGCCTAAGATTCGCGAAGATCTAGACATTCAAACATCTGCCGTATATGAAACAACTTCTCTCCAATCTAAAGCAAAGGATAATACATTAGAAACGCTCTATTTAGAAACAGGTGATCTCTCAGCATTCCCTCTCACCTATTTAAAAGGACGAGAACCTTTCAAGGATGGAGATATCGCCTTATCAGTGCTAAGTGCAGACTCACTTCAGAAAAAGGTAGGAGAAGAAATCACTCTCGTAACAAATGGGCATGAAATTCAAAGATTGGTGACTGGCATTTACCAGGATGTCACCAACGGAGGAAAAACAGCAAAAGCATTATCACAACCTTTTCCTCAATCACCTCTTTGGAAAACCATTCAAATTCAACTGAAACAAGGAATAGATATTGCAGAAAAAAAGGCAGCACTAGAAACAAGTATGTCTCCTGCAAAAGTGACAGCTATGAAAGAATACGTTCATCAAACCATCGGCAGCACAGCATCTTTAGTAAAGGTGGTTGCATTTTTCTCTACAATAGCTGCTTTTGGAACCGCCAGTCTGATGCTATTAATGTTTCTGCACATGTTAAAGGCGAAAGATTCAAGTCGTAACCATATGTTAAGAATGATTGGATTTTCTATAAAAGATTTAACGGGACAATACTTAACAAGTTTTATCGTGGTTCTCTCTTTTGGCGCCTTTATTGGAACAATCGCTGTCAATACCATTGGTTCTGCTTTAATGAGTGTAGGTGGAGCATCCTTAGGGGCATCAAGCCTTCAGTGGTTGGCACCACAATGGGTGTCAGTCGTGTACCCACTCTCACTGTTTATCGTCAGCTTAGCTTTAACCTCTTGGTTATTGAAGACGTTTTTTTCTAGCAAAACCACCCAACATACACTTTCATAAGGAGATGTTTCACATGGAACACTTAATAGAAACAGAGCGATTGTCTTTGCAAATTGATTCATTAAAAGGGCAAAAGCAAACCATTCTTAAAAATATTCATTTATCGATTAAGTCCGGAGAGTTCGTGACCATTATGGGACCTTCCGGATGCGGGAAAACCTCTTTGCTTTATCAGCTTAGCGGTATAGAAACAGCCTCAGCGGGAGAGATCAAATATAAAGACCAATTACTATCAAAAATGACAGACAAACAGTTAACGGCTCTGCGCTTAACAGAGATGGGGTTCGTCTTTCAACACAGCCACTTACTAAAGAATCTCAATTTATTTGATAACATTATTGCTGCAGCTTATTTAGCGAAAAAAAAGCCGAGAAAAGAAGTAAATGAACGAGCTAAATATTTAATGGAGAAACTTGATATTGATCATTTAGCAGATAGATATTTGTCAGAAGTATCTGGTGGACAGCTCCAAAGAGCCTCTATCTGTCGGGCTCTTATGAATGAACCAGACATTCTTTTTGCTGATGAGCCCACAGGTGCCCTTAATTCAAGTACCACAAAGGAAGTCATGAATATTTTTTCAAAAATTCACTCTGAAGGAACAACTCTACTTCTCGTCACACATGATCCGAAAGTTGCTCTCCGCTCTGAAAGAATGATGTTTATGAATGATGGAGAAATTGTATCCAGTTTATATTTAGGGAAATACGAACGCTTAACTGCTGAGAAACGAGAAATTAGGTTAAATAATTGGTTGCAAGATTTAGGGTTTTAACGGGGGTATAAACAGGCAGAGAGCTGCCTGTTTTACTTTTTCTGACACTCAAACGAATAATCCATAGACAAGTAATTAGTTTCTAATATGATTTTGCCATCTGCTTGTTGACATGACTCTGTCAGCAGTTCAATTTCTTTGCTATAAAAGTATCTCTTTGACATGTAAAGAGTCACTAGAACGAGTAAAAGTGTCGTGATCATTAGTGTGATTTTCCAGTTTATGATTTGAGATCTTTTTTTCAATTCAACATCCTTTCTAAAATACGAGAGTTTTTATAATTTGTACTTATATTCACCTTTGTCCACTTCAGTCAGTTTCTTTTCCATCATGATCTAGCAACATCATAACTGATTTTCCCTGCTAGATCGACCCTTCATTCTTCCTCTTCCTTACCTAAAATTGCTTTATTTTAACTATATGGGGTGATGTTTTCGAACATAAAGATAAAACTGATTGTATTTATCACTTTTTTAGACTTCCAAAAAAAGTTTTTATCCATTTGTACAAACAATCATTCACCGTTACAATATCGTACATCACATGACCTAAGGTCCTTTTTATTACCTCTTGTCAATCACCTCGCAGAAACGATTATATTTTACCAAAAATTGTGATATCGTTTTTTAGTGAAACAGGTGAAAGGATCTTAAAGAGGTGAAATTTTGATGACTATCATTTCAGCTGAACAGGTGGGGAACCGTTTAAATGATTGGCGAATTGCGATTCGTAAGCATGATGTACAGAGTGCAAAGGCAATGTACACAGAATTACAGGAATTACTTCAAGAAATGGAAGAGAATCAGGAGGTCTTGACTTATTATTCATTGCTAGAAGGCAAGTATAAACTCATGTTATATGAACGAAGAGGTAAAAAACTGAATGAACAGACAGAGCTGGATTGCCCCTCTAAAACAAACGACTTAATTGAATACTATTTTTACCTTTACAAAGCCCTTTACGCTTCATATAAAAGAGACTATGCATCAGCGATTGGACTATTTAAAATTGCCGAGAAAAAACTACAAAACATTCCTGATGAAATAGAAGTAGCAGAATTCCATACAAAGATCGCAAACTTATATATGCTGCTTCGTCAAAGCCTGATTTCACTTCACTATATTCAGAATGCCATTGATATTTTTAAAAGTCATGAAGGCTATGAAAGAAGACTGGCGGCAGCCATTGTGATCGCCGCTGCTAATTTTATGGATATTGGTGACTTCATAAGAGCAGAAAGCTACTACAAAAAAGCATTACACATCGCAAACAGTCTAAACGATCATTTTCTAACATCACAGCTGTATCATAATATCAGCATTCTGTATGCTGAAACTGGAGAATCAAAAAAATGTATCGATGCACTAGAACAGGCTCTTAGTGATGATGACTATCTTTCATCGTGTTATTTCCATCACTCCATGTTTATGTTAATAAAAGAGCTGCTCTCCATCGATGAAAGAACACAAGCACTCTATTATTTCGAATTGGTCAAACAAAAACATGCAACGGAGAAAAGCCCCATCTATACAGCAAAAATGAATTTGCTCCACCATTTATATTTCACTGAGGATATGGTCAAAAAAGCTCAAGCCTGTTTCGATGAAATCAGCATTTTGAAAGAATTAAAGGATGCGGAGGGTGCCCGTGAATTAAGTGCACTGGCTGCCAGACACTTTGAAGAGCTGGGGGCAATTCATCAAGCCTATCTCTTTTTAAAGGACGCCTATCACATGGAACACACTACACTTGACTGGAGGAATTCAAATGAAAAAAATGAGTTTACTGATTTTCACTTTAGCCATCGTTGTTTTCGGACAAACAGTGTCTTTCAATTCCTTAAATGAAACGAATCCTGGTACAACAGAACGACCTATCGGAACATAATTTAAAACGGGACAATACAAAGAACCACTCGCCTTATTACAAGGCAAGTGGTTCCACATTTATTTTAATTCTTGATAAGAAATGAGGCGGTGTATATGTACCGCAAGATAAGTAAGCTCATCATTAGGAATGACGATACTATGCACCTGTTTAATATAATCTTTGATTTTGAAGGCAACATCCATCGCTTGAGGATACAAGTGAGCAATTTGTTCAAACAACTCATTTTCTTGATCTGATAATAATTTATTTGCATAAAATCTTTCTACAAAGAATTTCACATGGGTAATGAACCGGCTGTAATGAATATTCTCTTGATCCATTTTCATATTTAACGTATATCGCACGAGATTGACAATACTCCCGATCATCTTGGCATATTTCATGCCATCTTTCGAATCGGATTCTTCACCTAGTGCATTGATTAAATGAAAGGCGATATTGGCCGCTTCTTCCTTTGGTAATTGTATGCCAAATGTCTCATTAACCAACTCAAGCGCATAATTACCTACTTCAAATTCTTCAGTATAATAGTTTTTGATTTCCCAGTACACGCGATTTGTGATATTAATATTCTTTTTGTGTCGTTCTACTGCAAAATTCAAATGGTCCATTAAGGTGAAATAGACACCTGAATTTAGGTTTGTGTTCAAGCGCTTTTCTGCGTATTGAACGATGTGCTGAGTTAAATCTATGAACTCTTGAGGCATTGAATCTAACAGTTGAAGAAATTCTTTTGCCCTCATATTATCAACTGACATAAATACTTGGTCTGCCTTCTTCTCTTCTATCATTTGACCCGGCTTCTGTCCATAGCCGATCCCTCGGCCGAATAAAACCATCTCCTGTTGGTTCTGATCTTCAGCCAGGACCACACTCGAGTTTAAAACTTTTTTGATTTTAAACATCGTCATCACCTGTTTTCATGATTGTGGTTTTTCAATCAAGCGATTCACCATTTGTCTCAATGACCTTTTGGTACCAATAAAATGAGTCTTTTCGAGATCGTTTTAAGGTTCCGTTGCCATCATCATCTTGATCTACGTGAATGAAGCCATAGCGTTTTGACATTTGTGATGTACCTGCACTAATAATATCAATTGAGCCCCAGCTCGTATATCCAAAGAGATCGACGCCTTCTTCCATCGCTTCTCTCATCTGACGGAAATGCTCTTTAAAATAGTTAATACGATAGTCGTCATGGATAGAGCCATCACTTTCAACAACATCCTTTGCACCCATGCCGTTCTCTACAATGATAAGAGGTTTTTGATAACGGTCATACAATTCTATCAAAGATATTTTCAGACCAACCGGATCAATTTGCCAGCCCCAGTCAGTTGATGGCAGGTAAGGATTTTTGACCCCACGAATCGTATTTCCTTCAGTCTTTTCTAATCCTTCTTGGGCTGATTCAGTTAAAGACATATAGTAGCTAAACGAGATAAAATCTACTGTGTTTTCTTTTAAAATGGCAAGGTCATCCGCTTCCATTTGGATATGAATATTTTTTCTCTCAAGCATGCGCTTGATTAGTGGCGGATATTCACCAAATACCTGAACATCTGCATAGAAATAGTTTTCTAAGTTTTGTTTCAAAGCTCGTTCCACATCATTCGGATGACACGTATGCGGATACGTTGTCAATTTTGTCAGCATACACCCTACCTGACTGCCTGGTATGATGCGATGGCAATCTGCTGTTACGAGAGCAGATGCGACAAATTGATGATGCAGTGCTTGGTAAACCGTCTCTTCCTCTTTTCCTTCAGGACAGCGATCAGGAATAATTCCTGCTGTAATGAAAGAATGGCGGTGAATACTATCAATTTCATTAAAGGTGAGCCAATATTTCACATCATCTTTATAGCGTTCAAAACACACATTGGCGAATTTAATAAAGAGATCAATGACTTTTCTTTCAGCCCAGCCGTTATATTTCACACTAAGTGCTAACGGCATTTCATAATGTGACAGCGTCACGATCGGTTCTATGTTGTGTTTTTTCATTTCTGCAAATACACGCTCATAAAATTGCAGCCCTTTTTCATTCGGTTCAGTCTCTTCACCATTTGGGAAAATGCGACTCCAGGCAATAGAGATACGAAGTGTTTTAAAGCCCATTTCAGCAAAGAGAGCCAGATCCCCTTGATAGTGATGATAGAAATCAACGCCTCTACGTTTTGGGTACTTTTTATCGTTTGAGTCGTTAATGGCACGATCAATATTTTCAGAAGAAACTGCTAGGTGTCCTTCATAATCTTCTACACTCAAATTTGAACGGTACATCGCAATATCTGCAACAGACGGGCCCTTTCCATCTACATTCCATGCGCCTTCTGCTTGGTTTGCGGCAATTGCGCCGCCCCATAAAAATCCTTTTGGAAAACCTTTAATTGTTGTCATATGATTAACCTCCTAATTGTGTGACAATCATCAATGTATCTTGACGATTGACCTCTTGTAATGGCTGTACTTTAATATCAAATTGATCTGTATTTGTGATCACAGCAAGTGTAACTGGATCATATCCTGCTTCTATGATTTTTTCTAGATCAAATTCAATCAGGAAATCTCCTGCTTGAACACGATCTCCTGCCTGTACTTTCGGATTGAAATACTGACCTTCCAGCTGAACGGTGTCGATGCCAATGTGGAATAATACTTCAACCCCTTGATCTGTTCTCATACCAAGTGCATGATTTGTTTCGAACAGCAGGGTGACCTCACCATCTACTGGTGCATAAAGTGCTCCTTTTGAAGGCACAATGGCAATCCCTTCTCCCATAACCTTTGAAGAGAAAATATCATCTTTCACTTCAGATAGGGAGATCATTTGACCAATGACAGGGCTTTTGAATGTTTCACCTGCCCCAATTTGTTCAGCAAATGCCGCTTGGTCATTTGTTTTTTCTTCTACTGTTCGATCTTTACCTAAAACAAAAGCAGCGATAAATGCAACAACAAACGAAATGACAGCTCCAATGACAGCAAACATAAGATTTCGCGGGAGCTCATCTGATATGAACATCGACATACTTGCTAATCCAGGACCAACAAGCACAAAGGCTTGTATACCAACTAATCCAATGAAGATCCCACCGACAAAGGAACCAATCATGACACTTCCAAGAACTCGTTTATTTTGGAGGGTCACACCATATAATGCCGGCTCTGTGATCCCAAAAAATGCTGATATTCCTGCCGAGATTGCGGTTGACCTGAGCACTTTATCTTTTGTCCGTAGTGCAACAGCGAAACATGCTCCACTTTCCGCAATATTATGCGCAAGTGATGCTGGTAGGTAAAGCGCTTCTTTTCCAAGGTTCCCCATCGTCGTGACTGCATAAGGAACCATCGCTTTGTGCATGCCTGATGCCACCATGAATGGGAGAACCGCTGCTAAAATAGCGACAGCTACCCAGCCTACTGTATTAAACATTGCAAGAATGAGAGATGAAAAACCTTGTCCTGCTGTAAAACCAATCGGTCCTAACAGAAGTAACGTAACTGGTACTGTAATGACCAATGACATCATTGGTACGAAGAAAATCCGAATTGGTTTTGGTGAAAATCGAGTAAAGAATTTTTCCATCTGAGCGTAAAGCAATACAGAGAGGATTGCTGGAAATACTTGATACGCATAGGCTATATTTTTTACGTCGAACGACAGTAATTGCGCTCCTTCAGTGAGCATTGCTGTCATATTCGGAAGAATGAGTGCTCCGACTGCCGATAATGCGACGAGTGGATTTACTTTTAATTTATTTGCAGTCGTCACAGCGACTAGTAAAGGCAGGAAGTAAAGCGGTGCGTCACCGACCATGTTCAGTATTTGATATGTTTGACCCTTTGCATCCACCCAGCCTAATAAAGAGAAAAGGAGAAGAAATGATTTCAAAATCCCTCCACCTGCGATAGCTGGAACAAGCGGCTGGAAGACACCGACAATGAAATCTAACAGAACTGCGCCTACTTTTATTTTTTCTTTTGACTGATTGGAAGGTGCGTCTCTCCCTGATGAGCTGGCACCTATTAAACTTGTTAACTTTTGATACACTTCAATCACGTCATTCCCAATGACCACTTGGCATTGTCCTGACATTCTGACAGCTATGACACCTGGCGTTTTTTCTAGAGCCGGTACATCTGCCTTCTTCTGATCAATCAATGTGAAGCGAAGTCTTGTTGAACAATGTTCAAGATGAGCAATGTTTTCTTTGCCACCTACATGCTGTAAGACGTCTTTGGCAACCTGTGTATAATCCATCTTTTCTCCCCCTTTTCTCATACATGAGACCTATATTTTGGCAATAAAAAAAGGACCTAAAACGACAAATTCAAGAAATTCATCGTTTTTAGATCCTGCCTGCATGACCAGTCACATGTCTAATTTATCAATATTGGATTTGTTTTTAGTATATATTGAGTTAATGTAAGCGTCAACATATATTTATGAATTAAAAAATATTTTTTATAAGTCTAATGTCACCAAAACGATCTCATTTTACTTGAGAGGACATTTAAATCAAAAAAGTCAGATAGATATGTCCTATCTGACGTGATTGTTATCTTTATTTTTTCTTTGCGGCTTTTTTCTTTGCGGCTTTTTTAAATGCTTCTACTTGCTTTTGATATTGTTTCTTATTCACAGCTTTCAGTTTCATTTTTTCATTCTTTTTCCAAAACGGCAACTCAATATAGGCAGCTTTTACATCAGATGATCCTATCATCTTAGACAGGCCACCCTTTATTTTTGGTGTGGGATATACCCAAAAGTTTTTAAAACCTGTGATTCCAACTGCTTGATATTTTTCTTTTTTCAATGGCTTACTTTTCTTCCCTGTGGCTTTGGAGATTGTAATAGCCCCTGAAAAATCCCCTTCAAAAACGGCTTCTTCGATATTAAGGAAAATTTGATATGAATTGTTTTTTGCTGTATACAAATAGCCGTAGGCTTTATTTAAATTGTCTGTGTATTTCCCTATGATCTCATAGTAACGGTCTTCTGCTGTATCCACGTACTCATCATAGCGCTTATCAATGGCTTTTTTGTATTCTTTTAATTTCTTCTCATCAACAGCTTGATATCGTTTACTTTTCTTTGCCCCTTGCTTTTTGACCATGAGGTCTTTTCCAGAAAAATAAATGTCAAATACGATTGTTTTTTTCTTTTGTTGGACTTTAAGTTTGTATCCTTTTTTCGTGGTTTTCCCCGTTAGTTTGTATTTTGTTTTCACCATATAAGGTTCAATTGGATCAATCTTCACACCCTTACCGTTTAGGTATCCCGTGACCTTGCCTTTCTTTTCAGTCACCTTCAGCCAACTGACATTGTCCTTTGTTTTATAGGCATATGCATAAGATTGGTTCAGTGATTCTTTTTTAGCAGATGCTTTGTTTCCTCCAAAACTTCCAGCACCAATCAATAGTGCAACAATCATGAACAATATTCCTATGTTCCTCAACTTCATTTGTACACCCTCCATTCTTTTATGAATAGATGCGCAAGCTCTTTACACATCAAGTATATATTACCATATTTATGATTTATCTCCTGTATTTTAAAAATATAAAGCTATCAATTATTATTTTCTTGCTTTTTATTCATTTCAAATTTATTATATATCTAAATGATATATCTTTTAGATAGGTGTGTGGATGTACTGAAAAAATACAATGATACGACGTATGCGATTTTAGGTATTTTAACGACAGATTGCAAGTCAGGGTACGAAGTGAAGCAATTAATTGATAAGAGCTTGCATCATTTTTGGAAAATTAGTTATGGACAAATTTATCCTGCTTTAAAGTTTATAGTCGAGGAAGGACTTGCTGAGGTTTCACCTGCTTCTACATCCGGCCGTTCAGACAAGCGGGAATATCATCTGACTGAAAAAGGACTGGATACGTTAAGGCAATGGCTGGCGCAGCCGCTCGATCAGTTACCAGCAGAACGAAATGAAGTGTTATTAAAGTTATTTTTTGGACAATATCTTTCATTTGAGAAAAAGCTGGTGCTTCTACAGGATTATGAGAGGGGGCTCCGTATCCGTTATGAGACATACGTTTCGATTGAACAAAACATCAAGGAGCTTTATCCAGATGAAGCTGATGCGAAGTACTGGCTGTTTACTTTAGATTATGGAAAGAAAGTGGCTCAAGCAGGAATTGATTGGTGCGTGGAAACATGTGAACAGATGAAGAAAGAGGGGTGAACGAATGAAAAACGACATACGTGCTGGCAGATTTACAACGGACCATTCTGACTCGATTGTTGTGTTCATCATCGGAATGAGGATCAACAAACGCTGGGCGATCCATCAATGGCTGCCTGTGTTCATGGCGATGCCTGGCATGATCAAAGAACTGTATACCCATCAAGACGAGCTTGGTTTCCTCGGGACAGAGAATTACTTCGGTTTACGCACTACAGCGATGATCCAATATTGGAAGTCAACAGATGACCTTCTTGCCTATGCCAAGATGGAAAAGCATTTGGCGGCTTGGAAGGCCTTTAATCAAAGAGCACGGACCAATGACGCAGTGGGCATTTATCATGAAACGTATCAAGTTCAAGCCGGATCATATGAATCTGTCTACGTGAACATGCCTTCCTACGGACTGAGTCAAGCGAGAGCTTCTATTCCAATTGGTAAAGGAAAACAAACAGCGGAAGAACGGCTGGATACAACAAATTCCTAGAGAGCGATTCTCTAGGAATTTCTTTTTGCAACGGTCACAAAATGCTTTAATATGCGGGCTGTTAATCCCCAAATGGTGTATTTTTCATAATCATAAAACCATTCCTCAATCGAACGGCTCCCCCAGCGGTACTTCTCGCCATTCATGATTTTTTCATAGGGGAAATCCTCAGCTGGTGTTGGCTGAACAGACACATGATGTAGGTACGGCTCATATTGGCTGAGCCATGATAAAGGTATGGTAAAGGTCTCCTCCACTTCCTCTTGATTAAAGGAGTGCTTTACCTTTTGCTCATCAATGATGCCGACATACGGATAGACCACGAAGGATGGAGAAGCAATGTAAGGACTGAGCTGCCCAAGGATCTCGACTGATTCAGGCGGAATGCCCAGCTCTTCATGTGTTTCTCGCAGTGCAGCTTCTTGTGCTGTTTCACCGCCGTCGAGTTTGCCTCCAGGGAAGCTAATATCACCAGGCTGTTTTCTCATGGTCAGCGATCGCACCTCAAATAAAATATGCCATTCCCCGTTTACTTGCACCAAAGGAACAAGGATCGCCGCTTTGAACGCTGTCTCTTCTCCAATAAACAACGGTTGTGATTGATGTAAGTCATTCTTTAATTGATCAATGAACAAGGACATCACCTGTTTTCTGTTTCTCTTTCCTTTAGCGTATCATTGTTCACCTTTTGAATAAAGATGATCTTTCTGACAATTATTTTTATCATTTTGACAACTAAACTTGTCAAAATGAATATAATGCTTTACAATCAAGGAAAGATTTCGATCAAAATTGAGGTGACGGAATGAAAAATCGGCTAAAAGAGCTTCGTGCACGTGATGGATTGAACCAAACTGAACTTGCAAAGCGTGCAAAGGTTTCTCGTCAGACCATCAGCTTAATGGAACGCGACGAATTAATGCCGTCGCTCTTGCTCGCTGTTAAGCTTTCACGTATTTTTCAGGAACCCATTGAACGTATTTTTCTATTCGAGGAGGATGAACTCACATGAAAACTGTATACAAGATGCTCTTAGGTGCTCTCCTTGGCTTTCTCGGTGCTTACTGTTTGCTGGCGGCCGAATTTGAAATGACACTTCTTGATATTGCATTCGAAACGACTCTTGTCATCACTGGATTGACGATTCTATTGATCATTTATTGTTTTTCAGGAATTTCACGTATGAAGAAAAGAGTATCACTTTCTGTATCTGGTGATGAGGAGGATGAACTGGAAGTAAAACAGTATCGAACCTTTACTGATTTGTCGTTAGCCAATACGGTGAGTACCATTTTATCCATTATTGCAATCGGTATGGCCATCGTGACCGAGCAGCCACTCTGGCTTATTCTTGTCAATGTCGCTTTATTTACGATCACCATTATCAGTTCTTATGCTGCGATATCGGTTCTAAAACTCGTCTATCCTAATCGCAATCTACCAAGCCCATCCGACAAAGATTATAGCAAAAAGCTGCTCGCCATTTCTGACGAAGGTGAAAAGCATGTGATGCTGGGAGGGCTGTTTCACACCTACCAAATGATGAATATGTTATTGATCGGTGCCATGTTTATTCTCATTGTATATTCCCTTGGAGCGAATCACTCTCAGCTCTTCTCGATCATGATCATAGGACTTGTTTTGATCATTCTGAATGCAAATTACATGTTGAAGATTAGAAATCGTTAAATGGTAAAAAGCACAGCGCTATGAAAAGGCTGTGCTTTTTTTCATCCATTATGCAGCACGGCGTTTCTTTCGTGCATAAACCAAAAATAGAAATCCGAACCATACCGGTGTCAATAACAGCGCTGGACGTGTTGCGTCAGCGAAGAGCATGATCACGAGAATGGCGGCAAAAAGCACAAGAACACAAATATTCACAAAAGGTGTGAATGGCGCTTTAAAGGTAGATGCTGCATGCAGTTCAGGACGTGTTTTTTTATATTTCAGGTGACATATTAAAATAATACTCCATACCCAAATGAAACAAATGGCACTGATTGTTGTCACAATGCCAAAGGCTTGTTCAGGAATCAGCTTGCTTAAAAGAGCCCCGACAGATACCACGATCGTTGAAACAAATAGTGCATTGCTTGGGACAGCGTGTTTATTCAGACGGCCAAAGGAAGATGGTCCCTGTTTTTGATGACTGAGATTATACAAAATACGGCTCGTCGAGAACATGCCGCTATTACAAGCGGAAGCCGCAGAAGTCAGGACAACAAAATTAATGAGCCCCGCTGCTACTGGTATACCAAGCAGTCCAAAGGTTTTCACAAAAGGACTTTCTGATGCACTGAGCTCGGTCCATGGGTTGATACATAATAAAACAAAGATCGCACCCACATAGAAAAATAGAATTCTTAATGGAATTTTATTAATCGCAGACGGAATGTTTTTTTGTGGATTCGCCGTTTCTGCTGCGGACACGCCAACAAGTTCCACTCCCACATACGCAAAAATCACCATCTGGAATGACAATAAGAAGCCTGTGACACCATTTGGAAATACCCCGCCATGTGACCAAAGGTTCGTGACCGTCACAGGCCCGGCATCTGTTTGAAAACCAATGATTAAAAGAACAACCCCAACGCCAATTAGCAGTAGAATCGTAATGACTTTAATCAGTGCAAACCAAAATTCCATTTCTCCAAAAAGCTTCACTGTTAATAAATTAAACCCTAGTAAAATCAACAAACAAATGATTGCAGGAATCCATTGCGGAATGTCAAACCAATACTGCACATACACCCCGACCGCAATGACATCAGCCATCGCTGTCATAATCCAGCAAAACCAATACGTCCAGCCAGTTACAAAGGAAGCCCATGGGCCAAGATAGTCCTCTGCAATATCGGTTAATGACTGATAGCCTGTCTTCGATAAGAGCAATTCTCCAAGTGCCCTCATGACAAAAAAGATGGCCATTCCGACAATTAAATAAGCAAAAATAATCGACGGACCTGCCAATTGAATGGCCTTTCCAGAGCCTAAAAACAGCCCTGTTCCGATGGTTCCGCCTATTGCAATTAATTGAACATGACGGTTTGATAAATCTCGTTTTAATTCTTGTTGTGCCAATGTCAACGCCCTCCTCCGACACGATCCTATACTAAAATAATGAACCTTCAAAAAGTCCATAAAAAAAGAGATTGGATGCGCTCCAATCTCATGGTCATAAAAGAATAGCAAAATAGAGAAAAGCAATACATGGCATCATCCATGCATCACAAATACAATATTTCGTACTCTTCTGTCCTTTTGCCTGAGATTGTGAACCCTTCGGCGCCGCACATACATGCGGTCTCTCCAGAAGCTGCTCCTGCCATAGTGTGACCCACAGCAATCATAGCCTTCGTTATTTACTTAAAATGTTGCTATTTCTGAATAATTTTATATTTTACGCCTCTAGAAGAAAGCTGTCAATGGTAATCTTTTAAGATTTTATCCCTTCTCTACCTGATGCAATATGACTTCACTTCATCAACACCCCCTGATAAGGTATAATAAATCAAAAGATGTTCGGCTCGTTTGATGGAGAAATCCATCTTGACTATGAACCAAAGTTAGGCAATCCATTGAAGTTGGTGAAGACAAATGAAAAAATTGAACAAACAGCGTGTCACATTACAGGAAGTCGCCCGGCATGCCGGTGTCTCGACTTCAACGGCCTCACTCGTTGTTCGAAACAATCCTAGAATCTCTGAAGCCACTCGAACAAAAGTACTGCAATCCATGGAGGATTTAGGATACGTGTACGACCGCGTCGCTGCAAACATGCGGTCAAAAAGCTCCAATATTGTGGGTGTTATCGTCACGGACATTTCAAACACCTTTATTTCTGAGTTTTTAATCGGCGTGCAAACCACACTTGAATCACTTGGCTATACCGTTTTACTCGGTACAACCTTTGACAGTGTCGATAAGCAGGAACGGCTCATTTCCACAATGGTAGAGCACCGAGTTGGCGGGATTATTTTAAACCCAGCTTCGAAAAGCTCTACTAGGACGGTCAAACAGTTAAATCAAATTCGCACCCCAAAAGTACTAGCAAACCGTGAATTAGCGGAAGTGCATTGTGACTATGTCGGCGCTGATTATGAACAAGGCGCTTGGATGGCGGTACATCACCTTCTTCAAAAAGGACATCGACGTATTGCCTTTTTAGGCGGCATCAAGTCCTCATCGACTTGGATTGAACGCATGAAAGGTTTCAAAAGAGCCCATGATGAGGCAAACCTGACGATTGATGAATCTCTTATTATCGATATGGAACCTACCCGTGAAGGCGGGAAAGAAGCCCTTACCCAAGTCATCGACCAGCCCGAGCCTCCTACTGCTATTTTTTGCTTTAGTGACTTAGTCGCGTTTGGGGTCATTCAGGAACTGACAGCACGTGACATCAAGCCTGGTGAAGACATCGATGTTGTTGGATTCGATAACATCCCTGAAGCTGAGATGTATCACCCGCCGCTCACCACTGTCTCATCATTCCCACGATCCATCGGAGTAAAAGCAGCGAACCTTTTATATCATAAAATGAACGAGCAGGATGAAGAGCTGCAGCGATTGATCCTAAAGCCTCAACTTCATATTAGAGAAACCTCTACATCATCATGAAAGGGAGAATTGCGTGCAGCAATTCTCTTTTTTTATTGATCAAGTCAACTATTTCTTTATTTCATTTTTCTTTTTTTACATCACAAAGTCATAAACTTGACACATTTAAAGCGCAGGAGTATATTTATCACGTTGCTTCTTTTGGTATATCGTTATACCAAATTCGTCATACTATTATTTTTATTTAACAACAGTTGAAATTGATAATTTCTGATTCTGATCAAATCATGAAGATACACTTTCTTATCAAGACTGTTATTATTTTTTATTTTTAGTAGAACGATGTACTTAATGGAAGAACAGATGAATATTCATTATTTTTTCATCAATCACACAAGGGGTGTTGTGATGGGCTTGATATTACAAAGGTTAACAAAGAATTTGACCCAAAAAGGGTTTTAAATATAGGAGTGAGAACATGAAAAATCCTTATATTAAATCGTCACTTGGCATGTATTTAAACTACTTCATGCTCGGCATGATCAATATTATTGTGGCTTCCAACATGGAAAGCTTATCTGAACGCTACCATGTGGATATTCCGAAAATCAGCTTGCTTGTATCGGCGATCGGAATAGGTAAACTGATTGCTCTCTTTTTCTCTGGACGGTTAGCAGACCGCTGGGGACGTAAGCCTGTCATTATTACAGGAAACTTTCTTTACTTATTATTCTTAATCGGAATTCCAACGACAACGAATTATACACTCGCTTTTATCTTTGCGATTTCAGCAGGGATTGCAAACTCACTGCTTGATTCAGGGACATACCCTGCTCTAACAGAATCGTTTCCTAAAAAAGCAAGTTCAGCTTCTGTTTTAGTGAAGGCGTCCGTTTCAATTGGAGCGACTGTTCTTCCATTTATCTTGGCATTCTTTATTGCACATGACATCTTCTGGGGCTGGGCGTTCTTTGGACTAGGACTTCTTTATTTACTCGTAGGGATTTACTTGATCTTTATGCCATTCCCGAACCATAAGCAAGTCTCTTCACAAGATGATCTTCCAGTGCAGGAACAAATGAAGGAAGAACCTAAAATGTTTGGTGAAGGCTTAGCTGTTGTGCTCATGGGATTCACGTCTACTGCATTGTTTGTCGTATGGCAGACGTGGCTTCCGCAACTCGGGTTAAAACTGATTGGACTTGGCACAGGACAAGCGACGCAGCTTCTTTCTTATTTTAGTATTGGTGCCCTTGTGTCTGTTCTATTACTATCGATCGTATTAGATAAATTTATTTCACCTATTATGGTCGCCATTATTTACCCAATTGGGGCATTCCTTGCAATGTTTTCACTATTTCAAATCGAAACGTACAGCATTGTGATTGTCAGCACCTTTTTCTTAGGATTATTTACAGCAGGGATCTTCCAGCTGGCCATGAGTATTATGATGAAATTATTCCCTACAAACAAAGCAACGGCTTCATCATACGTCAACATTGCGGCAAGCTCAGCGTTTATTCTTGTGCCGCTCATTACAAGTGGGTTGGTCAGCACGTACGATATTAAAATGACGTTATTTTTCGATATGATCATTGCAGTCATTAGCGTATTGTTAGCAGTCTTTGTTTTAGGACGCATGAAAAAATTGTCTAGATAATAAAAGGAGATGTCAATTATGACAAACATACATGAACGAAATATTGATGGAAAAACAAAATTAGTCGGTCTTCTTGCTACACCAATTGGACACAGCCTGTCACCACGGATGCACAACCTTGGATACACATTAACAGGTATCAACTATGCTTACCTAGCCTTTGAAGTAGGAAATGATGAACTAGAAGCAGCAGTAAACGGAATGAAAGCGATGGGTGCAGCTGGATTTAACGTATCTATGCCAAATAAAATGAAAGTGCTGGATTACTTAGATGAACTAGATGATTCTGCGAGATATACACGTGCAAGCAACACTGTTGTGAACAAAGATGGCAAACTGATTGGCTACAACACAGATGGTCTTGGTTACGTGAGAAACTTGATTGAACATGGCGTTGAACTAGCTGGACAAAAGGTAACACTTGTTGGCTCAGGCGGTGCTGCGACACCGATTGCCATTCAACTTGCACAATCAGGAATTCGTGAAATTAGTATTTTTGCTCGTCAAGATCAATACTTTGTTCAAGCGGAAGAAAATGTGAAGTACATCAATGAAGAGATGAAATCATTCGGTGTCAAAGCGAACATTTTCCCACTTGAAGACAAAGACGCTTTCCGCCGTGAAGTAGCTGAGAGTGCGATCTTAGCAAATGGGACAAGCCTTGGGATGAAACCATTAGACCAGCTTAGCATTATTGATGACACGCTTGATGTACTGCGTAAAGATTTGATCGTGACAGATGTTGTGTACAACCCGCAAAAAACAAAACTTCTTGCTCAAGCACAGGAAGCGGGTGCCAAAACCATTAACGGTCTTGGAATGATGCTATGGCAAGGTGCTCTTGCTTACAAACTCTTTACTGGTGAAGATATGCCAGTTGATCAAGTGAAACAGATACTTTTTGACAACGACCGTTTCTAAACAAAAAAAGACGACTTCCTGAGCGGAGGTCGTCTTTTTTTATTCATGTACCATGATTTGGCGGTATCGATACAGAATATACATCGCACCGATAATGGCCACAACAGCCACAACCGCATCGAACATAAAGATCTGTAAAATGGTCGAGTGGCTTTCAATCAAACCTGTTACGACCGGGATGACAATGGCCGACACCCCGCCGGCTGTTGAGATAATCCCTGTCATCGTTCCTTTGTTCTTCCAGAAGAATTCAGCCATCACCGTTAATGTCAGCTGAAAGACACCAGCTGTTGAAAATCCCAATACAAATGAATTGACAGTTCCTATGACTGGAGATTTTACGACCAGTAGCACACAGATAGAGGCAAGTGTAATGATTGGATAGATCAGCAGCACCGTGACCGGACGGACAATGCGGCGCAAAAGAAATGCGAGCAATAGGACAGACAGCAAACCACCCATGCTATAGTAACTAAGCAGCTTCACTGCACTGCCAGAAGCCATCCCCAATATGGCCTCACCGTACGTAGGAAGCCAAATTTGCGGCAAGGCGTACAGACCATTTGACGTAAAGCTGATCACAATAAGTGCGATCCCTTCCCTCCAAAACGTAGGCTCTGACGTGAAGCGTGGAAGTCCGTCATGCTCGGTCACCTGGACTTGCTCCACTTTGCGATGATTCGGAAATGGCAATGTCCAGAGCATCAAGACATTCACAAGATAGATAAGGGCAGGAACAAAAAACGCAATGCCATAAAACAAATCATGCTCCGCTAAAAAGAAAATAGCCAGCGGCAGAATGGTCGCCCCAATCGAAATAAAAGCCTTCACCATCACATTCGCAGATCCCGAGTTTTGTGGAAAAGCCTCCATTAAGGCTGGATACGTTCCTGCATCCATCGCTGAATTCGCCACCCCTGCCAAAATCGCAAACGCAAAGGCGATTTGATAATTTGGAGACAATGGGATCCCGATGAGGAACACCGCCATCAGCACACCAGAAACCAAAATCACCGGCTTTCGGCCAAACCGATCTGACAGCACACCTGATAGACCATACGTGAGCACCCTGCCAATGCCGAGTGCCGAGATCATATAACTAATTCCCGCACTATTGGTATCTAACTGTTTGATTAAAAATGGCATATTTGAAGCCAATATAATATTGACCATACCTAATAAAAAATAATTGATATAAAGACTAGAAGCCGTTCTCACATACGGATTCCTCATGCTGACACACCCCTCAACACCATCGCAATGAAGTGACAAATAATGGTTACGCTTACAAGATCTCATGTGTGAGGAGGAGCAGCTTCGCAACCTTCACGTTCAAACATCTCATGCAGCTCACAGCTTACATGTCCTTCATTTATCAAGCATCTCTTCAAATTTTCACTAGCTCTTATTTTATATGAATGTGAAAGGTAATGATAGTGAATTGCTTAAATTTGAGGGGAATGATTGTAGAGAGAAATCCCCTGAGGCATGCAGGTGAGTTTTACATAATGAATATGGTTATTGAACATTGTCGTTTTAAAAGTATCATAAGTAAATTCGTGATTTTAAATTTAATTGACTCTCACAGCCCCCTAGTACTTAGCTCATAAAAATACTCTGTGCGCTCTATACACAACCCAAAATGAAATCCCCATATCCACTTGAAAATTTCGTTTGCTCAAGAAGTTGATTTAAATGAGTAAAACATTCATTCTCATTCACTAATATCGCTTCAATTTCTTGCTCCCGAAAAAATATCAGTCTACCTTGTTTAGGAGTTAATTTTACCCTGCTGACGATTTCCTTTAACATTTGTGTAGACTTTTCAATATGCTCTCGATAGTTATCTCCATGTATTTGAATTTTATGTTCTCTCGAGTGAAGGAAAGGAAATACCTTCTGACAAAACAATTGATTCTCTTCGATATCTAAAAAGGGTTTTCTGGAAGTGTCATATAGCTTAATTCGTTCATTAAGTGCTTTCTTCTGCTTTTTCTTTTTAATTTCTCCATTTTTTCTTTTCGGACCTTTCTCACGTTAGCACCTATCTTAGGCTTAACTTACTCTTTTTATATTCAAACATCTTAAGATTTCCAACCAAATAAAAGGCACTTTATAGCAATAAAGTGCCTGAATCATTATGTTGATAATCGTCAATAATGATGTTTAATCTTTGAATATTTCTGGTATTTTCTCTCTCCAAATTAACAACAGCTCTCTGAACTCCTTCGTTTCAATTTTATTTTCATGGGGTTCTTCAATCCTATAATGATGTTCAGCTATTGTCTCATGTTTTTTGATATTGACACTGGTAGCATTCAATGTAATTTCAAAGTTTTCATATACTCCATCTATCACATTTTGAATATATCCTATATACTCATCTACTTCTTCTTCTGTTGAAATATCTTGAATAAAATCTGAGAAAATACTTATTTCTTCTGGTAGTATTATTGCTAAATCACCAAATTGGTCTTCCTTAAATTCATATGAATATCTCATATAAGTTAATCACCTTCATATTATTTTTTATATAGTGGATATGCTGTAGCTATTGACCCATCTTTATTCAGATACATCTCTATTTTCATTCCTGTTGATGTTACACCTTTGAATTTGTTAGGACCTATCTGTTGTTTATTTTGGTAAGCTTCATCGATAGCTTTTAACACATCAACGCGATTCCATTCCTTAGGAAAGAAACTTGATTTAGCTACTTTTTCAACTCCATCTATTTCAACTTTAGCTCTATAAATACCGTTTTTATCAGGTAAACTTTCACTTCCTGGAATAACCTTACCACCCTGCATACTTTCATGATGATAACCAACTGCTTTTCCTCGTTTGTTTATTTCGCCATGATAAATGTGCTTCATTGTATGGGTATTATATTTTTCAGTATCCTTAATTCCCATCTTCCCATGAAACCCTTTTGCTCCAAACGGTAAAAGCATTCCAAGTGCCGCGTTCATACTCGCTTCCTGCTGTTCTTTCGAGACCTTGTTTCCAAACATGTCACGACCCGTAATCGCTTCGCTGAAGCCGTTGGTTGCGGTGAGGCCATATAAGCCTTTTTGGGATGTTTTTAAGGCGTCAAAGGACTTTTGTGATGTCTTGTAAATGTCGACTGCTCTAACTGCGGCTGATGTGGCTTGGGTCGTTTTATAGACGGCTTTTCCGCCTTTGAATATGCGCCCTGCCCAGCCGACGACAGGGATATAGCCTGCTGCGGCCATACCGCCTGCGGCGACTCGCTGGCCTGCGGTGAGCTGTTCTCCTGTGATCGGATCAACGCCCGTTGCGGCACGCTTTGCATCGTTCACACCTGTCAGCTCATTGACGATATTTCCGCCATAATCGAATGCTTTTTCATACCAAGGACGGTTGGCGAGGGCTTCCTGTTCCTTCGCGATCTCGCGGGCTTCTTCTTGTTCTTTTTTGATTTTCAGATATTCAGAAGTTTGCTTCTCAATATCGCTTTTTGCCTTGTAAATTTCACTATTTTGATACGCTTTCTTGTCAAAATTCATAGGCGAAATGGATTTTCCGTCATTTGTCGCATTCATCATTTCTGCGTACAATGCCATTGTAGCCTTCTGTTCTGTCTCTGACAAAGCATATTCATCTTTTAAATTTTGATCAAGCTCTATCAAATCTTTAACCGTCTTTTTCCGTTCGTCTTCTGCATCTTCGATCTTTTCATCAATGGTTTTGCTATCAAATACCTCCAAAGAAATGAGGTCATCAATGTCTTGAAAAATGGTTTTAAGTGCCTTTTTTTGATCTTTTACAATGCTTTTGGCATTTTTGATTCCCATGTGAACAGCGTTATCTAAAAAGTGTTCCTCCACAAAGGTATCGCCGCCAAAGCTCGTATCATCAAGTGTACCAGAAACACCTTCATGAAAGGCTTTTTGCTTATCAATGAAGGTGATAAACATGTCTACATTTCCAGCTAGTTCTTTATAAAAGCTTTTAATGTTATCGGCGCCTTTTCCAGTGAAATCATCACCAAGGTTTGCCACGCCCTGTAAGGCTTTTTTCAAATCAGTCATTTCTTCACGGAGTGCCTGATAATGTTTTGCCCTTGTGTCCATGGCACTTGTTAGTGCTTTTGCATCAAGTATCTTGCCCAGAAAAAGTCACTCCCTCCATTATTGATCATAAAGTCTATTTTACCGTGACCCTCAAAACGAAAAAATAGGATAAACGACATAAAAAATAAAATGAACTCTCTATATACATAAGTAATTAGGAACTAGTGAATGCATCATACAAACTATTAAAATCTTTATCTGTTTTCTTTCTCTACAGTTGTATGAGACAATGCCAACTAAAATGAGAAAGGAAAACCAAACTATGTATAAAGTATTTATTCCAACTGTTGTGATGATCTTCATTCTTTGGATTCTTCTTCAATTATCATTCCACATCAATATCTTTCACAATCCAATGAACTATTTTATCGTCATTACCCTCTTTTTTCTTTGTATTCAGGCGTTATTGAAACATAGACAATAAAAAGATCACTCAGGTACATACACTTTTTTCAGAGGTAATAAGGATCTTGTCTCAGCTGGCATATGTTCATACCAATGTACAATAAGATTTACGAGTTCTTCTAAGTCCACTAGATGAACCTCATTATGCTTCGCAACAGCTTTTGCATGAGAAGTAAACCCACCAGTAGAAACAAATAAACTGTTAGCATTCATTGGATTAGCACCTAATAATTGCTGTACCTCTGGCGAACTGGCTGAGGATTTTCGATGTTTTACTTGCACTTTTATAATTGGCTTTTCAAAACCAAATGCATCTTTATAAGCTAACACATCCACACCGCCATCAGGCCCTTTTGGACTCACGCGAACATTGTATGACATTGCTTGCAGTAAGCCTCCGACTAAGTCTTGTATTTGCCAAGGGTCCAATTTATCTACTTTATCTTCAATCATGACAGTGGCTTTGCTGACTAAATCTTCGATAATTTCATCTTCTTCTGTTTCATCTTCAGGTGCTGTTATGGAAGTAGGGTTTTTGAGTAAATGTTCAATCTCTTTCCCCCAATCATCTACACGAAAAACAGTTGATATAGAACCGAGGCTGTTCTTAGCTGATTGACTGAGAGAATCTCGTTTAACTGCTGTTGGTTCCCAATTCACCTGAATATGATTTGGATACATTTTATCTCCAGCTGTTTCATCAAAAAAATGCGGAGCAATCACCGTACCTACTCGATATTCACGGCTTTCTTTTATGTATGTAATGATTCGATCTCCCTTTTTAATTTCTCTACTAAACCTCCATACCTGACTGACCCAGCTTCTTCTCGTAAAAGGTTTGTTCTCAGCGAATATGACATCAGCTCGAGCATTCATCTCTTGCTTTGTTTGATATTGTTTTGGGTTACCTAATTTAGGCCACCCTATCGATGCGATGCCCTTCTCTTCCCAAATTGAAATTAACTCATTTTGGTCACCCGCACGAACCATCCACCATTTCGTCATTTACTATCTCTCCCATTCCATCCATCTTCTCTTATTTTCATCATCAAATATTCTCACTAAATTATAAGACTTATTTCTTGTTAACAAAAGGATATGCGCACCTTTTTTGTCGAAAGAAACACAAAACCCGAACAAGCGAATCCCACGCTCATCCGGGTCTGCATTTTCCTTTATTACACTTCTTCGCCATTCGTTGCAATGACGTTTTGATACCAAGTGAACGAATCTTTTTTGAGACGCTTCATCGAACCGTTGCCTTCGTTGTCGCGGTCAACGTAGATCATTCCGTAGCGTTTTTTCATTTCACCTGTTGTGAATGAAACGATATCAATGATACCCCAAGGTGTGTAGCCGATGAGGTCCACACCGTCGTATTCGATGGCTTTTTTCAGCGCTTCGATATGAGAAGCGAGATATTGAATTCGTTCAGGATCGTGAATGGAACCATCATCTTCCACTTGATCAATGGCACCAAAACCATTTTCCACGATGAAGAGTGGAATTTGATAGCGATCGTAAAAACGATTCAATGTATATCTTAGTCCAGTTGGGTCGATGGACCAACCCCAGTCACTTGATTTGATATAAGGGTTTTCTACACCATGCGGCAGGGCCCCGTTGACAATGTCTCCGCTGTTGTCAGACACTGCATCACTTTTGACCGTTGTCGACATGTAGTAGCTAAAGCCGAGATAACCAACTTTCCCTTTTCTTAAGCTTTCTTCATCGCCTGCTTCAAACGGAATATGATAGCCTTCGCGTTCAAATTCTTTTAATGCATAGCTCGGATAGTAGCCGCGAACCTGAACATCAGGGAAGAAATAACGTTGTCTCATATATTCTTCTGCAAGCATGACATCCTCTGGGTTTGAGGAATATGGATAGATTGGCACATGGGAGACCATCGCTCCAATTTGAAAATTAGGATTGATTTCTTTTCCTTTTGCTACTGCCCATGCACTTGCAAGCAATTCATGATGTCCTGCTCGATACATGATTTCTTTAGCGTTTTCGCCTTCTTTGACCGATACGCCTGAATTTGTCCAAAGGAACAATGGGTTGTTGACATCCATTTTGTTATTGATTTCATTAAATGTCATCCAGTACGTGACTTTGTCCTTGTATCGATTGAAGCACACTTCCGCAAATTTCGCGAAATACTCAGCGACTTTTCTGCTGCGGAAGCCGCCGTATTCCCTTGCCAAATGAAGGGGCATCTCAAAGTGGGACAGCGTAATCACAGGCTCGATGCCATGCTTGAGCAGCTCATCAAACACATCATCATAGAACTGTAAGCCTGCTTCATTCGGCTCTGCTTCATCTCCCTTAGGGAAAATCCGGCTCCAGCCGATTGATGTACGCAAGCATTTTAAGCCCATTTCTGCAAACATGGCGATATCTTCCTTGTAACGATGATAGAAGTCGATCGCTTCATGGTTCGGGTAAAATGTTCCTTCTTCTATCGTTTCAGTGATTTGTCTCGGTACTCCATGAGCACCTGCTGTCATCACATCCACAACACTTGGACCTTTGCCTGCTTCGTTCCATCCACCTTCGAATTGATGTGCAGCTAATGCGCCGCCCCATAGAAAATCTTTTGGTAAAGTCATCATTTATTCCTCCTATTTCACTATTGTCATCATGACATCCGTTGGCTGACATGTCGAATGTTCCTCTACAATCACATCTTCGTACGCTTGTGTATTGGTGATGATAACTGGTGTGATTGTTTTTAATCCCTTGCCTTCAATCACCTCTTGATCAAATGTCATCAACAAGTCACCCTTCTTCACCTTGTCGCCTTCTTGGATATTGAGTGTAAATGCTGAGCCATCTAGGGAAACCGTATCAATTCCGACATGAACAAGTAACTCCACACCGAATTCTGAACGCAGCCCAATGGCGTGCTTTGTCGGTGCAAGCATGACGACACTGCCGTCAAACGGTGCATACAGCTTATTGTCTGTTGGCTCAATGGCAATCCCTTTGCCCATCGCTCCGGAGCTAAACACGGCATCCGGCACCTCAGATAATGGGAGCACTTTTCCTGCAAGTGGTGCAGTAATCATTTCCTCATTGTTCATCGAAGCATTCGTTTTTTCTTCATCTTGATCTTTCACAGATGCTTCACCGGCTGTCTGTTCTACCGTATCTTCCCCATAACCAAACATTTGAATGAGCACAACTGGTAAAATCAGCGCAATTGCCACACCAATCAAAATACCAAAGATCGACGTTGGATAATCTGCACTAATTCCGTTCACAATCGTCAGCGGACCAGGCAAACCTGCATACGCAAAGTAATAGGGCGTAAAGAAGCTGGCGACAATGGCACCAATCGCTCCAGAAATACATCCGAAAATAAATGGTTTTTTGAAGCGTAAGGTGACCCCATAAATCGCAGGCTCTGTAATTCCGAAGAGACCCGTGATACCCGCTGAGACCCCGACTTTCCGTGTTTCTCGATTTCTTGCTTTTAAAATAACGCCTAACACTGCACCGACCTGAGCGATAACAGCGATGGTTTGATATGCCTGGAAGGAGTCACGTCCATACTGTTCGAAGTTGGCCAGCACCATCGGCGTGATGCCCCAGTGAACACCGAAAATGACAAGCACTTGCCAGAATCCGCCGATAATGGCGCCTGCTAATGCCGGTACATTGTCAGCTAAGACATTGTATCCGTTTGCAATCCCATTTGCACCTGCTGTCGAAAGAGGACCAATTAATAGAATGGTTAACGGGACCATGACGACCATACAGATAAATGGGACAAATAACGGTTTGACGACCTCATGAATTCGTTTGTTTAAAAATCTCTCCAGATAAGAAAGAATCCATACTAAGAACAGCGGCGGCAATACCGATGATGTATAGACCGTTTCAGATAATGCAATGCCTAAAAAGGTAACGCCTTCACCTGATGCCACGCGCCCAGCAATCTCTGTCCAAGCTGGACTGACAAGCGCTGCTGTACAAGCTACTGCGATATACATATTCGTTTTAAAGTGCTTGGCTGCTGTTATTGCAATAAAGATTGGCAAGAACGTAAACGGCGCCCAGGAAATGAAGCTAAAGACTTCATATGTTCCAGTTTTCGAGAAGATTGGAAATAACAGGTTAATTAGGATAAGTGCACCTTGTAAAATACCAGCCGCAGCCAAAATATACACAAATGGCGCAAACACAGCGGACATGGTCGCGATGACTCGGTTCAGCACCGTTCCCTTGTTCTCATTTGCCTGATCATCATCAGACGATTGAAGCTGAACAAGACTGGAAAAATGCTCGTATACCTCACCAACATGCTGACCGATGACGACCTGAAATTGCCCACCATTTTCCACCACGGTAATAACGCCAGGCATCGCATTGACTGCTTCCTTGGCCTTCGGATTTGAACGTTTCAGAACCAAACGCAGCCGCGTGGCGCATCTTGCGGCACTCACCACATTTTCCTCTCCGCCCACTGCCTCTAAGATGTCTTCTGCAAGCTTTTGATAATCCCTCACTTTTGACATATACCCCCCTTATCACTACTAGTATATGTACATTATAATTATACCGGTACAATTTATCAATACATATATAATTACAGATGGCATATCAAAGGAAAATCCGTATGTGCTATAATACAAAGACAATAAATCGTGAAAACAAAGAGGAATGGCTATGTTAAAGTATCAACAAATTGCGAGCGATATTGAAAAATATATTGTCACCCATGAGCTGCAGCAAGGTGACAAACTCCCTGTACTCGAGACACTCATGAGCCAATTTTCGGTGAGCAAAAGTACAATTATCAAATCATTAGACTTACTCGAAAGAAAAGGAATTGTCTATCAGGTGAGGGGCAGCGGGATCTTTGTCAGAAGACACCGGCGCAAGGGCTACATCAGCCTTTTATCCAACCAAGGGTTTAAAAAAGATTTAGAGGAATTTCAACTGACATCAGAGGTTTTAACATTAGACACCATCAAACCGCCAGAAGAAGCTGCGCTTAATTTGAACATTGAACAAGAAGAGGATGTCTTTTACCTCAAACGTATTCGTTACATCAATGGACAAACCTTATGTTTAGAAGAATCCTATTATCGGAAGACCATTATTCCCTACCTCAACACGGAAATCGCCGCCGATTCCGTTTTTAAATTCGTCAGCGAAGGTCTGGGACTCAAAGTCGGCTTTTCTGATATGTACATGCAAGTAGGCAAACTGAACGAAACCGAAGCGAAACACCTCGGCCTCAAACAAGACGATCCCGCCCTCCGCGTCGAGACTGTCTTTCACCTCACAAACGGCCAGCCCTTCGACTTCTCAAAAATCACGTACAACTACATGCAGTCTCAATTTTTTATTCAAGCGAATAATTATTATGGGTGATGGACGGGAAAAGCCTCCTGAGACAATCAGGAGGCTTGTTTGTCGTATGAAGAAGTGTCGCATGATGAATGTTTTGCAGAATATGAGGCATCACCGCTTACCTCATCAGTTAATGAAAGACCGTTTCGATTCCGCAGCAGCAATACAATCCCTAATTCGGATACGAGCTTCGCAATGTTATGACTCACGCCAGACTGTGTCAGCCCAAGTTTCCCCCCCCCCGCTTTTGTAAAACTGCCGCATTCGACGACTGTTAGAAATACTTTGTATTGGAATGTGATCAGTTTGGTCACCTCACAAGCTCAATTTAGATCTTGGCAAAATCTACTGTTAGACATTTCTTTGATTTTTCGATTTAAATGTTGTTCTATCAATTGAAAGCATGTCTGCTGAATCCATAAACGTTTAAAAGTATAGAGCTGTTCTTTTTCATCACCATGCAAATCTTCATCTTTCTCCAACTGGAAATCTGTTAAGTCTATTTTTTCATGAACATACATTTTAGTAAAGACATGAGCATTGTGAAAATCGATCATATGCTCTACTAAAGAAGAGATCGTGGTGATAAAGTCATCAAATGTATCTTCTTCAAGCGTTTTTTTGAGATCGAGATTACTATGAACATCAATTGAGATGTAATTATCTCTTTCATCCAATTCTTCTTGGGGAGCTAGCGGATAATCGTGAGTCGTTGCTTTTCTATTTAAATCTGTAATGGAGAAATAAATAATGATTTCTTTTTTATCGAGAAATTCATACTCCCATAATTCTGCATCTCTTAATCTTATGATACGGGTGAGGTTGTCCAACTTTTAAACCCTCCATTTGATTAATAAGATCGTTGAAATGTTTCTTAATTCGTCGTTGTCGACGACGAAGACCTAGACGCAGCTTCATCAGCCTTCACACAATCAATAGCAACAACCAGCGCAATCATCATAGGCTCCATCTCTTCTTTCAAAATATCGACCTTATAACTATCTCCCCAAGTAAACCATTCCTTCTTCACCTGTCCGATCACTTCGCCGTTCTGCAGCACTTGGAAATTCATATCCCACCAGTTGCCTTGAACTTCTATCCCCACTGCATCAATCGAATATTTTGCTTTAAAGAACGTAAACTCTTTTTTGATCGTCAATACCTCTTGACCACCAACTTCTACTAAAAACTTCGGTAAAAAACTAAACATCTTTTTCGTAATCACGGCAATTTCGTCTCGTTCTGTATTCAGTATGGTGAACGTCTTCGGCATCTTCATAAAGCTACCCTCGACCACATACACATCGTTCTCCTGCTGATCCTTTACCGTAAATCTGCCACTGAGACTAAATACCTTTTGCTTCATATAAAGTTGTTTCATATGTACCTCCAATTTAATATTTAATTAAAATCTCTCTTATATCGAACAGCTAGGTATACTCCTGAAGCGAGAGTTGCAAGAGAATATTTAAACAAAAAGAAGATTTGCCACATATATTCTTTTGGAAAAATCACGTCACATAAAATTACTCCGAATAACATGCAGAGGCAACCTTTTAAAGTGATTTGATTTGTCCTTTCGTCACTCTTTCCAATTCGTTTAAGGAATACAATTGTTAGAATTAATCCCACTAAAAGCATAGCAAACCCAATACCAAGGAGCATGTTCCAATTATCAGTTGATGATTCCACCCAAGTTTTTAAAGGATAAAAGATTGTATTTGTAAGATCTCCCTTATTTTCCATTATTCTCAATTCCTTTCACATAAGTAAAAATATCGTTAACATCAACTTTGAAGAAATTCGCAATACGAAAGGCTAACAGTAAGGTAGGAACATAATTTCCTTTTTCCATTACGAAAATGGTTTGTTTAGAAACACCGACTTTCTCAGCAAGCTCTTGCTGAGACATTCTGGCAAGCACCCGATATTCATAAACCTTATTAGATATCGAATCACCAAAATCTCCCTTCATATCCATCACCTCTTAAAAAAAATCATAAACTAATCGTTTACAAAAGTAAAGTAAACTTATATAAAATAACAATATACTTTTCAAAAAGGGATTTCTTTGAGGCTAATTTTTGTTGTAGCATTAACATAGGTTAATCTTTGGCGTTATGCATCGGCCTGCTCAGTGAAACAGGAGAAATACCGATATACGAGGCATCATGATATTGAGCGATACGTTGAACTAAGCCTAGATATTTCAACAAAATGATTAATAGGTGAGGTTATCATTGCAGCTAGTTCTTGGCTTTATAACAAGATTAGTAATTATACAGTAAAAAAGCAGCAGATACTGCGGCTAAAAAGATTCCAAAAGCTTAAAAAAGTCAGGGGGGTAAGGTTGATTTAAAAAAGTTTAAAGACAAGCATGGAAAAACGCCAGCTCAAAAAACAAGCGGTACCTTTAAAAACGGTAAATGTAATAACAAAAGATGTAGGGAAACGCAAGGCATCACTAGATAAGTATGGTAATGTAATCGTGAACAAAAGAAGAAACTATGAAAAGAAAATGGTCATTTTAGTGCCATCAATTGAACTAAACAGTGTGATTTGGATAGATGAAAACAACGAGCTACAAATCAAACCTACTTGGGATTGTGTCATTATTATTAATGCTAAAAATATGTCTGTCACAGTTCGTGATGCAGAAGATGTTGTAGGCTTGCCATAGAAATTAGTCTCATTTGACACATAGCAAATGAGACTTTTCTTCACTAACTACTCCTTTGGAAAAAACGTAGTAAATGTCGTTCCTTCTTCATTGCTTTCTACCTCAATAGAAGCATCGTGATAAGAGAGAACTTCTTGTACAATTGATAATCCCAGACCCATTCCTTCTTTATTTCGTGCTTGATCCACCCGGTAGAATCGTTCAAATATTTTTTCCAATGTCTCTTTTTCTATTCCAATCCCCGTATCTCTGATCTTCACGACCGCTTCTGATTCATTTTCTTCACAATGAATACTGATCTCTCCGTACTCTTTATTGTATTTAATCGCATTGACAATTAAGTTCTCCCATACGTTGATCAGCAATGTACGGTCAGCATACACGGTGACAGGCTGTAAATCGATCTTAATTTCTAACCCCTTCTCTTCTATCCGCCATAGCATTGAATGAACCACTTGATGAAGCTGATCATCGATCCTGACTAGTTGTTTATTCGTTGGATATGTCCCCTGATCAATTGAAGTAAGAATGAGGAGTTGTTTCGTTAAGTTTGATAATCGCTTCGCTTCTGTTTGAATAATGTGATTGTATTTTTTCCCTTCGCTTGACGAAAGCTCCCCATCTAGTAATTCAGAATACCCCCGGATATTGAGTAACGGTGATTGGAAATCGTGCGAGACGTTATTCACGAATTTCTTTCTCGCTTGATCTGTATTCTCCAACTTCTGCTGCATCATCCGAAAGCTATCGGCAAGCTGCCCAATTTCATCTTTGCGGTTAATCATTAATGGGTACTGGAAATTATGGTTGGCCATCTCTTGCGTTGCACTCGTCAATTCTGAAAGGGATTGGGTGACCTTTCGAGACATCAATAAAATGCCAATGATGCTGCTAATAAATACGGCGAATATAAACCCAAATATAATCAAATGAAATTCTGTGAAAAGGCTAATGTTATTCGGACGTAAAAATAATCCCCATTCTTCCCCTTCAATTTCTATTTTCGTTCCCACTGTATTCTGTATATCATTTGCGAAATGACTCATGATTAAATATGAATTTTTAAAGGATTTGATCCCGTTGTAAGCTTTCTCGCCTTCAAATAAGGCGTGCATTTGGTCATTCCATTGTGTCGTTTTAAAGGGTTCACCAAACATCCGAATTTCTCTATCTTCTTTAACCAATGCAATTTGATACCCTAGATCGCTCATGGTTTGCAGAAAATCGGAAGATGCCTGTAATGTGATTTCGTGTTCTTTGATTTGTTTCGATAACTGCTCCGCAATGACTAAATAACGATCATTTAATTGTTCTTTTACAAAGGCATTGTAAATCAAATTCGAACAAATAAATCCAACAAAGATGCTGATACAAACAATCAAACACGTATATAACATAAATCGTTGTTGTAGTCTCATTCTTTTACCTCTAGTTGATAGCCAAAACCACGAATTGTCACAATTTCAACATTCGCTTCAGCTCTTTTTAATCTTTCGCGAATGCGGTTAATGTGAGTGTTTAATGTGAATTCGGGTTGTTCTAACGTATCCCCCCAAATGTCATCAATTAAATCCCAGCGGCTCACATTGCGGTTTGCCCGCTGCAGCAGATAATGGAGAATTTCTAATTCCCGCATGGGCCAGATATATTGTTGATTCTCAATCATTAATTCCCAACGGTTCGTATCAATCTGAATATTCCCCGCAGTTGTTAAAGCTTCTATGGATTTACGATATCTTCGTAAAATGGCATTTACACGGAATAGCAGTTCCTTCGTTTCAAATGGTTTGACGATATAATCATCAATCCCTTGTTCAAATCCTTGCTGTTTATCTTCAATTTGCCCTTTCGCTGTCAGCATAATGACAGGCAGTTCATATTGTTTGATAACAATGCTAGCCAGCTGAAAGCCATCCATTCCAGGCATCATCACATCAATGATCATGAGATCAAATGACTGATGTTGCAAAAAAGCAAGCGCTGCCTCAGCATTGCTTGCTTTTATCACGTGATATCCCGCCTGCTCTAAATGGATGGACACTAATTGCAAAATGGCTTCATCATCATCCACAACCAATACATGCAATTAACCTTCCTCCTTTATCACCTTATCTTTGTCTTTTTCAAAGAATAATATGAGCGACGGCAGCAACATTCCTCGAACTAAGAATGTATCGATGATAATCCCAATAGCGACAATAAATCCAAAGATAAATAAATCGGTAATGGGCATGGTCATTAATGCGGCAAACGTTGCGGCAAGAATGATCCCCGCTGAAGAAATGACCCCTCCTGTGTTTCGTATCGCCACTTGTAATGCAGCTTTGACGTGTAACGTTTTACGTTCTTCTAAGAAACGGCTCACAAGGATGATATTATAGTCAATTCCTAAAGCCACTAAAAAGATAAAGGCATATACAGGGGCACGAGTGGAAATGGCATCATATCCAAATAACACATCGACTAAGAAAATGCCTAACCCTAAAGCAGATACAAAGGAGATTAAAATCGTCGCCATCATATAAATCGACATTTTGATCGAGCGTGTCAGAACGAGTAACAAGAGAAGAATGAGTAACGTTTCCAGCAAAACAATCTTTTTAATATCTGATTGATTCACTTGTTGTTCATCCACTAATTTAGCCGTTGTGCCCGCAAAAGATAGCTGAACCTCTTGACCATCTGATAAACGATAGGTGGATTGATCTGTACGGAATTCTTTTAAAAATTCAATGGCCTCTATACTGTATGGATTCACCTTCAGTGATACAGTCATTTTGCCATGCTCTCCATTTTTGGTAACTCCCGAAGGACGAGCCGACCCTATCTGGTCATTTTCTGAGAAATGAGAAGAGATTTCTTGTAAATGTTCCTGAGATAGGTTTTGACCGGTCACTAGCACCGTTGTCTGGGCTAGATCTCCTTTATTAAATTGATCCTCGACGATTTCAAATGCGACACGAGAAGGTAAATCCTTCGGGAAATTTTTCACTGAGTTAAATTCATACTGTAAATTGAAAACATTCGCCCCTGTCACAAGTAAAAACAGTAAGACAGCACCACCAATCAATCCTGGTTTTCGAACAACAAACTTTGCAATAGGCCCCCAAATGCCATGCTTCACTTCTCTCGCTTCACCATATTTGGGCACTTTCGGCCAAAATGCTTTACGGCCAAATAACGCAAACAATGCTGGGATTAGTGTAACAGAAGCCATCATAATGATCACCATCGCAGCACCGAAGATTGGAGCAAAGTTTTGATAATCACGGAAATCTGCCACAAATAAAATGATCATTGCCGCGAATACTGTACCTCCTGCAAATAATACGGGTTTTGCCGTTGCACGCATTGCCACTTTCATCGCTTCATATTGATTTTCATCATGATTCAACTCTTCACGATAGCGAGAAAAAACAAATAATGAATAATCAATCACAGCCGCAAATAATAAAATACTCATAATAGAAGTGGTCGAGTTATTGATTTCAAGTCCACCGACGCCAAGTAAAGCGACGACTTGATTTACCACTTGATAGACAATCACCGTTGCAAATAATGGGATGATCGCTAATAACGGGGAACGGTAAATGGCTATCAATAAAACCAAAATGATCGCAACGGTGGCTAATAACAGCTTCAAGTCAGCAGATTCAAATAACTTAACAGTATCTCCAGCTATACCTGCTGGGCCCGTAATATAAAAATCTGTATCTAACCCTTTTGCTATCTTTTTACCAACCTTTGTTGTTTCATCATTAATCTCTGCATAATCAGCATTGCCTAATCCGGCTTTCAAATTCATTGGCACAATCATAGTAGATTGATCTTCTGATAAAAATGCGGATAACGCTTGAGGAGGCAATGCGGTAACATCGACAATGTCTTCAATCCCCTCAATTTTTGCCTCTTTGATTCCTCTTATAATCGTTTTTACATCTTTGATAGCCAGCTTGCCATCAGGATGATGGAAGACATATAACCCCGGAGTCCCTTTGTCACTTGGGAAATACTGATCTAACTGCTTTTGTGTCACAATAGACTGAGCATCACTAGGTAAAGACTGAAAGTTACTCACTTTATGATCGCCCAATGTAGGACCAGCACTCAACCCTATCATGAGAACAAGCCAAATGATAACGGTCAGCCAAGCTCCCTTTTTTGTAGAAATTTTATCAATAAATGATCTAAATAAACTCACCGATTGTTCTCCTCCTTTTCTCACCGCTTCGAGTATATCGCTCGTATATAAACTTGATATAAACTCAGTGGAAGAAGGAGGCATGAAAATAAAAAAGCAGAGGTTTATCCCTCTGCTAATCCTTCATAACCATTTACAAAATAAGCGATCGTCTCTAACTCATCTTCTTTCAATTCTCTGTTCACATGTGCTTGATATTCACTCTTGATTCTCTGCTGATCTCCACCATAAAGATCAGTGTATTTCGCAATCATCCTAAGTTTTTCTGTTTCCTGACGAAACTCCTCTTTTGTCCACGGCCTTTGGTGTGACGGAATATACGTATCGGCATCAAAAGCATCTAATTCATCTAAAAGACGCAAGATTTCTTTTACCGTATAATGTACTTTTTCAGCATACATTTTCGGATAAATGCAATCAGCAAGAAACAGGATTTTCTCTTCTTTCACATATACGATCACTGAATCTGCGGCATGATCGCCCCCAACATGTTGCACGACACAAGTAACCCCGCCAAGATCAATTTCCATCCGATGATCAAACGTGACATTCGGTAAAACCACCTGAATCTCTCGATGATCCTGATATTCTTCCTTGATGGCTTTCGCACAGAACTCAATCTCCGTCCCTTCCCTCACCCGCTCATCAATCGCCTCATCTGACCAAGAAAACGGAAGAAGCTTCTCCATTTCCTTTCTGGTTTTTGCAGAAGCAATTGAAATCGTATCAGGCAATGCCGGCAGACCAAAGATATGATCCCAATGCCAATGTGTGAGGACAACCAGATCGGGCGAGGCGTTCTCATTTTTTAATGTTTCTTTGATGAAATAGTTCGCATGATTTTCCGAGTTGCCGGCATCGATCATTAATGTTTTGTTATTGCCTACGACCACGCCTAGGATGGGGCGGTCGGTTCTTGATACTGGTGTGATGTAGGAGAAGGTTTGGCCTAATTTTTTGATTGTGTGCATGGTGTGCCTGCTTTCTTAAATGTATATTGAACTACTTATGTTCTTCTAAATACGCCGCTAAGCGTGATCCAGTTGTACGTATATATTATAAGTGCGGAAATTCACTTATTATTATAGTCCTTAATAATTGATATAGTCTTGTTTGCAACATCACTTCCCAAAGATGCATACAATTTCTTATCACCAATAATATAAAATTCTTCTTTAGCTCGTGTAGCCGCAACATTCATTATATTTGGGTCGGAAACAGCCCATTTTGCTGCCCCACTGCTATTTGAATCTGCTCCAAGGACAAAATAGACAATTTTCGCTTCTTTTCCTTGAAAAGTATGAACAGTACCTACATTTGTTGGCTTACCATCTTGTCTTTTAGTAAAGTCAATTTCTTCTAAAACTTTTGCAATTTGGTAAGCCACGTTTTTAAATGGAGAAATCACATAGATTTCATCAGCTAAATCTGAATTCACTTGTAATCGCTCAGTAATTTGATTTTTCAGTAACTCAGCTTGTTCTTTAACATATTTATCATTTGCTTTTCCAGCAGAATGAAGCCACTCTGATGTCCCTTGCACCTCATCTTCATTTTTACCTTGTACCATTAAACCATCATAAGATATTTCATTAGAAATAGTGAACATCGGATAGTTTGAACGTCTATGTACCCACAGTGGAATACCAACCCATTCGTCTTCGTTTTTTTGGAATCCATACTGACTAGTATCGTCTACTATTGTTTGAGTGGATGCATCAGCAGAGACAAATTTTTCGTCTACATTATAGTGTCTTCCAATCAAAGTTAAAACATTTGGATCTAAAGTTAATACTGGCTTTATTTGTGAGGGGTCACCAACAACCATTACTTTTTTACTTCTAAAAATGGCTCCGACACTAGCCTGTGGTAATGCTTGACCAGCCTCGTCAATGAATAAGTTTCCAATTGAATTTCCCTTGAGGTTTTTAAACATTCGACCAAAACTTGCAAAAGTAGTACTGATAACTGGCACAGCGAAATTGATCCATTGCCATGCTTCTGAAATTAACTCATGGCCATTCTCTTTTGCAATGTAATTAGATTGTTTATTCCAAATAATCCTTGCCGCTTTTAAATTTCTTACGTTCTCATAGAGGAATCGCTTTCTAACTTTTAAAGCCGAAATAAATAATTCTGATTGTAAAATTCGAAACTCCTTTGTAAACCAAGGTTTAGACTTTTGAAGTTCTTCATATGATAGAGAAAAATCTATTTCCTTTATTCCACTTTGTGATTTGTTCTTTTCAAATGAATCAATTTCTTTTTTCATTTTTTCCAGATCATTATTCTTAGTGTTCACCCATCGTTCAAAGGTAGATTTTCTTTCCTGCATTTGTTTTTGAGTATACTCTTTTTTAACAGCATTTTTCTCTAGATCATTTACAAGCCGCCTAGAGTTATTTTCACGTTTTGTTTCTTGTTGAGATAGATCATTTAAGTGTTCATTCACGATGCTGAGATTTTTGAAATACTGTTCAACTTTCAACCTATTAAATATTTTCTGAAACCATAAAAAACTCGGTTTTTGTGAAGTAAGAACATGATAATTTCGTTCAGCTTGAATTTTTTCCCTCGATAAATTTTCGAGTTCAACAGAAACACTGGATAAAGCTTTTTGAAATTTTAATCTCTCTTCTCGCAATCTCTCAATTTCAGCTTTGGCTTCTTTTTCATTACTAGTCAAAACAGTTTGTTTTTTCTTTTTTTCTTTTTCAAATTCTTTAACTTGATTTATATATTTAATCTTTAGTTTTCGTAGATAATATATTTTTTGGCTATATTCTTCCGCTTTGTCTCTTTCAACTTTCAATTGATTATAAAGCCTTGTGAATTCCTGATATACATCACTATTCGATTGTTCATTTTCTTCTAAATCTTTTTCAATTGCTTCTATATTGAGAAGCAATTTATTCATGTTGATTGAATTTCCACCTTCTAATGAAAAAACACCCCAATTTTTATCATTGAGCAGTTCACTTATAATGTATCGATCCTTCCCAAATCCTTCCCCTGTTAGTTGAGAATTAGAGATATCTTTGAAATAATTTGCTTTCTCTAATTGATCTTGAAAACATTCTGAAATCTCTTTTTTCTTCGGTAATTCATTAACGATATTTTGGACTGCTCCATTATTTGAACTTGCCACAATAATATTTTTATCTGAAATAGATCGTGGTAAAACGCCAAATTTAGCATTTTTCCAATAGGTCAGACTGCCTTGAACCACTTTATTAGAAAGTTTTGACATAGCTAGCGCCTGTTGTACGACTAAATCAGCAAAAACATCCTTCAACAATGTTGTCTTCCCTGTTCCTGGTGGTCCGTTAACACTACGGATATCGTTTTTGTCGTTTAAAGCTAAATTAACAGCAGCTTGTTGCATAAATGAGAGTGCATAATCAGGGTTTGTTGGAAAACGTCCTAACGGATAATATTTTGGTTTTAAAGCAATCTCCTCAAAAATATGTGCATTAAAGTGCTCAGACTTTTTATGACTGTCTAAATTTCTCCTATCTCCAGTAAACCCATTAAAATATCTGTTTATATTTTCAGTATCTATTAACTTTGCCATTTTTAAATCTTCAATAAAGAAGGAATGTAGATTAATATCCTCATTATCCAAATGTCGTACAAATTTATAGCGGAAATTATTCACTGAAACATTATACTTTTGTATAAGTTCAGAAAACACTTTATGAAAATCCTCTTCAAATTTTCGATTTAATTCTTCTCTAAATAAAGTTTCAACTTTTAAGAAATCATCAGGTAAATGACCATTTTCACGAATATAGCCGCTCATTGTTAAAAACAACTTATCAGCTATCAGGTTAAGTTGATGATCAAAATATAAAGCGAAAGTAAATTTTTCTGAATTACTGATTTCCTCATAAGTTTTATCAATATTATATTTTTCTCTCAATATATCAACAACTTCTTGAAAATTGAAAATACCAAAGTAAAATACGATTCCAGACTTGTTAAAGGCCTTATCTGACATATTATTTTGTTGCTTTTGATGAGATAAAAAATTCATAAAAAAATTTTGCCAATCTTCCTCAAAATGATTTAATGTCTTTAATATTTTTTCTTTTTTGTTAATTGACCCTTCCGATAACTGCTCTATTGTAATCCACGCATTTAAAATGTCTTCCTTTTTATTCATGTTATATCTCCTATTATCATGCATATTTAAATATGGACAATTATACTTTTGAATAGTCTTTGAGTCTTTAACCATTAAATAATAACATACTTTTCCAGTATCGCTCAATTCCATATTGCACCTAATATGAAGCAGCAAAATATCACCTAAACGTATTCCAAAAAGTCTTTTATAGTAACCTTTCTTTTGATTTAAACACTAGTTTATTTTATTACGCCATTAATTAAATAAAGCGTCATTCAATTCTATTGAATGACGCTTGCTTGATCTATAAATTAACTAATTCTGTTCTCTTTTTTTGAAAAGATAAACCATCCATTCCAACAGAACCATAATAAATAGCTAATCTATCCATTTTACCAATAATACCCACTGGATAATCTGCTTCTCCAATGAAATCTTCAAAATCATCTGGATGGACATCAACTTCAATTTCGTGACCAATGAACGCATGATGATAAGAGATATCCTGATAAAGTTCGATTAAAAACTGTAGCATTTGATTTTGAAGAATAAATACTTCTTGAGAGGCTACTTCTTCCCAATTAAAATCTAGTAAGAAACCAAAGTATCCATCTTCTATATGAATTGTTAACCTTACTGGTTTAGAGCTATTAAATAGATTTAATACTTCAAATTCTGTATAGTGACCAGACAAATTTGCATCTTCGATGATATTTTTACTTATACTTTGTTCAATCCAATTTTCTCCATCTGGATCTATACTATACTTTACTTTCTTAAAGGACACGTCCCTTTTTTTTAAGGAATTTACGAAAGACTGAAAGATTGGTATATGATCATTTTCACGAAAAACAACACCAACATTTACAGATCCACCTATACCCATTATTGATCACCTCTTAACTATTAACTCACCGATTCTAACATAGTTATTTTTTTGTTTCGTTGAGAGCTTATAACCTGTAATAAATTCACCGTTCTGCTTGAAAAATGCAGCTTTATTCCCCTTTAAATGCATCATAACGTAACCTGATTGTCCACTATGCTTTGTTCTATATACATGACTTGAACGACTTACGTGGTTTCTTAGAGCTGTTTCAAATTTTTTTGCATTTGCCTTGCTATAAGATCCTTTTACACCAAAATCAACAGCATGTTTAAATTTCTTTTGTAGCTGCACAGATTTAAACGTAACTGCAGTAACAGCTCTTAAAATTTGACTTCTTGTATACATCTTAAAAGCAATCTTAGCAGAAGTTCTGATAATCACACCTAAAATAATAGCTGGTAAAATAGAAGCCTCAATTTCTTCAGAATTAACAGTGTTTTTTTCACCAGAGTCTTTATCTGTTAAGGTAGCTTTAAACGTTTCATTATCCGCCTCTTCAACGGCAATGTCATATTCTTTGTTAATAAGTTTACCATTTTCATCAATAATAGATGACGTAAAGTTCATTTCTTCCGTTTCTAAGCTCATTTCAAGGTCACCCTTAACTTCAAGATCGTCTGAGTTAAAGGTAGTTTCAATATGAAGTGATTCTTCTTCTAAGTCAATTAAATTAATATCCAATTCATCAGTATAATCAATATTTAATTCATCATAGACTTCCTGCTTAATCTCATCAAACTGATTTTCTAATAATTGATTATTTACTTCATTAGTTTCACTAATCGCTTCGGCTTGATTTATTGGTAAATTTACAATTACCATCGCAGTCACTATTAATATAGTTATTATTTTTTTACAATTCATTTTAGGCTCCTTTATGATTATAGATTATTAATCCGTTCCCTTGCTCATCATCATTTAAAGATTGAACTTTTCGGGATTCTTGTTTCAACTTTTTCATAAGTTCATCAACATTTAACTTCTTAGATTTACTCAAGTAATCCTGAACATACAGTGAAATTAAACCAGTAACATGTCCGGCTGCAAAGGAGGTTCCAGTAAACAAACTATATTCCCCCCTATGATTAGTAGAGAGTATATCAACTCCTGGTGCAATATAATCTATCTTTCCTCTTGCCGCTGAGCTTGGCCTTTTAAGATTTTTTTTAATAGAATTAACTGATATCACATTTGTGTATTTCGCTGGATACTCTACACCAGTTCCATATGTATTACCTGCTGCAGCTACTATAATTATTCCATGTGACACTGCTTTATCAATGGATGACTTTAATTTAGCTTTATTAGTAACTACTCCTGAACTGATATTGATTATATGTACACCTTCTTTTATGCTCCATTCAATACCCTTTATTAAAGAATCAACATCTCCTTTACCTTGTTGATTTAAAACCTTAACATCATAAAGCTCCACACCTGAATGATTGTAACTTGTTATACCTTTATTAGATTGTCTTGCTCCAATGATTCCTGCCACGGCAGTGCCATGACCAAAATCATCGGTGACAGGTCTTTTGGGAGTAACAGCATTATATTCCTTTTTAACAATATCTTTTAAATCCTGATGTTGTTGATTAATACCACTGTCTAAGATAGCTATTTTAACTTTAGTTCTTCCTTCGCTTCTCCCACTGTTCATATATGGATCAAGCAACTTAATATTCCATTGAATTTTTTTATCTTCACTGAAGTTATGTTTCTCACTCTCTTTATTTATATTGTTTAAGTCATTTAATACAAAAAAAACAAAAACGAAAACCATAACTATTATGCTAATTATAATCCCATACATTTTTATTCTTATAAGAACCATCTCCAATTCGTGACTGAAGTATCACTCAAATTCAAATACACAAACATAATATCTTATAATAATGGTAAATTCAATATTTAAATCCATAATTAGTTATTTAATGAAGTAATTATTTTATCTATTATTTTTTAATCATAAATACAGATTTTGAAGTTTTGGACGTAAAAAGATCTCACTCACTTATGATAAGGCTCCCCCCGCACAATCCGAAACGCACGATAAACCTGCTCCACCAACACCAACCTCATCAACTGATGCGGAAACGTCATCCTCGAAAACGACAGTTTCTCATTCGCACGCTGCATGACGGCGTCGCTTAAGCCAAGGGATCCGCCTATGACGAAACATACTTTGCTTTTTCCGTATGTTGCCAGCTTATCTATTGTATCGGCTAATTCTTCGGAACTTTTCATTTTTCCTTCGATGGCGAGGGCGATGACGTGGGCGTCTGGGTTGATTTTGCTTAGGATGCGTTCTCCTTCTTTGTCTTTGATGATTTTCATGTCTTGATCGCTGAGGTGTTCGGGCGCTTTTTCGTCCGCGAGCTCAATGATCTCCATTTTCGCATAGGCCTGTAATCGTTTTGTGTATTCGGCTATGCCTTGCTTTAAATACTTCTCTTTTAATTTTCCTACTGTGATAATTGATATATTCACAGGTCATCCCCACCTTAAGAACAAGTTATTCATATAAGTTATCAACAATTGTGGATAAAATTTGTGTATTTTGTGTCCGATCATTCGTTCCCCACTATATATATTGCAGGTTCAGCGCACAATTCACAGGTTGTGGATAAGCTGTGTGTATGTTCGATTTTTCTGAATTCTGGTGGCAGTTCGTGATCATCTATGTACATGTCTAGGACGGTTTCAATGTGTTCTCCACAAGCATAAAATATTTTGTTCATAAGTTTCTTATTCCTCCAATATGTTCTCCGGTTATTCACATTATTTCGCTCATTGTTCAATATAACCGATTTATTCACATGTTAATAGTCTTTTGCCATTTTCCACACCTTTTGTCCACAAACAAAACGAAAAAGCCTCCACTTCCAGTGAAGGCTTCCTTCTATATAAACGGATTATAAAATCTCGTTCCTCTGACAAAAGTCATCACAAGCGACACAATCAGTACCACACCAACAAACAATAATGCTGCATAATCTGCTTTTTGAAAGTCTTTGGCGGTAAACCATGTGCGCTTTTTATGCTTTCCAAATCCACGCAGCTCCATCGCATTGCTGATCGTCTCAATCCGCTCCAGGCTGGAGAAAATCAGCGGCATCACGATCGATAACGCATTTTTGATTCGTTTCCCCAGTTTTTCATTCTTCGATAAATCGATTCCTCTTGCCTGCTGAGAAATGGCAATCGTTCGAAAATCCCGCTGGATATCTGGAATATAGCGTAGGGCAATCGCTACAGCATAGGAAATCCGGTAGCTGACCCCGATTCGGCTGAGCGATGAGGCGAATTCACTTGGATTCGTTGTGACGATAAATAAAAGTGCCGCTGGCATAACCGTCACATATTTGAGTGTAATGTTCAATTGATAGAAAAGCTGTTCAAGCGTGACATTGTACCAGCCTGCGATATGAAACAGCTCGTGTTTTGCTCCGTAGATGGCGACACCTTGCTGCGGCGCAAAGATGTAAATGGCGATGTTGTTGATCACTAGGAAAATCGCCAGGACGATCACCACGAAGGATATATCACGAAGTCGCACGTTCGACAGCTGAAAGAATACGATACTGGCGGCTAGCATAAACACTAATACGCCTGTATCATACGTGAGCATCGCTGCGGATGACCAGAGGATAAAGCAAATGAGTTTGGTTGCACCTGTCAGCCGGTGAATCGGCGACGGGCGATCGATATAGGACAGCATGTCTACAGCCATGTCATTCGTTCCTTTCTGTCAACCTTAATGAAGCGATCCACGAGTTCATTTGGATTCGGCCAGTCTGCTTTCAGCGCCAGTTCATACAGCGACGTTTCCTTTAAACTCGCCTTTTGGACAAGCAGTTGATCTGTCAGCACTTTGGCCGGTGTGTCATCTGCGATTTTTTCTCCATCTGACATCACAATGGTTCTTGTTGTGTATTCGAGCATCAAATGCATATCATGGGTGATCATGAAGATCGTGACACCCTGCTTATTTAATTGCTCTAAAAACGTCATCATTTCTGTATAATGTCTAAAATCCTGTCCGGCGGTTGGCTCGTCTAAAATGATGATTTCAGGTTCTAATACAAGAATAGACGCAATGGTGACGCGTTTTTTCTGTCCAAAGCTGAGGGCCGAGATGGGCCAATTCCGAAATGGAAACAGTCCGCATACTTTCAGAACCCGCTCCACCCGTTCCTTGATTTCGTCTTCTCGTACGCCTCTTAAAACGAGACCAAGTGCGACCTCGTCAAAGATCATTTGTTTTGAAATCATTTGATTTGGGTTTTGCATGACGACACCGATTCGTTCGGAGCGTTGTTTGATCGTATCTCCTGTGATGTCATCACCATTTAAAAGGATTGTCCCTTCAGTTGGCTTTTCAAACGCGCAGAGCAGCTTGGACAATGTCGTCTTGCCCGCACCATTGGCTCCTGCGATGCTGATCATTTCTCCTTTTTTGACGGTAAAAGAGATGTTGCTCAGCGTGTTTGGTCTTGTCGGATAGTCAAAGCTCAGCTCACGTACTTCTAGTAAATCCTGCGCTGCAATCTGCTCTGTTTGATGCTCAGATGCTTCCATCCACTTTTCGATTTTCTCTTTTGCCTCGTCATCTAAGGTGAGGTGCTGTAAATTAGCTAACTGATCTCCTGGTGCGACCGGAATGCCTGCATATTTCAAGGCCTTCACATATAATGGCTCGCGCAAATATGCCGCTTCCAACACATTTGAAGCGAGTAATTCATCTGGTGTCATATCAGCCGCAATCGTTCCGTCATTGACAACGATGATGCGGTCTACATGACGAAAGAGGACGTCCTCTAATCGGTGCTCGACCATCACGACGGTTTTTTTCGTTTCTTTTTGCAGTCGATCGATGAGATCGATCACTTCTTTGCCAGTAGCAGGATCAAGGCTTGCAAGTGGTTCATCAAATAATAAAATGTCGACATCGTTGACAAGTACACCTGCAATGGCTACACGCTGTTTTTGACCGCCTGACAGCTCATGCACGGATGCTGCCAGCTTGCCGTCTACTTCTGTTAATCTCGCCGCTTCTGCTACACGGGCTTTCATCTCTTCGCGCGTGACCTGATCATTTTCAAGCGTAAACGCGATGTCTTCACCAACGGTCAGCCCGATAAATTGCCCATCAGGGTCCTGCAGCACCGTCCCGACAAGCTGTGAGAGGGAGAAAATGTTTTCTTTCTCTGCATTCTTACCGCCGATGTGAAGACTTCCTTCCATAGACCCTTTATAAGACGCAGGAACTAGCCCATTGATACAATGGGCTAGTGTGCTTTTTCCCGATCCAGACGGGCCTGCGATGAGGACTTTTTCCCCTTCATAGATGGTCAGGTTGATATCTTTCAATGTCGGTTCTGACTGACTGCGATACTTGAATCCGAAATGCTCGAATTGAATCATCGGTTTCTTCATTTACGTGTTCCACCTTACTTCATGATGTTTCTTTCGATAGGCTGCCGCTTTTGCTTCTCGTTTTCGCATAAGCTGCAATGATGATTGTTCCTAGTACACCGACTGTGATGATGTTCGAAATTCCTGCTACGATACCTTGCACAAACACTTTGTTCGCAGGTTCTGCATAGATCACAATGTCGAGTACAGGGGCAATAACAAACCAGCCTAATGCCTGTGCGCCTGCTTGTACGGCGTTGAAGAGCGTGATCTTTTTCCAGCCGAAGTCGCCCTCTTCTACTTTTAAACGGTTTGAAATGAAGCCGATCAGTAAACCAACAACACCCGAAACAATAATCCAGCTCCACCAAGGGCCAAATGTGGTGGCATCTTTAATGAGATGGCCAATAAAACCAATCAGTGCGCCTGCAACAGGGCCAAATAATACAGCCATTAACGCAAGGAATGCGTACGATGTTTCAATTTGTGTATTCGGAATTCCAGTTGGAATGGAGACGAAGCGTCCTAAAATGACAAAGACGGCTGCGCCAATTCCGATGGCAACGACAGTTTTCGTTGAAAGTTGTTTACCTGCCATGATGTTGTTTCCTCCTCTTATTCGTATATAATGCGCGGAGCTTTGCGAATCGAAAGGCGCCAGCCTGTGCCTGTACCGATGTTATAAGCCTTTGCAAATGACCCTTGATTGATCGCCACGCCTAAATGATCGAGTGAATTGACATATACGAGTGGTTCGCCTACCTTTAAATCGGCAAAAGATCGTCCATAGGTCATGATATTTTTATACACATTTTTCGGGCCGTTGGCAATGGTAACTTCTATTGCATCACCATAATTGATTGAAAGTTGTTCAAATAACGTGTGATGAATGTTTGTCCATAGGTTTCCGAACCTCACATCTAAAATATCAATTGTTCCTGTGATCACTTCCTCTTCGGCATAAGCCTTTACGACTGGAAGGTGAATAATATCATCAATATTCGCCTTTGATCCGACTTCTTCAAAAGAAATCACGCCTGAAGCAATTCTCGCGCCTGTATACGCGTAAATATCTCTCCCATGAAATGTATGTGATTTTCCCGACTTCGGCAGCCGGTTAATGGTTTCATCTAAATAACGGGCTTCCACAATCCCAATATCCTGCGCGACGTGCGTGAGTGTCCCGTTATCTGGGGTAATGATATAGTGCGAGCTTGTTGTTTTGACGACAAGACTCTTTCGCTCTGATCCAACGCCCGGGTCAACAACGGATACGAAGACCGTTTCTTCCGGCCAATATGTGACGGTTTGCAGCAGGCGATAAGATGCCTCCCAAATGTCATATTGCGGAATGTTGTGTGTTAAATCAAAAATGCGGATGGTGCTGCTTACCGTATTTGCCACTCCGTACATTGCGCTGACTGCTCCGTCATCAATGCCGAAATCTGATTGTAAAACCAATGCATGTTCACTCATGTTAATCTCCCTTTCATTTGAAAAAATGGTTGTGGTGTTTCACGTGGAACATTTGAACATTTGTATGAAAAAAGTGGACAATAAAAAATACCCCATCCTTATCTTTGAATCATAAGGACGAGGTATTTGTCTCGTGGTACCACCTTTATTTACTGTTTGCTCGCGCTAAACAGCCTCTACAAGTACAAAGCTCCAATCTGGCTCATATACTGTGGTTTTGATAACGAGTACCAACTCTCGTCGTGACCTACTGATATCAAAGATATGTTCAGTACGAGGCTCAGAGACCATTTTTCGAATCATTATTTTTGCTTCTTTTCAGCTGCCGAAGCTCTCTGTGGAAAAATTGATGATTGTACTTTCTCTCGTCATTGCCTGTTCAACTATTTTGAATTAAAGCTATCATACATGATGTTATTTTATAAATCAAGATATTTTTCTGAACATTTTTAAAAATGAGTCAACTGATACTGAAAGAGTCTTCTTTTTATAAAATTTAAACAAATGTTAAAGAGCGGGATATGGTGTCTTTCTTTTCTAGCGTTATAATAAAGAGGAAGGGAGGTACAGTGTGTGTGGACCATCTGTATGAATGAGTTTAAGCAGCTCTTCAAAAGCACAAAATCCATCTTAACAATTGTTATTATATTCATTTTATCTACTTTTGTATCAAGTCTTCCATTTATAGCTGCTTATCAAGGGAAATGGGAACAGGCAAAGGACCCTTATTCCATTGGGAATGAACTGGTGATGTCTTTATTTGGTTTTTTCCTTATTTTTTTATTGTCTCATGATATTATGAGTCGCGAAATTCACTTGAAAACCATTCGTTTTCTCGTCAGTAAAACGACCCGTTTGAATATTATCGTCGGAAAATATCTTGGACTGATGCTGTTTTGGCTCAGCTGCATTATGACGACATATGTACTGAATATGGTGATTTCACATCGTTTTCTGTTCTCTGATGCCTTAAAAACCTTAACCTTTATCAGTGTCGGCATCTCATGTACTTTGTTTCTGTCCATGCTCTTTCCAACACCGCAGAAATCGATGTTTGTCGGTATGTTGTTTTCCTTTCTTTTCCCAATCGTCAGTATGATTTCTGTTCTCTCTTCAGAACGGTTGATTCATTGGTTCAAATACATGACGCCTTATTATTATGCGCGATGGAATGAACCGCTGACCTATGTGCTGATGAATGCAGCATTGACCGTTGTCTTACTCATTGGAACTGCGCTGCTGTTTCAAAGGAGGGATGTCTAAATGCTACATACAAAAGGGCTTACAAAAAAATATCGAACAAAAGTCGCAGTAGATCATATTAACCTTGATGTCAATCAAGGCGATATCTTCGGACTCATCGGACCAAAGGGTGCTGGTAAGACCACGTTTTTCAATATCATTACGGGAATTTCCCGCCCGACCTCTGGTACGTTTACAATGATGGACATGCCTTCGTTAAAAAAAGTGAGGCATCACATCGGTGTTCTGCCTGAATATACGGATTTATATGAAGGGCTCACGGCACTTGAGCATATTGCCTATTTATCAAAAATTACCGGTACACGCCAGAAAACGAGCGATTATGAAGAATTACTCGAATTCGTCGGTTTACATCGCTATCATCAGGAGAAAGTCGGTGCCTTTACTCCTGGTATGAAGAAGCGGCTCGGAATTGCGCAGGCCATCGCCCATCAACCTGAATTTATTTTGCTCGACGAGCCTTTTGCCGATATTGATTCAGATTCTATCTTGAATATCCAGCGGGTCATTGATACGTTAAAAGATGAAGGCAAAACCGTCTTTTTAACAACTGACCGTCCACGGTTCACAAATAGTATCTGTACCAAAACTGCGTTCATTTCTGAAGGAAAATTAGTGTCCCCACATACTTATCCTCAAGAGAAAACCATCACATCCTCAAACATTCGTGCAACATTCAAGCATGCATGGATTGATGATGAGGTGAAGCCTGTTCTCACGCAGTATTTACAAACTGTGGGAACAGATCTTGTGATCAGTGATGACGAGACCTCATTGTTGATTCGTTCAGAAGCCCAAGTCCCTGCGATCATCCGCGCTTTCGTGAAATGCAAAATAGACCTATACAGAGTCACGGCTCAGGATGCCATGATTTCCTCATAAAAAGTACCGTACGCTCTCCGCACGGTACTTCTTCTTTTTTATAAGGGTTTGCTCATGTAAATGCCGGTTTCCGCAAATCCCGTCTTCTCATACAACGCACGGGCAATTTGATTATGAGCAAAGACATGCAGCGAGAGTTTTTGCACACCTAATGACTTTGCCTGCTCCTCTAATGCAGCGATGGCCTGCTTCGCAAAACCTTTTCCTCGATATGCTTCAAACAAAATAAAGTTATAAATAAATCCTTCCTGTTGAGGGTGATTCGGATCATAACAAAGCCAAACCCAGCCAATCGCCTCTTCTCCCTTTAAGAAGTTCCACAGCTCATGATGCTCTGTTTGAAGACCTTCTGGAAGCAGCCTATCAAATTGATCTTCTGCGTTCTCAAGTGCTTCTTCCTTCTCCCATGTCCCTGCGAGCACTTTTTCTTCTGCATACCTCTTAATGGCTTCCTCCATCAATGAATCATAATCTGTTTGTGACATCGGTTGTAGTGTAACCAATCGTACCTCCCCCTTTCCTTCATCATATGATGAGCATGCAAAAAAAACCAGTCCCTTGTTGGAACTGGTTATCCGCCGAATCGGTCGGTCTGGGAGAGTTTGACCTCTACTGATTTTTTCTTTCCGCTTCGGTAAAATTGCACCTTTACCTTGTCGCCGACTTTCTTTTGATATAAATATTTACGCAGATCCACGATATTCTGTACATCTTTGCCATCAAAGGATGTCACGACATCCAGCTCTTTTAGCCCCGCTTTTCCTGCTGGAGACAAAGGTTCAACACTCATCACGACGACTCCGGTTGTGACCTTTTCTGGCAGTTTCAACGTTTCCTGCCAGTGGTAGCTCGCAATATCGGCTAGTGATTTCATGCCAACCCCAAGGTATGGACGTTTGACCTCCCCATAGCGCTCTAAATCCTCTATGACAGGGATAACCAAATTCGCAGGAATGGACAGCCCAATTCCTTCAACTTCTGATTCAGCAATTTTCATTGAATTGATACCGATCACTTTCCCGTCCATATTGATCAACGCACCACCACTGTTTCCCGGATTGATGGCGGCATCTGTTTGCAAAACTTCCGCATTCCAATCCGCCTGTCCGTCTCCATTCGAGTCCACAGGAATCGCACGTTCCGTTCCTGAAATGACACCTTGTGTGACAGAGCCCGCGAATTCAAGCCCTAATGGATTTCCAATGGCGATGACTGGCTCACCTGGCTTCACATGATCTGAATTGCCAAAGGCGGCGGTTTTCTTGATCTTATCACTTTTGACGGTGAGTACCGCTAAATCCATGAGCTGATCGCTGCCGACAAGATCGGCTCCAATTCTTGTCCCGTCCTGAAGGCTCACTTCAAGCTGGTTTGCGCCTTTGATGACATGATGGTTGGTCACGATATAAAAGGTATCACCCTTTTTTTTATAAATCACACCTGACCCGCTGCCTGCTTCTCCACCTTCCTCCCAAAAGCTCGACTTTTGGATGTTAATGACGCCGACAACCGTATCCGACATACTAGACACCACTTTCGTGACAGCATCATTGACGCTCACATTGACTGTCTTTAAAGGGCCCTCTGATGCTTGCTGGTCTCCGGCCGGCTGCCAACCAAAGGGACTGCCGCTCTGTCCAGATACATAGGGGAAAAAGAATCCCATTAAAAAAGCTCCTACCAATACACCGATCAAACCAGATAGGAAATATCCTTTTCTGCTCCGTCTCGGCTTCCACTCTACATCGCGATAATCCACTATGTTTCCTTCCTTTCAGTGAATAGATGATGTATATAGTGTTGGTAAGAAGCTCTTATCTTAATCATACGATTGTCAAAATCATACGGCGCAAAGCGGTGTTGCTTTTTTCGGATCCGTATCATATAAATCAAAGCCGTCCCCCACAACATAGCCCTTCATTTCAAGCGTCTGCTGGACCGCCATACGGGCTAAATCCTTCATGTTGTTGTCTTGACTCAAGTGAGCTAAGTAAATGCGTGAGGTGGCATCCCCAATTACATCTGTCATCGCAAGAGCGGCATCTTCATTCGATACATGTCCAACGTCGCTCAGGATTCTGCGCTTAATACTCCATGGGTATCGGCCCATTTGCAGCATACCGACATCATGATTGCTCTCAAATACAAATGTATTGGCTGATTTAATAATTCCTTTCATGCGATCACTCACATAGCCTGTATCCGTCATGAGGGCAAGCTTTCGCCCTCCATAATGGAACACGTAAAACATAGGCTCTGCCGCATCATGTGACACGCCAAATGACTCGACATCAAGACCGCCAAAGGATTGAACCGTCTCCATATCAAAATGAAATTTCTGCTCGGTGTCAATCTTCCCAATATGAGATTCCATCGCCTTCCACGTTTTCGCATTTGCATAGACGGGAAGCTTGTACTTTCTTGCCATGACACCAAGCCCCTTAATATGATCTGAGTGCTCGTGTGTCACAAAAATTCCGTCCAAGTCTTCAGGCTTTCGGTCGATTTGACCAAGCAGCTCGACCATCTGCTTGCCGCTTAGGCCAGCATCCACCAAAAAGGCATGCTCGTCTGTTTCTAAATAAAAAGCGTTCCCCGTACTTCCGCTCGCTAGTACACTGAACTGCAAGCTCATGTTCTCTCACTCCATTGAAGATTTGTCATCTTTCTCTATATGATCAAGTGTTGAGCCGTCGATGGCATTGATCAAATATTCTTCCTCTGTCTTTTTCTTTGAACCAGCTGATTCGCCTTCAAGCTCCACTCTCCATACAGGAACCATGACCTGCGTGCTTGCACCTGGGTATTGCGTATAGTAGCCAAGTTCCACCTTGTTCACGGTCGTGTTTTGGCTCAGCATATTTTGCGTATATAAGTCCTTCACAGTTTCAAGCGCCGGGACAAGGGTTTCTTTTCTCACTTCATTAATCGACGTCACCATCGACTGCTGATATGATACGACCTCGTTTTGATCGTTCAAATCTAATGTGATTTTTCCGATGGTTTCGGTGTCATCAAGGCCTTCTTGGAAGATGTATTTCCCTTTATACGTTTGGAAAAAGACGATTTTACCTGTCTCTTCATCAATACTCCACAGCTTATAATTCTTCCCATCCAGCAAACGCTGGTTCACAAGGTTCGTCGCTGCTGTTTTCATATCCTTTTTCGGCAATGCGACTGGTTTATTGAAGGTCATTTCAAGCAACGTGACAGGATCATCTTTGTCTGTTTTCGGGAATGTGCTTTTCGCCTTTTGATCAGCTAATCCGTCGACATCCTTTTTCGTATATTGCTTCTTTTCAGCTGTAATGCGGTATCCAATCTTCGCTTCATCTGATAGATTGCCATATTTGATTCCGTCTGCCTTCATTTCTTCCAGCGTATCCGTTTTTTCGATAATCGCAAAATGATCAGTCGATCGTTTTTCAAAGTATTGAAAACCTAGAAAGATATCGAGAACGAGAAAGGCTAGGATAAAGATCGTTTTGGTCTTATTCCACTCCATTATTCTCGCTCCCCTCTGTCAGCAGATCATTCGATAGAATCACGGTTTTGCCGTTATATTTCATGCACCATACTGGCTCCAGCCAGACAAACATCGCTTGATCTTGATCTGATGCCGTTGTCGCAGCTTGATACGCAGGGAAAATCTGTTCAATTTTCTCCAGATCATCATATTTCGTCTGTTTGATGATCAGATTCTTCAGCTCTGTCCCATTCATCAGCTTGACCTGTTCACTCTGACTCGCTTTGTTGCCAAGAATGTAGTTTGGACGCTTGTAATTCAAGATGTCATCATTCGCCCATTGTACTTCCAGAGAGGTCATACCAAATGGATGCTTCGTACTATTGACGATTGGCAGACCATCCATAAACATATTGAAGGACAGCTGCTGGTTGCTGTTGATGCCAAAGTATTGATAGTCATCAGTAAAGCTTCCCGTATCATTGAAATACTTCACGCTTCGCTTGATCAAATCCCCCGTTTGAAAAACAGTACTGGAATTGATATTGCGGTGCTGATATTGGATGCGGTGATCTTTTTGATTGGCTTCAAGACGACTTGTCCCATCTGTATACACCGTCCGGTTTAAATTAGATTCCTCACCGACAAGACTTGGGTCTGTAAACAAAGCGTCCTTGAATTTGGTTGTCTTAATCGTTTCGATAAAGAACATTTTTGCTTCAAGCTGCTTTTGCTTTCTCGGCAGGAGGAAATCTCTTTTAGAATTCTCTGAGAATGTATAAAGATCATAGCGCGGCATCTCGCTTTGAGCGGCTGCGATGCTGTCCATCAGATTACGATAGTTGGCGGACTCAATCGTCAGCTCAAGCACCGTTTCCTTGCTATATGAGACCAAATAGACTTTTTTATTGGCCTTATTCTGCTGGGCAAACGGCACAATCATCCGATCAAATGAGTTGTATTCAATGGATTTATTCGGCCATTTAAACAGTGCTTGGAAAATATCAATCGGAATCGGATCATTGAACACAAGATCCAATGTCTTCCCCTGTCCTCCGCGTCCATAGAAGAAATTTTTAAATCTCTGCTCGGAATATTGGTCCGACACATCGGCAATCTCTTTGACATCCCACAGGCTCACATCATTCCAAAAGTTTTGGAAGAGTTCCTTTTGATCCACTTTGAAATGCTCTCCATTGGAATGGATGAACATCTCACGCGGCTTCACGACATCAATGAGACTTCGGGGCTCATCGCTTGAAATCTTCTTCGTTTCCACGACCTTTGTGCCGGCATCCGCCTGATCCTGCATGACGGGCTGGAACATCCAAATATTCCATGTAAACACAAGGCTGATCGCAATTAGGATTGTCAATATTATGGTTTTAAAGGTCTCACGCTTCATCCCAATCATCCTCTTGTTCTTCATTGTACGGAAGGGTAAAGGTTACCGTTGTTCCTTTTCCTTCAATGCTGTCAGCCCAAATATCTCCGCCATGAGCCTGAACCATTTCTTTTGCAATCGCAAGTCCTAGGCCGGTACCGCCAAGCTTTCTTGTTCTCGCTTTATCCACTCGATAAAAACGTTCAAAGATTTTATCCATATCCTTCTTCGGAATACCGATTCCTTCATCTTTGACGCTGAATAACACAAGCCCTTCATCCTCATCCAGATCGACTGTGAACGTAATATGTCCACCCTCTGGAGAATATTTCATGGCATTGGAAATGATGTTATCGAGCACCTGTGTGATTTTATCTTGATCAATTTCCACATATATTTCACGCTGCGGCAGATTGCGGATAAAATCGACATGCTGCTCCTTCGTCATTTCAAAACGATCAATGACGAGCGAGATAAACCTGATAAAGTTCGTCCACTCACGGTTGAATTGATAGTCCTTGCTGTCGAATTTGGACAGCTGGAGCAGGTCGTTGACAAGCCTGATCATACGCTCTGTTTCATTTTGCGTGACACTGAGGAACCTTGGCGCAAGCTCTTTATCACCAATTGCACCTTCAGCTAATGCCTCAAGATAGCTTCGCATCGTCGTCAGCGGTGTACGCAGCTCATGCGATACGTTCGCTACGAATTCACGGCGTTCAGCATCAATTTTCTCTTGCTCTGTCACGTCATAAATGACAGCAATTAAGCCGTCGATCTTCCCATGCTCTTTCTGAATGACTGAAAAATTGACACGCAAAACAGACAGCTGATCTTCGCGTTCAATTTCTATCAGCATGGAGTCTTGATTTTCAACTAAATCTTCAAATGTATGGGTTTCCTCTAGGCCGAGCAATGACGTAATGGGCATCTCTAATGCTGTTTCACGTGAAACATTCAGAAGCTCTAATGCCGGGCTGTTTAATAGAATAATGGCACCGTTTTGATTCGTTGCAATGACACCATCCGTCATATATGCAATGACAGAAGAAAGCTTTTTCCGCTCACCCTCTGTCATCAGCTGAGCTTCCTCCAGCTCTCTCGTCAGATGGTTAAAGGTCGTCGCTAGCTGACCGATCTCATCATGTCCATACTTTCGGACCTTTCTGGAAAAGTTCCCTTTGGCGAGCTCGATCGCTTGCTTTCTCATATCCGAAATTGGGTGTGTGATGGTTCTGAATATGAATATACCAAGTAGAGCAGTAATCCCAAGGGCAAGCAGCGTTCCCGTTGCCAAAATCGTATTAATGGTTCGCATTTGGTTAAAAACACTTTCCATGGAGGAGACCACATAAATGACACCAACGGTTTCTTGGTTTTCATTTTTCACGGCTGTCGCTGATATGCGGACTCGTTTATTCGATTCTGGGTCATAGAATTTTTTCTCGTAGTCTTTGCCAACCGCGAAAATACGGCTAATGATTTGATCTGTGATTTTTTTCCCGGCAATCTCTTGACTGCCATTATTCACAGAGGCAATGACCTCTCTGCTTTCGTCAATATAGCTGACTTCAGAAATTTCATTAGACTCATCTTTGTTGTTAAAATCGTTTAAAATCTTTTGAGCATCCTCTTTTAATTCCGCCTTGCTTTTCGATGAATCCTGTTCTAGGTAATACGATAACGAGTAGATTCGCTGATTCAAGGAATTATCATAAGAATTAATTAAGGACTGCTCTAGCTGCTTCACAAAGTAGACGCCAATGATCTGCATGGCGACAATGATCAGCAGCACGTAGATTAAGGTCAATTTGAAGTGAATCGAGCGAAAAAAACCTACTTTATTCATAAGAATCTTAGTCCTGCTCTGGGTTTCTTAAATAGTAGCCGACGCCTCGTCTTGTCACGATCCAGCTCGGGTGGCTAGGGTTGTCTTCAATTTTCTCACGAAGACGGCGCACTGTAACGTCTACTGTACGGACATCTCCAAAGTAATCGTAGCCCCATACAGTTTGTAGTAAATGCTCACGTGTCATGACTTGTCCAATGTGCTTCGCTAAGTAATGAAGCAATTCGAATTCACGGTGCGTCAACTCGATCGTTTCCTCACGCTTAGACACGACATACGCATCTGGGTAAATGACAAGTGATCCAATCTCGATATCATTTGATTCAGATTCTTCCTCCGATTGCGGAGCAGCAGTCTGTCTTCTCAAATTCGCTTTCACACGTGCAAGCAGCTCGCGCGTGCTGAATGGCTTCGTCACATAATCATCCGCTCCAAGCTCAAGACCGATGACCTTATCAATTTCAGAGTCCTTCGCTGTAAGCATAATAATCGGCATGTCATATTTCTTTCTCACTTCACGGCATACTTCAACGCCATCTTTGTTCGGCAGCATAATGTCGAGCAGAATGATGTCCGGCTTCATTTCTTCTACCATTTCAAGGGCTTCATTTCCGTCATACGCACAATGAACCTCATAGCCCTCTTTTCTTAAGTTAAATTCCAATATATCCGCAATCGGTTTTTCATCATCTACGACAAGAATCTTTTTTTCCATTATGATTTCCTCCTGCATTTTTAGCATCTATGTCATTTCATTTTGCATGTCTCATCAGGCCTTTTTCGTTCGAGTAAAAAAGGCTCACTATCTATTATAACGTTTTACGAGGCAAAGATAAAAATAATAACGGCTTTCTTTTCTAGTGAACGTTGGATAGGAAGGACACGGCTCAAAAAAATTGATGACTTTTTCCTTTTTTATCGAAACTTTTCCAATCACCAAACGTCTATATACATGTAACGTCTTCTTCTTATGGAGCCGGGCCCTACCTAGGTCCGGCTTCTCCCTTTTTATGCCTTCTTTTCATAAAATAAAAACGCACCTGCGATTGCAGATGCGTTTGGAAGTGGCTCGGGACGGAATCGAACCGCCGACACACGGATTTTCAGTCCGTTGCTCTACCAACTGAGCTACCGAGCCATCATCAAAAAGATGAATATGTATAAATGGCGGTCCGGACGGGACTCGAACCCGCGACCTCCTGCGTGACAGGCAGGCATTCTAACCAACTGAACTACCGGACCTCAGTAACTTGCCCGAAAAAGCAATCGTGGTGCTCTTTCAAGCAAGTGAGGAAAAATTAGCTTAACGCTAAAGTAAATCAATGACCCGTACGGGATTCGAACCCGTGTTACCGCCGTGAAAGGGCGGTGTCTTAACCGCTTGACCAACGGGCCAATACATGGTGAGCCATGAAGGACTCGAACCTTCGACCCTCTGATTAAAAGTCAGATGCTCTACCAACTGAGCTAATGGCTCTCGGTTTGTGAAAAGTGAATCTGAAGAAGCTGTATTGCGTCAAACCAATCGCTTTCAAAAAAGCTGGAACATCGCATCCTAACAAGTTTCAGAGACCTTTGCAACAACGAGATTTATAATATCATAGAGTCATTACATATGGCAATACGTTTTTCGACATTTTTTTTAAAAAAGTGTCGGATTTGATATCTCCTGTCAAATCGCCCATTTCTGCAATCGCCTTCAATTTTGATCCTTCTTTTCAATGGTCACTGTTTATTCAAGCACATAGAAACGTTTTAGACCGTCTGAAAATGGTTATACAATAGACAAGTAACATTGTGATTGAAAAAGGAGGAAGCAGCATGAGTTCATTCAAATTAGGAGATAAAATGCCCAATTTTTCACTGCCAACGGTGCAGGGCGAACACATTGATTTCTACAAACATTTAGAGGAGCATCAAAGCTGGCACCTCATCATTTTCTTTAGAGGATCCTGGTGCCCAGTCTGCGTAGAGGAATTAAAGGAGCTAGAAAAGCAGCAATCATACTTTCAAGACAAGGATATTCACTTAATGGCGATTTCAACGGATAACCCTGAGAACTTGAAGGAATTTGCTGATAAAGAGGGACTTTCCTTCCCGATCATGTCTGACCAAGATCTCACATCATTAAAAGCATATGAAGTCTTCTATCACGGGGAAGATGCTCCATATGAAGATCACGGGGTACACGGAGAACCCGCCTATTTCTTATTAAATGAAAAAGGGCAAGTGCTCTATCAGCAAAGACAAACAAGCCCATTTGGCAGACCGCATGCGAATGAATTGCGCAAAATCATCCAATACATTCGTAAAAATTTAAAAGGGCAATATAAAAGCCTAAAATAAGAAAGAAGCTCTCGTAATGAGGGCTTCTTTTTTATGAATGTATTTTGTTGAATAGCCAGTCTGCCATAAAATAAACAAAGAGACCCGCCATTAATATCACAAACGTGACAGGTGGTCGATCCTCTTGGATGAACGAATATAGCGCATGTCCACCTAATGCCAGAAGATAAAAGATAAACGCCGGCACAGCTGCTTTTTTTGCGTTTATTTGCTCCCTTTTCGTCATTTTCCTAAAAAACATTGCGCCACTCCCTTTACGTTGCTTTCTTCATCGTCACCCGGCAAAGTGCCCGCGATCGGATATATTCCATTGGTCCAATCCGCCATACATTTAAGCAAAATGCTGAAATCGCTATTTGCAGAAGTGAAATGAGCAGCCATGCCAATACGATAAGGGGTGCATTGATTTGACCGCCAAGACTCAATCCCCAGCTATAAAAAAGAATCGAGCAGATGACATTTTGCAGGATGTAGCAGCTGAGCGCCATTTTCCCTACATATTCAAACCAAGTCCACATGAACCAAGATTCCGTATGTGCCAAGAGCTTCGCAATGACAGCTATATAGAAGATAGAGAGGAATGGTGAAAAGACGTAGCGCACCACGAATTCCACTATTTCATTCGGCACGAAGACGAGTGCATTCAGCGGCAGACCAATCCATAAACCGAATCGGAACAATGTTTTCCGAAGAGATTGTCCGCGTGTATTCGCATAAAAAACACCAGCTCTCATCATTCGAACACCTAATAAAAACAGAAATGTATTCATTGGAATGATAAAGATCGCTTCTTCACGGTACATGAAAAAGTACTGTAATCGTTCTTGAACCTGCGAGATCCATGTCTCTGGCAGCTGCTCCTCTAGCATTGGTTCACTGCTTTGATCATAGGATTCTGTCTCCATTTCAGAAAGGGAGAACACAATCAGAAATGACATGACTAGCAGGTGAATCAAACCAGAGAAGATCATGCCCTTTTTGATGCGCCGGTCCCCTCCACGTACAATGAAAGCCACAAGTAAACCCGTGACGGCGTAACTCATGAGCACATCATATTCCATCACAAGGGCAAAATGAACAAAGCCTTCGATAAATAAAAATAAAAGAATCCATAAATATGTACCCGGCCAAGGTGTGTTTTTTCTTTTCGCCTGCTGGTACTTCAGCTCCAATCCAACACCAAACATGATGGTGAGCAGCGAGAGCATTTTGCCATAAACGAACATCGAAACAATGCTTTCAAGCAAACTGCCATTTTCATATTCATCTGCAATCTGATCTGTCGCAAAGGTATTCCCTGCATACGCAAAAAACCAAACGTTCGTCCCCAATGTGCCTAGTATGGCAAAGCCTCGTAAAATATCTAATAATCGTATTCTTTCTTTCACTTGAACGCTCCTTCCCTTTATACAGTTATCATATTTTGGTAATGCCGGGAAGTCCGTTCTATTGAATTTAAGGAATATTTAAACAAAAAAAACACCAGTAAAATGTGTGATTTTACTGGTGTCTGATCTGTCTATACTTATGGACGGTACACGCTGCGGACAACGTTCGTTTGTGAACGGTCTGGTCCGACTGAGAAAATAGAAAGTGGAATACCTGTTAATTGTGAAATGCGCTCTAAATAGTGGCGGGCATTTTCAGGCAGTTCACTTAAATTTTTCACGCCTGTAATATCCTCGGTCCATCCTGGCATTTCTTCGTAGACAGGCTCACATTTCGCTAATTCCTTTAGACTTGCTGGGAATTCTTCTGTGATTTCTCCGTTCAATTTATAAGCGACACAGATTTTCAATGTCTCAATCCCTGTCAGTACATCGATTGAGTTCAGAGATAAATCTGTAATACCGCTCACACGGCGGGCATGACGGACAACAACACTGTCAAACCAGCCAACACGGCGCGGACGTCCAGTTGTCGTACCGTATTCACGGCCAACTTCACGGATTTGATCGCCAATTTCATCATGAAGTTCTGTTGGGAATGGGCCATCTCCAACACGTGTTGTGTAAGCTTTTGATACGCCGACTACATGTTGAATTTTCGTAGGACCTACGCCAGAACCAATCGTCACTCCTCCAGCCACTGGGTTAGAGGATGTCACAAATGGATATGTCCCTTGATCGATATCAAGCATAACGCCTTGTGCCCCTTCAAATAGAACACGGCGGCCTTCATCTAGAGCATCGTTCAATACAACAGACGTGTCCACGACATATTTTTTCACTTGCTGGCCATATTCATAATACTCGTCTAAAATATCTTCAATTTTGAAGCCTTCTGTGTCGTACATTTTCTCTAAAAGACGATTTTTCTCTTCTAGATTACGTGCAAGCTTCTCTTCAAATACTTCACGATCTAATAGATCTGCGACGCGGATTCCGACGCGAGCTGCTTTGTCCATATAAGCTGGTCCGATTCCTTTTTTCGTCGTACCGATCTTATTAGCCCCTTTCCGCTCTTCTTCTACCTCGTCCAATTTTAAATGATAAGGCAGAATCACATGGGCTCTATTGCTGATTCTGAGGTTCTCTGTACTCACATTCCGTTCGTGAAGATACGCAAGCTCAGTGACCAACGCTTTAGGATCAACCACCATTCCATTACCGATGACACAAGTTTTCTCTTTATAAAAAATACCGGACGGAATGAGGTGTAGCTTGTAAGTCACTCCATCAAATTTGATCGTGTGACCTGCATTGTTTCCCCCTTGATAACGGGCAATCACCTCTGCATTTTCTGAAAGGAAATCGGTAATTTTCCCTTTCCCTTCGTCACCCCACTGCGTACCTACTACGACTACTGAAGACATATCGTGCACCTCCGTTAACCTTTCAAAACGTTATCTCTTTCAAACACATTTATTTTATCAATGCAAAACGAAAAAGTCAACGCTAAATCCGAACATTAGTATCTCGAAATCAAATTTTGTTCGCTTTAAATGTGAGGAAAAGCGCTTTAATCGCTTCTTCCACGCTTGAAAAAGGAGATTTTGAGCAAAAACAACTGTTTTTATCGATTCCCGCTTTATTCATGATTTTCAATCAATTGAATCATCGAGCTTGCCATGAAGTCAGGTGAATACGGTCTCCCTGTCCTCAGCCACCATTCAGCGGTTCCAACATAAGCAGAAATGACAAATTGCTTCTGCATGTCGAGAGGAACGTGATGCGGGTCAGGCTTTGAACCTGCGACCTCCTCTAACCCCAAAGTAAAGCTTTCCTCAAAAAAAGCACTGGCTGTCTGATAAATATTAAGCTCTCGCCCTCTTTTCAAGAGAATCTGATACTCCTCTTCATGTTCCTGCAAATGCTGATAAAATCGAAAAATATACACATATGCTGCATGGTCTGCCTGCCAATCCTCTTCTTGTACAGGAGCAAAAATAGCAGCTTTCATCACATCAAACATCTCATCCATGACCTGCTGGGCAAGATCAAACTTATCTTCATAATGCTGATAAAAGGTGGTGCGATGAATGCCTGCCTTTTTCGTTAAATCCTGTACGGAAACCTTTCCCCATTCCTTCTCTCTTAATAAATGAAATAACGCTTTTCTTAATTGATGCTTTGATTCAGTTGCTCGCTTATCCCCTCTGTAGCAGTCCGCCACAAGCCGCTCTCCCCTTCCTATATTCTTCAACAGATTTCGCTTTTCTGTTGGTTGAATCCTATCGGCTGATGAATTAACTTTAATCTAACACAACGAAAAAAAGGAATCATCTGACAACCCATAAGGAGTGATGATCATGGAAACAACAACACCAAGTGCCGTGCAAAAAGCATTATTAAGAGGGAAAAACAAGCAGGACCCGTATAACCCGTTTGATTGGTATGCCAAAATGCGTAAGGAATCGCCTGTTCATTTTGATGAAAACAGCCAAACATGGAGTGTGTTCACATATGATGAAGCAAAACGCGTAACTATTGATAAAGATACCTTTTCTAGTCAGCCTCCTAAAGACCAGCGGAAGCATTCTCTAATGAAAACAATGGTGATGATGGACCCGCCAAAACACACGCGGATCCGCTCCATTGTGAGCAAAGCCTTTACACCTCGAGTGATGAAATTGTGGGAACCCCGTATTCAAGAATTAATGGATGAACTCATGGCGCAAATAGATGGGAAAGAAGAAATTGATCTTGTTCAAGACATCTCCTATCCGCTTCCTGTCATTGTCATTGCAGAGCTTTTAGGTGTGCCGTCAGAACATAAACAATCCTTTAAAGAATGGTCAGATATTCTGGTTAGTATGCCTAAAAGTGAAAATGAAGAGGATGTAGCTGAATGGCAGAAAACACGAGATCAAGGCGAAGCTGACATGATGGCATTTTTTGCTGACATCATCGAAGACAAGCGTCAGCATCTCGGTGATGATTTGATTTCTCTTTTAATTCAAGCTGAGGAGAATGGAGACAAGCTGTCAGCGGATGAATTAATCCCTTTCTGCAATCTTCTCCTTTTAGCAGGCAACGAAACGACCACCAATCTGATCTCCAATATGATCTTTAGCTTGTTGGAAAAGCCGGGGGTGTATGAAGCGCTCGTTCAATCACCTGAGCTCATCCCGCGCGCTGTGGAGGAGGCCGTCCGTTTCCGTGCACCAGCACCTACAATCGTCCGTTATGTCAAAGAGGACACAGAGCTTGGAGGGAAAACGTTGAAAAAGGGAGACAATGTCATTGTTTTTCTCGCTTCTGCCAACCGGGATGAGCGCCAGTTTTCAAACGCACATGAATACGATATACACCGCCATCCTAATCCTCATATCGGCTTCGGCCACGGCATCCACTTCTGTCTAGGCGCACCACTTGCCCGCTTGGAAGCATGTACTGCTATCAAGGCCTTATTGGACCGATATGAGTCACTAGCGCTCCTCTCCTATGTGCCGATGACAAACAGCGGCATGTATGGACTGAAAGAGCTGAAGCTGCGCGTCACACCTCGCTCATAACAGAAAAGACTCCCACCAAGCATGGGAGTCTATTTTAAACGGGGGTAATTCCTTCTGTGTTCATGAGCACAACTCGGTATCCATCTGGATCTTCAATGGTTGCCCCTCCTCGATCCCAGTATGGGTTCGTAGAGGTGACATGCCGTCCGCCAAATGAGATCAGTCTCTTTTTCATCTGCTGAAACTCCTGTTCATCAGGAATATAGAAAACAAGCAGCTGTTCTGGATGCGGAACGGGCAGGCCCTCTTCTTCTTCATGTTTGGTGATTTCTAAATGAACATGCTGGTGAGGAAGTCCGAGCATCACACCATCATACCCTTCATGCTGATCAAATGAGCCTATTCGTTTGAGCCCTAAGCCTTCTTCATAAAAGGAAACAACCTCGTTCATGTTGGCTGTTGGACGTGCGATGCGTAATTGAGCGGCTTTGAACTGTTGAAATTCCATCTGTCATCACTCCTTTTCTCCTTTTAGTATACGATCTCTTTTTCTCTCTCTCCTCCTCATTTCGGCTGTTTTTCAGTCATTCTTTCGATGTAGATGGATCAAAAAAGCCCAGCTTCTTGAGCTGGGCTTTAAGCACCGGGCGGAACACCCGTATCGTCAAATCTTCTTTCCAGGTTGACGAATTTGTTATATTCTTTGACGAAGGCCAGTGAAACCGTACCAACTGGACCGTTACGCTGTTTGGCAATAATGATTTCAATAATGTTCTTATTCTCTGATTCTTTGTCGTAGTAATCATCACGATAAAGGAATGCCACGATATCGGCATCCTGCTCAATACTTCCTGATTCACGAATATCAGACATCATCGGACGTTTATCCTGACGCTGCTCTACTCCGCGGGAAAGCTGAGACAGGGCAATGACAGGAACTTCAAGTTCCCTTGCCAGCGATTTTAAAGCCCTAGAGATTTCAGATACCTCTTGCTGACGGTTATCGCTTGATCGTCCGCTCCCTTGAATGAGCTGCAAGTAGTCAATCAGGATCATCCCAAGACCGTTTTCTTGCTTCAACCGGCGGCATTTCGAGCGAATTTCACTCACTCTGATCCCAGGTGTATCGTCAATGAAAATTCCACTGTTTGATAACGAGCCCATTGCCATTGTCAGCTTACCCCAGTCCTCTTCTGTCAGATTACCGGTTCTTAGGTTCTGTGCATTGATATTTCCCTCTGCACAAAGCATACGCATGACAAGCTGCTCAGCACCCATCTCTAAACTAAAGATGGCGACACTTTCGTCTGTCTTCGTCGCGACATTTTGTGCAATGTTCAATGCGAAGGCTGTTTTCCCTACCGATGGACGAGCCGCTACAATAATCAAGTCATTTCGCTGGAAGCCAGCTGTCATCCGGTCAAGCTCAGAGAATCCCGTTGGAATCCCTGTGATATCGCCTTTTCGGTTATGAAGCTGTTCAATATTATCATATGTCTGAACAAGAACGTCCTTAATGTTTTGGAAAGCTCCTGAGTTTTTACGCTGCGCCACTTCCATAATGGTTTTTTCAGCATCACTCAATAGATCCTCTACTTCATCCTCACGCGTATATCCATCCTGTGCAATGGTTGTCGCTGTACGAATCAGACGTCTTAAAATGGATTTTTCTTCTACAATTTTTGCATAGTATTCGATGTTTGCGGCAGTTGGGACAGAGTTCGCAATATCCGTTAAATACGAAATCCCGCCTACCTCTTCTAGTAAGTCTGTATTGGCAAGTTCTGATGTCACCGTGACAAGGTCAACCGGTTCTCCTCTATCACCAAGTACAAGCATCGCATTGTAAATCTTTTGATGCGACATTCTATAGAAATCCTCTGGAATTAATACCTCAGAAGCGAGCGTTAGCGCAGATGGTTCTAAAAAAACAGCACCTAATACGGCCTGCTCGGCTTCTATATTTTGCGGCGGCAGCCGGTCATCGAGAAGTTCCGTCATGCCAAGCACCGTCCTTTCATAAAAAAAATACGCTACTCATCATTTTAACATTTTCATCAATAAAAAAGTGAAAAACATCGACTATAGTCAAAATTACCATGTTGATATTTTGTGCAAACCAGCGCATTTCAATAGAAAAGACTCTGTAACATCAATTGTTATAGAGTCCTTCGTTATCGCTAATGGAATTTCGATTTGTTGCCGTTCACACATGTAATCGACGCTCCAACATGGCATGTTCGGATGCGTTTTTCTAATCTATCGTTTTCTTAACCCCATAATTCACTTTTTGCCCAATGTCTTGTAAAGAACCGTTTTGATAACCAATAGATAAAACCAAATCTGGAATGGAATCAAACCCGTTTTTGGCTAGATCGAATAGCTGTGCACCGTAATGTGAAGCGGCAATGCGCGCATTTTCTGCTGTATATGGATTTTTAAGAAGTTCTTCTTTGTATAGATCAAAAATATTCGTTCCGTTATCCGTTACAAATTGACCATTTACAATGCTTAAATCCTTTAAATTGTAGCCTGTCACCGTTTTGATTTGATTGACAAGATGGAACTTTGCCAGAGAATCCGGTGTGAATTGAGTAGAATCATCATTTCTGCTTTTCATGATATGGAAAAATAATTCTCTTGTATTGTTGGTTGTATTTAATAAGTCTTCTATTTGTTTCATCAGCGTTTCGTCTTTTGAACCACTTACCACCAATTTAAAATTGTTCGGGTCAATGGTAAAAGTTAGATTTGTGTTTTTAGGAATGGATATCCCGTTTTTAGAGAATAAATCTTGTAATTGTTCGTTGACCTTTTGACGATTGGATATTTTTTTCTCTACGCTTTCTTGGGTTGGATCGTACCGTTTTTCATTACGGAAGATGGCATCATTAAAGTCATATTGACCTCCTTTTCCAGAATTAGCCCAGCCAATCTCCATCGTATATGCAGCTTCTCTTTCTACTTTAGTTAGATCACTCCTAAAATAAGGCGAGCGTGGATTTCGATACTTATCGTGTATATGACCATGAGGATTTTTGAAACGTTTATTTTGTTCATTTATTTTTTCATATTTTTCATCTAGTATTTTCATCCGTCTATCAGATTCGGTCATCACCTCATTTGTACTTTTAATAGATTGACCTTTATAATCGATTCTGTTCTGATTGTTTGAAACACCTGCCGTGTATGACGTATTAATATTCATTTTGATTCTCCTTTTTAAAAAATAGTGATTATTAAATATATCGGCAATTCAGTTAAAATTTGTTAGTTTTGATCCGATATAGTAATTATTACAAGGAGGGTTAAAATATGACAAATACTATCTTCAAACGTTTTTTGTTACCTGCATTGGTATTAGTGCTTGTTACTAGTTTTTTTGCACCTCATTCAGCAGAAGCGGCTATTACGGGGAATAACAGCCCTAACACAGCAAGCTCAATGGGATATTGGAAAAATAGTCGCCCAGATACAACAATCTTACCTGAAGGTGAAAATGAAGCGTATTATCAGTTCACGATCAATAAGGGTGAAAGGGTCTATGTGCGAAGTTCGTATAATAAGCAATATACGGGGATGAAAATCGAGGTGTATAATTCGAAGAGCTCTAAACCAGGGTCAAGAGTGATTAATCCTGATTCAGTAACACCCTTTATATTTGCAAATACTGGTGACGTTACTTCAACTTCAGAAACTTATTTTGTGAAAGTGACCCGTGGCTCATATACAGGGAATATGTATTTTACTGTCTCCATTCAAGATCGTATCAAATCTGGGAATGGGACATTCAATTTTACCGGGACTGCTACCAACCTGGGGAATTCATCTTTGAATCTAGCAGGTGTTGATTCTTCTGTCATTACAATGGATTTAACGACCAATTCTTCTATTCCTAACAATGCTATCGTTAAATCGATTTCAACAACTAGTACCCAATCGCCTAACCAAGGAAATGTCACACACAAACTGATGGCTGATGAAAACAAGATTTGGAACCAATCACTTTTTTCATCTGCAACAAGTGGGTCTTATCATATTTCACTGGAAGATGAATTAAAAGTGGCTCAAAAATGGAGCTTTAAGTACAACGCAAAGGCTACTGCGAGATCTACTATGAGCAATGTCAAAGCCGATATTCGTTACGAATATGATGTCACAGATGGATTCTAATTGAATGGTGTTTACAGACATGTACACCGATTGATCAAAAAGTAAGGGGACATCCCTTACTTTTTTCATTTCCGCATTTTTGATGCTATATGATATTTGGCCAACTTTAAAACAGCACCGTGCTTCCATAAGAAATAAGCTACTCATAAAAAGTGAAAGTGTTAATGGTGGTTTTGCTTGAGGGCATGTTGAAAGAGGAGGATGGTGATCATATCGGTGGCTCGCTGGTATAAATCCCATTGTTCATAGGCCGCAAATGTCATCCGTATTTCATGTAATGATTGCTTCATTTCTTGATATTCTTCCACTGTAAACGCATTTTTCAGTTTGAGCTGATGTTCAAGCAGTTTTAGCTTTAGCTTTCCTAATGGAGTTTTCATTCTGCCTACATTCCCTTCGATCTTGTCTTCCTTAGAAAATTGTATATGAATTTACGCATGATATTGAATAAGTTGTGAGATATGCTCACCAGCTTTTCGAAAAATTCTCCTCTTTTTTCCTAAAAATACAAGAAGGTCTATAGACTTATTTTTCCTCAAAATGATTTCAAGAAGAAAAACCTATATATATTCCTGAATCAAACAGAAGAAAATGGTAAATATCTCGAGACGGTCAAGGTCTTTTGACATTTCTCCTCTTTTTAAATGACTCAGTCTGGCATTCACTATTTCCACTCATTTGGTAGTTATTTAGTCCTTTATTTTCATAATATTTAGATTAAATTATCAACTACACGACTAAATGAACATTTGACTTCATAATTGATAACCATTATCATTTGATTTGCTTGCGTGATAATTGAGAATCATTTTCATTTGAAGGGACCATTCTTCAATCTCTACACTCATCCTATATCCGCAAGCCCGCTTTTATCAGCATATGAGAGTCAATTTGAGGAAGGGGATATTTTACACATGTCCAAACGCCCTGAAGGAATGGGTACTGAGGATTCTCTTTTCAGAGAAAGCCGTCCTTTTTTTATACCTGGGACGGAGCAACTGGATATCACAGCACACCCTTACAGACTTTTTATATTTAAACCGAATACTACTCCTCCAGCGGCTGGTTTTCCAGTCATGTACGTGCTTGATGGAAATTCACTTTTTGGCACAATGGTCGAAGCACTTCGTCTACAGTCAAGAAGACCTGAAAAAACAGGTGTCGTACCTGCCATCATTGTTGGAATTGGCTATCAGACAGAAGCGCCCTATCATCCGCTCAGGCATTATGATCTCACTCTTACCGGCCCTGACGCTTCCATTGGTGGCAAAAGAAAGGACTTCTCCAACCATACATATGGCGGGGCCTCTGCGTTCTTTTCTTTTTTAGAAAAGATTGTAAAGCCTTATATCGAGGAGCGCTTTCCGATCAACCAGAGTCGTCAAACACTGTTTGGACACTCTCTTGGCGGTCTTTTTGTATTACACACACTATTTGAGCACCCTGATGCTTATCAGACATATATTGCGGGCAGTCCTTCTATCCACTGGAACAAAGAATTATTTCTAGAAAAAGAACACCAATTCACCAGCCATATACGTCAGATGTCTATGAATGTCAGGCTGCTTGTAGGTGTAGGTGAGTTAGAAAAACACCACCCATGTCAAATGAATGATCATGCACAGTCACTAGCAAACCGCATGCTGCCTTTATCCTCATATGGCTTGCATTCCGCCTATCACGAGTTCCCTGAAGAAGGACATACGTCAGTTTTACCGGTACTGATGAATTACGCTTTTCGTTTTGCACTCTATCATGATCCATTAACAACCACAGATATGAAAGAAAGGTAGTGAACACATGAAATATAGTGGTCTATCTCAAAAGATTGTGCTTATCACAGGAGCCGGACAAGGTATTGGACAAGCAGTTGCGCAAAGACTAGCCGAAGAAGGTGCGATCATTGCGGCAGTTGACGCAAATGAAGATCAACTGCAAAGTACTGTTCAACAAATGAACGATGAAGGAATACACGCCTTTGCCTATCCATGTGATATTAGCGATCAAACTTCTGTTCAACATGTTGTCAGCCAAATTGAACAGCAGCTTGGACCCATTTATTTACTGGTCAATGTAGCAGGCATTCTTCGAATGGGTTCTATTAACCAGCTTCGAGCAGACGACTGGGAACAGACCTTTGCAGTCAACACACATGGTGTCTTTTACGTATCTCAAGCTGTCTCCAAATACATGATAAAAAGAACAGAGGGAGTCATTGTGACCATCAGCTCTAACGCCGGTGGCATTCCTAGAATGAATATGGCTGCCTATGCCGCTTCAAAAGCAGCAGCTACTTCCTTTACAAAAACACTTGGATTAGAGCTAGCATCCTACGGAATTAGATGCAATGTCGTCTCTCCTGGCTCTACCGCAACACCTATGCAATGGGCGTTATGGTCTGATGAACATGGTGCAGACAATGTGATCAAAGGTTCATTAGAGACGTATAAAACCGGTATTCCTTTACAAAAAATCGCTGATCCTCAAAGTATCGCTGATGCAGTACTCTTCTTTGCATCTGAGCAAGCCAGTCACATTACGATGCAGAATCTGACGATTGATGGTGGCGCAACACTCGGAATCTAGCATTTCATCAAAAAGGAGGCCTTTTCATGAAACATTCATTATTGTCGACAGAAGAAAAAGTACAGTTGATCCAAGACTATCAGCCAGGCTCTTTTTTCCTTGCTTCCCCTAAACGCACGATACTGGCAGAAGGGATCTTCCAGCATATTGAAACCAATCAGCTAAATGAACTATCCAAAAGGGTAGCGCACGTATTTGACGCTGCCAAACAAGCTGGTATTCGAACACCGATTGTTGCAGGTGCTGTTCCGTTTGATCCGGCGCAACCGGTTCGCTTAAGTGTTCCAGCCCACGTGCAGTTTAGTGATCCACTCGAATTTCATCAAGGTGATGAGAAGACGGAAGTGGCAGCTCCATCCTATGAGGTGACACCTGTCCCCTCTCCAGATGTCTACATGAAAGGTGTGAACGAAGGGTTAGCTAAAATTGAGAAAGGAGAGCTTAGCAAAATCGTACTCTCTCGATCTCTCCATCTCAAATCAAATCGAGAAATGAATACGAAAGCAATACTCGAACGGCTTGCTCTTCATAACACGACTGGCTATACGTTTGCTGCAAATGTAGCTGATCCGAAATCTTCCCAAGAGCGAACACTTCTTGGCGCAAGCCCTGAGCTGCTTCTTTCAAAGACTGGTTCATCTGTTATTTCCAATCCACTCGCTGGTTCTCGGCCACGCAGTTCAGATCCAGTAGAAGACCAGCGCCGTCACGATGAACTACTTACTTCAGCGAAGGATTTACACGAACATGCAGTGGTTGTCGATGCTGTCACTAAGGCGCTCGCTCCTTACTGTCATACACTAAATGTGCCTGCATCACCATCAGTCATACAAACAGAAACGATGTGGCATTTATCTACTGTCGTAAAAGGTGAATTAATAGATGCAGGAGTGTCTTCAATTGATTTAGCACTTAGCCTTCATCCAACACCCGCAGTATGCGGAACACCTACAGCAGATGCACGTGCAGCAATCCAAGCGATTGAACCCTTCGATCGAGGATTTTTCACAGGAATGATCGGCTGGTCAGATGAAAATGGTGATGGTGATTGGATTGTCACCATTCGTTGTGCAGAAGCTGAGGGTCACTCCCTTCGCCTATTTGCTGGTGCAGGAGTGGTCAAAGGATCAAAGGCAGAAGAAGAGCTAGCCGAAACATCTGCAAAATTCAACACGATGCTTCATGCTATGGGCATCCATCATCTATAAAAATACACAGGAGATGACAAAACATGTTTGTTCAACCACCTACATGGCCAGACGAATTTGCAAAACGCTACCGTGAAAACGGCTGTTGGCGTGGAGAAACCTTTGGCGGTATGCTTCGTGCACGCGCCGCATCGTTAGGGAATAAATCAGCGATTACATATGCTCATACGCACTTGAGCTACCAAGAACTTGATGAGCGCGTCAGCAGTCTTGCCGCTGGTTTTCATCAGCTTGGTATTCAAAAGGGAAGTCGAGTTGTCGTTCAGCTTCCTAACATTCCGGCTTTTTTTGAAGTCATTTTCGCTTTATTTCGAATCGGTGCTTTACCCGTCTTCTCGCTGCCATCTCATAGAAGCAGCGAAATCACGTATTTTATTGAGTTTGCCGAAGCAGACGCATATGTCATTACAGATATCGACGGCGGCTTTGATTATCGATCACTTGCACGTCAAGTGAAAGAAAAGCTTCCCTCTTTGCCTCATGTCATTGTTGCCGGGGAAGCTGAAGAATTCCTTGCCTTGGATGATCTGCGCAAGGACCCAGCACTTGATCCTCAAATTCATGTAGAGGCAAGCGATATTGCGTTTCTTCAGTTATCTGGAGGCAGCACAGGCCTTTCAAAGCTCATTCCTCGCACACATGATGACTATATTTATAGTCTTTGGAAAAGCAATGAGGTGTGCGAACTCACACAAGATAGTGTGTATCTGGCTACACTTCCAGTTGCACACAACTATCCATTAAGCTCGCCTGGAGTCCTTGGGACGTTATACGCAGGCGGAAGAGTTGTTCTTGCACCTGGCTCAAGCCCTGATGTAGTCTTTCCACTCATTGAAAAAGAGCGTGCGACCATTACCGCTGTGGTCCCACCTATCGCATTGATTTGGCTAGAGGCCGCTCCTCATCGATCAGATGACTTATCTAGTCTTAAGGTTTTACAAGTCGGTGGTGCTAAATTAAGTGCAGAGGCAGCAAAACATGTTATGCCTGCCCTTGGATGTAAGCTCCAGCAAGTTTTTGGCATGGCAGAAGGTCTGGTCAACTATACCAGATTGGATGATCCTGAACATGTCATTATTCATACACAAGGACGTCCGATGTCTGAATATGATGAGGTACTAGTGGTAGATGATGAAGACAAGCCAGTCCCTAATGAAGTAGCAGGACACCTTTTGACAAGAGGGCCCTATACAATTCGTGGCTACTATAAAGCCGATGAACAAAATAAAAAAGCCTTTACACCCGATGGCTTTTACAGAACAGGTGACATCGTGCGATTAACCAAAGAAGGAAATGTTGTTGTAGAAGGCAGAGACAAGGATCAAATCAATCGTGGTGGCGAAAAGGTGGCCGCTGAAGAAGTCGAAAACCATTTACTTGCGCATGCTGACATTCATGATGCCGCCATGGTGTCCATGCCGGATCCGTTCCTTGGTGAACGCTCATGTGCCTTTGTGATTGCGAAAGGCAACAGCAAACCAGCACCCGAGGCGTTAAAGTCATTTCTAAGAGAACGCGGACTCGCTGCCTATAAAATTCCCGACCGCATTGAATGGATCGATGCGTTCCCACAAACAGGTGTAGGCAAAGTCAGTAAAAAAGCATTAAGAGAATTAGCTGCAATCCATACTGCCAACGTATAAAAAAAGAGGAGTGAAAACCATGGCAATCCCTACTATTCCTGCGTATCCAATGCCGAGCACACAAGATTTACCCGAAAATAAAGTGAACTGGATACCGGATCCGAATCGTGCTGTTCTGCTGATACATGACATGCAGCAATATTTTTTAAATGCATTTCAACACGATTCATCACCGATCACAGAGTTAGTTCAACATATTGAACAATTACGTGATACATGCAATGAACTTGGAATTCCAGTCGTTTATACAGCTCAACCTGGTGACCAAGACCCGAAAGATCGTGCCTTATTAACAGATTTTTGGGGACCTGGACTTGGTGATGATGAAGCATTGACAAAGATCATTGATCAGCTCGCTCCATCTGAAGCAGATACAGTGCTGACAAAATGGCGTTATAGTGCATTTAAAAAATCCAATTTTTTAGATATTCTCCGAGAAGATGGGCGAGATCAACTGATCATTACTGGCGTATATGCACATATCGGCTGTATGTTGACAGCCGCAGAAGCATTCATGCTCGATATTGAAACCTTTTTTGTCGCAGATGCCGTTGCTGACTTTTCACTTAAGCATCACAAAATGGCGATGACCTATGCAGCTGAGCGCTGTGCGGTAACCACCACAACAGACCAGATCATTTGTCGTTTAACAGGACAGGAAGCAGACGGTGATGACCTATCCTTTGATTCAATCCTTCACCAAGTAGCTGAGTATCTTCAAGTCGAGCCGGATCAAATACCGCTTGACGAGAATCTCGTCTACCTAGGTCTCGATTCTATTAGAATGATGAGCCTAGCGGAAAAGTGGAGGCAGCAAGGAGCGGCAGTCAATTTCGTTGAGCTTGCAGCAAATCCAACGCTCGCTCATTGGCGAACCCTTCTTTTCCCAGAAAAACAGCCATCTATCCCAAATATCGATTATTTGTAAAGGAGGTATAGACCCTTGTCGATCCAGTCCGTCGATTCATTTCCACTGACCGGTGCCCAATCAGGCATTTGGTATGCGCAACAGCTTGATCCATCTAATCCAATTTTCAATACAGCTGAGTATATAGATATTAAAGGATATATTGATCCAGTACACTTTGAAGCAGCCATCCGAAAGACTGTCTTAGAAGCAGATTCTCTGCATATGCGCTTCGTTGAAGCTGCTGACGGTCCAAGGCAATGGTTTACATCCAAAAGCGATATCCCATTTCAATTCATCAATTTACAAAATGAAAAACAGCCGCTTGATGAGGCTAAAGCATGGATGAAGACAGATCTTTCAACATCAGTCTCTTTAGAGAAAGATGTATTATTCCGTGAAGTACTCTTTCAAATTGCGGACGATCGATTTCTCTGGTATCAGCGCATTCATCACATTGCCATTGATGGGTTCGCCTTTTCACTCATCGCACGTCGTGTTGCTGAGGTCTATTCAGCCCTATCGCAAGAAAAACCTGTGCCTTCTCAAACATTTGGCACCTTCCATGACGTAGTCCAAGAGGAGATCGCATATCAACATTCCAATCGCTATGAAGATGATCAGGCTTTTTGGAAAAATCGCTTTGCTGATCAACCTGAAATCGTTAGCCTTGCTGAGCTTGCCCCAAGAACTTCGGATGATTTTATCCGAAAAACCGCTAGCTATGATGCCGCAAAGGTAAGAAAAATGAAGAAAAATGCTCAAGCTTTCGGTGGTACCTGGCATGAAATGGTTCTTGCCGCATCCGCTCTATATATGCATCGTATGACTGGTGCACATGATATTGTTTTAGGATTGCCTGTTATGATGCGCCTTGGATCTTGCGCATTGCAAACACCTGGAATGGTCATGAACCTAGTACCTCTTCGTTTAACATGCAAACCCGAAATGACGCTCTCAGCACTTGTTCGCCAAGTATCCGATGAACTTAAAGCCATTCGTCCTCATCAAAGATATCGTCACGAAGATATGAGGAGAGACTTTAAACTCATCGGCAGAAATCAACGATTATTTGGTCCACAGATCAATATCATGCCATTTGATTATCATCTCAGGTTCGATCAGAGCATGGGTCAAGCGCATAATCTTTCAGCAGGACCAGTGGATGATTTATCGATCAACATATATGACCGCGCCGATGGGAACGGGTTTCAAATCGATTTTGATGCAAACCCTGCAGTTTACAAAGAGCAATCGGTTGACGCTCATCAGCATCGTGTTCTTCAATTGCTGGAGGAAATAACCGGACTAGAGCAAGATCAGACAATCAGTCAATTCAACCTTCTCTTGTCTAAAGAAAAAGAGAACATCCTCAAGCACTGGAATGCTACAAAACAAGAATTACCAAAAGAATGTTTACGGGAACTATTTGAAAAACAAGTCAGCAAAACACCACATGCAGAAGCATTACAGTTTGAAGAAATCACTTTGACCTACGAAGAGTTGAATCAGCGAGCAAATCAATTAGCTCATTATTTGAAAAAGCACGGCATTGGACCAGAACAATTTGTCGCAATTGCTCTGCCTCGATCGATCGATATGGTCGTGAGTCTATTGGCCGTCGTCAAAACGGGAGCCGCATACCTGCCATTAGACCCTGATTACCCTAGCGATCGTGTTGCCTATATGCTAGATGATGCTAAACCTGTGTGCTTGCTCACAGTCAAAGAGACAGCAGAGCGTTTTGACCATCCACATATCGTCCAACTGGATGATTCAACTGTTCATCAGGAGATAGTAGGCGGTCTGCATCTCAATCCGACCTGGAACGAAGGCTCTCCACATCATCCGGCATACATCATCTACACGTCAGGATCGACAGGCAAACCAAAGGGTGTTGTTGTAACAAAGCGAAATGTGATCAATTTTATATTGTCCATGCAAGATTCATTTTTATTAGATCAAAAAGACCAGCTTCTAGCGGTAACGACCATTGCCTTTGATATTTCCGGACTAGAAATGTTCCTCCCGCTTTTACATGGGGCTGCTCTTTTAATGGCAAAAAAAGAGACCATCCAAGAGCCAGCAAAGCTTTCAGACATGATTCGTTCTCATCATGTCACAATCATGCAGGCAACACCAACGTTGTGGCATGCATTGGCAGATGAATCCCCTGACGTGATAACAGGTATGCGTGTCCTTGTTGGAGGAGAAGCACTTCCTGCCTCCCTTTTGCACACATTGCAATCTCTTCAATGTGACATTACCAATTTGTACGGACCTACAGAAACGACGATATGGTCTACGATGGTAAATGTCACAGCACATCAAGACAATAGCGCGCCGCCGATTGGTAAACCCATTTGGAATACGAGCATATATATTTTAGATGAAGGACTAAACCCAGTCCCAGCAGGATCAATCGGTGAACTTTATATTGCAGGTGAAGGAGTATCTAGAGGATATCTTGGACGATATGATTTAACGGCTGAACGTTTTGTCGCTGATCCATTCGGCACAAAAGGCACGAGAATGTATCGTACAGGTGATTTAGCCAGATGGCGTGAGGATGGTTCGATTGATTATATCAGCCGTGCCGATCATCAAATTAAAATCCGCGGCTTCCGTATTGAACTAGGTGAAATTGAAACAGTGATCATGCAACACCAAGCAATAAAGCATACATCTGTTATCGTTCGTGAGGATCAACCTGGACAACAGTTGCTTTGTGCGTATGTTGTGCTGACAGATGGCACTTCTCTGCATCCTTCAGAGCTCAGGCAGTTTGTGGCAACATCGCTCCCTGATTACATGATGCCTTCTGCTGTTGTCGTTTTGCCAGAACTCCCGCTTACACCAAACGGCAAAATCAATCGCAAAGCATTACCAACACCAAATATGTCTTTAGTTAGTTCTGAGCGTACACCTAGAACACCCCAAGAAGACATGTTATGTAGTTTATTTGCAGAAACCCTTGGCGTATCTCAAATTGGCATAGATGATAATTTCTTTGACTTAGGGGGACATTCCTTGCTCGCCGCTCGTCTGCTTAGACGTATACGCGATACACTTGGTGCAGACCTAAACATGAGTACCATTTTTGAATCACCTCGAGTTGCTGAGCTTGCGCAACACATTGACAAAGCGAAGGACTTACGGCCGCCACTTCAGGTAGAAAACAAACCAGATGAGATTCCGTTATCCTTTGCCCAAAAACGTCTTTGGTTCCTTCATTGCCTTGAAGGACCAAGTCCAACTTACAATATTCCACTTGTCATTCAGCTGACAGGTACACTAGATCAAAAAGCTCTTATTGGTGCATTGGCAGATATCACTGAAAAACATGAAACACTTAGAACCATTTTTCCAAATAAGAACGGCATGCCAAGACAGGTCATTTTACATCCAAAAAGTGTTCAACCTGAACTCCATGTCACAGCTTCCACCGATCAACAAATTGAAAATCAGTTAAACGAAGCCATTCGCTATTGCTTTAACATTGAGGAAGAACCCGCACTGCGAGCAGAATTATTCATGCTTGATGCAAATCGATACGTGCTACTTCTATTGCTACATCACATCGCTGGTGACGGCTGGTCACTTGCACCATTGACACGAGACTTAGCTGCTGCTTACGAAGCCCTTATACAAGGAAAATCAATCTCCTTGCCAGCCGAACCTGTTCAATATGCTGACTATGCCATTTGGCAGCAGAAGCTGTTGGGCAGTGAAGAAGAGAAGGATAGTCTATTTGCCAAACAACTAGGTTATTGGACGGGTGCATTACATGGTCTGCCGGAAGAACTGGAGCTTCCCTATGACTTCCCGCGTCCACAGGAAGGAAGCTTCAATGGTGCTACGATAGACTTTACGATTGAACCCGCTTTACACCACCTACTTCTTGATCTTTCAAAGCAGCATCAAGTGAGTTTGTTCATGGTGCTCCAAGCATCGCTTGCAGCATTACTGACACGCCTTGGGGCGGGAACAGATATCCCAATTGGCAGTCCGATTGCTGGACGGAATGATGATGCACTTGACGACATTGTTGGGTTGTTTGTGAACACACTTGTATTACGTACAAATACAGCTGGTAATCCAACCTTTAGTGAGCTATTGAAGCGAGTGCGAGACGTTGACTTAGCAGCCTACGAGCATCAGGATCTACCATTCGAACGGCTAGTTGAAGTCCTAAATCCAACTCGATCCAGATCACGCAATCCATTGTTCCAGATCATGCTTGCCTTCCAAAATACACCGAAGGCAGAAATGAAGCTGGCAAAACTTGACTCAGATCTCTACGTGAAACCAGTGGGATCAGCTAAATTTGATCTGACCATCGAATTAACAGAACATAGAACCGAAACTGGGTCAGCAGCAGGGTTAACAGGTTTGTTTGAATTCAGCACAGATGTGTTTAAACAAAGCACCATTCAAGCAATCGCTGACAGAATGAAGCGCTTTTTAACAGAGGCAGCTGAGCATCCACATCTGCCTATTGGTCAAGTAAATATTTTATCAGAAAAAGAGCGCCAAACATTTCTCCCTGATAAAAAGACAATCGCTCAGTTAGACCAAACGCTTAGTCTGCCAGCCTTATTTGAAAAAGCGGCGCAGCAATACCCAGAGCGTGTGGCTGTAACGGATGGCAATCATCAGCTTACCTATAAAGAGTTAAACGACAAAGCTAATCGTCTTGCTCATTTGTTAATAGAAAGAGGCGTTGGACCAGAGCAGTTCGTTGCACTTGCCCTGCCTAGATCAATCGATATGCTCGTGAGCTTATTAGCCGTTCATAAAGCAGGCGCAGCCTATGTCCCGCTTGATCCTGACTATCCAGCAGACAGGCTAGCATACATGATACAAGATGCCAAGCCAGTTTGTAGCATCACAACAAAAGCAGACGCAGTGCATCTCCCTTCTGATTGCGATTTGATTTTGTTAGACGAAAAAGAAACGAGTGACCAACTGCTTAATACGCCAAATCACAATCCGGCTGATATAGACAGAATTGAGCCACTTACTTCTCTGCATCCAGCCTATATTATTTATACATCTGGTTCTACAGGCAAGCCAAAAGGAGTGGTCATCCCACACCAAAATGTCATCCGTCTTCTGACATCTACTGCACATTGGTTCCATTTTGATGAAGAAGATGTTTGGACAATGTTTCATTCATATGCCTTTGATTTTTCCGTATGGGAAATCTGGGGACCCCTTTTATATGGCGGTCGACTTGTGATTGTACCTCATACCATCTCTCGCTCTCCTGAAGAGATGCTCCAGCTTTTAGTCGATGAAGGTGTGACAGTACTTAACCAAACACCTTCTGCCTTCTATCAGCTCATGCAGGCAGACAAGGAACAACAAACACTTGGTCAAGCATTATCACTCCGCTATGTCATTTTTGGCGGTGAAGCATTAGAGCTCAGCAGATTAGAAGATTGGTACAGCCGTCACTCAGATCGTAAGCCAAAGCTAATCAACATGTACGGCATTACAGAAACCACCGTACACGTTACGTACAATGTACTCAATCGAGACATGATTACAAAAAAATCCAGTAGCTTAATAGGTGAACCCATTCCTGATTTACACGTTTATGTACTAGATGAATACCTACAACCTGTTCCCCCTGGGACAACAGGTGAAATGTATGTAGCTGGAGCCGGCTTGGCAAGAGGTTATCTAGGCAGGCCTGATCTGACATCTGACCGATTCCCTGCCGACCCTTATGGAGCACCTGGCACAAGGATGTATCGTACAGGCGATCTCGCACGTTGGACGAAAGAGGGTTCACTTGATTACATTGGCAGAGCTGATCATCAAATTAAAATTCGCGGGTTCCGCATTGAACTTGGAGAAATTGAAGCCGTTTTGGCACGTCACGATGCAGTTGCACAAGTTGCTGTCATCATGCGAGAGGATCAGCCTGGTGACAAACGCTTAGTCGCATATATCGTGACAACTGAAGAAGGCCGTACCGATACAGAAACCCTTCGTCATTTTGCCGCAGCCAGTCTTCCTGATTACATGGTGCCAGCGGCATATGTACAAATTGATGCCATGCCACTTACAGCAAACGGGAAGCTTGATCAAAAATCACTGCCTGCACCTCAATTGCATGTACAGCAAACAGATGGACGTGGCCCAAGAAATCCGAAGGAGGAAATCCTATGTCACCTCTTTGAAGAGGTGCTCGGTCTACCAAAAGTCAGCATTGACGATCGCTTTTTTGACATTGGCGGGCACTCATTACTTGCGGTTCGTTTAATCAGCCGCATTCGTGATGCACTTGGTGTCAAACTAAGCATCGGAACGTTGTTTGAAGCACCTAATGTTGCAAGTTTGGCAGAGAAACTAGAGACAGGCAGCGATGAAAACGCACTAGAAATCTTGCTACCGCTACGAGCAAATGGTGAAAATTATCCACTCTTCTGTGTTCATCCAGCAGGTGGTCTTAGCTGGTGCTATGCAGGTCTCTTGAATACATTAGAGAAGGACATCCCACTTTATGGATTGCAGGCACGAGGAATCGCAAGAAAGGATGTCTACCCACAAACACTAGATGATATGGCTGCGGATTATATCAAGCACATCCAAAGGATTCAGCCAAAAGGCCCTTATCATCTACTTGGCTGGTCACTAGGCGGGAACGTTGTGCAAGCAATGGCAACACAGCTCCAGCAGCAAGGCGAAGAAATCTCACTCGTCGCGATGCTGGATGCCTATCCAAACCACTTCTTGCCGATTAAAGAAGCACCTGATGAAGAAGAAGCACTAATCGCTCTTCTTGCGCTCGGCGGTTATGATCCAGATACCTTAACAGGTGAGCCGCTCACGATGAAAAGTGCCGTCGATATCCTGAAAAAAGACGGAAGTGCACTAGCCAGCTTAAGTGAGGATGCCATCAGAAACCTGAAAGAAACCTATGTCAATTCAGTTCGATTGCTCGGAGAATATCAGCCAAAAACTTATCATGGAGACATATTATTCTTTAGATCTACCATTATCCCAGATTGGTTTACACCAATTGATCCCGAAGCATGGGCACCTTATATCAACGGAAAAATTGAACAACACGACATTCATTGCCGGCACAAAGACATGTGCCAGCCTAAACCCCTAGCAGAAATTGGTGTCATCTTAGACAACACACTGAATCGGGTCAAACAAAAGCACTAAGAATAAAGGAGAGATGACAGATGACAAATCCCTTTGATCGTGAAGACGGTGTATTTCTTGTGCTTGTCAATGAACAAGGACAGCATTCACTTTGGCCATCATTTGCACCAGTGCCAGATGGATGGGAAAAGGTCTTTGGTGAAGACACTAGAAATGCCTGCATCGATTATATCCAGACACACTGGCAGGACTTACGGCCACTAAGCTTAACAAAAGAACCTGTCCTAGCACATGGAAAAACGGAATAAATCATCGCACCCTGACCTCATTCAGGGTGCTTTTTCTTCATAGAATAAACTGGTTCATCACCATCTGCCAGCTTTTCTGCTACAATTCAATTGAGAACGTTTATCAATCAATAAGAGATTAGGTGGTTTTATGGGAAACAACAATCCAATGGCAAATGCCGATCAATTCATCTATCGATTAACATATACTGAAAAAATAAATAATGCAGAGCTTCCGCATACTGAGCAACAGCTGTCAGATACATTCTGTCTCCTCTTTAGCATAAGAGGCAGCGGTTTACTCACATTGAACGATCAAAAATGGCGATTGAAAAATCTGACACTCTATACGATCATGCCTGGGGAAACATTTATGTTGAAAACAGAGCCTTATCAAAAACACGAGCTCTATCTGTTTCGCTTTCAGCTCTACACGCTGCAAGATCAAAACATAGGAGAAGTATCAACTGAACATGCCCGTTCTTTAATGAATGTATGGCAATTTATCGATATTAGCTCGATTGAACACATTCATTCTTTACTGTCCCATATGACAGAGGAATGGAAAAGACCTGAATCCATTAGCTTTTTTAGAAGCCAAACTCTTTTTCAACAGCTCATTATGCAGCTTTTCACACTGCATAAAGAAGATATTTTTGACACGGCACATGCCCTTTTCAAAACAAAACAATATATCGATCAACATTCCGAAGAACCCCTCAGCCTTACAAGTCTATCTCATATGGCTGGCATCAGCGCCAATCATTACAGTGAGCTATTTAAAAAGCATTTTGATGTGAGTGTCACTGATTATATCACCAAGAAAAGGATGGCTAGAGCCAAACAGTTAATGGCAAAAAGCAATGCAAAGCTCAAAGACATTGCACTGGAAATCGGCTATCAAGATCCCTATTACTTTAGCCGCATCTTTAAGAAAAAAACTGGTATGACCCCTTCTGCATATATGAAAAGCCGTCAGCGGAAAATTGCAGCCTATGGTCATTCCATACTCGGTCAGCTCACACCAATTCATATCATCCCATATGCTGCCCCTCTTCATCCTAAATGGACAGCACATGATTTTGAGCATCATGCAGAAGAAATTCCGATTCACCTGAGTGCACATCGTATCAACGAGCACGCTGAAGCCAATTTACAGCAATTAAAGGAAACAAAACCTGAGCTGATCATTGCCAATGATCATGTGACAGAGGAAGAAAAACAAGTGTTGAAAACCATCTGTCCTGTTCACTTTGTTCCATTCACACAATTGAATTGGCGCGCTCAATTCAGACAAACAGCTATGTTCCTGAACGAAGCGAAGGAAGCAGAAGAATGGTTGCTTCATTACGAGGAAATCGTCATTCAAGCGAAAAAGGCATGCCTTGTTGATCATCCACCAAAAACCGTCCTGCCTCTTCGTATCTTTCAAGATCAGCTCTACTTGTCTGTAAATCGCACCATGTCAGAAGTGATTTTTCATGACATTGGTCTTCTGCCAGCTTTTCAGAATGATGGTCAGCTAATCGAAAAAAAAATCAGCCTTAGCTCAATACAACAGCTAGACCCAGACACCATCTTTCTCTTCTTGCATAAAGAGCCAAAAACCATTGCATTTTATCAAAAGTTAAAGCAACAGGAGGCTTGGCAAAATCTCAAGGCTGTGAGTCAACAAGCAGTCTATCCACTCGCTTCTGACCCTTGGCGTGAATACACAGCAGCCAGTCATCAACGAGTCATTCAGGACCTTTTATCTTTTTTTCCGTAAAAAGTCCATCATTTGATAGAGAATTGTCTATGGATAAAAGGACGAAAGCCTAATACAATCTTTAATTGAGAACAATTATCAGTTAAAGGAGAAAACAAATGAAAAAATGGTTAGCATTGCTTACCCTTTGTATCATGACGATCACCACAGTAGCCTGTGGTGCTACAGAAAATAAACCTGCTTCAAACTCAACTAAAAGCAAGTCAGCTGAAGCAATAGAAACAAAAATCAATTACTTAGATCAAACGTACAAGCTCAAAACACCAGTGAAACGAATCGTCATTGCTGGAAGTTTAGAATCAATGGAAGATGCAAAATTACTTGGTATCCAACCTATTGGTGCTTCTACTGTAGGCGGCACATTCCCTGAATTATTTAAAGACATCACAGCGAAAACAGAAGGCATCGGTGAAAAAACAGAACCAAACCTAGAGAAAATCTTAAAACTAAAACCAGACGTGATACTCGGATCAACAAAGTTCCCACCTGCAACAATTAAAAAACTGGATAAAGTCCAAACGACGATCCCGGTATCCCATGTCTCTTCTGACTGGGAAAGTAATCTTTTATTGCTCGGTACACTGACTGGAAAAAGTGAAGAAGCCAAAACCCTCATTTCTGATTATCAGAAAGATCTCAAACAAGCGAAAGAAACCCTGAAAGACAAAAGCAACAACAAAACAGCTGTCATTTTACGCATTAGACAGGGAGACCTGTACGTGTATCCTGAAGATGTATACTTCAACTCTACCTTATATGGGGACTTAGGATTTACAGCACCAAGTGATATCAAAAAAGCCAAAGCACAAGCGATGATTTCAATGGAGCGCCTTGGCGAACTAAATCCTGACTATATTTTTGTTCAGTTCTCTAAAGAGGAAAACTCATCGAATCCAAACGCATTGAAGGACTTAGAGCAAAATAAAATTTGGACAAGCCTAAAAGCTGTGAAAAATGGGCACGTCAATGAAAATGTCGTTGACCCTATGCTTCAAGGAGGAACAGCACTAAGCAAAACAACCTTCCTTGATAAGGCTGTCAAATGGTTAGCGAAAAACAACTAAAGAAGGAAGCGCCAATTTGCGCTTTCAGATTGTTGACAAAGGGCTAAAATGATCTTTATTTTAGCCCTTTGTCTTCTTTTCAGCGTAGTTGAAAACCTAGAGGAGAGAATACACATGAACGGAACGTTTCTATATGACGAGTTTAACGGGCGTCAGCTTGATATTTACCTTCCACAGGACACCTCTATTGATGTTCCAGCTGTCTTTGTACAAGATGGCTCTTCTTTGTTTAGAACACACCTGCTAGAGATCGAAAGAATGATCGAATCCAATACCATCTCGCCAATCATCCTTGTCGGCATACACCCTTTCAATCGACTTGATGAATATACACCATGGAAGGCATCATCTCTGCGTTCTCAGTTTCCTGACTTTAAAGGCGAGGCAAAGACGTATGTGTCATTTTTAGCAAATGACTTGCTCCCATATATCAAAAGACAATATCCAGTCAAGCAGACCTGTAATGAACATAGTCACGTTGGCGCTTCATTAGGTGGACTACTTGCTATTTATACCCTATTGATGCACCCTATCCTTTTTAAAAACACCGCATCTATCTCTGGGTCATTTTGGTATCAAGATTTTCTACCGTTTGCTAAACAACAGAGCATTCAGTGTGTTGATCACCTTGTCTATTTATCTGTAGGCAGTGAAGAAGGTAAAGGCAAAACATCCGCTCAACAGCACATGCCTTTATTCACCAAACAACTACATGACCTTTTGTCACAGAAAGGCATGCAGGAATGGCAGCTGCAATATCACATCGAACAAGGGGAGGGCCATCATCTGAAACAATTTCAAAAAAATTTCTTATCAGCCATGAAGTGGTTTTATAAAAGAGACCTCTAATTTTTTATAAGCATGGCACAAAGTCGATATGATATATTGGAACGTATAGATTGATAGAGGAGGGATTTGCGCGTGAGACCTTTACAAATCTCAGCCGATACCGCACAAAAGCTTGCTGCATCACTCAATGTACCGATTGAACAAATCATGCATATGCCGCAGCATATCTTAATAGCTAAATTAGCGGAGCTTGAACAGAAGAAAGATCGTTCTTCTTAAAGAAATAAAGGAGTTTACATTCATGGAACAACAACTAGAACAATCAAAATTACATCCTCGCAGTACAGGGCAAACCATTTTGCTGATTGCTGGGATTTTACTCATTGCCTTTAACCTGCGTCCTGCCATTACGTCCGTCGGCCCTGTGATTGGCGCCATTCGTTCCGATTTGCAGCTTTCAAATGGACTTGCGGGTTTTCTCACGACATTACCGCTGCTCTCATTCGCATTGCTATCTCCAATTGCACCTAAAATCGGAAAACGTCTTGGCAATGAACGAACCCTTTGGCTTGGACTTGCTGTCCTTCTATTTGGGATTGTCATTCGCTCGTTTGGCACCATCACCTTCTTAATGATTGGAACGGCGCTAGTCGGCGTCGGGATTGCGATTTGTAACGTGCTCTTACCGGGGCTCGTGAAGCATAAATTTCCTGCACATGCTGGATTGATGACGAGCGTGTATACGACCTCGATGTCCGTCTTTGCGGCACTTGCATCAGGTGTCAGTGTTCCACTCAGCCATACGATGCCTGGCGGCTGGAATACGTCATTCCTTGTATGGGGTGGACTTGCGCTTATAGCCATGATGGTCTGGGCTCCGCAGCTTCTTCACCAAAACACAGCGGCAGTCAAAAGCATTTCGCTCACAGAGCAGCCAATATGGCGTTCACGTGTCGCATGGCAGGTGACCTTTTTTATGGGCTTGCAGTCATTTCTTTTCTATAGCAGCATCGCATGGTTCCCTGATATTTTGACATCACATGGAATGAACCTGTCGACGGCTGGATGGATGCTGTCTATTATGCAGTTCGCTGGTCTGCCATCCACCTTTTTAACGCCTGTTTTTGCAGAAAAATTAAAATCGCAAAGACCGCTTGTATGCGGCCTTGTTCTTGTGTATTTGCTTGGCATGATCGGTCTTCTTCTAGGAGGAACTACGCCTATTCTTGTCATCTCTGTTTTATTGATCGGCATTGGACAAGGAGCCAGTATCAGTCTTGCCCTCACATTTATCGGATTACGGACAACACATATGGAACAAGCAGCTGCCCTTTCAGGAATGGCGCAGTCTCTCGGTTATTTATTAGCCGCTGTTGGCCCGCTCTTGATTGGGATTCTCTTTGATATCACACATACATGGACGCCATCGATTATCATCTTTATCATCATTCTATTTTTCATGTTTCTATCTGGTATGCGTGCCGGACGCAGCGTCTATATTTCAGATCCATCTTAAAAAAAAGAACCCGCCTCTTCGTGAGACGGGTTCTTTTCTGCTTATGCTTGTTCAGTGACGTGTACCTTTAATGTTGCTTGCACTTCTGGATGAAGCTTCACAGGTACATTTGTATATCCTAACGCACGGATGGCGTCATTCAGCTCGATTTTGCGCTTATCGAGTTTGATTTGATGATCTTTTTGCAATTTATCAGCGATTTGTTTGCTTGTAATCGATCCAAACAGACGACCGCCTTCACCTGATTTTGCAGTGAGCTCCACTGTTAACGCCTCAAGTGTCTCTTTTAGTTGCTTCGCTTGTTCAAGCTCTTGGATGGCATTCTTTTTTTCTTTGTTTTTCTGCCCTTCCAATGCGCTTAGGTTCGTTGGATTTGCTTCAACCGCTAACCCTTGTTTGATGAGAAAGTTGTGTGCGTATCCGTCAGCTACATTTTTGACTTCGCCTTTTTTCCCTTTGCCTTTTACGTCTTTTAGAAAGATGACTTTCATCTTTGAACCCCTCCTTCGAAATATTCGTCTATGGCAGCTTTTAACTTCTCTACCGCTTCTTCAATGGTTATACCATAAATCTGGGTCGCAGCGTTAGTCAAATGACCGCCGCCATCTAACGCTTCCATGATAATTTGGACGTTGATATCTCCTAATGATCTCGCACTAATGCACACCGTGTTGTCATCTCGTCGAGCGACAGCAAATGACGCTTCCACCTCACTCATTGACAACAGGGAATCAGCCGTCTGGGCAATCGTAATTTGATCATAATACTCAGAGCTGTCAGACGGCAATGAAGCGATCGCCACCTGGCTTTGATACAGCTCTGTATGCTGAATGAGCTTTGCCCGTTTGATGTAATGATCAACTGTCTCTTTTAAGAACTTTTGCACAAGGACAGGATCTGCTCCCTTCGCTCGAAGGTAGGAAGCCGCATCGAACGTTCTTGACCCCGTTCTCAGCGAGAAACTCTTCGTATCCACGATGATCCCAGCAAGAAGGGCAGTCGCCTCAATCATGTTAATCCGCAATTTCTTCGGCTGATACTCTAATAGCTCTGTCACAAGCTCTGCTGTAGATGAAGCATACGGCTCCATATAGACAAGTAATGGATCACGGATAAACTCCTCGCCTCGTCTATGGTGGTCAATCACAACGACGTTTTCAATTTTATTCAGCAGTCGTTCTTCCATGACGAGGGACGGTTTATGTGTATCAACAACCACAAGCAATGTGTCATCCTTTGCAAGCTCCATTGCTTCCTCTGGTGTGATAAAACGTGACCAAAGTTCTTCATAATTCTTAATTTCACTAATTAAGCGTTGAACACTGTCCCCAATCTGGTTGGCGTCAATGACAATATAGCCTTCTTTCCCATTGGCTTGGGCGACCTTTAAAATACCGATCGATGCACCGATTGAGTCCATGTCTGGGAACTTGTGCCCCATGATCATGACATTCCCGCTTTCAGACACAATTTCTTTTAAGGCATGAGAAATGACCCGCGCGCGTACTCGTGTCCGTTTTTCCATTGGATTGGTTTTCCCGCCGTAGAATTTCACTTTCCCATTCGGCTGTTTAATAGCTACCTGATCCCCGCCTCGTCCAAGGGCAAGGTCAAGACTCGATTGCGCAAGTGCTCCAAGCTCTTTTAAAGAAGGAACAGACGCACCGATTCCGATACTAAGGGTAAGCGTCGCGCTATGTGCCCCTGTTTTCTCACGAACCTCGTCTAAAATGGAGAACTTCGACGCTTCAAGCTCTGCTAAAATGCTCTCATTTAATACCGCCATAAAACGTTCAGACGAAATTCTCTTCAGGAAAATGCCATATTCCTGTGCCCAATTGTTTAACAGGGACGTCACTTCACTATTAATAGTGCTGCGCACCTGATCATCAAGGCCCTGCGTGACATCGTCATAATTGTCTAAAAAGATATAAGATAACACCGTTCGTTCATTTTCATACTGTCTTTCAATCTGCACCTGTTCCGTGACATCAAAGAAATATAAAAGGCGCTCTGACCGCTTAATAATGACTTTAAATTTCCGGTCATTCAGCGTTACATTTTCTGTCTCGACCTCCTGTTTAATAAGAGGGACAACCGACTCGAATGTATCATACAAGGATCTGCCAACAAGTGTACTTTCATGAAAGCATGAAGCAAGAAATGGATTTGTCCATTCGATATAATACTGGTCATTAAACAGCATAATACCAATTGGCATCTCCATTAATGCTTCTTCTCCAACCTTTTTGACTCGATAGGATAATGTTGAAATATATGAATCAATCTCTTTTTGTACTTGCGTATCTGCCCACTTTAAGAAGTAGAGCACACCTGCAAGGACTAAAAGACCAACCGCTCCTATGATCCAATTATAATAAAGGTTGAGGAGGACTGTGACCATCGCAAGTACAATTAACGCGAAGATCGGATACTTGATGACAGGTTTTCTATAGAAGCTTGGCACTGATATCAACTCCTCAACATTCAGAGTGAATTATTTGTTTTTTACTTTATCTCTTAAATCAAAGCCTATGTCAGCAATCCCTATAATACGTACAATCACACCGATTGGCGGAAAGAGAACCGTCAACACGATAGTAAAAATGGGTACCACTTTTGAGATGTTTTTTTCGTGGCAATAATAGAAGATAAAAGAAAAGCCCTGAATAAGCACCAGTATAAATAAAATTTGAAACGCGCTCGTTTGAACGAGCCATAAAAAGCTGCCTTTTTCCGTCTGAATCAGCATCAAAAGCAGTGTGAGTAAATAATACCATACCATGCTTTTTGGCAGCCGCATATCCTTAAATTTCTTAAGGGCCGGCATGTCTTTGAAAAACCGTTTGATCAGGGGCTTCACGAACCAGTAATTCACGAAAGTCATCAGCGTGGCGAAAATCAATAACGCTACAGGTAAAGCACTCAATGCGGTATCCTTCATCTCTCTAAACTGCTTCAGCTGTTTCGCAATGTCCTGTTCAGAAGCGCCGGATTGCTTTAAGACACTCTCTAACATCGGCATCATTTGCTCAATCGATTCTTTCGCGATTCCCATAATATCGACCTCGAAAAGCTGAACACTGACAACAAAGGAGATGAGAAAACTGAATAAATAGATCAGCGCACCTGTAATGATGGCATTCCCCGGCTGCCTTCTGCTGTAGAAAAAACCCATACCTATTCCCACAGCAATCAGCATAGGTGCACTCAACAGCCCATTAATAGACCCAATTAAAAAGCTGATCACTATGCCAATAGCGCCAGCAGCAATTCCTTTTTTCAAGCCATGCCTGATTGTATAGAGAATGATCGGAATCGGAGCAGCGAGAAAGAAAATAATGGATAATAGCGGCACATACAAATAAAACAGCGTCATGACCGAAAAAATACTGATCATAATTGCGCCTTCTACTAACGCTTTTGTTTGTTTCACACCTTCACCTCTATCCAATCATTTTTCTATATCTTGCTCAATTTGTACTTCTATGTATACGTACTATGTAAGCTCCATCATGTCTTGCCCCAACCTTTATTTTACCATAGCGGCAAATCTCAAGTAAAATCCAGGCTATCCTGGGCACGTTTCACGTGGAACACAATATGGAATTGTACATGCAAGTTTTCAGACAGCATGTTACAATTTTTTAGATTATTCTTAGCTATAAACCCTGAATTCAAGGTCAAAAGCTGTTAGAATAGAAACATCATCAATAAATGTAAGAAGGAGAATTCACATGGGAAAAACACTCGTATTCGGACACAAAAACCCTGACACAGACACAATTTGCTCTGCTATCGCTTACGCTGATCTGAAAAACAAAATCGGCGCTCAGGCAGAAGCGGTCAGACTTGGAGAAATCAATGGAGAAACACAATACGCATTAGATTTCTTTAAACAAAAAGCACCTCGTTTCATTGAAACGGCTGCAAACGAAACAAAGCAAGTCATTCTTGTCGATCATAACGAATTCCAGCAAAGTGTAAGCGATATTGATCAAGTACAAGTGACGGAGGTCATTGACCATCACCGTATTGCCAACTTTGAAACAAGTGAACCTCTTTACTATCGTGCTGAGCCAGTTGGCTGTACAGCAACGATCTTAAACAAAATGTACAAAGAGAATCAAATCACGATTGAAAAAGAAATCGCTGGTTTGCTTTTATCTGCGATCATTTCTGATTCCTTACTATTCAAATCCCCAACATGCACACAGCAAGACATTGATGCTGCGCATGAACTGGCAAAAATCGCAGGGGTGGACCCAGAAGTATACGGCCTAGACATGCTGAAAGCAGGCGCTGATCTGAGCCAAAAAACCGTTCAAGAATTAATTACACTTGATGCTAAAGAATTTGCACTAGGTAACAGCAAAGTTGAAATTGCTCAAGTCAATACAGTAGATATCGCTGAAGTGACAGCAAGACAGGCTGACATTGAAGCGAAAATCAATGAAGTCATTGCAGCTAAAAATCTTGATCTATTTGTTTTAGTGATCACAGACATTTTAGAAAATGATTCTCTTGCTCTTGCACTTGGTGCTGAAGCGGCAAAAGTAGAAAAAGCATTTAACGTAACACTTGAAAATAACACGGCTTTACTAAAAGGTGTTGTATCAAGAAAGAAACAAGTGGTGCCTGCACTTACAGACGCACTTGCTTAATCAACACGACAAGACTGCTGACACGTTCAGCAGTCTTGTTTTCTCTGTCTTCTTTTAATGAATGTACATATCGCTGACAAGAATATCCTTAAGCACACTTGTTGGAATCGTGAATTCAACTACACCCATGTAACCAGGAGCCACATCATATTCATTAAAGGAAATCACCAATTTGCCTTTTGAATTGATATAGAAGCTTTGATCTAGCTGAATCTTCTTAAATGGGTCCATATCATCCTTGCCAATCCAGTAGATCTTGTTTGAATCCTCTTTCATCTGTTTCTTCATTTGTTCTTTAATATTTTCACTAATGACATCTATATACCGGTCATCTTTAAACAAGCTTGGTAATGTAATGAGTACATGGTTTTTCTTATCCACCGTATCATACGTCATTTCCTCTGCCGCAGAAGCCTGAGTCGTCACCTTGTATCGACCTAGTGAGAGAATTTGATCATTGTTCGTTCTCACTTCATATCCACTCTCCACACTTAAATGACCATTTTTATAGCCCTTTGTTTCCTTTTCAAAATCTTGATACAGCTTTTTGTTTTCAGCTAAATATTTTTGATTCAGGCTGGCTTCTAATTTTCCGTCATCAAGACCCGATACGTGTGGTGTTTTAAGGTCAATATTCGTTCCTTGATTGCTCTTTTTAAATTCTGTGAAAGTCACAACCTTCACAAGCTCACCAATGACAGGAACCTCTGAAATCGCTCTTGCCGCCTGTGGGCTGACATTAACAGTCGTGACAAATAGAGCAGCTGCCGCAACAAGTCCGATGGTCCATTGCTGAAAGTGAGGTTTTTTATTTTTTCGTTTCAACGTCCGTTCAACCATGGCGTCATATTCCGGTGGAATAGGGATTTCTAAATATTCCTCTTTTAACTGTTCCAAATGCTTATCCATTTATATTTCCTCCTGCGATAAATCTACTTTTAAAAGTCGTAACGCCTTATATAATCTAGTTTTGATGGTGTTTTCGTTTTCTTCAAGAATATGAGCAATGTCCTCTAGTTTTAAATCTTCAAAGAATCTCAATATGATGATGACCCGATACATCTCGGGCAAATCCTCTATGGCCCGTCTGACATCTTGATCCTCATAGACATCTGATTCACCCTTTGATAAGAATTCAAGTGTGTCATCATCTGTCACCTGCATCCGCTTCTTCTTTCGTAAAAAGTCTAGGGCAGCGTTCACCACGATTTTATAAAACCAGCTATGCATCTTGCTTGCATCCTCTAGCCGGTGAACAGATTTGAGTGCTTTATGAATCGCCTCTTGAACGACATCCATCGCATCTTCCGGATTTTTGACATAGCTATAGGACAATCGATAAAAACTATGTTTATGCTCCATTACGTAATCCGCAAATTGATCATCAATCTTTCGTTTCTTCATTTTACAAAGAGCTCCTTTATCTTAAATGCGCATCTGTTATTTCTTACAATGGATAGACGCGCGCCTTTTGAAAATAGTTTGCGCTTAGTTATTTTTTTAACATGTCATCGCATGTTCGTTTCTATACAAAAAGAGCGAACCTGACGGGTTCACTCTTTCAAAGCGGTTATTTTTTGATGAACAAACGATCTTAATGGAAAAAGCGGATGAATGATAGAGACGCCTGTCTCCCGCTCCACCTGTTGTGCAGCGTGAACCATCGAGAGCTGCATCACGCAAATGTCTCCGTTTTTTTGCTTCATACATCTTCTCAGCTGCTCCTTGATTCGATCCTCATAAGCCTGCATGTCACCGTTTAGGCAAAGATGAAAGACATCCTCCATCACAACAATGTCTGCTTCAATCTGTTTTCCCCGCTCTTGTGCATACGAATAAAGCCGATACATCGTTCCTTCCACTGTATCTGGGTTTGAAAACACAAGCTGAAGAGGCCCTTTTTTCTCACAAATCAGCTCAAACAACGGTTCATCTATCGGAACAATCGGTTGTTTGAAAAGGTGCTGCTGATCACCCATAGCCGCAATATATTGTGTACAGGTTAATAGGATGATATCGGCTTTCCTCTCTTGCATCAGTCTGTTGATGGCATAGGTTTGCTGCTTGTAATGATCAAAAGCGGGATCTTGTTTAGTGCGTTCCATAAATGATGAATCGACTGTGTGATGCAGCTCAAAAGCTGTATCACGAAAAATGTCTTCTATATAAGACATATTGGATGGATGTGCGTGAAGGCAGTGTAATCGAATCATCAGGTTCGCTCCTCTTGAAAGTTTTCAATCATTATATCAATCCTTGTATGAAATAGGGAGCAACATGACCATATTGTTATTGAGAGATTGAAGGAGGGATTCTACTTGAAAGAAGATCAACAGCCTAAACCATCTTCAGATTCAGAAGAAACTTTAACAAATCGACAAGGTCATCCGGTAACAGATAATCAAAACATGAGAACCGTTGGGAATAGAGGACCAACCACGCTTGAAAACTACGATTTCCTAGAGAAAATCAGTCATTTTGATCGTGAACGTATACCTGAACGAGTCGTTCATGCACGCGGGGCTGGAGCACACGGTTATTTTGAGGCCTATGGTACATTCGGAGATGAACCCATCTCCACCTATACAAGAGCCAAATTATTTCAGGAGAAAGGGAAAAAGACCCCTGTCTTCGTTCGTTTTTCTTCTGTGATTCACGGCGGTCATTCGCCAGAAACATTGCGCGATCCTAGAGGGTTTGCGATCAAATTTTATACAGAAGAAGGAAACTGGGATCTAGTTGGAAATAACCTGAAAATTTTCTTTATCCGAGATGCTTTGAAGTTCCCTGATTTGGTTCATGCCTTTAAGCCTGATCCTGTCACCAATCGTCAGGACGGCGAACGCATTTTTGATTTCGTCTCACAATCACCAGAAGCGACGCATATGGTGACATTTCTCTTTTCACCATGGGGCATTCCAGCGACATACCGCCACATGCAAGGATCGGGTGTCCATGCCTACAAATGGGTGAATCAAGATGGAAAAGCGGTGCTGGTCAAATATCACTTTGAACCGAAACAAGGCATTCGCAATTTGACCCAGGAACAGGCTCAAGCGATTCAGGGTGAAAACTTTAATCATGCCACACAGGATTTATATGAAGCGATTGAGCAAGGAGACCACCCTGAATGGGAGGTATATGCGCAGATCATGGAGGATGATGCACACCCTCATCTCGACTTTGACCCTCTTGATCCGACAAAGCTTTGGTACAAGGATGACTATCCATGGAAACCGATCGGACGAATGGTCTTAAACAAAAATCCAGAAAATTATTTTGCAGAAGTCGAGCAGGTTGCCTTTGGGACTGGGGTTCTCGTAGACGGTCTCGATTTTTCAGATGATAAATTGCTGCAAGGACGCACCTTCTCCTACTCTGACACGCAGCGATATCGTGTGGGGCCAAACTATTTACAGCTGCCGATCAATGCTCCAAAAAAGCATGTCGCCACCAATCAGCGGGATGGACAAATGGAATACCACGTCGATCAAGGAAAAGGGCAAAATCCCCATGTGAATTATGAGCCGTCTATCCTCGGTGGATTAAAAGAAGCGAAACAGGATGGAAAGGATCATTCACCTTTTGTCGAGGGTGAAGTCAAACGAGAATCCATTGACCGCCCGAACAATTTCGGTCAAGCGGGAGAAACGTATCGCCGCTTCAATGATTGGGAGCGTGAGGAGCTGATTAAGAACTTAGTCAATACCCTTGCGACATGTCAAAAGGACATACAAGAGCAAATGATCGAAAACTTCACAAAAGCAGACCCTGATTACGGAAAGCGTGTCGCTGACGGTTTAAAAGCCTTTAAACATGAGGAACCAAGCGGACCCATTGGCTCAACAGGCGCAGCTCAAGCCGTGAACGAAGCCATCAACAATAGCACACCTTCAGATCCTTATTAAAAAAGAAAGAATGCAGCGGCGAGGCTGCATTCTTCTTTTTTACACCTATTAAGCGTTTTGACCTTTTTTGATCCATTCTGCCACATTGACTGTACGTTTCGCCTGATGTTTCGCGGCTGCTTCTGCATCCTCTTGGATCTTTCCATTTTGGTCCACAGTGACACTTACGCCGTAAGGGTTGCCCCCTGCACCGTATAATGAGTCATCTGTGTATCCAGGAGCGGCAATAATGGCTCCCCAGTGGAACATCGTTGTATAAAGGCTCAGAATCGTCTGCTCCTGTCCGCCATTTGGATTTTGTGCAGATGTCATCGCACTTACTGCTTTGTTTGCCAATTTTCCTTGGAACCACAGGCCACCTGTTGTATCTAAGAATTGCTTCATTTGAGCCGGCAAGTTACCGAAACGTGTCGGCATGCTAAAGATGATGGCATCCGCCCACTCTAAATCACTCAATTGAACCTCTGGTACATCTTTTGTTTCGTCTAAATGTGCTTTCCATGCTGGATTTGATGCCACAACTGATTCTGGTGCCAATTCAGGAACCTTTAATACTTTGACCTCAGCGCCAGCTTCTGTCGCTCCAGCCTCAGCCCATTTCGCCATCTGATAGTTTGTACCTGTTGAACTATAATAAATAATCGCTAGTTTTACATGTTCCATTTGTTCCAGCTCCTTTTGTTTGGTTTGCCCAAAAAGCTTCTGTAAAAATCCCACCTGTATTCCCCACCTTATTTAAAATTGACGACGATACCATAAAGCCGCAGCATCGACTTCTTCCCTCGTTAACTGATGTCCACGATTTTCCCAATGAAGCGTAACGGATGCTCCCGCCTCTTGCAGTAATTGCTCCAGTTCCTGAGATTCCTCTGGACGGCACATTGGGTCATTTTCACCAGCTGCTATAAAGACTTGTTTCCCCGCTAATGAAGGCAATGAAACCCCGCGTCTTGGGACCATCGGGTGATGCAAGATAGCTCCTTTCAGCGCGTCTCCATAATGGAATAACAGGCTCCCCGCAATGTTCGCCCCATTGGAGTAGCCGATAGCTACCACATTGTGACGATCAAACCCATATTCAACTGCTGCTTCCCCGATGAATGTATATAGTTCCTTTGTACGCTCAATTAAATCTTGTTCATCAAATACACCCTCTGCCAAACGTCTGAAAAAACGCGGCATGCCGTTTTCTGACACATTTCCTCTCACACTAAGAACAGATGCGTCAGGATCTACCACCTCTGAAAGCGGCAATAAATCATGCTCTGTCCCGCCAGTTCCATGCAGTAATAAAAGGACAGGTCTTTGTTCATTCTTTCCTTTTCGAAAAAGATGCTTCATCATGAATCTCCTTTCCCTTTGATTTCTCTCACCTCAATTGGCAGCACAATTTGTTCAATCTGGCTGCGCTGCGCCTCATATTGCGGTGGCAGTTTCAATGCTTCACCCATTGTTTCCACTGTTTCATCGTGTGCAAACCCTGGAGGATCCGTCGCAATTTCAAATAATATGCCGCCAAGCTCTCTAAAGTAAATGGCATTGAAGTAATTTCTGTCTTGCACAGGTGTCACTTGGTACCCGTTTTGTGCAATATGTCTTTGCCAATCTAATTGATCCTGATCATCTGTTGCTCTCCATGCAATATGATGTACAACCCCAACACCCATACGTCCTCGTGCAACAGGTGTCACTTTCACATCAATCACATTGCCAATTGCACCGAACGAACGAAATCTCACATAGTCCTCTTCTGCTCCAACTCGTTCAAGTCCCATCGTTTGCTCTAACAGCTGCATCGTTTGCTCCGGCTGCGATGTTAATAACACAGCTCCGCCAAACCCCTTAATCGCTACATCTGATGTGACACCGTTAAATGTCCACTCATTTTGCTTTCCTTCCTCACGCTCTACAAGCTCAATCAATAAACCGTGTGGATCTTCAAATGAGACAAAGGCTTCACCAAAGCGTTCAATGGTTTCATAAGAAATATCAAACTGCTTCAGACGTTCCTTCCAGAAAGAAAAAGCGCCTGTCGGGACAACATATGTTGTCACACCCACTTGACCTGCACCAATTTGCCCCTTTTGTGCGCCTGGCCAAGGGAAAAACGTCATAATGGTACCTGGAGATCCTCCTTCATTCCCAAAATATAAGTGATATGTGCCTGGATCATCAAAATTGACGGTCTTCTTAACGAGACGTAATCCCAATACACCTGCATAAAAATCAACGTTCTCCTGAGGATGACCAACAATTGCTGTAATATGGTGAATACCTTCTGTTTTCTTCACTTCTAATGACCTCCTCATCATGAAGTAACAAACCTCTATTCATTATGACTTTGCTGACGTCTTTATATTATCTCGAATTCGAGATATTAAACCAAAAAAATATATTTATCTCGAATTAAGGATAAGATGTTTTTAAATAAATGTCAACGATTTTTGTTTTTCTTTTAAAAAAGCAGATCCGCTTTGCAATTGGCTGACCTGCTTTTCCTTGAATTTTGGAGCATTTTTTCTTTTTTAAATAGCCTTCCGCTACCTGAAACGCATCTTTTACCTTCACATTGACTTCATCATTCATTCTATCACGCTTTATAAATAATGATTCAATTGTTATGTATTCCATTTTAATATTTTATTGGTAAAATTATTGTAAAGGAAACTTTTTGGGGGAGATATTATGGCTAATACATGCCCATAATGTGGCACAAATCTAAAAACGGAGACAGATTTCTTTTTTTGTGATTTTTGTGAGATGAATTTATCACTAGATCAGATTCAAAAAGACGGAGAAAGAATCCAGATAATAAATAGAGAAATCAATTCTGCCTATCTTAACATGACAACTCCAGAATTAATGACATTTTCAACGTGGGAGCTAATACTTCTTTTAAAAGAAGCTAGAAAAGTAAGAACTTCCTTTTACAAAAGAAATTTTGAGTCAAAAATTTCCAAGTGCACTCAAGAAGGGGATGAATTACTACAGTCATATAAACTATCCACAAAAAAAATGTATGTAATCGAAAATATACTTAAGGTTCGGCTAGGTTATATCCCAGCAAATCTAAATAAATCATTCCTCAACAATTATAAAAAAAATATAGAAAACCCTAAATATAAAGCAAAAATGCTGATATGGGAAACGTAATTAATATATTTTCACTTGATCAGTTTAAACTTTTAATATTTTTAAAGCTATGCCTTAAATAGTCAGCAATTATTCATTTTATTTACTTAAAAAAGCGAAGAGCTCAAGGCTCTTCGCTTTTAAGTCAACGACTTACTCACCAGTAACGTATGGAAGTAATGCCATTTGACGTGATTTTTTAATCGCTAATGTCAATTTACGTTGATACTTAGCGCTAGTTCCTGTTACACGACGAGGTAAAATTTTACCACGCTCAGAAACAAACTTTCTAAGAAGATCAACATCTTTGTAGTCGATGTGCGTGATACCGTTAGAAGTAAAGAAACACACCTTACGACGTTTCGCACGACCGCCTCTGCGTCCACCTGCCATTTGTTTTCACACCTTTCCTTTAGTCATTTTTCCAGATCAATTAGAATGGCAAATCATCATCGGAGATGTCAATCGGTTTACCATCATTCGCAAATGGGTCATCATTGAAGCTATTTCCCTGATTACGATTTTGGTTGTTTTGATTGCCATATGGATTTTGATTTGGTTCATTTCCGAATGGATTCTGATCGTTTTGGCTACCGCCATAATACTGGCCTCCGCTATTGCCACCGCCGCTGTATCCACCTGAACCAGCACCGCCGCTCTTAGGCTCAAGAAATTGAACACTTTCAGCTTGAACCTCTGTCACGAAGACACGCTGTCCTTGCTGATTTTCATAGTTTCTTGTCTGCAAACGACCGTCTACACCGGCAAGACTTCCTTTTTTCAAGAAATTAGCCACGTTCTCGGCTTGTCTTCTCCAAGTAACACAGTTAATGAAATCGGCTTCACGCTCTCCAGATTGATTCGTAAACGTACGATTCACAGCTAGAGTAAACGTGGCTACAGCCGCACCATTAGGCGTGTAGCGAAGCTCAGGGTCTTTTGTTAGTCTTCCGACCAATACAACACGGTTTAGCATATTGAAAGACCACCTTTAAATATATATTTCAATGATTTATACTTCTTCTTTAACAACAATGTGACGAATGATATCGTCACTGATCTTAGCTAAGCGGTCAAATTCTTGAACTGCTGCAGCGTCAGATTGAACGTTTACGATTTGGTAGAAGCCTTCACGGAAATCGTTGATTTCGTATGCAAGACGACGTTTACCCCAATCCTTTGTTCCAGTGATCTCCGCACCGTTAGAAGTTAACACGTTATTGAAACGCTCGATAACTGCTTTTTTAGCCTCATCGTCAACTGTTGGGCGGATGATGTACATAACTTCGTACTTTCTCATCTGATTGCACCTCCTTTTGGTCTAAGCGGCCCTAAACGGGCAAGGAGCAATAAATTATATTACTCACAATTGTATATTATAACAAATCACTTGGCCTATGACAAGAACTTATACATTAAAACGGAAATGAATGACGTCTCCATCTTTCACTTCGTATTCTTTACCTTCTAAACGAACTTTCCCTGCCTCTTTCGCAGCAGACATGCTTCCGCCAGCCAGTAAATCCTCATAAGCCACGGTTTCAGCACGAATAAATCCACGCTCGAAGTCAGTATGAATGATGCCGGCACATTCTGGCGCCTTCATTCCTTTTTTAAATGTCCAAGCGCGTACCTCTTGCTCACCTGCTGTAAAATACGTAGCTAAGCCAAGAAGTGAATAAGACGCTTTGATCAGCTGATCTAGTCCTGATTCTTTGATGCCAAGCTCTTCAAGGAACATCTGCTTCTCTTCTCCTTCTAGCTCTGCAATTTCAGACTCGATCTTAGCACAAACGATAATCACTTCAGCGTTTTCGCCAGATGCAAACTCACGAATTTGCTGCACATATTCGTTGCCGTCATGATCCGCTACTTCATCCTCACTCACATTTGCTACATAAAGAACTGGTTTAGATGTGAGTAAATGAAGCTGTTTCACAAGGTTCTGCTGCTCATCTGTAAATTCTACAGATCTTGCCGATTTCCCAGCTTCAAATGCGTCCTTTAGCTTCGACAAAATATCAAATTCAGCTACAGCTTCCTTGTCCTTTTGTTTCGCTAGCTTACTCACACGAGTCAAACGCTTTTCAACCGTTTCTAAATCAGCCAAAATCAATTCTAGATTAATGGTTTCGATATCTGATACAGGGTCAACCTTACCTGATACGTGTGTAATATTATCATCTGCAAAGGCTCTCACCACGTGACAGATCGCATCTACTTGGCGAATGTGCGAAAGAAATTTATTCCCTAAACCTTCACCTTTAGATGCACCTTTGACAATACCGGCAATATCAGTAAATTCAAAAGCAGTCGGAACTGTCTTTTTTGGCTGCACCAATTCTGTTAGTTTTTGCAAACGCTCGTCTGGAACCTCTACAATTCCGACGTTTGGATCAATGGTACAAAACGGATAGTTAGCAGACTCCGCTCCAGCCTGTGTAATTGCATTAAATAGCGTTGACTTCCCGACGTTAGGTAAGCCAACAATACCAGCTGTTAAAGCCATTCTTTCATCTCCTCTATATCAAACGTGCTCGTTATACTGCGTAATATGAACCTAGAGCAATTATAAGTAGGTTTACATGAAAAGACAAGCTAACCATCATGCATTTTCAATAGAAGAAACAGCAACAAAAAGAGTAAATCAGAGCTCCAAAAGCAGAAATTGCACCTGTTTCTCCTGTACAATATACAAATTTAATCAAAAAAGCATGAGGCCTACTAAGCAGTTGGCTCCTCATGCTTGACAAGAATTTTCTTCATTTTTCGTTCAAAATCTCTTCTTGGAATCATCACGCTGTGCCCGCAGCCTTCGCATTTAATGCGAATATCCATGCCCAAACGAATCACCTTCCACCGATTGGCACCACATGGATGGGGTTTTTTCATTTCAACTACGTCATGTAACCCAAACGCTTTGTCTGCCATCAGCCTTCACCTCTCTTGCTCACTTCATTGAATCTATTGTACAAAAAAACGACGATGAAGGGCAATGCATAAAATAAAGAGCCTCTTCATTCGTCAATCCAGTTCTTTACTTATAGAAAAAACCCTTCTTTTAGATCATTTTATTTGTGACCAATAGTTACTTAAACTCCGCTTTTTTTCAATATTGTCACAAACACTGTAGGTCAAAAGGTTTTTATTGGTAGAACGCTGTGGTTTTTCCATATTTTTTGATTTATGATATCTGCATAAATGTTATGTGAGGGAGCAGGTACGATGGTCAATCGAAAGGATAGATTAACTGATAAAGAATATAAAATCATATCCGATCATGCTGGAGACATAGACAATTACCAGCAGCACCATACGATAGAAATAGGTCAGCAAACGCTCACTGTCCACGATTTTCTAAAGATCGATCATAAATTATATGGTTTAATGATGCAGCAGGAACATTCAGACGAATTCATCGTTGCTTTTCACTGTCCGCTGCCAAATCAAATGACAGTCACATCATCACAAGATGTGCAAACGGCGGCACAATCATTGCTCAAAACGGATTATGCCTACCCTATTGAAAGAAAGTCCCTAGCTGGGAATCAAGAACATGTCTTTTTTAAAGGGAAGGAATACATAGAACAAATCTGTCAGAAGCACCCTAATGTAGCCATTCATCTCACTGGACAAGCCCTTGCCGGTGCTGTTTGTGCTTATATTGCAACAGAACAGCCAGCTGTCAAAAAATCCGTCACCTTTGATAGTCCAAATATATGGAGCAGCCTGCCGCCTTCGATTCAGCAAAAGGCGCTGCAAGGTAAATATACTCATGTTCTCACTGAATATATTCAGCCTACTCATTACGTAGGTTTACTCAATCGTCACGATCATGGGATTGGACAAGTCAAATACACCGTACCGCCTCGGGAGCAAGGCTCGGTCCAAGAATCCATTCAATATAAACAAAGGGAAATTGACACCTTTTTAAAATCAGCCTTTGCTTCTATGAATATAGAATGGAACGAATCATTTGATACAAATGCATTTTTAGCTCTCGTTTCAGGAGATACAAAGCCGAATGGTTATTTATTCCATCCGAATGGAACCGCTCGTATTTTAGATGAACAGCTTGATCACAATACGAGTTTTACAGCGATGCTTTTGCAAGAAATTCATTCAGGCCGTGCATATGCACAAAGCGGTCTTGAAATTATCATAAAATCCCATTTACTAAAAAATTCATCTTATGATCTACAAAGCATTATTGAGCATGAGGTACAAACTGTATTTGAGAAAATCGATGGAATCGATGAAAGTGTAAAAGAAGCCGTCCACCATGTAAAACAAGAGCTCAAAGGACTTGTCGGTTTTGGCCACTATGATTTATTAAGTCATACAGATGTAGAAGCACTGTTAGAGGAAGTACGGATGGAGCAGCATCATTCATCCTTTTATTCACATGAAAAACAATTGAATGCCTTGTACACCCTTAGAGATTATGAACAAGAACTTTCCACCCTTTCAAGACATCTCTACACAATGGGTGATGACTATGCCAAGGCAGATAGACGCCTTGCGTTGCAAATGGGTATTCATTAAGAAAGGAGTCGCCAAATGGTCAATCAAAATAAACCTCCTAGTGACGCCCAGCGTTTCTTGCAAAATGTGAGCGCTCGCCGCTCCATGTCTGTATTCGAAAATCAATCTGCACCCCAAACACAATCGCAATCTCCTGAAGAAATCGCCGCCATTCAGGCTATACGCAGAGAAGGACAGCGAAAGGATCTAAAGCGACTGCTGAAAATGCGGCTTCATGACGAATTAGCAAACACTCGCGTGCACTTGGAGTATCAGCTGTCCAAAACAGAAGACATGTTGAACCAAACAACCATTGTCAAACAGCATTTATCCCAGCATTTAAAAGGACAAGCCATCTCAGAATTAGAGGAGCGCATTCAGCGTCTTCAGCAAATGCCTGTATATGATGATATCAAAGACGCTATCGATTCAATTCGGATAAAATAAGCACTTTTCTTACGAAGAGAGGTGCTTATTTTGTTTTATCAATATAATTTTTAGCCCGGAAAAATATCTTTTTACTTAAAATCGGATATAGCATTAAACAGACGAGTAAATAAAGATTCAACAAACTATAGATCGGATACAAGAAAGCAATCAAATCGGCAAATCCAAGAGATGTTAAAGGCGCCATCAAAAGAAGCATGACAAACACAATCAACCAGCGAGGCATTCTTACAACAGAGAGCATCCGGCTGGATAAACCAAATAAACCAGCGGCTGTCGTCGTATAAATCGCTAGACAAAGGACGACTGTCATAAACACAAACAATGACGTCGGCGCCCCCTCTAATACTGTAAACAAAGGAATTCCCTCTGCTGAAAGACTTCCAGAAATATCAACCAGTATTTCGTTATACACATAAGAGATCACACCAAAAATCAGACCACTTAATATGCTCGCCACCTTGGCTTCTCCGAGCCCCTTCATTTCTTTCCCAACAGAAGACAGCACTGCAACAACAGATAATATATTCAAAGAGGCAAAGACAATACTGGCTGGCCAATTGTACTGCTGCCCAAAATCAATCCTCCACATATGATCATGATTCATATAATAAAAAACAAACGCATAGATGAGCCCCGCCACCAAAATTGGTATAATGAAAGCATTCACTGATAAGAGCCCTTTCACATCCCAGAAAAAAATCATAAATGAAAAAAAACAAAACGCACCGATGCCAACCCAAAATGGTACATGATACATCTCAAGTGTAACCCCGCCACCGGCAATCATGACCGTAGTTGTCGTGAATAAATAAAGAACGATTAAAATGTCATACACCTTAGCCAGCCATGGTCCTACCAGTCGCTCTAACACCGGCACAAAGTGATCGGCACGCACCTCATAACTGATTTTTAACACCACATAGGTAGACAGCATAAACATCAATGTAAACAGGAGAATGGCTAGTCCACTATCAATGCCAAAAAACTGCCAAATTTCTTGGCCGGAAGCATATCCCGCTCCTATTAAGCTTCCTAAAATTAAAAGCGTCCACCTTGAACCAGCCTTCCACACAATCATCACCTCATAGGTATAGAATTAAGCTTGTTTCCGTATACTGTTACTAACTACTATGACAAGGAAGTGAGACCTATGAATAGCAAGAACGGTCTTTTTTTAAGAAATAGGGTGAAAGAATACGTGTCCCATACGGATACAAATGCCATTCAACAGCTTAAAAGTATTTTATTCTCGCATCTTCAGAAAGCAGGAAAAAGACCCGTTGCCATCGTTTGTATTGGAACAGACCGCTCAACTGGCGACTCTCTAGGTCCACTTGTTGGCACAAAGCTTTCAGGTCTGGAATTGAAAAAGCTTCATGTATACGGAACGCTCTCTGACCCAGTGCATGCGGTCAATTTAAAAGAAAAGCTCGCTGAAATTGAACAAGCTCATAAACATCCGTTTATTGTAGCTGTTGATGCCTGTTTAGGAAGAGTGAAAAGTGTAGGTTCCTTTCAGATTGGAGATGGCCCGTTAAAGCCTGGGGCGGGTGTACAAAAGGAGCTGCCAGAGGTAGGAGATATTCATATTAATGGGATCGTCAATGTGAGTGGCTTTATGGAATACTTCGTTCTCCAAAATACACGTCTTCACCTTGTCATGTCTATGGCCAATACACTTTCTGAAAGTCTATCTCACATTGATCAAATGGATTGGACGAGAGAAAAAAACCGTTCTCTTTTCGCTCCTATTCAAAATATCACTGGGAGAATATAAAAAAGACCATCTCTCGTATCAAGATGGTCACTCTGAGGATTCTCTCGCAGAAAGCAATTCAAGAATTCTGTCTAAATCTTCGTTTGAGAGAAATTCAATCTCAATTTTCCCTTTTTTCTTCTGTTTCTTGATCGTAACTGGAGTACCAAAGTAATGTTGTAAGAAAGACTCTCTTTCTTTCAACACTCGATCCTTTGGTGCTTCTTTTTTCTTTGTTTCACGTGGAACATTTTCGTTTAATTGCTGAACAAGTTTCTCAACCTGACGTACATTTAACCCTTCATCCACGATTTTCTTTACCAATGGCGCCAGCTTCTTTTTGTTTTTCAAACTAAGCAGCGTGCGTCCATGTCCCATTGATAACGTTCCATCGGCAATTAACTCTTGTACTTCATCTGGTAATGTCAATAGACGAAGGTGGTTCGCAATATGTGGTCTGCTCTTACCTAATCGCTTCGCTAATTCCTCTTGAGTCACACTTAAGTGATCTAGCAAGGAAGCATAGGCTTCCGCTTCCTCTAATGGAGATAAATCCTCGCGCTGTAAGTTTTCTAAAAGGGCAATCTCTCTCATCAGCGTTTCTGAAAATTCTCTGACGATCGCAGGAATCGTTGTCAGACCAGCTTGTTGTGCTGCTCGGAATCGGCGCTCACCTGCTACAATGTCATATCCTTTAATTGATTTTCGGACAATGATCGGCTGTAAAACACCGTGCTGCTGAATCGACTCTTTGAGATCGGATAATGCATCCTCGTCGAACGTTTTTCTTGGCTGATACGGGTTCGGACGCAGATCCTTCATTTTGATCTCTTCGACAGTTTCTTCATTTGAATCTACGTTGTTAAATAGTGCATTAATACCCTTTCCAAGACCTTTAGCCATTCGCATCCACTTCCTTTGCTAAGTCTAAATAGACATCTGCACCTCTTGAACGTGGATCATACAAGATAATAGGCTTTCCATGACTAGGCGCTTCGCTGAGTCTCACATTTCTCGGAATCACGGTCTGATAGACTTTATCTCTAAAGTATTTCTTCACTTCTTCGATGACCTGAATTCCAAGATTTGTTCGCGCATCAAGCATTGTCAGTAAGACACCTTCAATGGCAAGATCGGTATTTAAATGTTTCTGCACGAGACGAACTGTGTTTAACAATTGACTCAATCCTTCAAGCGCATAATATTCGCACTGAACCGGTATTAAAACGGAATCGGATGCAGTTAACGCATTAATCGTCAGTAATCCAAGTGATGGCGGACAGTCAATAATCATGTAATCGTAATTTTGCTTCACAGATTCAAGTGCTCTCTTCAGCCTCACTTCACGTGAGATCGTAGGCACAAGCTCAATTTCTGCCCCTGCAAGCTGTATCGTCGCAGGAATGACATCAAGATTTTCGACCTCTGTCGTCTTAATCACATCAAGTACATCTGCATCGTCAACTAAAATATCGTACACACACTTCTCTACGTCGGCCTTCTCAATCCCAATACCACTCGTGGCATTGCCCTGCGGATCAATATCAACTAACAACACTCTTTTTCCTATGTATGCTAAACACGCACCCAAATTCACAGAAGTTGTCGTCTTCCCGACGCCGCCCTTCTGGTTGGTAATCGCTATGATTTTTCCCACGATGTCACCCACTTTCAACTTAACAAGTTTCTCATTCATTCATACTTTCTATTCTATCAAAAAAAGTATGAAACGTTTGCTTTTTTTGTTTCTCCATTATAAATTCGTTGACGAATGTCTATTTTCGTACATGATTAGATGAATGAAAACACACACAAAAATTATATTAATATATCTTTTTGATGAAAAATCGATATACTTAGAAATAAAAAACCCTCACTTTAATCAAAAGTGAGGGCACATATCAAAAGTTTAATCCGCCAATTTTACGGCCTTCGCTCACAATGACCTTAGGGGTCACTGTTTTATAGCTTTTCTTTTTCAAAAATCCATAGGGTGCCTTAATGGTAAATGTCGCATGTCCGACAGCGTCACCCGTTTTGGCGTAGGCCTGCCACACAATCTTTGAACAGTATGTGGGGTCCAATGATTGAATCGACATTGTGATGGAGTATCGAGCCTTCGGATGGTCTTTCACGTAATCGTGTGCCCATTCCCCTGCGAGATCCGCCTTTTCTTCGTGATTGATCCGAATCACCTTTGTGTTGGCACTATAGCGAAACCAGCTATGAATGGAATCAATATGAGGGTGCTGTCGAAACCCTGGAATGGAGGCATAGCTTTTCTCGTTAATGACGATACCTGCATGACCAATTAAGCCATTCAAAGCACCAGTGCTTGTCACCAATATATCCCCTTTTTTAGGCATAATATCGGTTCCAGGATACGGCTTTCCTAAAAGGTGGCGAATGGTATGCGGCTTTTCATCAGTCACCATCTCATCCTGCTTGTTTTGCCGTAAGTCATAGTTCTTCAAATCATCATTTGCTGTGATCAAGTCGATCGTCTCGTCCTGAGACTCATGCTCTTGATTTAATTGTTGAACAGTTACCTCTCTAGAAACCACGCCTTGTTTCTTCAGGACGTTCAGTTCTTTCTTCGTAACCGTTTCTTCTCCAGCATGAACCTCTTGACTCGGTGGCGTATTTACAGCAAATATAGTCGTTTCATTTGAAAAAAGAGAAACAGAAAATAGTAAATAACAGATAATAGCAAAAGTAGTTTTTTTCATATTCATTGAATAGATGTCACCTCCTTTCTACTATGAAAATCATATTTTACCAATTAATCAATAATAAGTAAATATTATGTACTTTCATGAAGGCATACAAATAAAGCTGACGAGTGGATAGGACTGTCCCCATAAAGTGAGACAAATAAAAAACACCTTTAAGTTGAAATCGGGTATAGAATACCTGAAAACAATTTGGAGGTGTTTTTCTATGGGATCAAGAGTTAGTTATCCAATTGAAGTGAAGATGAAAGCAATTGAAATGCGATTGGCGGGAGTACCAGTTAAAAAAGTGTTGGAGGAATTAAATATTCGGAATGTGACTCATCTGGAGACATTCATCGTTTAAGACAGCCAGTAGGCAAACAGGATTCGTACGGGAAAGGGCCTGAATATCAAGATGAGAAATAGAAATTGAAAACGGAAATTCGCTACTTAAAACAACAAATTGACATATTAAAAAACTACACAGAATGGGAAAGGAAGTGAAAAAAGAAGCGTTCGTGTCGATTTATGATACGGTAAAAGACAAAGTGAGTGCATTCTGTCAGATGTTTAAGCTCGCAAGATCAACATTTTATCGTTGGAAAAAACAAGGTCATCAGCCAAAGCGGCAGGGGTTAATCGACCTCATTTCATCGCTTTGTGAGGCACATCAATATACGTATGGTTATCGAAAAATTACGGCTCTACTGCGAAAAGAAATGAAAATGAACTATAAGACGGTACAACGTATTATGCAAACCACGGTTTGCAGTGTCGTGTGAAAGTGAAAAAGCGTAAGCAAACCGGTCAACCCTATTATATTGCAGAAAATACTTAAAACGAGATTTTTCTGCGACAAAGCCACTTGAAAAATTGGTGACTGATCTAACATATCTGCCCTTTGGCCAAAAAACACTTTATCTATCTAGCATAAAAGATTTATATACAAGTGAGGTTGTGGCTTATACGATTGTGTTTCGCTTGTTCTAGATACGTTGAATCAGCTACAGGCACTGCCTGAAGGCTGCATCCTTCATAGTGATCAAGAATCGGTCTACACTTCATATGCCTATCAAAAGGAGATTAAAGGAAAAGGCATTATCATGAGCATGTCCCGCAAAGGGACGCCCGCTGATAATGCCTCCATCGAATCGTTTCATTCCTCACTAAAGTCTGAAACGTTCTATCTTAACAGCATTGATCGAACGACGACAACCATCGTAGAACGCACTGTCAAAGAATACATTCATTATTATAACAACATTCGTATTCAAACGAAACGAAACTAAAAAACAACCAATCACTGATAAACTATCGGCAATTGGCTGTATAAAGGTGTTTTGATCCCTGTCTCAAAAACGGGGGTCAGTCCCGATCTCATCAGCTTTTTTCTATTTAGGAATTCGAATCGTTAATTGGATGTATTCCTCAAATTCTTCTTCCTCGGTATTTATTTTAAGTCCGCTGTCTTCTACCATGTGGAGAGACTGGCGAATGGTATTCATCGCAATTCGTGTATCTCGACTAAATGCCTTACGTTTTGGCTTCGGTTTGCGATCTGTTTTTTGTTCAAGCATCTTCACTACACGCTCTTCAGTCTGTTTCACATTCAGCTGCTTTTCGATAATTTCCTGCAATAGCGCGATTTGTAATTCTGGAAGCTTTAGGGGTACAAGTGAACGTGCATGCCTCTCAGAGATTTTTTTCTCCAAAATGGCCTGTTGTACCTCTTCAGGCAACTTTAAAAGTCTTAATTTGTTGGCAACAGTTGATTGTCCCTTGCCTAAACGCTGAGCAAGCGCCTCTTGCGTTAAATCATGGAGCTCTAAAAGGCGTGCATAAGCATGAGCCTCTTCAATAGCAGACAGCTCTTCCCTTTGCAAATTTTCAATCAATGCCACAGATGCCGTTTCCGTATCAGTAAAATCTTTTATAATAGCGGGGATCTTCTCCCATTGAAGAGTTTGTACCGCTCTCCAACGTCTTTCGCCGGCGATCAGTTCATATTTTCCTTCTTCTTCTGTTGGTCTGACAACAATAGGTTGGATAATGCCATGGGTATGAATAGTCGTGGCCAGCTCTTGTATCTTTTCTTCTGAAAAAATGGTGCGTGGCTGAAAACGGTTAGGCATAATTGTGTCGACCGGGAGCTCCTGTATCTCTTCCTTTAATGTATCATGCTCAGCAATCTCTACCTCTATTTCGGTTTCACGCTCAGGATGTTCTTTGTCACCAAGCCCGAAGAAGCGTGAGAGTGAATGCTTCATGAACCTACACCACCTTTAAAAACTACCTTTTTATAATTCTATTTTCTCATGTTTTTTCCTTCTGTAAAATCATAAATATTGAAGAAAAACCGACCTTTTACATGATCAACCTTCTATTGGTGATTTATTAGGTGTTCCTGGTTTTCTAGGATATTTTTTTGGTGTTTGTTTTTTCTTTTCAATGACAATGATGTTCCGTTCGCTTTCTTCTAAAGGAAGAACAAAGGAATGCTTTTCAACAACCTCTCCTCCGAGGACTGTGACGGCTTTTTTCCCTGCTTGCATCTCTTCATCAGCGGCAGATGCTTTTAATGCAACAAACAATCCTTCCTTTTTCACAAGAGGCAGGCATAATTCGCTCAAAACAGATAGACGCGCAACTGCTCTAGCAGTGACAAGATCATAGCTTTCACGCTTTTCCTTACGTTGGCCAAACGTCTCCGCACGATCATGATAAAAAGTAGTTTCTTGTAAATTTAACCCTTTTGCTAACTCATTGAGAAACGTAATTCGTTTCTGGAGAGAATCAACAATGGTCACATGTAGATGAGGGAAACAAATTTTAAGAGGAATGCTTGGAAAACCAGCACCAGCTCCAATATCACAAATCGTTGTCACATTGTGAAAATCAATAAAAAATGCTGCTGATATCGAATCATAAAAATGCTTTAAATAGACTTCTTCCTTTTCTGTAATGGACGTTAAATTCATCTTCTCGTTCCATTCTACAAGCATGCGGAAGTAAGTTTCAAATTGTTCAAGCTGCACAGGAGAAAGAGTGATCCCTTTCTCCTCTAGTGCTGCTTTAAATTGATCAATGTTCATGCCGACATCCTTTCTACTCTGCTATCTTCGCAATACGTCCCTGCTCCAAATACACTAAAAGGATAGAAATATCAGCAGGGTTAACGCCAGAAATACGAGAAGCCTGTGCAACAGAAAGCGGTCGGACTTCTTTCAGCTTTTGCTTCGCTTCAGTTGCAATCCCTTTGATGGCATCATAATCGATTCGATCCGGAATCTTTTTGTTCTCCATCTTTTTCAGCTTTTCAACTTGTTGGAGCGACTTTTCAATATAACCTTCGTATTTAATTTGAATCTCTACCTGCTCACACACATCAGAAGGAAGCGGTGTTTTAGCAGGAGCTAATTGCACAACAGATTCATAGTTCATTTCTGGACGCTTCATCAAATCACTTGCACGAATGCCGTCCTTCAGTTCACTTCCACCAAGTGAACGAATAAATTCTTGTGTCTCTGCTGTAGGTTTAATGATGACAGAGTATAATCGTTTTTTCTCCGCTTCAATGGCTTCTTTTTTCAGCTGGAACGCTTGGAATCTCTCATCAGAAATTAATCCCAGGTTATATCCCAGTTCAGTTAATCTTAAATCAGCATTGTCATGACGTAAAAGTAGACGATACTCTGCACGGGATGTCAAGAGACGATAAGGTTCATTTGTCCCCTTTGTGACAAGGTCATCGATGAGAACACCGATATATGCATCAGATCGGCTTAAAATGACTTCTTCTTTACCTAATGCTTTTCTTCCTGCATTAATACCTGCCATAATTCCTTGACCTGCTGCTTCCTCATAACCCGACGTTCCATTAATTTGGCCGGCTGTATACAATCCGGAAATTTTCTTCGTCTCAAGTGTCGGCCACAGCTGTGTAGGCACAATTGCATCATACTCAATGGCATAACCCGCTCGCATCATTTGTACATTTTCAAGTCCTGGGATGGTTGAAAGCATACGCTGCTGTACATCTTCAGGAAGACTTGTAGACAAACCTTGCACATAAACTTCCTGCGTATTACGACCTTCTGGCTCTAAGAAAATTTGATGTCTCGGTTTGTCATTAAAACGAACCACCTTATCTTCAATGGAAGGGCAGTATCTAGGACCAGTTCCTTTAATCATACCTGAATACATTGGAGAACGGTGAAGATTCTCGTCAATAATTTGATGTGTCTCTAAACTCGTGTATGTTAACCAGCATGGTAATTGGTCTGTAATATATTCAACCGTTTCATAGGAGAATGCCCGTGGTACATCGTCACCTGGTTGAATTTCTGTCTTACTATAATCGATCGAGTGGCTGTTCACTCGAGGGGGTGTTCCTGTTTTAAAACGAACCAAATCGAATCCTAATTCTGCTAGATGATCTGATAATTTAATTGAAGGCTGCTGGTTATTAGGGCCGCTTGAATAGGAAAGATCCCCTAAAATAATGCGGCCTTTTAAGAAAGTACCAGTCGTTAAGACAACAGATTTCGCACGATAATTCGCCCCTGTTTGTGTAACGACACCTTTACATTCATCATCTTCTACAATTAAATGATCCACCATACCTTGGAGCATTGTCAGGTTTGGTTCATTTTCCATTGTTTTTTTCATTTCGTGCTGATATTGGAACTTATCTGCTTGCGCTCTTAACGCACGGACAGCAGGTCCTTTCCCAGTATTCAGCATGCGCATTTGAATATGCGTCTTATCTATATTTCGTGCCATTTCTCCGCCTAGTGCATCAATTTCTCTGACGACAATCCCTTTTGCGGGACCACCTACGGACGGATTACATGGCATAAAAGCAACCATATCGAGGTTGATGGTCAATACAAGTGTTTTGGCGCCCTGTCTTGCAGAAGCAAGAGCAGCCTCAACACCAGCATGACCGGCACCGACGACGATGACGTCATATTGACCAGCTTCATAACCCATTTCTTATGTTCCTCCTTTTACTTTCCTAAACAAAATTGAGAGAACAACTGATCAATTAAGCTTTCATGAACAGCATCCCCAATAATTTCACCTAACTGCTCCCAGCAGCGTGTTAAATCTATTTGAATAATATCAATCGGTACGTCCATTTCAATTCCTTCAAGAGCATCTTCAATTGATTGTTTGGCTGCCTGAAGGAGCGCAATATGCCTTGTGTTACTTACATACGTTAAATCCCCACTTTCAATTGAACCTGTGAAGAACAGTGATTGAATCGCCATTTCAAGCTCATCAATCCCCTTTTCTTGTAATAATGATGTTGTGACCACCGGACGATCTTTCGCTAGCTGCTTGACCTTTTCTACATCAAGCTTAGGCTCAAGATCTGTCTTATTCACAATCACGATGATATCCATACCTGAGACAGCCTCAAAAAGCTTAATATCCTCTTCTGATAATTCCTCACTATAATTGAGCACAAGTAAAATCAGGTCGGCTTCTTTTAAGACCTGTCTAGATCGCTCAACCCCTATACGCTCAACAATGTCCTCAGTCTCACGTATACCCGCAGTATCTACTAGACGAAGAGGTACCCCTCTTACATTCACATACTCCTCAATGACATCTCTCGTTGTTCCAGGAATATTCGTCACAATCGCCTTTGTTTCCTGTACAAGACTATTCAGCAAGGAAGACTTCCCAACATTCGGCCTTCCGATAATCACAGTGGATAAGCCCTCACGAAGAATTTTCCCCTGCTGCGAAGTCGTCAGCAGCGATTCAATTTCCTTTTTCACAGATGTCGCTTTTTCAACTAAGACTCGATGTGTCATTTCTTCGACATCGTCATACTCTGGATAGTCTATATTTACTTCAACATGGGCGAGTGTCTCCAATATCTCACCGCGAAGTCGTTTAATCAAACCGGAGAGACGTCCCTCCATTTGAGTGATCGCTACATTCATCGCACGGTCTGTCTTTGCACGAATCAAGTCCATTACAGCTTCTGCTTGAGACAGATCGATTCTTCCATTTAAGAAAGCACGTTTTGTAAACTCACCTGGCTCCGCTAATCTTGCTCCTTCTCTTAAAGCAAGCTGCAATACTTTATTTACCGTCACAATTCCGCCATGGCAGTTGATCTCAATAACGTCTTCTCTCGTAAATGTTTTTGGCGCTCTTAATACCGACACCATGACCTCTTCTATTACTTGCTCAGTACTAGAATCCACGATATGGCCATAATGAATGGTATGTGAATCCACCGATACAAGCTTTTTCTCCTTAGGCCCCTTATACATACGATCAGCAATCTGTACCGCATCAGGCCCACTTAAACGAATAATCGCAATTGCCCCTTCACCCATTGGTGTAGAAATTGCTGCAATTGTATCCACCGCTCATTCACCTCTTTCTCTACTTAATAGACAGTCTTTTATCTATTAAATGGACGTTGTCCATCTCTATATCAAAAACGCTTAATCCAAAATTTAAAGATACCACAAATGAAAGCGAAGCGAAAGTATCCCATATCTAATTATCCACAACTTTGCATCTTGTCTATTTTAACACTTAACTTATCCACATGTGAATAACGACGTTCTCAACTTATCTTCACATCTTACACCTAAATCCAATAAATTTAAACGCCCCGATCCCTTTACTTCAATGTAAAAATGGCGTTTTTCATCCAAATAACACGCTAACTTTTTAGAAATAAAGGATGAATCTTCTATAAAAAGGGAATTTTTCAATAAAAAAAGACTAAAATCCAGCTTTGCTGAATCTTAGCCTTTCTGCTATTTTTTATACAACACCACAACATGACGTTTGCTACCTGTATCTTCCGAAGCCGTAGCAAGTTCTTTAGAAAATGCGGCGATCGTATCATGAACGACTTTTCGTTCATTCGAAGGCATAGGTTCTAAATGAACCTTTCTCTTCGTTTTTAAAACACGGTTGGCCGTCCTGATGGCGTATTGTTCAAGTGCTTCTTGACGTTTCTTCCTATAATCTCCAATATCAATTGTAATATGGTGATACTGATCGGAATAACGATTAAACACTAACTGCACCAATGTTTCTAATGAGTACAAAGTTTGTCCTCTTTTTCCAATCATTAATGCCGTTTTATCTCCATCAATGTGGAAAGAAATCTTTTTCGGTTCCTTCTTGGAAACAATTTTTGCTTTAGGATCAATTGATTTAACAATTTTATCTAAATACTGTGTAGCTAATTTGAAAGCATTTCTCTTTTCTATTAACTTAACAACAGCTTGCCTTTTACCAAATAATCCCAAAAACCCTTTATTTCCTTCATCTACTATTGTGATATCAACTTCTTCTTGTAGTAGCTGAATTTGTTTAAGTCCGGAATCTACTGCTTCTTCGATTGTACGACCGACAGCAGTTATTTCCTTCATTTTTTATTCCCGCCAGCTTTTTCTTTTGTATCAACTTGTACTTGAGGTGTTCTAATCACCAATGTTTGAATGATCATGAAAAGGTTACCTACAACCCAGTAAAGTGAAAGTGCCGCTGGGAAACTGATTGCAAACACAACGATCATAATCGGCATGACCCAAAGCATAATTGCCATTTGAGGGTTGTCCGAAGGATTTCCAGCCATCATCAGCTTCTGCTGAATGAAAGTAGCTACACCCGCAATAATCGGTAATAAAAACAATGGATCTGGACTGCCTAAGTCAAACCATAAGAATGTATGTTTTTTAATTTCAGCTGTTCTCATAATCGCATGATAAAAACCAATTAAGATTGGCATCTGAATTAAAATCGGGAAACACCCTGCTAATGGATTTACACCATTTTTTTGGAAAAGAGCCATTGTTTCCTGCTGAAGCTGCTGCTGTGTTTTTTGATCTTTAGAGCTGTATTTTTCACGAAGCTTCTTCAATTCAGGCTGCAAAGCTTGCATTGCTTTTGTACTTCTTAACTGTTTAATCATTAATGGTAAAATAAGCAAACGAATTAACAGTGTAACAATAATGATCGCAACACCATAGTTTTCACCAGTCAAATTTGCCATGTACGTGATTAATTGAGATAGCGGGTAAACAATATAAGAATTCCAGAATCCCTCACTATCTGATGTAATTGGTTCATTGATTTGTGTACATCCTGCCAATAGAACCAACACGCCAATCAAGCTAAATATTAGTAATAATCGCCTTTTCAACAAGATTCCTCCCATTACTTCAAACTTTATTTAAGTTGGAATTGATTACGAAAGTGACTCACCTAATCAGTATGGTAACATTTTTTCATTACAAAGTGGTGGTTTCATTTTAATTCACTAGATGAAGGAAGCGCTTTTAAAAATTGATTCAACGAAAGTTTCTATTACGAAGACTTTTTCGGTTGTTGTTGATAAACAGCGGATTTTCTAAATAAATGTTGGAGAGATTTCTTTGTTTCCTCAAAGGTCAATTCACTCGCTGGTTTTCGTGCAATGACAATATAATCTTTTTCTTGCTTTAACTTATGACCTTCCTCTAAAAACACCTGGCGGATCAGTCGTTTAATTCGATTTCTTATCACTGCATTACCAATCTTCTTACTGACAGACAATCCTAAACGCAGTTCATCTTGATTCGGTTGATCCAGCTGGTAAATAACGAATTGGCGATTAGCCATTGATTGACCTTTTTTGAACACTTTTTGAAACTCTTCATTTTTTTTTAGCCTGTTTCGCTTCTTCATGTTTTCTTCCACTCCGATAAAAACTGACAATTCATTTACGATTTTATGTAAAAAAGACCACTGACATTATTCAGTGGCCTAAGCTGATAATTTTTTTCTACCTTTGCTGCGGCGTCGCTTTAAAACTAGACGTCCGTTTTTAGAACTCATACGGCTGCGGAAGCCATGAACTTTACTACGCTTACGGTTATTTGGTTGAAACGTTCTTTTCATTTATGACACCTCCCTGAGGAATAGCTGTTTAAGACAGTCTAACTCATTATATTTGTGTAACCCATCGATTGTCAATATCAATGATAAAACTCTTATTATCAACCTTATAAGCATAACACAAGTTATCAAGTGAAGAAACCTTCTTTTTCAGTTTCCAGCATTTTATTCTTTTTTCTCCTAAAAGACCTCCAAAACAAGGTTGTGGATATTTTTCCAGCATATTTAGACTATCCACATCCATTATCGACATTTTTTTCACACAAATAACCGGTGTGGATAATTATTTTTCAACAGGATGTAAAGTTTGTGGATAAGTTTGTGACACCCATTGCACCATCTCGTTTATTTTGATATTATATTTGTGTTTTAACTCTTAATTACTTATCTGACCTATTTACATTATCCACAATCTGTGGATAACCTGTGGAAAGTTATTACACAGCTTGTTGAATTGTTTATCCACAACTTGTGTAATTTGTCGAAAAGACGTTTTTCTACTATATTAATTGTTTTCAACAAAGTATGTGCACGAATGGTAATGACCATTTGCTCTTTTTCGTGTTCTATAACAGTTTGATACTGGTCATTTTAAAAAGAAAAGGAGGGGGGAGAAGCCTT